>NZ_AP031605.1:0-3846721 GCF_041155085.1 Marinobacter sp. RI1
GAAGCTGTCGGGGGTTTTAGGTATTAGGCGCCTGACGATGACCTACTCTCACATGGGCAACGCCACACTACCATCGGCGCAGGTCTGTTTCACTTCTGAGTTCGGGATGGGATCAGGTGGTTCCAGACCGCTATGGTCGTCAGGCAAAACGGTTGATCACTGGGGGACGAGAAGGAACTGAGTGATGTTGATTTCGATTGAGCGGTTAGGCTCTGCGTCATCCGCAATTGTCTTGGGTGTTATATAGTCAAGCCGCACGAGCAATTAGTATCGGTTAGCTCAACGCCTCGCAGCGCTTACACACCCGACCTATCAACGTCCTGGTCTTGAACGGCTCTTCAGGAGGCTCGAGGCCTCGGGGAGATCTCATCTTGGAAGGGGCTTCCCGCTTAGATGCTTTCAGCGGTTATCCTGTCCGAACATAGCTACCGGGCAATGCCACTGGCGTGACAACCCGAACACCAGAGGTTCGTCCACTCCGGTCCTCTCGTACTAGGAGCAGCTTTCCTCAAATCTCCAACGTCCACGGCAGATAGGGACCGAACTGTCTCACGACGTTCTAAACCCAGCTCGCGTACCACTTTAAATGGCGAACAGCCATACCCTTGGGACCGGCTTCAGCCCCAGGATGTGATGAGCCGACATCGAGGTGCCAAACACCGCCGTCGATGTGAACTCTTGGGCGGTATCAGCCTGTTATCCCCGGAGTACCTTTTATCCGTTGAGCGATGGCCCTTCCATACAGAACCACCGGATCACTATGACCTACTTTCGTACCTGCTCGACGTGTCTGTCTCGCAGTCAAGCGGGCTTGTGCCATTACACTAACCGCACGATGTCCGACCGTGCTTAGCCCACCTTTGTGCTCCTCCGTTACGCTTTGGGAGGAGACCGCCCCAGTCAAACTACCCACCACACAGTGTCCTCAACCCCGATAAGGGGCCAGAGTTAGAACCTCAAACATGCCAGGCTGGTATTTCAAGGTTGGCTCCACCGGAACTGGCGTCCCGGTTTCAAAGCCTCCCAGCTATCCTACACAAGCATGCTCAAAGTTCACTGTGAAGCTATAGTAAAGGTTCACGGGGTCTTTCCGTCTAGCCGCGGATACACCGCATCTTCACGGCGATTTCAATTTCACTGAGTCTCGGGTAGAGACAGCGCCCCCATCGTTACGCCATTCGTGCAGGTCGGAACTTACCCGACAAGGAATTTCGCTACCTTAGGACCGTTATAGTTACGGCCGCCGTTTACCGGGGCTTCGATCAAGAGCTTCGCACGAATGCTAACCCCATCAATTAACCTTCCGGCACCGGGCAGGCGTCACACCCTATACGTCCACTTTCGTGTTTGCAGAGTGCTGTGTTTTTAATAAACAGTCGCAGGGGCCTGGTATCTTCGACCGGCTTCCGCTCCACCCGCAGGGGCTTCACGTACACACCGGCGTGCCTTCTCCCGAAGTTACGGCACCATTTTGCCTAGTTCCTTTACCCGAGTTCTCTCAAGCGCCTTGGTATTCTCTACCTGACCACCTGTGTCGGTTTGGGGTACGGTCTCGAATAGCCTGAAGCTTAGAAGATTTTCCTGGAAGCAGGGCATCAATGACTTCGCGCCCTTGGGCACTCGTCGTCGCGTCTCGGGATTGTGGACCCGGATTTGCCTAAGTCCACTCCCTACATGCTTAAACCGGGGCAACCGTCGCCCGGCTCACCTAGCCTTCTCCGTCTCTCCATCGCAGCTATCCAAGGTACGGGAATATTAACCCGTTTCCCATCGACTACACCTTTCGGTCTCGCCTTAGGGGCCGACTCACCCTGCGCCGATTAGCGTTGCGCAGGAACCCTTGGTCTTCCGGCGTGCGGGTTTTTCACCCGCATTGTCGTTACTCATGTCAGCATTCGCACTTCTGATACCTCCAGCATGCTTCTCAACACACCTTCGCAGGCTTACAGAACGCTCCCCTACCCCGCATACAAAGTATGCAGCCGCAGCTTCGGTGACCAGTTTGAGCCCCGTTACATCTTCCGCGCAGGCCGACTCGACTAGTGAGCTATTACGCTTTCTTTAAAGGGTGGCTGCTTCTAAGCCAACCTCCTAGCTGTCTGAGCCTTCCCACATCGTTTCCCACTTAACTGGTACTTTGGGACCTTAGCTGGCGGTCTGGGTTGTTTCCCTCTTCACGACGGACGTTAGCACCCGCCGTGTGTCTCCCGGATAGTACTCACAGGTATTCGGAGTTTGCATGGGGTTGGTAAGTCGAGATGACCCCCTAGCCCAAACAGTGCTCTACCCCCTGTGGTATTCGTCCGAGGCGCTACCTAAATAGCTTTCGGGGAGAACCAGCTATCTCCGGGCTTGATTAGCCTTTCACTCCGATCCACAAGTCATCCCCTGGCTTTTCAACGACAGTGGGTTCGGTCCTCCAGTGCCTGTTACGGCACCTTCAACCTGCTCATGGATAGATCGCCCGGTTTCGGGTCTATGCCCAGCGACTAATTCGCCCTATTCAGACTCGGTTTCCCTACGGCTCCCCTAAACGGTTAACCTCGCCACTGAACATAAGTCGCTGACCCATTATACAAAAGGTACGCCGTCACAGAACAAGTCTGCTCCGACTGCTTGTACGCATACGGTTTCAGGGTCTATTTCACTCCCCTCACAGGGGTTCTTTTCGCCTTTCCCTCACGGTACTGGTTCACTATCGGTCAGTCAGGAGTATTTAGCCTTGGAGGATGGTCCCCCCATGTTCAGTCAACGTTTCTCGTGCGCCGACCTACTCGATTTCACTGAACTCAGGTTTCGGATACGGGGCTATCACCCACTATGGCGGCACTTTCCAGAGCCTTCTCCTACCAGTTGTTCAGCTTAAGGGCTGGTCCCCGTTCGCTCGCCGCTACTTAGGGAATCTCGGTTGATTTCTTTTCCTCAGGGTACTTAGATGTTTCAGTTCCCCTGGTTCGCCTCTTACACCTATGGATTCAGTGTAAGATACCAACCCGAAGGTTGGTGGGTTTCCCCATTCAGAGATGTCCGGATCACAGCTCGTTTGCCAGCTCCCCGAACCTTATCGCAGGCTTCCACGTCTTTCATCGCCTCTGACTGCCAAGGCATCCACCGTATGCGCTTAGTTGCTTGACTATATAACCCCAAGACAACTGATCACGAATCCACACTCTTCACCAGGCAAGCCTGATTCCGAGGCATCTTCGAGACAGTCACTTGAAGCAATAGAACAACCACTTCAACGACAACACCGGATAACGCTTGAAATCGCTATCACTTTGAACATTTTCTCTCGGAGATAATGAGAGAAAAATATTCGTGTTCTATCTCGTCCAATTTGTTAAAGAGCAAATCTGACCCAGTGATCAGAAAGAAGGGCTTCGAACTTTCATTAAGTTGAAACACTTGTTTCTGCACACTGCTAACCGAAGTTAGTCAGTAAAGTTTGGTGGAGCTAGGCAGGATCGAACTGCCGACCTCCTGCGTGCAAGGCAGGCGCTCTCCCAGCTGAGCTATAGCCCCAAGAAGCTATCTACAAGAATTATTCAGATCAAGGCATCGAATGGCGCCGCATAGCCTGCTATGCAAGTCATTCGATAACGCTGAGCTGGATAATTCTGGTGGGTCTGGGTGGACTTGAACCACCGACCTCACCCTTATCAGGGGTGCGCTCTAACCACCTGAGCTACAGACCCAAAACACGGGCCTGCAACGACCCATCTGCTCTCTTTATTAGCCAACCAAGTAATTCGTGTGGACTCTGACCGAAGCATTCGGCTTCGTTTAAGGAGGTGATCCAGCCGCAGGTTCCCCTACGGCTACCTTGTTACGACTTCACCCCAGTCATGAACCACACCGTGGTAATCGTCCTCCCGAAGGTTAGACTAACTACTTCTGGTGCAATCCACTCCCATGGTGTGACGGGCGGTGTGTACAAGGCCCGGGAACGTATTCACCGCGACATTCTGATTCGCGATTACTAGCGATTCCGACTTCACGGAGTCGAGTTGCAGACTCCGATCCGGACTACGACGCGTTTTAAGGGATTGGCTCACTCTCGCGAGTTGGCAGCCCTCTGTACGCGCCATTGTAGCACGTGTGTAGCCCTGGCCGTAAGGGCCATGATGACCTGACGTCATCCCCACCTTCCTCCGGTTTGTCACCGGCAGTCTCCCTGGAGTTCTCAGCATTACCTGCTAGCAACCAGGGATAGGGGTTGCGCTCGTTACGGGACTTAACCCAACATCTCACGACACGAGCTGACGACGGCCATGCAGCACCTGTCTCAGAGTTCCCGAAGGCACCAATCCATCTCTGGAAAGTTCTCTGGATGTCAAGGCCAGGTAAGGTTCTTCGCGTTGCGTCGAATTAAACCACATGCTCCACCGCTTGTGCGGGCCCCCGTCAATTCATTTGAGTTTTAACCTTGCGGCCGTACTCCCCAGGCGGTCAACTTAGTGCGTTAGCTGCGCCACTAAGACTTCAAGAGTCCCAACGGCTAGTTGACATCGTTTACGGCGTGGACTACCAGGGTATCTAATCCTGTTTGCTCCCCACGCTTTCGCACCTCAGTGTCAGTGTTGGTCCAGGTAGCCGCCTTCGCCACTGGTGTTCCTTCCTATATCTACGCATTTCACCGCTACACAGGAAATTCCACTACCCTCTACCACACTCTAGTCTGACAGTTCGAAATGCCGTTCCCAGGTTAAGCCCGGGGCTTTCACATCTCGCTTACCAAACCACCTACGCGCGCTTTACGCCCAGTAATTCCGATTAACGCTTGCACCCTCCGTATTACCGCGGCTGCTGGCACGGAGTTAGCCGGTGCTTCTTCTGTAGGTAACGTCAAGCCTCATGGGTATTAACCATAAGGTTTTCCTCCCTACTGAAAGTGCTTTACAACCCGAAAGCCTTCTTCACACACGCGGCATGGCTGGATCAGGGTTGCCCCCATTGTCCAATATTCCCCACTGCTGCCTCCCGTAGGAGTTCGGGCCGTGTCTCAGTCCCGATGTGGCTGATCATCCTCTCAGACCAGCTACGGATCGTCGCCTTGGTAGGCCTTTACCCCACCAACTAGCTAATCCGACTTAGGCTCATCCAATAGCGCAAGGTCCGAAGATCCCCTGCTTTCTCCCGTAGGACGTATGCGGTATTAATCCGGGTTTCCCCGGGCTATCCCCCACTACTGGGCAGATTCCTAAGCATTACTCACCCGTCCGCCGCTCGTCAGCGGGTAGCAAGCTACCCCTGTTACCGCTCGACTTGCATGTGTTAAGCCTGCCGCCAGCGTTCAATCTGAGCCATGATCAAACTCTTCAGTTTAAATCATACAAGAACCCGAAAGTTCTTAATTCTTGCTCAAGACAAAACTCAATTTCGACGAGTCACTGTCCTGATATTTCGTGTCCGAAATACCTCGGCCAGCGCCCACACGAATTACTTGGTTAACTTTTTAAAGAGCGTTTGAGCTGTTGCTCAATCAAGGCCGCGTATTCTACATCGTTCCGCTGCCCTGTCAACCGTTTATTTTTCGCTGTTTTCGCTTCCGAAAACCGCCGAAAAACTCTCCGGCTTACTGCCTGTTTCGAGGTGCGCATTCTACACTGAACCGCCTTCCTGTCAACCGCTTTCTGAAGTTTTTCTGAAACATTTTCTTCAGCGCTTTCAAGCAGTTATCGCTCAGGTTTTGCCTCTTTTCAGTGGCCTGCCCCTCAAGCGAGATGCGCATTCTACAGACCTCAGCCGAGGAGTCAACGGCCAATCTGAAAAAAATTCAGATTGGCCAAAACGCCACGAAAATCACTCGACAATTATCACCCGGGCAATCTTCTTTTTACCCGCCTGGATGACACACTCATCCCCTGCTACGAACATGCGCTGCCCCTCAAACTGCTGGCCATCCACATAAACCGCTCCACGCCCAAGCACGTCACGCGCCGCAGCACCGTTCTTCACCAGACCAGCAAGACGCAGAACCGCAGGCATCGGAATCTCACCCTGACCTTCCAGCGAAACCTCCACGACCGGTACGTTGTCCGGAATCTCACCGAGAGCAACCCGATTACCCGCCGACTTATGAGCCGTCTTTGCGGCCTCCTCATCATGGAAGCGGGTAATCAACTCTTCAGCGAGCACCTTCTTATAGTCCTGAGGGTTTTCGCCGCCGGCAACCGCGGCTTTGAATTGCTCGATCTCAGCCATCGGCCGGAAACTGAGCAACTCGAAGTAGCGCCACAGCAACTCATCTGGCATGGAAAGCAGCTTGGTATACATCTCCCCCGGGGAGTCGCTGACCCCCACATAGTTACCGAGAGACTTGGACATCTTCTGGACACCATCCAGCCCCTCAAGGATAGGGACGGTCAGGATGGCCTGCGGTTTCTGGCCGTAATGCTTTTGCAGAATCCGCCCCATCAGAAGATTGAACTTCTGATCAGTGCCACCCAACTCAATATCAGCTTCCAGCGCCACTGAGTCGTAGCCCTGCACCAGAGGATAGAGGAATTCATGAATAGCGATTGGCTGCTCGGAACGATAGCGCTTGGTAAAGTCATCGCGCTCAAGCATACGGGCAACCGTATATTGCCCGGCCAGGCGAATCATATCCGCCGCTGTCATCTTGCTCATCCACTCGGAGTTGAAGACAACCCGGGTTTTTTCCCGATCCAGAATCTTGAACACCTGCTCTTTATAGGTAATCGCATTGTCGCGCACCTGATCTTCAGTAAGCGGAGGCCGGGTAGCACTCTTTCCTGTGGGGTCACCGATCATGCCGGTAAAGTCACCAATCAGGAAAATAACTTCGTGCCCAAGGTCCTGGAACTGACGCAGTTTGTTTATAAGAACCGTGTGGCCGAGGTGTAGGTCCGGTGCGGTTGGGTCGAAGCCGGCCTTCACTCGCAGCGGCCGACCTTCTTTCAGCTTTTCAACCAGGTCTTCCTCTGGAATCAGCTCATCAATACCCCGTTTGATAATCGCCAGCGCTTCATCTATTGATGCCATGAACCCCTCACCCCGTCTGTGACAATAATGCGGGAGCCGGTTACAGAGGTCTACAAAAGAAATCTGTGAGTTACCGGCACCCTTGGTACAGTAGAAATGCTCAGAAAACGACCAGTCAGAGCATGAAAAGCCCGGGATTATAGCAGCGGCAGCGCAGTTTGTACGACCAGCACAGCCGCTCGACTGTAATGTTGGACACTGTCGCAATTCTGTTATATGCGGTACTCTGTTGGTCTATACTTGACCTGGCGCTTTAATAAGCCGGTACAAATTACTGGATTACCGATTAAAACGGGTGAGCCACGTGCTGAAAACATTCCCCAAAACACACATTACCCTGGCGGCAGCCGCCACGGTGATCGTCTCTGCTGCTGTCCTGATGAGCCCAAGCGCAGACGTTGAAGCCAAGCGGATGAGCTACACCGTCGACCTGGAGCAGGGCCTGATTTCCGGGGCATCCTCACAGGAAGCCAGCACCCAACCCGCCGCTCCGGAGGCTGAGACAACAAGCCAAACAACTGAAAGCCAAAGCCAACCAATGACAGCTCAGGCAGACGTTGCACCCGAGCCTGATATTCAGTGGCAAGAATTCACCATTAAATCTGGCGATACACTCTCCACGTTGTTCCGGAAAGCGGGATTTAACGACGGCCTGATGCTTTCGGTGATTCACGGTGACGGCGAGGCCGACAAGCTCCAACGCCTTTATGCCGGCGAGGATATCCGGTTCGGCGTGAACTCCGAGGGCGAACTGGTTGCGATTGAACTCCAGCGCTCTTTGTTGGAGTCCCTCAAAATCGCGCGCACGGAGGATGGCTTTCTTGGTGAGACCGTCGTTCGCGAACCTGAAGCCAGACCGGCATTCGCCGCAGGCGTTATCGACGGGTCTTTATACCTCTCAGCCAGAGACGCCGGCCTGAATGATCGCCTGACGATGGAACTGGCCGGCATTTTCGGCTGGGACATCGACTTTGTATACGATGTCAGAAAAGGCGACAGCTTCGAAGTGGTTTACGAAGAGCTTTATATTGATGGCGAAAAGTTTGATACCGGCCGAATTCTCTCTGCCCGCTTTATCAACCGGGGAGAAGATAACCTTGCGCTGTTATATACCGATGCGAACGGAGAAAGTGACTACTATTCACCCGACGGCAAGAGCATGCGCAAGGCCTTCCTGAGAGTGCCGATCAACGCCCGCGTTTCCTCGCCCTTTAACCTGCAACGTCGCCACCCGGTTCTCGATGTGGTTCGCCCACACGAAGGTACCGACTATGCCGCACCTCCGGGGACCCCAATCAAGGCAGCCGGTAGTGGCCGGGTGAAGTTCGCTGGCTGGAAAGGCGGCTACGGCCGGACGGTGGTACTGCAGCATGGCGACAATATCACAACGCTTTACGCACATATGAGCCGACTGGGCAAAGGCATCAAGAACGGTACCCGGGTCAAGCAGGGCGAAACCATTGGCTACGTCGGCTCATCCGGCATGGTGACTGGACCCCACCTGCATTACGAATTCCGGATCAACGGTGCGCCGAGAAACTCAAGAACGGTAAAACTCCCCGACGCCAAGCCGGTGCCGGACAGCGAGATGGCAAGGTTCCAGAAGTTCACCGAACAGCGCCTGGCACAGTTCAACGTGTTCCGCGAAAGCAATCAGCAGCTGGCTCTGGCCTCGGATAACTAAGCATGGACTACTGGCTAGGCCTGATGTCTGGCACCAGCATGGACGCAGTTGATGCGGTGCTGGTGTCTTTCGACACGAACAGCCTGGCCGTCCACGAAACCGTCTCTCTACCCTATGCCGACGCACTACGCCAGCGGTTACTGCTGGCAACACGCAACCAGGCAGACCCGGATGAGCTGGGCGAACTGGATACCCTGGTTGGCCAGCATTTTGCGGAAGCCGGTGCCCAACTGATTAAACAGTCGGGAATTAACCCAAAACAGATACGGGCCGCCGGCAGCCACGGCCAGACCATTCGCCACCAACCAGCCGGCAATGCGCCCTTTTCCCTTCAGATCGGCAATGCCGCGTGGCTATCCGAACGCCTGGGGATCAGTACAGTTGCCGATTTCCGCAGCCGGGATATTGCCTCCGGCGGACAGGGCGCTCCCCTGGTACCCGCTTTTCATCGCTGGCTCTTTGCCTCACCCACTCAGGATAGATGCATTCTAAATCTCGGTGGCATTGCCAATATCACCTGGCTGCCGGCCGGATCGAGAAAGCCGGCCGTCGGCTTCGATACCGGCCCGGCCAATGCCCTGCTGGACGCCTGGTGCCTGGACCAGACCGGGCGGCATTTTGATGAAGACGGCCACATGGCCAGTGAGGGCGCGACCCATTCCGAACTGCTTGCCAGCATGCTGTCAGACGCCTACTTCAGCAAACCAGCTCCGAAAAGTACGGGCAAAGAGCGTTTCAACATCGACTGGGTGCGCACACATCTTCAACGTTTCGACGAGATACCCGCCGAGGACGTGCAGAGAACCCTGCTGCAACTGACCGTGACCACCATTCTCCAGCAGTTACCACAGGAAAATGCGGACATGGCCGTGTATGCCTGTGGTGGTGGCACCTTCAATCGATTACTGATGAGAGAGCTCAAGGTAGGCCTTGGGTCTGCCGCACTACACACCACGGCGGATCTTGGTCTTGACCCTCAGTGGGTAGAGCCGGTGGCGTTCGCCTGGCTGGCCCGACAAACCATCCTTCAGTTACCGGGCAACGTGCCCGAAGTCACCGGCGCTTCGGGCGAGAGAATACTGGGCGCAATTTATCCACCCTGATTCAGATGGAAAATGAGCTGCCGCAACCGCAGGTCGAACTCGCATTGGGGTTCTGAACGACAAACTGTGAACCCTGCAGCCCTTCCTGATAGTCGATAGTCGCGCCCACCAGATACTGATAGCTCATTGAATCCACCAGCAGCTTGACCCCATCCCGTTCTATGACGGTGTCATCTTCTTCCTGACTTTCATCAAACGAGAAGCCGTACTGGAAACCGGAGCAGCCGCCGCCTGTGACAAAGACACGCAACTTGAGATCGGGATTTTCCTCCTCCTCGATCAACTCACGCACCTTTGCGACTGCGTTGTCGGTGAAAAACAACGGCGTGGCCATTTGTTGCTGAACTACACTCAAAGTCTGCCTCCGGCATGATATTGCTGTCAGGAAATTATGGTATTCCTGACTAAAACAATCAACTATTCGGACTTGTCCTCATCTTCACCTGCGATTGAACTCTCTGGCTGCTTTTGCTCATGCGTCAGCAAACCACTGGTTTCATCCTTGCGCACCAGATTGCCGTTGACCGAGGCGCCCATGGCCATCTCAATCAACTGGTAATAGACATTGCCGGTAACAACCGCTTTCTCTGCCAGCTCGAGGTGGGCAGAGGCATGCACGTCACCCTTTACCTTGCCATTGATGATGATATGGGGAGCCACGACGTCGCCAACGATTTCCCCCACCTCTGACAAACGCACCACCGCATCGGAGCCTTCTTCGGCCACAACCCGGCCCTTGATGGTGCCATCCACGTGAAGACCACCGGAGAAATGAACGTCGCCCTCAACGGTGGTCTTGCCGGAAATCAGGGTGTCAAAATGGCCGGGGGAACGGCGGGGTTTCTGCTTTTTCTTGCCAAGCATCTCAGTTCTCCGTTAAATCTTTCCAATCAAAGGTTCGTTCAGCCTGGGATGCCTTGCGGCCCTCCGCCTGGGCAACGACCTGAATCTCATAGGGTTCAAAGCTCTCAGGCAGGCGCAGGCTGCCCTCCACATCCTGGAAGTAGCGGAACCGGAATTTCACGCCCAGATCATCAATCTCATCCGACAGATCTCTCAGCGCAATCACCTCTTTCTCGCCATCCAGACGACCGATGACATTTACGGCCACCAGACCCGAAATATAGCTCTTGTTGTTGCCAACCTGAGTCAGCACCATTTTGAAATCGAAAACACCAGACTCCCTGGCCGGGCTCAGCGTAAAACTGTCCACCTGCAGGCCCTTGCTGGTTTCCGAGGGCGCCATGATATTGCGGTAGAAGGTAAGATCCGCCTCCAGCTCCAGGATGCGGGTTTCCAGGCCGACAATCGTGTTTCGTGCCTCCCGCAGTGCCTGTTCATCGATCGCGCGCCCACGTTCGAGATTCACCAACCCCTGACGTGCCTCCCGGTATTGCTCCCGAAGGTTTTCTACCTCCTCCACCAGCTGCTCGGCAGACGCCTCCGCCGAGCTGAAACGGAAGCCTCCCTGGGCAAGCCCAGCGGCATATCCTGCCACGGCGGCGATGACGGTAAATGCCAGCAGAATCAGGCTGCGACGTAACCGGTAACCTGGCCGATGGCGGATAACAACGTATTCATCCGCCGGTTTTCGAGGATCACTCACGGCCCGACCTCACGGCAGCAGAGCCGGAGCGTTCAGCCCCATGGTTTCATCCAGGCCGAACATGATATTCATATTCTGAACCGCCTGGCCGGCGGCGCCTTTTACCAGGTTGTCGATCACCGATGACACAATCACGATATTACTGTCTTCCTGGCGGTGTAATGCCATCCGGCAATGATTGGCACCACGAACACTGCGGGTCTCCGGATGACTGCCGAACGGCATGACATCAACGAACGGCTCATTTTTATAACGCGCCTCATACAGCGCCTGAAGGCGGTCAAAATCCTGAGGGTTATCGAGCTCGGCATAGAGCGTGGCTTCAATACCGCGAATCATCGGTATCAGGTGCGGCACAAAGGTAACACCAACGCCTTTCCCTGCAGCGGCCATGAGGCCCTGGCGAATCTCCGGCAAATGCCGATGCCCGGAAGCGCCGTAGGCCTTGAAACTCTCGCCTATCTCACCGTGAAGCATGCCAATCTTGCCCTGCCGGCCGGCACCGCTGGCGCCAGACTTGGCATCGGCTATCAGCCTTGCCGGATTGACCAGGCCCTGCTCCAGCAACGGCAGGAATCCCAACTGCACGGCTGTCGGATAACACCCTGGATTCGCAACCAGCTGAGCGTCACGAATGGCCTCGCGCGCCACCTCGGGCAAGCCATAAACCGCTTTTTCGGCCCAGCCGGCACTCTCGTGGGGCATGCCATACCAGTTTGCCCAGGTATCAAGATCTTTCAGGCGGAAGTCCGCGGACAGGTCGACCACGCGAACACCTGAGGCCATCAATTCCGGAACCATGCGCATGGCAACGCCGTGCGGCGTGGCAAAAAACACCAGATCACAGCTCGCCAGCACCGATGCGTCGGGCTCGGAGAATTCAAGGTCATAATGGCCTCGCAGGTTGGGATACATATCGGCCACGGGCATACCCGCTTCCGATCGCGAGGTGATGCAGATAACCTCTGCTTCCGGGTGGACAGCCAGAATTCTCAACAGCTCTACACCCGTGTATCCGGTTCCGCCGACGATGCCTACTTTAATCACTCTTATCTCCAACGTGGTCTGGACAGAATTGGGAAGTCAGGGCACGTAGTCTAACATGATAAACCAAGGACTTATTGCAGCCTGCGGGCCCGCCGTTACAATGTTGTCAGAAATCTGCTGATGATCCCGACACTCCAACCGGAACACCCCGCCAATGCGTAGCATCAGGCAACAGATTACCGAGAATCTGATCCCCGTATTCCGGCGGAAGCTCTCCGGCGTTGATGCCTTACCGCAATTGGCGGTTCTTGGCCTGCTGTCCGGCATTGTGACCGGCGGCGTGATCCTGCTTTTCCGACTCGCTATTGAATGGCCACTGGAGCATTTCCTGCCGGGCCAGGGCTCAGAGAGTTTCGAAGAGCTGGATCTGCTCACCCGCGGTCTTCTGCCACTGGCGGGGGCTCTGGGGCTGGGGCTGCTGTTGCACAAACTCGCCCTGCACGATCGCAAAGTCGGCATCGTTCATATCATGGAGCGGCTGAACTACCATCAGGGCTACATCTCCTTCCGCAGCGCCATGGTTCAGTTTGTTTCCGGCGTTACCACGGTCATTACCGGGCAATCCGCCGGCCGGGAGGGGCCCGCCGTCCATCTGGGCGCGGCCTTCTCCAGCCTGCTCGGGCAATGGATGCGGCTGCCCAACAACAGCATTCGTACGCTGGTCGCCTGCGGTTGTGCCGCTGCCATTTCCGCCTCCTTCAACACTCCCATCTCCGGCGTGATTTTCGCCATGGAAGTGGTGATGATGGAATACACCATTGCCGGCTTCACTCCGATCATCCTGGCCGCGGTCAGCGCTGCCATCGTCACCCAGGCGGTTTATGGCACCGAACCGGCGTTCAGTGTCCCGGCTCTGACCATGAATTCACTGCTGGAGATCCCCTGGATTCTCGCCATTGCCGTTATTATCGGCATCGCAGCGGCCGGATTTATCCAACTGGTAGACAGTATGGGCCGTTACCATCACCGCCCGGTGTTGCTACGAATTGCCGTGGCCGGCCTGTTGATGGTGCCCTTCGCCCTGGTCATCCCGGAAACCATGGGCATCGGCTACGATACGGTGAGCGAAACCATTCACGGTGAACTCGGATTCTGGTTACTGATCGGCGCGGGCAGCGCCAAGCTGATCATCACCGGATTGTCCATTGGACTGGGTATGCCCAGCGGTGTTATCGGCCCCACCATCTTCATGGGCGCCACCCTGGGCGGCGCCATGGGCCTGATCGGCGCCCAGATGTTCCCGGACATTGCCTCATCGGTGGGGTTTTACGCCATGCTGGGTATGGGGGCGATGATGGGCGCCGTGCTGCAGGCGCCACTGGCGGCATTGATGGCGCTGATGGAGCTCACCCGGAACCCGAACATCATACTGCCAGGCATGCTGATGATTACTACCGCCAGCCTGGTGACCAGCGAAGCCTTCGGAAAGAAATCCCTGTTCCTGACCATCCTCAAGAGCCAGGGCCTGAGCTACCAGAACTCCCCCGTTATCCAGGCACTGAGGCGGGTTTCGGTTGGCGCCATCATGGAACGGAATATTCTTCGAACCGAACGCGCGCTCACGCTAGAGGAAGCCAAGAAAGCCCTGAAATCGGAACCGAAGTGGCTTCTGGTGGAAGGCAGCAACGGCCCCACCGCCCTGCTGCCGGCGGTCGATCTGGCCCGCTTTCTTGAGGACACTGAGAAACAGGCCGCCGAGGAAGGCACCGAATTACCGGAATCCATTGATTTGATGGAAATCCCCGCCAACCGGCGGGATGTGGCACCGGTTCAGTACCAGGCAACGCTGGAAGAAGCCCTGCAACAATTCGACAGCACCCAGGCTGAGGCACTATACGTACAACGCCATGTGGCCCCCATGATTCAACGAGTTTATGGTGTTGTGCTGCAAACGGATATCGAAAGCTACTACCAATATCGACGGAGTTAACGAATGCTTTGGGTGAAAGCCTTCCACATTATTTCCCTGGTGTGCTGGTTCGCCGGCATTTTCTATCTGCCCAGACTGTTCGTGTATCATGCCGCCTGCGAGGATGAACCAGGCAAAGAGCGGTTCAAGGTGATGGAACGCAAGCTTTACCGTGGCATCACTACGCCTTCCATGGTCGCCACCGTTGTCTTTGGTGTCTGGCTGCTCAGCTACAACTGGTCCGGGTATTTCAGCCAGGGGTGGCTGCATGCCAAGCTGACGCTGGTGGTTTTGCTGATCATCTACCACTTCTACTGTGGTCACCTTGTCAAAGTGTTCCGGGATGATCAGAACACCCGTAGCCACGTGTTCTACCGCTGGTTTAATGAGCTGCCGGTGTTTGTCCTGCTCGCTGTCGTGATTCTTGCTGTTGTTAAACCATTCTGAGGAGATCGGCCATCAAAAGCTTCACCCGCCCCCACGTACTGGTGCTCTCCGGGCTGGATCCGTCTGGTGGCGCCGGCATACAAGCAGACATACAGGCCATCACATCCATCGGCGCACATCCGCTGCCCGTGCTCACCTGCCTGACTGTACAGGACACCCGCAACGTATATGGTGCCGAGCCCGTCAGCCCGGACCTGATCAAACAACAACTGGAGTGCCTTGCCCTGGATACGCCCATCCACGCCATCAAAACCGGGGCGCTCGGAAATGCCGAAGTGGTGGAGGTACTGGTGGAGTTTGTGCAGAAGCATTCGGGCGTGCCTTTGATTGTCGACCCGGTGATCAAGGCGGCTGGCGGTGGCGATCTGGCTGATGATGCGCTTGTCACAGCCATGAAAGACAAACTGTTTGCCAGGGCTGAAATGATTACGCCCAACGGCATTGAACTGGCTCAGCTCGGCGGCAGCGACGATCCGGCAGAGGCCGCCCGCAACCTTTTGCAGACGGGCTGTGAGTCCGTGCTTGCCACCGGCGGCCACGGCACCGGCATCCACATCATCAACACACTGTATAACCACGCCCCGGAGCCCATGGAATGGGAGGTGGAACGGGTTGGCAGCAATGAATATCACGGCACCGGCTGCACGCTGGCAGCGGCCATTGCCGCCGGCCGGGCCATGGGACTGTCACCAAGAGCCGCGATTTCCCAGGCGCAGAATTACGTGCATCGGGCGCTGTTGCATGCACTGACGGTTGGCCAGGGCCAGCGGGTTCCCGACCGGGGTATTCTGTGGGAACGGTAAAGTCTCAGCTTCGACCCGGTCTTTACGCCATCACCGATAACCGGCTGACGCCTGCCGACATCCTGATTGCTTCGGTAGAGGCGGCTCTGGCCGGAGGCGCGCGGCTGGTTCAGTATCGGGACAAGGGATCGACAGCCTCTGAACGGCTGGTTCAGGCCAGGAACCTCAACAGCCTGTGCCAGGGGTTCGACGTTCCGTTACTGATTAATGACGACCCGGAACTTGCCGTCAGAGTCGGCGCCGCTGGGGTTCATCTGGGTCAGGATGATTGCTCACTGGTCGACGCCAGGCGCTTGCTCGGGGAGCATGCCATTATCGGCATCACCTGCCATCACAGCCTGAATCTGGCCCAGACAGCCGCTGACGGCGGTGCGGATTACCTGGCCTTCGGCCGCTTTTACGATTCGACTACCAAGCCCGGTGCGCCGCCGGCTTCGCCGGACGTTTTAACCGAGGCAAAAGGCCTCGGGTTACCCATTACAGCCATAGGCGGAATCACCGGTAACAACGCTGAGGCCCTGATCCGTGCCGGGGCAGACCTGGTTGCCGTAGTCGGCGGCCTGTTCGGCGGCCAACCCTCAGACATAGAAGCCCGGGCCAGGGCATTTCACCGCCTGTTCGCCCGGCATCATCCACTTTTTTCACTTTCCGAATAACAGGAGACAACCGTGAATCATTCCGAAACCCTCTTTGAACAGGCCCAGAAATATATTCCCGGCGGCGTAAACTCCCCGGTTCGGGCATTCCGTGGTGTTGGCGGTACTCCGGTCTTTTTCAAACACGCCGAGGGCGCCTATCTCTATGACGAGGATGACCGGCGGTACATCGATTTTATTGGTTCCTGGGGCCCGATGATCCTGGGCCATTCCGATCCCCGCATCAAAGCGGCGCTGCACGCTCAGGTGGATCTGGGTGTGGGTTACGGGGCCCCGACCGCCATTGAAACCGAGATGGCGAAAAAGGTATGCGAGCTGGTGCCTTCCATCGAACTGGTGCGCATGGTCAACTCCGGCACCGAGGCCACCATGAGTGCCATCCGCCTGGCCCGTGGCTACACCGGCCGCGACAAGATCGTGAAATTCGAAGGTTGCTACCACGGTCACGTAGATTCCCTGCTGGTCAAAGCCGGTTCCGGCGCCCTGACCCTGGGTGTACCGAACTCACCGGGAATTCCGGCCAGCCTGGCGGAGCATACCCTGACCCTGACCTACAACGATATTGACGAGGTTCGTGATACCTTCCGCCAGATGGGCGACCAGATCGCGGCCATTATCGTTGAGCCCGTAGCCGGCAATATGAACTGCATCCCGCCCGTGCCCGGCTTCCTGGAAGCGCTGCGGGAAGTGTGTGATGAGCACGGCACCGTGCTGATCTTCGATGAGGTGATGACCGGTTTCCGGGTATCGCTCGGCGGCGCCCAGGGATTCTACGGGGTGAAACCGGACCTGACGGCTCTGGGCAAGGTGATTGGCGGCGGCCTGCCCGTCGGTGCATTCGGCGGCAAACGCGAAATCATGGAGCATATCTCGCCGCTGGGCCCGGTTTATCAGGCCGGCACCCTGAGCGGTAACCCGCTGGCAATGACCGCCGGGCTGACCACGCTGAATGCCATTTCCGAGCCCGGGTTCCACGATCGGCTGACGGAAAAAACCAATCGGGTGAAGGATGGCTTCAAGGCGGCAGCGGATGAAGCCGGCATCCCACTGGCGGTTCAGTCCGCGGGTGCCATGTTCGGTTTCTTCTTTACTACCGAATCATCCATCACGCGCTTTGACCAGGTGATGGCCTGTGACGTGGAACGCTTCAAAGCGTTCTTCCAGGGCATGCTGAAGGAAGGCGTTTACCTTGCGCCCTCAGCATTCGAGGCAGGCTTTACTACCGCAGCGTTGTCAGATGAGGATATTGAATTCACTCTGGCAGCTGCGCGCAAGGTCATGAAAACGTTGTGAGGCACCATTGCCCCCGGGGATCAATCCGGGGGCAAACCGCCGCTGGGCTAGAATACGCCCTCAAGGGAGAGCAACAGCGTATGCCGACGATAATTGTATTCGTTGAGCTCACTCTGCTGATTACGGAAAAACCATTGCGGCCTTAATAACCAGCGCGCAGTGAGATCATACTCAGCCATCAGCCCTACTCCGGTCAGGACGTCTTCCCGCCTGCGCTCCACCAACATCCCCGACTCAACCCAGCGATGCGGCTTGCCATAGCGGCTGTGGCGAACCGACAGTTCACCGGCCAGCGCCAACCCCGGCGACAGCTGATAATTCGCTTCCAGAATAAGCTCGTGCCTTGTGGGCGATACGCTGACAAACCGTTCGGGCACGTCCAGATCTTGCCGGTTGTTCAGTTCCAGGCGGTACTCGCCTGCCAGGTCCAGATCACCAAACGGATAACCCAGCCCTGCCTTCAGCTGGTACCACTGGCCATCGTAGGCCTGGTAGCCGTCACCACCATTCACCTGCTCCACGGCAAACGCCACGTCACACCTCAGATCTTCGGCAGGTGAACACTCGGCAGACCGGGCCAGAAACTCAGCACCCCAGCGGGTTTCCAGACTATCTCCGTCAAGCCACGAACGCGACACCACGGGCCGAATACCAACCGCCCAAAGCCCCCAGGCACGCATGACACCGAAGCGCGCCTGTAACAACTGCTGATCGTAATCGCCGTCCTCGGCATAGTGTCGGGCAAACGCGATCAGATCCAGCGAGAGCCAACGGTGGGCATCCAATGCATAGTCAACCGAACCGGCGGCTATCACTTCGCCAAGCGCACTTCCCTGATTACTGGCGGAGTCTTCAGGAGTTGCCGAGAGATTGCTGTCGTAACCTGCGCCGAGGGACAAATAGCCGTAGGCATCCACTCGGCGCTCGCCCTGAAGAAGTGCCAGGCCGTCGAGTTTTGCCAACTGCTGCTCGGCAAGACGCTGGACAGATTCCGGTGGTGATGCCGCAAGGCTCTCCTCAAACCATTTACGGGCTTCCCCTGGCCGATCATCAGCAAGGGCGACCAGGCCCAGGTTGTACGTGGCCAAGGCGCGATCGTCGCTGTCCAGTAAACGGGAAAACCACTGCCGGGCAGCCGGATAATCCTCCAGCCGATAACAGACCACGCCCAGATTATAATGCAGTGAGGGAGACTGAACGCCCAGCTCTGCAGCCAACTGGAAACTTTCCCGGGCCTGACCAAGGTTGCCTTGCTGAAACTGGACCACGCCTTGGGCCAGAGCTTCGCTTGCCCCATCAGAGAAAGCGGATTGGGCCGACAGGGGCTGACCGAGAAGAAACAAAAAGATGAAGAGGAGACGCAAGAACAACCCCGGGTTCAGTCAATAAATAGAAAACCGTTGACGGAAACCGAGGTTACCACAAGCTTTGAGTTACGGCTTCGAGGATTGAGGCGGGAGTTCCGGCTTTTTGCCAGGATCAATATCGGGGCGCTTGTCGGAACCAGGCCGCTCCGGCCGGTTTTCACGAACGTCGCGGGCACGCTCTGACATGGACTGACCAAAATCCCGCCCTTTTTCACGGGCCTGCTCTCGAATTTGCTGGCCCGGCGGCTCACCATCGCCACGTCCAAGCCCGGAGGAACGACGCTCCAGTGCCGGTAGCTCCGGTAACCGAATTTCACGGGCAACCGATTCCGTTACGTCCTCATTCTCACCAACCAGCCGCATGGTGACATCAAGATCGTCCCGGCCAAACGCCGGCGCGGACATCAGGGCAAGTATAAGGCCAGCGGTTGCGAAGCCAAGGGATCCGTTATAACCACTCATGTTGCAGGCTCCTTAACATCCACAGGGGCATGCCGGCTCGCCCCCGGGTAATCGGGTATGGTGGCCCGAAAAACTTTCTGCCGGCCTTCAGCATCCAGCTCGGCAACAAGCTCGCCGTCCCCGGGGAACATAATCCGCAGGGGTAATGCCAGCACATTGTCACCCTGTTCCAGGCTCACCTGCCAGCGCACCTGGTGCTGCCCGGGCAAGCCTGCGATTTCCACATGAGGCGGCAGATTCAAGGTAAGGGTAACGTCATCCAGGGGCTCTCCCGCCGTGAATGCAAGGCGTACGCTTCTCTCCACCGGCGCGACAACGGGGGTGTCCACCACCTCCGCCACAGCGACAGCCTCATGACCAGCCTCATCAGGCTGCCACAGTCCGAACTGCCCGATGAACAACCCCAATGCCAGTGCTGCCGCCACCGCACCACCCCACGCCATGTGTACACGCCGGCCCGAACCGGAAGACAACTCCCCAAACACCCGCGATTCAAAATCCGGGGCCGGCGGAGGCACATCAAACTGCGCCGCCATCCGGGACATCAACACTTCTTCCATATCACAACGACGCCGGCACCGCGGGCAACGTTGCAAATGCTCACGCACCACTGCCGCCTCATTCTCGGAGAGTGTCGCCCTGACATAATCAGGTAATTGTGATCGAATGCTTGGACAGGACATGGTCATCACCTCACTCCTCAACACGCCGGACGTCGCTTCCCGGTTCCATGCGCTGCTGCAGGTATTTTCTCAACGTGGCGCGGCTGCGATGTAATCGCGACTTCACGGTACCAACCGCAACACCCAGTACCTCGGCCACATCCTCCTGTCGCCAGCCGTCAACATCATGCAGAAGCAGCAAGGTTCTCTGATCTGGCGAAAGCCGGTCCATAGCCTCGTCCAGCATGAAGCCGAGGCGCGACTGATCGAAGACAAGTTCTGGCGTGGCATCATCAGATTCCAGCGCATCGAACCAATCCGCCTGGTGGTCCGCCTCCATGAGTTCACTGGCTGCCCGGTCGGCACGGCGCCCCCTGCGGCGAATCGAATCCACAAACTGACGATAAAGCACACGGTTCAGCCAGGGTCGAAGCTGTTCCACCGTCTCCAGTTCGGATAATCGGGGATACAGTTTGACGACCACATCCTGCACCAGATCCTCAGCGTCCTGACGGGTTCCGGTCAAACGGTAGGCAAACGCATACATCCCCTCGAGGTGGGGCTGAACCAACCGATGGAAACGTTTCTGTGCGGACGGGCGGAAAGGGAAAATTGCCAAAGACCAACTGCCTGATCGAAATTCTGGAAGAGGGCAGTCTATCTTACGCCCGCCCTGTGTGCACTTCAGGCGATAATGACGGATTTATGGCCGAATGTTAATGCAGCAATCGGAACCTTTTTCAAACCCTCTGCGTTGGGTTCTGACTGGCACCCAACGACCAGGCCAGAACTGGACCAAAAAAACCGGAGGGTTTTATGAAGCAAATGAGCAGAGTATTTGTCGTTTCTGCGCTGGCCAGCGCACTGGTGGCATGCGGTGGTAGCGGCGGCTCCTCATCATCGGGTGAGACCGGCTCGGTCTCCGTTGGACTGACCGACGCCCCGACCATGGAGCTGTCCAGCGTCAACATCGCGTTCAATGCCATCCGGCTCAAGCCGGCCGACGGTGACTGGCTGGAGTTCAACCTTGATGAAACCGGTGTGGTTGACCTGCTCACGCTGCAAGGCGGCGTAACCGAGCCACTGATCACCAACGAGGAAGTGCCGGCCGGGGTCTATAACGAAATCCGGCTGATTATCGACACCGACAACTCCTACGTGACCAAAGAAAGCAATGGCGACAGCCAGTTCACCCTTGCCGTTCCCTCAGGTGAGCAGAGTGGACTGAAGCTGAAAGGCGACTTCGTGGTGGCGGCTGATTCCAGCAACAACTTCACCATCGATTTTGATGTGCGCAAATCCATTGTCGACCCACAGGGGCAGGCCCTGGCCGACTACATGCTCAAACCCGTGCTTCGACTCGTGGACAACCTGGAGGTTGGCGCCATTGAGGGGACCGTTGATTACGCAACGATTGCCCAAACAAGAGGCACTGACGACGTAGAAGACACTTTGGCGGATTGCGAGTACGACGGTGCGGTCTACGTTTACGAAGGCGCTGATGTCGAACCGATTGACCTGAACGTCACTCGCGATGGCACCAACCCGTTGATGGTGGTTCCGGTCACCGCTCAGGAATCCGGATCTCTCTATGAGTGGACCGCAGCATTCCTGACCGAAGGCCAGTACACCATCGCCTACAGCTGCCAGCTGGACAACAACGAGACCGATGACGCTCTGGAGTTTGATGGGCAACAGAACGTCTCCGTTGTTGCCGGTGAAACAACCGTGGCAGACCCCATACCACAGCCCTGATTTTGCTGTGGCGTTCAGAGACCAGGGACGGTCTCTGAACATTCATTCCGTCAACCCGGGTTACAGCGCCGCGGCCCTGGCCTCAGCCTGATCGGCCCCCGCCACGTTACCGCGAGCCCGGCGGATATCCGCCAGCAGCAACCAGCCAGAACGCTGCATGCGTTCATCGTTGCCCGCCAACGAGAGTCCCTTCAGAGTAAACTGCTCCGCAGCCCCCAGATTGTCCCCGGCAACGTAAGCCTCGGCCAACTTGAAATAGACTTCGGAAGATCTTGGCGCAATGCGCTGGGCACGTTCCAGTCGGGCGATGGCGCCGGCGGAATCACCCTGCCGAAGGCGCTGGTCAGCATCACGCACCAACGTGAGCGCGGCGGCCGGCAACTGGTCACCGGATTCGCTGTAGCTGGGCGCCCGGGTGCTCGGCGAGTCCGGCTCAGTGACCGTCGGTTGCTCACTCTTGCGCCATACCTGTTCGTCCTGTTCATCAGGAATATTGGTGCGTGGTGGTTCCGGCGCCGAACGGCGGTCATCGCCCCCCACGGGCACATAGATAGAGCCGCCACCCGGCCCGGTGGCGCAACCACCGGCCAGGCCGACAAACAGGGCCAGACAGGCTGACCGTATAATCACTTGTTTATTCATTGAAACAATCCTTCAAACCAACCTCGAATTTGCCGGCCAAGACTGCCGTTGCAGCCTGTGTGCTGTTCCGGCTCGCTGCCGGCGATAAACGGAATCAGCCGGGCATTGTCGCAGTTTTCGCCGGTCAGCGCCTGTTCGCCAGGGTTCACCCAGTGATACTGAACGCCATCGGGCATCACCGGTGAGAAACCGTGCTGGGGAATCTGCGCCATGGTGGCAGACCAGACCGGCAAGGCGCCGGAAGCCCCACTCAACGCGGTCGGGCCGTTATCATCACGGCCGACCCAGGCGACCGCCAGCAGGTCGCCGCTGAAACCGGCGAACCAGGAATCACGGCCATCGTCAGTAGTACCGGTCTTGCCCGCCAGTGTCAGGGAATCCGGTAACCGGTAGTAGGCTGACCGGCCCGTGCCTTCCTGCATGGTTTCCTGCATAACATACTGCACCAGATGCACCGCGGCAGGATCGGCCACCTGATCCACTTTCAGGCTATACCGGGACAAAGGCTCATTCGCGGCATCGGTGACTTCCCGAATGGTACGCAGGGGCGTATTGAAACCGGAGGTTGCCAGACCCTGATACAGCTGCGCGACATCCACCGGCGACAGGGAAATGGAACCCAGAAGCATCGACGGATAATCCGAAATAGGCGTGGTCACCCCAAAGGCCCTCAGCGTCTCCTGCACCGCCGGTATGCCCACATCCAGCCCTACACGCACGGCCGGCAGGTTGTACGAACGGGACAGAGCTTCATGCAAGGGCACCAGGCCACGCTCCTTGCCATCATAGTTCTGCGGCTGCCAGCGCCGACCATCGTCAAACTCGAGGGTGAAGGCCTTATCCTGAACCGGCGAAATCAAGGTGTAGCGCTCCGGCTGAGACAGCGCCGTCAGGTAGATAAACGGCTTCACCAGCGAACCGATAGGCCTCCGGGCGTCAACTGCCCGGTTAAAACCGGCAAAGCGGGGGTCTTTGCCCCCCACCAGCGCCAACACCTCGCCGGTATCCTTAGCGGTGACAACCACCGCCGCTTCCAGCGCCTCGGCCACCTCACCCGACGCCAGGCGAGGCAAGGTATCGGTTGCCGCCTTCTCAGCGGCCTGCTGAACTTCCGGATTCAGGGTGGTGAATATTCTCAGGCCCTCGCTCTGCAGGTCTTCCTCCCGGTAGTCCCGCGCCAGGTGTCGGCGTACCAGGTCGATATAGGCCGGGTAGCGATTATCGGTATAGGACGGTTTTGCGCTGAGGCCGAGAGGCCTTGCACTCGCCTCCCTGGCCTCTTGCCCGGAAATAACCCCGGCCTCAGCCATCTCGTCCAGCACCAGGTTACGCCGCGCCCTGGCCCGTTCCGGGTGCCGGCGCGGATTGTAATAACTGGGGCCTTTGACCATGCCAATCAGCAGGGCAATCTGGTGGACATCAATATCCTTCAGCGACTCGCCGAAGAAAAACTGGCTGGCCAGGCCAACACCATGAATGCTGCGAGTGCCTGCCTGGCCCAGATAAACTTCATTCAGGTAGGTTTCGAGGATGTCGTCCTTGTCATAATGCAACTCCAGCAATACCGACATCAGGGCTTCGTTGCCCTTGCGCAGAAGGGTTTGCTCCCGGGTCAGGAAAAAGTTCTTCACCAGTTGCTGGGTCAGTGTACTGCCGCCCTGAACTATTCGACCGGCCTTGATGTTCGCCACCATCGCCCGCGCAATGGAGAGTGGCGCGATGCCGAAATGCTCGTAGAACTGCCGGTCCTCCACAGCCATCAGACCGGCAATCATGGACTCGGGCACCTCATCCAGCTCCACCAGAATCCGATCCTCCCGATGGGAGGGGTATATTCCGCCAATCTGAGCCGGCTCCAGCCGAACAATCGGAGAGCTGTCACCCTCCATCACGGAAAACGAATCTACCCGATCACCACGAACCACCAGTGACAGACGCCGTCTGGGCTCCTTGCCATCCGGGAAAGAAAAACCCCGGGTGCTGATGACAAAACGGTCGCCATTTCGCTGCCAGGTTCCGGGCCGACGACCGTCGCCCGAGCGATAGCCTGCAAGCTCCAGTTCACGGACCAGCGCGGCGGCGCTGATACCGGCACCGTCGTAGAGTTCCAGGGGCCGGGCGTACACCCGGGAGGGCACTTCAAAGCGACGTCCTTCGAAGCGAGAGGTCACTACGGCATCGAGATAGACCATCCATCCCGCCAGCAGCACAAGGCACAGGGCAGCTGCGCGAAACAGCAAGCGCCAGAGACCGGAGCGTTTGCGGCGAGGACTGGATTCGGTTTTTTTCTTGCGGGGAGGCGTTTTTTTACTCATGGCAGGATTATATCGAAGGGGGCACCGCTATCGGCAGGTCTGGTGTGTGTTATTTCTGTAATCTGCCCGTTATAGTGGAGCCCTCCAAAAAACGAAAAATCAACAACTTCAAGGATTCCAGGAGCACAACGTGAGCGCCAACGGCCCGGATACACTGATCAAGGCACTGCAGAACCCGGAACTCTACGATCATCCGGTTAAGGATTTCCGCGTGATTGAGACCCATATCTCACAGGTTCTGCTCACCGGTGACTTTGCCTACAAGATCAAGAAACCCATGGATTTCGGGTTCCTGGATTTCTCCACCCTGGAACGCCGCAAACGCTTCTGCGAGGAAGAGCTGCGCCTGAACAGCCGTCTGGCGGCCGAACTGTATCTGGAGGTGGTGCCTATTACCGGTACCCCGGAGCAACCTCGCTTGGGCGGTGACGGCACCCCTTTCGAGTACGCCATTCGCATGCGCCAGTTCGATCAGAGCCAGCTGTTTGATGTGCGCCAGGAACGCGACGACCTGCCTGCAGAACTGCTCACCAATCTTGCCCGCCAGGTTGCAGACTTTCACAAAAGCCTGCCACCGGTCGCCGATGAAAAGCCCCTGGGCACCCCGGAGGCGGTGTATGCCGCCATGCAGGAAAACTTCGACCAGATCCGCCCCATGCTGGATGATGCCGGGTTACTGGCGCAGCTGGACAACCTGGAAGACTGGACCCGCACCACCTTCGAACGCTGCCGGGACTTAATCGCCCACAGACGGGAAAACGGGCTGGTGCGCGAATGTCATGGCGACCTGCACCTGGCCAACATTACCGTGTTCAATGATCAGGTGACGGTGTTTGACTGCATCGAGTTCAACGAGCCGTTCCGCTGGATCGACGTGATGAATGATCTGGCTTTCCTGCTTATGGACCTGGAATCCCGCCAGGAACCGGCGCTGGCGAACCGGGTGCTGAACACCTACCTGGAATACCGCGGTGATTTTGAAGGCCTGGCCTTGCTCCCCCTGTACAAGGCGTACCGCGCCATGGTGCGGGCCAAAATCGCCCTGTTCACCCTGGGCAACCCGAACCTGAGCGAGGCCGAGAAAACCGACCTGATGCAGCGTTACCGGAGCTACGCCCAACTGGCGGAGGATTACGGCGCCATACCGAATCATTACCTGCTGGCCACCACCGGCCTTTCCGCCAGCGGCAAGACCTGCGTGAGTGCCGCCATGGCGGAGGAACTCGGGCTAATCCGGCTGCGCTCTGACGTAGAGCGCAAGCGCCTGCACGGTCTGGGGCCCCTGGACGACAGCAAATCGGGCCTGGGTACCGATCTTTACAGCCCGGAAGCAACCGAAAAAACCTACGCGCATCTGGCAGAGCTGGCCGGAGAGCTGCTGGCTTCAGGGCTGTCTGTCATTGTCGATGCGGCCTGCCTGAAAGAGAAGGAGCGGGCTCAGTTTGCCGGTGTGGCCGAAAATCAGGGGGTCCCCTTCGCTCTGCTGCATTGCGAGGCGCCGGAAGCTCTGCGCCGAGAGTGGGTGCGCAAACGCAAAGGTGATGCCTCGGAGGCAACGGAAGAGTTGCTGGATGCTCAGCAAAGCTGGTTTGAGCCGCTGACCACTGAGGAGAAAACCCACACGGTGCACCTGCACACCGAGGATGAGCACGTTGCCGAGGCGGTTGCTGATCGCATCCGCCAGCATCTGGGCATGGCCGGGCCGGCCTGATCCGAGCTGCCCTGCCATTTTGGCAGGGCGCACTATACTGACACTAAAAACAAACCCTGCTGTCCGTGCGAGGTGCAAGATGGACGATATTCAGGAAAGCGATCTCCAGCATATAGACCACCCCCTGTACGACCTGCTCCGTAGCGAGGATATGGACGCCTTTAATGCCGAGAAAGCCAAACTGAGCGAGCTTCCGAGCTTCGCCCATGGCGATTTCCGCGGACTGGACCTGCGTGGCATGGACGCAAAGGGCCTGGACTTCCGCCATGGCTACTTCCGCGGCGCCGACCTCCGCGGCATCGATTTCTCGAAATCGAGAATGGAAGGAGCCAGCATTGCCAGCGCCAAGATATCCGGCTGCTATTTCCCGCACCGCCTGGAAGCCGACGAAATCGTGATGTCACTCAACCACGGCACCCGTATGCGTTACGCCATCCTGCCCAAATGAGTGCCCACGCAGCCAACTGGCAAACCGTCGCGGCGGCGAGTGAGCTTGTTCCCGGCCAGTTCCTGGAATTTCGCCTGAAAGAGAAAGCGAAAGAACCGGCCGGCATGCCCCTCACCGGTTTTGCCTTTCTGGATGGCACCACACCCCGAGCCTACCTCAACCTGTGCCCTCACCTGGGCATTGAGCTGAACTGGATGCCGGGCCGATTCATGGACAGCGACAATCTGTTTATCCAGTGTTCCACCCACGGTGCCCTGTTCAAACCCGGTACCGGTGAGTGCATTGCGGGCCCTTGCCAGGGCGATGCACTCTCCACCCTGGACATTCGCCTTGAAGAGGGTGAGGTGCAGGTCAGGGTTCCAGACTGACCGGCACTTCCTCAACCAGTTCCAGGCGCCCCGAGGGGTTGCCATCTTCACCGGCCAGTGCGGCCCGATAGGCAATCACCTCTACCCCGGCTTCGCAAGCTTCTCGAAGCAGCTGACCATAGCGGGCATCGATATGATCCGCAGGCCGGACCTGCTCGATTCCGGTGTGGTTCACCACAAAAAACAGCACTGCCCGGTCTCCGTTCTGAACCTGAGCCATTAGCTCCCTCAGATGTTTCTGGCCACGCTCGGTGACGGCGTCCGGGAAATAGCCTTCCCCGCCCTCGGCCAGGGTAACGTTTTTTACCTCCACCCAGGCATCGGGATCGTGATCATGGCCCGACAACAACAGATCGATCCGGCTTTTCTCCGAACCGTAACGCACCTCGGCCCGGCAAAAAGCGTAGCCGGCCAGGCTCTGAACCACACCGGCTTCGATAGCGGCGCGGGCCTGAGCGTTGGGGCGGGCCGTATTGACGCAGGCAAGCACCCCCGGCTCCGTCTCCACCAACTCCCAGGTGTACTGGAGCTTACGCTTGGGATTGTCACTCCGGCTCAACCACACCCGGGCATTTTCCGGCTGGCACCCAAGCATGGAACCGGTGTTGGGACAGTGGGCAGTTACCTCGGAGCCATCCGGCAATTGCACGTCCGCCAGGAAGCGTTTGTAGCGGCGAATCAGCCGCCCTTCTACCAAAGGTTCAGGAAACTTCATGTGCTCTCCGCAAAAAGTACGTGTCACAAGGCTGGCACCCCTGTGACTTATCTGCTATTTTCCGCAAATTCCCGTTTCAGGACGAATGCTATCCAGGGTAAAACCGCGCAGCCACACTGGCGCGGAGGGAAGCAAAGCGTTCTTGTGAAGTACAAACAAGAGGCCGGGTTCAATGGCAAACACTGCAGAACAACCACGCGAACGTTTTACCAACTTCACCCCTTATGAAATGAAGAAGGGTGAAGAATACATGAGTGCGGAAATGCTCCAGCACTTCAAAGATCTGCTGCTGCAATGGAAGCAGGAGCTGATGGAAGAAGTCGACCGCACCATGCACCACATGCAGGAAGACGCAGCAAACTACGCGGATCCCAGCGATCGCGCAACCCAGGAAGAAGAGTTCAGCCTGGAACTACGCACCCGCGACCGCGAGCGGAAGCTGATCAAGAAAATCGACCAGACTATCGATCGTATCGACAAGGACGACTACGGTTTCTGCGACCAGTGTGGTGTGGAAATCGGCATTCGTCGTCTGGAGGCCCGTCCGACGGCCACTCTGTGCATCGATTGCAAGACCCTGGCTGAGATTCGCGAACGCCAGACCGGCATCTGACGCTTCCCCGGGCCGGCGGCGTGTCCTCCGCCGGCCCTTCTACGCCTATGGCGACTTCACGTTATCGCGGGCGGTTTGCCCCTTCCCCCACCGGCCCACTGCACTTTGGTTCCCTGGTAACGGCTTTGGCCAGCTGGCTGGAAGCAAAGCATGCCCGCGGTGACTGGCTGGTTCGCATCGAAGACCTTGACCCACTAAGGGAACCCCCGGAAGCCACCGGCCAGATACTGCACTCACTGGAATGCCACGGCCTTTTCCCCGACGAGCCCGTCCGCTTTCAGTCCCGGCGCCATGACGCCTACCAGCGCACCATCGAAACTCTGCTGGCGCAGGACAAAGCCTATCGCTGCCGGTGCTCACGCAAACAACTCAAAGACAACCACGGCTACCATCCCAATCGGTGCCGGCGAGGTGACACCAGCCCCGGGGATGGCCCATACGCCGTTCGCTTTGCCCTCGAAGATGAAGCAAGTCACTGGCAGGACGATCTGCTTGGCCCCCAGGTACAGATGGTGCAGGCCGAACTGGACGATCCGGTCATTCTGCGCAAGGAAGGTTTCTACGCCTATCAGCTGGCAGTCGTTGTCGACGATATCGACCAGGGCATCACTCATGTGGTTCGCGGCTCTGACCTGCTCGACATGACCGCGCAGCAACAACAGGTCTTCCGGGCCCTGGGTGCCGAGCCACCCCACTGGCTGCACATTCCGGTAATCGTCAATGAACAAGGCCAGAAACTCAGCAAGCAGACCCACGCTCCGGCCCTGGATGACGATCACCCTGCCCGCAATCTCTTTCTGGCACTTCAGGCCATGGGGCAGCAACCGGAGCCGACACTCGCTCGTGCCACGGTTGAAGAAGTTCTCAATTGGGCCGAGGCCCACTGGCAACGGAGCGCCATTCCCCTGACATCCGGGCAGGCCCGTGGTATAACCGGCGGGACACTTTCGCCTTCGGACCGATAACCCGATGTATATCTACCGCCTGGTATTTCTGCTGGTACTGGCTATCTACATTTTTTCGCCCAATATCCTGGATTGGTGGACATCGCCGGAGAATGCCTGGTACAGCCCCTTCGTGATCTGGGGTGGGCTGATTGCTATCGGTTTCTGGCTGGAATGGCGGCGGGATCCCAATGAGTTTTAGCGCCACCGGCCTGCTCCTGGCCAGCCTGTTTTATCTGATCGTTCTGTTCGGCATTGCCTGGGGCACCGAACGGGGCACGTTATTGCGCCGCTGGGTTCGCCACCCACTGATCTATACCCTTAGCCTTGGGGTTTATGCCGGCATCTGGGCCGTCTACGGCGCCATTGGTATGGCGGCGGACTCCGGCTACGGCTTCCTGGCCTATTACCTGGGCATCAGCGGCGCCTTCCTGCTGGCACCGGTTTTGCTCAACCCGATTCTCCGCATAGGCCGCGCCTACCAGCTGACGTCGCTGGCCGATCTTTTCGCCTATCGTTACCGCAGCCAGTGGGCGGGCACCCTGGTCACCCTGTGTTCGGCTGCAGCCATTCTGGCCTTGCTGAGCATGCAGATTCAGGCAGTCTCGGTTTCCGCCAGCCTGCTCGCCCCGGATGCGCCGCCGAAAGTTATCAGCGTCATGTTTAGCCTGATCGTGGTGCTGTTCACCATGCTGTTTGGTGCCCGTCGCCATCAGGCCTCCGGCAACCATCAGGGGCTGGTACTGGCCATCGCCTTCGACTCCCTGGTGAAAGTGGTTGCCCTCCTGGTTTTAGGCGGCGTTATCCTGTTCTCGGTTTTCGGTGGTACCAATGGGCTTGAGGCCTGGTTGGCGGAAACTTCACATCCGGAAGCCACCATGACCATGGCAATTAATGACGGAAGCTGGCGGGCACTGCTGCTGATGTCGTTCGCCGCGGCCCTGGTGCTCCCCCACATGTACCACATGACTTTCAGTGAGAACCCGTCCCCCCGTGCCCTCGCGAAGGCCAGCTGGGGATTGCCACTGTACCTGCTGCTGGTCGGCCTGCCGGTGCCGCTGATTGTCTGGGGTGGCCAGGCGCTGTCGGTTGACGCTCCGCCGGCCTTTTTCAGTATCGGCGTAGCCCAGGCCCTGGAGAGCCCCGTCCTGACCATGGCCATGTACATTGCCGGGCTTTCCGCCGCCAGCGGACTGATGATCGTCAGTACCCTGGCCCTGTCCGGCATGGTGCTTAACCACGTTGTTCTGCCGCTCAAGACGCCCCGGGATCAAGGTGACATCTATCGCTGGCTGCAGTGGGTCAAACGCCTACTGATTGCCGTCATCCTGTTTCTGGCCCTGCTGTTCCATGAAACCATTGGCCAGCACCTGGACCTGTCTATTCTGGGCGCCATCTCGCTCTCCGGCACACTGCAGCTGCTGCCGGGCGCGCTTGGCGTTATCTACTGGCCGGAAGGCAACCGCCGTGGCCTGATTGCCGGCCTGTTTACCGGCCTGTTCATCTGGTTGATCACCTTGGTGTTGCCGTTCTCGGTGGCGGCAGACATCCTGTCCTGGCTTGAGTTGCCGGTTACGCCCGGCTACGACAACTGGCACCTGTTCACCTTCGTCAGCCTGACCGCCAACATCAGTGTGTTCGCGCTGGTCTCAATTCTCAGCCCGGCATCACCGGAGGAAACCAGTGCCGCTCAGGCGTGCTCGCTAGGCGCCCTGTCCCGGCCGCAGCGGCGGGAACTGCTGGCGGCATCCTCCAACGAATTCGTGCAGCAACTGGCCGAGCCACTGGGCATCCGGGTCGCCCGCCGGGAAGTGGAGCGGGCCCTGAACCAGCTCAAGCTCCCCAATGTCGAGTTCCGGCCTTACCAGTTGCGGCGGTTGCGGGATCAAGTGGAAATCAACCTGTCTGGCCTGTTGGGGCCTTCGGTCGCACGGGACATCGTCAAGCGCCACCTGGGCTTCAAACCGCTGACCCATGGAGGTACCGGACAGGATATTCGCTATGTGGAGCGAGCGCTGGGCGATTACCAGAATCAGCTCACTGGCCTGGCCGGCGAACTGGACAACCTTCGCCGCCACTACCGGCAGACCCTGCAAAACCTGCCCATCCCCGCCTGTTCAGTGGGTGAAGACGGCGAAATTCTGATGTGGAATCATGCCATGGAGAGCCTCACCAACATTTCCGCCGAGGAAGTGGTCGGGGCCAAGCTGCTGGCACTGCCGGAGCACTGGCACGCCCTGCTGGACGATTTCAATCGAGGCGACGACCTGCACCGCTACAAGCACAGGTTGGATCTTCGCGGCAAGCCACATTGGCTGAACCTGCACAAGGCGGCGCTAAGCGGCCCGGATCACACCGAAGGCGGCTCGATCATCCTGGTGGAAGACCAGACCGAAACCCGCCTGCTGGAAGATGAATTGATGCACAGCGAACGACTGGCCTCCGTGGGGCGCCTCGCGGCCGGCGTCGCTCACGAAATCGGTAATCCCGTCACCGGCATCTCGTCTCTGGCCCAGAACCTGAAACTGGAAACCGATGATCCCTCCATTCTGGAAACCGCAGACCAGATCCAGCAGCAAACCCGACGCATATCCACCATCCTGCAGTCGCTGATGAACTTCGCACGTACCGGCAACCACGCCCACGCCAACCGTTATGAGCCGGTCAGCCTGCACCGCTGCATTGATGAATCCATCAACCTGCTGTCGCTCAGTGACAAGGGGCTCGGCATCAGCTTTCTGAACGAGTGCCCCGCCAGCCTGCAGGTGCTGGGAGATGAACAACGGCTGGTGCAGGTATTCATCAACCTGCTGGCCAACGCCCGGGACGCCTCCCCAGACGGCGGTACCATCCGGGTTGCTGGAAAGGCCGACGGCTACTCCGCTATCATCGAGGTCATTGACGAAGGCTCCGGCATACCGGCAGACCAGCTGGATCATATTTTCGAACCGTTTTACACCACCAAGGCCCCCAACAAAGGAACCGGACTTGGCCTGTCACTGGTGTACAGCATCATTGAAGAGCACTATGGCAACATTCAGGTGGAAAGCCCGGCCAATCCGGAAACCGGCCTGGGCACCTGCGTGAGACTCCGCCTGCCTGCCTACGAGCCTGATACCGACAGCGGTTACAGCAGCCCGAACGAAAGGTCGTGAACACCCTATGCCCCGTATTCTGATTGTTGAAGACGAAGACATTATCCGCTCGGCGGTTCGCAAACTTCTCCAGCACGCCGGCTATGAGGTGACAGATGCTGTCTCGGTGGAAGAAGCCGAGGGCCTCGACCCGGACAGCTTCGACCTGGTCATCACCGATCTGCGCCTGCCAGGCGCCGCCGGTACGGAAATGATCAACCGCGCCCCCAACACGCCGGTACTGATCATGACCAGTTATGCCAGTTTGCGGTCCGCGGTTGACTCCATGAAGATGGGCGCCGTGGACTACATTGCCAAACCCTTCGACCATGACGAAATGCTCGCGGCTGTAGAGAATATTCTGGCACGCAAGTCTTCGGCTTCCGATGAAACAACCGGTTCTGGTGATGCCGCCAGCACGAGCGGGCCCGACTCGGACCCATCCGAGATCATGTTTGGCCAGTGTGAGCCCATGCAGAAGGTGTTCACCCTGATTCGCAAAGTCGCCCCCACCGAGACCACAGTGCTTATCCAGGGCGAATCCGGTACCGGTAAGGAACTGGCGGCACGGGCTCTGCACCTGCTCAGCCCGCGAGCCCGCAAACCGCTCATCTCCGTAAACTGCGCTGCCATTCCCGAAAGCCTGATCGAATCGGAACTGTTTGGCCACGAGAAAGGCGCCTTTACCGGCGCCGTCTCGGCCCGCACCGGGCTGATTGAAGCGGCAGACGGCGGCAGTCTGTTCCTGGATGAAATCGGCGAACTACCTGCCGAAGCCCAGGCCCGATTGCTGCGGGTGTTGCAGGAAAGCGAGATTCGCAAAGTGGGCTCCACCCAGAGCCGGACCGTGGACGTGCGGATGATCGCCGCAACCCACCGAAACCTGAAAGCCATGACCAGAACCGGCGAGTTCCGGGAAGACCTTTACTACCGGCTGAACGTGATGCAGATCCGCATCCCCCCCCTGCGGGAGCGTCGTGCCGACATTCTGGGCCTGGCCCGCCGGTTCCTGAAACGCCAGGCCAGCAAGCTTGGCCGTCCGGAGCTGTCTCTGAGCCCGGAGGCCATGCAGGCCCTGGAACGCTACCGCTGGCCCGGTAACGTCCGGGAACTGGAAAACGCCATCGAACGGGCCTCAATCCTGACCGATGGCGATGTCATTACCCCGGCGGTACTGGACCTGGACAGCGACTCCGCCGACGAATACATCCCGGAAACACTGGTTGAGGGCAATAATGAACAAACCCCTGCAAGGGATGTCGATTCGTCCAACGATCTGTCGCTGGAGGATTACTTCCAACACTTTGTGCTTGAAAATCAGGACCGGATGAGCGAGACCGAGCTGGCACAGAAGCTGGGCATCAGCCGGAAGTCACTTTGGGAGCGTCGGCAACGCCTGGGCATTCCCCGCAAAAAAGCCTGACCCAAAGAATGAACCTAGAATCAGTTGTTACCACCTGTTCCTCTCGGTAACACTTCCTGTCCAGATCATGAGACCCAGGTAACACTTTCAGGAGATACGGGGTAACACTTACACACCTCATTTTCACAACCCCTTGTTTAACAAGACTTTTCAAAAACTGGCACGACCACTGCACTCTAATAAGCGCACAACAACAAAAACAAAAGTGACAACGCAGCGCCAAAACAAAAACAAATAGCTGCACGAGCGCCCGGCAACAAAAACAAGAACAGGGTGCAAGCGAACTGAGTGTTTTGGGTACTATGCTTTTTAGGGGTCCCACGACACGTGCGAGTTGTAGATGTAGAGAAGAATCGTCTTCCAGGCGACACTGCAGATACTCCCATAACCCGCACCGTGTTCCTGGCCGCTCTATGTATTCAAAGCTTTCCGTTTGCATTGCTTAAGGTCCTTATCTTGGGGACAACACAGTGGGGTAAAAGAATCAAAAAGAATCCCGGCAACAACAAAAACAATGCAGATCGTCAACGCTTTCAGGGCGGATTCGTGAAAACGGATCCGCCTTTTGATTTTCCGGACTGCCAAAAACAGCCTTCCCTCAACAGGCCTCCATGACCACTTTATTCACTGGCATTTCCGTCAAACATGTGCAATTCCTGCGCAAACCGTTAAAATCCCCGTTTTTGCGCTTCGCAAACACGGAATTCCATGCCTAAACGACTTGTTGAAAAACTACGCTCCTTCATTCCCGGCAACGGGAAGAAGAAAGCCCGCCACTACCAGCGGCAGGAGATCCCGCGGGATCAGCACAACGTCTCCCGCTCCATGATCAGTGAACCGGCCAAGAAGGTACTGCACCGTCTGAACAAGTCCGGCTACGAGGCCTATCTGGTGGGCGGTGGCGTTCGCGACATTCTCCTTGGCGGACAACCCAAAGACTTCGACATAGCCACCAACGCAACACCCGAAGAAGTTCACGACCTGTTCCGGAACTCCCGCCTGATTGGTCGCCGCTTTCGCATTGTGCACGTGGTGTTTGGGCGGGAAATCATCGAAGTAACCACCTTTCGTGGTAATGCCCGGGATACCGATGACGACCTGGCCGACGACGAGCACAAGACCAGTGAACATGGTCTGTTACTGCGGGATAATGTCTATGGCAATCAGGAAGAAGACGCACTGCGGCGCGACTTCACCATCAATGCGTTGTATTACTGCATCCGGGATTTCTCCATTATCGACTTTGCCAACGGTGTGCAGGATCTGAAAAACCGTCAGATCCGCCTGATTGGCGACCCGGAAACCCGCTATCGGGAAGATCCCGTGAGAATGCTGCGCGCCATTCGTTTTGCGGCCAAACTCGATTTCGACATTGAACCGGAAACAGAGGCCCCCATTCGGGAGCTGGCCCCGCTCTTGGCGCACATCCCTCCGGCCCGGCTGTTCGATGAAGTCCTCAAACTGTTCTCCGCCGGCCACGGCGAGGCAACCTATCGCCTGCTTCAGGATTATGGGCTGCTGGCCCCACTGTTCCCGGAGACCGCCCGGGCACTGGATGCCGGCGAACCCGATGAACTGATACTGCAAGCCCTTCGCAACACCGATGCCCGGATTGCCCAGGGCAAATCAGTGACCCCGTATTTCCTGTTTGCGGCCATGCTCTGGCCGGCTCTGCAGGTGGAATGGCGCAGGCGCCAGGACAATGGCGATCCGGTTCAGCCCGCGCTGCACGGCGCCATCGGCAAGGTGATCGGGCGCCAGGTGCAGGCAACCGCAATACCGAAACGTTTCTCGGGCCCCATGAAAGAAATCTGGGAACTGCAGATGCGGCTACCCCGTCGCCAGGGCAAACGTGCGTTCGGTACCATGACCCATCCGCGCTTCCGGGCGGCCTACGATTTTCTGCTGGTGCGGGAAGCCGCGGGCGAAATTGAGCCGGGCCTCGGGCAATGGTGGACGGAATTCCAGCAGGCGGATGAGCGTGCGCAGGAAAAAATGCTTTCCGAGCTGGGCTCCGGTGGTCCGAAAAAGCGCCGTCGCAAGCGCAAACCTGCAAGAAAACCGCCCCAGCCATGACAGTCGATGCCTATATTGGGCTGGGCAGCAATCTGGAACAGCCTGCAGCCCAACTGGCAAGAGCCGTGTCGGAACTCGCGGGCTTACCCAAATCCACACTGGTCGCGCAATCTCCGTTCTATGCCAGCCGCCCCGTCGGCCCGCAGGATCAACCAGATTTCGTTAACGGTGCCGTTCATCTGCGTACCGATCTTTCTGCCCACGAACTGCTGGATTGCCTGCAAGCTATTGAACAGGCCCACGGCCGTGAGCGGCTGAGGCACTGGGGACCACGCACCCTGGATCTGGATCTGCTGCTGTTTGGTCAGACAACCCTCAACGACGCGCGCCTGACCGTTCCCCACGCGGAACTGGCCAACCGTGATTTCGTCCTGCAACCCCTGCTGGACCTGGCCCCGGAACTGGCACTGCCGGACGGCACCACCGTTGCGGAACTACGCCGAGATTGCCCGGACAACCAGCTGCGCAAGCTGCCAGCCCAGGCGCACCCCTGACCAGGTTCCTTATGGCATCCAGGTGAGGAAGACCATGCTACTCTTGTGTCTGATATACCCGGGATTTACATTAACGCTCTGAGCACCGGTCGACCCCGGTCCAAAACTGGCCCATCCACCCAAAAGGCAAGGATTCTATGGCAGTTACCATCAATACCCTGCGGGAATACAAGCAAAAAGGCGAAGCCTTCTCTGCACTGACCTCCTATGATGCAACCTTTGCTCAGGTTGTCAGCGAGGCTGGCGTTGATGTCATCCTGATTGGCGACTCTCTTGGTATGGTGCTGCAAGGCCACGACAGTACGCTCCCGGTCACCATGGATCAGATGGTGTATCACACCAGCTGTGTCGCCCGCGGTAACAAAGGCGCCCTGATCATGGCCGATATGCCGTTCATGTCCTACGGTACCGTTGCCGATGCACTGGACAATGCTGCGGAGCTGATGCGCGCCGGCGCCCACATGGTCAAGCTGGAAGGCACCGACTGGATGAAGGACACCATCGAAGCCCTGAGTGAACGTGGTGTGCCTGTTTGTGCCCACCTGGGCCTGACGCCACAGTTCGTCAACAAGTTCGGCGGCTACAAGGTACAGGGACGTGATGAGAAGGCCGCCGAGGCCATGATTGAGCATGCTTGCGAACTGGAAGCCGCCGGTGCCGATCTCATCCTTCTGGAGTGTGTACCGGCCCCGCTCGCCGCTCGTATCACCCAGGCCGTGAAGGCGCCGGTCATCGGCATCGGAGCAGGCTCGGATACCGATGGCCAGGTACTGGTACTGCACGACATGCTGGGCGTCACCACCGGCCGCAAACCCCGTTTCGTGAAGAACTTCCTCGCCGAGACCGACTCCATCCCGGAAGCCATTGCGGCTTATGCCCAAGCCGTCAAAGCACGCACTTTCCCAGCCGAGGAGCATACGTTCAAGGCATGAGAACCGTACACTCACTCAAAGAACTGCGCACGATTCTGCGGGGCTATCGCCAGCAGGGTAAGACCATCGGTCTGGTACCCACCATGGGCAACCTGCACGAGGGCCATATCTCGCTGGTGCGCAAGGCGGCCGAGGCCTCCGATATCGTCGTCACCAGTATTTTCGTGAACCCGATGCAGTTCGGCGCCAATGAAGACCTGGACACCTACCCGCGAACCCTGGTTGAAGACCAGGAAAAGCTGGCGGCAGCGGGCAATACTCTGGTCTTTGCCCCGGGCGTTGAAGAGATCTACCCGGAAGGGCTCGCCAATCAGACCAAGGTGGTGGTTCCCGAAGTCAGCGAGGGCCACTGTGGCGCCAGCCGGCCGGGCCACTTTGAAGGCGTGGCCACCGTGGTTACCATGTTGTTCAACATGGTTCAGCCCGACATTGCCGTGTTTGGCGAAAAGGATTTTCAGCAGTTGGCGGTGATACGCAAACTTGCCCGGGATCTGATGATTCCGGTGGAAGTGATTGGCGCGCCGACGGTGCGGGAAGACGATGGCCTGGCGAAAAGCTCCCGTAACGGCTATCTGTCCGAGCAGGAGCGGGGCATCGCTCCGGTGGTGTTCCGGACACTCCGTCATACCGCTGACCAGTTGGCACAAGGACGCACCGACTACAGTATCCTCGAGCAGGAGGCACGCGATGCACTGTCTGAGGCAGGGCTCAGGCCGGACTACTTCAACATCGTCAACAGCCTGACCCTGAAGCCCGCCAGCAAGGATGACCGCGAGCTCACACTACTGGTCGCAGCGTTCCTGGGTACCACCCGTTTGATTGATAACCTCTCGATCACGCGCTGAAACCTCACTATGGAGCCTCACCCCCAGACAACGGAAGGGACCCCCTGATGCCTGAGAAACACCCTGCGCTCACCAGCCGAGCAGAATGGCAAGCTCTCAACGACGCCAAAGCCCGGCTCGAACATCTACCCATGCGGGAGCTGTTTCAGCAGGATCCGGGCCGTGCCCAGCGTTACCTGGTAGAGGGTGCCGGCCTGTCGCTGGATTTCTCCCGCAACCGGCTGACGGACGAAGTGCTGGAGGCTCTGCTCAACCTGACCCGGGCCTGTGGTCTGGAGGAACGTCGTACGGCCTTGTTCCGGGGCGGTCTGGTGAACCTCACGGAACAACGCCCCGCCCTGCACACCGCCCTTCGTGAGGGTGAACAGGGCGAGGTTCGGGTGAACGGCGACAACGTCATTCCCGAAATCCATCGCACACTGGGGAAGATGGAAGCGCTGGTTGAAAGCATTCACAGTGGTGAACGCACCGGCCACTCCGGCGCCCGTTTTACCGACGTTGTCAGTATTGGCATCGGAGGCTCGTTTCTCGGGCCGAAGCTGGCCGTCGAGGCGCTACGCCCGTACTGGCAGGGCTCCATTAACTGTCACTTTGTCGCCAACATCGATGGCACCGACATTACCGAAACCCTGGCATGCCTGAATCCGGACACCACGCTGTTTCTGGTGCAGTCAAAATCCTTCCGTACCCAGGAAACCCTGGAGAACAGCCTGCTCGCCCGGCAATGGTTTCTCGATAATGGTGGCAACGCAGCCTCGGTCTCCCAGCATTTCATGGCAGTCACGGCCAACGTCGAAGAAGCGGCCCGGTTCGGCATCGAACCCGCCAACACCTTTCCCATGTGGGATTGGGTAGGTGGTCGTTATTCCCTCTGGTCCGCCATCGGCCTGCCGATTGCGTTAACGCTTGGCATGGCGGCATTCCGGGAGCTACTCGCCGGTGCACATGCCATGGACACCCATTTCAGGGAAGCGCCCGAGCGGGAAAACCTGCCGGTAATCATGGCCATGCTCAGCGTGTGGTACAACAATTTCTGGGGCGCCGAGAGCCATGCGGTACTGCCCTATGACGAATACCTGAAATACCTGCCGGAGCACCTTCAGCAGCTGGATATGGAGAGTAACGGCAAGCGCGTAACCCAGAATGGCATCAGCGTGGATTACCCTACCGGGCCCGTGCTCTGGGGCGGCGTGGGCGCTAACGGCCAGCACGCCTATCACCAACTGATTCATCAGGGTACCCGGCTGATTCCTGCCGACTTCATCATTCCCCTGAGGTCCCACAATCCGGTGGCCAGCCACCATGCTGCTCTGTTTGCCAATTGTCTGTCTCAGGCACGGGCCATGATGGCCGGAAAGACGGAAGCAGAGGCCGAACAGGAACTGCTGGCCGGCGGTCTTGATGGTGATGCCGCCCGCCAACTGGCCCCACACAAGGCCATTCCCGGTAACCGGCCCTGCAACATCCTGCTGATGGAACGCCTGACTCCGCACACCCTGGGGGCACTGATTGCACTTTATGAACACCGCACCTTCGTGCAGAGCGTGATCTGGGATATTGATTGCTTTGATCAATGGGGCGTGGAGCTGGGCAAACAGATTGGCAACGAAATTCTTCCGAAACTGCTGAGCGAGAGTGAAGATGGCAGCGCTGGAGACAGCGCCACCGACAACCTGATCCGGTTATTCCGCGACCGCTCCGGAACTTGAGATCTGACGCCCCTGCCAGGTGAAATCGACGGGCCAGAGCTTCTGGTCCTTCTGGTAAGACTGCCAGAGGCTGCGATAGCTCTCTCCACACACAGGGTGCAATTCGTCCGGAGCAATATCGGCCAGCGGCCTCAGGACAAATGCGTTTTTTAGGATTTCAGCCCGGGGCAGTTCAACCCCATCAAGGGTGCCGGTCGCATCGCCCCAGGTGAGAATATCCAGATCCAGAGTCCTTGGACTGAACTTGGGCGCCGAAGCTTTGCGGCCGTTGTCTGCCTCAAGTTTTTTGAAGCGCCGGGAAAGCTCTCCTACCGACATATCGGTATCCACACCCACCACCAGGTTCAGAAAATCCGAGCCATCGAAGCCGACCGATTCGCTCTCGTAAACCGGAGAAATGGCCAATTCTCCAAACCAACCGGCCAGAGCATCCAGCGCCGCGCTGACATGGCGATAGCGTTCAATATTACTGCCGATACTGATGTATACACGTTTCATGCCCGTGCCCCCCGCTCAATTCTCACGCCCACCGAGCGTGCGGCCGGCACAGCACCGGGCTTGCTCAACGTCAGCCTCAGCCAACGCACGCCAAACTCGCTCTGCAGCAAACGGGCAACTTCCTCTGCGGCCCGCTCCAGCAACTCCGGCTGCAGCGTTTTCAGGCACTGACTGACCCGCTCGCTAACGGCGGCGTAATCAAGTGCATCGGCAACATCGTCACTGGCGCCGGGCACCGAGTTATCCCACGCCAGTTCCAGATCCACCAGTAGCCGCTGTGTGACTTCGCGTTCCCAATCGTACACCCCGATCACGGTTTCCACCGCCAGTCCTTCGATCAGGACTGTGTCCCATTTGCCATTTGCCAAACCGGTCTCCCGAGCCTTCCACTGATGGCTGATTGAATATTACACAGGCAGACGATACTGTGACGGACAACCAGCCTGCCTTGATGCGGGCGGCATTTTCTCACAGAACACAGGGCCCAGTCTCTGTACAGCGGTTACGCCATGGACGTCTTTAGCCAACCCGTTGCGATTGTCTTGCTTTGCGCCAGCGCTTATCTGGCGGGTTCCGTGCTGTTCGCGATACCAGTGTGCCGCCTCTGGAAACTGCCAGATCCTCGCGCCCTGGGTTCCGGCAACCCCGGAGCCACCAATGTGTACCGGGCAGGTGGCTGGCAACCCGCGCTGGCAACCCTGGTGCTGGATGCGTTCAAGGGCTGGTTGCCCGTCTGGCTCGGTCAAAGCCTTGGCATGTCCATTCTGGTGCAGGCCATGATTGCCCTTTGCGCGGTGACCGGACACATGATCCCGGCATTCTATCGGTTCAAAGGGGGCAAAGGTGTTGCCACGGCCCTCGGGGCAGGGTTGGCACTGGCGCCGCTCACCACCGCCATCATGGCAGGCTTGTGGCTGGGCGTGATGTGGCGCTGGCGCATTTCAGCCGTGGCCTCTCTGGTGGCGATCACCAGCGGCCCACTCATCAGCGCCCTGCTGGAACCGGAAACCCTGCCCCTGTTCGGACTGCTGACCCTGCTGATTGTGGTGCGTCACCGCAACAACCTGATTCGCCTGGCCCAGGGGCGGGAAACCGGGCTCTAGCGTCTGATCAGGCTAGTCCACGAGGCCGTTCTGACGCGGTTCCGCCACTGGCGGCAAAGTGTTCATAGGCCACCGGGGGACCGCCACAATCCGCTCGCCATCCTGCTGACCGGCCTTTAGCCGCTGCGCACCGGCATAGGCAATCATGGCACCGTTGTCGGTGCAGAACTCCGGACGAGCGTAGAACACTGAACCACGCAGCTTTTCTGCCATGGCTTCCAGTGACGCCCGCAACCGCTTGTTGGCGCTGACCCCGCCGGCAATGACCAGCCGCTTACACCCTGTTTGCTCCAGGGCTCTGCGACATTTGATGACCAGGGTATCAACTACCGCAGCTTCGAACGCCAGAGCAATGTCTGCTTTTACCTGCTCATCCAGCGTACCTTTATCTTTTGCGTCGTTCACGGTGTTCAGGGTGAAGGTTTTCAGGCCGCTGAAGGAAAAATCCAGGCCGGGACGATCGGTCATCGGGCGGGGAAAACGGTACTGCCCCTCTCGACCCTTTTCCGCAAGGGCAGCTACCCGGGGGCCACCCGGATAATCCAGCCCCAGCATTTTCGCAGTTTTATCGAACGCCTCGCCGGCGGCATCATCCACCGATTCACCCAGCATCTGGTACTCACCAATGCCATCCACCCGCACTAACTGGGTATGGCCACCGGACACCAGCAGCGCGACAAACGGGAACGCCGGCGGATTGTCCTCCAGCATGGGCGCCAGCAGGTGACCTTCCATATGATGCACGCCCAACACCGGAATCCCCAGTGCAAACCCCAAGGCATGCGCCACCGAGCCGCCCACCATCAGGGCACCCACTAACCCCGGCCCGGCGGTATAGGCGATACCTTCGATATCGGAACGGGCTTTACCGGCTTGAGCCAGTACCTCATCGCATAAAGGAAGCAGCTTGCGGACATGATCCCGGGAGGCCAGCTCAGGCACCACGCCGCCATAATCGGCGTGCATACCGATTTGACTGTAAAGGGCATGGGCCAGCAGTCCCCGCTGAGCGTCAAACAGGGCTACACCGGTCTCATCGCAGGAGGTTTCAATACCAAGAATCAGCATAATGGGCACTACATCCAAGGGGTGTCGGGTACGTGGGCGGCATTTTAGCAGAAACCCGAAAGCTTCCGGCAGTTTCGTTGAACAGTGATTGACCTTGGCCAGCCCAGCGGCTATCATTGCCGCCCTAAATTAGCACTGGTCGAGTTTTAGCCAATCTGACCAGGGATCGAGCCCGTACGGCACTGGCCGACGGAACAAATTGAAACCGAATCTATCAGGTAGGTGATTTTCGAATGCCAGCTGTTAAAGTGAAAGAGAATGAGCCGTTTGACGTAGCACTGCGTCGCTTCAAGCGTTCCTGCGAGAAGGCCGGTGTACTGTCTGAAGTACGTCGTCGTGAGCACTACGAGAAGCCGACCGCTGTTCGTAAGCGTAAAGCAGCTGCTGCCGTTAAGCGTCATCTCAAGAAGCTTCAGCGGGAACAGCGCAAGTTCGAGCGTCTGTACTGAGTTCAGGCGCGCATCGACTGCACAACTGATTGCCGGAACGGCGTTTCGCCCCACCCGGCAAGCTGAAAATGCCGCCGAGGCCTGGCTTCGGCGGCATTTTTGGCTATGGCGAAAATGCCTTCGCACCCGGCACCCCGGCTGAAGTGGAGCCACCATGAGCGGATTGATCCCTCAACGCTTTGTTGAAGACCTGCTGGATCGCATTGATCTGGCGGAGCTGATCGGTTCGCGCATCACGCTGAAAAAAGCCGGAGCCAACTACAAGGCCTGCTGCCCGTTTCACGACGAGAAGACGCCATCATTTAACGTTCGACCGGACAAAGGCTTCTATCACTGCTTTGGCTGTGGAGCCCATGGCGATGCCATCAGCTTTGTTCGCGAATTTGAGGGCCTGGGTTTTACCGAAGCGGTAGAAGAACTGGCCAAGCGTGCCGGGCTGGAAGTGCCGTACGACCGAGCTGCCAAACAGGAAATGCAACAGGCGCGGACACTGACCGATGCCCTGGAGTTTGCCAACCGGTTCTATCACTCAGCACTGACCAGTCAGCAAGGCGGTTATGCCCGGGACTACCTGAAGCAGCGGGGACTGGATGAAAACATTATCCAGCAGTATCAGATTGGTTTTGCACCGGGCACCGGCACGGCACTTTACGACGCCGCCCCGAAGGATCTAAAAGCACCACTGATTGAGACCCGCACGGTGTCGGACCAGTACGGCCGCCCCAGGGATCTGTTCCGCAACCGGGTTATGTTTCCCATCCGGAACACCCGAGGCAAAACCATCGCCTTCGGCGGGCGCACGCTGGGTGACGACAAGGCCAAGTACATTAACTCGCCGGAATCGGACGTTTTCCACAAGAGCCGGGAAATCTACGGCCTGTTCGAGGCCCGGCAAGCCATTCGACAACTGGACAAGTTGCTGGTGGTCGAAGGCTATATGGATGTGATTGCGCTGGCCCAGCACGGCATCCATTACGCGGTGGCGACTCTGGGGACGGCCACCAACCAGGACAGCCTGACCGCACTGCTTCGGCACGTTCGGCATATCGTGTTCTGTTTTGACGGCGACCAGGCAGGTTTTCGGGCAGCGGACAGGGCCATGGAGAATGCCCTGGAACTGATGGCAGACGGGCTGCACCTGCAGTTCCTCATGCTGCCAGAAGGCGAAGACCCGGACACACTGGTGCGCAAAGAAGGGCCGGACGCATTTCAGAAGCGTATTGAGGGCGCCACACCCTTCTCACGCTATCTGTTTGATCGCCAGAGCGAGGGCCTTGATCTACAGTTGCCCGAACACCGAGGCGAACTTCGGGCACGGGTTGAGCCCTTGCTGAACAGGATGCCCCGCAGCACGTTGCGGGACGCCATGTGGCACGAAATGCTGCGCCTTTGCGGCGGCCGCAACCAGTGGCAGAACCGCCAGCAGGGCCAGAATTACAAGGCACGGGGCTGGCGCGGTGAAGGCCAGAGCCGGCCCACGGAAGAGCGGATTGACGTAAAACTCAGCAAAGACAGCACCTTGTGCCTGGCCTTGCTGGAAGCACCGGAACTGGCAACCGAAGTGAAAGCTCTGGCAGACAGCACCCGGCAGCTTGAACGCGCGGGGCGTTTTGCCCGCTGGTTACTGGAAGAAAAAATTCAGACCCGCAAGACACTGGTCGCGGGGCTGGCCACGAACAAACAGGCCAGGGACAGGTTTTACAACCTGTTTGACGAACTGGAGCACATACCGGCCCGGGAAAGCACACTGGCGGCTGCCAGAGAGCTGTTAAGCCCGAATGAAGAGGCCGCGCGTCAGCAGAGGCTGGCAACACTACTCCGGAACCTGGCACAGCTTTCCCCGGAAGAACGGGAGGAGCTGCGAACGCTCAGCGCCGGTACGTTAAATCCGAAGGCTGAAAGCTGAGCACTTGAAACCTGTTGCCCTGATCACCATCTAACCATTCGGTGGCAGCGCAACCGAGCGACAGCTATAATGGCTGTTTAACTTTTTTCCTTTTTAAAAGCGAGTTCACAGGGTGTCTATGTCAGGCAATTCGCAGAAATCACGTTTGAAAGACCTCATCGCACGAGGCAAGGAACAAGGTTACCTGACTTACGCCGAGGTAAACGATCACCTCCCGGAAGATATCGCAGATCCGGATCAGGTTGAAGACATTATCCGGATGATCAACGACATGGGTATCCAGGTGTGCGAAGAGACACCAGACGCGGATACCCTGCTGATGACCGAAGGTGACTCCACTGCCGACGAAGCTGCTGCCGCCGAAGCCGCTGCTGCTCTTGCCGCCGTTGAGACCGACGCTGGCCGCACCACCGATCCGGTGCGCATGTACATGCGCGAGATGGGCACCGTTGAGCTGCTGACCCGCGAAGGCGAAATTGTCATCGCCAAGCGCATCGAGGAAGGCATTCGCGATGTCATGGCCGCTGTAGCACATTTCCCGGGCACCGCCGGCACCGTGATTCAGGCCTACGACCGCATCATCGAGAATGAAGGTCGCATCAGCGACATCGTCACCGGCTTCCTCGACCCGGACGACGCCGAGCCGTTCATGGGTGAAGACACCAGCACCGAAGACACCTCTGCTGATGACAGCGATACCAGCAGCGATGACGACGATGACGACACCTCCAGCGAAGACGACAACGACAACGGGCCAGATCCGGAAGAAACCCGGCTGCGCTTCGAGCTGCTGAAAGAGAAGCTGGACGCTGCCGAGAAGGCCTTGGCCAAACACGGCCGTGGGCACAAGAAAACCCAGGAAGCCCTGAACGAACTGGGCCAGGTTTTCGCCCCGTTCAAGCTGGCCAACAAGGCGTTTGACGAACTGGTGAACGTCGTTCGTTCAACCAACGACCTGGTCCGCGAGAATGAGCGCGCCATCATGCAGATCTGTGTACGCGACTGCAAAATGCCGCGCAAAGACTTCATCAAATGGTTCCCGGGCAACGAAACTGATCTTGAGTGGGCCGGCGAAATTGCCGCCACCAAAAAGCCCTATGCGGCCGCGATCGGTGAGCGTGTAGATGAAATCGTTCGCCTGCAGAAGCGCATCCAGAACGTTCAGACCGAAGTGGATCTGGACGTAGCCGACATCAAGGAAATCAACCGCCGGGTGTCTATCGGTGAGGCGAAAGCCCGCCGCGCCAAAAAGGAAATGGTTGAGGCCAACCTGCGTCTGGTTATTTCCATCGCCAAGAAATACACCAACCGCGGCCTGCAGTTCCTCGATCTGATCCAGGAAGGCAACATTGGCCTGATGAAGGCGGTGGACAAGTTCGAGTACCGTCGTGGCTACAAGTTCTCCACCTACGCTACCTGGTGGATTCGCCAGGCCATCACCCGCTCCATCGCGGATCAGGCCCGCACGATCCGGATTCCGGTGCACATGATCGAGACGATCAACAAGCTCAACCGCATCTCCCGCCAGATGCTGCAGGAGATGGGCCGCGAGCCCACACCCGAGGAGCTGGGCGAGCGCATGGATATGCCGGAAGACAAGATCCGCAAGGTGCTGAAGATCGCCAAGGAGCCGATCTCCATGGAAACACCCATTGGTGACGACGAAGACAGCCATCTGGGCGATTTCATCGAAGATATCCAGGCTCTATCGCCAGTGGATTCTGCCACCGCTGAAGGCCTGCGCGAAGCCACCCGCTCCGTGCTGGCCGGCCTGACCGCTCGGGAATCCAAAGTACTGCGCATGCGCTTTGGCATCGAGATGAACACCGATCACACTCTGGAAGAAGTCGGCAAGCAGTTCGACGTTACGCGAGAGCGTATCCGTCAGATCGAAGCCAAGGCCCTGCGCAAACTGCGGCACCCTTCCCGCTCCGATCACCTGCGCGGCTTCATTGACGACCAGGGCAACGGTTAATCCCCAAGACAGTAGCGGGCGCCACCCCTCGTGGGTATAATGGCGCCCGCTTTCTTTTCCGGGCCTATAGCTCAGTTGGTTAGAGCAGGGGACTCATAATCCCTTGGTCGCTGGTTCGAGTCCAGCTGGGCCCACCATTCCGTTCTATCGCGCTGGACCTCATCGAACTACTCCAGCCTGACTGTCCAAGATTTTTGCATCATTCCAAAGCTCCCACCGAGGAGCTTTTTTTGTGCCCGTTCACAAAACCGCAAACATTAAGTAACAGAAATACACAGAAGCCCACCTTTTAAGCTCATGAGTTTTCAGCCGTTTTAGACAATTCTTGAGGTACGTGGTTCTACCGACACCCTGTCGTGTCAAAAATGCCAACGTCCCGATCAGACAAGCCTCATACACTAAAATCTGAACAAGCGTACCAGTCCTGAAAGGAATCCCTCGGGACTGAGCACAAAAACAATGAGTGAACGGAGTGTATACATGGTTCTTTCCCCCCGATTCTCAGTACGGGCGGTATCCCTTGCCGTTGCAGCAGTTTCCGCCTCCCTGTCCATGCCCACCAGTGCCAGTATGGGCAACCTGGGTACCAGCTATGGTGTAATGCCGGTCGATGTGGCCACCGCCCAGTCCCTTTCAATGTTCAATGAGCAGGTTTCTGCCACCTACTACAATCCGGCAGCACTGACGAAAGATCCTCGTGGCGAGCTTACGGCGGGTATCCTTCATTCTGAACAGGAGCTGCGCTCCGATAATCCCAACGCCAGCGGGGACATTGTCTCCGACTCCCCGAGCCAACACGTTTTGATCGGCATGAAGACCAACCTTGGGTCACTCACCCGGTTCGGGCACCCCATCTATCTCGGGTTTATTGCGGGCGTGGAAAAGTACGGTAAGGAGATGCTGGCTTTCAGCTCTGAAACCAGCGAGAGCGGACAGTTCCTTCAATACGGGAAAGAACCTTTGTTCCTTAACATCGGTGGTGCAACCCCGATCTGGCGTGGCATCTCCGCCGGTGCTTCGGTTCGGGTAACGCTCGAGGCAACCGCTAATCTTGATGCTGTCTCGACGCTGGGCGGCGAAACCAGCCGTGAGCGCCTTGCGGTCAATGCCGAGCCTTCTCTGAAGACCATTCTGGGCACGAACATCGATCTGGGCAGCACATTTTGTCCTGAATCTGACTGCTTCCTGAACGGATGGGAAACGGCGGTGACCTACCGGACGAAGTCATCGGCCTCAACCACAGTCGACTCCAACATCATCGTGACCCAGACCATCCCGGATCCCGGGCTCAGCCTGGCTGTGACAACCATCGACTCATTCCAGCCGGAAACGATTGCCATCGGCACCCAATACTCGGGTGACGGCTGGCGCATCGGCGGCAGTATCGAACAACAGAACTGGTCGGAACTGGAAGACGAATTCAGCGGCGACTCCATCAAGGACCAGGGTTCAGTAGCTTCCGGAAACCGGATCGGCTTCGACGACATTCTGATCCCCCGCCTCGGCGCTGAATACCAGTTGAACAAGAACTTCGCTGTTCGTGGCGGTGTTGCCTACGAAGAGTCTCCCCTTAAAACCACCCGTAATCCGGAGCTCAACTACCTGGATACCGACAAACTGGTGGTTGGCCTTGGTATCAGTGCCACTTACGACCGCACCCGCCTGCTGGCCTACCCGGTGCGGCTCGACCTGGGCTATCAGTACCAGCAACTGCAGGAGCGCGACTTCACCCTCGTTGACTACGACGGTGACGAAACCAGTGTCACTGCCGATGGTGATATCCACGTATTCAGCGGATCCATCACCCTGAAGTTCTGAGGAGGCTTGCCATGAAGTACAACAAGACCCTGGCACTGATTCCGGCCATTTTGCTGGCCGCCTGCGGCGGTGGCGACAAACAGACCATTGACGAAAAACCCAGACCCGGCTCGATGGTCTATTCCTTCCCGATGGATGGGCAGGCTGATATCAGCCCGAAAGCCGACATCGTGCTGCGCTTCTCTCATGCGATTACCGATGATGAAGCAACCCTGCAGAACAAGATCATCCTGCAGAGTAGCGGCCAATCCCAGCCTTTTACGGTGACATTGATTGATAGTGGCAAAAGCCTGAAGCTCGAGCCCGCTAACCCGCTTGCGACCGGCCAAGAATTCACCGTGACGTTCCAGGAGCCGCTGGCAGCCGAGGGCGGCCGGCAAATCACTACTCCGAACGCGACAGGTGATGACGGCATCCAGTTCGCAACCCGCGGCGCCTATGCGGGTCTCGCCGAACTGGCCAACACCGCAGATACCTTCGATATTGCCTGGCAAGTGCCCGCCAGCGACAGCCCGTTCCAGGCCATGAACTTTTCGACCTTCCGGTTTGCCATGACACAACCGGTGCATCCTGAGTGGCAATCACTCGGCGGCAGTATTCAGCTGCGGGACGCCAGTGGTCAAGAGGTTCCGGCGACTGTACTGGTCAAAGGCAACCGCATTACGGTGGACCCCTGCGTAACCCCCGAACCGTCGCAGTGCGGCAGCAAGCAGGATATTCTCAATACCGGTGAGACCTACACCCTGCAGTTGACCAACCTCGCCAGCCTGACGGACAGCAGTGAAGAGAACCGCTTTACTGGGGAATTCACCTTCACCCCGAGAGACACCGGGCCGACGGTTGTCCTGCAACAAACCGCCGTAGATTCCGGTAATGGCGAACTTACCTCTGTGCTTAACGGCCAGGCCCTCAATGCCGTCACGCTCAACTCGGTACTCCAGGGCGAAGCTGGCCCCTCTCAACAAACCGGGGACCTGTTTGCCGAGCTCGCCTACGCCCCGGCGTTTGACGCTGATGAAGCACTGCCCCTGCGCATTCCCAAAGGCAGCGTGCTGGAAAGCACCAGCCTGAACGTGCTGGTGGGTGGCAAGGTACAGGTTCTGGATGCCGCGACTGGCGAAGACCAGCAAACCGGCACCATCAAAGTGACCATGCTCTCGGACGCATCCGGTTACATGAGCCCGAACCAGTACACCGACGATATCAATGCCCCGCGGCATATCACCCTGTTCATGGACGTATCCATGAACACGGAGGCAGCACAGCCGAATGCCGCGCTGTCCCAGGATCTGATGGGGGTTGAACTGCGCGGTATTGCTCTGGTTCGGGACGGCGTTCTGACCATCGACGCCATCGGCATGGTGGAACCAAACCTGCTGGGCCAGGAATTCACCGATTCCACCATTGCTTTCCATCTGCAGGCCGCAACCGATGCCGACTCGGTACTGGATGCCGAGAACCTGCGGGAACTGGATGCCACACCACCCAGCCTGGTGAGCTGGATGCCCGGCCCTGCGAACGCCGTTCCGGCAACCCGACAGTCTATGCAGCGCCCGGGTGACCCGATCATTCTGTTCTTTGATGAGCCGCTTGATCCGAAATCAATCGAAACTGGCATCACGGTGTCGGAAAACGGCACCCCGATTGACGTTCAGCATGCTATCGACGGCACCACGGTAACCCTGAACAAAGCCGGCGGTCTGGAGCATGGCAAAACCTATGATGTGAGCGTCAACGGCGTCTCCGATCTGGCCGGGAATGTCGTCGCCCTGGATACGCTGACCTTCTCACTGGATCCCATCGAAGGCAACAACGTTGAGGTTCGCCCGCCACTGGCACTTACTACCTATCCCGGTTTCCCCTGCGAAACCAATCACAGCGCACTGGACCTTGCCAATGGCGTGCTTGGCCAGTGCTATGATGTGAGGGGCGATGCCTATAACGGAGGACGGGCAGCAACAGTCGACACCATGCCGGTAAGTGAAATGCCGGCGGATCGGCCCATCACCGTGGTTTTCTCAAAATCGATGGACATCAACTCCTTTATTCTCGGCCAGACCTTCGCCGTTGAGAAAGTGACTCAGTCCGGTATCGGCGCGGGAACTGTGAGCGTTGTCGAGAGCGTGCCCGGACGGCTAGAGAAAAACACTCAGCGGGTGCGGTTCTTTCCGGATCAACCCTGGGAACCCGGTGCTCACTATCGTTATACCCTGGCATCCTCAGAGAGCTCTGGCGCCTGCTCGCCCGGGAGCTACAGCGCAATCTGCGACACCGATGGCCTGGCTCTGAAAACGGATCTGCTCGAGGGTCTGAACGACCCGGATGGTGGAAATGATCCGCTGGTGATCTATTTTACGGCCACAGAAGCGGTCTCGACGGTATTCACACCGCTGAGGAACCTTCCCATTCGCGATACCAACTCGAACTTCCTGATTGACTGCAATCCCTATGACAGCAGCAAGGGTAACCGGGCATTTGAGAATACCGACGACTGCCTCGAGCCGTTTGCCCATGAAGGCAGTGATGCGGAGGGATGGGCTCCCTCTGCCAACGCAACCAAGCTGGCCGTTCGCAATCAAACAGCTCAAGCCAGTGCTCTTGCAGGCGGTAATGTACCGGCGCAGGTCGGTTGTGACGCCGGCGAAGGGGTCTCCTGCCCTCGCAGCAAGTTCATTTATCAGACCTACGCCCTGAACACTGAGGTAAAAGGCCCCGGTACCTATGATCCGGATCCAACCGTTGAGGGTGATGAGATCGAGGGCATTCTTGTGGATCTCTATCCAACACTGCTCGCAACCAGCTCCATCAGCGTTTTCACCAAGATCAAGCTGGCAGGCCTTATTCCACTGCAGGAAGAAACGGTGACAAACACCCAGGTTCTCAGGATGCGTTACGCGAAAGATGATCCTTCGTGCACCGGTAGCAACTGCGCACGCAACTCACTCATTCCCGGGGTGATCGCTGAAGGCGAAAATGGACAGCCAGTGTTCATCACCAAGGCGGACCTGCTGCTGGACGCTCCAGACATGGTCATTCCACTGGGCGGCACCCATGATCTCTATGGCCGGCCATTCACTCTCGACCTCAAAGGAGACATCACCTTCTTTGATGACGGGCGAATGCAAATCGAGCAACGTAATGTGAATTTTGTTGGCAATGCGGATGAGCTTCTGGTGACAGCCAACACGGCGGGAATCTCTCAGATCGGCCTGGTAACCATCAAGTTACCGCTGGAGATTCCGGTTGATGGCACCTACCTCAACTTCATCTCCAACCCGGTCAAAGACCTACCGGCACAGTACGAATAAAACACGGGTTACTCAGGTCTACCCTCCTCAGGCCAGTCTCCGGACTGGCCTTTTTTATGGGCCTTTCGGGGCCACAATCACAATCGGTTTTTCATTCCGGGTCGTTTTCCTGATAATCTGGTTGCAATATGAAACCCAACAACAAGAATTCCGGGAGAGCCTGCATGGAAAACGGCGTCCACTACCGCACCTGTCACCTCTGCGAAGCCATGTGTGGCGTTGCCATTGGGGTCAACAACGGCAAGATCACCAGTATCAAGGGCGACGACCAGGACCCTCTGAGCCAGGGTCACATCTGTCCCAAAGCGGTCGCACTTCAGGATCTGCATGAAGACCCGGAGCGTCTGAAGAAGCCGATACGCAAAACTGCCCAGGGCTGGGAAGAGCTATCGTGGGAGGACGCCTTTGACCTGGTTGCCGAGAAGCTTCACGGAATTCGGAAAACCTACGGCCGGAACAGTATCGGGGTCTACCTGGGCAATCCCAATGTCCACAATCATGGCGCCCTGATGACCACCATGCCGTTTTTGCGGGCCATCGGCACTCAGAATCGCTTCTCTGCCACCTCCAACGACCAGCTACCGCACATGTTGGCCAGCCTGGAGATGTTTGGTCACCAGATTCTGTTTCCGATTCCGGACATCGACCATACTGATCTGTTTATCTGTATTGGCGGCAACCCGATGGCCTCAAACGGTAGTCTGATGACCGTACCGGACATCCGGGGCCGCCTTAAAGCACTGCGGCAACGCGGTGGGCAACTCGTCGTTATTGACCCCCGACGCACCGAAACCGCCCGCCTGGCCGACAGATTCCATTTTATCCGACCCGGCACCGATGCCTTCCTGCTGATGGCCATGGTACACACTCTGTTCGAAGAGAACCTGGTGGACCCTGGCGCGGCCGAGCGGCTGGTGAAAGACGTGGATCTTCTTCGCCTGGCCGCCCTGTCGTTCTCACCGGAAGCGGTAACCAGGCACACCGGCATTGAGGCTGAGGCCATCCGACAGCTGGCGCGACAGCTGGCGAAAACGCCACGGGCAGCCCTGTATACCCGAATGGGCACCAGCACTCAGGCGTTTGGCGGTACCACCACGTGGCTGGCGTACTGCCTGAATATCCTGACCGGCAAGCTGGATATACCCGGTGGCGTACTGTTTACCCAACCGGCGGTGGATCTGGTGGCACTCGGCGCCATGTCCGGGCAGCGCGGGCATTTCGGTAAGCGCCACAGCCGGGTTCGCGGTCTACCGGAATTTGCGGGAGAGTATCCGGCCAGCACCATGGCCGATGAAATGCTTACACCGGGCGAAGGTCAGGTCCGTGCCTTTGTGACCGTGGCCGGCAACCCTGTGCTATCAAGCCCTAACGGCCAGCGACTGGAGTCAGCCCTGGAGGGGCTGGATTTCATGGTGTCCGTGGATTACTACCTGAACGAAACCACCCGCCATGCTGATGTCATTCTGCCGCCAACGGCGGCCCTGGAGCGCAGTCACTATGATCTGATCTTCAGCCAGTTTGCCGTACGCAACGTAGCCAAGTACAGCGAAGCACTGTTTCCGGCAGCGGACGACGCCCGCCACGACTGGCAGATTCTGCTGGAGCTCGCACACCGTCTGGAACAACAGCGTAAAGGCGGGCGCCTGCCCCTACGCTCGGAAATGGGCTGGAGGGCGTTCAAAAAACTGGGACCAGATCCTATTCTGGATCTGCTCTTGCGAACAGGCCCCTATGGTGCCGACGCCGGCCCGGTGCGCCCATTCGCCCAAACCGCCATCGAACTGGTGATGGACATTCTTCCGGAGCGTAACCCCCTCAAAGGCCTGGCCCGGCTGAGCCCACTCAACCGACGTTGGGATGAATTACCTAAAGGCCTATCACTTTCTGCTCTGAAAGCCGCACCGCATGGCATTGACCTCGGTCCCCTGCAACCGGCGTTACCGGAAAGGCTGTTCACCCGCGATGGTCTGATTCAGATGGCACCCCGCCGCTATCTCGCGGATGTGGAGCGCATGCAGGCTACCCTTGAATCTGCACCCGCTGACGGCCTGCTGTTGATTGGCCGTCGCCATGTCCGCAGCAACAACTCGTGGATGCACAACAGCCAGCGTCTGGTCAAAGGCAAAGGCCGCTGCACCCTGCTTATCCACCCGGACGACGCCAGCAAACGAGCGTTGAACCCCGGAGATCATGCCGAGGTTTCGGTTCAGGGGCGAGACGTGGTGATCCCGGTGGAAATCACCGAAGACATTATGCCGGGTGTGGTGTCCATCCCCCACGGTTGGGGTCACCATCGATCAGGCACCGGCCAATCAGTGGCATCGTCCCACGCCGGGGTCAGCATCAACGATCTGTTGGATGATGCCTTGGTGGATCCGGTTTCGGGAACCTCGGTCTTGAACGGCCAGGCGGTTGATGTCAGAGTCTGGCAACCCGAACCTCAACAGAAACAGGCCTGATAGCGGCCTCTTGAACAAACAGGAGTGTAACCATGCCCAGAGGGCTGCAATTGGTCTTTATTGCCATCGGGCTGGTTATTATAGGTGTGTTACTGGTGTATATCTGGCGCCAATCCAGGCTGTTGTCCGAACAGCGGCTGCGCCAGAAGAAAACCGAGGAGTTTCAGGCCCGGCGTCGGGACGAAATGATTGAAAGTATCCGGATTATCGCCATGGCGGTAGAGGAAGACCAGGTGGAGTATTCCGAGGCCTGTCTGAGATTCAAGGGTCTGCTGGATTACCTGGCCCCGGAACTGCTGGAAAAACCACCCTTTCAGGTGTTCCAGACGGTGCACGACAAGATTCAGCATATGCCCACCCATCGGGCGAGGAAGAATACCGACTCCGCGACCATCCGGGAAATGGACAAAGAACGGTTTGCGGTGGAAAGGGAGTATTCCGATGAAATCCGTCGGGCCGCTACCGCAATCCGGCATCATCGTTTTGACTGACGCCAGGGTTTTGTAACTTTTTGTTACTGACCGGACGCCCGCCTCAAAAATATGTCAAAGCAAATCAATAGCTTTAAGCCTCAAGGAAAGCTGACACCATGCTCATTTATGTAATCTGCATGCGGTCACCTTTCCTTTTCCCGGAGCTTGTCTAAATTTAAAAACAGGAGGCCGCTCCCACCACACTGGAACAGCCTCCCCGTTGTTTTCTCCTGACAAGTTTGGACGACTCTGCAACAAGCGGGTGAACTTGCCGGCCTCAAAGGCCGGCCCTTTTTTATCCGCCCTGGCTCATCATCCCGGCCATGGCCATAATGCTGTCTTTTCGGCGCACCAGCTCATCAAACTGTTCCTGAACCAGCTCTCTGTCCAGACCCAGCTCATCATAAACGGCCTGAGTTGCCGGCTCACCTGCGCCCAAGGCAACACCACGCTCGGTCAGCAACTGCCGCCCCAGCCACAAAAGACGGGCATATACATTGTGAGGCCCGTCATAGGCAGGATTCTTCTGGTAGCGAATAGCCAGTGTCACCTCGTCCGGCATACCCCAGTTTTCCATCAACTGCGCCGCAATCTGCTCCCGGGTGATCCCCAGCAGGTAATGCTCAATGACACTGGAATCAATGTGCGGGTTCACCTCCAGCGACCGGCAGACCAGCTTGAAATGCGGCGGGAACACCTGAGCCAGTACCAGATGCCCGAAGTTATGGAGCAAACCCGCCAGGTAGGCGAGGCCAAACAGAGGTCGCTGCCCTCGAGGCATCATGCTCGCGAGAATACCCGCAGACTGAGCCTGCCAGATGGCCTGCTGCCAGTAATCCACATAACCGTCCGGATGATCCTTCGGGTGCTTCAGGGCACGCCCCAGCGCCAGGCCCATGGCCAGGTTCATCACAAGATCAAAACCCAGTACCCGGGACACCGCATCGTGGACGGAACGCACCTGCCCTGCAGCGGCGTAAAACGATGATGATGCCCAACTCACGACCTGGGCTGCCAGGCTTGGGTCGCTCTCCACCACATCGACCAGATCCCCCATTACCGCATTGGGGTTTACCCGCAGATGAATGATGCGCTGAGCGGTCTCGGGCAAGGGTGGCAGCTCCAGTGTATCCTCCAGTCGCTGCTGAATACGCAAGCCGGTGAACTTTTTGATGGCGGAATGCAGCTGGTCACGGTCGGCGGCGTGATTGTCAAGATTGACGGATATTTTCGCGGTATCCACCGCAAAATCGTGTCGGGCGGCCTTTGCCGTCAACTGGCGAAAATCTTCCCCCGGCATCATCAGGCCCAGGTCCTGTTCCCCCAACTCCAGCGCGACCGCCTCGAGTTCATCCACACGCCGGTCAACTACGGTCGGCCAACCGGTGAGTGATGGCAGCGCCGGCAACTCCTGAAGCCCGGCTTTCTGGCGGACCCGAACCTGCTCGCGCCGCTGCATCATTCTCAGATCCCGCCCCAGACGCTTGTTCAGGGCTTCCAGATCGAGCATATCGTTGCGACGGCAGATGGCCTGCAGATTACCTTGATCGTCGCTGAGCAGTACCATTCGGAGCAAATGGCCGGTATCAATCTGGCTTACGCTCCGGAACGATACACCGGGGGCGTTATCACCAAGTGCCTGCTGTACCACAACAGGAAGTTCCATAGCATTCTCCGGACAAAGGTTATCAATCAGTTTTCATGCATTTTGCAGTCATTAACGCGACATTAACAGGCCAATATCGGCCACGAGCACAGGCGTTATGAAATTCATGATCAACACTATACGTCGCCATAACGAATTTTCTCACCCAGCCACCGTCTGATAAGTGCTGAGACTACCCGAGGCTCCCTCATCAGGCTCGGAGCCATGTCACGAATGGGTTCAATCCAACCCTTGTCGCGTTCAAAATCGGCCAGGCGAAACTGCATCAAGCCAGTCTGGCGAGTACCCAGCACTTCTCCAGGCCCCCGAATCTCAAGATCCTTTTCGGCGATAAAGAAACCATCCTGACTGTCCCGCAGCGCCTGTAACCTGGCCTTGCCATTATTGGACAGGGGCGGGTGATACATCAGCACGCAGAAACTGGCTTGCTCACCGCGGCCAACCCGGCCCCGCAGCTGATGTAACTGCGCCAGCCCGAGCCGCTCCGGGTTCTCGATAATAATCAGAGAGGCATTGGGCACATCCACGCCGACCTCGATCACCGTGGTAGCTACCAGCAAGTCCAGTTCACCGTCTTTGAAACGCTCCATTACCGCGGCTTTTTCCTGGGCTTTCAGGCGGCCATGAACAAGGCCAATGGACAGGTCCGGCAACCTCTCAACCAACTCCTGGGCGGTCACTTCCGCCGCCTGGCACTGAAGCGCCTCGGATTCTTCAATCAGAGTGCATACCCAGTAGGCCTGCCGCCCTTCCCTGCAGGCCTTGCGTACCCGCTCAATGATGTCGTCCCGGCGACTCTCCGGCAGCACAATCGTTTCAATGGGCTTACGCCCTGGTGGCAGCTCATCAATCACGGAGGTATCTAGGTCGGCGTAAGCGCTCATGGCCAGGGTTCGCGGTATGGGCGTCGCCGTCATGATCAACTGGTGCGGCGCCAGCGTTCCGCCAACCCCTTTCTCTCTCAGGGCCAGCCGCTGGTGCACGCCAAACCGGTGCTGTTCGTCGACAATTACCAGCGCCAGGCGCTGGAATACCACGTCATCCTGAAACAGAGCATGGGTACCAATGGCAATCTGAGCACGGCCCTCGGCGACCGCATTCAATGCTGACTGCCGGGCCTTGCCTTTCACCTTCCCCGACAACCAGACCAGCTCCACACCCAATGGCTCCAGCCAATTACGGAAATTCTGATAGTGTTGCTCCGCCAGAATCTCGGTAGGTGCCATCAAGGCAACCTGGGCGCCGGCTTCGATGGCTTGCAGGGCCGACAAGGCGGCAACCACGGTTTTACCCGAGCCGACATCTCCCTGAACCAGGCGAAGCATCGGCACCGGCTGGCTCAGATCCTGCCGGATATCGGCCATCACATGGCGCTGGGCACCGGTCAGACTAAACGGCAGTTGCTCCAGAAATCGCTCTGCCCGGTCTCCCGCTGGTAGCAGCGGCAAGGCCTCCCGGGCCTGTATCTGCTCCCGGACCTGCAACAGGCTAAGCTGATGCGCCAGCAACTCCTCCATCACCAGCCGCTGCTGAGCCGGATGCTTTCCCTCTACCAGCAGATGCACCGGGGCGCCGGCCGGAGGCAAATGCACCAGGCGAACAGCCTCGGTTATGCCGGGCAACTGGTAGTCCGCCAGCAGTGCCGGGGGCAGCCAGTCCTTGATGGGGTAGCGATCCAGATAGCTCAGGGCCTGCTGACACAGCCCCCTGACCCGGGGCTGTTGAATGCCCTCGGTCAGCGGATACACCGGCGTGAGCGTCGCCTGTTCGGCCGACGGCATGGGAGGTGGATTGGTCTGGTACTCCGGATGGTAGAATTCGTAACCGGCCCGGCCCGGTCGCACTTCGCCGAAACAGCGTACTCGCGTGCCTTCAGCAAGCTGGTTTTTCTGGGCGGCATTGAAGTGAAAAAACCGCATCACCAGAAACCCGGTGTCATCCCGCAACGTCACCTGCAGGCTGCGCCGACGCCCCATCACCAGGTCGGCCTTCATGACCTCACCTTCCACAACGGCAATATCGCCGATACGCAGGCTGCCCATGGGCACTACACGGGTGCGGTCTTCATAACGGTAGGGAAGATGGAACAGGAGATCCTGAATGGAGTGGATGCCCAGCCTGGCAAGTATTTCCGCCAGGGCGCTTCCTACGCCCTTGAGCTGGGTTACCGGGATGTCCTCCAGTGACGTCATACGGCCCTCAGGCGCTTTCAGCAACCGCCGGTGTGTCGGTTTTGGCTTTTTCAATCACCCGGCACTGGCTAGCCGCCAGTGACAGTACATCGATGGCTTTGGGCCGCGGGAAGGTTACACGCCAGGCCAGCGCCACGGTTCGGAAAGGCACCGGCGCCGCAAAAGGCCGCACCGCAAGGATATCTTCCTGGTATTTGATGGCAGTGGCGGCCGACAGCGGCAGTACCGTGATTCCCAGACCGGAGGCCACCATGTGCCGGATGGTTTCCAGCGAACTGCCCTCGGTCACCAGCTCCGGTCTGCCGTTATCCGCCCGTTTGGTGATGGCATCCACCAGGGGCGGACATGACTCCAGCACCTGATCCCGGAAACAGTGGCCGGGCCCGAGCAGCAACAATTGCTCTTTCGCCATCTCTTCGGCCGTCACCTGCTCTTTCTCTGTCAGCGGATGATCTGCTGGCAGCAGCACCACAAACGGCTCATCGTAAAGCGGCAGGGTTACTACTTCCGGCTCTTCAAACGGCAGGGCAATGATGATGGCATCCAACTCTGAGTGCCGCAGCTTCTGGCGCAGGCTGGCGGTGTAGTTCTCTTCTATGTACAGGGGCATGTCTGGCGCCGCTCTGCGCAGCTCCGGTAATAAATGCGGGAACAGGTAGGGTCCGATGGTGTAAATCGCGCCGACCTTCAATGGCGAATTGAGCTGATTCTTGCCGTCCTGCGCCATATCCTTGATCACGCCCACCTGGTCCAGAACCCGCTGGGCCTGCTCAATGATACGCTGGCCAACTTCGGTCACCCGAATACTGCTTTTGCTGCGCTCGAACAATGGGATACCGAGCTCATCCTCCAGCTTTTTAACCGCAACGCTAAGGGTCGGCTGGCTGACATGACAGCGCTCTGCGGCACGGCCAAAATGCCTTTCCCGGGCAAGCGTAACAACGTATCGTAACTCGGTGAGGGTCATGGTGAGCTCCGGTTGACGTACTCAGGTCGAAGTTTCACTTACTTTATCAGCCAAAGGATAAGGATTGAAATTGTCTATGGCAATGACTGATGACAAGCAAAAGGCACAAATTCTGGTGGCGGGCTGCGGCAAGCTCGGAGGTGACATTGCCACGGTTCTGCTGGGCGCCGGAGACGTATACGGGCTGCGCCGCAACCCGGATCGGGTTCCCCAGGGAGTGACCGGGATCGGGGCAGATCTGACCCACCCGGAATCCATGGCTGGCAAGCTTCCGGAACACCTGGACATCGTCGTCTATTGCCTGACGCCATCCAGCTACGACGAAGAGGGTTATCATCAAGCCTATGTCACTGGTCTCAAGAACCTGCTCAACGTCATCGGTGAGCAATCCCTCAAACGGCTGATCTTCATCAGCAGCACCAGCGTCTTTGCGCAGAATGATGACAGCTGGGTCGATGAGAACAGCCCTGCCGATCCGGACCGGTTCACTGGTCAACAAATCCTCCAGGGCGAACGTACCGCCCTGAACAGCGGGCATCCCGCCACCGTTGTTCGCTTCAGTGGCATTTATGGCCCCAGCCGTCAGCGTTTTCTTGAGGAAGTCCTGGAAGGCCGCATGAATCCCCAACCACCCGCACCTTTCAGCAATCGCATACACGAAGTGGATGCCGCCAACGCTGTGGCATGGCTTGCGCAAAAAGCCCTGAACGGTGAGGACCTGGAGCCACTGTACGTCGCCAGTGATTGCGAGCCGGTTCGGCTGGATGAGGTGGTTGATTGGGTGCGGACTCAGGTGCCGTGCAAAGCCCCGGTGGAAGGCGCCCGTAAAGGCGGGCGGGCCGGTAGCAAGCGCTGCAGTAATCGAAAACTGCTTCAGAGTGGCTTTGAATTCCGGTACCCCGACTATCGGGCGGGGTACCGGGAGATGATCAGCAAGCTCTGACGCTTAGCTGAGCACCATAACGGCTTCCATTTCCACCGGAACGCCTTTCGGCAGCGCGGCTACACCGACGGCGGCGCGTGCCGGATACGGCTCCTGGAAATAGGTGGCCATGATCTCGTTGACAGTGGCGAAGTTGGCCAGGTCCGTCATGTAGATATTCAGTTTGACGATGTCCTTCAGCTCGCCACCGGCCGCTTCACACACGGCTTTCAGGTTCTCGAACACCTGACGGGTCTTGGCGGCAAAGTCGCCCGCCACCACTTCCATGGTTTCCGGGTCCAGCGGAATCTGGCCAGACAGATACACGGTGTCCCCGGCTTTAACAGCCTGAGAGTAGGTACCAATCGCCTGAGGGGCGTTTTCGGTCTGGATAACAGATTTGTTGGTCATGACCTGCAATTTCCTCTTTTCCAAAACGCCAATCGTCACCTTTGGGCGTAGCCACTGTCAACCACGCAAAGGTCTCAGTGCCGAACCCGGCCGATATGGGTCACTGCACGAATATTCCGGACCCTGCGCATCACCCGCGCCAGATGCTTGCGGCCATTCACATGCACCACGAGGCTGACGATGCCGAAGCGCGCGTTCTGGTCTTCCACACTGATGCGCTCGATGTTTCCGTCTGCCATGGCAACGGCGTTCGCTACTTCGGCAATCACCCCGCGCTGGCGCTCCAGTTCAACCCGAAGCTCCACCGAGAATTCATCGGTAATGTCCTTGGCCCACTTCAGGTGGGTCAGCCGGGCACGGCCTTCATCGTCCTCCGGCAGGCGGGAACAGGTATCTGAATGAATCACCATACCGTTGCCGGAGTCCATCACACCAACCACCGGGTCCCCGGGAATGGGTTTGCAACAATTGGCAAAGCGCACCAAGAGCCCTTCGGTGCCGCGTATGGTGACGGCGCCCTGCTTGCTGTCCGGGGCATTTTCCAGGTTGGCCGGCGCGTCCATCACGTCATTGCCAGACACCAACTGACGGGCCACCAGATAGGCCATACGGTTACCCAGACCAATATCGCTGATCAGATCATCAAAGCTGTTGACCTGGTTGTGATTAACCACCGCCTGTTTCTGGGCATCGCTGATATCCGACAGTTTGGCACCAAAACCCTTGAGCGAACGTTTGAGCAGGGTGCGACCCAGCTCCATGGACTCGGTCCGCTTACGGGTTTTGAGCACATGCCGGATACTGCTTCGGGCTTTGCCGGTCACCACGAAGCTGAGCCAGGCAGGATTCGGGCGGGCGCCGGGCGCGGTGATGATTTCCACCGTCTGCCCGCTTTGCAGCGGTTGACTCAGAGATGCCAGATTGCGATTGATCCGACACGCCACAGAGGCATTGCCGATATCGGTATGGATTGCATAGGCGAAGTCCACCGGGGTGGCCCCGCTTGGCAGCTCCATGATCCGGCCCTTGGGCGTAAACACATAGATCTCGTCCGGGAACAGATCGACCTTGACGTGTTCAATGAACTCCATGGAATCATCCGCGCGTTCGCGCATTTCCATGAGCCCCTTCACCCACCGATCTACCCGGGATTGATTGATGGTGGTCACGCCGGAGGCTTCGTTTTTGTACATCCAGTGGGCAGCAATACCATTGTTGGCAATGTGCTCCATTTCCTCGGTCCGGATCTGGATCTCGATGTTCACGTGCATGCCGAACAAGGTAGTGTGAATGGACTGATAGCCATTCGACTTGGGCATGGCAATGTAATCCTTGAAACGCCCGGGCAGTGGCTTGTAGAGATTGTGTACGGCACCAAGTATGCGATAACAGTTATCCTCGGTATCCGTAATGATCCTGAACGCATACACATCCATGATTTCATGGAAGGATTTCTGCTTGAACTTCATCTTGTTATAAATGGAGTTCAGGTGTTTCTCCCGCCCCAGAATGCGGCCCGGAAGCCCACGCTCCTCCAGCTTTTCCTGCAATTTTCCCCGGATGTCTTCAATGATCTCCCGGTGGCTGCCACGAAGCTTCTCCACCGCCTTGGAAATGTACTTGGCGCGCATGGGATAAAGCGAGGAAAAGCCCAGATCTTCAAGCTCGGTACAGATGGAATGCATGCCCAGGCGATTGGCAATGGGCGCATAGATATCAAGGGTTTCAGTGGCAATACGCAGGCGCTTCTCGTACGGCATGGGGCCAAGGGTGCGCATGTTGTGCAGACGATCCGCCAGCTTCACCAGAATCACCCGGATATCCTTGGCCATGGCCAGGGTCATCTTCTGGAAGTTTTCCGCCTGGGCCTCCGCCCGGGAGCGGAACTCAATCTGGGTCAGTTTGGAGACACCATCTACCAGCTCGGCCACATCCTCTCCGAACTGTTCCGCCAGCGCATCTTTTGGAATGCCGGTATCTTCAATGACATCGTGAAGCATGGCTGCCATCAGGCTCTGATGGTCGAGCCGGAGGTCGGCAAGAATTCCGGCCACAGCCAGGGGGTGGGTAATATAACGGTCGCCGCTTTTACGCATCTGGCCTTCGTGGGCCTGTTCGGCGTAATAGTAAGCCCGTCGCACCTGATTGATGCGATTGGTATCGAGGTAGGAACTGAGCTCTCTGGCCAGTTCTTCTACCGTTGCCTCTGCTGCGACCACCGCGCCTCCATCGTTGTCAGTGTACCGGGGACAAAAAAGCCCGAATGCGTGCATCCGGGCTTCCGTTGTCCTTCCTGGCAAGTTCTATAGTTACACTATAAAACTGCGAAGGCAGATTTCAATGCTTCTCAATTACCGGCACGTATTTTTACGCATCGCCGGCAACCGGACGAACTCAGTCGTCGTCTTCTTCCAGCAGAAGATCGCGGGTCACCTTGCCTTCTGCAATTTCACGCAGGGCAATAACGGTCGGCTTATCATTCTCTTCCGCAACCATCGGCTCGGCACCCTTGGTGGCGATCTGGCGGGCGCGTTTGGTGGCCAGCATGACCAGCTGGAATCGGTTATCTACGTTTTCCAGACAATCTTCAACGGTAACTCGTGCCATTATCTTCCCCGAACAAAAAGAATCACTGATTTAGCAGACCGCGTAGTTTACTGGCCCCGGCTCAATTTGTATACAGTGAAAACCACCATCACCCGTGAGCGGACAAGTCCCGCAGCAACTCACCGTGGCGAACCTGCTGGGTGGCCATTTTCAGCCGCTGACTGCGGACAATGGCCAGCAGATCAGCTAATGCCACCGCAAAGTCATCGTTGACCACCAGGTAATCAAACTCGACCGCGTGCCGGCACTCTTCCTCCGCCTCCGACAGCCGCCGTTCGATGACTTCCGGCGCGTCAGTACCACGCCCAACAAGTCGCTGGCGGAGGATTTCAGCCGAGGGCGGCACAATGAAAATGCTCACACATTCCGGAATCAGCCGGCGCACCTGTTCCGCCCCCTGCCAGTCAATCTCCAGGATCACATCCTGCCCGGTAGCCAGGGTTTCCCGCACCCACACCTGGGAGGTGCCATAGTAGTTGCCGAAAACATCCGCATGCTCCAGGAAATCACCCCGGGCAATCATGGCCTCGAACTCATCCCGGCTGATGAAGTGATAGTTCACGCCATCCTGCTCTCCATCGCGCATCGGGCGAGTGGTGTGGGATACCGACACCCCCAGCCGGGAATCCTGACGGAGCATTTCCGACACGAGGCTGGTCTTGCCCGCGCCGGAAGGAGCGGAAATCACAAACAGGGTACCCTGCCCACCGGCCTGCTTCATGGCTTGAAGACTCCTGAACAACAGTTTGCGGCCAACACGCATGGCCAGAAAGCGGCAAATTATACGGGGTTTGACTTATCTCCGCATCCCGGCCCGGGTTCAGCTGTTAGTATGAACGCAAACACCCACAGTAAACGGATACCGCCATGGAAAAACTCCTGATCATCATGGATCACCACCATAAAGACCAAACCGCCCTCGCCCGTGGCGTGGCACTGGCCCGGGCAACGGGCGCAGCGGTGGAGGTCGTGGCGTTTGTGCATGAATATCTGGATGCACTGCCGGGCGATCCGGAGGTACAACAACGGGCCCGACAGGCGCTCATGGAACATCGCCAGAAATGGCTGGAACAGATGCTGGCGCTGGCCGATTGCAATGATCTGAAGATCCATGCCCGAACGGTCTGGGAAAAGCACATTCACCTGTGGGTAATTGCCCAGTGCCAGAAAGAGAACGTTGGTGTCGTGGTAAAGACGGGCCATCGCTCAGAAACCTTCCTGTATACCCCAACTGACTGGCACCTGATTCGCGAGTGCCCGTCACCGGTGATGCTGGTGGCGGAGAACAAATGGAACAAGGCTCGGCCAATCCTGGCGGCGGTGGACCTGAGCTCCGACAAACCCGTGAAGAAAGCCCTGAACAATCGCATCATTGATCGCGCCTGGCATCTGGCGAAGGCTCTGGAAACAGAGCTGCACCTGGTGCACGCACTTCATACCTCGGTGGTTCTGGCCGACCTGGACATCATCGACCCTCTGGCCCACGCCAGAAAACGGGAAGCGGCCCTGAAACCGCAGATTGAACACCTGTGCAACACCTGGCACCTGATGCCGGAACAGGTCCACATCGAATCTGGCCCTGCTCAAAAGATCATTCCCAGTGTTGCCAACCGGATCAAGGCCGACATGGTCGTCGTCGGCACCACCGGTAAAACCGGCCTGGCCGCCCGTGTCATCGGCAACACGGCCGAAAAGGTGCTGACGCATTTGCGGACCGACCTGCTCGCCATCAAGCCGGCGGAGTAAACCGCACGAACGCCGGGGAGGCACCAACCGCCCCGGCTTATACCTCACTCCAGATTCTGCACCTGTTCCCGCATCTGCTCGATCAACACCTTGAGATCCACCGCAATACGGGTAACCGCCGCATCAATGCTTTTGCTGCTGAGGGTGTTGGCTTCGCGGTTCAGCTCCTGCATCAGAAAATCCAGGCGCCGGCCGATAGCATCGTCGTTCTTCAGGGTGTCGGCAACCTCACTGATGTGGGCATCCAGCCGGTCCAGCTCCTCCGCCACATCACTTTTCTGGGCCAGCATGACCATTTCCTGGGCCACACGCTCCGGATCCAGCTCCACTTTCGCCTTCTCGAATCGGTCTTTCAGATTCCGCTCCTGGGCGGCCAGCAGTTGCGGCATTTTCTCACGCACCTCAGCCACCAGCTTACCCATGGTGGCCAGACGATCCTCGAACAACGGCCTCAAGCGCTCGCCTTCCCGTTCGCGCACACTCGTCAACTCATCCACGGTATCGGCAAACAGATCTGCCGCTGCCTCCTTCGCCGCGCTGTAGTCCTTTTCGGGCAGAGACATCACCCCCGGCCAGCGCAGAATATCGAGCGCATTGATGTGGGCCGGGTTATCCAGCATACGGTTGATATGATTGGCCGCCTCATTCACAGCCCGGGCCAACTCATCACTGATTTCAAAGCCCTGGACATCACTCTCGGCCGACTGCAGGCGCATGGAGATATCGACCTTGCCCCGCTTCAAGCCCTGCTTGCGCAATTCCTCCCGAAACCTGTTTTCAAGCTCACGAAAAGCCTCCGGCAATCGGAACGAAGGTTCCAGATAGCGGTGATTCACGGTACGAATCTCACAAGTAAGAGTACCCCAGTCACCCTGGGCGTCCTTGCGGGCAAAAGCAGTCATGCTGCGGATCATAGTGACTCCAGTGTTCGTCAAAGGAACATCGAGTTTAACAGGCAAACACCCGGAGCGGCGAACCCGACCAAAGGGGCACGCAGCGTCCCCCGCCGGGCACTTGCTACATGCTATACTCGTTGCCCTTTCAAAACGCCCGACCGGCACCAGCCGGACATTCATATTCAGAAACAGGACACACTATGCGACCAAGCGGCAGAACGCCTGAGCAACCCAGAGACGTCCGCATCACCCGGAACTACACGCGCCACGCCGAAGGCTCGGTGCTGGTGGAATTCGGCGATACCAAGGTGATCTGTACTGCCTCTGTCGAGAACAAAGTACCACCGTTCCTGCGCGGCGAAGGCAAAGGCTGGATCACCGCCGAGTACGGCATGCTGCCCCGCTCCACCGGCAGCCGCATGGGCCGGGAAGCTGCCCGTGGAAAACAGGGTGGCCGCACCGTGGAAATCCAGCGCCTGATCGGCCGCAGCCTGCGCGCCGCAGTGGACCTCGAAGCGCTGGGCGAACACACCATCACCATCGACTGTGACGTGATCCAGGCCGACGGCGGCACCCGCACTGCTGCGATCACCGGTGGCTGCGTGGCCCTGGTAGACGCGCTGAATCACCTGGTAAAAGAGAAACGCCTGAAGAAATCACCTCTCAAACAGATGGTGGCGGCGGTATCGGTCGGTGTCTACAGGGGCACCCCGGTAGCCGATCTGGACTACCCGGAAGACTCCGAAGCTGAAACTGACATGAACGTGATCATGACCGATCAGGGCGGCTTCATTGAAATCCAGGGAACTGCGGAAGGTGCGCCGTTCGAGCAGGCAGAACTGGACGCCATGCTGGCGCTGGCAAGGAAAGCGATTGATCAGTTGTTTGAACTGCAGAAAGAAGCTTTGAGCGCATAGGCCTGACGGCCTACTGAAAGCTAGCGGGTTCGGAGGGGGAAGCCTTTCCGGGACCGTCTCCGGCCAGGGATGGCCGGAGTCGAGCGCACAGGGATGTGCTTGTAGCGTGTTCCGGAAAGGCTTCCCCCTCCGGACACGCGACCGACTATCCCAAAGCTCAGAAGCCAATTTCGATATCGTAATCCATGATCACAGGGGCATGATCAGAGAACCGGGTCTCGTCATCAATCCAGCCATCGCGAATGGTCTTTCGAATACCCGGCGTCAGCAGGTGATAATCCACCCGGATACCCGCTTTCTTACGGGAACCCTCAGTCTGCTCCGGCCACCAGGTGAACTGATTGCTCTGCTTGTTGATCTCGCGGAACGCATCAATACAGCCCATTTCATCAAACAAACGATCCAGCCATGCCCGCTCATGGGGCAGGAAACCGGAGAAATCGGTCTTGTGATAAAGCGGGCTTGCGTCGGTTACATGATGAGCGGTCTGAAGATTCGCGCATAGAATAAACTGACGACGTTTGCGCAGGGTTTTCTGCATATGAATGCCAAAGGCTTCCATGAACTCGTCTTTGTGATCGAGCACTGTCAGGTCGTCTTCACCGATCAGTTCTTCCTCGCGGCCGAGGGCACAGGGCGCGAGCACGCAGGCAACGGAAACCTTGTCGAAGTCGGCCTGGATAAAGCGGCCTTCCCGGTCTGCCTGCTCATTGGCAAAGCCATACATGATGGCCTTCGGGAAATGACGGGTGTAGATGCCGACACCACCGTGTTCGTTCAGTTCACCATCAATGAAGTAGGCCTCGTAGCCTTCCGGAATCAGGTTCCTGTCTTCAATTTCGTAGGCGCGCATGCGGTGGTCCTGCACACAGACCACATCAGCGTCCTGTTCGGCAAGCCAGTCAAAAAAACCCTTTTCAACAGCCTGCTCAAGACCATTGACGCTGATTGATACTACCCGCATACGTGTTCCCTGATTCGGTTTGTGTGTATGATACCGTTTTTACGCTTTAATTAAAGATCAAACCCCGCCAGAAGCCTTGCCATGCATGACTATCAGCAAAAATTCATTGAGTTTGCCATCCAGCGGAATGTGCTGCGTTTTGGAGAATTCACACTCAAATCCGGGCGCACCAGCCCCTACTTCTTCAATGCCGGACTGTTCAACACCGGAAACGACCTGCTTGAGTTAAGCAAGGCCTATGCCGCTGCGATAGCACGCAGCGGGCTGGATTATGACATCATTTTCGGGCCTGCCTATAAGGGCATTCCGTTGGCCACGGTAACCGCCATGGCACTTGCAACAGACGGTAACAGCAAACCTTTTGCCTTTAACCGCAAAGAAAAGAAAGATCATGGTGAGGGTGGCAATATTGTTGGCGCCCCACTACAAGGTAAGGTACTGATTGTTGACGACGTGATTACCGCAGGCACGGCCATCCGGGAATCTATCGACATCATCCGGGCCGCCGGAGCCGAACCGGCCGGGGTGCTGATTGCCCTGGACCGACAGGAAAAGGGCAACGGTGAACTGTCCGCCATCCAGGAAGTCGAGAAAGAGTTCGGCATCCCCGTTGTCAGCATCATTCGTCTTGAACAGGTACTGGACTACCTGAAGTCCAATCCGGAATTTGCCGGCCATGCGGAGAACGTGGCCAGCTACCGGGACCGCTACGGAGTCTGATGAATGCGTCACCATCTGACCGTTTCTCCTGTTGTTGCCGGCGTTGCGGCCTTCGGACTGCTGTTTGCGGCCGGCGCCCAGGCAACCATGTACCGTTACACGGATGAAAACGGACGGCTGGTTATCAGCAACACCATTCCCCAGGAAGCGACCAAACGTGGTTACGATATCCTGAGCAACAACGGCCGGGTGGTCGAGACCGTTGCCCCCGCCCCTACCGCCGAAGAAATCGCCGCCAGGGAAGCGGAGAAAGAGCGCCAGAAGCAACTGGAAATCCAGCAGGAGCAGGATCGTCTGCTCCTGAAACGCTTCAGCCATCCGGATCAGGCTGTGCGCGCCATGCATCGCAAGATCCGCGAACTGGAAGGCATTATCCAGCTGAAGCGCGGGAACATTTCAGTAATTTCCAGCCAGCTCGACAGCGAGCAGAGCCGCGCGGCGGATATGGAGCGCGCTGGCCGGGACATCCCGGAAACGACGCTGGAGAAAATCCGCAGGCTCGAAGCCCAGATTCGAGATATCGAGCGGGAGATTTCCGCTCAGCGGCAGGATATCGGCGAAATGAAAAAGGCCTACGAATCAGACATCAAGCGCCTGGAAGAAATCACCGGGGAGACACGAACACTCCCCCTGGAGCCGGAAGAAAACTAAGCTCCACTAATGACAAAGGGCGCTCAACCGAGCGCCCTTTGCGTATGACTCACCAACTCGCCGAATCAAGCCGTGGCGGCAGTGGTTTTCTTGGCTGCAGGCTTGCGGGCAGTGGTCTTGCGCGCAGCCGGCTTCTTGGCCGTTACGGACTTCTTGGCATCCTGAGCGGCTTCTGAAACATCGTCGGCTGCTTCAGAAACGGCGTCCGCACCTTCGGCAGCTTCTTTTTCCAGCTTCGCAACCAGCTCAGCGGCGAAATTGCCAAAGCGGGAGTTCAGCGAACGCAGCTGCTCGAACAGGTTCTCGGAGTAGCCGTTGTAACGCTTGCGCAGGGTCTTTACGCTGTACTCACGCGCTTCCGCTTCCAGCTTTTCTGCATAATCAAACGGCTTGGACGCCAGCTTCTTCTGCTGCTCTTCAGCCGCGTTGATGCCTTTCTCAACGATGTCTTGCAGCTGTTCCTGATAGGATTTCAGTTTACCCATGGTGGTTCTCCCTGTTTTCCGAGTCGTTTCGGCACCGCGTTTTGCAGAGCCTTTGGTAACTTTCACCTACCAAAGTACGGCCAAAAATTAGAATGTTCATACTAAACACAGATAGGGGTTTTTACCGATTATTCACTTGATCACAGAATACTCGCTGGCATAATCGCACACTGTTTTAACGAAGCCCGTCTCCCGGTTGTATTCAGGCTCCATACGAACGAATACCAGAGGGCGCGCCTGCAGCGCCCCGTATGCGAGTAGTTATGAAGAGAACGCTTTATCCCAGTCCGCTGTCACGAACCGCGGCCACACTCCTTTGCCTGTTCGCCATACTTCTGGCCGGCTGCCAGGAAGACACGCGCGCCAGTAAACTGGATTCGAAACGCGCTTCAGAGGTGGCAAACAACCGCCTGAAACAGGCGCAGGGCGACCTGCTTGCCACGCTCGGCCAAAGCCAGCCGGGCGACCAGGAAACGCCACAGCCACCTGGCGCCGACATCCCGAAAACCCTGGTCTGGAACCCACCGCTCACCCGTGAAGACGGCTCAGCACTGACGCCTGGCCAGATTGCCGGTTACCGCATCTACTACCGACTGAAACATCAGGACAGCTTCAGCGTCATTCCGTTGAACGATGGCAGCAAAACCCGATACACCCTGTCGGAGATGCAGCCGGGCGCCTACGAGTTCTCGATCACAACCATTGATGTGGATGGCCTGGAAAGCAGGCGATCAGATCCGGTTGAGGTCAACCTGATCTGACCGGAAGGACGGATTACCAGCGGAAGATCACCCAACTGGGCACGAGCAGGTCGGACTCGGTATCCTGAACCCAGCCACCGCCGTCGGCCGGCACCAGGTAGTATTCCGGGCCAATTTCAGGCACCACTTTAATCTCCATTAGCTGGCCATTCACCCGATACTCATAAAACACTTCTTTCTCGCCGGGGCGAATAACAATCTCCGCACCACCCTCCGGCGGCTGGTAATCGGAAATAACCACAGGTTCCTGAGGGGTAACCACCGGAGTGGCATCCAGAGCCCCTTCATCCTGGGCCAGCAACGGCGCAGAGAAGCAGCCCCATAGCAGGGCGGAACAGGCGATTCGTTTCATTTTCGTGGTACCCTTTGGTTCATCTTTCTGGCTAGAGTTGCACAAGCCAATCCACGCTTCAATCAGAATCCGGACCTGTTTTGATATGACTGAACAAACCAACCCTCCCGTGGTTCTGGTGGACGGATCGTCTTACCTGTTCCGTGCCTACCATGCCCTGCCGCCACTAACCACCAGCAAGAATCACCCGACTGGCGCCATCAAAGGCGTAATCAGCATGTTGCGGCGCATTGAACAGGACTTTCCGGGTTCGAAAACCGTGGTGGTGTTTGATGCCAAGGGCAAGACCTTCCGGCACGACATGTATGAGGAATACAAAGCCAATCGCCCCCCCATGCCGGATGATCTGGCGGTACAGATTGAGCCCATTCACGAGATTGTCAGGGCGATGGGCTTACCGCTGTTGATCGTGCCCGGCGTCGAGGCCGACGATGTCATCGGCACCCTGGCCCATGAAGCCACCAGCAAGGGCATCGATGTGGTCGTGTCTACCGGCGACAAGGACATGGCCCAACTGGTCAGTGACCACGTTACCCTTATCAACACCATGACCGAAACCGCCATGGACCGGGACGGGGTCGTTGAAAAGTTTGGTGTTACCCCGGAGCAGATCATCGATTACCTGGCCCTGGTGGGTGACAAAGTCGACAACATTCCCGGTGTAAACAAATGCGGCCCGAAAACCGCCGTCAAATGGCTGCAGAGCTACGACAACCTCGACAACCTCATTGAACATGCCGACGAAATCAAGGGCAAGATCGGCGAATACCTCAGGGAAGCAACCGACACCCTGCCCCTGAGCCGAGAGCTGGCCACCATCCGGACCGATGTGGAACTCGAATTCGGGCTGGAAGATCTTCAGGAACGCCAGCAGGACGACGCCAGTCTGCTGGAGCTCTTCAAAGAGTACGAATTCCGCACCTGGATCGCGGAACTGGAAAACGGCTCGTCATCAGACGACGGCTCCCAGAACAGCCAGCCACAGCCGAAACCTTCGGTGGAGAAGCAATATCAGGTCATTACCGAGCAGGCGGACCTGGACCAGTGGCTGAAGAAACTCAAAGATTCCGATCTGTTCTCCTTCGACACCGAAACCACCAGCCTCCGCTACATGGATGCCGAAATTGTCGGCGTGTCGTTTGCCGTCGAGCCAGGAAAGGCCGCTTACGTGCCACTGGGCCATGATTATATGGGTGCGCCGGAGCAACTGGACCGTGACTCGGTACTGGAACAGCTGAAGCCGTTGCTTGAAGACCCGAAACACAAAAAGGTCGGGCAGAACCTCAAGTACGACAAAAACGTGCTGGCCAACCATGACATACAGCTGGAGGGCATCGCCGAGGACACCATGGTGGAGTCCTACGTACTGAATTCGGTCGGCACCCGCCACGACATGGACAGCCTCGCCCGAACCTATCTTGATGAAGAAACCATCACCTACGAATCGATTGCGGGCAAAGGCGCCAAGCAACTGACCTTCAACCAGATCGATCTGGAAAGAGCGGGGCCCTACGCCGCCGAAGACGCTGACATCACCCTGCGCCTGCACCAGACTCTTGCCCCGAAGCTGAAAAACACCGGCAAACTGGAATCTGTCTACCGGGAAATCGACCTGCCGCTGGTCCCGGTGCTGTCCCGGATGGAACAGCGGGGCACTCTGATCAGTGCCAGCACGCTGCGCCAGCACAGCCAGGAACTTGCCGAGCGCATGGCGGAACTGGAGAAGGAAGCGCACGAGGTTGCCGGCGAAGCTTTCAACCTGGGCTCAACCAAACAATTGCAGGCCATCCTTTACGACAAACTTGGCCTGCGGGTCATCAAGAAGACACCAAAGGGCGCGCCATCGACGGCCGAGCCGGTTCTGCAGGAGCTGGCCCACGAGCACGAACTGCCCCGGCTGATTGTCGAGCACCGCAGCCTGAGCAAGCTGAAGTCCACTTATACTGACACCCTGCCCGAGCTTATCCACCACCGCACCGGGCGAGTGCACACTTCCTATCACCAGGCAGTGACAGCGACAGGACGTTTGTCTTCATCGGAACCCAACCTGCAGAACATTCCGATTCGGACCCAGGAAGGCCGACGCATACGCCAGGCATTTATTGCCCCGAAAGGCTACAAGCTGCTGGCCGCTGACTACTCCCAGATTGAGCTTCGCATCATGGCTCACCTGTCTGGCGATAGAGGCCTACTGACCGCGTTCGAACACGGCGAAGACATTCACAAGGCCACCGCAGCCGAAGTTTTCGGCGTGGCGGTGGATGAGGTAACCGGCGACCAGCGTCGGAGTGCCAAGGCGATCAACTTCGGGCTGATCTACGGCATGTCGGCATTCGGACTTTCGCGCCAGCTGGAAGTGGACCGAAAAACCGCCCAGGAATACATCGACCGGTATTTCGAGCGTTACCCCGGCGTACTCAAATACATGGACAACATCCGCAAACAGGCCCATGACGACGGCTACGTGGAAACGCTCTACGGCCGCCGCCTGTACCTGCCGGAGATCAACGCACGTAACAAGCAGCTGCAGCAGGCCGCCGAGCGCACTGCCATCAATGCGCCCATGCAGGGCACGGCCGCCGATATCATCAAGCGGGCCATGATTGAGGTAGACAACTGGCTGCGCCGCGAACACGCCAACGATGCCTGCATGACCATGCAGGTCCACGACGAACTGATCATCGAAGTTCGCGAAGAAGCCGTAGACAAAGTCAAAGAAGGCCTGGTCAAGCGCATGTCCGCCGCCGCCAGCCTGGATGTGCCACTGCTGGTGGAAGCTGGTGTGGGTGACAACTGGGACCAGGCTCACTAAACACTCCGCAGCTTCGGATAACGCCCTGTTTCTGAACAACATCCTGCCTCCGGGCACAGAAACAGGGCAGGCTCTCCGCTCACACCATCGCAGACACCAGCAAAGACGGCTATCGGCACAGAGGCACGAATTCTGCATTGTCCTCCGATGTCTCGGGGCCCTTCGCCCCATGCAGTGACACCAATGCGAGGTCCAAGCGATGAATTCCGCAACCAGCGAACGCAACTGGCTGTTCGACCCCAGTCTTCTGAAACTCGTGCATCAGTGCCGCCGGCTTATCCAGTCTGAATTCGGCGTAAAACTGCACCTTAACGAAGATGGCCTGGAGCAACACCTGGCCGAGTACGCCCGTAAAACCCGTTCAAAGCATCTGGTTCATACCTGGGAAGCGCTTAAGCAGAGAGTGCCGGAGCTGAATACCGCCAATATCGAAGAGGAAATTGCGCCACGGATGTACCGCGGACAACCCATAGCGGAGGAAGGTGCCAAAAAAGCTACAGAGGAAATGTCGGGACCTGACTGCCCCCGGCAGAAAAAGGTGATCTACCGGGGCCAGGTGGTGGGCTGATTCCGGAAGGAATCAGCCTCAGAGGGCTATTCGAGAATCAGAAGGCTTTGCTGACTTCGAATGCGGCGCTCCAGGCGCTGAGTTCATACTTGGCCTTGTAATAGCTCGGGTCTTCGATATTGGTTCCCGGCAGATTCGCGACCTGATCCGGGTTTGCGTGCTGGTAGTTGCGCTCGGTGAACGAAGGATCGTCCGTGAACAGCAAGGTACCTACTGCAACATCCACAGTCCACCCGCTCTGGACATCCTTCCACTGCGCACCCAGGGTCAACCAGTGACGATCACTGGATGGAATCCTGGCGGTCAGGTAATCATCCACCGGAGACTCATCCCAGGCATAGCCAGCTTTCAGCGCCCATTCCGGGGTTGCCTGCCAGATGCCACCCACATTGAACTGCCAGGTGTTCTTCCACTCTTCGGTGATGTGGCTGAGGATAGCTCCTTCCTGGGGTGCATTGGTTACTGCACCACCGGATTCACGGCTGACGATGTCAAGCTCCTCGAAGCGACTCCACCGTGCATAAGTGGCACCAGCCAGCAGCGTAATGTCATCGGTCAGACGATGGCGAGCACCAACCGTAATGGCCTCCGGAATCGCCAGCGGTACCTCTACCTTTTCGCTCAGCGTTGTCGTCACACCGGGCTGCCCGGGAACCGGCACACCGCTGATTTCCGCGTCGCCTTTGAGTTCGAGCTCTGTGCCTGTCTGGGCACTCAGACCAAACTGTGTTCTGTCATCGAGTTCGTAGAGAAAACCCACACGGAAGGTAACACCAATATCGTCCCCTTCAATGTCCGCATATGGATCGTCCATCCCTGCCACGGTCTGGCGGGCGAACTGGTCAGCCTGAGCCATCGGTAGGCCCTGACCCAGCGCCGCTTGCAGAGCTTGCGGATACACTTGCCCGGCGAGGTCCTGAGAACGGGTCAGACGTCCTTCGGCATAAATAACGTTGAGGCCAATGCCCATTGAAAGGCCTTTGCCGTTGTTCACCGAGAGCGACGGAGTGAAAGCAATCGCGGTCAGCTCGGTCTTGTCAGCAAAAAACCGTCCGACGAAATCATCCTCATAGTCTGCCGCCAGGCCATAAGGAGCATGAATACCAAAGCCCACGTCGATGCTGTCGTTAACCTCATGGGTCATGTAAAAGTTTGGAAGGACAGCAGGATCCGCAATATCGCCGCCGAGCTCGCCGTCGGCCATAATCTCAACACCGGGGACATTGCGACGCGCTTCAGCGCGCTTTGCCTCAGCATCAATATCCAACACCGCCGCACCAAACGAAATATTGGTGCCGGAAAGCTGGCTCATACCGGCCGGGTTGAACAGAACCGTGGTGGCGTTCTCAGGGTTGGCGGCAGCGCCGGCATTGGCCACGCCCATCTGGCTGGCGCTCTGCTCGTTCAGGGAAAAACCGCCGGCCAGAACACTGGCTGGTGCTGCTATGACTGCCAGCGTCGCCAAACGGATCGCTTTTACGAGTGCGTTGGTATTTTTGTGCATGGTGTCTCCTTTTTTAGAATCGCGCGGAGTATACGCAGCACATGGCAACTGCCTCAAATGCCAAAGCTACTGGTTCGCGCCGCTAACCAATTACAACTTTGGTATTAGATGCCGCCCCCGGTGAACGGGGGCGGAAGACGAGGACGTCAGTCGTCCTGAATGGTGAGTTTGTCGACGGAGGAAGACAGCTTGTCTGCACCCTGGGCGTCAGCACCCAGCTTGATCATCAGGCGCAGATCGTTGGCGGAATCTGCGTGCGCGAGGGCATCTTCGTAGGTGATGGAGCCCTCGGCATACAGCTTGTACAGAGCCTGATCGAAGGTCTGCATGCCAGACTCGTTCGATTTTGCCATCAGCTCTTTGAGTTTGTGCACTTCGCCCTTGCGGATCAGGTCTGCCACCAGCGGGGTATTGATCAATACCTCGATAACCGCCTTACGCCCCTTGCCGTCCGGCGTCGGGACCAGTTGCTGGGCGACGATGGCCTTCAGGTTCAGAGACAGATCCATCCAGATCTGGTTGTGCTGCTCCGGCGGAAAGAACTGGATAATCCGGTCCAGCGCCTGGTTGGCGTTGTTGGCGTGCAGGGTGGCCAGACACAGGTGGCCGGTTTCGGCGAACTGAACCGAGTATTCCATGGTCTGGCGTGTCCGCACCTCACCAATCAGAATGACATCCGGCGCCTGCCGCAGAGTGTTCTTCAGAGCCACCTCAAAGCTTTCGGTATCAATACCCACTTCCCGCTGGGTCACGATACAGCCCTGGTGTTGATGCACGAATTCGATCGGGTCTTCGATGGAGATGATATGGCCGCGACTGTTACGGTTGCGATGGCCAAGCATGGCCGCCAGCGAGGTGGACTTACCGGTACCGGTTGCACCCACAAACATGATCAGGCCACGCTTGGTCATGGCCAGATCCTTGATGATCTCCGGCAGCGACAGATCGTCAATCTGGGGGATTTTCACCTCAATCCGGCGAAGCACCATGCCGCAAAGGTTGCGCTGGAAGAAGGCCGACACCCGGAAGCGGCCAATGCCCCGGGCACTGATGGCAAAGTTGCATTCGTGGGTTTCTTCAAACTCGGCGCGCTGTTTGTCATTCATGGCGCCGTAGACAAACTCCCGCGTCTGTTCTGGCGTCAGGGCATTCTTGGTAACGGGCAACACCTTACCGTTCACCTTCATGCTGGGAGGCACCCCTGCTGTGATAAACAGGTCTGAACCACCCTTTTCTACCATGAGCCGTAACAGTTTCTCGAATTCCATTTTTCTACCCAGTTTTCAGTATCAGAAGTTATCCGGCATCTTCGCCTTGGCCCGAGCAGCCTCGCGGGAGATCAGACCTTTCTGCAACAGGCGCTCCAGGCACTGGTCCAGCGTCTGCATACCCAGGGAACCACCGGTCTGAATGGCCGAGTACATCTGGGCGATCTTGTCTTCCCGGATCAGGTTCCGGATGGCGGCGGTGCCGATCATGATTTCATGGGCGGCAATACGGCCACCCCCCATTTTCTTCATCAGAGTCTGGGAGATAACCGCTTGAAGTGATTCCGACAGCATGGAGCGAACCATGGACTTTTCTTCCGCAGGAAATACATCCACTACCCGGTCGATGGTTTTCGCGGCGGAGGTGGTGTGCAGGGTGCCGAATACCAGGTGGCCGGTTTCAGCAGCGGTCAGTGCCAGACGAATGGTTTCCAGATCCCGGAGCTCACCTACCAGAATGATGTCCGGGTCTTCCCGCAGGGCCGAACGCAAGGCTTCGTTAAAACCCAGGGTATCCCGATGCACTTCCCGCTGGTTCACCAGACACTTTTTGGATTCGTGCACGAATTCGATCGGATCCTCAATGGTGAGGATGTGCTCGTAGCGGGTATCGTTGATGTAATCCATCATCGCCGCCAGGGTGGTGGACTTACCGGAACCGGTAGGCCCGGTTACCAGTACCAGACCACGAGGCACAGAAGAAATATCCTTGAAAACCTGGCCCATGCCCAGATCTTCCATGGTCAGAACCTTCGAGGGGATCGTACGGAATACCGCGCCAGCACCGCGGTTCTGGTTAAAGGCGTTAACCCGGAAGCGGGCCACGCCGGGGACTTCGAACGAGAAGTCGGTTTCCAGGAACTCTTCGTAGTCCTTACGCTGCTTGTCGTTCATGATGTCGTAGATCAACCCGTGCACTTCTTTGTGTTCCATGGGGGGCAGGTTGATCCGGCGCACATCGCCGTCGACACGAATCATTGGGGGCAAACCGGCAGACAGGTGCAAATCCGACGCACCCTGTTTGGCCGAAAAGGCAAGCAGTTCAGTAATATCCATAGGATTCCTCGGAGGGCTTTTTCTTTTAGTCCAGAAGCGGCAAACTCACATTATGAGCAGCATAGCAGACAACATCGGGAGCGTAACCCGACGCATACAAAAAGCAACATTGCAGGCTGGCCGGGAGCCCGGCAGCGTGCGTCTTCTGGCGGTGAGCAAGACCCGCCCGGCGGAGGATCTGAAGGCCGCTTTTGAGGCCGGACAGGTCGCGTTTGGCGAGAACTACCTGCAGGAAGCCCTGGACAAAATGCAGGCGCTCTCCGGCATAGAGGGTATAGAGTGGCATTTCATTGGGCCGATCCAGTCCAACAAAACCCGCCAGATTGCCGAAGCCTTTGCCTGGGTTCACAGTGTGGATCGATTGAAGATCGCTCGCAGGCTCAGCGAACAACGGCCAGAGACCCTGCCGCCGCTCAATATCTGTCTGCAGGTGAACATCAACAATGAGGACAGCAAGTCCGGCTGCACGCTGGACGAGCTTGATGAGCTGCTCGAGGCCATTGGCGAACTGCCCAATCTGCGCCTGCGGGGATTAATGACAATTCCGGACCCGGACCAACCCGAGGCCGAGCTGCAGCTGAGCTTCCGGCAGCTGGCCTCCACCCTGACAAAGCTGCGGCAGGGGCATCCTGAAGCCGGCCCGCTGGACACCCTTTCCATGGGCATGTCAGATGATCTGGAAATGGCTATTGCCGAAGGTGCCACCTGGGTTCGTGTCGGTACGGCTCTGTTCGGCGCCCGCCCGGCCAAACACAGCCAGAGCTGAACGCTGCGGTTCCTGCTATCATCCGAACCAACGATTCAAACGATCAAGACCGGGAGTGAACCTTGAGCAGATCACCCACCATCTCTTTCATCGGCGCCGGCAACATGGCCAGCGCCATCATCGGCGGTATGCTGGATAGCGGATTTCAGGCCGGCGACATCTGGGTGAGCGCCCCGGATGACGGCCATCTTCAGTCGATCCGCAAGCGCTTCGGCGTCAGTGTTACCACCGACAACCGCTATTGCGCCCAGCAGGCGGACATTGTGGTGCTTGCGGTCAAACCCCAGGTGATGGGCGACGTTTGCCGGGACATTGCCCCGGTAGTTCAGAACACCCGCCCGCTGATGGTTTCCATTGCGGCCGGGCTGACGGCCGACACACTGGATACCTGGCTTGGTGGCGGGCTGCCGCTGGTTCGGGTGATGCCCAACACCCCGTCTCTGGTGGGCAAAGGGGCCGCCGGTCTGTTCGCCAACAGCCAGGTGAAAGACGATCAAAGAAATGCGGTACAGAAAGTGTTCGAGAGCATCGGCTCGGCACTGTGGGTTGACGACGAAAACCTTCTGCACAGTGTCACCGCCCTTTCCGGCAGCGGCCCCGCTTATTTCTTCCTGATGCTGGAAGCACTTGAGTCCGCCGCAACCGAAGCCGGCATTGAGTCCGAAACGGCTCGCGCCCTCGCCATTCAGACCATGGCCGGGGCCGCCGAGATGGCCGCGCGCAGCGAGGATGATCCCGGCCAGCTCAAACGCAACGTGATGTCCCCTGGCGGCACCACTGAACGCGCCATCAACACCTTCGAGGAAGGCGGCCTGCGCGATCTGGTGAAAAAAGCCTACAGCGCTGCCTTCGAGCGCTCACGCGAGATGTCCAGAGAACTGGCCGATAAACAGTAACCGATAACGGAGACTCAGCTTCATGCTGGCAGATATTGTTATTACGATCCTGCTGATTGCGTCCACTTTCTATATGACCATCGTTTTGCTGCGGTTTCTGTTGCAGCTGGCGCGGGCGGATTTCTACAATCCCATTTCACAATTTGTAGTCAAGGCCACCAACCCGCCACTGCGTCCCCTGCGGCGTTTCATTCCGGGCTGGGGCGGCATTGACGGCGCATCCCTGGTATTGGCGGTTTTAATCCAGGCCATTACCTTCTTCCTCATTCTGGTCGCACTGAACGGCGGCATTCCCGCCATCAATCCGGTTACTCTGCTGGTTTGGGCCGTACTGAACGTGCTCAGCCTGATCGTGAAGATCTACTTCTGGTCGGTCATTGCCGTGGTAGTGGTCAGCTGGATCGCCCCCCAGAGTGGCCACCCTGCCATTCAACTGGTGGCCCAGATCACCGAACCGGTGATGCGACCCGTGCGTAATATCATGCCCTCCATGGGCGGTCTGGATCTTTCGCCAATCATCGTGTTCCTGATTCTGAACGTGATTACCGTGGTCATTGATCACATGAAAGTGGCGGCCGGACTGGGCTCAATCGGGCTCGGAATGTAACACGCGTCTCGAATATACATTTCGTTACACAATACACTGATTTGTTACTATCGATGGCCAGCAATTCAACCCACTGAATTGCTGGCCTTTTTGATAGAAAACTCAGGTCCTTTCCCGGAAATGCCGACTCGCGCACCCTCAAACATTAACAAAACAGGTTATTATTAAACGCATTTAATCTGGGCGAGCGATTGGCGACACGTGTTCACCATCACCGACTCACCCAGGACATACCCGGAAGTCGCGCAGAAGGATTATCCGATGAACCCGCAGGGAACTCTGTCGCAGCAGGTTGAGGCGTATCACAACTGGAAAAAGGAACTGATCCGGCAGATTGGCCGCTATCGGCTGTGGCTGCAGGATAACAACCTGTTTTCAGAAGACGTCAGCACCCGTATTCGTCACGGACTGGAGCTGCTCATTGAAGATGAGCTGACCATTGCTTTTGTTGGTGAATACTCCCGTGGCAAGACGGAGCTGATCAACGCCCTGTTTTTCTCGGAATACGGCCAGCGCATGCTGCCATCCCAGGCCGGGCGCACCACCATGTGTCCGACCGAGCTGTTTTTTGATCGCAGCGCCAACCAGAACTATCTGCTTCTGCTCCCGATCGAAACCCGCATGGGTGATCTGTCTCTGCAGCAGCTGCGCAAGAAGCCGGAACAGTGGATTCGGCATGAGCTCGACGAGCGCAATCCGGACGTCATGCGCGAAGTGCTGGCGGAAGTTGCCCGGATCAAGAGCGTGAGCCCGGAAGAGGCCCGGGAGCTGGGCTTCGACGAGGCCATGCTGGAACACGATCGCAATAATCCCGGTAATGTGCTGGTACCGGCCTGGCGTAATGCCCAGATCAGCATTCGCCACCCCCTGTTCGAGCGCGGCCTGCGCATTCTTGATACTCCGGGCCTGAACGCCCTTGGCTCGGAACCCGAACTGACCATCAGCATGCTGCCCCGGGCCCATGCCGTTATCTTTGTGCTCAGCGCGGATACTGGCGTCACAGCCAGTGACATGACTATCTGGAAAGAGCATATCGATACCGAGCACGCCGACCACCGGGCCGGCCGGTTTGCAGTTCTCAACAAGATCGACGTTCTATGGGACGACCTTCAGGGCGAGAAGCACACCCAGGAATCCATTGACCGTGTTCGCAACTACACCGCGGACCATCTGGGCATCCGCCAGCAGGACGTTATTCCTCTCTCTGCAAAACAGGGATTGCTGGCACGGGTTCGCAAAGACAACAACCTGTTCGACCGCTCCAACATCGGTAAGCTGGAGCAGCTGATCATTCAGCGCATCCTGATGCATAAGGAGCAGCTGATTACCCAGAACCTGATCAACGACTTGCTGGGAATGCTACAGAACAGCCAGGCGGCCATGCAGTACCGCCTGGATGCCCTGGAAGAAGAACGCCAGGCCTGCGCCGGCGCCACCCTCGACAAGGCTGCGCTGTCCCGGCTCGCGGAACGGGCCCAGAAGGATTATGACTTCTACTACAAGAAGCTGATCACTCTGCGTTCATCGCGTCGACTGATGGAATCCCAGGGTGACATGCTCACCAAGCTGGTCAGCGAAGATCGCTTTGAGCAGCACGCCAGCCAGGTACGGAAAATGATGTCGAAAAGCTGGACCACGGCCGGCATGAACCGGGCCATGGAACACTTTTTCGAACTCCTGGAGAGCGACCTCACTAACCTGCTGAGCGAAGGGCGGCTCGCGGAGAAAATGGTAGGCGCCATCTATCGCAGATACAACGAAGACACCCGCGCCCGGCACCTGGAGCCCATTCCGCTACGGGCCGGCCGGCATGTGATTGCCATTCGTGAATTGCGCAAGAAAGCCCGACGTTTCCGCAATAACCCGAAGAATCTGCTGTCGGAACAGTCAACGGTGGTCCGCCGCTTCTTCAATGTGATGGTGAGCGAGGCCCGTACGCTGCATGGCCGGGTGCGCAAAGATGTAGAGCGCTGGCCACACGAAGCCCTGCTGCCAATCATGCAGTTCTCCATGGAACAGAAACAGCTGCTTGAGCACCAGATCCGCCGCCTGCGCGACATGGTTCGCACCGATCGGGACAGCCGGGCCGAACGCCAGCGTCTGGATCATGCCACGGCAGACCTGCGCAAGCAGCTGGAACTGGCCGACGCCATGATGCGCCAGATTCGCAAGCCGGCGCCCACGATGATCCAGCAAAAAGTCGTCAATATTTCCGGCGCCATGTAACCAGGCACTGGCGAGCCGCACTACTTTGGTGCGACTCGCCAGACAGGCACCCTAAACGCCGGTTGCAGCAACCTCCCCCCGCCTTTAAACTGCAGTGCTGGCGCCAGTTCCGGTGCCAGCCAAGGCCTGTGGCCAGACACCAGTGGACCGAACCAGGAACTCAACACACCCATGCCTGATTCCCTGCCCTCGGATTCCGTGGGCCTTGTAAGCCCGAAGACCATCCACTTCGACAAGCCGTTGGAGCTGGCCTGCGGCCAGACGCTGGAAAGCTACGATCTGGTGGTGGAAACCTATGGCAAACTCAACGCCGATGCCAGCAATGCGGTACTGATCTGCCACGCACTCAGCGGCCATCACCATGCCGCTGGCTACCACTCGCTGGACGACCGCAAGCCGGGCTGGTGGGACAGCTGTATCGGCCCCGGCAAGCCCATTGATACCAACCGGTTTTTCGTGGTCAGCCTGAACAATCTCGGTGGCTGCCACGGCAGCACCGGCCCCAACTCCAACAACCCGGAAACCGGCAAACCCTATGGTCCGGATTTCCCGGTCGTTACCGTGGCTGACTGGGTCGCCAGCCAGGCCCGACTGGCGGATCATCTGGGCATTCAGCAATGGGCCGCTGTGGTTGGCGGCTCCCTCGGAGGCATGCAGGCCCTGCAGTGGAGCCTGGACTACCCGGACCGGCTAAGGCATTCCGTGGTCATCGCCTCGACTCCACGCCTGACCGCACAGAACATCGCCTTCAACGAAGTCGCACGGCAAGCCATCACTTCGGACCGGGAATTTTTCGAAGGCCGCTATTACGACGAGAATCTGGTGCCGAAGCGCGGCCTGATGCTGGCCCGGATGGTTGGCCACATCACCTATCTTTCAGACGCCTCCATGGGCGAAAAATTTGGCCGTGAACTGCGTGAGGAAGCCTACAAGTTCGGTTTCGACGCCGAGTTTCAGGTGGAAAGCTACCTGCGTTACCAGGGCGAGCGCTTTTCCGAAACCTTCGACGCCAACACCTATCTGTTGATGACCCGGGCACTGGACTACTTTGACCCCGCCTACGACTTCGGCGGCGATCTGTCCAAGGCCCTGGCACCGGCACAATGTGAATACCTGGTACTGTCCTTCAGCACCGACTGGCGATTCTCGCCGGCGCGCTCCGAGGAAATGGTCAATGCCATGATTTCCGCCAGAAAGCGCGTAAGCTATGCCGAAATTGATGCACCCTGGGGCCATGATGCCTTCCTGATCCCAACCCCCAGATACACCGACATCTTTACTGCGTATATGGACCGGGTAGCACGGGAGGTCGGCGCATGAGAGCAGATCTTGAAATTATTCAACAGTGGGTGCGCCCGGGCCACCACATTCTGGACCTGGGTTGCGGCGACGGCACCCTGCTGGATTTCCTGCAACGGGAGCGCAATGCCACCGGATTTGGCCTTGAGATCAACCCGGACCACATCACCACCTGTATGGGCCGCGGCGTACGGGTGATCGAGCAGAACCTGGATACCCAGGGCCTCGACAACTTCGATGATGGCATGTTCGATATTGTCCTGATGACCCAGGCCCTGCAGGCGGTACGCCGCCCCGACAAGGTCATTGATGAAATGCTGAGGGTGGGTCGCGAAGGCATCGTCACCTTCCCCAACTTTGCCCACTGGCGACTGCGCTGGGGCCTGGCGCTGAGCGGCCGAATGCCCGAATCCGATGCACTGCCGTATAAATGGTATAACACCCCCAATATCCGCCTTTGCACTTTCAAGGATTTTGAAGCGCTGTGCCGGCAGAAAGGCATCAAGATCAAAAGCCGCCGGGTAGTGGACGGGCAGCATCAGAACAGCTGGCTGGCGCGGCTCTGGCCCAATCTGTTGGGGGAAATCGCCATATACCGCATCACACGGGAGAGCACATGATGAACCTTCTGACTGCAAGCAAGACACTGTTTCTGGCATTCGGGCTCACGCTGGTATCGATCACCAGCCAGGCCGGACAAAAGGATTTCGGAGAATATCAGGTGCACTGGAGCGTGCTCCCCAGCACCTTCCTCGCGCCGGAAGTGGCACAGGCCAACAATCTGCAACGCAGCCGGGGCATCGGCATCGTTAACATCTCGATCATGACCGAAGACGAGCACGGCCAGATCCAGCCCGTCAGTGGGCAGGTGGAAGGCCAGGTCTCCAACGATATCCAGCAGGTGAACTTTCTGGCGTTCCGGCGCATTCAGGAAGGTGATGCCGTGTACTTCATTGCCCAGTACCAGTATCAATCCGGAGATCTGATGACGTTCAACGTCACGGCGCGCCCCAGCGGCCACCAGGAAGATCTTCCGATCCGTTTTTCCCATACCCTGTTCAACGACTGATACCATGGCCCGCAAACTCGTCATCGCCAGCAACAACAAGGGCAAGATCGCCGAACTGACTGATCTGCTCGCGCCACTTGGCTTGCAGCCGGTCGCCCAGGGTGAGCTTGGGGTATCAGAGGCCGAAGAACCGGCCGTTACCTTCGTTGAGAATGCCATTATCAAAGCCCGCCATGCAGCGAGAGTCACTGGCCTGCCTGCGCTGGCCGACGACAGTGGCCTGGCCGTGGATGCCCTGGACGGCCGCCCGGGCGTTCGCTCCGCCCGCTTTGCCGGCGAAGAGGCAACCGACAATGATAATGTCGAGGCGTTGCTGGCAGCGTTGAAAGACACGCCTGAAGCAGAGCGCAGCGCTCAGTTTCACTGCGTTCTGGTTTATCTCCGCCATGCTGACGATCCCACGCCGATCATCTGCCATGGTCGCTGGCCAGGCCGCATTCTTGCCGAGCCGCGCGGGCAAGGCGGCTTCGGTTACGACCCGGTCTTTCTGGTACCGGAGCATGGATGCAGCGCTGCCGAGCTGACACGGGAGCAGAAAGGCAGGATCAGCCATCGGGGACGGGCTCTGGCCAGCCTTCTGGATCAACTCAGGGCGGAGCTTTAATACTGTGACCGCCACCCTGCCCGTGGCGGTCTGCCCGCCCTTGAGTCTGTACATTCACGTGCCCTGGTGCGTGCGCAAATGCCCGTACTGCGACTTCAACTCCCACGCTGTCAAGGGAGAGATTCCCGAACACGCCTACCTGAACGCCCTTCTGGAAGACCTGGATCAGGATCTGAGCCTGGTACGGGAACGCCCCATTGAAACCGTGTTCATCGGTGGCGGAACCCCGTCCCTGATGAGCGGCGCGTTCTACCACCGCCTGTTCGAGCGGCTCCGGGAACGGCTAACATTCAGCCCCGAGGCCGAAATCACCCTGGAGGCCAATCCCGGCACGCTGGAGACTGGTCGATTCGAGAGCTTCCGGGAGGCTGGCATCAATCGGCTGTCCATCGGTGTTCAAAGCTTTGATCCGGCGCAACTGAAAACCCTGGGCCGGATTCACGACAGAGCTTCGGCCCACAGCGCCATTGAAGCCGCCCGCAAGGCCGGTTTTGATAACTTCAATGTCGACTTGATGCATGGCCTGCCCGACCAGACACCGAGTCAGGCTCTGGATGATTTACAGGCAGCGTTGAGCTACCAGCCCCGGCACCTGTCCTGGTATCAGCTCACCATCGAGCCCAACACCGAGTTTTTCTCCCGACCACCCGCCCTGCCGGACGATGACCGGCTCTGGGAGATTTGCCAGCTCGGGGGAGATCTGCTGCGCCAGGCGGGGATGGACGATTATGAAGTCTCCGCCTGGAGCCTGCCGGGCGCTCAGAGCCGGCATAACCTGAATTACTGGACCTTCGGGGATTATCTGGCCCTTGGGGCAGGCGGCCATGGCAAGGTGAGCCTTGCCGACGGACGCATCCTGCGATACTGGAAGACCAGGCAGCCCGACGCATATCTCAACCGGATCGGCTCCCGCACCGCTGGCAGTGAAGCCATAGAGCCGGAAGACCGGCCCCTGGAATTCATGATGAATGCGTTGAGACTAAAAAGCGGCACCGACGAAAGACTGTACGGTGAGCATACAGGTTTACCACTGTCGTCCATTGCGGTAAAACTTGAGCAGTTACGAAATGAAAACCTGATCGTCCCCGACCGTCTGCAGGCGACGGCAAAGGGGCAAAGATACCTGAACAGCCTGCTGGAGCACTTTCTCTGATGGACTCAGCCCAGCGCCCACCGCTTATTCCCATGCGCCCGATGAAGCTGCCCATGAAGGTTTCCCTGGTGGCTGCACTGGCACTGTGGCTGGTTCTGGTGGCGTTGAACCAGCCACTGCATACGTCCGCCGCGCCTCAGGGGATTGTCAGTTTACAGCTGGCCGGTACCGCCGAGCAGACTCACGCCATTCTGCGCAGCTGGCGTGACGGCAATCTCGCCATGGCACGGCTATCACTGTGGCTCGACTTTGTGTTCATCGTGGTCTATCTGGCCGCGCTGCTTCAATTAACCCGCCACTTCACCCGGGACAGACCGGGTATCCGGGAACGGATGGTCGCCCGCTGGGTGCGCGCCCTTTTTGTCATCGCAGGCATCAGCGATGTAGCGGAAAACATTGTTCTGCTTAATAACTTCAATCCGCCTTCAGACTCCCTGAGCCTGACCGCCACCATTCTGGCGCTGGTGAAATTCACCGGCCTGATACTTGGCATGGCGGGCCTCGTGGTCATCCGTGCTTCCCGCCGCAGGCCCCTGACTCACTCCCACTGAACTCAGTTGGTGCGATAAAACAACAAATCCCATACTCCGTGGCCAAGACTTTCGCCACGCTTCTCGAACTTGGTGATCGGGCGGTCATCAGGCTTGGGCGAATAACCACCTTGCTCCTGGGTATTGGCAAAGCCTTCTGACGCACTCATCACTTCCAGCATATGCTCAGCGTAGTTCTCCCAGTCAGTGGCCAGGTGCAGAATACCGCCCACCCGGAGTTTATGGCGGATGCGCTGTACAAATTCCGGCTGGATCAAGCGGCGCTTGTGATGCTTTTTCTTGTGCCACGGGTCCGGAAAGAACACCATCACCCGATCCAGACAGGCATCCGGCAGACACAGGTCAATCACATCATTGGCATCAATGCTGTATACCCGCACATTCTCAAGACCACGCGATTCCACTTCTTTCAACAAGGCGCCGACGCCAGGCAGGTGCACTTCCACGCCGATAAAATCCTGCTCGGGTGCAGCTTCGGCCATATCGGCAAGGGATTTGCCCATCCCGAAACCGATCTCCAGGTTGAGCATGTTATCGCGGCCAAACACCTCACGGGGGTCGATCATGCCATTGTCACGGCTCAGTCCGTACTTGGCCCAGTTGCGATCGAAGGCCTTCTTCTGACCTTCGGTCATCCGCCCCTGGCGCAGTACAAAGCTGCGAACACCGCGGCGTGTGGTGACCGGATTCGTATCCTGAGTCTCGTTCTGGTCAGTCATTCTGTGTCCTCAAGCTTCAAAGCGGATCTCATGGAATAAACCTGGCACACAGTTTACCAGAGTCAGCAGCTTCAGGCGGAGACAACCGACCCCTGGCCAGCCTGACGGTCGAGTTGACGGTAACCCAGCGCCTCCATCAGGTGTGACTGGCTCAGGTGTTCAGCACCCTCCAGATCCGCCAGGGTGCGGGCCAGTCGTAATATTCGATGGAGCGCCCGGGCCGACAACCCCAGTCGCTCCATGGCCCGGGTCAACAACCGCTCACTGGCGGCATCCAGCCGGCAAGCCTGATCCAGCAACGCTCCCGAGAGGGCCGAGTTGAGCATCCCACGAGCCTCCTGCCGGGCCCTGGCAGCCAGAACCCTGGCCCTGACACTGGCGCTACTCTCACCGGACACCCCGGAACCGAGCAAGACCTCTCCGGACTGCACCGGAACTTCCACATGCAGATCGAACCGATCCAGCAACGGCCCCGAGATCTTTGCCCGATAACGCATCACCTGTGCCGGCGTGCACTGGCACTCGATATTGGGGTGACCACTGTAACCACATGGGCATGGGTTCATGGCGGCCACGACCTGAAATCGCGCTGGGAAGGTGACCTGCCGCGCCGCCCGGCTGATGGAGATTTCGCCTGTTTCCATAGGTTCCCGCAGCACTTCCAGGACCCGCCGTTCAAACTCCGGCAGTTCATCCAGAAACAACACCCCCCGGTGCGCCAGAGAGATCTCGCCCGGGCGAGGACTGCTGCCACCGCCCACCAGCGCCACTGCAGACGCCGTGTGATGAGGCGCCCTGAATGGTGGCTGACGCCAGCCACCTGGCTTTAGCGGCTGGCCCGCAACGGAATGCACGCTGGCCACCTCCATGGCTGCCTCATCTGGCAAACCTGGCAGAATGCCCGGTAACCGGCTCGCCAGCATACTTTTACCGGTTCCGGGAGGGCCGAAAAACAGCAGATTGTGACCGCCAGCTGCGGCCACCTCCAGCGCCCGACGGGGCACTTGCTGGCCTCGCACCTCTGAGAGATCGGCCACAGACACCGCTGCGGCACCGTCTCCCGGCGTTTCAGATCGAGGAACAGGAACCAGTCTGGCACGGCCCGCCAGATGCTCACATACTGTCAGCAGATGGCTGGCGGCAAGCACATCATCACGGCTGGCAAGGGCAGCTTCCTCGGCGTTGTCCTGAGGTAGCAACAGCGAACGGCCTGCTTCGCGAGCCGCCAGTACCGCGGGCAATATCCCCTTGAGGGGCCGAAGCGCACCATCCAGGGACAGCTCTCCGAGAAACTCGTGGCTTTCGAGGCTTTCGGGGGGAATCTGGCCGGAGGCTGCCAGGATGCCCAGGGCAATGGGCAAATCAAAACGGCCACCTTCTTTGGGCAGGTCAGCAGGCGCGAGATTGATGGTGATTCTACGGGCGGGGAATTCGAAACCGGCATTCAGCAGTGCACTGCGAACCCGATCCTTGCTTTCCCTCACTCCGGTTTCCGGCAGCCCGACGATGGATAATGCCGGCAGGCCACCAGACAGGTGCACCTCAACGGTAACCGGGGGAGCAGACACGCCAATGCTGGCGCGCGAATGGACAATAGCGAGCATGACAACCTTCCATGGCACAGAACAATCAGTCGTTGCGGGCAGCGACCCTGCCGCCCGGGCAAACCATCAGGAACTCTGGCGTTGCTCCAGTTCGGCAACACGTTTTTCCAGGGCCTCAACCTTTTCACGGGTTTTCATCAGGACCGCCTGCTGGGCATCAAATTCTTCCCGGGTCACCAGCTCCAGCCGGGACAGAACCGACATCACCGTGGCCCGGGCCTGGGTTTCAAAATCTTCCCGTGCTGCCCGAGCCATATCGGGAACAAACTGGCCAAACTGACCCTGCAACTGAGAAAAAATTTCCTGGGGCCCTTTCATCAATCACCTCTCGTATCGGTTTTTCGGCGATATCAGACTATTTTCCGTGTCGCCGGGGTGTTTGCGGGAGTGTATCACACCCTACCCCCTGCCATACTGTACCCGGTCGGCATTATAATGGCCGCGGCCGATGGCTCGACTGCGCTGTTTTGAGACAATCGCAGGCGCAATGCACCAAAACAGTGCATCAAGCTGCGCCATTTCGGCACAGACAATAATTAAGAGTTTGTTTTAAAAGCTATTTTTTGCGTTGGCATACCCGATGCTAAAGCCCTCGTACGCAATCCGCACAATTGATGTGCGAGGTGGCAGCATCCCGAACTCAACAACCGGCCGACGGGCCCTCACTGTTGGGACGGCTTTACCAAGGAGAAAGCAATGAAACTTGTGACAGCGATCATCAAGCCTTTCAAATTGGATGATGTCCGTGAGGCACTATCCGAGATTGGCGTACAAGGCGTAACCGTCACTGAAGTCAAAGGCTTCGGTCGGCAGAAAGGCCACACAGAGCTCTATCGTGGCGCGGAATACGTGGTGGATTTCCTGCCCAAGGTCAAAGTGGAGATCGCCATTGGCGACAACCTGCTGGACCAGGTCATCGAAGCCATCACCAAGGCAGCCAATACCGGCAAGATCGGCGACGGCAAAATATTCGTGACTGAACTGGAACAGGCTATCCGGATCCGGACAGGCGAAACCGGCGAAGAAGCGGTCTGATCCAGAACTGACACCTAGCCAACGCAAAAAACTTATAACCTGAAGAGCCTTGTGCGGAGGGCTTCCTATGGAAAGCAATCTCTTTCACCTGCAGTATGCAATAGATACCTTTTATTTTCTCGTGTGTGGCGCATTAGTCATGTGGATGGCCGCAGGCTTTGCCATGCTCGAGTCCGGCCTGGTGCGTGCTAAAAACACCACCGAAATCCTGACCAAGAACGTCGCGCTCTTTGCCGTGGCCTGCACCATGTACCTGGTGTGCGGTTACGCCATCATGTACGGCGGTAACGTCTTCCTCTCCGGCATCGCCGATGTGGACGTGGACGGCGTACTGGGTGACTTCGCCACCCGTGAAGACGGCTTCACCGGCGGCTCCATCTACTCAGCGGCCTCTGACTTCTTCTTCCAGGTCGTGTTCGTGGCCACCGCCATGTCCATCGTGTCCGGCGCGGTTGCCGAGCGCATGAAGCTGTGGGCGTTCCTGGTATTCGCGGTCTTCATGACTGGCTTTATCTACCCGCTGGAAGGCGCGTGGACCTGGGGTGGCGCCGATGTGTTCGGTATGTACAACCTCGGTGATCTTGGCTTCAGTGACTTCGCCGGCTCCGGCATCGTACACATGGCAGGTGCCGCTGCGGCCCTGGCTGGTGTATTGCTGCTTGGCCCGCGTAAAGGCAAATACGGCCCCAACGGTGAAATCCGTGCCTTCCCGGGCGCCAACATGCCGCTGGCCGCTCTGGGTACCTTCATCCTGTGGATGGGCTGGTTCGGTTTCAACGGTGGTTCTGTACTGAAACTCGGCGACGTCGCCAGTGCCAACTCCGTGGCCATGGTGTTCCTGAACACCAACGCAGCCGCTGCCGGTGGCGCTATTGCCGCCCTGATCACCGCTCGCCTGATGTTTGGCAAGGCTGACCTGACCATGCTGCTGAACGGTGCGATCGCCGGTCTGGTGGTAATCACCGCCGAGCCATCCACCCCGAGCGCGCTGACAGCCACTATCTGGGGCGCCCTGGGCGGCATCCTGGTGGTACTGAGCATCGTCACTCTGGACAAGCTGCGCATCGACGACCCGGTCGGCGCCATCTCTGCCCACGGTGTCTGTGGTCTGCTGGGCCTGCTGCTGGTACCGGTTACCAACGGCGATGTCAGCTTCAGCGGCCAGATCATCGGCGCCCTGACCATCTTCATCTGGGTATTCGTAGCCAGCCTGGTCGTCTGGGGTATCCTGAAGGCTGTCATGGGCATCCGTGTGACCGAAGAGGAAGAGTACGAAGGTGTCGACCTCTCCGAATGCGGTATGGAAGCCTATCCGGAGTTTGTCAGCGGCAAGCAGTAACACCGCTACCTACCGGAATAAAAAAGGGCGCCCTTGTGGCGCCCTTTTTCTTTAAGCTCTGATTCAACCCTCTTCCGGGCGAACCTCATCTTCCAGCGCATCCACCATAAACTGCGGCATGGCCAAGGCACCGTGGTGCACCCCGGCATTGTAGTAACGGGTGACAAAGGGGCGGTTGCTGGCATCTTCCTCGCGGAAATACTTCAGCGGGTTTTCCTTACTGCCCATGGTGCAGCTCCACCAGCCCGTGGGATATACCGGCTGGGGGAATGGCAATGTCTGCACATGGCCAAAACCGGCTTTATGCATATCATCGTGAATGTCCTTGATGATGGTATTGGTGTGCAGCAGGGGGGATTCGCTCTGCTGAACGATGATACCGCCCTCCCTCAGGGCCAACATGGCATCGCGATAGAAATCCAGCGCGAACAGGCCTTCCGCAGGACCCACCGGGTCGGTACTGTCGATAATCAGCACATCAATGCTGTTCGGCTCGATATCACGCATCCACTGGATGCCATCACCGAAAAAGAAGTTGGCGCGGGGGTCACCATTAGCTTCGCACAGCTCTGGAAAGTACTTCTCAGACATGCGGGTTACCCGCTCATCGATCTCCACCTGCCAGGCTTCCTGCACTCCTGGGTGTTTCAGAACTTCTTTCAGGGTGCCGCAGTCGCCACCACCGACGATGACCACTTTTTTCGGGTCCTTGTGGGTGAACAGCGCAGGATGGGTCATCATTTCGTGGTACAGGAAATTGTCCCTGGTGGTCAGCATCACACAGCCGTCCAGAACCATCAGGTTGCCGAAGGTTTCGGTTTCATAGATTTCGAGTTTCTGAAATGGCGTCTGCTCTTCATGGAGCTTGCGCTTTACCTGAAGGGAAAAAGCGGTGCCCTGGTCCTGAAATACCTCGGTGAACCAGCCTTCGTTCAATGCGGTCATGTCTGTCTCCCACTGTGTGCCGCTGCAATGTGCCGGGGCATCTGAAAGGGGCGTATTGTAGGTGCAGTGGTCAGCTCCTACAATGCAGCCTGTTACCGGCCCGCCGGCCGCCCCGGGTTCCCTGACAGGATAGCAACAATGGCTGAAACCGCTGCATCACCAGCCCACAAGGTCTACAACATCGCTCACTGGAGTGACGGATACATTTCAGTCAACGGTCAGGGCGAGGTTGAAATCTGCCCGGACCGGGGCAGAAGCGACGCCCGCATCAACCTGCCGGCGCTGACTCGCTCGCTGGCCGAAGCCGGTGTGCCCCTGCCGGTTCTGATTCGCTTTACCGATATCCTGCACGATCGGGTCAACAAGCTCTGCAATGCCTTCAACAAAGTCACTCAGGAGCAGGGCTACCGGGGCCGCTATACCGCGGTTTACCCCATCAAGGTAAACCAGCAGCGCCGGGTGGTGGAAGAACTGCTGTCAGCCGAACCGGCCGCCTCAGCCAACCAGGTGGGCCTTGAAGCCGGCAGCAAACCGGAGTTGATGGCCGTACTGGCGCTGGCAAAGCAGGCCGGTTCGGTGATTGTCTGCAACGGCTACAAGGACCGGGAGTACATCCGCCTGGCACTGATCGGCCAGAAACTGGGTCACCGGGTGTTTATCGTGGTGGAAAAGCAGTCGGAACTGCCACTGATTCTGGAAGAAGCAAAGAAGCTGGGCATTTCCCCGCTGATTGGCGTGCGAGCCCGTCTGGCGACTATTGGCAAGGGCAACTGGCAGAATACCGGGGGCGAGAAATCCAAGTTCGGTCTGTCTGCCAGCCAGGTGCTGGATGTGGTGGATACCCTGAAACAGGCCGGAGCCCTGGGCACCCTGCAACTGCTGCATTTCCATCTGGGCTCACAGATTGCCAATATCCGGGACATCCAGACCGGCTTGCGTGAATGCGCTCGCTTCTACACGGAACTGCACGCTATGGGCGCCCCCATCGGTACCGTCGATATCGGCGGCGGCCTGGGTGTCGACTACGAAGGAACCCGTTCCCGCAGTAGCTGCTCCATGAACTACAGCGTATTCGAATACGCCTACAACGTGGTGCACGTGCTGCAGTCCGAGTGTGACCGCCAGGGTATCCCGCACCCGGACCTGATCAGTGAATCCGGCCGGGCGCTCACCGCCCATCATTCGGTACTGGTCACCAATGTGATTGACCGCGAATACCCGGACAACCGCGAGCCTACGGAACCCGCTGCTGAGGCCCCCGCGCCGCTGCAGGATCTCTGGCGAGACCTGGAAAGTCTTCAGGATGAGGACTCGCCCCGCTCACTGGCGGAAATCTATCACGACATCCTGCACGCCATGGCCGATGTCCACGCCCAGTTTGCCCACGGTTTGCTGTCCCTGCAGGAGCGGGCCCAGGCCGAAACCCTGTACGTGCGCTGCTGCCGGATGCTCCGGGCCGAGCTGGACAGCGCCAACCGGGCGCACCGGGAAATCATCGACGAGCTGAACGAGAAGCTTGCTGAGAAACTGTTCGTGAACTTTTCCCTGTTCCAGTCCCTGCCCGATGTCTGGGGCATCGATCAGATCTTTCCGGTGATGCCGATCAACGGGCTTAACCGGTCACTGAACCGGCGGGCCGTGATTCAGGATATCACCTGCGATTCGGACGGCCGGATTGATCAGTACGTGGACGGCCAGGGCATCGAAACCACCTTGCCACTGCCCGAACACGACCCGGAGTCCCCTTTGCTGATGGGCTTCTTCATGACCGGCGCCTATCAGGAAATCCTTGGCGATATGCACAACCTGTTTGGCGATACCCACTCGGTGGACGTGAAACTGGACCAACAGGGGCAATATCAGGTGGGGAAAGCCATTACCGGGGACACCGTGGCGAAAGTACTGCGTTATGTGAATTTCGAACCCGCCAACCTGCTTGAGGCCTACCGGCAGAAGTTCCGGCACAGCGGCCTGGCTGCAGAGCTGCAGCAAACGCTGCTGGCCGAGCTGTCCTCCGGGCTTGAGGGCTATACCTACCTGGAAGAAGGATAAGACGTCAGGACGGACGAAAAGGCGTGATCAGGTCTGATTGTCCCGGCGCCAGGCCGAGGGCGACACTCCTTCCCACTTGCGAAAGGCCCGGCCGAAATTGGACGGGTCGCTGTAACCCAGATGCTCGGCAATCTCGTCAATGCTCATCGCCGAATGGCGCAACAGCAGCTCCCGGGCCCGCTGATGTCGCACACTCTCCTGAAGACCATGAAACCCGCCACCCTCGGCGGAGAGCTGCCGCCGAAGCGTTCGTGGCGACACCCCCATTTGCTGCGCCACATCCTCGAGGCCGGGCAAACGACCATCCCGGGCAGACTCCAGCAAACGCAAGACCCGATCGCTCACCGAGGCAGATGCTTCCATCTGGCGCATTTCTTCCTCGCACTGGGCTTCTGCCACCCGGCGGGCAACCGGATTGGACAGTGACATCGGTAACCCCAGAAACGACTTGCGAAAACGCAACTGGTTTACTCCCGCCGAGAACGTGACCTTGCCGCCGAACAGATACTGGTAGCGCTCAACATCCTCGGGGCGAGGGTAATCCACCAGGCACCGCCCGCCATCCAGTAACTGAGTGCCGAATAACAGGTAATTCACGTCCATCAGGGTGGCCATCACCACTTCGATATTAAACCGATGAAGCTTCTCGGTGTCGTGGTGAATCTCCAGCTGAATCACTGCATCCTCATCCTCGACGAAGAACGCCAGCGACATGTAGGCAAACCGGATCCGGAAATATTTGATCAACACCGCCAGCGCCTGCTCCAGGGTGTCGCAACTGATGGCAGCCTGGGACAGGGCTCCGTGCGCGGTGAACTTCAGACGTTTGCCGTATTCCAGCCCCAGGCATTCATCGCCACAGCGGGTCAGTGCCTGCTGGCATAACGCCGTGAACTGATCAAGTGTAATGAAATTGTCGGGATGACTGAGCTGGCTGTTTCGAATACCGGCCACTGACACCAGATCGGAACGACGCACCCCACGCTCCTCTGCCAACTGGCAGAGAATTTCAGCGTAATGCACCCGCATAACGGGCAAAGAGCCACTGGAGAGCGTTGCGTTCATGGTCTGGAATTTTTGATCGTTGTTTTACCGATCAGACTAGCCCCTGCCGGGGCAACCGGCAATAACCCCGGTGACGCAGTTCTTCCGGCCTTCAGGCCATCCCGACAATTTTTTCGGAATCCATGAATCCGCCCGGTAATCCATTGCGTAAACACTCTCACTGACAAATCTGTGACGAGTGCATAGAATGATGACCATAGCCAGCTCAAATACGATAACTGTCAAGGAGCGCCCGGTGACAACACTGGAGCAGCAACCAACGAAAACCGAAGGGCGCAAAGACCCCTGGGGTGTTTTGTTGGAAAAAGTCGGCAAGCATCAGGATCGGGCGGCTTATCACGCTTTGTTCGAGCACTTTGCCCCGCAGATCAAGTACTACGCAATCTCGAACGGGCTGGCCAGCCACGCGGAAGAGCTGGTGCAGGAAGTCTTCGTCTCTATCTGGCGTCGCTCTTGTCTGTACGACTGGCGCAAAGCGGCCGCTTCCACCTGGATTTTCACCATTGCCCGGAACCAGCGCATTGATATGCTGCGCAAAATGCAGCGCACCAGTGCTGAGATGGCGGTGGAAACCGAGGATCTCTGGCAGATCCCGGGTGATAACGAAGACGAACCAGTCACCTCCCTGCATCGCCTGATGTCCGAGCGGCGCATCCGGGAGTCGCTGAGCCAGCTCCCGGAAGAGCAGATTACCGTAATTGCCAAGGTATATATGGAGCACAAATCCCATCAGATGGTGGCAGATGAGCTCAACATTCCTCTCGGCACCGTGAAAAGCCGGGTTCGCCTGGCACTGAACAAACTGAAAGTGATTTTGCAGGATCAAAACGTATGACACGGCACCATCCCGACAGCCTGAGTCTGATGGAGTACAGTGCGGGCAACCTGAGCGAGCCCCATGCACTGTGCATCCGCCTGCATCTGGAGCAGTGCCCCCACTGCCGTAGCCGGGTCGATACTCTGAACAGCCTGGGCGCTGTCATGATGGATCACCAGCCAAAGGTGACGGTGGCTGATTCGAGCTTTGACCAACTGATGGCGCGCATCGATAGTTCCCCGCAAGCATCATCTCCGGTGGTTCCTCAACCGAAGGTGAGCCCTCTGCAGAAACTGCTCGGGGATGACATCAATGCGCTGCCCTGGAAACGTCAGCTTGCGGACGTGAGTGTGCTCGACATTACCGACAAGTTTCCCGGCCAGAACGAGAGGGTCGTTCTGCAAAAACTGGTAGCGGGCGGCAAGGCGCCGGCCCATACCCACCGTGGCGATGAAACCACGATTGTGCTTCAAGGGGCATTTGCAGACCAGAAGGGCGTATTCAATCAGTGGGACTTTGTGGTTCTGAACGAACAGGACGAACATCGTCCGGTGGCCGTCGGTTGCGAAGACTGCATTACGCTGTCCGTGCTGAGCGCCCCCCTGAAGCTGACCGGGACCTTCACCCGCCTGCTCAATCCGTTCCTGCGTTAACAGTATGCTGCGGCGCCGCCGCAGCATGACTGCGCTACCACGGCAGATCACTGCCATCCCAACTGATAAAACGTCCATTATCCCTGGCATCAAGGCTTTCCAGAACCGAAAACAGATTGCTTGCCGTCTGCTCTGGCTCGTGTACCGTTAACCGCTCCAGCGACTGCTGAAACGGTTGGCTCAGCGGCGACAAGGTGGTGCCCGGGTGCAGGGAAACGCAGGCCAGTGGCGCGTAACGCCTCGACAATTCAATAGAAAGGTTCTTTACCACCATATTCATGGCCGCCTTGGAGGCGCGATAGGCATACCAGCCCCCTAACTGGTTGTCCGAAATAGACCCCACCTTCGCAGACACCGCGGCAATACGCTTGAAGTGCTTTCCCCTCAGCGCCGGAGCGAGCCTCTGAATCAGCAGGGCAAACCCGACGCAGTTCACCTGGTAGCTTCGCATCATGCTTCGGCCATCAATATCCTCCAACCGTTTCTCCGGAAACAACTGGTCATCGTGCAGCAGGCCTGCGGCATAAATAACGGTGTGAACCGGACCAGAAGCTTCCAGCGCAGCCTTGAACTCGGCGACATCAAGCCGCTGCTCGTCTTCTGCATCCCAGGCCATCAATCTCACGCCAGAGTGATTTTTCAGATCATCCGGCGCCGTCTCCGGCCTCCGGCACAGCCCAACCAGGCTCCGGTCCGGATAGCTGCTCAGATAACGTCGGGCCAATGCCGCGCCGATGGCACCGGACACCCCCGCAATAACGGTCGTCATTCACCGATCTCCCGATTATCAATCAACACCATGCCGTTGATACGAAAAATCAATGCGTTCGGGCCATCCTGAAGCAAACCAAATAATTCAAACGCCCGTATGAAGTAAGGCTTCCAGATCAGAACGACGACATCCGGCGGTCGTTGAGACCGTCAAATTAAAACAGGAGAGTATCCATGCAATACCAGGCACCAGCGAACGATCTTCGCTTTCTGTTGTTTGATGTGTTGGGTGCAGACAAGCTGCACGAGCTGGAAAAGTATGCCGATGCCACACCCGACCTGATCTCCGCGGTCATTGATGAGGCCGGCAAGCTGGCGGCAGAGGTTATTCAGCCCACCAACCAGGTTGGCGACCGTCAGGGCTGCAGCTACGACCCAGAAACCAAACTGGTCAAGACTCCAGACGGCTTCAAAGAGGCCTACCAGAAGTTTGTCGAAGGTGGCTGGACCGCACTGGACGCGCCACTGGAGTTTGGCGGCCAGGGCCTGCCTCACACGCTGAAATTCGTGGTGGACGAGATGGTGTGCTCCACTAACCTGTCGCTGGGCATGTACCCCGGCCTGACGCATGGTGCCATCAGCGCCCTCTATGCCCACGGCTCGGAAGAGCTTAAGCAGACGTATCTGGAAAAACTGATTTCCGGCGAATGGACTGGCACCATGTGCCTTACCGAACCCCATTGTGGCACCGATCTGGGCCTGATTCGCACCAAAGCCACCCCGAATGATGATGGCAGCTACGCCATTGAGGGCACCAAAATCTGGATCACCGGCGGTGAGCACGATCTGGTGGACAACATTGTCCATCTGGTGCTGGCCAAGTTGCCGGGCGCGCCAGACACCACCAAAGGGATTTCCCTGTTTGTGGTACCCAAGTTCCTGCCAGACTCCGGTGAGCGCAACCCGGCCTTCTGTGGTGGCCTGGAGCACAAGATGGGCATCAAGGGTTCCGCCACCTGCGTCATGAACTTCGAAGGCGCCAAGGGCTGGCTGGTGGGCGAGCCCAACAAGGGCATGAGCGCCATGTTCACCATGATGAACGAAGCCCGTCTGATGGTGGGCATGCAGGGCCTGGGTCTGGCGGAAATGGCTTACCAGGAAAGCCTGGCATTCGCAAAAGAGCGTCTGCAAAGCCGCTCCCTGAGTGGCCCGAAGAATCCCGACGGCCCGGCCGATCCGATCATTGTGCACCCGGATGTACGCCGCATGCTGATGCGCCAGAAAGTGCTGAACGAAGGCATGCGTGCACTGGCACTGTTTACCGGCCACCAGCTGGATCTCTCCGTGGCACACCCGGACGAAAAGGTTCGTGAAAACGCCGATGATCTGGTGCAACTGCTGACGCCGGTGGTCAAAGCCTTCCTGACCGATGAGGGCTACAACAACGCCAACTGGGGCCAGCAGGTACTGGGTGGCTCCGGCTTCACCCAGGACTGGCCGCTGGAACAACTGGTACGCGACGGCCGTATCGCCCGTATCTACGAGGGCACCAACGGCATCCAGGCGATGGATCTGGTGGGCCGCAAACTGTCGCTGAAGGGCGGGCAACTGGTACGCGCCCTGTTTGCCGAGCTGACGGGTTACCTGAAAGACAATCCTGATGCGCCCTACCGGGAAGAACTGAAAGGCGCCGTCAAGGGTCTTGAGCAGGCCACTCTGTGGCTGGCCCAGAATGCCCCGAAAGATCCGGAGCAGGCTGGCGCTGCGGCAACGCCATATCTGCGCCTGACAGCCCTGACCGTCATCGGCTATCTATGGTCCCGCATGGCTGCCGTGGCTGGCCAGCAGCTCGAAGCAGGCGCCGGTAACAAGCCACTACTGGAAAGCAAGCAGGTATCCGCCCGTTTCTATTTCGAGAAACTGATGCCTGAGGCGGACTGGCTGCTACGCGATATTCAGTCCGGCAAAGACAGCCTGATGGCCCTGGAAGATGAGCAGTGGATGGCCTAAGCGGCAGAGCTTCCGGTCAGGCCAAAAATCCTGGCCGGAAATGACCGACAAATGGCAATTTGTGACCTTCATCAAGACAGATCAGAAATTGATAATAGTCACGTTGATTAGTGTCTCTGAACTAGTCCAACCCGCCTCCTTGCGAGGCTGGTACCTTCTTGAAGCCGCGCTATGCGCGGCTTTTTTTATGGCGACAGGCAGGCCCGCGACAGCAGCGACACGAGTTCACCCTGGCGACGGGTCCGGGTTTTCCGGAAGATGCTGTTGAGGTGGTATTTAACGGTCTCTCTGGATCGTCCAGACGTATGGGCAATATCTGACAGACTCTGGCCGTGAAGAAGATCACTGGCCACGGCAACCTCGGCATCGGTCAAGTCGAATAGATTCTGCAGCAGGTCCTCCTTGATTTCAGGGCTCCAGCTTAAATCATGCAAGGTGACCAGCGCCCCCTGGGCAGAGCTCCCGGAACCAGCGCCGGATAGCAAGGGAGAAACTACCAGTGTAATCCTTTGGCGGCCGTGAGCCAGGCTGAGCACCTGGTCATCCAGATCCTGGCGTGCGATAGAGGCCTCAACGGCCAATGACAGGAGAATGGCAAAACGGCGTGCACTTTCGCTACCGTTTGCTGCCAGCATACCTTCGTCATTAATCCACAAGCCGACATTCCTGCCCAGTATCTCGTCCGCCTTGGCATTCTGGAAAACGACACGAAAGGATGCGTCACAAATGATGATGCCTCGATTAACACGTTCCAGCACCAGGCGTTCAACCGCTGGCTCACAGCGCTTCTGCATCAGCCGGGTGTAGAGATCTACCGCACGATGCAGGTGAGGCAGAAAACCATCAAATACCCGAAGTTCCTCATAACTGAATGCCGGCTGATCTGCGGACCGTTGTATTCCGAAGAAGTTCAGGTAATGCCCCTCCATGTAGGCCACTGCACCAGCCGCCTCGCTGGCCCCGTAACTCTCCAGCCATTCCTCTGCCCGGGTCTCATCGCGTAACCGCTGAACATCTGGCCCGAGGTCAAGGTTGCTGGCGACAAACCGGCATTCTCCCCGTTGATAGAACGACATCGCCCGCTCGACCAGAACATCCCGGTGGGAGACGTGCTCCGAATAAAACTCCAGCGCTTGCTCAGGGATATTAACGGTCCAGGCGCCCAGCAAGGCATTTTCTGCCGTGTTGTATATGGCAAACGAAGCGCTGTGCCCATGAAAAATGTCGATGAATCGCCTTAGAAACGGAAAGAATCCCTGCTCTGCCGTCACGGCGTCGTAGATGAGTCCAATCAATTCGTGATAGTCGTGCTGAAAAAAACCTTCACGGTGCGGGGAGGTCACGGCAGAGAGCTCTTGTATCGCTGTTTACGACGTAAACTAGTGCAAACTGCTGAAATATTCCACCCGCAGACCGTTACACATTGCCTACAAAAGATTCTCGCCCACTCCCCAAATGGGTGGGGCGCTGCCAGATCCTCCTTGCTATATCTGAATAACCCTCTCACAGGGAGCCTCAGGGCCGAGCCGGATTCACCCGCCGAATCCGGTGATTTAACTGAATCAAGGAGCTTTATATGAATTGTTTCAAGAAACTCGCACTGGCGACCGCCGTTTCTTCTGTTGTGGGCATCGCAGGGTGCGGGGGAAGCAGTGGTGGCAGCAGCAGCGATAGCAACACAGCCTCCGGAGAGACCATTTCCGGCACAGCGACCGCCCCCGCCGGAACCGTGGCACATTGGCAGGAGCCCGGTCTCATGGAAGTTGCAGTGAACTTCCTGATCTCCCCGGCCGCAGCGGCCATAACGGGCCTTCAACCAGTTCAGGGAGCAAATGTCGAGCTCATTCGTGTGGACGACGACGGCAATCAGATCGGCAATGTACTTGCCACCACCAGCACCTCTATTTCCGGTGATTACACCCTTACTCTGCCCGAGGGCGTAAACCTGGCAGGCAACCTCGTCGTTCGTATCACCGGGCAGAACAACCAGCAGTTACGGGCCCAGGTTGTTGAAAAAGACGTCGACATCAGCCCGGTGTCTGAATTCGTGCTGCGAAAATTTATCGAGACCGGCGCCAATCTTGACCAGTTGGTCGTTACCGATGTGGTCAAACTCAGCGGCAAGGTCGAGGAATACGACCTGACCAAGGTAAGCGGCCAAAATCTCGATGCCATGTTTACATCGCTTGAGAACGAGGTTGGGACCTTCATTGAAAACGATGTCGTGGCGATCAGCGCACAAGGCGCAGCGACGGCTTCGATTGCCGGTAACTACATCAACACCGCCTTCGCCTTCGCCCTTCACGATACCGATGGCAATGGCTACGGCACCTATGCCCATGACACCTGGATTGACCGTTTCACCTTCACAGCCGGTGACACCGGAACGGTAAATGTAAACTTCACCGCCAGCGATTCCGCCTACGCCAACCTTCACGGTACCGCGCTGGATCAGGCCATGGTCTACTACGAAGTAGACAGCGAGCAGCTTTCAGAAAGCTTCGAAGGCAGCTACACCACCGCAGGAGTGCTCTCCGTTGAAGGAGAGTTTGAAGAGGATCTCGACACCGATTCCGGTTTTGGCTGGCGCTGGCCCGGTCAGAGCTACATTTTTCAGCAGGTCTCCGGACAAGGTATGTTTATCGGCCTGAACCACGAGGCCGGGGTTCGCTATGAACTGACCGACACCGACAACGACGGCCAGGACGATGCTCTCGACCCGAATGCCCGCTCCGGGGACGAAGTAGCGCGAACACTGGAAGTCTTCATTCGTCAACCCGACAACCTGACCAGTGCCGAGGTCCAGGGTGATTACGGACGCATCTATCTGAGCGCCTACCTTGAAAACGGCTACCTGGAACTGGTAACCGAAAACAATGTTGTTGCGTTTTCTGGTGACTTTGAGGCTACGGCCCAGGCCGGCACCTCTCACGAACTGGTGGTTAACGCCAACGGTGCAGCCATCTATGGCAGTAACAACTTTGCTGCGGAGGCAGCTGTAACCCTGCCCATTTCTGCCAATGGCAGCATCGACTTTGGAGGGGGGGCTGTTGGCCAGGTCAACGAAACCGGTGACTATATCGACTTCACCGAGACCGATGGTTGCAACAGTCAGGCCCAGCAATGCCTGCAGGGGGAGTTTGCGTCGTTTGAAAAAACAATGCTGGTCAAACTCCCCACCCAGACCCTGGATCTGTCCGGCAAAAAGTATCGCCTGATGTTCATGGCCATGCACCTGCAAGGAGGTGGTAGCAACACCATCAACCTGTCAGCGTCGCAGTTCAATACCTACCTGACTGCCAGCAGTAATACGGCAGGCACCGTTACCGGCACCTTCTCTGAGCTGGAAATGCCGGCGGGCTTAGGGTCGGACCTCACTTCAATGGCGGATGTCGTAAACGCAGAAGCTTTTACCATGTCACTGGCAGCCAATGGGGCGACAACGATCACCGTTGGTGATTCCAACTCTGACCATACCGTACTGGAGGGTTTCTTCAATTCAGACGGCTCGTTGGGGGTCTTCACCACAGGCTATGTCGAGGCTGGAGGTGATCGCGACGAACTGGGACTGGCCGTACTGATTGATGTAAGCCAATAAAGGCTCAGCGTCCTACCCAACACTCCTTGTGCAATCAATCCGTGGGCCCTCCGGGCCCACTTTTTTTGTCTCACTCCTTCGCGCCTCTACGGTCTGTCAGTTACTATCTGCCCTGGATTTCCAGTCGACACCGATCGCACGGGCAACTATGAGTAGCGAACACCTCAGGAACACCGATTACTCGCTCCGCTTCGGAGGCATAGAGCGTCTGTACGGCCGCAAGGCCCTGCATGCTTTCCGCCATGCTCACATCGCCATTGTTGGTCTCGGTGGCGTCGGTTCCTGGGCGGCAGAAGCTCTGGCGCGTAGTGGTATCGGCACCATCACCCTGATTGATATGGACGACATCTGTGTCTCCAACACCAACCGGCAGCTACACGCTCTGCAGGGCCAGTATGGTCGAACCAAAACCGATGCCATGGCGGAGCGGTTGCGCGCCATCAATCCCCAGGCGGATATTCGGGTGCACTTTGGCTTTCTCACGGTGAAGAATGTCGGCGAGCTGATCACCGAAGATATGACCGGCGTGGTGGATGCCATCGACAGCGTGAAGGCAAAAGCGGCGCTGATTGCCCACTGCCAGCGGCGCAAGATTCCGATCGTCTGTGCCGGTGGCGCGGGAGGCCAGATGGACCCGACCCAGATCCAGGTGGCCGACCTGGCAAAAACCACACAGGATCCATTATTGGCCAAGGTCCGTAATATGTTGCGCCGGGAATACGGTTTTTCCCGAAACCCGAAACGGCGCTTCGGCGTAGAAGCTGTATACTCTCTGGAACAACTGACCTATCCCGCCCCGGACGGCGAGGTATGTCAACAGAAACCGACAAGCGACGGCCCGGTGCGGCTCGACTGCGCCACCGGTTTTGGTGCTGCCAGCCCGGTGACAGCAAGTTTCGGCTTTTTCGCAGCGTCCCGGCTGCTGAATCGCATCGCCCGCAAGGCCAACGCCTAAATCAACCATCGGGGCCCTTTTATGGCCGTAAGCACCACGTTAATTCTGGCCGGCATCGGCGTTTCTTCCCTGGTTTGCCAGTGGCTGGCATGGCGGGTACGCATGCCGGCTATCCTGTTCCTGCTCGCCGGTGGCATCCTTGCCGGCCCGGTGACCGGGTTCCTGCAACCGGAAGCCATTTTTGACGACCTGCTGTTTCCTGTTATCTCCCTGGCAGTGGCCATCATCCTGTTCGAGGGTAGCCTTACCCTGCGCTACGAGGAAATCAAAGGCCACGGCAAGATGGTGCGCAATCTTATTCCTGTGGGTACCATCGTCACCTGCATTATCGGCACCCTGGCCGCCCGCTGGATTCTCCAAGTATCCTGGGAAGTTGCCCTGTTGTTCGGTGCTATCTCCGTGGTCACCGGGCCTACCGTGATTGCCCCCCTGCTCCGGGCAGTACGCCCCACCTCCAAGCTGGCGAACATCCTCACCTGGGAAGGCATCATCATTGACCCGGTAGGCGCACTGCTGGCCGTTCTGGTGTTCGAGGGCATCGTTTCCTGGGGCCAGGGTAATGTTTTCAGCCACTCCCTCTACATTTTCGGCAAGACTCTGCTGGTTGGCTTTGCCATCGGTGCCGCCGCCGGCTACCTGAACGGCCTGGTCCTCAGAAAGCACTGGATCCCGCAGTACCTGCATAACGCCGGCACGCTCACCTTCATGCTCGGTGTCTTTGCCATCTCCAATGAACTGGCCCACGAATCCGGCCTGCTCACCGTCACCGTGATGGGCATCTGGATGGCCAACATGAAGCAGGTTCCGGTCGACAGCATTCTGGAATTCAAGGAATCCCTCAGTGTCTTGCTCATTTCGGCCCTGTTTATCATTCTGGCCGCCCGCGTGGAGTTTGCTGCCATCGCCGAACTGGGCTGGGGCCTGGTTGCTGTGCTGGCTATCCTCATGCTGATTGCACGCCCCGCGAGCATCTTCCTCTCGGCCATTGGCACCACACTGAACTGGAGGGAAAAGCTGTACCTGAGCTGGATTGCTCCACGTGGCATTGTCGCTGCAGCGGTCTCAGCGCTGTTCGCATTCCAGCTTGAGCGAATCGGGTATGAGAGTGCCGGCGTACTGGTACCACTGGTGTTTATGCTCATCATCACCACCGTTACCCTGCAAAGCCTCACTGCACGACCAGTGGCAAAACTGCTGGGGGTTCAGGAACCGCCCGCGCACGGCTTCCTGATTCTGGGCGCCAACCCGGTGGCCCGGCTGGTGGCCCAGGCTCTGAAAAAGCATGACATTCCCACCATGCTGACCGACACCAACTGGGAGAACGTGCGTCAGGCGCGCATGGAAAACCTGCCGGTGTATTTCGGCAACCCGGTGTCGGAACATGCCGCCACACATATGGACCTGACCGGGATCGGCAACCTCCTGATACTGTCGCCATACAAGCAGATGAACAGTCTGGCCACCTACCATTTTCTGGACTGGTTCGGAGATGATTCGGTATTTGGTCTGGTGGAAGGCGACCAGGATCAGCGGGCGCGGCTTCAGACCGCAGGCAAGGTGCAGCGAACCCGGGGACTGTTCGATGGCGTCAGCTATGCCAAGCTGGCGAGCCTGGTCAGCCAGGGCTACACCGTGAAAACCACGCAGCTAAGCGAAGAGTTCAGCTACCAGCAGTTTCTGAACCAGTATCAGAACCAGGCCCTGGTGTTGTTCGTACGCGACAGTCGGGACCATATTCACCCGGTCAAGGACATGGAAACCCTTGAGCCAGGTGATGACTGGGTACTGATCAGCCTGGTTCCCCCACAACCCCAGAAGGAACGTCGGGACCGGGAAGAACCTGCCGGTGAGAAAGGCGACAAAACGGCAAGCGGTGCCGCTCCAGCCTGACGCTATTCGCAACCGTCAGCGGCAGTCGAGCACCAGCTTGCCACGGACGTGGCCGCCCTCCAGCAATGCGTGGGCGGCCTGTACCTGATCCAGCGGGAAAGCCTGGTCAATATGGACCCGCACATCGCCGTCTTCAATGAGCTCGGCAATTTCGTCCAGGTGAAACACGTCCGGCCTTACGGTCATGCCGTGGGCCCGGAGCCCCATGGCCTCGGCGGCGCTGACAATGTCATCTGCAGTCACAGTGGGAATGGTCACCAGCACGCCGGTTTCTGACAGGGTATGCAGGGAGCGTTTGCCGGCTTCCCCTCCCACCAGGTCCAGCACCACATCCAGGCCATAGCACTCCTCAGCCACGTCGGTAGTGTGGTAATCAATCACTTCGTGCACGCCGAGCTCTGCCAGAAAATCCCGATTGGCCGGTGAGGCTGTCGCCACCACATGGGCGCCACGCTCCAGCGCAAACTGAACCGCAAAATGGCCGACACCGCCAGCCCCGGCGTGAATCAGTATCTTCTGACCGGATTCCAGCCTGGCCACCTCAAACAGGGCCTGCCAGGCCGTCAATGCCGCCAGGGGCACCGCGCCGGCAGTCACCAGATCAAGCTCATCAGGGACGATGGCCAACTCATCAGCACGAGCCAGTGTGTACTCCGCATAAGCACCACCGCCGGCCGGAAAGCCCACCATACCCATCACCCGGTCGCCCGGGGCCAGGGTGGTCACGCCCTCAGCAACGGCGACGACCTCACCGGCAACGTCGTACCCGGGCGTCCAGGGCAGCCGGTTTTCGATCTGTCGGGCGGCGAACCCCAGCCCCTTCCGGGTTTTCCAGTCAATCGGGTTCAAACCGGCGCCATGCACTCGGATAACCACTTCACCCTCCCGGGGCTCAGGCACCGGAGCCTGCGCCACCTGAAGCACCTCCCGCTCACCAAACTCGCCGTAGATCACGTGCTGCATGAGGATTGATTCACTAACGTCGGTAGGTTCCATGGTTGCCTCCGGAGTGCATGGGGTCAGATGTCCCTCGAGGGGCATCAAGGATGAGACTAGCAGATATTTCCGGCGACGGCCCTAGCGCGGCAGGCCCCGGCCGCCGGGCACCAGGGCGCCGGACAGAATATCGACAAAGGCTTTCGGAGCCCGAGCCGGGCGCTGGGATTTCATATCAACGCAGGCGTGAGTAGACAGCCCCCGCAACAGGGTTTTGCCATCGGCCCGGCGAATCAACTGGAATTGGCGGGCCGAGCGAAAACGACCATCCCAGTCCGTCAGCCAGGTGCCCAGCACCAGCTGGTCGCCGGCATTAGCCGACATCAGGTAGTCAACGTCGGTGTGGGTAATGGCCATGGCCTTGCCGGTTTCCTCGTGCAGGGCCCAGGTCATGCCCAGACTCTCGATGTGTGCCCAGCTCACTTCCTCCAGCCAACGGATGTACACCACGTTATTGGCATGGCCAAGTCGATCGGTATCTTCGGCCTGAACCGTGATTTCCAGGGTGAACGGGCCGGGCAAATCCCAGCTCAGGGCAGGGGCATCAGTCATGGGGTTGCTTCTCCAAGGCCTGGGATGGCCTGCAACGGTAGCCGGCCAATACGGTCGTTGTGAAGTGAACCAAAGTATAGAACACCGTCGTGGGGATTAACTGAGGTAATCTCCTGCAGATGAGTACCGCGAGTGTCGTGCAGGCTGGTCAGCATCTGGCCCTTGCTATTGAAGGCGACGACCAGACCGTAGTTCTGGGGCTTGGGCTTCAGGCTGTCCGGCAACTTGGCAACCAGATCCTTCAGCCAGGGGGACTTGTGCATGGCATCGACCCGGGGATTACGCAGGGTCGGGAAGGCGACCCAGTAACGGCCCCCACCGTCCACCGCCAGGTTGTCCGGAAAACCCGGCAGGTTGTCGGCAAATACCTCAGCCCGGCCAGCCTTGGGACCGCTGATCCAGTACCGGAGAATGCGGTATTTCCAGGTCTCGTTCACCAGTACATAATCGCCCTGAGGGGATACTGCCACGCCATTGGCAAAATGCAGGTTACCCAGCAACACCTCGGTTTTCCGGGTTTTCGGGTTGTACCTCAACAACCGGCCGTGAGGACGCATCTCCAGCAAGTCGAGTACGTAATCAGGCTGCTGGAAGCGGGAACTGGCGTCGGTGAAATATATTCGGCCATCGGGGGCGATCACCACATCATCCGTGAACCGGAAGGGGGTGCCCTCGGCCTCCCGGGTAAGCACCGTGATGTCACCCTGAGAGGTAATGGATAACAGGCCTTTCCAGGCGTCGGCGACAATCAGATTGCCGTTGCTGTCAAACACCAGTCCAAGCGGCCTGCCACCGGTTTCCAGCCAGTGTTCCACCGTACCATCAGGGTGAACACGAACAACCCATCCATCCTGGGTACCGGTGTAGAGCACACCATCAGGGCCGATGGTGGTGTCTTCCGGGCCGTACACCTCGCCACGAGCAAGCAGATCCGCCAGCCGCAACCGTTCATTGGGCGCCAGCACACCGGTCATGGCCGGTGGAGAGGGCGCATCCCAGGCTTTACTGTCTATCGGAGACGGGGTCAGCAGAAAGCTGCCAAGCAACAAAAAGACAACCAGCAAGCCAACCAGCAACCATTTCATCATGCGCGCCCGTTCCCTTTTATGATTCTTTGTCCGCAGGCGACCCGGCGGATAACTCCGTGTGCCTAACCTTAGCAGACATCACAGGGTTTCTGACAAGATCAGGCCTGTTCCAGAAAACGCCGGCACAGCATGGCAAAAGCGTCCGGCTTTTCCGCGTGCAGCCAGTGCCCGGTGCCTTCAATGATTTTCAACTCGGCGCCCGGAAACAGGGTACGAATGGTGTCCCGGTGTTTCTCCTGGATGTAGGCGGAATCCGCACCCTTGATAAAAAGCACCGGTCCCTCAAAAGGTCCCTGCCCTTCCGGCGCTGCCGCCAGCTTGTCATAACAGGCATCAATGACAGACAGGTTCAGCCGCCAGCGGAAAGCCACCTCATCGTCGGCCTGTTCCTGGGCCGGAATACGCTCCAGGTTTTTCAGTAGGAACTGGCGCACACCCGCCACTTCGACAAACCTGGCCAGGCGGGCATCCGCCTCGCTGCGGGATTTCACGCCACGAAGATCCATCTGCTGCATGCCTTCAAGAATGGCGTCGTGGTGGGCCTTGTAGGTAACCGGCGAGATATCCGCCACAATCAATGACCGCACCCGCTCAGGATGCTTCAGGGCAACCTGCATGGCGACTTTGCCGCCCATGGAGTGGCCCAGCAGACTGGCTTTTTCAATACCCTGGGCATCCAGATAGGCAATGACATCCTCGGCCATAGCCGGATAGTCCATGTCGTCAGTATGGGGAGAGCTGCCGTGATTGCGTTCATCCAGAGCATGGATCTGCCAGCCGTCCTCAAGCCGGCGGGCAATACCACCCAGGTTTTCCAGGGAACCAAATAGTCCGTGCAGCAGGATCAAGGGATCTCCCTGACCGGAAATACGGTGATTCAGTGCAACACTCATGGTCTGGCAGCCTCCGGTTGTCGGATCAAACCGGATACACTACCACTGCCAGTTTACGGGGCAAGGGGAATTTGGTGCCAACCCGACAGGCAGAAAAAAGCCGGGCATGGCCCGGCTGGAAGGTCACAGACATACGCCTGAAAGATCAGCAATAGAAAATGCTGTCCAGGTATTCAGCGAGTGCCAGAACGTTTTTGCGCTCCATTTCGCTATGGGGTACAAAGATTTCCTGTTCCATACAACACCTCCACTTTGCAACGCATTACTTCAACCTGATAGCCAACATGCTATCGTTGAAGCAGTGGCAACCCGTTGACTTGCTGTCCCAATCATTTGACATTTTGTATCAGTCCACCAGATAACAACCGGGAGCAGAACCCAGGCATGCAGCCCCAGACCGAATATCCGGAATCGCCCCAGGTGGCGGCATCCAGCACCCTGGCGCTGGTGCATTATCTGGAAACACGGGGTCTTCTGGATCGTGTCCGGGTGGAACAGGCTACCGGGCTGACACTGGCGACTCTGAAAGATCCGGACCTGCGGGTACCCGCTTCTGCCCATTACCGTTTGTGGGAACTGGCCGAGCAGTTGACCGCCGATCCGGGCGTCGGCCTGCATGCCGGCCAGGTCATCGACCCCGAGCGCATGGGACTGGTCGGCCATGTGTTCTTCAACTGCGACACTCTGGGCGAAGCCGTGGTGCAGTATGTCCGGCTGCACCGACTGATCAACGAATCAGTCACCCTGAGTTTTGAGCAAACCCCGGACCAGGCCATCCTGACCTGGCAGCCGGATCGTCCGGATCATTACTGTCGCCAGGACATGGACCGCACCCTGGCCGCCGCCCTGTGCCGGACCCGGCATTTTATCCATCGCAGTATCGAGGCTGACTGGCTGGAAATTGCCCATCCGGAGCCGGCGTACGCCGATGAATATCGCAAACTGTTCGGTGGTACCGTCCATTTCGGCTGTGGCGTTACCCGCATGGCGTTTGACAGCAAGCATCTGGGCCACCCCATCCCGCACCGGAATCCCTATGTTTACTCAGCGGTGCTGAAACAGGTCAATGCGGTCATGGCCCGGCTACAGACCCGCCGCTCGTTCAGCCGAAAGGTGCGGCGCCTGATTTCCCGACAGATGGCCACCGACCGGATTGATGCCGACACCCTGGCCCGGCAGTGTCATATGAGCCGCCAGACCCTGTACCGAAAACTCAAGAAAGAAGGCATGAGTTTCCACGACCTGGTGGAACAGGTCCGCAAGGACAAGGCCCTGCGCTATGTCGCCGACGACCAGTACGCACTTGGCGAAATCGCCTTTCTCTTGGGGTTCTCCGAGCTGAGTGCCTTCAGCCGTGCGTTCAAGCGCTGGACCGGTGTTGCCCCGGCCCAGTTCCGGGCCAGTCATCAGGGACATGAGTCATGATTACAGAGAACCTTTCGCTACTGGCCATTCCGCTGATAGCGCTGTACCTGGCGGCGCTGGCCTGTATTTACCGCATCCTGCTCACCTATCGGACGGCCCAGGGAGCCATAGCCTGGATTCTCGCGCTGGTGGGCCTGCCCTACATTGCCGTGCCCATGTTCCTGTTGTTTGGTCGTTATCGCTTTGGTGGTTACGTCAAGGCCCGCCGCATGGGCGATGAATCCCTCACCAACCTGTTGGATCAGTTTGAAAGCCAGACCACCTCCATCACCAATCCGGGCCAGGAGCATTTCAGCGATGAGCTACAGGTGCTGTGCAAGCTCGGCCGACAACCGATCACCAGCGGCAACCGGTGCACGCTTCTGAGAGACGGTGAAGCCACCTTCGAAGCCTTGTTCGATGCCATGGAAGACGCCCGCCATTACCTGCTGCTGGAGTTCTACATTGTCCGCTCAGACCGTGTCGGCCAGCGCATCAAGGCCATCCTTGAACGCAAGCTGGCCCAGGGCGTAGAAGTCTGGTTCCTGTATGACGACATTGGCAGCGCGTTTCTGTCCCGCAAATGGCTGAATGAACTGTCTGCTGCCGGCGCCCGCATTGCCTCGTTTGGTGACGGCAACATCCGGCGTCGGCGCTTCCAGATCAACTTCCGTAATCATCGCAAGCTCCTGGTCTGCGATGGTAAGGTGGGGTTTGTCGGCGGCATCAACCTGGGCGACGAATACTTGGGCACCGCCATGGACCAGGAGCCCTGGCGCGATACCCATTGCCGGATAGAAGGGCCGGCTGTCACCGGCCTCCAGCTGGCCTGGCTGGAGGACTGGAACTGGGCCAGCAATACCCGGCCGGAACTGAACTGGGCGTCCGTGTCTCAGCCTCCCGGCGACCAGGAAGTACTGGTATTGCCCACCGGCCCGGCAGACACCTGGGAAACCTGCACCCTGTTCTTCCTGAACTGCATCAACAACGCGCGCACCAGGATCTGGATTGCCTCGCCCTATTTTGTGCCGGATTTCCAGATCATGAATGCCCTGCAGTTGGCGGCGCTCAGGGGGGTGGATGTTCGCATCCTGATACCGGAGAAAACCGACAGTCCATTGGTCCGGCTGGCCGCCTATTCCTATCTGGTACAGGCCAGTCAGGCCGGTATCGGTATCTATCGTTACCAGCCCGGCTTCATGCACCAGAAAGTGGTTCTGGTGGATAGCCGCTACGCCGCCATCGGCACCGCCAACCTCGACAACCGGTCCATGCGCCTGAACTTCGAGATTACCGCCGTCAACACCAGCCCGACGTTCATCCAGCAGGTGGAAATCATGCTGGAGGAAGATCTGGGCGCCAGCCGGCCCATGACCGAAAACGACTATCGCCAGCGCTCAATCCTGTTCCGGCTGGGCTGCCGGGCGGTACGACTATTGGCGCCCCTGCTTTGATCTGGCCCCGGGCGGGCGCTTGTGCGAACATGAGCGCTCGACTGATGCTGTAAACGACCATTTCATGAACGCATTCAAACCCAGAGAAACCCTGACCGAACAGGTCGCTCGTCACATTGAAAACCTGATTGCCTTCGAGCAACTCCGTTCCGGCGAGCGCATCTATGAAAGTGCCATGGCCAAGCAAATGGATGTCAGCCACGGCTCCATCCGGGAAGGCCTGCTGCTGCTGGAGAAGCGCCATCTGGTGCGTAACGTACCCCGCAAAGGCGCGTTCGTCACGCCGCTGGATGAACACTTTGTCCGCAGTCTCTATGAGACTCTGGAACTGTACCTGACTCACACCGGACTGAAGCTGGTGCGTCAGTGGCAACCGAATGACATGCAGCGGCTGGAATCCCTGTACGAGCAGATGCGTGACCGTTTTCAGAACAACGATCTGATGGCGTTTCTGGAGCTGGGTATTGAATACACCAAAGCCTCACTGGTGTACGCCGACAATTACTTTATTGTCTCGGCCATCGAGGATCTCTGGCCCTCTGCCAAGCGTTGCGCCTTTGTCGCCCTGCGCCATGGCGGCAAACAGGTTCTGGAAGACAACCTGGTGCACATGGAAGAATCCATCCGGATAATACGGGAACGGGACGAACAGGCCCTGGCCGATATCCTGCACCGCTATGCCGTGCAGCAGTGTGAGCAGGTGCTATCCGCTCTGAACAACTGATACCGCGAAAACTCAGTAGAACAGCTGGGTGAATGAGAAGCCGATATTGAGGTATGCGGTCCATTCGTCTTCGTTGTTATAGGCGGCCGAGAGCTGTACCGGCCCCAGGAAGGTATCCACCCCGGCGAAAACACTCCAGGATCGCACCAGCCCGGACCAGGTGGCATCATCCATCTGCTCCCAGGCATTGCCGGTCTCAAATCCCAGGCCGGTGAACCAGGGCAGCACCGGCCCGCCGAATTCGCGCCTGGCCCAGGCCGCCAGTAAAACGGCATCATTTCCCGTGATCTCGCCCGGGGCGTAGGCTGACAACTGCCGAAAACCGCCAAGACGCGCTGCGTTCTCAACGCCCGGTTCTCCGCTGATGACCTGCCGGGTATACAGCAAGCCGGTGAGATTGAAACGTTGCCAGGTGCCGGTTCCCAGCAACATGCCGGTGAGGGCATCGAACTCCCGGTCACTGCCGAGCTCTTCCCGCTCTACTCTGGCCCGGATACCGGCAAACGCACCGGATTTCGGATAGAAGGCATCACTCAGGGAATCATGCACCAGTTGCAGGCTGCCGTAGCCCTGATGCACCTTACCGGAAGGTGCAACCGGAACGCCCACTTCGTCATCCACGGTGGCATAGCCACGGACATAACCCAATCGGATCTCGCCATCGCCACCCAGTTCCATGCCAAGGGCCAGATCCACTTCCCGAAAGGTCACATCAATCTCGGAAATACGGTCGCCGTTGTCGTAGACACTGTAATCATCACGGCGATATTCCACCCCAACCACCGCAAACCGGTCATAACCGTAATCCAGAGGCTGGTACCATTGGCTACGCACCCAGGGCTGAGTGCCTAATTGGAGCCCGGTCTGCCATTCCGCGCCAAGGCGATTGAGTTCGGTCATCCGTAACCCGGTGGCCAGATTGAATCGTGTATCGCCGTCGAAGTTGTCCTCATAATTCAGGCCAAACGACAGATAGTTGGGCCCCCAGCTCTTCTCCCTGGCTTGAATGATCAGCACCGGGCCGGCCTCGGAAGGCCGCATGGACCAGGACACCGTCTCATAGTAGCCCAGGCCATAGATGCGCTTTAGGTCGGCTTCCAGTTGCTCGACATCAAGCGGCTCACCCTCTTTCTGCCGGATCCGCTCGCGCAGAAAATCACTGGCCAGGCGGTCGCCCTTACGGAATTCGATCCGGACGACCGGCCCCGGTGCCAGTTCCTCGGCCCGGAGCCGGGCACGGTAATCCCGCCACTCCGAGTCAGACACCGCCAACTGGTTCAGCGCCACGGCATGATCCCGGGCCCCACTGGCCCCCAGCTCAAACAGCACCGGCGCGTCGTAGAAATCGGCAGAGGTGTGTCCTTGCAGATCCGGCTGGATCAGAATGTCGCGATCGGTTAGCAAGCCCAGCTGGAATTCTGTGTTGCGCCGGGTCATCAGCGTGGTGAGTTGCCCGACCACTGAAAAGGCCTCGCGCATGTCCTCTGTGGTCATGAGCGGATCGGTGATATCCACGGCAATGACCACATCAGCGCCCATGTCCCGGGCCACGCTGACCGGTAGATTGTTGGCCACACCACCGTCCACCAGTAATCGCCCGCTCCTTTCCACCGGCGCGTATACGCCGGGAATGCTCATGCTGGCACGAATCGCATCAGCCAGGTTACCGTCGCCAATCACCACTTCAACGCCGGTTTCCAGATCGGTCGCCACAGCCCGAAACGGGATGGGTAGCTGATCAAAGTCATCCACCAGGGCGGCGTTACGGGTCAGCTCGTTGAGAATAAAGCCGAGATTCTGGCCGGTAACCAGTCCGCCACCAAACCGAACGCCCTCGGAACCTACGCCAATACCCGGCACCAGAGGCAGGCGCCAATCGTCCTGCTTTCGGCGCACCGGCTTGTAGGCCCGGCCCGGGTCATCGCGAAAACTGGACAGCCAGTCCAGCCCGATAAATCGCTGTTCGATTTCTTCCACCGGCATCCCGGTAGCGTACAGGGCGGCAACGGCCGATCCGGCACTGGTACCGACCACTACATCAACCGGCACCTGCATTTCTTCCAGTACCCGCAGTACCCCGACATGGGCCATGCCTTTGGCACCACCGCCACTGAGCACCAGACCTATGGTTGGTCGAGCATTACTCGCATCAGCATCGGCCAAAGCATGAGGGAACCCGGGCAGGACAAGCAGAATGCACAGCAACCAGTACGGCGAGCGAGTACTCACGATCCCGTCACGAGGTCTGTTTTTTGTCATCGTCGGCCAGTGACAGATGGGAGGTATCCGGCACAACCGGTGGGGGGAGATCCCGTTTTATACCCAGATCACTGCCGGCCGGAGCCAGTGTCCAGTCATCAAGATGCTCAAACATCGGTGCCTCAGCCTCCTGATGCTCAACCAGAGTCACCCCGACCGGGTCCAGGCTCAGGCCGGAACCGGCCAGAATATCATCCACCTTTTCGCCGGCCACTGGCAGGCGATCGCCCGGTTCAACGGCTGGAGTGTTACCGGATTTTGCTTCCGGTTGCGCTGGCTTTGGTGCCGGAGACTGTGGCGGGACCGGCTGTGAGGCCGGAGTCTGAGCAGAGGGCGCCGGTGCTGGTCTGGCCGGCTCGGCTCCGGGCATCGGCTGTGCATACGCCACCATTCCGTGTTTTTTCAGCACCGCCAGATACTTCTCGGCCTGAACCTGCTCAAGCTTGTTACGAATGACGACCGGTTGCCCACTGAACATGCGGTCCAGCTGCTCGACGCTGGCCTTGAACAGGGCCCGGGCATTGTTGCGAGCGGTTTCCAGATCGGTGCCTGGTGTGCACTCTCCTTTGAACACGAGTTGGTACATGGCTATCCCTCTGCTTTTACAACAACTGTTGGTCAATGATAGCTGAAATCACAGGCCACAACAGGCATTAACCAACGCCGGGCCTTACCATCCGGAAATCATTTCAGCATTGCAAACAATTGAAAAATCCAGCGTCCACAGGAGGAAAAGTAAGCCACACTCTGCAACAATCAACTGTAACCAAACTTTACACTTGGTTACACTAACAAGAATCGCAGATTACGTTCCGGGAGCCTCACATGCGCACCAACATTACCGCCCTTCTCTCTGGTCTGGTGCTCGGCTTGTCATCGGCGCAGGTATCCGCCGAAAACCTGGATGTATTGATGAGCCAGGTTTTTCAGGCCAACGAAGCCACCTACATAGGCTATGAAAGCATCGAGCGCGAGGACATTCCCGCCCGGGCCAGCGTAGACCGGAAATACCTGATTGTGGATTTCCGCTTTCCGAACCAGCAGCCGGCCGCCGAACAACTCCAGGCCAGCGTACACAAAGTGTGCATGACCCTGCTGAAAGATCGTGAACTGATCCGCTCGCTGTCGGATTCCGGCTACGACATGGTGGCCGTGGCCTTTGACCGCCAGTCCCAGTTTGACTGCCTCTAGCCTGTAGCCCGGGCTATTCCTGTCCCAGTATGCGGGGGAATGCATCCAGGGCGGTATTCACCGCGTCCAGATTAAAGGCCTCCACATCCGCCAACAGCTTCTCACCGTAGCGCGTGACCGACGATGAGCGATGCCGCTGCCCCCATTCGATAATGCGGACCGCGAAATCCTTCATCTGTTCCGGGTCGCCGCTCTCGCGCACTTCCTGCCATTCATTACCGAAGTCTTCAGCCAGTTTTTCCCGCAGCCAGCCCCGCTCATGCATACTCATGGTCTGGGCCAGCAAGCGCTCGGATTCCTCCGGCGCGCCATCGTCATCAGCCTGCTCCACCGTCGCTTCTACTCTGGGCAGTACCACCTTGAACGTCGAGCCCACATTGGCTTCACTTTTCACGGTCAGTCTGCCGCCCATCATTTCCACCAGTTTACGACTGATCGCAAGCCCCAGCCCGGTACCGCCATAACGCCGGGAACTCTGGCCTTCCTGCTGCTCGAAGGCTTCAAAAATGCGCTCCTGCTGGTCCGGTGCAATGCCGATACCGGTGTCAGCTACGGTCACCACCAGCCGGTAGTAACAAACCTCGGAATCGGCATCCGCCGGCTCACCCAGCGGCTTGGCCACCGCTCGCACGGTAACCCCGCCCTCGTGGGTGAATTTGATGGCATTGCCCACCAGATTAAACAGCACCTGTCGCAAGCGGGTTTCGTCCAGCATCATCGCCGAGGGCATACCCGATCCCACGCTCACTTCCAGGGTAATGCCCTGCTCCGTCGCCCGCAGGTCAAAGATGTGGCGGACATCACTGAGCAGCCGGCGTACGGAAACAGGGCCGAAATCCAGGCGCATCTTGCCGGCCTCGATCCGCGACAGATCCAGAATGTCATTGATCAGCATCAGCAAGCTTCGACTGCCCGCCCGGATGGCATTGAGGTAATTGCGCTGCTGGGGATCTGTCACCGAATTGTAGAGCAGATCGCTGTAGCCGATCACCGCGTTCATAGGCGTTCGGATTTCGTGGGACATGTTGGCCAGGAATTCGCTCTTGGCACGGCTCGCAGCCTCCGCTTCCCGAGCCAGCCGCTCCGCCTCAAGCTTGGCGGCACGGAGTTCATCCTCACTCCGGCGCAGCGCGTTCTCGGACCGGATTCGCTCATCCACTTCCAGTGAAAGTTTGCGGTTCCAGTACAGGAAGATCAGCACCACCACGATGGCTATCAGAATGATCCGCCGAACCACGGTGTAATCGGCTTCCTGTTCGATATCCAGGTGAATCCAGCGATTATAGATGGCTTCGGTTTCGGACGTCGGCAGACTGCCCAGCGCCTTGTTCAGAATGCGGTGGAGCTCAGGCTGGGCCGGGCTGACCGCCAGTCTCAGATCGTACTGGTAAGGGGTAATACTGGTAATCCTCAGGTTCGACAGACCGAGCCGTGCCACCGTGTAGCTTACCGCCGGGATATGCGTCACCATCACATCCAGATCGCCGTTGGAAAGCGCAAGCAGCCCGTCTTCCACGGTCTGCTGGGGATAGAGATCGAGATTCGGATGATTAATCAGCAGATAGTCATGACTGGCCTGGCGGTTTACCACGCCGACCCGCTCATCCCGAAGTTCACGCAGGTCTCCGATAAAGCGACCGGTGTCGCGGATCGCCAGCGCAATGGGCACGTTGACATAGGCCCGGGTGAACAGGAATTCCTGCTCGGTACGAGGCGTGCGGGACATGCCGGGAAGCACGTCCAGCTCACCGGATTTCAGTTTTTCCTCGGCGCCGGCCCGACTGTCTACCGTCACTCGCTGGAAGCGAATCCCCAGATCCTTCTCCAGCCGGCTGAGCAAGTCGGCGACCAGCCCCGTGGGCCGGCCATCCTGTTCAAACTCGAACGGCGGCCAGTCCGGCCTCAGTCCGACGGTAATCTCCGAGTTACTGGCCAGCCATTCCAGTTCACCGGCGGTCAGGGCCACGTTTCGGGTCTCGACTTCGGGCAGCTCCCCCGCCAACCAGGACTGGCGAATATTGCGATGTTCCTGATGGGTCAGTGACGATACCGTGCGATCAAACACCCGAAACATGCGCTCCTGCTCAATGGGAACCTGCAGCACCACATCCACAGGTCGCCGATCCAGCAACACCGCCAGCCCGACACCATTGATCATCGCCGATTCGAGGTAGTCAGACACCACCGGAACCGGCCCGAGAAAAGCATCTGCCTCGCCCGACATAACCCGGCTGACCGCCTCACCCAGGCTGGAAACCGGTACCGGCGTAAAGCTTTCCACCGGGTCCAGCAGCGGAAACTGATTGGGGTCGTCGCCGACAATGACAACCTTCGCTGCCTCCAGATCAGACAGAGTCCGGATTGCCGGGTCGCCGGCATTCACAAACACCCCGTAGGTGAGTGACATCAAGGGCGCTGTGTGTCGCACGCCGGGAATAACCGGGGCGCCGGGCAGTCGGGTGGTCAGGATCAGGTCCGGCTCTGGCCGCTCAGTGCCCAGCATCTGGTTCATCAGAAAGGGCTCAATGGGCAATCCCAGCTTGGAGGACAGGCGGTTGAGGTAGTCCACCCAGATGCCCGCCATGCGCCCCTCCCCGGTATCGAACACCAGCGGCACCTGGGTATGCCTGACCCCCACATTGAAGCCATCCTGTTCTGCAAGCCAACGCAGATCTTCAACGCCCAGTACGGGCGCCGGCGAATTCTGGGGTGGATCCGCCAACACGGCCCCTTGAAAAAGCAGCAACAGGAGGCAAAACATGAACTGTGAACGAGACTTCACTGGATATCCTCGGCGGGTCCACTACATTTCAGGAAAACCATACCTGCAAACGGGCAGGATTGCATTTTGCCAATGAGCTGATGGAGGTACGTAACCATGGACACCAGCAAACACAGCCTGAGCACCCTGTTCGAACAACTGGGTCTGCCCTCCGGTCAATCGGAAGTCGAGCATTTCATCGCCCGACATTCACCATTACCCAGTGAAGTCGCTATCCAGGATGCGCCCTTCTGGTCAGAGAGCCAATCCCATTTTCTGGAGGAAGGGCTGGAAGATGACAGCGACTGGGCGGAGGTGATTGATGAACTGGATGCCCTGCTAAGGCACTGATTGGCTGCGTCAGAGCACCGACACCCGATTTCGGCCCTCATCCTTGGCCTGATAGAGGGCCCGATCAGCCCGGTCAAACACCGACTCTTCGGTGTCGTCGTCCTGAAAACCGGTCAGCCCCGCTGAAAAGGTAATGCTTACCGGCTCGCCGCTGAAATGGAACGGCAGGCCGGATACATGTTCGCGCAGGGAATCCAATACCTTGCGGGCTTCATCTGTGGGCGTTTCCGGCAGAAGCACCACAAACTCCTCGCCACCGAACCGGGCGATAAAATCCGTCGACCGCAGGCGAGTGCTCATCTCCCGGGCCACCAACTGCAGCACGCGATCCCCTGCCTTGTGGCCATAGGAATCGTTGATGCGCTTGAACAGATCCACGTCCAGCACAGCCACCGTGAGCGGGTGCCGGTAGCGCAACCAGCGATTGTATTCAAACGACAGCCGTTCCTGCCAGGCTTCACGGTTGGGCAGCTGGGTGAGCAGATCGGTCAGGGCTCGCTGACGCTCTTCACGCACCTGGGCCTGCATCTGTTCCGAATGGGCCTCCATGGCCGCGACTTTCTCCTGCATGGCTTCCAGTTGGTTCGCCAGCAGTTTTTCACGCTCGCTTTCCGACGTCCGGAACCGCTCCAGCGCACTGCCAATAAATTCCAGGCGTTGACTGACCGACTGCTTCAAAGCTTGAATATCCTCGCTGGCGCGGATGTCATCCCCCACCTTGTCCAGCTCGGCACGGATTTCCCGGTCCAGCGTCGCTGTGGCGTCCTGCCGGCCAGTCTGGGCGTCACTCTGCTGGGCAAAATGCTCCCGCAACGCCTGCAAGCGTTCATCCAGACGTTTCAGGAAGGCCTCGAATTCGCGCTGGCTGCGGGTAATGGCGGCAATCACCAGATCGGCGACCCGGTTCAGCCCCTCCCGGAGCACTTCCCAGTCGTTGCTGGTCAGCAAGGTCTGCTGTAATTCCCGGGCTTCTGCTTCTGCGGCCGGCTCCAGGGAAGCCTGTTGCAACAGTTGCCCCAGTAACTGGCCGATGCGGCGTGCAATTCTCAGTCGCTGGGTTGTATCCGCCAGATCCACACCTTCTGCCGGGGCTTGCGGTTCCGGTGTGGGCGACACAGCCTGAGGCCCGGCCTGCTCGTCCAGCAGGGTAATCTGCCGGTCAATCTGGTCCTGCAGTTCCCGCCAATGCTGCAGGTTGATCTGCTTCTTACGGATATCCTCCCGCAACCGACCCAACAATTCGTCCAGCTCCGGTCGCTGCCCTTCAGAGGCCAGACTGGTTCGTACCAGCATTCTTTCCAGCAGATTACGTTCGGATTCCCACTGTTTTTCCCGATGCTCTGCCTCTTCCAGTTCCCTGAGATATTTCTCTTTCCAGGAATCTTCAGATGCCATGAACTACTCCCTTACTGGCCGGCACGATGGTCTTCCTCTTCACACCCTGTGCGATCGGTCGTTCGGCGGCGCGCCCGGGGATGGCTCTGATCATAAACCCGGGCAAGATGTTGAAAGTCAAGATGAGTATAGACCTGGGTGGTGGCAATGTCCGCATGACCCAGCAATTCCTGAACCGCGCGCAGGTCGCCACTGGATTCCAGCATGTGACTGGCAAAGGAATGCCTGAGCAGGTGGGGGTGCAAACGCTGGTCCGCGCCGTGCAGAATACCCCAGCGAGACAGGCGACTCTGGATACTGCGCCGGCTCAGGCGGGTGCCCCGCTGGCTGACAAACAGTGCCTTCTCACCCTCGGTGACCAGTGCCCGGCGGCAGGACAACCAATGTTGCAACGCCGCCACGGCCTTGCGGCCGACCGGCAACACGCGCTCCTTGTTACCCTTGCCGAGAACGCGGATTTCTGCGCCCTTCAGATCCAGAGCCGACACATCGGCCCCGGCCAGCTCGGCCAGCCGAAGGCCGGAGGAATACATCAGTTCAAACATGGCCAGATCGCGGATGTCGAGGGGGTCTTCGGGGGTGGCATCCAGTAACTGGCCAATCTGATCGACATCCGCAACGCGGGGCAAACGCCGACCACTTTTCGGCGCCCTGATGTCCAGAGCTGGATTATCGCTCGCAAGCCCTTCGCGAAGCAGGTACTGGTAGAAGCGCCGAATCGACGACAGGTGCCGGGCAATGCTGCGCCCGCTCAGTCCATCCCGGCTGAGTCGGGCTACGTAGCGCCGAACATCGTGGGCAGACAGCTCTGACCAGTCGTTGAGGCTATTATCCGCAAGCCAGGAGATCAGCCGCTGAAGGTCGCGCTGATAGTGTTCGCAGGTACGGGGTGAATGCCGTTTCTCGGATTGCAGATGACCAATGAAGCCGGTCAGCGCCGCCAATTGGCTCGCTGATCCTTTGTGGTCACTCGCCGCCGCGCTCACCCCTGGCCGGTCTCCGCGGTCAGGTCCGTCACCGGAGCGCCGGTACCATGGCGCTTGAGCATGGGAGGCAAAAGCCGGCTCAGGGTGTCGCTGATGTAGCTCAGGAACAGTGAGCCCATGCTCTGATCAAAGTAACCAGGTTCACAACTGCCGACGGCAAACACACCCACCAAGCCTTCATGGCGCAGGGGTACAAGGGCGACGGAGGCGATGGGCTCGTCACGGTCCGGGAACAGGAATTCACGCTCATTCTCACGGAACTGGCCACAAACGGCCCGTTCCCCCTCCAGCAGGCTTCCCAACCGCTCACGTGCCGCGGCCGCATCCACCATATGCAAGGCACCCTGTGACTGAAGCTGACCGGTTTCACTGAACAGAAGTACCGACGCGGCATCCAGGCCAAAATCGCCCCGGATACTGTCATCAATGGCAGCCGCCATATCCTGCAGATTACGGGCTTCAATCACCTGCATCAGCAGGCGTTTGCTTTTCTCGAACAACCGGTCGTTGTGGCGGGCGATGGACACCAGTTCCACCAGCTCCCGGCGTAACGTGTCCCGCTGTTCCCGGAACAGGTGCACCTGGCGCTCCACCAGGGAAATCGCCCGGCCGCTGTCATGGGGCAGAGTCAAACTGCGCAGGAGCTCGTCCTGGCCGATAAAAAAGTCCGGATTGGCCCTCAGATATTCTGCGACCTGTTCCCTGGTGAGTTCGCCGGCCTTCTGGCGGGCCGTTTGTTCTGTCATCGTGTTCTCCTGATCGGTTCAGGCCCCGTTTTTATGAGGTCGGGTGTTCGGGCGGGCACTCCTGCGGCGCCGGGGCTGGGGTTCGCCAGGCAGCCGCAACTGGCCTTCAAATACCGTGGTTGCAGGACCTTCCATCATAACAGGGGTACCCTCCCCCTGCCATTCAATGACCAGCCTGCCGCCACGCAACTCGACTTCGACCCGGCTGTCCAGCAAGCCGCGGAGACAACCGGCCACCACCGCTGCACAGGCACCGCTGCCGCAGGCGAGTGTTTCGCCGGAGCCCCGTTCAAACACACGCAACCGGGCATGGCGGCGATCAATCACCTGCAGAAAGCCAATGTTGGCCCGGGCCGGAAACCGGGGATGCTTTTCCAACTGCGGGCCAAGGCTTTCCACCGGCGCCGTATCGACATTGTCCACCACCAGCACTCCGTGGGGATTACCCATGGAGATGGCTGACAGCTCGACCGTCTGACCATTCACGTCGACGGTATACACATCCTTGCGCTGATCCGCTGCAAAGGGGATCGCGGGGGGGTTGAGCTCCGGCACCCCCATGTTGACCGCTACCAGGCCATCCCGACCCACTTTGAGCTCAATCACACCCTTGGCAGTCTGGACCCGGATAACACGCTTGTTGGTCAGGCGCTGATCGCGCACAAAGCGGGCGAAGCAGCGGGCGCCGTTGCCGCACTGTTCCACCTCCGAGCCATCGGCATTGAAAATACGGTAGCGAAAATCCACATCCGGCAGCCCCGGCGGCTCCACCACCAGCAGCTGATCAAAACCGATCCCGAAATTGCGATCCGCCAGCTCCCGGATCGTGTCCGGGGCCAGCCGGAATGGCTGGCTGATGGCGTCGACCACCATAAAGTCGTTACCCAGCCCGTGCATCTTGGTAAAGCGCAGGACCGGACCCTGGCCACGTCGTTGCTGAGACATCTCGTTCCCCCCGCTCATTCCGGCAGGCAACTTTCCGGCGCCAGCTGGTCGTCCAGAGTCTCCCGGCGCCGAACCACATGCACCTGATCTCCGTCCACCATCAACTCCGGGGGCCGGTTGCGGGTGTTGTAGTTGGAGGCCATAACAAAGCCGTATGCCCCGGCCGAGCGTACCGCCAGCAAATCGCCAGCTTTCAGGCGCAGAGAGCGATCCTTGCCGAGGAAATCGCCGGTTTCGCACACCGGGCCCACCAGGTCCCAGGGTCTTTCCTCACTGTCCTGATGGGGCTGAACCGGAATAATGGCCTGCCAGGCACTGTAGAGCGCGGGTCGGATCAGATCATTCATGGCCGCATCGATGATGGCAAAATTCCGGTGCTCGGTGCACTTCAGGAATTCTACCCGGGTCACCAGAATACCCGCATTCGCGGCAATGGAGCGGCCCGGCTCGAGCACCAGTTCCAGCTCCCGATCACCCAGGCGTTCATTAAGGGCTTTCACATAATCTGCCGGTTGCGGCGGGGTTTCCTGATTGTAGGTCACACCCAGACCGCCCCCCATATCCAGATGGCGGATACGGATACCCTGCTCTGCCAGAGTGTCGATCAGGGAAAGCACCCGGTCCAGGGCATCCAGGAACGGCGAAACGGACGTCAGCTGTGAGCCGATGTGGCAGTCCACCCCGTGGATATCCAGGTTGGGCAGGCTGGCCGCCCGGGCATAGACTGCCGGCGCCTCGGCGATATCGATGCCGAACTTGTTTTCCTTCAGGCCGGTCGAGATATAAGGATGAGTGCCCGCATCCACGTCCGGATTCACTCGCAGGGAAATGGGCGCTTTCACTCCCAGTTCGCCAGCCACCTTGTTCAGGCGATCAAGTTCGGTGTCGGATTCGACATTGAAACAGCGAACGCCGGCCTCCAGGGCCCGCTTCATTTCCCACTCCTGCTTGCCAACGCCGGAGAATACGACTTTACCGGCATCCCCGCCGGCACGAAGCACACGTTCAAGCTCTCCGGCCGAGACTATGTCAAAACCGGCCCCCAGACGAGCCAGCACATTGAGCACGGCCAGATTGCTGTTTGCCTTGACCGCATAACACACCAGATGAGGGCGGTTCTTCAGGGCCTCATCGTAAGCACGGTAATGGCGCTCCAACGTCGCCCGGGAATAGATGTAGGCTGGCGTACCAAAGCGCTCGGCGATATCGGCAACGGCAACGTCTTCGGCGTAGAGTTCGCCGTTACGGTAATTGAAGTGATCCATGCTGTTCCTGAAAGCTTAAGGTCGGGTGGTCTGGCTCAGGGCTGTTCATTGTCCTCATCGGCATTCTCGCCCGCCTCCGCAGCTGCCTCGGTGTCACCAGTCTGCGATGGTACGGCGTCGGGCACCGGCGCGTTCCGGTACAGCGGCCCTTTCTGGCCACAACCGGATACCATCAAAACCACAAACACCGAGAGCGCGACGGCCAGGCGGCGCACAAGCCCAAGCTGCATACCCAATCCCCTGAGTGAATAATGGCCGAAGTATACCCGACACCCGGGCCGCACCGCGAGGATTCACATGTTCAGGACAGGTGCTGGTTTAGGGCATCTTCCAACTGCGCCCGGTAGAACAGGTACTGGCTGGTCTGGATATCGCGCTGATACAGCTGTGGATCGAGATCGTGGGGCAGATGCAGGTCAGTCAGATACACCGGATAGGGGTCCGGACTCTGCCGCAGGGAGCGGATGTAATGGGCCACCGCCGGAATCAACCGGTCGCCATATTCCTGCACGGTAAACTCCTGATCGTTGCAATACAGATCAAAGCGCAGAATGCTGTCACCCTGTTGCACGCCCACCGCCTGCACTTCGAGGCCGGACAAGGGCAGTCCGGCGACCAGTTCTGGCCGCGGATCGGCCAGCCATCGGCCATCCCTGCGTACCAGTTCGTAACACCGGATACCGGCGACCGGCTCCAGATTATCTGCCTGGCGCAACTGCCGGCGCTCAATAACACTGTCCAGAAATCGCAATAACGGTGCCAGTAGATGACGGCGTTGCTGGGCCTTCAGCTGGCGATGCCACAGACTGCCATACTCATCCACCACCCAGAGCTGGCCCTGGTCTCCCTGCAGCTGCCAGAATACCTGGATGTTACCGGCTTCGGAGGCTTCACATACCGCTTTCAATAGGGGAGCATCCTGCAAAGCATAGCGATCCGGCACCACCGGCAGAAAACTGTCCTGGGGCTGGAACAAGGCATCCATCAATGCCGCGCGGCTATCCAGGGCAACAAACCCCGGCTCCTGGCCATTGAACTGGAGCAGAAAATAACGCTGATCCATCTCGATGATATAACGCAAGGGATGGGGGCCGGTGCCGCCTGCAAAAAACTGTCGGAGCACATCGGCAAACAACTCACTCACACGCCGGGCAATGGCCTGTCCGTGCCCCCGGCTGGGCGCCATCACTCGGATATCCGGCAATTCCGCAGGGTTGATCGCCACCTGAGCGAGCACATTCTTCAAACACTGGATCAGGGTATCCCCAGCCGCGTAATGCTGCAGACTGACTTCGTGCCAGCTGTTCAGGGTAATCTGGTCGATGGTCACCACCAGGTTGTCCCGGGCCCCACTGAACCCGAGCGAGTCGTTGCGGGCGCTGAGTTTATGCAGCCCCCGCTCGGTCAGATGAGCCTGTGGGTCCACCGCCACATTCAGCAACAACAGGTTGCGTAACGGCCGTACTGCACGGGACAGTGCCTGCCGGGGCGCCGGGGGCATAGGCACCGGCAGGAAACCAGCCAGCACATCCAGTATTTCCTTCAACTCGCTGACCGACGCCACGCTCTGGCCCGCTCGCACATTCAACCGTGTACTGCGACTGAGCAGCCCGTTGCAGTAACACCAGACAAGCAACTCAGCCAGGTTGCCGGCGCGGCGAATAACCGGCTGCCAGAAGGCGTCGGACGGATCTTCAAGATCCCGGTACAACAACCAGCCGTCTCCGGCTGCCCCCTGTTCACTGCGATGGTGAAACGACAGATTCTCTTCTGCCAGCGAGGGCACCAGCCCAGGATTGATCAGCTCGACCTTACCGGCCTTGCGCTGGAAGGCGGCATAGAGCTTGCGGCCCAGCAGGTTGATGTCATTGGCGCTGATCGACGCCTGTGCATCCTGTTCCCGGGCCAATCTGGCCAGCAAGCGGTAACTGTGGGTAAGCTCGGCAACCACCCGCCGGCGTAACCCCATCACTTCCTCGGCACACCAACGCTGACGATCGTCCAGCCTGCCCAGATCCTCCGATGACCAGCCCCAGCCTTCAACCAGGCTGCGCAACAACTCGACCCGCCAGGGGTCACCTACCATACCCGCCCGGCTGAGCGGCAAGCCGGATTTCAGGTACAGGCTTCGGCGCACCAGCTCCAGCCGATCTGCGCCGTCACGGGCCAGCAACCACTGCTCCAGTCTCTGGTACAAAAGCACGTAGGGGTCCAGGGCATCGGCGCTGATCACACCATTGTGAACCGCCTGCTTGAAGCTGGCCGAGAGCAGTGGCCGCTCCCGGTCGGTGGCGTAACATTCAATCAACAGCAGCTTGAGGATGGCTTTCCAGGGCGCATCGATTCCTTTGTAGAGCTGCCAGATGCCAGCGCCAGGCAGTTCTGCGGGAGGAATGTCCGGCACCGCGCCAAAGTCGATGTAATCCCTGGCCTGGATAAACCGACACTCCACCAGCTGTCGCCGGCAGTGGTCGTAATCGGCCTCCCGGTCTACCGGGATCAGCCACCACAACGGATATTGGCCGGCGAGGTGAATGCTGGTGCGGTAGAACTCATCCAGCAACAGAAAATGCTGGGCGCTGCCGCAGTTTTCCCCGGTGACTTCCACGCGCTGTCGCCCGGCCCGCCAATCGGCGGCAGAGAACACAAACACGTGCAGCTCCACCCCCAGGCCACCGGCCCATTCCGACAGTTTTTCGGCTTTTCGCTCCAGGCACCGAATGCCCGACGCCGGCAAATCCTGACGGTGGCAGAGCCAGACATCCAGATCACTGGCCACCGAGTGGCCGAGGGTGCCAGGGCTTCCCATTAGGAACAGACTGTCCAGATCAGGCTTTCGAGTGCCCTTGTCACGATAGTGAAAGCTACGGGCGTAACGGCGGGCGGCGTCCAGCACTTCCTGGCCGGGCGTGTAACCACTGAAGCCGTCCGGGCAGTTACCATCCAGATAGCCAGGCAAGGCCGGATGGTTACGGTGAAAAACCAGCGGCAACAACTCCAGCACCATCTGCTGCCGGTAGGTCAGTGCCGAGCACGCCCGCTGCCAGCGCTGCTGGTTAACCAGCAGAAACCGGTCCCGCAGGCGCCTGAGCGTCTTTCGGTCGATTCCATCCTCGAAATCGAGAACTATGGGCGCGGCGTGAACGGTCAAGAGAGCTCCGGCAAGAGGTTATTTTCGGCAAGATAGTCAGTATGATGAATGAATCGTGGCAAAACCTGTAAAAAAATAAAAGCACAGGCAGTGAACACGCTGCCAGCCCGAGCGAGGCACCCGAGCTGTGAAAGAGTTTCTGATTCAACGCTACCGGCCCGATCCGACGGGCCCCGTTATCCGGCCCACCCTGCTTCGGGTGGATGACGACGGCCGGATCATCCAGGCTGATCGCCATGCAGAAACCATGTTTGGCTACGACATCAGCGATCTGACCGGGCAGAAAGTCCAGCATATTCTGGCTTCCCGCCAGGACGATCCCTTCGCCCCCGCCCACCGACACCGGCTAGACAATGGCCAGACCGTGCTGGTGACGTTCCGCCACAAGGATGGCTTTTTCTTTACTGCCCTGCTCGGGCTGCGAATGGAGATCCGGGATTCAGACCAGGCCGCTACCGCCTCGATTACCCTCAGGGACAGCGATGCCATGGATAGCCGGATTCAACGACTGGCGGAGCAGAATGCCGGCTTTGGTCTCTGGGAACTGGACATGCCCAGCAACGAAATCAGCTGGTCCGAGGGCATGTATCGCCTGTTGGAGCTCAAACCCGGCAGCGAACTGACGCCTGAACAGGCGCTGTTTTACTGCCAGACAGGCCAGAACCGGGTACGAGCAATGTTCAGGCGCTGCATCCGCACCGGCCAGCCGTTCAGCATGGACCTGACCATTCTCACCAGCCGGCAACGGCCACAACGGGTTACTCTGGCGGGCCGTGCTCTGAAGAACGGCGGCCGGGTGCAAAAACTCGGCGGCGTGATGGTCAACCACAGCGAGGCGATGGTCCACGATCTGGAAAAACAACAGGCTCAGCAGATTCTTCAAGCCACGACCGCCGCATCCTCTGATCTTGTGGTGGCCATCGACACCGAGTTCAGGCTGCTGCATTTCAACACCCCCTGGTGCCAGCAGTTTCAACACGCCTTTGACCTGACGCCAAAGACCGGAGACAACCTGCGCAGCCTTCTGAAGGACTTCCCCAATGAGCGGAGACTGATCGAACGGCTATGGCAACGGGCCTTCGACCGTGAGCATTTTGTGGCAGAAATGCCCCTGAACCGCCAGGGAGAGGGACTGCCGATTTACGAGTTTCACTTCCAGAGCATCCGCGGAGACCGGGGTGAGGTCACCGGGGCCGTTCATGTTGCACGGGATATCAGCAACCGGATCCAGCACACCAGCAACAGCGATTACCGCATGCGACACGATCCGGTCACCGGGCTGATGAATCGCCGTTCCTTCATCGAACACCTGGAACGGGCCATGGGCCATCGCCACAAACGCCAGAGCACCGACGGCCTGCTGTTTCTGGACCTGGACAACTTCGAACAGTTCAACGAGGACGCTGGCAGCGGCACCTGCGACCGCTACCTGCGGGAACTGGCCGCCATGCTCGGGCTGCGCGTACGACAGCGTGATGCCCTGGCACGACTGGCCGGCGATACCTTTGCGCTGTTCATCGAGAATTGCCCGGAACCCAGAGCGAGAAAGATCGCCGAGGAAATCCGCGAACAGATTGCCCAGTTCAAGTTTGAATGGCAGGGGCAAACGCTGCAGACCAGCACCAGCGGTGGTCTGCTGATTCTGGACAGTGAGTTGCCGGAGCGGGCCGACACGCTGCTCACCCAGGCTGCGGACCTGTGCCATACCGCCAAGACTTCAGGCCGGAACCGGATCCACACCGCCCATGCACTGCCGGATGCCGCCGGCGATACTGGTACAGACAAGCAGCTGGAACAGCTCCGCCAAGCCCTGGACCACCATCAACTGATCCTTGAGTTCCAGGCTCTGAAGCCGGTGGCGAGTGTGACCTGGGGCGACCATATTGAAATACTGTGTCGCATTCCCGGTCAGGGACCGGACGACACCACACTCCTGCCCGGACAGTTCCTGCCCCTGGCCGAGCGCTTTGACCTGGCCAAACGGCTGGACCGTCAGGTCATTCGTCAGACCCTGGACTGGCTGGGGCAGCACCGACTGATGGAACCAAGGCTGAAATACTGCGGCTTCAACCTGTCTCTGGCCTCGGTACTGGATGACACCTTTGCCGATTTCATGGAACAGCTACTGGCACCCTCACCGTTCCGGGCGGAGTGCTTCTGCCTGGAGATCCGGGAAGCCCATGCCACCCAGTATCCGGACGAAGTGGCCGTGCTCTGCGATGCACTGCATCGAATCGGTTGCCGGGTGGCCCTGGAGGGCGCTGGCGCCTCGGTGGAAAGCTACAGTCTGGCCGCCCACCTGCCGGTGGATATCATCAAACTGGACAGACGGGTGATGGATCATCTGGAAGATGACCCGGTTCAGCAAGTGATGGTGGATGCCCTGCATCGTATTGCAGAAGCCGCAGGCAAGGAGACCGTTGCCACCTTTATCGAGAGCGACGAGACCCTGAGAAAGGTCCGTACCCTGGGCATCCATTTTGGCCAGGGTTACCGGTTATCAAGACCCCGACCGCTGGCGGAGCTGAAGCCGGTGGGGGTTGAGCTGAGTACGGGCTGGATCGGCGGCTAAGTTATGTTGAGGGCAGGCTTCGTTCTACCCCGACCTCACACTGGGTCACTTCAGAACCGCTTCCGCGGCCGCTTACCAGCCCTCCGTCGGGATTCCGTGTTCCCTGAGGTAATCGCCGTTCCTTTCGAGATAGCCTTTTGTGCGTTCCGTGAACCGGGAAGGGTCACCCGGCAACTCCGTGGCCTGCATGCGCATCACCTCGATCTCGTTGCCAATCTGGTTCGAAATCCAGACCACCACGGTACCGCCGGGCGCCAGGCCAATGGTCAGGAGGTTCCGGGGGCCTGAGCGCACATCAACCTGCGTAACATAGGTTGCCGGCTCCCGCATTCGGTCCAGCAGGTCTTCCGGCACCTGAATGATCTTGGTGTAATATTTCTGCTCCGCGTAGGAAAACCAGTTGACCAGAATCAGTTCCGGAAAGGGGTCAGCTCTGCCCCCAGGCCCGGTTGGGCCACGGGCCCCCTTCCAGCAGCACCCCACCGTGCCTATCGGCTGGCGCCAGCTCCGCTCACCCGACTTCTCCAGGAACATATCAGTCACCCACACTTCGTAGTGCTGTGGCGCCGCTATCCTGACCATCCAAAGAGTGTCGTCCGCCTTCGACCACGCCGAACACCCGCTGCCCAACAGGGCGATGGCCATGACTCCCATGGCCAGTATTTTCTGAATCATTAGTCGCCCTCTGTCTGTGGATACACCAGGCGCTCGCCTGAAGGTGCTGGTGCATTGGGATGAAACCCCTGCAACTTCGCAGGCAAGCCCGCCACCATGGTCTCAATAGCGTTGTAGTGCGCCGAGTAATGGATATAGCGCTGGAGCAACAAGTTCTCATGTTCCGTGGTCAGTGAGGGGGCGTCATTCCCTTGTACAACCTGTTCCAGAATTTGTTGAAGGATGGGTTCAAGTTCACCCTGTATCAACACGGTCTCATCGGTGGGATCAACTTCTCTCAGTGGCACTTCCTGTTCTACCGCCAATCGGTGCATCAACCGAAGAGGCACCCGTGAATACTCCCCCCGCACCTGGCGCAGCATCCGCAACACCAGTTCTACCCGGCCATCCTGGGCCGGGTGCTCGTGGCGCAGGGTGACAATGTCCAGCCGGGCTGGCCCTTCCGGGCCCTGGTCTTTCGGCCATGCCTGCAATTGCTCGGATTGCCGTACCGGCAGATTATATGGGCCAATCCAGCCTGCCGCCTCTATCTGTTGCCGCTTGGCCTCCAGGTTATCCCATTGGAGGGTTTGGTCCGGCCTGCTCAGCCGGTCGCGAGGCACCTGTAACCTGAGGCTTAACAGCACGTCCTCTCGCTGGCTGTCGCCGTAGCCACCGCCAATATCGGAATGAACGCCCGGCAGGGAAATTTCCCGGAAGTTGGCCGGCAAGCTGCCGTCGCGGCTTCGCAGACTGTTCAGGGCAAAGTTCCTGCGGTGCTCATGGGCCGCGGTCAGGTGCACCGCCTGGCCCACCTTGCCTGGATCCAGGTACAACTCCACCGGGTGGTTGCGGTTGTTATGGGCCAACGCATCACCAGCAGCGAGGTTAACGATGGCGGCCACGGAGTCGAACAGCCCCACGAAGCGAATTTCTACCGTCTTCGGCCAGAGGATACCGCTGTCAGCCAGCATCTGGGCCAGCAGACCATTCTCCCCCTGATTTATCTCGTGTGCAGTATGGCGGCCAGCCGCCGCGCCCCGGCTGAAGCCGAACAGGTCCAACGTAAGTTTGTCGATGGGTTTGTCCAGACGGTCGGCGGGCAGGTTCTGCAAGACTTCTTTCACCCGCAAGGCCAGTTGCGAGAAAGCATAGTCCACCTGTGCGATAACGCCGGCCTCCCCCATGCCGGTGGCTGCGCTATACATCACATCATCCTCGCCAGTCTTGGTGCCAGCCCCAGGAGCATAAATTTTACGCCGGTAGGTGCTGGTACCCTCCTCCTCTTTTTCGTCTTCGACGTACAAATCCCACAGCTTCGCCACATTGCTGGCCGCATTGGCGTAACTGTCGCCCAACATCAGACCCATCCGCCGCTCACACTCTTCCCGGCCGATGGTGTTATTTTCGTAGGGAATCAGGCACTCCTGCTCCAGCTGCTCAACGAAGGCCCGGGTATTGGCGGCGTTGTTCATGGTGCCATCGGTAAACAGGCCTACTTCCAGGTGTATCTTTGGGGCGGGTGCCTGAGAGGAGTCTGCCTTAGCGTCTTCGGTTGCGGATGCTGCAGACATCAACACGGGAGCCACCAGTGCGGAAGCCCCTAAGGGCAGGCTCAGCCGATGGTCATCCACGCTACCTTGAGCCGCCCGCTCCCGGCGCTGACGCTGCCGGTAGTTCATTGAGAACATGTTCACTTCCAGCGACCCGACACCCCAGGATTCGGATTGGCGCAACTGCTCGCAGGTGATGCCACAGTTGTTCAGCTCTGCTACTGCACACTCAATCTCAGATGGAACGTTCAGCCAACTGCCCTCTATCCGCCACTGGCCACCGGCAGGCAGACTGTTGTCTGGCCGCCAGGTCACCATCGGCGAGAAAGGCTTATTCCACTCCGAACAGACCAACATCAACTCGCCGTCTCTGACCGCCCGATGGACAGTTTCCGCTAGGTTCCGTCGGTCACCAGAGCCATACCTGAACAGCGATTGCATGCTTGAACGAAGATGGTTGTCCTGCTCAACCAGGAGGCGGGCCCTGTCGGCAGCAAAAAAAGGAGTTTCAACAAAGAGAATGTCGAGGACCTTCAATTCTGAAGGCCTGACCAGTTTCACAAAGCTCATCGTCAGCGTCCTTGTTGACGGTAGCAAGCAGGTAAAGTTAGTCGGACAATCCTAGCCGATATTGTGTATTTATGACAAAACCGCACTTTACGGTTTTGTCATAAACTTTTTTTCTAAACTGCCACGCCCATGACAGCCAATCGACTATGCCAGAGTTTTCCGAGCGCGGGCCACAGCTGCACGTACCTGGTTTGGCGCAGTGCCACCCAGATGATCACGGGCCTGCACGGAACCTTCCAAGGTCAGCACGTCGAACACATCTTCGCCGATCACATCGGAGAACTGTTGAAGTTCCTCCAGCGTCATGTCTGACAGGTCACGACCTTCGGCGACACCGAAAGCAACTGACTTGCCGACAATCTCATGGGCATCACGGAACGGCACGCCTTTCTTGACCAGGTAATCAGCCAGATCCGTGGCGGTGGAGAAGCCCCGCTTGGCGGCTACCCGCATGTTGTCGGCCTTGGCCCTGATGGCCGGGATCATGTCGGCGTAGGCCTTCAGGCAGCCCTTGATGGTATCGACCGTGTCGAACAGCGGCTCTTTGTCTTCCTGATTGTCCTTGTTGTAGGCCAGCGGCTGGCTCTTCATCAGGGTCAGCAGGCTGATCAGATGGCCGTTTACCCGGCCGGTCTTGCCACGCACCAGCTCGGGTACATCCGGGTTTTTCTTCTGGGGCATGATCGAGGAACCGGTGCAGAACCGGTCCGGCAGGTCGATGAAATCGAACTGGGCGGAGGTCCAGAGCACAAGCTCTTCACTGAACCGGGACAGGTGGGTCATCAGCAGCGCGGCGAAACTGCAGAATTCAATGGCGAAATCCCGGTCGGAGACCGAATCCAGGCTGTTTTCAGTGGGCCGGTCAAAGCCCAGCAGTTCGGCGGTCAGATTGCGGTCAATCGGGTAAGTGGTGCCGGCCAAGGCAGCGGCCCCCAGAGGCATCACGTTCACCCGCTTGCGGCAATCCTGCAGACGATCGGCATCGCGCACCAGCATTTCGTACCAGGCCAGCAAATGGTGGCCAAAGGTAACCGGCTGGGCGGTCTGCAGGTGGGTAAAGCCGGGCATAATGGTGCCTGCCTCGCGCTCGGCCAGGTCCAGCAAGCCAGCCTGCAGGCGGGCCAGTTCCTCGGCAATCACGTCGATTTCATCGCGCAGGTACAGCCGGATATCGGTGGCGACCTGATCATTCCGGCTGCGGCCGGTATGCAGTTTCTTGCCAGTGATGCCGATGCGATCGGTGAGCCGGGCTTCGATGTTCATGTGCACATCTTCCAGGCTGACGGACCATTCGAAGCGGCCGGCTTCGATGTCTTCCTTCACGCCTTTCAGGCCGTCGATGATCTGGTCGCGCTCGGCCTCCGTCAGCACACCCACCTTCGCCAACATGGTGGCATGGGCGATGGAGCCGGTAATATCATGATGATACAGGCGCTGGTCGAAGCCCACCGAGGCGGTGAAGCGTTCAACAAAGGCATCGGTAGGCTCGCTGAAGCGGCCACCCCAGGGTTTTTCGGAGGATGTGGTCTGGTCAGACTTTTTCTGATCCGTCATGGTCTATCTTTCCTGCTGACAGCCCGGCATCATCATGCCGGCAATGGATAAGTGAAAAGTTGCGGCAGTATAGCATTCTGGCCCCGGTTAAGGAGACTCCCCTGAAACCCGACAAAGGCATGAACCACAAGGACACCGGCAGTTTCTACGTGCCCGATCTGTGTCGCGTGCGGGCCGTGTTCATGCTGCTGATCACCAGCGAACTGCTGGTTCTGGTGCTGGCCATCGTGCAGGCACAGCACAGCTGGATAGACTGGAACTACTTCGGCCTGCTGTCCCTGTTCGTGCAGTGGACCACCCTCACCAGCGCCGCGCTGATCTGCCTGTTGCGCCCCCGCCTGGCCCGCATGAGCAACACCCGCGCCACGCTGACCATCGTGGCCATTGTATTACTGGATGTACTGGCGTTCAGCCTGTTTGCCGACAGTGTATTGCACCCGCAGCCGGGCGTGGCGCTCTGGCAGGGAATTGCCAAGAAGCTGTTACTGGCGCTGCTGATTGTCCTGATGGTGCTGCGTTATTTTTACCTTCAGCACCAGTGGCAGCAACAGCGGGAGGCGGAAATGCAGGCCCGGCTGACCTCCTTGCAGGCCCGGATTCAGCCACACTTTCTGTTTAACAGCATGAACACCATTGCCAGCCTGATTGCCACCAATCCCGACCAGGCGGAAGAGGCGGTACTGGATCTGTCGGAACTGTTCCGGGCCAGCCTGCGCACCGACGACCAGCTCATCCCCCTTAACCGTGAGCTGGAACTGTGCCAGCGCTACCTGGCCATCGAGTCCCTGAGACTGGGGGAACGCCTGCGGCTGGAATGGGATATTCAGCCCGGGCTCGAGCAACAGGTGATTCCGCCCCTGACCCTTCAGCCGCTGGTAGAAAATGCCATTTATCACGGCATTCAGCCACGGCCTGAAGGCGGTATCGTCCGGGTAGAAGTATCGGCCAAGGATCACTTTGTCTACCTTCTGGTGCAGAATCCCGCACCGGAATCCACGGAACGCCAGCATCAGGGCAACCGGGTCGCGCTGAGTAACACTCAGGCCAGACTACAGGCACTGTTTGGCGAACCGGCCGTGCTCAAACACAGTCGCCAGGGCAATACCTACACCGTCACCCTTCGCCTGCCCCGGCGCAGCATCAATACCAGCAACCGTCAGTCATGAAACAGGCCATGAATACCGAAGACAGCAAACGCGTACTGATTGCCGATGACGAACCCCTCGCGCGCCAGCGCATCCAGCGCCTGCTGGAAGCCCTGCCGGATTACCGGGTTTGTGGCGAAGCGGTGGATGGCAACGACACCCTGCGCAAAGTAGCCGAACTGGAACCGGATATCCTGCTGCTGGACATCCGCATGCCCGGCATGGATGGCATGGAGGCAGCCGACCAACTCAGCAAGCTCCAGAATCCGCCCGCAGTGATTTTTTGTACCGCCTATGACCACTATGCCATCCAGGCGTTCGAGGTTCGCGCCGTCGCCTATCTGCTCAAACCGGTCCGGCGTGAGGCGCTGGCCGATGCTCTGGCCCGGGCCGGCAAGCTGAACCGGGTACAGAGACATGCCCTGGCGCAAAGTACCGATGCCGGTAACGACCAACTGGCGGTGCGCACGCACCGAGGTACCGAACTGATCGACCTGGCAGATCTGTACTACTGTGAGGCCGACCAGAAGTACGTGACCCTGCACCACAGCCACGGCGAGACAGTGTGCGACTACACCCTGAAAGAACTGGAGCAGGCTTACCCGGATCACCTTCTGCGCATCCACCGACACACACTGGTTGGCGTGCGCTTTATCCAGGGGCTGCGGCGGTCGTCCGATGGTCAGAATCAGCTGGCACTGAAAGGCAATGCCACCCTGCTGCCGGTCAGCCGCCGCCATGCCAGTACGGTCCGCCAATGGTTACACGAACACCAACCCTCCCCCTGAGGGGGTAGGCGGGGGTTCACCGCGGGACTTTTTTTCTGCCACAAGGTAACCTTGGGGCACATTTTCCCGAACGACAGTGAGTGACATGTCCAAACGTACCCTTCGCATTGCAACCCGCAGCAGCGCACTGGCGCTGTGGCAGGCGGAATTCATCAAGGCCGAGCTGGAAAGGCTGCATGACAACGTTGACGTTGAACTGATCAAGATAAAGACCCAGGGCGACAAGATCCTGGACGTCCCCCTGGCCAAGATCGGCGGCAAGGGCCTGTTCGTGAAGGAACTCGAAGAAGCCATGCTGGACGGCCGTGCCGATCTGGCCGTGCATTCCATGAAAGACGTGCCCATGGAATTCCCCGAGGGCCTGGGGCTGGTCGCCATTTGCGAGCGCGAAGACCCCACCGATGCCTTCGTCAGCAACCAGTATGAACACATCGACCAGCTGCCTGAGGGCGCGGTAGTAGGCACCGCCAGCCTGCGTCGGGAAGCCCAGCTGCGGGCCAACCGCCCGGATCTTCAGATCAAGGTACTGCGTGGCAACGTGAATACCCGGTTGGCGAAACTGGATGCCGGTGAATACGACGCCATTGTGCTGGCCAGCTCCGGCCTGAAGCGTCTCGGCTTCCACGACCGTATCCGTTACTGTCTGCCAGACACGTTTTCCCTGCCAGCCGTTGGCCAGGGTGCTTTGGGCATCGAATGCCGGGTCGGTGACACGGAACTTCTGGAGCTGATTGCCCCGCTCAATCACACCGACACCTGGGACCGCGTCAGCGCTGAGCGGGCGCTGAACCGTCGCCTTGAAGGCGGTTGCCAGGTACCCATTGCCGCCTATGCCCTGCTGGAAGACGATAACACCCTGTGGCTGCGGGGCCTGGTTGGCGCAGTCGATGGCACCCAGATTTTCCGGGTGGAAGGCCGTGCCCCGCGCGCCGAAGGTGAACGCCTGGGCCGTGAACTGGCAGAACAGCTGCTGTCCATGGGGGCCGACAAGGTGCTGGCTGAAATCTATGGCCACACCCCACGCTGAGTTTCAGCAACCGTCTGAACTCCAGGGCCGGCGTGTATTGATCTGCCGGCCCGAGCCCGAAGCCAGCCGCCTCGCCGAGGCCTTTCGTAAGGCCGGTGCCGATGCCCGGGTGATGCCGATGATGGCGCGCGAGCCTTTACCGGAAACCCCGGAGCAGCGCGGCATCCTGCAGCAGCTGGACAACTTTTCCCACATCATCGCGGTCAGCCCCTATGCCGCCCGCCGGCTGATGGAGGAAATCGACCACTGGTGGCCTCAACTTCCCGCCGGCCTGCAATGGTACGGAGTGGGCGCCGGCACCGCCGCGGTCTTTCGCGAACATGGCCTGAAACCGAGAATGCCCGCCGAAGGCTGGACCAGCGAAGCGTTGCTGGCGCTGCCATCACTGCAGCGCGTTGACGGAGAGAAAGTTCTGCTGGCTCGGGGCGAGCATGGCCGGGAACTGATTCGTGAGACCCTGGCGCAACGGGGCGCACGGATTACCACCCTGCCCCTGTACCGGCGCGTGCTGCCGTACTATTCTGCAAAACAGGTGAAGGCTCTGGTTGCCGACTTCCACCCCGAGGTGGTGATTGCGCTTTCCGGCGAAACCCTGAACAATCTGGTGGAGCTGGGCCACAGATACCAATTGGCTCTGACGCCCGACATAATCGTAGTACCTGCGGAGCGTGTAGCGGAACAGGCGCGCGCGCTGGGCTTCCGCAAGCCACTGGTGCCCGGTAGCCTGAACGATGACGACCTGGTCATCAGTGTTGCTTCCTGCCTGTCGCAGGAGGCCGGTGACAACGGATAACCAAGTAAGGATGCCCGTGACTGAAACAACAAAACAACTCCCCGCTCCCGTACAACCCGCCAGGCCAGAACGCCCACGCTTGTGGCCAGTGTGGATTGTGGCGGTTCTCGCGCTGATTCTGGCGATTGCCCTTGGGCTCTGGAACTGGCAACAGTGGCAGAAGCACCAGGCCACCCTGCAGGTGGTTCAGGACCTCCGGCAGGATACCAACCAGCTGGAAAGCCTTTACGGCAACCGCGGCAGCGAACAGAGCGAGCGGCTTCAGGCACTGGAAAACCGCGTGGCGGAACAGCGGGAGCTGATTGCCACCCAGCAACGCCAGATCGATCACACCGCCCGCGAATTGCTGGAAGCCGGCAACCGCACCCGCACCGACTGGCTGCTGGCGGAAGCCGAATATCTGCTGCGTATTGCCAACCAGCGCCTGCTGATTGAAAAAGACATCCGCGGTTCACTGTCCGCCTTGGAATCGGCCGACGAGGTGTTGCGGGAATCCGACGATATCGGGGTTTATCCGGTACGCCAGCAACTGGCACGGGAAATCCAGTCCTTGAGAGGCATTCAGGGTGTCGACCGCACCGGGCTATACCTGAGACTGGAGGCTGCCATCGCCAGCGTCAACGATCTCACCGACCAGGCCCTGATCAGTGATCAGGCGCCGGGATTCGACATGGTCGAAGACCAGAATGCGCCGTCTGACGGCAGCAACATGTTCACCAGAGGCTGGAACCGGTTCCTGGGCACCCTCAAGGAAGTCGTTGTGATCCGCCGGATGGACGAACCGGTAAAACCCCTGTTGTCTCCGGACCAGAGCGCCTGGGCCCGTCTCAACCTGCAACTGATGCTGGAAGAAGCTGAAATGGCGGTCTTGCGGGGCAATCAGCCACTGTATGAACGCGCTCTGAACAAGGCCATCACCACCATCAACGACTGGTATGACGGCACCAACCCGGCCATTCGCGGGCTCAACGAGACCCTGAAAGAACTGGCCGAGCGCAACGTAGACCCCGAACTGCCGGATATCAGCCAGTCCCTGAGCCTGCTGAAGGAGCGGTTGGCGGGGCGCCTGGCCACAGGCGACAACGATGCCGACAGCAAGGCGGCCAACGGGGGCGATGAGTCATGATCCGCGTATTGCTGATCCTGCTGCTTGCCCTTCTGGTGGGCACCGGGCTTTCCCTGGGGTTGACCTACGACCTGGGCTATATCCGCATCAGCCTGGGCAACTACCTGATTGAAACCAATTTCTGGGTCGGGTTGGGGCTGATTCTGGTGATCATCCTGCTGACCGTCACCCTCATCAACACGGTGCGCCGCTTCCGCCAGGGCACCGGTGTGATGGCGGGTTGGATTGCCCGCGGTAATGAGCGCCGGGCCCGGCGCCGGACCACACGAGGCCTCCTGGCTCTGGCCGAAGGCAACTGGCCCCGCGCCCGTAAGCTACTGTCCAGCTCTGCCAGCCATGCCGACACCCCCCTGATCAACTATCTCGCGGCGGCCCAGGCCGCGTTCGAGTCCGGCGACCATGAAGCGGTCGATGAACTGCTGCGCAAGGCCTTTGAAAGCACACCTGGCTCCAGCATGGCGGTGGGGTTGACCCAGGCCCAGCTGCAACTGGCCGGCAACCGGCCCGAGCAGGCTTTGGCGACCCTGCTGCGCCTACGCAAGGAATCTCCACATCACCCGTTTGTCCTCAAGCTGCTGAAGAACGCCTATCTGCGTCTGGAGGACTGGCGCGAGCTGTCCCGTCTTATTCCGGAACTGCGCAAGCGCAGTGTGGTGCCAGAGAGCGAACTGAACGAACTGGAACGTCAGGTCTGGCAAAACCTGCTGGAACAGGCCGCCGAGGAATGCCAACGCAGCCGCAAGGAAAACCCCGAAGCCAGCCTGGAACCGCTGACTCGCCTGTGGGACGAACTGCCGGGCTTTGTGCGCCGGGATGAGTACACCATCCGCGACTACGCCCGACTGCTGGCGGGACTGGGTGATGAGGCCCAGGCAGAAACGCTGCTGAGAAAGGTACTGCGTAACCACTGGAGCGACGAGCTGATCAACCTGTATGGCCGGATTCAGGGTCAGGATCCGGAGGAACAGCTATTGATTGCCGAACAGTGGCTGAAACATCGCACCAACAACCCCGAGCTGTTGCTGGCACTGGGCCGGCTCAGCCTGCGTAATGAGCTGTGGGGAAAAGCACGGGAGTACTTTGAAACCAGTCTGAAATTACGCCGTAATCGTGAAACCCTCGCGGAGCTGAGCCGGCTGAATGCCCATATGGGCGAGGAAGAAGCCAGCATCAAGCTGCTGATGCAGGGGCTGGAAACCGACCATGGCCTGCCCGACCTGCCCATGCCCCGGGCCTGAGACTTCGCAGTCTTTGATTCAGACAATCAACAAGGGCCGGCAAATTGCCGGCCCTTGTTGATAGCGCCCACTGAAACTGTCAGCTGCGGGGAGCATACTCCAGAACATCCGAGAAAAAGGCCTGCTCCGGAAGGCCAGCCTCCACCAGCGCATCCATCAGGGTATACACCATGGTGGGCGAGCCACTGGCATGAACTTCCACGTCCTGCCAATCGAACCCTGAAGCCAGCACAGCCCTGACCAGTTGGTCGTGGTGACCGCCCCAGTCATTGTCTTCATCGTCTCCCACCACCGGCAAAAAGCTGAACGGCGCCCACTCCTCCTGCCACTGCTGCGCGAGAGAACGCAGGTACATGTCCTCGTGCTTGCGCACGCCCCAGAACAGTTTGACTGGCTTCTGGTAACGGGTTTCCCGCAGGTAATCCACCAGGCTTTTCATCTGGGCAAAACCGGTACCTGCCGCCACCAGCAGCAGGGGTTTGTCCGGCATACTGGCCAGGCAGGCCTTGCCATGGGGCAGTTCCACCGTCACATCCTGGCCGGAAGTCAGCGCATCGATGACTTTCTGGGCCGAGATCCAGTCGGGCGACGCCTGGATGTGCAGTTCGATCTGCTCTGCTGAGGGGCTGCTGGCAATCGAGAAATAGCAGGGGTCAGCTCCGGGCAGAATCACCGACAGATACTGCCCGGCATGGAAAGCCACATCCCTCCGCCGGGGAAGCTGCAAGGCCACCCGGTACACATCGTGACTGATGGAACGTACGTCGATTACCTTCGCCTGGTACTGGCGGGGCTGGTAATTTCCTGATGCCATAACGGCGGGTATCTCCAGTTCAAGGTCGGCGAGCGGCCGTGTCCGACACATCATCAGTGGCTCGCCAACCGCGATAGAATGTTGATTTCGGGTATTCAGCGCCCGACCTTTCAGCAACCGGGCCTCACAGATTTCGCACACGCCGTTTCGGCAGGCTGCCGGCACCCGTATTCCGGCTGCGGTCGCTGCAGACAACAGGTCTTCAGCCTGATCCGCACCATAACCAAGCCCCGATGGCTGCAGGCGTATCCGAAACACTCTCTGCCCCTTGTCAGTCGGGGCGGGCACCGGGAATTTCAATCCCCAGGCTGTCCCAGATGTCATCCACCCGCTGTTTAACCTCATCGGTCATGGCGATGGCAGTGCCCCACTCCCGGTCGGTCTCTCCGGGCCACTTGTTGGTGGCGTCCATCCCCATCTTCGAGCCGAGCCCAGACACCGGCGAGGCAAAGTCCAGATAGTCAATCGGGGTGTTTTCCACCAAGGTGGTGTCCCGGGCCGGATCCATCCGCGTAGTAATGGCCCAGATCACGTCTTCCCAGTTACGGGCATTGACGTCGTCATCGGTGACAATCACAAACTTGGTGTACATGAATTGCCGCAGAAATGACCATACCCCCATCATCACCCGCTTGGCATGGCCGGGATACTGCTTCTTCATGGTGACGACGGCAAGCCGGTAGGAACAGCCTTCCGGCGGCAGATAGAAATCGACAATTTCCGGAAACTGCTTCTGCAGGATTGGAATGAACACCTCGTTCAGCGCCACTCCGAGAATCGCCGGCTCGTCCGGTGGCCGGCCAGTATAGGTGCTGTGATAGATCGGATCCCGGCGGTGGGTAATGCGTTCCACGGTAAACACCGGGAACTGATCCACTTCGTTGTAATACCCGGTGTGATCACCAAACGGCCCTTCCGGCGCCATATCGTCCGGGTAGATAAAGCCTTCCAGTACAATCTCGGCACTGGCCGGTACCTGAAGATCGCTCAGGCCCGCATTCACCAGTTCCGTTCGACTACCTCGCAGCAATCCTGCAAAAGCATATTCAGACAGCGTATCCGGCACCGGGGTAACGGCACCCAGAATGGTGGCCGGATCAGCACCCAGTGCGACCGCAACCGGATAGGGCTTGTCCGGGTTGGCCTTACGGAACTCCTGGTAATCCAGGGCGCCCCCCCGATGGCTGAGCCAGCGCATAATCAGACGGTTACGACCAATCACCTGCTGCCGGTAGATACCCAGGTTCTGACGTTCCTTGTTGGGGCCACGGGTAATCACCAGCGGCCAGGTCACCAGAGGACCGGCGTCACCCGGCCAGCAGTGCTGGACCGGTATCTGGTACAGATCCACCTTGTCTTTTTCAATCACTACATCCTGGCAGGGTGCCGAGCGCAACACCTTGGGGCTCATGCGCATGACCTGCCGGAATAATGGCAGTTTTTCAATGGCGTCCTTGAAGCCCTTGGGGGGATCCGGCTCTTTCAGAAACGCCAGCAGCTTGCCAATCTCCCGCAACGCTGCCACATCGTCCTGCCCCATGCCCAGTGCCACCCGTTTCGGTGTTCCGAACAGGTTGGCCAACACCGGCATATCGTAGCCTTTCGGATTCTCGAACAACAACGCCGGACCACCGGCACGCAGGGTGCGGTCGCAGATTTCGGTCATTTCCAGGTGGGGGTCAACTTCGGCAGTAATGCGCTTGAGCTCACCCAGCTTTTCCAGCTGGCTGACAAAGTCCCGAAGGTCGTTGTATTTCATGGTGTGCTCCGTTTCTGGTCTACGGTACTACGGAGTTTTTTCTGGTCTGGATTCAGACCTGAGTTCAGGTATTGGCCTGAGCAGCTTGAATGCTGGGGAGGGAATCCGCCCCGACCAGCCGGACATTCCATAAGAATGCCCGCCGGTCGGAAATCGGAGTCAGTATCACCGACGCTTCATGGACTGGAAGAACTCGTCGTTGGTCTTGGTGTCCCTGAGTTTATCCAGCAGGAACTCGATGGCGGCGGTATCGTCGTCCATGGAGTGCAGTAGTTTGCGCAGAATCCACACACGCTGGATGTCGGCTTCGGACATCAACAGGTCTTCGCGGCGAGTGCCGGAGCTGCGGATGTTGATGGCCGGGTATGTCCGTTTTTCGGCAATCTTGCGATCCAGATGGATCTCCATGTTGCCGGTGCCCTTGAACTCCTCGTAGATCACCTCGTCCATCTTGGAACCGGTATTCACCAGCGCGGTCGCAAGAATGGTCAGGCTGCCACCTTCTTCCACATTACGGGCAGCACCGAAGAAACGCTTGGGCTTTTCCAGGGCGTGGGCATCAACACCACCGGTCAACACCTTACCGGAGGAAGGAATGACCGTATTGTAGGCACGGGCCAGACGGGTTATGGAGTCCAGCAGAATAACCACATCTTTCTTGTGCTCGACCAGGCGCTTGGCCTTTTCGATCACCATCTCGGCCACCTGCACGTGACGGGCCGGCGGCTCGTCAAAAGTGGAGGCGATGACTTCGCCGCGCACAGTGCGCTGCATCTCGGTCACTTCCTCTGGCCGCTCGTCAATCAGCAGAACCATTACATGGCACTCTGGATTGTTACGGGTGATGGACTGGGCAATGCTCTGCATCAGCAGCGTCTTACCGGCCTTGGGCGGGGATACGATCAGGCCTCGCTGCCCCTTACCAATGGGCGCCACCAGGTCCAGAACCCGTGAGGAGAGATCCTCAGTGCTGCCGTTACCAGCTTCAAGCGTCAGACGCTCATCCGGGAACAGCGGCGTCAGGTTCTCGAACAGAATCTTGTTGCGGGCGTTATCCGGCTTGTCAAAGTTGATCTCGTTGACTTTCAGCAGGGCAAAGTAACGCTCACCGTCTTTCGGGGGCCGGATCTTGCCCGAGATGGTGTCACCGGTGCGCAGGTTGAACCGGCGGATCTGGCTGGGGGAAACGTAAATATCGTCCGGCCCGGCCAGGTATGAGGCATCGGCGGAGCGGAGGAAGCCGAAACCATCCTGCAGAATCTCCAGTACACCGTCACCGTATATGTCTTCGCCGCTTTTGGCGTGTTTTTTCAGGATGGTGAAGATCACATCCTGTTTGCGCGAACGAGCCAGGTTGTCGAGGCCCATTTCTTGCGCGATATCGAGCAATTCGGGCACGGATTTCTGCTTGAGTTCAGTAAGATTCATAGTTTGTTGGATTTTCAGGAATGGAAGTAAACGACTGTTGGAATGACAGGGGCGCCCCTGAACGTGTTGATCGAATCAAAAATGAAACAAAGGTGCTGGCAGATGGAGCAACCGGTGTAGATGGAAGCCGGATATTAAATGCCGAAGCCAGAGAGTGGGAACAACTGTTCGCCGGGCAACGGCATCATCGGCCACCTTTAGCGCGAATGTCAAGCCCCTGAACAAAATTAAGCCGGTTTTTGGCATGGGGTTCACTCGTTCTGGGGCTCCCTCTGATGGGTTACTCCCTTCCCAACCACGCAGCAGATCAGGATACTGAGCCTATGATTGATGACAGACTTCCGGAGCCTACCCCATGAGCAGTGATCGCACCAGCGAACTGAAGCCCCTGAACATCGCCCTTCTGACCGTCTCGGACACCCGAGGCCCGGATGAAGACACGTCTGGCCAGTTTCTTGAGGACAGTGTTGTCGAGGCCGGTCACCGGCTGGTGGCCCGCCGCATCCTGCCGGATGACATCTACCTGGTCCGGGCCCTGATGTCACAATGGATTGCTGATCCGGAGATTCACGCCGTCATTATTACCGGCGGCACCGGCTTCCACGAACGTGACAGTACGCCGGAGGCGGTAGCGCCCCTGCTGGATAAAACCATCGACGGATTTGGTGAGGAGTTCCGGCGACTGTCCGCGTCTGAAATCGGCACCTCCACCATCCAGTCCCGGGCCTTTGGCGGCCTGGCCAACCATACGGTTATTTTCTGCCTGCCCGGCTCAACCGGGGCTTGCCGAACCGGCTGGAACGGCATTCTGGCAACCCAACTGGACAGTCGCCATGGCCCCTGTAACTTCTCTGCTCTGGCCCTGCGCAAGCCGGACCGCCCCTACCAGCGGGTTCAGGAAGTGATTGGCCAGCGTGCCGAGCGATAAACAGGAGGACACATGGTGGCTAACGATCTGACATCGGTTGACGATGCACTGCAACATATTCTTGACCGGGCGCCGGCCATCACCCGGACCGAAGCCGTTGCCTTAACGGACAGCCTCGGCCGGGTTCTGGCGAAGAACCAGTATGTTCCCGCGGATGTGCCGCCAGCGGATAACAGCGCCGTGGACGGCTATGCGGTATGTCTGGCCGATGTCGCCGCCGGCAAACCGATGTCCGTATCCGCCAGAATCCCGGCCGGCGTTGCCCCCGGAACACTGGCACCCGGCACAGCGGCACGGATTTTTACCGGCTCCGAGATTCCCGAAGGGGCCGATGCGGTCGTGATGCAGGAACGGGTGGAACGCACCGACGACATGATTCTGATCCAGGCCGAGGTTTCAGAGGGCCAGAACATTCGCAGGCAGGGCCAGGATCTTGCCCGGGGCGATCTGGCGCTGGCGAAGGGCAAGCGCATTCGCCCCCAGGAAATGGGCCTGCTGGCCTCCATGGGAATCAGCCAGGTTCCGGTCATGGGCCGGCTAAGAGTCGCGGTATTGACCACCGGTGATGAACTGGTGGAGCCGGGCCAGCCACTTGATTCTGGCCAGATATACAACACCAACCGATTTACCCTCATGGGCCTGTTGGCCGAGGCTGGCTGCGAGCTGGTTCTGTGCGAAACCCTTGAAGATACCCGGGAAGCCACCCGCAGCACGCTCGAGTCTGCTGCTGCCAAGGCCGACCTGATCATCACCAGCGGCGGCGTATCGGTCGGTGAGGAGGACCACGTTCGCGCGGTACTGGAGAAATCCGGCAATCTGTCACTTTGGCGCATGGCAATCAAGCCCGGCAAACCACTGGCGTTTGGCGAAGTGGCAGGCATACCGGTACTCGGTTTGCCGGGCAATCCGGCAGCGGTCCTGGTCACTTTTCTGGTGGTGGCGATGCCTTACATTCGCAAACGCCAGGGCCGGCAGGACCTCCTTCCCGTGGGCGAATCTCTGCCCGCTGGGTTTGACGTAACCTCCACATCTGTCCGCCGCGAGTTTGTACGGGCCCGGAAGCAGGGTTCAGCAGCGGGTCTGGAGGTTGTCGCCTACCCCAACCAGAGCTCCGGCGTCCTGAGTTCCGCCTGCTGGGGCGACGGCCTGGCTGTGGTGCCGGAACACACGGCCATCCGCGCCGGCGATTTGATTACATACTATCCGTTCACCGAATTACTGAGTTAACGATGACAGAACCAACACTGACCGTGCGTTTTTTCGCCCGACTAAGAGAAGAGCTGGGTACCGAAAGCCTGACCCTGCCGGCATCAGAGCACCAGACGGTCGCGGACCTGCTTACCCACCTGGCCAGCCGGGGCGGTGCCTGGGCCCAGCTGACCGGTGGCCAACCGGTGATGGTGGCCATCAATCAGTCCATGGCAAAGCCGTCCAGCCCGGTACAGCCAGGGGATGAGGTAGCCTTTTTCCCACCGGTCACCGGAGGTTGAGATGATTTCAATCCAGACCGACGATTTCGATGCGGGTGCGGAATATGAGGCGCTTCGCGGGACCGGACCGGGCACCGGGGCCATTGTGACCTTCTCGGGTCTGGTGAGGGATTCCGGGGATCTGTCCGGGGTGACGGGGCTGTTTCTCGAGCATTATCCGGGGATGACCGAGCAGGTGATTCAGGGGCTGATTGATGAGGCGGGTCGGCGCTGGGATGTGCAGCGGGCCCGGGTGATTCACCGGGTCGGGCAGTTGGCGCTGGCGGACCAGATTGTGTTTGTGGGGGTGTGCAGTGCCCACCGGGGCGATGCGTTTGCGGCCTGCGAGTTCATTATGGATGCTTTGAAGACGTCGGCGCCGTTCTGGAAGAAGGAGATTACCCGTGAGGGTGAGCATTGGGTGGAGCAGAAAGAGGCTGATGTTGCCCGGAGTCGGAACTGGGAGTGAGACGCTTATTGGAGTTTACCGCCCGGCCGCTGGCCTGGTGGGATCTCCGAAAACCGCTGTGAATACGTCCCTGTACGCTTGCTCTCCGCCATCCATGGCTCCGAGCATTTTCGGAGATCCCACCAGACCAGCACCCTACATATGCAGTCAGCTGATCCAGCCGAGATCAAATTAGCGTTCCAACTCCCTAAAATCATTGCGATTCCTGAACACTTCGTCGGTTTCAGGACAATTAACCGCAACCGCCCCCACCGATTCGGCAAATCCCATCACCCGGCGGTTGTCCGACGCCAGCCAGCGGTCCAGCTCCACCATTACATTTACCGGATACACACCGTGCAACGGGTGCAGGCGGCCGTTATGTTCGGCAATAGCCGGGCGGTCGGGTTGGGTTTGCCAGGCGGTGACCAGGGCGCTGAGGGTTCCCGGGGTGATTCCCGGGGTATCACAGGGGCAGACCAGCACAGCTTCGGCACCCTGAGTTTCCGCGGCTTTCAGGCCCGTGAGCAGGCCCGCCAGAGGGCCCTGGTCGCGTAGTTCAGGAGGATCCTCAAGGATGCGGCCGGGCGCCAGGCGTTCGTAGTCCGGCAGCGAGCGGTTGGCGCTGATGAAGACGGCCGGGGTGATGGTCCCAAGGGCCTGCAGCACCCATTCGGCCATGGCTCTGCCTTGCCAGGGTACGAGGCCTTTGTCCTGGCCGCCCATGCGGGTGCCTTTGCCGCCTGCCAGGAGCAGGCCGATGATTCTGTCGGGTCGGGTCATGGCATAAAAAAACCGCCCGTGAAGCGTTGTTCAGGGGCGGTTTCCTTCAACGGCGGATCAGAGGTTGCTGTCGAGGAAGGCAGCCAGCTGCGATTTGGACAGCGCGCCTACTTTGGTGGCATCCACGTTGCCGTTCTTGAACAGCATCAGGGTCGGGATACCACGGATGTTGAACTTGGGCGGGGTCTGTTCGTTTTCGTCGATGTTGAGTTTGCAGACCTTAAGCTTGCCTTCGTATTCGTCAGCGATTTCTTCCAGAACCGGAGCAATCATTTTGCACGGGCCACACCACTCGGCCCAGTAGTCTACCAGTACCGGAACGTCGGACTTCAGTACATCCTGCTCGAAGGAAGCGTCGGTGACATTAACGATATTTCCGCTCATTACCTTTTCCTGATTCAGGCGCTCCGGGGCTTGGATTCCGGCCCTTCGGGAGTCGCTGTTGACTGTAGTGGACGGTGTTCTCTTTACGGACCGGCCGCCCACCCGGATTAAGACAGACTATTACTTTACGCGATTGCCCGCCCTGATGTGAAGCCGGTTGTATCCACCCCCGGGTTGATCCGTGTCAGTAATGTCCGCAGCCAATTACTGACACGGCCGGGAAGTTTCACTTATAGTACGGCCAAGTTCATATCACACAGGACGCCTATCAACGTGACGGCCGCATCCCCTGCCGAGAAGCCTGAAACCTCCCCGGACATGCTGGCAGCCATCGATATGGGCTCCAACAGTTTTCATATGGTCGTCGCCCGTCTGGTGCATGGCGAAATCCGCACGGTTGAGAAGATGGGCGAGAAAGTCCAGCTTGGCGCGGGGCTGGATCAGTACAATCGGCTGACCGAAGAAACCCAGCAGCGGGCCCTCGAATGTCTGAGCCGGTTTGCTCAGCGCCTTCAGGGCATGCCCCGGGAAGCAGTCCAGATCGTCGGCACCAACGCGCTCCGGGTCGCCCGCAATGCTCACGATTTCATTGCCCGTGCCGAGGAAGTGCTGGGCTATCCGGTAGAAATCATCGCCGGGCGTGAGGAAGCGCGGTTAATCTATCTCGGTGTCTCCCATACCCTGTCGGACGATTCCGGTCGGCGGCTGGTGATTGATATTGGCGGCGGCAGCACGGAATTCATCATCGGGCAGCGTTTCGAACCCCAGGAGCTGGAAAGCCTGCACATGGGGTGCGTGTCGTTCCGCAACCGCTACTTTCCCGATGGCAAGATTACCCGGCGCCAGATGGACAAGGCCATTACTCATGCCGAGCAGGAACTGTTGAATATCCGGCAGCACTATCGCTCGGTGGGCTGGCAGAGCGCGGTGGGCTCTTCCGGCTCGATCAAGGCGATTGCCAACGTGCTGGCAACCCTTAAGATTACCGACGGCTCCATTAACCGCGACGGCATGGAAGAGCTGCGCAAGCGCCTGGTGAGCATGGGCAAGGTGGAGAAACTGGCCGAACTGGGGGTAAGGGAAGATCGCCAGAGCATTTTCCCGGCCGGCTTTGCCATTCTGATGGCGGCGTTCCGTTCACTCGACATCCAGACCATGACTTTTGCCGACGGCGCCCTGCGTGAAGGCCTGCTGTACGACATTGTCGGACGCATCCAGCACGAGGACGTTCGTGAACGTACGATTGCGGCGCTGCAGGAGCGTTACCACGTAGACCAGGCTCACGGCGCAGCGGTCGAGAAAACCGCGATTGCCGCTTGGGAACAGGTGGCAGGGCAATGGGGCCTGCGCACCGCCGCCGATGAAGACGTGCTGCGCTGGGCCTGCCGGCTGCACGAGATCGGCCTGACTATTTCCCACAGCCAGTACCACAAGCACGGCGCCTACCTGTTGCGCTATTCCGATTTACCCGGCTTCAGTCAACCGTTCCAGAAGGATCTGGCCACTCTGGTTCGGGGCCATCGCCGGAAGTTCTCGGCGGCAGTTTTCGAGGGTATCGAGCCCGAGGACAAACCCCGCCTGACCTACCTTTGCGTGCTGGTGCGGCTGGCGGTGCTGATCCAACACCCACGCAACCTGGAAGAACCCCCTGCCTTCACCCTTCACGGCCACGATAACCGCCTGGTAATCGAGTTCCCCGAGGGCTGGCTGGACAACCGCCCGCTGACCCTCGCAGACCTGGAGAACGAACGAGACTACCTGGCACGCCAGGACTTTACCCTGGAGATCTCGGGCCGGTAACACTGGCTGGCCTCAGCCAGCCAGTTCCGCCTCCAGGCTCTCCACCGTTTCGCTCACCTCCAGCCACTCAGCTTCAACGTCTTCCAGCTCTCGCTTCAGTTCGGCCTGCTCCGCCAGCAGTTCCTTGAGTCGAACCTTTTGCTGGTCATCGTAAAGCCCTGGGTCGGCCAGGTTTTGCTCCACCGTGGCGAGCTTTTGCTGCAACTGCTCCATACGGATCTCAAGCGTTCCCTGTTTTTTTCGCCACGGGCTGAGTTTCTGTCGCAGTTCAGCTTCCTGGCGCTTGCGGGCCTTGCGTTCGTCCGCCGTCAGGGTCGCGGGTCCGGCGGTATTAACCGACTTTTCCTGCCCCCCGACCACTTCACGCCGGGGTGGCGATTCCTCATCTTTCCGACGTTCCGCCAGCCAGCGTTCGTAATCCTCCAGGTCGCCCTCGTACTCGCCAACAGCGCCGTCGCATACCAACCAGAATTCATCCACCGTGTTGCGCAGCAAGTGGCGGTCGTGGGATACCACCACGATGGCGCCATCGAAGTTCTGGAGCGCCATGGTCAGGGCCTGTCGCATTTCCAGGTCCAGATGGTTCGTGGGCTCATCCAGCAGCAGCAGATTGGGTTTCTGCCAGGCGATAACGGCAAGCGCAACCCGGGCCTTCTCACCGCCCGAAAACGAGCGAATGGGCGCAAGTGCTTCGTCGCCGTGAAAATCGAAGCCGCCCAGGAAGTCCCGGACTTTCTGCTCCGATGCGGTTGGCGCCAGACGCTGCAGATGCAGGAACGGGCTGGCGTCGAGATCCAGGGACTCCAGCTGATGCTGGGCGAAATAGCCGATGGCCAGATGTTCGCCACAGGTGCGCTCACCACTGAGCAGGGTTCCGGTGCCGCGAAGGGCATCCATAAAGGTGGACTTACCGGCCCCGTTCGGCCCCAGCAAACCAACCCGGGTGCCGGGCAACAGGGTGACATTGATGTTCTTCAGAATGGGCACATCCCCATGGCCCGCGACCCCGTGGCGAATGGACAGCAATGGATTGGAGACCTTGTCCGCGACCGGGAACTCGAAACTGAAGGGTGAGTCCACGTGCGCCGGCGCAATCTTTTCCATCCGTTCCAGTGCCTTGACGCGGCTCTGGGCCTGCCGGGCTTTGGTGGCCTTGGCCTTAAAGCGATCAATAAAACGCTGGATCTCCGCAATTCTCGCTTGCTGACGCTCGAAACTGGCCTGCTGCTGGGCCAGGCGCTCGGAGCGCTGACGCTCGAAGGCTGAGTAATTTCCCGTATAAAGCACCAACTGCTTCTGATCAAAATGCACCAGATGCGTAGCCACACGGTCCATGAAGTCACGGTCGTGAGAAATAAACAGCAAGGTACCAGGATACTTTCTGAGCCAGTTCTCCAGCCACAGACAGGCATCCAGATCCAGGTGGTTGGTGGGCTCATCCAGCAACAGCAGATCGGAGGGACGCATCAGTGCCTGGGCCAGATTCAGTCGAATACGCCAGCCACCGGAAAATGCCGAAACCGGGCGCTCGGCATCGCTGTCGGCGAAGCCCAGGCCCCTGAGCAGAGTCTCGGCCCGACGCGGTGCGGACCAGGCTTCGTGAATATCCAGCTCCCCGTGCAGGCGGGCAATGGCATGGTCGTCACCACCCGCTTCCGCTTCGGCCAGCGCCCGCTCCATTCGCCGCAACTCGGTGTCGCCATCCAGCACAAAATCCCGGGCGGACCTGGACGAAGCCGCGACTTCCTGAGCCATATGGGCAATCCGGCAGCCACCGGGCAACCCCACGCTGCCTTGCTCGGGAGCAAGCTGCCCCAGCAAAAGCTGGAAAAGACTGGATTTGCCGGCACCGTTAGCACCAACAATGGCAACGCGCTGCCCCGGTTGCACGGTCAGGTTCACGTTTTCTAGCAACCAGACGCCGCCCCGTTGTAAACTGAGATCGGTTATCGTTAACATAGATTTAATCTATCCATGGATTACTGCCAGGGAAGCGCCAACATGACCGTTCAACAAGCGGACCCGCTGGAACTTCCAGAACACATGGAACCAGACAATCCGTTATGGCGTTATGCCCTCGCCCAATGGCAGGATCCACAGGTGGCTGAGGCCTGTCTTGAGCTGCAATCCGAGGGATGGAGCGTAAGCCGCATCCTCTGTGCCGGCTGGCTGGCCACGCACGGTCAGTCGTTCTCTGGCGTTGAGGACGCTAAGGTAACAGAGTGGCGAAGCCGTGTAACCGGTTGCCTTCGCTCCGCCCGCAAGTCTGTTCCCCGAGCCAATGATCATGGCGTGGAGTTGCGGGATACTCTGGCGAGGGCAGAACTGCTGGCCGAACAGCTGGAGCTGGCTCTGGCCTGGCAAACGTTGAAAGAATCCGAAGCGGAGCGCGGAATCATGCAGGAATCAGGCACCATCATCGGGCAGAATCTTGTCGCTGCCGCGCCGTCCGACAACATACCCACGCGGGTAAAACCTCATCTTGAACTTCTGGCCAGCCGGCTTGCAGGCCAGACCACCAGAGGCGGCCCATCATGTTCATGAAATGGCTGATCCGGCTTTCGTTTCCGGCGCTCGGCCTTCTGCTGCTGCTGATTTTCTTCGGCCTCGGCGATCCCGACCAGGTCTCGGAACCGGTGAAAACCGAGCAGGCGACGACGATTCCCTCCTTTGAGGGGTTGCTGCCATCGCCGATTCCCACCGAAGGCCCGGATATCGTTTTCAAGTGGCAGGACACCGATGGCAACTGGCACTATGCCGATCAGCCCCCGGCCCAGGGCCCCTGGAATGCCCTGGCCATTGAGCGCCCAGACCCCGTGCCCCGGAAGCCGCAGACCATCAGCCCGGAAGATGACTGGCAGTCCCCCTACCAGGCCCCCTATTCGCTCAATGGCTCACCCGCCAGCGGTTCCTGACGCGGGTTGCGCATTGCCGCGAAATGAGTCTCTGATTAACACATGTTCAGTGGCATCCCGCTGCTGAACCCGTTACCTTGTTCACTTTCAGAATCCAGGGTCAGAGAGCCCAGAAACACGTGAAAAGGATGAAATGATGAAGAAAACGCTTTTGGCTATCGCCGTTACCGGCCTGATTGCCGGTTGCTCAACAGCCCAGGAGCCGGCAAACGACCCGGCCCTTGAAACCACGCCCGAGAAAGTCAGCTATGGCATGGGATTGGTGCTGGGTGAGCGCATGAGCAACGACTTGCCGGATCTCCAGATGGACCAGTTCCTTCAGGGCATCCAGCATGGCCATGCCGGTGATGAAGACAGCAAGCGACTGACCCGCGAGCAGATCCAGGAAGCGCTGATGGCCTACCAGCAGGAGCTCCAGCAAAAGCAGGAGCAGCAACTGGAAGAACTGGCTCAGAAGAACAAGGATGCCGGCGAGGCTTTCCTGGCTGAAAACGCCGAGCGTGAAGGCGTTGAGACCACAGAGTCCGGTCTCCAGTACGAAGTGATTGAAGAAGGTAACGGTGAGCGCCCAACCGCCGAGGATCAGGTGGAAGTCCACTACACCGGCGAACTGATCAACGGTGAGGTGTTCGACAGCTCCCGTGAGCGCGGGCAAACCGTGACCTTTGGCCTGAACCAGGTGATTCCTGGGTGGACAGAAGGTCTGCAGCTGATGAGCGAAGGTGCTCGGTACAAGCTTTATATCCCGTCTGACCTGGCCTACGGCCCGGGCGGAAACCAGGCTATTGGCCCTAACGAGACCCTGGTATTTGATGTCGAGCTGATCGCCGTGAATCCGGGGCAGGACGACGCCGGTTCAGACGAATAAGCTCTGGCCAGCACTCCGGCAGGCAATAAAAAACCGGCACCATTTCTGGGGCCGGTTTTTTATTGCGGGTAATGCGGTTTCGGGTGGAGGCAATCAGGCCGAAGCCACCTTGCCCGCATGGGCGTTATGCAGATTCTCAATCAGGAAATCTTCCATCTCGAAGCGTGACTCCAGCACTTCCCCGAGCCGTGACAGCTCGTTGAACAGTTCCCGGATTTCGACCTCGGACAGCTCCCGGCCATCCAGGCGATCATTAAAGTTCAATGCCACTTCTGTGGTCTGCTCGATCCGGGGATAGAGCTTTGCAGCCAACTCGAGACCGCCGTCGTTGAACTCTCGGGCCTCCTGAATCAGCTGTTCGTAGACCTCAAAGTGACCGGCAGAAACATAGTCCACCAGCACTTCGCACAGGCGGACGAATTTTTCGCGGAGGGCGTCAGTCTGGGAAAAATCACTCTCTCCGGACAACTCGCAATACTGAACCAGAAGCTCCTGGCGCTCTTTCAGCCAGCGATCAATCAGCTCGCTGACACCACCCCAACGTTCCCTGGCATTCCGGCAATTTTCCAACATGACGCCTGTCTCCCCTCGGTCAATCCGCCAGTTCTTTCGATCTAGTCTTGATAATTATTATGTGGCATTCAAGTTACCCCATGGTCATGGTCAGCCGCAACTGTTTCAGCTCTGCAACCAGTCCCTGGGTGAATAGCGACGCAGCATCACGAACAGCCCCAGCACAATCAACAGACTGAAAAAGACTGCCGTCCATCCGGGAATGCTCAAACCGAGAAAACGCCAGACCACTTCGGCACAATCACCGGTGCCTTTCAGCGCGGTTTGCAGCACCTCAAACCAGGGCAGCACCTCGAGCATGTAATCCACCGAAGGACCACAGGCAGGCACCTGGTCCGCCGGCAGACTCTGCAACCATAGCTGACGCCCCGCCACCGCCAGACCAGCGCCAGCGGCAACAACAAGCAACAGCCCGTAGACCCGGTTGCCGAACCCGCGGGGTCCGTGCAGAAACGCCAACAGACTGACCAGCCCCGCACCCATAAATCCGAAACGCTGCAACCAGCACAACGGGCAGGGCTCCAGACCCATCACGTGCTCCATGTAAAAGGCCACCGCCAGCAACCCGGCGCACACCAGAAATACCAACCCGAATATCCATCTGCTTGTCAAAACGCTACCCCGGAATCATGATGTGGACTGCACAAGCTTCCATGGCCTGATATTCTCAGAGAAAAACCAGCGTGCCATGAAACACTGAACCAATCCTAACCCATGACTAACGCCAAGCCTATGACCATTCTCAGAAAACTGACGCCGGCCCTGTTACTGACCCTGTGCGCACTGATGCCTTCCCTGCCCACCATGGCCGAGGAAGCTGATGAAGAAACCGAAGTGAAGGGGGTAACCGACTATATCGCCATGGAACCGGCATTCGTCACCCATGTCGGCAAACCGGATGCGAAAGTGGCCTATCTCAAAGCCTCCGTAACCATTCGGGCCTCCCGCGAAACCACCCGGCCGGCGGTAGAAGCGCACATGCCCAGGTTACGGCACGAACTGGTGATGCTGTTTGGTGAGCAGACGGATCTTGACCAATTGTCTTCCATGGACGGCCAGCAGGCGCTGCGGGAAGAAGCAACCAAACGGATAAACGGAGTGCTGGAGGAGCAGCAAACCGGAGAAACCATTACCGGAGTGCTGTTTACCGAGTTTGTAGTTCAGCGCTAGTTGCGGCGCTCACCGGGCGGTGGCAGGGGATCAGGCGATGCGTGAGAACAGATCGTCATCCTGTTGCGGGCGCTGTTTCCGGACCTGACCGGCATCGTCCCAACCGGCTTCCCAGGCGGCAATAATGACCTCACCGCGGTAAGGGCAGCGGGTTTTGTCCATGCCCATCTCGCCAGCCATGTATCCCTGCCGGTAGGCCTTGTTCAATGCTTCTACATCCCAGCCGAGCTTGATATCCGTTGCCATGGGCCACCTCCTTACCTGATGTAATAGAAAGTAACAGCAGGTAACAGATCCAGCAAACCGGACAACCGGTTCTGTGCGTCACGTCCCTTTCCGGACGTGACGCAAGCGGCGTCAGGATTTCAGGTAGGCTTCCAGAAACTCCGGAAATGACTGGCTGTCCGCAGCTTCCTGCTCTTTCTGCTCGACCAGGGACTGCGCACTCATGGCACGGAAGTCCGCCAGCACCTCCGGTGCCAGTGGCTCCGAATTCAGGGTTTGCTGGTGTTCACGGGATATCGCCTGTACCCAGTCGCGATGGCCCAGGCCTGACTGCCCCATGGCCTCAAGCACTCGAGCGGAAGGCACCGCCCAATCATTGCCCTCGAGTTTCGACCGTTGAGCCGCCAGCGCCGACCTGTAGGTATCGCTATGATTCCAGCCATCCAGCAGCTCTGCCAGGGGCTGCAAGCGCTCCAGCCATTCAACGGCGGCCTCGCCCACAGGCACACGCTGTCCACCCCGGCACAGACTGAGTGAATGCAGGCGACCGCTGGCGACGACGTCCTTGTAATTGTCATCAAGCCGTTCGCACTCATCGTCTTCAATACGGGGAGAATCGGTGAGCAGGCAATCCAGCAGGAACAGGTCGAGGAAATCGATCTGCTCGCGGTTCACGCCCACCGGCGAGAACGGATCCAGGTCCAGACAACGCACCTCAATGTATTCCACACCCCGGGCATCCAGAGCCTGGATCGGCTTTTCACCCCGCTCGGTGGTGCGCTTGGGACGTACCGCGCTGTAGTACTCGTTCTCAATCTGAAGCACATTGGTATTGATCTGGACAAACTCGCCATTGCGCCGGGTGCCAATGGCTTCATACGCTGGCCAGTTGGTGTGGATGGCGCGATCCAGTGTCCGGGTATAAGTGCTCAGCTCATTGAAGCAGATATTCAGCGAGGCCTGGGCATTGTTGTGGTAACCCAGATCCCCCATGCGCAAAGACGTGGCGTGCTGGCCAAACCAGGTGCGATCATCGAACCGTGCCAGGTCGTGCCGGACGCCGGCCACAAAACTGGCATCCAGTGCCGGCGAGGCGCCAAACAGCAGCATCAGCAACCAGCTGCGGCGGCGGAAATTCCGGATCAGCCAGAAGTACTGGTCTGATTTGAAATCCCTGAGGCTATCCTTGTTGCCCACCAGTTCCTGCCATTTGCGCCAGAAACTGTCCGGCAGGGAAAGATTGTAATGGGCGCCGGCAATACTCTGCATAATCCGGCCATAACGCACCGCCAGACCCTGACGATACACATGCTTGAGCCGGCCAGTGTTGGAGCTGCCGTACTCGGCAATGGGAATGCTGGCATCGCCGTCAATCTCGCAGGGCATGCTCGCGGCCCAGAACACTTCGTTATCCAGGTTCTGCTGGACGAACCGATGTATATCCCGCAACGAGGCCAGCATAGCTTCAGTATTGTCGAAGACCGGCGTGATCAGTTCCAGCAGGGCTTCCGAGTAGTCGGTCGTGATACGGGGGTGGGTCAGTGCGGAGCCCAGGGCTTCCGGATGTGGTGTCTGGGCAATGAAGCCATTGGCATCGACGCGCAGGCCTTCCTTTTCGACCCCTTTGAGGAAACCGTCCCAGTCACTGGCGGCAAACTGTTGGAACAGGGAGTGGCGGGATTGTGCCATGTTGAGCTCCTGTTGCAGCCGTTACGCCCTTGTGAGACGTAACGGCTGTGAATCAGTGGAAGGGGTTAACGGCCGTTCTTACGGGCAGAGGCCATAGCCTGGGCCAGAGCGCCAGCCATGGCACCTTGAGGTGCGCCCTGGCCGGCCTGAGGTTTGCGCCCTGCACTGCGGCCAGAGTTCCGGTCTGCGCCCCGGGCTGGCTTGTTGTCCGCCCCCGGCTGGTCATCCATACGCATGGACAGGCCAATCCGCTTACGGGGAATGTCCACTTCCATCACTTTGACCTTGACGATGTCACCGGCCTTGACCACTTCTCTCGGATCTTTCACGAAAGTATGGGACAAGGCCGAGATGTGCACCAGGCCATCCTGGTGAACGCCGATATCCACAAAGGCACCGAAGTTGGTGACGTTGGTTACCGAGCCCTCCAGCACCATACCGGGTTTGAGGTCGTTGAGGGTTTCCACCCCTTCCTCGAAATGGGCAAAGCGGAATTCCGGTCGCGGGTCCCGGCCCGGTTTTTCCAGCTCGGAGATAATGTCCTTGATGGTCGGCAGGCCGAACTGCTCGGTTACGTAGTCCTGTGGGTTAAGACTGCGCAGGAACGCGGAATCGCCAAGGATATCCTCCACCCTCTTGCCATTTCGCTCAGCAATGGCCTCAACCACACCGTAGGCTTCCGGATGCACGGATGACCGGTCCAGAGGGTTTTCGCCCCCGGCGATACGCAGGAAGCCCGCAGCCTGTTCAAAGGTGCGATCACCCAATCGAGACACCTTCAGCAGCTGTTTGCGACTGGTGAACTTGCCGTTCTGGTTCCGGAAATCCACGATGTTCTGGGCAATGCTCGGATTCAGGCCAGACACCCGGGTGAGCAGCGGTACCGACGCGGTATTCAGATCCACGCCCACGCCGTTTACACAGTCCTCAACGACCGCATCCAGGCTACGGGACAGCTGTACCTGGGACACATCGTGCTGGTACTGCCCCACGCCGATAGACTTGGGCTCGATTTTCACCAGCTCGGCCAGCGGATCCTGCAAACGGCGGGCAATGGACACCGCACCACGGATGGTGACATCCAGATCCGGCAGTTCCCGGGAGGCAAATTCCGAGGCGGAATAGATTGATGCCCCGGACTCATTCACCACAATGCGGGCCAGCTTCAGTTCGGGGTAACGTTTGCAGAGGTCGCCCACCAGTTTCTCGGTTTCCCGGGAGGCGGTACCGTTGCCGATAGCCACCAGTTCAATTTTGTACTTCTGACACCAGGCTGCCATCTGGGCAATGGACTGCTCCCATTTGTTCTGGGGCGCATGGGGAAAAATGGCGCCGTGATCCACTACCTGGCCGGTGCCGTCGATTACCGCCACCTTGACCCCGGTACGCAGGCCGGGATCGAGCCCCAGCGTTGGCCGCGGACCTGCCGGAGCGAGCAGGAGCAGATCTTTCAGGTTGGCAGCAAAAACGTTGATGGCTTCGGTTTCAGCCGCTTCACGCACCTGGGCGATCAGATCGGTTTCAATCTGTGTCGACAACTTCACGCGCCAGGTCCAGCGCACCGCATCCGACAACCATTTGTCGGCGGCCCGGCCGTTATCCCGAATGCGCCAGTGGGCGGCAATTCGCTGCTCGGCGGGATGGGGCTGACGGCGATCCTCCTCAGCATCGCCCATAACAATCGAATAGGCCAGAATGCCCTCATTGCGGCCCCGAAGAATGGCCAGCGCCCGGTGCGACGGAACTTTTCTCAGCGGTTCAACGTGGTCGAAGTAATCCCGGAACTTGGCGCCTTCGTTTTCCTTGCCTTCCACCACAGTGACTTTCAGCTGGCCTTCCTGCCAGACGAAATCGCGCAGGGCGCCAAGCAGCTCGGCATCTTCGGCAAAACGCTCCATCAGAATGTAGCGGGCACCGTCCAGAGCGGCTTTGACATCCTCAACGCCGGCTTCCGGATTGAGGTAACCGGCAGCGACGGTTTCCGGATCCTGGGTGGGATCGTCGTAGAGGGTATCGGCCAGCGGCTCCAGGCCTGCTTCCCGGGCAATCTGCGCCTTGGTGCGGCGCTTGGGTTTGTAGGGCAGGTAAAGGTCTTCCAGGCGGTTCTTGGTGTCGGCAGCTTCGATGGAGGCCCGCAGCTCGTCGGTCAGCTTGCCCTGTTCCTCAATGCTGTTGAGGATGGTGCCCCGGCGGTCTTCCAGCTCACGCAGATAGCGCAACCGCTCTTCCAGAGTCCGCAGCTGGCTGTCGTCCAGGGAACCCGTTACTTCTTTTCGGTAGCGTGCAATAAAGGGAACGGTAGCGCCTTCATCAAGAAGGGTAACGGTGGCATTAACCTGCTGTTCACGTACGCCGAGCTCTTCGGCAATGCGCCGGGAAATACTGTTCATGCTGCCTCGATCTGGTATCGCATTCGGAATTAATGCGCAAAGGTACAGCGGCTTACTTCTGCAGGCAAGCGGACTGGTTCTGGCGGTTCATGAATTGCACCAGATCGTTCCAGGGCATCGGGCGGGCGTAATAGTAGCCCTGGATTTCGTCGCAGTGTTGCTGGCGCAGGAATTCCAGCTGGCCTTCGGTTTCCACCCCTTCGGCCACCACGCTGATCTGCAGGCTGTGAGCCAGACTGATAATGGCACGGATAATATGCTCGGCATCGGCAGACTGGCCCAGTTCCTGGACGAAGGACTTGTCGATCTTCACCAGCGAGATCGGCAGGTGCTGAAGATTGCTCAGGGAGGAAAAGCCGGTACCGAAATCGTCCAGCGCAAAACTGATGCCCAACTGATTGAGCTCCCGCAGGCAGCGCTGGGCGTATTCCGGGTCGTGCATCATGGCGCTTTCGGTCAGCTCCAGTTCCAGCAGGCTGGTATCGACGTTGGCATTGAAGATGATACGAAAGATGGTTTCGGTCATCTTGCGATCGTGGAACTGCCGGAACGACAGGTTGACCGCGAACACCAGTCCGGGAAAGCCCAGCTCGGTGGATTCCTGCAAACGCTTGCAGGCCTGCTCGATAACCCAGTAGCCGATGGGCACAATCAGGCCACTGCGCTCGGCCACCGGGATAAACTCATCGGGGCCCACCAGGCCGCGCTCCGGGTGATTCCAGCGTAACAGGCACTCGACCCCGCGTACCTCCTCAGTCGCGAGGTCAATCCGTGGCTGATAATACAGTTCCAGCTCCTTGCCCCGCAGGGCATTACGAAGATCAGCTTCGAGCCGGAGCTGATAGCCTGCGGAAATGTGCAGCTGCCGGTCGTAAAACCGGTAACTGGTACCCGGATCGCGTTTGGCTTCGAACATCGCACGGTTAGCCCGCCGGAGCAGTTCTTCCGGGCTGTCACCGGCCTCCGGATAGGTGGCCACGCCCAGGCTGGCGCTGACCACCACATTCTGGCCATCCACCATCACCGGCTCATCCAGCGCCGAGACCACCTTGCGAATGATCTGGGTGATATCCAGCGAGTCTTCCACTTTCTCGACGATGATGGCCAGTTCGTCACCACCGATGCGCATCAACGAGTCCACCCGTCGCAACGTCTGCCGGAGCCGCTCTGCCAGCCGAAGCATGAGCTGATCACTCTTCTGGTAACCAAAGGATTCGTTGATATTACGGAAATCATCGATATTCAGGTGCAACAGAGCCAGGCGATGATTCGCCCGCTCAGCCCTCAGCACCGCCTGCTGCAACCGATCGAAGAACAGGTCCCGGTTGATGAAGCCGGTGGCCACTTCACGGCCAAGCTGGCCATTTGCCGACTGCGTGAGCTGGGAGCGGTACCACAGGCATTTAATGGAGCGCCGGAAATTCCAGGGATCTAACTCACGGCGGCTCAGATAGTCCGATGCACCATTTTCAACCAGGTACCGGGCTTTTTCTCCGCAGGATTCGGCGCTCATGGCCAGAATGGGTTTGTCCTCACTGGATACCGACAGATATTGCAGAAACGACGCTTCCGAGCCGCCATGGAACACGCAGTCCCACACGATCACATCGAAGCTGGCGTTGGAAATAAGATCATCACAGTCCACCAGATCCGGGCACCAGGTGGCGTCACTGCAGATTTCGGAATCATCCGCGAGCATGGCGCTGAACCAGAGATAGTCGGCGTATTCCGGTGTCAGCACCAGAAGGCGCAAACAATCAGGCCTGGTGTCGGTGGGCAGTGTCATCTGGCGAGATCCATATATCGGTACAGAACAGCGTAGTCCATTACATAAAGAATAGCTGATAGATCGGCAAGGTACAGCATGCCGGCCTGGTGTAGAATAGCCAGACGCTAAAAACCCATGCCCCGTTCCCCTTTGGCACCAACACTGTGAACAAGCTCAATCCCAGACAACATGAAGCGGTACGCTACGCCGACGGCCCCCTGCTGGTGCTGGCCGGTGCCGGCAGCGGCAAAACCAGCGTGATTACCCGCAAGATTGCCTATCTGATTGAGGAACTGGGCATCCCGGGGCGACACATTGCCGCCGTCACCTTTACCAACAAAGCCGCCCGGGAGATGAAAGAGCGTGTGGGCCGCATTGTCGACCGGGGCAAAACCCGGGGCCTGATCGTATCAACATTTCACAATCTTGGCCTGAACATGATCCGGGAGGAGCACACCCACCTGGGCTACCACCCAGGCTTCTCCATTTTCGACGCCGAAGATGCCAAGGCGCTGCTGCAGGATCTGATGATGCGCGAAGCCAGCGCCGAGGCCGGCGACGAGCTGAACGATGTGCAGATGACCATCTCGTCCTGGAAAAACGCCATGCGCAGCCCTGCGGAGGCCTACAGCAAAGCGGCAGACGAGCGTGAGCAGCGCATTGCCATCGTTTACAAACACTACAACGAATACCTGAAAGCCTACAACGCGGTGGATTTCGACGACCTGATTCTGCTGCCGGTGCAGCTGTTCCGGGACAACCCGGAAGTGCTTGCCAAGTGGCGCCGGAAAATCCGCTACATGCTGGTGGATGAGTACCAGGACACCAACGTGTGCCAGTACGAGCTCGTAAAACAGCTGGTGGCCGAGCGGGCGGCGTTTACCGTGGTGGGCGATGACGACCAGTCCATCTACGCCTGGCGCGGCGCCCGGCCGGAGAACCTGGCCCAGTTGAAAGATGACTTCCCGAGCCTGAAGATCGTCAAACTGGAGCAGAACTACCGCTCCACCAGCCGGATCCTGCGCTGCGCCAACACGGTGATCGCCAACAACCCCCACGTGTTCGAGAAGGCGCTGTGGAGTGACCACACCATTGGCGAGGAAATCCGCATCATCCGCTGCCGCAACGAAGATGCCGAAACCGAGCGGGTGGCCACCGAGATCCTCGATCAGAAGCTGAAAAACGGCCTCGACTTCAGGGATTTCGCAGTCCTTTACCGAGGCAACCATCAGGCACGGCTGCTGGAAATGAAACTGCAGGCCTACCAGATACCCTACCGAATCTCTGGCGGTCAGTCGTTTTTCTCCAAGAACGAGATCAAGGATGCGATGTCGTACCTGCGGCTGATGATCAACCCGGACGACGATGCGGCCTTCCTGCGGGTGGTGAACGTGCCGCGCCGGGAGATTGGCCCGCGCACCCTGGAACAGTTAAGTCACTATGCCCGGTCACGCAATGTCAGTCTGTTCAAGGCCCTGGGGGATATGGGGGCGGAAACCCACGTCACCGAGAAAGGTCTGGACCGACTGAGACGGTTCGCCCACTGGGTCGACAAAATCTGCGAACGCCTGTTCTCGGAAGACCCGATCCCGGTCATCAAACAGTTATTCACAGACATCGAGTACGAAGAGTGGCTGCACCAGCATTCCGGTAGCCCGAAACAGGCCGAACGCCGGATGGAGAACATCTGGTACCTGGTGGAGTCGATCCAGCGCATGCTGGACGACGGCAAGGGCACCGCCGACGAAATCGGCATTGAGGACGCCATCGCCAAGCTGGTACTGCGGGACATGATGGAGCAGCGGGAAGAGGAAGACGACAGCGACAAGGTTCAGTTGCTGACTCTGCACGCTTCCAAGGGGCTGGAGTTTCCCCATGTGTTCATTATGGGCCTGGAGGAAGAGATTCTGCCGCACCGCAGCAGCATCGAGGAAGGCAACATTGAAGAAGAGCGCCGCCTGATGTACGTGGGCATTACCCGGGCCAGGGAAACCCTGGCGCTGACTTACGCGGCTTCCCGAAAACAATACGGGGAAAAACTGGAGACCATTCCCAGCCGCTTTCTGGATGAGTTGCCGGAAGAGGATGTGAAATGGGAAGGACTGGGCGACCAGGACAAAGAAGCGAACCAGAAAAAGGGCAAGGCGACTCTCAGCGCCCTGATTGGCGATCTGGGCCTGTAGAAACAACAAACCCCGCTCGGGGCGGGGTTTGTCAGGTCGTTACAGATTGCTTACTTGCTCTGCTCAACCATATGCTCAACGGCAGCGGTGATTTCCTCATCCGGGCAGTTGGCACAGCCACCTTTGGCCGGCATGGCATTGAAGCCATTGATGGCGTGATCAATCAGGGTATCGATACCCTTCTCAATGCGCGGAGCCCAGGCAGCGGCATCGCCAATGACCGGAGCGCCGGCTGCGCCGGTGGTATGACACGCCATGCACACGGCGTCGTAGACTTCACTGCCAGAACGCGGGCCGGAGCTGGCTGTCTCAGCAGGTGCAGCAGCCTCGCCACACTCTTCACCCTGCAGACACACTTCACCCACCGGCTTGATGCGCTCGCGGATTTCGTCTTCAACACTTGCCACTGCGGCGCCGGCGGCCAGGCCAAAACCAAGCAGAACAACAGCCAGGACTCTCTTCATCTTCACAATGCACCTCGCATTTGAGCGTTATAATCTTTCGGTCGCCGCATTATAGCGATTGAGCCCCCGCAAAAAAACCAGAGAGCAAAATCAGAATTTGATTTCAACCATTTTAATGACAGTTTCGTAGGTTGTAGCTCCTTTGCCATGGATTCCGGTTACCATAGCGTTCATTCACTCAAACCCAGAGTCGCCGTATGAACCAACAGCAACAGACGACCCCGGACAAGCGCCGAAAAACCTTACTGATCCTGGAGTTTTCCAGCCTGGCGGTACTGCTGATCTCGATGGCCTGGTTCAGCAACCAGTCAAGCGATGGCACCCCGCTTTCTGCCGGCTGGCTGCTGATTCCGGCGCTTGCCAGCCTGGGCGTTTTTCTGAGTTTTATCGGGTTGATGTATCTACGCTGGGTCGCCTCGGCGAACGACCAGCGCCGCCCCCGCCATCGCGCGATCTTCGCCCTGCTGACCCTCACCCTGCTTGGGGTCTGGATTTACGGCATTGCCAATACCTGGATAAGCCTGAGTATCGCCCAATAAGGAGCTCCCATGACCCCCAGCCTCAAGCTGCTACCCCTGATTCTGTTGGGCACGGCCAATCTGGTTGTTGCCCAGGATCGGCCAGAGGAACCCGATGTTAACTGCGCGCTGATCAAGGAAGGTGTGCAACGGCTGGCCTGCTATGACGCCAAGTACAACCCTCAGGCCGAGCGTGACCAGGCCAGCGAGGAACAGCTGGAAGAAGCCGAGGCGGACGCAGAGGAACTGGTGGCCGACAAGAAAACCCGGGAGAAGATCGTGGGCAATGCGCTGGAAGACGATCCTGATGACGGGGTGATGGCCGCGCTGGTGGACAACTATCTTTCTGCCGAGCGGGCGATCTTCTCGTTTACCGGCAGTTTCGTGACTCATCAGCCCAATTACATTCTGCCGATCACTTGGGTGGACGACCCCAATGCCTTGCCCTCAAGCCCGCGACTGGGAGCTATCGATTATGACTACAACCTGGAAAACGAGGAAGCCAAGTACCAGATCAGCTTCAAGGTTCCGTTGCTGACGGGCATTTTCGACGACCGCACAACCTTCTGGTTTGGCTACACCCAGAAATCCTTCTGGCAGGTCTACAACCAGGATGAATCGGCGCCTTTCCGGGAGACCAACTATGAGCCGGAGCTGTTTTTCCGGCACGCCCTGAACTGGGATCTCGGTCCCGGCACGCTCAGTGCGGTGTCGGTGGGCTTTAATCACCAGTCAAACGGACAGTCTGACCCACGGTCCCGGAGCTGGAACCGGATTATGGGCTCCGTTGCCTATAGTGTGGATCGCTGGCTGTTTATGGTTCAGCCCTGGTATCGCTTGCCGGAAAACAGCAGCAGCGACGACAACGAAGACATAGAGAGCTATCTGGGTCACGCCAGTTATCACGCGGTTTACAAGCTGACGGAAGATCGGACGTTTTCTTTGAAGCTGTTGAACAATCTGAGGTCGGATAACCGGACGTCGGTGGAGTTCGGGTACAGTTTTCCCATGGGGGATACGTTGAAGGGGTTCTTCCAGTATTACAACGGGTATGGGGAGAGCCTGATTGACTATAACGAGCGAATTGAGCGGGTCGGGTTTGGCATTATGCTGAATGACTGGCTCTAGGCGCTGGTGCAAGACCAGGATGGCGGTACCCCCTTCTGAAACACGCTCCTTCGGCACATCCTTGTGACGCTTGAGCTCCGCCATCCCTGGCTCCGCACAGTTCCAGAAGGGGGTACCGCCACCCTGGCCCCACAAACCTCAGGGGCCTTCTAACACTTCCAGCCTTTTAAACGTTCAGCCTTTTCATTTCTTCCAGCAGTTCTTCAGTTTTCGCTTCCATCAACGCTTTATCGCCACGGGCCTCAACATTCAGGCGAACCACCGGTTCGGTGTTGGACATGCGCAGGTTGAAGCGCCAGTTGTCGAATTCCACGCTCAGGCCGTCGACATGGCTGACGGATTTCGCACCCACGCCGTATTTGGCTTCGATGGCGGCGATGACTTTCGGGGGGTCGCTGATGGTGCGGTTGATTTCACCGCTGGCCGGGTAGGCTTCGATGCGGGCGTCGATCAGGGATGACAGGGTCTGGCCGCTCTGGCACAGGCGCTCGGCCACGAGCAGCCAGGGGATCATGCCGCTGTCGCAGTAGGCGAAGTCGCGGAAGTAGTGGTGGGCGCTCATTTCGCCCCCATAGACGGCGTCTTCGTCGCGCATTCTCTGTTTGATGAAGGCGTGGCCAGTCTTGCTTTCGATGGCTTCGCCGCCAGCAGCTTCAACCAGATCCAGCGTGTTCCAGGTCAGGCGGGGATCGTGAATGACTTTGCCGCCACCGGTCTTGCGCAGGAACTGGTCCGCCAGCAGACCGACGATGTAGTAGCCTTCGATAAAGCGGCCGGTTTCGTCGAAGAAGAAGCAGCGGTCGTAGTCGCCGTCCCAGGCAATGCCCATGGCGGCGCCATTCTGGAGCACGGCATCGGCAGTCGCGGACCGGTTTTCCGGCAGGATCGGGTTGGGCACACCATTCGGGAAGTGACCATCGGCTTCGTGATGAACCTTGATGAAGTCGAACGGCAGATGCTGTTCCAGTTCGTCGATCACCAGGCCAGCACCACCGTTGCCGGCATTACAGACGATGGTCATGGGCTTCAGTGAGCCTGCATCAATGTAGCCCAGCAGATGGTCAACGTACGCGCTCATTACTTCCAGGGTTTCGTATTTGCCCTGCTCTGCGGCGTCAAAGAACGGCTCCAGCACCCGGTCCCGGATGTCGTTCAGGCCGTTGTCCGAACTGATCGGCCGGGATTCCGGGCCCACCATTTTCATGCCGTTGTGGTCTTTGGGGTTGTGGCTGGCCGTCACCATGATACCGCCGTCCATCTGGTAGTGACTGGTGGCAAAGTACACCTGTTCGGTGCCGCACAGGCCAATATCAAACACATCGGCGCCGGCCGCCATCAGGCCGGAGCTCAACGCTTCTGCTATTTCGGGGCTGGACAGCCGGATGTCGTAACCGACGATGACTTTTTTGGCGCCGGTGATTTCAACGTAGGCGCGGCCGATTTTCTCAGCCAGGATTGGGTTTAGCTGGTCAGGTACTCGGCCACGCAGGTCGTAGGCTTTGAAGCAGGACAGGTCCATTTCAGTCTCCGGAGTGGTTTATTAACCGCGTTGGGCCAGCATATCTGGCCGATCTGCGCGACTATTCTACCTGTTTCGACAGGCAATCGGGGAAGCGCCCGGAAAAAGGCAGGGGGAACAGAGTGGAGAGAGCGTGCCACCGGCCCGCAGAGTGCGCCGGTGGCCGGAAAGCCGGGGAGTTTACTCAGCAGCCGCGGACTGCAGCTGGATATAGTTCTGGATGCCCATCTGGGAAATCATTTCCAGCTGGGTTTCGAGCCAGTCGATGTGTTCTTCCTCGCTGTCGAGGATGCTCCGGAACAGTTCACGGCTGGTAAAATCCTGGACCTGCTCGCAGTAGATGATGGCTTCTTTCAGGTCTGTGTGCGCGGTGTGCTCGAGCTTGAGATCGCACTCGATCATTTCCTGAACATTCTCGCCAATCAGCAATTTGTTCAGATCCTGCAGATTTGGCAGGCCCTCAAGGAAGAGAATCCGCTCGATCAGTTGATCGGCGTGTTTCATTTCATCGATGGATTCTTCGTATTCTTTCGCCGCGAGCTTGGTGATACCCCAGTCTTTGTACATTCTCGAATGCAGGAAGTACTGGTTAATGGCCGTCAGCTCGTTGGCGAGGACCTTGTTCAGATGCTGGATGACTTTTTTGTCGCCTTTCATAACCGGATTCCTTGTGTCGCGAAAGCGTTAATTCACAAGGATAGTCGGTTTAACGGCAATAAAAAATCACGGATGTGAAAGAGGTGCAATTGCAATATGTGGACAGGCCCGCCTGGTCAGGCGGGTTGCGCCAGCATGTTGGCGAGCGCCATATAATCCGGTGACCGGGACTCTTTCAGAATTTCCCGGGCAGTGCAGGCGCAACGACCACACTGACGACCGACGCCAAGTTCCTTGCCGAGCTGGCGCATGGAACTGACACCGCTTTCAGCGGCTTCGCGGATTTCTCTGTCTGTTACCCCGTAACACAGGCAAACGTACATAGGGCGCTCTCACTAACAGCACTAAAGTTAGTGATAATTATTGTTATTAACAAACAGGATTGCAACCCTTTTGCACTCAGTTTTTGTAGTAAAAAGTGACTATTCGCATTCTCGCGTTAAGTTCCGGGCCCCGGCCGCTGTCACCACCACATTATCTTCAATCCGGATTCCACCACAGCTCTTCAGTTCATCAATCAGCGCCCGGTTCAGATACTGGGCTTCAGGCCCGTTCAGCAAAGGGTCCAGCAGCGATGGAATAAAATAGAGCCCCGGCTCGATGGTGACCACCATGCCGGCCTCCAGGGTGCGGGTCAGGCGCAGGAACGGCGCATCTTCCGGGGACGGCGTCGGTTTGCCGGCGACATCGTGCACCTGAATGCCCAGAAAATGCCCCATGCCATGGGGAAAGAACGCCCGGGTGATGCCCTGCTCCACCATGGCTTCATCCGCTAAACCGGACACCAGCCCCGAAGCTGATAGCAGGGCCGCAATGCCCAGGTGAGCCTTGCGATGAATGTCCACGTAGTCCACGCCGGGCGAAACCATCTCGCACAGCCGCAGCTGCAGTTTCTCCAGCCCGTGAACCAGCGCGGTGAATCTCGGCTCATCCGGCCCGGCGGTGGTGCGGGTTATATCTGAACAGTAGCCACGGTAGCGCACCCCGGCATCAATCAGCAGACTGCGGGGCCGGCGGGGTGGCTGCAGGTCGTAGTACTGGTAGTGCAGTGTGCCGGCATGTTCGTTCAAACCGATGATGCTGTGATAGGGTGCCTCCACTTCCCGCTGGCCGGTGGCCTGCTGGTAGGCGAGACTGATACCGAATTCGCTGTCGCCGGCCAGAAACGCCTCTCTGGCCGCCCTGTGACCGGCCAGGGCAATCCGGTTAGCGTGTGCCAGGCATTCAATTTCGTACGGAGTTTTGTGCACGCGGGTTTCTTCCACGGCTGCCACCAGTGCCGCCGGGTTATGATCTCCCGGCACGCCTTCCAGCACCAGCGGATCACCGATTATCGCCAGCCTCCCCGGGCTATCTAGCTCCGGGGCGCCAGCCTGCTGCCGGCTGCGAACGTCTACAACCTCCAGCCAAGGCTCTTCAGCCATCACCGGGTTGGCGTGCCAGAAGTCCACCGGCTGGTATAGCCAGAGCACCGGTTTCTGGCCGGGCCGAACCAACAGCCAGCTGTGCTCCTGGCCAGCCAGCCCGGTCCAGTGCAGAAACGGGCCGAAGCCCTGGAATACATAGGCCTGATCATCCCGATACCGGTAGGGCGCCGCGCCCGAGGCAATCAGCAGGCTGTCATAACCGTGGTCAGCCATGGCCCGTTCGTACCGGTTCTGCAGCTCACGGATGTGGGCAGGCTGCAGGTCGAGGATATCTTGATTTGGCATATCAGGTTTCCAGTTGTTTCCAGAGATTCAGTATGTCGTCTGAGCGGGCGTCACTCAGGCGGATCAAACGTATTTCCAGCGGCACGTCCCAGCGCTCATCGCCAGCCCGTACCAGGCGCCCAAACTGTTCGCTTTTTTCCGTCATCCGCTTGGGCAGCCAGCCCATGCCGAAGCCCTGTTTGACCAGGGCCTTGATGCTCGCGGACTGGGTATTCTCGTTCAGTGGCAAAAGATTCGCCGGCAGCTTGCCGCGTTGCAGATGCCCGTCGATAGCCGACTGCAAAAACCCACGGCTGTGGTAGGCAATCAGGGGCACAGGCTGTTCATCAGTGCCTGGCAACCGGTAACGGGGCTCGCCCTGCTCATTGGCGATACTGACCGGCACCAGTGCTTCCCTGCCAATCGTCTGCCACTGAAACTTGTCACTGGCCAGGCGATCTCCCCAGGGCAAATCCGGGTGCCAGTAACACAACACCAGGTCACATTCGCCGCTTTCCAGGGCATCCAGAAACTGCTCCCCCACCCAGTTGGTGGCGGTCAGGTTCAGCTGAAGGCGCTCGGCAATGCCCATCTCCGTCGCCCAACCCTGATAGAAATGTGAAAACAGCCCCTGAGTAGAACCAACGCTGATGCGGGCAGACGCTTCCGCATCCAGAGCGGCTATCCGGTCCCGGGTGTCCCGGACCTCCCGGGTGATGCGTTCACACAGTTCCTGAAACACTTCTCCGGCCGGGGTCAGGGACAATGGCAGAGTCTGGCGATTGATCAGGGTGGTGCCCATGGATTCCTCCAGCAGCTTGATGCGCCGGCTGAACGTAGGCTGGCTCACGTGCTGCTGTTCGGCAGCCCGTGAGAAGTGGCGCGTGCGGGCAAGCGCCAGAAAGTCTTCCAGCCAGCGTATTTCCATGGGAACCCCTGAGGTTTGGCAATGATCACAACCGGTACGTTGCTGCAGGCATGATAGCCTATGCGCGCCCGGCCGTTACAAACGCCCTTCCTCAACGGCGTGACAGGCCACCTGCGCCCCGCCGTCGGTGGCGATCAGCTGTGGAACTTCCTGCCGGCAACGCTCATTGGCATAGGGGCAGCGGCCGTGGAACACGCACCCCGAGGGCAGATTCACCGGCGTGGGCACCTCGCCCTGAAGGCGAATGTGATTGGGCCGGTCATCCTCGAGTTTCGGGATGGCCGACAGCAACGCCTGGGTATAGGGATGCCGGGGCATGGCGAACAGGGTTTTGGTGTCTGCCAGCTCACACACCCGGCCCAGGTACATGACGGCCACCCGGGTACCGAAGTGTTCTACCACCGCGAGATCGTGGGTAATGAACAGGTAGGTCAGACTACGGCTTTCCTGGGCATCCATCAACAGATTCAGCACCTGGGCCTGGATAGACACATCCAGGGCCGAGATGGGCTCATCGGCAACGATAAATTCCGGGTCCACCGCCAGGGCGCGGGCAATGGCAATCCGCTGGCGCTGACCACCGGAAAACTCGTGGCCAAAGCGACTGCCCCAGTCCGGGTCGATACCCACCGAATGCATCACTTCGTGAATCTTGTCCCGCACCTGAACCGGGGACCAGTCCGGATGGTGGAAACGGATCGGCTCTTCCAGGGTCTGCTGAATCGTCATTCGCGGATTCAGGGAAGCATAGGGATTCTGGAAGATCATCTGCATCTTGCGGCGGTAGGGCAGCGCAGCCTTGCCTTCCAGATTATCAATCCGCTGGCCGCCATAGTGGATCTCTCCAGCGCTCGGCGAGAGCAACCCCATCACGGTGCGGGCGACGGTGGATTTGCCACAACCGGACTCACCGACCACACACAGGGCCTCGCCCTTCTGCACCTCCAGGTTCACACCGTTGATGGCGTGCACCGCTTCCTGTTTACGGCGCAAACGCCCACCTTCAAACCGGAGCTGCTCAAGGAAGCTGCCGGACAGATCAAAACGTTTTTCCAGACCGCGGATACTTACCAGAGGGGAGGTCATGATTCGGCCTCCTGCATGCGTTTCTCCTGCTCAATCAGGTTGGCAACTTCGTAACAGGCGACGTCAACGTTGCCGGAGCGCACATATTCCGGCATGGCGCGCTTGCACTGGTCGGTGGCGAAGTTACAGCGGGGATGGAACGGACAACCCGAAGGCACATTCTTCAGGGATGGCATGGAGCCAGGTATCTGGAACAGCCGCGCACCCGGTTCACCCATCTGGGGCAGCGCGTTGATCAGCCCCTGGGTGTAGGGATGCTGGGCATCGTTGATGATTTCCCGGGTCGGGCCCTGTTCGATGATCCGGCCGGAGTACATGACCAGCATGCGCTGGGTCACCTGCGAGACCACCCCGAGATCGTGGGTGATCAGCATCAGCGCCACGTTTTCCTGCTCACACAGGTTCAGCAGCAGGTCCATGATCTCGGCCTGGATGGTCACATCCAGGGCGGTCGTGGGTTCATCGGCAATAATGATTTCCGGGTCCAACAGCAGGGCGATGGCAATGATCACCCGCTGGCGCATGCCCCCTGACAATTCATGGGGATACTGGTCCAGCCGCTTTTCCGGCGAGGGAATCTGCACTTTCTGCAGGCGATCCAGGGCAATGGCCCTCGCCTCTTTCTTGCTGATCTTCCGGTGTGCCAGGATCGCCTCCACCATCTGGGTGCCGATGGTGAGCACCGGGTTCAGGGTCATCATCGGATCCTGGAAAATCATGGCGATGCGGTTGCCACGAATTTTGCGCAGCTCCCGCTCGCTCATGGCGGCCAGGTCTTTGCCTTCAAACAGAATCTGGCCACCGGCGATATAACCGGGCTTGGCAATCAGGTTCAGGATAGAGAAGGCCGCCACTGATTTGCCGGCACCGGATTCACCCACCAGGCCCAGCCGCTCGCCCTTGTCCAGGCTGAAACTGATACGACGCAGGGCGGTCAGATCGCCACCGCGCACCGCGAAACGTACATCCAGGTTTTTCACTTCCAACAGTGCCATGGTGTTACCCCTTATACAGCCGTGGGTTCATCACATCCCGCAACCAGTCACCCAACAGATTGATGACCAGCACGAGCACCACCAGCACCAGGCCGGGGATCAGGGTGATCCACCAGGAACCGCTCTGGATGTAGTCAAAACCGGATTTGATCAACGAACCCAGTGACGGCTGGGTTTCCGGCATGCCAAGGCCGAGGAACGACAGCGCCGCTTCGGAGATAATGGCATTGGCAATCTGTACCGTGGCAATCACAAAAATGGGCGACAGGGTATTGGGCAGGATGTGCCGGAACATGATGCGTGGCGTACCGAACCCCATCACCTTGGCCGCGTCCACATACTCCTTTTTCTTCTCCGCCAGCACCGAGGCCCGCACGGTACGGGCAATCTGCGGCCATTCCGCCACGCCGATGATGAAGATCAGCATGTAGATGGCAATCTCACCGAACATCAGGTTGCCAAAACTGGCCTTGAACACCGCGCCGACAATGATCGCCACCATCAGGGTAGAGAACGACAGCTGCACGTCGGCAATGCGCATCAGGATGGCATCAACCTTACCGCCCAGATAGCCGGCCAGCAGGCCAAACAGGATACCCAGCGCCGCCTGCAACACCACGGCACCAAAGCCAATCATCAGCGACACCCGGGTGCCGTAAAGTATGGTGGAGAGCAGATCCCGGCCCTGGGCATCCGTGCCCAGCGGGAACGCGGGATCAGCGCCGTCCAGGCCCACCGGTGGAAGCTCGGAGTTCATGATGTTGATCTGCGCCAGATCATAGGGATCGGCGGGCGCCAGCCAGGGCGCAAACACCGCCGCCAGCACCATGGCCAGTAGCACCAGAAAGCTCGCAATCGCTACCTTGTCGCGTTTGAAGCTGTACCAGAAAAAGGACTCGCGGAAGCGGTCCCAGCGGGAAACCGTTGCCGTTGTCATGCTTTCTTACCTGTCAGTTTGACGGTGGGATTGACCAGTCCGTAGATCAGGTCCACCAGTGTGTTGGTCACCACGAAGATCAGGCCCACTACCATCAGGTAAGCCACAATCAGGGGAATATCGCTGCGGGTGATGGCCTCCAGGAACATCAGGCCCAGACCCGGCCACTGAAACACCGTCTCGGTCAGGATGGTGTAGGCCACCATGATGCCGATCTGTACGCCGCCCACGGTAATCACCGGCAGCATCGTGTTCTTCAGGGCATGCAGGAAATTGATACGGCCCGCGCTCAAACCCTTGGCCCGGGCATAGCGGATGTAATCGCTTTGCAGAACCTCCATCATCTCTGCCCGGATCAGGCGGATAAACAGAGGCAGCATAATGGACGCCAGCGACACGCAGGGCAGCACCAGATGGGCCAGGCCTTCGCTGGTAAACAGGCCGGATTCCCAGGTGCCGAACAGGTGCACCAGGTCATCACCACGGCCATAGGACGGCAGCCCACCTTCGGTGGTAAAGAAATCGTTGAGCCACTGGCCCCAACCGGTATCGGCCGGAAACCAGTTGACCGTCACACCAATGGAGAACAACTGAATCAGAACAATGGCCGTGAGAAACACCGGTATGGAAATACCGACCGTACTCACGCCCATGAAGAATTTGGACAGCCAGGCCTGGGGCCGGATGGCGGCGTACACGCCAATGGGGACCGACAGGAAGATGATGATCAGACTGGCGCCGATCACCAGTTCCAGGGTGGCTGGCAGATGTTCGGCAATCACTTCCAGCGCCGGCTTGCTGTAAAAATAGGAATTGCCCAGGTCGCCCTGTATGGCATTACCCGCAAACCGCAGGTACTGGACCAGGAAGGGGTCGTTCAGCCCCAGCTCCTCACGAATGGCTTCCCGCTCTTCGGCAGAGACGGACATGCCCACCATTTCCTGAAGCGGGTCCCCGAGGCCATCCTGAATGGCAAAGGCGATGATGCTGATCACAAACATGACCAGCAGCGCCTGGGATATCCGCTGAACCAAAAACGCTAGCATGAAGGATTTACCGTTGATGAATACGTGAAAGCCTCTCTCCCGCACCGGGAGAGAGGTTGGGTCTCAGGGAGCACGCTCCCCTTATTCGATAACCAGATCGCCCAGGTAGGGGAAGTTCATGACATTGAGCACCGGCTCGATGTTCACGCCCTTGCGGGAGGCCCAGGCCAGGTCCTGCCAGTGCAGCGGTACGAAGGCTGCGTCGTCGTACAGACGCTGTTCCACTTCCTGCAGCATGGCCGCACGCTTGTCCAGGTCGGTCTCCACGTTGGCTTTTTCCACCAGGGCATCGATTTCCGGGTTGCAGTAGTTGCCGGCGTTGTACTGGCCATCACCGCTGTCAGCATCCGGGCAGAAGGTGAGGAATTCGTAAAAGTTGGCGGAATCCTCGGTGTCTGCGTGCCAGCCAATCAGCATCATATCGGCGGCACGGTTGTCATACTCCGGCCAGTACTGGGCTTTCGGCAGGGTTTTCAGGTCCACCTTGATGTTGATGCGCGCCAGCATGGCCGCCGCTGCCTGCGCGATCTTGTCGTCGTTCACGTAGCGGTTGTTGGGGGCCATCATGGTGATGGTAAAGCCGTCCTCATAGCCGGCTTCTTTCATCAGCTGCTTGGCTTTCTCAACATCGAAGCGAGGCTTCAGGTTTTCGTTATGGCCCTGGTAACCCGCTGGCGACATCTGTGCTGCCGGCGTGGCAAAGCCTTTCATGATCTTGGCAGCAATACCTTCCTGGTTGATGGCGTAGGCGATGGCCTGGCGAACTTTCGGGTTCTTGAAGGCTTCAACCCGCTCCTGATTCATATGGAACAGGATGATACGGGTGCCGCTCATAGTCACCAGTTCGCTGTTGCGGTCGCGCTTGATGCGGTCCAGATCATTGGGTGGAACCGGAGCAATGAAGTCGACACCGCCAGACAGCAGGGCGGATACCCGGGTAGCGTTTTCCTTGATGGGAGTCAGCACGATCTTGCCCACGTTGCCCGGAGACTCAGTATCCCAGTAATCATCGAAACGCTCGAACTCGACACGCACGCCCTGTTTACGCTCGGTTACCGTGTAAGGACCGGTGCCGGACAGGTTCTCGGAAGCGAAGGAGTTACCGTGCTTGAGGATGGCGTCCTTGTCTTTGCCATCTTCGGTCTGGCCGGAATAGAACTCACTGTCCAGCGGGAAAATGTAGGTGGCGGTGTTCAGCAGCAGAGGGTAAGGCTCGCTGGTGACCAGCTCGAAGGTGTAATCGTCGATCACATTGATGGCGCTGAAGGGTTTGAAAATCGCCTTGAAGTCCTGGCTTTCCTTCAGTCGCTCAAAGGTGAACTTCACGTCGGCCGTGGTCAGTTCGTTACCAGAATGGAACTTCACACCCTCGCGCAGCTTGAAACGCATGGTCTTGTCGTCCACACGCTCCCAGCTTTCTGCCAGGCGCGGCTCGAAACCCAGATCTTTGGTCCAGCGCAACAGCGGATCAAAGGTCATGTGAGACAACTGCAGAATGCCGCCAGACAACTGCTCATGAATATCGAGGGTAACGGGATCGGCGTCGTACGCCATTTTCAGTTCTTTGGTCGCATCGGCTGCCAGGGCCAGAGGCGCAGACGCCAGGGCCATGGAGCCAACAAAAGCTGCCAGTATTTTTTTCATCGCGTTTTCCGTCGCTGTTTTAGGAATTTTCACGGAACATCGGTGCAGGACGGCACCGATTGCCTGGCAAACAAGCTAGTCTCGGAAAACCCTTACGGCAATCGAAATTGCAACATGGACCTATTCGTATGGTGAATGACCCAAAAAGCAGCAGCCTCAGAACGGAAAGACAAAGGGCAAAAACAGCGCCGTAAACACACCCGTCAATCCCATCCCCAGGGAGGCAAAAGCGCCCGCCGTGGGGCTGATCTCAAACGCCCGGGCAGTGCCAATGGCATGACCATTAAGCCCCAGGGCAAAACCCACCATCCGGTCATCGGAAATCTTCATCCATTTGGCACCCCAGTCCACAAATACCGAGGCCAGTACGCCGGTAATCAGCAGACCGCCGAGGGTGAGTGCAACCGAGCCACCCAGCTGTTCCGCAATACCCATGGCAATGGGCGCGGTAACCGACTTCGGCGCCAGCGACGCCAGTATGGAAAGCGGAGCGTCCATCAGCCAGGCAATACCCACCGCATAGACAGCTGCCAGACTGGCCGCCAGTGGCAAAGTGCACAGAATTGGCCGCCAGAGCGCGCGAATATGGTGCATCTGCTGATACAAAGGCACACCCAGGGCCACCGTCGCCGGCCCCAACAATACCGTTAACCAGCGCGCGCCCTGCTGATAGGTTTCATAGCCAATACCACTGGCGGCCACCGCCGCCGCCAGAATCACCGCCGCCATCAATACCGGCGGCATCCACAGGGGGCGTCCCACCTTCGCGAACAACCAGTTTGCCGCCATAAATGCCGCCAGCGTCAGGGCAATGGAAAGCATCGGGCCTGTGGTCCAGACCAGCAGCAATTCCTGCATTCGTCCGTTGAACTCAGTCATGACTGTGCCCCCGGGTGTGATCTGCCGCCGTTTTCTTCATCAGCCACAGCGTGGTCACGGAACTCAGCAAGGTACCCGCAACCAGCGCCACCGCGACGGAAAGCCAATGGCCGGCAAAGCGGTCGGCAATAAAGAACACCCCGACAACGCCCGGTGAAATCAGCAGTACCAGCACCGAGATCAGCCCGCGACTGGCTTCCGCCAACTGATCACTGACCCGCCCCCGCAGCATCAGAGTGGCCGTGACCATCACCATCCCCAGCACGCCACCACTGATGGGCAGGCCGACCAGCACCCGCAGTGCCTCACCCAGCAGAAAAAACACCACCAGAACCAGAAAACCCCGCAACAACACCATGCTGCTATGCCCCGCCACGCTCAATATGCTCTACACTAACGCCCTGATCCGCCCAAAGACCATAGGACTATTCATTCAATGGCACTGAAAGCCACCATCTTCAAAGCCACCCTCCATATCGCCGATATGGACCGGCACTACTACGCCGACCACCATCTGACCGTTGCCCGCCATCCCTCTGAAACCGACGAGCGGATGATGATCCGGCTGCTGGCCTTCGCCCTCAACGCCAACGATAACCTGGAATTTACCAAAGGCCTGAGCACCGACGACGAGCCGGAACTCTGGCAAAAATCCCTGACCGGAGACATCGAACTCTGGGTGGAACTGGGCCTGCCCGAGGAAGACCGCCTGCGCAAGGCCTGCAACAAGGCCAACCAGGTCATTCTCTATACCTACGGCGGGCGTGCGGTGCCGGTGTGGTGGGACAAGCACCATAACAAGCTGGAAAGATTTAGCAACCTTACTATTGTCGACCTTCCGGCAGAAGGAACAGCCGCACTGGCGGCCCTGGCAGAACGGTCCATGACCTTGCAGGTAAGCATCCAGGATGGCGAAGTGACCATCAGCAACGAGCAAAATCTGGTCAACCTGACGCCAGACCAGCGGCTACCTCGAATTTGAACGAAACGCTTGATGGCCGGGGCTGGACAGAAGCCGCCGGCACACGTAAGATTGCGCACTCGAAATTGACGAGCACTCGTTATTTCGAATGCGCCCGTAGCTCAGCTGGATAGAGCGTTGCCCTCCGGAGGCAAAGGTCATAGGTTCGAATCCTATCGGGCGCGCCATTATTTCCAAAGGCTTGCGTGAGAACGCAGGCCTTTTTTATTTGGCTGTGCCCAAATGGTGCCCTGAGTGTGCCTTGGATTTCAAGGCACAAGAATAGCCTCCTGCCATTCTGACCGTTGCCCTGCTTCCCCACATAGCGGGTTTGGGCACAGCCTCCCGCAGCCTTGCCTAACCCCACCAACTAACGTAAAACAACCCTATATCGAGTGGTTAGCAAGCAATACACCCCGGTATTGCCCGTCACTCCCCGGAACAATCAAAGGCACGAACCGACACAACCTGTCGCTCGGTGCCTTTACGCTTTATCAGAGACAGATAGCAGTAACTTCTCATAGGAAACAACCAAGCAATGAACAACACGGAACAGCAATTCCTCAAAGCCCTGGACGACAAACTCTGGAAAGCCGCCGACAAGCTCCGCGCCAACCTGGATGCCGCCAACTACAAGCACGTGGTGCTGGGCCTGATCTTCCTGAAATACGTCTCCGATGCCTTCGAGGAGCGCCAGGAAGAATTGCTGGAGCGGTTCAAGGATGAGAACGACGACATCTACTACCTGCCGCCGGAAGACTACGACGGCGACGAGGACTACCAGCAAGCCCTGCTGGAAGAGCTGGAAATACTGGATTACTACCGCGAAGCCAACGTGTTCTGGGTGCCCAAACCGGCCCGCTGGAGCACCCTGAAAGAAAAAGCCGTGCTGCCCGTGGGCACCGTACTCTGGCAGGACGACGCCGGTAACGACGTTAAGCTGCGCTCCGTGTCCTGGCTGATCGACAACGCCCTGGAAGAAATCGAGAAAAGTAACGCCAAGCTCAAGGGCATCCTCAACCGCATCAGCCAGTACCAGTTGGACAACGACAAGCTGCTGGGCCTGATCAACACCTTCTCCGACAGCTCCTTCACCAAGCCGGTGTTCGAGGGCGAGAAGCTGAGCCTGCACAGCAAAGACATCCTCGGCCATGTGTACGAATACTTCCTGGGCCAGTTCGCCCTCGCCGAAGGCAAGCAGGGCGGCCAGTATTACACCCCCAAAAGCATAGTCACCCTGATTGTCGAAATGCTGCAGCCCTACTCCGGCCGCGTATACGACCCGGCCATGGGCTCCGGCGGTTTTTTTGTCTCCAGCGACAAGTTCATCGAAGAACACGCCAGCGAGCAGCACTACGACGCCTCAGAACAAAAGAAGCACATCTCCGTGTACGGCCAGGAGTCCAACCCCACCACCTGGAAGCTGGCCGCCATGAACATGGCCATCCGGGGCATCGACTTCAACTTCGGCAAGAAAAACGCCGACACCTTCCTGGACGACCAGCACCCGGACTTACGCGCCGACTTCGTAATGGCCAACCCGCCGTTCAACATCAAAGACTGGTGGAGTGAATCCCTGGCCGACGACGTGCGCTGGAAGTACGGCACTCCGCCCAAGGGCAACGCCAACTTCGGCTGGATGCAGCACATGCTCCACCACCTGGCACCCACCGGCAGCATGGCCCTGCTGCTGGCCAACGGCTCCATGAGTTCCAACACCAACAACGAAGGCGAAATCCGCAAGCGCCTGGTGGAAGAAGACCTGGTGGAATGCATGGTCGCCCTGCCCGGCCAGCTGTTTACCAACACCCAGATCCCGGCCTGTATCTGGTTCCTGACCAAAGACAAAGCGAACGGCATGGTGCGCAACGAGAAGAAGCTCGACCGCCGGGAAGAGTTCCTGTTCATCGATGCTCGTAATCTGGGATATATGCGCGACCGAGTGCTGAGGGATTTCACCAACGACGACATCGCCAAAATCACTGACACCTTCCACGCTTGGCAAAAAGGCGAAGGCTACGAAGACATCGCAGGTTTCTGCAAATCCGCCAGCCTGGATGAAATCAAGAAGCATGACTTTGTACTGACGCCGGGGCGTTATGTGGGGGCTCAGGAGCAGGAAGACGACGGAGAGCCGTTTGCCGAGAAGATGGCGCGGTTGACCGGACAGCTGCGGGAACAGTTTGCAGAGAGTGATCGGTTGGAAGCTGAGATCAAGCGGAATCTTAGGAGGATAGGATATGAGCTTTGACTCTGCTTCGAATTGGACCTTGAGGCCACTGGGTGAGTGCATTGATCTCATTATCGACCATAGGGGAAAGACGCCCCGAAAACTTGGTTCCAATTGGGTCGATAGTGGTGTACCTACGATATCAGCCAAAAATGTAAGTGGCGGAAAACTTGTCGCCAAAGAGTCCATTCGGTTCGTATCGCACGATATCTATAAAAAATGGATGAAGGAGGATGTTCGCAAAGGCGACTGTTTATTGGTATCAGAAGGCGCGACCCTAGGAGAATGTTTGTACTGGGATGAGGACTATCCAGTTGTCCTCGGACAAAGAATTTTTTGCATCCGAGCAAACCCGGAAATTCTGAATCCACGATACCTTTATGCGTATATGACTTCTGAAGCGTTTCAGCAGGAGATACGTAGTAGGGCGACAGGCTCCTCTGTGCCAGGGTTGCGCCAAACGGAAGTCTTAAAACTGATGGTTCTCGCTCCTCCTCTTGATGAGCAGGCTATCATTGGCAATACACTCTTTAGCGTCAATGAAAAGATCAAATCAAACACTAAAACTAACCGAACCCTCGAACAAATGGCGCAAGCCATCTTCAAAAGCTGGTTTGTCGATTTCGAGCCGGTCAAAGCCAAGATCGCCGCACTGGAAGCCGGCGGCAGCGAGGAAGACGCCCTGCTCGCAGCCATGCAGGCCATTTCCGGAAAAGGCGAAGCGGAACTAACCCGCCTCCAGGCCGAACAGCCCGAGCAATACGCCGAGCTCCGCGCCACCGCCGAGCTGTTTCCGTCGACTATGCGGGATAGTGAGTTGGGGGAGATTCCGGAGGGGTGGGAGCCCGCGCCCTTATCCGAACTATTCGAGTTACATCGTGGATTTGATCTCCCACAAAAAAGCCGTGAAGAAGGCCCCTACGAGGTCTACGCTGCGGGAGGCCTTCATGGAACTCATAGCCAATACAAAATGGAACCTCCAGGAATCATTACCGGCAGAAGTGGCGTAATTGGCAATGTTTATCTGAGCCTCAAGAAATATTGGCCTCTAAATACAACGCTATACGTTCGCCAGTTTAGGTCATGCGGGCCATACTACGCTTACCATTTGCTCAAGACTCTCGACCTGAAGACTTTGAATTCTGGCTCTGCCGTTCCCAGCCTGAACCGCAACTTTGTCCACTCCATTTCGGTGATAAATCCGGGAAGTACGGTGCTCAACAAGTTCGAAAGCCTCTCAAGCTCACTCTTTGAGCAAGTTGTCCAAAACATTGATCAAAACGAACTCTTAAGCACTCTTCGAGACACGCTTTTACCCAAACTTCTCTCCGGCGAACTCTCAGTTTCAACTGCGGAAGATCAACTAGCTGAAGCGGCGGAACCAGCCAATGTTTAAAATCGATCCCACGGCCAACCGCATCAACCCACTGGAAACAAAACGCTTCAGCGACCTGGGCTTCACCGAGCGCAAACACCTGCAGGAATGGCTGGAGAACTACCCCCAGGCCTTGACCCAGGGCGACGGTGACGAACTGCTGATCATCCAGAAGGAGTTCGACGGCTTCGACGATACTCGTGAGCGGTTGGACCTGCTGGCCATCGACAAGGACGGTAATCTCGTCATCATCGAAAACAAGCTCGATGACAGCGGACGGGATGTGGTGTGGCAGGCGCTCAAATACGCCAGCTACTGCGCCAACCTGAAAAAGCAGCAAGTGGTGGAGATCTTCCAGCGCTACCTGAACCAGAAGGCCCAGAACGAAGGCACCGCACCCACCGATGCGGAGAACGTGTTGCTGGAGTTCCTGCAGGCTGACGATCTGCAATCCGTGCAGCTCAATACCCTGAAAAGCCAACGCCTGATTCTGGTGGCAGCCCACTACCGCAAGGAAGTCACCAACACCGTGCTGTGGCTGAGCCAGTTTGGCGTCAACTGCCAGTGCTTCAAGGTCACGCCCTACCAGGCCGGTGCCGAACTGTTCCTGAACGTGGAGCAGATCATCCCCACCCCGGAAGCCTCGGACTTTATGATTGGCATGATGGCCAAGGAGGCTGAAGAGAAAAACGCCGACACCGAGCTCAAGCACCGCCACACCCTGCGCATGGCGTTCTGGGAGCAGGCTCTGGAGGCCATGAACCAGAGCGACTGTACACTCTATAACAACATCAGCCCTGGCAAGGACCATTGGTTAAGTGCGGGTTCTGGACTGAGTGCCATGCCGTACAACCTGATTTTCGGCAAGAATGAAATCCGGGTCGAGTTCTCCATGCAGCACCGGGAGCCTGAAAGAAACTCCTTTGTCTTTGAGCGGTTGCAGGCAAAGAAAAGCGAGATTGAGGCCGCATTCGGTGACACTCTTGCCTGGCTGCCACTGCCGAACAAGAAAGCCTGCCGTATCCAGTATGCCAAAGCGGTGGATGGCTATAACAAGGATCACTGGCCAGAGATGGTTGCCTGGCTGGTGGAACATATGATCAAGTTGGAAAAGGCCTTGGGCGAGCCGTTGAAAGTGGTTCGCAATCAGGTGCGCCGCGATGACTTTGGCGCGGTTTCGATGGCCGGTCGTTAACGGAATGGAGACAGGGATGTGGGGCGCCCATGTATGAAATAAGCAGTCTGGAAGATATCGCCGCGCTGAAAGAAAGCGTCGATGTGGAATGCAAGCTGGCGCAGGGCCGGGATGGCAAAGGCAAGTTGCCCAAAGATTTCTGGGAAACCTACAGCGCTTTTGCCAATACCCATGGCGGTGATGTTTTTCTGGGTATCCGTGAGCGTGCCGAGGGACAGTTTGAACTTGCAGGTATAGCAGACCCACAGAAGATCATCGATGAACTCTGGACCGGTGTGAACAACCCGCAAAAGGCCAGCCACTGTGTACTGCGTGAGCGTTGGGTCCGGGTTGTCTCGATAGACGGGCAGTCGATTGTTCATATCCATGTACCACAGGCCACCCGTAAACAGCGCCCGGTTTACCTGAATGGCAATCCGCTGACGGGCACCTACGCGCGCTTCAACAGTGCTGACCTGCGCCAGGGCGAAGAAACGGTCCGCCGGATGCTGGCCGAGCAGGTGGAAGATACCCGCGATGGCGAAATCCTGGCTGGCTATGGGCTGGGCGACCTGGAGATTGACAGTTTCAACCAGTACCGGCAGATGTACATTAACCGCCAGCCTGACCACCCCTGGAATCAGCTGGATGCCCAGGAGTTTTTGTATCGGATTGGCGGTTGGCGCAAAGACCGGGAGACAGGGCGAGCGGGGCTGACCCGTGCCGGACTGCTGATGTTTGGGCACCTGACCGCCATCAAGGAAGCGTTCCCCCATTTCATGCTGGATTATCAGGAACGGCCTGAGCCCAAGGCAGAGCTACGATGGGTGGATCGACTGACGCTGGACGGTTCCTGGTCCGGCAATGTGTTCGATTTTTACCGGCGGGTAATCCGCAAGTTAACCACCGACCTGAAAATCCCCTTTGTCCTTGAAGGCGATCAGCGCCAGGACGACACCTCAGTCCACAAGGCCCTGCGTGAGGCCCTCGTCAATACACTGGTTCATGCCGATTATTCCGGGCGAGCCTCCATTCTGGTGGTCAAGCGCCCTGACATGTTCGGATTCCGAAACCCCGGCTTGATGCGTGTGCCCGTGGATATGGCTCTGCAAGGAGGAAGCAGCGATTGCCGCAACCGGCTGTTGCAGGACATGTTCCGCTACATTGGGCTGGGTGAGAATGCCGGCTCGGGCCTGCCGAAAATCTTCCAGGGCTGGGCGAGGCAGCATTGGCGGCAGCCCGTTCTGCGCGAGCGTGGTGAGCCCAGCGACCAGACCTTGCTGGAGCTACACATGCTCAGCCTGGTGCCGGAGAAAGTGCTTCACAGCCTGAAGGAAACTTTGGGGGACAAGGTGTTTGCCCAGCTGACGGATAACGAGCGGCTGGTGCTGGTGACATCCAAGATTGAAACCACCGTGGACCACAGCCGCATGATGTCCATGCTGGATATCCACCCCCGGGATCTCTCACAGCTGTTGTCCGGACTGGTGGATAAGGGCTTGCTTGAGCGTGATGGCTCCGGCCGTGGCACGGTGTATTTCCTGCCCGGAGCGCGAGCGGTGGACTTACTGACTGAAAGCCGGGATGGCGAGTCTGAGGATCGCAAAGGTCCGGACCTTAGCTCCGGACCTTTGACGGAGAGCTCCGGACCTTTGGCGGATTTAAAAGCCATTGCGGAACCCATTGCCGAACGGAGCAAGGCACCGAAGGGAGACGTCGAGGCGGCCATCCTTGCTCTGTGCGAAGTGACGCCGCTTCGCCTCGAAGAGTTGGAAGCATTGCTCAACCGGTCTGCAGAGTTTCTTCGTAAACGCTATCTGATTCCGATGGTTAAGAGCCGAAAATTACGACTGCAATACCCAACCAAACCCAACCATCCCAAACAAGCCTACTTAAGGGGGGATGATGCCTCTGATGATGAATGAAGACGAGCTGGAGGTGCTCTGTCTTCAATGGTTTGCTGAGGGCGGCTGGGAGATTGCCCATGGTCCGGACCTTGCCCCGGAGGGAGATACCCCGGAACGGGCAGACTATCGCGAACCACTCCTACTGGGCGATCTGGAGGTAGCGATTCGCCGATTGAACCCGCACTTACCGGAGAGCGCCGTGCAGCAGGCGGTAGGTATTGTGAGAAAACCCAACAGTCTGGATGTGGTATTAAGCAACCGGGCGCTTCATCGCTTGTTGATCGAAGGGGTGCCGGTTGAATACAAAAAAGATGACCGGATCTTCCACGACAAAGCACTGTTGGTCGATTTTGGATCGCTGGAGGCGAACCGCTTTCGGGCAATCAATCAATTCACACTTTCCGGCAGTAAACAGCTGCGTCGCCCGGACATTATCTGTTTCATCAACGGTCTTCCGCTGGCCGTATTGGAGCTTAAGAGCCCCAATGCCGAGAATGTGGATATCTGGGATGCCTACAACCAGATCCAGACCTACAAGAGTGAAGTCTCGGACTTGTTCGTCTACAACGAGGCATCTGTCATCAGCGATGGTTACAACGCCCGTGTTGGTTCGTTGACTGCGAACCAAGAGCGCTACATGCCCTGGCGCACCCTCAAACATGAGGACGACAAGCCGCTGTTAGAGTGGCAGCTGGAAACTATGGTGCGGGGCTTCTTCGACCGGGAGCTATTTCTAGATTACCTCCGTTACTTTGTGATCTTCGAGACGGATTCCGACAAGCTGATCAAGAAGATTGCCGGTTATCACCAGTTCCATGCGGTGCGTGAGGCGGTGAAGGCCACTGTGATTGCCGCGCAGGATATAAGCGGCCCCGGTATCAGCGAGAAGCGCGCCACCTACGGCGACGAGGTTCTACCCGGCAGCAAGAAAGCCGGGGTGGTGTGGCATACGCAGGGTTCCGGCAAGAGCATTTCCATGTGCTGCTACGCCGGCAAGCTGCTGCAACAGCCGGAGATGAACAACCCGACCCTGATTGTGGTCACCGACCGCAACGATCTGGACGGCCAGCTGTTCGCCACTTTCAGCGCTGCCCGGGAATTACTGAAGCAGGAACCGGTGCAAGCCGACGACCGGGACACCCTGCGCCAACTGCTCTCGGAGCGGGAATCCGGCGGCATTATCTTCACCACGGTGCAGAAGTTCGCCCTGCTGAACGACGAATCCGGCCACCCGATTCTAAACGACCGCCACAACATTGTGGTGATCTCGGATGAAGCCCACCGCAGCCAGTACGGCCTGAAAGCCACTCTCAAGAAAGACGGCACCTACAAGTTCGGCTACGCCCGCCACATGCGCGATGCCCTGCCCAATGCCTCGTTCATCGGCTTTACCGGCACTCCCATCGAGAGCGAAGACAAAGACACCCGCGCCGTGTTCGGTGATTACGTGTCCATCTACGACATCCAGGATGCCGTGGACGACGGCGCGACCGTGCCCATCTTCTACGAATCCCGCCTGGCCAAGCTGGACATCAACCGCGAGCAGATCGAGGAGCTGTCTGAGCAGGTGGAGGAAGTGGTTGAAGACGACGAAGACGTGGGCAGCCGCGAGAAAACCAAGGGCGAATGGAGCCGACTGGAGAAGCTGGTCGGTGCTGGCCCGCGCCTGAAGCAGGTGGCGGAAGATCTGGTAAACCACTTTGAAACCCGCTCCAGCAACATCACCGGCAAGGCTATGATTGTGGCCATGAGCCGGGAGATTGCGGTTCACCTGTATAACGAGATTGTCGCCCTGCGCCCGGGATGGCACGACGACGACCCGGAGAAAGGCGCCATTAAGGTGGTGATGACGGGCTCCGCCTCTGACCGTGCGCTGCTGCAACCGCACATTCACAACAAGCAGACCAAGAAGCGGTTCGAGAAGCGCTTCAAGGACATCAACGACCCGCTCAAGCTGGTGATCGTGAGGGATATGTGGCTGACCGGCTTCGATGCGCCCTGCTGCCACACCATGTATGTGGACAAGCCCATGAAGGGCCACAACCTGATGCAGGCCATTGCCCGGGTAAACCGCGTGTTCAAGGACAAGCCCGGCGGGCTGGTGGTGGATTACATCGGCATCGCCAACGAGCTTAAACAGGCCCTGAAAACCTACACCGACGCCAAGGGCAAGGGCTCCCCCACCCACAGCGCGGAAGAAGCCTATGCCATCCTGCTGGAGAAGCTGGACATCATCCACGGCATGTTTGCCCCCGGCCCTAAAGGCAAGGGCTTCAGCTATAGCGGTTTTGAAACCGAGCCCCACAAGTTTCTGGTGCCCACCGCCAACTATGTGCTCAGCCTGGAAGACGGCAAGAAGCGCTTCCTGGATACCGTGCTGGCCATGAACAAGGCCTTCTCACTATGCGCCACCCTGGACGAAGCCCAGGCGCTGCAGAAAGAAGTAGCGTTCCTGTCACAGGTGAAGACCGCCATCACCAAGTTCACCAGCGTGGACAAAAAACTGACCGAGGAAGAGAAGAACACCGCCCTGAAGCAGATCCTGGACAACGCGCTGGTGGCCGAAGGGGTAACCGATGTGTTTGCACTATGCGGTCTGGACAAGCCCAACATCGGCCTGCTCTCAGACGAGTTCCTGGAAGACGTTCGGCAGATGCCCTACAAGAACTTCGCCGTGGAGCTGCTGGAGAAACTGCTCAAGGACGACATCAAGGCCAAGACCCGCAACAACGTGGTGCAGGAAAAGAAATACGCCGACCGCCTGCAGGAGACGCTGCGCAAGTACAACAACCGGGGCATCGAGACGGCGCAGGTGATCGAAGAACTAATCGCCATGGCCAAGCAGTTCCAGGCCGAAATAGAGCGGGATGCCGCCATCGGTCTAAATCCGGACGAAGTAGCCTTCTACGATGCCCTGGCCAGCAACGAAAGCGCGGTGCGGGAGCTGGGCGACGAGACCCTGAAGAAAATCGCCGTGGAGATCACCGACAAGCTGCGCAAATCCACCACCGTGGACTGGCAGGTGCGGGAGAGCGTGCGGGCGAAGTTGCGGATTCTGGTGCGGCGGACGTTGCAGCGCTACAAGTATCCGCCGGATAAGGCGCCGGCAGCGATTGAACTGATCATGGAGCAGGCGGAAGCCCTGTCTAACCACTGGACGAAGTAAGGAATTACGGTGCTGTAGTTGCCCCCGCTAAACCGGGTATCACTGTGCCCAAGCATTACGTTACGCGCATAAGACTCAGTACTAAAAAGGGGGGTGCAAGATTGCTCTTTGGAAGAGGGCCACAGATTCAAATCCCATCGGCGCGCCATTATTTCCAAAGGCTTGCGTGAGAACGCAGGCCTTTTTTGTTTGTCTTTGCCCAAAGTGTTTCGAGCGTTTTCAAAAGCGGCGAATCTGGCTTATTTGAACCGCACCACCAGCTCATGCAACTCAGCCGCAATTTTCTCCATCTTCTCGACACTGGCGGCCGACTGCGCCCCTTTCTCAAAGTTCACCGACGCGAGCGAGGAAATGCTCTCGACCTGCTCGTTAATCTGGTCGGAAACCTGCGCCTGTTCCTCCACAGCGGTGGCCATCTGAATCGCCATTTCTGCAATGGTATTCACTGAGTCTGCAATCTGGTTCAGGGTCTTTTCCGCATCCAGCATACGGTCCAGCCCACTGTCTGAAGCCAGATTACCCTGTTCGGCGACCCTCACCGATTCGGACGACCTTGAGAGAAGCTTGTCGATGATCCCGTGAATCTCCCGAGTGGAATCCTGGGTACGCTGGGCCAGGTTCCGGACCTCATCCGCCACCACCGCGAAGCCACGCCCGTGTTCCCCGGCTCTGGCAGCTTCAATCGCGGCGTTCAGAGCCAGCAGGTTGGTCTGCTCGGCGATGTCTTCAATGATCTTCGCCACGTCTGCAATCTTTTCACTCTCCGTCGCCAACTCACCGACGGAGCGACTGATGCCATGAACGGTGGTTTTCAGTTCTTCAATAGACTGCCTGGTCGAGGCGACAACCTGGCTGCCCTGTTCCGCCAATACCCTGGCCCCATCGGCTTTGTCGGCGGTTCGCTGCACGTTTTCGGAGACTTCGCCGATGGTCTGCGACATTTCATGAACTGCCGCGGCCACCTGCTCGGTCTCGGCCTGCTGTTTCCGCATGGTGTCCTGGGCCTGAGAGGAGTATTCCAGACCTCTGACTGCGGCAGTCTTTACGCCGGCGGCAGAATCTTCAATCCGGGTCAACACGGCGTCAAGGTGGGCTTGTTGCGCTCTGACCGCCACTTTGATGCGCCCCAACTGCAGGTCATCATCGGTGTAGCTTCGCGCTGCCAGGTTGTCAGTAAAGGTATTACCCATCATATCGGTAACCGACTGAATTAACCGGTGCCTCGCTATATTCATCCAGATCGCATAGGCGAGCACACCCACCGACAGCAAAAGCTCCGACAACACTTGTTGGCCTGAGAGGAATAATCCTCCGGCTGCCATCAACAATCCCAAAAGGCACCAAGTGCTCGGCGCCACCCGCTGCCAGAACGGAATCCCGGTTTTCCCTTCCCGAATCGACTTGTAGAGTTTCTCAGCCCTGGCCACATCCTCCCGACCCGGGCAAGAGCGAACGGATTCATAACCGACAACCTCGCCATTTGCGGTCACCGGTGTGACGTAGGCGCTGACCCAATAGAAGTCGCCGTTCTTGCAGCGGTTTTTCACCAGGCCCATCCACGGTCGGCCGGCCTTGAGGTGAGACCACATGTTCTCATAGGCTTTCGGAGGCATATCCGGATGACGAACGATATTGTGCGGTTGACCAATCAACTCATCCCGGGAAAAACCGCTGACCGCCACGAAAGCGTCGTTACAGTGCAAGATCTTTCCCCGCAGATCCGTTGAGGAAATCAGTTTTTGCGATTCCGGAAACGTTCTTTCGTTCCCGGTTATGGGTAGATTCTTTCGCACGAGGTTCGTCCTTTTCAGCCTGGCCGGTTGTTGTCGGTGGGGCGGCGATTATCGCTGTCCCGTTGCCCAGTACCAGTTTGTTTTGTAACGAACAGCCACAAGCCCCAGAGGGCGTTGAGCGTTAACGCCAAATCACAAATAAGAAAGAATTTTTTTGTGATTCAGACTAACAAGCAAATCCAGAGGCCTCTCTCAGGCTCTCCATACCTTTTGATCGTGGTGTGGTTTCAAAGAAAAGGATATTCAGGGAGGTGGCAATATCAGGCAGCCTGCGAGAACAGTCCCTTTCCTCACAGGTTAAAGAATAGACGATTTCGGAAATTCTGCTCGACAGCAGTAAAAAATATGTAGCCACTCGCACCAAAAAAAGCAGTTTGGCCGCAGAGCGTCGCAGCTCGACCCTAAAATCAGGCTACGCGGAAACCCTTGGCCACCAGATACACCTCCCGGGACCTGGCCCGGGACGAATCCGGCTTGCGAATCACCACCTTATCGAAGGACTCGCGCACGGTTTTCACATACTCATCATAGCCTTCACCATGGAACACCTTGGCAACAAAACTGCCTTTGGGTTTGAGCACCTGGCAGGCCATATCCAGGGCCAGTTCCACCAGATACATGGAGGCTGCCTGGTCTGCGGCGTTTACGCCACTGATGTTGGGGGCCATATCCGAGATCACGACGTCGGCACGGGCCCCGTCCAGTATCGCCATGATCTGGTCGAAGACCTCCTGTTCGGTGAAGTCGCCCTGGATGAATTCGACGCCGGCAATCGGATCCATCGGCAAAATGTCAGACGCCACCACACGGCCCTTGTGGCCCACCAGTTTCGCCGCCACCTGAGACCAGCCGCCCGGGGCCGAGCCCAGGTCGACGACCAGGTCCGTGGGCTTGATCAGCCGATCCTTGTTATTGATTTCCAGCAGTTTGTAACTGGCACGGGAACGATAGCCATCCTGTTGCGCCTGTTTTACAAAGGGGTCGTTTACGTGCTCTTCGAGCCACCGGTTACTGCTTTTCGAGCGTGCCATCGCCTGCCTTCTGTTCACTGCGGGAAAACCGGCATTGTACGCCGGCGTCAGTGACGCCGCAAAAACCAGCCACTTCCTGACAAGCCAGCCAAGCCCCCGTACAATAGCGCCTGATCACATGCCTCATTCAAACCGTCATCGCCCGGCCCCGGCCGTGCCAGGCACCATGGAAAGCAGACCGTGAAACTGGACGACATCAAAAAGCTGCATCAAAAGAAATACCGCCAGTCGTTCGGACAGTTTCTGGTGGAAGGCGAGCATCTGGTACTGGAGCTGGAAAAAGCGGCGAAGCAGGTGCCCCACTGGCGCAACGCCCAACTGTATGTGACCGGCGCCTACGAGCACTGGCCCAGCCTCTGGCCCAAGCACGTCATCAGTGACCGGCAGATGGCCCAGCTTTCCGATACCAGAACGCCTCAGGGCATCCTGGCGTTGGTGCCACTGCCACCGGCTGCCCGCGGAGAAAACGCCTCCCGGGAAAAAGCGCTTTACCTTCACGAGGTGCAGGATCCCGGCAATCTGGGCACCATCCTGCGCACGCTGGCCTGGTTCGGTGGCTTCCGGTGCCTCCTTAGCCCCGGCAGCGTGGATCCGTTCAATCCGAAAGTGGTGCGCGCCAGCATGGGCGCCATATTCCATGTACCGCTGGAGACCGAGGTTGCCCTGGACACGCTGGGGCAGCGATACGCCCGCATCGCCTGCCTGGACATCGGCGGCGATTCTATCACCAAGCCCGAATTCCAGGCCCAGGACTGCTACCTGTTTGGCAATGAGGCCCGCGGCGTGCCAAAGCAAGCCCTGACTGAACTTAGTGCCCACGCCTACACCATCCCCGGTGCGGCCGCTATCGAGTCGCTGAACCTGGCCTCCGCGGTCAATATGGCGGTTTATGAGCTGAACCGCGCCTGAGTCCCCCGGATTAATTCCGGCCTTTACTTGCCAGTCGCTGAACCGGTTACCTATGGTTGAACGTAATCCTGTAGGACATCATTCACTGGAAGGATCGGTTCAGCCATGGAGTTCTCCAACCCGACTGCAACTCTCGAACGCCAACATGCCATCGGTTTAACCCGCACGCCCAATCTGGCCGAGGGAACCCCGGACACCAAGCGCCAGGAAATCGCGCGTTATTTCACGGACACCTTCGACACCTACACACGCCTGTTCGATTGCCTGGCTGATGACTCCGGCTATTACCAGAAGTCCATCCCGCTCCGGCATCCGCTCATTTTCTACCTTGGCCACACCGCCACCTTCTTTGTGAACAAACTGGTACTGGCCAAGATCCTGAAAGAACGCATCAACCCCAACATGGAATCCATCTTCGCGGTGGGTGTGGATGAAATGAGCTGGGACGACCTGAACGACGATCACTACGACTGGCCCGCTGTCCAGGAAGTACTGGACTACCGGGCACAGGTGCGCCAGACCGTGCTGGAGTTGATCGAAACCATGCCGCTGTCGCTGCCGATTGACTGGGACAGTGACTGGTGGCCCATCGTGATGGGCATCGAACATGAGCGAATTCACCTTGAGACGTCCTCGGTGCTCATCCGCCAGCACGCGTTGGAACGCGTTCAACCGCAACCGGAATGGGCGCCCATCCGGGAAACCGGCGAGGCACCGGAAAACGAGTTGCTCACCGTTCCCGCTGGCAAAGTACACATCGGTAAGCCCTACGACGATGCCTTTTACGGCTGGGACAATGAGTACGGCGAGCACCAGGCCGACGTCGCCGAGTTCAAGGCCAGCCAGTACCTGGTGAGCAACCAGGAATTTCTGGAATTTGTCGAGGCCGGCGGCTATCAGCAGGACGAATACTGGAGCGAGGAGGGCCTGGCCTGGCGAACCTTTGCCGAAGCCAAACACCCCACGTTCTGGCGCTGGCAAAATGGCTGGCAGCTGCGCCTGATGACTGAAGAGGTGGAGATGCCCTGGGACTGGCCGGTCGAGGTCAACTATCACGAGGCCAAGGCGTTCTGTGAGTGGAAACGTGAGCAAACCGGCAAACCCATCCGCCTGCCCACGGAAGACGAGTGGTATCGCCTCTGTGACGAATCCGGCGTCCGGGAAGTGGGTGAATCCCCGGCCAACGCCAACCTCCACCTGGACCATGGTGCCTCGTCGTGTCCGGTAACGCGCTTTCGCCACGGCCAGTGGTTCGATGTGGTTGGCAACGTCTGGCAGTGGACCGAAACGCCCACCTATCCGTTCGACAACTTCAAGGTGCATCCACTGTACGACGACTTCACCACACCCACGTTCGACGGCCAGCACAATCTGATCAAAGGCGGCTCCTGGATTTCCTGTGGCAACGAAGCAAGGCTGGCCTCCCGTTATGCCTTCCGTCGGCATTTCTTCCAGCATGCAGGCTTCCGCTACATCACCTCCGAGGCCCAGGCTGTTCAACCCAACGCCTACTACGAGAGCGACCGGCTACTCACTGAATACGCCGAGTTCCATTACGGCGACCGTTGGTTTGGCGTCGCCAATTTCCCGAAAACCATGGCGGAACTGGCCCTGGACGCTATGGCCGGCAAAAAGACCGGGAAAGCGCTGGATCTGGGCTGTGCCTGTGGCCGGGCAAGTTTTGAGCTGGCGCGCCAGTTTGACGAGGTTGAAGGTGTCGATTTCTCTGCCAACTTCATACGTCTGGGGGTGGAGATGGCCGAGCAGGGCGCCATCCGGTATTCACTGACCGAAGAAGGCGAACTGGTCAGCTACCATACCCGCACCCTGAAAGAACTGGATCTCGAAGATACCGCCGCCAAGGTGGCGTTCTATCAGGGCGATGCCTGCAACCTGAAGCCTCAGTATTCCGGTTATGACTTGGTATTGGCCGCCAATCTGATCGACCGCCTGTACCGGCCACGTCGTTTCCTGGAGTGCATCCACGATCGCATTAACGAAGGCGGGCTGCTGATTATTGCCTCCCCGTATACCTGGCTTGAAGAACACACCCCGAAAGAGGAATGGCTTGGCGGTTTCAAGAAGGATGGCGAAAATCACCGAACGCTAGACGGCATTCGAGAGTGCCTGGGAGAGCACTTCAGGATGGTGGGCGAGCCCCGGAAAGTGCCCTTCGTGATCCGCGAGACCGAGCACAAGTTCCAGCACACGCTGTCTGAAGTGACCGTGTGGGAACGCAAACCCGCCAGGAGCTGAGTGTGATGCCGGCGTTACCAGCTTCTGCTTACGAGGCTGGTAGCGCCACCAAGGCCGACAGGCCACGCTCGCAACCACCCAGATAGCCACCACCGAACAGGTTGTAGTGGTTGAGGTAGTGGTACAGGTTATAGATTTCTCGCTTGGTGGCGTAGATCTCAGTGCGCGGGTATACGCGATCGTAGGCACGATAGAACGCCGCGCCGAAACCGCCAAACATCTCGGTCATGGCAAGGTCCGCCTCCCGGTCGCCCTGATACACCGCCGGGTCAATCAGCCAGGGGCCATTACGGTCAAACATCACGTTGCCGTTCCACAGGTCGCCATGCAACAGGCTCGGATGTTCGCAATGCCGATCCAGCCAGTTGGCCAGGCTGGCACCACAGGCTTCCAGAGTGCGCTCAAACCTGGCTCGCATCCCGGCATCTGAGATCCGGCTGACCTGATACTTCAGCCGCTGCTCCAGGAAAAACCGGCCCCAGGAATCTGTCAGCGTATTGGGTTGAGGTGCCAGACCAATGAAGTTGTCGCGGCGCCAGCCATATTGATCCCGAGCCAGCAGGTGCAACTGCGCCAGCCCCTCCCCCAACGCAGTGAGGCACTTGTCGTCGGGCGGTGCTGAGTCAATCCGCCTGAGGGTAAGTCGGTGCTGGTTCACCCCCATAACTTCCGGAATACGGAGTGCCTCAACTCCTGCCTGCTGCAACCCGTCCCGAAGAGATTCCAGACCCTCAGCTTCGCAGATCAGCGCATCGGCATAGCCCGTGGTATTGGTTTTAACGTGCATATTGACTCCTGATTAGCGCGGGTATGGATCTGTTTGCGCCATAAAACCGTAGCAGGATTCTGCTAAGATACTTTGCATCCTACCCTCACGGAGTCCATTCCCAGTGCCCATCCGAGCTCTTTTTGCCCGCATTAGCCTCTTACTCGTGCTAGCCCCCGCTTCCGCCAATGCGGAACAGTTCAACCTTGCCTGGGACAACGATCTATTCACTGGCAGCGACCGGGGCTACACCAATGGCGTGCGCCTGTCTTACCTTACCAATACAGCCGAAGACTCCGGCGGAGGCTCAGCCCGACTTGCAAGGGCGGGCAGAGATGGTCTGTCATTTCTGCCCGGCGTCGGCGACGCCGACAACAACCATGCAATGAGTGTCAGTCTGCGTCAACTCATGGTGACACCGGCAGACATTAGCCAGGAAGAGCCTCAATTCAATGATATCCCCTACGCCGGTCATCTCTCCCTGAGCAGCACCCTCTGGAGCTGGAGTGCTGACAGTATTACGGGGTACGGCGCTCACATTGGCGTGGTTGGTCCTGAAAGCGGCGCCGAAGCCAGCCAGAAATGGGTACACAAAATCACCGGGAGCGAACGCCCCAAAGGATGGGACAACCAGCTAGGGACCGACGTGGTTGGCGGATTTCAGGCGGCCCACGGGCGCAAACTGTTGCAAGCGGGGCAACGCGGCGACCTTGAACAACAGTTTTCAGCGGTAGGCTCCGGCCTGCTGTCCAGTTTTCGAACCTCCGCGACCGTTGGCGTGATCTGGCGGATGGGCAGAAACCTTCCGGCCAATTTTATACCGGATTACGCCGGCAGCTCCTCTGCCATCGCGCTACCCGGATCTTTCAGTGGCGCGAAAAGCGCCTGGTCAGTATTCATAGGCCTGGGGGCGGAATACATTGCCTATTCCTATCTGGAGGACAATTCCGGGCCCTACCGGTTCAGTGAAGGCCCCCTGCTCGGCCAGATAGGCCTGGGCGGCACCTGGCAGTGGGACAACCTGCAAGCGGCGCTGATTTTGCGGGCCACGACGGGGGAAGAACAGCGTAACCAGGATAACTTCAGCTTTGGTACGCTGTCTTTTAGCTGGGTGTTATGAGGAAGCGCCCCTGTCGGGGCGCTTTTGTCAGTACCAGAAATCAGATTCTGGTCAGGCGCAGGTAAGGACGCAATTCGTTCCAGCCCTGCGGGAACATGTCCTTGGCCTTCTCGTTGGAGATGGACGGCGGAATGATCACCTCGCCACCTTTTTTCCAGTCCGCCGGCAATGCACAGCTATTGGCATCGGCCGTCTGCAGCGCATCGATGGCACGCAGGATCTCGTCGAAGTTACGGCCCACCGCCATCGGGTAGGTCATGGTCAGACGTACTTTCTTGTCCGGATCGATAATGAACACACTGCGCACAGCGGCGGTTTCGCTCTCACCCGGATGGATCATTTCATACAGCTCAGCGATCTTGTGGTCCTCATCGGCAACGATCGGGAACTGCAGATCACAGCTCTGAGTGTCGTTTACATCATCAATCCACTTCAGATGTTCTTCGACTGAGTCAGTCGACAAACCGAGAGGCTTCACATTGCGGGCAGCAAACTCCTGCGCCAGCTGTGCCGTGCGGCCCATTTCTGTGGTGCATACCGGGGTGAAGTCAGCCGGATGGCTGAAGAAGAACACCCAGGAATCGCCGGCCCACTCGTGAAAGCTCATGGGGCCTTTGGTGGTGTCTACGTTGAAATCAGGGGCAATTTGTCCAAGACGAATCGTCATTTCATTTCTCCTGTCGGGGTTTCCACGTTTGTGGCATTGGTTAACAAAGCTTCAATGGGTTGGGTTTCATGGCCTGCGTCATGGGCCGCTTTGAGCAACATCGGGATATTGCATTGCGGGTTCCGGGCCCGGGACTGGGCCCACATGTGCACCGCCCGCCGGCCTGTGCGGCAGAATCCGAGAATGGGCGCAGGGGCCGCATCAAGTGCCTGTGCAAAGGCATCCACATCCTGTTCGGTGTATTCACCGGAGGCGACCGGCACGCAGAACCACTGCAGGCCCTGGCTGGCGGCTGCTTCCCGGAAAGCTTCTTCACCCTCGTAGCCGTCCTCGCCCGCGCGGCGATTACAGATCACGGTTCGGAAGCCCTGGCGGCGAATGTCCTCAAAGTCCTCAGGAGCGACCGCATCTGCCACGGCGAATCCTGGTTCCAGAAAATGAATCTTCATCGTTAATCTCCAGCTCAGAAGCCGTTTACCGGGACTTTCAGGTAAACCTGTCCGTTGTCTTCCGCCGGCGGCATGGCCCCGGCACGCATGTTCACCTGCACCGACGGTACAATTAGCCTCGGCATGGCGAGCGTGGCATCGCGCTCGGTTCGCATCCGCACAAACTCGGATTCGTTCATGCCCTCGCGAACATGGATGTTACGTTCGCGCTGTTCGGCTACCGTGGTTTCATGCTGGTATTCATCCCGCCCCGGCGCCTTGTAGTCATGGCACAGGAAGATCCGCGTCTCGCCGGGCAGAGCCAGTACCTTCTGCACAGACTGGTACAGGGTCTGGGCGTCACCGCCGGGGAAATCGCAGCGGGCGGTACCGGAATCCGGCGCGAACAGGGTGTCGCCAACAAAGGCCGCATCGCCGATAACGTAGGTCAGGCATGCCGGCGTGTGACCAGGCGTGTGAAGGACCTGTCCCTCCAGATTGCCAACCCGGAAGGTGTCGCCCTCCTCAAACAACTGGTCAAACTGGCTACCGTCCCGGGCAAATTCGGTGCCGGCGTTGAAGGCTTTTCCGAAGATTTCCTGAACATCCACAATCTTCGCGCCTATGCCGGTCTTGCCACCCAGGTGGTCGTGCAGGTAGGGCGCAGCGGAGAGGTGGTCGGCATGCACGTGGGTTTCGAGAATCCACTCCACCTGAAGATTGTTGTCCCGAATAAACGAGATGATCTGATCGGCGGAACGCACGTCGATCCTGCCGGCGGCGTAATCAAAATCCAGTACCGAGTCGATGATGGCACAGGCCTGGCTGTCGGGATCCTGAACGACGTAGCTGAAGGTGTTGGTCGCTTCGTCGAAGAAGTGAGTGACTGATGACGTTTGCATCGTCGTGTCCTCCTCGGGCATGGGTATCGTTAACTCACACCGTCAGTAGACCATACTTTTAGATATAACCATATACCCATAACGCATATTAACTTTGATATAGGCGATAGCTCCTGTAAATCACATATCAAAAGCTTTAATTAATTCGCTATGGATGAAGGGCGGAGGACTGAATCGCAGGAGGGGGCGCCCTGTCCGGGCGCCGTTTTTCTGAACGTTGTCTCAGTGGTGCTCGCGGACGGCAGGGCTGGCCAGCCATTCCCGACCTTTGAGCATACCGTGCCAGTATAAGGTGGGCAGTTGCTTGGCCTTGAGCCACCAGGCAGCGCGGGTGGCTTTGGTGCCATCGTTTACCCACTGCGGGAAACTGGGCTGAAGCACACCGTTATAGCCAAATTCGGCCAGCACGATGCGGCCGTTCTCTACCGTCAACGGGCAGGAACCGTACCCGAGGTAAGCCGCAGGCAGGGGCTGATTCCGTAAACTTGCAATGAGGTTTTCCGCCACGACCGGCGCCTGCTTTCGAACGGCTGCGGCGGTTTTGGCATTACCGGTGCCGCTCACGTCGCCAAGTCCGAATATATTGGCAAAGGTTTTGTGTTGGAGCGTATCGTCCGCCAGATTCAACCAGCCACCGTCATTGGCCAGAACGGACTCGCGGATGAAACCGGGCGCCCGTTGGGGCGGCACCGCGTGCAACATATCGAAATCCAGTTCCCGATCCTGGCTGTTACCTTCAGCGTCCGTAAGCCGGAACGTGGCTTTCCGGGCGGGGCCGTTTACAGCTACCAGATTGCTCTGAAAGTTGACCTGAATACCGTATTTATCAATGTATTCCTGAAGTGCCGGGACATAAGCCGGCACACCGAACAGAACCGCTCCGGCATTATGAAACTGAATATCGAGTTGGCCAAGAACTCCGTTTCTGCGCCAATGGTCGGAAGACAGATACATCGCTTTCTGCGGCGCCCCGGCACATTTGATAGGCATGGGTGGCTGGCTGAACAGGGCCCTTCCCTTTTTCAGGGCCTGTACCGTTTGCCAGGTGTATTGCGCCATACCCTGACGGTAGTTGGACGTCACACCATTGTCCCCAAGCGCGGATTCCAGACCATCAATCGCAGACCAGTTCAGCTCCAGCCCCGGCGCCAGCACCAGTGCCTGATAGGAGATGCTCGAACCGTCCGCCAGCCTTACCTGATTCTGCTCCGGCATTACGCCCGCAACCGCCTGCTGATACCAGGAGACAAAACCCGGCATCACCTGTGACATGGGGCGGGAGGTAACCTCCGGCTGAAAAACGCCGCCACCGACCATGGTCCAGCCTGGTTGATAGTGATGGGTCGCGGATGGTTCCAGGATCGCGATATCCAGACGGCGGTCCCGTTTGTGCAGGCTGGACGCCACCGAGATACCGGCAGCGCCGCCACCAACGATAACAATGGTGTGGTGCCTGTCTGCCCCCGCCGGTTCTGTTCTGCTGTTCATGCCTCTACCCTCTTGTGTTTGTTCGCACGGCATTTCATCTTGATGTATATCAAATCCTAACACCGTTTAGGATATATCGTTATATCGATATGAAATATAGCGATGCACAAGGTCCTTCGCGGTTCATAGCGCACAAGGCGGGAATATAGAGCGGTGGGAGTGGCCTTTACACGGCCGGGATGGCTGTCGGGACGGGGGCGGTCAGGCAAACGAGAGGCGTTTACCTGACTGCGGCTCAGTGACTGTCCAGATCCTCATAACCGGTAATCATCGGTTTGATATAACTGGTCAGGGTTTTACCCATGGTGGCCATATAAACGTGGGCAATCACAAACACCAGCATGGCGAACGCGGCACCGGTGTGAACCAGCGCGACCGTTTCCAGCTGCAGCGCGCCGGCCAGCGTTGCGGGCCAGTCGTTATAGAACAGATACAACAGACCAGAAGCCCAGATAATCGGTGAAATTATCAGTTTGAAGAACAGGTAGGCCAGACGCTGCAGCGGGTTGTGCTTGGCCCTTGAGGTCTTTTTGTAGGGATGGGCGGCGCCGGTAAAAGTACCCACCAGATAATAATGCATAACCGCAAACAGGCCATCCCGGGTGGGAATATACTGGCGCCACTCGCCGGTGGTGAAATGCCAGAAAATGGCAAATATCCACAGCACAATCAGTGCCCAGGCGGCCAGCGCATGCACCTGCACGGCCGTACTGAAGCGCATGACGTCGTAGCTACCATGAATGGCAAAGCCGGTGAACAGCAAGACAAAAATCAGCAGCGCCTGAGTCCAGTGCCAGAAGCGCTCAAAACGTTTGAACATCAGTACCCGGCTCATTGGTCTTTCCTCCCACTGAACACGACCCTTGCCATGGCGTGCACCAGAACACCAAACAGGGTGGCTGCCACCAGCAACCAGCCAATCCGGTCCAGCCAGACACTACCGTTGTGGCCTGGCATATAAATACCACCCAGCCCCGCCAGACGGCTTTCAGCCTTGTGGCAACTGCCGCACTTCACCGCCTGTTCAGCGGGTGCCACCATGTGGGTGATCGGCCAGTGCATGGTGGTTTCGATAAAGCTGAACTCACCACTGTAGGGCATGCCAGACAGATCACTGGCGGCTTGCAGGGCTTTCTCCCAACTGAAATTGCTCCACAAAGAGGTATCATCGGCACCGAACACATGGGTGGCCAGCAAGGTCTGTCTCTCGGTATCAAACGGCTGCTTTCCACGCATCACCTTGAACGGCCAGATGCGGGATTCACCATTATCAGGGCTGCCTTCCACCCGGTTAATGGCCACCGGCGGATTCTCGATATCCAGCGGATCCCCGGCCAGGGTATATTTCACTGTGCCATCAAACCAGGCGTACTCCGGCACCACATTCTCGCCATGGCGGAAATCCCCTTTTTCACTGAGGTAGCTCGGGTGGCCATGGTCGTCCAGCTGTTTTATTGGCTGTCCGTTTTCATCCAGCCGACCGGCGGTGGACCAGTCCCACCAGGTCTTGGTGGGCACCCCGCCCCGGGCAAAAGCCGGGATGTGGCAGGTCTGGCAGGCGAGTTTGTCTACGTGGTCGTTCAGTTTTGGCTTGTCGTGGGGCGCAAGGCCATGGCAGGACTCGCAACTGGCCCGGGAGAAATCCGTATGGCCCGGCACATCAATGCCCAGGGTATCCCGGGCATTGGCCTGGTACCGGCTGCCGGATACCGCATGCCCCATGGTGGTGTGGCAGTCAGAACAGCCGAAATTCAGGCCCTCCGGCGACATGTGCACATCCAGTGATTTTGGTGGATTAATCAGAGACGTATCCAGATCACCGTGCTTCACGCCGTCGGCGCCGCCTCCATGGAAGTGGCAGCTACCGCAATTGGCCCGGCCACTGGCGCCCACATTCCGGGCAATGCGCTCCAGGTCCGGCGGCTGGACCATTTTGCCGCTGCCCTTGGGCCATTCCCGGGGAATATAGGTGGGGTGGCCCGCCAGCGTCGGGAATTTCCAATACTCGCCTGTGGTGTCGTGGCACACCAGGCAATCAACCGCATTCTCGGCCTGCGGCGGTGGCTCACGCATATCGTTCCAGCCGTAACCCACATGGCACGACGTACACCGGGGCTCGTTGGTAATGGTCATCCCGCAAAAGCTGTTGATGACCTTGCTTTTGCCCAGGGTCTGCCCGGTTTCGTCATGCTCGTAGAGCCAGGTCCAGTGAGTAGTCTGGCGAATCTGTTCACCGGCCTCGGTATGGCAGGTCAGGCAGGCCGCCGTCACGTCTTCCGCGCGGTCAAAGGGGCCCTGCAATGCCTTGAACTTGCTGTGATCTGCCGTGGTGGTCGATTTCCCGTTTACAGGCGCTATCGAGGCGGACCCATTCGCGGCAAATACCAGGCTGGCAACGAGCACCAACCATTTGAGCGAAAAAAGCATTCGCAGGGCTCTCTTGTTGTTCATATCGGCACCATCCACTCAGATGAGCATCTGAATTGAGTCTAGTTACACAGAGCGGGATTTCCCGGCGACGTGTAAAAGCATTGAGCAAAATCAACCTATCGCTCTGTGGCGTGCAGAACAGTGACATTGTCACTGAAGCCTCAATAGCCCTGGTTCTACGATTGGCATGTAAACCATCAAAACTCAGGAGTTACCCCATGACGAATGCCATCAAGACCTTTGCACTGGCGCTGTTGTTCGCGGCCCCACTGACTGCAATGGCGGAGAATCAAAAAGCGAAAGACGGCAATAGAGGAAACACCGTGGAAGAGGTTCTGGTGATTCTCTCCAGCGACTCCCTGCAAACCCAGGGTATGGCGATGGTGCTGTCCAACACTATGGCCCAGAAGGGTGCCAAGGTGAATGTGCTGCTTTGCGACGAAGCCGGCGACCTGGCTCTGAAAGCCTATAAAGCCGAGCCCCTGGCGCCGAAAAACGTCACTCCGGGGCAGATGTTGCGCGGGCTTATGAAAGCCGGTGGTGCGGTGAATGTTTGTGCGCTGTATCTACCCAACAGCGAGTACAGCAAAGACGATCTGCTTGACGGTGTCGGCGTTGCGACCCCGCCGGCCATGGCCGGCCAGATGCTGGATCGCAAGATGCGCACCTTCACTTTCTGAGGCCGGACATAGTTCCGGTGTTTTTCATGCGCCAGCCTCTATCGGGCTGGCGCTTTTGGTTACAAGCAAACAACGAGGTATCCGATGGCGCATAGCGACGTTTCACGGCTACAGAACTTCCCGGTTTCCTGGTTTGCCACAGTCATGGGGCTTGCCGGTTTGACCATTGCCCTGCACCGGGCAGAGGCGATACTCGGGTGGAGCATTCACCCAAGCCCTGCACTTCTGGCATTGACCGTGGCCGTGTTCGCCACGCTCGCGGGCCTCTACCTGTTAAAACTGGCCAGACACCCCGCCAGTGTCAAAGCTGAACTGAGCCATCCGGTCAAACTCAACTTTTTTCCGACCATTTCGATCGGCCTGATACTGATCAGCATTGCCCTTCTGCCTCATTATCCGGGCTTGTCACAGATTGTCTGGACCGCCGGCACTGTGCTGCATTTCGGCTTCACGCTGTATGTACTGTCGATCTGGATCCATCACACCCATTTCGAGATCAACCATATGAACCCGGCCTGGTTCATCCCGATTGTGGGCAACATCCTGGTGCCCATCGCCGGAGTGCATCACGCGTCGGTGGAAATCTCCTGGTTCTTTTTCAGCATCGGGCTGGTGTTCTGGCTGGTGCTGCTGACCATCATTTTTAACCGAATGTTCTTCCATCAACCGCTACCGGGAAAGCTGCTGCCTACGCTGTTTATCCTGATAGCACCACCCGGCGTCGGAATGGTGTCCTGGTTACAGCTGAACGGAGAAGAGGTGGACGCCTTTGCGCGAATTCTCTACTACAGCGCACTGTTCCTTACCCTGATGCTGTTTACCCAGGCGTCCCGCTTCATCAAGGTACCGTTCGCCCTGTCCTGGTGGGCATATTCATTCCCCATGGCGGCAATCACCATTGCCACGCTGCTAATGCATCAAAGCCTGGGGCTGGTCTTCCTGAAATGGTTGGGGCTGATCTTGCTGGTCGTGCTTTGCCTGCTGATTACCGGGCTGGTGATCAGAACCGCAGTTGCGGTGCAACGGTGGGAAATCTGTATAGAGGAGTGAAACCAGACAGTGACGCCCGCCCGACACAGGCAGGCGTCATTGCCATCACGGGCGATAGATTTTCTCGGGGTTGGCCTTGGTCGACCAGGGCAGGCCGGAATTCTGCCAGCCGTTTTGCACACGGAATCCTTTCTTTTCGCCTTCCTTCACAGTACTGCCCTGGAAGCCGTTGTCGATGTACTTCACGTTGGTAAAGCCACGTTCCAGGAGGTAATCAGCACTGGGCTTGCCGCGGGCGGAACCGGAGCGGCACATGGTGATGATCAGGGAATCCCGCGTCAGTCCCTTTTCCTTCAGCGCGGCATCAACCTGGGCAACAAAATCCTCGTTGATATCCATGGCGAAGACACCTTTCTCATCGTTCCAGCGGGTACGATCCACCAGCTGGAACGGAATGTTTCGGTCCACCGCATCGGTAAAGCCGATGAACATGATTTCCACCGGATCCCGGACATCAATGAACAGCAGATGGTCACCTTGCTCCTGAACCGCGTCCCAGGTCTGCTCCGGAGTCACAGACAGTGCCTCTTCCGCTTGGGCTGACATGGCAACCGTCAAAAAGAAAAGCACAGACACAACAATCGGTTTCATAACGCGTACTCCTGCCTACTTTTAAATTTCTTCTGAGTATAACTTTATAACCTAAATGAAAACGGGAGAACACGGTTTTTCTGCGCGACGAAATGCCGCGGAAAGATCCAGAAATTGCAGACCGGAATCAAACTTGATGAACGTCAAGTTCAGAACCAACTCTCGCATTTTTGCGATGAACCACGCTGCCACTCTGTTACGTTGGAACCAGATGGATACCAAGTTGTTCTCAAAGGAGAAAGCGACATGATCAAGCATCCACTGGCAAAAGCACTCACCCTCAGTCTGGGCGTGGCAGCAGGCTCCGCCATGGCGGACAACCTGATGGAGCGGGCCAACAGCATGTTCGAGCCCATTCCCAAATACCCACCGGTGATTGATGGCAATGAACTCACTCAGGCCAAGGTTGAACTGGGCAAGATGCTGTTCTTTGAACCGCGCCTGTCTTCCAGCCATCTGATCAGCTGCAACACCTGCCACAACGTCGGGCTGGGCGGTGATGACGAGCTGCCTACCTCTATCGGCCATGGCTGGCAGAAGGGTCCACGGAACTCGCCGACTGTGTTCAACGCCGTATTTAACGCAGCCCAGTTCTGGGATGGCCGTGCCGCCGACCTGGCCGAACAGGCCAAAGGGCCTGTACAGGCGGGTGTCGAGATGAGCAGTACGCCGGACCGGGTGGTGGCTACCCTGAAGAGTATGCCGGAGTACATCGAGCGCTTTGAGGACGCATTCCCGGGCCAGGAAAATCCAGTCACCTTCGACAATATGGCTGTTGCCATTGAAGCCTATGAAGCAACACTGATCACCCCGGAAGCACCTTTCGACAAATATCTGCGCGGCGACACCTCCGCGCTGAACGAGAGTGAGAAAGAAGGTCTGGCGCTGTTCATGGACCGCGGCTGTACCGCCTGCCACAGCGGTGTGAACCTCGGCGGTCAGAGCTACCATCCATTCGGGCTGGTTGCCAAGCCGGGTGCAGAGATCCTGCCAGAGGGCGATAAAGGCCGCTTCTCTGTCACCGAAACCGCGTCTGACGAGTATGTGTTCCGCGCCTCTCCGCTGCGTAACATCGAGCTGACCGCGCCCTATTTCCACTCTGGCGCCGTCTGGAGCCTGGAAGAAGCCGTTGCGGTGATGGGTACGGCCCAGCTGGGCACCGAGCTGAACGACGATGAAGTGAAATCCATCGTCGCCTTCCTCAAGACGCTGACCGGCAATGTTCCGGAAGTAACCTATCCGGTACTGCCACCAAGCACCGCCAATACGCCCAAGCCGGTGGACATGATCCCGTAAGTCACGGGCTCTGCATTCACCCTCGAAGGCGCGCTTTCCCGGCGCGCCTTTTTTGTTGAGGTTGGTCATACTATCCGGACAACTACCCACCTTTGTCCGCTTGTGCGGTTGCTGATGAGCAAGCTATCGTCTGTTTTCTTTCTTAAAGACAGGCTAGAGGCTATGAATCCGACCATTGAACTTCTGAAATCCCACCGCTCTATCCGCAAGTTCAAGGACCAGCAGATCCCACGGGAACTGTTCGAAGAGCTGATTCGTGCCGGCCAGAGTGCCGCCACCTCCAATCACGTTCAGGCCTATTCCATCATCCATGTGGTCAACCCGGAGAACCGCCGTAAGATCGCCGAACTGGCCGGCGGCCAACCCTATGTCGCCAACAGTTCCGACTTCCTGGTGTTCTGTGCCGATATGAAACGGGCGACCGAAGCCGCAGAGCGGGCCGGTGCCGAGGTGATACGAGGTATGACCGAGCAACTGCTGGTTGCCACCATCGACACCGCCCTGATGGCACAGAATGTCGCCATTGCCGCGGAATCCGAGGGGCTGGGACTGTGTTACATCGGAGGTATTCGTAACAACCCGCAGGACGTGAGCGAGATTCTGAAACTGCCGGAACATGTCTACCCGGTATTTGGCATGTGCCTCGGCTACCCCGATCAGAACCCGGAAGTTAAGCCCCGGCTGCCACTTTCCGCGATTCTGAAAGAAGACGCCTACACTGATGCCGATGACACCGCACTGGTGACCCGTTTCGACCAGACCATGAATCAGTATTACCAGGCCAGAAGCAGCAGCAATAAGGACACTACCTGGTCCGAACAGCTGAAGCCGCTGTTTACCTCAAAACTGCGCCCGCACATAAAACCATTCCTCAACGGTCGCGGTTTCGGTACCAAATAGATCGATTTTTTCGATGCATTTGCCTCAGTAAATACGATTCTTGCGGCAACCGCCTTAGACTAAAGTATGCCCCCTTTGTTCGTTTGCTACTGAAAGGGGCATACCCATGGCGGGCTTTGATACCGATATTCTTCTGATTGGCGGCGGCGTTATGAGCGTCACGCTGGCCTCTCTGATTCAGCAACTGGACAGCTCCCGGTCGATCACCCTGGTCGAACAGGGACAACAGCTGGCCGGCGAAAGCTCGGACGCCTGGAACAACGCCGGCACCGGTCACGCCGGTTATTGCGAACTCAACTACACCCCCGCCAACCCCGATGGCAGCGTTTCCGTAGAGCGGGCGCTCGCCATCAACGAGCGCTTCGAGCTCTCACTTCAGTACTGGAGCAGCCTGGTTGAGAAGGGGCTCCTGCCCGCACCGGCCAACTTCATTCGCCGGGTGCCACATCTGAGCTGGGTTCAGGGTGCCAGGGCCTGTGAATTTCTGAAAACCCGCCACAGAGCCCTCGAGGGCCAACCTCTGTTTCAGGAGATGGAGTTCAGCGATCAGCCAGACACCCTCGCTCGCTGGCTCCCGCTGATCCACGGTACCCGGCAAGCCTTTGAGCCGGTCGCAGCTACCCGCGTCGCCCACGGCAGTGACGTCAATTTTGGCGCACTGACGCGCCTGCTGGGGCGCTCCCTGGCCCAGCACAAAGCCTGTGATATTCAGCTCCAGTGCCAGGTAACCGATATCAAGCGCGAAGCCGGCGGCTGGCGCGTGAGCCTGCATCACCTGGGCAGCGGCGAGAAACGCAGCATTACCAGCCGTTTTCTGTTCATTGGCGCGGGCGGAGCGGCCCTGTCATTGTTGCAGAAGACCGGTATTCCGGAAATTCGCGGCTACGGGGGGTTCCCGGTATCCGGCCTGTGGCTGGCCTGCGATAACGAAGACATGGCCCTGTCACACAACGCCAAGGTCTATAGCCAGGCACCGGTTGGCGCCCCACCCATGTCGGTGCCCCACCTGGACACCCGATTTATCAATGGCAAGGCGGCCCTGCTCTTTGGTCCCTTCGCCGGCTTTACCACCCGCTTCCTCAAAAGCGGCGATCGCTCGGACCTGATCCGCTCAGTTCGCAGCCACAACCTGCGGCCGCTGATCGACGTTGGTATGCACAACTGGCCGCTGACCCGATATCTGATCAAAGAAGCCCTCAGCCCCAAATCGGCCCGCCTCGGCGAACTGGCGCGCTTTATTGCGGACCCGGACCCGGTTCAGTGGCAACTGGTGCAGGCCGGGCAGCGTGTGCAGGTTGTCAAGCCAACGGCCTCGGGCCGGGGCAGTCTGGAATTCGGCACCGAGGTTTTGAGCACTGAGGACCGATCCCTGGCAGCCCTGCTGGGCGCTTCACCGGGCGCCTCCACCTGCGTCTCCGCAATGCTGGAGGTTATAGAACGTTGTTTCCCGGAGCTGATTCAGGGCCAACCGCTGCAAACCCTGCAATCGCTGATTCCGAGCTACGGTCAATCGCTTCAGGCCAACCGCCAACTGCTGGCCGATGTCCGCCGCTACACCCTTAACACCCTGGGACTGAACACCGGGGCAGAACAAACTCAAACTGAACGGAGCCTGTACGCATGATGATAGGGATTCCCAGAGAACGACAAGACGGTGAAAACCGTGTGGCCATTATCCCATCCGGAGTTTCCACCCTGCTGGAGGCCGGCTACGAGGTGGTGGTCGAGAGTGGCGCTGGCAGTGCCGCCCATTTCACCGATGACGACTATCGCCACGCCGGGGCCATCATCGCCGACGATGCCGACGCCCTGTATCGTCAGGCCACAGTCATCCTCAAAGTTCGGGCTCCCTCATCAGAGGAAGCGCGACTGATTCAGCAAGACGCCACCCTGATCTGCCTGCTCGATCCCTGGTTCAACCAGCCGCTGCTGGAACAGCTGGCCGGGCAAAACGTGCAGGCATTTGCCCTGGACCTGGTGCCCAGAACCACCCGCGCCCAGTCCATGGACGTGTTGAGTGCCATGGCGGGCATCAGCGGGTACCGCGCCGTCCTCAGCGGCGCCATGGCCCTGCCCCGTTACTTCCCCATGCTGATGACCGCCGCCGGCACCATTCACCCGGCCCGGGTACTGGTCATTGGCGCCGGTGTTGCAGGTCTGATGGCCATTGCCACCGCCCGCCGCCTGGGCGCAGTGGTCGAGGCCTACGACCTTCGCCCTGAGGTGAAAGAGCAGGTGGAGAGCCTGGGTGCCGATTTCATTGAAATCGAAGTGCCTGAATCCGATACCACCGGAGACAGCGGTTATGCCAAGGCGCAGAGCGAGGCGTTCTACACCGCCCAACGACAGCAACTGGCAGACTGCGTCGCCCGCGCCGACCTGGTGATCACCACGGCGGCGGTGCCCGGAAAACCGGCTCCCAAACTGATTGACCAGGAAATGATCCACCGCATGAAGAGCGGCTCGGTGATCGTGGATCTGGCGGCGGACAAAGGCGGTAACGTGGACGGCACCGTTCTGAACCAGAAGGTGGACGTAGACGGCGTTACCCTGGTGGGCCATGCCAACCACCCCTCCCGCGTACCGGTGCATGCCTCCCAACTGCTCACTCGCAACATTACCGCCTTTCTGCTCAACATGACCGAAGACGGTCGTGTGGTACCCAAGCTGGACGACGAGATTGTTGCGGCAACCTTGGTGGTCCAGCACGGCAGTGTCCGGCACAACACCGAGACACGAGAAAACCCGGAAACCTCAACCCAGAAGGACACGGACTGATGGAACTGTTTGCACTCAGCTTCACCATTTTCATTCTGGCGCTGTTCGTCGGGGTGGAACTGATCAACAAGGTTCCGCCCACGCTTCATACCCCGTTGATGAGCGGCACCAATGCCATCTCCGGCATCGTGATTGTCGGCGCCATCATCAGCGCGGGTAGCACAGAGCTGTCGCCTAATGTCGCCGGCGTGCTGGGCTTTATCGCTGTCACCCTGGCCAGCATCAATATCGTGGCCGGTTTTCTGGTGACGGATCGCATGCTGAATATGTTCAAGCGGAAGGGATAACCATGTTTGCATTGATCAATCTGTCTTACCTTGCAGCTGCCGTCTGCTTCATTCTCGGCATCAAGGGCATGACCCGCCCGAAAACGGCCGTACGTGGCAACCAGCTGGCCGCCATCGGGATGCTGATTGCGGTAGTCGCCGCCCTGTTGCACCAGGAAATCATCAGCTACGCGGCCATCATCGCCGGCATGCTGCTGGGCGGCGCGATCGGCGTCTGGCTCGCAAAACGGACCGCAACGACGGAAATGCCGGAACTGGTGGCGAGCCTGAACGGCATAGGCGGGGGCGCCTCCGTTGCGGTGGCCGCCAGCACCTGGATGCACGCGGTAAATGCCACCGGTGCCGGCAGTTCCGGCTGGACCGCCGCGATTCTGGCCTCCATCGTCATCGGCTCGGTCACCCTGACCGGGTCGGTGGTAGCCGTTCTGAAACTCAAGGGGAATATTGGCGACAGCCGGAACAATCGCCTGTGGCACAGTGTCACGCTGGTTACTCTGATTGCCGCCGTGGCCGGGGCCGTTCTGTTTGCCACCAGCGGCAGCACCAGCCCGCTGGCCCTCGCGGCCCTCGTAGGGCTCTGCCTGCTGCTTGGCATTGGTCTGGTCCAGCCTATCGGTGGTGCCGACATGCCGGTCGTCGTCGCCCTGCTTAACGCCTATTCCGGCCTGGCGGGCGCGGCCACCGGATTCGTGCTGGGCAACCAGGGGTTGATCATTACCGGTTCCCTGGTGGGTGCTTCCGGGCTGATTCTGACCGCCATCATGTGCAAGGCCATGAACCGGTCACTGCCTAACGTTCTGTTTGGCGGCGTACTGGGCGGCTCGGATAGTCAGGCGAGCCAGCAGGATGAAGGGGAGTTTTACGATGGCAAGGTGAAATACGCCACCCCTGACGACCTGGCTCTGCTGCTCGATGGTGCCCGTAAAGTGGTCATGGTGCCCGGATACGGCCTGGCGGTGGCTCAGGCACAGCATGCGGTGAAAGAACTCGCCAACCAGCTTGAGGGCCGTGGTGCCAAGGTCAGTTACGCGATTCACCCGGTGGCAGGCCGGATGCCAGGGCACATGAACGTGCTGCTGGCCGAAGCTGAAATCCCTTATGACCAGTTGAAAGACATGGACGCCATCAACCCGGAACTGCCGCAGGCGGATGTGGCCATCGTGCTCGGCGCCAATGACGTGGTGAACCCGGCCGCCGCCGAAGACCCGAACTCGCCCATCTTCGGCATGCCCATACTGGACGTGCACAAGGCGAAAACGGTGGTGGTGGTCAAGCGCAGCCTGTCCGCTGGCTTCGCCGGCATTCCCAACGGTCTGTTCATTCGCGACAACAGCCTGATGGTGAAGGGCGACGCCAAGGAAGTCCTGCAAGCCACCACCAGCGCGATCAAGGAACTCTGATCAGCCGTCCTCAAGGATGAGGACCACCAGCTCCTTGGGGCCATGGGCCCCATAGGCAAGCACCTGCTCGATGTCCGCCGTCTTGGACGGACCAGAGACCAGCAACAGGTTCGTGGGCAGACCCGCGGACCAGTCGTGCTTCTGCATCATCCCATACAGGTTGTCTTCCACCTCACTCGCCTTGAGCAACGCGATATGCAACGGCGGCAGAAGACTCATCAGCCGCGGTTCGTGACGATCCGGCCACAGTACCAGTGAACCGGTGGCAGCAATCCCGCCCACTGTGCCCGTCACGCTGGCATCCACCTGCCAGAACAGTTCCTCTTTCCATTCCTCAATGGGGCGGTCATAGACCAACAGCTCCGGTCTGGGCTCCGCACGCTGCCAGTGCTCCGCCAGCTGCTTGCCGTGCTCGGTACCCGGGGCATAAAGCACATTCTTCAGGCCGCGGCTCTCCAGCAATTCCTGAACCTTTGAGGGCCATTGCTCGGTCGTCAACTGGTGGATTTCGGTGTGCACCGCTTCCATCAGGGAGCGCAGTCGGGTAATCCGGTCCTCCGGCGCATACTGCCAGGGGCGGGTCACCAGAGCCTCATCGAAATCGTCCGGCCGGGGCGTAGTGCCGGCCAGACCGGCACGGAGCTTGTTGAGAATATTGCTGCGGGCACTCATCACCGGTCTCCCTGATTCAAATGGGCTTTGGCCAGATCATGCAAAGACCGCCGGGCCGGTACCGGCGCCGAGTGGTTCTCGGTCCAGGGACCGACGTTTTTCGGTGCCAGTTTGCCAAAACGGGTCGCGCCCCACAGGAACAGGCGGTAAAACAACGGCGACGTATTCAGGCTGGCCCAGAAGCGCCAGATTGCCCGCTCCTTGCGGGAATACTTGGCGCCGCCATCTTTCACTTTCGGCTGTTCGGCGGGGCTTTTCACGTTTTCCTGACGCAAGCGCTGCAGCATTTCCGGGATCGGAATCTTCACCGGACACACTTCGCCACAGGCGCCACACAATGAGGACGCGCTGGGATGATCCGGTACCTTGTGCAGGCCAACCATATGCGGCGTAATAATCTTGCCGATCGGCCCCGGATACACTTCACCATAGGTGTGGCCACCCACACGGGTATAGACCGGGCAGTGGTTCATGCACGCACCGCAGCGGATACAGTTCAACGTCTGGCGCAGCTGGGCATCGGCGAAAGCACCGCTGCGGCCATTGTCCAGCAGCACCAGATGCACTTCTTCCGGACCATCCAGCTCATCCGCCTTGCGCGGGCCGGAAATCATGTTCACGTAAGTGGTGATCGGCTGGCCCAATGCGGAGCGGGTGAGCAGCGACAACAGAGGCACCACGTCCCTCAGGTTCTCCACCACTTTTTCAATACCGGTAACAGCAATGTGCACCGGTGGCGCCGTGGTACTCATGCGGCCATTGCCTTCGTTTTCCACCAGCAGCAAGGTACCGGTTTCGGCAATGGCGAAGTTCACGCCGGAGACCCCGACATCCGCTTCAAGGAATTTCTGGCGCAGGGTGCGGCGACCAATCTGGATCAGTTCGTTCACATTCTCGGTCTCATCCACGCCCAGTTTGTCGTGGAACAGTCTGGAGACCTGAAAGCGGTTCTTGTGAATCGCGGGCATGATGATGTGGGAGGGCTTTTCACCATCCAGTTGGACGATATACTCGCCCATGTCCGACTCCAGGCACTCGATGTGGCGTTCGGCCAGGTAGTCGTTCATTTCCATTTCTTCGCTGACCATGGATTTACCCTTCACCACCTGAGAACCCTGCTTCGCCTCAATGATGGAGTGCACAATCCGGTTGGCCTCTTCGGTAGTCTCCGCCCAGTGGACCTTGACACCGTTTGCGGTCAGCCTGGTTTCCAGTTGTTCAAGCAAATCCGGCAACCGGGACAGCGCCCGGGCCTTGATGTGGTTGCCGAGTTCCCGCAGGCCCTCACGCTCTTCCTCGTCCGGAAAGGCATCGGCCCGCTTCTTCATCAGCGAATCCATGGCGACGCGGAAGTTGGTGCGCAGCTGGTCGTCGGCCAGGGCGCCCACCGCGCGGCCACGGAAGCTGTCGGTGAGTTCTTTTACCGGTATACGCTGGCTCATGATTTCACCTCTCCACTCACCCGCTCCCAAAGAAAGCTGGCCAGATGCCGGCCCCGGAACGTCTGTTTCTGTTTTTCCAGGGAGCCGTTGATGTTGAGCAGGCAGCCGCCATCAGCGGTTACCATTTCCGCTGCACCGGATTCCCGCAACGAACGGGTTTTGTCGAGCACCATGGCCCCGGACACTTCGGGCATGCGCACAGAGAAGGTGCCACCAAAGCCGCAGCATTCGCTTTCATGATCGTGGTCCAGCCGCTCGACATTCGCCAGCTTGCCCAGCAACTCCCGCGCGTACAGGTGGGTGTTCATTTCCCTGCGGGCGGAACAGGAGGTGTGCAAGGCAATCTGTGTGGGCTGGCCGAGATCCTGCCAGTCCACCTTGCATACATGCAGCAGAAACTCGGTCAGCTCGAACGTTCGTTCAGCCAGATCTTCCACACGTTTAAGGGTATCTGGTTCTTCTGCAAAGACTTCCCGGTAATGCTGTCGGAACATACCGGCACAGGATCCGGACGGCACCACCACCGGCAAGCCGTTGTCGAGTAAATTGAGCTGTGCCCGCGCCACCTCCCGGGCCTCGTTCACGTAGCCGGAGGTCCAGGCCGGCTGACCGCAGCAGGATTGTTCGTCTGGAAAATGCACGCGAATGCCTTCCCGTTCTAGCAGGCGGATAGCATCCAGCCCGGCCTCGGGAAAGAACAAATCCACCACGCAGGTGCCGAACAAAGTGACCTCGGCCGGCTTGGCCGGATACGTTCGTGGCCTGGGGCGCTCAGGAGCCACGCGGGTGGCATTGGGGGCGGCGTCGTAAAACAGCTCACTCATCAGTCATTGCCTCCGGGCGGTCCGGCCAGCAGCCGGCCACCCGTTGTGGTTATCCCAGTGTTTTCAGTTCAGTAACGGGTCCGTCAGCCCCAGGCCGTAGGCGGCCAGCAGCGCAATCGAACCGGTCATCACCAGGTAGTATAGGGTCGGCCACACCGTCTTGCGCAGTGTCTGACCTTCACGGCCCAGCAACCCGACCGTAGCAGATGCTGCCACCACGTTATGGATGGCCACCATATTGCCTGCCGCAGCACCCACGGCCTGCACCGCCACCATCAGTGCGGTGGACAAACCAAGGCTCTCGGCAACGCCAAACTGGAACTGGCTGAACATCATGTTGGAGACCGTATTGGAACCGGCCAGGAACGCACCGAGCGCACCCACCGTGGGGGCCAGCAACGGGTAAATGCCGCCAACCGCATCGGCAGCCCAGGTGGCCATGGCCAGCGGCATGCTCGGCAGGTCCGACAGGTTAACGCCGGAGTTGATCAGTATCCGCACCATAGGCACGGTGAACAGCAGCACGAAACCGGCACTCAGCAGCACGCCACCGGATTCTTTCACCGCCGAATTCAGCGCTTTCAGGTTCATCCGGTGGATGAAGAAAGTTGCCAGCACTACCATCACCAGAATACCGCCCGGCAGGTAAAGTGGCTGGATCCCTGCATTAATACCTGCTTCTCCCAGGATGTTGGAGAACGACACACCAACGCTGGTGAAGGCTTGCTTGATCGGCTCAACGGTGCGGCTGAGCACCAGTACCACGCCGACCAGCACGTAGGGTACCCACGCCCGGAAACCGCTCATCGGTTTGGCGGCGATGTCTTCCAGTTTCATCTCAATGCTGCCCAGCCACTCACTGGGCCAGTCTTTGCTGTCGGCAAAATCCCAGGTCCGCTTCGGAATCAGGAAGCCTTTTTTGGCGGCAGTGGTCACAATCGCCAGACCAATCAGGCCACCCAGCAGAGACGGGAACTCCGGCCCCAGAATCACCCCGGTCAGGGCGTAGGGCACGACAAACGCGATGCCGGCAAACAACGCAAATGGCAGGACCTCCAGCCCCTCTTTCCAGCTTTTATTCTTGCCGAAGAAGCGGGTCATCATCGTCACCATCAGTACCGGCATAACGACACCGACAATGGCGTGGGTGATGGCCACTTCCGAGGTGATCAGCTGCAGGTAGGTATCCCAGTTGGAGCCCAGGGCTTCCAGTCGCTCGGTAATGCTGGCCCGATCCAGACCCGTTGTCACTCCCACCACAATCGGCGTACCTACAGCACCAAAGGATACCGGCGTGCTCTGTACCATCATGCCCAGCATGACGGCAGCCATGGCCGGAAAACCGACCGCAACCAGCAGGGGCGCGGCGATGGCGGCCGGTGTACCAAAGCCAGAGGCACCTTCGATAAAGCTGCCGAACAGCCAGACAATGATGATGGCCTGAATGCGGCGATCCGGGGTGATGTTGGTAAAGCCGGCCCGAATCGTGGTGATGGCTCCGGAGTGCTTCAGCGTGTTCAGCAGCAATATCGCGCCAAAGATAATCCACAGCAGGCCGATGGTGATTACCAGCCCTTGCAGGGTTGAGGCGAGGATACGGTTCAGGGTCATATCCCAGGCGCTATAGCCAATCAGCGCGGTAACCAGAAATACCACGGGCATGGCACGACGGGCGGGCCAACGCATGCCAATCAGCAGCACTCCGGCAAGAAGAATGGGCGTAAACGCCAACAGGGCGAGCAATCCGGACGACATCATGTTCTCCAGGGTCTTGTTGTTGGATTCTATTCTTGGATAATTGGTATTACCAATTTACAAACCTGTGCCGAGTACGTTATTTGAGCTGGCCTTATGGTGTCAAAACCGCCCACTCATACATTGGTAGTATTGCGTTGAAGTTTTGTTGTAAAAACAAGCATGGACAGGGGTAAGATTTATTGGTAAGACCAATTTTTAAACATACAAGCGAGACAGCATGCCCATCAATCAGATTGCTCCCAGACGGCTGGCCGACACCATTGTCGAGCAACTGGAGACCATGATTCTGGAAGGAACCCTGGAACCGGGACAGCGCCTGCCGCCGGAACGGGTGCTGGCGGAGCAATTCGGCGTATCCCGCCCGTCTCTCAGAGAGGCCGTGCAACGCCTGGCGGCCAAAGGCCTGCTGAAAAGCCGCCAGGGCGGGGGCAATTATGTGGCGGAGAATCTGGGAAGCAGCTTCAGCGACCCACTCATCCCGCTGCTGGAAAAGCACCCGGAAGCACACCGGGATTTGCTCGAGTTCCGTCGCACACTGGAGGGCGACTGTGCCTATTACGCGGCCCTGCGCGCCACGGAAGTGGATCTGACACGGCTGGGCAAAGCCTGGGAAGAGCTCCACGCCTGCTACCAGAATTCCACTGCCCACAATCTGGAAGAAGAAGGGGCTGCCGATGCCCGCTTCCACATGGCTATTGCTGAAGCCAGTCACAACGTGGTGCTACTGCACACCATGCGCAACCTGTTCAGCATGCTCAAGAACAACATTGTCACCAACATCGGTGGCATGTACTCCCGCGAGGTTCAGACCCGCCAGGGCCTGATGGACCAGCACCAGAAGCTGTATAACGCCATCGTTGAAGGCCGGGAAGAAGACGCCAGGGCCATCGCCGGGGAACACATACAGTTTGTGCAGCAAACCATATCGGAACGCAGCGAAACCGCGCGACGGCGTGAACGGGCGTTGAGAAGGGAAGGGAGCGGCGAACACCGGGCTCCATAAAAAAGCCGGGGCAAGCCCCGGCATAAGCAATCACACGATGCATCAACACAATGCATGTCGTCCTGATGAGCCTTCACACTAACCGGAAGAGATGACGCTTGTGTGACAGGGCACGCTAATCCGGCAACTTCTCCCAGATTGTGAGCTCCGAAAAACTGTGCTGGAACTTGTTGCGGGTCTCCCGGATCACGAAGGGCAGGCTCCGGGGCTCTGCCAGCAAGCGGAAACGGGGGGATAACGGCGCCTTGAGCCCATCCAGGGTGGTGAATGGCTCACCGTCTTTCAGGAAACCACCGAGCCAGTCCTGCCTGGGCGTGTACTCCTCCAGCCAGGTATAGGGTGAAGCAATCACCAGCAGCCCCAGCGCATTGATACGCTCATGGATCTGTTCCAGAAACAGGCATGGGTTGTAGAGACGGTCAATCAGGTTGCCGGCCAGCACCAGATCGTAGTCCCGGTAATCAGCGCCGAGATTGCAGGCATCGCCCTGATGGAACGCCACGCGGCGGGCAGCCTCAGTCAGACCCAGGGCTGCCAGTGACCGCTCCTGGTAGCTGACCAGCTCGCCCTCTTCGGGCCGCGCATACCGCGCAACCCCCTCCCGCACCACCTCACGGCATTTGCCGATAAAGGTTTCGGAATAATCGACCCCATCGACATGGTCAAACTGGCAGGCCAGCTCCAGCGAGGTACGTCCTACCGCACAACCGATATCCAACGCCCGGCAGGTGGCGCGGCCATCCAGCGCTCCAAGCGCGGCATCGGCCAGTTCTTTCGCGAAGTTGGCTTCACCATGCCAGCTTTCACCGAAGTGAAACTCCAGATACTGGGCCAAGGTGGTGTTGCTTTCGTAGTAGCCGGACGGCTCATTCATGATTGTCTCCTGGCGCCGACAGGCCTTTCCCTTGTTCCGTCGACCTTGGGTAAAACGGTTGTACCAACGGCGCAAGCCCTTTGGCATCATCTATGAACAGTTGCAGGTGCGGGAAAGGTATTTCAATGTCCGCTTCGTCCAGGGCCTCTTTAATCTTCTCAAGCACATCAGCCATAATTCTGGGCTGAACCTCCAGATTGTCCGGTGTAATCCAGATCTTGACCTCCAGATCGACTGAAGAGTTGCCCAGGGTCTTGACCACCACTCGCGGCTCCATACCCGGCCCCTGCAAGACTTCAGAGTGCGCCAGCAGCACCGGCATAATCACGTCCCGGGCTGCCTTGGCAGACTCCTTATAGGCAATGCCAACCGGAATGTTCAGGCGCGTCGCCCCTTCGGCGCTGTAATTGATGATCTCCGAGGACGCCACGTTATCGTTCGGGATCATGGTAAAGATATTGTCCCGGGTACGCAGCCAGGTGGTCCGCAGGGCGATCTTCACCACCTTACCATCCTGGCCGTTGATGGTGACCCAATCGCCAATCCGGAAGGGGCGCTCAATCAGCAACGTAATACCCGCAATAAAGTTCGACAGCGTGGACTGCGCCGCAAACCCGACGGCAATCCCTACGATCCCCAGACCCGCGACGATGGAGACCACATCGAAACCGAACTGGGACAGCACCGTAACGGCCGCGAAGGTAACGGTGAGCACCGAGAACAGATTCTCGACCAATTGGCGGATGGAGGGTTCCAGACGGTAGCGATTCATCGTCTCCCGCAGCAGACGACCAATCGCCAGCCAGCCCACAAAAAAGCCCAACGCCATCAGGCCCGCCCTGGCCATGCCCTTCAACAGCTCCGGCGAGGCCTCGAATTGCGCCATAATCACCAGCAATCCGCCCAGCCCGAACAGATAACGGATGCCAGTGCGCAACTGACTAAACCAGGGCTTCGAGCTGCGTCGACTGCCAACGACAAGGCGTATCAGGCTGATCAGAATGCCATAGACCAGCAACAGAATGCCGAGGTAGATCACCGAAATCAGCAGTTGACTGAGAACATGCCCGGCCAGGGCCACCCAATCGGTCTGTCCGCCCGCGAGAGCGTCCAGGGTAGCCGAGAGATTCTGTGCTATCTGGCTTCGTACGGATTCAAACAGGGCTTCTGCCATAGGGCATCCTTTTCCAAACACTGCATACTACACCCGGAGCGGTGAACAACCTTTGCCTTCAGAATAGACTGCTATCCGCAAACCGGCCGGGGATTACAGAACCGATTCCAGGGCCTGAATCAACCGGGCATCCTCGGGGCGCACCTGGCTCGGGAAACGGGCCGTCACCTTACCGTCACCATCGATCACATACTTGGTGAAGTTCCAGCGTGGCGGCTGGCTCTGGCGATTGATTTCCTGAAACACCGGATTGGCCTGCTCACCGGTCACTGCGCTCGGCGCGATCATGGTAAAACTCACGCCAAAGTTCACAAAACAGACCTTCGCGGCCTCTTCTTCGGAATCCGCCTCTTGCCGGAAGTCATCACTGGCAAATCCCACGACCATCAGCCCCCGATCCTTGTACCGCTGGTGCAGGGCCTCCAGGCCTTCAAACTGACCGGTATAACCACAACGGCTGGCTGTGTTCACCACCAGCATCGGCTTGCCAGCAGCCACCTCGCACAGATTCACCGAATCCCGGGAGTGCAGCTTGCGCTGCTCGTGGTTCAGGAAATCCGGGCAATCCCGGGCAACGGCAGGCACCGTCAACCCTAACAGTAAAAGCACACTCACACACTTCAAGACTGTCCAACGCATCATCGGCCCTCCTGTCGATACATCCCCTGTATACGCACTGGATTACCAAACTGCTCAGGAGCGTTGTCCACATTGACACAAACCGGCAAAGCATCCTTCACAAAACTCTCATGTCATCGTCACACAGGACGGTCAGATTGTGGTGTCAAAACACACAACATAACCGAAACAAGGACAGTGCCATGACGATGAAACCAACGCTGCTGGCAGCCGCCATCGGCGGCCTTCTGGCATCGACAACACAGGCATCGCTGGTCATCAGCGAGTATGTCGAAGGCTCCAGCAACAACAAAGCCATTGAACTGCTCAACACCGGCGACGCCGTGGTGGATCTTGCCCCCTGGGAGCTGCAGGTTTTCTTCAACGGCAGCGCCACCCCCGGGCAAACCTTCAACCTGGAAGGTTCGATTGCTCCGGGCAGCAACTTCGTTTTCGCGCATAGCGCTGCTGACCCGGCCATTCTCGCTGTGGCGGATCAAACCACCGGAGCCGGGCTGTTCAACGGTGATGACGCTGTCCTGCTCCTGAATGGCGGCACGGTTGCCGACAGTATCGGCCAGGTCGGCACAGACCCCGGCAGCTACTGGGGGTCCGGGGATACCCGCACTCAGGATCGCACTCTGCGCCGCCGTGCAGGCACCCTGGCCGATACCGATGCCTACGATGATTACGACCCGGCCACAGTCTTTGACGGCTTTCCCCAGAACAGCTTCGACGATCTCGGCGTCGCCGGCAACGATGACGATAACCCGGACCTGCCACCGACTGCGCCGGATCTGACCTGTGGTGCTCCCGCCACCCGCATTTCGGACATTCAGGGCGAAGGCGATATCAGCCCGGTTGCCGGCCAGCACGTGGTGATCGAAGCCGTAGTTACGGCCGCCTTCAACACCAACGATGGCCTTGGCGGCGTCTTTGTGGAGGAAGAAGCCTCAGACCGCGACGACAACCCTGCCACCTCCGAAGGCCTGTTTGTCTATGCGCCAACTCTGAACGCCGAGCCCGGCCAGCGCCTGCGGCTTGCCGGTGAAGTGACCGAATACGACGGCCTGACCGAATTGACCAACCTGAGCGGTACCAAAAACTGTGGTAATGCGGAGCTTCCACCGGCGGCGCAGATCTCCCTGCCCTGGGCCGATGCCACTGCTCCGGAAGCCTTTGAAGCCATGCGGGTACAATTCAGCGCGCCTCTTGTGGTGAACGACAACTACGACCTGGGCCGTTACGGCAGCCTGACCCTCGGGAGCGGTCGCCACTTTATCCCCACCAGTATCGCTGAGCCCGGAGCGGATGCCGCACTGGTGGCTGATCTGAATGCGCTGGACCGGATTATCCTGGACGACGCCAGTAACCGCCAGAACCCGGCCATCGTGCCCTACCCGACACCGCAACTGAGCGCCAGCCAGACCGTGCGCGCTGGCGACACCGTTCAGGATCTTGCCGGCGTTCTCGACTACCGTTTTTCGGAATGGCGTCTGCAGCCGACCGCGAGCCCGTCCTTCAGCCAGGCAAATGCACGTGTAACCGAGCCCGGCCTTGAGGATCGCGGTAACCTGGTGGTGGCTTCTTTCAACGTGCTGAACTTCTTCAACGGTGACGGCATGGGTGGCGGATTCCCGACGGCGCGGGGCGCAGACAACCCGGAAGAACTGGCCCGCCAGACCGAGAAGCTGGTCAGTGCCCTGGTCGCCCTTGATGCCGACATCATCGGCCTGATGGAAATCGAGAATGACGGCTACGGCCAGACCAGTGCCATTGCCGAACTTGCCGGGGCCCTGGGTTCCGAATGGCAGTGGGTCGATCCCGGCCTGGCACAACTGGGTAATGATGACATTGCCGTTGGCCTGCTGTACCGCGCCGACCGTGTCGAGATCGTTGGCACCGCCGCCACTCTGAGCGCGGCTCCTTTCGATCAGTTGAACCGCCAGCCCCTGGCACAGACCTTTCGACTGAAGGATTCAGACGATGGCGTCACCATTGCCGTCAACCACTTCAAGTCCAAAGGCTGCGGCAGTACCGAAGGCAGCAACGCTGACCAGAACGATGGTCAGGGCTGCTGGAATCCGGTACGGACCCAGGCCGCCCAGGCGCTGGCATCCTGGCTGGCAGGCGATGCCACCGGAACCGGCGAACCAGATGTGTTAGTCATCGGTGACCTCAACGCCTACGCGCAAGAAGACCCCATTCGCGCTCTGGCCAGTGCCGGCTATACCGATCTGCTGGCGACCTACGTTGGCGAGCAGGCGTATTCCTACGTGTTCTATGGCCAGGCCGGCTATCTGGACCACGCTCTGGCCAATACCGCCCTGGCCGGCAAAATTGCCGACACCACCGTCTGGCCGATCAATGCCGACGAGCCCCGCGCCCTGGACTACAACACCGAGTTCAAGACCCCGGAGCAGCAGGCCAGCTTCTACGCACCGGACGCTTACCGGGCCTCTGACCATGACCCTGTGATCGTTGCCCTGAATCTCGATACCAGAACCCCCGCAGACCGCGCCGACCTGAACGGCGATGGCCGCGTTAACGGCCGGGACCTGTCCCGCCTGGTGCTGGCGATGCTGTTCGGCAAAGCCACAGCTCCGGCTTACGACATTGACGGTGACGGGCGCATTAACCATTACGACCTGATCGCCCTGATTCGCGTGCTGACCAGCCGCTAACCCCCACAACGGAGATAGAGTAATGATTCGACAAGGACTCTGGCTGGCAATCCCGCTGATTGCCCTGACCGGCTGTAACAGTGATAACGACGACGCGCCCGCCACGGAAACCGAGCGCTTTACCGTTAACATCTTGCATATCAACGACCACCACTCCCATCTGGAAGCGGGCTCACAGTCCCTGGATATCGCTGGTGAAGAAACCGAATTCAGCGCCGGCGGCTTCCCCCGGGTGATCGCCAAGATCAACGAACGAACCGCCGAACTGGACAACGTGCTGAAACTGCATGCCGGAGATGCCATGACCGGCACCCTGTACTTCACCTCCTTCGAAGGTGAGGCCGATGCCGAGCTGATGAACCAGGTTTGTTTTGATGCCTTTGCACTGGGCAATCACGAGTTTGATCGTGGTGACGAAGGGCTGGTGAAATTCCTCGACTACCTGGCGGCAGGCAGCTGTAACACGGCGGTTCTCGCGGCCAACGTCAAACCGGCCATCGGCACCCCATTGGCACCGGTGGCCCAGGACGATTACATTCAGCCATACACCATCAAGAACATTGATGGCCAGCAGTTGGCCATCATCGGCATCGACATCGCCAACAAAACCCGCAACAGCTCAAGCCCAATGGCAAGCACTGAGTTTCTGGACGAAACCGAAACCGCCCAGGCCATGATTGATGAGCTGAACGACCAGGGCATCGACAAGATCATCCTGCTGACCCACTACCAGTATGCCAACGATCTGGCGCTGGCCGAGCGCCTGTCTGGAGTGGATGTCATTATCGGCGGAGATTCCCACACCCTGCTTGGCACCTTTGACGCCTACGGCCTGAGCGCCTCAGGTCCCTACCCCACCGAAGTGACCAATGCCGACGGCGACAAAGTGTGCGTGGCCCAGGCCTGGCAGTATTCGCGTGTGCTGGGTGAACTCAGCGTGACCTGGGAGAACAATGGCACTGTTTCCTCCTGCTCCGGAACGCCACACCTGCTCCTGGGCAACCCCATCATCCGTGATGACGGCACCGACGATGGCTACCAACCCCAAGGCGAGGAACTGGCCGCCATTCGGGCAGCCATCGAGGCGGACCCGCAACTCAGCCTTGTGACGGACGACCCGACCGGCGCTCAAACCCTGGCCACGTACGCCAACCAGTTGGACAGCTTCCGCAATCAGGTCATCGGTACGGCATCCGAGGACCTGTGCCTGGCCCGAATTCCCGGCCGGCCATACGGCGATGACACCTGCGCCAACGAAGACCCGAACCGGGGGGGGGATATCCCGAACCTGGTGGCTCAGGCCTTCCTGTTCCAGAGCAAGAATGCCGATGTTTCGATCCAGAACGCCGGCGGCGTTCGCACCGACATTCTGGCCGGCGATATCACCATTGGTGATGCCTACAACCTGCTGCCGTTTGCCAATACCCTTACCGATCTGACCATGACCGGAGCAGAAATCAGACAGGTGCTGAATGAAGCAGTGGATTTCGCCCACGTTGAAGGCGGCTCCACGGGTGCCTACCCCTATGCCGCCGGTCTGCGCTGGACCGTCGACATGACCAGGCCTGCTGGCGAACGCCTTTACGACATCGAAGTTCGGCCCCGGAGTGAAACCACCTGGCGCGCTCTGACCGACGGTGAAACCCTGAACGTCGTCACCAACAGCTTCACCGCGGCTGGCCGTGACGGCTACCTGACCTTCGGAACCGTCAGCGAGGATGGCCGAGCCACGGATACCTTTCTGGACTATGCCCAATCCTTCGTCGATTACGTCAAGGAAGAGGTCACCCTCAGCAAGCCCGTCCAGGGCGAGTACTCCACTCAGATGTACACGCCAGCACCGTAAAGAGTGCTTGCAGGAGCATCCGGCACTAACGGATGCTCCTGCCCCTCCTGTCATTACCCTTGAAGAAACCGTCCGCTGGCGTCATTGTGAAACGCTGAACACCGTTGTTTCTTCACAGGTACCGGAACCCCATGTCCAGAACACCCGATTACTCCCTGCTCGAACTGGCCTCTGTGCGCGAGGGCGACTCCGTGGCGACGACACTGGCCAACAGCGTGCGTTATGCCCAGCATGCGGAGGCACTTGGCTTCAAGCGTTTCTGGCTGGCCGAGCACCACAATATGGAAGGGATTTCCAGTTCCGCCACCTCGGTATTGGTGGGGCACATCGCTGGTAAAACCGGGAGTATCCGGGTGGGCTCCGGCGGTGTCATGCTGCCGAACCATCCACCGCTGGTGATTGCCGAGCAATTCGGTACCCTGGAATGTCTCTATCCGGGCCGAATCGATCTCGGCCTTGGCCGCGCACCGGGTACCGATCCGGTCACCGCCCGGGCACTGCGACGGGATGGTCTGGGCGCCGAGCAATTCCCGGAAGACGTAGCCCGTCTGCAGAACCTGCTGGGGCCGCTGCAACCGGGCCAGCCGGTGAAAGCCATTCCCGGTGCTGGCACCAATGTTCCCATCTGGCTGCTGGGCTCCAGCCTTTACAGCGCGCAACTGGCGGCGATGCGGGGCCTTCCTTATGCCTTCGCCGGCCACTTCGCACCGCGTCTCTACCGGGAAGCCCTGAAGGTCTATCGCGAGAACTTCGAGCCCTCAGAACAGCTGCGACAGCCCTATGCCATGCTGGCCATTCCCGCTATCCCGGCGGCCTCAAAGGACGAAGCGCGGCATCTGGCCACCACCAGCTACCAGCGCATTCTGGCCCTGTTTCGCGGGCAGCCCCTGTGGATGCGACCGCCGGTAGAATCCATGGACGGACTCTGGAATCCGGCCGAGGAGGCCGGTGTGCGGGACTTCCTGAAACTGCAGATCATGGGCAACAGTGAAGACCTGCGCCGGCAACTCGACGACCTGCTGACCGACATTCAGGTGGACGAACTGATGTTCACCATTGATATCCACGACCCGGACAAACGCCGACAGGCCCTGGATATCCTGGCCGAAACCCGTTCCCCGCAAACCGACTCCGACGCAACCATCAACTAGGCAGAACCTGATCATGGCTCAACCGGCATTCCATGTTTTTCTCTCCCACGGTCTGGAAAGTGGCCCCGGCAGTACCAAGATCCAGGCCCTGAAAACGGTGGCTGAAACGTTTTCAGGCGTTTATGCCGAGGCGGTGGATCATCGCAGCACTAAAGACCCTGCCGAACGCCTGGAGCAGATGCGCCACGCCATGGCAGCTGCCGGTGCAAGGCCCGAACAGACCATCCTGGCAGGCTCGAGCATGGGCGGCTGGGTCTGCGCCCGGACCAGCGAACAGGCTCCGGTCAGGGGCTGCTTTATGCTGGCACCGGCACTGGCGCTACCGGATTATCCGGAGTCCAACCCGGTGATTGGCGCCCACCACGCTCGCATTATCCACGGCTGGAACGACGATGTGGTACCGGTAATGCCGGTTCTGGAGCTGGCCCGGAGGCAGCAGATTGAAGCCCTGGTCCTACCCGACGGACATCGGCTGGAAAACAGTGTCCAGCGGGTGGCAGAGGAGTTCAGAAGGTTCCTGTTCCTGTGTGTTGAAAACCCGAATCCATCCTGAATTCATGCACTTGCAATTTGGCTTAATCGGCTATTTGCGTGCAGCTTATTTCCCCCGTTTCCTTGCGAAAACCGCTTTGATTTGCCAGTCTTTAATAATGTAACAATGGATTAACGTAAAATAACGAGCGGAGACAACCCGATGAGCAGCACAAGTAAATTCAGGAAACTGGCTGGTATTTCAGCGCTGGCATTTGCCGGCCTGACCGCGGCAAATGCCGTGAATGCCGCCAACTGGCGCTACGCCCATGAAGAATACGAAGGCGACGTTCAGGACGTATTCGCGTACAAGTTCAAGGAATACATTGAAGAGAATTCCGACCACACCCTGCAGATTTACCGGTTCGGTGAGCTGGGTGAGTCTGACGACATCATGGAACAAACCCAGGCCGGTATCCTGAACTTTGTAAACCAGTCTCCTGGCTTTACCGGCTCTCTGATCCCGGAAGCGCAGATCTTCTTTATCCCGTACCTCATGCCCACCGACATGGATACCGTGATCGAGTTCTTCCGCGAGAGCGAGGCCATCAATGAGGACTTCCCGGAGCTGTATTCTGAAAAAGGTCTTGAGCTGCTGAAGATGTACCCGGAAGGGGAAATGGTAGTGACCGTTGATGAGCCGGTGACCTCTCCGGAAGACTTCAACAACAAGAAGATCCGGGTAATGACCAACCCGCTTCTGTCCGAGACCTACTCTGCGTTTGGTGCTACCCCAACCCCGCTGCCATGGGGTGAAGTATACGGTGCGTTGCAGACCAACATGATCCAGGGTCAGGAGAACCCGATTTTCTGGATTGAGTCAGGTGGTCTGTATGAGGTTTCCCCGAACCTGGTATTCACCGGCCACGGCTGGTTCACCACCGCCATGATGGCGAACCAGAACTTCTACGAAGGCCTGTCTGATGAGGACAAGAAGCTGGTTCAGGATGCCGCTGATTACGCCTTCGAGGAAATCATCGTGCACATTGATGGTCTGGCGGACGAGGCCCTGGAAAAGATCCAGTCCAACAGCGACGAAGTTACCGTGACCCGTCTGACTGACGAACAGATTGAAGCCTTCAAGGCCCGCGCGCCACAGGTGGAAGAGAAGTTCATCGAAATGACCGGTGAGCGTGGTAAAGAGCTGCTGGAGCAGTTCAAGGAAGATCTGAAAGAAGTTCAGAACGACTGAACCTCGCCAAACGGTTGCCCCCGCTCCGGCGGGTGGCAACCCAGCTTTAACCCCGCCCCGCCGGGGATTCTTCCCGCCGGGAGCGACATGTTCTGGAGCAGAATCCATGTCCGAGAATTCCCCGGAGATCGAAGACGATACCGGTCACTATGAGTCCGGCTTGCCTGGCTTTCTGGGCACGATTGACGTCTGGATTTCAAAAATCGAAGCCGTCATGCTCGCCGCTGGCGTGATTCTGATGGCGGTAAACACCTGCGCCAATGTTATTGCCCGTTTCGTGTTCAGCGAGGGCCTGTTTTTCTCCGGTGAAATCAACCGGATTCTGATCATTCTGATTACCTTTGCGGGCATTGGCTACGCCGCCCGGCACGGCCGCCATATCCGCATGTCCGCCATGTACGATGCCTTCCCGACCAAGGGCCGCAAGGTACTGATGATCATCATCGCCCTGTTTACCTCCGTGGTCATGTTTTTCCTGTGCTATCACTCCTTCGAGTATATCCAGACCCTGTACAGCCGGGGTCGGATTTTGCCAGCGCTTGGTTTTGAGATTTGGTGGATTTACATCTGGGCCCCTGTCGGTTTCGCCATTACCGGCATCCAGTACCTGCTGACCGCCATCAAGAACTTCACCACCAAAGACGTGTACCTGTCGACGGGTGTGGTGGATGGCTACGCCGATACCGAAACCGAAGTCTGAAGCAGCGTGAACCCATAGGTTAAGGAAAGACACACCATGGCAACTATTATGATGATCGTCATGATCGGGCTGCTGCTTCTGGGCTTCCCGATGATGATTCCGCTAACCACTGCTGCCGTCATCGGCTTCGTTATGATGTTCGATGGCTTCGGGCAGATGGGCACATTCATCCAGCAGATGATGGGTGGCATCCGGCCAGCGTCGTTGATTGCGGTACCCATGTTCATTCTGGCGGCCGATATCATGACCCGGGGCCAGTCTGCAGACCGCCTGATCAATATGGTCATGGCCTTTATCGGCCACATCAAAGGTGGCCTGGCCATCAGTACCGCCACCTCGTGCACCCTGTTCGGGGCCGTGTCTGGCTCAACCCAGGCCACCGTGGTTGCCGTAGGCTCACCGCTGCGCCCGAAAATGCTAAAGGCCGGCTACTCCGATCCGTTCACTCTGGCTCTGATTATCAACGCCAGTGACATCGCCTTCCTGATCCCTCCCAGCATCGGCATGATCATCTACGGGGTCATCTCGGAAACCTCCATTGCCGAACTGTTCATTGCGGGTATCGGCCCGGGCATCCTGATTTTGTTCATGTTCTCGATCTACTGCCTGATCTACGCCTACAAGAACAATGTTCCGACGGAAGCCAAAGCCAGTTGGAAAGAACGGGCGATGTCAGTCAGGGATGCCTCCTGGCCCCTGATGTTCCCGGTGATCATTGTCGGTGGTATCTACGGCGGTATTTTCAGCCCCACCGAAGCAGCGGCAGTCTGCGTGCTCTACGCCTTCCTGCTGGAGTTTGTGGTCTTCCGGTCGCTGAAACTGAACGACATTTACAAGATTGCCAAATCCACCGGGCTGATCACGGCTGTGGTGTTCATTCTGGTGGCCGTGGGTAATGGCTTCTCCTGGATCATTTCCTTTGCCCAGATTCCCCAGGCGATCCTGGAAGCGGTTGGCGTCAACGAGGCCGGGCCTGTGGGCGTGCTGATTGCCATCTGTGTGGCCTTCTTCATCGCCTGTATGTTCGTCGATCCCATCGTGGTTATCCTGGTGCTGACACCGATCTTTGCGCCCGCTATTCAGGCCACCGGGCTGGATCCGGTGCTTGTCGGTGTGCTGATTACCCTGCAGGTGGCCATCGGTTCTGCCACGCCACCCTTTGGCTGCGACATCTTCACCGCCATTGCCATCTTCAAACGGCCCTACATGGAAGTTATCCGGGGTACGCCTCCGTTCATATTCATGCTGGTGGCGGCTGCCGGCCTGATCATCGCCTTCCCGGATATTGCCCTGTTCCTGCGTGACATCGCGTTCAGGGACTAGATCCACAGCCACTGATCAAAGGAGAACAACATGTTTAAACGGATTCTGGCCGCTGTGGATGGTTCCAAAACCTCACTCAAGGCACTGGATAAAGCCATTGAACTGCAGAAACTGATCCCGGACGCCGAGATCTACATCCTCTGTGTGTACAAGCATCACAGCCTGTTTGAGGCGTCGTTGTCTATCGGAAGGCCCGACGACATGGACATCCCGGACAAGGTGCTGTCTGAGTATGCCAAAGGCGTAGTGAACCACGCCAAGGAGCTGGCCAAGGAGCATGGCGCCACCAAGGTACGCGGTTTCGTCAAAGCCGGCCGGCCCTCGAAGGTGATTGTGAAATTTGCCCAGGACAAGGAGGCCGACCTGATTGTAGTGGGCACCAAGGGCACCAACAGCGACAAGGACGGCACCTTTCTGGGCAGCGTCTCGCACCGGGTTGCCTCCCAGGCCAAGTGCCCGGTGCTGGTGGTCTGAACCGGCGAAACCCTCCCCGCAGTACCGCCGGACAGCATATTCCTTGCTGTCCGGCAATCACGGATTTCCGCAGTCTGCTTGATTTTTCACCGTGCTAGACTGCCTCGCCTCGGATTACTTCTCATTCACAAATCACAAGGCGTCTAGCCATGACTGCAATTGTTGATTTTCTCAACTCGATCCTCTGGGGCTATGTCCTCGTCTATGGCCTGCTTGCCGTAGGTGTCTTCTTTACCATCCGTCTGGGCTTCCTTCAGTTCGTCAATTTCGGCGAAATGGTCCGCGCCATCCGTGGCTCCCGGGAAAGCGATGTACACGGGATTTCTCCGTTCCAGGCCCTGTGTACCAGCCTGGCCTCCAGGGTGGGTACCGGTAACCTTGCCGGGGTTGCGGTTGCCCTGTACCTGGGCGGTGCCGGTGCCATTTTCTGGATGTGGATGGTAGCCCTCGTCGGTATGGCCACCGGTTATGCGGAAAGCACTCTGGCCCAGCTGTACAAGGTTCGCGACGGCAAGGGCCAGTACCGGGGAGGCCCGGCGGTTTACATTGCCAAAGGCCTGAAAGCGCCCTGGGCTGCGGCCATTTTCGCGGTCTGCCTGATTATCTCCTTCGGCTTGGTTTTCAACGCCGTACAGGCCAACTCCATTGCCGATGCCATGCAGGGCGCCTTTGGTGTGCCCAAGCTCGGTGTTGGCGTGGTCATCGCGGCTTTTGCCGGCATTGTTATCTTTGGCGGTCTGCGCAAGATCGTTCGCTTCGCTGAGTTTGTCGTGCCGTTCATGGCCGGCGCCTACGTACTCCTGGCGCTGGGCGTGATGGCCATGAACATTACCGAAGTTCCGGGCATTCTGGCGCTGATCGTAAAAAGTGCCTTTGGCCTGGAAGAAGCCGCCGGCGGCGCGGCAGGCTCCATTACCGCTGCCATGCTGAATGGCATCAAACGCGGCCTGTTCTCCAACGAAGCCGGTATGGGCTCGGCACCCAACATTGCCGCGACCGCAACCCCGGCTCCGCACCATCCCTCTTCACAGGGTCTGGTTCAGGCATTCGGTGTCTTTATCGATACCATCATTGTCTGTACGGCGACGGCCGTGATGATCCTGTTGGCAGGCGTTCTGGAGCCGGGTTCCGGTGTGACCGGCACCCAGTTGACCCAACAGGCCATGGAAGTACACCTGGGTGAGTTCGGGGGCTACTTTATCGCCATCGCGATTCTGTTCTTCGCCTTCACATCCATTGTCGCCAACTACACCTACGCCGAGAACGCTTTGATCTACCTGCGCGGCGGCAACACTCTGGGCTTGACCCTGTTGCGGCTCGCTGCGCTGGGCATGGTGATCTGGGGTGGCTACGAAGCAGTGGTCACGGTATTCAATGCGGCGGACGCATCCATGGGGCTGATGGCCACCATCAACCTGATTGCTATCGTTCTGTTGTCCGGCACGGTTGTGAAACTGACCAAAGACTACCTGGCTCAGCGCAAGGAAGGCCTGGTGCCGCACTTCAAGTCCAAGGACTATCCTGAGCTGCACGAAAAGATCGACAGCAATATCTGGCATTGATGTCAGAGCGAGGCCGCAACTACTCGGTTGCGGCCCGTTTCCTTGGCCTGGTACAGAGCCTGGTCGGCGGCCCGGAACAGCTCGTCGAACTCCGGACAATTCTCCCGCCAGCAAGCAATGCCTGCTGAAATGGTCAGGCTCCCCAGGTTTTCACCCCGATGTTCCACTGGCTCGGCTGAGATGGCCGCCCGCAGTTGCTCGGCCCTTTGCCGGGCCTCATCAAGGGACGCCCCGGGCATCAGCACCGAAAACTCCTCACCACCATAACGGCAAACGGTATCACTGCCGCGAAAACAGGTAGCGAGCACGTCACCGACCATTCTCAGCGCCTGATCACCGGCCTCGTGGCCATGACAGTCGTTGAAAAGTTTGAAGTGATCAATATCGAAAATCAGCAGGCATAGCGGCCGATCAGAACGAGCCGAGACTTCCCGCTCATGGCGAAAGAGCTCATCAAAGTAGCGACGATTTTTCAGTCCGGTCAGGCTGTCCTCATAGGAGAATCGTTGCAATTCAGCCCTCAAGGCCAGCCCAGACAGGGTAATGCCAATTTTCTCAACCGACTGGTATACCCAGGAAATCACCCTTGCGATGCCATAGTCTTTCACCACTGGCGGCAGGTCCGGGCGCTCCAGCATCAACACCCCTTCAGGCCGATTGCCGGAGCGGGCAGACTCTATCCGCAGGAAAAAGCACATCTGAGCCGGTAAATCGTAACTGCGTACCGGGAGTACGGTTTCGGTCAGGACGGACAGGTTCGCCCCCAGTGACGCCGGGAACACATCCTCCGGGGTACCGCCCCAGTGAACCACTCGGTCGTACTGCCCATCGATGCCTCTTCGATAGAAACAACCGGTCATGGGCAGGTAGAGCTCCGGCATGGCTCTTAACAGGGGCTCGAACGCTTCCTCAATGCCGGCGCAATCCTGCAGAGCCGCAATCACATCCGCCAGTTTCTGGCTTTTCTTGCTTTCCAGTGCCAACAAGCGGGCCCTGGCGACTTCTCTTTCTGCCAGCGACTCAGCGCGGGCGGTGCGCTCCCGAACCTTCTGTTCCAGCCGGACGTTCAGTTGCTGGAGCTCTTTCTGGGTCTTGCCGTAGTGCCAGACCGAAATACTGACCACCGCCAGCGAGAAACCCAGCGCTCCCCAGCTCACCGGCACCCGGCCCCAGGGCAGGAACCCGTGAGCAACGGCCATATCAACAATCAGCAGCACCGCCAGCCCACCACAAGCCACCACCAGCACCTGCTGCTCCCCGAACAGCACACGAAAGCGTGGCAACACAGCGCCAGCCATCACCACCAGCGAGACCAGAAGCAACACATCAAACACCGGGAAGGTCGAAGAAAGGTCGACCGCGCCGACCAACGCCAGGGCCAGGGCGCTCACCGCCAATCCAAGATGAATCCACACCAGCCAGCTGATCAGCACCGGACGTGCAGCGCCTAGCCATTGCCGCAACAACAAGGCCAACGCCATAGGAATCAGGTAGTAAGAGCCGGCCGCGAGGTAGTCCCACAACAAAGGTTTGTAAGCAATCAACAAGCTCGCCTGGCTCTCAGCCAACAGCATCACCGAGGTCAGGAATGAAAACAGAGCAATGCTGGCGAAACTGCGCTGGCCCCTTTGGATTACGGCGAACACCAGAGCCAGAAAAGCTATCAGAGCCGACAATGCCGAGACTACCAGTTCCTCAGCAGCTCCCCCGAGGAGGTATACCGTCAGATCGGCATGATCGGTAATCCCGACCTCCCCCCATAACCCTATGTCGGTGTAATTCGAGAATATCCGGAAATAGAGCGTCTCTCCCTGATAATCCTCGGGTAGCCGTATTTCATGCCAGGGCCATCCCTCAAAACGGCCCCTTCCCTCTTGGTCAAAGGTGCCATATTGATAGAGCAATTCACCCCGAAACCAGGCCTGCACAATGATGTCGACGCTATAAACATAAAGGACAGGCTGGTACCAGCTACCTTCCGGCAATTGCACCCTGAACCAGGCATGCTCACGACCATCGCGGCCAGGAGGGTTCGATGGAAAACCAATGTCGTGCCAGTGTTGTGGAGAGTCTTCAAGGATCCACAATGGCGTGCCATCAGTCAAAAACGGGGAATCACCCCAGCGATACTGCCATCCCTCATCCACCGGCTGGATAGCGGCAAATCCAGGCTGGGACAGACAGACCCCGAGGGCGATGATCACCAGCAGAAATCTGATGCGACAAGTGGACGCGTGCAAAGCAGAACCCGCTTTCAGGAGTGATCGTTCCAGTATAAACCGTAAACGCCAGATACAGAACTTTCTCAACTTTTTTGTCGGAGGGTAAACAGCGCAAGCAACGCAGACACCAGCATCAGAAACAGCGCCACCGCGTTCAACACCGGCGTTGAGCCTTCCCGCAGACGATTGAACAGGGCCACGGTGAGCGGGGTATCACTACCGGTGAGCATGACCGTGGTATTGAAGTTCTCGAAGGACATCAAAAACGCCATCGCCGCGGCCCCGAGGATGGAGGGAAGCAGCCACGGCAGAGTAACCGTGAACCACGCCACAAGCGGCGTGGCCCCCAGATTCAGGGCGGCCTCTTCCAGCTGTCGGTCAAATTTGCGCAGCCGGGCGGCAATCACCAGAGTAGCCAGAGTGGTAATGAAGGTAACCTGCCCCATCACCACCAGTGTCAGCCCCGGCCGGAACAGGTCCAGCTCGATACCCCACAAGCGGGAGACATCGTTGGCCATGCCACTGTAGAACACCAGAATGGATACCCCGAGAATCACGCCCGGAATCACCAGCGGCAGCAGCATCAACAGGTACAGCAGCTCCTTGCCGCGAAACTCCACCCGCTCGAACAATACTGCATTCACGCAGCCAAGCCCCACACTGACCAGCGTCACCCAGAACGCAATTTTGGTACTGACCCAGAGCGCACTGAGCAATCCGTCGTCGTGAAACAGCCCGGTACGCCCGTCGGTGCCGTCGGCCAGATACCAGTCCAGGGTAAAACCCTGCCACGGTAATGACGGGAACGGCGAGTCGTTGAATGCGAACACGGCCGTCACCAGCAAAGGCAACGCAAGATACAGGAAAAAGGCCAACAGATAGCTCAGGTAAAGGGCATCAAACAACCGGGACCGAGGTACAGAACGGATCATGACATCACCCCATAACCTTGCGCAGGGATTGCCCGGTCAGCTTCAGGCCCAGCCAGACCAGCAGCGACGACAATACCAGTAGCAAGACCCCCAAAGCCGCCCCCTGCTCCCAGTTAAACCGGGTGATGAACTGGGTGAAAATCTGCTGAGTAAACCAGGCACTGTCTTTGCCCCCCATCAGAATCGGCGTGAGGTAACTGCCCAGGGTGAGCATGAACACCACAATACAGCCGGAGACAATGCCCGGCATGGCCCAGGGAATCACTACCTCCCGCAGCACGGTACCGTGGCCGCCACCCAGATCGTAGCCGGCCTCGACCAGGTTCTCGTCCATGCCGTCGAGCGTGGTCACCAGCGGCACCACCATAAACAGCAGGCCGTTGTAGACCAGGCCGATGATCACCGCGACATCGTTGTAGAGCATCTCCACCGGGCCATCCACCCAGCCCAGCGCCTGCAGCCAGGAACTGAACAGGCCGCTCTCCCGCAACAGGATCATCCAGCCGTAGGTACGCACCAACTCGCTGGCCCAGAACGGGATCAGGCAAGCCAGGAACAGAATACCCTTGCTCCTCCCACGGGCCAGGCGGGCAATGTACCAGGCAATGGGAAAGGCAATCAGCAGGGTGAGGAAGGTGGTGAACAGGGACATGAGCCCGGTACGCACGAAGGTACGCCAGTAGTAGGATTCACTGAAGAAATTCTGGTACTGCTCCAGCCCCCAGGCCAGGGTATCCCAGCTTTCCCGTACCTGGAACGACACCCGCAACATCTGTAGATGGGGCACCAGCACCAATAGCACTATCCAGAGCAGGAAAGGCGCCAATAACAGCCACAGCGAGAAACGGCTAACCGAGCTATTCACTGGTGCGCAGCTCCAAATACCCGGGCCAGGTCCGGATCCCACGACAGCTCAAGGTGGCCGTCCTGCGTCAGCGCCGGCGCCGAGCCGTCCTGGGGGAGTCGTGCAAATAGTGCCTGGCCATTGCTTTCGACTTCAACCCGGCTGTTGGCGCCATCAAACAGCGTGGTCCGGACTCGGGTCTGCAGTGAGGAGGAACCCGCGACCGCAGCCGTTTGCGAAAACGACAATGATTCCGGCCGAATGTACAATTCTGCCTGGGCACCAGGTGCCAGGCCCGCCGATGCAGACCGACCGCGTACCACCGCACCATCGCTCAGACGAACAGCCGCCACATCATCGGCCACGGACACCACCGTCCCCGCCAGGCGATTGTTGTCGCCGACAAACCCCGCGACAAACGGCGTTGCCGGATGCCGGTAAAGCTCCTCCGGCGGCGCCACCTGCTCGAAGCGGCCATTTTTCATCACCGCCACCTGATCCGACATCACCATGGCTTCGGACTGGTCATGGGTGATGTACACAAAGGTGGTGCCAAATTGCTTTTGCAGGTGTTTGAGCTCGACCTTCATCTGCTCCCGAAGTTTCAGATCCAGGGCACCGAGAGGCTCATCCAGCAACAACAAGGTGGGTTCGAGCACCAGGCAGCGGGCCAGGGCCACGCGCTGGCGCTGGCCACCCGACAATTCCTGGGGATTGCGATTCTCCAGTTCCGGCAGCCCCACCTGTTCCAGCACCCGTGCAATCCGCTTGCGGCGCTCGGCCGCGGGCACCTTCTTGCGTTTCAGGCCATAGCCAATGTTGTCACCGACGGACATGGTGGGGAACAGCGCCAGGTGCTGGAACACCATGTTCACCGGGCGCTTGTTAGGCGGCACCTCATTCATGCGCTGGCCGCGAATGAAGATATCTCCTTCATCCGGCTTGTCGAAGCCTGCCAGCAGCCGCAGCAGGGTGGTCTTGCCACACCCCGACGGCCCCAGAATGGAAAAAAAGGTGCCCGCAGGAACATCCAGCGACACATGGTCCACCGCCGCGTTATTACCAAAGCGGCGGACCAGTCCGCTGCAGGACAGGTCAGACTCTGTTGCCATAAGGATCAGTTCGCCGCCTGGACGCGATCCAGCACCTGCCCTTCCATGGCTTCCAGCCCCGGTGGTACCGGCGGATACCATTTGATGTTGTTGATGGCTTCTTCATCGAAGCTCAGGCGATAGGCGTCCCGCAGCTCAGCGTTCACAAACTCATCGGCCCCTTTGGAGGCCGTGAAGTTGCCGGAGGCATTGGTGATTTTGGCCGCAATTTCCGGCTGCATCACAAAGTTGATCCACTTGTAGGCGGCCTCTTCGTTCTCGCTGCGGCGCGGGATAGCAAAGGTATCAATCCAGCCCAGGGCTCCGGATTCCGGCGCCACAAAGCGGATGTCCGGGTTCTCCGCATTCAGCTTCCAGCCGCCGGCATCCCAGGCCATGGCAGCGGTCACTTCTCCGGTACGAAGCAGCGACAGCAGTTGGTCGCCACCGGTCCAGTAGGTTTTCACGTTGTCTTTGCAGTCGATCAGTTTGTCTTCCACTTTCGCCAGGATGGACTGGTACTCGTCCCGGTCTTCATAGGCCGCAAATGGATCCATGCCCATGGCGAAGGCAAAGCCGATCAGCGTCGGCCGCTTCAGGCGGTAACTCACTTTGCCAGCCACTGCCGGGTCACACAGGTCGGTGTAATCGGTAACGGTGTCCGCGACGGAACTGTGCACAATCAGGCCACTGGTACCCCAGACCGAGGGCACACCGTAAGATTGACCATCCAGAGCCGTCGACTCCTGAGCCGCCTTCACCATCGACGCCTGCAACTGGCCGGTATTGATGCGGCTGTAATCAATGGGCTTGTAGATGTTGAACTGGCGCTGTACACCCACGATGCGATCCTGGCTCGGCTGGGCCAGATCAAAACCGGCGCCACCGGTGGCCCGAAGCTTGGAGATCATGTCCTCGTTGTTGGACAAGGTGATCTTTACATCAATTCCGGTTTCTTCCTCGAACTGGGCGACCACCTCATCCGGGGCGTAGCCACCCCAGGTAATCAGGCGAAGTTCTTCCGCCAGCAGGTTGCCGGAAGCTGTGGTTGCGGCCAGCAGGGTGGCCAGTGCTGATATCCGTGTCTTGCGCAGTGCCATGGTCGTTCATTCCCCTGAAACGGTGTTATGCGAACTCGCTAAGGTTTTGTTATCAGGAAGTTATAGACCATGTATTTCAGTTTTGTGAAACCTGGACAATAAAAAACGGAGGCCGAAGCCTCCGTTTTTCAGGTTCATGATGCTCTTCCGGTTACTGACCGGACTTCAACATTTCCCAGTATTTGGCATACACCTGCAGCGCCTCGTCGCCAATGTCGGTCTGGAACTCGGCATTGATCATGTCGGTGGCGTTGGGGTAGCTGGCCCGGTCGTTCGCAACGGCGTCATCCAGCAGATCCCGGGCCGCCAGGTTGGGCGTGGCGTAGCCGATCTCTTCGCTGATCAGGGCCGAGATTTCCGGCTGCAGCACAAAGCTGATGAACTGGTGAGCGGCTTCCGGGTTCTTGGCGTTCTTGGGAATCACGAAGCTGTCCAGCCAGGCGATGATGCCTTCTTCCGGATACACGTATTCCAGGGAATCCAGAGTATCGCGGCCCATGACGGCTTCGCCGTTCCAGATCATACCCACGTCGGTTTCACCTTCCAGGTACGGCATGCGAGGGGCATCCGAGTTAAAGGTACGCACCGACGGCATCAGCTCGGTCAGCTTCTCGTAGGCTTCCTCGATTTCCTGAGGGTCAGTACTGTTACCGGAATAACCCAGTACCCGCAGGCCCACATGGAAGACTTCACGCATGTCGTTGGTCAGCATGACCCGGCCTTCGAAACGCTCATCCCACAGATCGGCCCAGGCGGTAACCTCGCCTTCCACATCCGCGGTATCCACGGCCAGGCCGGTGGTGCCCCACAGGTAGGGCACGCTGTACTGGTTTTCCGGATCGATATCCAGGTTCACCAGTTCCGGATCCAGGTTGTCGAAACCTTCAATCTTGCTGCGATCGATGGGCATTAGCAGGTCTTCCTGCCGCATCTTGCTCACGTAGTAGGTGGAGGGCACGGCCAGGTCGTAGGCGGCGCTCTCATCCAGCAGTTTCAGCCGGGCATACATGGCTTCGTTGCTGTCGTAGGTGGTGTAGACCACCTGGATACCGGTTTCCTCAGTAAAGCGATCCAGAACTTCCTGGGGCATGTACTCAGACCAGTTGTACAGGTTCAGAACCTTGGGCTCCTCAGAACCACTGCAGCCAGTCAGGCCCACCGCCAGCAGGCCGGCCAGTGCCAGTTTCTTCATCGTTTGCTCCTTAACAGTATCCATTGAGACAAGATCAACATGACCAGTGAGAATACCAGTAGCAGGGTGCCAAGGGCATTCACTTCGGGCTTCAGGCCCACCCGCACCATCGAATAGATGCGCAATGGCAGAATTTCATAACTCGGGCCACTGACAAACGTACTGACCACCACGTCGTCCAGTGACAGTGTAAACCCCAGCAGCCAGCCCGCCAGCAGGGCCGGCATGATCACCGGAATCAGTACCGTGCGGGTCATGGTGAAATCGTTGGCGCCCAGATCCCGGGCCGCCTCCGGCAGGCGTTCGTCAAACCCGCTGAGCCGGGCCATCACGGTGATGACCACAAACGGCAGGCAGAAGGTAACGTGGGCCAGCAACAGGGATACATACCCCAGCTGCAGCCCCACCAGCAGAAACAGCGCCAGCAGCGAAATCGCCAGGACAATTTCCGGCGACATCATCACCACAAACAGCATGCCATTGAGTACTTTCTTGCCCCGGAACCGGTATCGGTGCAGTGCCAGTGCGGTGAGCGCGCCGATCAACGTCGACACAGTGGCCGCGGAGAGCGCCAGCCAGAGGGAATTCCACATGGCCTGCACCATGGCCCGGTTGTTCAACAGGGCTTCGTACCAGCGCAGGCTCAGGCCACCCCATTCGTAACCGGTGCGGGAATCGTTGAAGGAGAACACCACGAGTACCACGATAGGCACGTACAGCAGCAGATACACCAGCGTCAGGTAGGTGCGGGGCAGCCAGCGATTCATACACCGTCCTCCCCGATCCGCCGTTTACTCAGGCGGTGGGCGAACATCAGGAACGCCATGGCCAGGGTCAGCAGGATGCTGGCAGCGGCACCAAAGGGCCAGTTGCGGGCATCCAGAAACTGGTTCTTGATGACGTTACCCACCAGCAGGTTGCGGGAACCGCCCAGAATATCAGGCACAAAGAACAACCCCATGGCCGGCAACAGCACCAGCATGATGCCCGCCAGCACCCCCGGCAGGGTCAGCGGCACGATCACATGGATAAACGTGGACAGGCGCCCCGCGCCCAGATCGTGCGACGCCCTCAGGTAGTCTTCCCGCAGGTCTTCAAACACGGAGTAGAGCGGCAGGATCATGAACGGCAACAACAGATACACCAGCCCGATAATCACCGCCCCCTCGGTATACAGCAGTTGCATGGGCTCATCGATCACACCAAGCGACATCAAACCATTGTTGAGCAGGCCGTTGGTGGCCAGGATCAACTTCAGGGCGTAGGTTCGAACCAGGGAATTGGTCCAGAACGGCACGATAAGCAGGAAGATCAGCAGCACCTGATTGCGTTTGCCGACCTTGGACAACGCCCACGCAAACGGGTAGCCGATCAACAGACACACCAGCGTCGTCATGGCTGCCATGTACAGGGAGTGCAGGAACACTTCCAGGTACAGCGGATCGAGCAGTTGCCGATAGGCATCCAGGGTCAGCGGCAGCGAAATAAAGGAGCCCGGGTCCCGGGTCATTACACTGGCACCGACCACCAACAGGTTGGGGGTCAGCACCAGAAACAGCAACCAGCCCCAGACCAGCACCAGCACCGCCGCACGGAACGGCTGCTGTGTCAGGCTACGCATCGGTGCCTTCTTCCTCTGGCAGAGCTTCCGGCTCAGTGGGTAACAGCCATTCCCAGCCATCAACCCAGCTCACTTTGACCGGCTCGCCAAGGCGATAGTCGAAGGTAGGGTCGTCTTCGTCGAAGAATTCCGACGCCAGCACCTCGGTGCCATCCTCAAGATGAATCACCGAATCCAGGGTACTGCCCTTGTAGTTACGTTCAACGATCTTGCCAGCCACACCATCCTCATCGTCCGGCGCCAGTACACGGATATCCTCGGGGCGCAACAGCACATGCAGGGACTGGCCACCGGAGACCGGGAAATCCGGCTTGCGGAAGGTACGCTTCAGGCCGAACACATCCACGGTGATAGTGTCGTCGCCGTTGGCTTTGTCCACCCGGCCCGGGAAGAAGTTAGTTTCACCGACAAAACGGGCGGTAAACAGGTTAGCCGGGCGCTCGTAGACTTCCCGCGGCGTCCCCAGTTGCTGGATCAGGCCGTCTTTCAACACCACCACCCGGTCGGACATGGACAGGGCTTCTTCCTGATCATGGGTGACAAACACAAAGGTGATACCCAGCTCCCGCTGCAGGCGTTTGAGCTCAACCTGCATGGTGCGGCGCAATTTGTAATCCAGCGCCGACAACGGCTCATCCAGCAACAGTACCTTCGGGCGCTTGACCACCGCACGGGCAATGGCCACCCGTTGCTGCTGGCCGCCGGACAACTGATGCGGCTTGCGCCGGGCGAAGTCCTCGAGCTGGACCATGGCCAGGGCATCCTCGACCCGCTCCCGGATTTCCTGCTTCGGCCGCTTTTCCATTTTCAGGCCATAGGCCACGTTGTCGAAGACCGACATATGAGGAAACAGCGCGTAGTTCTGGAATACCGTGTTCAGCGGGCGGTGCTCCGGCGGGGTGTGAGTCAGGTCCTGATCGCCCAGCGCGATGGTGCCGTCATCCGGATGCTCGAAACCCGCCATCATCCGCAACAAGGTGGTCTTGCCGCAACCGGAGGGCCCCAGGAGGGTAATGAACTCGCCGTCAAAAATGTCCAGATCCAGTGAATCCAGCACTTTTTTGCCGTCGAACTGTTTGGTGAGATTGCTCAGAGATAGCAGTGTCTGTTTCATCGGCCCTGCCCAAAGTTTGAGCGGCGTATTTTTCCAGAAACAGACGCAAACAAAAAGGGGCGTGCGGATATTCCCTGACCACGCCCCTCCTGTTTTCCAGCCCTGTCAGGCCCGATTGTCACGCAGCGGTTTTACTGCTCCGCGACACTGTTCAGATACGCCTTGTCCGAAATGTTAGTCCAGGGGCGCACCTGCTTGAGGTATTCACGCTGTGAGGTGATGATTTCATTCGCCAGTTCGTCTTTCTCGGCAAATTCATCCAACAGGCGATTGGTGGTTTCTCGAAGGGCGGTAATAACCTCCGGAGGAAACACCTTGTGAGTCACATCCGGGTATTCCTGCTTCATCTTCTCCCAGGCCACACCGCTTTCGTGGGTGCTCTGGATATACATGTCATACGCTGCGGTACGCATGGAGACCCGCAGGATAGCCTGCAGATCAGCCGGCAGCTTGTCCCAGGTTTTCTTGTTGATCAGGAACTGCACTTCGGCATTGGGCTCCTGCCAGCCGGAGTAGTAATACTTGGCAATCTGGTGAAAGCCCATCTGCAGATCCAGCGCTGGGCCAACCCATTCAACGGCATCGATGGTGTTGCGCTCAAGCGCGGTATACAGCTCGCCCGGCGGCAGGTTGGTGACCGCCACGCCCACTTCCGACATAACCTCGCCGGCAAAGCCGGGGGTGCGCATTTTCAGGCCTTTCAGGTCCTCCAGAGACTTGATCTCTTTCCGGAACCAGCCACCCATCTGATTGGCCGTGTTGCCACCCGGGAAGGACAGCAGCCCGAAGGGTTCATATACCTTCTGCATCAACTCCATGCCGTCGTCGTGGTAGAACCAGGCATACATCTCCGGCGCAATCATGCCGAAGGGTATGGTGGTGAAGTACATGGCGTTGGGAATGGTGCCCTTGTAGTAATAAGAGGCGGTGTGGCCCATGTCGTACTGGCCGTTACGGACCAGATCGAAAATACCGAAAGGGGCCTTGTGCTTGTTGGAGGAATCAATCCGGATCTTCAGCCGACCGCCGGACATTTCCTCAGCCATGGCCGCCATGTTTCGGGGCGCATCCCCCAGCAGGCCGGAATTTGGCCCCCAGGTTTCCGCGAGACGCAGGGTAAAGGTTTCTTCAGAGACCGCGAAAGGGCTGGCCAGCAGGCCAAGAGTGCTGACCGCCGCCAGCAGGGTTTTACGCAGGGACATAGTGTTGGCTTCCATTGTTATCAGTTTTTGATTCAAATATGCCTGAATGATCCATCATAACGACGAAAGCCGACCGCGCCAATGTGGCGGGCCGGCTTTCTTATGAGGGTAATCAGACCTTGAACTGGCCAACCAGCTCGCGCAGATTCTCTCCCAACCGGGCCAGTTCGTGGCTGGCCTCATTGGTCTGGGTCACGCCGGTGTCGCTGCGCTGGGCCGCGTCGACAATCCGCACCACGTTCTGGTTGATCTCTTCCGCCACCTGGCTCTGCTGTTCAGCGGCGGTCGCAATCTGAGTCACCTGATCGTGGATCTGGGTCACTGACGTCACGATGGTGTTCAGTGCACTGGTGGCATGATTGATGCGTTCAACCGTCGCCTCCGAGCTCTTGCGGGAGTTGTTCATACGTTCCACCGAAGCCTTGGACTCCGCCACAAAGCCATCAATCATTTCCCGGATCTGATCAGCCGATTCCGCTGACCGCTTGGCCAGCTGGCGCACTTCGTCGGCAACCACCGAGAAACCGCGACCGTGCTCGCCGGCCCGGGCTGCCTCAATGGCAGCGTTCAGGGCCAGCAGGTTGGTCTGCTCAGTAACCGCGTGAATCACATCCAGCACCTGCTGAATATCGTTCGACTTCTCGGCCAGGGCATTGATGCTGCGAGCGGTGTCTTCCATTTCCTGGGACAGCTGATTGACCGCCCCCTGAGCGCTATTAATGGTCTCGCCACCCTCTTTGGCCATGCGGTCCGCATCGGAAGCTGCGCCTTCCACCTCATTGGCATTGCCGGAGATTTGCTGAATCGTTGCCGCCATTTCGTTGATGGCCGAAGCAATCTGGTCGGTTTCCGAACCCTGCTCCTGAACCGACTGGCGGGTTTCATTCGCCACCCGGCTGAGTTCTTCAGCCGCCGAAGCCACCTGGTCGGTGGTAGAGCCGACCTCACGGATGGTGTCCTGAATCTTGATGACGAAGTGGTTGAAGCGGCGGCCCAGAACGGCCAGCTCATCTTTACCATCTTCCGGCAGGCGCTGGCGCAGGTCGCCCTCACCGTCGGCAATCTCCCGCATCATGTCGCTGACCTTGTTCAGCGGCGCAGTCACGGTGCGGCCAATGACCAACCCGATTACCAACGAAATCACCACCACCACAATGGTCAGCAGTAAAATGAAGCCCATAGCAGACGTCATGGTTGCATCGATTTCTTGCCGGGCAGCGGCCACCGCTCTCTGAACATCGGTTACATACACGCCGGAACCTATCATCCAGTCCCAGCCCGGAATGATGGTGGAGTAGGAGACTTTCGGTTCCACCTGGCCGGTAGCAGGGTTCGCCCACTCATAAGGCATGAAGCCATCATCACCTGTCGCATCGAACAACCCGCGAACCAGCTTTTGGGTGTTCGGATTGGTAGTCGGCCCTTCCTTGGAGGGATCCGGTGCATAGGCGAGATTGAACAGGCTGCGATCATAGGCGAAGACATAGTTGTTCTGACCGAACTTGATTGACCGCAACCGCTCTCGCGCCTCTTCCTGCGCCTCCTGCTCCGTATAACCTGGAGTGGACTTGGCCTCAAGCACCACGGATTTCGCGGTTTCAACCAGGTTTTTCAAACCTTCCTTGCGCGCTTCCAACAGTTCCTGCTCGAGGCGTTCCAACTCTGCCTCTCCATTGGCCCGGATCTGGTTCGCCGTAATCCATGCAACTGTTCCAGCCGTAATCAGTACAGGCACCAACACTCCAATCAGAAGCCGTGTTCTGATGGTCAGGTTGCTCATGAAGGTCATGGTCTTCGCTCCGGGGTCATTTCTTGTAATCCTTTGATTATGCACAAACGCAGCCCGCACTCCGTTGCAGTTTGTTAAAAGCTGTATACCAAACGCAGGTCCGGAACAGGTTTTTGTGTAAACAAGCCCGTCATATCAGGGTCATACGTCTAAATACTTATCGGCCGTCATGTAAACGACTTGAGGCTGTGTCAGACTAAGGTCTGAATATTCAGCTCATGAGCAAGCATGCATGAAACGGCTTTTTCTTATCCGCCACGCCAAATCGAGCTGGAACGACGACAGCCTCTGCGATCAGGAACGCCCGCTGAATGACAGAGGCCAAAGCCAGCTTGCGCCGCTCGCACGGGCACTGAGATGCCTGGGCGCGCTGTCTGGCGCCGTTTATGCAAGTCCCGCTGTGCGAGCCCAGCAAACGCTGGCAGGCGCACTCAGCGTCGACGCCCAGCCGGCCCAAGTCGTCACCGAAAACGAGCTTTACACCTTCGACTTCCGGCGTCTATTACGCTGGCTGCAGAATCTGGATAACAACCAGAACCGCATTACCCTTATTGGCCACAACCCGGCATTACTCGAACTGGCCGCCTTTCTGGCGCCTCAGGCTCCGTTCGAATTGCCAACCGCCAGTATCCTTGAGATCCGGCTGCCGGTAAGGCACTGGAAGAAAGTGGACAAAAACAAGGGTGCACTGGAAACCTTCCTGACGCCTCGTGATTTCAGTTACAACGAATTCCGGCGCAAGAACCGAAAAGCCAGTCCCGGCGCCACTGAACTGGACCAGAACACACTCCCGGAGGTTTTGCAGCAGCTGAACAATCAGTTGGAACTGCTGACCCCGGGGGTGATGCTGGGGCTGGATGACGAATTCCTGCACCAATACCGCATTGCCCTTCGCCGCAGTCGGGCCATTGCCGAACCCCTGGCCGAGATTACCGGCGATCGCCAACTACAGGAGCATATCCGAGAACTGAAGCGACATGCCCGGGCCACCAGCGCCCTGCGGGATCTGCACGTATTTCTTCAGGATATCCCCGAGCTGTGCCACGACAACCCACAACTCTGCACCACGCTGACCGACTGGGCGCGGCTCAGGGCATCTAAAGCACAGCGCAAACTGGCCAAACGCCTTGGCCAGAAACGCTACCAGCAAAGCCTGTCGCGCTGGCAAGACTATATTGAGTCCAAATCTTTTCATAAGCTGGCTGCAAACCTGCGGAAAAAAGACATCCAGGCCGCGACAAACCGGCGCCTGAAGCAGTTCAACCGAAAAACCGCAGAACTGCTGCACACCGCTCCGGATGAAGCCCTGCACCAGCTGCGCAAGAACCTCAAGCGTATCCGCTATCTTCTGGAACTGGATGCCCGGTACAGCAAGCCATTCCGGAAAGAGCTACGCCAGCGACAGGATCTGTACGGCCGTTTCCAGGATCTGCATGTCCAGATCGAGCTGACCCGACGATTCCTCGCCGACCATCCGGAGTGCGACGGGGTGTCACTGACTGGCAAACTTGAGCAAGAGAAAGCCAATACCCGCAGGCAAATACTGGCTATGGGTGGACTGAACGTCTGAGGCCTCAAGAAGAAGGTTCGGGCCGAGCTTGGCCACCCGGACCTGTTCCGGATTCAGGCCCAGGTCTTCCAGGGTCTCATGGATGTCGTCCAGTGCATCGTCTTTCGGTGCCGCCAGCAACAGCTCCCGAACTGACTCCAGAACCATCTTCACCGGCACCGTCATAAAGTAGACCGAAATCACCAGCATCATTACCGGGTCGGCATACACGGCCAGCTCCGCCCAATGACTGCGTTCCAGCAGCCAGGCCGCGCCAAAACCAATCATTACGGCAGCGCTTAGGGCACTGTCCATCAGCCACTGGCGCTGTTCCGCCTGCACCAGCCCCGAACCATTGCGCAGACTTGACCACCGTAGATACGCCCAGACCGCCAGACACCCCACCACGTTCACCGCACCAAAGATCATTGCCATGTCCGCCGCCACGGCACGGCCGCCCTGAAGCAGCGACACCACCGCCGATACCAGCGACAAGATACACACCACTGCAATCACCAGACCTTTCACAGCGATCACTAGCGGCTCCACGGCCCCCATCCCGAATGGGTAATCGTCATTGGCCGGCCGGCGAACCAGGCGGGCGGCATAGAGTGACAGGAGCGACAACCCGAGGCTGATCAGGGAATAGGCACCATCGAAGAGAATAACCAGGGAATCGACCCAAAGACCCCAGGTAATACCGGCGAGCGCAAACACGCCCGCGCCCACCGCTGATAATGTCAGCGCCAGGTTTTCCCGCGCCAGAGAAGTAAACATTTTGACCTCCTGAGAATTGCTGCCATATTAGCGGCATCATTCAACAGGTGTGAGTCGCTGAGCGACGGAAAATCCGTCGCAAAGAGCAAACCATGAAAACGTCACAGATCAAGACCTTCCTCTCGGTTGTGCGCAACGGCAGCGTGGCCGCGGCGGCCCGGGAACTGAACCGCAGCCGCACCACCGTCAGTACCGTGCTGGCGTCCCTGGAGGATGAACTGGGGGTGGAGCTGTTTGAACGCAGCGGCAATCAACTGCACCTGACGGCCGTCGGCCAGTCCATCCTGACCGACTGCCGGCGATTCGACCAGGTTGCCAGCCAGATCAGGGCTCGCTGCCAGCACCACCTGAGTGGTGCCGAATCGGTCCTGCGCATTGCCCGGGACGATGCCATTCCGGAAGATATCTGGCGGGACATTCTGCGCCGGCTGAAACAACGCTTCCCCCAGACCAGCCTGTCGGTTTACCTTGCCTCGCCCCGGGAACTGGCGCCGCTGGTTCGCATCCAGTCCGTGGATGTGGCCTATGGCCTGATGCCGGAATTGCTGAACGAAGGTTATCAATGGTTTCGGGAACTGGCTGATGTGCGCATGCTCACCGTGGCAGCTCCGGACCACCCCCTGAGTCAGCTGAAACGGGTCACTCAGGACGACCTGGTCAGCCACACGGAAATCACCCTGGCCTACATGCTCGATGCCCAACTGGTGGCCGAATCCCCGGAAACCGCCAACTACCTCGCCTTTACCCAATACGAACTGATGCGTGATGCGGTGATTGATGGCGCCGGCTGGGCGGATTTACCCTTACCCCTGATTGCTGAGGCATTGCGCAAGGAACAGCTGAAAACCATCCACCACCGCAGCGCCCGCTGGTGGAAAGTGTTCAGTGCGCTGGAGTCGGAGCAGGCGCAAGGGGGCGCCGTGGTGGGCTGGCTCGCCAACGAACTGGAAGCCTATCTGGAAACCCTGGCCTGACCGGGAGACTGAGGTCCTTCCGGACTCTCCGGACGGACATCCGCTGGCGCATCGTCATCACATTTCCGGCAATCCAGCTTAACCCCCAACATGGATTGCCTACCTTCCACCGTGACAACCCAGGGCCGGTTTACCCAGGGCGGATCATGTCGCACGTGCTGGTTATGGCCACACGCCAGCTGCGCTACCCAGTGGTTTTCCCCGTCTTTGTGATAGCCGCTGATGGGTTGTTTCATGCCGAAGCCTCTCTGTTCGATCGGCCCACCCAGGCCGACCACGAGTATATTGCCAACGCCACCCAGATCATCACAAAGCTCACCAGTTTGGCGGTGCTAAGCGGCTCATGGAAGATATACAGCGCGATCAGAAACTGGATCGTGGGGTTGATGTACATAAGAAAGCCCACGGTAGACAGCTTCAAACGGCGCGCAGCCCCGGCAAAAGCCAGCAGCGGGATGGCGGTCACCGCGCCACTGGAGGCCAGTAACAATGCGCTGTAGGTGCTGTCCGAAAAGTGCGACAGCCCCTGCGACGACAGCCAGGCCAGGGTCAGCAAGCCCAACGGCAGCAATAACAGCGTTTCAACAAACAGACCGGAAAGGCCATCAAGTTCGACTTTCTTGCGCATCAGGCCATAGGTGCCGAAGCTGAACGCCAGTACCAGCGTAATCCACGGCAGCTCGCCCAGCAGCAACAGCTGATAGAGAATCGCAACCGCCGCCAGACCCACCGCCGCGGCCTGCAGCCGGGAAATACGCTCACCCAGGATCAGCAGCCCCATGGCCACATTTACCAACGGCGTCAGGAAATAGCCCAGACTGGCCTGCAACACATGGCGTGTTTCCACGGCATAAATATAGATACCCCAGTTCAGGGCAATAAACACGGCACAACCCAGCACATACCCCAGCCGGCGCGGCTGTCGCAGTGCCGCCACCACCGGCGGCCAGCGCTTGAGTATCGAGATGACCACGGCCAGAAACAGGCAGGACCAGATCACCCGATGGATCAGCACCTCCCAGGAAGGGATCCCCTTGAACAGGGCAAAATACAGGGGAAAGCTTCCCCAAAGGGTGTAGGCGCCTAACCCGTAAACCACGCCTTTAGTGGTTTCATTCAGCGGTTTCATAGCTTCCTCATTGTCAGGCCCGTCAATCTAGCACAAACCCGCTGGGCAAAGGCTCATGCCTTAGTCACAGACAACCTATAGGTGACTCGCCCGTGGTAAATGCCGTAACCTGAAAAGACACACCCACGCTCAAAGGGAACTGCCATGAAGACTGCCCACGACCTTGTTGCCGAAGCCAAAAAAGAGATTCAGGAGGTGCCGCTGGCCAACGCCGAGGCGGCCATTAAAAATGCCGATTTGCTGCTGGATGTGCGGGACGCCGATGAATACCGCTCCAGCCATATTCCGGGCGCCGTGAATATTTCCCGGGGCATGCTCGAATTCAAGTTCACCAACGACCCCGCGCTGGAGAACCGGCAGATGAAAATTGTGCTCTACTGCAAAACCTCCGGCCGTGCAGCACTCAGCGCCAAAGCGCTGAAAGAGATGGGCTATATGAACGTACAATCCATTGAAGGCGGCTTTGACGCCTGGCTGGAAGCGGGTAAAGAGGTCGCTCAGCCGGATCTGCCGAAATTCGAATAGAACGTTTAAAGACAACAGGCCTTGAACTTGCGACCACTGCCACAGGGGCAGGGGTCGTTTCGACCGGGCTTCAGCACTCCCTCGCGGGTTTCGCCCTCCCGGTAGAACCAGCGGCCATTCTCTTTGCTGAAGTCTGATCGCTCTTCCAGATAACCCCAACCACCACCGGCACGATAGACCGCCCGGAAGTGAACCCGGCCCGTGTCGACACCGGCACTGGAGGAGAATATCTGCAGCGAAACCCATTCCGGTGAGCCGGAAAGGTCCAGTTCCGCCGGCCGGGTCTCCGGATGCCAGGTCTCGAGCAGATAATCGGCATCCTTCACCACAAAGGCACTGAACCGGGAACGCATCAACGCCTCCGGTGTGGTGGCAGGCGCGCCTGCATGGCAGGGCTGACAACACAGCAGGTAGGCTTTCCCGCTACCGCAGGGGCAGTTTTCCCCGGACACCTTCATCCCTTTCCAAACCCTCATGAAGCCAGAATTTCGTTGGCCCGGCTGTCCGGCCAACGTAGGTAATGTCCGCAAACCTTACACGCTTTTGCAGACAGCGTCGTATGACAAAAGCCATACTGGAAATTAAACTGAATAAAAAGTAGACAGCGCACACCCCATGAAATCCGGCATTCCGTCACTGAATCTGCCCGTTCACCGGGATCAGACACCGCCAGCCACCGAGGAAACACCCCCGGAAGGTCTTCAGGCCGTACTCGATAATCTGGATGCCCTGGTGTACGTCTCCGATTTTACAACACACGATCTGCTGTACATGAACGCTTACGGCCGGCAGATCTGGGGTGACATTGGCAACCGAAAATGCTGGCAGGTGCTTCAGAACGGTGACGGCCCATGCAGCTTCTGCACCAATCACCTGCTGATCAATGATCAGGGCGAGCCCAACAAACCCCATGTCTGGGAGTTCCAGAATCAACTGGACCAACGATGGTACCAGTGCCGTGACCAGGCGATCCGCTGGACCGATGGCCGCCTGGTGAGGTTGGAGATTGCCACTGATATTACCGAACGTAAACAGATGGAGCTGGAGCTGCGGGCAGCCCACGAAAAAGCCAGGGCAGCAGCGCTGGAGGATGAACTTACCGGGCTGCATAACCGACGCGCGTTCTTCGAGTTCGGAGAGCAACTGCTGAACCAGTCTGCCAGGCATCAGACACCACTGACTCTGGTCATGATGGATCTGGATCACTTCAAGATCATCAACGATACCTACGGTCACCAGGCGGGCGATGAAGTGTTGAAGCAGGTCAGCGGGCTACTGAAAGCCCGGATTCGGGATTGCGATATTGTGGCCAGAATGGGCGGAGAGGAATTCGCCATTCTGCTACCGGACACCGACATGACGATGGCACACGTGTTGGCGAGCCGCTTGCTGGCCTTGCTTTGTAATCTGGTGGTGTCTTACGAGAAAAGCAGAATCTCGCCGTCGGCAAGTATCGGAATCAGTAGCCTGGGAAACGGCGACCGCAGACTGGAAGATCTGATGTGTCGCGCAGACGAGGCCATGTACCAGTCCAAGGCCAAAGGAAGAAGCAGAGTGACACTGGCCACCTAAACCCAGGAAGGCCTCGCTAACGGCCCTCCTCGGTATACCGGATGAGATACTCTTCAATCAACTCTTCCAGCCTGCCCTGCTCCGTCAACTCCAGCAACCTGGCTGCAAAAGCCTCTCGCAAGGCTTTGCTATTGCAGCGGGATAGTTTCGGAAACGCGAAGAACAGGCCTTCTCTGCTCACAGGGGGCTCCAGCGCCACAAAGTCATTCGACATGCCATACCGGGCCAGCTTCGCCCGCCCCTGCAACAACTCGTACAGTACATAATCGATACGACCGATATCGGCCATCAGGTAGGACTGGTGAATGGAGCGGACGCCGAGGATATCCAGGTGATCGGCGGCAAAGCTGTCGAACCGCTCACCGAAACTGTTGTCGATCAGGGTGCTGCCTTGTTTCCCCTCCAGGTCCGGCCAGTGCCGATACTCAAACATCCTTCGCTGCGGCACCCAGACATTGGTATCGAGGTGCATCATGGGCGGCAGAATATAATCCAGGTAGCCCAATCTTTCTGCCGTGATAAAGGCCCCGGCCACCAGATCGATCTCCCCCAACTCTGCCAACCGCTGCACCCGCGCCCAGGACCCAATGTTGCGGACACTGACCTTGATACCCAGGGGCTCAGCCAATTCCCGCAGGAACTGAGGAACCGCGCCATCTAAAAGATCCGGCGACGCCACGCTCGGCCATAGGAGAGGCGGATACTCCGGATTACCACTCACTCTCAGCGTTGAGCACTCAGACAAAGGGGCAGCTCGCAGACCAAAGGATGCGCATAGCAAAAAGAGCAACGCATACCAGGACTTGTGCGCTTTCGAAGACACCCTGTTACAACGAATTTTCAGCACAGTGAAACCTTCCCGTGAGGAATAACCTCATGGCATTTAGTTAACATCCTCAACTATTTTAAGTATAGCAGGGCGACAGTCCCGGCAAACGATTTTCTTTTGATATTAATCAAGGATGGCGAGCTTATTTCGCAAATCGACGCGCAAGGTCGGAATCAGGGAGCCATCGCTCCCTGTTTTCTTACGAGCGGCGGGTTACCGCCATGGTCAACCTGGAAATGCAGGTCACCTTGCCTTGATCGTTTTCCAGGCGGATTTCCCATACTTGCGTTGCACTGCCGATGTGTATGGCCTTCGCCGTGCCATAGACCCATCCCCCGGTAACAGGCCGAATATGATTGGCATTAATATCCAGCCCCACAGCGACCGTATTTTTATCTTTCAGGCAACAGTTGGCAGCCATGCTGCCCAGCGTTTCCGCCAACACAACGGAGGAACCACCATGCAGGATCCCGAATGGCTGGACGGTGCGCTCATCCACCGGCATCCGGCCTTTCACATAATCGTCACCGATTTCGAGGTATTCAATGCCCATATGACTGACCGCGGTGTTTTTGCTGGCCTCTGTCATTTGCTCAAGATTAGGGGTAACCGTCCAGATCGACATCGTGCAACTCCTCAGATTGAACTTTCGTTTCTTATAGCTGTCAGGAATGAGTCTATACAGGTAGCATGCTTATAACCACGCCTTTATAGAGCATTTTTGCATTATCACCAATCACACCAAGAGAGGGACCTGGAATGAATAAACGTTTTGTTTCCGTTGCGGTGCTTGCGGCCGCGATCTCAACCCCGACCGTGGCCCAGATGAGCGTGGAAGACCAGATCGAAACCCGCCAGGCCGCCTACCAGTTTGCGTCCTGGAACATGGGCAAAATCAAGGCCCAGACCGTGGATGGCTCCGTAGCGTTTGACCAGAACCAGGTTGCCGCAGCCGCCAAAGCCATTGCAGCCGTGGCCAACTCCGGCATGAGCGTGCTTTACAGCCGTGACAGCGCCAATGACCGGGCCGAGAACACCCGCCTCAAGCCCAACTTCTTTGAGGAGCCGATGAAGGTTCAGGAAATTGCGGTCAGCTTCGTCCGTGAAGCCAACGCACTGCAGGAACTGGCTTCAGCCGGCGACCAGGCCGCGATTGCACGCCAGTTCGCCAAAGTCGGTGAAACCTGCAAGGCTTGCCACGACAACTTCCGCGCCAAGTAGGCCAAGGGGCTTACCAACCCAGATTCTGGGGCGGTGGCGGCGGTGGCGGAATCAGTCCGCCACTAGCCGCCCAGACCACAGCAACGGCAATCGCCAGTGCAATGATCATTGCCAGCCAGCCACCGCCGCTGGCGTCTTTCAGCTCTGAGCTCTTAACCTGCTTTCGGCCAGTCACCATCGGCTTTATCAGATTATCCTTACGCACGTGGGTGTAAAACAGCACCGCCAGGACATGAAGGGCAACCACGGCGTACAGCCCCCATTCCATGAGACGGTGCCAGCTGCTCAGGGTATCGCTCCAGCCCGACGACACCAGCCGATAGAGTGGGCCGTTAAAGGCAATTTCATCATTGGCAAATAAACCGGTAACCGCCTGAAAACCGAACAGTCCCAGTAACAACAGCACCGACCAGGCACCAAGGGGATTGTGGCCTGCGCCCTGCCACTGACCCCTAAGATAACGGATCATCGCCCCTGGCCCCGATATAAACTGACTAAAGCGCGCGTATGTGGAGCCCACCAGCCCCCAGACCACCCGGAACGCCAGCAAGCCTACAACCGCCAGTCCAAAACGCTCATGCCAGGCCATCCAGCCAGCGCCCAGTTTGACCGTCGCCACTGCGCCAACCACAGCAATTACCAGTAACCAGTGGAACAGCCGGGTGGGGAGATCCCACAATCGAATCGTCTTCATACCAGTCCCTTTGCCAAAACTTGTCAAACGATCACAGACAAAGGTAAGCACCCTAAGTTCCTTTTAGCAGGCGCGTATCGGTATAGAACATGGAAATCGATCAATAGGCTTTTTGTTCCTGGTACTTAAGCACCAGGTCTTCTCGAATCCCCTCGCGTTCAATCAATTTCAGGGCTGCCCTTATATCTTCTGCATACCGGCGGGCAGGAGACTGGTTCGAAACCGCAATCCAGGAGCGGTCACCCGGCACGAATAACGGTGAAATGTTCGCGTCTATCCCCTGGGCTCTCAGCGTATACAAACCAACCAGCTCGGGGGCCACCACGACATCAACCCGCCCTCTTTGAAGCATCATCATCAGGTTTTCGTAGTGGGCCGCAGACTCTTTATGCAGAGCCTGATCGTTGTCAAACCGGGTAAAGTAACGGGCGCCCTCCAGAATACCGATGACTTTTCCCGGCAGATCGCTGTATCGCTCAATACGGTTACTCTCGCTCACGTAGAAAAACAGACGCCGCTCCGGCGGAAAAGCCGGAGCCACGAAGGTCATGAATTCTTCCCGTTCTTCGGTACGCAGCGGCCCCAGCATGACATCCACCTCACCCCTGCGCATCAGCAGCAGGATGCGCCGGAATGGCGCCTCCCGGTACTGCACACGCCAGCCTAGCCGGTCGGCAATTTCCTCGAATAGCTCAAGATAAAGACCGGATTTTTGCGACGGCTCGAGAATACGGTAGGGCGGCGAGTGGTCAACGCCAACGGTCACCGTCAGTGGCTCTACTGTTTCAGTGCCCTGTTGTGAAAGAACACCAGGCGCCCAAAGCAGCATCAGAATGCCGGCAAGCACGCCTTTCAAGGCAATCCACCTCATATAAATCCGTCCTGGTCCATGACGTTACATGTGCGATAACTACCCTCGCAGTATAGCCGTTAATGAGCATCCAATATGCCAGTGCTAACGTACTGACGGTTGAAAACCGAGCGATCATCACAATTTGATGTAGTGAGACGAACGAAATACACCCGGACTCCCGACAGGAGGGTCGACTGGCATGAAGATTCTGATGGTACTAACCTCCCACGACCAGATGGGCGACACCGGCCACAAAACCGGTTTCTGGCTGGAAGAATTCACTGCGCCGTTCTACGTATTCAAAGACGCAGGCGCCGACATCACCCTCGCATCCCCTAAAGGCGGCCAGCCACCGGTTGACCCGAACAGCGAGGCTGAAGATGCACTGACCGAGTCCACCCGGCGGTTCAGTGAAGACACCCATGCCCGGGAAATGCTGGCCAGCACCAGAAAACTGGCCGACGTGGACATGAATCAGTACGACGCCATCTTCTACCCCGGTGGCCATGGCCCGCTGTGGGATCTGGCCGAGGACGACAAGTCGATAGCCCTGATCAAAACCGCTTACGAGCAAGACAAGGTGATCGGCGCCGTATGCCATGCTCCTGCCGTGTTCAAGAATGTGTTCATAAAACCGGACCAGAACATCGTGGGCGGCCGTGAAGTCACCGGTTTCAGCAATACCGAAGAAGACGCTGTGCAGCTCACCAATATTGTGCCCTTCCTGCTGGAAGACATGCTCAAGCAGAACAACGCCCGTTACAGCCGGGGCGATGACTGGGCACCGCACATTGTGGTGGACGGCAAGCTGATTACCGGCCAGAACCCGGCGTCTTCCGAAGGCGCTGCCAAGGCTGTGCTGCAGGCCCTTCAGCAAGGCTGATCAGGCAGAGACCGGACCATGAATCTGAGGTCAGATGAATTATCATCTGACCTCACTCCCACTCTTTGAAGGCTCCCCTGCCCAAACCGACCAACTGACCAGCCACCAAGGGCTTCGATTAAAGTTCAGTTACCGTCGCCAACAGCTTCTCATATCTGTGCTAACGCTTTGAGAACTCTCTCAAAAGCTGGCCATCGCTATGAGCAATCCCAAGCATACCCTCTTCTGGATGACACTGTTCCTGGGCGTTGTCGTCATCGTCGGCGCCCTGATCCACAAGCCCTTGATGTCGGCGTTCATGGCCAACTGGGTGTTTAATCTCCTGATTGTCGGGGTTCTCATCGTCGGCATTGCACTCACCTACCGGCAGGTATTTGTCCTGTTCCCCGAGCTAAAATGGATTGCCCAATTCCGCACTGGCCATGCCGGCCTTTCCGTGGTACGGGAACCCCGCCTGCTCAAACCACTGGCCAGACAGTTGGGCGAAGACGCCAAACGGGACCGCTTCACGCTTTCTACACTGTCCCTGCGCACCGTGCTGGACGGCATTCACACCCGAATGGACGAGCAAAGGAAAATTACCCGGTATTTCATTAGCCTGCTTGTATTCCTCGGCCTTCTGGGCACTTTCTGGGGCTTGCTCGGTACCATCAATTCCGTAGGCCAGGTAATCACCGGCCTGGACATGGGACAGGAGGATTTTGGTAAGGTCTTTGCGGAACTACAGCAAGGGCTCCTTGCGCCACTCGAGGGTATGGGAACCGCATTCAGTTCATCTTTGCTGGGGCTCGGGGGTTCACTGATTCTGGGATTCCTTGATATCCAGGCGGGGCATGCCCAGAACCGCTTCTACGACGGCCTGGAGGAATGGCTGACCGGGGTCACCAACCTGGTTGACCGTGTCGATGCCGAGAAAGACCTGTCATGATCGGATCCAGGCGCCGCAGCCGGAGCACCACCAACGTCTGGCCCGGGTATGTAGATGCACTGTCCGCCCTGTTGATGCTGGTGATTTTCATGTTGCTGGTGTACGTGGTCAGTCAGCTTTACCTGTCCCAAACATTATCTGACCGTGATAACCAGTTGGCGCGCCTTAGCGCCCAGCTTAACGAACTATCGGAGTTGCTGGGGCTGGAACAAAGTAAAACCGAGGCCCTGGAAAACCAGATAGTTCGTCTTCAGGATGATTACAGCACCAGCCTGAAACGGAATGATCAATTGATTGAACAGCTTGAATCCAACCGCGAACAATTGATGCGCCAAACAGCAAGCGTCGAAGCCCAGGCCGAGCAACTTGCCCGCATGGAAGAAGCCGTGGGGGAAAAGGACCAGATATCAGCCAGTCAGCAGGCAATGATCCTGCAGCTGTCCAACCAGATTGTTTCACTGCGGGAGCAGCTCCGTCAGATTGCCTCCGCCCTTGAGCTACAGCAGCAGATGACCGATGAAAAGGAACAGGAACTGGAACAAGTCAGCCGGCGGCTGAACACCCTGCTGGCGGAAAGGGTCAACCAATTGCAGCAGTATCAGTCTGAGTTTTTTGCTCGGCTGCGGGATATTCTCGCAGGTAATGAGAACGTCCGGATTGTCGGCGACCGCTTTCTGCTGCCCTCGGAACTCCTTTTTGCTTCGGCCTCAGCGGAGCTGGGCGAAGAAGGCCGGCAGGAGCTGGACAAACTTGCGGATTTGCTCCTGGATATCTCATCCAGGATTCCGGACGACGTGGACTGGATCCTGAGGATTGATGGCCACACCGACATGCTGCCCATCAATACCCAACGGTTCCCCTCCAACTGGGAGCTTTCAACCGCCCGTGCCGTGGCCGTGGTTCGCTATCTTGCCACCCAGGGAGTGCCGGAACGTCGCATGGCGGCTGCCGGATTTGGCGAGTTCTTCCCGGTAGCAGATGGCACCTCACCGAAAGCGTTGCAGAGAAACCGGCGCATTGAATTAAAGCTCACAGATCGCTGATAGGAGGGGTAGCAGCCGGCCTGCCACCCCTTAAGAGAATTACGGTCAAAAATGAATCACCGACCGGATGCTCTTGCCCTCGTGCATCAGGTCAAACGCCTTGTTGATGTCTTCCAGCTTCATTTCGTGGGTGATAAACACATCCAGCGGGATCTCACCTTTCTCGGCTTTTTCCACATAGGATGGCAGCTCGGTACGGCCTTTCACGCCACCAAAGGCGGAACCGCGCCAGACCCGGCCGGTTACCAACTGGAACGGGCGGGTACTGATTTCTTCACCAGCACCGGCCACACCGATGATGGTGCTTTCACCCCATCCCTTGTGACAGGCTTCCAGCGCCGCACGCATCAGCTTCACGTTGCCCACACACTCGAAGGTATAGTCGGCACCGCCGTCGGTCATCTCGATGATGACTTCCTGGAGCGGTTTGTCGTAGTCATTGGGGTTAACCACATCGGTAGCACCCAACTGCTTGGCAATGTCGAACTTGCCGGGGTTGATATCGATCGCAATGATGCGCCCGGCCTTGGCCATGGTCGCGCCGATGATGGCCGCCAGGCCGATGCCGCCCAGGCCAAAGATGGCGACCGTGGCGCCTTCTTCAACCTTGGCAGTGTTAAGCACCGCGCCAATCCCGGTGGTTACACCACAGCCCAGCAGGCACACCTTGTCGAGCGGGGCTTCCTTAGGGATTTTGGCCAGGGAGATTTCCGGCAGTACGGTGTACTCTGAAAACGTGGAACAGCCCATGTAGTGATACAGCGGCTGGCCCTTGTAGGAGAACCGGGAGGTGCCGTCTGGCATCACACCCTTGCCCTGGGTTTCGCGCACCGCGCCACACAGGTTGGTCTTGCCGGAGGTGCAGAACTTGCATTTACCGCATTCTGCGGTGTACAGCGGGATCACGTGGTCACCCACTTCCAGGCCGGTCACACCCGGCCCTACGGCTTCAACAATGCCGCCGCCCTCGTGGCCGAGAATGGTCGGAAACAGGCCTTCGGGGTCGGCGCCGGACAGAGTGTAGGCATCGGTATGGCACACGCCTGTGGCCACGATCTTCACCAGTACTTCGCCTTCTTTGGGCGGCGCCACATCCACTTCCACAATTTCCAGCGGTTTGTTGGCCTCAAACGCCACAGCTGCGCGGGACTTGATCACGTTCACTCTCCTGTTGTCCGGTTCGGTCGGCCAGCGCCGACATTGATACTGTTCACAACTCTAGCACGGCTCAGAGCCGTCCGGGCTTTAGTGTCCTATGTCATCAATAGCGGCCAGTACCGCTCTGGCGCCATCGCGGATTTCGGCGATCACCGCCTCGGCATCCCCGGATTGCCGGCGACCTTCCACCGCCACATCCAGAACCTCTGCAATCTGGGTTTCCACGCCACCAGACAGCTCCAGAATGGTATGAATCACATCGGCAATTTCATCGGTGGCGGTGCCTGTTCTGGCCGCCAGCTTTCGCACTTCGTCGGCCACCACGGCAAAGCCGCGGCCATGCTCTCCGGCCCGGGCGGCCTCAATGGCCGCATTCAAGGCCAACAGGTTGGTCTGATCCGCGACGCCGGCAATGGTATCGACCATTTTCTCGATGCATTGCGACCGCTCATTCAGGTCGGCAATCAGGGCCCGGGCTTTATCCACGCCCGCTTCAATGCGTTCGGCGGTGGTTTTCGACTGTCGAAGCGCCTCATCCGCCCTGCCGATGATGTTGGCGGTCTGGGTGGCAGTGGATGACGCCACCGCTGCCGCATCCTGGGTCTGTAGTGCCTTTTCCACCCGCTCGGTGATGTCACTGGCAAACTTGATCACTTTGATGACACGTCCACGCTCATCCAGTATCGGGTTGTAGCTGGCTTCCAGCCACAGATCACTGCCATCTGAGCACAGGCGGTGAAAACGACCACTGCGGAACTGGCCACCGGCAAGCCCCTTCCAGAAATCGGGATTGTCCCGGTAAAAACCGGGATCACAGAACATCCGGTGGTGCTTGCCCTCAACCTGGCTCAGACGGTAACCGGTCGCGGCAAGGAAATTGGCATTGGCGGTGATGATGGTACCGTCCGGCTCGAACTCGATGATCGCCATTGAGCGGTCGACGGACTCAAAGACCGCCTGCTGGTCCCGCAAGTGCTCCTGTTTCTCAGTGACATCCGAGGCAATTTTCATTACCCGCTGAACCCGGCCATCATCCCCGTGCACCGGAAAATAGGTTGCCTCCAGCCAGAGTTGACGGCCATCCTTTCGCCGGCGCAGGAAGGTATCCGTCTGCGCCTGGCCGGCCCGGAGCGAATCCCAGAACTTCCGGTATTCCGCCGAGTTTGCCACTTCACGATCACAGAACAGGCTGTGGTGTTTTCCCACCACCTCATCCCGGCGGTAGCCCACCACCTCAAGGAAACGGTCGTTTACATCGACGATCAACCCGTCCGTGGTAAATTCAATCGTCGCCACCGCGTGGCGGATAGCGCTGTACACAGCCTGGCATTGGCTGGCACGGGCCTGGCAATCGGCCATGTCTTGCTTTTTCTTTCGGGTCAGGAACATCGTCGTTTACTCTTGCACAGGTCAAAAAGCCACGGACATCCTGTTCTGTGGGTTAGAAGCTCGTTTTGGGCGGCACGTTCCGGAGAATCGTTCTCGCACCGACACGCATATGAATGCGTGCATTATTCAGGGAAACCAAATCCGCACGCAGACGTAAAAATCCGTACAGTCAGTCGTATTCAGAGGGGCATTTACGTTGCATACACTTTACTGGTTTACCCGCGACCTTCGTTTGCACGACAACCCGGCCTTGCTGGCCGCGGCCCGTTCAGACATGCTGTTGTGTGTCTTTGTCGTAGACCCGCGCTGGTTTACCGGTGACCGGTTTCAGTGCCGTGCACTGGGTGATCATCGTTGGCGCTTCCTGTGGCAAAGTCTGATGGCACTGGAACGGAGCCTGCGGCCCCTGGGGCAACGACTTCATATCGCCTGGGGCGAACCGGAAATCGTTCTGCCAGAGCTGGCCCGGGAGCACGGCGTGCAGCGTTTGATCCGCTCACGCCTACCCGGCACCGAAGAAGCCGCGCAGTGGCAGGCCCTCAAAACCCGCCTGCCGGAAGTGACGTTTCAGCAGTTCGAAACCCTGGGCATGTTTGCGGAAGGCCAGCTTCCCATGGAACTGGCAGAGCTGCCCGATACCTTCTCGCAATTCCGCAAGCAGGTGGAGAAAGCTGAGCAACCGGACCACACCCTCAGGATTCGAACCGTCAGCGCACTGCCACCACCCCCGGGATTCCCCGAAGATAACCGGGGCCAGTGCCCGCCGATACCGGAACCGATACATCGGTCACCATTCACCGGCGGTGAGGAAGCCGGCCTGGCACAGCTGCAAGCCTTCGTATTCGGACAACATCGCATTGCCAACTACAAGGAAACCCGCAATGCGCTGGACGACTGGAGCTCATCCTCCAAGTTCTCCCCCTGGCTGGCGAACGGCTGCCTGTCAGCTCGGGAAGTGGTTGCCGCCATCGAACAATACGAACGTCAGCACACCCGTAACGATTCGACCTACTGGCTCTGGTTTGAGCTGCTCTGGCGCGAGTATTTCTACTGGTATGCCCTTAAACACGGGGGGCGGTTGTTTAGCCGCGATGGCGTGCAACGTAAACGCCGCCCGGTGACCTTCTATGGCCATCGATTCAAGGCCTGGTGCGAGGGCAATACCCAGTATCCGATAGTCAACGCGGCCATGAATCAGTTACGGGAAACCGGCTACATCAGCAATCGCGCACGCCAACTGGTGGCCAGCTGCCTGATCAATGAACTGGAACTGGACTGGCGTTACGGTGCTGCCTGGTTCGAACAGCAACTGGTGGATTACGACGTGGCCAGTAACTACGGAAACTGGCAGTATCTGGCCGGCGTCGGCGCCGATCCCCGCGGGCTTCGGCAGTTCAATCTGGACAAGCAGGCGCAACAGTACGATCCTGACGGAGCCTTCGTGCATCGTTGGCAGGGGGAGGCTCAGCAACCAGTGGGCCTGCATACCGTAGACGCAGCAGACTGGCCGATATCATGACAACACCTGTTAGCCAACCAGAGAGAGTACTGGCCCGGATTCTGGATACCAGCCAGCCAGACATCCTCCTGTATTGTGGCGACACCGCCAGCCGGGTCAGCGAGGTGTGGCACGGGCAACGGGAAGCCGTTCGCTTGCTGACGCTGGACACCGCAGATCCGAACGCCCGACTGCCACTGGATTCCGTGCCCGACCTGGCCATTATTACCGACACCCTGGAACATCTCCCCTACGAAGAAGGGGCGCTTTTACTGGGACAGTTACGCAACTATGGCACCCATCAAATTGCGGTATTGGTGCCCCAAACCACAGACTGGGGCTTTACCGACTTCATCGCCCTGGGCTTTCAGCGTCATGCCGATATCGAAAGCGAGAACGGCGCACTCACGCTCTATACCTACAATCTGGATACTTACAATCATAAACGGGCCTGGAACAATCCCGATAACTGGGCCAATCCGGAAATGTGGGGAAAAGCGTGGTGGTAGATACAAATTCGAAATCCTTGAAGCCCAGTACAATCCGAATCGGTACCCGTTACCGCGCGAGCCGGCTCGATGGGCCCTATGATGCGGTAGTGATCGGCTCCGGTATCGGCGGTCTGACCACCGCCGCCTGCCTGTCCAAAGCCGGCTACAAAGTACTGGTGTTGGAACAGCATTACACCGCCGGTGGCTACACCCACAGCTACGCCCGTAATGGCTACGAGTGGGATGTGGGCGTGCACTACATAGGCGACATGGGCGCGCGCCACACCCTCGGCCGCCGGCTGTTCGATTACATCACCGACGGCAAGCTCGAATGGGCACCGATGGATGAAAACTACGACCGGTTCTTTCTGGGCGACAAAGTGGTCAACCTCAGGGCCGGCAAGGAAGGCCTGAGGCACTCGCTACTGGCGTCCTTCCCGGACGAAGAAGAGGCCATCGACCGTTACCTGGCTCTGCTCGGAAAAGTGGCCGATGGCATGCAATGGTATACCCTGTCCAAACTCTCGCCCGCGCTGGCTGCGCCACTGGTTTCCAGAGGGTTGAAAACGGTACTGCCGGACTGTTTCAACCGCACCACCTATGACGTATTGCGGGAACTCACCGCCAACGAAGAGCTGATTGGCGCCATTACCGGTCAGTGGGGCGATTGCGGGGTAACCCCGAAACAGTCGAGCTTCATGATACATGCGCTCATTGCCAAGCATTACCTGTACGGTGGTTTCTACCCGGTGGGCGGTGCCTCGGAAATTGCCAAAACCATCATCCCGGTGATTCAGTCCGGTGGTGGCGACGTGCTCACCTACGCCGACGTCAGAGAGATCCTGGTCGAAAAGGGCAAAGCCGTGGGTGTGCGCATGGCCGATGGCCATGATATCCGGTCACCGCTGGTGATCAGCAACGCCGGTGTGATCAATACTTTCGAACGGCTTTTACCCGAGTCTGTCGCAGACAGCATTGGCTATCCTGGCAGCCGGGAACACATCAAACCCTCAATGCCCCATATCGGCCTGTATATAGGCCTGAAAGGCACGCCCGACCAGCTCGGCTTGCCGCGCACCAACTTCTGGATTTATCCGAGCGCAGACCATGATGGCAACGTGGAGCAATTCCTGAAAGATCCCCGGAACACCTCTTTCCCGGTAGTCTACATCTCGTTCCCGGCAGCCAAAGACCCGGACTACCAGAACCGCTGGCCCGGAACCTCCACCATCGAGATTGTGGCGCCCACCACCTGGGAAATGTTCGAGCCGTGGCAGGGCTCCACTTGGGGCAAACGGGGCGAGGATTATGAGGCTCTGAAGGCTCGGATCACCGAGCAGCTTCTGGAAGTCATGTACGAAAAATTGCCCCAGCTTCGAGGTAAAGTCGACTATGTGGAAACCTCCACACCACTGTCGACCGCCTGGTTCTGCCGCTATGAGCAGGGTGAGCTGTACGGGCTGGACCACACGCCAGAACGTTTCGAGCAACGCTGGCTGAGGCCGAAAACCGACATCCCCGGACTGTACCTGACCGGGCAGGATATTCTTACCTGTGGCGTGGTCGGGGCAATGATCGGCGGGCTGGTTACAACCCTGGCCGTTCGCGGCCTGAAAGGCGCGGGGTTGGCCAAGCGCATTTTCGTGGGTTAAGCGTGGCCAGAGCACTGTGTACCCGCTGCGGCCTGCACCCGAACACCTGCGTATGCGAGGTTTGCGAGCAGGTCGACAACCGCCATCGCGTCATCATTTTGCAGCACCCGTCAGAAGTCGGTCACAGCAAGGGTACTGTGCGAGTACTTCAGCAGTGCCTGACCCGGCTGGAGGTACTGGTCGGCGAGAGCCCTGCCTCTTTTTCCCATCAAGGCTTGGAGCGTCTGTTAACCGAAACCCGTTCCGGACTGCTGTTTCCATGTGCTGACAGTCAGCCCGTGGAGAGCAACGCGGCAGCCCAGATCGACCAGTGGCTGGTTCTGGACGGCACCTGGCGTAAAGCCGCTAAAATCCTGCACCTGAACCCGCAGTTCCGGCAGTTGCCCTGCTTTCATTTCGCTGATCCACCGGCTTCGCGTTACCGTATCCGAAAGGCCCCAAAGGCCGGGCAACTCTCAACCGCAGAAGCCGTCGCCTACCTTTTTACATTGACCGAGCCGGCCACAGATACCGAGCCATTACTCAGAGCTCAGGACGTACTGATTCGAAAACGGCTGGCCTTCGTTCCGGACCACCACAAATCCAAAGACCATGAAGCGCCCGATCCTGAACTCCCAGGAAGTCTCACGAATTATTGAAATGACCTGGGAAGGTGACGAACCAGCACGATTTCGTTATGTTGAGGCAATCGCTGAGCAAAGTGGTGACAATGTATGGCATGGATCTCAGATAAAACGGCTGCAAACGAGTTGAAAGAGCAAAGTGCCAAGGTTCACAGAGGCGACCTTGAGGCCCTGCTTGAACGACAAAAAGCCGTTGAAGAGAAAGTCAAAAACAGCGGCAGGCTGAATCGTTTCTCTACCGATATCAAGCTGATGTTCTCGCTGATTCGCGATTACTGGTACGGCCACTACCGGGCCATACCCTGGAAGTCCATCGCTGCGGTAGCCGGAGCGTTGCTGTACGTGCTGAATCCGCTGGACCTGATTCCGGATCTGATCTTCGGCTTCGGCCTGGTTGATGATGCCGGTGTGGTTGCCTTGTGCCTTAAACTGGTCGAATCCGATCTGCACCGCTACGCTGCATGGAAGGAGCTTCACTCATCATAGGATGAGGGACCAACCGGGCATTGATTAATAATCAACCAGGGAGTATTCTCCCGCCCCCTTAATCGTCACCTGCACAGTTCTGGAGTTACTGTGGATTTCGCCACCCTTATCGGCCTCGTCGGCGCCATTCTTCTGATTTCTTCGGCCATTATACTGGGCGCATCGCCAGGCATGTTCATCAATCCGCCATCCCTGCTGATTGTGATTGGCGGTACCTTGCTGGTAGTACTGGCCAAGTTCAGTCTTGCCCAGTTTTTTGATGCCTTCAAGGTGGCAGCCCGAGCGTTCAAATTCAAACTGCCCGAAACTCAGGCCAGCATCGAAGAACTGGTGGAGATTGCCAGCATCGCTCGAAAAGAGGGCGTTCTTGGTATCGAAGGGAGGGAGGTCAGTAGTCCATTCCTGGGCCAGGGTATTCAGATGCTGGTGGACGGACAGGACGGCAACACCATCAAGCAGCTCCTCAACAAGGAACGCCTGATGACACTGGAACACAACCGGTCGGGCGCAAAAGTGTTCACCGCCATGGCAGATGTGGCTCCGGCCATGGGTATGATTGGCACGCTGATTGGCCTGGTGCAGATGCTGTCCAACATGGAAGATCCCAAGTCCATCGGGCCGGCCATGGCCGTAGCCCTGCTGACCACGCTCTACGGCGCCATGATCGCCACAATGATCGCTACCCCCATTGCCGACAAGCTGTCCCTGCGCATGACGGAGGAGGCCCGCATGCAATCGCTCTATATTGATGCCCTCGTCGCCATCCAGGAAGGCACCAACCCGCGCATTATCGAGCAGATGCTGTCCAGCTATCTTTCGCCCAAAGAGCGGGCCAGAAACGGCGATGCGGAAACGGCAGGCGGTTAAACATGGATGATTTGCCAGAAGAGGAAAAGCCCGGGATTCCTGCGTGGGTTGTCACATTTGCCGACCTGATGTCGCTGCTGATGTGCTTTTTCGTATTGCTCCTGTCGTTTTCGGAAATTGACGCCCAGAAGTTCAAACAGATCGCCGGTGAACTCTCCAAGGCCTTCGGGGTGCAGCGGGAAGTGCCTGCGCTTGAGATCCCTCAGGGAACCAGCCCGATCTTCGACAAGTTTTCGCCGGCGCCGCCAGAGCCCACTGTGGTCAATGAAGTCAAACAGACCACCACCGACGTACAGCCCGAAATCCAGACTCTGAAAAGCCCCGAAGAGAAAGCCATTGAGGAATCCATCCAGGAACAGATGGACGCCAACATGGCCCGGATTCTTGAAGTGCTGGAACCGGCGATTCTGGATGGCCGGATCAACGTCTCGGAAGATCAGCGCCGCATCATCATTCGCATTGAGGAGAAGGGCTCGTTTGCCTCAGGTTCAGCCCAACTGACCTGGGAATTCGAAGGCCTGCTTCTGGATATGGCGGAGGTTCTGGCCGACATGCCCGGCGACCTCGCCATTGAAGGCCATACCGATAACGTGCCCATCCGCACCGAACGTTTCTACAGTAACTGGGACCTGTCCGCAGCCCGTGCCGCCGCAGTGGCTAATGTTCTGCTGGCTCGGGAGCAGGTGACTCCGGACCGCATCCGGGTGACCGGTCTGGCCGACACCGAACCACGGGTACCCAACACCTCGCCGGAAAACCGAGCCAAGAACCGGCGGGTTGAAATCGTTATCGATCTGTCAGAGCCCATGGAAGAGCAGGAACTGCGCCTTCGCGAGCTGATTCGTTCCGAAAGCGAGTCGCAAGAAGCCATTATTGGCATTGAGCCCGGTCGGGATACGCCCAGCGAGATTACCTGGTAGTAAAACCTTGCCTCGCGCCCTATCCAGATTGGTGCACAAGCCCTTGATGCGCACGCCTCTGGTGCACTTTGACGCAGATAAATACCTCCCTCGGCGCCCTCAGGTTCTCCAACCCCCCTGCAGTACTTGATATGCATTGTTTTGGAACAGCACTTGCTTAAGTCGCACCCCAACAATGCACAACGGCTCATCAGAAGCCGCGTAATCAAAACACTCAGGAGAAAAACCCGTGGATATCACGAGTGCCGTACACACCCTGACCGAGAGCGCCAACACGCTCTTCATTCTGATTGGCGCCATTATGGTGCTGGCCATGCACGCCGGCTTTGCGTTCCTGGAAGTGGGCACTGTTCGCCATAAAAATCAGGTAAATGCCCTGGTTAAAATCATGACCGACTTCGGCATATCCGCAGTCGCCTATTTTTTCATCGGCTACTACATCGCCTATGGCGGGCACTTTCTCAATGGCGCCGCCGAACTCACCTCCGCCAACGGCTATGAACTGGTCAAATTTTTCTTCCTGATGACCTTCGCCGCGGCCATTCCGGCGATCGTTTCCGGCGGTATCGCAGAGCGTGCCCGCTTCTACCCCATGCTGATTGCCTCGGGCCTGATCGTGGCCTTGGTCTATCCTTTCTTTGAGGGCCTGATCTGGAACGGGAACTTTGGTTTCCAGGCCTGGCTGGAGAACCAGTTTGGTGCGTCCTTCCATGATTTCGCCGGCTCCGTTGTGGTGCATGCTGTCGGTGGCTGGATTGCTCTCGCTGCGGTGCTGCTGCTCGGCGCCCGCACCGGTCGCTATCGCAACGGTCGGGTCGTGGCCTTTGCCCCTTCCAACATTCCGTTTCTCGCCCTCGGCGCCTGGATTCTGACCGTGGGCTGGTTCGGCTTTAACGTCATGTCGGCCCAGACTCTGGACGGCATCAGTGGCCTGGTCGCGGTCAACAGCCTGATGGCCATGGTGGGGGGTATTCTGGTTTCCATGCTGCTCGGCCGCAAAGACCCTGGCTTCATTCACAACGGTCCGCTGGCCGGACTGGTGGCGGTGTGCGCCGGCTCAGACCTGATGCACCCCGTCGGCGCCCTGATTACCGGGGGCGTGGCCGGCGCCATCTTTGTCTACCTGTTCGAGTGGGCACAGGCGAAAATCGAGCGGCTGGATGATGTTCTGGGTGTCTGGCCCTTGCATGGCGTATGCGGTGTCTGGGGCGCCATTGCCTGCGGTATCTTCGGCCAGGAAGCGCTCGGGGGCCTGGGTGGCGTCAGCCTGATGTCGCAGATTATTGGCTCGGTGGCCGGTGTGATCGTGGCCTTTGCCGGCGGGCTCATCGTTTACGGTGCCATCAAAACCATTAGCGGCCTGAGACTGACAGAGGAAGAAGAGTTCAACGGTGCCGACCTCAGCATTCACCGTATCGGTGCCAATGCCGTTGAGTGAGTTTCCGGGCCTTATTGTGCCTGGTAACCGGTAAGCTCCATGTAACCCACGCCGGAATGGCTTCCGGTGACGGAAACCGGGCTCTCCCAATACGGATAGAGCCCGGAATTCCGGTAATCCCCTGCCGGCGCGGAGACCTCAAGGTTCACGTCGAAAGCCGGAAGGGTTATCTGCCAACGGCGCGGATAACCGGCTGGCTGGCCCACAGAGGTCAGCCCGATCTGTTCCGGCCCCAGCGCCACCGGCTCGCCCGTGGCTGGAATCCAGGTACCCGAGCGGAATGCCTGTTGTGTTTCCCGCAACTGGAACAGCATCAGCTTGTCCCCCGAATCCAGATGCAGGGCAAACCAGTCCCAGCCCTGCTGTCCGGCTTTGAGAAACTGGCTGCTCCACTCCCGGTCGAACCACCCAGTGCCCGCCACCCTCAACGTGTCACCCTCAAGGGTAACCGTTCCCTCAATTTTCAGATCTACCAGGCTGAAGTACATGGAGCCTTCGCCACTGGCGGATTTGGCGCTGAAACCGTCGTCACCATGAGCCACAGGATCACCTTGCGGCTGCAACAACAGATCGTAGGACCAGTGTTCTGTAGCGACCGACAGCCGCCAGCCAACGTGTCCGCTCGCTGGCCTCAGGTGCCAGTGATCCAGCCAGACTGAAAAGGGTTGGGCGGTGGCCCCGGCATGCCCGACGTCACCCCTGGCCAGCTTTTCGGCAAAGCGGTGCTGACCGCTGTAGCTCACCGCTGCGTGAGCCATCCAGGCAGCCTCCAGAGGCCAAAGTGCCGGCTTCGGCGGTTCGGATTCAACGGACCTCGGGGTCAAGGCCTGCCGGAACTGCGTCCATTGCAGACCCAGCGGCCCGCCGTTTTCGGTTTCCAGATTCGCGGTGAGATACCACCATTCAATGCGGTGCTGGGGATGAGGGCCGAAATCGGCGGGGAAGGACAGCCGGTCTCCGGGCCCGGGCTGCAGGAACTGAATCTCATGCTCAGATTCCGCCACACCGGCAAGGCCTGCGAATCCGCTCGGCTCTTCTGCTCGATCACAGGCGGTGAGTAGCAGCGCCAGAAGTACGATAACGAAACGATTCATCGTTCCCCTCCCTGCAGCCCGTGTGCGGACTCCGGCGCCGAGGCCGGGCGACGCAGCTGCAGGCGCATCAGCAAGGCAATGCTGAGGCCGATGATCAGAGCCAACACGGCCAGCTCGATCCAGAACCCCGGGTACACCGCCATCGGCAGTGACCAGCCAAAAGCCAGCGGATTGATGCGCTGGACCAGAATCCAGGTGAGCCACACGCCAAGTGGCAGTGCACAAACCAATACCGCAAAAATCAGAGCCAGGGAGACCCGGGTGAGCTGAGTCGCGGCCTGGCGTTGGGGCATACCCCAGACGATCAGCAGGCGAAAATACCAGGCGCGGGTAGAGAGAAAGACCCACACCATCAGCAACAACGCGGCGGCGGCCAGAATCAGCGTGAGGGTAGTCATGGCCCGGGTCAGCAAGAAGGTCTGATCAAAAACATCAGTGGCCAGGGTCCGGATGGCCTGGTTATCCCTCACCGTCAGCTGAGGGGTATGCCAAAGCCGGGCCAGTTGCGCCTCAACCACTTTGATCTCTTCGATGCCCGCGCTTATCGACAGGCTTCGAAAGCGGGCTTCAAAGTCCTCGGGCAAGAGACTCGCCGGCACCAGCACCTCACCGGAGGGCCGCCCGTAATCCGGATAAACGGCCAGCACCGGAGCCTGTAACCGACGGGCGCCAAGCCTGACAATGAGACGGTCGCCTACTGCAAGCTGTTGCCTTCTGGCCAACTGCTCATTGACCATTAGCCCCTCACCCCGCGCCAACGCCTGCCAGGGCGTTTCTGTTTGCGCCAGCAGGCGCCAGTTTTGCACCAGGTGACTGACCGGCCCGAGCGCAAACACATCGACAGGCACCGGCTCCCTGCCTGATGCTGCCTGCACGTTGGCCCGCCCACGAATCACCTGATGCCACAATTCCGGGCTCACCAGCTCCGGCTTTGCCGCCAGCCAGCTTACGGCAGCGGTGATATCCGCCCCTTGCGGTACTTCAATGTAGTAATCCGCTTCCAGCCGTTGCCCCAGCCACTGATCAAAGGTGTCCTCGAACGTGGTTACCAGGGCATGAACCGCCAGCACCAGTGCCAAGGCAAACTGCAGGGCCACCAGCGGTAACGCCAGCCGACGCACCAGGACTGCGACTTCCTGTAGACGCCAGCGAATCAGCGGATCCCCGGTGTTACGGGCCAGCCAGCGGACAACCCCGGCAATCGCCAGCGGGGCCAGCCAACCGGCAGCGAGAAAAACCAGTGCCACCGCCAGGAACAGCCAGATCAGAGTTGGTGCCCACAGAGATACTGCCAGCCCCAGGGCCAGTAGCACCGCAAAAAATGCCGGTTGCACCCGAGTCAGGAGCGGCCCCGACGAGTCCCGAACGCCCGCCAGGCAAGCGGCCACGATCACCGCCACCATGGTCAGGGTTGGCAGCCACCAGTCCTCCCCTCCACCGGCATAGAGCGGACGGTCGAACAGGCCTTCCAGGGCCTGCCCAAAGCCATCTGCCAAAACCAGTGACAGCGCCCGCCCCAACCAAACCCCGGGCAGTATGCACACCAACGCCAGCAGCAGGTTTTCCACCAGCAACAGTCGGCTGAGCTGGCTCCTGTTCACGCCATAGCGATACAGCAAAGCCAGGCTTTCCCGGCGTTGAGCCAGACCCAGAAGGAACACACTGCGCAACAACAACGAGGTAATCAGCAGGACCAGCACTCCGAGCGCATCCAGGTTGAGCAGAAAACTGTCACCCAGCTCTGCCGTGTCAGGCGCAACGGCGAATGCCTGATAGCGGTAGCCCGCCGGTGGTGGCGACTGACCGTCGGCTTGCGACACCAGCAGAACCAGGGCCGATGCTTCGGCTGAGGCCTGGGCGGCGGCTTCGCTGATATCGACGAAGGGCTTGCCATCGAGTTCGCCCTGCCAGGGTGCTGGCGTGTGTCCCGGCTCGGCAAAGCAATGGGCCGCCAGCGGATCAATGCCCACCAGCCGACCGCGCCCCGGTACCGGCACTTCCAGCCAAGGCATCACGCACAGGCCCTGGCGCCGAAGGTTAACAAAGTCCTGTACCGAAACCGGATTACCGTCCTCTCGCACCAATTGCTGTCGCTCGGCGACAGCACGCTCGCTCTGTTCAAGGCTGGTCCTGGCCTGGCTGGTGAGGTGATGTATCCCGGTCCAGAGCGCGCTGGCAAGCAGGATCATGGCAGCCAGCGCGGCCAGCTGCAGGGGGTGACGACGATAATGACTGAACAATGCGATGCGGGGAGACATAGGTCTTCAGGGCCCGCCCTGGTGCCCGAGGTCCAGTTGATGCAGGCAACGGGCTGCCAGGTCCGCATCGTGGGTCGCCAGCACCAGCCCACAGCCATGGCGGGCCTGGAGTTCGAACAACTCATCGGCGACAGTCTCAGCCGTCCTCCGGTCCAGGCTACCGGTCGGCTCATCCGCCAGAATCAGTGCCGGCCGGGTAACAAATACCATGGCCAGCGCAGCCCGCTGGCGTTGGCCACCGGAAACCTGATCCGGATAACGCTGGCCCAGCTCACCAATGCCCAACCTCTGGAGCCAGTTGCCAGCGCTGGTGTCGTCCCGGCCAGCCAGGCGCGCTCGCAACCGGATATTATCCAGCAGGGACAGGGTCGGCATCAGGTTGGCATCCTGAAAGACCACGCCGAGTCGGCTCTGCCTCAATTCGCACCAGGCCCGCTCCAGGGCCTTGCCCGTTGGCGCGCCATCCCCGGCCAAAGGCTGTCCCAACATCGCCAGCCGACCGGAACCGGGAGACTCCAGACCACAAAGAACATTCAGCAGCGTGCTTTTCCCGGAACCGGACGGGCCGGTGAGCGCCAGCGACTCGCCTCGCCCCAGATGCACACTCAGTTCCCGCAACACGGTCACATGCTGGTCGCCGCTCTCGAACTGTTTACTCAGACCGGCGACACTGATCAGGTTATCGGCCATGTTTTCTCCCGGTATTCAGTCGGCAGCCCCCAGAGGTTCTGCCGCACCGTTCCTGCGTTGGGCACGCCATTCCCGGAATTGCTCGACCCAGGACAACAGCGCTGGAATCACCAGCAGCACCAGGAAGGTGGACAGTCCCAAGCCAAAGGCAATCGACGTTGCCATGGGAATCAGGAACTGGGCCTGCAACGACGTTTCGAACAGCAGCGGTGTCAGCCCCCCGATGGTCGTCAAGGACGTCAGCAGAACCGCGCGAACCCGCTGCACGGCGGCCTCATTCAGGGCATCCGTGATGTCCAGCCCCTTCTGCCGTTGCTGATTGTAGAAAGCCACCAGAATAATGGCGTTATTCACCACGATACCGGACAGGCCGAACAACCCAAACAGCGACAGTATGGTGAGCTGCAGCCCCATGATCCAGTGGCCCAGCAGGGCACCGACCAGGGCAAAGGGAATAATCGCCATGACGATCAGGGGCAGACTCCAGGATGCAAACACCCAGGCCAGCACCACATACATCAGGGCCAGGCCGATAAGCAGCCCCGTTTGCATGTCCGCCATGGTTTCGCGTTGATCGGCCGAGCGGCCCTCAAAGCTGTAGCGCACACCGTGGCGACTGGCGATCTCCGGCAAAGGCCCGGACTGCAGGCTTTCAAGAATCTGGTCGGTGGTGGCAACCCGGGTATTCAGCGCCGAGGTGACCTCCACCGCAAGCTTGCCATCGGCATGGCGCAGGGCCTGGAATCCCTGGCGGTGATCCAGGTTCATCACCTGGGTCAGCGGTACAAAACGGCCATCGGGGATGCGGATGGTCATGCGCTCCAGGGTGGAATATTGCTCCCGTTGCGCCCTCGGCAACTGCACCCGGACTTCCACCTCATCGCGACCATCCTGGTAGATCTGGGCGATCCGGCCATCAAATGCCGCCCGCAACTGTCGGCCCAGATCCACAGTGGTCAGCCCCAGGGCCTCACCATAAGGGCTGACCTGATAGAGCAACTGTTCCCGGCCCCAGGGCATATCGTCTTCCACATCCAGCACGCCCGGGAGGGTATCCAGAGCCTGGGCCACTTCATCCGCTGCCCGCTTCAGGGCCTCTGCGTCATCACCGGTCAGTCGCACATTGACATCTCGCCCGGGCGGGCCGGCCTGGCGCTCATTGATGTTCAGGGCATCGAGTCCGGCCGGCAGCGTCATACGGCTGCGCCATTCCCGAATGAACTCGGCATTGCGCACAGAACGGCTGTCCGAAGGCACCAGCTCCACCAGCATGGAGCCAAGCTCGTCATCGTTCCGGGAACTGCCCTCAGCCCCTTGAGTAGCGCCGTAGGTGGTCACGGCATGGAGTACGAGATCGCCACCCAGGGCCTCCTCCGTTTCAGTGAGTGAGCGCTGCATTTCCCGCATGAAGCGCGCCACCGTGTCCTTGTCCGTGCCCGCCACAAAGCTGGCATTGGCGTAGAACACCGATGGTTCCGGCGTCGGGAAGAAATTGAACCCAAGCCGTCCACCGGCCAGCAGGCCGACGGTGACAATGGCCAACGCCAGTGCCGAGGCTACGGTCATGCCCCGGTGCTTCAGGCTGTAGCGGGAGAACCGGCGGAAAGGGCCGTCGCGGAAGGTATCGAACCGTTGCTCAAATCCCCGGCGCAAACGGGCCACGGCGTGAGGGCGTCGCTCTGGCTGATTCTCGGAAACCTTGCGGACAAAGGCATGGCGAAGATGGGCTGGCAAGACCACAAAACACTCCAGCAGAGAGGCAATCAACACGCAGATCATCACCACCGGAATATCGCCCAGGATATTGCCTATTACACCTCCCACCACCAGCAGTGGCATGAACGCCGCCACCGTGGTCAGGGACGAAGCCAGTACTGGCCAGACCATACGCTTGGCAGCGCCTTCGGCGGCATAGATGGACTGCTCTCCCATACGGGCATGGGCGTCCGCGTCCTCCCCCACCACGATGGCATCGTCAACGATCACCCCCAGGGCCATGATCAGGGCAAACAGGGAAATCATGTTGATGGAGCCGCCGATCAGCCATAGCACCCCCAGGGCGGCGAGAAAGGCGGTGGGAATACCCACCGCCACCCAGGCGGCGACCCGCCCGGGAAGAAACAGGTAGAGCAGCCCCACCACCAGCACCAGACCACCCAGGCCGTTATTCACCAGCAGGGAAATCCGGTCTTCAATCAGCTGCCAGGTTTCGTCGTACACCTTGATATTTACGGTGGCCGGCAAGGTCGGGCGGGTATCCGTCAGCCAGGACTCAAACACCCGCGCGGCGGTCAGGGAGTTGCCGTTTTCCGCCCGCTGAAGCTGCAGCTCTACGGCGGGCATGCCGTTGTTTTCCATGACCGTCTGGTTGTCCCGGGCTTCCTGGCGGATGATGGCTATGTCACCCAGTTGCATGCGGATGCGATCACCGCTGAGTACCGGAATGGTCTCGAAGGCCTGGGGGCTGCGTCGCTGTTCCACCGCCCGCAGCTCTCGGGTGGCATCCTGCTGAGCCATCATCCCCGCCGGCAGGTCACGGGACAGCGACGCCACCCGATCGGCAATCTGTTCCAGCGACAGGCCCAGGGATTCCAGCCGCTCCACCGGCACATCAATACTGATCTGCTGCTCCTGCAGGCCCCGGAGCGTGACCCGGTCGATGCCCCGGTCCAGCAATTCATCTTCAAACCGGTACACCAGCTGGCGCAACTCGGCCCGGTCGACATCACCGTAAACCAGCAGCCGGGCCACCGGTTCGTACCGTTCAACCCTGGCCACCTGCGGTTCTTCGGCATCCGCCGGCAAGTTATTGAACTCGTCGACCTGCTGGCGCACGTCATCCACTGCCTGTATCGGGTCGGTGCCTTCATGGAATTCCAGGGTAATGGACGACACCCCCTGCGCCGACGTGGAGGTCATCTTCTTGAGGCCGTCGACGCTGCGCAGACGCTGCTCCAGCGGATCGGTAATACCGCGCTCCACATCCTCGGCCGACGCACCACTCCACACCACCCGCACGCTGACCACATCCAGGGCGAAAGTAGGGAAGAACTGGATATTCATGCGAGTCAGGGCCATTACGCCACCGAGCAACATCACCAGCATCACCAGATTGCCGGCCAACCGGTGATGGACAAAAAAGCCGATCACACCCTTTTTGCGACTCATGAGGCCGGTGCTCCCTTGCTATCCGCCAGCTTTACTTTCAGGCCGGTGATCGCATTGGGCAGGTGGGTGGTGATCAGGCGCATGCCCGGTTTCAGGTGTTCACTGGCGATCAACAACCGGCGCTCGCCATTCTCGCTGAGTGCCTCGCCAACCCGTTGCACCGTCACCCGCTGCATCCTGTTCTCATCAGTCATGATGTAAACACTGTCGGCCCCGTACAGTGCACTGAAGGGTATGGTAATCAGGTTGTCCCTTGCTGGCCGCTGCAGCAGCAGTGGCTGCAAGGCCCCGGGCCGCAAGGCTCCCGATTCCCCGTTCAGCTCCAGCACCGCCTCGGTACCGGCCGGATCAGACAGGCCAGCAAACCGGACCAGCTCAAAGCGCTGGCCGGAATCCTCGGTGGTAGCCGTTAGTGTTGCCCCCTTGGCCAGGGCATCCACCAACTCGCCGAGATACATCTGCGGCACCCGCGCCCGGACTTCCAGCCCCTGTATCGGATAGATGCTCAACAACGCCTGATTGCGGGATACCTGATCGCCAGCCGCCACTTGCAGGTTGGTGACCATACCGTCAAAAGGCGCTGTTGATACCGCCCGCTCACCGTCAAGTTCTGCCGAACTCAGACTGGCCCGGGCCTGCGACAACCGGGCTTCCAGGCTTTGCAGCCGGGCCGGATGCTCGGCTATGGCCCGCTCCCGGATACGAAGGGTCAACTCCGCCCTCGCCAGCGCATCGGTGGCAGCCTCAAGGCTTTCGCGGGAGGCCAGGTTACGCTCAACCAGCGACTGAATACGCTCAAACTGGCGACGGGCGTTGTCCAGAATGGCCTTTTCACTTTCCAGGGATCGCTGATCGTTGCGGTATCGCACCTGTTCGGACCGCACCTGCGCCTCCAGGTCGGCGACCTGGGCCCGGGCCTGGGCAAGTACCGGCTCGATATCGGCGGAATCCAGCGCGATCAGCAAGTCACCTTCGCTCACCTGCTTCCCTTCCCGTACCGGTAACCGGTCAATACGCCCGGCCAGAGTCGCGGTGATGGTCTGCAGATCCGGCGCTACTACCTCACCATACAGAGGCAACACCGGGGTCGCTTGAGTGGGATTGATCTCCTGCACCTGCACCAGCCAGCTGCGCTCAGTGGCGGATACTTCCGCCGGTTCCGGCCGGGTTGCCTTCAAAAGCAGGAAGCCGGCAATACCCAGGGCGATCATCAACAGGGGAAGCAGTTTTCTGGACATGGACAGTCAATACTCTGATTAAATGAAAGTGCGCGAAAGCAACGAATTTACTATACAATTTTCAACAGGTTCCGGATTACTCCGGCAGGTTTCCCGGCTTCAGGACCGACTCCGTTGGACGCCACTCACGATACTCTGATCAACGTCACCCTGCTGAACATCCTTCTGGTGTGTGCCGTTGTAGTGATACATAACGAAGTCCTGATCCGTTTGAGCGGCCTTCTCGCACGCATGCGTCAAAGCCACCATTTCCGTTTGATTGTGGCGGTGCTCGGCTGCCTGACCGCCCATGCCCTGCAAGTCTGGATCTTCGCCACGGCCTTTTATTTCATGCACCATGCCGAGGGCTGGGGCCAGCTAACAGGCAACTTCAGCGGCACCATGCTGGACTGTGCCTATTTTTCTTTCACCACCTTCACCACCCTGGGCTATGGCGATATCGAGGCGATTGGCCAACTCCGGTACCTTACTGGCATTGAAGCGCTTACTGGTTTTCTGTTGATTACCTGGAGCGCGTCCTTCCTGTTCCTGGAAATGCAGCGCTACTGGCCAACCCGATAGCAAATGACCTGGCGTCAAATCCACCGGCAACGCGCAAGTGTGTAGTACAGAAGCGGAACCACCAGAACCGTCAGCAAAGTGGACATGGCCAGGCCAAAGACCAACGATATCGCCAGGCCGTTAAAAATAGGATCGTTCAGAATAAAGTAAGCACCCACCATCGCCGAAATGGCCGTCAGGGCAATCGGTTTGATGCGGACTGCACCTGCCAGTACCACCGCTTCGTCCAGCTCTACGCCTTCGTCGATCAGCTGCCGGATAAACACCACTAGCAGGATCGAGTTGCGCACGATGATCCCGGCCAGAGCAATCATGCCAATCATGCTGGTGGCCGTGAACTCGCGCCCCAGCAGCGCATGGCCGGGCATGATGCCGATCAGGGTCAGCGGGATGGGCGCCATGATCACCAGCGGCAGAATATAGGAACGGAACTGCGCCACCAGCAGAACGAAGATCATGAACACACCCACGCTGTAAGCCGCGCCCATGTCCCGGAAGGTTTCGTAGGTGATCTGCCATTCGCCGTCCCATTTAAGCGTGCCCTTTTCCGGCAATGGGGGCTGGTCGATGAAATACTGCTCCGGGGCCCCCGCTTGCTGGTTCAGGCGCTCGACCATGGCAAACATGCCGTACAGCGGTGAATCGACTTCGCCCGCCATATCCGCCGTCACATAGGTCACCGGCAGCAGATCCTTGTGGTAGATCGCGCCCATCCAGTCGGCTTCGCGAACGTCGGCAATGCTTGCCAGGGGGACCAGCGTGCCATCGCGGCTGCGCACCTTCAGCGACAACAGCACCGACGGCTGGGCCTTGTCGCCCTCGTCGAGAATCACCCGGATTGGAACCGGATACTTGGCGTGATCATCGTGCAGGAAACTGACACTGGTTCCACCCAGGGCCGTCTGCAGGGCTCCGACAACCTGGGCCTGGGAGACGCCAAGTCGTGCCGCTCGATCCCTGTCCACCACCACTTCCCACTGCCGCGTGGGTGCCTCCAGCGTGGTATCGATATCCACCAGGCCATCGACGCTGGTCATGCCTTCGGCCACTTGTCGGGCCAGCTCTGCCCGGCGGGTTTCATCCACCGCATAAATCTCGGCCACCACGGGTGAGAGTACCGGCGGCCCGGGCGGCACTTCGACAATCTTCACACTGGCTCCGTACCGGTCACCGATTTCGGTCAGTGGGTCCCGGAGGGATTGTGCAATCGTATGGGACGACCGGTCCCGACTCTCTTCATCCATGAGATTGATCTGTATATCCCCGTGGTAGGGATCGCCACGCAGGTAATACTGCCGCACCAGGCCATTGAAATTGATGGGTGAGGCGGTGCCGGCGTAGGTTTGCCAGTTGGCCACTTCGTCCACCGTTTCCAGGTAGCCGCCCATATCCAGCAACACCCGCTGGGTCTGTTCCATTGGCGTGCGCTCGGGCATGTCGACCACAACCTGAAGTTCCGACTTGTTGTCGAACGGCAGCATCTTCAGGATCACCGCCTGGAACACCGGCAATGACGAAGCTACAAGGGTAAGACCCACCACCACCAGTGCCAGCAAACGGCGCCGCCAGGGATGATCCCCCAGGAATGGCCCGAGCACGGTCCGGAAAATTCGCAGGGATAACGGGCTGACGCCATCCGCAGAGCTGGACGCCTCCTCGGCTTCGGCAGCCTGCTCCCCCTTCTTGTGTTTAAGAAGCCTGAAGGCCAGCCAGGGGGCCACCACGAAGGCGACAATCTGGGACAGCACCATACCCGCGGAGGCATTGATCGGAATCGGGCTCATGTAGGGGCCCATCAGGCCACTGACAAACGCCATCGGAATCAGCGCCGCCATGATGGTGAGACTGGCCATGATGGTAGGCGTGCCCACTTCATCCACGGCCACCGGGATGATGTCCTTGACCGCACGACGGGAGTTCTGGATCCGGCGATTGATGTTCTCGGTGATGACGATGCCGTCGTCCACCAGGATGCCGATGGAGAATATCAGCGCGAACAGGGACACCCGGTTCAGGGTAAATCCCCAGGCCCAGGAGAACACCAGGGTCAGCAGCAGGGTGATCAGAACCGCGATGCCGACAATCAGGGCCTGGCGCCAGCCCATGGCCGCCAGCACCAGCAGCACAACGCACAAAGTGGCGGAGATCAGATCGGTAATCAGTTTGCGGGCTTTCTGGGAGGCGGTTACGCCATAGTCCCGGGTGACCAGCACTTCCACCGATTCCGGCAGGGCCCGGTTGCGCAGCTGGTCCAGACGCTCTTCAATGGCCGTGGTGATATTGATGGCGTTCTCGCCCGGCTTCTTGGCGATGGCCAGGGTAACTGCCGGATAAACCTCGCCGGGCTGGCCAGCCACGCCGGCTTCCCGGGCCGGCCCGAATCCGGTCATTACACTCTGGTCCGCCACGGTGCCTCCCCGGCGGACCTGCGCCACGTCCTCCAGGTACACCGCGGAGCCATTGTGCATGCCCACAACAAGGCGCCGGACATCCTCCACGGTTTCCAGCAGCGTTCCGGCCTGGACCGGTATCGACAGGTTGTCCCGGGCAATCCGTGCCTCCTGGCTGCTGGTGTTGGCCGCCATCAGGGCGTTCCGGATGTCATCGATGGTGAGGTTGAACCCCGCCAGCAACGCCGGATCGAACCGGATATCGACCCGATCCGGGATCCCGCCGGTGGTATAGACATCCCGGGTGCCGGGTACCCGTTTCAGGGCGACTTCCAGCATGTGCGCCAGGCGAGTCAGTTCCTCCCCGGTATGCCCGTTGACCGGATCGTAGAGAGTGAGTGTCATCACCGGGACATCATCAATACCCTTGGGCTTGACCACCGGCTGGGCAGCGCCCAGGTTGGGCGGCAACCAGTCCTGGTTGGAATACACCTGATTGTAGAGCCTGACCAGGGCTTCCTGCCGCGGGATGCCCACCTCGAACTGCACCGTAATCACCGCCTGTCCCTGGCGAGATACGGAATAGACGTGTTCCACGCCCTGGATCTCACTCATCACCTGTTCGGCCGGCGTGGCAATCACACTTTCCACTTCGCGGGCACTGGCTCCCGGCAGCGCCACCATTATGTCGGCCATGGTGACATCAATCTGGGGTTCCTCTTCTTTTGGTGTGACAATCACCGACAGGACACCGAGGATGATCGCCAGAATGGCCAGCAACGGTGTCAGGTGGTTGTCCTGGAAGACTCGGGCAATGGCGCCGGAGGGGCCAACAGGCGGCAAATCACGGCTCACGGGTTCGACTCCTCGCCCGTTCTTTCAAGCGGACTCAGGCGCTCGCTGCCCACCAGCACAGACGGGTTTGTGACTACCCGCTCGCCCTCGCTCAGGCCCGCAAGAACCTCCAGCCGGCCATTGTCCCGCACCCCGGTGCGAACCTGCCTCAGCCTGGGCTGATCCTGATCATCGAGCACAAATACCGCCCGGAGCTCGCTGCGCTGGATCAGGCTGCTGAACGGAACCCACAGGGTCTCACGGCTGGCAACCGGCACACTGACCTTCACCAGCATGCCGGGAAACAGCGAGCCATTGGGCTCACTCAGTCGCATCCGCAGACGGAAGGTGTGAGTTTGCGGATCGGCATAGGGGTAGAAGGTCATCTCACCGGTTTCCAGCACCCGGCCATCAGCCAGGGTGACCTGGGCCTGACGCTCCATACGGGCCAGTTCGGCATACTTCTGGGGAAGATCCACCACAACCCGGAGCTGCTCCAGGGACAAGCCGCTGAGCAGCGGCTGGCCGGGGTTGACCGCTTCTCCGACTTCGACATGCCGTTCGGTAAGAATGCCACCGTAGGGTGCCAGCACACGGGTATAGGAGAGTTGCTCCTGGGCCTCGGAAACCGAAGCCCGGGCGCGTTCGACCCGGGCCCTGGCAGCGGCAAGGTTGTTGCGGGCCTGGTCGAATTCCTGCCTGGACACAAGGCCACGCTCGTTTACCGCTTCAATACGCTCAAAGCGCTGCCCCGCATCCGCCAATGCCGCCTCGGCCTCCTCAAGCCCGGCCTCGGCCTGGCGCAGACGGGACCGCTGTTCGCTGTCCTCTAGCTGGACAATCAGGTCTCCGGCAGCCACGGAATCATCAACGTCGAAAGGCAGGCGCTGCACGGTGCCACTGGTCTGCGCGGAAACAGTACTTTGCTGTACGGCCTCAATAACGCCATCGAGGTGCACAGTCTCTTGCAGTTCGCCTCGCTCGGTGACCGCTGTTGTCACCGGCTGGGCAGGCGACGCCTGCTGTGCCTCCGCCGTTGGGGCCAGCAAGCCCAGAGTGATCATCAATCCTGCAGCAGCCATTCGCCCCATGAAGCCCTCCGGGAAATCGTTTTGGTTATTACCTAATAACCGTAGATTATCAAAATTCGCAGCCGGAAAACACGAGAGCGGGTCTACCCGGCCGACACTCGAGTGCCCGCCGATCCTTCCAGAATGGCCAAGGCGTCCTGCAGCCGTCCAATGCCGCTGATTCCGCCAGCCTCGGCAAAATCGCAGGCGGCCTGCAGTTTCGGGCCCATGGATCCGGCAGGCATGTCCAGCGCCCGCGCCTCGCCCACGATCAGTTCGGAAAGTGGTGTCGACTGCTCAGTGCCGAAGTCCCTGTAGACAGCATCCACATCGGTCAGCAAGAGCAGGGCGTCCGCCCCCAATTGCCCGGCCAGCAAGGCACTGGCGGCATCCTTGTCGATGACCGCCTCTATGCCGACCATGCTGCCATCCTCCCGACGCAGCACCGGTATTCCACCACCACCGGCACACACTACGACCACACCCTGATCGAGCAACAGTTTCAGCACGCGCATGTCCGGTATTTCCAGAGGTTTCGGCGACGCCACCACACGGCGCCACTTGTCACCGTCCGGCGCAATACTCCAGCCCGCACCCTCTGCCCGGCGCTCAGCCTCCTCGCGGTCATAGACCGGTCCCACGAATTTGGTCGGTTTTTCGAAAGCAGGGTCCTTGGGATCCACCACCACCTGAGTCAGCAAAGTCGCGACCGGTCGGTCGTGTCCGAGGGCGTTTTCCAGTTCCTGCTCGATCATATAGCCGATCATGCCCTCGGTTTCCGCACCCAGGACATCCAGCGGGTAGGCCTCATCCGGTTTGTAAGCGGCGCCCTGCAAGGCCAGCAACCCGACCTGCGGACCGTTGCCATGGGTGACAACCAGATCGTGACCGGCACGGACAATAGCTGCTAGCGAAACCGCCGCCGCTTGCACATTCTTTCGCTGAACCTCTGCAGTCAGCGGCTCCCCGCGCTTCAAGAGGGCATTCCCCCCCAACGCTGCCACAACCAGCATGTCAGCCTCCCAGGGTCGCCACGAGGACGGCCTTGATGGTGTGCATGCGGTTCTCGGCCTGATCGAAAACAATCGAAGCGGGGCTTTCGAACACCTCTTCAGTCACCTCCATGGCGTCTATGCCATAGGTCTCCTGAATCTCCTTGCCCACCACAGTTTCGGTGTTGTGAAAAGCCGGCAGACAGTGCATGAAACGCGCCCGCGGATTGCCGGTTTTGGCCATCAGGGCCGCATTCACCTGGTAAGGCATCAGCAGTTTGATCCGTTCGGCCCATTTTTCCTTTGGCTCGCCCATCGAGACCCAGACATCGGTATACACGAAATCGACTCCGGCAACCGCGGCGTCGATATCTTCGGTAATGGTGATGCGTGCTCCGGTTTCAGCCGCCAGCGCTCGCGCTTCCTCCTGCACGGCCTGATTGGGCCAGCAGGCCTTCGGTGCGCACAAGCGCACGTCCATACCCATCTTGGCGCCACCAATCAGCAGGCTGTCGCCCATGTTGTTGGCGGCATCGCCAATGAACACGTAGGCCACATCCCGCAACGGCTTTTCCACATGCTCCTGCATGGTCAGGAAATCCGCCAGTATCTGGGTGGGGTGAAATTCATTGGTGAGCCCGTTGTAGACCGGCACGCCGGCGTACTGCGCCAGCTCTTCGACAACGGATTGTCCGAACCCCCGGTACTCGATGGCGTCGTAGACCCTGCCAAGCACCCGCGCCGTATCCTTCACCGATTCCTTGTGCCCGATGTGGGTTCCGGTCGGCCCCAGGTAGGTAACCCGCGCCCCCTGGTCGAAGGCGGCCACTTCAAACCCGACCCGGGTTCGAGTGGAGTTTTTCTCGAAGATCAGCGCGATGTCCTTGCCGTCGAGTTTGGGCACTTCAGTGCCAGCATACTTGGCGGTCTTGAGATCCGCCGACAGCTTCAGCAAAAAGGCGATTTCCCTGGGGCTAAAATCCCGCAGTGTCAGAAAATGCCGGTTCTTGAGATTGAAAGCCATTGAGCCTCTCCTTTACTGTCAGACAGCATCCCGAATGGTTGGACAACTCATGCAGCGACCGCCGCCCCGGCCACGCCCAAGTTCCGCTCCCGGTATTGCCAACACTTCGATGCCTGCAGCTTCCAGAGCAGCGTTGGTATCGTCATTGCGATCATAGCCAACGACGACCCCTGGGCTTAACGCCAGGACGTTATTGCCGTCGTTCCACTGCTCACGCTCTCGCTCCGCCGGGTCATAACCGCCGGTGGGAACGATCTCCAGTTGCTTATAACCCAGTACGTCGGCTACTACTTCGAACAACGGACGCGGGTCCTGACGAAATGCGAGATGCTTTTTGCCCTCTCCGGGGCGCAGGTCATAGCAGACCATTTCATCGGCCACTTCCTTGAACGTCGTGACCACATTGCCGCCACAGAAGGTAAAGACGGTATCCAGATGCATCGCTGATCGGGACTTGGGTATCTGGCAGGCAACGACGCGCTCGGCTGTGCCACTTTCAAAAAGCGACCTGGCCAACTGACCAATAGCCTGAGGGGACGAGCGCTCCCCCATACCCACCAACACGGCACCATTACCCACCGGCATGACATCCCCACCCTCCAGGGAGGCAAGACCGTGGTCTTTGAGAGGATCGCCCCAGTGCACATTAACCTTGCCGGCAAATTTGGGATGGAATTTGTAGATACCCGCCATAAGCAGGGTTTCTGGCTTCCGCGCCGGCCAGTACATGGGGTTCAGGGTGACGCCACCATAGATCCAGGCGCTGTTATCGCGGGTGAACAGGAAGTTTGGCAGTGGCGGCAACACGAAGCCGTAATGACCGAGATGGTTGCCAAACAGGCCAACCGGATCAAAAGGCAGATCGGCTACTTCAAGGCCTCCAATAAGAAACTCTGCCAGCCTGGTCCCCGGCAGTTCGTCCATCCAGGCACGTAGATCCGAGACCATCCCGACACCGATTTCGTTCCAGGTAATGCGATGATCCAGTATCCATTTGCGAGCCTTCGCGATATCCAGCGTCTCCGCCAGCAACTCGTTGACGTCCAGCACCTCAACGCCCCGGGCACGCATGAGGCCTGAAAACACGTCATGGTCTTTCTGGGCCTGCTTGACCCAGAAGACATCATCGAACAACAGCGCATCGCAATTGGAGGGCGTCAGGCGACGGTGCGCCAACCCAGGCCGACAAACGATGACCTGGCGCAGGGTTCCGGTCTCAGAGTGCACTCCAAGAGTGTGTTCAGACATGACAAAGCTCCTTTTGTCGAGTGTTCACAGCATAGCGCCGAGGCTTATGACTATCGTGATGAACACGGTCAGGATAAGCAGCAAGGGCCAGATGAAGGCGAGCCAACGATCGTAGGACACCCGCCCGATGGCAAGCCCGCCGACGACAACCGCAAAGGTGGGGTTGATCAGATTTACGAGGCCATTGGCAGACTGGTAAGCCGTCACGACGAGGTCTCGTCCGACGCTGGCAAAATCCGCCAGCGGGGCGAGGATCGGCATGGAGAGAACGGCGAGACCGGAAGAAGATGGTACGAAGAAACTCATGCCAACTTCGATCCAGAACATCAGGTTGATAAAGGCCAGCTCGGGCAAACCTCCCAGCGAGGTTTCGGCGCTGTGAAGGATGGTATCGGCAATCATGCCCTGCTCCATGATCACAACAATGCCCCTGGCGAGCCCAACCACCAGGGCAACCCCAAGCAGATCCCGCGCACCATCAACGAAGCTGCCAGTAAGTTTCTTCTCGCCCAGCCGCGCAACAATGCCGATGACGATGGCCGCACCAAAGAACAAAGAGCCCATCCGGGCCATCCACCATCCCTGGGATGACACACCCCAGATCATCACGGCAAAGGTCAGGGCAAATATAATCAGGGCAATAATTTGAGTGGTAGTCAGCTTGGCGCTGTGAATCTCTTGCTCGTGATCCTCCAGGAACAGCTTCTTGTGCGCTGGCCACTGCCTGGCAACCACGGATCTCGACGGATCGGCTTTTACCCGGCGAGCATACCGCATCACGTAGCCGATACAGATCACCAGACCGCCAATCAACAGAATAAACCGCAATACGATTCCATCTGTGAAAGGGATACCGGCAGCATTGGCTGCAATCACGGTGGCAAACGGGTTAATCGTGGAACCCAGAACGCCAATACCGGCGCCGATAAGGATAATGGCAACCCCCGTTACGGCGTCGTACCCGGCCGCAAGTATCACGGGAATCAGAATGGCGTAAAAGGCCAGGGTTTCCTCGGCCATTCCGTAGGTCGTGCCACCGATCGCGAAGAGCACCATTAATATTGGTATCATCCAGATCTCGTGACCTTTCAGATGCCGCATCGCACTTCGAATACCAGTGTCTATCGCGCCCGTGGCGTTCATCACACCGAGAAAGCCCCCCAGAAATAACACAAACAGAGCGACGTCAATGGCATTGGCAGCATAGCTGTCCGGGTCATAAAAACCGCCAGTGGGGGCCAGCATTACATCAACGAAGCCCTGAGGGTTCGGGTCAACAATCTGATAGGTGCCGGGCACCGCCACTTCCCGCCCAACCTCTTCATTCATGGCTCGCTCGTACTGCCCCGCAGGAATGATCCAGGTCAGCGCGGCCACCAGAATAATCAGGCCGAAAAGGATTGTATAAGCGGTGGGGAAGCGGGAAGCGAGGTCGGTTTCAGGATTTTCTGGCAACTGTTCGTCTTCGGTCACGATGCGTCTCCTTTCCGTAATCGCATGGTGCAGACAAGTCCTTTTCGGGGATCCCAACAGGCTTGGAGTTTCCCGGCGGTTATGAGCCACTCGTACAAATCTGCATGGCTACAGCATAGTTCATGAAATGGGGCCCGAAGTTGAGGTAGCGCAATTCTTGATCGGCCATAAAAAAGCCCCGAGTGGAGCGTTAGCACCACCCGGGGCATCAATGTCGCCCGCCGGCTATGAGAAGCGGGCAACCGCCATAATCGTTTTACCACCGGGCCGTAAGCGCTGCGCGCAAGGTGCGCCCCGGCTCATTGACCCGGAACACCCCGCTGTCGGCCAGGTTGTCCTTGCTGACATGGTTCGCCCAGGTATTGTCGAACAGGTTATCCACTGCCCAGGTCAGGCTCAGATTGGCCATGAGCGGATGGGTGCCGGACAGGTTGAATACGCCGTATCCAGGTGAAGTACTGGGGTCCAGTCCGGATTCCAGGTCTACCCGATCCTGGCGACGGGCCAGTTGCCATTCGGCTTCCAGGGTGTGTCCCTGGTAGTGCCAGCCCAGCGTCTGGATAAACTGGATGGGCGGAATCCGCGGCAGCGCCTTATCGGCATCGCGGTTTTCCCCGCGCACCGAGGCCAGCTTGCTGGTGCTGCTCCAGGTACCGTTGGTCCATCCCAGCATGCCCTCTACGCCGAGGAGGCGGGCGCTGATATTTTCGTAGCGGGTATCCGTCGTGTTATTGGGATTGCGGATGTCAAAGCGGTAAACATAGTCATCCACCTGGTCCACCCAGACAGCCGGGCGCCAGCTCCACTCTCCCTGGTTGCCGGGCAGGCTGACTTCCAGCTTGTGGTGTTTTTCGGTATCCAGATCCGGATTCCCGATCCAACTGCCTTTCATGGTCTTTCGAGCAACATAGCGCTCATTCACGCTGGGGGAGCGCACGCTGTGGCTGGCCGTAACCTCAAGGGCCTGGACCGGAGAAACACGCCATTCTCCGGTCAGGAAACCGCTTACGTTGTCATCGTTGGCTTCGGTATCGCTTGCACCATAGGCCGAGGCGTAAAGCCCGGAAGGGGAGAACGTCATCATACCGCCGGCCATCGGAGTAAACGTCTGATCGGCACGGGTGGCATCCATTTCCACACGGTCATAACGGATGCCGGCACCGAGGCGGGCGTTGGCGCGGATCTGGTGGAAGGCTTCCACAAACACACCTACCCGGTCTCGCTCAACGCCCGGCCACATCAAAGAGGCCTCGTGGTCGAGATTCATGCCGTTGTACATGGTGGCGTCCCACTCATTGCTTTCCACATCCACACCAAAGGCAATATCTTTGGTGTAGTTGATGGTCTGATCCAGCACCAGTCGGGCGCCCCGGGTACGGGTTTCCGAGTTGGTCTGCATTTTCATGGGCATACCCATATTTACCGGCGGCTCACGCAGGCTGAAATTATCCATCACGTGATCCACATCTGCCTGCCAGGCCATCAGGTTCCAGCCGCCGCTGGCGACCGGCGCTCCCAGCTCCAGCCGGTACAGGTCGGTATCCGTTTTCGGTGCATCCATACCCCGGCCGGGAAACTTTACATCCCGCTCTTCCTGGCGGCTGACCAGGCCCTTGATGTAGAAGCCATTATCAGCGGTCCAGGCAGCATCCACCCGGCCTTCAGAGTTTTTGTAGGCGCTACGGACTTCGTTACCGTCGCCGTCTTCATAGTCGTCGGCTTCGTCGTAGCCGCCAGCGAGGCGGATAAACGTTTCCTTGTCACCGACCGCCACGCTGCCATTCACCAGCTTGCCTTCGCCATTGTCGGCACCGCCGACGGTCAGGTGGCCGGTTGTGCGGTTGTCATCCGCAAATTCCGGGGCGGCGGTGGTGGCGACCACCTGGCCGCCGGCAATCGGGCCCCAGCGCAGGGTGCGGTTGCTGGTGCGCACTTCCAGCACCGGCGCCAGCGCTGTGCTCAAGCGGCTGGTGGGCGGATCCATCCGGCTCGGGCAGGCACCTTCCACCCGCATGCCATCAAGGAGAACCTCCACCCGCTCTTCATTCTGGCCACGGATCACCGGGTCCAGACCACGGCCACCCATGCGCGACAGCGAAACCCCGGCATCCGAGGACAGTCGCTGCACCGGTTCGGTCTGAATGGCCGCGGCAGACAGCCGGGCGGCTTCGGCCGACTGACCTTCGGTCACCCGGATCAAGATCGGGGCAGTGGTTTCAGACTGGGCATGGGCAAGAGGTGCGACAGCATAGCCGGCCATCACAAGGCTGATACAGCGAGCCAGGTGGGTTTTTCTCATCATGGTGTGGCGGGTCCTTGGAGCGTTCGGATCAGGTGTTTCGTGAATTAGCCGGAATTGTATGCCGCTTCTTTTTCACTGGCTTGAGACACAATGCCGCACCCCCTTGGGGGTATCTCCGCCGGGTGGGCCACCGGGCTTAGCAGCGGATTCACTTGCCAACTACCGCACCGCTGTGGTGCAATCACTGCCCTTTTTTTGGGCACCGCATTTCCCTGCGACCTTCAATACGCGTATTCCGAGGGCATGACACCATGACTGCAAAACTCGACGAAAAGCTGGAACCGATCTTTCGGGACGTTCTTCATCGCAACCCGGGTGAGAAAGAATTCCACCAGGCGGTTCACGAAGTACTGGAAACCCTGGGGCCCGTGCTGGTGAAGTACCCGGAGTTCGCGGACAAGAAGATCATCCAGCGCATCTGCGAACCCGAGCGCCAGATCATCTTCCGTGTGCCCTGGCAGGACGACAGCGGTGAGATCCACATCAACCGCGCCTTCCGTGTCGAGTTCAACAGTGCCCTTGGCCCCTATAAAGGTGGCATGCGTTTTCACCCATCTGTTTACCTCGGCATCATCAAGTTCCTGGGCTTCGAACAGATCTTCAAGAATGCCCTGACCGGACTGCCCATCGGCGGTGGTAAAGGCGGCAGCGACTTCGACCCGAAAGGCAAGTCGGACGACGAAATCATGCGTTTCTGCCAGAGCCTGATGACCGAACTGTACCGCCATCTGGGCGAGTACACCGACGTTCCCGCCGGTGACATCGGCGTCGGTGGCCGCGAGATCGGCTACCTGTTCGGCCAATACAAGCGCATCACCAACCGCTACGAATCCGGCGTATTCACCGGCAAGGGCCTGGACTGGGGCGGCAGTCGCGCCCGTACCGAGGCCACCGGTTACGGCACCGTGTTCTTCACCCACGAAATGCTCAAGGCTCGTGGTGACTCCCTGGAAGGCAAGACCGTGGTGGTGTCAGGCTCCGGCAACGTAGCCATCTATGCCATCGAAAAATGCCACGAACTGGGCGCCAAGGTAATTGCCTGCTCCGACTCCCAGGGCATGATCGTGCATGAGAAGGGCATTGACCTGCAGACGGTCAAGCGCATCAAGGAAGTGGAGCGCCGCCGCATCAGCGCCTACACTGAATACCACAAAGACGCCAGGTACGTGGAAGACGGCAACATCTGGAGCGTTCCGTGTGATGTGGCCCTGCCTTGCGCCACCCAGAACGAACTCAACGGCAGCGATGCCAAGACCCTGGTGGAAAACGGCTGTATCGCAGTTGCCGAAGGCGCCAACATGCCGACCACGCCGGAAGGCATCATCATCTTCCAGGACGCCAAGATTGCTTACGGCCCGGGCAAGGCCGCTAACGCCGGTGGTGTTGCAACTTCCGCCCTGGAAATGCAGCAGAACGCCAGCCGCGATTCCTGGACTTTCGATTACACCCAGAAGCGCCTTGAGGAAATCATGATCGATATCCACAAGAACTGTTACGAGACCGCCGCAGAGTTTGGCGCTCAGGGTAACTATGTGCTGGGCGCGAACATCACCGGGTTCCTTCGCGTAGCCAAGGCTATGACCGCCATGGGCGTGATCTGATCACGCCATGACGCACCAGCAGCCTCAGCAGACCACAGACCGGGTGTCCACCGGACTGCCCGGTCTGGATGAGGTGCTGGATGGCCTGCGAATCGGCGACAATGTTGTCTGGCGGGTCTCCGATCTGGACGATTACCGCCGATTCGTTCTTCCCTTTCTGGATGCTGCCGCCGACGCCGGCCGGCAGATCATCTATCTCCGCTTCGGCGAGCATCCGCCGATCATTGACCAGCACCCTGCGGTGCGCACCATCACTATTGATGCCCTCGGCGGTTTCGAGAGTTTTACCAGCCGGGTCTGGCACCTGATCGAACAACATGGCCGCGGCGCCTTCTACGTTTGCGACAGCCTGAGTGAGCTACTCAATGCCTGGGCCACCGACGCCATGGTGGGCAATTTTTTCCGGGTAGTGTGTCCCTTCCTGTTCGAACTGGATACCGTCGCCTGGTTCACCCTGCACCCGGACCGACACTCCCGGATGACCCTGGACCGGATTCGCCAGACCACCCAGGTGCTGATTGATGTACACCGCCACGGCGACGATGTGCAGATTCATCCCATCAAGGCCTGGCGCCGGCAATCACCGACCATGTTCCTGCCCCATCGGGAACAGGCTGGCCAGTTCTGGCCGATTACCGACAGCAGCGATGCCACCCGCTTGCAGGCCTCGCTGGAATCCGGGCACCTGCATCGCCAGCCACTGCTGGATTACTGGGACAGACTGTTCCAGGAAGTCAGCCGGGCCGTTTTTGAACAGGACCAGACCTGCATGCCTGATCTGCAGGAGCAGGTTCTGCAGGTGATGATCAGCCGCGACCCCAAGATTCTGGAACTGGCCCGGCGCTACCTGACTCTGGAGGATCTGCTCACCATTCGCAGCCGTCTGGTTGGCAGCGGTTATATTGGCGGCAAGGCCACAGGCATGCTGATTGCCCGGAACATTCTGCTGAAAGATGCGCCTGAACTCTGGCAGCCGAATCTGGAACCCCACGATTCCAGCTACCTGGGCACCGACGCCTACTACGCATTTCTGGTCCACAACGGCCTGTGGCCGGCAATCATGCGACAACGCTCACCAGAAGGTTATCTCAGTGAAGCACCCTCTCTTCGCAAGGCCATCCTGACCGGGCAATTCCCGGCGGAAGTCCGTTCGGAGCTGGAACGCCTGCTTGACCATTACGGCCAGTATCCCATCCTGGTGCGCTCATCCAGCCTGCAGGAGGATGGTTTCGGCAACGCCTTTGCCGGCAAATACGACAGTGTCTTCCTGATCAACCAGGGGGCACCGGAACAGCGACTGGCGGAGCTGGAAAATGCCATCCGCCAGGTCTACGCCTCGTCCATGAGTGACGACGCTCTGGTGTACCGTAAACAAAGAGGCCTGGATCAGCGCGAGGAACCCATGGCCCTGCTGATCCAGCGGGTAAATGGCCGTTTCCATGGCCGCTATTACCTGCCCGATGCCGCGGGCGTTGGCGTGTCCAGAAACACCTTTGCCTGGGACAGCACCATGAACCCGAAAGCGGGCATGGTCCGCCTGGTTATGGGGCTGGGCACCCGGGCCGTAGACCGGATTGAAGGCGACCACGCCTGCGTGATGGCGCTGGATCATCCCGGCCGGCAACCTTTCCGCAACCCGGACGAACACTATCGATTCTCCCAACATCTGGTGGACCTGCTCGACCTGCAGGAGGGCCATCTGGAAACCCGACCCCTGAGCCAGTTACTGGACACCGTTCAAGATCTGCCCATGGCCCAGATGGGCGAAATCGACCGGGCCGCCAGTACCCGGGCGGAACAGATTGGGCTGCCAGGGCCGGTCTGGCGACTGACCTTCCGGCCGCTGGTTCAGTTCAGCTCATTCATTCAGCGGCTGTCATCTCTGTTATCTACCCTGGAGGCCGGCTATCAGCATCCCGTGGATGTCGAGTTCACCCTGCATATTGATGAACAGGGCGAACCCTCCTTCAATCTGGTTCAGTGCCGGCCACTGGCCACGATTGGTGAAACCGGTCCGGTCACACTGCCGGAACATCTGCCCGCGGAGCGAGAGATTTTCCGCACCCAGGGCCACTTCATGGGCGGCAACATCAATCTGGCGATTACGCGGATTATCCGTATAGATGCGGCGATCTACGCCAACCTGAATATCAATCAGCGTTACGATGTGGCCCGACGTGTCGGCGAGGTGGTTCGGGAATCCAGCGCCAGCACCCTGCTGATCGGTCCCGGACGTTGGGGCACCAGCAGCCCGGAGCTGGGCGTTCCGGTCAGGTTTGCCGATATTGCCGGCGTCAGTGCCTTGGTGGAGGTATCGGAGAATGCCGGCGACATGGTGCCGGATCTGTCCTACGGTTCCCATTTCTTCCAGGATCTGGTGGAAACCGGTATTGCCTATGTGGCGCTGTTTCCTGAATCAGACCAGTGCCGCTACCGACCTGACCTTATGCCCGGCGAAATCTCCCAGCCTGACAACGCCAGTGACATTGAGCGCGCCGTCCGGGTATATGTCACCGACCAGACACCCCTGCAACTGACCGGTGATGTGGTTCGGCAGGAACTGGTGTGCTACCGGCCGGTTGACCCGAAGCAATAGCCAGAGGTTTTTCGCCCCGGCACCGACAACACGCTGCTAGAATGCCCTCATGGAATGGCTGACACACTCACAGACCGGTTTTCGGCAGGCCGCCCGCTACCTTCTGGGCATGCGCCTGGCCATTATTGTCACCTTGCTGGTGGCGGTCGCGGTTGCCGAAACCACCATCACCCTTGCTCATCGGGCCGAGGCGCTGCTGCTGTGCCTGCTATACGGTGTACTGGCCACGCTCGGATGGTTATGGTTCAGCCGACGCCCGCCCGCCTCGGCGGTTTTTGTCAGCCTTACCCTGGCAGCCGATCTGGTACTGATCGGGTTCTGGCTTTACCTTACCGGAGGCTACACCAACCCTCTGGTCTCGCTCCTGCTGCTGCCGATTGCGGTCGCCATTATCCTGGTGCCTGGGCGCCACAGTATCGTCCTGACAGTATCCGGCGTTCTGGTGTATACCGCCCTGGTGCTCTGGCATACGCCCGCCATTGAACATCAGCATCACGGCGGCGACCTGGCCCAGCTACATCTGGTGGGTATGTGGGTGACCTTTGCCCTGACTGCCACCATCCTGCTCCTGGTAGTGGGCACTCTGGCCCGCCAGCTCAGAGCACAGCAATCCCAGCTTGGACAGTTCCGGGAAAACCGGCTTCGCGACGAACAGATTATTTCTCTGGGCCTGTCCGCCGCGGCCGTCGCCCATCGTCTCGGAACGCCCCTGAACACCATGACGTTACTGCTGGATGAAATTCGCTCTGCCACTTCTAATCAGGGCGACAAGCATCTGGAGGATGATCTGAGCATGATGCAACAGCAGCTGGCACTGTGCAGTGGCCATCTCCAGCAGCTGACCCAGGCGGCCGTCGAAGCCCGCAACGCAAAACTGGAAAACCTGCCGGTGTCCGCCTGGCTCAAACGGCTTCGGGAGTCTGCAACCTTGCTCTGGCCCGCCGGGCCGATACGCTGGGCAGACGATTGTCCCGAGGCCATGGTTGCGGTAGATGCCACCCTCGATCAGGCGGTACTGAACCTGCTCGCCAACGCCCTCACCGCCAGCCCGCAATGGGTCGCCGTCAGTTGCCAGAGGGCCGACAATGCACGGGTCGAGATCATCGTCGAAGACCACGGCGATGGTCTGGAAAGTGCCTTTGCCGGTGCGCCGGGCGAAGACGTGGTGGATTCCCGCAACGGCCTGGGTGTGGGGCTGTTTCTGTCCAACGCCACCATACAGCGACTGGGCGGCCACCTTCGTGCCCGGGTGAGCGATCAGGGCACCACCATGGTGATCGACCTTCCGATGTCTGACGCACCTTCTACGGGAGTTATCTGAACATGACAGACGGCGAATGCTGGTTGCTGATTGATGACGATGAGAGCTTTCTGCAGGTACTAAGTCGCTCTCTTGCACGACAGGGCGTGGAGAGCGCGACGGCCAGTAACCGGGCGGATGCGCTCCGGGCCCTTGGCGAGAAGCACTTTAACCGCTGCGTGCTGGACCTGAATCTGGCGGGTGAGAGCGGCCTGCAATTACTGCCAGAACTGCTGCAGGTTGATGACAATCTGGAGGTCCTGGTGCTGACCGGTTACGGCAGTATCGCGACAGCGGTAGAAGCCATGCGCCGTGGCGCCATGAACTACCTGTGCAAACCGGTCACCGTAAGCCAGCTGATTCACGGTTTTGAGCCCATTGAAGGCGCCCCCGAACTGCGCCGGGAACCGCCGTCGGTGGAGGAAATGGAGTGGGAGCATATCCAGCGGGTGTTGAATGAGCATGAAGGCAACATATCAGCAACCGCCCGGGCCCTGAACATGCACCGGCGTACACTTCAGCGCAAACTGCAAAAACATTCCCGCTGGCGGCAATAGTGCCTCGATTGTCATCGAACCGTAAAAAGTCGTTACGAATTGACGATGATCAATTCTCTGAAACCAAGGTCGAATGCCTTCCAGCCCCGGATGAGGTAGCATCCCTCGCACCTCTCATTGCAATATACGGATAACAAGTACACGGAAAATGCGGAGGTTGCGGGTAGCCATCATTGCCATTCCCGCGAACAGTTCTCACATGGAGAGGAGGAAGCCGAAAGCCACCGTTAACCGGAACACCTGATCTATGCCCAACACCCCGGACTCTCCCCAGCCTGCTTCGGATATCGATCCGAAACGACTGGCCCTGGTCGCCACCGCCAGCCGTAACATGGCACTGATACTGGATGCCGGCGGCTGCATCGAATGGGTCAACCAGGCGTTCGAGGAGCATACTGGCTACTCGCTGAGTGCAGTACGTGGAAAGCTTCCCAGCCAGGTTCTGGCCGGGCCGGACACGGATCCTGATACCGTCAGCCGAATATACCGCCACCTGTTCCGGGGCGAGGCGTTTGAAGAAGACATCCTGCACTATACCGCCAGCGGCGAACCCTACTGGGTACACACCTACTGCACACCGGTGGATGGCGCGGACGGCGTCGAACCCGGCTTCGTGGTGATCCAGACCAACATTTCTGACCGGAAAAACAGTGAACGCGGCCTGCGCATCGCTGCCAGCGTCTTTGATCGCAGTCACGAGGCGATTGTCATCACCGATCACCTCAACCACATTATCGATGTAAACCCTGCGTTTTCCCGGATTACCGGCTACAGCCGTCAGGAAGTACTCGGCCTCAACCCTTCCATTCTGAGCTCTGGCCGCCATTCCCGGGAATACTACCGTTCCATGTGGCAGTCCATCGAAAAGACCGACCACTGGCGCGGAGAGGTGTGGAATCGCCGCAAAAACGGTGAGGAATATGTGGAACTGCTATCCATCAGCCGGGTGCACCTGGAAGAACCCGGCAAACATTATTATGTGGCGGCGTTCTCCGATATCACAGCCTTGAAGAATCACGCCAAAGAGCTCGACCGGGCCGCGAATTACGACGACCTCACCGGTCTGCCCAACCGACAGCTGCTGGAAGAGCGGTTGCGATCCGCCAAGGCGCACTCGGACCGGCAGAAACGCTCACTCGCCATCTGCTATCTTGACCTGGACGGATTCAAGGGCATCAACGATGAACTCGGCCACGATTTCGGCGACGAGGCCCTCCGCATGGTGGCGGAACGGCTCACCAGAAGTCTCCGCAGCGGAGATACCGTCGCCCGGATCGGCGGCGATGAATTTGTTCTGCTGATTCAGAGCGAACATTCCGAGCCCCTGTATCAGCGTATCCTGACCTCGGTCAGTGAGCCTTTCGACATGGAGGGTAAAGAGGTAAATCTGACAGCCAGCCTCGGCGTCACCCTGTACCCGGAAGATGATACCGACGCCGAAGGCCTGATCCGCCATGCCGACCAGGCCATGTACGCTGCCAAAGAGAAAGGCCGCAACCAGTTTCATATTTTCGATCCCGGCCAATATGCCTTCCGCAAGGAACGTCGGAACCTGCTGATGGAGATTTCCCGCGCCCTGGAGAACGAGGAATTCGAACTCTACTTCCAGCCACAACTGCGCATGGCCGACTGCCAGGTGATTGCCTTCGAGGCCCTGATCCGCTGGAACCACCCCGAAAAAGGGCTGATTACCCCCGGTGCCTTTCTGCCGGCGGTGGCCAACAGTCACCTGGAGATCCCCCTGGGCCAATGGGTGCTGAAAGAGGCGATTCACCAGATGAACCGATGGCGGGAAGCCGGCGAAGCCCTGGCTGTCAGCATAAACATCAGCGCGCCCCACCTGATGGACCGGAAGTTTGCGGACTACCTGGAAGGCTATCTGCAAAGCCATCCAGAAGTGAGCCCCGGGCAAATCACCCTGGAAGTGCTGGAATCCACGGCGCTGGAAGACACCAAACGCGCCAGCAATGTGCTGGCGCGCTGCCAGTCTCTGGGGCTGCAGGTGGCGCTGGACGACTTTGGCACCGGCTTTTCCTCGTTGACCTACCTGCGCACCCTGCCCGTGGACGTCATCAAGATTGATAAGAGTTTCGTCCGCAACATGCTTACCGACGCCAATGACCGTGCCATCGTCGAAAGCGTCATTTTCCTCGCACAGCGTTTTGACCACCCCGTACTGGCCGAAGGGGTGGAAACGCTGGAGCACGCCACCGCACTGCGGGACATGGGCTGCAACCTGGTTCAGGGCTATGGTATCGCCCGGCCTATGCCGTCAGAGGAAGTACTGGACTGGCTGGACAACTGGCGTCAGAGAAGCCACTCCAACAGGGACATTCGTGAACTACAGACCGTTTCCGAGCAGGGTGACGGTATCTGAAAAAGGCCTTAGCGGTACCGGCTCTGGTCCAGCGTACTGAGCCGGTCCGGATGGAAAACCATCAGGCCAGTGACAAAGGTGCCGTTGATGAAGCCCTCCGGAATCATGAACAGCGGCAGATACCTCAGATACTCATGCACCAGTTCATCAAAACTGTAGGTACCGCTGCTCCATAGCATCAGGCACATCACAATGCCCGCCGCGGCAACCGACAGACCGGCTCCGAAAAAACCACAGAAGAAGATATAAGCGAAGAAGTTACGGAAGTTGCGCCGCCGTTCCCACAACATGATGCCATGGCTGACCAGTGCCGGGACCATCACCGTAATCAGACCGTTGGCGGCAAACATCAGTAATGGCTCGCGCCCGGTGATGACGGTGATCACCAGAGCCAGCAGGCCCGCCAGCACGGCCAGAGCCCAACCCAGCATCAGAGTAATCACCGTGATGCCAAAGATGTGAATCGCCAATCCTGGTGAAATACCTGCCCGCAACTGCCAGACAAAACCCAGAATCACCGCAGCACCGAAAAACGAATGCTGAAGAGCGTTATCCTTGCGCAAGGCGGACCAGTCGACAGAACGCACCGCGTTCAACAGAATCACCGCAAACAACACGGCGGTGATCAGCCATTGACTGGTGGAGAGCAGGTTGTCGGTCATTCCCATGGCGATTTACCGGTGCGGGTGCGATTGGAAATACGGGGCAGTGTCTACACATACCCCATACACCGTCAATGGGATCACACCGTTCAGGTCAAGCCGCCAACGCCGCCCGGTTCGTGAGCGCCTGCCAGGCTTCATAAGTGCTCAGGAAGATGCGTCCGCCCAGGTGTTCCAGCAACTCCGTGCCTTTGAGCCGGTCCATGACCGGGCCCTTGATTTCCGAGAAATGCAGACGCACCCCGGCGTCGCGCAGCCGTTCGTTAATCGCTTCCAGGCTTTCCAGGGCAGAGGCGTCAATAAGGTTCACCGCCGGACACACCAGCACCAGATCGGTCAGCTCCGGCTCCCGGGTAACCAGATCCATCACGGTTTCTTCAAGGAAACGGGCATTGGCGAAATACAGGCTTTCATCCACCCGCAGGAAGGTAACTTTGGGACAGAGTTCCACCTCATGGCGCAGCACGTTGCGGAAATGCTCGGTGCCCGGCACCCGGCCCACCACGGCGCTGTGGGGGCGACTGGTTCGGTACAGGAACAGGCCAATCGATAACGCCACCCCGGCAATGATACCGGCTTCGACACTGTGACCAAGGGTAAGCAGGATGGTCGCCAGCATGGCCCCGAAATCGGTACGGGAATATCGGAAAGTGCGGCCCAGTGCCGGCAGATCAATCAGGGTGATCACCGCCACAATAATGGTCGCCGCCAGCGTCGCCTGGGGCAACCAGGCTATGGCCGGAGTGAGGAACAGAGTGGCCAGGGCGATGCCCACCGCCGTGTAAGCCCCAGCCGCCGGTGTTTCTGCGCCGGCATCAAAGTTCACCACCGAACGGGAAAAGCCACCGGTAACCGGCATACCGCCCGACAGGCCGGACCCCAGGTTGGCGGTACCCAGACCAATCAGCTCCTGGTCCGGGTCAATGCGCTGGCGCCGTTTGGCCGCCAGGGTCTGACCCACCGAAACCGATTCCACGAAACCTACCACACTGATCAGCAAGGCGCTGACCGCCAGTTGGGACCACAGGCCAAGATCCAGACTGGGCATGGTGAAGGAAGGCAATCCTGACGGTACCTCACCGACCAGTCGCACCCCCTGCTCATCCAGCCGCAATGCCCAGGCAACCAGAGCGGTGACGAGCACCGCCAGAATGGGCGCGGTCTTGGTCAGGATATCAGCCGCCCGGGGCGCCAGGCCGAGTCGATGCAGTACCGGTTTCAGGTACCGGCGCGACCACAACAGGAACATCAAGGCCCCGCCCCCGATCAACAGCGTGGGCACGTTGGTATTGCCCAGGGAAACCAGTAACGAGTGACCAATATCCAGCAAGTTGTGGCCATTGGCCTGGATACCGAACAGGTGCTTGAGCTGGCTGGCGGCAATGACAATGCCCGAGGCGGTAATAAACCCGGATATCACCGGATGGCTCAGGAAGTTAGCCAGGAATCCCAGCCGCAGAACCCCCATCAGGGTCAGCATCAGGCCAGACATCACCGCCAGCAAGATAGCTCCGGCCAGATACTCAGCAGTGCCCGCCTCGGCCAGTGGCGCCAGAGCAGCCGCCGTCATCAGCGAGGCCACCGCCACCGGGCCAACAGAGAGGGTGCGACTGGTTCCGAACACCGCATAGATCACCAGTGGCAGGATGCTGGCGTACAACCCGACCTGCGCCGGGAGGCCTGCCAGCAGAGCGTACGCCAGGGACTGCGGAATCAGCATAACGGTGACAATGACGGCAGCCACCAGATCACTGGTGGCCTGGTCGCGACCGTAAGATGGCGCCCATTGCAGAATGGGCAGATAGCGTTTCAGATTCATGCGCGGCTCAGAACAGGTTGACCGGTACCTTCAGGTACACCTGGCCGTTGTCTTCTGCAGACGGCATATGGCCCGCCCGCATATTCACCTGCACCGACGGCAGGATCAGCCTCGGCATATCCAGCGTTGCATCCCGCTCGGTGCGCATCTTCACAAACTCCTCTTCCGACACACCATCGTGCACGTGCACATTAGCCTGGCGCTGCTCGGCCACGGTGGTCATGTGCTGGTATTCATCACGGTCGGGTGCCTTGTAATCATGACACAGGAAAATACGAGTCTCCGGCGGCAACGCCAGAACTTTCTGGATGGACTGATACAGAACCCGGGCATCACCGCCCGGGAAATCACAGCGGGCCGTGCCGTAATCCGGCATAAACAGGGTATCGCCCACAAATGCGGCGTCGCCAATCACATAGGTGAGGCAGGCCGGTGTATGGCCGGGCGTATGTAGCACACGGCCTTCGAGGCTGCCGATCGCAAAGGTGTCGCCTTCCTCAAAGAGCCGGTCAAACTGACTGCCATCGCGGGCAAACTCGGTACCGGCGTTAAAGGCCTTGCCGAAAATTTCCTGTACCTGAATGATTTTTGCCCCGATACCGGTTTTGCCTCCAAGCTTTTCATGCAGGTAGGGAGCTGCTGACAGGTGATCCGCATGTACGTGAGTTTCCAGAATCCATTCCACGATCAGATCGTTCGCCTGAATGTACTGAATGATCTCGTCGGCCGAGCGCACATCGGTGCGGCCAGCGGCATAATCGAAATCCAGAACCGAATCCAGAATCGCACAGACCTGGCTGTCGGGATCGCGCACGACATAACTGAAGGTGTTAGTGGGTTCGTCAAAAAAATGCTGAACGATGGGCTGGGTCATGGTATTCACCTCTGAAGTCGCCAGTTCTTTAATCTGATCTAAGGATATACTGAAACGATATATAAGGTGAAATGCTGTTTTCTTATATGCGCGATAATCCCGATGCATCAACCAGGCAATCCCGGCCCCCATCCTTGGCCTGGTACAGCCTATCATCTGCCCTGGCAATCAGTGCCTCCGGGGTGGCCGGCTCGTCTGTCAGCTCCGACACGCACACCGCCCCGGCACTGACCGTAACGGTTAATGCCTTGCCGTCGACCAACCATTCCTCCTCCCTTACTGCTTCCATGATTCGCATCACCAGGGTTTGCACATCCCTCTCGGTTACCCCGGTAAAAACCACCAGAAATTCCTCACCCCCGAAGCGGGACACCACATCGGTGGTTCTGGTATGGGCAAGCAGGACGTCGGTAAATCGCATCAATACCTGATCACCTGCCAGGTGGCCCAGGTTGTCGTTTATCCGTTTGAAGTGATCAATATCGAACATGGCCAGGCAGAAACGGTCGCCATGGCGATTGCTGGCAGCAAGGATCTCGTCCAGCCGGGGCATCAGGTAACGACGGTTATGCAGTCCAGTCAGGGGATCACGAATCGACTGGTTAAGCAGGTCCTCTTCCAGCCGGTTGCGCTCCAACGCACCGGACAACAGACCAGAGACAATAATCAACAGATCCGCCATATCCCGCCGCCAACTCCGCCGGGATAACGAATCCACACCAAAGAAGCCCATCACCTGACCGCGGATCCGGACAGGGACGCAGAACATGGAACTGACTCCCTGCTGCTCCAGCAATGCCCGCTCATTTTCGGCCTCAGGCGGCAAATCCGCAGTGTCCTCAATGAACACCACCTGGCTCTGGCTCTCCATCAGGCGAATCTGTTGCTGCCACCAGCGGAAATCGTCAATCGGCACCGCCTGCTGATCCGCCATCAACGATGGCACACCCGGAGCACACCATTCGTGGGTATTGGTCATGGTGGCAAGGTCCGGCGAAAAGGCATAGACGTAAGCGCGATCAACGCTGAAGAAGGCGCCGATGGATCTGAGCAACTCATCAATGCAGTCATCGATGGAGCCAAATCCGAGATGAATGAACTCACTGGAAAGCCGGGCAATCAGCTTCTGGAAACCCGCCTGGAACGAGAATTCCGCTTCACTATCCCGAAGATGCTGCTCCAGCTCCTTGTAGTGCTGAATGTTGTGGAACTGGCCGTACCAGAGGGTGCTGCCGTCCGGTTGCCGCTCCGGCACGGAATGGGCCTCGTACCATTGGTACTCGCCATTCTTCATCCTCAGCCGGGCGCGGTAACACCAGGGTTGCAGCGTTCGCACCGAGTGCAGGATGCTCTCACCAACGCCGGCCGCATCGTCAGGATGAATGACCCGGAAAACCGAATCGGCATTTTCCCGGAGCTTTTGCGGCTCGACGCCGAACAGTTCTTTTACCTGGTCACTAACATAGGGATAGCGGTGGGACTGGTGATCGGCACTGAGCCAATAGGTAAACAGCACGCCCGGCACGCCGGATGCCAGCTTCTGAAAAAACCGGGCCGACAGGCCCTCTGGCTGCTCATCGTCGGGCTGGCTTGCCATAAATGGCCGGTCTCCCTGCTATTGTCTACACTGGTTTTTTTAGTGTAGTCCAGCCCGACAGTCGCGGCGAATGCGCTTCAAAGGCTGTCCAGGCGGGCCTTTGCTTCCGCCCGACGGCCGGCATCCGCCACTTCCCGACCAGGTCTCGACGGGGCTGCCAACACTTTTTCAAGATAGACCCGTGCCCGTTGAGGCTCGTCCTGCTCCGCCAGAAAATCTCCAAAGAAGTAATTGGCATCAATACCTTCCGGGTTGATTGCCAGCGATTTCTGCAGGTACTTCCGGGCCATCTCATCATCCCCGAACCCCAACGGCCAGCCCGGCACCTGATAATACAGGCTACCCAGTGAGGTATAGGCTGAGCCATCCAGCGCCTCCGGAGCGATCTTCAGGGCCGCTTCCAGGGAGGCCCGGGCCTCTTTCACCAGTCCCAGCGCACCCAGGCCGCCTTTGGCGCCGGCGTAGGTACTGAGCACAATACCCTGCCAGATCAGCGGTTCGGCACGGCCCGGATAATCAGCGACAAAGGTCTCGGCCTCTTTGGCCAGTGCCTCAAATGCCTTTTCCTTATCATCTTCGGGCAACTGATACTGGATCTGCGCCCAGCGTTGCTGGATTTGTGCCAGTTCAGCCCGCATGTCCTGAGCCCACAGGGGCATGGCCATGACCCCCGCCAACACCATTACGATCCACTTCATGACACCACTCCTGAATCCAGAAAGCGCCGGATCACCGGCAGTTGTTTTAACATGGCTTTATCCACAAGCTTCGGCAGGATGCCGTTGATCACCACAAACAGTTTTTCCGGCCAGCCGAGAAAACGTCGGCGTTCATCTTTTTCCATCGCCTGAAGAATCTGGGCTGCGACAGCTTCCGGTGCGTCCATGGCATTGCCCAGGGCACGGTTCAGCTCGTTCACCGGCGCCGGGTTCATAGCCGTGGCCGTGGCTCTGGGCGCTACGTACACCACCTGCACCGGGGTGTCCGCCAGCTCCCGACGCAGGGCTTCGCTGAAGCCGCGCAGGCCGAACTTGCTGGCGCAATAGGCGGTGTAGCCGGGAAACCCGATGCTGCCGAAGGTGGACCCCACCAACACCAGGGCGCCCACGCCGGCTTTACGGAAACGAGGCACAAAATGCCGGGCCACCAGCATAGCGGAACGCAGATTGACCATAAGCTGTGCATCCAGGTCGCTGACGGCCATGGCATCCAGCGCCGCAAACCGGTTCTGGCCGGCGCAATGAATTACACCATCAATATCGGGATACACCTCACTCAACTGTTGAAGCTGTCGATCCAGCTCCGGGCTGGCCAGCTCCAGGTGTACCGGAGAAACGCCGGCGCGCTTTTCCAGCCGCTCCGGATGTCGGGTCGCAACGATCACCCGGGCACCGCATTCCACCAGCGGCCCGATCAGGGCCTGGCCAATGCCACCGGTACCACCCAGCAGCAGGAAGGTACGGTCATGCAGCCTCATGACGTTGCTCCTTGCCATGGGCCCGCAGCGGAATACTGTGAAGCATATCGCCGTACAGGCGATACACCATGCGCGCGGCCTCGATGATGGCCTGCTGGTCCTCCGGATCGGTGATGTCGTTCATCAGGTTGCGGAAGAACTCAAAGTGGTCCTGATCCAGGGCGCCGTGAGAGTACAGATAACTGAACGCCTGATTGGGCAGGCCCAGCTGTTTCTGGATGGCTTCACCCAGGGGCGTGGCCAGCTCAATGGAGGTGCCCTCCAGCACCTGAACCATGCCAAAAAAAGCCGCCGGGTTACCCCGCTGGATGCGGTCATACAGGTAGGCCACCATCAACTCGATGGAGGTATCGGGCTGGCCATGACGAATGGCTTCCTTGTCTTCGCCGCAGGCTTCAAGGTCGTTGAGAATCCACTCGTGGTGGCCGTATTCTTCCTCGATGTATTCCACCAGTGCCTTGCGCACGAATTCCAGCCGTTCGGGCAGCCGGCCACCACAGGCCATCATCAGTGGCACGGTGTGCTTCACGTGGTGATAGGCCTGGGTCAGGAACCAGGTGTAACCCTCAAGATCAAAGCGACCCTCGCGGATAGCCTGAATCACCGGGGCTCCGGTGACATGGGCCCGGGCCTGTTCAGTTTCGGATTGCAGTCGGTCAAAAAATGCCATGTTTGAGTCTCCTGGCGTTGTCTGTCGGATAGAAGTGCCCGCAGGCACTGAGAGATTCATGAATAAGGGAAAGGATTCGGCCATGAGCCTGGGCAGGTCCGCCTGAATCTGGTGCCGCACCGGGCGACCGTTGGCCGTGATGTGGCCCTCGGCCTGGGTCAGCCGTTGCCGGCGCAGGTACACGGCCTGCAAGCGGGCATAATCCGGCAAACCGGCATTCAGCAACGTCAGGGCCGCACGTATATCGTCAGGGCTTCGGTTATCCGTGATCACCACCAAAGCACCGGGTTGTGGCTCACCATCGCCAAATACCACAGCCTGAGCAGCCCCCAATGCCTGGACCAGTTCACTTTCCAGCCATTCCGGGCTGATGTTCCGACCAAAGCTGGTAATCAACAGGTTCTTTGCCCGACCGTTGATAGCCAGAAAGCCCTCTGTGTCCTGGTCGCCCAGATCGCCGGTATCGAGCCAGTCATCGGCTTGCGGCTCATCACCGAGATATCCCAGATGGGTATTGCCCCGAACCAGAATCCGGTGTTCGTTATCCACCTTTACCTGCACATGCCCCAGGGGCCGGCCCACCGAGCCTTCTCGCTCGGCTCCGGGCACGTTCAGCGCCACCACCGAGCCACATTCGGACAAGCCGTAGCCCTCGTACAGAGGCAACCCAATCGACCGTCCCCGGGCCAACAGGTCCGGCGATACCCGGCCGCCGCCGACCGCCAGGAAGCGAAACGAATCCGTTGTCAGCAATCCCTGCTCGCCGGCATTGACCAGCGCCATCGCCAGCTCAGGCACCAGAATCACGGAATGGGGTTGATGCCGGTTCAGGCCGGCCACCAGCTGGCCGAGATCGAGGCCACTGCTGCCGGTCATGCCCAGGGTCTGCAACGGGGCAACCGTCACCGTGGCGCCCATCAGCAGGGGCAGGTAAACCCCGGCAATGTTCTCCAGCAGGGTTGCCAGCGGCAGAATGCACAGGTGTTGCTCCAGCTCCACACCTTCCAGCCGCTGCTGCAGCGCACCGGCGGTCGCCGCCAGCTGCTGCGCCGACAGGCACACGCCCTTGGGGGTACCAGTACTGCCGGAGGTGAAGGTAATCTTGGCGGTGTGTTCCGGCATCCAGGAGGCAGCAGGGGACACCGGCAAATGTCTCAGCCAGACGCCATGACCGATCATTTCCGCCTGTTCTGCTTCGCCACTGAATACCAGGGCATCCAGCCCGGCCCGCTGAATCAGGTGCTCGGTCTGGCTTCTGGAAAAAAACACCGGCACCGGTACACACACCACGTCCGCCATCAGACAAGCCAGGTCCGCAACCACCCAGGCCGGGGTGTTGTCGCCACACAGGCCTATGCGTTTCACGCCCAGGCTCCGCAACTGCTCGGCCAGCAACTGCGCCGCCCGCCATAGCTGCTGATAACTGAAACTGGCGTCTGGCCCCTGCAGTGCAATGCGCTCCGGATGTTGCCGGACCCGCTGAGACAGGAGATCAGGCAAGGCGGCCATAGGCACCTCCCAGGTCCGCCTGCGGTTTATCCTCGACCGCAACAACCGGCTGCACCAGCTTCAGCAAGCCGGCGGCGCGCAAGGCCGCCATACCATCAGCGACCTTGATGGTCATCACCACTGGATGATGGTCGTAATAGCGACCCCAACCAGCGCCGCCATCCGGCAATTTTGAAGGGTCGGCATCCGCCAGCACCTGCGTGGCGATGCCGAGCCGATGGAAACTGTTGCGCAACTGGTCGGTACCGGTACACACCACCCAGTCATAGCCGGCAGCATCCAACCACACTGAGAGCGAGGCGAACAGATAGCGGCTGACCCCGGCTTCCACCCCGGCCAGGTGGGCAATTTCGGCAATACCGCTGCGTCTGGTGCCCGGCTCTGGCATGAGGGTTTGCACCGGCACCGATAAGTAATCCTCCAGAAACAGTCGCTCTTGATTCGCATTGCGCACGCCAACGGCGGCCAGCAGCGTTCCCTGAGCGGTTGTCAGGGCCAGAAGCCGTGGAATACGCAGGGAAGGCTCGGCCCCGTACGCGTGGAGGAAGCGGCGCCGAATGAAATCCGACACCGTGTGCGCCAATGGCGTATTGGACTGGATTTCGCAAAACCACCGGCCAGCACAACGGACGGCCGGAACCAACTCCCCGGAATCCGGAGGACAACAGGTCGACATTGTTAACGGATCAGTCATGGCTGCCTTCTCTCTGCTTGCTTTTCCTGGCCCAGACGGACGCAGGGTCATGGCTGACAGATTAGAAAGGCTGGCTTAAACCAGTCTTAAGACGGCACCACAGAAACCTTAAGAGCGCCTTAAGGTTTCTGTGCCAGCACGGTTAAGGCTCACTTAAGAAAGGAGGGGTAGATTGCGGCCAACCTCGGGGCTATCCCGAAAACAATCGACACAGACGCAAACACCTATGCCCAAAGCTCGCCATTTTTTTCAACGCCGACTTGCCCGTTTTCTTGCAGCCGGCGGACTGGCCACGCTGTTGCATTGGCTGATGATGGGCCTGCTGGTTCAGGCCGGGCTTGACCCCAGGCTAGCAACAGCAACCGGAGCCACGGCCGGACTGGTTTTCAACTACGTGGCCCAGCATCAGTACGCGTTTGCCTCGAACCTGCCGCACCGAGTCGCGATGCCGCGATACCTGGCGGCAGCCAGTCTGGGCTGGACCCTGAACCTTTTCAGCTTCTCCGTTCTCAGCCTGGCTGGCCTCAAAGTCCTGTCAGCACAGTTCCTGGCCACGGCACTCGTCACGGTTGCCAATTACTTCTTTGCCAAGAGGTTTGTTTTCCATGAAAAAACAACGCTCAAGCTCCCCTGAACCTATGCTGAGCATAGTTATTCCGGTCCACAACGAGGCTGAAGTGCTCCCGGCCCTGCTGGCTCGACTCTGGACAACCGGGCAAAAGCTCGACGGCAGCTTTGAGCTGCTGTTTGTCGACGACGGCAGTCGGGATGATTCGGTCGCCATTCTGATGGCCGCCAGGCAACGGCAGCCAGAAATCCGTGTCTTGCAGTTGTCCCGAAACTTCGGCAAGGAGGCGGCAGTCTCGGCCGGCCTGGAGCACGCCCGCGGCGAGGCCGTGGTGCTTATGGATGCAGACCTTCAGGATCCCCCCGAACTGATTCCCGACATGCTTGCCGAATGGCGCAAAGGGGCCGATGTCGTGCTGATGAAACGCCGATCCCGGGCCGGCGAAAGCTGGCTTAAACGCATCACGGCCAGCCTTTTCTATCGTCTGATCAATCGGATCAGCGATTCTCCGATTCCGGTCGATACCGGCGACTTCCGGCTGATGAGCCGGCGCACGGTCGAGGCCCTGAACCGGCTTCCGGAACGCAACCGTTACCTCAAGGGCATGTTTGCCTGGGTCGGTATGCCCACCGTAACCCTGGAATTCGATCGCGACCCCCGAATCGCAGGCAGCACCAAGTGGAACTACCTGAAACTCGTACACCTGGCCATGGAGGGCATCACCTCATTCTCGACCCGACCACTGCGACTGGCCCTTGTGCTGGGCTTACTGGCCGCGGGGGCAGGCGGCACCGTTGGCCTCTGGGAGGTAATCCGGGCGCTGGCCTTCGGCATTTCAACACCGGGCTATGCCTCCCTGATTGCCATGATCACCTTCCTGTCCGGCGTCCAGCTTCTGTGTGTCGGCTTGTTGGGGGAATACATCGGGCGCATCTATATGGAAACCAAGCAACGCCCGGTCTTTATCGTGGCGGAAGATAGTCAGGAGACCATGACTTACATACAACCCATGCTGCGAGTGGCCGGCCATGACCAGAATCAGTAACACCTTGCTGTGGCTGCTGGTCTCGGTGCTTGCTGCCAGGCTCGGCCTGTCTGCCTTGTTGCCGTTCGCGGACACCACCGAGCCCCGCTACGCGGAGATGGCGCGGATCATGGCGGAAACCGGCGACTGGATAACCCCCTGGTTCGATATTGGTGTGCCTTTCTGGGGCAAGCCGCCCCTGTCGTTCTGGACTCAGGCACTGTCGTTCAAGCTGTTCGGCGTCAGCGAATTCGCCGGCCGACTGCCCTCCTGGCTGGCCAATGTCGGCATCGTCTGGCTGGTCTACAACCTGCGTCGCTACCTGCACCCCGACCCGCTCGGCCACGGAGCCAAAACTCAAGGGCTCTGGGCTGCGTTAATCTACGCCACTACGGCATTGGGCTTTCTGTCTGCCGGCACGGTAATGACGGATTCATTCCTGGCCCTTGGCACCAGCCTGACACTGGTGAGCCTGATCATTCGCCTGCAGGGGGGGCCGCCGCTCTGGGGCTGGCTGTTCTTCATCGGCCTGGCTACTGGCCTGCTGGCCAAGGGACCACTGGTTCTGGTGCTTGCTGGCCTGCCGGTGTTCCTCTGGGCGCTCACCTTCAACCGTTGGCAGACCCTCTGGCACAGTTTGCCCTGGGTGCGCGGGCTGGCCCTGACCCTGTTGATGTCAGCGCCCTGGTATGTCCTGGCAGAGCTGAAGACACCGGGTTTCCTGGATTACTTCATTGTCGGTGAGCACATCAAGCGCTTTGTCGTCAGCGGCTGGCAGGGTGACCTTTACGGCAGTGCCCACGATTTCCCCCGGGGCACGATCTGGCTCTATCTTGTGCTTGCCAGCATGCCCTGGGGGCTTGTCGCGGTGGCTGGCGTGCTTCGCAACCACTGGTGCGGCGCCTTCCAGCTGCAGCAATGGCATACTGGCGAACAACATGTCAGCGCGCTGGTACTCCTGGCCGCGTTGGCACCGGCCGTGTTCTTTACCCTGGCCGGTAACATACTCTGGACCTATGTGCTGCCTGGTCTGCCATTTGTTGCCGCGCTCAGCTCCGGGCTACTGATGCCAGACATCGGCCGACGCTTGAAGCGTTCCTCAGTGGCCGCCACCCTTTTCATCCCCGTGCTTGGCTCATTTGCCAGCGGCTGGGTGAGCCTTCATCCGGAGCTGCTGAGAACGGAACGGGAGCTGGTGATGACCGCCAGTCATCTGTCTGACAAGCCCTCTGCAAGGCTTGTTTATACCGGCGAACCTCCGTTTTCTGCCCGGTTTTACAGCGCGGGTAGAGTTGATGGCATCGAGGTGGAAGCCCTCAGGCGCGAACTCGCTGATGGAAATCGAACGTTGCCCATCGCTGTAGCGGTGGATAAAGATCAGCGGGACTTGCTCGACCAACTGGAGCAGATAGCCGATCCGGTCGATCAAAACCGGCGTTACATTCTGTTTCTGCTGGAACCGGTAACCAAGAGTGCAGCGTTGAGCAATGATTCCGGCCGCACTCCGCCAGCTTTCAATTACACTGAAGAGCACAAACAACCTTTGAGTTGAACACCAAACGGATGGCTGTAACAGAATGCGCATACTTCTGACCGAAGATGACCACCCCCTGGCCAACACCATGTTGAGCATGCTCCGGGACGACCAGAATACCGTAGATTGGGTCGATGATGGCCAACAGGCTCTGAACGCCTTACTGAACGAGAGCTTTGACCTGGCCATTCTTGACTTGACGTTACCCCGTGTCGATGGCCTGGACATTGTCCGCCAGGTGAGGGAGCAGGGCGTAGAGTTGCCCATCATCATCCTGACTGCGCGGAGCGAACTGACCGAAAAACTACAGGGACTGGATGCAGGGGCAGACGATTACCTGACCAAGCCCTTTGCCATGTCAGAACTGAAAGCCCGGATAAGGGCGGTTACTCGCCGCCGCTCAGGCACACGAGTCTCAGGACTCAAGGTGGGGCGACTCGTGCTTGATCCGGACTCTGCGCAATTGCAGGTAGGCACAGAGACGTTCGTGCTACCCCGTAGCGAACTGCAGATCCTTCACTATCTGATGCGGCACCCTGATCAGGTGGCAACCAGACGACGTTTGGAGGAACAACTTTACGGCTGGGATCAGGGTGCCGAGAGCAACGCCCTGGAAGTTCACGTTCACCATCTGCGCCGGCGGCTGGGTAAGCAGGCCATTCGCACTGTGCGCGGCGTTGGCTACATGCTGGACAGCAAAGCAGCCTCGGAAGGCCAAGAAATATGAGCCTGACACGGAAGCTGATTCTGCTAATTACCAGCACTGTTTTTATGATCACTCTGATCGCGGCAGGCTGGGGGTTCTATGTCAGCAATCACCAGTTGGACGAACTGTTCGATGCGGAGCTGGCACAAAGTACCCGGATTGTGCAGGGGCTGGTGGAACATCTCTCGAGCACTCAGTCTATCGAGCAGTTAGCCTTTACGCTGTCGAAAACTCTCGAATTGCCGGACGCATTATTTCAGGGCGATGAAGAAGAGGACGAAATTCTGCCCGACGGTGCCGGGCATAAATACGAACGCAAAATCGCTTTCGAAGTCTGGTCTCCTGATCAACAACCTGTGCTGGACACGCTCCGGGCTAACGATGCCCAGGGCCTTGAGCCAGGATTTGCCTGGCAGGAGGCCGCCGGCTATCAATGGCGAACGTTTACCATGCGAGATACATCGACCGGGTTCTGGATACGTACCGCCCAGCGAGAGGACGTTCGGGATGAACTGAGCCAGGAAATTGCGCTGGGCAACGTTCTGCCTTTTCTGTTGGCGTTGCCTCTACTGGCCATAGCCGTCCTGGCGTCAATTCAGGTGAGCTTCAAGCCTTTGAGAAAACTCGAAAAACCGGTTCGGAACATGGCGCCTGAGAACATCCATCCCCTCGATGATCGTCAGGCTCCGAAAGAAGTAGCTGGATTGGTGCACGCAGTCAACGGCCTGTTGAGACGGCTGAATCAGGCTCTGGAACGTGAACGCCGCTTCTCCGCTGATGCGGCACATGAGCTGCGAACCCCATTGGCCGCGCTGCGCCTGAATCTGGAGAAAGTTTACGGTGACAACCCCGAACAATATGGAGACCTTATCCAGGCCGTAGACCGAATGGTTCATCTGGTCGAACAAATGCTGTTACTGAGTCGGGTGGACTCCGGCGCTCAGTTTCCGCCGGAGCATCACAATCTTTCCGCCATTCTGGAACAAAGCATCGCAGATGTTGCACCGCTGGCGCTAAAGAAAAACATAGAGCCGGTGCTCCAGGACGAAACAGGTCAGTCCCTGATTAGCTGCCATAGTGCCCTGATTAACACCCTCATGCGCTCCTTGCTGGCCAACGCCATCCAATACAGTCCGCCTCATACCATAATCACCACCAATCTCGTTCCCGCAGGTGAAGGCTACGCCATTTCGGTTTGTGACCAGGGTCCTGGAATTCCCGCGGAGGAGCGTGAACGCGCACTCAGCCGGTTTGTTCGACTGGATCAACGTAAAGGAGGAGGCGCAGGGCTGGGGCTGGCGATTGCTCGGCGTATTGCCGAGCTCCATGGCGGCCATCTTATCCTGGCAGACAGGGCAGACGGTCAACCCGGGCTTTGTGTGCAAGTATGGCTGCCAGCACGATGCCCGGCGCTCACGAAACGCTCTTAAGATTCGGTTAAGCTTCAAGGCTGATAATTCTCCAAGGCATAAACCGCACGGCAACGTGGTTTGGTTAACATCTTGGAGAATATCTCAATGTCTCAGCACAGCACTCTGTCACTGGTCATTCCTGCAAAAAACGAGCAGGAAAACATCGCGAAGCTGCTGACCGAGGCCTTCAACGTTATGAGGGATTACCCGGGCTTTGAAGTCGTGCTCGTGGACGATGGCAGTTCCGACCAGACACTGGCAACAGCTCGTCGCACTGCCGAGGCTTTGGGGGGCAGGCTATTGGCGGTTCGACATGAACAGAGCATCGGACAGAGCGGGGCACTGGCGACCGGTATCCTTCGCGCCACAGGCCAACTGATTGTGACAATGGACGGAGATGGTCAAAACGACCCCGCCGATATTCCAGCACTGTTGCAACAAGCGAACAGACTCCACAATCCCGACTTTTGTATTGCCGGCTATCGCAGAAATCGGAAGGATACAGCATGGAAACGTTTCCAATCACGCCTGGCTAATCGTATTCGCAACGCCTTTCTACATGATGGAGTTCCCGATACAGGCTGTGGACTGAAGCTGTTTCCCCGATCGACCTTTCTCAAACTGCCGTGGTTCGATCACGCCCATCGGTTCATTCCCGCGCTGGTGAAAGGCGCGGGAGGCGAAATCGCCATTGTCGAGGTCAATCATCGCCCAAGAATGGCCGGGATTTCCAAATACAATGCCTGGAACCGTGCATGGGCAGGAATCGTCGATATGATCGGCGTTATGTGGTTACTTCACCGCACACGAGTTCCTCAAATTGCAAACCTAGAGGATCCGAACAACAGTCGACCGGCAACGGAACGGGCTTGATATGGCTTCGGGACTGCGCTGGCTATCTTTCGCCATCCTGGTATTAACAGGCTATCTGACCATGAGCGGGGACTGGTTCGGTTTTCTGACCGATCAGGAGCGCGTGGCAGATTTCCTGAACAGTAATGGGCTGGCAGGACTTTCAGCCATTACGCTGCTCGGTGCACTTTTCACTGGATTCGGAGCCCCCAGACAGGTCCTCGCTTTCGTTCTGGGATTTGCCGCAGGCAGCATTCAGGGTGCGATCCTATCGACTATCGCTACAGCCATTGGCGCGACATGCTGCTTTTTTGTCGCACGCTGGCTTTTGCGAACATCACTCCTGAACCGTTTTTCAGATCGCATGCAACGTTTTGACCTGCTGTTCACGGAAGGCACTCTGCTCAAAATACTCATGATCAGGCTGTTGCCGGTAGGCAGCAATCTTGTCACCAATCTCCTCGCCGGGTGTTCCGGGATACGATTCGTCCCATTTTTGTTGGGCAGCGTTCTTGGCTACCTGCCCCAGATGGTGATCTTTGCAATGGCCGGCGCAGGGATTGGCCAGGCCCGTCTCGATCAGCTTGTGGTAAGCGCGGTTCTGTTCGCGCTGGCAAGTGCCATTGGCGCTTACCTGTATCACAACCAGCGCAATCAGACCCTTGCTGATTCCGTATCTGACCCCTCCTGAGTTGCGATTATGACACTCGACTTCCGTCTTCGGCGTTTACCCGACACCTTATTCAATCTGCCGTACAACCGATTGTTACTGGTGGTACTGGCCTTCGCGGCACTCATGATTCTGACCGGCATCGGGTTACGCTCTCCGTGGCCCGCCGACGAACCGCGATTCGCCGAAGTGGCCCGGGAAATGGTGACCTCCGGGCAATGGCTGCTGCCGATGCGGGGCGGCGAACTCTACCCGGACAAACCACCGGTGTTCATGTGGGCCATCGCCTTTTTCTACTGGCTGACCGGCAACCTGAAAATCGCGTTTCTGCTACCGAACGCCCTGTGCAGCCTGCTAACCCTGGGCCTGGTGTTCGATCTGGGCACACGCTTGTGGAACCAACGCACCGGCGCCATTGCCGCACTGCTGCTGATGGTGGCACCCCAGTTCCTGATTCAGGCCCAGCGAGCCCAGATTGATGCCATGGTGGCCTGCTGGATCATGGTGGCCTGTTACGGTCTGATCCGGCATTTTTTCGTGCAGCCGTCCTGGCGTTGGTATTTCGTGGCCTGGGCCTTTATGGGGCTTGGCATTATTACCAAAGGGGTTGGCTTTCTGCCCGCCTTGCTGTTCATTCCGATACTGGCCCTGAAACTGCAGGACACTTCTCGGTTTCAGGGCACACTCCGGTGGCGCTGCGCCCTCGGCCCCCTGGTCATGCTGGCCGTTGTGACAGCCTGGCTGGTGCCGATGGTGCTGGCCGTCAGTCACCTGGGCACCGACGAGGCCCTGGCCTATCGCGACAACATTCTGTTCAAACAGACCGGCGAGCGCTATGCCGATTCCTGGGGGCACATTCAGCCCTGGTATTACTACCTCGCCAGCGTGATTCCCTCGCTGTGGTTTCCGCTGCCGCTGCTATTCCTGGCACTGCTGCGGCCCATTCGTGAGATTCTCAAACACAGGCTGGACGTGGTGGTTCTGCTGGCGTGGGTCGTGTTGGTGGTGGCGTTTTTCAGCCTGAGCCCGGGCAAACGCGGAGTGTATGTGCTCCCGGCTTTGCCGGCACTGGCCCTGAGCCTGGCCCCGGCATTGAGTGGACAAAACCCGGCACGCTGGTTCGGGGCGGTCACCAGTGTTCTGCATCTGCTGCTTGGTGCAGCCTTGATCATCCTGGGCATCCTAGCCTGGAATGACCACCCTCGTCTGGTGGAAAAGGTCGCTGACTACACCCAGGATCCGGCTCGACTGCACGAAGCCGGCACCCTGTTGTTCACCCTTGGGTTTATCTGGGTCGCAAGTCTCATGGCGTTCTGGCGCTGTCGGGCACTCGGGCGCTGGTTCATTGCCCTGATGGTGAGTTGGCTGGTGTTCACAACCTGGGGTTATCGGATTCTCGAGCCATTGCGCACACCCAGAAATGTGCTCGCCGCAGCCGAGCAGTTCGTGCCTGCCGGCGGGCAGATTGGCATGATCAATTTCCGGGAACAGTTCATTCTGTTTTCAAAGCGGGACTTTACCCATTTCAGTTACTTCAGTGACACAGAACAGGAAAGCCGCAACGCATGGCTCTGGATGCGGGAGACACCGGATAGCTATTTAATGGTGGCTGAAGACGGAGAGCTTGGCTGTTTCAATAAGCAGGGGGCCCGACCGCTGGGCACTGCTCACCGGGATACCTACGTGCTGCTGAGCGACCAGGACATGACGGACAGCTGTGAACCCCCGGACAAGGTGACACGCTTTACCACCGACAACCCCGGGGAGTGGCTGGACTGATGCTACTCTGAGAACGCCGCAAACTTTGCTGGTCTCACGTACAATGGGCGCTTTTGAATTCTCAAGGAGGCGCCCTTGCTCCCTCGCTCGCGGATTGCACAAGAATGGCAGGCTTTCTGGCTGGCACTGGGATTCCTGACTCGTATCCCCATGCTCGTCCGGATTGATTACTCCCAGCGCCTGATGAACCAGAGCAGCGTCTATTTTCCCCTGGTGGGCCTTCTGCTCGGCCTTGGCTATTGCGCCGCCTATTTTCTGTTCTCACTGGTGGCCAGCCCGCTGGCGGCCATTATCCTGGTGGTTATTCTGCACCTGTTTATCACCGGGGCCTTCCACGAAGATGGCCTGGCCGACAGTGTTGATGCTCTCGGCGGCGGCTATACCGTGGAAAAACGTCTGGAGATCATGAAAGACAGCCGGATCGGAACCTATGGCACGGTGGCACTGGTGATGGCCTTGCTGCTGAAAGTAGCTCTGCTGGCTGAGGCTGAATTGATCTGGCTTGCGTTGCTGGTGGCACCTGCGGTTTCCCGGCTGACACCACTGATATTGATGGCCTGCCTGCCGTACGTCACTGACCCCGACAAGAGTAAATCCAAGCCGGTGGCAGACGGTTTCTCCCGCAGCCGTTTGCTGGCGGCCGCGGGGTTTGTGTTGTTGCTGGCAGCCGGATTATCACTCTGGCAGCCGTTACTGATTCCCGCAGCCATAACGGCCGTCCTGCTGATTGCTGTGTTCTGGGGCAGCTATCTTCGTAGCCAGCTTGGCGGCTACACCGGCGACACCCTGGGTGCAGCTGTCGTGTTCAGTGAACTGGCGCTGTTGCTGTTTCTCTAACGTGGGGGCATCGTCAGTTATCCACCGTGAAGGACACTATCCGGGACAGGTGGCTGACGGGCATTTCCGTCTCTTCGTGCCAACGGTTGAACGCCTCCTGGGCCTGGCTCATGCCTTTCTTGCTGGCCGGTGAGGCATCCAGTATTCCGGCCCGGGTCAGGGCGGTAACCACATCGTGTGACAGGATAAAACCATCCCAACCCACCCGGCGCAGGAAGTACTGGGCTGAGTTCCCCCCCAGACGCTCACCGTTACGCTTCAGGTAGAGCAGCAGCCCCACCTGATCGGTCGACGGCCACTGGGCCAGAAACTGACCAAAGCTGCCATGGTCTTTCGCCACATCCATGATCATCCGGGCATTTTCCGGCACGGTCCGGATCTTCTGCATGTTGCGAACGATACGCTCGTCTGTAGCCAGCTGCTCCAGCACTTCTGGCGGCACCTGCTGCCAGTAGGCGGGCACAAACCCTTCGAAGGCCGCCTCAAAATCCGGCCACTTGTTCTCGATTACCCGCCAGACAAAACCAGCCTTGAAAATGCATCGGGTGATCTCGGACAGGTAACGGTCGTCGCCGATCTCCGCCAGACGATGCTTTTCGGTGACCGGAGGCAACAGGGATTTCAGGGCCTGCTCGCCACCCTTCCGGGCCAAGGCCTGCTGGTAAAACACAGAAAACTTCATAGACCCTCCACAGAGATCCCCAAATTGGGACTTAAAGAGCCCAACATGGGATTGAAAATACCCAAATCAGGTACTAAAGTACCCATATTGAGACTCATGAGATGCGACCTGACCATGCCCGGAACCAGTATCGGTGACGCACTGTTTACCAAAACCCAACAGCGCCTGCTATCGCTTATCTACGGCCATCCAGACCAGAGCCTGTACCTGAATGAACTGGTACGGCTAGCAAATATAGGGCGCGGCACCGTTGTCCGGGAGCTGGCCAAACTGACCGATTCCGGTCTGGTCGTCATGACCCGCCAAGGCAACCAGAACCACTACCAGGCCAACCCGGACAACCCGATCTTCGATGAGCTGAAACACATCGTCCAGAAAACCTTTGGTATTTCCGATGTGCTCCGGAATGCCCTGGAGCCACTGGCGGATACTCTCGAACAGGCCTTTATCTACGGTTCCGTGGCAAAAGGGGATGCCCATGCGGGCAGCGATGTCGATGTCATGCTGATCGGCCACGATCTCAGTTACAGCGAGGTTATGGAACTGCTGGCCCCCGCCGAACAACAATTACAACGAACCATCAATCCCACGTTATACTCTCCCGCCGAGTTCGAGCAGCGTATCAAAGACAATCAGAGCTTTGTCACCCGGGTGCTGGACCAACCCCGCCTCGACCTCCGCTTCAGCCACTGAGACAGGACACATTGCATGGAAGCACTCGATAATCTGGTCAGGATCCGACGACTCAAGGCAGAACCACCTGATGCCCGGGAGTTCGAAGGCATGCTCAAGGCTGCCGACACCAAGCTCCGGGACGCCTGCATTGAGGGATTGTCTGAGGACAGCCAGTTCTCTCTGGCTTATGGCGCCGCCCACGCATTATCGCTCGCCGCCCTGAGATGGCACGGGTATCGTTCCGAAAGCCGTTATATTGTCTTCCAGTGCCTGCAACACACCATTGGCTTACCCAATGCCAAATGGCGCGTGTTGGACAAGTGTCATTCGGCCCGCAATCTGGCCGAATACGAGGGCCACATGGACGTGAACCCCCAATTGCTGAAGGAGCTGATTGCGATCTCTCGCGAGCTGCAATCACTGGTGAGGGATCTGCCGCCAATAGGAAACTGACGTCCATCCCGATGTCAGACCTGCTTTAACCGGGCCAGCAGGGACTCCTGATCAAGGGCGCCACCCCAGGTATTACCATGTACCAGATCTTCCAGCGGCAGCCGGGAACGCCAGCCTTTGGACTGTAATTCCGGTTGCTCCAGGAATTCACTGACATAGCCCAGGCAGAGATAGGCCAGTGGGTATACATGATCCGGTAACTGCAGGATTTTCGACAGTACATCCTGATCCAGGATGCTCACCCAGCCCACGCCAATGCCCTCGGCCCGTGCCGCCAGCCAGAGATTCTGCACCGCCAGGCAGGTGCTGAACAGATCCATTTCCATAATGGAATTACGCCCCAGGACATTGGGGCCGCCGCGGGATCGATCACAGGTGATGCAGAGGTTGATGGGGCTTTCCAGAATGCCCTGCAGTTTCAGGCTCCGATAGGTTTGCTGGCGCTCGCCGGTGTAGTTTTCCGAGGCCTTTGCGTTTTCATTGTTAAAACTGTCCAGCACCTGCTCGCGCACCGCCAGGCTGTCGATCACGATGAAATCCCAGGGCTGCATGAAGCCGACCGACGGGGCGTGGTGGGCAGCTCTCAGGATGCGCGCCAGAACCTCCTCCGGAATGGCATCCGGCAGGAACTGGGAGCGCACATCCCGGCGCTCGAAGATGGCCCGGTACAAGCCTTCGCGCTGGGCATCGCTGAAGGGATCATTCGGGTTACTCACAACTGCAACAGCCTCCTTAACCGCTCTTTGTCCAGGCACTGATCCACCTGATCGGCCAGGCGATCAAGCTGCTGCAGACGGTGACGCTGGTAGTCCACAGCCTGCTCGCCCTGTGTTTTAAGGCCTGCCCAGGCCAGAATGGCCTTGCAGGCGGCTGGCTCGTCGAAGACGCCGTGGATATAGGTACCCGCCACCTGGCCATCCGCACTGACGGCGCCATCCGGCCTGCCTTTCAGCTCTGCAAATGGGCGCACCAGCGCCGCGCCTTCCGTGACACCGTTGTGCATTTCATAGCCTTTCAGGGCGCCTGTCACCACCGTGCTGGCAATATGGGAGGTCAGCCCGCCATTTACCATTCGAAGCTGCTTGCCCGGCACCATACGGGTAACCATCTCGAACAGGGCCAGGCCCTTCGTAGTGCCGACTTCACCTTCCAGCCCTTCCGGGTCTTCCACTTTAAGCCCCAGCATCTGGAAGCCGCCACAGATACCCAGTAGCTTGCCGCCATACCGCAGGTGTTTCTGGATGGCCTCCGGCCAGCCTTGTTGCTTCAGCCACTGCAGGTCGTGCCGGGTGCTTTTGCTGCCGGGCAGGATAACAAGATCGGCTGGCGGAATGAGTTCATCCGGCCCCACGAACACCAGGTCAACGCCCGGGTGGAGTCGCAACGGATCAAAATCGTTGTGGTTGCTGATCCGGGGCAATACCGGCACCACCACTTTCAGGGCGCCGGCCTCGCTGGTGCCGGCGGCACTGACGCTGTCTTCGGAGTCGATCACCAACCCGTGCAGGTATGGCAAAACGCCGAACACCGGCTTGCCCGTGTGTTCCGTCAGCCAGTCCAGCCCGGGCTCCAACAGCGCAATATCACCCCGGAACCGGTTGATGACAAAACCCGCCGTCCTGTCCCGCTCACTGTCGGAAAGCAACGCCAGTGTGCCCACCAACTGGGCGAAAACACCGCCCTTGTCGATATCCCCTACCAGCAACACCGGACAATCGGCGGCTTCGGCAAAACCCATGTTGGCAATGTCGTTGGCCCGCAGGTTGATTTCCGCGGGGCTGCCGGCGCCTTCGGCGATGACCACATCGTAGCGAGCGCTCAGATCCCGCCAGCTCGCCATCACCGAATTTATCGCCTCAGCTTTGTAGGCGTGGTAATCCAGAGCATCCATATTGCCATGGACCTTGCCCCGCAAGATCACCTGGGCGCCGTAATCGCTCTGGGGCTTCAACAACACCGGGTTCATGTCGCTGTGGGGCTCCAGGCCACAGGCCAGCGCCTGTAACGCCGTGGAACGGCCAATCTCGCCGCCATCCACGGTGACTGCACTGTTCAGGGCCATATTCTGGGGCTTGAATGGCGCGACTGAGACCCCCTGCCGGGCCAGCCAGCGACACAGCGCCGCCACCACCGTGGTTTTGCCAGCATCCGAGGTGGTGCCCTGCACCATCAGGGTGGGCATTTACAGCTCCACACCCTTCTGGGCCTTGATGCCCTGATCCTTGAAGGCATGTTTGACCACACCCATCTCGGTGACCGTATCAGCCAGATCAATCAGTTCCTGCGGAGCCCCGCGACCGGTGACCACCACATGCTGCATTTCCGGACGGGCCTGCAGGTCGTCCAGCACCCTATCGAGATCGATGTAGTCGTACTTCAGGGCGATATTCAGTTCATCCAGCAGTACCAGGTCATAGCTGTCATCGCTCAGCATGCTTGCTGCAACTTCCCAGGCATCGGTTGCGCTCTTCACATCCTGTTCCCGGTTCTGGGTATCCCAGGTGTAGCCCTGTCCCATGACGTGGTAGGTGACGTTCGGCAGCTCCCGGAAAAACGCTTCCTCACCGGTGCTGAATGCGCCTTTGATAAACTGGACGATGCCCACTTTCATACCGTGGCCCAGAGCCCGGGCCACCATGCCAAAGCCGGAACTGCTTTTGCCCTTGCCGGGGCCCGTGAGCACCAGCAACACGCCCTGTTCTTTCTGGGCTCTGGCAATGCGTTCCTGCATTATCTTCTGTTTTGCTGCCATGCGCCTGGCATGGCGTTCGGGGTCTTTGGCGCGTTCACGCATGATGACTCTCCTTGGGTTAAGGCGTTCGAGTTGCTCAGGAAAACCGGACTTCCTCACCGCGAAAGATCGCGCTAATCAAAGCAGGCGCTGACGGGAAGTATCCGTGAAAATAGCTGGCCACCAGTTTCTGGTCGCGATACACGGCCTCCCCTTCAGAGCCGGCCTGTTTCTTGGCCCTGGCGGCAGGTTGCCACGGGGTCTCAAGACTGGAATGGTGATAGGTGTGGCCCCGCAACCCGCCGAGCTGGGTTTCCAGACTTTGCAGACCCAATGCGGTCAGTCGGTTAGCCATGGTCGCCCGCCCGGGCACCAGGCCCAGCAGACGATGTACTTTGCCGTCTTTATCTGCCAGCTCTTCGGCACAGGCCATCAGACCACCGCACTCTGCCAGAATGGGCTTGCCGGCCTGGTGGAAGGTGCGAATCGACGCGAGCATGGCCTGATTCTCCGCCAAGGTCCCAGCATGCAACTCTGGATAGCCGCCCGGTAGCCAGAGTGCATCGGCCATCGGCACTTCCGAATCTTTCAGGGGCGAAAAATACACCAGCTCAGCGCCCATGGCGGTGAGCAGATCCAGGTTGGCGCGGTAGATAAAACTGAAGGCCGCATCCCTGGCAACCGCGATCCTGAGCCCCGCCAGCAGCAGTTCTGCCCGGGAAGGTGCCTCAAAATGAAAAGACACGGGCTTGGGCAGCACATCCATGCCCGCTGACATCAGGACTTCGGCAGCCTTATCCAGCCGATCACTGAGGTCGTCCATTTCAGCCGCCTGGACCAGACCAAGGTGCCGGTCCGGAATGTTCATGGCATCGTTTCGGGGTATCGCTCCCAGCAGGCTGATACCTTCCGGCAGGCTCTCCCGTAGCAGGTCGCCGTGGTAGGGGCTGCCAATCTTGTTGGCAATTACCTGATGAACAGGGAGTTCGGAATCAAAGCTCGCCAAGCCGAGGGCAACCGCGCCGAAGGTCTGAGCCATACCTTTGGCATCAATCACGGGCAGGGCCGGAATACCCGCCAGTTTGGCCAGGTCGCCGCTGCTGGGGCTGCCATCAAACAAGCCCATGGAACCCTCCACCAGAATCAGGTCCGCGCTCTGGGCGGCCTCGGCCAGCCGCCACCGACACTCGTCCTCGCCGGTCATCCAGGGGTGCAACTGGTAAACCGGGTTACCGGAGGCTACCTCCAGCACCATGGGATCAAGGTAATCCGGCCCGTGTTTGAACACCCGGACGTTACGGCCGGCGTTCCGGTGCAGTCGGGCCAGGGCGGCGGTGACCATGGACTTGCCCTGGCCGGAGCCGGGGGCGGTGATCATGGCCGCTGGGACCTTATTCTCCATCATTCAAACCAACTCCATAAGTTTGGCGACCGGTGGCGGGGTGTGCCTCCCGGGACCGTCAAAAACAGGGATGTTTTTGTCGAGCGTACAGGGACGTATTTACAGCGTGTCCCGGGAGGCACACCCCGCCACCGGTTGCTGCACAAGGCTCGAGGTCAGGTTCGTCTCGGCACAAAGAAAGGCGCGCCATCCACTTCCACCGTTGCCAGTTGCTGGTTGTACAAACGTTCCAGAGCGTTCGGCACCAGCATCCTTTCTGCCGGGCCCCAGCAGGCTTCGCCGTTGGGGTACATCAGCAGAATATGATCACACCAGCGGGCAGCCAGGTTCAGATCGTGCAGGCACATGAAAATGGCGTTCCCTGCTGCCGCACGGTCGGTGAGCAGTTTCATGACGGCCACCTGGTGATGCAGATCCAGGTGATTCGTCGGTTCATCCAGCAACCAGGTATGAGGCGACTGGGTCATCAGGGTGGCAATCGCCACACGCTGGCGTTCCCCGCCAGACAGGGTAGTGACCAGACGGTTTTTCAGGTGCAGGACATCCAACGCTTCAAGAGCCCTTTGCGCCATAGCCAGATCGTCTGCCCCTTCCATCTGCCACGGAGACAACCAGGGATGGCGACCGATCAGCGCGGTTTCCATTACCGTTGCCGGGAAGCCATCCTGCCGGTCCTGGAACACCAGCCCCAGCTGTTGAGAGAACACACGGCGCTTTAATCCGGATACCGGCACATCCTCGAGATACAGCTCACCGGCACGGGGCGAACGAAGGCCTGCAAGGGTATGCAGCAGAGTGGTCTTGCCGGCACCGTTGGGGCCGAGTACGCCCCAGATCTGACCGGAGCCGATCGTTAAATCCAGCGGGTAGCCATCGACGCGGCCGGGAATATCAATCACCAGGTTCCGGGTACTCAGGGTCTGCATGTGGCGGCTCTGCATGGCGTTCATCAGCGACTCCGGTACAACAGGTACAGGAAGGTGGGAACACCCAGCAACGCGGTGATCACACCCACCGGCAGTTGTTCCGGTGCGATCACCACCCGCGCCAGGGTATCCGCCAGCACCAGCAGTGTGCCGCCGGCCAAGGCACAGGCTGGCAGAATCAGTCGCTGATCATTGCCCAACACCAACCGGAGCATATGTGGAACCACAAGGCCGACAAAGCCTATGCTGCCCGCCATGGTGACCGCCGTGGCGGTGAGCAAGCTGGCGAGAATGTAAATCAGCCATTCCAGCGGGCGAACCGAAATACCCAATGCCGCCGCCTGCATCGGTCCCCGAGCCAACACATTCAGGCTCCGACCCAGTGGCACCACCAGAACACAAACAACAGTCAACAATCCCAGTCCGGGCCATGGTATCCGGGCGTAAGACACATCGCCCATCAGCCAGTACAGCATGCCCGGCAACTCCCGGGCCGGGCTGATCGCCAACATCAGGGTAATCACCGCACCCCAGCCAGCGGCCACCACCACCCCGGTCAGCAACAGGCGGGAGGACGTCCAACTGCCGGTGCCATGGGCCAGCCCAAACACCATCAAGGTCGCGAGCAGGGCACCGGCAAAGGCAGAACCGGAAATAACCGCGCCGCCAAGTCCCGCCAGCATCGCCAGCAACGCACCAACAGCGGCGCCGCCGGACAGGCCCAGAACATAGGGATCGGCAAGCGGGTTACGCAGCAATACCTGCATCAGGGCCCCGGCCACGGCCAGCAAACCTCCGGTGGCAAAGGCCGACAAGGTTCTGGGTAGCCTGAGTTCAAGGATCAGCGTGCGCTGGAGATTCGAGCCTTCACCCAGAAACACCGACAGCACATCAGCAGGTGATATCGCCACGCTGCCAGCACCGACCGAGATCACCATGGCCAGCACGCCGGCCAAAGCCAGCACCAACAGTGGCAAAGTGATCGGCCGGATCACGCAAGGGCTCCATTAAGGTCGCCGGTCACGGGCCACCTCCAGTTTTTCACAAAACAGGCGCGTACCTTCGAGCATTCTCGGTGTTGGTCGCTGTACCAGAGATGGCGGGATAAAAAACAGGTTGTCCCGCTCCGTGGCGGTCAGGCTCGGGAATGACTGCCAGCGAGTCAGCCAGTGGCGGTTTTCTTCCCCCATCCCGCCAGCCAGGATAGCTTCGGGATTGGCCGCAATAACGGCTTCGGCACTGATTCTGGGCACCAACCTCTCCAGGTGGCCAAACACGTTGTCACCGCCACACAACTCAATCATTTCACCAATCAGATGGTCACGGTTGACCGTCATCAAAGGCTCATCCCACACCTGATAGAACACCGGTACTGCATCGGCACCCGAAAACCTGGCTCGCAGGTCTGTAATGCCTTTGCGGAATCGCTCCGCCTCGGCAAAACCCGCGGCTTCAGTACCGGCCAGGGCAGAAAGACGCTCAATGGTGTCAGACACAGCCTCAAAACTGCGGGGCTCGATGGAGAACACAGGCACACCCATCTCTCTGAGTGTCGCCAACTGCTCGGTCGGGTTTCCGGTTACCCAGCCAATCACCAGATCCGGCTGCAGTTCCAACAGGCGCTCCATGTCCATCCGGGTGTGGCTGCCAACCGAAGTCACTTCTTTGGCGGCCGGGGGGTAGTCACTGTAGGCGACCACTGCAACGACCTGATCGCCGGCTCCGGCAGCCCAGGCCAGCTCGGTAGCCCCGGGGGAAAGCGCGGCAATCCGTTGTGCCGGTTGCTCAAGGCAAATCTCTTTACCCAGATCATCCGTGGCACAGACCGGCGATGCCAGGGCGGGGAATGCCAGCAGCATCCCGCCCAGAATCAAAGCCATTGCCTTCAGATCTGCCACAGAGGCCTCCCCCGGTTTAACGGTTATTATCGGATATCGTAACGCACGGTCAGCATGGCAGTGCGGCCGGCTGCAATGTAGTCCAGGTCATTCTGCCGATCATAACGAGCGGTGCTGTATTCCTTGTCCAGCACGTTAGCCAGCGTCAGCCGGGTTGACCAGTCAGGGGCAAAGCGCCAGCCCGCCCGCAAGTCCAGAGTAGCAAAACCGGGCAGTCTGTCGTCGTTGGCACGGTCATCGTAACGATAGCCTTCGGCCACCACTGTGCCACCGAAGTCCCAGGTACCAACGCGCTTACTCAGGTCAAGACGCAGGGTTTTGCCACTCCGGCGCTGGAGTCGGTTTCCGGTTTCCCGGTCTTCCGGGTCCAGCAGCGTCAGAGCCGCATCACCGCGCCAACCATCCCGCTCAAAACCAGCGCTGAACTCGGCACCACGGATTCGGGCTTCATTGACGTTCATTGGCGTCCACAAGCCACTGGGGGTCGGGCTCCAGGCAATCAGGTTGTCCACATCCAGCTGGAACAGCGCTGCATCCCAGAACCAGGTCTGATAGTGGCCACTGGCACCCAACTCCACCGTTCCGGACTCTTCTGCCTCCAGGTCCGGGTTAGCTCCGGGGAAATACAGATCGTTGAAGGTGGGTGCCCGGAAAGACGTACCATAACTGATCCGTACTCGGTGGGACCGATCCAGAGCATGGCCAAGGGCAATGCCACCGGTTTCATTTTTGCCGTAGGCTTCGTTGTCGTCACCGCGCACACTCAGTTGAAGGTCGGTTGGGCCGAAGTTCAGGCGCAACTGGCTGTACAGGGCGGTGTTGGTGCGGCTGGTCTCGGCGTAATCGGTAGTACCGCTGACTTCGTCGGTCATTAACTCTGCCCCAACCACCAGCTCATGGACATTCCAGGTAAAGGTATTGTCCCAACGCGCTGCCCGTGAGCGGGTATTGAAGGTGCTATTGAATGTGGGCGTAACGTTGTCGGTTTCGTCCCGGGATTCAGAGAACTGAAGTGAATGACGCCAGTAGTCACTCACCGGGGTTTCCAGCCCGAAGCCGATGGTGCGAATCATGAAATCAATTTCGCCGCCTTCGTATTCGGTGTTGCCCTCGCTTTGCACCATCACCAGGCTGGCTTCTCCGCCGGAGTCCAGCTCATGGACGACACGTCCGATACCGGCGGTGTTGCGGAAGCCCCGGTCGTCACCATCGGTGATCACTGCTGTACCGTCGGTTTCTTTATGCAAACCACTCAGGCTGAAACGGGTATTTCCAGCGCGGGCAGCAACACCGGCACTGCCTTTCTGCGTGTTGAAATTACCTGCACCGGCTTCTACCCAACCTGCCGGCGTGTCTTCCGGGTCCAGCGTAAAAGCCTGCACAACGCCACCGACAGCATCGGAACCGTAAAGTGAGCTCCGGGCGCCACGGACAATTTCCACCCGCTCAATCAGTTCAACGGGAAAGTACTGCCAGGAGGGACCACCGGATGTGGCCGAACGCAGGCGCACACCATCAACCAGCAGCAGCGTGGAGTCGTTGGCGGTGCCGCGGGTGTAGACACTGGTGGTTTTTCCAAAGGAACCGTTGCCGGTCACGTTGATGCCGGGTTGTCCTCGCAGCAGCTGGGTGAACTCTGAGGGGCTTTGCTCGCGGATAGTTTCTTCGTCGATGACCGTAACTGATGACAGGCTTTCACCCGCAGTCAGAGGCCCAAGGGTGGCGGTAACGACAATCGGTTCCAGCTTGCGTTCATCCGACGCTTCATCGGCGGCAACAGCAGGCAACGCCAGTGGTAATAACATCAGGGCGGGAAGGGCTTTGGCAGTACTCATAGCTTCACTCACGTTTCACCGCACGCACCCGTACGGTCGATCAATTAACTGCGGAGGAAGACAGACTGCTCAGACGGGGGTGGAGGGCGTGTCAGTAAATGCGAGCCAGGTTCACCCACCGCCGTCGCCCTCCGCAACGTCTGGTGTCCGGAACCCAAGGTTCCGCCTTTCAGGCCGGTCTCCGGGCTTACAGGCGGAGCCTGTGCTCCGGGGCAACCACCTTCCCATGCCATTGGCACAGTGGCGTACTGGATTGCCTTTCACCTGATTACCGTTGCGGGGGCAGCGCCGGAATATCACCGGCTTCCCGTTTCACTGCAGGCACTCCTCCGGACTATCGCCAGCCTGGACAAAATGCATACAGCACCTGAAATCGCGGGCAAGACTATCAACCAGGGTGGGGGTGGTCAATGAGATATGTTAATTCAGACAACGCACCCTCCAGCCGTTGCCAACCGGTTTCATCCGGTGGCAAACCGAAACGCAGGGCTGCGGGTGTGTCAAAACGCCTGACCAGAATGCCGCGGCAAGCCAGTTGGTCAGCAATGCCCGCTGCGCGGGGATGTTGAACCGTTCTGAAGAGCAGGGTGCCGGTGGGGGACGACATCCCATATTGTCTGAGCAGGCCGTCCATGCGCAGTCTGGCCGTTCGCAGGCTAGCACGAGCCTCCACCTGCCAGGCCCGGTCTTGCAGTGCCCTGGCCATCAGGTACCGGGCCGGACCGCTGACCGTCCAGGGACCAAGTTCGTTCGACATCTCGCACGCCAGACCAGGGTCGGCCAGGACCGCACCGGCACGGAGACCGGCCAGCCCGAAAAACTTGCCCAGCGAGCGCAACACAATCAGCCCCGGAGCGCCCGCCCACGGGTCCAGGCCGAAGCCCGGCTCGCCCTCAATAAACGCCTGATCCAGCACCAGCCAGCCATCACGCTCGCGCAGCCGCTCGTGCCAAAACCGTAAACGGGCAGGATCCATCAGCTGCCCGGTCGGATTATTCGGCTGTATCCAGACCACTACATCCACAGAATCCAGCCATGCCAGCTCCGCTTGCATTGTCGCCTGTTCAGGAATCGCCACCACGTCGAAACCCGCTCGCCGCCAGGCATGACCATGCTCACGATAACCGGGCATGGGCACGGCCACCCGACCGAAACCATGCTTACGGGCACGAACCGCTGGCAGGGCCATGATCGCCGCCTGGGAACCCGCTACGGGTAGGCAGCAGGCACGCTCCGGCGCCCCGGCCCAGATACGGATAATCTCTTCCAGCCCATCTTCCGGCTCCGGCAGCCGTTGCCATACCTCCGCCGGAATTGCCGGAACCGGCCAGGGCACAGGATTAATACCGGTGGAGAGATCCAGCCATTGTTCCGGAGGAATGCCCCAGTGCTGAGCCGCTGCCCTCAGGCGACCTCCATGCTCCGGCAAATCAGCACCATCGAACGCTGTCACCCGATACCTCCTGACCAGAACGCATTCAGAGTTGCGGCCAAGGCCAACAACACCAACAGCCACAACATCACGCCACGCTGAACCAGGGAAATCGCGCCCTCCACGGTTTGCGCCGTGGCGCCTTGCCCGCTGCCCAGCAGCGGTCGCTGCTTCACGCCACCGGAATAAGGCGCCGGGCCGCCCAGTGTGACACCGAGCGCGCCCGCTCCTGCTGCCATCACCGGGCCGGCGTTCGGACTGTCCCAGGCCCTGGACTGTTCACGCCAGCATTTCACGGCCAGCCGGGTATTGCCCAGCAACGCATAGGTCAAGGCAGTTAGCCGGGCAGGCACCCAGTTCATAGCATCATCGAGCCTGGCGGCGCAGCGCCCGAAATACAGATATCGTGGCGTCCGGTAGCCCCACATGGCATCCAGCGTGTTCACCAGCCGGTGCAAAACCAGTCCGGGCAAGCCAGCGACCAGATACCAGAACACGCTTGAAAACACCGCATCCGCACCGTTTTCCAGCATGGATTCCGAGGCCGCGGCGGCAACGCCTTCGTCACTCAACACTGCAGCATCCCGACTGACAATGCGGCCAACCGCCAGCCGGGCCCTGGCACCATCCCCGCACGCCAACGCAGTCGACACCGCCCGGCCATGTTCCGCCAGCCCCCTTAATGAAATGGCAAGCCAGACACCGGCCACCTGAGTGAGCAGCCACAGCCAGCCCTCCAGCAGGAATTGCAGAAAAATTGCCAGTACGACGGCTGGCATGACCGCTACCAGGGTCGCCAGCACCCCCAGCAAGAGGCTTTGCGCCGGGAAAGTCTGCTGATCATTCAGGCGTTGCTCCAACAGGGATGCCCACCGACCGAAGCCCACCAGCGGGTGCCACCGACGGGGCTCACCCATCAACCAGTCCAACAAAACCGCCGCACCGCACACCAGCACTGCAACCACAAACGTATCCAAAGCCGGTCTCCCTGATTCAATTGCCGGCAAGTCTAACCGACCGGTCACGAAACTTGACAGCCTTGCCTCCCGGTTAGACCATCCTCGGTTTTCCGCCCACAAGGACCCATCGCCATGGCACTGCCCGACAGCTGGCTCACGTCTCCCCCACGGCCCTCGGTTCAGCACACAGCGCTTGCCGCCGAGCGTCAGCAGGTGCTCACAAAGCCACCCGGCTCTCTCGGGCAGCTGGAACAGCTCGCCATCAGTCTGGCGGGCCTGCACGGCACCGACAGACCCAGCGTTGATCCGGTGCGAATGGTGGTGTTTGCCGGCGATCACGGCGTTTGCGCTGAAGGCGTTTCCGCATTTCCTCAGGCTGTCACCGCCCAGATGGTCGCCAATTTTGCCAGCGGCGGCGCCGCCATCAGCGTGATGGCCAAGGAACTCGTTGCCAGTCTGGAAGTGGTCAACCTGGGTACCGTTGGTGAAGTACCGGAGTTACCCGGCGTCATAGATCAGATTATCGCGCCTTCCACGGCCAACATGGCAGAATCACCGGCCATGTCCTCGCGCCAGGTTGAATCCGCGCTATCCAGTGGCGACGAAGCCGCCAGGCGTGCCGCAAACGTTGGCTGCCGCCTGTTTATTGGTGGCGACATGGGCATAGGCAACACAACCAGTGCTGCAGCACTGGCCTGTGCCCTGCTGGGGCAGCAGCCCACCACCCTCGTTGGCCCGGGCACAGGGCTGAACTCCGAGGGCGTTGCCCGCAAGGCGAGGGTGGTTGAAAACGCGTTGCAACGGCATGGTCCCGACCGTGATCCGCTGATGGTACTGGCCTCTCTGGGAGGCTTCGAAATAGCCGCACTGACCGGCGCCATCCTGGGCTGCGCCGCGCGCCGGATCCCGGTTCTGGTGGACGGTTTTATTGTCTCAGTCGCTGCACTGGTGGCCGTGCATCAACAACCGGCTGCGCGCGAGTGGCTTCTGTTTGCACATCGGTCAGCCGAACCCGGCCACAGTGCCGTGCTGGAGGCACTTGATGCCTCGCCGCTTCTGGATCTTGGCATGCGCCTGGGCGAAGGCAGTGGCGCCGCCGTTGCCGTTCCCCTGTTACGCGCCGCCTGCGCCCTGCATAACCGGATGGCCAGTTTTACCGACGCTGGCGTCAGTGGCAAAGCGGAAGAATAGCCCTATGACCACCACAGTAATCGACCTGATACGCCACGGCGAACCGGAAGGCGGCCAGATGTTCCGGGGCAGTAAAGACGACCCCTTGAGCGACACCGGGTGGCAACAGATGATAGCTGCCATCGCCGAGGGTGATCAGTGGGACGCCATCGTCAGTTCACCCATGCAACGATGCCAGCGTTTTGCCCAGCAACTGGCCGATGAACACAGAATTCCACTGCATATCGAAGAAGATCTCCGGGAGATCGGCTTTGGTGAGTGGGAAGGGTTGACCGCTGAGCAGATCCAGGAGCGCTATGGGGATCATCTTAACCACTTCTGGCAGGACCCCATCAACTTCCTCCCCCCCGGCGGTGAGGCTGTGACGGATTTCTACCAGCGCACTATTGACGGTTTTGATCGATGGCAGCAAACACTTGCCGGCAAACGGGTCTTGGTGGTCTGCCACGGAGGCGTGATCCGCATGGTGCTGGCCAATGTATTGGGCATTCCGCTGGAGAGATCATTCACCGGCTTTGCCGTGCCTTACGCCTGCCGCAGCCGGATACAGGTGGACCAGTCCGAATTCGGTGTGTTTCGCAGCCTGATCAGCCACCAGCCTTGAGGGTAAGTGGCAAACCCGCCACGGCCATCACCACCTCATCACAACGCTGGGCCAGGGCCTGATTGAGCCAGCCCAGCTCATCCGCAAAGCGACGGGTCAGCGGATCCATGCCGATGGTCCCGAGCCCCACTTCGTTGGTCACAATGACCAGGGAGCCAGGATAGACCTCAACCGCCTCAAGAAAGGCCGCCCGTTCGGGCTGGAACAAGGCGCCGTCGGCAAACAGCAGATTGCTCAGCCACAGGCTCATACAGTCCACCAACAGCAACGGCGGTTCTCCTGGGCCGCTGGCATACTCTGATAATACCTGACCCAGGCGCAGCGGCTCTTCAGCAAGCTGCCAGTGGTCCGGCCGCAGTTCCTGGTGACGCTGGATACGCAGTGCCATTTCATCATCGCCTGCCGTCGCGGTCGCCACATAAACCACGTCGTTACCGGTCGCTTTGGCCCTCTGCTCAGCCAGCCCGGTCTTACCGGAGCGAATCCCGCCGGTTACCAGTAACTTGTTGACCATAAACCTTTCTCCAGCCCGCCCCATTCCGGTGCCAAGGTACACCAACCGGACAGACAACTGCTATAGTTTGGCCAGACTCCGGAAACGGCGGCACCGCAATCGCCGGCTTCAGAACAAGACCGATTAACCCTGGAGAGCCCATGCAGGCCGAGCTGCTCGACATCCGCAACCACATCGCCCAACACGCTCCCTTCGACGAAATGCCCGAAGAACTGCTCGACCGCATCGTCACTGGCATCGAAGTGGCCTATTACCGGGCCGGCACCCAGATCCTTGAGCTGGGCCAGCAGAACTACTGGTTGCACTACATCCGCAGCGGTGCGGTGGAAATCTTCCGGCGTTCGGGCGAGCTTTACAACCGCATCGGTGAGGGCGAAATCTTTGGCCAGTTTGGCCTGCTGCGCAATCAGAAAGTGCGCTTTCCGGCCAAAGCCATCGAAGACTGCCTGATCTACAAAATCCCCTACGAGACCTTCCAGCATCTGTGGGAAAACGACGAGAACTTCGCGGATTTTGTCGAGATTGAAGACCACAGCCGTCTGCGTTCGGCGGTCTCGCGCCGGCACAAATCCAACGAACTGATGTCCGCCAAGGTCACCCGGCTAATTGCCCGCGAGCCAGTCTCCGCCCCGACCACCGTGCGCCTTCAGGAAGCCGCCCGGATCATGACCGACAACGGCGTGTCGGCACTGCTGCTGATGGACGAAAGTGGGGATTCGCCCCGGCTCAAGGGCATCATCACCGACCGGGATCTGCGCACTCGGGCGGTCACCAACGCACTGCCATCAGAAACCCCCATCAGCGAGATCATGTCCGAAGGGCTGATTACCATCAGCGCCCGCAGCTACATCTTCGAAGCCATGCTTACCATGCTGCACAATAACGTGCACCATCTGCCAGTGATGGAAGACCATGAAGTGCGTGGCGTAATCGCGCTGTCCGACATCGTCAAATACGAGAGCCAGAGCAGCTTGTACCTGGTGAGCAACATCTACCACCAGAACGACGTCAAAGGCCTGAAGAAAATCAGCCGCGAAGTGCGCGACAGCTTCGTGCGCATGGTGAATGAAGACGCCAATTCCCACATGATCGGCAGCGCCATGGCTGGCATCGGCCGAAGCTTCAGTCAGCGCCTGTTGGAGCTGGGCGAGGAAAAACTCGGCCCGCCACCCATCCCGTATTGCTTTATGGCTCTCGGCTCCATGGCCCGGGATGAACAGCTGGTGGTTACCGACCAGGACAACGCCATGGTGCTGGACGACAGCTTCATTCCGGAAGAGCACGACGAATACTTCCTGGCCCTGGCCAAATTTGTCTCCGACGGCCTGGCTGAATGCGGCTACACCTACTGCACCGGTGACATCATGGCCACCAATCCGAAATGGCGACAACCGCTGAGCGTGTTTAAGGATTACTTCACCGACTGGATCGACAACCCCAAAGCCGAAGCCCTGCTCAACAGCAACATCTTCTTCGACCTGGACGGCATCTACGGCGAAACCGACTATGCTGAACAGCTGAAAACCCTGATCGTGAACAAGGCCAGCAACAGCCAGCGCTTCCTTACCTTCCTGGCCCGCAATGCCCTGAACCGCACGCCGCCCCTGGGCTTCTTCCGCACCTTCGTCCTGGAAGAAGACGGCAAACACCAGAAAACCTTCAACCTCAAACGCCGCGGCACCGCACCGGTTTCTGACCTCATCCGGGTGCACGCCCTGGCCTGCGGTTCCCGCTCCCAGAACTCCTTCGAACGCCTGCGCGACATCGCCAAAACCAAACTCATGCTGGACGACGACGCCGGCAACCTGCGGGATGCCCTGGAATTCATCTCCATCGTCCGCATCCGCCATCAGGCCCTGGCCATCGAAGAGGGCCGCGACCCGGACAACAACGTGCGCCCGGAGGACCTGTCGCCGTTTGAACGCAGCCACCTGAAAGACGCCTTCCAGATCGTCAGTAACGCCCAGAAATTCCTGCGCTTCCGCTACAACGCCGGGGGAGCCACCCGGAATGTCTAGCGTGATCAAAAGCGGCAACAGCAAGCAGAATTGGCCAGAGAACTACCGCAAAGGCGCCGAACAGGCAAAAGACGCCAGAATCCGCGCCTTCTACGAAGCCGGCTGCCCCAGTCCGGACACGCCTGTCCGGGACGTCCCCTTAGTGGCCCTGGACTTCGAAACCACTGGCCTGGAAGCCGACCAGCATTCCATCGTCAGCATCGGCCTGGTGCCCTTTACCCTGACAGGTATCCAGCTCGGCCAATGCTGGCACCAGGTGGTTCGACCCAGACTGCCCCTGCACAAAACCTCTGTGACCATCCACGGCATTACCCACAGCGAAATCGAAAACGCCCCGGACCTGGAAGACGTACTCGACCCGCTGTTCGAACACCTCAACGGCCGAATCCCCGTGGTGCACTACCGCAACATCGAACGCCCGTTCCTGAACACCGCCCTGCAATGGCGCCTGAACGAACAACTCCGCTTCCCGGTCATCGACACCATGGCCATCGAAGCGCACCTGCACCCAAACCGCAACCCCAGCCGCTGGCAGCAACTGATGGGCAAAAAGCCGATCTCCATCCGCCTGGCCGACAGCCGGCTCCGCTACGGCCTGCCCCACTATGCCTCCCATAACGCCCTGATCGACGCCATCGCCACAGCCGAGCTGCTTCAGGCCCAGGTACTGCACCACTTCAGCCCGGAGACCCCCATTGGCGATCTGTGGGTGTGATGCCATAGCCCCAAGCCCCGGCAACCGATAGAATGTCCCCAAACCAGCCAAAGGGACCGAAGTGACCACACCAACCGCCAAAACCACCCCCCTGGACGCCTTCCGCCGCGCCAGAAGAATGTGGCTAAAAGGGGAAAAAATCAGCCTGGCCGCCCTCGCCGACGACCTCCACATCGGCCGCGCCACCCTGTTCCGCTGGGTTGGTAACCGCGACCTGCTGATTGGTGAAATCCTGTGGTCCCTGTACGAGCCCCTGTACAAAGAAGCCCGCGCCGTTACCCCCGGCCATGGCGTCGACTACGTGGTGGGCGTGTTCCGCCACATCAACATGACCATCCTGCACTTCGCGCCGCTGCGAAAGTTCCTGCATCAGGACCCGGAATACGCCCTGAAAATGCTCACCTCCTCCCACTCCACGCTGCACGCCCGCACCGTGGAAGTGAACACCCGCCTGCTCAAAGACGAAGTGCGCGCAGGCCATCTGAGCCCACCCATGAACATCCAGAGCTTGTCCTACTTCATGGTACGAATCGCCGAATCCTGCCTGTACAGCGACATCATTGGCGGCCGCGAACCCCGCGATGAAGAGCTTGAGGATGCCTGCACTGCCGTGCGCATATTGCTGGGCGGAAAGGTCTGAGCTCCTGATACCTCTGGAAACCTGGCCAGCCTGGGATTACTCTTTGCTGACATCCACAGGAAATCATCAGCAAGGAGTGCACCATGAACCACCGTAACACCCAACCGCGCCTCAACGCACTGCAAGCCGGCCTGCTGCTACTCAGCCTGGCCCTGGCACCGTTAGCCCACAGCGAAAACCTCACCGAAGACGATGTCACTTCCTTCATCGCCAGCATGGAAGCCATGCAGCCCCTGATCGACAAGCATCAGGACTTCATCGAATCCATCGAAGATCCAGCCGACGATGAGCGGGAAGTGGATTTCGCCCGGATGATGTCTTCGATGGTGGACGAAGTGAAAGGGCACGAAATGTACGATGACCTGGACGACCTGGTCGATGACTTCGGATTCTCCAGCCCGGAAGCCTGGGCCCGCAAAGGCGACCGCATCGTCAGCGCCTGGTTTGCCATCGAAATGGAAGCCCAGCCCGACATGGCACCGGATATCGCGGAGATGGAGCGCGCCATTGCCGAGATGGAAAACAATCCCGACATGCCCGAAGCCGCCAAAGCCCAGATGCGCGAAATGATGGAACAGATGATGGTGACCGTCAAAAGCGCATCCAGTGCGGCGAAGCAAGTGAGCGATGCCGACAAACGTGCTGTCCGGCCCCACGTAGAACGACTCAAGGCTGTGATGGAGCAGGACGAGAGCGACTACGAATAACACGCTCCCCAAAAACAAAACCCCGGTACTGTCGCCAGCACCGGGGTTTCTTTTTGCTGCCTGAGCAGCGAGCGATCAGGCCGTCAGGTTGTAAACAAACACGATCGCCACGGCAATCGGCGTCACAAACCGGATCAGGTTGTACCACAGGCTGAACGCGCCACCCTGCAGGGCCAGGTCGCTCTTCAGCGATTCCTTGGCCACAAACCAGCCCACAAAAATGGCGGTCAGCAGGCCAGACAGTGGCAGCATGATGTTGGCGGTGAAGTAGTCCAGCAGGTCGAACACCGTCTTGCCTTCAAAGGCGGCAAACATGCCCAGCGGCGTCACATCAGACCAGACGTTCAGGGACAGAATGGAAACAATGCCCAGCGCCCAGCACAGCACGCCCACCAGAATAGCGCTGCCGGTGCGGGCCAGGCTGGTTTTCTCTTCAACCCACTCAACCACCGGCTCCAGCAGGGAAATGCCAGAGGTCCAGGCAGCAAACAGCAACAGAACGAAGAACAGGGTGCCGAACAGGCTGCCCATGGGCATGTTACCGAACGCCAGCGGCAGGGTCTGGAAGATCAGACCGGGGCCGGCACCGGCTTCCAGGCCGTTGGCAAACACCACCGGGAAAATGGCCAGGCCCGCCAGCAGTGCCACCACAGTATCCATGATCGCCACACTGACGGCGGTGCGGCCGATGGAGACATCACGGCCCAGGTAGGAACCGTAAGCCATCATGATGGCCATACCCAGGCTCAGTGTGAAGAAGGCGTGCCCCAGGGCAACCAGTACGCCTTTCACCGTGAGTGCCTCAAAATTCGGGGTGAACAGGAAACTAACCGCCTCGCCGAAATGGCCGGTCGTCGTCGCGTAGCCAACCACCAGCAACAGCAGCAGGAACAGCGCCGGCATCAGAATGGTAACCGCACGTTCCAGACCGCCTTTCAGGCCCCGGGAAACCACCAGCACCACCAGCGCCATGAACACCGTGTGCCAGGCCAGCAGCTGAATCGGGCTGCCCAGCAGGCCACCGAACAGCTCGCCCACAGATTCTGCAGTGCCGCCGGTGAAATCGCCCATAGCCGCGTGGCCAATGTAGGAGGCCGCCCAGCCACCGATGACCGAGTAGAAGGACAGAATGATAAACGCAGCCAGCATGCCGACAATGGCCGACACTCGCCAGGCCGGCGACGCCAGGTTGCGCTCCGCCACCAGCCGAAAACTGGTAATGGGGTTATGACGACCATTCCGGCCGATAAACACTTCCGCCATCATGATGGGAATACCGATGATGGCAATACAGAGCAGGTACACCAGAACGAAGGCACCACCGCCGTTCTCGCCGGTGACATAGGGGAACTTCCAGATATTACCGAGACCAACCGCGGAACCGGTGGCTGCCAGAATAAACGCGAACTTGGAAGACCAGAGTCCGCGAGCCCCGTTCCCGCTGTCTGCTGCGGAGTTGGACTGAGTCATGTGTTTGCTTCCTGTGCTTTTGGCTGAGGAAAATACGAATTGTCAGATCGCCCGGCACACGGCGTGCGGGCTATTGGGGCGGGATTCTGCCAGCACTGGCGGCATGATGCCAGTGCTGAGGGGCGAGCGCTGGGACAATTCATTGTTCCCGGCGCGGCCCGGGAGTGCTAATCAGCGGGTTTTACTGACAAATCGGGCAATCAGGTCTTTCAGGCCGCCAGCCATCTGGCTCAAAGTATCGCTGCTCTGTTTTGCCGCATCCGCCTGTTCATCGCTCTGGTCAGCCAGGCTGGCAATATTCACCACCTGGCGATTGATCTCATCAGAGACCTGACTCTGCTCTTCGAACGCCGCGGACATGGTGATAAAACTTTCGGAAATGCGATCCACGGAACTGACGATGGCATTAAGTGCATCGGCAGCGCCCTGCACCCGGTCGAGGCCATCACCGGCAATCTGTTCCCCAGCGCGCACCGCGTTTACAGTTTGATCCACCTGGATACGAAAATCTTCAACCACCTCGTGGATGCGTACCGTCGACTGCCGGGTCCGCTGCGCCAAGGAGCGCACTTCATCAGCGACCACCGCAAAGCCCCGGCCCTGTTCTCCAGCCCGAGCTGCCTCAATGGCGGCGTTGAGGGCCAGAAGATTCGTCTGATCAGCGATTTCACTGATCAGATCTGCCGCCTCGCCAATGCTACGGGTGGATTCGCCCAGCCGGCCCACCGAGTCGCCAATGCCCTGAACCTGATTCACCAGTTGCTGGATGGCGCCCAATGCCTCACCACTGCGCTCGCTACCCTCATGGGCCTGGCGATTGGCCTGTTCCGCTTCCCGGGCGTTGTGATTAACAGATTCGACCACCTCCTGGATGGAGACGGTCATTTGGTTGATGGCCGAAGCAGTCTGGTCCGTTTCAGCCCGCTGCCGCGCAATGGCGGCTGCGCCCTCGGTAATGTAACCATGGGAAGCATGAACCTGTTCAAGCAATTGTTCGGCCTGATCATCTATGCGGGCCAATGCGGTTCGGATTCTCGCCTCTTCACTCACCAGCATCAGTGCCAGCCGGGACATCAGTCCGCGCTCATCGCTGTAGGTTCGTGCAACGATAGGGTCCTGGAAGGCATCCGGACGCAGTTCCAGCAAGCTCCTGAGCCGGTTGGAAAGAGAGGTAAACACCAGACCAAAACCCAGAACGTGGCCAACCACTACCAGAAGCACGGCCAAAGCCGGAGACTCGAACGCCAGGGCGCCCAGACTCAAGCCCAGGGACACCATAAAGGGCCAGCCTGAACGGACCATGGTCAGGACCCGGTTGCGCCAACCGGAACTCAACCGACCCTCGGAAATCTCCTTATACAGCCGTTCAGCGCGGGCAATCTGCTCCCGGGTAGCGGCGACCCGCACGGATTCATAGCCCACCATCTGGCCATTCCCCCAGATTGGCGTGGCGTAAGCGCTCACCCAGTAATGGTCACCGGACTTGGCCCGGTTCTTCACAACCCCCATCCAGGCCTTGCCGGCTTTCAGGTATTCCCACATGTCAGCAAAAACCGCCGGGGGCATATCCGGGTGCCGGATCAGGTTATGGGCCTGGCCGATCAGTTCCTCCCGGCTGTAACCGCTGATGGTGACGAAGTCATCATCACAGTAGGTAATCACCCCCTTGAGAGTGGTCGTACTAATCAACCGCATTCCTTCAGGGATGTGGATCTCGCGCTGAGTGACAGGCAGGTTCTTGCGCATGGGGAACTGTTCGTCCGTTGGCTCGATAAAATTTAACGGCGACAGCTTAGTTATAGATATATATCAATGAAATAGCGAATGGGTTACGCCGTGTCCTATTCGTGTAACGACAACAGGCCACGACGCTTTAGAAAATATTCAGGGAACTCAGGAGGATGCAACCAGCTTTGCCCTGGGATGATAGCGAGCATTCACCCACAGAGAGAATCCGATCACCACACCACCAACGGCCAGGCGCAGCAGATCTGCATCACGATTCCAGATCAGCAGATTGACCAGCAAGCCAGCCGGTACCAGGGCATTGTTCATCACCGCCAGGGTGCCTGCATCGACCTTGCAGGCACCGCGATTCCACAGGTACAGCCCCAGACCGGACGCCGCCAGGCCCAGCCAGCCAAGAATGCCCCACTGCAACGGTGTTGACGGCAACTTGTCCGGGTTACCAAAAATCAGGAACGAGGGTAGCGCGATCACCAGTGCGCCCATGAAGAAGTAACCGAAAGTGCGATACCCAGGCAGCGCCAGAGGGTAACGTTGCATCACGTGCTTGTAGCCAACCTGGCCGGCAGCGAAGGTAAAGTTGGCCACCTGCAGCAGCAGGAACCCGGTGATGAAATCCTCACTGAGGCCATCGTACCGGATGATGCCGGCACCGAGTGTGGCAATGGCTGCAGCCAGCAACGCCACCGGTGAAAACCGGCGGGCCAGGGCATCATCCACCAGAGTCACGTACAGAGGCGTAAAAATGGTGAACAGCAACACTTCCGGTACCGTCAGGTAACTGAACGAGCGATACAGGCACAGATAGGTGATGCCGAACTGCAGCATACCAGTCACCAGGATGCCCAGCTTCATACCGGAGGGAACACCGCGCCAGCGGGTAAACGGCAGGAACACCAGGGCTGCCAGCAAGACCCGGCTCAATACCGCGAAGTCGCTGTCTACACGGCCAGCCAGGAACTCGCCGATCAGACTGAACGAAAAGGCCCAGAGTACGGTTACCAGAACCAGTAAGACCATCGATTGCACCACCCCTGTTGTATGCCGGGCGCCTACTTTACTGCTTTACGGTGGGTTTTGCAGCGGCGGCAGACGGGGAAACCCCTATAAGCACGAGTCCGCAGGCTGAGGTACCATGGCCGGTCCTGTACCAGTGCCACGCTACAATTCCGGAAAGACCAGAGCGCCATGGACGAAACCCATCAGCCACTACCCGAAGCCCGCCAGCCGCTGATTCAGCGCACGCTCGCCGAGTGGAAAACACTGGCCATTCTGGGCGGCCCGATTCTGATTGCCCAGGTGGCACAGATGGCCAATGGTGTGATCGATACCGTGATGGCCGGCCACGCCAGTGCCGAAGATCTCGCGGCCGTGGGTATCGGCAGCAGCCTGTGGATGCCGCTTTTCCTGTTTTTTATGGGCATGCTCGGCGCCTTGCAACCGATCATTTCCGGCTACAACGGCGCTCGGACAACCCATAAGATCATGCCCGCAACCTGGCAGGGCATCTACATTGCGGCGGGCGGCACCGTAGTGATGGCGCTGTTGCTGACCAATGTCCATCCCGTCCTGGCCCTGCTGAAACTCGACCCGCACACCGCCGGCATCACCCAGGGTTATCTGGACGCATTTGCCTGGGGCATTCCCGCGCTGCTGCTGATCAACGCCCTTCGGGGCCTGACCGATGGTCTGGGGCATACCCGGGTGATCATGGCGTTTTCCGTGCTTAGCACGGTGATCAACCTGCCCCTGAACTACATCTTCATTTACGGCAAACTCGGGCTGCCCGCCATGGGCGGTGTCGGCTGTGGCTGGGCCACATCCATCTCCAACGGTGTCGCCGCCATCGCCATGCTGATCTATCTGAACCGCAGCGAGACCTTCCGTCAGTTCCATCTGGTTGCCGATTGGGTAAAACCGGACTGGGCTGGCATTCAGTACATCCTGCGCATTGGCGTCCCCATCGGCTTCACCATCTTCGTCGAAGCAAGCATGTTTGCCGTGATCGCCTTGTTCCTGGCACCGCTTGGCCCAGTGGTGGTAGCCGGCCATCAGATCGCCCTGAACGTAACCTCGCTGCTGTTCATGCTTCCTCTCAGCCTGGGTATGGCACTGACTCTGAGGGTAAGTTTTCTGACAGGAGCCAACGCCCGGGACTCCGCAAGGCTGATTTCACGCAGCTCGCTGATTCTGGCCTCGGCCATCGCCCTGCTGTTTGCCACCCTGCTGTTCGTGTTCTCCGGCGCGATTGCCAGCCTGTATTCGGGCGATGCCGAGGTTCAGGCGGTCACCATTCGGCTGCTCACCTTCGCCGCCATGTTCCAGATTGCCGATGTTATCCAGGTAACCTGTATCAGCGCCCTGCGCGGCTACAAGGACACGCGCATTCCCATGTTCATCATGCTGTTTTCATTCTGGGGAGTGGGCCTGCCGCTGGGATATGTGCTGACATTTACCGACTGGGTATGGCCGGCGCTGGGCGCTGCGGGTTTCTGGGTAGGACTGACGGCCGGGCTGACCTCCGCCAGCCTGTTACTCGGCTGGCGCCTGTTTCATTACCAGCCTTCCACGCCCGTTGATGAAGACACTCAGCCTGCAGCCGTGGGAACCGGCTCTGGCATGGGCTGACCAATATCCTCGGCATAGACAATCCGGTCACGCCCGGTTTCCTTGGCGGTGTACAGCGCGTTATCGGCCCGGGCCAGCCAGCTTTCCACACTTTCGCCATGGCCCAGCAGGGCCACGCCGAATGACGCGGTTACCGGCCCGCCGGGGTGTTTCATGTATTTTCGGAGCACCTGCTGAAGATTGTTCATCACCGCACGCAGATTCACGCCATCAACGCCTGGCAGCAGCAATACAAACTCCTCACCGCCATATCGGAACAACTGATCGGAACGGCGGGTATTGCTCTCCAGCAGGGCCACCAGCTCGGTGAGCACATCGTCGCCCACGCCGTGGCCATATTCGTCATTGATCTTCTTGAAGTGATCAAGGTCCAGCAACACCAGAGCGTAGGGCAGGCCGGAACGCTCGGCATTGGCAGCGGCCACATCCAGCTCCTGATCCATCGAACGGCGGTTCTTTACGCCGGTCAGCGGGTCGATGGTGGCCAGCTGCTCCAGGCGCCGGCGCTGGCTGTGGTTGCGATGAGCAAAGACATAGGCGCAGGCACTGACCACAACGGCGGTGGAGGAAAACGACCACATCTGCTCCTGGCTACTGAATGCCAGGCCGATCACCATCATGGCCAGGATGGCGGACAGGTTAATACCGACAGCAACCCTCGGAGCGACCAGAAAGAAGGTGGTGACCAGACAGGGATATAACCAGAACAACCCCGGGTCACCAACAATCGTACCGACTGCAACAGCCCCATAGGACGAAATTATCGCCATAACCAGGCCCGTCCTGCGGGTATCTCCCGTGAACCAGGCATAGGCCATGCTCATCGCAATACCGCCAAGGATCACGCTATCCACCACGCCAGCCAGCAGATTACCCTGCATGAACCGCAGCACTGCAAACGGCGTGATGCCCACCAGCCCGCTGATGCCCAGCAAGGTAATGATGGATAACCGAAAATCGTTTTTCAGGCGGTGAAACATGCAGCTCAGGGTCCGACAAAAGTCTGATTTAGGATTCTAGAATAGCCCAAGCTTTTCAAACGGTCGTTCCAGGGCAACGATTCTTAACAAATCTACCACCAAAGGCGACACAATGTGACCCACATCACGCTTTGCTTTTCTCTAATATTCCAATGTAATCCACTTTATAATCGACCAGGCAACGATTATTAGCTTCAAACCTATTGGCCCGTCATACTATCGCGCACCGGCTGCAGATTCAGGAACATTGTGTCTAACTCACTGATAAGAATAGCCCCCGGGGCACTCACCATAGGCAAGCCACTGCCCTGGGATGTTTTCGACTCAGAAGGCAATATTCTTCTGCGTCAGGGCTATGTGATTCAGACCAACAGCCAGCTCGAGCAGCTGTTTGAAAGAGGGCGCTTCAAGCCCCGAAAGATCGAGCGGCCGAAAGAGGAAACCTTTGAAGACCTGCGCCAGCGGAATCCGTTTGCAGAATATGGTGACTTGCTGACCACGCTGGAAGTCACACTCAACGCCATTACCTCGGAAGATCCCACCGCCCAGAAACGCCTGCTGGGTCTGTGCCGAATGCTGGATAAAACCTGCCAGGAGGCACCCGACGCCAGCCTGGCACTGGTGCACCTGTATTCGATCAGCCCCACCATCCATGAACAGATCCTGTTCTACGGCATCCTGTGCCATTTCATCGCACGCCAGTTCGGGCTGGAGGAAAAGCGGGCCACCGTGCTCACCGCCGCCGCACTCACCGCCAACCTCGCGCTGGTGCCTGTGGCAGACCAACTCAACGCCTCCAATACCGTGTTGACCGATGATCAGCGGGTGGTCATTCGCAAGCATCCAGCCCGAAGCATTCAGGCGCTGACGTCGGCCGGCATCAATAACAAGCTGCTGCTGCGTATCATTGCCCAACACCACGAACAGGCCGATGGCTCGGGCTATCCTGAAGGGCTCAGCGGTAGCGATATCCTTCCGGAAGCAGAAATCCTGGCCCTGGCCGAGCGCTATGTGGCGATGATCACCAAGCGCGCTTACCGTAACCGGATGAATATCACTGAGGCCCGCAAACTCATCGCCACCCTGGCGGACGGCAAGTTCCGGCCGGCGATTCCGCGTTCATTACTGCAGGTATTGGGGGATCATCCTCCAGGCATGCTGGTACGGCTGGTAAATAACGAGGTGGGCGTTATTACCCGTCGGGCAGTACGGGCACGCGGTCCTTATGTACAGGCGATATTCGGCCCCAGAGGTAACCGCTACAGTGGCACCTTTGAGCGCGATACAAGCCTGCTGGAATACAACATTCGAGCGCCGGAAGAGCCCGAGATCATGCCATCCATGGATTTCAGCATGCTCTGGGGCTTCCGCTCCTGAATCAGATCAGCCCAAGTGCCCGGGCATGGTGGTTCAGGTGATCGTCAATGAACGAGGCGATAAAGAAGTAGCTGTGGTCATAGCCCCGATGCATACGCAGGTTCAGGTGATGGTGGAATTTCTCGCACACATCAGCCAAAGCATCCGGGTTCAGTTGGCTGTCCAGAAACTCATCGGCCGTACCCTGGTCCACCAGTAGCGGCAACCGTTCCTTCGCCGTCGGAATCAGCATGGTGGCATCCCAGGCTTCCCACGCCGACTGATCGTCACCCAGGTATCCGGTAAACGCCTTCTGGCCCCAGGGGCAGGCCATGGGGTTGGCAATTGGAGCAAAGGCCGATACCGACCTGTAATACCCCGGGTTCTTCAAAGCCGCAATCAGAGCCCCGTGCCCGCCCATGGAATGGCCACTGACCGAACGTTCGCCGTTCAGCGGCAATTCGTTTTCCACCAGCTGCGGCAGCTCCTTGACCACATAATCATACATCCGGTAATGCGGCGCCCAGGGCTGTTGCGTCGCGTTCACATAGAAACCGGCTCCGGAGCCGAAATCATAGCTGTCATCCTCGCCGGGCAGATTTACGCCACGGGGGCTGGTATCCGGGCAGACAATGGCCAGGCCCAGCTTTGCAGCGAGTTTCTGGGCGCCGGCTTTCTGCATGAAATTCTGATCGGTGCAGGTGAGGCCCGACAACCAGTACAGCACCGGCACCTCTTTGGCCTGAGCACCCAGCGCCGCAGGAGGAAGAAACACCGCAAATTCCATGTCGCACTCCAGGGTAGCGGAGGTATGGCGATAGCGGCGGTGTTCTCCGTCGAAACAGACGTTGGTGGATAACAGGTCCATAGATCCCCCCCGGAGTCAAAGATGTGGTTAGCGATCAGTCCTCAGCACCGGCATAGCTGGGTTTGTCGATACTGAAACCGGACTTGGCAAATTCCGCCAGAATGGCAGTACGCGTTACGATACCAACCAGTTTGCCATGATCAACCACCGGGTACACTTTTGGCTTACCAGCACCCAGATTCTGTGCCAGATCCACCACCGACATGTCCGGCGATACCGTCATCGGCTGCCGGAACATCACGTCATCCACAATGGGATCACCTTCGTGGTGGTAGTTGCTGACCAGCAGCGAGTGTATACAGTCCTGTTCCGAGACAAAGCCCAGCACACGGCGATGATCATCCACCACCGGCAAACCGGTGACATGATTGGCCAGCAGGGCTTTCACCACCCTGGTGACCGGCGTACCACAGCGAATCGGTTCAATGTGGTTCCACATCACTTCAGATATTTTCAATGAGCGCATCGACAACTTCCTTTCAGACAGAATAACGGTGCCCGATTGAGCACTTCCATACCCTAAACATAGGCAAAGCCCGCAGAAATGAAAAACCGGCGTCATGAAAACGGTTTACATCGGATAATTGTCGACTAAACTCAATGGGTTATGCCCTTTCAGGGCTCAATAATCCTGATTCATCCGTGGTAAACAGTGGGAGAACCCATGGAAGCCATTTCCAATTTTGTAAGTGAAATCAACGGACTGGTATGGGGCCCTCCCATGCTGGTGATGATTCTGGGCGTCGGCCTGTTTCTGAGTATTGGCCTGAAATTGATGCCGATCATGAAACTGGGGGCCGGTTTCCGCCTGATGTGGAGCGGCCGGGCCCGCGGTGACGAGGATGACGGTGACATTCCCCCGTTCCAGGCCCTGATGACCGCGCTGTCTGCCACCGTCGGTACCGGTAATATTGCCGGTGTAGCCACAGCGGTCTTCCTCGGCGGCCCCGGTGCGCTGTTCTGGATGTGGCTCACAGCCCTGGTGGGCATGGCCACCAAATACTCAGAAGCCGTCCTGGCGGTTCGCTTCCGGGAAGTGGACGAGCGTGGCAACCACGTGGGCGGCCCCATGTATTACATCCGTAACGGCCTGGGCAGCAAGTGGGCCTGGCTGGGCATCCTGTTTGCGGTGTTTGCCTCGGTAGCCGCCTTTGGCATCGGTAACACGGTTCAGGCCAACTCCGTCGCCGATGTGCTGGAAACCAATTTTGGCCTGCCCCACTGGGTAACCGGTGTGATCCTGATGGTACTGGTGGGCATGGTACTGATTGGCGGTATCAAGCGTATCGGCCAGGTGGCCAGTGCACTGGTGCCGTTTATGGCAGTGTCCTATGTGCTGATTGGCCTGATCGTACTGGCCATTAACGCCAACCAGATTCCGGAAGCCATCAGCATGGTATTCAGTTATGCCTTCAGCCCGGCTGCAGCCGAGGGCGGGTTTGCCGGTGCTGCGGTCTGGGCAGCCATCCGCTTTGGTGTGGCCCGGGGCATCTTCTCTAACGAAGCAGGTCTGGGCTCTGCCCCCATCGCCCACGCGGCAGCGCAAACCAAAAACCCGGTCAAGCAGGGCATGGTGGCCATGCTGGGCACCTTCATCGACACCATCATTGTCTGTTCCATCACCGGCCTGGTGATCATCACCTCCGGTGCCTGGACGTCCGGCGAAACCGGTGCCGCACTCACGTCCCTGGCCTTTGAAACCGGCCTGCCGGGCTTTGGCAACTACGTGGTGGCGATTGCCCTGGCGATCTTCGCATTCACCACCATCATCGGCTGGTCCTTCTACGGAGAACGCTGTATTGAGTTCCTGTTCGGTGTGAAGGCCATTCTGCCTTACCGGGTGCTGTGGATTGTAGCCATTCCGGTGGGCGCCACCATCAACCTGGGCTTTATCTGGCTGGTGGCCGACACCCTGAACGCCATGATGGCACTGCCCAACCTGATTGCCCTGCTGCTGTTGAGCCCGGTAGTGTTCAAACTGACCCGGGAGCACTTCGACAAGCAGAAGGCTCTGGGCGTGGAGTAATACCCTGTCTATGCAAGACGCTCACAAGGATGTGAGCGAACCGTTGGATGCGCCAGATCAAGTCCCCCTTGTAACTGGCGCATCCATCACCACAGTTACTCGTATACACTGATCAGACAACAACGGCGGGCAACGCCGGCGCAATACACGAATTTGCCAACAACCGTGTCGAAGGAGAGTAAGTATGAGTCTGCGTCTTGGAGATACTGCACCGGATTTTGAACAGGATTCCACCGAGGGCCGCATTCGCTTTCACGAGTGGCTCGGCAATGGCTGGGGCGTACTGTTTTCCCACCCGGCCGACTTTACCCCGGTGTGCACCACCGAGCTGGGCCTGACCGCCAAGCTCAAAGACGAATTTGCCAAGCGTAACGTCAAGGCCATCGCCTTGAGTGTCGACCCGGTGGATTCTCACCACGACTGGATCAAAGACATCAACGAGACCCAGGGCTGCACAGTCAACTTTCCAATCATTGCAGACCACGACCGCCAGGTGTCCGAGAAGTACGACATGATCCACCCGAACGCCAACGACAGCCTGACCGTGCGCTCGTTGTTCATCATCGACCCGAACAAGAAGGTTCGACTGATCATCACCTACCCGGCATCCACAGGTCGGAACTTCAATGAAGTGCTGCGGGTAATCGATTCCCTGCAACTGACCGACGAACACCGCGTGGCCACACCCGGCAACTGGGAGAGTGGCAGTGATGTGGTGATTGTGCCGTCACTGCAGGATGAAGATGAGATCAAAAAGCGCTTCCCGAAAGGCTACAAAGCCGTGAAGTCCTACCTGCGGATGACACCAGACCCACGTGCTAACTGGAGTGGTGACTGATCCACCGCCACAAACAAAAAGGGCAGCCAAATGGCTGCCCTTTTTTATGCTTGAGAGCACCTGAAGGCACTCCGTTCCGATCAGAACGCCGGAACAACCGCACCCTCATACTTCTCCTTGATAAAGTCTTTCACCGCATCGGATTTCAAGGCATTGGCCAGCTTCTGCATGGCTTCGCTGTCCTTGTTGTCCGGACGGGCGACCAGGATGTTCACGTACGGAGACTCGGAGCCTTCGATCACCAGAGCATCTTCAGACGGGTTCAGGCCCGCTTCCAGCGCGTAGTTAGTGTTGATCAGCGCCAGGTCCACCTGGTTCAGGATACGCGGCAGGGTCGCCGCTTCCAGTTCCTTGAAGTCCAGGTCTTTGGGGTTGTCGGCAATATCACGCGGGGTCGCAGTGATCTTGCTTTCGTCCTTCAGGGTAATCAGGCCCGCTTTCTGCAGCAACAGCAGAGCACGGCCACCGTTGGTGGGGTCGTTGGGGATGGCCACAACCGCACCTTCTTTCAGCTCGTCCAGAGACTCGATCTTGCTGGAGTAGGCGCCGAACGGCTCCACGTGAACGCCGGTCACAGTCACCAGGTTGGTGCCACGGCCATCGTTGAACTCATCCAGGTACGGCTGGTGCTGGAAGAAGTTGGCATCCATACGCTTCTGATCAACCTGGATGTTGGGCTGCACGTAGTCGGTGAACACCTTCACATCCAGCTCTACACCCTGTTCCGCCAGGGCCGGCTTCACGAATTCCAGCAGCTCGGCGTGGGGTACCGGAGTCGCGGCTACAGACAGTTGTTCTGCCGAAGCAGCGGTCGAGAAGGTTGCAACAGCGGCCAGAGCCACCAGAGTTTTCTTCAGGTTCATAACAAATCTCCTGCGTTAATTATTTACGGCTGAAATACAGAACCAGGCGATCGCCCGCCATCTGCAACACCTGCACAAAGATCACCAGCAGGGCCACAGTAATCACCATCACGTCGGTCTGGAACCGCTGGTAACCGAACCGGATCGCCAGGTCGCCAAGGCCGCCGCCACCAATAACGCCAGACATGGCTGCGTAAGACACCAGAGTAATGGCCGTTACCGTAATGCCCGCGATAATGCCGGGAAGTGCCTCCGGCAGCAAGGCACCAAAGATGATCTGTCGAACATTCGCACCCATGGCCTGGGTTGCTTCAATAATGCCCCGGTCCACCTCCCGCAAGGAGGTTTCCACCAGGCGGGCAAAGAACGGAGCACCACCGGCCACCAACGGCGGAATCGCGCCAGCCACACCCAGGGAGGTGCCGATCAGCATTACCGTGAACGGGATCATCACAATCAGCAGGATGATGAAGGGCACAGAGCGCAGCACGTTCACAATAAACGACAGGATGGCGTAGGCCACCGGCTGTTCCAGCAACTGACGCTTGCCGGTCAGGAACAACAGCACACCTATGGGCAAGCCAATCAACACGCTGAACAACAGCGACATGCCCACCATCACCAGGGTATCCCAACTGGCCCAGCCAATTTCGGTCCAGTCCACGTTCCCCATAAGGCTTTCCATCAAGGCTTCCATCAGCGCACCACCTCCACATGAACTTCAGCGGCTTCCAGCGCTTTCATGGCAACCTCCAGATCGCCGCCCACCAACGACAGGGTCAACTGGCCGTAGGGCGTGTCCTTGATGTGATCAATCCTGCCCGAGAGAATACTGAAATCCACACCGGATTCCCGGGCAACACTGCCCAGCAACGGTTTGTAAGTGGATTCCCCCTTGAATGTCAGGCGCAGAATACGACCCTCGGCTTTCTGCAGATCTTCCTGCAGCTCATCGCGATCCACATTTTCGCTTTCGAACACAAAATCCCGGGTGGTCGGGTGCTGGGGGTGCAGAAAGACTTCACTGACTGGCCCCATTTCCACCACACGGCCGGCGTCCATCACCGCCACCCGGTCACAGACACGGCGCACCACATCCATCTCGTGGGTAATCAGCACGATGGTCAGGCCCAGTTCCTTGTTGATGTCCGCCAGCAGCTTTAGCACCGACTGGGTGGTTTGTGGATCCAGGGCGCTGGTGGCTTCATCGCACAGCAAAATAGTCGGTCTGCAGGCCAGGGCGCGGGCAATGCCTACCCGCTGTTTCTGCCCGCCAGACAACTGGGACGGATATTTGTTGGCATGATCGCTCAGGCTCACCCTTGCCAGCAGCTCATCCACCCGACTGCGAATTTCAGCCTTGGAATAAATGCCCGCCAGTTTCATCGGGAAGGCAATATTGTCAGCCACCGTCTTGGACGACAGCAGATTGAAATGCTGGAAAATCATGCCCACTTTGCGTCGGAAGGCCCGCAACTCTGCGGCGCTGTAGCGGGTGATGTCCTCGTCGTCGATCAGGATGCGACCGCCGGTGGAGGGTTCCAGTTTGTTGATCAGTCGGACAAGGGTCGATTTGCCCGCGCCGGAGTGGCCGACGATGCCGAACACCTCACCGGTCTCGATGGTCATACTGGTGGGATGCAGCGCGGGGATCGCCCGGCCAGCCACCTGGTACGACTTTTCTACCTGGTCAAATACAATCACGATCAGTGCCTTGCAGATGCGTCGTTAAAACCGGCGATTATAGCCTATTCAGGGGGCAAACCCGAATCCCGCCCGGTGGCCGGCAGGTGGGTAGTTGCCCTTACACCAAAAGGTACCTGACAGACCCCTCCCGGCTCAGCTAAACTCGTATCCACAAAGAACATTAACAACTGTCCATCATTCCGAGGCGCGCCCCTTCCGTGACTACTCCGTCCGAAACTTCGCCCTCAAGGATGAACTCAACCCAGGCATGGGTTTCCTACCTGAGCAAGGTAGAGTTGCCGGTTTTGGCCAACACCCTCCGGCAGATCAACGAACTGACAGACAGCCGCAACAGTACCGTCAATGAGTTGGCAAACGTGATTCTCAATGATGCCCAGCTCACCTCCCAGGTGCTCCGGTTATCCAACACGGTGTTTTACAACCAGACCCGCACCCAGGTCAGCACGGTCAGCCGGGCCATCACGCTGATCGGCTTTGATGCCGTGAAGTCCATGGCGATTTCGTCTCTGATTGTCGATTCCCTGCTTAAACGCAATGATCGCCCCCACCTGCTGCGATGCCTGGCCAGGGCGATTCATGCCGCGGTACAGGCCCGCTGCCTGATGCCCAAATGCACCGAGCACGCCCTGGAAGAAGTCTTTATCGGCGCTTTGCTGATGAACATCGGGGAACTGGCGTTCTGGTCCTGCGAAACCGAGCAGGCCAGCGGGCTGGTGGACGCCTGGTCGCTGGGGCCGTTCATCAACGAAGTAGTGGCGTCTGGCCAGGCCAACTCCATGGCCAGCAGTCTGGTGCGTAACTCGGTGGAGATGGCCCGCCTTTTCGAACAGGGCTGGAGCGGTGCGGAAATGGACAAGGTGCTGGAGCGGCTGTCCCAGGATCTGGGGGAAACTCCCGCGGCGATTCGGGATCAGCTTAAGGTCAATGCCCAGGAAGCCACCAAGGTGGCGTCGTCACTGGGCATTCCGCAGGTGGCCGCGCTGATGCCCGGCGGCAACGGCGGTCAGGCGGGAGCCGGTCTGACAGCGCCGGCGATGGACGCGGACCTGCAACTGCAGATTCTTCGGGATCTGACCCACACCCTGGCCGAGAAGCCAGACATCAACGAAGTCTGCCAACTGGTGATCGAAGGCATTCACCGGGCCATCGGTATGCAGCGGGTAGCCCTGCTGATGAGCGATCGAACCGGTAACGACCTGATTCCCAGAAAAGTCGGAGGTCGCGGTACGGAGCAGTGGCGGGAACTGTTTATTGTCCACAAAGACGGTACTGGCTCACTGGGGAAGTTGCTGCCAGCTGGCGCGTCGGGCGTGTTTCGCCCTGCCAGGGGCGCCGAGGGCGTGGCCTTCGACCGCTGGCTCGGCAAAGTACCGGCACTGGTGGGAACACTTACAGCTAAAGGAAGACTGGTCGGGATGTTCTATGCTGACAACGCGGCTGCCGCCTATGTGCCGTCAGAGCAGCAACTGACGGCGTTCGCCCATTTCGTGCAGAACGCCCAGTTGTGCCTGACGCTGATGGCGACAAAGTAGTTCGGTCATCCAATGGATAGGTTACATGTCGTAGAGCGTAGCAACATGAAGAATCGGCCCTGTGGGCGCCCCGGTGGGTGACCCCCCGCGGGGTTCCAGGCTTATTGCCAGGGTGCGACTCTCCCCCAGAATCTCTCGATCTCGATCGGAAAGCTCGACCTGGTAGACACCCTCTACGGAGATCACGCCCAAAGACAAAGGCGCGCCCGCGTCCGGCACAATCCAGAGCTCATAATCTTTGCCTGCCTGCGCCGATTCGGCGGCAACCGGCCTTAATCTCAGGCGACGCTCGGTGGGCGATTCGCTAATTAACCATAAAGGCGAGTCGACGTTGCTCTGCACGACGGCACCGGACAACGCTGAGGAATCGCTGGGCTGCTGTAACAACATTATCGCCATGACCAGCGCCGCTGCCGTGGCAAGTGAGCTCCAGGCGGGCCACCACAGGCGCAACCGTGCATTGGTCTTCATTGCAGGCGACTCTGCCATTCCCAGCCGTCGCTCAATGGCAGTCCAGGCGGAGGCAGGTGGTTCTTTCTTAGGTACCTGGCTCGCTAATTTGCCCAGAGTTTCCTCCCAATACCACACTTCCTGGCGGACACGAACCGATTCCATCATCCAGCGCTCAAACCGCTGCCGCGCCCGACCCTGAAGGGCACCCAGTACATACTCAGCTGCCAGTCTCTCAATACGCTCAGGTGTTTTTTTCATCGCTCCAGACACCCCTTGAGCGCTTTAAGGCCCCGTCTTATCCAGCTTTTGACCGTGCCTATCGGGGAGCTCAACGCTGACGCCAGTTCATCATGGGTGAGCCCACGGTAGTAACACAACAGGATGCTGTCCCGCTGAACATCGCTCAGTTCCTCAAGACACCCATTCAACTGCTCGGCTCCAGCCTGGGAGAGCGACATATCAAGCGGCCCCGCGCGGTGATCCGCAAGCTGATCCAAAGCGTTGCTTCCCGCGGAACGGCGACTGGACCTTGATCGGACCATGTCGATGGTTCGGTAGCGCGCAATGGTGAGAATCCAGCTCAGTGGCGATCCCCGATCACTGTGGTACTCCGCGGCATGGTGCCAGATTTGCACAAAGGTTTCCTGCAGCGCCTCTTCGGCCAGATCCTGCTGACCGGCAAGTTTGCAGCACACGCCATACACTCGTGCGGCGGTTGCCCGATAGAGTTCCTGGAATGCCCGGCGGTCGCTTTTTGCCACCGCAACCAGCAGATTCATCAGCGCTTGCTGTTCCATGTCGATGACTGCCATGCCAATACCCTTTCCGTTATGTTGTCTTTCACTCTATACGGCTGGTTGCCAGGGAAGGTTGCACGAGGCACCCAGAATCACTTTTTTTTCGTGCTCTGCATCTTTTTTTCCGATTCATCCGTTTCCTGATGGGTAACAACAAACCAACGTTGAGGAAAACGTGATGACAAAACGAATCAACCGCTCCGGCCTGGCTTTAGCCATCGCCGGGACCTGCCTGGCGGCTGCCACCGCACAAGCTTCCAGCCACCGGGAAGCACCTTTCATAACCGAGCTGCCGAAAGCAGACGCCACCGACTTCTACATGTTCCGCAGCTATGAAACCGGTCGCGACGGTTTCGTTACGCTGATTGCCAATTATCTGCCACTGCAGGATGCCTACGGTGGCCCCAACTATTTTGATCTCGACGAGGATGCCATCTACGAGATTCACATCGACAACACCGGTAATGCCCGGGAGGACCTGACCTTTCAGTTTCAGGTGCAGGACATCATGAACGACATCCAACTGAACGTTGGCGGTGAAATGGTGTCGGTGCCGCTGAAGAACGTTGGCGACGCTACCGACAATGCCAATGTCCAGATGCGTCAGGAGTACACGGTTACCGTCATCCGGGGTGATCGTCGCATGGGCACCCGGCAGGTGGCGACCAACGCCACGACCGGTATGGAAACCTTTGCCAAACCGTTGGATAACATCGGCGGTAAATCCTTCGGCGACTACCAAGCCTACGCAAACCAGCACATTTTCGATATTGCCATCCCGGGCTGTAGCAGTGACGGACGGGTTTTCGTCGGACAGCGTAAAGAGGCCTTTGCGGTCAACCTGGGTGAAATTTTCGATCTGGTGAACACCAATCCCGTTGGGCCACGTAATGGCGAAGGCGCCGGCGATCTGGCTGACAAAAACGTCACATCGTTTGCGCTAGAGGTGCCAACTGCGTGTTTGACAGGCACCGCACAAACGGCGTCCGGTGACCCGGTGATCGGTGGCTGGACCACCGCCAGTGTGCGCCAGGCAAGGGTGATCAACCCGGCGCCCGACGCTAACGGTAAGGGAGCAACGGTGGAAGGCGGTGCCTATGTGCAGGTGTCTCGCCTGGGTATGCCGCTCGTCAATGAAGTCGTGATCGGGCTCAAGGACAAGGACCGGTTCAACGCCAGCGAGCCAGTCAACGACGGCCAGTTCCTGACCTATGTCACCAACCCCACGCTGCCAGCGCTACTGGAGGCACTCTTTGGCGTTACCGCGCCAACGAACTTCCCCCGCAACGATCTGGTGACCGCGTTCCTGACCGGCGTGCCGGATCTAAACGGCCCGGATGGGGTGACCGCATCAGAAATGCTGCGTCTGAACCCCGGCATTGCTCCGACCGCCGCCGGCGCGCAGAACGATCTCGGCGTACTTGGCATGGACAATGCCGGCTTCCCCAACGGTCGTCGGCCGGTGGATGACACCGTCGATATCTCACTCCGTGTTGCCATGGGCGTTTTGGCCGATCCAGCTGATGCCCCCAGCGGTGACCTGGAATACACCGATGGTGTACAGCTGAACCCGGCGGAACTGCAGGATACCTTCCCGTACCTGGCCACGCCGATTGCCGGCTCACCTAACGGCCTGTAAAGGAGAAAACCCATGATACTGCGATCTGGTATTGCCGTTGTGGCAGCTCTGGTTCTGGCAGGATGTTCTGACAGTTCCTCCAACAGAGCCACGCCGGCCCTGTCGGTTGATTTCACCACGTTTGTAAAGAACGAAATCAACAACACCCGAGATGACCGCAATGCGGTCAGCATTAACAACACGGAGTTCAGTTTCAATGATCAGGACAACGAGCAGGCGTTTGACGACCTGCTTTAACGACTCCGAACCGGGGGAGCGGACACACGTCCGCCCCCAACCGGCCGCCACTTGTCCTGCGCTTCGGCGCAGGGCTTTCCGGTGTCTTGCACTGACCATCGGGCTGGTCTTGCCCACAACGCTGCTGGCTGCCCCGGTCGGCATCGACATCGATTTCAACGACAACGACATCCTCGCGACATTACCAGCGACGGCGCCTGTCGTTAACGATCAACGGTCAACTGCCCAGCAGGCAGCGGACATGGTTCAACGCTACATACACCAGGCCCGGACCGAAGGTGACCCGAGGTATCTGGGTTATGCCCGAGCGTTGCTCGACCGGTGGCCCGAAAACAACATGACCGATCGGCTTGTTGTACTCGATGCCACCGTCCATCAGAGCCTCCACCAGTTTCAGATGGCTCGGGAATTGCTATCCGAAGTGGTCCAGTCCGGTGACCGCATTCAGCGCATTCAGGCCAGACTTACCCTGGCGAACCTTGAATTGGTGCAAGGTAACTACACGGCGGCTCACACCCATTGCGAACAGCTGGCCAGCACCCTGCCCGGGCTGATCTCAACCAGCTGTCTGGCACACGTACAGGCTCGAACCGGTCAGGCAAGCACGGCTTACGCCACCTTACTTACAGCCATCCAGAATGCCCCACACCCTGACCCAACCAGCCTGATCTGGGCGGAAGGCACGCTGGCCGATATCGCTACCCAACTTGGGCGGCCAGAGGCGGGTGAACACTGGCAGAAAGTTCTAACTATGGCACCTGAAGACCTTTACGCTCGTGCACAGCTGGCCGACTGGCTTCTGGAGCAGGGGGATACGGAGGCCGTCGTGGCACTTACCGACACCTATGAACACGTGGACGAACTCGCGGTCATCCGCGCGATTGCCATGAAACGACAGAACCACGAAGGCGCTGACCAGTTAGCGGCCCGGCTCAAAGGACGACTCGACGAGGCACTCTGGCGCGGCAATCTCTTGCACCAGCGAGATCTGGCCCGCTATGCCCTGGATATTGCCGATGAAGCGGACTCCGCGCTGCAATACGCGTTATCCAACTGGCAGGAGCAGCGGGAGCCGATGGATACCCGTCTGTTGCTCCGAGCGGCAAACCGGCTGGATGATCAGGCCGTCCTGAACAACGTACGATCCTGGCTGCAGCGGCACAACCAGCAGGATGCGCGTTATCCAGATTGGGAGACACCCTGATGACAGCCTCTTTCTACAGCCGATTTTTACCTGGCCTTATTCTACTTGTATGGCTGGTCTCGCCGATCACGTCCTGGGCACATAAAGCCAGCGACAGTTTTATCTACATTGATCAAATCCAGTCGACGATTCGGGTGGACCTTGCCTTGCGTGACCTCGCCCTGCTCGTCACCCTGGATCGGGATCGAAACGGTCAAGTTACGGGTGCTGAATTCCGACAGAGCCGCGACGGGTTTGATCAGGTTCTGGATCGTCACTTTTCGGTCGCTAACAGCAGTGGCCCATGCCAACGGCAACCCGGAACCTGGGGGCTGTCTCAACACAGTGATGGGCCATACGCTGCCGCGAGTTACCGGGTCACATGTCCGGACAACAAAACACCCAGCTCTTTAAACTACACGCTGCTATTCGATCAGGACTCACTGCACCGGGGCCTGGTCTCGGTGACGGACACCCATGGTGAGAGGCTGGGCGTGATTGCTCCAGACGCCACCCGTATGTCGCTTGAGAGCGCTTCTGGGCCGATGGAACACGCCATTCGGCTTTTCAGCACCTTTCTTTATCAGGGTGTTGTTCACCTGATGATTGGGCTCGACCACATTCTGTTCTTACTGGTACTCATTCTTCCGGCAACCTTGCCCTACGCTTCACGGCCTGGATTCAGCGACGCCAGCCTGAGGTCCCGTTTACTGGATCTGGTGGGCATTGTCACCGCCTTCACCGTGGCACATTCCATTACCCTGGCTCTGGCTGCGTTCGATATCGTGTCGCTTCCCATCGCCTGGGTGGAGACGGTGATCGCGCTGTCCATTGTGATCGCCGCCATTAATGTTCTGTGGCCGATTCTGGGGCGAAAAACCTGGAAGCTGGCGTTTGGTTTCGGGCTAATCCACGGGTTCGGATTCGCCAGTGTGCTGGGCGATCTCACCTCTGGTGTTTCGCAAACCGCGATTGCTCTGGCAGGATTTAATCTGGGCGTGGAATTAGGGCAATTGCTCTTGGTGTTGGCATTGTTCCCCATGCTTTATTTTTTGAGCCGTTACCCGCTGTACACCCGTGCCGCCGTCCCCACCGTGCTGATGATCGTGGGATTCGTCAGCCTCTATTGGGTGGTGGATCGGATCCCGGTTATCTAGAACGTAAACAGTCAGCCCGGAGGTTTTCGCACACCGGGCTGACAGAACTCCACCTGTGTATCAATCAATGCAGAGCGCGCAGTTGCCGTGGGTAAAGCGCTGCGCTTACCTCCGGCTCTTCCAGCAGCTCGGCCAGCTCGCGGTCCACGTCCGTCTCCTCACCTTCATCCGGCAACGGCTCAAACAGGGTACTCAGCCAAGCCGCGACAGACGGCGCCTGGTCCCGTTCATAATCCGTTGACAGCGCCTTGATGCGGCGAAAGCCGATGATGCGCTGATGGCGCGGGTCGCGAATCTGCTCAAACCCCCGCCAATAGATGCGGTCACGGGTGTGCAGCTGCACGAACAGGGTGTCGATGGGACCGCCTTCGTCATCGGCGCCGTCGTCCTGAACATCGTCTTCGCTGGCCACGGCCATGGCGGGTTCGTTGTCTTTGGGCTTGCGGCGAATGGTGGTCCAGGCCGGATAGAGCACAGCCACGGCATCCGCTTCCACGTGTTCACGTGCCGCGCGCAGGATCAGCCCCCAGCGGGCTTTGTCGGCATCGGTTTCAAGAGAGTTGATGGGCAGGTCGTAGCTCTGTTCACTGGACAGAACAATTGCCATCATCGGGGCGTCCAGTTCCCCCATGGCTTCGGCCTGTGCTACGGATACCAGATCGTCGATTGCCATCGATTGGTTCATAAGATGCTCGCCTCCTCGATGCCATCAGGGTGGTCAGGAACCGGTGTCCCTGACTAACAGCATAGCCTGTTCCACATGGAAAGATAAACGTGGAGTTGGTCACCGCGGATCACAACCCCCGGAGAAGGTTTTTTCTTCGACCTCAGAAAGCATCCTCAAGTCGCTCGTAGTTGCTGAACCACGGATTGGCCTCTTCCAGTTGAGCAGCAACCTGCAGCAGGCGGTCTTCACCACCGTGGGCCGCTCCGAACTGCACCCCCACCGGCAGTCCGTCACGGGTCCAGTAAAGGGGTACCGACATCGCCGGCGTTCCCGTCAGGTTGGCCAGTTGGGTGAACGGTGTCCTGGCCAGGCTTTCCAGGGCCATCTGGTCTACCTGTCCACTTCTGTGCACCAACTTTCCGGCTTTCAGGCCCAGCATCAGCCGCGCCACCAGCTTCAGGTGAGCAGGTGTATCCATTTGTCCGATCCGGGCCGGTAACTGGCCAGTGGTGGGACACAGATAAAGATCAAAACGATCGAAATAGGCCCCGAGGGCCCGGGCGAAATCGTTCCACTGCTGGCGCAGGCGAACATAGTCTGGCAGCGGCATGGTGCGCCCGAGCATACCCAGCAGCCGGGTTTCCAGCTCAAAATCCCGATCGGTGGCGCCGAATTCGGTTTTCGCGCGTTCCACAAGCGCGGATACCTCACCGAAGTACAACGCCAGGTAGCAGCGGGCCAGGGCGAGCCCATCAAACTCCGGGCGGGCATACTCTACATCGTGGCCCAGGGATTCCAGCAGGCGTGCCGTTTCTTCAACTGCGGCGACGCATTCCGGCGCCACCTCGGTGTCATAGGGTGACGAGGTAAATACGCCGATTTTGAGGCGGCCCGGTGACTGCTGCATCAGGTCCGCCCAGGGGGCCGATGGCTGTGGAATAGTAAACGGATCGCCACTGGCCGGACCGGACAGCACATCCAGCATCGCGGCGCTGTCCCGGACCGTCCGGGAAACCACATGATCGGTAGAAGCTCCGGTCCAGGCCTCGCCAGCGTATGGGCCAACGGAAATCCGGCCCCGGGACGGTTTCAGCCCGAACAAGCCATTGTAGGCGGCCGGAATACGAATGGAGCCGCCGCCATCGTTGGCACCCGCCATGGGCACAATGCCAGCCGCGACCGCAGCACCAGAACCGCCGCTGGAACCACCCGGCGTGCGCTCGGTATCCCAGGGGTTACGGCTGGGGCCCCACAACGCCGATTCGGTCACGGCCTTGAGGCCGAATTCCGGGGTTGCCGTGCGGCCAAGAAAAACCAGCCCGGCCTCCCGGGCACGGCGCACAAACTGGGAATCCCGCGTGGCCACGTTCTTCAGCAGAGCCCGGCTGCCGTAGGTACAGGGATGCCCGGCCTGCTCCTGCGCCAGATCCTTGAGCAACAAGGGCACCCCGGCGAAGGGACCCTGTGCAGGAAAATCCTGATCCATGGCCTCCGCAAACTGCGGGTGGCAGATGGCATTCAGGCGCGGGTTCACGGCGCTGGCACGGTCGATAGCGGCCTCGGTCACTTCCCGGGAGGTGACTTCACCCCGGCGAATCAGATCGGCCAGGGCCGTGGCATCGTAACGAAGATATTCGGACGGTTTCATTGGCAACCCTGCTTGTTGTTCTTCGGCGAAAGTCCCCTGGACATTCCCGTTATAAACCGGAAACTCAGGAGCTTACGCCAATACCAGAGTGAGTTCCATGAGCCTGATCGTGTTTCCGGAAGCCCTGAGCACAAGCGTGATTGTGTTCCTGCTGATGGCGTCAGCGGTTACGTCAATGATCACCGCCACCCTGGGCGCAGGCGGCGGTGTCCTGCTGCTGGTACTGATGGCATCCTGGCTGCCACCGGCGGCGATCATTCCGGTGCACGGCATGATCCAGCTCGGTTCCAACAGTGGCCGGGCCATACTGACCCGGCATCATATCGACTGGAAGGTGATCGCCGCCTTCGCCCCGGGCGTGCTGGCAGGGGCCGGACTGGGTGCCTGGTTGCTGGTCGATCTGCCGGCTCATCTGTGGCAACTGAGCATTGCCCTGTTCGTGCTTTACCTGTGCTGGGGCCCCGGGTTGCCCAAGGCCTCTTTTGGCCCGTTCGGCGTGTTTATCGCTTCTGCCATTACCAGTTTCGTGAGTCTGTTCGTGGGCGCTACCGGCCCCCTGGTGGCGGCGTTTATCAAGCAGATTCACACCGACCGCTTCCGCACCGTCGCCACCTTTGGCACCGCCATGACCCTGCAGCACGCCCCCAAGGCCCTGGTATTCGGCGTGGCCGGTTTTGTGTTTTCGGAGTGGCTGCTCTTTATTCTGGCCATGATCGCCTGCGGCTTTGCCGGCACCTGGCTTGGATTACACCTGCTTAAATCCATCAATAACCGATGGTTCCACACCGCCTTCAACCTGGTACTTACCCTGCTGGCGTTCCGCTTGCTCTGGCAGGCAGCGCGCTCTGCCGGCTGGCTTGGCTAAGGCCGGTCGCCTTCGTCCGGCAGTGCAATCGATACTACGCAGTTCCGGCCCCGTGATTTGGCGATGTAGCAGCCTTCATCAGCCCGTGCCATCACCTCTTTCGGGCCGTTGTCGTGGGCTGAAACCGGCGTCAGGCCAATGCAGACGGTGACGCCAAACTGGCGACCGTCGTGTTCGATCTTCAACGCCTGCACCTTTGCCCGGATGCTTTCAGCCAGGGTTTCGGCACGCGCCATACCACAGGCTGGCAACAGAATGGCGAACTCATCACCGCCAAGTCGGGCTACCGTATCCGACTGACGCACGGCCTGTTTGAACACCTCCGCCAGCCGCTTCAGCAGATCATCGCCAACCAGGTGACCACCTTCATCGTTGACTGGCTTGAAGTGGTCCAGGTCAATCATCATCAGCACCGCCGGAACCTCTCGCTGGGGTGCATCGGCCAAAGCTTTGAGCAATGAAGCGGTAAACGCCCGCCGGTTCAGCAACTGGGTCAAGGCATCGTGGGTGGCCTCCCAGGACAATCGCTCTTCTTCCCGCCGACGTTCGCTGTCATCCCTGAGTACAAACACCAGCCGTTCCTGCCGCTCTCCTTTGCGCATATGCAGCATGGTCAGATCGATGTCGTAGATCCGGCCCTCCAGGTTTTCCAGGGTTACGTAGCAATTGTCGATTTCCTCTCCGGCCAGAAAAGTGTCGTAAACCAGTTCTTCATTGTCGTGGCGGATGGTGACGGATTCGAAAAAGTTATGGCCCACACAGTCATCCTCCAGCGCCAGAAAACCGCAGGCGGCGCCGTTGGCGTAGCGGATAGCGCCTTCGGTATCCACCATCAACACCCCTTCCTGAAGCACATCGAGAATCGAATCCGCCCGCTGCTGTTCCTCGCGAATGGCCCGTTCAAAGCGCATTTCCTGAGTCACATCCCGGACGGCAGTAATGGTACCAATGGCCTGGTCCGGCAGGTCGATCACCGAGGTAATGACATCCACCCAGACATAACCGGGCAGACGATGGGTTAGCAACCGTAGCCGGCTCCTGAAAAAGCTGCGGCGTACCAGAACATTGCGCCACCCTTTCATGGCCTTGTCCCGGTCTTCGCTGGCGACGGTTTCAATCAGGTAGCGATGGCGGAGCCAGTCCTCGGGGCGACCGACAATATCCAGAAACGCCGGGTTCACGAACTCTATACGGCCCAGGATATCAGTGTGTACGATGCCGATAGGTGCATTGCTGGTGAGGGACCGGAAGAAGGCCTCGCGTTCGGCCAGTGAACGGAAAATCTCATCCCGTTCCTGCCGCACCTGGTTGAAGACTTTGGCAACGTTGCGGATCTCCGACCCGCCCACCTCGGAAACAGGCTCCTCCCGCTCACCAGTGTGCCGCTGATATATCTGGACCCCGAGATTGCGCAACGGCGCCAACAACCGGTAGAAGATCCAGAAAGCCAGAGGCGCCAGTATTGATACTACCGCCAGCAACGCCCAGCTGAAGCCACCGGTCATCCTCAGTGCCGGAGCAAAGGCCTCACGCTCGGGCCAGACAGCGGCCACAAACCATGGCACCAGCGCCATTTGGGCATAGCCGGTTATGGTCCCGGTTTTCCGGCCCGGATGATCGTGGGATGTGCCCTCGAAACCGGACATCGCCTGCAGTAAAGAGGGGGACGATTTGCTTACGGGCACCATCACCTCTCCCGACAGACCATCAGCAAGCACGATGCCGTTTTGCGTTATCAGGCGCAGATAGCCGGTCTGGCCCACCCGGACACTGGCAAATTCACTCATGAAATTGTCGCCCTGCAGCAGAATCAGCCCGCCAATCATGCCGATGAATCGCTGTTTTGCATCAAACAGGGGCGCGGCCACCATAACGCCGGGCTGCTCATCAATTACGGTAATGTAGGGAGCGCTGATAATGGGCGACATCCGGCTGACCAGATCGGTGAAGTAGGGGCGCTGCGAGGCATTGAAACCGGGTACGTAATACGACGCTGGGGAAGCTGCCAGTAACCGACCATCGGCATCGAGAATAAAGGTGGCATCGAAAAGCTGGAGCAGGGCATCCTGATTACGCAGCAGGACCCGGGCCCGGTTTTCCAGCACGATCTCGGTAGAGGGGAAGCCTTCGGCCACCAATGTCAGTACATCCAGTCTTTCCGACAGCTTCAGATCCAGTTCCCTGGCGACCATTCCGGCAATGGTTTCCACTTGACCATACGCCATGTCCTCCAGCTCGGCCCGACTGAGCAGCCACCCGATGGCCGCAATGACAACCGCGGATGTCGCCACAAACACCACTACCAAAGCGACCGCTCGGTTGACCAGGCTGCCGAACCATTTTCTGACCAAATTAATCACTCCCGCTGCTCAGGTCCTCAGGCACTGGGCGCCCCTCACGAACACCAGATAGTTGCAAACGTCACCGAAAGTCTAACAAAGGCGGGCGGATACGTCAGATCGAGACTTGAAATTCTACTGATAATCGTTATTATTTAGGTCTATTTTCGTCTCGCCGGGAATATCTGTATGGATTCCATTACTGCCACTTCCGCATCGCTGTTCGACCACGGGCCACTCGGCCAACTGGTCGAAATGGGCGGTCCAGTCATGATCGTTCTGATCGCCATAGCCGCCATTGGCGTGATCACGTTTTTCTACCTGATGTTGTTCGGAACCTTCTACGCCCCACGATTTACCCGGAAGTTGCGCTACCTGGTTCAGCAATGGCAGGCATCCCCGGCCCAGACTTCCCCGGAAAAGATCAGAGCCGACGCTGGCTTGCTCGGGCGTACCAATCCACTGATGCATCTGCTGGTCAACACCATGACAGCCAGCAAGTGCAATCCGAATATCAGTGCTGTAAGGGAAACCGCCGTAAGGGATGCGCAAGCGGCGCTGGAACCTTTCGAGGCACCGTTAAAAATCATCGAAGTGATTGCCGCCCTGGCCCCCTTGCTGGGCCTTCTGGGTACCGTAATGGGCATGATGGAAGCATTCAGCGCGATGGCGGCGACCGATGGTCGCGCTAACGCCAGCCAGCTGTCCGGTGGTATCTATGAGGCGTTGACCACGACGGCCGCAGGCCTGGTGGTAGCCATTCCTTTTGCGGCGCTGGCGGCCTGGATTGAGTTCCGTCTGCGCCGGATCCACAAGACCATCAACAGTGCCCTTGTCAGCGTCTTCAACGTGCTGCCTGGCGACGAAACGGCCACAGCGGCAGACGTGGCCACACCGGCAGCCGAGCCCCGCCCTGAGAGGGCACCAGAGGCGGATCGGAGTTATTCGGTCGGCGATAATCAGCGGCTGGCACATGCAGCTGGTTGACCCCCGGCCAAACCGCCCGATCCCCATCCGGATAACACCACTGATCGATGTGGTGTTCATCCTGTTGGTGTTCTTTATGCTTACCACCCGGTTGTTACCGGTAGATTATCTGGAACTGGCGAACAATACCGGCCAGCAGAGCAGTGCCACAGGCGACCCCCTGCCAGAGCTCAGGGTCAATGCCAATGGCACGGTACGCTGGGAGAAGAAAGACTTCGACCTGGCGCAGCTACTGTCGACGCTGAACGCTGAAGGGGTAAGCGAAGCCAATCTCGCCACTACGCCCGATACCAGCCTGGCCCATTTCACCCGGATCCTCAGTGCGCTGGATAACGCCGGCATTGAACCTCACTGGAAGCGTACAAACACGCCTGACTCATGACAGACCTGGTTCCACCTCCATCAACCTCTGGCAAGGGCCTTCTGGAACGTGTTGAAGATGCGTTGCTGCCCTTGATCAATCTGGTGTTTCTGCTGCTGATGTTTTTCATTGTAGCGGGACAACTTACCAACGAACCGCTGCCAGAACTGCCTGGTACCGAGCAGAGCCCGGAACAGCAGGCACCCGAGGCCGACATGATGATTCAGGCCGATGGCCAATGGCAGGTCGAAGGCAAGCACCAGACCCGCGAGAGTCTGCTTGCCGCGCTACCGGCTCCGGATGAGAACGTACCCTTGAAGATTGCGGCGGATCAAAGCCTGACCATGGCCAATCTGGAGGATTTGCTGAGAATATTGGAAGAGGGCGGTTATTCGGAAGTTCTGCTGCTCACGGAGCCTGCCACATGACAACAGCAGGTCGGCTACCCAAAGCCCTGTTCCTGATCATCGCCATGATCGCAACCGCCATTACAGCGGTCCTGGCCACGCCCGAGGAAACCCTGGAGATGCCGGTTCTGGGTGACAGTGCCGTGAACACCGCCCCCGCAATCAAGATCAATCTCGCCGGCAGGAAATCGGTAGAGCCAAAGCCGGAAGTCGCGCCGGAACCCGAACCGGCTCCAGTGCCAGAACCGCGGCCCAAGCCAGAACCCAAACCAGAGCCCAAACCAGAGCCAAAGCCGGAACCGAAACCTGAACCCGTGCCAGAACCAGAACCTGAGCCAATACCAGAACCTGCCCCCACACCGCAGGAACCAGAATCCAGCACCACCGAGGTCGTGGCAGAAAGTTCCGAACAACCTCAGGGCGAAGAAGCGGACAGTAACACCAACCAAAGCGCGGTACCTTTGCAGAATGCCGGTCAGTCATCACAGGTAGACAGCTACCTGAGCAAGCTCAGCCGGCACCTGGCACGCTATTACGAGTATCCTCGCCGTGCCCGCCGGCTGGGCCAGGAGGGTACGCCGGTGATTGTCTTCGAATTCCGGCGTGATGGCTCGCTGGTGGAACACTCACTGCGCGACAGCTCCGGGCACCCACTGCTGGACGATGCCGCTCTGGCCATGCTGGCGCAGGCGGCGCCTCTGCCAGCCGTGCCGGACTCCATGCGCGGCAAGTCCTTTACCTACGCTCTGCCAGTCCGTTTTAATCTGCGCTGATTCACCCGCTGCCAGGCACCAATGAAAGGCAGGGCGCACTCTGCCGGTGCGCTGGCCAGCAATGCAGGCACCAAACCGCAACCGATACCCTCACTCAACCTTTTGATTCTTAAATCAAACCCTGAAAGCTCTCAACACTGGCACACTCTCTGCTCAGACATCCTCAGCAGATAGCCTGTTCATCTTCATTCAGGCTGCCCGCGCACATTCTGTTCAGACGACGGCGTCTACTCATTCCTGCCCCTACCGGGCAGGCAATGAGGGCGCCGTTTTTTGTTGGCTCCAGATAACCAGAAAGCGATCAGGGGAACACACTATGTCTTACATCATGCCTTCGGAGTTCGTCACCAAGATGGTGGACGCCGGTGAATCAAAAATATACATGGCCACCCGGGATGTCCTCATCCGGGCCTTTATGGCCGGGGCGATCCTGGCACTGGCGGCGGTGTTCGCCATTACCGTCGGCGTACAGACCGGCAGCCCGCTGGTCGGCGCACTGCTGTTTCCGGTCGGGTTCTGCATGCTTTATCTGATGGGGTTCGACCTGCTCACCGGGGTGTTCATGCTGACCCCGCTGGCCCTTCTCGACCGACGCCCCGGGGTGGATACCCGCGGCATCCTTCGAAACTGGGGCTGGGTGTTCCTGGGTAACTTCGGCGGTGCCCTGACGGTTGCCACCATCATGGCCTTTGTTTTCACCTACGGTTTCAACACCGAAGCCGGAGTGGTCGGGGACAAAATTGCCTCTATCGGCAAGGCCCGTACCCTGGGTTATGCCGAACATGGTGTGGCTGGCTGGTTCACCATCTTCCTGCGGGGTGTACTGTGTAACTGGATGGTATCCATGGGCGTGGTGGGCGCGATGATCTCCACCACGGTCCAGGGCAAGGTACTGGCCATGTGGATGCCGATCATGCTGTTCTTCTACATGGGCTTTGAGCACTCCATCGTCAACATGTTCCTGTTCCCGTTTGCACTGATGATGGGCGGCGAGTTCAGTATCATGGATTACTTCATCTGGAACGAGATCCCCACCGTTCTGGGCAACCTGGTAGGTGGCCTGTCCTTCACTGGGCTGACGCTTTACGCCACCCACGTCCGCACCGCACCCAAGCGCACCCTGGCAACAGACTACCGCGAACCCGTCAGCGCCCGCAGCGCCTGATTACCACCAAGGCCCTGCCGGTGCCGCACACACCGGCGGGCTTCAGTGGCTCATATTCATGTCCAACTGCGAACAGCTCACGATAGAAGCCGGACAATTCAGCAGCGCCGGCCGGAAACCCGCCAACCAGGATTTCCATGGCCTGCTGATACCCGACAATCACCAGCGCCACAGCAAGGGAATTGCGGCAGGGATTGCCGATGGCATCAGCTCCAGCAATGTCAGCCAGATCGCCAGTGAAGCGGCGGTGGCCGGTTTCCTGAGCGACTACTACTCAACCCCCGAGAGCTGGTCGGTGAAACAATCAGCCGAACGGGTGCTGAGGGCAAGCAATGCCTGGCTGCACGCCCAGACCCGACAAAGCCGATATCGCTATGACCAGGACCGGGGCTACGTCTGCACCTTCAGTGCCCTGGTTCTGAAATCCGCAACGGCGCACCTGTTTCATGTGGGAGACGCCCGTATCTACCGGCTTCAGGGCAACACGCTGGAACAACTCACAACCGACCACCGGGTCTGGCTTTCGGCCGAGGAAAGCTGCCTGAACCGGGCTCTTGGGCTGAGCCCGCAACTGGATATCGAGTATCGCTGTCTCGCCCTGCACCGGAACGACGTGTTTCTGATGATGACCGATGGCGTTTACGAACGGCTCTCGGCCGGTGATATCACCCTTTGCCTTGCCGACAACGGGGACAATCTGGATCACGCCGCCCGGTCGCTGGCCCAACTCGCCCTGGAAAGGGGAAGTGAGGATAACCTGACGGTCCAGGTATTGCGGGTAACCCGGTTACCCTCTCGGACACAGGACACCAGCGCCCAGGAGGCCTACCGGGAACTGCCCTTCGCACCCGAGCCCACACCCGGTGAGGTGCTGGATGGTTACCGAATCATCAGGGCCCTGCATATCAGCAGCCGAAGCCACGTTTACCTGGCCAGGGATGAGAGGTCCGGGAAGCAAGTCGCAATTAAGTTCCCGGCGATGGAGTTGCGGCAGTATCCGGATGAGCTGGAGCGATTTGTCACCGAACGCTGGATTGCCCAGCGCGTGCAGAGCCCCCATGTGGTTGCCATCTTTGCCCCGGAGCGCCCGCAAAGCTGCCTGTATCTGGCTACTGACTTTGTAGAAGGTTGTACCTTGCGGCAATGGATGCTTGATCATCCGCAGCCAGACCTGGAAACCGTGCGACAACTGGCCGAACAGATTGCCCGGGGACTCAGGGCCTTTCACCGGCTGGAAATGGTGCACCAGGATCTGAAACCGGAAAATGTCCTGATCACACCGGATGGCCGGGCCATGCTGGTCGATTTTGGAGCTACCCGGGTCGCCGGTCTGGAAGAAGCCGGCAAGCCTGCCGCTTGCTATCCGATTGGAGCCGCCCTCTACTCGGCGCCGGAGCTCTTTCTCGGCGAACCCGGCAGCTGGCAGTCGGACCAGTACGCCCTGGGCGTGATTATCTATCAACTATTAACCGGGCGCCTGCCCTACCATACCGATGTACCCCGCATCCGCTCTCGCAAACAACTACAGGCTCTGACATACCGGCCCGCCAGGGCCTGGCGTGAAGACCTGCCGCCGTGGCTGGATGCCACCCTGGCCCGGGCCACCCATCCGGAGCCCCATCGCCGCTACCCGGCGCTGTCGGAACTGCTCTACGAACTCCGACACCCCGGACGGGACTGGCGTGCCCGACACCATCCACCTCTCATGGAGCGGCATCCGGTGCGTTTCTGGCAAGGCGTCTCGGCCCTGCTCCTGCTGGCGCTATTAACCTCCCTCGCCGGTGGCTCCTGGAACTGAGCCTTGGGCCATTTATTGCCCGGCCAGCAAAAGCTCGCCCGCCCGCCAAGCAACGCCTTGCCCGAAGACACTCAGATATCGCCCGCAGGCCACGTAACCACTTGTTATATCAATACATTCAATAACTGGCACGGCGATTGTTATCTGTTATGCCGTCCAGGGAACATCCTTGGGACACTCATTCACAACATTGTCATGGAGCAGACTATGCCAACTCCTTGTTATATCAGCATCGAAGGCCAAACCCAGGGTAACATCACCGCTGGCGCGTTCACTTCCGATTCCGTAGGCAACATCTACGTTGAAGGTCACGAAGACGAAGTGCTGGTCCAGGAATTCAGCCACGTTGTTACCGTTCCAACGGATCCCCAGTCCGGCCAGCCTTCCGGTCAGCGCGTTCACAAGCCGTTCAAGTTCACTGCGGCCCTGAACAAAGCCACTCCGCTGATGTACAACGCCCTGGCTTCCGGCGAAATGCTGCCGAAGGTAGAGCTGAAGTGGTACCGCACTTCCGTAGAAGGCAAGCAGGAGCACTTCTTCTCCACCATCCTGGAAGATGCCACCATCATCAACATCGATTGCAACATGCCCCACTGCCAGGATCCGGCCAAGGCCGAGTTCACCCAACTGGTAGAAGTATCCCTGGCCTACCGTAAGGTTACCTGGGAGCACGCGGTTGCCGGTACTTCCGGTGCTGACGACTGGCGTTCTCCGGTCGAAGCCTGATCCCTCAGGTTCGATCGCAGGAAAACGGCTGGCCCTCGGGCCGGCCGTTTTTGTTTTCACCAGCAAATTACTGGAAAATAGCTGCCTGACATTCGAGATCAAGCGCCACCGGTACATTTTGTGACCCCCACTCAATCGCAAACAGCAAGGCAGATTGGCACCCTCATGTGCCAGACCACCCGGGACATTCTCTGGACGCCGGCTGAAGGCTGGGTTCAGCAGGCAAATCCGGGCGCCGGGCTGGCATTGCGGGTCGGCTCGGGCCAGGCCACCTACCACCGCTTTGATCCTCGCAAGAAACAGCACCTGATTACCTACGGAGCCCGGATGATCGCCGCCAAGCATCAACCGGCCACCGCCCAGGGCTGGCTATCAACCCGGGAGATCCGTGGCCGGGGTTATTTCGGGGGCGAGGTAACTGTGCTGAACCTGCTGGCGCATACCTGCTGCCATGAGTTTGCCCATTTGCTACAGCACAGTGCCGGGCAACGGCATTACGGCTCCGTTCACAACCGGCATTTCTATGAGGCCCTGGACGATCTGCATCATAGCGGTGCAGCCGACGCTACCCGACGGCACCTGTCCGGGCTGGCCAGCGACTGCGGGATAGAGCTAGCCAGTACACCCTTTGAATTTCCGAGTCCCGCTGCGGAGTACCGGCGCTGGCAGGTGGGGGATTCGGTGGTGTTCGGCGATGGCCGGCGCGAGAAGCGAGGCCAGGTGGTACGCGTTAACCGCAAGACCTGCACGGTGACTGTCAGCCAGCATGCCCGGATCCTTCGCTATCGGGTACCATTGTCGCTGCTTAGGCGGGCGGCCGCGGCCTGATTCAGGCAGGTTCCCGAGCCCCTGTGCGCGCCAGCAGGTCCCGGATCTCCGGCAGACAGGAGCCACAGTTGGTGCCACACTTCAGCTGCTCACCCAGTGCTTCGGGGCTGGCCATGCCCTGTTCAATGGCCTGGGCAATCTGGTTCTCACCCACGCCAAAACAACTGCAGACAATCGGCCCTGACGCTTCCCCTTCCACTGTGCCTGCCGCCAGTAACGAGCGGCGTTGTTCCGACGCCAGCTCACCTTTGCCAAAACAACTGTCCAGCCAGTCCAGATCCGGCATGGTCTGGACACAGGGCTCAACCAGCAACACGGCGTCCAGTCGATCGCCACTAAGCCAGGCGGCCCGGTAGCGCTGTCTCGCCCGGTCTTCCATGACCAGTTCCGGTTCCCGCGAAAAACAACGTTGCCCCCATTCCCGCCAGTTCATTTCGTGGCCCCCGGCGAACCACCAGCCGTGACTGTGCGGCAGGCGCTGGCAACTCCAGTAGGCAAGAGCGGTGTGGTCCAACGAGGCAAGGCGGGGATCACGCAGCAATAGCCTCGCCTGCCAGCGGGTCACCAGGGGCCGGATGGTCGCCACACCATGCTTGCCTTCTGGCTGACCGGAAATGGGATCCACAACCGGACGGATCAGGCTGGACGCCAAAGCGGAGGAGGCAAACCGGCCATTCCAGTGGATGGGCACAAACACTTCACCTGTGCGCTGGCCGGTGCTGCCCCGGACCCGGCCAACGTAGTCCGCATTGCCCGGCCCACGCAGCACCGCCAGGGCACCTTCAATCAAACCAAAGCCGGCAATATCCGCCGGGTGCAACTCTATGAACGGCTCGCTGCGATGGGCAAACAGCCTGGGTGCCAGGGCCGTTCGGGTCATGGTATGCCATTGGTCACGGATTCGGCCGGTATTCACCACCAGCGGGTACCGGGGTCCAGGTAGCTGCCCGGGCGGCAAACTGGACACGGGCACCAATCGTGCCCGGCCATCCGGCGTGGGAAATTGCCCGTGCCCAAACAGCCGACGGGTTTGCAACCAGGCCCCGGGGTTACCCTCCGTGACCGGCCACTGCACCGGCGCCAGCTCGTCATACTCCTGGTTGCTGAGTTGAGACAAGGCGGAGATATTGAACACACGCTCGCCTCCGTTACCATAACCGGACAACACCGCATGTTCGCGAAAGATATCGGCAGGGCATGTGTAATCGAAAGCATGAGCATGACCCAGCGAACAGGCAACGTCCCGAATAATCTGCCAGTCCGGCCGGACCTGCTCCGGCAGGGGCAGAAACCGGCGTTGGCGTGAAATGCGCCGTTCGGAATTGGTCACCGTTCCATCTTTCTCGCCCCAACCGGCAGCCGGCAAGAGAATATCGGCAAACTGCGTGGTATCGGTCTGGGCCACACAATCCGAGACGATCAGAGTCTGGCAACGGGACAATGCCTGGTGAATACGTTCGCTGCCCGGCAGGCTGACTGCGGGGTTGGTTCCCATCACCCAGAGTACCCGGATCTCTCCCCGATGGACTGCCTCGAACAGGTCCACCGCTTTATGACCGGGAGCACGGGCCATCTTCTCGCTGTGCCAGAAATCCGAAACCCTGAGCAAAGCGCCTGGCGTGTCATAATCCATATGGGCTGCCAGAGTATTGGCCAGCCCGCCAACTTCACGGCCACCCATGGCATTGGGTTGTCCCGTCAGCGAAAACGGGCTCGCTCCCGGTCGGCCCACCCGGCCGGTAGCCAGATGGCAGTTAATGATGGCGTTGGCCTTATCCGTACCAGCAACCGACTGATTAATACCCTGGGAAAACGCTGTCACTGTCCGTCCGGTGTCTGCAAACCATTGATAGAAACACTCCACCTCTTTTACTGCCAGATCGCAGCCCCTGGCCACCGCTTGCACAGAAGGCGCGCAGGATCGGGCGATCGCCAGGGTTTCCTCTAAGCCGTTACAATGCTCGGCAAGGTAGTCCTCCGCCAGGGCTCCGTGATCGTGCAGCCAGACCAGCAGGCCATTGAACAACAGGGTGTCGGTTCCGGGGCGAAGCTGAAGGTGCAGATCAGCGAGATCCGCTGTCGTTGTCTTCCTGGGATCGATGACCACCACTCTCCGTCCCTGACGGCGCGCGGCACTCATTCGCTGGTACAGTACCGGGTGGGCCCAGGCGGCGTTGCTGCCCGCGAGCACCAGCAGGTCCGCCAGCTCAAGATCCTCGTAGCAACCGGGAACACAGTCCTCGCCAAAAGCACGCTTATGTGCCGCAACGGCCGAGGACATGCACAGTCTGGAATTGGTATCCACGTGAGGTGTGCCGATGAACCCCTTGGCCAGCTTGTTGGCAATGTAATAATCCTCCGTGAGTAACTGCCCGGAGAGATAGAAGGCCACGGATTCCGCGCCATGCTCACGCACCGAATCGGAAATGGCCCCGGCGACCCGGTCAATGGCTTCCTCCCATGTCACCTCATAGCCCGCGACCTTTGGCACCAGCAAGCGGCTGGTATCCTCCAGCGTCTCATGCAAGGCAGAACCTTTGACGCAAAGCCGCCCGCCATTGGCCGGGTGCTGATGATCGCCTTCGACATGGCCAGGGGCGGCCAGAACACCGCAGCCAACACCACAGTAAGGGCAGGTGGTGGCAATAGAGTCCGCTGGCGTGTCGTGGTGTTTCATGCTGTTCCTCGCTCTTGAACCAAAAAAGCCCACCACCCGGTTTCCGTTTCCAGAGCCGGGGGGCGGGCTTCGTTGCCTGTGTTGTCTGCCATAAAAGAAAGCAATTAGGGGGCCAGCGCACGATTTGATGTCTCCAAGGGCCTTGAATGGCGCCTGGTGCGCCTGTCGAAGCCAGTTGCACCGCTAAATAGCTTCCTTGAAAAGCCTATCGATGGGCGTTCACCTTGGTGCAAAGGGCGATTTTCTGCACCAAAACCACCCCGGCAAAGCACGGGCTTCCCCTGCTGGAACGACCAGGGCTCCCGCAACTTACTGAAATACATAAATAGTCCTGGATGGCACGGCTTGTGCTGAGTGATTAGTGAACCATCACGACATCACAGCTCTCATTTACAGGCATCGGCGCCTGCTCTCCGGCAACGGAGGCAGGCGCTTTTTTTTGCGCGTCTGAAATGAGAGAACCGAGAGGCATCACGATGAAGACAGTGAACCATTATGTTCGACCTTTACTGACCGCCACCCTGATCGGCCTGATTTCCCTGGCCCAGGCCGATATTGGCCCGGCGGAGAAACCCGATCTCAAGCTTGGCTTTATTAAACTCACGGATATGGCGCCCCTGGCGGTTGCCTGGGAACAGGGCTACTTCATGGACGAAGGGTTATTCGTAGAACTCGAAGCCCAGGCGAACTGGAAGGTGCTGCTGGACCGGGTCATCACCGGTGAACTGGATGGTGCCCACATGCTGGCCGGCCAACCCCTGGGCGCATCCATAGGCTATGGCACCCAGGCCGATATCATCACCGCCTTCAGTATGGACCTCAACGGCAACGGTATTACCGTGTCCAACGACGTCTGGGAAGCGATGAAACCAAACCTGGAAATGGAAGGTGATCATCCGGAACACCCGATTTCAGCCAGCGCACTGAAGCCGGTGGTTGAGCAGACCCGCGCCAACGGCGAGCGCTTCCGCATGGGCATGGTGTTTCCGGTGTCCACCCACAATTACGAACTGCGTTACTGGCTGGCCGCCGGTGGCCTGAATCCCGGCTTCTACGCGCCCCAGCGCGGCGATACCAGCGGCACCCTCCAGGCCGATGTGCACCTCTCCGTGACACCGCCGCCCCAGATGCCCGCCACCATGGAAGCAGGCACCATACAGGGCTACTGCGTGGGCGAGCCCTGGAATCAGCAGGCGGTTTTCAAGGGCATCGGTGTACCGGTGATTACCGATTATGAAATCTGGCCCAACAACCCGGAAAAGGTGTTCGGGGTCACCGAAGCCTGGGCCGAGCAGAACCCCAATACCCACCTTCGGTTACTGCGGGCTCTGATCCGCGCAGCTTACTGGCTGGACGAAAACCAGAATGCTAACCGGGAGGCCGCCGTGGACATCCTTGCCCGCCCCAGCTACGTGGGGGCCGACAGGGAAGTCATTGCCAACTCCATGACCGGTACCTTCGAGTATGAAAAGGGCGATGTCCGGGAAGTACCGGATTTCAACGTCTTTTTCCGCTACCACGCTACCTATCCGTATCCGTCTGATGCGATCTGGTACCTGAGTCAGATGCGGCGCTGGGGCCAGATTCCAGAAGCAAAATCCGACGACTGGTATATGAAGACCGCAGCCCGGGTGTATCGGGGCGATCTTTACGCCGAAGCCGCCCAGTCACTGATCGAGGACGGCCTGATGACTACCAGTGATTTCCCGGACTTTGCCCGGGAGAATTTCGAACGCCCCATGCAGGGAGAGCTGATTGACGGCGTCCCTTTCACTCCGCGCGAACCCAATGCCTACATCAACCGTTTCAGTATCGGCCTGAAAGGGTCGGAGACACCGTAAGGGAGGGCCTGACATGACGACGTTAAGCGCAAGAATCGGTCAGTCCATGGCCAGTGGCAGCCGCCAGCTACTTTCCGGTCTGCAACCGGGCGAATGGCTCAGCCAGGGCAAGCAGCTGCTGTTACCACTGGTTGGTATTCTGGTCTTCCTGGGCTTCTGGCATCTGGCCGCGCCACAGGTGGAAACCTCGCTGGGGGCCTTTCCCGGCCCGGTGCAGGTGTGGGAACAATCCGGGCAACTGTGGCAGGAGCATATCAGCCAGCGGGAGCGGGCCGATAAGTTCATCGCCATGCAGGAGGAGCGTAATGCCCGCATTCTGGCTGACAACCCGGAGGCAGACGTCCGTATCCGGGCTTACCCCGGCGCACCCACCTTTCTCGACCAGGTGGTCACCAGCCTGCTGACGGTGCTGGCCGGTTTCGCCCTGGCGTCGCTGATTGCAGTACCTCTGGGCATTGTGTTTGGCCTCAACCGGTATTTCCAGGCTGCGGTGAACCCATTGATACAGATCTTCAAACCGGTCTCTCCGCTGGCCTGGCTGCCGCTGGTGACCATGGTGGTATCGGCCACCTATGTCAGTGACGATCCAATGTTCGAGAAGTCGTTCCTGACCTCGATGATTACGGTCACTCTGTGCAGTCTTTGGCCAACACTGATCAACACCAGCGTTGGAGTGGCAGCGGTAAACCCCGACCTGCTGAACGTCTCCCGGGTACTTCGGCTGTCGTTCTGGACCCACGTTCGCAAGGTGGTGTTGCCTTCGTCGGTGCCGATGATCTTTACCGGCTTGCGGGTGTCGCTGGGCATTGCCTGGATGGTGCTGATTGCCGCCGAGATGCTGGCGCAGAGTCCGGGGCTGGGCAAGTTTGTCTGGGATGAGTTCCAGAATGGCAGTAGCCAGTCTTTGAGTCGGATTATGGTGGCGGTGCTGGCCATCGGGTTTATCGGGTTTTTGCTGGATCGGGTCATGCTGTTGATTCAGCGGAAGGTGGCCTGGAATGAGTGACCGACTTTTACCTGTGGCCTCACTTAACCCTGAAATCTCTGACGGCGGAGCATGCCGCACCGGGTGGGTAGTGCCTCCCGGGACACGCGGTGAATACGTCCCTGTAAGCTCCGCAAAAACATCCATGTTTTTGAGGGTCCCGGGAGGCACTACCCACCCGGCGCTCGTCTGACCTGTTTAGGGGATCCTGCTATGGCTAAATCACATCTTGAACTAACCGGTGTTGAAATGGCGTTTGATACGCCGAAAGGACCGTTCATTGCCCTGGACAATGTGAACCTGAAGATCCAGAAAGGGGAGTTTGTTTCACTGATCGGCCATTCCGGCTGCGGAAAATCGACGGTGCTGAACATTGTTGCCGGGTTACTGCAGGCCTCCAGGGGTGGCTGTGTGCTGGATGGGCATGAGGTAAATTCCCCCGGTCCCGAGCGGGCAGTGGTGTTTCAGAATCATGCCCTGATGCCTTGGTTAACGGTGTATGAAAACGTGGAGCTGGCGGTCCGGCAGGTGTTTCGCAAGTCGATGACCCGGCAGGAGCGCAAGGACTGGATTACCCACAACCTGGAACTGGTGAATATGGCCCACGCCGCCAACAAGCGGCCAGGCGAGATTTCCGGGGGGATGGCGCAGCGGGTGGGCATCGCCCGGGCATTGGCCATGAAACCCAGTGTGTTGCTGATGGATGAGCCGTTCGGGGCACTGGATGCCCTGACACGGGCCCATCTGCAGGATTCGCTGATGGAAATCCAGCAGGAGCTGAACAATACCGTGATCATGATTACCCACGATGTGGACGAGGCGGTGCTGTTGTCCGACCGCATTATCATGATGACCAACGGCCCTGCCGCCACGGTGGGGGAGGATCTGCACATTGATCTGCCAAGGCCTCGCAATCGTGTGGCCCTGGCGGATGATGTCAAATATGTGCATTACCGGCAGGAGGTGTTGTCGTTCCTGTACGAGAAGCAGCGCAAGCTGGAGTCACTGAACAGTCGCCGCGGCAGCAGTGCAAAACCCGAGGCGCCGGCAGCAAAACATTCAGCTTCGGCCTGACTTTATGCCGGTGCGGGGCGCCCCGTCCCGGCCTGGTTCAAGTATCAGCTTAAGACCCCTGCCATGGATACCAGTGCCCGGGCGACTTCGGGCAGTCGCTTGCCCTGATCCATGGCCAGTTTTCGCAGCAGGCGGTGGGCTTCGTCATTGCTGATGTTGCGGTGTTCCATCAACAGCAAGACGGCCTTTTCCTGGGTACGACGATCTTCCAGAGCTTCTTTGGCGCTCTGCAATTCTTCGGACATCTGACGCAGGCGGCGGGTCTGTTCCTGGACAAGGTCAAAGATGGATCGGCCTGATTGCTGCCCGACACCTTCCCCGGCCCACGCATCGGCAGCTCCGACCTCTACACCGTTATCGCAAACCACCAGCACGGGCGTTGTGGAGGCATGGCGTTGTTCCAGCGAGGCCAGCAGGGTTTCCTGATGAGCCAGGGAGTGACGCGCTTCGGTATAGCGCTCCACACAGCGATGGTGGAAAGCGCTCTCAACCGAATCCTCAATCTTCTTCAGATCGTCCATGCGCTCTGTCATCAGATTGAACCAGCGGTCGGCCATGTCTTTATCCAGAGACTTATAGGGCCCGACCGAAACGGCCATCTGTCGCATCCGCTCAATTTCCAGTTCCCGCGGGTGAGCGCGCAGGGCTTGCCAGAGCGACAGGCTCTCCTCACTGGCGAAGCCGACAAAGACCTCAAAACACCGCTCCTGCGCTTCAACCAGGTGCATCATGCGCCGTGACAGTGCGTTATCGAAGTGTCCGCTGGAGAACCCCGCGGAACCTGCGGCCCGCTCCTGACCACAATATTCCTTTCCGTTCATGACATGCACCATGGCCACAAGCAGTCCCGCAATCGAAGGCTCTGCCACGGTTTCTGCCGCTTCGAAAACGACCGTAATCAGTTGATGAATACTGTCGCAGAACCACTCCGTGGCCTCCGAAACACTGGCCTCCTGGTCATTCACCCGCTGCCGCAACCCGGGCAGTTGGTCGAGGCTGTGCAGGGCGCTGGCGATGTGCCCGAGCAGTGGGCTGCTGACCGGATGGGTGGTGAGGTCCTCCTGAATGTCTGCCAATGCCTGCCGGAAGGTAGCGGCCAACTGGTCGTTTTCCTTGACCATGGCGGTACGTTCCCGGGCAAAGCGTTGGCAACCGGACCCCAGATAAAGATTGGTGGCGCCTCGCTCCCGTTGCAGGCCATGGACCAGATTGCCCACGCTCTGCACCAACCGCCCCATCTGCAGAAAGTACTCCAGGTTACGGATCTCACACTGGCGGGAGGCCATCAGAAATTCCGCAGCAGTCGCTGTCGCGGTCATACGGGGATGGCGTTTGGTGTTCATGGTGCAGCTCCTGGTGTCGGTACACAGTTGGTTCCTTTCTACCCGGACTGCAGCAATTTACAGGCCAGTCATTCCGGCCCAATCATCGTGCGTTTCGCCCCATCCCGGGGCACCCTTTTGATGCCCACGAGCTGGACTCCTTCAGCGGACTCACCTAAGCCATTGAATAATAAAGCCTGAAAAAGTTGGCACGGAGATCGCTAACACTTAGACAAGGACGACTGTCCCGGCCATGGAATCAGGCCGGACCATCAGATCATTGTTGTTGGCATTGGTGCCGGACCATCTGTTCTCTTCGGAGAGCATGATGCTCCGGCTTTTTTCGTTGCTGGAGGCACTCAGTTCCATGGAACACACACAGGATAACCCACTGGTGATCTGCGGCCATGGCATGGTCGCGCAACGGCTGCTGGAGCAACTGGTAGCCCAGGGGCATCCGTTCAGCCGCATTGTGGTGTTTAACGGTGAGCCCTTCGCTGCCTACAACCGGATCCAGTTGTCGTCATTGCTGGCCGATCAGATTCAGGAAACCGATCTGGAACTGAAACCCTGGCAGTGGTTCCACAAGCACCGAATAGAGGTGCACCAGCATGAGCCTGTCACCCATATCAGTCCGGGCCAGCGCCAGGTAACAACCGCCTGTGGTCGCACCCAGTCCTATCACACGCTGGTGCTGGCCACCGGAGCACAGCCCTCCCGCCTTGGCCTCCCCGGTGAAGACCTTGACGGCGTGATGAACTTCCGGGACCTGGCCGACACCCGCACGCTGATCCGGCAGGCAAAGTCACACCGTCGGGCCGTGGTCATCGGCGGAGGCTTTCTCGGCCTGGAGGCGGCCGAAGGGCTCAGGACCCGGGGCATGGACGTTACGGTGCTGCACCGCAGCGGTCATCTGCTCAACCGACAGCTGAACCCGATCGCTGGCGATATTCTGAAGCAGAAGTTACAGCAGCGGGGACTGAGTATCCGAACCGGCACCTCGCCGGTCTCCCTGCTCGGTCGGAATCAGGTCCGCGCCGTGGAACTGAGTGACGGCACGGTACTGGCCACGGACCTGGTGGTTATTGCTACCGGTATTGAACCCAACAAGGGATTGGCAGCTGACGCCGGCCTCAACTGTGACCGGGGTATTCGAGTCACTCCGAACCTGATGACGTCCAACCCGCATATCTACGCACTGGGTGAGTGCTGTCAGTTTCAGGAACACACCTTTGGCCTGGTCGAACCCGGTTACGAGCAGGCCCGGATCCTGGCACAGCATCTTTGCCAGGTACCGGGAGCCAGAGCGTTTGAGCCCGGAGAAGTGGCCACCCGCCTGAAGATCAGTGATCTGGCCATTTTTTCCTGCGGCCGCATAGCCCCGGGCGAGCATACCGAAATCATTGAATGGCAGGACCGAACCCACGCGGTCTACGGCCAACTGCTGCTGGATGGCAACCGGCTGGCCGGCGCCATCCTGCTGGGCGATACCGCCAACGGGCCCTGGTACAGCGAACTGATTCGCTCCGGCGCCGATGTCTCCCGCTACAGGGACACCATCGCTTTCGGCAAAACCTATTGCGACGCAGCAGCCTGATAGGTTGCCAAGAGAGAGGACAGCAAGATGAGTAAACAGACCCTGATCGTGATCGGCAACGGTATGGTTGGCCATCACTTCCTGGAACAGTTCAGCCAGTCCCCGGCGGCCGAGACCTACCGGGTGATCGTGTTCGGTGAAGAGAAGCAGCTGGCCTACGACCGGGTGCATCTGTCGGAGTACTTCACCGGTTCCACTCACGCGGACCTCGCCATGGGTACAGCAGACTGGTACGCGGACCAGGGCATTGATCTTCGCCTGAATGAGCCGGTCACCGCCATCGACCGGAACAGCCGCGTGCTGACGACACCAAAAGGGGAGTACACCTACGATCAACTGGTGCTGGCCACCGGCTCCTACCCGTTCGTACCGCCCATTAAGGGCAACGATCAGGATGGCTGCTTTGTGTACCGAACCCTGGACGATCTGGATGCCATTCAGGCCAGTGCCCAGTCAGCGAAAACCGGTGTCGTGGTGGGCGGCGGTCTGCTGGGGCTGGAAGCGGCAAACGCCCTGAAAAGCCTGGGCCTGCAGGCCCATGTGGTGGAATTTGCCCCGCGCCTGATGCCTGTGCAACTGGACGAGCAGGGTGGCGCCCTTTTGCGCCAGAAGATCGAGGATCTGGGCGTTCAGGTGCACACCGAGAAGGCCACCATGGCCATTGTTCCGGGCAGCGACGCGCGGCTGAGGATGAACTTCGCCGACGACAGCCATCTGGAAACCGATCTGATTGTGTTTTCCGCTGGCATCCGTCCCCAGGATACCCTGGCCCGGGCCTGCGGCCTGGAGGTGGGCGAACGCGGCGGGATTGTGGTCAACAATCAATGCACCACCTCAGACCCGAACATTCACGCTATCGGTGAATGCGCACTCTGGAACAATCGCATCTTCGGACTGGTGGCTCCGGGTTACACCATGGCGCGCACCCTGTCGGCCGCTTTGAACAAAGACACCGGTGCGGCCTTTACCGGTGCCGATATGAGCACCAAGCTCAAGCTGCTGGGGGTGGATGTGGGCTCCATCGGCGATGCCCACGGCCAGACCCCGGGTGCACGCAATATCCGTTTTCACGATGAGCAGGCCGGCCACTACCGGCGCATGGTGGTGAGCCAGGACGGTAAGACTCTGCTAGGCGCCATTCTGGTAGGCGACAACGGCCCTTACGATACCCTGCTGCAGTACGCCCTCAATGGCATTGAGCTGCCAGCCAACCCGGAGGCGCTGATTCTGCCGGAAAGCGAAGGTGGCGCGCCTGCCCTGGGGGCCGACGCCCTGCCGGACACAGCCTCCATCTGTTCCTGCCACAACGTCACCAAGGGCGATATCTGCGGTGCCATTGACGCCGGTTGCTCCGACCTGGGCGGCGTCAAGACTGAAACAAGGGCCAGTACCGGCTGCGGTGGCTGTGCGGCTTTACTGAAGAAGGTGGTGGACAGCGAGCTGGAAAAGCGCGGCGTGGAGGTGTGTACCGACCTTTGTGAACATTTCCCCTACACCCGACAGGAACTGTTTCATCTGGTGAAGGTGAACGGTATCCGCACCTTCCGGGGCCTGCTCAAACAATACGGCAAGGGCCAGGGCTGTGACATCTGCAAACCAACGGTGGGCTCCATTCTGGCCACTTGCTGGAACGAGCACATTCTGGCCACCGACCACGTGCCACTGCAGGACACCAACGACACCTTCATGGCCAATATGCAGAAGAACGGCACTTACTCCATCGTGCCGCGCATTCCGGGCGGTGAGATCACCCCGGACAAGCTGATTGTGCTGGGCGAGGTGGCCAGGGAGTACAACCTGTACACCAAGATCACCGGCGGTCAGCGGGTGGATCTGTTCGGCGCCACCCTGAGTGAGCTGCCGGAGATCTGGGAGAAGCTGATTGCCGCCGGTTTTGAAACCGGCCACGCCTATGGCAAGTCCCTGCGTACGGTGAAGTCCTGCGTGGGCAGCACCTGGTGCCGCTATGGCGTGCAGGACAGCGTGGGCATGGCGATCACCCTGGAAAATCGCTACAAGGGCCTGCGGGCGCCCCACAAGGTGAAGATGGCGGTGTCTGGCTGCACCCGGGAGTGTGCGGAGGCCCAGAGCAAGGATTTCGGGGTAATTGCCACGGAGAAGGGCTGGAACCTGTATGTGTGTGGCAATGGCGGGATGCGGCCGCGGCATGCGGATCTGTTTGCCACCGATCTGTCGGATGAGGAGCTGATCCGCACGATTGATCGGGTGGTGATGTTCTACGTGCGCACGGCGGACCGGCTGCAGCGGACGTCGGTCTGGATGGAGAATCTGGAAGGTGGGCTGGAGTATCTGAAGCAGGTGGTGCTGGAGGACAGCCTCGGCATTGGCGAGGAGCTGGAGCAGCATATGGCGGATCTGGTGGATACCTATCAGTGCGAGTGGAGGACCGCCGTGGAGGATCCGGAGAAGCGTAAGCGGTTCCGGGAGTTTGTGAATGCGCCGGAACAGAAGGATCCGGTGCAGCGTTGGACTTCGGAGCGGGGGCAGCGTAGGCCGGAACTGGAGGCGGTTTCTTCGTAGCCTTCTGGTTTGGGGGCGGAGCACGGGGGCCGGGGTAATTTTCTTCTGGAAAAAATAACTCGCTTTGCTCAGACATCTTTTTTCCTGCCAGAAAATGAATCCGGCTCCCACGCTCACAAACATCTGTGGGATAGGAAACTTAACGACCTTGGAATTTGGAGACTTTGCTATGAAAGCTCGGACTTGTTGGGAAGCAGTGTGCACCGTGGACGATCTGGTAGCTGATTCCGGTATTGCGGTTTGGACCGACGACGGGCCGGTGGCGGTGTTTTATCTGCCACACCGCCTGCCGGCATTGTTTGCCATCAGCCATACCGATCCGTTCAGTGGCGCGAACGTGTTGGCCCGAGGCATTACCGGGGATATCAACGGTGAGCCGGTGGTGGCGTCACCGTTGTACAAGCAGCATTTCAGCCTGCGCAGCGGGCAATGTCTGGAAGACGAGAGCGTGCAGGTGAAGGTCTATCCGGTGTTGCTGGACGGCAACCGGATCCGGCTGGAAGTGCCGGTGGCTCAGGCGGCATCGGTGGCCGCCTGAGGTTCGCCTGTCAGCTGATAAACTCGACGTTCTCCGACAGCGGTGCCCTTGGGCTGGTGAGCTGGTTCACCGGGCTGTCGGGGTTGGCGTAGCCGATGGCCATGCCGGCGAAGACTTTTCGGTGTTCGGGCAAGCCCAGGAATTCGCTGATGGTTTTCGGGTACACCGACCAGGATTCCTGGGCGCAGCTGTCCAGGCCTTCGGCGCGCAGCAACAGCATGATGGTTTGCAGGATCATGCCCAGATCGGACCACTGGGGCGGGCCCATGTTGTCGTCGACGGTGCAGAACAGGCCGACCGGAGCGCCGAAGAATTCGAAGTTGCGTTTGAACCATTCGAAGCGGGCGGCTTTGTCTTCCCTGGGGATGTCGAGCCGGCGGTACATGAGTTCGCCGATTTCGAAGCGGCGGTCGCGGTAGGGCGATTGCAGTTTCGGTGGGTAGATTTCGTATTCCGGGACTTCGTTGAAACCTTTGCTGACCTTCTCCTGCATCAAGGCTTTGAGTCGGGCCAGAGCATCGCCGGTGACAACGTGCAGGTGCCAGGGTTGCAGGTTGCCGCCGGATGGCGACCGGGTCGCCGTTTCGATTACTGTTCGAAGCGTGGCTTCAGGCACCGGGGTATCCAGAAAGTCCCGCACCGAGCGGCGCGACACAACAGCCTGCTGAACATCCATAGGCAAGACTCCACATCATCCAGAACATTGGGTTGGGAACACAATCCGGCATCCAGTATGCGCACAACAGCCGCGCTTGACCACCTCCCGGGCGCCGTATAGTCTGCGGCGAACCCCATAGGGAGAGCCTCAGGTTATGGAAGATCACAGTCAGTTTCGCCTGCTGTCCGAGCGACGGTTCCTGCCATTCTTTGTCACCCAGTTTGCCGGTGCCTTCAACGACAACCTGTTCAAAAACGCCTTGTTGCTGCTGGTGACCTATAGCGCCGGGGGCCTGTTTGGCCTGTCGTCGGATGTGGTGGTCAATCTGGCCGCGATGCTGTTTATCCTGCCGTTTTTCCTGTTCTCCGCCATTGCCGGCCAGGTGGCGGACCGGTACGAGAAATCCACGGTTATCCGCTGGATCAAATTCGCCGAGGTGGTGATCATGGGCATTGCCGCGGTCGGTCTCTGGTTTGGCTGGTACGAGGTGTTGTTCCTTCTGCTGTTTCTCACCGGCGTACAATCCGCGTTTTTCGGGCCGGTGAAGTACGCGATCCTGCCCCAGGCCCTGAAAGAATCCGAGCTGGTGGGTGGTAACGCGCTGGTAGAGATGGGCACGTTTGTGGCCATCCTGGTGGGTACCCTGATGGCCGGCGTGATGATGAAAGCTGCGGCTCCCGGCCCCGTGATTGCCATCGCCGTTGCGGTGCTCGCGGTGATTGGCCTGGTGGCTGCCTGGCGGATTCCCAGGGCCGAGGCGGCAGCGCCGGATCTGCGTATTCGTTTCCGGCCGCTGCAGGAAACCTGGAAACTGATGGCCATTGCCCGGGACAATCACAATGTATTCCTGAGCATCATGGCGATATCCTGGTTCTGGTTTCTGGGTGCCGCCTATCTGACCCAGTTTCCGAACTTCGCCAAGACTCACCTGATGGGTGACGAAACGGTCGTCACCTTACTGCTGGCGATTTTCACCATCGGCATCGCCGCCGGCTCCATTGCCTGCGAGCGGCTGTCCGGCCACAAGATTGAACTGGGGATCGTACCCATCGGCTCCATTGGCCTGAGTTTCTTCGGCATCGATCTGTTCTTCAATATGCCGGAGCAGCCAATTCCCTCAGACTGGTGGCTGATCATAACCGATCCCCATTATCGCCAGGTGGCCATTGACCTGTTGGCCATTGGTATCTTTGGCGGCCTGTTTATCGTGCCGCTGTATGCTTATGTCCAGCAGGAAACACCACCGGCCACCCGGGCCCGCGTGATCGCCGCCCTGAATATTTTCAACGCCCTTTTTATGGTGGTCAGCGCGCTGCTGGGCATGCTCATGCTCGGCCTGTTCGGGCTCACCATTCCCGAGTTCTTCCTGGTGCTGTCGATCATGAACCTGATGGTGGCGGCCTACGTGTACCAGCAGGTACCGGACTTTGCCCTGCGCTTTGTCATCTGGGTCCTGTCCCACACGATTTATCGGGTCACGCACCACAACCTGGACCGGATACCCGAGCAGGGCCCCGTGCTGCTGGTGTGCAACCACGTCTCTTACATGGATGCCCTGGTGATCGCCGGCGCGGTTCGGCGGCCCGTCCGATTCGTGATGGATCACAACATTTTCGCGACACCGGTCATGGGCGGTTTCTTCCGCCTGGCCAAGGCTATCCCCATTGGTCCGAAGTCGAAGGTGCCGGAGATTTACGAAACCGCTTTCGACCGCATTGATGAAGAACTCGCAGCCGGCCATGTGGTGTGTATTTTCCCGGAAGGCAAACTCACCAAAGACGGCGAGGTCGATACCTTCAAGCCCGGTGTCGACATGATTCTGGCCCGGCGACCGGTACCGGTGGTGCCAATGGCACTGCGCGGCCTCTGGGGCAGCTTTTTCAGCCATTGTGGCGGGCAGGCCTTCAGCCATTGGCCACGGCGGTTCTGGTCCCGGATTCATCTACTGGCTGGTCTCCCGGTCTCGCCCCACGAGGCCAGTGCCGAGCGTCTGGAACGAAAGGTCAAAGCGCTGCGTGGAGCCGCACAATAGCCTTTTCGCCGGGCTTTTTGGTGGTGCTGTTACCAAAGCCAATTTCTACCCGCTCGGAGTGGGGTAGTATCGGGGCATAAACCAAGAACAAGGATTGCCCCGTGACGCCCCTGAATCCCACTGACCAGCTCTTTCTCTGGCTGGAAAAACGCCAGCAGCCCATGCATGTGGGCGGCCTCCAGCTGTTCTCTTTCCCCGAAGGCGCGCCGGACGACTATGTCGCGCGGCTGGCAGACCAGCTTCGGCAGAAGACGGAGGTAACAGCCCCCTTTAACCAGCGCCTGAGCTATCGCCTGGGCCAGCCGGTATGGGTGGAGGATGAGCACCTGGACCTTGAGCATCATTTCCGCTTCGAGGCGCTGCCCACACCCGGGCGTATTCGGGAGCTGCTGTCGTTCGTATCGGCGGAGCATTCGCACCTGATGGACCGGGAGCGCCCCATGTGGGAGGTGCACCTGATCGAGGGCCTGAAAGACCGGCAGTTTGCGCTCTACACCAAGGTTCACCATTCCCTGGTGGACGGTGTCTCGGCCATGCGCATGGCCACCCGGATGCTGAGTGAAAACCCGGACGAACACGGCATGCCGCCAATCTGGGATCTGCCTTGCCTGTCACGGGATAGGGGTGAGTCGGACGGACACTCCCTCTGGCGCAGTGTCACCCATTTGCTGGGGCTTTCGGGCCGCCAGCTCGGCACCATTCCCACCGTGGCAAAGGAGTTACTGAAAACCATCAATCAGGCCCGGAAGGATCCGGCCTACGACTCCATTTTCCATGCCCCGCGCTGCATGCTGAACCAGAAAATCACCGGTTCCCGTCGTTTCGCCGCTCAGTCCTGGTGCCTGAAACGGATTCGCGCCGTGTGCGAGGCCTACGGCACGACGGTCAACGATGTCGTGACTGCCATGTGCGCAGCGGCTCTGCGTACCTATCTGATGAATCAGGATGCCTTGCCGGAGAAACCACTGGTGGCCTTTGTACCGGTGTCGCTACGCCGGGACGACAGCTCCGGTGGCAACCAGGTAGGCGTCATCCTGGCGAGCCTTCACACCGATGTGCAGGAGGCCGGCGAACGACTGTTAAAAATCCACCATGGCATGGAAGAGGCCAAGCAGCGCTACCGGCATATGAGCCCGGAGGAAATCGTCAACTACACGGCCCTGACCCTGGCGCCGGCCGCCTTCCACCTGCTGACTGGGCTGGCGCCCAAGTGGCAGACCTTCAATGTGGTGATTTCCAATGTCCCCGGGCCATCCAGGCCCCAGTACTGGAACGGGGCGAAACTGGAAGGCATGTATCCGGTGTCTATCGATATGGACAGACTGGCCCTGAACATGACACTGACCAGCTATAACGACCAGGTGGAGTTCGGCCTGATTGGCTGTCGCCGGACCCTGCCCAGCCTGCAACGGATGCTGGACTACCTGGAACAGGGTCTGGCAGAGCTGGAGCTCAACGCCGGTCTGTAATCAGGCCAGCTGATCGGCCCGGTTACGCTCGGAAATCTGGCTGTTCAGGGTCCAGAAATCGTACAGCACACCGATGAAAAACAGGCCGCCGGTGAGCAGGTACAGGATGCCGGTGAGCCATTTGCCCATATACATCCGGTGCACCCCGAAGACCCCCAGGAAGGTCAGCAGTATCCAGCTGATGTTGTAGCTGATCTGGCCATCCTGGAACCGGTAATCAGCTTCCTTGTCCATGGCCGGAATCAGGAACAGGTCAATAATCCAGCCTATGAATAGCAGCCCCAGAGTAAAGAACCAGATGGTGCCGGTCACCGGCTTGCCATAATAGAAACGGTGCGAACCCAGGAATCCGAAAATCCAGAGCAGGTAGCCGATCAGCTTGCTGTGGGTGTCGGGTCTTTCGATCATTGCGGCGTTCTTCCTGTTCACAGTTGGATTTGGTGTGTCACCACAGACGCACAACGAGCGCCTGACCAGTACAATATGGGGGCGAACGCTGGAATCACAAACGACTCTCAGGGTCCCAGATCCGGTGCCGGGTCCGGCCCGTCCTCGCGAAACTCACTGGCGGATTTACCCGTCCACTTGCGGAACGCACGGCTGAAATTGGACAGATCGGCATAGCCCAGTTCATAGGCAATCTCACTGACTGACTGATTGGTGTAGCGCAGCAACTGGATGGCCCGATCTTTCAGCACGGCCTCGACAATCTCCCGATAACTGGTGTCCCGGTCCGCCAACCGCCGCTTCAGGGTGCGGGAAGACACGCAGAAGCGCTCGGCCATGGCCTCCAGGGAGGGCAAGGGGCCTGGGGTCATCCGCAGCATATTGCGAATCGCCAGCACGATGTCGCCCTGCTCCTTGAGCGCCCTCTGCAACTCGAATTCACACTGGTCCCGGGCCATCCGGGAGGCTTCAGCATCCGCCAGACGCATGCGCACGTCCAGCAGCTTGCGGGGGAAAATCAGCATTTCCTCGGGCTGGCCAAACTCGAAACGGACCGGCAACTGGGCGGCAAACCGCCGGTAATAGGCTGGCTCAGGGCCCCGCAGGTGTACCGACACGCCCGGTAATTTACCCTCTTCCAGTGCAAAACCCCGGGCCTCGGCATCGCTCCGGTCGAGTAGTTGTTCAGTGAGCAGAATCAACGTGGCGCTGACCGTCTCGGCCAGAAACTCGGAGATAGGCGGCAACGCAAACTCCGCGCACAGCTGAACCAGCACCTTGTCACCGGCTATGGACTGTTTCATGCTCAGAAAGGGCGCCCGCAGCTGAAGATAACGACGGACAGAGTCCAACGCACCCTCAAAGGTCGGGCTGGTGAGCGCGGCGAAGCCCAGGGTGCCATGGATGGTCAGCCGCAACTCTCTCGCCAGTATAAAGCTCAGGCCATCTTTGCCCGCCACCTCGAGCGCGCGCTGCGCCATCAGAGTGGCGTCAGTGACGAAAACCCGACTGTCGTTGGCTTTCAGGTCCTCATGTGTGAAATCCAGGCCCTGATAAAGCTGGCGGTCGTTGTAACCCAGTTGACGAACGGTTTCAGCCAGTACCCGCAGGTACACCCCGGGCACCAGGAACAACCCCAACATTTGCCGCTCGTTGTCTGCACCGGTACCTGCCATAGTGTGTCCCTGATTGATATTTATCGTGTTTCTGACTCTATCAGAACCGGATTGCCGCCACAGTGGGGCCCGCTGCCCCGACTCCGCTGTCGCCCGGGCCAATCCCCTGTCCCATTGTGGACGATGCCCGTCCCCTTCGCGCATTCAGTATCCGGATTGACTCCGCCACACTGGCTTCATGACATCAGCCAAAGCGTTCCGTCGCAAAGGAGTATAACCATGCTGACCACCACACAAACGAACAAACCGGGCAAGGCCTCCCATACCCCGGACAATGTCTCCATCAAACCCCAGCGCATGGGTTTCGAGTTTGGCGAACAGGTCCCCAGATACTGGGTGGATAACAACTATCTGATCAGTCATACCATGAACGCCCTGTCTGTTTTGTTTCCCGAGGGTGAGCAGTTTTTTGTGGACTCGGTCCGGGCGTTTCGAGACCAGATCCAGGACAAGAAGCTGAAAGAGGACGTGCGCGGTTTCATCGGCCAGGAAGCCATGCACTCGCTCGAGCACATCGCCATGAACCAGCATGTCCGCGACCAGGGCATGCCGGTAGAAGAGATGGAGCGGGATCTGAAAGTGATTCTGGACGTGGCACGGAAGCTGCCCAAACGCCACCAGCTGGCCATTACCTGCGCCCTGGAGCACATCACAGCCATGATGGCCGACATGCTGCTGGAGCGTGACGATATACGCGAAGACATGCACGAATCCATGCGCCCGCTGTGGGTGTGGCACGCCATTGAGGAAACCGAGCATAAGGCCGTTGCTTATGACGTTTTCCTCCAGGCTGGCGGTACCTACACCGAGCGGGCGTTTTACCAGGTCTTCAGTACCGTAGCCCTGGGTATTGTCGGCACCTGGTATACCGGCCGCATGGCCCTGAAGGACCGCAGCCATTTCTCCGTTAAGGACGCCGCCAAAGGTATGTGGCGCATGTGGGGCAAAAACGGCGCCTTCTCCAGTCTGATCCCGACCTGGCTGGAGTACTTCAAGCCCGGCTTCCATCCCTGGGACAAGGACAACAGTGAGCTGATCGGTCGTTTCAAGGAACAGATCCAGGACTACATCGCGCCCCAGTACAAGAACGGCAATCGGCGCACGCTGCAGTAATCGTGCACCCGCTCTATGACATCAGGCCGAGTTCCCGGGCGCGAGCAACCGCTTGCATCCGGTTCTCGGCCTGAAGCTTGCCGTAAATATTGCTCAAATGTGACTTTACCGTCGCCACTGAGATGCCGAGCTGTTTGCTGATGGCCTTGTTACTGAGTCCCTCTGCCAGCAGATCCAGCACCCCCTGTTCCCGATCACTTAACGGTTCATCAGGACCAGCGACTTCCGGGGTGCGGGCGCAGGTTTCGGCTTCCGGCTCCATCCGGGCCTGCCGGAGAGCCAGTATCCGGCTGGCTTCCACTTCCGACCAGCCGCGGGTAATACAGGCGTCGAGCAGACTATCCAGCCGGGGATCCGCATCCACAAAGGGGCGCACCAGACCACGGGGCACCCAGAGCGCCAACAGTGCATCGAGCTTTTTCACCGCTCCCTCAGGATCCTGATCCCCGAAGGCCTGAACCATCAGACTGACCAGATCAAGACGACACACCAGCTGAAGCAAGCCCGCCTCTTCCGCCTCAGTTCGCAGGGCTGCCAGTTCCCGGGCCACCGGCGACGCCGCCAGCAACTGACCGATCAGTTTCAACAAGGTTTCGTTCAGGGTACAAAAGCGATTACCTACAACCGGTTCCGGATCGCTCTGGGCCCATAGAATCAAAGGGAAGGCGTTACCCTCCGTCAATCGCGCCAACGCCTCCAGTACCTCCGGGCGCGGAATGTTATGGTGCCAGCGCAACTGGCCCATAACCTGGTGCAACTGCTCAATCCGGCTGAGTTCCTGCTGCCAGAGTTCGGAGTCTCGCAAAGCCATGCCCAGGCGAAACCGCTCAAACGCCAGGTAAAGCTGATCCAGCGGCGTCAGATGCTGGTCGGCAATCAGACCGGCCTCGCCCAGCCGTTTTGCGGCGTATGCAAGATCATGATGCTCCAGCGCCAACAAGCCCTCCAGATAGGCCAGAAGGCAAACCTGCTCCTTACTCACGGGCCCGTTGACAAGCTTCAACCGGGTCTGTTCATAGCAGCGGCGGGCATCGCCAATGCGACCGCCCTGCACCAGAACCGGAACCAGCATGACCAGACAGCGCAGGGCACAGGGGTTATCGCCACTCTTCAGGGCCCCTGCCAGCGCATCGGTCAACAAGGTGCGCGCCGGCCCCAATCGTGCCTCCATAAAGGCTTCAGTACCGAGGGTATACAGCCCCCAGTGTTGCAGGCCGGCTGGAGCGCTGGCCAACCGGGCCTGTATCTGAGTCAGGGACTGCTCGGCCTCTGCACGGTGGCCGGCAAACCGTGCCGAGGGCCAGCCCAACAACATGGAGACAAACTGCAGAGCCTCGGTGTCCGGTGATGGGTCTGTCGACTGCAGAAGCCGGTCGGCCGCGGCCAGATGCTCAAGCACTGCTCCGTACTGACCATCCATGAAGGCAAACAGCGCCTGCAGCAGAAGCAGCGCGGGAGAACACATCCGAACACTGTCCGGGAAGCGCGAAGGCAGTGACCGGTAGCCGCTCAGGTCCTCCGCCTGCAACAGCAACGGTACCAGGGCTTCCGCCTGGTCATAGCAGCCTTCGGCCAGAAAAAGCTCAAGGGCCTCCACAATCAGGCCCCGCTGGCGGAATGCCTCGGCCGCCCTGATTCGTATGGAGCTTTCCCCTTCAGGCTCCCGATCCTGCGCCTGAAGCCAGTCGATCAGCAGATCATGCAGGCGATACCAGTAGTGACCCTCTCCGTAACTCTGGAACAGCAGATTGCGTTCGCGCATGACTGCGATCCAGTCCGCTGCATCGCTACCATTCCGGGCTTCATCAGCAACCTCATGTGAGAAAAGAGGGAGCAGGCTCATATCCTGGAGAAATTGCTGTAGCCCGGGCTCCAGGCCAGCGAACACTTCCTCCAGCAGATAGTCACTCAGGGCTCTCTGACCAGGCCCGGGTACATGGCTTAACGGGTTTTCCGACAACGCCGAGAGCTGCAACGCCGCTGGCCAGCCGCCGGTGCGCTGATGCAACTGCAACATCTGTTCTTCGGAGAGATCAGCCCGGCGGGCCTGGACGAATTTTCGCGTCAACGCCAGATCAAAACGGAGCACCTCCGGCCCCAGCCGAACCATCTGTTGCCGAGCCAGTAACTGCGCGGTGCGAATAGGGGGATCCAGCCTCGAGATACAGACAATGCGCAAAAAACCCGGAGCAAAGTCGATAAAGCGCCGGATCTGCTCCAGTAGTACTTGCTGGTCAAGCAGGTGAAAATCATCCAGCACCAGAACCAGGCGGCTGGGTGCCTGCCAGGTTCGGGAATAATCCGCCAGGCGGTTGATCAGCATGGTCACCGGGTCAACAGCGGCACCCGGTTCCAGCGCGGCTAACAAGGTGCTCTCGCGAATGGCAAAGCGTGGGTTCACCCGCGCCAGGGCGCTGGCCACGGCATTCCAGAACAGGGCCGGCGCGTTATCCCTATGGTCCAGCGTCAACCAGGCATGCACCGGTTTTTCCTGTTCCAGCCACTGACTGACCAATGTGGTTTTGCCGAAACCGGCCGGTGCCGACACCAGTACAAACGGCACCTGTTCAATACAATCAAGGGCCTGCAACCGTGAGGGCTCAAGCAACAAGCCTGAAGGCAGCCCGGGACGGGTTAATTTGGTTTCGGCAACCATGGAGCTCACTACCGTTGGCAAATGAGCTTCAGCATAGTCAGTGCCGGTGTTATCAACCAGCCCCGGCACTCCAAACTGGGAGGCCTGTTCAGAAATCCGGGTCATGGCAGTGCGAGCAGACCCGTGCCCTTCATCAGCGTGGCAACCAGTCGGGTACTGCCCAGTTCCCGGGCACAGACAAACCAGGGAGTTTCCCGGCCACGGTAGCGTGATTTGTGGTACGCCAGAGGTTGGAAGGCGTAAAGGCGATTCCCATAGCGATACAGGATATTCTGAAGGCGGCGCAGGCCCGGCCGGTCACCCGGGCAGTGGCGGACGCCGTGCAGGGGCGCAATGCCCAGCGACAGCTCAGGCACGCCTTCCTCACGAAACTGACTGGCCGCCTGCAGAATAATGTGGTCGAGTACGCCGAGCCGGTTCATTTCCGGCGACGCCCGCAGAATATTGGCGCAATAGCCCGCCAGTTCATGGTGACGGTACCAAGGATCAAAGAACACGTATCCGGCCAGCTCGCCCTCCACATAGGCGTAGAACTTGCGCACTCCCCATTCATCTGCAAACACCGGTGGCCGCGTGAGCAAACCCAATTCCCGTTCCTTGACCGCCTTGCCCAGGCGCCAGCGCTCCGAGATACCCGCCACCTTGTGCCAGTTCACCTCATCTCCACATTGCTCCCGCACCTCGATTCGACACCGCCTGTCCAGATTGCGGGCATGGCGCAGCTGCTTCATCGCCTTGCCACGAAGCGAGAACCTCGTCAGATCAACCGAGAACTCCGTACCCATCACCGTGGCATCGTAACCAAGCTCGCCCAACGGCCCCAGGAGCGACTGATCGACGCCGACATACAGTGAGGGGCCGGGCACACTCTGCTCGAACGCCTGCAGTAGCCGGCCCATACTCTGTGCTCCCGCCAGGGGTCTTGTGGGCACCACGTTTACCCGCTGCCCCAACACCTTTACCGGAACATACGGTACCAGCCCGAGACCGGGGCTGAGAAAGTGCCGGCAATCCGGCTGCAAGGCAAAATAGCTGCTGGACTGGCTCCCGTGCAGACGGATCAGGTGCTCGGCGGTGCGTTCATGGCAACGCCCGGGGTCCGGCACACTCGAGTTGATATTCCGGTCATCGGCAGCCGGGGCCACCGCCGCAGACAGATGAGAGGCAGGCATGGGTCATTCCCTTTGTTGTTCTGATACCGCTTTCCTGTGTTCAGAACAAATGCTAAAGGCCGTGCCTCGGCCGGCCATCGGTCAAAGGGTTGAGTGCCTGGCGCCCCACCGGAACTGGGTCACAATTCCGAGCCCTGCATCACCACAACGCCCCGTCGCCACAAACGCCATTCACCCGGCTTGTAAATATCCCAGGTTTCGTCGCTGGTGAGGGGTTCGGTCACGATGACGCTGACAATGTCGTTGGGTGTGGTTTCCGATTCAAAATCGACGGTAACGTCGGCATCTTTCAGGCGGGCGGGGCCAAACGGCGCCCGTCGGGTAATACTGGCCATCTTGGTGGTGCAAAAGGTAAACAGCCAGTCGCCGTTGCTTAGCAGCAGGTTGAATACCCCTTGGCGGGCGTAGTTCCGGGACAGCTGAACCAGCCGTTCCACCACCTGCTCGGTGGCAGTGTCTCGATCGCAATGACTGCGCAGGTGGTTCAGGATATCGCAGAACAGGGCTTCGCTGTCGGTGCTGCCAACGGCCTCGTAGAAGCCGGGCGCCGCGGAAAACTCCGAAAGCTGACCATTATGGGCGAAGACCCAGTAGCGGCCCCAGAGCTCGCGGATAAACGGGTGGGTGTTGGCCAGGCAGATATCACCCACATTGGCCTGACGAATGTGGCAGATGGCCACTTCACTCTTGATGGGGTGGGTTTGCACCACTTCGGCAATGCGCGAGGAGGCACTGGCGTCGGCATCGTGAAAACAGCGTACCCCTTTACCTTCGTAGAAAGCGACGCCCCAGCCATCCTTGTGTGGGCCAGTGTCACCGCCACGACGGGTCAGACCGGTAAAGCTGAAACAGAGATCGGTCGGGGTGTTGGCGCTCATGGCCAGCAGTTCACACATGGTTGGCGGTATCCTCGGCCTTGCTTCCGGGTGTATTCGCTAGGATACCCGAATCAACCGAGACCTCCAGCCATCGAACCGACGGATTTCGGAGGCTGTCCGGCACCGGCGGGCGCCACACGGTTCCGGCCTGCCCGCTTGCCGCTGTAGAGACAGCGATCTGCCACACAGAACAGCGTTTCCGCCTCCCTGCCATGCTCCGGCCACTGGGCAATACCAAAGGAGGCGGTCACGCGGATACCCGCTTCGCCGTATTTCAGCTCCCGCCGGGCAATGCGCTCCCGCAACTCGTCCATCAGTTCAAAGGCATCCCCAGGCTTTGCATCCCTCAGAATCAGGCCAAATTCCTCGCCGCCCAGCCGGCCAACAAAGTCGGTCGTGCGCAGACGCTCGGTCAGGCACTGCCCGATGCTCCTCAATACGTAGTCACCGGCATCGTGGCCGAGGGTATCGTTGACCAGTTTGAAGTGGTCGATGTCCATAATCACCAGAGCAAAATCGGTTCCGCTGCGCTCACACTCGGCAATAGTGCGGGCCAGTGTTGACTGGAAATTGGAGCGATTGGCCAGGCCGGTCAGGGCATCGGTCTGTGCCATGTCGAACAACCGTTGCTCAGCCTCTTCCCGACGCACCTCGTACATGTGCATGAACACCTGCATCAGGGCACCGCACAGAACCATGTTGAGCAGATCGATCATCCGGTGGGCAGAACCCACATCACCGAGGAAGAAGTAGTAAACCACCCCGCCCACCAGCATAAAGGGCACACTCAGGATCATGCCCTCGTGCTTGCCGAGCAGAAGGTAGGCCAGAACCGGCATCATCAGAACCCAGACAAAAGCCGCAATGGAGGCCTCTGGCAACACCAAGATGACGATGAAAAACGAAAACAGCGACACCAGATAGGCGTAGATCCACTGTTGCAGGTGAGCCGTGGTTTTCAGACAAAAAACGCCGTAGAACAGCAGCCCACTGGCCAACAGCTCGACCAGCGCCACCCATGGATAACCGTTGAAAAATTGCAGACAGGAAAAAACGACCAGCGCAGAGCCAGTCACCAGAAACAACAGCCTGGTAAGCGAGCGACGGTGGTTATCCCGGAGTCCTGAGCGGCTTTGTTCCAATGCCGTCCCCAGATCCGGATGCTTTGACGTATTCATGCTGACTCTTCCCTGGATCAACCAGAGAGTATAGTCGGTCTCCGCTGGCTGTAAAACAACCAGCCAACGGAGATCAGGTTACCGCGAGCCCTCAGATATACAGGTTCTTGCGGGAGAACCGCTCCACCAACGGTTGATAGGCCGAGCCCAGCAACCGATTGATGGCGTCAATGCCCCAGGCATCCGGCCCCACCAGAATACGGGATTCGTTTTTGAGGATGCCTTTGACAATAATTTCAGCCGCCTTGTCCGGAGTGGTCATGGCCAGCTTGTCGAAGCCCTTGCGCTGGGCCTCGGCGTTTTCGGATTTGCCCATGCGCGCGGCATTGGCAATGTTGGTGCGGATGCCACCAGGGTGCACACAGCTGACCTGAACCGGCTGATTCTCCAGTTTCATTTCCTGGCGCAGGGACTCGGTAAACCCACGCACCGCAAACTTGGCAGCATTGTAGGCGCTTTGCTTGGGCACTCCGATCAGGCCAAACACACTGGAGATGTTCACCACATGACCATCGCCGGATTCAATCAGGTACGGCAGAAACGCCCGGGTACCGTGGGCAACGCCCCAGAAATCAATGTCCATCACCCACTTGAAATCGGCGTCGGTCATTTCCCGCACCGTGGCAGAGAGGGCCACACCGGCGTTGTTGATAATCAGGTTAACCTGACCAAATTCCTTGCGGACCTGCGCGGCGTGGGCGTAGATAGCGTCCCGGTCGGAGACATCCAGGCGGTAGGTTTTTACCTCGGCGCCGCCCAGGCTGGCTGCGGTTTCCGCCAGCCCCGCCTCGTTAACATCGGAAAGAGCCAGCCGACAGCCCCGGGCCGCGAGGGATTTGGCCAGGGATCGGCCGATACCAGAGCCAGCACCGGTGACGACAGCCACCTTGTTGTTCAGATCTTTCATGGCGGGAACCTCTTGTTGTGGTCTTTCAGTAAAGCAGCGCTTTCGTTATTCGCCACTTTAGAGAGCCACCAGAGGCAAACCTATGGCACTGGACCCCTGGCGAGCCCGGCACCAGAGCCAGTCCTCCAATCAACCCAGCAGGTTATCCAGGGGCTGGTCATACCCGGGTGCAAACACCTCCAGGAAGTACTGCACTTCCGGCAGGCCGTCCGCTTCCAGGCGTGCCCGGATCTGCTGCTCCGCGGGGCCGAACTCCGGATTGCCGGCACGCAGTTCGGCACGACATTTCAGCCAGGCCGAGAGACGGTCCGCCGCCTTGATCAGTTCCTTTTCTTCCGGCCCCAGTCGGGATTCCCGCACATAGGGCGAAAAATCCTCCCGCAGGTCTTCCGGCAACAGCGCCAGCAATTCAGCTTCGGCCTTGTGTTCGATGTCGCCGAACGCCTCCCGCATCACCCGGGAATGGTATTTCACCGGGGTGGGCATATCCCCGGTGATCACTTCGGTGGCATCATGATAGAGAGCCGCTGCAGCGACACGGTCTGCATTCACCGTTCCGGCAAAATGCCGGTTGCGAATAAGCGCCAGGGCGTGGGCAACGGTAGCCACCTCCCAGGAATGGGTGGCCACGTTTTCATCAATAGCATTGCGCATCAGGCCCCAGCGTTTGATCCAGCGCAGGCGCGACACATAGGCAAAGAAATGGCTGGCCTTTCGGCCCGGGCTGTCGGTCATGGCTGCGGAACTCCGTGTATTCCGATTCAACGAACGTCCAGGGTAAACCGGACCATCACGTTGCCCTGTTCATCTACCGGCGCATCGCGAGCCGGATCCAGCAGGAACAACTGGCTGTCCGACACCTCATGCGTCGCCGTCAGCACCTGACGAACCGTTACCCCTCGCTCCGAGGCCAGACTTCCAAGCGCTTCCGGCGGCAGGCTGCGCTCACCATCGCGCCAGGCCTGCTGCGCCTGCTCCCAGGCTTCGCCGGTAACGGCCTCACCGCGGGCCTGCATCTGCGCCTTCAGCAATGCCAGGGCATCGGCCTCAGGGGCAACAGCACCACGGATGTTGAGCAGAAGCTCCGGGCGCTCCCTTAGCGCCTGGGCCAGCGCGGACAGTTTCTCGGCCTCGTTATCCGCCAGTTGTACACTACCGGGAACAAAGCTGACCTGGCCCAGCTCTTCGCTGCTGAAGCCTGCCATTTCCGCCAGCGAGCCCAGCATACTGAACGGTGAGGCGGCCGCTTTCACCAACAGGTTCACGAACGCCCGCATGACAATCTGGCCAACGCTGAATTCGGGGTCTGACATGTCGCCCTGAATGGGCAAATTCACCTCGATAACACCGTCACGATCTGTGAGCAGAGCCAGACCCAGCTTGACCGGGGCGTTAATGGCCTGTTCGCTGGCCACCGCAGAGCCCAGTTGCATCCGGTCCAGGATCACTTCGTTGGACGCCTCAAGCCGGGTACCGGTTATCTGGTAATCCAGCGCCAGTTCCAGTTTGCCGCTGTCCACCGAATACCCCAGATAGCGACCGAAATAGGGCGACAGTACCGGCAACGCCATGTCTTTCATGGTGAGTTTCAGGTTGCTGGGCTCTTCGGTGCCCAAAGCGCCCAGGGTTCCGTCAAAACGAACCGGTGCCACCCCGGCCAGCTGGCCGCTGATCGCCACCCGCCCCTGTTGCGGAGGGACATTGCTGATGCCGGTCACCGATCCCGTGAGTTCCTGGAACGCGGTACTGAAGGGCGGCTCCAGCGTGCGGTCGGTGTAGGCCATGGAACCTTGCTCCACGACCAGTTCGCCAATGCGGAAAATAAAGCCTGGCTCCGAGACTTCCGACGGCTCCGTTGGGCTGGTTTCTGCCTCGGAGGCCCCGCCATCCTGAATAATCTGCTGCAGATTGTGCAGTCCGTCGGCCGCCCGGATGACATTAACCGCCGGGCTGTTCAGGGTCACGGTGCCGATTTCCAGCCGGGCGGGATTAAGGTTGAACTCCACCGGGGCCAGGCGCAGCAACTCCCAGGACACCAGCTCCCCGCCATTGCCCGGTAGCCGCGTGGCCAACCCGGCAATTTCAGCCGTGCCACTGAAGGTGCCGGTCAGGGGTTCATCCTGGCCATCCAGGTCCAGATTGCCATCGAAACCCAGGCGCCCATCCACCAGCTCCAGGTTTGCGGCATCAGCAACATAGGGCTGGATAACGGGCAACAGAATGTCGCTGCCGGACAAGGCGCCCTCAAAGGTAAACGGCGCCGGAGTCAGCTGGCCCATGGCGGTCACCCGGCCACCGGTGCCGAGTTCTGCGGAAATATCGTAGGAAACCGGTTCATCCAGGCGGTGGGAGAGACCACCCATGGTCATGGCCAGATTATTGACGGCAATCTCGGCGTCTGTTTCCGGCACCTGATCCCGCCAGCGAACCTGGCCGCCGGACAACTCGACACCCTGGACCGACCAGCGGTATGGCTCGCCCGAATCAGACGGCGGCTCCGAGGTTTCGGATTGATCGGTTCCGGCCGTTGCCAGAGATGCCTGCCAATCCACCTCCCCCTCGGCATTACGGGTGGCGGCCAGCGCCGGTTGCTGGATCGACACCATGCCAACGGTTGCCTCCCGGGCCGTCAGGTCGAAGCCAATGCCCTGAATGGCAACGGCTTCCGTAGCCAGGGCTGGCTGCTCATCGGAGGGCGAGAGCGCCAGAGCCAGTTGCTTGATAGTGAGGTTGCCATCGGAGGTGATCAGTTCAAAGCGATCGCCACCGGCCAGTTCATAACGGGATTCCAGGGTCACGATACCATCGCGCAGCTGCCACGGCAGATAGGGCGCCAGGAAGTGGGCGAGGGTATCGTGACGAAGCCCTGAAAGCCGGAGCCGGCCTGCGGAGTACAGCGGGGTAACGCTCAGATCCCCCTCCCATTCAATCACCTGCTCACCCAGAGCAGCCATCACGGAATACTGACTGTCGCTGCCATCCCGGGGCCAGGTGGCCAGATCGTCCAGGGTAAGATCCAGCGGCGCAACCCGAAACTCGGCAGGGTCGCCACCCTGGGAGAAGTCACGAAACAGCAGCTCACCACCATCAATGGTCACCTGCTGGAAATACAGCCTGGGCGGATGACTCGACTCAGCGGTTTCAGGCCGGGTCGTGTCCTCTTTCTCGGGATTGGCACTGCGCCAGTCCCGGACAAAATTGATGTCATGGTCCTGCAGCAAATCCAGGCGAACGTCGGGCTCCACCAGACGGATTTCCTCAAACCCGATGATACCGCGGAGCAAACTGAGGAAACTGAGATTCACCCGCAGGTGATCAAACGACGTCACCGGCTCCCCAGTCGCATCCTTTGCAGAAAAGGCGTCTGCTTCCAGGCTGAAGGCAAAGGGATTGAACCGGACGTTCTCCACCTCGGCCTGCCAGCCCATGCGCTGGTCCATCTGTTCCGGCAACGACCGCTCCAGCCACCAGGGCAGAACCAGGAAGCCGGCCAGGGCATACAGACCCAACAACACGCCCAATGCGATCAGCAGGTTCCTGACCAGATGGCTCTTCCGGCGACTCACTACCCGCTGGCTTGCTACCTGGCTGTTCTCTGCCTCTTTCTCTGCCACAAGACTCTCCCTTTATCTACCCACGGCGCCGCGGCCGGCCATGATGCAAGCATAGCGCCCGTGTGCGGTGTTTGTCAGCGAATTCACCCGACCAGACACGAAACCTGACAGCGACCACCGAACCCGATATGCTCCGCTGACGTATGACTCCCTGTGTTGATCAACGGAGACGAGCAGTATGGATATCGGCGATATGCGTCGGGATTTCGAAAGCGAAGGGCTGGATCGGGAACACCTGAACGAGGATCCGGTACAGCAGTTCCAGACCTGGTTCGAGGATGCCAGAACGGCGGGCATTCTGGAGCCCAATGCCATGTCACTGGCCACCACCGGTGCCGACGGCATGCCCGATCTCAGAACCGTGCTACTGAAGTATTTCGACAGCCAGGGTTTTGTGTTCTACACCAACTACGGCAGCCGCAAGGCTCAGGAGCTGCAGGAAAATCCCCGGGCGGCACTGCTGTTCCCGTGGATCGGCCTGAACCGGCAGGTGCGTATTCAGGGTGCGGTCGAAAAGGTCAGCAAGGCGGAATCCCTGCGCTACTTTTCGTCCCGGCCCCGGGGCAGCCAGATTGGCGCCTGGGTTTCGGAGCAGAGCCAGGTCATTACGTCCCGAGGCCTGCTGGAGCAAAAAGTCGCGGAGATGAAGCGCAAATTCAGTTCCGGAGAAATTCCGCTCCCCAGTTTCTGGGGTGGGTACCGGGTGGTTCCGGAGCGAATCGAATTCTGGCAGGGAAGGCCGAGCCGGCTTCACGATCGATTTGAGTACGTGAGAGAAGGCGATGGCTGGACAATCCAACGACTGCAACCCTGACCGGCCGGCGATCTGGCTGTGCCACCAGATCAACCGGAACCTGTCCCAGGCCCCAGCCTGGATGACCGCCGATGAAGGCAAAGCCCTCGCGCGTCTGGAAGGGCCCAGACGCCAGGAATATCTGACCAGTCGATGGCTGATTCGTCAGGCCCTGGCCCGCGCCAGTGGGGAGGCTCCAACATGCTGTCACCCGGTACCGGGACGCCCCGTTGCCTCGGCCAGCCCGCAAGGCTGGCACCTGTCGCTGAGCCACAGCCAGGGGCTGGCAGCGTGCGCCACGGGTCGGGCGGCTCTGGGGATTGATCTTGAACCGAGCCAGCGCCGGCCAGACTGGGCCAGAGTGACGACACGCTGGTTCACGCCCGTTGAGCAGGAATGGCTGCTGAGGGCGAACAATGCGTTCAGCTTCCTTAAGGTCTGGACCCTGAAAGAAGCCTGGCTTAAAGCGACCGGGCGGGGCATTGCCGGCAATCTGCAAACCCTGGAAGTACGGAAGAATTTCGAGCTGTACGGGGACCAGCCCGACCGACACTGGCAAGCCAGTTGCCTGTATGCCGAGGGCTTTCTGGTTACCCTGGTTTACCCCTGCGATGGCAGCCCGGATAAGACCAGCACCTGGCCGGAGATTACCTTGCTGGAACCACCGCCGGATGACTACAATCTGGGGCCGGCTTCCAGCCTCGACGTTTCCTGGGAGCCTCTGTTTCACCGGCTGATCAGAGCCCGACCCTAGCGAGGCCACCATGCCCCAGACGACCGGCCGCTGCCCCTGGTGCGGCACCGACCCACTGTACGTGCACTACCACGACACCGTCTGGGGGCGCCCGGAATATGACGATCAGGCGCTGTTCGAAAAGCTCTGCCTGGACGGACAGCAAGCCGGTTTGAGCTGGATTACCATCCTTCGCAAGCAGGAAAGCTACCGGCAGGCCTACGCCGGCTTTGACCCGGAGCAGATTGTCCGCTTTGATGAGGACGATATCGCCCGCCTGCTGGCAGACCCGGGCATTATCCGGAATCGCCTGAAGGTCCATTCCATCATCCGCAATGCCCGGGGGTTCCTGGCTCTGCGGGATCAGGGCATCTCGTTCTCGGAGTTTCTCTGGCAATTCGTCAACGGCCGGCCCATCCAGAACCGGTGGCAGACACTGGCCGAGGTCCCCGTCACCACGCCGGAATCTGAAGCCATGTCCAAGGCCCTGAAGAAAGCAGGCTTTAATTTTGTGGGCCCCACCATCGTCTACGCCTTCATGCAGGCCACCGGCATGGTCAATGATCATCTGGTGTCCTGCCATGCCCACACGGAGTGCCGGCAACTGGCACAATGATCTTACCGGGCCGGTTGATCGTAAGTTCCCCTGACACATCATTTCGGGAGCTTCACGGTGCGCATTACCCTCGACGAACTCAAAAACCTGGAACAACCGGTGATCGACCTTCTGGAGATCCTCTCCCTGGAGGGCCAACAGTACATGGCTCGCCTGCATGGCCCTGAAGGCATGAAGGTACTGTCGGACCATAAAGGGCAGACCCGGCTGTTCCGCAGCGCCTGGCAGATTCAGGACACCCTCTCCAGCTACACCATTCGCGAAACCCAGGTGGTGCATCCCTCGGCGTACCATGAAATGATCGGGATGGCACCGGCAGACATTGAGCCCATGCGGATACAGGTACAGAGGCAGAAGTCGTGATTTCAGTTGCTCGCCTCGCGGTTCTGGTCGGCATTGCCGGCCTGATTCCATTCATTCTAGGCACCGCTGGCCTGTTCCTGATGCCAGCCAACAGCGTTGCCATTCTGGCGTGGTTCTATATTTACAGTGCCGGTATTCTCGCTTTTATGGGCGGAATCTACTGGACCATTGCCATGCAGCTGGAAAACCGCTCCTACCCGCAATCGCCCCTGGTGACCATGCTGCTGAGCCAGTTGTTCTTCGTTGCCGCCGGTATCGGACTGTTGCTACAGACGCCGCGGAAAATCCCGCTCTACATCGTCGCGTTCCTGTTGCTGTATCTGGTAGACGCCCGCTGGATGCGAAGCTACTGGCCGGCCTGGTACCTGAAGATGCGATTGGTGCTGACCACCGTGGTACTGGCTTGCCAGCTAACCGTGGCCGGCTGGTTCTTCCTGCTGCACGGTGCCTGATTCAGGCACCGTCAGGATCGGTTCCAAACAGGGTCTGCAGCTTTCTCAAAGCGCCTTTCTCGATCTGTCGCACACGCTCCCGGCTGAGACCCAGCTGTTCCGAAATCGTTTGCAGGGTCTCCGGTTCAATCAAGCCAAGCCCGTAACGCCGGGTCAGGATATCCCGCTCCCGGTCCGACAATGCCCCCATCATGCGCTCCAGCCGAATCATCCGGTCCCGCGCCCGAAACGGCTGGTCCGGGCGGGTATCGGCACCCGCATCAAGACTGTCAGCCAGGGTCACCGATCCATCTTCGACCAGTGGTACATCCGTTGAGACTTCCCGGGCCGCCAGGGCTCTCAGTTCGCCAATCCTGGAGGGTGTGGCCTCCATTTCCCGGGCCAGCTCGGACTGGGTGGGCTCCCGGCCGAGGGATTGATGCAAACGCATGGATACCTTCTGCAACTGGCGGATCTCCTCCACCACGTTTTCCGGCGTATGTACCACACGCACGCCCCGCTGCAGGCAGCGGCGCACTTCCTCGCTGATCCACCAGTAAGCGTAGGTGGAAAACCGGAAGCCCTTGCCGGGGTCGTAGCGCTCTACGGCCTTGATAAGCCCCACGTTGGCGTCCTGGATCAGGTCCGACATGGCAATGCCGTGATGGCCGTAGCGGCGGGCGATATGTACCGCCAGCCTCAGATTGCTCTGAATCAGGCGGTGACGGCAGGCCAGGGCAAGGTGGTAAGCCCGGCGACAGCGGGCCGAAAAGGCACAGGCATCCCCGAGGCTACCCACCACATCCCGCAAGGTTTGTGGGGTGTCCTCGGGTAATGCCAGCTCGGTGTGAATCACCCGTAGCGACCGGATCAGCTTTCTGGCCAGACGCCGTTCATCGGTTTCGCTGAGGAGGTCATGCCGGGACGCATCCCTGAAATACAACCCGACCAGGGAATCCCTTTCACCATCGTTGGGCAGCGTCGGAAGCGGTCCCGGCCGGCTCTGTATCTGCATGGCTCGGTACCCGTTTGATATTTATTGAGAATACGCAGATCAGGCAGGCATGGATTCCCCAGCAACGAGGGGAAAACCGAAATACAGGAATACAGGAATACAGGAATGAGGATGAGTGGGGGAGGGATCGGTCACGCCCGGCCATGAAACCTCACAGGTTGTGAGACGGCCGACCGGGCGCCCGATCTGGAGGCAAGACTCCTCCATTACCCACAGACGAAGCGACCGGTTCCGCCTGTGGATAATTCCTAGCCGGCGGTGGTTGATGCCGCCACGATGGCATATTCGTGGTTATGGGGTTCAATCAGCGCCCCGTGCAGGGCCACAATCGCCTGGTCGTATTTGTCTTCATCAACCACGAACTGGATATCCACCTGGCGCATGCACTGGTGGATCGCCAGCACGCTGATGTCATTATCAGCCAGTGATTTTACCGAACGGGCAAGAATGCCCGGCACCTTCATATCACTGCCAATGGCAGACACCAGGGCCACTTTGCGGGTACTGATTTCGGCATTGGGGAACTCTTCCTCCAGTGCCTTGACCACCCGCTTCACGTGCTTGAGCGTGGTATCCACGTAGTGGGTAATGGTATTGGCATTGGTGTCCTTGGACATGAACCGCACTTTAAAACGGCTCAGTACATCCAGGATACGGCGGTCGGAACCCGGCTCGCCCTGCATGTCCTGGTCGAACACCTCAATGGCAAATACGCCTTTGGCACCTGCCACGATCTCCACCTGGGGTTTTTCACTGACGTAGTCGCCAGTGATCAGCGTACCAGTGTGCTCCGGCTCGAAGGTGTTCATCACCCGCAGCGGAATCTCGTTCTGGCGCAGACCTTTACCCGCACGGGGGTGAATCGCTTCCATCCCCAGGTTGGCCAACTGGTCGGCGACGTCGTAGTTGGTACGCCCTAACGGAACCACCTTGTCTTCGCCAACAATGTTCGGATCGGCAGAGCTCAGATGGTATTCCTTATGGATGATCGCTTCCCGGGCGTTGGTGATCACCGCCGTGCGGCTGAACGTCATCTCACTGTAGCCCCGGTCGAAGGTACGCATCAGACCTTCCTTGCACTGGGCATAACCGGTCACGATTGGCAGTTCCCGGCTCAGGTCGATGGCATCGAAGGCCTGCTTGAGCTTTTCATCCAGCGGCAGCAATTCACTGTCGCGCCAGCCGGTGAGATCGACAAAGCGGGCGTTAATACCTTCCTGCTGCAGCTTCAGGGCGGTATTGAAAGCACTGTGGGCCTCGCCAATCCCCGCCAGCATCTCCCGCACGGTAAGCAGATGCTCTTCAAGCTGGAACTGGCCATAGGAACACAGGCGCTGCAGGTCGATCAGGCAGCCCCGAACACCTTCAATGCGATCAGTAATGAACTGGTCCGCCTGCTGCTTGAGCATCGGATCGGCAAACAGCTCACCGTTGATGTCCGTCAGCAGTTGAATCAGCTTGGTAAGGTCGTCGCCCCAGGCCCAGTCGGATTCGGCATCGGCAAACAGGGCATAGACCCCCGGCTCGCCGGTTTTCTTGTGCTCCAGCAGTTCATTGGTCACGCCACCGTAGGCAGAGACCACAAAAATCCGCTGGTAGAGGTCGCTCTTCTTGCGCTTACCAATAATGATATTGTCGCGCACGGCCTCATAGTTACTCATAGAAGTACCGCCGATTTTCTCGACGGTATGTTGTGCCGTTGTCATGTCGTTGCCTTTGCTATCCTGCGGAATGTAAGTGTGGGATGGCGGGCGTCTTACGACGCCTCGCTAACACCTTCCTGCATGATCTCATCGACACTCTCGGCCAGGATTTTCACACCCAGGCGCAGATCATCTTCGCTGGTGGTCAGCGGCATCAGGCACTTGATCACCTCATCGTTCGGGCCACTGGTCTCGATGATCAGACCGTGCTCGAAAGCACGCTTGGTGATCGGCCCGGTCAGATCTGCATGCTTGGCCTCGATGCCGCGCATCAGGCCCCGGCCTTTCATCTTGAACTCACCCGGGTACTTGTCGCAGATGGCCTGCAGGGCATCACCCAGCACCTTGGTCTTGGCCTTCACTTCGTTGGCAAAGGTGTCGTCCTTCCAGTAGGTTTCAATGGCGGCACGGGCAGTGACAAACGCCATGTTGTTACCACGGAAGGTACCGTTGTGCTCACCGGATTCCCACACGTCCAGTTCCGGCTTGAACAGTACCAGTGCCATCGGCAGACCATAGCCGCTCAGGGACTTGGACACGGTCACAATGTCCGGCTTGATGCCGGCGAACTCAAAGCTGAAGAACTCGCCGGTACGGCCGTTGCCCGCCTGGATATCATCCACAATCAGCAGAATATCGTGCTTCTGGCACAGCTCGGACAGACCTTTGAGCCACTCGGCACGGGCGGCGTTCAGGCCACCTTCGCCCTGCACGGCTTCAACAATGACGGCAGCCGGCAGCTCAACGCCGGAAGAGCTGTCTGACAGCACCTTGTCCATGATAGCCAGGGTATCAACGTCTTCGCCCAGGTAGCCGTCGTAGAACATGAAGTCGACATGCCCCAGGGGAATACCTACGCCACCACGGTGATGCTCGTTACCAGTGGCTGCTACCGCACCGGTAGTGACACCGTGAAAACCGTTGGTGAAGGAAATGATGTTGGTACGGCCTTTCACCTTACGGGCCAGCTTCATGGCCGCTTCCACACAGTTGGTACCGGTGGGACCGGTGAACTGCATCTTGTAGTCCAGACCACGGGGATCGAGGATGTGCTTTTTGTACGATTCCATGAAGTCGTGCTTGGCGGTGGTGAACAGGTCCAGGCCCTGGCTCACGCCGTCCGCTTCAATGTACTCAAGCAGCGCTTTCTTCAGGATGTCGTTATTGTGGCCGTAGTTCAGGGAACCGGCACCGGCCAGAAAGTCCAGGTATTCCTTGCCATCTTCGGTGTACAGATGCGCGTTCTTGGCGCGGTTGAAAATCACCGGAAAAGCACGGGAATAAACGCGAACTTCAGATTCAGTAGACTTGAAAATTTCCATTGTCTTGCCTCTTAGCATGTCAGGTTCGAGGTAAATGCGCGGGAGCCTGTCGGTAAAACGTGTCGGTCGCAACAGACCCGCCGAGCGTTGCTTTAAGCCGCATGGCAGGCCCACCCCGGGCGGCCTGCCGGCTACTACAATCTCGTCAGTGGTTCACGCCTGAAGGCGTTAACACAGGCTCTCAGACAGGGTTCGTGAAAGGCCCGATGCGCAGCAGGAATTCGGAATCGTGCTTGCCGCCAAAATGGGTCTCTTTCTCGAAATGCTCGTGGTAGGTGAGCTCGGCTCCCAGATCACGGGCGAAAGAGCGGAACAGCGCCCAGGAGGCCTCGTTGTCTTCGGTAATCGTGGTTTCCAGGTGCGTGACATTGCTGCACGCGTCCCGGCCAACGATTTCCTTCAGCATCCGCTTGGCGAGGCCCTGTCCACGACCTTTCTCGTGAACCGCCACCTGCCAGACAAACACGGTCTCAGGCTGTTGGGGAGGGATGTATCCGGAGATAAAGCCGACCAGATCGCCTTCCTTCTCCGCGGCCACGCCGGTCTCGGCAAAGTGGCTGCACTGCAACAGGTTGCAGTAAATCGAGTTGGGGTCCAGCGGTGGGCATTCCGCAACCAGCTGGTGAAGCCTGTAGCCATCATCCTTTGTCGGTTTACGCAGGGTGATGGCGGTGGTATTCGATCCTTCTGATGTCATAACGTGATCAATTCGCTGCCAAAAGTTAGTGTTGAATTATATAGACCACAAAATATATTTCAAGTCGACCCCGGCCAGCCACTCAACACGGCCCGAGCCTGATAGTTTCAGAATAGACCGGATTGAAGCATTTGCCAGTGACAAATTGGTTACCGGAAAGAGGGAAAAATAATGCCCTCCGGCACAAGATGGGTGCCGTCAGTCAGGCGTCTTCGATAGGACACAGCGGCAGGAGACCCTTCGGGCCAAAGCCTGTCAAACTGAGCCAGCCAGGCATCGATATCGTAAGCGACCGGCATCAGGGAAACATGCAGACCGGGCCGCGCAATTGCCGCCAACGGCTCCATAAAAGGGCTTGTAAAGCCAATGCGGGTAACGAGCCCCCGGGAGTCGGCACGCAGATTACCCATGCCGGCCGCACCGTTATTGGCCACGATCCGTTGTTTTTCATCCACTTTACCGGACCAGATCACCGGCAGACAGGTATGGGCGCAAGCGATCAGGTCGGCACCGGTGGCACGAAACCAGTACGCCAGCTTTTCCTCGCCGCCCGAGGCAATAGATTCGTGAGCCAGCCCCCACCCGGCCAGAGACTCCGGATCACCATGCACGACCAAAACCTTTAGGCCTCCAAATATCATGCAACGGTATCGTGGCAATAATGAGAGTTTCTTTTGAATATCGGGGTGTCGGTCCGCCACCACCTGCAGCCGCCCCATCATCTGATTGGACCGCTCCACCACTCCCTGATCCACATACTCCGGGTACGCGCAGCCACAGCCGGCGCCGGCGTTGGGAATCGAGAGCTCATAATCCACGTTGCCGAGAATCGCTGTGTGGTCCAGGATCCGGCTGTTGATCTCCCGGAACAAAGTGTCGTCAGCGTTAAACCAGTTGAAATCGCCATTGAAGACCAGCTTCACCCGGTGGCCGTGGCGCTCCTCTGCGCGCACCATGGCCTCGATTTCATCAAGGGCGAAGGCATTGCCGTAAAGACCACCGACGATGTACAGCACATCCTCAGAAACCTGCGCCGGCTCTCTGCAAAGAGACTCTGGCGTGTAGCGGTATGCCAGCGGGCAGCTGCGCCCTTCTGTATCAGCCATGATCTGGCCCCTCCGTTCTGGTCAGGCACCTTCGGCGGCCACCGACTTTCCAGCCAGACGCTTTAACAGCAAGGGCAGGAAGAAACACACCGTACAGATCAGGAAACCGTAAGCATTCACGCCCAGCAACATCGCATAGGCACCGTCACCAATCGCCCAGCTTGATGGGATGAGGCCCACCGCCAACAGAACACCAAGACCGAGCCCGGTCCAGAAGCTGAGATGGAAGCTCCAGGGCGACCACTGGGTAAAGCCATAGAAAAGAAAAACCGGCGCCAGCCCCATGACCATAGTGCCCGAGATGGTGGTCGCCTTGAGGATGTCAGTGCCGGCGAACATGGGCAGGTTACCCAGGAAGGCAAAAATCACCATCACCACGGCCCCCACCCTCATGCTCGGCAGCTTGTCCGACGCACGCCGCGCCAGGCGAGGCAGATCCACCGCAAGGGACTTGGCCAGCGAGGTAAAGGTGGAATCGAGAGTGGAACCGGCCGAGGTCATCATCACCACGCTCATGAAGAACAACGCCGCCAGCCCCAGGGACTGGCCCACTGCTGCGGGCGCGTTACCCATGGCCTCAATGCCGTTAAGCCGGGCGTGAACGCCCACCAGACTGAAAATAAACACCGCCACAAAGCCCAACAATCCGGCGACCACAAAGCTCTTGAGCATGGTCTTTTCCTTGTTCACAAAGCCCCGGTCAGTCAGCACCGGATCGTGGAATGGATAACTGAAAAGTTGCAACAGAGCCACCAACAGCAAGTCGAAACCAGCATTGAGCCGGAACTCACCATTAGTCAACAGGGCGCTGGTGTCGTTGGCAGGGATGATCAGGAACAATACCGCCCCCACAAAGAACACAAACACGAAGGCCTGAATCACATCGGTGAAGATCGAGGACCGGAGACCGCCCTTCAGACTGTAAGCCAGGGTAAACACCGTAAACAGCATCGCCGCCGCGTAATACTCCCACTCGCCGGGCAATCCGAAGTAACCGCCCACCACTGCGGTGTTACTCCAGACCTCGTTATAGAGCCGGATAAGAACCGCCGCGGCAAACGCCAGACTGGCCAGCCGCCCGAAACGCGAGGTCAGAAAATCCTGCAGACTCCGGGCCCCGGTCTGGGTCCGGATCAGGTAAATCACATAGCCTGCCACCGGGATGGACAGCCAGTAACTGGCATAAGCCAGACCGCCCACCACACCATAAGCCGCCCCCAGATTCGCCGCATTAGTCACCGACTTGGCAAAGATCCAGCTGATAAAAATACTCGCCGTCAGCGACCACTGACCCACCGGGTTGCCCTGATCATCGGCGCCCTTATAAAAAGAGTTTGCGTTCTTGCTCTTGGGCGACAGCGCATACATAACCACGCCGTAGACCAGCAGGAATCCCCAGAACAGGGATGCTTCGGTAAAATTCATTGTCGTGTTCCTGGTTTACGGTTTAACGAATCTACACAGGCGCCGAACAACTCGCCCCAAAGCGGTAGCACGAGAAACACCGGTGATGCCGCAACATGATCCGCTCGTCCATACTCTCCGCCAGCGTACCGCCAAGGTCATACTGCGGATCATCGTCCACCAGCGTGCAGGCATACACCCGCACCTGCTCGCCCTTCTTCACCAGCATCCGCGTATAGGTGCACATAAAGTGCGACCGGGATTCCTTCGTCGGATACTTCTCCATGCAGGTCTCGGTGATCTCCGGACTGCCATCTTCCGAACCAGGCGTGCCCAGGTCCGGAAACGCGGTGAACGCGAGGTTCTCCGGAATGCCCCATTCCCGGAAGATCCCACGGAACGCGGCTTCGACATCAGCCGGAATTTCCTTCGGATCGGTCTGGCGGGCAATGGATACCTTGAAACCCTGTTCGATCAACCAACGGATGCCCTGCAAGGCCTCATCAAAGCTGCCCTCGCCGCGGTCCTTGTCATGCCGGGCGCGGTCGGGAAAATCCAGGCTTACACGGAAGTGGATCGGATAGGGATTATCCAATAAGGGCAGCACCTGGTGCTGGCGCTTGTGCAGCGGCTCAGTGGCGTTGGTGAGCACAAAGCAGGGGCGGTACTGGCTCGCGTAGTCCAGGATATTGACGAAATCCCGGATCACGAAGGGCTCACCACCGGTGAAGGAAAACTGCTCCACGCCCATGTCAATGGCTTCGTGGATAAACGGTTTCACGTCAATGAGCTTCATGCCCGGGATGCGGCCATCACCGGGATGGGAACCCTCCAGGCAAAACGGGCAGGCCAGGTTGCAGGCGGTACCGGTGTGGATCCACAGCTCTTTTAGCCTGTCGGCATCGATGTATCCCCGGGAATCACCGTTACTGGTGTGGGTCCAGCTATCACGGGCCCGGGGTTCCAGAACTTCCACGGCCGGAATGCGTTTAGCGCGGGCCGGTCGGGTTTTGGTCAGGGGCATAGTGGCTCCTTGGTGTAGTCGTCTTTTTCCCACGGCGCCAGCCATGGAGCTTCTCCAGCAGCTTCAGAATGCCTTCAGGGGCATGAGAGCGCTTCCATTCACCGGCCGCGTACTTGGCCGACTCATTCCAGGTCGGGTAGGGGTGAATGGTGCCCAGGATCTTGTTCAGGCCCAGACCGTGTTTCATCGCCAGGGTGAACTCGGCCAGGATTTCCCCGGCGTGCGTGCCCACCACCACAGCGCCAAGAATCTTGTCTTTGCCCGGCGGTGTCAGCACCTTGATAAAGCCATGGTCCTCGCTTTCAGCAATGGCCCGGTCCAGATCATCCAGGCCGTAACGAGTAACCTCGTAGGCCACACGCTTTTCCTTAGCCTCAGTCTCACTCAACCCAACCCTGGCCACTTCCGGCGAGGTAAAGGTGACCCAGGGCATTACCCGGTAATCCACCTTGAAGCGCCTGAACTGCCCGAACAGACCGTTAACGGCGGCGTACCAGGCCTGGTGGGCCGCAGCGTGAGTGAACTGGTACGGGCCGGCCACATCGCCACAGGCAAATACATTCGGGTACCTCAGGCTCATGTCCTCTTCCACCGGTACCGTTCCGTTTGGCAGGGTTTCCACACCAATACGCTCCAGATTCAGGCCGGCGGTGTTGGCTGCGCGGCCAACCGCCACGAGAACCTGATCGAAAGGAATACGTACCCGCTCACCTTCATGCTTACAGTAGGCAACCTTCTCTCCTTCCTCTATACGAAACTCGGCGGCAGAATGTTTCAACCGAACGTCCACGCCGTCTGCCCGAAACTGCTTCAGCACCAGTTCAGAGACATCGGCATCCTCTTTCGCCAGCAGGCGCTCACCCATTTCCACCTGCGTCACCTGACTACCCAACCGCGCAAACGCATGAGCCAGTTCCGAGCCAATCGGGCCACCACCGAGCACCAGCAGCCGCTCGGGTAGCTCCTCCAGCTGCCACAGGTTGTCCGAGGTCAGCGGCTCCATGTCTTCCAGACCAGGAATTGGAGGTACCGCCGGCTTGCCACCGGTGGCAACGACGATGCTGCGGGCGGTGAGGCGCTCGGTGCGGCCATCGTTGTGCCTTACTTCCAGTTCCCAGGGCGACACAAAGCTGGCTTCACCAGCAATGCAGTCCACACCCAGTTTTCGGTAACGCTCGGGAGAATCGTGGGGCTCAACTTTCGCAATCACCTCCCTGACGCGGTTCATGATGTTGTTGAATGAGCCTTTGACCGGCACCGATTCCAGCCCGTACCGATTGGCATGGCGCAGCGTATCCGCCGCCCTGGCGCTGCGAATCAGGGCTTTGGAGGGGACACATCCGGTGTTGAGGCAATCGCCGCCCATCTTGTGTTTTTCTATCAGGGCAACCTTCGCTTTCACCGCCGCCGCAATATAGGCGGAAACCAGACCGCCGGAACCACCGCCAATAACCAGCAGGTTGTAGTCGAAACGCTCGGGCTTCTGCCAGCCGGCGTACACCTTGCGGCGGCGGATAAAGCCCACCACAAACTTGGCAATCAAGGGAAAGAGACCCAACAATGCAAAGGACAGCAGCAGGTCAGCCGAGACAATGTCACCGGTGGACTCAATCTGACCCAATTGAGTGCCTGCGTTTACGTACACAAAAGTGCCAGGCAACATGGCAACCCAGCTCACCACGGCATAGGTGCGCAGCTTCATGGCGGTCAGGCCCATGGCCAGGTTGATCAGGAAAAAAGGGAACACCGGTACAAGCCGCAGGGTGGCCAAGTAGAAGGCACCATCTTTTTCGATGCCACGGTCCATTTTCGCCACTGTGTCTCCGTAACGTTTGCGCAACGAATCCCGCACCAGGAAACGAGCAGCCAGGAACGCCAAAGAGGCTCCAACGGTCGAGGCTAAAGACACCGCAGCAAATCCGTACAGGTTTCCGAAGAAAGCCCCTCCTGCCAGAGTCATGACCGTTGCCCCCGGCAAAGACAATGCGGTAACCAGTACATAAACCACCACAAAAGCGGAAAGCGCAATCAGTAGATTCGAATCAATCCAGTCGCCAAGACTCTGCTGATGCCTCTTCAGGTTTTCCAGTGTCAGAAGTTCATTTCCGCCAGCTGCGATAAAGCCGATCACAACAATCGCAATGGCGAAAACAAGAATCCACTTTTTCAATGTCATGAAAGAAACCCTTTAAACACTTGTCGTTTACCTTTGAGACACATCAACTCTACACCTGTTACACCTCGCCCACCTTTTAAACATGCCTATTGGGTTTTACGTCATCGTGCCCTGCCAGATGTCATCAAATTCACACGATTGTTTAACAATTCAGTCACACGTTGTTAGTGCATACAGTCAGGGAAACTTCTCGACACATCGGGCGCCTTGCCGCTATTCTTGAACAACCGCTCACGAAAGAGAATAACCATGACTCACACAGCCCCTCCACACGAGCAGGCGCTAGTATGCAGGCTGCGTGACGGAGACAACCTCGCCTTTCAGGAAGCTGTGCGCAGCTTCACGCCCGGTATGCTCGCGGTCGCCAGGTTTTACCTTGATGAGGCGGCCGCCGAAGACGTCGTGCAGGACTGCTGGGTCGCCGTAATCGATGCCATTCAGAAATTTGAGGGCCGTTCGGGGCTAAAAACCTGGTTGCACCGCATTGTCGCCAACCGTTGCAAGAATCGGCTGCGGGCAAGTAAACGGGAAGTCCCTCTCGACGACTCAGACAGCCTGGAGCCTGATCTGGCGGAACGCTTCAACGCCAGAGGCCACTGGCAATTACCCCCCAGGCTGAAGTTTCATGAATCTGCCGATACGCTGATGGAAAATGGCGCTCTTAACCAGTGCCTGGACAAACATCTCTCTGCGTTGCCGGAAACCCAACGATCCGCCCTGATTCTCTACGAGGCGCACCAACACAAATCAGACGATCTCTGTAACATTCTCGGGGTCAGCGCGTCCAATCTTCGGGTGTTGTTACATCGTGCCAGGCAGAAGATCTTTCTGATGGTAGAAACCTTCCAGGAGACCGGCGAATGCTGAAATGCAGCGAGCTGGCCAGGATCGCCAGTGACTACATCGACGGCGAACTGGATACCCGGCGTAATCTGTCGGTGAAAACACATTTGATGATGTGCAAACACTGCCGAACCTTTATCGGTAACCTGCGCGCCAGCAATGAGTTGCTGGGTGCCCACGCCTCGGCACGAACCGAGGAGGCGTTTCTCCGCAAGATTGATGAGCGGGTAGCCGAAGCCCTTAGCGTCCGCAGAAGCAAAAAAACAGATGCCGACTGACGAGGAGCCAGTATGTGCAAACGCAAACCAGTGCTTGTCTTTGACGTCATTGAAACGATTTTCTCGCTGAACGCGCTGACACGGGCCCTAAGCGCTGAGGTACTGCCGACGCACACCAAAGATCTGTTTTTTGCTCAACTGCTCCGAGATGCCTTTGCCAGCTCGGCAACGGATTGTTACGTCCCGTTCGTCGATATGGCCCGGGGCACCTTGGAGGTTTTGCTGCACACGGTCGGTGGCGTCAACGAAACGAAACACGCCGACACCATCATCGATCGCATCTTGCCGGTTTTTGGGCAGCTGGACGCTCATCCGGACGTTGAGGACGCGTTGGGACTGGCAAAAGAACGCGGCGTGGATGTGCTGTTCTTTACCAACGGCTCAGAACAGAATACCCGATCACTGATTGCCAGAAATGGCCTGATTAACCTGGTGGATCACGTGGTTTCAATCGACACCTTCAGACGATGGAAACCTGCAAGATCTGCCTATGAAAGTGCAATAAGCCAAGTGGACGGCGCCCCGGAACAATCCGCCATGATTGCAGCCCATGCCTGGGATACGTCCGGGGCCCGGAATGCGGGGCTGCTGACTGGCTGGATTCAGCGCCAGGACGCCTTGTTCCATCCCGCCATGCCAGCCCCCTGCATTCAATCCAACAGCCTTGTCACGCTCGTGGATCAGCTATCAGGTCACCTGCTGGCCGCCAAGTAACATCCACGCCGGTCAGGCTTTTTTGCTCCAGGCATACTTTCTGAAGGGCTCATCAACCGGGGTTTCCGCGATGTGATTGACATAGTTGCTGATGACTTTTTGAGACAGAACCATGATGACTTCAAGGACATGGCGCTGTTCGTAACCTGCAGCGAAGAACGCACTCAGGTCATCCTCGGTCACGTACCCACGCTCGCGCATGACGGCCAGGGTAAAGGTCCGCAGCGCCTCCAGCCTGTGGTTTGGCAACGGTGTTTCATCCCGCAAGGCGTCAATAATTTCATCGGAAACCTTCATCGCCTTAGCAATACCCGTATGGGCGGGTACGCAGTAGTGACAGGCATTCTCCACATTGATGGTCTGCCACACCACGGTTTTTTCCTCATTATCAAAACTGCTGGCCAACACCAACTCGTGCAGCTTCTGGTATGCCTCAAGCACACCTGGTGCTTCCGCCATAACCGCATGCAGGCCTGGAATACGGCCAAAGCTTTTGCGGGAAACTTCCAGCAGAGGTTTTGCGGACTCCGGAGCAGTATCAGGGGTGTGTATGGTGAAATCGGTCATTTCCACGTCTCCAACTATAAATGAATGATCGCTCAAAAATAGAACCGTAACTATTTCTGAGCAATTGCTCAAGTTATAATTCAGAAACTATTCAACGATCGATCCAGTGGTGAAAACAATGCCCAGACCTCCAAGCTATGATCGGGAAACCGCGCTCACTCAAGCTGTCGGGCTGTTTTGGCATAAGGGCTATCATGGCAGCTCCATGAAGCAGATTGAGCAAGCGCTCGATATGCGTCCTGGCAGCATCTACGCCACGTTCGGCAGCAAGGACGGGCTGTTCTCAGAAGTTCTGGCACGGTATGCAGAGCAGAGTGGCGAAGACTTGGCCGGGCATATGGCAGGCTACGACAACGTGCTGGATGGCCTGCAGGCTTTTCTGGTCAAGATTGCCAGAAACTGCTCTGATCCAGGCTGCGCGCCCGCGAGGGCCTGTCTGATTGTGAAAACATTGCTTGAATCCAGCAACACCAACACCGCGCTCCATCAGGAGGCAAAAACCGTGCTGGCTGCCATTGAAGATGCATTCACGGAGCTACTGAAAACCGCGAGGAAGCAGGGCGAGCTGGCACCTGCAACCAACTGCCGCCGACTGGCGCGACTGATTCAAGGGCAGATCATGGGGCTGCGTTCCATGGCCGAGCGAGACCTGTCAGCCATAGAATTGGAACACTTGGGCCAAGATATGGCTGCCATTCTGGACGCGTATCGGGTCAGAAATTAGACACTAGCGCTCAATGACCTGCTCGATCATGCCCGCCAGGGCATCCAGCAGGTTATTCACTACCACACAATCGGGCACACCGTGTCTCTCCGCCAAGTATTGCGGATCGTTGTAACCCAGCCACACCTTGCCATCTTCATCTTCCCAGACCAATGCCTTCAGCGGCAGATCGATCCCGGCGGTCTGGGCGCACTGCATCAGGGGAGTACCGCCTTTGGGATTACCGAAAATCAGGAGTTCGGTTGGCCTAAGGGACTCGCCAACACCCTCTGCCCCTTGCGCGTGATCAATGCGTGCAAACACCTTCAGACCCTTCTCCTTAACAATGGCTTCAAGCTTGTCCATGGTCTGCTTTGGGGAATGGGGACTTTCCAGCCAGATCAAACCATCGGCAGCCTTGGCCAATACACTGGTGGCAATCAGGCAAAGAAAAGCAATTATTCGGAAGAACATATCGTGCTCCTGCTCTGGCTAAGATACTACCAGCAGGTTAGTTCACCGGGCTCGTGTTCTCCAACTGTGGCCGACAGGCTACTGGGCGGGACCGTTGATTTGCTCCAGAAACGCCGCCGGTAACGCATCAATCACGGGCCGGGCGTCGCCGGCCAGCTCCGGGTTCGGCGTCTCCGGTTCGTGACTCAGGGTCACTGGCGATTCGGACCAGTGCAGCAGTTCCAGCCGACCGTTTTCCCGCTCCACCAGCGCGGTGCAGTGTTCCACCCAGTCGCCATCATTACAATAGAGCCCCTCTTCGCTGCGCAGGAAGCCCGCCGAGTGGATATGGCCGCAGATAAAACCGTGATAGTGGCCTTTTTCCGCCGCGGTCAGCGCCGCCAACTCGAAACGGCGGATAAAGGTTCTCGCCTTGCCAATCCGGCTTTTGATCCAGGCCGCCAACGACCAGTAGGGCTTGCCCTGTAATCGCCGCAGGGCGTTGAACCAGCGGTTCAGACGCAGCAACAACCCATGGGCGCGGTCTCCGACCAGCAGCATCAAAGGGCTGCAGCGCACCACCTGGTCAAACTGGTCGCCATGGCAGACCAGAAACTGACGGTCGTCGGCGGTGGTATGCACGGCCTTGTACTGCAATTCGATGCCGGAAAACGTCTGGCCACAGAAACGCCGGAAAAATTCATCGTGATTGCCCGGGATGTACACCACCCGGGTTCCCGTTGCGGCCAGCTCCAGCAGCTTGTGGATAACCTGCCGGTGGCTGTCGGGGAAATGAGCCCGTCGCTGCATGGCAATCAGGTCGACGATGTCGCCCACCAGGTAAAGGGTCTGGCACTGAATGTTATTCAGGAAATCCAGCAGATAGTCCGCCTGGCAATCGGCGGTACCCAGATGGACGTCGGATATGAATACGCTTCGATACTGTCGCATGGTGCCTCCGGTGAGAACAGGCCTGCTTTCAGGATCCTGATATCACCTTGGCAACACCCGGTGACACCGGGGTGACAGCACCAAGACAATTTGATGAAAGCGGAGCCGATGTGGCCGGCTCCGCTGGCTGCAACTACTGGCGAAGGGCCGGATTAAGCGTGTAGGTGCCGGTTACCCGGGCACTGGCCAGCACATGACCGGCCATGGCCTGACGCACGTCGTTACCGTCAAATTCACCCTCCAGGCCCAGGGTGTCTACATCCAGAGCATGCACTTCAAAGTGGTAGTGATGGATGATTTCATCGTTCCAGGGCGGGCAGGGGCCGTCATAACCGGCATAGGTACCGGCCATGTCCGGATTGCCGGCCAGAAACTGGGTGTAATTGTTCACACCACGGACACCAATCGGGCCAGGTCCATAATCCTTGCCCTTGGGACTGACACCATCGCTGTCTTCACCTTCCGGGATCCGCTTTGTGCCAGCGGGAATATCCACCAGCAACCAATGGAAGAAATCGACGCGTGGCAGGTCGGCCGGTACGGTCTTGCCTTCCTGATTGACGTCGTCGGCGACGCTGGGCACATCCGGGTCAAACATCATCACCACAAAGCTTTTGGTGCCCTCCGGTGCACCGTCCCAGACCAGCTCTGGATTCCGGTTGGGACCAAAACTCATGTGGTCCTGCTCACTGAACACACCGAAGGCAAACTTTTCCGGTACCGGCTGGCCTTCCTCAACACCTCGAACCTGCAGTTTCACGTCGCTTTCTCCTGTCTGTTCTTCAAGTGGATGAAAAGTTTGTAGCAGTGCCAACGGCTCTGTGTCCAGCCCGACAATACTAACGATGGAGCCAATAGGTACTTGGGCTCAATTGTCTCGCTCCAACATCGGCGGTAGTATACGCCCCTGTATTAGCTCCCTAATCATAGACATTCAGGCCAGTGACGACAGCCAAGCGCTTTCATCCGAGAGCGTTTGGCTCTCATCACTTAAAGGTCTGAAACGTTATGGAAAACCTTCATCACATAGTCGTGGTCGGCGGCGGAGCCGGCGGCCTGGAACTGGTCACCAGTCTGGGTAACAAGCTTGGCAAAAAAGGCAAAGCCCGTATTTCCCTGGTCGACGCCGGTCTTACCCATGTGTGGAAACCCCTGCTGCATGAAGTGGCCTCCGGCTCGCTGGATGCCAGCGCCAACGAAATCAATTATCGCGCCCATGCCCGCAAGCACCATTACGAGTTTCAGCTCGGCCGCATGAGCGGTCTGGACCGGGCCAATAAAGCGATCGTGATTGCCCCGTTCCGGGATGAAGAAGGCCAAGAAGTAGTGCCGGAACGGCGCCTTCATTACGACACCCTGGTGATTGCCGTTGGCAGCACCGCGAACGACTTCGGCACCCCCGGCGCACAGGACCACTGCCTGTTCCTGGACAGTCTGAAGCAGGCCCGCCGCTTTCATAACCTGATGCTCAACGCCTTCCTGCGCAAAAACCACGAAGCCCTTCAGGGCCAGCCCCATGCCCTGAACATCAGCATCATTGGTGCCGGAGCCACGGGCGTGGAACTGGCCGCTGAACTGAGGCTGGCATCCCGCGAATTGCCCATCTACGGCATGAACCACCTCAAATCTTCCGATGTTTCCATCAGCGTGATCGAGGCGGCCGACCGCATATTGCCTGCGCTGCCCGGGCGCCTTTCCGCCGCAGCCACCCGGGAACTGGAACGCCAGAAGGTCAAGGTATTGACCGGACAACCTGTAAGCGAGGTGCGCGAGAACAGTCTGATCATGAAGGACGGCACTGAACTGCCCTCGGAAATGACCATCTGGGCCGCTGGCATCAAAGCACCGCCGTTCCTGGCGGAACTGGACGGCCTGGAGACCAATCGCGGCAATCAGCTGCTGGTGGAACAGACCCTGAAAACCACCAAAGATGCGGATATCTTCGCGTTTGGTGACTGCGCCGCCTGCCCGCAGCCGGAATCCGACCGGCCGGTGCCACCACGTGCCCAGGCCGCACACCAGCAAGCCGATGCCCTGTTCAAAACCCTCTGCAACCGGCTGGAAGGCAAAGAAGCCGTTCCCTTCGTGTACAACGACCATGGCTCACTGATCAACTTCAGCAAATACACCACCGTCGGCAACCTGATGGGTAACCTGTCCGGCCGCAGTATGTATATCGAAGGGAAAGTGGCCAGGCTGTTCTACGTGTCGCTGTACCGAATGCACCAGGTAGCCTTGCACGGTTTCCTGCGAACCGGCGTGATCTGGCTGATGGACAAGATCAGTCGGGCCATGCAGCCACGGTTGAAGCTGCACTGATTCAGCCCCAGTAAAACATCCCCGACTGTTTCCCGAGGATGGTTGCGGCAATGTGCCGGTCGCAGGCTTTGTTGGCGAGGCCATAGCACACGTGCAAGGGCAGGAGGTGCTCTTCCCGGGGGTGACAGAACCGGGCATGGGGCGCTTGCTCCCAATCTGCCAGGCGCTTCGCCCGCTCCGGCTCCGACAGGGAGCTGTCGCCGCAGGTCTGTTCCAGCCAGTCCTCAAAGGCCAGATTACGGGCCTGGATTTCCGGTGTCTGTGCAGCAAAGAAGGCCCGCATGTTGTGGAACGAGAAGCCGGAGCCAAGCACCAGCAGGTGATCGTAATCCAGTGCCTGCAATGCCCGGCCAATCGCAAGGTGCGTACTGGCGTCCAGAGTGTTGACCAGTGAGAGCTGAATGCAGGGAATATTTGCCTCCGGATACATCAGTTTAAGCGGCACAAACGCGCCGTGATCCAGGCCCCGCTGGTCATCCAGGCGGGCCTGGATGCCAGCCTGATCCAGCGCCTGGGCGACCTGCTGCGCCAGCACCGGCTCACCTGGGCAGGGGTATTCGATCTTGTAGGCTTCCGAAGGAAAACCGTAATAATCGTAAATCAGCGACGGCGTAGTACCTGAGGTAATGGTCGGGATCGCCTCCTCCCAGTGGGCACTGATCACAAGTATCGCAGAGGGTTTGCGCAGGCCAGCCGCTAGCTCTGTTAACCGGTCCACCATGTCCTGGTGCCCGGGATCTCCCAGCAGCGGCATGGGGCCGCCACCGTGGGAAACAAACAGTACATCGGTCGCTTTGCTCATGGCGTTCTCTCCCCGGTTCAGCTTTCTTTCTGCAACAGGTTATCGACAGAGAACCGGCCTGCGCCCTGAATCGCCAGAGCGACGGTGGCGGCAAACAGCGTGAGTGCATACTCGTAACCATTATTGGCCATAAACAAGCCATTACCGATATGCACCGCGAAAATGGCCACCAACATGGTGAAAGCCGCAACCACCGCCGCCGGACGTGTCAGTAGCCCGAGCACCAGTGCCAGACCGCCAAAGAATTCGGCACCACCTGCCAACAAGGCCATCAGGTAGCCTGGCTCCAGGCCAATACTGGCCAGCCATTGTCCGGTACCTTCCAGCCCGTATCCGCCAAACCAGCCGAACAGTTTCTGGGCACCATGCGCGGCCAGGATCAGACCCACCGGAACCCTCAGTGCCAGTGCGGCAAAGCCACCATTGGATTGGAGTAATGCCTTTGTGAATTGAGCGTTCATATTCGTCACCTTAAGTCTTTCTCTGATTGGTTTATCCCGAAGCCCTGGCCTCAGGCCATGGGCTCACTTTACTATCACCAATTTCAAAGACTAAGATGACTCTTGTTGCTATATTATCGTCATTTTATTGATAATCATCAGCACAACTCCGATCAGGACACCGCCATGGATCGTATTGAAGCCATGCGCACCTTCGTGACAGTGGTCAACGAAGGCAGCTTCACCCGAGCCGCTGACCGCCTGGACACCTCGCCACAACTGGTCAGCAAATACGTGTCTCAACTGGAGACACACCTGGGCGTCCGGTTGCTGAACCGCACCACGCGCAGGCTCCACCTGACCGAAGCAGGCAGGCAATATTACCCGCGGGCCCAGCAGGTGCTCAGCGATATTGATGATCTGGAAAATCAGCTCGGCGACCTGCAAACCGAGGCCCAGGGCCTGCTGCGCATCAGTGCCCCGGTTTCTTTCGCCATTCGCCACATGCCGGCCCTGCTGACCGAGTTCCAGCGAATGCACCCCGCCGTGGGTATTGATCTGCAACTCAATGACCGGAAAGTCGACATAGTCGAGGAAGGCTTCGACATCGCGCTGCGCATCGGCCGCCTGCAAAGCTCTTCCCTGATCGCCAAGCGGGTGGCGCCGGTGCGGCTGGTGCTGTGTGCCTCTCCAGCTTATCTGGCACGATACGGCACCCCCGGCAAACCGGAAGACCTCCGGGACCATCAGTACCTGCGCTACAGCTACATGGACCCGGATTCCAGCCATTCCCCGCAGAAGTGGCTGCAGGACAACCGCAGTGACAACCTGCAGGGAATGGTCAGCAACAACGGCGACGTGCTTGTCGAGGCAGCCATTGCCGGTGCCGGGATTGCCCTGCAACCGACCTTTATCGCGGGACCCGCCATCCGGGAAGGCAAGTTAACGATCGTCCTGCCGGAGAATGAACCGGAGCCGTTGGGGCTATACGCCGTCTACGCTCACCGCCAGTTACTGGCAAGCAAGGTCCGCAGCTTCATCGACTTCATCGACGGCTTTTTTGGTGATCCGCCCTATTGGGACAGGTTTGAGTAGTCGTGCTCAGGCATACGGTCAACATCAATCCTTCAAAGCTCTCTGCTTCCATAGATAAAACAGCACAGGAATCACCAGCAACGCCAGAATAACGGCAGATATCATGCCGCCAACCATCGGTGCCGCAATGCGCCCCATCACTTCCGAGCCAGTGCCGGTACCCACCATGATGGGCACCAGCCCCCCGATAATGGCTGCCGCTGTCATCATGATCGGCCGTACCCGCAAACCGGCACCGTGGAGCACCGAATGGCGAAGGGTTTCGCGCCTCGGAGTCAGGCCCTTCTCCTCGCAGGTTTCCAGCATGGCGGCATAGGACTGGTTCAGGTACACCAGCATGATCACGCCGATTTCCACGGCGACACCCGCCAGTGCAATGAACCCGACCCCCACAGCCACCGAGAAGTTGTAACCCAGCAGATACATCAGCCAGATGGCACCGATCATGGCAAAGGGCAGCGTGCCCATGATGATCCCGACCTCCGCGAAACGCCGGAAGTTCAGGAACAGCAATATCACAATGATCGCCAGGGTTAGGGGCACCACATAGGTGAGTTTTTCCTTGGCTCGCAGCATGTACTCGTACTGTCCGGACCAGGTCACCGAGTAGCCCGCGGGCAGGTCAAGCGCTTCGTTCACGGTGGTCATGGCCTGTTCCACATAGCTGCCGACATCAACCCCCTCGATATCCACAAAGGTCCAGCCGTTCAGCCGGGCGTTCTCACTCTTGATCGCTGGCGGACCGTCCTCCACACGGATATCAGCCACATCCGCCAGCGCAATCCGCTGGCCAGAGGCGGTCACAATCGGTAATTGCTCCAGCTTTTCCGGGGAATCCCGGTAATCCTCGGGGTAACGGAGATTCACGGGGTAGCGCTCCAACCCTTCGATAGTCCGGGAAACATTGATACCGCCAATTGCCGATGCCACCACCTGTTGTACGTCGGCAATGTTCAGTCCATAGCGCGCGGCGCGCTCGCGATCGATATCGACCTTGATGTAGCGGCCCCCGGCGACCCGCTCGGAGTAAACCGACGCTGTGCCAGGTATGTCCACCATGATTTCCTCAAGGCGTTTGCCAATACCCTGAATGGTAGCCAGGTCCGGCCCCGCCACCTTGATGCCGACCGGCGTCTTGATTCCCGTTGCCAGCATATCGATGCGGGTGATGATCGGCATCACCCAGGCATTGGTCAGGCCGGGGAACCGAATCAGGTTGTTAAGCTCCTGCTTAAGTTTTTCCGTGGTCATGCCTTCCCGCCATTCATCCCTTGGCTTGAGCTGGATAAAGGTCTCGATCATCGTCAACGGCGCCGGATCGGTTGCGGTATCGGCCCGGCCCACTTTACCGAAGACAGTTTCAACCTCGGGTACCGTGGCAATCAGCTTGTCCGTCTGCTGCAGCAGCTCCCGCGCCTTACCGATCGAGATGCCCGGATAGGTGGTGGGCATGTACATCAGATCGCCTTCATCCAGCGGCGGAATGAATTCACTGCCGATTCGGGTGGCAGGCCAGACACCAACAACCAAAGCCAGAACTGCCGCCAGCACAGTTGTTTTCGGGAAGCGAAGTACCAGCTTCAGAACCGGCATATAGGCACTGACCAGCAAACGGTTCACCGGATTCTTGTGCTCCGGCAGCACTTTGCCCCGGATGAAATACCCCATGAGCACCGGCACCAGGGTCACCGCCAGAGCCGCGCTGGCTGCCATGGCATAGGTCTTGGTAAAGGCCAGGGGCGCAAACATCCGGCCTTCCTGTGCTTCCAGTGCGAAAACGGGCACAAAACTGACGGTAATGATCAGCAGGGAGAAAAACAGGGCAGGCCCGACCTCGGAAGCGGATCGGGTTACCACTTCCCACCGGTTTTCCGGCGTTAACGGCGTCCGCTCCATGTGTTTGTGCATGTTCTCGATCATAACAATGGCACCATCGATCATCGCCCCGATCGCAATGGCAATACCGCCCAGTGACATGATGTTGGCATTGATGCCCTGCCAGTGCATGACAATAAAGGCCGCCAGGATGCCCACCGGCAGGCTGAGAATCGCGACCAGCGAAGACCGCACGTGGAACAGGAAGACAATGCACACCAGACCCACCACCAGGAACTCTTCCAGCAGCTTGAAACCCAGGTTATTGACGGCCCGTTCGATCAGACCGGAGCGATCATAGACCGTTACCACCTCAACCCCCTCGGGCAGGCTGGATTTGAGGTCCTTTAGTTTGTCCTTGACGCCATTGATGGTCGCCTGGGCGTTCTCACCGAAGCGCATAACCACCACTCCGCCAACGGTCTCGCCCTCACCGTTCAGCTCAGCAACGCCGCGGCGCATCTGGGGGCCAACCTCAACAGTCGCCACGTCTTTAAGCAAAAGGGGCGTGCCATTGTCGTCCAGCCCCAGAGGGATCGAGAGCAGATCATCACGGGACTGGATGTAACCTGAGGTGCGCACCATGTATTCCGCTTCAGCCATCTCGATCACGGACGCACCCACTTCCTGATTACCCCGTTTTATGGCGTTCTGGATATGGGCCAGCGGGATCCCCAGAGCGCGGAGTTTTTCCGGGCTGACCTTGACCTGATACTGTTTCACCATGCCGCCCAGGGCGGCCACCTCGGACACACCGGGCACCGTTTGCAGCTCGTATTTCAGGAACCAGTCCTGCAGACTGCGCAGTTCGCTCAGGTCGTGATTTCCGGTGCGATCCACCAGGGCATAGAGATACACCCAGCCCACGCCAGTGGCATCGGGCCCAAGCTGGGGACGAGCCGAGTCCGGCAGGCTGGGCGCCACCTGGGAGAGATACTCCAGCACCCGCGAGCGCGCCCAGTATATGTCGGTGTCTTCATCGAAGATCACGTAGACGTAGGAATCCCCGAAGAACGAGTATCCCCTGACCGTTTTCGCACCTGGTACCGAGAGCATGGCGGTGGTCATCGGGTAGGTCACCTGATCTTCCACCACCTGCGGGGCCTGCCCCGGAAAGCTGGTTTTGATAATAACCTGGACATCCGACAGATCCGGTAAGGCATCCACCGGCGTTTGTTTCAGGGAATACAGGCCGAGCCCCGTGATCAGCAACGTGGCCAGCAACACCAGGAAGCGGTTACCAACCGACCAGCGAATAATGGCTGCAATCATCACTCGCCTCCGCCATGGTTCATGGTGCTGTGATCCATGGTGTCTTGCTCCACGGCATCCTGATTCATCGAGCTGTGGTTCATCGCGCCGTGGTTCATAGCGCCGTGATCCATGCCTTCGTGATTCATGCCGCCGTCATCCCGGGTCTGAGGTGCAGACATACGCCGGAAATCAGAGCTTTTGCTGGATTCTGAATCGATCAGGAACTGGGCCGATGTGACGACAGTATCACCAGGCATCAGACCATCGAGTATTTCCGCATACTTTTCCCCCACGCGCCCAACGCTGACGTTTACCGACTTGAAAGCTCCCTCCTCCAGGGCCAGAACGAGGCGATCACTCTGGCCGGTGCGGATAACCGACTCCCGGGGCACCAGAAACTGCCGTTTTCCCCGCTCGCCCTGGACCTCCAGCCGGGCAAACATGCCCGGCATCAGGGCACCATCCTCGTTATCAAACCGCATCCGGACCCGGGCCGTCCGGGTTTTGGGGTTCACTTCCGGATAGACGTAATCCACACTGCCACGCCACTCACGGCCGGGCATGTAATCCAGGGTCATCTGCACCCGGTTGCCTGCCTCCACAGCCGAAAGCTGGCTTTCAAACACTTCACCGATCAGCCAGACTTCATCGAGCGCAGCGATCGACAGAACCCGGTCTCCCGGTTTGATGAACATACCCTCGCGCACATTCAGGTTCTCAATCACACCCGAGCGGGGCGCGTAAACCGTCATCGTCCTCTGAATGTCCCGGCTCTGGCGTAACCGGCTGATCAGACTGGCCGGCACATTCAGCGCCGCCAGCCGCTCTGTAGCAGCCTCCACCAGTTTCTGGTTGCCACGGTTCATCGCCAACAGCAGCTCCTCCTGGGCATTCACCAGGGTGGGCGAATACAAGGTGTACAGCGGCTTGCCCTGTTCAACAGGCTCTCCCTCGGCTTTGACAAACAGCGTTTCAATCCAGCCATCAACCCGGGGATGAACGTGAACCATCTGGTCTTCATCGTAGGCCACATAGCCCACAGTGGTGATGTTATTGGGCAGCCGCCCCTGAATCACCGGCTCCGTGCGAACCCCCAGATTATTGACAACCGTCGGTGAGATACGGACCGTGCCCGCCTTATCGTCTGCCGATCCGCCGTCGTCATACACCGGAATCAGATCCATACCCATGGGTGATTTTCCCGGTTTGTCACTTTTGAAATTGGGGTCCATGGGAGCGACCCAGTACAGCGGTTTTTTTGAATCGGAGCTGGTCTGTTCTGCAGAAGATAGCGCGTGGGTGTCCGTTGCAAACCAGTAGGTGGCCACCGCACCGGCGAGACCGCCGAGCAACACAAAGCCCAGAGGGCGAACCAAGTTAGCCATGATGATCAGTCCTGATAACGGGTCATTGAAAAGGTAGGGTTCTCGGAAGACTCAGCCGTCAGGTAGCGGAAGTTCGCCATATTCCCGGCCCGCTCGGCTTTCATCTGAATCAGTTCAACCTGGGCATTGAGCTCGGCAATTCTCGCGCGCACTGCCTCGGCGAAGTCGCCGTCGTCGTTGTTGTAGGCCGTCAGTGCGGCACTTGCCTGCGCTTCCATTTGTGGCAGAAGGGCCTGTTCATAGAGCCCTATGCGCTCATCCAGGCGTTGAATTCTGGCAACCGCAGCCCGAGCTTTGGCGCGAAGCCCGCGGAGCTGCAGGATACGCTCGGTTTTCGCCACCTCCAGTCGAGCCACAGACGCATTGAGTTTTCGGTCCTGCCGGTTGCCGGTGAAAAGGGGCAGATCAAAGCCAATTCCCACGGAAAACAGGTCGGCCCGGTCCTCGCCGTTCGGAGCCCGGTCACGATATCCGTATTGGGCCGATATCGACCATTCAGGTTTGTAGGACTGGCGGGCCAGGTCAACGTCAACACTCTGGACTTCAATCAACTGATCGGTGGCGCGCACGGCAGGATGTCGGGTCAATGAATCAGTAGCGGTTTCAGCCCAGGCAGAAGGGAGTTCTGCCAGCAGTTCGCGGGGGACATGGTCGGTGACGGCCAACTGTGCCTGATCCAGGCCAATCCACTCGGCCAACGCTTCCCGATTCGATGCCTGTTGCACCTGCAGTGCTGTCAGCCGGTCCTCAAGCCTCGTCAACTCCAGCGAAGCCCGGATAACATCCTGCTGCCTGGCCCCCATGGAGGCAGAGGTGTAGCCCGCCTCGGCAACATCTTCCAATTGCTCAAACAAACCTCTGTTGCTTTCAATCAACCGGATACTCTGCTCGGAGCGCCAGACCTCCAGCCAGAGCTGCGTTACCGTCTGTTCAACCTGTGCCCGACGATTCGCGCGCCGGAACGGCTGAACTGCGGCCATTTCCGCCTTCTTCGCGCTTGCCAGCTGACGGCTGTTGCCACGTGGAATTCGCTGGGTAAGACCGACGGTGGCCTGAGTCATGGCCTCCTGGCCCGTATCAAAAGTATCTGTGGGCAGATTCGCGGCGCCGAGGGTCATTCTCGGATCCGGCAGGGCGCCATCGGCAATCGACTCCTCCAGAAGGGCATCCTGAATCTGGACACTCTGGCGAAGCCAGGGATCCTCCTCAGTAGCAACATCAATGGCGTCAGATAACTCAAGCCTGGGCTCGGCGAAACCGGGCAGACCGGTAAGAATCAAAGCACCTAGAACAACGGGCTTTACGAGGTGGGGAAGAAAGGACAACGGGACATCTCCATTAATTGTTTTCCTCCCGCGATCTTATTTTATTTATCTGAAACCAAACTGAATAACTGAAAAAAACTCAGAACTTGACTTTAATCAATACCGGGCAAATCAATTAAAAAATATTTATTTAAACAGAATTATTATTTCAGGATAAATTCAGGAATCAATGTTTTCATAAACTCACCAACTAACCGGGAGGTGTATTTATGAAACGTATGATCGCTTTAATCGCAGCATTCACTATTTCCACATCCGTCTTTGCAGGCAATATGTCAAACGAAAAAGACATAAAGAGCGTGCATGGTAAAACCATAAATAGTTCATCGTTTGAAGACATACTTAAGAATCAAGACATGCAACGTCTGCACAGAGAAATGACACGCTACTCCATGTCAGAGTCGGGTTTTGAAGCTCGCAAAAAAATGATGAGCAAAGAAGGGCGTGCATACCACAAGGCGCTGGAAGAAAAGCGAAAAAACACCGCAGGGTGACCCTGCGGAAAAACTTACTAGTGGAGACGCAAACTCTTGCTGGCTCGATTTCTTGAGCCAGCCAACACCGAGCTCACGAGCAAGTAAATCATAGAAAACTGAAACATAACTGAATCATCAGATAATTTTATAATACAGGATCTTATTATGAATAAATCAGTCTTTGCAGCTTCAATAACCCTGTTTTTTTCTACTATAGCGACGGCTAATACTGGCTTGGCAGACAGGATAAATGAAGCTCGCAGTTATCCTGAAATAACTGGAAGCAGCGTTACCCATGCCACATCACCTGGTGGCAATAATCCGGGTATGATGGGAGAAAACATGAAAGGCATGATCAGTCCGGATATGAAAAAGATGATGACGATGATGTCGTCTATGTCCAAGCGCGAGTTGAGTATGATGCATGAGGCTCACATACAGATGATCAGGGAACGGGCCAACGCGCGCCACTCGGATCACCACAGTCGGGATCAGTAAGCGGTATTATCAACGGCCTCAGAGCCCTATCTCTGAGGCCGATCACCTATTTACTGTTGAGGCCCGAGCTTGGTCACCCGTAGCCGCAGCGCATTCACGATCACGCTGACCGAGGACAGGGACATGGCCGCCGCTGCAAAAATCGGCGAAAGCAATATGCCGAAAAATGGATACAGAACACCTGCTGCAATGGGCACGCCTGCAGAGTTGTAGACGAAGGCGAAGAACAGGTTCTGCCGGATGTTGCGCATGGTCGCCAGCGACAAACGGCGAGCTTCCACAATACCCATCAAGTCGCCGCGAAGCAGGGTAATGCCAGCACTTTCAATGGCGACATCGGTGCCAGTGCCCATGGCGACACCCACATCCGCCGTCGCCAGTGCAGGCGCGTCGTTCACGCCGTCGCCTGCCATCACGACAACACGGCCTTCGTCCTTCAGGCGTTGAACAATCTTGCCCTTGTCTTCCGGCAGCACTTCCGCTTCCACTTCGTCGATGTGCAGCTTGCGGGCAACAGCCGCTGCTGACGTGCGGTTATCGCCGGTCAGCATGACTACCCGTATGCCGTCCTTCTGCAGGGCGGAGATGGCGGCTTCGGTGGTTTCCTTGACCGGATCGGCTATCGCGAGCAAGCCTGCGACGTTGCCGTCGACGGCCGCAAAAATCACAGTAGCGCCGTCTTTCCGGAGCTGGTCGGCTTCGCCGTCATATTTTGCGGTTTCGACATTCTCGGACTCCATCAGGAGGCGATTGCCGAGCAGCACCCGCTTGCCATCGATTCCACCGGTGACCCCTTTTCCGTTAGGCGAATCAAAGTCCTCTGCATCCGGCAGCTCCAGATCCAGGCTCTTGGCTTTATCGAGAATGGCGTGGGCCAATGGATGCTCGCTGCCCTTTTCCAGACCGCCGGCATAGCGCATCAGATCGTTGTCACTGAATCCGTTTGCCGCGACAAGTCGGGTGACTTGCGGCTTGCCCTCTGTCAGCGTGCCGGTTTTATCCACCACCACGGTGTCCACCTTTTCCATGCGCTCCAGCGCTTCGGCATCCCGTATCAGGACCCCACTCTGGGCACCACGCCCAACGCCAACCATAATTGACATGGGTGTTGCCAGGCCCAGTGCGCAGGGGCAGGCAATGATCAAAACGCTTACGGCAGCAATCAGGCCGAAGGCCATGGGCGGCGTGGGGCCAAAAACAGACCATGCGATAAAGGCGATGATCGCAATCACGATGACTGCCGGCACGAAGTAAGCGGCAACCTTGTCTGCGAGCCCCTGAATCGGCGCCCGGCTGCGTTGCGCGCTGGCCACCATCTGAACGATCTGCGAGAGCATGGTATCGCGGCCAACCTTGTCGGCGCGCATGATGAAACTGCCCTGCTGGTTAATACTGCCGCCGATCACCTGGTCGCCGGATTTCTTGCTGACGGCCAACGGCTCACCGGTCACCATGGACTCATCCACGTTGGAACTGCCTTCGAGCACTTCGCCGTCCAACGGCACCTTGTCGCCGGGGCGCACCCGCAGACGGTCACCCACCTTGACCTGATCCAGCGACACATCGGATTCGCTGCCATCGTCATCCAACTTCCTGGCTGTGGCAGGCGCCAGATCCAACAAAGCCTTGATGGCGCCGGAGGTTTTCTCCCGGGCCCGCAATTCCAAAACCTGGCCCAGCAATACCAGCACAACAATGACGGCCGCCGCCTCGAAATACACCGCCACCGAGCCGTCTTCCTGCCGAAAGGCACCCGGGAATATCTGTGGCGCCAATGTCGCCACCAGGCTGTAGATCAGTGCCACGCCGGTGCCAATGGCGATAAGAGTAAACATGTTCAGGTTACGGCTAACCACGGATTTCCAGCCCCGGACGAAGAAGGGCCAACCGCACCAGAGCACCACTGGCGTCGCCAGTACTAACTGAATCCAGTTGGACATCTGAGGTGCAACAATATGATCAAGCCCGGTCAGGTGCCCGCCCATTTCCAGGAGAAAGACCGGTAACGTCAGTACCAGGCCAATCCAGAAGCGGCGAGTCATGTCCCTGAGTTCTTCCGAAGGCCCGTCATCCAGGCTCACCTGCTCGGGCTCCAGGGCCATTCCACAGATGGGACAGTCCCCCGGCCCTTGCTGGCGAATCTCCGGATGCATGGGGCAGGTGTACATGGTGCCCGGCGCTACCGGATCTTGCTGCTTCTTTTCGTCACCGAGATACTGCTCCGGATTCTCCTCAAACCTGGTCTGGCAACGTGACGAGCAGAAATACCAGGTGTTGCCCCCGAGCCGGCTACGATGCTCTGCAGTATGCGGATCCACTGCCATACCGCAGACCGGGTCCTTGGCGGTATGCTCGCCAGCTTCTTTAGCAGTGTGATGATCGTGGTGATGGGCGTGATGATGCTCAGCCATTCCGATCTCCTCCTTTATCGGCGGGCCAGTCTGCAAATGCAATGAAATACAGCAGAACCAGATTGACGATAGGGATCAGTATCAGCACACCCATCCAGCCCGGATACCCCGTGCGCTGACAAATACGCCAGGCCGGAATGACGACCACAATGGCGATCACCAGCATCCAGAGCCAGTGGCCCGCCCACATCGTGTTCCCAAACATGTTGTCTTCCATCATGGTAATGGCCTCTCTTCCTGATTCTGGTTAATGGTGGTGATGCGCGTGAGTCTGTTCCTGTTTCGCTTGCGCAGATTCCGGTGATTTTTTCAGGAAGACCTGTTCGGACACTGCAATCACAAGCATTGTGACCACTGCCACGCCAATGACGAACGGGTCCGTACTCAGCTTCACCCAGACAAAACCGCCCAGAGCCAAAAGATCCAACAAAATGGCGGTGGCCGGCACCCAGCGGTTGGCCTTGATGTCCTGCCGCAGATAGCGCAACACGCCCCAGTGAATGGCAATGTCCATGATCAGGTAAAACACGATACCCAACGCAGCTATTCGTGACAGATCAAAGAATGCAGTGAGAACCAGACCCAGAACCACGGTATATACCAAGGAGTGTTTCTGGATGCTGCCGGGCATACCGAAATGCCGGTGAGGGACCAGTTTCATTTCTGTCAGCATGGCCAACATGCGGGACACCGCAAAGACGCTGGCCAGAATCCCGCCCGCCGTGGCCATCATGGCAATGGCGACGGTAAACCAGACACCGTACTCGCCCAGGGCCGGGCGTGCGGCTGCAGCGAGCGAGTAATCCTGTGTTTCGATAATCTCGGCAAGAGACAGATTACTGGCTACGGCAAACCCGACCAGCGTATAGATCATCACGCAGGCAGCAATGGAAATAACGATGGCACGCCCCACATTCCTCTTCGGATCGATCACTTCCGAGCCGCTGTTGGTAATTGTAGTGAACCCCTTGAATGCCAGGATCCCCAATGCAGTTGCGCCGAGAAAGTTACCCGGGGTTCCGGCTTCACCGGGCTCTGAAAAATCCACCGAGATTGAGTCGGCAATCCAGACCCCGACCAGACCGAAGATCAGGATGCCACCGATTTTCAGTACGCCGATAAAGGACGCGACACCCTGAATCATCCGATTGCCCATCAGGTTGATCAGAAAAGCCACCAGAATGAGGCCAACGCCAAGAATGGACACCATGCGGCCACTGTCATCGCCACCAAACAATTGCATGGTGTAGGAGCCAAAGGTGCGAGCCAGGAAGCTCTGGGCAATCACCATCGAGAAATACATCAGGAGGGCGTTGAAGGCTGTCGGCAGCCGATTGCCGTAGGCCTTGTGCAAGTACATGCCAATACCGCCGGCGGAGGGGTAGGCATTGGAAATCTTGATGTAGGAATAGGCGCTGAAGCTCACAATCAATGCCGCAGCAAGAAAGGCCAGCGGGAAAAGCACGCCGGTCATCTGCGCCATCTGCCCGGTCAGTGCAAAAATACCGGCACCAATCATGACGCCGGTACCCAGCATGACCGTCCCAGGTAGAGTGAGACTGCCTTCCTGATAGCGAGTGGTCCGGTCTTCCTCCCTGCTCATTGAACCTCCTGTTATTTTTTCATGGGTGGAATCTTGGAACAGCAGAACGGCTCATGCTTGGCATTTGCCCGCACGTTATCGTCGGTAAACCGGTACCAGGCCAGCTTGCGCCGGGCCCACCATCCGGATTTCAATCGGCCACCGTAGTCCTGGATCAGTTCCAGTAGTTCATCGACGGTCCAGTGGCTTCCGTCGTAGGCCACCTGTAACAGGCCATTTTTCTTACGTTCCGCGAAATCAGCACAAGGGTGGTGGTTAAGATCGTGAATGAGATCCTCCCACCGGGTTTCTTCAAGCCCCTCGATAGCCACTTTCCGGCGCAACAAAAACTGCTCCTGATTGGTTGCTTTGTGTGCTTTGGTCATCAGTGACATCTCCCCTTCAGGTCGTTTCAACTCCCAGCAGAACACGTAAAACTGAACTCTTACTGAAAAAACAGCGGGCTTTAGCAAGATTTAAGTTGCATCAAATACCGCACTAAAAAGGCCATGAGTTGTCCCATGGCCCATCAACATCAGAAAGCGATCCGGGCGCCGATCACGGCAAACCAGTCTTCCGTGCTTCCAGCAGCGGTCTCAGCCAGATCAGCGGTATCACCGTATTTTCGCTCATGCAGCACACCGAAATAGGGTGAGACGGCGCGGTCAATAAGGTCATAGCTCAGCCGCAGGCCTGTTTCCGTAGAAACCAGTCCTTTGCCGATACCGATCTCCTCGTCCTCGCTGAATGCCACGGTTGCATCCAGTGTTGCTGTCAGAATCCAGTGGTTGGTGAACAGCAGTTCGTACTCTGCATCCAGCGCGGCCGAGGTATCACCCTCTTTGCTTACATACAGGCTGGCATCGATCTCGAACCACTGCGGCGCCAGTCCAGTAACACCGAAAACAGCGTAGGTGCGGTCCGGGCCCTCCGGCGTATCGAAACGAACACCCGCTTTGGCATCAAAGAACCTGGAAACGGGGATCTGACCTACCAGCTGATGTTCCAGCGTTTCATAGGCCTGCTCCTCAATCTCGTATTCGCCCGCCGAGAGCAGCCGCACTTTGAAATCATCTGTACCGTAGAAGGCATCGGCGTTCCAGACGCCCAGCTCCTCATCGTCATCACTGTATCGGTATTCAAGTTCTTCAAACTGAATACCCCAGGTTGTCAGCGGTTGCTTGCGGCCAGAGGTATCCGCAATCATTGCCTGTGCCGCAGCCATCGCCGGCAATACAAGGAAGACCAACAAACTGACGGCACCAGAGAATCGCACCAGACTCATGCCTCACCTCCATCTTCAGCCATCGCCTCTGTTTTCGCCTGCTGCGAATCTGGCCCCCGCTCGACGATGACTTTTCGGAACATACCGGCAGCTGCGTGATAGGACAGATGGCAGTGGAATGCCCACTGGCCCGGTTCATCGACCTCCGTTTCCATATACACCGTGGTACCCGGATTCACGTTAATGGTGTGTTTGATCGGGTTCCACTGACCGGCACCAACGTCAAGAATCGACCACATGCCGTGCAGATGCATGGGGTGCGTCATCATGGTTTCATTGACGAACTTGAACCGGACGCGCTCACCGTATTTGAGACGAATCGGATCGGCGTCTTCATACTTAACGCCATTAATGCTCCAGCTGTAACGTTCCATATTGCCGGTCAGGCGAAGCTCGATTTCCCGGGTCGGTTCACGCTCCTCGTATAACGGATTCTGCGCCCTCAGATCGGCATAGGAGAGGAACTTACCGCCATTGGCCGCGGTCGGCACAAGGCCACTGCCCCTGGCGTAAAACGGATCATGTTGAGCCTGGTTATCCATCATCATGGAGCCATGATCCATGCCAGACATGCCGGAGTGATCCATCCCCGACATCGACGAGTGGTCCATGCCGGCCATATCGTCCGAGCTGCCCATATCCATGTTTCCATGATCCATACCATGCATATTCCCCATATCCGCCATGGTCAGGCGGGCAGGTTCTCGCAGTAGCGGCACGGCCGCTTCCATTCCCTCTTCAGGAGCCAGTGTTGCCCGGGCGTATCCGGAACGCCCCATGGATTCGGCGAAGATGGTGTAGGCCTGTTCATCTCTCGGGCGCACGATCACGTCATAGGTTTCCGCGACGCCGATGCGGAATTCGTCCACCGTCACCGGTTGCACGTTATTGCCATCCGCCTGCACCACCGTCATATCCAGGCCCGGAATCCGGACATCGAAATAGGTCATGGCGGAGGAATTAATGAACCGCAGCCGAATGCGTTCACCCGGCTCAAACAACCCCGTCCAGTTCTGCTCCGGGCCTTTGCCGTTAATCAGGCCCGTAAACCCCTGGAGATCCTCTACATCCGCTTTCATCATGCGCATATCACCCCAGGCCAGGCGATCCCGGACGGTGTTCCAGAACCCCTGTTCGGAGCTATCGGAGAAAAACTCACCAACGGTCTGCTGTTTACGGTTGTAGTAGTCCGGCATCATTTTCAGGTTGCGCATGATTCGATCGCCGGAATGCGGATGCTTGTCCGTTAGTTGGACCACGTATTCCCGGTCGTACCGGAAGGGTTCCCGGCCTTCAGGTTCGATCACGATCGCACCGTAGGCACCATCCGGCTCCTGAAAGCCGGAGTGGCTGTGAAACCAGTAGGTCCCAGCCTGCTGAATGGGAAACTCGTAGGTAAAGGTCTCACCCGGTTTGATACCCGGGAAACTGATACCTGGCACGCCATCCTGTTGATAGGGCAGGATAAGCCCGTGCCAGTGGATGGAGGTCATTTCATCAAGGTTATTCGTCACATTGATCCGGACAGTCTCACCTTCCTTGAATCTCAGTACCGGCCCGGGAGACTTGCCGTTGTAGCCGATGCCCTGCTTTACAAAATCACCGGTATCTATCTCTACGCGATCAACCGTCAGGTCGTACTCGCCAGCCAACGCCAGTGCGGGCATCAGCAGGCACAGCACTACTGCACCCAAGCGAATGTTCATGTGTTTTACTCCAAACGCACTTTATCGGGGCTGACAGGAGGGTGTAGCGTCAGCCCATAACGTCATGGTTAAAGCCAGCTACCGGCTTATTCGAAATTCACGTCACCGTACATGCCAGACTGGTAGTGCCCTGGTACGTTACATGCGAATTCGATATTGCCCTGATTGGCAAACGTCCAGACCACTTCCCGGCTCTGGCCCGGCTCCAGCAGGACGCTGTTGGGATCGTCATGTTTCATCGAGTGGCCGTTGCCCATGTCCATGTTCATCATGTCATGATTCAACTTGTTACCCTGGATCACGCCATGCTCGACCATCATCCTCATTTCTTTCTGGTGGGCCTCATGCATACCCGGAGTCCCGATGTTGAACTCGTGCACAAGATTGCCCTTGTTCTGCACCACAAATCGAACGGTTTCGCCCGGCTTCACACGGATTTCTTCGGGTTCGTAGTAGTTGTCGTGCATTTCAACCGTTATGGTCCGGCTGGCTTCTGAGGCTTTTCCCGGTTCGCCAATGGAAGCACCATGGCCGTGACCACCGCCATGGGTGCCAGCCGCAAACGCCGATACCGACATCGAAAAAGCCAGGCCGGCCACAATCAGGTTTGATGCATTCATCCGTTTGTCTCCTGTGGAATAATGGTTTTGAGAACACGGCTGATTCGTACCGAATCTTGAGCAATGTCCAGAATCAGTCGACACTTTCTCTCACCAACCTGAATTCTTTCTGAAAAACGGGCACTTTCTTGCGTTCAGGCACAATTCAGGTTGATCGACGACACTGGCGGCTGGAACAAGCACCGTTAAGGACGGATACATGCGTTTATTGCTCGTTGAAGACGACCGTTTGCTGGCCGAGGGGCTGGTCAGACAGCTGGAAAAAGCGGGGTTTAGCATCGACCACACGTCCAGTGCCCGTGAGGCCCAGATTCTGGGGGAACAGGAGGATTATCGTGCCGCTGTTCTCGATCTCGGCCTGCCGGATGGCAACGGGCTGGAGGTTTTGAAACGATGGCGATCGAAGCTCGTCGAGTGCCCGGTATTGGTCCTCACCGCCAGAGGCGACTGGCAGGACAAGGTCAATGGACTGAAAGCAGGGGCGGATGACTATCTGGCCAAACCGTTCCAGACAGAAGAACTGATCGCCCGCATCAATGCACTCATACGCCGCAGCGAAGGGCGAGTGCACTCCCAGGTTAAAGCCGGTGGCTTCGAACTGGACGAAAATCGCCAGAGCCTGCGGACAGAAGAAGGAGCAGAACACGCCCTGACGGGTACTGAGTTCCGCCTGCTACGATGCCTGATGAGCCGTCCGGGCCACATCTTTTCCAAGGAACAGCTAATGGAGCAGCTATACAACCTGGATGAGAGCCCCAGCGAAAACGTGATTGAGGCGTATATTCGGCGCTTGAGAAAGCTGGTCGGCAACGAAACGATCACCACACGCCGTGGCCAGGGATACATGTTCAATGCCCAACGTTAAAAGGCCAGCATCCGTCAAAGGCATGCTGCTGGTGTTATTGCTGCCCGCCGGCATCGCTCTGATGGGCGTAGCCTGGTTTGTCCACGGCCTGCTGCTGGATCGAATGTCCCGGGAATTCCTTGAAAGCCGCCTCAAAGACGAAGCTGCCTTTCTGGAGCACCAGATTCGCGAGGTCAGAGGTCAAGTCGAAACCCTGCAGACCGGTGATTACTTCCAGGACGTCTTCCATCATGCCTTCGCCATACGCACGCCCGATCGAACCATCATATCGCCAAAGGCCTGGGAACCCTTGCTGGCACCACTGATCAACCATAAGCAGAATGGCACGCTTCGTCTTGAAGGCCGTCAGGCGCCGGACAGTCCGTCCGATATCCTGGCATACCGTCACTCTTTTCAGGTGAACGGGTCACCGATCGTCGTGGTTGTATCCGAGGATCTGGAGGCCCTGAAACGCAGTCAGGCTGAGCTGCACGCCTGGACAGCCGTGGTGTCGGTGCTGTTGATCGCACTTCTGGTTGCCGTCATCTGGTTTGGCATCACGCTCTCGCTGCGGCCGGTGGTGACACTGAAAGCGGCGTTAAAACGATTGCAGGATGGAGAGATTTCCCGGATCAATGCACCATCACCCGAAGAATTTCAACCGCTCGTGATGCAGCTAAACCAGTTGCTTGACTCCCTCGACAAGCGACTGGTGCGTTCCCGGGAGGCACTCGCAAATCTGTCACACAGTGTCAAAACGCCCATCGCAGCCGTCCGGCAGATACTGGAGGATATGGATCGCCCATTGCCAAGTGATCTAAGAATCCAAATGGCCGCCCGTCTCAGTGACATCGACAGACAATTGGAAGCGGAAATGCGCCGCAGTCGCTTTGCCGGGCCCCAGGTCGGGAAAAGCGCTTATCCCGTCAAACAGGCGCGGGATCTTTTGTGGATGCTGGGGCGGCTGTATCCGGAAAAATCCTTCGAACTATCAAGCTCACTGCCGGAAGACACCCGCTGGCCGATAGAGGAGCATGACTTGAATGAAGTGCTAGGCAACCTGCTCGATAATGCCGGCAAATGGTCGTCGCGGTGCGTAGAACTCTCGCTGAAACAAGACAACAACAGCAGACAGATCGTTGTTTCTGATGATGGTCCTGGAGTCAATGGCGACGACTTGTCCAGTCTGGGTCAACGAGGGCTGCGACTTGACGAGCAGACCCCTGGCCACGGTCTGGGCCTCGCGATTGTCCGGGAGATCGTCGCTCGCTATGAGGGCAACATAAACTTTTCGACGGGGCCCGGCAGCGGCTTGCGCGTAACCATCGAGTTTTAAGGGACACTCGCCTGTGTGCGGGTATTGGTCTGGAGCGGGCGATGGGAATCGAACCCACGTCGTAGGCTTGGGAAGCCTCTGCTCTACCATTGAGCTACGCCCGCCTGCATAATGATTGCCACAGCAATATAAGCCCGGGCCCTGCGTTCGGGCAAGCCCCTTTGGTCTGGAGTCTGATGGATCCCACACTTACCCTGATTGGCGCCTTGATGCTGGTGATCAGCATCGTTCTCAGCCCGCTTTCCAGCCGCGTTGGCATGCCCGTGCTGCTGATCTTCCTGGTCGTGGGCATGATGATGGGGGAAGACGGCCCGGGTGGTATCGAATTCGACAACTTCGAGCTGGCCTTCCTGATCGCCAATCTGGCGCTGGGTGTGATTCTGCTGGATGGCGGCATGCGTACCCGGGTGGAAACGTTCCGGGTGGGGCTGCGGCCGGCACTGGTACTGGCCACCCTTGGCGTTGGCCTGACCGCCGGTGGCGCCGCACTGGTTGCCTGGTGGGTGTTCGACCTGCACTGGCTGATGGCGTTGCTGGTCGGCGCCATTATTTCCTCCACCGATGCCGCCGCCGTCTTCTCGCTGCTCCAGGGCCGGGGCCTGCATCTGAACGAGCGGGTCAGCGCCACGCTGGAAATCGAATCCGGCAGTAACGACCCCATGGCCATTTTCCTGACTCTGCTGCTGGTTACCCTGATTGGCAGTTACGAAGAGGGGGCATTGGCCAAAGGCCTGATGATGCTGGTACAGCAGTTCGGCATCGGCACGGTGGCCGGCCTCCTTGGTGGCTTTGCCGTGGTCCAGCTGGTCAACCGGATACGACTGACCCCGTCGCTTTACCCGCTGCTGGTAGCCGCTGCCGGCATCGCCGTGTTCTCCGCAACCAACGCCATCGGCGGCAGCGGCTTTCTGGCGATTTACCTCACCGGGGTGGTGATTGGTAACCGGCATGTTCGGATGATGCCGATGATTCTTCAGGTGCATGATGGCCTGGCCTGGCTGGCACAGCTTTGCCTGTTCCTGATGCTGGGCCTGCTGGTTAATCCATCGGATCTGGTGCCGCTGGCCGGTGGCGGTCTGATTCTGGCACTGGCGCTGATTTTCGTGATCCGGCCGGCCACCGTGCTACTCACGCTTTGGCCTTTCGCGTTCAATCGGCGGGAGCTGGGATTCATCAGTTGGGTGGGCCTGCGTGGCGCAGTGCCGATCGTGCTCGCCCTGTTTCCGATTATTGCAGACCTCCCGGATGCCCAACTGGTGTTCCATGCCGCCTTCTTTATTGTGCTGGTATCACTGCTGGTACAGGGCACCACCATGGCACCATTGGCGCGCAAACTGAAACTGGAGGTGCCTGCAGGGGAAGATCCGTACCGCAGGCTACCTCTGGATGTGCCTGCCGCAGGTGATCACGAACTGATGCTGTTTCCGCTGCGCGGCAAGAATTGGGAAAGCCCCCGGGCCCTCGGCCAGCTCAGGCTACCCGACAATACCGCCGTTGCCGGTATCTTCCGGGATCGCAAATGCCTGCAACCGACCCGGGAACTGGAAGTTGCCTCAGGCGATGTGGTGGCCATGTTTGCCACGCCGGCCTTGCTGCCGGATCTTGGCAAGGCCCTCAGCGGCCGGCAGGCGCCAAAGCATCTGGCAGAACGGGCATTCTTCGGGGATTTTGTGCTCAATGGCGATGCCCTGCTGGGGGATGTTGAACAGGTGTACGGCATCGAATTTGACGAGCTGCCGCCCGAACTCTCCCTGGCTGAGTGTTTTGCCAGGCGCACCAAGGGCCACCCGGTGGTTGGTGACAAGGTTGTGCTCGGGCCCGTTACCCTGGTCGCCAGGGCCACCGACGCTGACCGAGTGACCAAAGTAGGCATGAAAATGGATTCCTGAATGGGATCCTGGTCAAGAAAAGCCAAACTCTGTAACAGAACCCCTTATCACCCCGTTACCAGGCTATGGTATAAACAGCATGAACAAAGTTTAACCATTTACCAATTTGTGCGAGTTTCATGATTGTTCGAGTTCTACTGACCATCGCCCTGATTGCCTCTCCTCTGCTGGCGTCAGCCTCTGAGCTTCTGGCCCGGGCCGACACCCGCATGATGCCGAGCCCACCGGAACCGGCGTTAATGGAAGGCCTGCTGGAAATTACCCAGGTACTGGTCAACAAAGGAGAACGTCGCCTTTACCTGCTCAGCGGTGATGAAACCGTACGCCAGTACCGCATCTCCCTCGGTGACAATCCCGTCGGCCACAAGCTGTATGAGGGGGATGAACGCACACCCGAGGGTGACTATGTACTGGACTGGCGCAATGCCAGCAGCGACTTCTACAAATCCATCCACATTTCCTACCCCAGCCCCCGCGACCGGGAACTGGCAGAAGCCTGGGGTCTTGATCCCGGCGGCAGCATCATGATTCATGGCCTGCCCAACAATGCCGGCGACATGGCCTTTGCCTACACCGGGCTGGACTGGACCAATGGCTGCATTGCAGTGAGTAACGAAGCCATGGATGAAATCTGGCAACTGGTCCAGAACGGAACCCCCATCCGCATCGTTCCGTGATTCTTTCTGCTTGGTGACAACGCCATGAAAGCCGGATTAAGTTGTTGTCATAAGCTAAGAAAATTTACGTATCCTTAGTTAACATTTTGTCTCTGAGTGTTTTACACTGTTTAACGACTCCGGTAGTCACTGCCTATCGGGCCTAGCAGAAGGGAGCTGTCTGACCGGCTTCCGGATCACAGGAAATAAAACGACCAATAAGGGGATTTACAATGCGTAAACTGACGATCGCCGGGTTTGCACTGGCTACTGCTCTGACTGCAGGTTGTGCCACTACTGAACAAGCTGCTATCGACGAAGCAAATGCAACTGCCAGCTCCGCTGAGCAGACTGCCAACAACGCCCTGAACACTGCTAACAGCGCCGCCAGCAGTGCACGCACTGCCCAGCAGACTGCTGAAGAAGCTCTGGCTGCAGCCCGTGCTGCCCAGAAAGCTGCTGACGAAGCAAACGAGCGCGCCAAGCGTATGCTCGAGCGTGCCAGCCAGAAGTAAGGCTGTCAGCTAGCAAAAAAGGCCGGTTAATCCGGCCTTTTTTTATGTCTGCAGAACCCTTTGGTATTAGGGTTTCGGCTCTTCCTGCCCAGCCTTGTCCGGCCCCTGGTTCTGAATGAAGGTCTTGACCAGATCCATCGGCAACGGGAACACAATGGTCGAGGAGTTGTTGTTGCTCATGTCCGCCAGCGTTTGCAGATAACGCAATTGCATGGCACCGGAGTTCACAGACATCACCTCAGCCGCTTCCACCAGTTTCTTCGACGCCTGAAGCTCGCCTTCAGCGTGGATAACCTTGGCCCGGCGCTCCCGCTCGGCTTCCGCCTGACGGGCGATGGCGCGGATCATGGATTCGTTCAGATCCACATGCTTGATTTCCACATTCGCCACCTTGATACCCCATTCTTCGGTCTGGGCATCAATGATCTCCTGAATGTCGGCGTTCAGCTTGTCCCGTTCGGATAACATCTCGTCCAGGTCGTGCTTGCCCAGTACAGATCGCAGTGTCGTCTGGGCCAACTGGCTGGTAGCGGCACCATAATCTTCAACCCGGATGATGGCTTTTTCCGGATCCACCACCCGGAAGTACAGCACCGCATTTACCCGCACGGTAACGTTGTCTTTGGAGATCACGTCCTGGCTGGGGACATCCAGGGTGATCACCCGAAGGTCAACTCGCACTATCTGCTGGATACCGGGAATGACGATGATCAGTCCCGGGCCTTTCACGCCCTGGAACCGACCCAGAAAGAAGACCACGCCACGCTCGTATTCCGGCAGGATCTTGATTGCTGACCCCAGGATCAGCAGCAGCACCACCGTCGGTGCAATATAGGGAATAATGTCACCGAGATTCATACGGCCTCCTTGATTTGCCGTTGATGTTTAATCTGTGCGCTCTGCCGGTTCGTCGTTGCCGGGCTCCACCAGCAGAGTCAGGCCGTCCATACCATTTACCCGCACTTGCGATCGGGCGGCAATGGCCACCTGACTCCGGGCGTTCCAGCGTTCGCCGCTGACCCGTACATGGCCCGCGTAGGCATCATACGTGGGGACAAAATCATCCAGTGCCATACCGTGCTCGTGGACCAGCTGCTCACTACCCGAGACCGGGTGGCGCCGCCGAAGACCGATGAACCGGGTAACGGTCCAGAGAATAAAGCCCCCAGCCACCACCGCCGTGCCACCAATCGTGGGCAGCGAAATGTCCTGATGGCTACCGTCCATCAGGATGACGGAGCCAGTGACAAACGCCACGATGCCACCGATGCCGAGGATGCCGAAACTGGGCACAAACGCCTCGCCGACAATGAAGGCCAGCCCCAACAGGATCAGCGCCAGGCCCGCGTAGTTCACCGACAAGACCTGGAAGGCGAACAAGGCCAGAATCAGGCTGATGGCGCCAATGACACCCGGCACCACCGCGCCAGGATTGGCCAGTTCGAAAAGAATGCCGTAAAAACCGATGATCATCAGGAAATAGGCCACATTCGGGTCAGTAATCACCGACAGCAGTTTGGTGCGCCAGTCCGGCTCGGCCCGCACCAATTCCAGTTGCGAGGTTTCCAGCACCCGATCACCGGCGGCCAAGCGCACAGTGCGACCATCAATCTCGCTTAACAACGCCCGGAGGTTTGGTACCACCACGTCCACCACGTTACGCTCAAGGGCTTCGGTAGCCCCGAGATTGACCGCCTCCCGAACCGCCTCTTCCGCCCAGTCGGCATTACGACCGTGGCGCTCTGCCAGGCCGCGGATGTAGCTCACGGCATCTTCCAGCACCTTGCGCTCCATAGCAGTGTTGCCACGACGTTTGTCGGCCGATTCGCTCTGGTCGGTGTCCTCCGAAGATTCTTCAGGGGCAGATTCAGAAGGGGACTCAGGTTCTGTGGAGCCGGGCAGGCCACCCATTTGCACGGGTGTGGCTGAGCCAAGGTTGGTGGCCGGAGCCATGGCGGCAATGTGGCTGCCGTAGAGGATATAGGTACCGGCACTGGCCGCCCGGGCACCCTGGGGTGAAACGTAGGTCGCCACCGGCACATCGGAAGCGAGAATGGTCTTGATGATTTCCCGCATGGAATCCATCAAACCGCCCGGGGTGTCCATTTCAATCACCACCAGGCCGGCGCTTTCCCGCTCCGCCCGGCGAATACCGCGGGTCACATAATCCATGGTGGCCGGGCCAATCGCACCTTCAACCGAAAGCACCAGGGCCTGACGGGGCGATTCCTGTTGCGCAAAGACTTTCAGGGAAAGACTGAACAGGGCCAGCAAGGCTCCGGCTACAAACACCAGCGCCCAGAGCTTTACTCTGGGGGTGAGTGTCGATGTCCTGAAGTGGCTTGCACGCATCTCAACCTCCCACGGGAGTGATCAGAACAGCTTTGCCAGAACCGACTCCGGTAACCGCCTTAGCACAAAACCGATCGGGGCCCAGGGCCAGGCGGGCACAAAATGCTCGGCTTTTCCGGCCTCTATGGCTTTCACCATAGCACGACAGCCGGTTTGTGCGTCGACGATGAACGGTGTGTTTTTCACCTTCTCATTGATTTCAGTGCGAATATAGCCCGGATACAGGGTAGTCACACGGATCGGGGACCGGCGTTTTTTCAACTCGATGCGCAGTCCTTCACAGAGTGCTGCCAACCCGGCCTTGGTGGCGGCATAGGTGGTAACGTTGCCCGGCATACCGCGCACTGCCGTTACCGATGATACGGCCACCAGGTGGCCCCGGTTCTGTTCCCTGAAAATTTCCATCGCCGCTTCAATCTGGGCGAGGGCGGCGACAAAGTTGGTTTCTGCGGTCTGCCGGTTAGCATCAAAGCGCCCGGTTCCGAGTGGCTGGCCCTTACCGATACCGGCATTCACAATAATCCGGTCCAGTGCTCCAAAGTGCGCCTGAAAAGCCCGGAACACCTCCTGCACCTGAACATGATCATTCACGTCGAGTGCCATCACCTGAATCCGGATACCCGGATACTGCTGTTCAAGCTCCGCTTTCAGCACCTCGAGCCGCTCAGTTCTTCGGGCGCAGAGCGCCAGGTTATCTCCGCGGGCGGCAAACTCTCGGGCCATGCCCTCGCCAAGGCCAGAACTGGCGCCGGTGATCAGAATGCTCCTGCTCATTGCGGTTTTCCTTTACCAGGGGGACTAGAAATACAGGGTCTGTTCCGGCTTGCCCTGTTTCTCGGATTCTGCCGATTCAACCGAATCCTCGGATGCCATCCGGGTCAGCTTCTCGCCGATCATTGTGGGCAGACCATCGGCCTGATCCACCGCCAGCTCAATGGAACGGCGGCGAAGATCCACATCCGGATGCTGCTGGCGGAAGCTCTCTACTTTTTCAAATACCTGAGCCCACAGGCGCTCCCGGTCGCGGGCCGAATAGTCCTCATGGGGCCGATGCACTTCCAGCCACACCTCACCACCGGCCATACCGATCTTGACCGGCTCACGAATCACCTGAACCGGCGTGCCTTTCTCCACCTGATAGACAAACCGTGAAATATCTTCGTTGTACATGCGGAAACAGCCGTGACTGACCGGCATACCGACACCGAACTGTTTGTTGGTGCCGTGAATGAGGTAGCCTTTCTCACTCAGCATGAGGGCATGGGTACCCAGGGGATTGCCCGGGCCTGGTGGGATCATTTTCGGCAGATAGTCTCCCGACGCCTCATATTCGGCACGAATGCTCGCTGGCGGGTACCAGGCCGGGGACTCCAGTGGCATGGTTACTTTGGCATTGGTCAGCGGCGACGGGTTTTCCTCAGTGCCCACACCAACCGGGTACACCTGCACCCCGCCATCCGGTGTGAAGTAATACAGCCGGTATTCAGCCAGATTAATCACGATGCCCTCGCGCTCAACATCGGGCAACACATACATGCGGGGCAGAGTGATCATGGTGCCTTCGCCCGGCAGCCAGGGATCAATACCGGGATTGGCCTTCACCAACTCCAGGTACCCCAGGGCCAACTTGTTACCAATGCCGGCAAAGGTGTCCTCATATACGGTATTGAACACCTGCAGCTCTCCCGCCAGGTCACCGTCGGGCTGAAAGGTAGGAACCCGCGGGGAGCGGTCCGGCACCCGTTCTGATGCCTCCGGCCCGTTTGTGTCCCGGGCGGCCTGCACTGAGGAAAACGGCCACAGCAGACTGACACCAATGACAACAAGCAACCAGCTTTTCCACCGCATAAGATTGGGTTCCCGTAACAACATTTCTCACACTCAATGACCGGCGTCCGGCTCAGGAGTTCATTACCGTGGCCCAGACCGTCACCACGGCCAGGGCCACAAACAGAATACTCGCACTGATTCGCGCCATGGCCAGCGGCAGGCGTTCCATCAGCCAGCGACCCGCCATGATAACCGGCACATTGGCCAACAGCATACCCACCGTTGTACCCATGATAACCCAGAACGTGTCGGTATACCGTGCGGCCAGGACCACAGTGGCAATCTGGGTTTTATCACCAATTTCCGCCAGGAAGAACATGATGGTCGTGGCCATGAAGGCACCCATACCCAGGAATTTCGAGTCCTCCGAATCATCCTTGTCTGGAATCAACAGCCACAGGGCAATGGCAACAAAGCTGACGGCCAGGATCCAGGGCAGCCAGGCCTCCGGAATCCATTGCGCAACCCAGGCGCCCAGCCAGGCGGACAGGGCATGGTTAAGCACGGTAGCAATCAGAATCCCGAGGATGATAGGGGTACGTTTGGCGTATCTGGCAACCAGAAAGAGAGACAACAGCTGGGTTTTATCGCCAATTTCAGCGATGGCAACGGCAAGCGTCGAAGCGAGAAAAGCATCCATTCAGCAGAACCTCAGGGCGGAGACAATTCAGACATGAGACAGCCCACCTTCCGCCCATTGGAGGTGATCTGCCTCAGGTCTTGCCAGTTCCTGTTCAGGAACACGATGGCCATGCAGATTGAGCTGCAAGTATGTTGACCACCGTCTGCCCCGGATCACCGGTGCAGAGGCTACTCCCCCGAAGGTGCGGCCATAGTAATGAATAGCGGCAAACAAGGCAACTCCCGGCCTCAGGCCCGCATTTTCCAGATCGGCACCGCCGCCAGCGCCACGCATACCGCAACCAGCCACCAGGCCGAGGCAAAGGCTGAAACGGTTGGCAGCCCGCCTTCGTGTTCGCCGAACTCGATGGTGAGGGCAACGATATTCACTCCGAGCGCACCACCCAGCTGACGGGCGAAATTGATCGTACTGGAACCTGCACCCAGCTGTTCCGGCGCGAGCGGGTTCAGAGCTCCCGTCGACAGCGCCGGCAACATAAAGCCTATACCGATTCGGCCCACAACTGCCCACAATGCCAGCCAGACAAACCCGACCAGCGCCCCGGTAGCGGCAAACAACACCGCCGAACAGGCAAACATGGCAATGCCAAACAACACCAGCCCACGGGCACTGCGTTTGTCGGCAAGCCGGCCGGCGACGGGGAACACCATGCCCAGTACGACGCCTGCGGGTAACATCAGCAAGCCCGCTTCTGTGGCCGAGAAGCCCAGCGAAGTCTGCACAAATAACGGGATCAGATAGGTAGAGCCGAACAGCGCCAGACCCAGTGCCATCGCGCCCAGGGTTGCGTACAGAAACACCGGCTCTCGCAGTAACGCCAATCGGACAAGCGGATGGGCGGCACGACGTTCACGTACGATAAATCCAATAATCAGAATCGCAGCCAACGCGCCCTGCCAGGCAATACGCACAGAGTCTCCGGGCCAGTCCTGCAGACGGTTAAGCGTTTCCAGGGCGACCGCAACCGCGGCCCCCAGCAGAACCATACCGGACAGATCGAACATGTAGGGAGCCGGACGGGACCGTGGTGACGGCAGAAAGCGCAAGGCCATCCACACACCCAGCAGGGTGACCGGAGCCGGGGCAAACATCACCCAGCGCCAGTGGAACTGATCCACCAGAAAACCACCGAGGACCGGGCCCAGAGCCGGCGCGAGAATCACACCCATGCCATAGATGCCCATGGCGCGGCCGCGCTGGTCCGCCGGAAAAATCCGGAACACCAGATACATGCCCATGGGCTGCATCAACCCGGCCATGGCCCCTTGCCCAATCCGGGCGGCAATCAACAATTCTGGCGTGGGCGCCAAGCCACCGGCGAGGGAAATCAGCGTGAACATGGCCATGGCGGCACTGAGGGTCTTGCGGACACCGAAGCGGTCCAGCAACCACGCCGAAGCCAGCATGGTGGTGGTCATGGCGGCAATGAAACCGGTCGCCAGCCAGTGAACCTGGCCCTGGCGGATACCGAACTCCACCATGATATCGTGCAGGGCAACGTTGACCACCGTGGCACTGAGCACCGTGGCCATGGTGCCGAGCACCACGGTAAGCACCGCCAGCCAGCGCCAGCGGTCACCATATCGGGCCCGCAGGCCCTCTACGGATTGATCAGCCAAGACTCACTTCTGCTTCTCGGCGTTTTCCATGATCTTGTGGAAAACCTTGAGCGATGCCTCAATGTCTTTGTCGGAAATGCCGTCAAGCATCTCCTCTCGGAGCGTGGCCGCGCGCTCGGACAACTCATCCATGAACTCGACACCGGCCTTGGTCAGGTGAAGGCGACGGGCGCGACGATCGTTGGGGCATGGGCGGCGCTCAATCAGCCCCTGTTGCTCGAGACTGTCCAGCAAACGTACCAGGGTCGGGTTTTCAATGGCCATCAGGCTGGCCAGTTCGCGCTGGGTCAGGCCTTCACCACCTTGCTGCAGATACACCATGGTGCTCCAACGCGCCTGGGTAACACCCAGATCTTTCAGGCGTTCATCGAGCATTTTGCGCCAGCGGCGGGTTACCCGGGCAACAGCAAACGGAAACTGATCTCTCATGGTTCATTACTCCTGATGGTGATCCGGCATGGGACAAGCAAACGCCACCCCGAAAACCGACAAAAGACTTACCTTATTGGAAATTCACCAATAGTAAGCTAACCATTGAAATAAAAACAGATGTGAAGACAAAAATATAATTGGGGAAAACCGAAAGCTGCGTCAACCGGCCTGACGCAGCTCCTCCTGCATTTCTTCCACTTCCGGTGATTCGTGAAACTCGGTGTTCCGGGGATCCATCTCGGTCAGCACCGGTGAGGTTTCCGGCATGGCCGGAACGAAATGCTCCTGCTCGTCCACCGGAACATCTTCGGTGTGGCTGATGCGGTAGCTGGTAATCACCGCCAATACCAGCAGGAAACCGGCATTGCCATAGAACAGACCGGCCGGACCCAACAGGCTGATCAGCTTGGCCATGGCAATAGGGCCGATGACACTGCCAATACCATAGCTCAGCAGCAAGGTCGCACTGGCGGAGACTATCCGGTTGCTGTCCATACGGTCGTTGGTGATCGCCACTGCGATTGGATAGATGGTGGCCGAAAGGCCGGTAAACAACCCTACCAACAAGGTCAACAACGCCAGGTTGCTCGCACCGAACACCGCGACACCGCCCGCGGAAGCCGAGGCGGCCATCGCCACCCAGAACATGACCCTGCGCCGATCAAAGCGGTCGCACAGCCGTCCCAGCGGCCAGGCCAGAAGCATGGCCGCCACAATCGCGCTGGCCATAAAGGTAGAGGTGCGCGCCACATCCAGGCCAACCAGCGTGGCGTAAACCGGCCCAAGGGCATAGAAGCCACCGATCATCACCCCACAGATCAGCGCCCCGGCAACGCCCGAAAACGACTCCCGCGCCAGCTTGAACACCGACATGCGACTGGCCTGTTCAATAACCGGCGCCTCCATCCGGGTCAAAGACAACGGAATCAATGCCAGCGTCAACAACATGGCCGCCAGCGAGAACGGCAGGAAGTTGGCCGGGTCACCGACATTGACGATCAACTGGCCGCCGGCGGCCGAAAGATAGAAGACAATCTGATAGACCGCGAAGAGTGCGCCGCGATTGGCGTTGGTGGCCCGACTGGAAAACCAGCTCTCAATGACCACCAGCACCCCGGCAATACTGAACCCGGACAGCACCCGCAGCACGGCCCAGAACACCATGGAAATAGCCATCGGATACATCAGTGCGGTGACCGCCGCCATGGCTGCGAACACCGCAAAGGCACGGATGTGACCCACCCGGCCAATAATCTTGTGCACATACAAGGTGCCAAGCACAAAACCGATGGAGTAACACACCAGCACCCAGCCGATCACATCTGGCGAAATCTCTTCAATACTCAGGCGAATGCCCAACAGAGTCATCAGAAAGGCGTTGCCACTGACCAGAAGGACAATACTGAGTATCAGCGCTGATAAAGACGCAACCATTCGGGTCATCGGAATTCTGCCTGTCGCGATTACAGTGGGTAACAAAAAGAAAAGATAGCAACATTATAGATTGTCTGCTGGCGAGCATTTAACCAACCTCTTTATAGCCGCGCCACTAGGGAGTTGCCGAGACCCCGAGCCCGCACTGGCAGGCCATTTGACAATGTTTTACATTAATGGGTCGTAACAGACCCGATTGGCGGGAGCAGGTAACATATTTGCCATGCAATCTACTGGACCGTGAGCGCCTGGTTATGAAGAAAACGGACTGGCCCATTCGTTGGGATTTACTGCTTCGCTATCGCCTGATCGAGATTATCGCCCTGTGGGAGGGTCGACTGACCACCAACCATATCTGTCACAGCTTTGGTATCGGTCGACAGCAGGCTTCCAAGGACATCAATACTTATCTTCGTGAACTGGCTCCCGGCAATCTGGTCTACGACCGGCACCTGAAAGGCTATGTCCCCTCTGCCAATTTCAAGCCGGTGGTCACCCGGGGCGCCGTATCCGAGTATCAGGATCTTCTGGCCCGCCAGCAGAATCTGAGTGATACCTTCTCCGATCTTGAACTGGGCCTGCCCGGCAACGCCGTCATCCCGGAGGCGGCCCGGCATATAGACCCGGAAGTTATGCGGGCCGTGGTTACCGCCACCCGTTATCATCGCCAGCTGAAGGCGAGCTACGTATCACTGAGCCGCCCGGAAGCCGCCGAGAGTGTGCTGGAACCCCACGCTCTGGTCTGTGCCGGCAACAGCTGGCACATTCGGGCCTGGTGCAGCGCCAACCGGGAATTCCGGGATTTCGCCCTGAGCCGCTTCCACGGCCGTATTGAGGCCCTGCGCCAGAAAGCCCGGCACAACGCCCAGCAGGATGACGACTGGCAGCGGCAGGTGACACTGGAGATCACCCCGGACCAGCGTCTGACCGAAGCCCAGCAGAAGATCATCGCCCGCGACTACGGCATGACCAATGGCCTGCTGCACATCGAAACCCGAGCCGCCCTGGCGCCCTATGTGCTGTCCCGACTGGGCATCACCTACGAAAACAGCCATCCAGACCCATTGGTTCAGCAGCTCGAACTGGCCAACCCGGACCAGCTCGGTTTTGGCAGCAAACGCGAACGGGCACTCAAGGCGGTGGCCGGTCTCTGCTAGACTGGCCCCGTGACCAGACCGCTCCAGACCTTTACTGCCCTTTTTTGCCTGGGGCTTGTCTTATCGGCGACGCCACTCCAGGCGCATGCCGATAACCGCTGTGGAGCTTCCGCCACGCCCATCCATCAGGTACAGGGCACCGGCAACCAATCCCCACTGATCGGCCAAACCGTGACCGTCGAAGGCATCCTTGTACTGGATGCCCGAAAACCTGGCGGCTTTTCCGGCTTCTATCTGCAGCAGGCCGATCACCAGACCGATGACAATCCAGCCACCTCCGAAGCACTGTTTGTCTATACCCGCAAAGCCGGTGGCACCGTAGGCCAGCGGGTGCGGGTTACCGGCACCGTCAAAGAGTTTCACGGCCTGACCGAACTGGCACCGGTGCACAGCCTTTCAGTCTGCGGCCAGGCACCCCTGCCAACGCCGATCAACGTATCGCTACCCTGGTCGCAACCGCCCGAAAGCCTGGAAAACATGCGGGTGCGTTTCGACGAGCCCCTGACGGTCATCGATAATTACAACCTGGCCAGGTACGGCGAGCTGGCATTGGCGGCCAGCGATCAGGTGATTGCCACAGAACAGTTAGCGCCAGGTCCGGCTGCCCGCACACTGGAACAGCAAAACCTGGCGCAACGAATAACCCTGGACGACGGCCTGGGCAAGCAAAACCCGACGCCGGTGCCCTGGCTATCAGAACGCGATACCGTTCGGGCCGGCGATATCGTGTCAGAACTGGAGGGCGTACTGGATTACCGCTTTGGCCAGTGGCGGGTTCAACCGGGCGCTGTACCACGTTTCCAGGCCCGGAACCCCAGGCCACAAGCGCCGACCAAATCAACGGACAGTATCCGGATCATGACCCTGAACCTGCAGAACTACTTCAATGGCGACGGGCAGGGCAAGGGCTTTCCCACGCCACGGGGCGCATCATCGCTCGAGCAGTTTCAGACCCAGAACCGTAAACTCGCCCGAACCATCCAGGACGCGCACCCCGACATCCTTGCCGTGACCGAACTGGAAAATGACGGCTACGGCCCAGACAGTGCGGCGGCTGGCCTGGCCCGGACGCTCGGCGCTGATTGGGCAGTCGTACAGACGCCGGGCAGGGACGGCAACGATGCCATCCGCACTGCCTTGCTGTATCGGGAATCCCGGGTCCGCCCCACTGGCCCGGCTTACAGGCCCGGACCAGGCGAACTTCCAGGCGCGTCCCGCCCGCCACTCGCCCAGGCATTCCGTGCCCGGGGAAGCGAGCTGACGTTCTGGGTGGTGGTACCACATCTGAAATCAAAATCCTGCCGGCATGCAGCGGCCCGAGAACAGGATCAGGGCGACGGGCAGGGCTGCTACAACCGGCAGCGGACCCTCAGCGCCAACGCTATCGTGATCTGGCTCCAGGCACTGGCCGGCGATCCCGAAACCACACCCGTACTGATCACTGGCGATCTCAACAGCTATGCCCGCGAGGCGCCGGTCGAACAGTTCCAGGAAGCCGGTTTCACCAGCCTGGTACACCAGTATCACCCTTGCCTGCCAATGCAGTGCGAGCACTATACCTACCGGTACCAGGGCCAGAAAGGTACCCTTGATTACGCGCTTGCCAGCCCGGCACTGATGCCTTGGGTTGAGCGGGCGCAAACCTGGAACATCAACGCTGATGAGCCCCGGGCGCTGAGCTACCATCAGACCCCGGATCAGTCGGGCCCGTGGCGATCGTCTGACCACAATCCCGTGCTGACCGATCTGAACCTCACCCCCACCCGCTGACTTGCTGCACCGCCTCCGGAGTCCGGCAGCCGGGCAATAGCGCACGGCCCGTGCCGCGTTAAACTGACAAGGCATTCACAGTAATGAGGTGTGCCCGTGGCATCGATCCCTGTACCCGATCTCTGGCCCATGGCCCGAACCGGACAACGCTGGCTGCTCAGAGCCAAACGCCGGGAAGCCGGTGTGGACGGTCATCGCATGATTTTTCTGGAACGCGGCCGGCCCGGGCCGGGGCGTCCGACCCTGGTGCTTATCCATGGCTTTGCCTCCATGAAGGAGAACTGGGCGCTCTGGATGCAGAAGCTGCCTTCGGACTGGCATCTGCTGATTCCGGACCTGCCGGGGCTGGGCGAAAGCCAGTATCAGCCGGCGGCCAGCTATCGCTACGAACGCCAGGCAGAGCGTCTGAGGGACTGGCTGTCTGAATACCCGGGCGACAACCTGCATCTGGCTGGCAGCTCCATGGGCGGTGCCATTGCCGCGATCCTCGCCCATAAGCTGAACCAGCCACCCCGCTCGGTCACACTGCTCAATAGCGCCGGCATTCCGGAACACCCGGATGTGGATATCAACGCGCCCTTCAAGTCTGATCGCGATGCCATTCTTATTCCTGGCGACTGGGCCGGCGTTTACCGCATGTTCAACAGCGTCGGGAATGGCAAGCCCACGGTGCCCGGACTGGCCATGACCGGCCTCCTGGGGCCTGACCTGCTCAAACGGCAAGCGTCGCTGCGGCATATTTTCAACGATATGCTGGCCGATGCCCTGGCCCCCGCGCGATTTCTTGGCCCGGACACTCCACCACTGCAAGTGCAATGGGGTGATCGCGACGTGATCACACCAACCCGTTGCGTTGACTGGTTTCGTACCGCCACACCCAATGCGGAAGTTCACGTGTTCCCGGGTGTCGGCCACCTGCCCATGCTGGAACGCCCGGGCCAATCCGCCAGGGTGTTGCAGGAGTTTGTTCAACGACAGGCGAGATAAAGCAATTGGCCTCTCTGGCCCATTGACCCGTCAGCGAAGTCATGGGGCTCAACCGTGCAAAGCGCCATAATCGGTTCCAACGAGCTCCCTTACATAACAACAACACACGCTGACGAGGAACATCATGCGCGCCTCTGTTTCCAATTCTCAGGATCTGGGCATGCCGGCCATCTACCTGCATACCCTGGCTGAGCTGCTTCATACCATTGGTGTTGATGAGCGGGATCTGATTCTGAGAGTCGGGCTGGATCCCACCCGGCTCAATTCCACCGAACTTCGGGTCAGCCAGGCCCAGGCCAGCGAGTTTGTGACCCGGGCCATCATTGAAAGTGGTGAACCTGGACTTGGTATCCTGCTGGCAAGGGAACTCAAGCTGCCCCTGCACGGTGCACTGGGTACCGCTGTCATGAGCAGCCGCACGCTGGCCGAGGCTTTGGAGCTGATGACCCGTTATCTCACCTTGCGGGCACCGCATCTGAAGGTAGAGAAGCGAGTCGCAGGCAGCAATGTCTGGTACGCGGTCAAATGCGATATCGAGCTGGGCCCGTTGCAGGGATTCGTTCTGGATGCCGTGCTGTTCGGCTGCGTTTCCATGGGGGCACAACTCACTGGCAGCCCGGTGCCCGGGACACAGGTTTTGCGCCGGGGCCCGGAACCCAATCACTTTCACCGGTTCCGACGCTCCATCGGGGTGCCGGTGGACTACGGCGCCAGTGAAGATGCCCTGGTGATTCCTGCCAGCCAGCTCAATCTGCCTGTGCAGTTCAGTAACGATCAGTTGGCGGTCAGTTCACGGGAACAATGCGAAACGGCACTGAAACAACTAAAAGAAGATGCCGGGTTTGCCTGCCGTGTTCGACGGGTGATCGAAACCAGCCACCCGTTTCCGCCAAAACTGGCCCGGGTGGCCTCTACCCTGTATGTTTCAGAGCGCACCCTCAAACGCCGGCTGCAGGAAGAAGAAGCCAGCTTCCAGGCCCTTGTGGACCAGGTCCGCCTGGAGCGCGCACGGGATCTGCTGGCCAGCACCACCATGAATCTGAGCCAGATTGCCGACAGCCTGGGCTATGCCGACGCCGCCAATTTTACCCGGGCGTTCAAACGCTGGACGGGGCTGAGCCCCAGCCACTTTCGCAACCGGGAACTGCAGACCGCTGAAACCGCCTGACTCAGTCGATACCCAGAATCTTGTGCATCTGCAAGGTTAACCGCCATTGCGGATGCGCCAGGCAGTAGTCCGTGGCTTTGCGGGTATTGCTTTGCTTGATGGCATCCGGCCCACCCTCCGGCACAGACGGTGAGGCCATGGGTGACAGGAAGTAATGCCTCGCCCGGATGTGCAGAAATCGCTCCGGTGGCGCCAGCGGCTGCGGGTAGACCAGCTTCAGCTCATCACACTCGGCAATGACCACTTCGGCATCGGCTTTCGGGCTGACACACAGCCAGTCGATACCTTCGGGCGCAGGCAATGTGCCATTGGTTTCCACCCCAACCTCAAACCCGGCCCGGTGAAAGGCCCTGATCAAAGGCTCATCCAGTTGCAGCAGAGGCTCACCGCCGGTACAGACCACATAGGGCCGGCCAGGAGCATCCGGCCACAGTGACCGGATATGGGCGGCCAGGGCCTCCGGGGTGTCGAAGCGGCCGCCATTCTGGCCATCGGTACCGACAAAATCTGTGTCGCAGAAATTGCACACCGCATTCGCCCGGTCTTTCTCACGCCCCGTCCAGAGATTGCATTTGCTGAACCGGCAGAACACCGCCGCGCGTCCAGCCTGGGCGCCCTCACCCTGGAGAGTGTAAAAGGCTTCCTTGACGCGGTACATCAGGCAAGACGCTCGTAGGTCAGTGGATCGGTGACGCCGTTGGCGGCAAAGGCCTCCAGCCGCTCGACGCAGGAACCACAACGTCCGCACGCCTTGTCGCGGCCGTTGTAGCAGGTCCAGGTCTGGCTGTAATCGAGGCCCAGCTTGAGCCCTTCAGCCAGGATCTGGCCCTTGTCCATGGCCATAAAGGGTGCCTCAATGCCCACGGGCTCGTAGTTGGCCACCCGGCACACAGCATCCATTTTTTCAACAAACTCCGGCCGGCAATCCGGGTAAATGGCGTGGTCCCCGCCATGGGCTCCATACCAGACCGCGCCCGCTCCGGTGGTCACCGCATACCCGGTCGCCAGCGATAACAGGATCATGTTGCGGTTGGGCACCACCGTGGCTTTCATGGTGTCTTCTTCATAATGGCCTTCAGGCACCTCGATGTCGGACGTCAGAGACGAGCCGGACATCACCTCACTCATGGCACGGATATCAATCACTTTGTGGGGGATACCTTCAGCCCGGCAAACGTCGGCGGCCACATCCAGTTCCCGCACGTGGCGCTGGCCATAGTTGAAAGACAGGGCATGTACCTTGAGCCCCCTGGCGCGGGCCAGGTGCAACAGTGTGAAAGAATCCATACCACCGGAATAGATAACGACAACGGAGTCAGTCATGAGGGGTCAGCACCAGTTTTTCAGAAGGGTGTGTCATCGGGCTTTTACAAAGCGTGGCCATATTGTAACAGTGACAAACCGAGTTGGGTTCGCGTCCTGGCAAGATCAGGGGTAAACTCGAAAGAAAACGACAAAGCACCAGCACCGATTCAATGAGCTCAGACTTCAGCCCGGCCTTTATTGACTTTGAGGCGTCCAGCCTCGACCTGATCGCCAGCTACCCGATTGAGGTAGGCATCTGCATGCCCGACGGGGCACTGCACAGCTGGCTGATTCAGCCCCATGTGCTCTGGCAGGACTGGTCTGAAAGCGCGGAAACCATTCACGGAATTTCAAGGCAACGGCTGTTGCAGGAAGGCATGCCGGTTAGCGAGGTGGCTCAGCAATTAAACGAGTTGTTGCCGGAGCAGGTATTCTGTGACGCCTGGACCTTTGACAGCTTCTGGCTACACAGGCTGTTCCGGGCCGCCGGTGAGGTTCCGGCGTTTCAACTGGAATCCATTTCCATGCTGCTCGACCCGGGCCAGGTACGCCACTGGTCAGGCATCCGCCAGCAGGTGATTGCCGAACTCGGGCTGCCCGTGCACCGGGCAGCCAACGATGCACTCATCCTGCACAAAACCTGGGAACGGGTTATTTGCCGGGGCGAAGCCGCAGTGCAATAACTTCCAGGCCATCTCGGATGGTATGAAGTGTCCAGTAGGTGGCCAGTGCCATCAGCGCGGCGCCAGTAACCGTAAAGGACAGGTTCTCTCCCACCACTTGCCCCTGCGCCATCACCAGATAAACGGCAACCGCGACAATCAGGGCAATCTCGACAATAAAATCAGAACGGAACTTGTTACGGGCAGGTCCGGGTTCTTCGGGCATTTTCTTCGGTTTCAACCTCTGGATATCAATTGGATAACTGGATGTATTGAGTGATTGAATTATCGCCAAAGCCGCCATAGATGGCTGTACGAAGTAGTGGCTACGAACTTTCCGAGATGGCAAAAAAAACGCAGCCCATCGGGCTGCGTAGAAAGGAGAGATCCATCCGATACCTGCCAGGCAGGTATCGCGGATTGCACAACGTAAAAACACGTGACAAGGCGAAGTATGAGGATTTCCCGCCGGTGCGTCTGTACGGGTTTGCCGAATGAACAGGGCTATTGCAAACCGTCCAATTGCCGATACACTGATGACTCAACCGAATCCACAGAGCCGATATGACCAGGATGATTTCAAAGCACACCGTATACTCAGCCGCCGGTTGCCTGATTGGGCAGACCGTGCGTGCCATGGTGAAAGACAGCTAACGGCTTTCGGTCAGTCCCGGGAGCCGTTGCGGTAACCGGGGCAGCTTCTCCGCCAGACCCCGGTTGCCTGTGAGGCTCCGGGGTTTTCTGTTTTTGCAGCCGCAAAACGACAAGGAGAACATCATGAGAAGACATCCGACATCACGTGCAGCGAACCAGCCCATGGCCAATCGTCAGGCTCCGATCAAGCGCCCGGAGAAGCTGCCGCTGCTGGATGCAATCTGCAAGAAACTCAATCAGCGAGTCAACCTGGATGACGAGCAGCGGGTGCTGGGTCTGTACGAGCGGGGCTGGATTTTCAAAGGCGTACTCAGCAATCTGGACGGCGCCGAAGCCCGATATGTCCGGGCTCTTGCGACCCGCTACAACTCCTGGATTGCCCGCCAGGTAGCCTGATCAGGCTTGCCGTCACGACCGCAGGCTGGACCGGTCAATGATGCCGGTTCAGCCCATCCATCATCGACAGATCACCGCCATGGACCATGGCGTAGTTGTTCACCACATCGTAAATCTTTTCCTGGGAATAGGGCTTCACTACATAGCCATTGGCGCCGGCACTGATGGCACGTTGAATACTCTCAATGGAATCGTCTGCCGTGACCAGCACAATATGCTGGTTCTCCCGAACCTGTTTGAAACGGGTCATCAGTTCGTGACCGTTACCATCCGGCAGTCCCAGATCCAGCAGAATGATCTGGAACTCACTGGCCTCGAACGCCGCCCTGGCAGAGGCAGCATCTGCACATTCAGACACGCTGGTAGCACCGGCTTTGTAAAGCATGTCGACCAGACGCTCCCGCATCACCGGCTCATCTTCGACCACCAGTACTCTGAGATCACTCATTACACTCTCCTGTTCTGTGCCCTGGCTCAGTAGGTATCGTTGCCGGTTCGGCGCGGCAAGTCCAGAGGTGCGGGCCCGGGGCGGACATCAACCGGTTCATCACCGGTGGGCCCGCCATGGTCACCGACGGACGGTGGCGCGGTCACCCGGGTGAGAATATTGGCAATGCTGACTGCCGTTGTATAGAGGGAAATGGAGACAATCAGCAGTACCGGCTGCACAAAAGCCACAAAGCCCGGAATCTCCGCGTTCCCGGTCATACTCAGGATCAGGATGATGGCCGGCCCAAGGACCACGAACAGCGTCAGGGCAATAAAAAACACAATCCGCTCTTTGTAGCGCCCCAGATCGCGATTGGTCACCAACCCCAGCACAAATTTGCCGATAGCCAGGCCGGCCAGAATCGCCGCAGCAATACTCAGGTCGGGCCGCATCAGGGACTGGTACAGGTTGCCATCCCAGAGCCGCTGCATGGCAATGACAAGAAACGGAAACAGTACGAACAGTATGTCGGCGTATGTGCCATACATCATGCTCAGGGAATAATGTTCCTGTTTTTGGTTATCGCTCATTGGCCTGTTCCTTTGTGGTTTTCGACGACCTCTGGTGACCCTCAAGGGCCCGGTCAATCATGGCGTTCAGGATGGTCAGTTCCTGTCGAATCATCCCCCTCTCTCCGGGGCTTGAGCGTACACATCGCTCAAGTATCCCTGCCTGTTCTGTCATCAACGGATAGCCCATGGCACCGGCGGTGCCCTTGATCTGATGGCTCTCGGACTGCAATTGCTGCAACTGTCCCTGGGCCAGCGCGGCCTCCATGCGCCGCTTGCGCTCAGCCAGGCCATCCAGGAAACGGTTCACCAGCGGACCAATGTCATCGTCAACCGCCTCGCCGACCCATTGTTCCACCGGCAGATAGCGATCCAGCAGGGCCTGCAGGTGGGCGTGGTCAATGGGCTTGTTCAGCACCCCGTCGCAACCGGCCTCCAGCAAGGCTTCATTCTCTGCCTGATCACCAGCGGTAAAGGCAATGATCGGCCGCCGGAAGCCCGCCTGGCGCAAAAGCCGGGTGGCCGCAACGCCGTCCATGCCGGGCATGTGGCGATCCATAAGCACCAGTTTCACGGTTTCCGACAGAGCCCGGCGAACCGCCTCTTCCCCATTGGTCACCAGCAAGGGCTCTGCGCCGGTGCGGCGGAGCATCCGCTCCACCAGCCCACGGTTATCATCGTTGTCTTCGGCCACCAGCACCTTGCCGCTGTACCGGTGACCGGAACCCACCGCCGTTTCCGCCGACAACGCCAGGTAACGGGCCAATACCTCGTAAAAGCGCTGCTTGTCGATGGGTTTGGCCAGGTGATCATTGCATCCCGCCAGACGATATTCAGCGATATCCTCGGCCATGACATTGGCCGTAAGCGCAACCACCGGGGTGTTAACACCTGCTTCCCGCAACGCCAGGGTGGCATCCCGGCCATTCATCACCGGCATCTGGATGTCCATCAGAATCAGATCGAAGTGCTCGCGGGTGGCGCGCTCCAGGGCTTCCGCGCCATTACTGACATGCACCAGCTCGGCACCGGTGCGCCCCACCAGCAACGACACCAGCCGGCGGTTTACATCGTTATCCTCGGCACAGAGGATGCGGCCCGACAACCGGGGCGCCATGACCATGGCAATGGCCCGGCGCCGCTGGCTGAATTCCGAGGCATCCCGCAGGAAATGAACCTGCGCGAGTTCACCGGTGCTGATGCACACTTCAAATTCACTGCCTTCACCATAGGTGCTGGACACCCGGATATCGCCGCCCAGCAGTTCCGCCAGCCTCCGGGATATACTGAGGCCGAGCCCCGTGCCGCCATACTGGCGGGAAATTGCGGTGCTGCCCTGGGCAAAGGGGTCAAACAGACGGTCCAGCTGTTCAGGCTTCATGCCAATCCCGGTATCCACCACCCGGGCGTAAAGCTTCTCGGCGCCCCGGTCACAGCGAACAATCAGGGAGATAGACCCATTTTCCGTGAACTTCAGGGCATTTCCGCACAAATTAATGATAATTTGTCGGTAACGGGTTGGATCGGTCCGGATCTTCTCGGGCAGGGGATAATCGCAGATGATACTGAAATCCAGGCCCTTTTCCCGGGCCCGGGGGGCGAAGAAGGCGCGGATTTCATCCAGCAACTCCGGCAGATTGACCGGCACCACATCAACATCCAGCTTGTTGGCGTCGATCTTTGAGTGGTCGAGGATATCGTTCACCAGCTCCAGCAGGTGCCGCCCGCTGCGAACCACCGTTTCAGCACTGCTGCGTTTCTCGGTTTCGTTCAGATCCGGGTCCAGCAGGGTTTCGCCATAGCCGATGATTGCCGCCAGCGGGGTCCGGATTTCATGACTCATATTGGCCAGGAACTGGCTCTTGGCCTGAGCGGAATTCCGGGCCAGCTCTTTTTCCAGCCGCTCCTGCTCCCGCTCCCGCTCGATCTGCAGGCGCTGATGGCTCTCAGTGGCGTCAATACAGGTGCCTTCGAGATGCATGGGCAGGCCCTCGGCATCATACACCGTGTGCAGGGAAATGGTGGCCCAGCGTTCCTCGCCCTGACGGGTCAGGTAACGCGCTTCAATACCCTTCACCGTACCCCGGGCCTCCAGTTGCTCGACCACCAGACGCCGCAACCGCTCATCGGCAATGCAGGTTTCCAGCACATCCGGATTACGCGCCAGCAGCTCACGGCTGCTGCTGTAGCCCAGCAACTCGGCCATGGCCGGGTTGGCGGTTACAAACCGCCGTTCCGGTGACATCTGGAACACGCCCTCAATGGCGTTATCAAACAGTGACTGGTAACGCCTCAGGTTCGCCAGAGCGCGCTGGTTCCAGGCCAGGGCCTCGCCCTGAACCTGCTTGATTCGGTCAGCCAGGGCAAAGGAAAACAGGATGATCTGGGCCGTCAGGCCGAACTGTGGCGAATAGCTGGTAAAGGTATTCAGCGGCAGGTAACCCATCACCGTCAGCGCATAGATACCAAACCCGATCAGGGCCAGGGTCCAGGCAAAGAAATAAGAGCGTGCTGCCGGGTTGTAATAGCGCCAGGACAGATAACTGACCACAATCAGAATGATACTGAGCAGAATCGAGCCGACCACAATCCATTCCATGGCCACCGAATAGGGCATGAAAAACGACAAACCAAAGGTGGTGACGACAGAGGTCAGACATAACCGGAGTACATGATCCAGATCGGGCGAGCGTTGCCGGGTTTCCAGCAGCGAACGGGCCATTAACAGGCCAAAGAACCAGGTCAGAATAATCTGGAAATGGAGGTATTCCTTGTTGAGCAAGGCTGGCCGGCTATCCAGCAACTGAACCCCGTGCACCTGTTCGGTACCGATGAATACCGCCGCACATACCAGGTAGAGCACGTAGTAGATGTTGCTGCGCTCCCGCACCGACACCGCCACAAACAGGTTGTAAGCCAGGATAGCCAGGATGGCACCCAGCAGCAGCCCGCGCACGGCTTCGTCGATGGAAACCTTTTCTATGTAATTGTCCGGGTGCCAGAGGGTAATCGGCAGGCGGAAGGTGTTGGTGTTGGTAATGCGCAGGAAAACCGTGGTGACGGTGTCTGGCGACAATCTGAGCCGAAAGGTCGGGTTTGGCACGGCCAGATCCCGGTCGTCCCAGCTGTCCAGATACCCGGTCTGGCGTTGTTCCACCAGTTGCCCATCCCGAACCAGATACAGCCGAACGTCGTCCACCAGTGGCAGCGCCAGCTCCAGTATCCAGTCCGAGCGGGAGGTCAAACGGCGGGTGCTCAGGTCAAAGCGAGTCCAGTAGGCGGAGCCGGTATAACCGAAGTTGAGTACGCCACCCTGATGACGGGTCAACCTGTCCTCGCCTGCGGCGCGAACCTCGTCAATCGTCAGTGACTGCTCAGGATCTTCCAGGTACCAGAGGCACTCGCCCAGATCCGGAATGCTACCGGTGTTGTGATCCAGCATGATCTGCCCATCCCGGCAGGCATTCTGGGCCTTCGCCACAGATGGCAAAACCAGAACGGCCAGAAACAGGAGAAGAACCACCGTCCGCACCGGGATATGGGCAAACCGTTGCTGCAAAATGTGATCTCCGCGCGGGTAGCTGCGTGCTTTATCGTTTATTGTCAGCACTCGTCACTTTAGCCGTTCACACGCTTTTTCGCACCCCGGGGTCACCTGAAATGAGACATTCCTGCCTTTTTGCTGCTGTTTCACTCACGTTACTGACACTCAGCGGGTGTCGGGTCGACAGTGGCGGCGATTCCTCGTCGACGTTAAATCCGGCCAGTAATGTCGATCTCACCTTCAGCACCTTCGACCTGGCGGATACAGACCGTGCCCCGAATACTCTGAGCAAAACCCGCTTTGCTGACTTCTATCCCGGTATCGAGCCGAACGGCGCGGACCAGACCGCGGAGTACCAGGCAACGGCTGCCGACATCCGTCGCCATATCGACCGGTTTATCGGTGCCGAACCCACCAGCGACGGAAAAAGCTACCGCAAGGTTCGTAACCCTCTCGATCTGATGAATCAGGTGATCAGCGTAGGGCGCGTTGATAATTTTGATGAAGGGCGGGGCTATATCCGCAGGCGCATTGAAGCCGATGAATCAGGAACCTATAACTCCAGGGCCAACCAGGCCTCCATCCGATTTACCGATCAGGCTGCAACCCTTGAAAACCGACCTCTGAATGCCCGGGAATGGCGTTATCAGACCCTGGACTGGCGTTACCAGGCTGGCAGCGAAACCGGGCATGTTTATCGCACTATCCAGCACGTTGCCCGCAGCGTCGACGCCGAAGACAGGGATAAACAGCCACAACTGCTGAGCGTTCTCGCAGGCTCGAGGTTCAATGCAGCCTCATTCAGCGCCATTGGCTACAACCAGCCGGAATACGCGACAGCAGACTACGTGTCACGGGATTACGGCGGCATCGAACTGCGCCAGGAATTCATCGGAACTACCCAGAAAGATACCTTGTATATTAAAAGCCCGGAGCAGGCGGTCATCGATTTCAGTCGACACGGCTTCAATATGGAGGACGACAGCCCGGACTGTCTCCGCATTGAACTGGATTACGGCATGAGCACGGTCCATCTGTTCGTCTCCAACGACGAACCGGCAAGAATTCCGGATCCGGAGGAAGATCCAGCCGATTACGAGAACGCCGATGACATTCCAACCGTCAGCAATCCGGCAAACTGTGCCAATCAGCCGGAAACGGAATTCCTGATGTCCTGGAATGCAGTATCAACTCCTGACCGACAGTAGCAATCGTCTCTGCAGAACCGGGCCGGTTACAGGTCCCAGTTCTGCAGAAAGCCCTTTTTTCGGCAGATCATCCGTTCGTATGTGGAAATCATGATGGCTGCGTGGGGGGCTTTGGTCAGGCGCAGGGTTTCAATACGACGTTCCAGGCGTTGCACCTCATCGCAGATCTGCTGCTGCACGTGGGAACGAACACTGTCGTGCTGATCAAGCTTGACGCTACGCTGCTCAGGCGGGGGAAATTGCGGCTTTTCCATAGTTAACCTCGTCCAATGAGTGTGGAAAACATCCTTATTGATTGATGCCAAGTGTGCCGAACTGTCAGACAAAGTGCAATTACAATGAACAAGCTTTCACTTTTTTTGACAGATTCTGGCGTCAGGCCTTGAGCGCCAAGGCCTGGCGTCTTAATGAAACGCTCAGGCTGCCACCAGTCTCCGCTGGTTTTCCGGCAACACCGGGAACTGTTTGCAGACAGTGTAGACGAAACGGGCCAGGGCTGGTAAGTGATGGCCCACAATCGGAAAACCGGTGTTCAACAAGCTGACGGAAATGTCCCGGGCCGGGTCCGCCCAGCACAGTTTATTGATCAGCCCGACATGGCCAAACGCATAACGGCTTTGCTGGCCCCAAAGGCCAACAGGATTGCTGCCCAGCATCATGCCGGCACTGAATCGCATGGGCACCAGCATGGTCCTGTCCATCTGCAGTGAGCCAAATTGCTGGATGGCACGGCGAACCGTGAGTTCGCTGCAGATGCGCTTGCCATCCCAACTGCCACCATTGAGCATCATCTGGAAGAAGCGCCCCATTTCTTCGGCCGTGCCGCACAGGTTTCCGGCGGGGATCACCGCCTCCTGGAAGCGGGGGTCGTTGGTGACTTTCTCCACCGTCCGGATATCACCGCCCAAGGCGCGGTTCACCACCCAGGACACCGGAAACCGGGGCGTCGGCCCGGTAGCATAATTGCTGGCCAGCTCGTGCAGGTGTTCGGGAGCTATGCCATAGGTAAACCATTTCATACCCATGGGGCGGCGCAGGTAACGATCCAGGTAGCTTTCGATAGTGTCGCCGGTTACCTTTTCCAGAACCCGCTGCAACACAAAGCCACCGGTAATGGCATGGTAGGCCACCTTGGCGCCGTCCACTTCGACTGGCTTGGCGGCGCACAGAAGCCGCCAGATTTCGTCGCGGTCCCAAAGCACGTCGATCGGGGTTTCCCGGGGTATCGCGGGGATACCGCCCCGGTGGGAGAGAATCTGGTGCACGGTAATCGTGCGCTTGCCGTTACGCGCAAATTCCGGGCAATAGTAGGACACCGGGTCCATCAGGTTGACCAGCCCCTGCTCGGACAACATATGCATCAGTAACGCGGTGACTGCTTTGGAGGCGGAAAAGAAACAGATCGGGGTGTCGGTGGTCATGGGAATGCGCGGCAACGAGGCCGGATCGTGGGGACCATTACCCCGGGCGTGCCCGATCGACCGGTGCAATACCTGCTCACCCCGATAACGCAGTGACAACTGAATACCGGGATGCACACCCGTTCTGTACAGGGCCTCAACACTGCGCCAGACGGCTTCGGCGGCATTGCTGTCGAGCCCGACCCGATCCGGATGTTCACCGGCGGTGTCGCAAAATGTCACCGGGTTCAGGTCCCGAGGCACATTACAGGTATGCAGGGCACGGCGGGCGAGTGAATGCATGATAAACGCCTTATCAGTCTTGTTATTGGTTGGTGCGCCAGAGGTTTTTCGAACGGGGCCGGAAAACGTGACTATCTGAAACCATTATGGACTGGCTGAACCGCCTGTGCCATGGCGATACAGTTCCGACCCTGTTTTTTGGCCCGATACATCGCCTTGTCGGCGGCAGCGCAAAGTGCATCCAGGGTATCGCCATGGTCGGGAAAGACCGCCACGCCAATACTGATGGTCAATCGAATGTTGTGGCCGGATTCCAGGGCCACCGGCTGATTACAGACACGCTGGCGCAACCGCTCTGCCGTTTCCTCCGCTTCCGCAACGTCCATTTCTGGCAGAATAAGGACAAACTCCTCGCCCCCGAAACGGCCCAGGGTATCAACACTGCGGACGCTGTCCTCGAGCAGACTGCTGATGGAACAGAGCACGGAATCCCCTGCAGCGTGACCCCAGGTATCGTTGATTTCCTTGAAGTGGTCAAAGTCGATCCACAATAACGCGAGGGGACGGTTGTACCGACGCGCCCGCTCCAGCTCTTCGATCAGCACCCGTGAGCACTCCCGGCGGTTGAGCACGCCGGTCAGTGAGTCCCGCGTCGCCAGTGCTTCGAGCTCGTTTTCCAGTTGCTTGCGGTCGGAAATATCCAGAATAATGCCCTCAAGCACCATGGTGCCGTCATCATCCAGCACTCCGCAGCCCCGCTCCCAGACCCATATCTTCCGTCCGTCCTTGCGGGTAATGGCGTACTCGACGGAAAAAGACTCATCTTTGCGGACCGCCGCTTCCACTTCCTGCGCGACCTGTCCGGCGTCTTCCTCATCCATCAGGGCCGCGTAGCTGGTGATTCGATTACGAATCAGCTCCTCAGGTTGATACCCCGTGAGATCGGCACACCCGGCCGATACGAACAACATGGTCCAGTCTTCGTCGGGCAGACAGCGGTAGGCCATACCCGGCAGGTTATCCATCAGCACTGTCAGCTGTCGTTCACGCCGACGGAGCGCCCGGCGCTGGTCGGCTTGCAGGGACAGCAGCACGCGGTCCTTGTTGAGCTGGCGCAGAATCACCGTGAACAGCACCAGGCCGGTCACCACCACAAACAGGACCCCTTTCCAGGTCTGCACCAACGACAACATGCGGGCATCTGGAAACCAGAGCTCGACGATACGATCCGAGAAAGTAATCCAGATAAACCCGGCCACCAGATACACCAGAGTTGCCCACAGCGCACGTCTTCGCGGACTGTGGCTTTCCTTCAGTCGGGTCAGCCCCGGATAATCCGGCCGTTCTGGCTGCATGCCAATTTCCTTGTCGCCTCAAGCTTCCTATACAAAAAATAGACAGTTACGGCTCATGAGTCGAGAAGGATTTGCAGTTTCAGTCGGGATCGATGACACTAAACGTGACACATAATCGCGTTACGGATAACAAGAATGAGATTGCACCAGCATCTGCCTCGGGCCATTGTGGCCACCATTACCATCGGCCTGGCTGCCTGTAATGGCGGTCACAGCCCATCTGCTGCCGTTCAGGCCCATGCCGCCAACAGCAGCCCGGCGAGCCCGGAACTGGCCGCGGTTTACCAGCGATCCTGCCAGACCTGTCACGCCCGCGGCACCTCGGATGCCCCCTTGACCGGCCACGGCGAGGCCTGGCAGCCAAGGCTGGCCAAAGGCATGGAAACCCTCGTGGATAACGTGGTCTCTGGCATCGGTGGCATGCCACCCTACGGGCTCTGTATGGACTGCAACGCCGAGCAGTTCCGCCAGCTGATTCGCTTTATGGCCACACCCGCCGAAGCGGAGGACCACTGACGATGCAACGGCGCCATTTCCTGCAGTTACTGGTCAGCACTGCCATCGCCAGCCATCTGACCGGTGCCACCGCCAGTGAGAGCGCATTGCCGGCTGCGGGCGAGCCATCACAAAGCCCTTTGCCCTGGCGAAACTGGTCCGGCTCCCAGACCTGCCTGCCCGAAAACCGGATTGCTCCGGCCAACATTGACGAGCTCCGGCATCTGCTGCAGAACTCTGACCATGCGGGGACTACCATACGGCCCGTGGGGTCCGGGCACTCATTCTCGGCCCTGGTACCCACCGACGGCATTCTGGTCTCATTGGCGCGCATGACCGGTGTTCTGAGCCACGATGATCAGCAGTGCCAGGCCCGCATCGCTGCCGGAACTCTGCTGGGGCAGGTGGGCCGGCCGCTGGACGCCATCAACCAGGCATTGTTCAACATGCCAGACATCGATCAACAGGCATTGGGCGGGCTGTTGGCCACCGCGACCCATGGCACCGGCGCCGGGTTGATGAGCCTGTCCGGCTATGTCGAAGCCCTCACGCTGATGACCGCCGGGGGCGAACTGCTGGAATGCAGCCGGCACCAGCACCCGGAGATTTTCCACGCCGCCCGGGTTGGCCTCGGCTGCCTGGGCATTGTGACCGACGTGACCCTGCAGAACACCCGACCTTACCGGTTGCGCAAGACCACCGAGTGGCTGCCACTGGACGACATTCTGGATGCTGCCGATGCCCGCGCCGACCAGCATCGCAACTACGAGTTCTATTACATTCCTTTTTCCGGCATGGGTTTTACCAGCCAGCATGATCTGACCGACGAACCGGTATCGGCCACCACCCAGCTGGACCAGAACGACGGCGCCCGGGATCTTCAACGGGCGCGGGACTACCTGGCCTGGTCGCCCCGGTTACGCCGGCTGATCCTGGGCGGCTATATCCGCTCCCTGGACAAAGAAGTGAAAGTGGCCGCGTCCTGGCAGAACTACACCAGCGACCGCAATGTCCGTTTCAATGAAATGGAATACCATTTGCCGCGGGAAAACTGGCAGGCGGCCTTCCGGGAGATTGTGTCTGTAGTGGAAGCACAATTTCCCGAGGTGTTCTTTCCCTTCGAGGTTCGCTTTGTGAAGGCAGACGATGCCTGGCTCAGCCCGTTTTACCAGCGTGATTCCGTTTCCATTGCAGTACACCGGTTCTTCGAGGAAGACTATCAACCCATGTTCACAGCGCTGGAGCCGATTTTGCTGCGGCACGGCGGCCGGCCCCACTGGGGCAAGCTCAACACCCTCAAGTCCGGCGATTTCAGGGCCCTGTATCCCAGATGGCAGGATTTTCTGGAGGTGCGGCGCAGCCTGGACCCGGGCGGGCGGTTTCTCAATCCTTACCTGGCCGGCCTGTTCGAGACGGCGGGGGAGAGCGCGTAACCATGGCCCACAGTGATGCCTTCGTTCGACAACGTCGCCGGCTTCTGCTCGGCGCCACCGCCCTGGGTGCCGCCGGCGCCCTGGCCTGGTTGCGACCAGAAGCCCGCCGGGACGGACATAACCTCTATTTCCGGGCTCTGGACGTTGCCCTTACTGAAGCCGGCCAGGCAACCCCCACGCTGGTGCTGGATCAGGCCAGGCTGGAGCACAACCTGTCGGCCCTGAACAGCCACCTGAACGGCGAATACCATTACCGCATTGTGGTCAAATCACTGCCGTCACTGGCGCTTCTGCAACGAATCATGGCGGCCACCGGCAGCAACCGGCTGATGGTTTTCCACCAACCCTTTCTCAACACCGTGGCCGAGGCCCTGCCTCAGGCGGATGTGCTGATGGGCAAGCCGCTTCCGGTGGCCGCCGTTGACCGTTTCTACCAGCAGCTCACATTCAGTACCAGCGGCTTTCGGCCAGAACAGCAACTGCAATGGTTGGTGGATTCCCGGCAGCGGCTTGAGGCCTATGAAGGCTTCGCCCGGGCACAACAACGCCGGCTGCGGATTAACCTGGAGATCGATGTTGGCCTGCATCGTGGCGGGTTTACCGACACCGGTGACCTGGCTCGGGTCCTCACCATGATTGAACGCTCGCCCTGGCTCAGTTTCAGCGGGTTCATGGGCTACGAACCTCATATCATGAAAGCACCGGGGCCAGCGGCCTGGCTGCGGGACCGGGCCATGGCGCGGTATCAGGATTACGTGTCCACCGCCGAGCAACACCTGGGACGCTCACTGACAGACCTGACACTTAACACCGGGGGATCCACCACCTATCAGCTCTATCGCGGGCTGTCCGGCGAGCTGCCCGTGAATGAGCTCTCCGCCGGTTCCGGCCTGGTAATGCCCACGGATTTCGACCTGCCAACACTGTCTGACCACCGGCCCGCGGCGTTCATTGCCACGCCGGTCCTGAAGCTGCTGGAAAGCACCCGAATTCCCGGCGCACCCGGGCTGGGCAGGCTGCAGGCACTGTGGAACCCGAACCGGGCCCGCACGGCTTTCATCTACGGCGGCAACTGGCCGGCAACGCCGGTGTCACCGGCAGGATTAACCGATAACCCGGTCTACGGCCGATCCAGTAATCAGGAAATGCTGAATTTCGCCGACGGGCTCGATCTGGCAGAGGGCGACCGGGTGTTCCTGCGGCCGCACCAGAGCGAATCGGTCTTCCTGCAGTTTGGAGACCTGGCCGTCTTCGATCCGACCCGGGGAGCGATTACCGACCGCTGGCCGGTGTTCCGGGAAGGATGAACTCGTTGGCGGCACATGCTTTAATCGGTGCTACGTTCGATCCAACCAACAGGAACCGTCATGACCCCTGCAATCAACGCCGCCAAACAAGCCCGGGTGAACTACACCATCCACGAGTACGAGCACGATCCGGCTGCGGAAAGTTATGGGGAGGAAGCGGCGGAAAAAATCGGTGCGAACCCGGCCCAGGTGTTCAAGACCCTGGTAGTCAGCCTCGATGGTAAGAATCTGGGGGTGGGCATCGTACCGGTCACCGCCATGCTCGGTTTGAAACAGATTGCCAAGGCTGCCGGCGCCAAGAAAGCCGTCATGGCCGACAAACAGCTGGTGCAGCGCACCACCGGCTACGTCTTGGGTGGGGTCAGTCCCCTGGGCCAGAAAAAACCTCTGAAAACCTTCATTGATCAGTCCGCCGAAGACTTCGAAACGATCTTTGTCAGTGCCGGCAAACGAGGCCTGGAAATCGAACTGGCGCCCGCCGATCTGGCCCGACTGACCCAGGCCCGGTTCGCTCCGCTGCAACAGGAGTAAGGGGGTGAGTCACGCCAGCGACCTGGTCCTTATCGGTAGCACCCTGCTACTGGCACTCGCTGCGCACGCCGTGGGCCAGAAGGTACACGTGCCCCGGGTGACCCTGCTGCTGTTGCTGGGCGCCCTGGCTGGACCGGATCTTCTTGACCTGCTGCCGGATAACGCAGACCAGAGCTTCAGCCTGATTACCCAGTTAACCCTGGCGATGGTGGGGTTTCTGCTGGGTGAACGGATGTCGGCACGGGATCTCAGGCAGGGAAAAGAAGCGCTGATTGTCAGCCTGGCCGTCACGTTGCTGACCGCCATGGCCGTCATCCTGGCGGTCTGGGCCGTAACCGGCAACCTGCCGGCAGCTCTGCTGCTGGGCGGCATCGCCACCGCCACGGCACCGGCAGCGACCCTGGATGTCCTGCGCGAAGCGGGCGCCAACGGTCCGCTCACCCGGCTGGTGTTTCAGGTGGTCGCCATCGACGATGCCTGGGGCGCCATACTGTTCAGTGTTCTGTTGGTGGCGGCCGGTCTGTTGCTGGGCAACGGCGACCTGAGCGGCCCCACGGCCATGTTGCACGGGCTCTGGGAAGTGGCAGGCTCGGTGCTGCTGGGTATGGTACTGGGGTTTCCCATGGCCTGGCTGACAGGGCGGCTACGGCCGGGTGAACCCATGCTGCTGGAATCCGCCGGGTTTGTCTTTGTCGCGGCGGGGCTGGCCAGCTGGTTTGGCCTGTCGTACCTGCTGACCTGCATGACTCTGGGCATTGTGGTGGCGAACCGAGCCCGACATCACGTTCGGCCGTTCCGTTCCATCGAAGGCATTTCCGAGCCCTTCCTGGCACTGTTTTTCTTCATGGCCGGCTACCAGCTCGACTGGCTGGCGCTACCCACCCTCGGTGCGCTTGGCCTGGCCTATGTACTGGCCCGCATTGGCGGCCGGCTGGCCGGTGGTTACCTGGGCGGCCTGCTCGCCGGCTCCGCTCCGGAAACCCGGCAACGTATCGGTGCCTGCCTGATGCCCCAGGCCGGCGTTGCCCTGGGCCTCGCCCTGGTGGCCACCGAACGGCTGCCGGAGCTTGGCTACATTCTGCCGCTGGTGATTGGCGCTACGGTGGTATTCGAGTTGATCGGCCCGCCGATGACTTTGCTCCAGCTGCGCAAGGCCGGTGAGACCGGACAGGGCTACCAGGAAGAACCGGACGAATAAAAAACCCGGTGAGCTTCAAGCGCACCGGGTTTCGGGGATTCATGCCGGGCCCGTGGCCCGGCTGAAACACTGGCCTTACTTCACGGAATCCCGTGCCTCGGCCAGGATCTTGTTGAAAGTGGCGCTCGGCTGCATAACCTCGCACACCTTCTCCATGGGCGGGTGGTAGTAACCACCGATATCGGCCGGATGGCCCTGCACCACGGTCATTTCTTCCAGGATCTTGTCCTTGTTCTCCTCCAACTGGGCAGACAGCTTGGTGAAGAATTCTTTCAGTTCCTTGTCTTCATCCTGTTTGGAGAGCTCTTCCGCCCAGTAGCGGGCCAGGTGGAAGTGTGAACCACGGTTATCCAGCTCGCCGGTTACCCGCGACGGAGACTGGTTGTTCTCCAACAGGCGCTCAGTAGCCTTGTCCATGGTCTGGCCTAGCAGGCGCGCACGCTTATTGCCATGCTTCTCGCCCAGTTCGTCCAGCGACACCGCGGTAGCGAGGAACTCACCCAGGGAATCCCAGCGCAGGTGGTTTTCCTGGATCAGCTGCTGTACGTGCTTGGGTGCGGAACCGCCAGCACCGGTCTCGTACAGACCACCGCCGTTCAGCAGCGGCACGATCGACAGCATCTTGGCGCTGGTACCCAGCTCCAGGATCGGGAACAGGTCGGTCAGGTAGTCACGCAGCACGTTGCCGGTGACAGAGATGGTGTCCAGGCCGCGAATCAGACGCTCCATGGTCCAGCGAATGGCGCGAACCGGAGACATGATGCGAATGTCCAGACCTTCGGTGTCCAGTTCAGCCAGGTAGGTTTTGACCTTCTTGATCAGCTGGGCATCGTGGGCACGCTCATCGTCCAGCCAGAATACGGCCGGCATGCCGCTGGAGCGGGAACGGTTAACCGCCAGCTTGACCCAGTCGCGGATCGGCAGATCCTTGGTCTGGCAGGCACGCCAGATATCGCCTTCCTCAACCTTGTGCTCGGTCAGGACAGTGCCGTCTTCGGCCACAACGCGCACGACACCGTCTTCCTTCATTTCGAAGGTCTTGTCGTGAGAGCCGTACTCTTCGGCTTTCTGCGCCATCAGGCCCACGTTCGGAACGGTACCCATGGTGGTGGGGTCAAACGCGCCGTGGGTCTTACAGAAGTTGATCACTTCCTGGTAGATGGTGGCGTAGGTGGACTCCGGCATCACCGCCTTGGTGTCCTTCAGCTTGCCATCACGGGCCCACATCTTGCCGGAGTTACGGATCATCGCCGGCATGGAGGCGTCGACAATGACGTCGCTCGGCACGTGCAGGTTGGTGATCCCTTTAACAGAATCGACCATGGCGATTTCCGGACGGTGCTCGTAGCACGCGTGCAGGTCTTCCTGAATCTGCTCCTGCTTGGATTCCGGCAGTTGCTTGATCTTCTCGATCACGGACGACAGGCCGTTGTTCGGGTTAACACCGATTTCCTGGAACAGCTCACCGTACTTGTCGAACAGCTCCTTGTAGAAAACCTTCACCGCGTGACCGAACACGATCGGGTGGGAGATTTTCATCATGGTGGCTTTCACGTGCAGGGAGAACATCACGCCGGTGTTCTCGCAGTCGGCGATGGCGTCCTCAAAGAACTTCACCAGCGCCTTCTTGCTCATGAACATGCCGTCGAGCACTTCGCCTTCCTGCAGCGGCAGGTCGGATTTCAGAACGGTCTGTTCGCCCTTTTTGTTCTCGAACACGATGCGGGCGTTGGTGGCCTTGTCCAGGGTCACGGACTGCTCGCTGGAGTAAAAGTCGCCACCGCGCATGTGCGCCACGTGGGTACGCGAGGCCGGGCTCCATTCGCCCATGGTGTGCGGGTACTTACGCGCGAAAGCCTTGACCGCGGCCGGCGCGCGACGATCGGAGTTACCTTCACGCAGTACCGGGTTAACGGCACTGCCCAGCACCTTGCTGTAGCGGGCGTGAATTTCTTTCTCTTCGTCGGTCTCCGGGTGCTCCTTGTACTCGGGCACCTTGTAGCCTTGCTTGTTCAGTTCTTTGATCGCGGCACGCAGCTGCGGAATGGAGGCGGAGATGTTCGGCAGTTTGATGATGTTGGCGTCCGGATCCTTGGTGTACTCACCCAATTCAGCCAGGGCATCCGGAACCCGCTGGTCTTCCTCAAGGTAGTCCGGGAAGCCTGCCAGAATACGCGCCGCGAGAGAGATGTCGCTGGTTTCGAAGTCGATGTCAGCCGGCTTGGCGAAGGTTTCCAGGATGGGAAGCAGTGACCGGGTGGCGAGGGCGGGTGCCTCGTCGGTCAACGTGTAGACAATCTTGGCTTTGGATGATGTCATTTTCGTCCTCAGGCTATTGGGTGGGTTCAGGACGGTCATGGCGCGGTCGGGCGTCTTGTGAACGTCCGGTCGGGCCAGTGACTGATTCGGAACTTTTGATAGACCTACTAAGATAGCATTTTTTACAAAATTTTGGTTACGATCTTAGTATAAGAACGGACTTAAAATGCCTGATCTTCCGTGACAGGACGATGAAATGGCGGGAATTTACGAAACTTTCTAACATTTATCAGGTATGGGGTAAGCGTGACAGGGGGAGAGCTTTCCAAAACACGCTGTGAATACCTCCCTGTACGCTCTGCTCCGCCATCCATGGCTCCGCAAGGTTTTGGAAAGCTCTCCCCCTGCCACGCCCAAACGATGTACGGGTAGTCCAATTTCATCGTCGCAGAGTTCGCAAATATGGGCTGTTTTGTCGACAAAACAGCCCATATCGGCACACTTCACATTCCCCTTTATCCAGAATCAGTCGGGCAACAACCCTGCTTGCGCCAAACGTTCCCGAATCCGGTCCAGCGCTTCCGGGTTGCCCAGTGCATCCCGGTTGTCGGCTTTCCTGGAGCCGTTGATCAGCCGGGCCACCGCGAGTTCCACTTTTTTGCCGCTACGGGTGTAGGGAATGTCCGGCACCTCGACAATGTGTTTGGGCACATGTCGGGGGCTGGCGCCTTCGCGGATTCGGGTTTTCAGGGTTTTGACCAGGTCGTCGGTGACGTTCTGGCCTTCGGCCGGAACCACGAACAGCACCACTTCCACGTCGCCGTCGATCTGGCGTCCGACCACGAGGCTGTCTTTAACCGCGTCAACGGTTTCCACCTGACGATAGATTTCGGCGGTGCCGATGCGCACGCCGCCTGGGTTGAGGGTGGCGTCGGAGCGGCCGTAGATGATGGCGCCGCCGTGTTCGGTGAATTCGATGAAGTCGCCGTGGGCCCAGACGCCGGGGAAGGTGTTGAAGTAAGCATCGCGGTAGCGTTCACCATCCGGGTCCTGCCAGAAGCTGACCGGCATTGAGGGCAACGGCTGGCGGCAGACCAGTTCGCCCCGGCCTTCGCTGACCGGCTGGCCGTCGTCGCCGTAGGCGACCGCGTCCACGCCCAGGAAGCGGCACTGGATTTCACCTCTTCGCACCGGTAACAGTGGTGTTGATCCCACAAAGCAGCCGCAGATGTCGGTGCCGCCGGCGATGGAGCCCAGCAATACGTTGGGAGCACCGTCGGTATAGATCCAGTCGTAGTCTTCCGGCAACAGCGGGGAGCCGGTGGAGAACACCACGCGCAGGTGGCTCTGGTCCAGGTTTTTCGCCGGTTGCAGTTCAGCTTTGCGGCAGCCGGCGATGAAACGGGCGCTGGTGCCGTAGTGGGTGACCCGTTCTTTCGCTACGGTTTCCCACAGGAAATTCAGACTCGGGTAACCCGGGGAGCCGTCGACGGTGATTACGGCGGCGCCGGTCATCAGGGCAGAGGCCTGCCAGTTCCACATCATCCAGCCGCAGGTGGTGAAGTACAGGAAGCGGTCTTCCGGGCCAACATCACCATGGAGCATCAGTTCCTTGGCGTGGTTAACCAGCAAGCCGGCAGTACCGTGCACGATGCACTTGGGTTTGCCGGTGGTGCCCGAGGAATAGAGGATGTACACAGGGTGATCCGGATCGACCGGGGTGAACGAGGGAGCCTCGCCTTCACCGGCTTTCAGGGCATCCTCCCAGGTGGTAACCAGTTCGCCGGAGATCGGTGCTTCATCGGGCAGTTGGGCAATGCTGACCACCACCTTCAGGGAGGGCAGGCCCGCGATCAGCTCGGCGAAGTCGGCCTGGCGCGCGAACACTTTGCCGCCATAGCCGTAGCCGTTGACCACAATGAGGGCTGAGGGCTCGATCTGGCCGAAGCGGTCGTTGATGGCGCCGATGCCGAAGTCCGGTGATGCGGAGCTCCAGATCGCACCCAGGCTGGTGGCCGCCAGCATACCCACCAGGGCTTCGTAGCCATTGGTGACCACACCCGCCACCCGGTCGCCCTTGGCAATGCCCTTGCTGCGCAGGAAGGCTTCCAGAGCACCGGCGTCGGCTTTCAGTTCGGCGTAGGTCTTGCGCAGTACCGGGCGGGTTTCACAGTAGGCCACCACCGCTTCTCTATCAGCATGGTCGCCGTCCGCCAGCCGCAGCAGGTTGGCGGCAAAATTCAGTTTCATGCCCGGGAACCATTCCGCACCCGGCATTTCCCGGTTGCCAAGCACCTGTTTGGCCGGTGTCTCGCAGACCAGGCCGCAGTAGTCCCAGACCTTCTGCCAGAAGGTGTCCAGTTCGGTAATCGACCACTGGTGCAGGGCGTGGTAATCATCAAAGGGGCCAAAGCCCTGTTGCTCCAGCCAGGCCTTGAACTGGCCCATGCGGGAACGGGTGAGGGTGTCCTGGTCCGGGGTCCAGACAACCGGTGATTGTTCTGTGTTGCTCATCCGTCTCTCCAGAAAATTACTGCATATGCCAGCCGTGGCTGACCACGATCGACTGGCCGGTCAGGGCAGCGGACGGGAAGGCTGCCAGATGCACCGCCAGTTCTGATACGTCTTCCAGGGTGGTGAACTTCCCGTCCACGGTGTTCTTGAGCATGACCTTGCTGATCACTTCTTCTTCGGAAATGCCCAGCTCTTTGGCCTGCTCCGGTATCTGCTTGTCCACCAGCGGTGTCCGTACAAAGCCGGGGCAGATAATGTTGCTGCGCACCCCGTGCTCCGCACCTTCTTTCGCCACCGCCCGGCACAGGCCCAGCATGCCGTGCTTGGCGGCGACATAGGGTGCCTTCAGAGGGGAGGCTTCCAATGAGTGTACAGACCCCATATACAGCATGGTGCCACCACCGCTGGCATACATATGCCTGAGTGCCGCACGAGTCACCAGAAAGGCGCCGTCGAGATGCACGTTCATGACCTTGCGCCAGTCCGCATACGCAAGCTTGTGCACCGCATCGATATGCTGAATGCCAGCGTTGGCGATGGCAATGTCCAGCCCACCCCACTGTTTAACCACATAATTGACGTTTACGTCAACTGCATCTTCATCAGTCACATCCATTTCAAGGGCGATGGCGGTACCGCCGGCCTGCTCGATGGCAGTCACAGTATCCTGTGCAGCCTGAAGTGTTAGGTCAGCCACAGCGACTTTAGCTCCCTCGCGGCCATAAGCCTCGGCAATGGCGCGACCAATGCCGCGGCCAGCACCGGTAATCAGGGCAATCCGGTTTTCCAGACGCATTGTTATTTTCTCCTTAGTCGTATGCCACACCCGGCAGCCAGGTCGCGATTTCCGGAACCACAAACACGATGGCCAGAGCGACCAGCTGGATAATGATGAACGGAATAACACCACGATAAATATCGGTGACTTTAATCTCCGGCGGTGCGACACCCTTGATGTAGAACAGTGCGAACCCGACCGGCGGTGTCAGAAAAGACGTTTGCAGACACATGGCAAACAGAATGGTGAACCACACCAGATCGAAACCCAGTTGCTGAACGACCGGCGCCACCAGCGGCAAAATGATCAGGGTGATTTCCACCCAGTCCAGGAAGAATCCCAGCAGGAAAACACCCAGAAGAATGGTGAGAACGACGCCGTAGGGTCCGAAAGGAAGGCCCAGCAGGGCGTCTTCAATTACCTGATCGCCACCCAGACCGCGCAGCACGACAGAAAATGCAGTCGCACCCAGGAAAATGGCAAAGATGAAAGCCGCCGTGCGGGTGGTCTGCTGCATGGAGGAGTTAAGCACATTCAGGTTCAGCCGGCCGGACATCAGAGCCAGAAGCAGAGCGCCCAACGCGCCAACACCGGAGGCCTCCGTTGGAGTGGCTATGCCGGCGAAGATAGAGCCCAATACACCCAGGATTAATGCGGCCGTTGGCACCACTGCCTTCGCCACATCCCAGACGATGGCCCAGCTCACTTTCTCGGTACCCTCTGGCACCGGCGCAATATTCGGTTGCAGCATCGGGCGGATGATGGCGTAGGCCACATACATGGCGCCCAGCATAAGTCCGGGGAAGAATGCACCCATGAACAGGTCACCTACGGACGCCTCGGGGACCGCCAGCCGGTCAGCCATCAGAACCAGCATGATGGAGGGCGGGATCAGAATCCCCAGGGTCCCGGTGGCACACGCCGTACCCACCGCAAAGCCCTTGTCGTACTTGTTCTCCATCATTACCGGCAGGGACAACATACCGAGGAGCACCACGGAAGCCCCGATGATACCGGTGGTCGCGGCCAACAGGACGCCAATAACAATGACGGTCACCGCATAGCCGCCGCGCACGGCGCCAAACAGTTTGACCATGCTGTTCATCAGTCGCTCGGCCACGCCGGACTGGTCAAGCATGATGCCCATGAAGATAAACATGGGCAGGGCCACAAGAGTTTCACTACTGACCACCTTCCAGATTCGCTCGGGCACAAGACCCATGGAAGATTGATAATCGAACCACAGATTGGCTCCAAAATTCTCAACGGCGACAACACCAACAACGGTCCAGATAACCGCGGTGCCACCCAATACCCACGCAACCGGATAACCGGTCATCAGCAATGCCCCGAAGGTGAGGAACATGCCGATTACAAACAGGGTTTCAAGCTCCATCAGGACGCATCCTCTTTCTTGTTCTCACCGGATTCGACCCGGATTGGCTTCGGAAAGCCGAAAAGCAAAGCGGTCACTTTCAGCAGACGGGACAGGGCCGCTATGATCAGAAGGGCAAAAGACAGCGCCAGAATGCCCTTGAGAATCCAGCGGTAAGGAAGGCCCGCCGGTGCCTGGCTGGTCTCGCCCTGCTCCCAGGAACTCACTGCATAGGGAATCATCTCGTAGACCGCCAATCCCAGAAACGGCAACAAGAGAAACAGCAGGCCAAACAGTTCAATCCAGGCCTGGCCCCTGAGCGACAGTCGCTCATGGATGACATCCACCCTCACGTGATCATCAGTTACCAGGGTATAGCCCAGTCCCAACAACCAACCAGCGCCGGCCAGGTGCCACTGGACTTCCTCCAGGGTGACCGACCCCATACCAAACGCATAGCGGCCCACCACGGCATAAATGATCACGCCGGTGACCACAAACCAGAGCCAGGAAGCACTCTTGCCTATCGCAGAAATCACACCGTCCAGAACCTGGCTGAACCGGGTGGTCGGAAATTCGGTGTGGTGATGAATAAATTGACCGGCGTCCGACGCCGACGCGTGCACCTCAGGCGGTGAGCCTTTATCAGACACTGCCATACAACCGTTCCTCGTTCAGAAAGCCTACGGGTAAACAGGGATGGCCCCGCGGGGCCATCCAGACTCGATCAGGGGGCACCGGTCATCGCCCGGCCCCCGCAGTCAGCCCCGGACCTTAGAGATCCGCCGGAACGTAGGCGCGGGTATCCCACACCTTGTAGGTTTCCATAAACGCCTGCTGGCTTTCATAGACACGTTTGAAGTCAGCATCCTTGGATGCTTCCTCCTTGAGCACCTCCTCGGTCACTTCTTTCAGCTTGAGCAGGACATCGCGGGGAATCTGGTCGGCCTGAACGCCCTTGTCCTGGAACTCCGCCAGAACCTTGCCGTTCTTGTACTCACCTTCGGCCAGACCACGAGTAGTGGCTGCAGTGCAGGAGGCTTCAACCAGCGCTTTCTGGGCTTCAGTGGTGCGGTCCCACTCATCCTGGTTGATCAGCATGTACTGTGCGGTGAACTGCTGATGCCAGCCGGGGAACAGGTTGTACTTGACCACCTGGTTGAAGCCCAGGATCTGATCAATGGCAGGCATGGAGAATTCCGTGGCATCAATGGTTCCTTTCTCCAGTGCCTGATACAGCTCACCACCCGGCATCATGGTGACAGACGCACCCAGCTTCTCGAGAACCTTGCCGCCCAGGCCCGCAAAGCGGATTTTGAGGCCTTTGTAGTCTTCCAGCGACTCAATCGGCTCGGCATACCAACCCGCCGTTTCGGGCCCGATAATGCCACACAGCTGGGCGTGTACCTTGAAGCCCTTGTTGGCGTAGGTTTCCTGCAACAACTCGTGGCCGCCACCGTAGTAGTACCAACCGATGTAGGCCCAGGGCTTCATTCCGAAAGGCACGGCCGCAAACAGTGGAATCGCCGGCACCTTGCCCTGGTCGTACCCGATCCAGGTGTAACCGGCGGAGACCTTGCCATCAGAGACAGATTGGAGAATATCGAATGGTGGAACCAGCTTTCCGGGTTCGTAAACACGGACCTGAATGCTGCCATCAGAAGCCGTGGTCAGGTTATCGGCTACCCAGGCCGCTGGTGAACCCAGGCCAGGCAGGTTGGTGGCGAAAGCAACCGGCATTTTCCAGCGAAGATCATCGGCGAAGGCAGAACCGGTGGTGAGAGCAATCGCACCGGCAACACCGGTGAGAGCCTTGAGAAGTTTCATTGGCAAGTCTCCTTGCTTTGTTGTTGTGTGCGGCCTTTAACGGCCTTATCTGAGTATAGTCAGACAATGCAGGAACAGACGGACAGGGGGTCTCGCGGGTCCAACGGGTAACGCCAGTCTTGTTGTCTGCATTGTTCTGACGTCCTGCACACGGTCCAAAGCACGGGGCATACCAGAATAAATTAGTTATTGTTTTTCAAAGTGTTAGGTAGATTCTTGTGAGGATCAACCGAAGAAACCGTCCGGATATAAAGACACATATAGACCTCAGTAGTACGTAGTTGTCCCGATAGCCAGACAGATGTCCGGATTTCAGGACATCTTGGCCAGTTTTTCATAGAGTACAGAACGGGAAATCCCCAGCAGCCGGGCGGCCTTGGTACGGTTGCCACGGCAGGTCACCAGGGCCTCTTCAATGGCCTGGGCTTCGGCCTCAGCTACAATGCGGGCCAGCGGCCGCACAGAGCGGGCGGGAACCGGAGAGACCAGACGCTGGCCAGCACGGGGTAACACTTTGAAGATGGCATCGGCATCCAGCAGGTCACCGTCTTCGCTCATGGTCAGGGCCCGCTCCAGCACGTTGCGCAATTCCCGGATGTTGCCCGGCCAGTCGTAACTGCCCAGGGCCGCGACGCCGGCATCGGTAATTTCGCCACGCATGTCCTGGCCCTCACAGATTTCACCCAGCAGGGCTTCACACAGCACGCCCAGATCGGCCAATCGGTCCCGCAGGGGCGGGATATTGATCTCCAGCACATTCAGCCGGTAATAGAGATCTGAACGAAAGCTGCCTTCGGCAATCATGGCCTCCAGGTTGCGACTGGTGGCCGCAATCACCCGCACATCCACGGTCGTAACCTTATTCGAGCCCAGAGCCTCAATCTCGCCCTCCTGCAATGCCCGCAACAGCTTGGCCTGCAACGGCAGCGGCATATCCCCCATCTCATCCAGAAACAGCGTGCCCCCGTTGGCCAGTTGGAACTTGCCCTCCCGGGTACGACGGTCTGCACCGGTGTACGCGCCCGGGGCGACACCGAAGAATTCCGCCTCCAGCAGGTTTTCCGGCACCGCAGCCACGTTCACACCAACAAAGGGCTTATCTGCCCGGGGCGACACCGCATGGATAGCCTGGGCTAACACCTCTTTGCCGGTGCCGGTTTCCCCCAGCAGCAGTACCGGCATGTCCCGACCTGCCGCCAGTCGCGCCCGGCGCTTTACTTCGAGGGCCGCCGGACTGCCACCGACAAAATCGCCCAGACTGTAGCGGGTGCCACGGCTTTTCTTCGCCAGGGCCTTGCGGGCAGCAGCCAGATCCCGGTGCAGGCGCCGGTATTTGGACACCAGCGGTGTCAGTGGTTGCAGGTCATCGTAGAGCACGAAGGCAACAGCACCGACAATGCCGCCCTGATCGTCGTAATACGGCAACCGAGTGACCACCAGTTGCTGCTCATTGTGCTCCATGATGTCCAGCAACAGAGGTTTGCCGGTTTCAATCACCTCTGGCATCCGGGTCTGCGGTATCACCTTGCGCACCGGTTTGCCAATGGCGTGGGAAGGGTCCACCAGGCCCAGCAGCTGGGAATAGCTGCTGTTGATCCAGGTGATGTTGGTCTCACGGTCAACAGCGATGGCACCGGCACTGGCCTCCTCAAACATCGGGAACAGGGCTTCGATCAGGTCACGGGTCAGGCCGCTCTTGTTCTTGTTGGTAAACAACTCGCTCATAGTCCGCGTGCTCACGGGTGGGGATGGTTTCATGGGCAATCCTTGGGCGTCCGGATTTCCGGACGCCGTCACGGGAGTATAGGAAGCCCCCGGTGCGGGGGCAAACCTCCAAAGGTGGCATTTCAACCGTCGGTAATCAGTCCGGGATCTGCAACTGGTTACCGGTGAAGACAATCCGGTCCGCTTCCGCCGGTTCGGATTGAATGGGCGGCAGGTTCGCCAGGGTCAGGGGCGTGGTCAGGCTGCCCCGGGGCACCGTGCGCACCACCTGACTGGGCGGCAGCGGCTGCTTCTCGACGAGATGGGCCCACACCAGATCCAGTGCCTGGAAGTAGTAGTGATGCAACGGCACATAGCGGTCACCGATGCCCGGAAAGCCGTTGAGCACGTCCAGGTGATGGGCGTTGAGTATTTCGTAATAGCGCAGGTTGCTGTGGCGGCCTTCCACTGCCTGGTTCAGGCCGACATAGGGCCGGGAGGTGTGGTTGATGGGCAGGATGGCATCGGCCCGCCCGGTGACAAACACCGTCGGCTTGCGCTGCAGGTCTCCGCTGGCCCGCACCGCTGAAATGCCACGGCTAATGGCTTCATGCAGCTCGGCCCGATCGCCCTCGAGGGGCTCGCCGGTCACCACATCCCTGCCTTCGGCAAGACTTCTCAGGCACAACAGGGCGTCCAGACCGTAATCCACCTGGCTGGAACTGGGCGAAGCGCTAACGGCGAGGTTCGTGGGCTGGCCCTCGGCGTTGTCGTAGACCAGATTCACACCAGCGGAGGGCGGAATGCCGTTACTCGCTGCAAACAGCGCCGCCTCGGCCGCAGGCGCCAGTGGCACCACCGCGCCGGCACTGCCGGTCGCCGCCAGGCTCAGGCCACACACCCGGTCTTCAACACCCGCGCGACCATAGGCATTGGCGTAGGTCATGGCAATGCTCTGGGCGACCGCCAGGCCAAAATGCACCGGCGCCAGCAGGTTCTGCTCCGGCTGCACGCCGAAGTCCTCGTTCAGGATCCGTTGCGCATCGAGGGCCCAGTCATCCTTGGTTGCGCCAGACACCAGCCCCTTGTTGAACAAGGAGTGGCAGATGTTCTGGCCAGTCGCCGGCGGGTTGAACATGCCGTTCAGGGGGGCAAGATCGCGGATGCCGGGGGCCTGGTTGGCACAACCCTGGTACACCGCCAGCGCGGTGGTGTAATCCAGCAGGCTGCGGCTGTGTTCCGTCAGCGCAGGGCCATTGCCCTGATGAATGCTGAAACTCCGGTCCACAGCCGGATTCACATTGGGCTCAGACACCGCCACACCATCAATCAGGCCTTTCTCGTCCTGTTCCGCCGCCCGCACCGAGGCTCCGCCACCGTTGGAAACACTGGAGGCAATCACCAGGGTGTTCCTCGGGTTGATGGTCCGGAGAGTTTCACCATTACCCAGTTCCCGGCCATGGAGTGTGTTCAGCACATAGAAGCCGAACTCAATGGATTGCAACACATGCCGGCCCCAGTCCGCCTCCGGGTTCTGTTTGGAATGGGCGTGTTTCCAGGCGAAGCGATCCGGCCACTGGCTATTGAAATCATCCCGGCTCTGAGCGTCCAGATCTGCCCGGAACAAGGCTTCTTCAGGTTCCATGGTGAGTGTTCCGTTCACGGACTGGGCGGTGTTTGTGGCGAGGTTATGGGCGCCGGTACCGGTGCCTTTATCGGTATAAACCACTGCGCAGCCCTTTTTCAGGCCCCACTCCCCGGCGGTGCCAATGGCGCCGTATATCCCGCGGGAACCCGAGGAGGGCGCGGTTACCATGCACGGAAAATCCGGATCAAAGCTGTCGGGCACCTGGGCCATTACCGTCACCGGCACCGTGGCGCCCGGCACCTGCATCAGCGCAATGAATTCCTGGCCCGGAATTCGGCCACTGGCGTTACCCACGGCCGGGCCAAACAGGCTGCCATAACCTCCTCCGGGTGCGGTATCCACCAGCGCCCGGTAATTGTTGTAGATGGCCAGTCGGCGCAACTCCGCCGGTGTCGGATTCAGGGCATCGACAAACGCCGGTGGTGTGGCACTGGCCAGACCCTCCGGCCCCAGGCCAGCGGTAAGAAGATCATCGGTATTGCCATCGTAAGCAAACTGCTGGACATCGCTCACCAGGAAATCAGGCAAGGAGTTGAACACCTCGTCCTTCTTGCAGGCAGTGAGCGTTACCGTGGCAGCACCTATCAGGGTGCAGAGCATCATTCGTTTCATGGTCGGTCCTTGTTTGTTGTTGTTGAATCGGCCCCATGGGCGCCACGGCCCATGCGGATCCTGTGCCAACCGGACAAGACCATGAATATATTTAGAAAAATGAAAAATTACTGGCACTTGAGAGGGGGCTATTCCGGAATTCCGGACAGCGGTTGCGCGTGCAATGGCATGGCACGCGCGCAGCATCGCCGCTGGCCGCAGACTGTCCGGCAGACCGAACACTGTCTGAAAAACCAGACAACGGGCAGCGAAACTAGCCTATTCGGACAAAGGGCAGCAAGCTGATTGCCGCAATTGCAGCGATGGCCAGGCAGGCCGCCAGAGTCCGCAGCGGATAGCGTCGAAACATGGAGCCGATGCCGCCGATTTCGCCGCGGGCCAGGCCTTGCTCATAGGCCTGGCGCTGCCTCTCGAAACGCTGACGCTGATACTCCTCCAGCAACGCCTTGGCTCGCTCCGCTTCGTCCGCATCGTGAACCCAGAAGCCGCCCATGCTGATGCCCCATCGGCTGGGCGGGGTCTCGTAGTAGCGCACCTCATGCTCCTCGAACAAAGCCCGGATCTCGTCGGCCTCGTCGTCGGGTACATGGCGCAGATTCATCAGGTGATGGGGCATGGCGCGTCCATTGGCTGGTATCAGGATCGTAATTGCCTATATGCTAACAGCAAAGCACCCACGACCGAACTTGCATCAGGACACTGCATGAGCCCGAACCCCCTTCGTCTGCTGCTGGATTTTGACGACCGCGTCCAGCGGGACAGGGATCAGCCCCCCGCCTTTCTCCACCGCCGGGACCGGCGCTTTGCTCTGGACTGCGAACAGCAGGGAATAAAGCCCAGCCCTTCGCGCTGGCTGGCACACATGGATCGACTGTCCGGCCCCGGCGGCACCGTGACGGCTGGCCGTCGGGAACTGAAACTCTGGCGCCGGGCAACCAGCGGCTTCACCGGTGCCGGTTGCCTGATGGGCATCGTGACCATGCTGGGCCTGCTGTTCTATGACGGCGGCCAGCGCATCAACATCACCGTGATTCTGACCTTTGTGCTGTTCCAGTTGCTGCTGGCACTGGCCACCACGGTACAGGCCATAGTCGGCTGGCAACCCTGGCGCTGGTTGCTGAAACGTCTGCACCTGGACCACGCCAGCCCGACCCGGGCCCGGCTCCAGCCACTACTGATGGCGCGGGCGGCCCACGCCGGCGGCGTTGCTTTTGGTCTTGCCGGCCTGGCCACGCTGCTGATCATGGTGGTGGTCCAGGACCTGGCCTTTGGCTGGAGCACCACTCTGGATACCGCCGCTTCCGGCTACCACCATTTGGTCAGCGCCCTGGCGGCGCCCTGGTCCTGGTTGTGGCCTTCCGCCGTGCCATCCCTGGAGCTGGTGGAAGTAACCCGGTTCTTTCGCGCCGCTCCTGTCACAACCGGAGTCGAGCCTTCACGCTGGGGCCAGTGGTGGCCCTTCGTGGTTATGTTATGGCTGACCTGGACGGTGATACCGCGTGTGCTGTTGCTGGTTCTCAGTCAAAGCCTGCTACGCCGTCGTGCCACTCGGCTGCTGGCCGGCCATCCCGGCATGAAGGCTCTGTTATACCGGATGGAAACCGCCACCCTGGATACCGGTAGCAGCCACAACGATGCCGCCGACCTGCCAGACACCCGCACCCGGGCCCAGCCAGACCAACTGCCGGACACCCCGCTGATGATCTGCTGGGCCGGTGCCGGCGAACCGGAGTTGCCCCAACGCCTGCAGGCACCGGATTGCCGAATTTTCCGGGCCGGAGGCCGGGCCAGTCTGGCCCAGGATGAAGACGTACTGGCACAAGTAAGCGTCCATCTGGCCGGCCAGGAACATCCGGCAGTCATTGTCGTCACCCGCAGTTGGGAGCCGCCCACCGGCGAGCTGCACGATTTTCTGGAGACCGCCCGGGAGCGCTGGCCCTCGAATAGCCGGGTAACCCTGCTGCCGCTGGCGAGCGATCCGAACCAGCCACCGCAGGCCCACCTGGTTCAGCCCTGGCTTCGGTTTACAGAACGCCTGGCTCCGGGCTTTGCCTCGGTAGCCTTGCCACCTGTCGACGAGCCCAACCCCTATCTGGCCGGGAGCGCACAACCATGACCAATGCTCCGGTATTCGCCGTGGTCGGCCACCCGAACAAGGGCAAATCCAGTGTCGTCGCCACCCTGTCCCAGAACGACGCTATCGCCATTGCCCTGGAACCCGGTACCACCCGGGCCCGGCAGGATTATCCACTGAGCGTTGATGGCCAGAAACTCTATACCCTGGTGGACACCCCTGGTTTCCAGCGCCCACGGCGGGTATTACAGTGGCTGGAAGCCCACAGCATTTCCGCCTCGGATCACCCGGAAACCGTGCGGGCTTTTGTGCTCCAGCACCGGGGCGATGACCGGTTTGTCGATGAATGTGAATTGCTGGCACCGATCGTGGAAGGCGCCGGGATCATCTACGTGGTGGATGGCTCGGTGCCCTACAGTGCCGAGCACGAGGCGGAAATGACCATCCTGCGCTGGACCGGGCGTCCGAGCCTGGCGCTGATCAACAGTATCGGTGAGGATGATTACAGCGACACTTGGCAGGCCGCACTGGGCCAGTTCTTTCAGGTTGTCCGCAAGTTCGATGCTGTTCGCGCCCCTTTTGAGCAACATCTTAGCCTGTTACGGGCTTTCGGCCAGCTGGAACCGGACTGGGAGGCGCCGCTGGAACGGGCCACCCGGTTCCTGTCCGAACAGCGCCGCCAGCGCCGACGCCAGGCGGCGGGCCTGGTTGCCCGAGCCTTGGAAGACCTGATGTCCTATCAGGAACGGCGCACACTGACGCTCAACCAGATCGCCGAAACCAGCGATGCCAGCCTCGCCGAGACCCTACGGGATCGCTGGTACCGGCACCAACGCCAGCGGGAACAGGCCCTCAGGATCGACATCGAGCACCTGTACCAGCATCAGCGCATCCGCCGCCAGGAAGCCGAACTCCAATGGCACAGCCAGCACGATCTGTTTTCCGAGGACACCCGCAAGCACTGGGCGGTCAGCAAGCGGTACCTGGCCACCGCGGGCTTTGGTGCCGGAGCGGTGAGCGGTGCCGGCATTGATGCCGTAACGTTTGGCTCGTCGCTGGGCACCGGCGCCCTGCTCGGAGGGTTGATTGGCGCTGCCGGCAGTTACTTCTACGGGGATCGCCTGGTTTTGCCGGCACTGAGCATCGGGCCCATGAAGGACGGCCTGAAAACCGCCAGCTTCGGGCCTGTACAGGACAGCCAGTTCGGCTATGTTGTGTTAGGGCGGGCGGTGGATCACTGGTGGCATATCAGCCAGCGGAACCACGCCGGGCGGGATTTGCTGGAACTGGAACCGGCCGACCATCACTGGCTGGAACAGCTCGACAAAGCCAGCCGGCGGGAAATCCAGAAAGCCTTCGAACGGTGCCGGAAACAACGAGCTCTGACCCATCAGCAGAGGGAACAATTTGCCGCCGCCATCGAGCACGCCCTGGCGGCATACGACGACTGGCGGTTGAATCGAGCCTGAGCCGCATGTTTATACTGTATGGCTATTCCATCACAAAATGAGGAATGCGAATGAAAATCGTACGAGTGCAAGACATTATCGGTACCGAGCGTGAAGTCAGCGACAAGCAGTGGACCAGCCGCCGCCTGTTGCTGAAGAAAGATGGCATGGGCTTCTCCTTCCACGAAACCATTATCAAGGCCGGCTCCGAGCACACCTTCTGGTACAAGCACCACCTGGAAGCGGTTTACTGCGTGGCGGGTAACGGCCGCATCAAGGACCTCGCCACCGGCGAAGTGCACGAAATCACCGATGGCACTCTGTACGCCCTCGACAAGCACGACCGTCACACCCTGTACGGCGGCACTGAAGACATGCGCCTGATCTGCGCCTTCAACCCGCCGGTAACCGGCCGGGAAGTGCACGACGAAGACGGTGCTTACCTGCCGGATACCAGCGAAGACTGATTCGCTCCGCCGTGGCATTTCAAACCGCCGCGACCACACCGCCACCGCCAGCCCGATTGCTGCCGGTGGCGGTGTTGCTTTGGCTGGCCGGTGTTTACCTGCGCATACCCGTGCTGGTGGCCCCGCCGTTGGCACCCTTCATTGGCGATGAGCTGGCCCTGACCCAGGCATTGACCGGCGCCCTGACCACACTGCCCATCCTGATGCTGGCCATTGGCGCCATGCCCGGTTCGCTGGCCATCTCCCGCATCGGCCCAAGGAACACCCTGGCACTGGCCATGGTAATCATGGTCATCGGCTCGGCCGGCCGTGGTCTGGTACCGGACACCTTCACCCTGATGATAGCCAGCGCCGTCATGGGCCTGGGTGTGGCGATGATGCAACCAGCGCTGCCAGCCTTGCTGCCGCGTTGGCTGGAACCCCATCACATTGCTCTGGGCTCAGCCATCTACATGAACGGCATGCTCATGGGTGAGTTCATCGGCGCCGGCATTACCCTGCCGGTTCTTATGCCGTTGCTGGACAACAGCTGGCGCGCCACCATGCTGGCCTGGTCGCTGCCGGCCCTGCTGGTAGTCGCCGCCCTGTTTCTGCCCAAACGGGACCTGGCCCGGCCCGCACGCAAAGCCGCCTGGCTGCCCGACTGGAAAAACCCGCTTACCTTGCGCCTGGGCCTGCTACTGGGGCTCTCCGGCTCCATGTTCTTCGGCCTCAACGCCTACATGGGTAACCTGCTGGAACAACAGGGGCGTATCGGCCTGCTGTCCGAGGCCCTGTTCTGGTACAACATTGCTCAGGTCTTCGCCTCCCTGGTAATGCTGAAAATGGCGCGGGCCTGGGTCGGCCGCCGCACCTTCATTGTCGTCATGGCGGTTCTGAGCATTACCGGCACCGTTGGCACTCTGATACTCGAAGGCTGGTGGTTCATTGCCAGCGCGACGCTGATGAGCTTCGTGGCCGGCATTCTGCTGATCCTGTTGGTGGCGCTGCCGCCTTTGCTGGTGAACTCCGCCGAAACCGGGCGGCTGTCTGCCGGGACCTTCCTGGTGGGCTATACCATGGCCTTCTCAGTACCCATGCTCGGCGGCCTGCTCGCCGACTGGACTGGCGACACCCGTCATGCCGTGATGGCCATGGTGGCCTACAGCCTGCTGGTGTTACCCCTGGCTTTCACCCTGGACCTGAAACGAAAAAAGGATCAGCCCGCGAGCTGATCCTTTCTGAGATACCTCACTGACCTTCGGTCAGATGTAGTAATCCTTCAACGGAGGAAAGCCGTTGAATTCAATGGCACTGTAGGTGGTGGTATAGGCCCCGGTCGACAGCCAGTACATCCGGTCTCCGATCGCCAGATTCAGCGGCAGCGGGTACTTGTGATGCTCGTACATGATATCGGCACTGTCACAGGTCGGTCCGGCGATCACACAATCCTCACCTTCACCGCTTTTCTCGGTCCAGATCGGAAACTTGATGGACTCGTCCAGGGTCTCGATCAGCCCGGAAAACTTGCCGACATCGGTAAACACCCAGCGGTGCAGGGCGGTACGGGATTTTCGTGAAATCAGCACGACCTCGCTGACCAACACACCGGCATTGGAAATCAGTGACCGCCCCGGCTCAATGATGATCTCGGGCAGGTCGTCACCAAAGTCCTCGTGCAGGAAACGGGCAATCTCCTCCGCGTACACCCCCAGTTCATTGGTCCGTGTAATGTAGTTGGCCGGGAAACCACCGCCCATGTTGATCATCTTCAGCTCGATGCCGTCTTCTTCCTTCAGGCGCTCGAAAATCACCTTCACCTTGTTCAGGGCAGCGTCCCAGGCACCGATTTCGCGCTGCTGGGAACCCACGTGGAACGACACACCGTAAGGCACCAGGCCAAGATCACGGGCCAGGATCAGCAGATCCATGGCCATATCGGTCTGACAGCCAAACTTGCGGGACAACGGCCAGTCGGCGGTCAGAGTGCCTTCGGTCAGGATCCGTACATACACCTTTGAGCCCGGTGCTGCCTTGGCAATATTGCGCAGGTCCGCCTCGGAATCGGTGGCGTACAGGCGCACACCTTTCTCGTAGAAGGTGCGAATGTCTTTTGCCTTCTTGATGGTGTTGCCGTAACTGATGCGGTCGCCGGTCACACCGAGGGCCATCACCTTGTCCAGTTCATACACCGAAGCGATATCAAAATTCGCACCTTTGTCCCGCAGCATGGTCAGAATCTGCGGGGCCGGGTTGGCCTTCACCGCATAATAGACCTTGGCGTAAGGAAACCCTTCCACCAGCTCTTCGTACTGACGGTCAATGGTCTGGGTGTCGATCACCACAAACGGGGTTTCCTTGCCGTCGGCAAAGTCCTTGATCCGCTTGAAAGTCTCGGCACTGTAGTAGTCGGCGATATCGGCGTTAGGCGTCTGGATCATGGGTGGTGTGTCCCTCCACAGGGTAAACGGGCATAAAAAAAGGGTAGCACAGACTGGCTGTATTACCCGTGAATGGCGCGATCATCGGGCCTTTTTCCAATCACCGCAAATGCGCAGTTATACCCATAAATCCGGTGACCGAAACCGGACCTATGGCACAGTATTCTGTGTCACACCGCTACTGGCCACAGCGGCGTTGGCTCGGTGGGGCCATCCGGGTCCTGGGGTCGGCTCTGGCGCTGCAGATAATCCAGTATGGCATCTTTCAGATCACTGCCCTGACCCAGGCCCTGATTGCCGAACAGACGGTTGAATTCCAGCACATAGGGATAGCCTTCCACCAGGGCGATATCAAAGCCGGCATGGTCTACTTCCAGCTCCCGGGCCAGGCGCAGGGCCAGATCGGTAGCCGCCGCCGGCACATCACCAGTCACAATCTGGCCCCCCTTGGCGACGTTGTTGTAGAACCCCTGCTCCGCCTGGGTACGCCAGTAGGCGGTCACCACGCGATCACCCACCACAACCACCCGCACATCCCGGTCAATCGGAAGGTATTCCTGCACGTAGAGAACGTCTGTGCGATCACAATACTTAAGCCAGTCGGCCCGGGACTCGATCAACCACACACCTTCGCCCATGCTGGCCTTGGGTAGTTTGGCCACGAAGGGCAGGGCCATGGTGTCCCACAGCATGTCACGTTCCTGTGGACCATTGGCTTCAATCAAGGTCCAGGGTGTGTGTTCCGGCGCCACGGTCTGAAAGGCGCGGGTCATTTCCACTTTGTCGTGACCAATGCGATAACTGGCGATACTGGGGAACACCCGGCACTTCAAGCCATGCACCAGGGCGTTGATCTGCCAGTATTCCGGGAACAGTACCCAGTCCGCCTCCTGCAACAGCGGCTTGTGGCGAAGGAAATGCTCGGGCTTCAGTACAGTGGTGTCGGGAAAGCCAAGGGTACGGAACACGTTGAATGAGACAAGGTGCATGGTGACAGCCGCACAGAGTGAAAATTGGCTGCATTTTATCCAGCTTTGGAACCCTGGCAAGGGTTATTTTATGCGTAAATTGACCGATCTCATGGTCACAGTTAATGATACTGACAATAATTCGCATTAGTTATCACTAATGAGGAACTGACCATGACAAAACACCTGATGCTGGCCGCTGCCACCCTGCTGTTCACCCTTCCGGCCTTCGCCGATGATGAGTACGATCACTACAAAGGCGAACCCTCGAAAACCCTGGAACAGGCGGTGGCCAATTTCTCCGAGTACAACAACCGGCTTGAGCAGGTGTTGGCCGGTGATCTGACACCAGAGGCCATGAGTGAAGTCCATCAGCTCACCTACACTCTGGAAAATGCCCTGGGCAAACTGGACCATGAGCTGGAGGACATTGCCGAGCGGCTGGAGAAAGTGCACAAGGCTTCCGAGCACGCAGCCCCGGATACCGTGAAAGAGCAAGGCGCGGTGTATCTGGAAAAGAGCCGGTCCATCATCCGGTAACGGCCACGGGCTGCTAAGCTCCGGTTATTATTCGCTAATTTACGGGAGCCTGCCATGGGCGCGTTAGCCTGCGGAGCGTTTTTTCGTTCCCTGCTGAGCCTGGGCCGTGAGTGGATCTTCCGGCCAGGGGTGTTTCGGGTAGCGGCCCCGGAGTTCTTTTCGTACCTGTGGATAGGCGTTCTGCCAGAAGCTGGCGAGATCTGCCGTGACCGCCAGCGGGCGCTGGGCCGGGGACAGGAGGTGGGTTACCACGGGCACCCGGCCGCCCGCCACCGTCGGTGTTTCAGTCCAGCCAAACAGGGCCTGCAGCTTGGCAGCCAGCACCGGGCCATTGTCGGCAGTGTAATCCAGCGTCACCTTCTGGCCGGTGGGGATGGCCAGAGCTTCCGGAGCCAGTTCATCCAGTTCTTGTTGCTGTGGATAAGCGAGCAGGCTGTTCAGAGCGGATGTCAGATCAATCCGGGCCAGATCCGACCACCGCTGCATGCCGGCCATAAACGGCGCCAACCAGCTTTCCACACCGGCGAGCAGGGCAGAATCCGTCACATCCGGCCAGTGACCGGGGAACTGTGTGGCCAGTAACTGCACCCGGGCCTGCCACTGGCGGGCGGCCTCATTCCAGGGCAGCCGGTCCAGTCCTTTGCGACGGACGGCATCCAGCAAACCCTGCTGGATCAGTTCGGGGGCCACCTGTTGCAACGGCTTTTCCGCCAGTATCAGGGCGCCAAGCTTACGCACGTGACGCGCCACCACTGTGCCCCGCTTGTCGTCCCAGAGGGCTTCTTCCCGTTCTTGTATGTGCGCAGCCAGGTCCTGCTCCAGATCCCCCAGATCCACTGGCGCCGCCAGATAAATCGTCGCCTCACGGGCCTTACCGTCCAGGTCCGCAGCCACCAGCCAGTCCTCCCGGGCCAGCGGATCATCGTCCCTCAGGCTCGCCCCCTTGCCATTACTGAGCTGGTAGCGCGGCGCCTCGCCCGGACGGCGGCGGGCAATGCGGTCCGGATAAGCCTGGGCTAAAACCCGGCCCACCTCGGTAGCAACGGGTTCGCTCCGTGACCCCGGCTCCCGGCACAACCGTTTCGCCGCCTGCCGTACCGCCTGTAACCGGGCCGTATCCAGGCCACGGGGTGGCCGTTGTCCCCGTACCACCCGGATCCGTTCGTGCAAATCCGCACCGGAGCCTGGCCCCAGCAAATCACGCTCTTCCAGCAATGCCGCCAGTTCCGCCGCCAGCTGGCCAAATCCCAGGGCCCTGCCCCGGAGAACCATATGGGCCAGACGAGGGTGCATCCCCAGATCCCGGGCGGCCTTGCCGTGATCGGTAATAGCACCGTCAGCATCCAGCAAATCCAGCCACTGCAATACCTCCACCGCCTGCTGCCAGTGGGCTTTTGGCGGCGCATCAATCCACGCCACCTGATCCGGTGAACGGGCCCCCCACTGGGCCAGCTCCAGCACCAGCGGCGCCAGGTCCGCCTCCTGAATCTCCGGCGGCGTGAAGTCAGCCAGGCCGAACTGCTCCGACTCGCTCCACACCCGGTAGCACACTCCCGGCTCAACCCGTCCTGCCCGGCCTTTACGCTGCTCGGCAGAGGCTTTGGACACCCGGCCGGTGACCAGGCGAGTCATGCCACTGTTGGGATCAAATACGGCCCGACGCTGCTGGCCAGCATCAACCACTACCCGAACGCCTTCAATGGTCAGGCTGGTCTCGGCAATGGCAGTGGCCAGGACCACCTTGCGGGCACCTTCCGGGGCCGGTGCAATGGCCCGGTCCTGTTCTTCAGCCTTAAGGTTGCCGTACAAGGGTGCCAGCACCATGTTTGCCGGCAGTTGTCCGGCCAGCTGTTGCGCCACCCGGCGAATTTCACCGGCCCCGGGCAGGAACACCAGCACCGAGCTGGTCTGGTCTCCCAGGGCCTCCAGCACCACCGCCGTTACGTGATCCACCATCCGGGCATTGCGGGACAGGGGTCGATACAGGACATCCACCGGAAACGCCCGGCCTTCACTGGAAATCACCGGCACATCCCCCAGCACCCTGGCAATGGGCGCGGTATCCAGTGTCGCGGACATCACCAGCAGGCGCAGGTCGTCCCGCAGCGCCTGCTGGCTTTCACGCACCAGGGCCAGGCCCAGATCGGCCTGCAGGGAGCGTTCATGAAATTCGTCAAACAGAACGGCGGCATAGTCTTCCAGCATGGGGTCGTTCTGGATCAGGCGGGTGAGTATGCCCTCGGTCACTACTTCGATCCGGGTGGTGCCGGAGACCCTTGTATCCAGTCGGGTGCGATAGCCCACCGTCTGCCCGGGCGCCTCTCCCAGTTGCCGGGCCATATACCGCGCTGCCGACCGGGCCGCCAGTCGGCGGGGTTCGAGCATCAGGATTTTTCGGCCATCGCGCCAGGGCGCATCCAGCAGCGCCAACGGTACCCGGGTGGTTTTACCCGCGCCGGGCGGCGCCTGGAGCAAAGCGGTGGTGGTCTTTGCCAGTGTGCGGGTCAGTTCTGGGAGGATGCCATCAATCGGGAGCATGGTACTGGGTGCTTGCCGGAATGTGGCCGCAGTTTACCATGCCTCAGGAGCGGGCATACCAGGCTTCAGGCCGGGGCACGAAGAACGCGAATACCAGGCCAAACGCCAGCGCTGCCACCCCGATGCCGAAAGCCGACACCAGGGTACCGCCGGCATCCAGCCACTGTTTGGTCAGCCAGGGGCCGACCATCTGGGTAAAGCCATACAGTGCCACCATCGCTGCCGACAGGCGCGGGCCCTGATGCGGGTGCAGCGCGCGCCCGATGCGCTGGGTCAGCAATACCGTGCCCAGAAAGGTGCTGCCGACCAGGGCGGCACATAACACCAAGCCCAAGGCGCCAGGCCAGACCACGGTGGCCAGCACACCGGCCAGCTGAATCAGAAAATTCAGGCGAAGGGCGGGCAAGTCTCCCATCAGGGCCCCCAGTTTGTTCCACAGCCAGGGCGCCGGGATGGTGAACAGGGCGACGATCACCCAGGTGCCGTCCAGCAAGGCGTGGCCCTCAGGCAGTTCCAGTTTTGCCAACAGGGGCAGGAAGGTCATGGGCAGGATGTAACCCAGGCCCGCCCCGGCATAGGACAGAAACAGCGGGATGCTGGCGCGATCCAGCAACGGGGTATTGACCACCGCCTTACCGGCGTCATCATGCTGGCGCACCGGTACCTCCAGTTGCCGTAACTGCATGGCACCCCACCAGGCCAGGGGAATCGACAACAGGGCAGCCGGCCACCAGCGCTCCGCGCCCTCCAGCAGGCTGGCGGTTCCGGTAACCAGGCCGCTGGACACCAGCAGCCCTACACCAACACCGATATAGACCAGACCGCTGAGAGAGGCCCGGTTGCGCATTACCAGCCATTCCAGAATCAGGGCTGGCGCCTGGACGAATACCACGCCGTTAGCCACACCGTTCAGCCAGCGGGTGACAGAAATCACCGTCAACTGGTCGGTCTGGGTCACGATCAGCGTGGTCACCACATGAACCGCCAGGAAAAGAGGCAACATCAGCCGGATCTGGTCGATTCTGTGCCAACGGATGGCCAGCATTGCCCCCATCAGATAGCCGAGGTAGTTCCAGGTGGCCACCGCAGCTCCATCCGGCGCGTTGAACTGGTTATCGGCCACCAGGTAGGGCAACAACGGGGTGTAGATGAATCGGCCAAGGCCGTGGACAACCAGCAACACCAGGCTACCGGCGAGCAGAACCGTAAACAGTTGCCTGGGGGTGGGGGTATTTGCAGAAGTCATGGCATAGGCCCGGTCGTCAGGTTATCAACGGAAACCGGGTAGTGTAGGTGACTAACCAATGCTTGTCAGTGAGACCTTCGCCTCAGCCTGGCTGGCGATTGGCGTTGGCCCACTGGTAGATGCGCTCAAAGGCTTCGGCCAGCTGCTCCGGCTTGTGGGGTGGCTGGATCAGCGCCTGAACGTCGCCGTCCGGATTGAGCAAGGCAAAATGCCCGCTGTGGTCCACCAGCAACTCCCCATTCACCTGCCGGTGCACAAACACCGCGCTCACGCTCTTGGCGACCTGGCGCAGGGTGTCCAGATCGCCGGTCAGGCCGTGGAAATGCTCACCAAAGAAATCGGTATAGGCCTTCAGCTTCGCCGGGGTATCGTGCTCCGGGTCTGCCGAGACCAGCAGATAGTCCGGTTGGGGTAATTCCGGGGACAGCAACTGGTCGGTACGGCGCAGATTGGCCATGGCAGCTGGGCAGATGTCCGGGCAATTGGTATAGCCCACAAACACGAAGGTCCACCGGCCCCGGAGATCTTCCCGGGTGACCGTCTCTCCTTCCTCGTTGGTCAGAGAGAACTCCACCAGGGGCCTTGGCTGGTCGTAGACATAGGCGTTGTACTGGCTGAGATCCGGCGCCGGTACCGGTTCGCCCCCCACCAGAAAGATCTGCCGACCCACTGTCAGGCCGAACACCAGCACCACCAGCAACAACAGAGCAAACAACGTGATCCGAATCGACCGCCCCATAGGGTCTCCCAACCAGGCTTAACCCCGGCCAGTCAGGCCGGGACAAAGACAAAATGATCTACCAGCAACACCACAAACAACGCCATCAGATAGGTGATGGAATATTTGAAGGTGTTCAGCGCTACCCGCCGGTCGTCGCCGCGCAGCAGGCGAACAGCATATTGCAGGAACCTCAAGCCTAGCGCCAGGGCGCCCACCAGGTAAATACCGCCGGACATGCCTGTGACAAACGGTAGCAGGCTGACGGCCAGCAGCATCAGGGTATAGAGCAGAATATGCAGTTCGGTGTAACGATTGCCGTGGGTCACCGGCAGCATGGGAATACCAGCCTTGGCGTATTCCTCCTTGCGGTGGATGGCCAGAGCCCAGAAATGCGGTGGCGTCCAGGCGAAGATGATCAGAACCAGCAACAGCGCGTGGCCTTCCACCTGGCCAGTGACCGCGGTCCAGCCCAGCAGTGGCGGCATAGCACCGGCCAGCCCACCGATGACAATGTTCTGTGGCGTCGCCCGTTTCAGGAACAGGGTGTAAACACCGGCGTAACCCACCAGGGAGGCCAGCGTCAGCCAGGCGGTTAGCTCGTTCACCTGCCACACCAGCACGACCATACCCAGAGCCGCCAGCACGGTAGCAAACAGCAGGGCGTCCAGCGGCGCAATCCGGCCAGTCGCCACCGGCCGTTTGCGAGTGCGGGCCATCACGGTATCAATCTTCTGATCCACCACGTGGTTCACCACCGCAGCCGCACCGGCCAGCAGGGCGATTCCCAGGTTGCCAAACAGCAGCACGCTCCATCCGGGAATGCCTGGTGCTGCCAGCAGCATGCCGATCACCGAGGTAAGAATCATCAATGCCACTACCCGGGGCTTGGTCAGTTCCAGGTAATCGCGCCAGGAAATAGGGCTCGCATGCGTTGAATTCTGGATCGGCAGCGCCTTCACTTGCTCGCTCATGCCGTAACCTCCCGGTTTATGGTTGTTGTATGAGGTGCGGGGGATAGTGCTGGCAGGGCCAGCTGATGATGCCGCCAGATCAGGTGCACCATCGACAGTAACAGGCCGGCGCCCATGGCGTTATGGGCAACGGCGACGATCAGGGGAATGTGCAGCCAGACGTTGGTCAGCCCCAGACAGAACTGGAGCACCAGGGCACCGCCCACCAGAGCGATGGCCCTGTCGAGACCGCTCTGGGCTCGCTGGCGCCACAGCAGCCCCAGCAATATGGCCAGATAACCCAACACAAGGACCGCGCCCAGGCGATGGCTGACGTGAATAGCAACCCGGCCATCGCTGGTCAGCTGGCCGCCCAGATAGTTGGGACCAACATGTTGGGTGATATCAAATCCATGCTGAAAATCCATGCCCTCGGGCCACCACTGACCCTGACAGGTAGGCAGATCGGTACAGGCAACGGCAGCGTAGTTGGCTGCCGTCCAGGCCCCCAGGGCAATCTGGGTAATGACCAGCAGCAAACCGCCATACAGCCAGGGTCGGAGTCTTGTCAGGGACGCCGCCATCGCCGGCCGCGGCGCCTCACTTTCCCGCGCCCGCCGCCGGAGCCGCAGGGTCAGCAACAACAACAGGCTCAGGGTGGTAAATCCGCCCAGCAGATGCAGGGCCACCACCTGGGGCCAGAGCTTGAGGGTAACCGTCCACATGCCGAACGCGGCCTGCAACACGATAAAGCCGGCAATGAACAGCGGCAGTTTGACCGGAAGCCCCGCTCTGCGATTGCGCACCGAGGCAATGGCCAGCCCGAATACCAGTAGTCCCAGGGTACCGGCGGCGTAGCGATGGATCATTTCCGGCCAGCCCTTGGAGACATCCACCGGGGTCTCCGGGAAACGGGCATTGGCGATGGCGATGCGGGTTTCATCCTGGGGTACGGTCAGAAAGCCATAACAGCCAGGCCAGTCCGGGCATCCCAGGCCGGCGTGAACCAGCCGTGTCCAGGCACCGAGCATGATCACCACCACCGCCAGCAAACAGGCCAGGGTGGCCCAGAACGCCAGTTTCTTTGCTATTGCCCGGGATTGCTCCGGAGACATCGCCGTCATACCGCAGGCCTCCCGTTAGCCAATCTGTGACAGTTTCAGCAGGTGCTTCAGATCTTTCAGCAGCTGTTTGCCGGTGTGTTCGCTGCCATAGTGCATCATCACATTGCCAAACGGGTCGACCAGCAGGATTCTCGGTTGCTGCTCCGGGTTGATCCCGGCGGGCCATGCCGGTGTCTTGCCAGCGGCCGGTTGCAGGCGCTCCATCAACTGGTACTCATCGGACCAGCGCCGCTCCAGATCCGCCGGTACCGTGCCCAGATAGGCGGCACGGCCAACACGCGGCGCGTTCTTGCCAAGCGCAACGTTAACCTGGCGAGCCAGATACAGCAGCTGCTCGCAGTCTTCCGCGCAACGCTCCGAGGCCACCAGCATCAGCCATTTCGGGTCGGCGACATCAACACCAAAACGCGCCTGCAGGGGATCCCCCGCAGCGGTTTGCAGATTCAGCTCTGCCACCGGCACCGGCGGTTGCACCAACTGTCCCTGATTGCTCTGGCCGGCCGGGTTAAGCCAACCAGTGTAAAACATGACCGTCGCCACCAGCATGGGACCGAACCCCACCGCAAAGAGCAGCATGGCGGTGCGCCTGCCCCGCCTGACCTGAGCCGGGCTCGGGCCATCAGAATGAGAGAGAGAGTCAGCCGTTGTCGTTGTCATTGTCGGCTCCTGCCTTGGGTCTTTCGCTGTCTTTTTTATAACTCGCCACCAGAGTCAATATAGTCAGTGCTACCGCCAGTGCAAACCACTGGGCGGCGTATCCGTAATGCGTCTGCGGGCCCATCACATCCGGCGCCCGGTCCGCCCGATATGCACCCGGTTGCTGGCTGTCGGCAAGGTGAACAATCATCGGGGCCGGCGTGTTGCCCAACGCCCGAACCCGGCTCTCCGGCAACGCCTGGACCCGTCTCGGCCAGCCGGGTGTATCGGGTTCCTGCGCCCCCAGCACAGGAGGTTCCGGATAGGCCGCCAGCCGGCCCTGAAGGGTAAACAGAGGCTCAGGCGTCTGCACTTCCGGCAGTTGTTCGCGGCTGGCCGGTGCCGGTACCCAGCCCCGGTTGACCACCACCAAAGGGCCTGAGAGCGGCACAAAAAGCGTCAGCACTTCGTAACCGGCGCGGCCGTCCCGGGTCCGATTGTCCAGCAACCAGCTCTGCTCCCGGTACCAACCGGTCAGGGTGACCGGTTGGCCCTCCTGCCACCCATCTGCAACCGCCACATCCTGCCAGTCCCACCCGGCGCTTTCTGAATTCCAGGTCTCCAGCCGACTGGTTTTTTCCGCGGCGCGGTTCAGCTGCCAGACACCCAGACTGATCAGCAGAGGCAGAAAGACACCGCTGAAGACCAGCAGGCGCCAGTCGAACTGCCAGCGGCGGGAGCTAAAACCCACTTAGCGCCGCTCTGCTATAGTGAAGTAACAAACCGGGGCGTTGTTCCCGGCACCAGAATGCTCAACAGGCTGCGGACCTGAAACAACCGGATTCCTCATGTTAAAACTTGCCATTGTCGTACTGCTGTTCGCCGTCATTATCAGCCTGTTCAGCGGGCTGTTTTTCCTGATTCGGGACGGCGGTAAAACCAACCGTGTGGTGAACTCACTGGCGGTGCGGGTGTCGCTCAGCGTGCTATTACTGGCCGTGGTGCTGATCGCGCTCTGGGCCGGCGATCTCACCTTGAACCCGACACCCTGACTTCACCTGCCTCAGAGTACATACACGAACACAAACAGGCCCAGCCAGACCACATCCACAAAATGCCAGTACCAGGCTGCCGCTTCAAAGCCGAAATGATTATCGGCGGTGAAATGGCCCTTGATGATCCGGACCAGCATGATGGCGAGCATCAAAGTACCCAGCATCACATGCGCCCCGTGGAAACCCGTTAACATAAAGAACGTGCTGCCATAGATGCCGGACTTCAGGGTCAGGTCCAGGTCCTGATAGGCGTGCATGTACTCGTAGCCCTGAACGAACATGAACACCACCGCCAGCGCAATGGTGGCTCCCAGCCACAGCTTCACCTTGGCCCGGTTACCCGCTTTCAGGGCATGGTGGGCAATGGTCACCGTGAACGACGAGGTTACCAGCAGGATGGTGTTGATCAGCGGCAGGCCCCAGGGCCCGATCACTTCCTTCGGGCCCGGGTAGGCCTCAGGGTTAGGGTTGTTGACCAGAGGCCAACTGGCCTGAAAGCCTTCCCACAGCATGTTGCTACTGCCTTTATCACCCTCGCCCCCCAGCCAGGGCACCACGAACATCCGAACGTAGAAGAGCGCACCGAAGAAAGCCGCAAAAAACATGACTTCCGAGAAAATGAACCAGCTCATCCCCCAGCGGAAAGAGCGGTCCATCTGGTCGCTGTATAGTCCGGCCCGGCTCTCGCGGATAACGCTGCCGAACCAGCCGAACAGCATGTACGCCATGATCAGCGCGCCAATCCAGAACATGATCCAGGAACCGGTGGTGCTTTCACCCTGGTTGCCGTTCACCATGATGGCTGCCGCGCCATACAGGGTGACCCCCAGGCCAACGGTAGCGACAATGGGCCACTTGCTCTGTTCGGGAACGTAGTAGGTCTGGTGATCCGCCATAGCTGTCTCCGATGGCTTAGCCGTTATTGTTGGTTGTTTTTGCTGCCCCGGCGGCACCCGATACCTCGGCCTTCTGGCTCTGGTCGTAAAGGGTGTAGGACAGTGTCAGCTTGGTGATGTGTTCCGGCAGTTCCGGATCCACGATAAACACCAGAGGCATTTCTGTGCTTTCGCCGGCTTCCAGGGGCTGCTGGTTGAAACAGAAACACTCGGTCTTGTGGAAGTACAGGGTGCCCTCAGCCGGGGACAGGCTGGGAACTGCCTGTCCGACCATGGCCTGGTCGCTGCCGTTTTCGGCGTAGAAATTGACGGTCACCGGCTCACCGGGATGCACCTTGATGCTGCGGGTCACCGGCCGGAATTCCCAGGACATACCCGGGCCATTACTGGCCAGGAACTGGACCGTTACGGTGCGGTTGGCATCCACCTGGTTGGTGACCTGCGCTTCGTACCGGCCGCCGGTCTTGCCGTTGATACCGGTGATTTCGCAGAACACGTCGTACAGGGGCACCAGGGCAAAGCCGAAGGCAAACATACCGACCACGCCGGCCATGCACCAGGCAATCACCCGACCGTTGCTGCGTTTGCCGTGTTGTGGCTCTGCCATGGCGACCTCCCGGTTATTTCACTTCCGGCGGTGTCGAGAAAGTGTGATAGGGCGCCGGCGAGGGCACCGTCCATTCCAGCCCTTCGGCACCATCCCAGGGTTTGGCGGCGGCCTTCTCGCCCCCTCGCACACACTTCACCACGATGAACAGGAACAGCAACTGACTGACGCCGAACATAAAAGCCCCGATGCTCGATACCATGTTGAAGTCAGCAAACTGCAGCGCGTAGTCCGGAATCCGCCGGGGCATGCCCGCCAGCCCCAGGAAATGCATGGGGAAGAAAGCCAGGTTCATGCCGATGAACGACAGCCAGAAGTGGGTCTTGGCCAGGGTTTCGTCGTACATGTGGCCGGTCCACTTGGGCAGCCAGAAGTAGGCGGAAGCGAAGATGCCGAAGATGGCACCGGGCACCAGCACATAATGGAAATGCGCGACCACAAAGTAGGTATCGTGGTATTGGAAGTCCGCAGGCGCGATGGCCAGCATCAGCCCGGAGAAACCACCGATAGTGAACAGAATGATAAAGGCCACGGCAAACAGCATGGGCGCCTCGAAACTCAGGGAGCCCCGGAACATGGTGGTGACCCAGTTGAACACCTTCACCCCGGTGGGCACGGCAATCAGCATGGTGGCGTACATGAAGAACAACTGCCCGGCCAGTGGAATACCCACGGTAAACATATGGTGCGCCCAGACCACGAACGACAACAGGGCAATGGCACCCACCGCATACACCATGGAGGCATAGCCAAACAGCGGCTTGCGGGAGAAGGCCGCAACAATGTGGGAGATGGCCCCGAACGCCGGCAGGATCATGATGTACACCTCCGGATGCCCAAAGAACCAGAACACATGCTGGAACAGCACCGGATCGCCACCACCGGAGGCATCAAAGAAGCTGGTACCGAAGTTGATGTCCATCAGCATCATGGTCACCACACCGGCCAGTACCGGCATGACCGCAATCAGCAGGAACGCGGTGATCAGCCAGGTCCAGACGAACAGGGGCATTTTCATCAGGGTCATGCCCGGTGCCCGCATGTTCAGAATGGTGGCAATGACGTTGATGGCGCCCATGATCGAAGACACCCCCATGATATGCACCGCAAAGATAAAGAACGTGGTACTGGGCGGCCCGTAGGTGGTGGACAGCGGCGCATAGAAGGTCCAGCCGAAGTTGGGGGCGCCGCCCTGCATGAACAGGGTGGAGACCAGAATCAGGAAGGCGCAGGGTAGCAGCCAGAAACTCCAGTTATTCATGCGCGGCAGTGCCATGTCCGGCGCGCCGATCATCAAGGGCAGCATCCAGTTGGCTAACCCGACAAAAGCCGGCATGACCGCCCCGAACACCATGATCAGACCGTGCATGGTGGTCATCTGGTTAAAGAACTCCGGCTGCACAATCTGCAGGCCGGGCTGGAACAGTTCGGCCCGGATGACCATGGCCATGCTGCCGCCGAGCAGGAACATGGCAAAACTGAACATCAGGTACATGGACCCGATGTCTTTGTGGTTTGTGGTCAGCAGCCAGCGGCTGATGCCTTTGGCCGGGCCGTGGTGATGTTCCTGGCTGTGGGTATCTGCAACCGCACTCATGAAAACCCCCGTTACCGCCTTCTGATGTGGCTGGTGATTGTTGTTATCTGGCGTTGATTACTGCTGGTTCTTGTAATCAAAAATTTCCTTGGGCGTGACCATATCGCCGGTGTTGTTACCCCAGGCATTACGCTCATAGGTAATCACCGCGGCCAGGTCAACTTCGCTCAGCTGGTTGCCGAACGCCTGCATCGCCGTCCCGGACTTGCCGTTCACCACAATGTCGATGTGAGCCGTCATATCCCCGGTCGCAATCGGGCTACCCTTGAGCGCGGGGAACGCCGGGGGGGCCCCGCTGCCATCCGCCTGGTGGCAGGCCGCACAGGCTGTGGCATAAGCCTTCTCACCACGCGCCATCAATTCTTCCAGAGTCCAGTCTTTCTGGGTCAGCTGGCGTTCTTTCTCGGCTGCCTCGCGCTGCTCCGCCACCCAGGCGTTGTATTCCTCTTCCGGCACCGCCTCGACCACCACCGGCATGAAGCCGTGGTCCTTGCCACACAGCTCGGTGCACTGGCCACGGTAAATGCCCGGCTCATCCACCCGGGTCCAGGTTTCATTGATAAAACCGGGGATGGCATCTTTCTTCACGCCAAACTCCGGCACCCACCAGGAGTGGATTACATCATTGGCGGTCAACAGAAAACGCACTTTCTTGCCGACTGGAATCACCAGCGGGTTGTCCACTTCCAGGAGGTAGTTTTCACCCTTGGCCTGGCGGTTCTCGATCTGGTCCCGGGGTGTGGACAGGCTGGAGAAATAACCGAAATCTTCATTGATGTACTCATACTGCCAGCGCCACTGATAGCCGGTAATCTTGATATCCACTTCGGATTCGGTGGTGTCGTACATCTCCACCAGCGTTGCCGTGGCGGGAATGGCCATGGCCACGAGAATGGCAAAGGGAATAATGGTCCAGAGAATTTCGACCACCGTGTTCTCATGGAAATTGGCCGGTTTGGCGCCCTGGGATTTGCGATGGGCGAAAATGGACCAGAACATGACCCCGAACACCACCACACCGATGGCGACGCAGATCCAGAGAATGGTCATGTGAAGGCTGAAAATCTGATTACTGGTGCCGGTTACACCGGGCGTCATGTTCATGGTCCAGTCGGCCACGACCACAGCCGGTGACAACAGACCAGCGGCTAGGGCTACTGCCCGCTTGGCATGCACGCGCATACTGTGTCTCCACAGAGTGTTATTCTTGTCGGATTTTGCGTCATCCCTCCGAAATTTACCGATGGCACTCGCAACCGTCGGAAATCCCCGAGTGAAAGCCTGCTTATGGATACATCAAAATTGAGTATAGACACAGATCAAAAAAAGACTAAAAAATCCTTAAATCCAAATAAGATAAGTGCAGAGTTTTGAGAAGCATAAAGAATAAGCAGCGTGCGCCCGGCATCATTGACCGACGCCTGTGGGCACTGGCCTGGCCACTGATGCTGACCAATCTCACCGTGCCCCTGCTGGGCCTGGTGGACACCGCCGTGCTCGGCCATCTGCACAGTCCGGAATACCTGGGCGCGGTTGCCGTGGGCGCCAACCTGTTCAGCATCCTGTACTGGACTTTCGGTTTCATGCGCATGGGCACCACCGGACTGGCGGCGCAGGCCTGGGGCAAACGGGATGCCTTTGCTCAGGTCGCGCTGCTATTACGTTCAATCCTGCTGGCCATCGGCATCGGGCTATTACTGATCCTGTTTCACCAACCGTTGATCCGAATCGGTCTGAAGCTGATGAATCCCAGCCCTGAGGTGGCCGCTCTGGCCGCAGAATACGCGGCTATCCGTATCTGGAGTGCGCCCGCGGTGCTGTGCCAGTACACCCTGGTGGGCTGGCTGATCGGTACCCAGTTCCCCCGCGGCCCCATGGTGATGCTGATCATCGCCAACGGCATCAACATTGTGCTGGACGTGTTCTTCGTTACGGTACTGGGCTGGAACAGCCGGGGCGTGGCCATGGCCACCGTGATGGCCGAATACGGTGCTGCCCTGATCGGGTTTGCCATCGTGCTTCGGAGGATGCCCGAAGGCCAGCGACTGACCCGCGCGCTGTTCGGACAGTTGGCAGACTACCTGACCATTCTGCAGGTGAACCGTTACATCATGGTTCGCACCATTGCCCTGCTGCTGGTACTGGCGTTTTTCACCGCTCAGGGTGCCCGGCAGGGGGATATCATCCTGGCCGCCAACGCCGTGCTGATCACCTTTTTGCTGGTGATTTCCAATGCCCTGGACGGATTCGCCAATGCTGCCGAAGCTTTGGTGGGTGAGGCCATTGGCCAGAACAGCCGGCGCCGGTTCCGCATGGTCTTCCTGAGCGCCCTGCGCTGGTCGATCTGGGGTGCGTTGCTGCTGACCGTTGCGTTCGTGCTCGGCGGCCGCTGGCTAATCAGCCTGCTGACCGGTCTGGAGGAGGTGCGAACTACCGCCTGGCAATACCTGCCCTGGCTCTGGCTGCTGCCATTTGCCTCGGTCTGGGGTTTTCTGCTTGACGGTGTGTTCATCGGCGCCACCCGCACCCGGGAAATGCAGAACACCATGCTGTTTTCAGCGCTGGCTGTGTTTCTGCCGGTCTGGTGGCTGACCACCGGGTGGGGCAACCACGGGCTCTGGTTTGCGCTCATTACGCTGATGCTGGCGCGAGCCGGAAGCATGGGCTGGTTGTGCTGGCGCTATACCCGCGAGGACCGGTGGTTTGATGCCCGCTGAAGCCTGCTATACACACCGTAACCGTTAAATTTGCCAGTACAGGCAGCAAGGCAACAAATCTTGGCTACACTAGTCAGAAACGGCAGGCATGTTGCGGTAGCCAGCCCCTGCTTTCCTGCCTCCGGTTACTCCTTGATAGAACGGGAGGCGCCTTGCGACCTCACATTGTTCAGACTTCGGCATCTCCTGAAATGACACCACAGGCCGTCCTTGAAATCATCGATCAGGCAAGGCGCCAGGAAGCACGATCCGGCGCCTTCTTACGCCAGATGAAAGAGAAAGCTGCCCGGCTGCCGGGTTCGGTGGTGGTGGATGGCTATCAACCGGCAACGTCCCTGTTCCAGTTCGCGGTGGAATACATTGAAATGGCGCCCAGGCTGGTGGAATGTGTTGACGCCTGTGCCCGGGAAGCCGGCATAACCGAACTGTTCCAACCCTTCATTGATGCCGCTACCCGCTACTTCACCCAGCCCTCAGTACTGCTGGTGCGCTACGATGGCCTGGACGGGCTGCTCATACGCGCCTACCTGTGCCACCGGTTGATGGAAGAAATGCACGATAACAACCGCTCTACCCGCGCCAGCGAACTGATTGACCTGGAAGCCACCCGGGCCAACCTCTTGGTGCACGAGCTCATTGGTGAACCCTTCGCCAATGAGCTGGACGATGCCATTACCGTTACCGTACTCCAGATTGCCGGCACCCCGGATTATTACGACCTGGACCTGGAACCCTTCATCGACCAGGTCAATAACCAGGCCTGGGACTGGATGCGACAGTACTGGGAAAACCTGCTGGAGCGGAACCACATCCGCTTCGCCCTCGGGCCGTCGTGCTGAGTTTAATAACAACACGTCACTGAATTGCCTCCGGAAAAACAGTATTCTTGCCCTCCCGAACAACACTGAGGAGGCCAAACGTGCTGGATAATGCCGATCTGGGAAAACTGATTGTACGGCTGACACTGGGCGGGTTACTGCTGTTCCACGGCATCGCCAAACTGCTCAATGGCATTGGCTTTATCGAAGGCCAGCTGGCCAGCCATGGCCTGCCCACGATCCTGGCCTACGGCGTCTATATCGGGGAAGTGATTGCACCGCTGATGGTGATTCTCGGATACCAGACCCGGATTGGCGCCCTGATCATTGTCTTCAACATGATCGTCGCCATCGCCCTGGTGCATGGCCATCAGCTGTTGACCCTGAGCAGCAATGGCGGCTGGGCGCTGGAACTTCAGGGCTTCTTCCTGTTCACCGCACTGGCGCTGATTTTCCTGGGGCCGGGTCGGTACAAGCTCAAGAACTGAGGTCAGCCGGTGGTGGGAGCAACCGCTTTCGGGTGCCAGACCACCACCCGATTGCGCCCATCAGACTTGGCGGCATAGAGCGCCTCATCGGCGCGGCGAATCAGTTCCTGACAATCGGATTGCCGGTTGGGGGTCAGTGTCGCCACACCGAGACTGATGGTCAGGCTGACCGGCGACATGTGCTCGCCGCTGTTGACCGGCGTTCGGGCGACCGACAGCCGCATCCGTTCCGCCACTTGCTGCGCGCCGGCCACATCTGTGGTAGGCAGCAGAATGGCGAACTCCTCACCGCCGTAACGAGCCACCAGGTCTCCAGAGCGCTGGACTTCATCGGACAGAATTGCGGCCAGCGCCACCAGGCAATCGTCTCCCACCAGATGGCCGAAGCGGTCGTTCACCTGCTTGAAGTGGTCAATATCCAGCAGAATCAGGCTCAGTTCATGCTCGTGACGCAACGCCCGGTTCCACTCGGTTTCCAGTTTCTCATCAAACCGGCGCCGGTTGGCGACGTGAGTCAGGCCGTCGGTCAGGCTGATGGCCCGTAACTGCTCGTTTGCCTGCTCCAGTTCCTCGGTACGTTCCCGAACCCGGGATTCCAGGGTCAGGTTGGCCTGGCGCTGAACGTCCAGGGCATGCTCCTGGGCCTGTTGCCGGCGCCGGCGCTCCATGTTGATCCGGTAGGCCAGGGCAAACGACAGCAGAATCACCTCAACCGCCACCCCGGCCTGGGGCGCCAGCTCGGTAAACGGACTGCGCGGAATCCAGCCCAGCTTGCTGACCGCCAGCACCAGATGCCCCAGCAGCAAGGGCGTCCAGGCAAGTACATAAAAGCCGCCCAGGATCTGGCCCCTGCGCCAGACATTGATACCAATGAGCCAGGCCACAGGGGTCGCGAACGCAGCCAGGCTACTTATCCAGATAATACCCACCTGGTAAGAGCCAACGAAACCGTAGATCAGGCCCAACAGATTGACCGCCAGTAGTGTCTGGAGGACCCGATAACCCCAGCGCGAGTAACTCTTGACCAACAGGAATTTCATGGTAAAAACGATGGCCGCAATCAGCGCGGCACTGACCACGGGCACAGTGAAGTAACGGTTGATCCACGGCACGTCTGGCCAGAACCACTGGAACAGCAGGCCATTGAAGTTGAGCTGCACAGCACCGGAACAGACAACCGTCAGCACATACCAGAGGTAGGTCTGGTGGCGGACAATCAGGAACAGAAACAGGTTATACAGGGCCAGGGCGACCACGATCCCCAGGAACATGGTCTGCCAGCCATAGGAAATCTGTTCGTTAGCAAGAAATTCGGCGGACGGTGTGACCGCGACGGGAACCTGAACGGAGCCCTGGGTCTGCACACGAATCCAGGCGGTGACCGGCTCGGTATTGGACGGCACCAGAAAGACGAAATTGCGGTGCACAATTGGCCGGCTGTCGAACGGCCGGGTATCCCCGGTGTGATGGGATTCGATAATCCGGCCATCCAGTTCCCAATACACCGACACTTCATCGAGCAGGGGATAACCCACTTCCAGAACCCGGTTGGCGGGTTGCGCCGGTACCCGTACCTGCAACCAGAATTCGTCGTCACTGAATCCCCGGTTCAGGGTCTGGCCGGCGGGAACCGTCTGCCACTGGTCAGGGCCGATGGCGCGGACCGCCTCGACATCCCTGGCCCCCTGAGGTACCGACAACCATTGGAAGGATACCGGCTCGGCATGGGCAGCATTGAAGGCCAAGCACAGCAGCAAGGTAAGGAATATGCCTGTTCTGCGGGAAATGCGCCCGTTCATTATTGTCTGTAATTTCCGGCCCGAGGTGCTTGAACTACACTGTTGTGTTCTGATGGGAAACACCATAACCAACCGTGCTTCACAAACAGTGTAGACGGATATCCCGCTCAAGTCCGACGAAATTAAGGGGTAAAGCCCCGCTACCACCAGAGAGGAAGACATGCCCGAACGCAGACACACGGTTCAGCCCGGCCGCTACCGGCACTACAAAGGCAAGGACTACGACGTGATCGGCGTGGCCCGCCACAGCGAAACCGAAGAGCCGCTGGTGGTCTATCGCTGCCTGTACGGCGACCATAGTCTATGGGTTCGCCCGCTCCCCATGTTTCTGGAAACCGTCGATGTGGCCGGCGAACAGGTTCCCCGTTTCATGCGGGTTGAGGACGAGTAACGGTTACACAACCGTTTTGACTGCGGCGGCCATTTCCTGCACATTAGCGCACTTTTCGTGCGGCCGGCGCCCAAAAGGTGTCGGTATTCCCTGGATTCCTACCCGGAGTTTGCCATGAATGCCGTAGTTGCCGCGGTACTGATCATGCTCGTACTGAGCCTGTGCCGCATTCACGTTGTTGTTGCCCTGATCATCGGCGCCATTTCCGGTGGCCTGGTGGCAGGCATGTCCCTTGAAGATACCATCAATGCCTTCAATACCGGCCTGGGCGGTGGTGCCACCGTGGCCTTGTCCTATGCCACCCTGGGTGCGTTTGCCGTCGCCATCGGCAAATCCGGTCTGGCCCATGCCCTGGCCGACAAGGCACTGGCCATGGTCGGCCGGCAGGATGAAGGGGGCGCTGCCACCGGCATCCGGTTCATGATCATCGGCCTGCTGCTGGCCATTGCCATGTCATCCCAGAATATCCTGCCGATTCACATCGCCTTCATTCCGCTGGTGGTGCCGCCACTGCTGTACGTGATGGCGAAACTGCACATGGATCGCCGGCTGGTGGCCTGCGTGCTGACCTTCGGCCTGATCACGCCCTACATGTTCCTGCCGGTAGGCTTCGGCGGCATCTATCTGAACGAAATCCTGCTGGCCAACGTGGCCGACAACGGGGTAGACGCCAGCAACCTGAACGTCATGTCTGCCATGGCGCTGCCGGCACTGGGCATGCTCCTTGGCCTGCTGGTTGCGGTCTTCTTCAGCTACCGGGGCGGTCGCGGCTATGACCTCAAGCGTATCGAACAGACCGAGCGTGTGGATGTGAAATACAGCCCCAGAACGCTGGTGATGGCGCTGGTCGCCATTGCCGTAGCGTTCGTGGTGCAACTCTGGCTGGGCTCCATGATCCTGGGCGCCCTGGCCGGCTTCGTGCTTTTCAATGTCTCTGGCGTAGTGAAGTGGAAAGAAGCCGACGACCTGTTCACAGAAGGCATGAAAATGCTGGCCATGATCGGCTTCATCATGATTGCCGCCAACGGCTTTGCGGAAGTCATGCGGGAAACCGGCGAAATCGCCACTCTGGTGGAAGGTTCGGTCGCCGCCATAGGCGAGAACAAGGCGCTGGCAGCATTGCTGATGCTGGTGGTGGGCCTGTTGATTACCATGGGCATCGGGTCATCATTCTCCACCATCCCCATTATCGCCGCCCTGTATGTGCCACTGGCCCTGCAACTGGGCTTCAGCCCCTTGGCCATCGTAGCCCTGGTGGGCACGGCGGGTGCTCTGGGCGATGCCGGCTCTCCGGCATCAGACTCCACCCTTGGCCCCACCGCCGGCCTGAATGTGGATGGCCAGCACAACCACATCTGGGATACCGTGGTGCCCACGTTCCTGCACTACAACCTGCCACTGCTGGCCTTCGGCTGGCTGGCCGCCATGGTGCTCTGAGGCACCGGCAACACCCTCGGTTTGCCGCCGGCCAAAGACGGCCAGGCAAGCCGGGGGATCAGTCTTCTGAACCGGACTTGAAGAACACCACCTGTTTTACCGTGTGATCATCCTTGTTGTCGCGCTTGTTCACCCGGGTCTCGATCTCCGGTGCCGCCGGCTGCTCCTGATCGGACATGGCATCGGTAAACCCGCATGCCACGCATTCGCGCACCTGCTCACCGTGGTCATCGGTAAACATCATGATCTTGTCCATCTCCGCACAACGGGGACAGACAGCGCCGGCGATAAAGCGTTTCGGACTCGCCATAATTCAACTCCAGATAAGTCACCCGATGGCCAGTACGACCACCGGGCGTGTTTGTATCAGGCCGCTTCGTCCGTAATGCCGGTCTGCTTCAGCAAGGCATCCACCTCGGGCTCCCGGCCCCGGAACGCCTTGAACAGCTCCATGGGCTCCTGCGAGCCGCCTTTCTCCAGAATGTTGTGCAGGAAGGCCTTGCCGGTTTCCGGATCAAAAATACCATTCTCCTCAAACAGCGAGAACGCATCGGCCGCCAGCACTTCCGCCCACTTGTAGCTGTAATAGCCCGCCGCGTAGCCCCCGGCGAAAATGTGGGAGAAAGCATTCGGAAAACGATTGAACTCCGGCGCCTGAACCACGGCAATCTCTTCCCGCACTGTCCGGTGCATGTCGAGCGGATTGGTCGGCGCCTGCTCGCCGAATTCCGCGTGCAACCGGAAATCGAACAGCGAGAACTCCAGCTGCCGCACCATGGCCATCCCGGACTGGAAGTTCTTGGCCGCCAACAGTTTCTGCAGCAGATCTTCCGGCAGCGGTTCTCCGGTTTCATGGTGACTGGCAATCAGCGCCAGCGACTCCGGATTCCAGCACCAGTTCTCCAGGAACTGGCTGGGCAACTCCACCGCATCCCAGGCCACACCGTTAATACCCGACACATCCATCACCTCGACCTGGGTCAGCATGTGATGCAGACCATGACCGAATTCGTGGAACAGGGTGGTGACTTCGTCGTGAGTCAGCAATGCCGGCTTGCCGTCCACCGGTGGCGTGAAGTTGCAGGTCAGGAACGCCACTGGCAACTGCAACCGGCCGCGCAAATCGCGCCAGCGCACCCGGCAGTCCGCCATCCAGGCACCACCGCGTTTGCCCTGGCGGGCATAGAGATCCAGGTAGAACCAGGCAATCGGCTCGCCGTGGCGACTGATACAGTAGGCTTGGGCATTCTCGTGCCAGGTTTCCACCTCCGGATGGGCTTCGATCTGAACATCAAACAGCTTCTCTGTCACCCGGAACAGGCCCGGCACTACCTTGTCCACCGGGAACCAGGGGCGCAGGGTTTCCGGAGAAATGTCATAACGCTTCTGGCGCAGCTTCTCGCTGAAATAACCCACATCCCAGGCCTGAAGATCCTCGACGCCGTATTCGTCTTTCACAAAAGCCTTCAGCTCGGCGAACTCCTTCTCCGCCTGGGGCTTGGATTTCGCCGCCAACTGATTCAGGAACTCCATCACCTCATCGACACTGCGGGCCATCTTGGTGGCCAACGAACGCTCGGCGTAGTTGTCGAATCCGAGCAACTGGGCGAGGGCATGGCGACGCTTGAGAATCTCAGCCATCACCGGGGTATTATCCCACTTCGCCGCATCCGGGCCCTGATCTGACGCCCGGGTCACAAACGCCTCGTACACTTCCCGGCGCAGGCTGCGGTTGTCACCGTAGGTCATCACCGGATAGAAACTGGGGAAATCCAGGGTAATCACATAACCGTCCAGCTCCTTCTGCCGGGCCGCCTGCCTGGCGCCTTCAATGGCCGTTTCGGGCAGACCGGACAGCTCGTCCACATCGGTGATGTGTTTGTACCAGTGCTGGGTGGCGTCCAGCACGTTATCGCTGAACTTGTTGGACAGTTCCGCCAGCTCCCGGGACAGTTCCGCGTAACGCTTTTTCTTGTCCTCGGGCAGATCCACACCACCGAGCCGGAAATCCCGCAGGATGTTGTCGATGGACTTGCGCTGGGATTCGCTCAGATTGTGGAAATCATCGCGGGCGGCCAGTTTTTTATAGGCCTCACACAAGACACTGTTCTGGCTGACTTCGGTACTGTATTCAGTCAGTTTTTCCAGGCAGTTCTTGTACACTTTGCGCAGGTCATCGTTGTTCATGACACCGTTCAGGTGGGAGATCACCGACCAGGCATTGCTTAGCTTGTTTTCCAGCTCCTGCATGGGCTGAGCCAGAGTTTCCCAACTGGGATCCTCCTGCTGGGCCAGCGTCTGGATCTTCATCCGGTTCTCGCTGAGAATCTGGTCTATGGCCGTTTCCATGTGCTCGGTACGGATATGGCCGAACTTCGGCAACAGATCGTCAGTCAGTAGCGGGTTATTCATAGGTCCCCTTCTCAGCTGTTCGTTTATGAGATAGCTTGCACCAACTTACGGGGTGCCGGTGGGGGATGGCTTTCAGAAACTGTGTGGAGCCAGGGATGGCGGAACTCAAGCGTCACAGGGGCTCCGCCGAGCGTTTATGAAGCGAAGCTTCATGCGACCGCTGAGCGACCGCAATCTGTGATTGCGGGCCGGACTCCGCAGGAGTGCCGAAGGAGCGTGTTTCTGAAAGCCATCCCCCACCGGCACCTTGCACCGCACTTGGACAGCATTGAGGTATATGTAATGGCGAATGTACGAACTCACAAGGGTATCACACCACAATTTGGCGAACGCACCTGGGTAGACGACAGCGCCGTGGTCATCGGAGATGTACAAATGGGGGAGGATTGCTCGGTCTGGCCCATGACCGTAATCCGAGGCGACATGCACAAGATCCGAATCGGCGACCGTTGCAGCATCCAGGACGGCTCGGTGCTCCACATCACCCACGCCAGCGACTACAACCCCGGCGGCTGGCCGCTGATCCTGGGCGACGACGTGACCGTTGGCCACAAAGCCCTTTTGCATGGCTGCACCATTGGCAGCCGGGTTCTGGTCGGCATGGGCTGTACCGTGATGGACGGCGCCGTGGTGGAAGATGAAGTCATTATCGGCGCCGGCACCCTGGTACCGCCAGGCAAACGCCTGGAATCCGGCTACCTGTACGTGGGCTCCCCGTGCAAGCAGGCCCGGGCCCTGAGCGACAAGGAAAAAACGTTCTTCAAATACACTGCCGCCAACTATGTCAAACTGAAAGACGAATACCTGAATCCCTCAGAATAAAAAGCAGCGACAAGGCAGCCTTGCCGGGAATCAGTTCCCGGCCGCTGCCTTTTTTTGTGCGCCGGCGTTTTCCAGGACGCGGGCATACTCTGCACTACGCCGGTGAAGAGCAACCCGATCCAGAATGGTTGCTCCGTGTTCGTCTTCAGCATTCAGGTCACGACCGGCCTCAACAAAAAAGCTGATAAAGCGCTCGAAGTCTTCGGCCCGCATAGATTCATAAGCCCGACTCAGCACGAAATAATCGGCATTGATGCTTCGGTCCCAGGGGGTCAGGTCGAGATAGCTCTTTACCCGCTCGTCACTCCATTCCTCACCAATGACTTTCGGTTTGTCCGGTCCGCTCATGCTGGCATCTCCTGCTGTGTGCAATTCAGGGCGCACAGTATAAGGCTTTGAATGGGCAGAGGTTATATGAATCCACTATGAGTATCTGCGCTGCGAGCATAAGGCGGGTGGTACATACCGGCGTCTCAGGGCAGGATTTCCACCGGCAGGTCTGCGGTGGGCACTTCATCACTGCATTCGGGGTTACGGATGGCGATTTCCACCCGGCGATTGATAGCGCGGTTTTCCGGGCTGGTGTTGGGGGCCAGTGGCCGGGTCTCGGCACGGCCCGCGGCAACGACCCGCTCGGCGGGGATATCCCGGTTGAGTACCAGTTCATGCACCACCGAGACCGCCCGGGCAGCAGACAGGTCCCAGTTTGAGCGGTACTGACTGCTGGAAATCGGTCGATCGTCGGAATGCCCGGAAACCACCACATCCCCGCTACAGGCGGACAGGACGCTCACCACACGCTCGATGATCGGGATCATTTCCGGCTTGATGGTGGCGTCGCCAGAGCGGAAGGTCGCTTCCTCCGAGAACCGGATAACCACCTGATCCTCGTCGTAGTTCACATGCAGGGTTTCGGAAGCCACTTCCTCTTCCAGTTCCCGAACCAGACGCCCGGCCAGGTCCAGCACACCGCCGGGTATCTGCCGGGTTTCCGAGCGCTCGGTACGCTCATCAATAAACTCAGGTTGTTGTTGCAACGACTCCGACGGTTCGGGCAGCGAGACGGTATCCGATTCAACCAGGGTAATAGGGGAGCCACCCACGTCCTCCGCCACCACGTTGCTGGAGCCAAAGGCCAGCGACATGGAGTTGGCCATGGCCCGGTACTTTTCCACATCCATTTCGGCGAAGGACAGCAGCAGAATAAAAAACGTCAGCAGCAATGTGGCCAGATCGGCAAACGTCACGATCCAGTCCGGGGTGCCTTTCTTGCCCCGGTTCTTTTTCAGTGGCCGTGCCGGTTGCAAACCTCAGGCCTCCCGCTCGGGTTCGAGGTTGGTGCGGTGTTCCGGAGACACGTAGGAAGACAACAGTTCGGTCATAACCCTGGGGTTTTCACCGCGCATGATGCTCTTGATGGAGGTAATGATCAGCATCTGGTTGCGGGCATCGTCTTCCGCCTTCAGCTGCAGCTTGTCGGCCAGGGGTAACGCCATCAGCTGGGCAATGAATGCGCCGTACAGGGTGGTCAGCAGGGCAATGGCCATGGCCGGACCAATGGAGGAGGGATCATCAAGGGTATTGAGCATCTGCACCAGCCCCACCAGTGTACCCAGCATGCCGATGGCCGGTGCCGATTCGCCAATGCCGCGGAACACCCGTTCCGCCACTTCGTAGCGTTCGGCGGTCTGCTGGCTGTCCTGCAACAGGGCCTCTTCCACCAGTTCCGGCGGGTGGCCATCGACACAGAGGTTGATGGCTTTCTGCAGGAACTCGTCCTTGGTGTCATGGTTCTCCAGACCCAGAATGCCCTCCTTGCGAACCACCCGGGCCAGCACGCCCACTTCCCGAATCAGTTCCGCCGGGCGGGCCAGCTTGTCCGTAAAGGCCGCGCGGAATGCGAGCCGGAAAGCACTCAGCACTGAGGGCATGCGGAATTTGATCAGGGTTACGGCAAACGTACCCCCGAGTACAATGGCCAGGCCAGGCAGGTTCAGAAAGGTAAGTACGGTTGCATTCGCCAACATGGCGAGCAACACAATCAGGGTTCCGGCTAGCAACCCGACAAGCGTAAGAATATCCATAACTGACCCTTATCGACGGCTCGGCTGCATCGCCTGCCTCAGTCTGTTCTCAGTTCCTCGATGACGGCCGAGGTTTCCGGGCGTACGCCCCGCCACACGAAAAAAGCTTCGGCAGCCTGTTCCACCAACATGCCCAGACCATCAAACACGCGTACGGCGCCATGATCCAGGGCCCACTGGTTAAACGTGGTGGTCTGCAGAGAATACATCATGTCGTAGACCACGGTATCTGCGCCGATCACATCTGCCGTAATGGCTGGCAAATCGCCCTTCAGGCTGGCGCTGGTGCCGTTGATCACCAGATCAAACGGTCCTTCGACCTGCTCAAAACCACAGGCCGAGAGTTCAATGCCACTGTGTTCCCGGCCGAACAGTCGGGCCAGCGCTTCGGCTCTGGCGACAGTACGATTGGCCACAACCACACTGGCGGGCTGCTCGTCCAGCAGAGGCCCGAGCACACCGCGCACCGCACCACCAGCGCCCAGCACCAGCACACGCGCGCCCTTCAGAGGCACGCCATGGTTGTCCCGGAGGTCGCGAACAATACCCACACCATCTGTGTTATCGGCCACCAGCTGGTCTTCTTGATCCAGATAGAGAGTATTGGCGGCACCTGCCAGCTCGGCCCGGTGAGTCCGGTGCTCAGCCAGGGTCCAGGCCTGTTCCTTGAACGGCACCGTAATGTTCAGACCCTTGCCGCCGTGGTCAAAGAAGTGATGAACGGTGCCGGCGAAATCCTCCAGCGGCGCCTGAATCGCGGTGTATTCCACAGCCTCACCGGTCTGTTGGGCAAACAGGCTGTGGATACGGGGTGATTTGCTGTGGCTGATGGGGTTGCCCACCACGGCGTACAGATCGTTAGTCATTACGTTCCTCCAACCAGTCACGGCCGGTCAGAAAATACTCGGTCAGCCGGGCTTCCTCAGTGCCTGGCTCCGGACGGCGGTCGTAATCCCAGCGCACCAACGGGGGCAGGGACATCAGGATAGACTCGGTCCGGCCGCCCGACTGCAGTCCAAACAGCGTGCCCCGGTCGTACACCAGGTTAAACTCGACATAGCGGCCCCGGCGGTAGAGCTGGAATTCCCGCTCCCGTTCCCCCCAGGGCTGATCCATACGCCGGCGCACAATCGGCTCGTAGGCCTCAATGTAACTGTCGCCCACGGCCTGCATAAAGGCAAAGTCACGGTCGAAATCACCGGTGTTGTAGTCATCGAAGAACAGCCCGCCAACGCCCCGTGGCTCCTGCCGGTGTTTGAGGTAGAAATAGTCGTCGCACCAGCGCTTGTAGTCCGCGTAGACGGAGTCACCGAATGGCTGGCAGGCTGCCTTTGCGGTGCGGTGCCAGTGCACGCAGTCTTCCTCAAATCCGTAATAGGGCGTGAGGTCATAGCCACCACCGAACCAGTACACCGGAGCGCTGTCCTCCGGCGTAGCGATGAAAAAGCGCACGTTGGCATGAGACGTGGGCACGTATGGATTGTTCGGATGAATCACCAGCGATACCCCCATGGCCTGCCAGGGTGCGCCCGCCAGGTGAGGGCGGTGAGCCGTGGCAGACGCTGGCATGGTCTCGCCCATCACGTGGGAAAAGTTAACGCCGCCCTTCTCGATAACACCACCGTCGGCCAGTACGCGGCTGATACCGCCACCGCCTTCCGGCCGCTGCCAACTGTCACGGATAAACGATGCCTGGCCATCGACCGCTTCCAGCCGCTGACAAATGCGCTCCTGAAGACCGATGAGGTAGTCCTTGACGGCCTGGATATCCGGCTGCTGTGACATGAATTCTCCTAGCGAAACTGTTGACCGGTAACAATATCAATAATGCGACTGGGCTTGCGATTGCCGCCCAGCGCACCGGGGACAATACGATCTATGCGGTCGCCGAAATAGCGCCGCACCTGCCAGATGGCACGGGCTGGCTGACGCCCCGCCGGATTGCATGAGGTACTGACCAGCGGCATACCCGTCGCCTCACACAAGGCCCGCACCACCGGATGATCACTGACCCGAACGGCGATGGAACTGTGTTTGCCGCGGACCCACTCCGGCACCTGCTGGTTTACGTCCGGCAACAGACAGGTGACCGGCCCTGGCCAGTGGCGCAGAGCCTCGCTCTGAACGGCGTCGGGCAACGGATCCAGCAGGAAACGCACCTGTTCAACCGAGGCTGCCACCAGTATCACGCCCTTCTCCATGGGTCGCCGCTTGAGCTCAAGGATGTATTCGACCGCCTCCCGGTTCCAGGGATCGCACCCCAGTCCCCACACCGCTTCCGTGGGATAGGCGATTACTCCGCCTGCCAGTACCGTCTGGCGGGCAAGAGCCAGTTGAAGAAAACTCGGAGAAGATGTATTCGCCATCAGATATCGGCGCCCTCATGCAGAACAATGAACAAGGTCCCGACCGGTGCGCTGATAACCACCCGGGCAGGCATGGGCGAGGCCCTCAAGCTCCAGGATCAGTAGCGACTGCAGCAACTGATCCGCGGGCAAACCCGTGGCAAGGCTCAGTGCATCGGTAGACTGCGGATCATACCCCAAAGCCTCGAATACCGCGATTTCCCGGCTGTCCAGAAACGACAGGTCTGACGAATTCTCCGTTGCTTCCGGTTCTGCGGGCTGCGCCTGCATGGACCACCAGGTACCCAGTTCCTCCATCACGTCGTTGGCGGTCTCCACCAGCCGGGCGCCCTGGCGAATCAGTTGGTGACAGCCCCGGGCCACCGGGCTGTGCACCGAACCGGGAATGGCAAACACCTCCCGCCCCTGCTCGAGGGCGGTTCGAGCGGTAATCAGTGAACCGCTCCGGAGGCTGGCCTCCACCACCAGCACGCCCCGGGCGAGGCCACTGATAATGCGGTTACGCTGGGGGAAATAGGCGGCCCTGGCCTGGGTGCCCGGCGGGTACTCAGAAACAATCAAACCGTTCTCAATGATGCGGTGAGCCAGGTTACGATGTTGGGCCGGATACAACCGGTCGAGACCACAACCCACCACCGCCAGTGTCGGATAGCCAGCATCCAGGGCGCCGGCGTGGGCTGCACCATCTATTCCCAGGGCCAGACCACTGGTGATCAGCAGCCCTCGCCGGCTGAGTTCGGCAGAAAACTGGCGGGCATGGTCCAGCCCCGCCCGGGTGGCGTTGCGACTGCCGACCACGCCCAGTTGGTCCCGTTGCAATAACTCAACATTACCCAGCGTATAGAGCACCAGAGGGGCATTGTGGATATGGCGCAGGCATTCCGGGTAGGGCGCCTGGCCCTGTCCGAGCACGCCAATACCCCGTTCCCGACATTGGCGATAGATATCCAGTGCCCGGGCAATGACGCCCTGGCTGAGATCACCCGCCTGCCAGGCGACAATCGCCTCCACGGCATCGCCGCCAAGCCCCATGGCGCGAAGCGTGGCAGCATTCAGGGGCAGGATATCGGTGAGCGTATCAACAGAACCCAGAATCCGCTCCCTGAGGGGGATTCCGAACCGGGGCAGCAGTGACAGCAGCAGCCACTGGCCTGCCGGTGTTTGCAGAAATTCCTGATCTGACATTTTCTCTTCCTTGAAAACAACAATGGCCGGGCATTCCGGCCCGGCCATGTCTTATTCCTTCAACTCATCAAACGCGCGGCCTCAGGGATTGGTGACCTTGTCACCCACCGAGAGGGGCCGCGTTGCCTGCAGCACCAGACCGTAGCTCATTTTCTCATAGGCCTGGAACACCATCAGCAGGCCAGCCCGCTCAGACGGCAATTCAATGGTTTCGCCGGTGACCGGGTCACGAACCATGTTGCCCGCCTTTAGCACCGCCAGCACATTACCGGGCGCCAGGCCTTCGCGCTCACCACGGTTAATGGCGACCACATCGTACTGACCGATCTGGCTGACACCGCCATCGACAGAAATCATCTTGCCTTCGATCTCACTATCCGGCGAGCTGGGCACGAAGCTGGTGGTCAGCCGGCGATCTTCATTCACCAGTAGCCGGTCGCCAATACGCACTTCCTCACTGGATTTGGTAATGCCTACGGTCAACACATCACCGTTTTCGGCATTAACGTTGCCGCGGGCAATGCTCCGGGCTTCCAGGCCAAGGAACTCGCCAGTGTCCGGATCCACAAATTCCTTACTGCGACGGAAAATACCCACGCGATCGGCCGGCTTCTCGCCGCGAGCGTAAATACGGTCACCGGCACCGGTGATGATGCGGCCGTCCTCACCTTCAAGCACATAGGGCGCACCGTTAATTTCTTCCGGGCTGACAATACGGGTTTCTGTCAGGAAACTGGCGATGGCATCCAGGGGGATGGCCGGTATTGGTGTGTCGATGGCCTCGGAACGAACCTGAGGCGAGAGCTTCACCACATCGCTCGTCGCGACCTTAGTAATCCGGGGCTTGCCATCGATGTACACCAGTGCCAGGCGGTCACCGGGATAGATCAGGTGTGGGTTGGCAACCTGCGGGTTCACGTGCCAGATTTCCGGCCAGTACCACGGGTTGTTCAGGAATCGCGCTGAAATGTCCCAGAGGGTGTCCCCTTTGACGACAGTGTAACGCTCAGGATGATCAGACCTCAGCTCCGGCTGTGCCTGGGCCCAGGAGGTAAACAGCAGCGCAGAGGCTGCCAGAGCGTACAACAGTTTCCTCATTGTTTATGTCCTTGATCGCGTGCCTTGAATCTTTGCGTTCGGTAATGTCGCCGCAGAATCCCCGCAGCATATTACGTTGTTATTCCCGTTACTATAGAAGAAGTCCCGGAATTTGTGATGTTATCTTTTGTTCTTCGAGTGATTTCTGCAGCCATCGAAGCGCATTCGTGAAAGATTTTAACTATTAACTGATCAGTTTGTACTCAATCGGCGAATTATTGGATAATAGGCACCGTCAGGCGGACGTTATTACCTTGAACCCGGGAACTCTGCCAGCATTAACGGTTCATACTGTCGGAATCTCTGGATTCATCATAGGCAGACCAAGAAAATTTGCGCAGTACGCTGTCGCATTTCGGCAATCGGTTTCACAGCGTTACAAATGGTAAAATTCTGCGCTGGGCAGCCCGTCAAACAGGCTGACATTAGAGATTGCCCGATACACACAGGCCAGAAGCAAGAGCATTATGATTCGAGAAATTCTTGAGTATCCGGACCCACGACTTCGCACCATCGCCAAGCCGGTGGAGGAAGTGACCGATGACATCCGTACGCTGATCGACGACATGTTCGAGACCATGTACGATGCCCGCGGCATTGGCCTGGCCGCGACCCAGGTGGATGTACACAAGCAGATCATCGTAATGGATCTGTCCGAAGATAAAACCGAGCCGCGGGTGTTCATCAACCCGAAAGTGGAAGTGCTGGATGGCGAGCTCGAAGCCATGCAGGAAGGCTGCCTGTCGGTACCGGGGTTCTATGAAGATGTGAAGCGCATCGAGCACTGCCGGATTACCGCCAGGGATCGCGACGGCAAGGAGTTTGTCCTGGAGGCTGAAGGCCTGCTGGCAGTTTGCATCCAGCATGAAATGGACCACCTGAATGGCAAGCTGTTTGTCGATTACCTGAGCCAGCTCAAACGTAATCGCATTCGCAAGAAGCTGGAAAAGCTGCACAAGCAGAGCGCCTGAGGCGCTGCCAGCATAGACCGAATTCAGGACCGGGTTACGACCCGGTTTTTTCGTATCAACGACACAGAGAAGCAACCAACGTGCGCATTGTGTTTGCCGGCACGCCGGATTTCGCCGCCACCGCCCTGAAAACCCTGCTGAATGCCGGTTACGACATCGTCGGCGTTTACACCCAGCCTGATCGCCCCGCCGGCCGCGGCCGAAAACTGATGCCCAGCCCGGTCAAACAGGTGGCACTGGATACTGGTATTCCCGTGTATCAGCCGGTCAGTCTGAAGCCAGAAGAGGCCCAACAGGAACTGGCGTCACTGCAACCGGATGTGATGATCGTGGCTGCCTATGGCCTGATTCTGCCCAAGGCAGTGCTGAACATACCAACCCATGGCTGCCTGAACATTCACGCCTCCCTGCTGCCGCGATGGCGTGGCGCCGCCCCTATCCAGCGGGCGATTGCCGCCGGCGATGCCGAAACCGGAATCACCATCATGCAGATGGACGAGGGCCTGGATACCGGCGACATGTTGCTGAAACTGGGCACCCCCATCAATGCCGACGATACCGGCGGCAGCCTGCATGACCGGCTGGCCGAGATGGGCGGCAAGGCCATTGTGCAGGCCTTGGAGAGGCTGACCAACAACGATCTGACCGGCGAAGTCCAGAATGAGGCAGAGGCCAACTACGCCCATAAGCTGTCGAAGGAAGAGGGCCACATCGACTGGAGCCAAAACGCGCAGGAGATCGAACGACTGATTCGCGCCTTCAACCCCTGGCCCGGTACCTTTACCGATCTTGGCGAGCAACGTATCCGTATTCATCAGGCCAGCGCCCTGAAGCAGGACAGCGACAAAGGTCCCGGCACCGTGATTGCCCGGGAGCGGGACGGTGTAGACGTTGCCTGCGGCACCGGCACCCTCAGAATCACTTCCGTGCAGTTACCAGGCAGCAAGGCCCAGAGCATCAACGACCTGATCAATGGTGGCAAGCAGGTGCTGCTGCCCGGCCAGGAGCTGAACTGACCATGGCTTACCAGCCCCTGCCATTCCGCGCCATTGCCGCCAACGTATTGCTGGCGGTGGAACAGGGCCAGTCGTTATCCCAATGCCTGCCACCCGCCCTGAACCAGTTACCCCCGGAACAACGGCCACAACTGCAAGCTATCTGTTACGGTGCCTGCCGCTGGTTTCACCGGCTTGAGAGCGAGCTGAACCAGCGCCTGAAAAAGCCCCTGCGCAAGCCGGACCGGATCATTCACCACCTGATGCTGGTGGCCCTGTTTCAGTTACGTTACAGCGAACAGGCCACCTACGCGGTACTGAACGAAACCGTGGAGGCTTGCCGGGCACTGGACAAGCCCCACCTGACCGGTCTGGTCAACGGAGTGCTGCGGGCCGCCGAACGGGAAGGGGCGCCAGCGCCGAAAGACGATAGTGGCCGCTTCAGTCATCCGGTGTGGATGGTGGAGAAGCTTCGCCACAACTGGCCGGACGATTGGCAGGCCATCCTTGAAGCCAACAACCAGCAGGCACCCATGACCCTGCGGGTCAATGCCCTGCGCTTCAAACGCGACGAGTACCTGAACCTGTTGTCGGAAGCCGGCATTGAGGCCCGCGCCACGCGCTTTGCCCCCAGCGGCATCCAGCTCCAACGGCCGGTGCCGGTGGACCGACTGCCCTGGTTCGAGGACGGCGCGGTCAGTGTTCAGGACGAAGCCGCCCAATTGTGTACGACTTTGATGGATCTGCAGCCAGGCCAGAGGGTACTGGATGCCTGCGCCGCGCCGGGCGGCAAGACCTGCGCCATCCTTGAAGCCTGTGGCGCACTGGACGAAGTGGTGGCCATCGACGAATCCGCCGAGCGCCTGCCCCGGGTCCAGGAAAACCTGGACCGGCTCGACCTGCAGGCCACCCTGACCCAGGCCGATGCCGCCGATATCGACAGCTGGTGGGACGGCACGCCCTTCGACCGCATCCTGCTGGACGTTCCCTGCAGCGCTACCGGCGTGATTCGCCGGCACCCGGACATCAAACTGCTGCGCCGGGAATCCGATATTGTGCCGCTGGCCAGTATCCAGCTTGGCCTGCTGGAGGCCATGTGGTCTATCCTGAAGCCCGGTGGGCGACTGGTGTATGCCACCTGTTCGGTGTTTCCACAGGAGAACCACCGTATAATCCAGCGATTCCTGAAGCAGCAGAATCAGGCAACGCTGAAGTGTATCGAGGCAGACTGGGGCCGGGACATGAACACCGGGCGTCAGCTGTTCCCAGACCCGGACAGCCATGACGGCTTTTTCTACGCCGTGCTGGAGAAACCTGAACCATGAAAATCCTGATTCTCGGCGCCGGCCAGGTCGGCGGCACCCTGGCGGAAAACCTGGCAAACGAAGCCAACGACATCACCGTGGTGGACAACGACAGCGCCCGCCTTCGTGAACTGCAGGACCGGCTCGATATCCGCACCATGCATGGCCGCGCCTCCTATCCCACGGTATTGCGACAGGCCGGTGCCGAAGATGCCGACATGATCATCGCGGTCACCAACAGCGATGAAACCAACATGGTGGCGTGCCAGGTCTCCAAGCTGCTGTACAAGACCCCCACTACCATCTGCCGGGTGCGGGCCGGCGCCTATCTGGCCAAGCCGGAACTGTTCTACAACCGGGATACGGTCAAGGACCTGGACAGCCTGAGAGGCTTCCCCCTGGACGTTCTGATCAGTCCGGAACATCTGGTGACCCAGCACATTACCCGGCTGATTGAATACCCCGGTGCTCTGCAGGTACTGGAGTTCTCCAAGGGCCTGACCCGACTGGTCGCCATTCGCGCCACCGAGGGCGGCCCGCTGGTGGGGCACGAACTGTCCTACCTGCGCACCCACATGCCCAAGATCGATACCCGGGTGGCGGCGATTTTCCGCAAGGACCGGGCGATCATGCCCCAGGGCGATACCGTGATTGAAGACGGCGACGAAGTGTTCTTCATCGCCGCTGCCGACCATATCCGTTCGGTGATGAGTGAACTGCAACCGCTGGAGAAGCCCTACAAACGCATCTTTATCTGCGGCGGTGGCAACATCGGCTACCGGCTGGCCAACACCCTGGAAGACCGCTACCAGGTGAAACTCCTGGAACGGGACCATGAACGCTGCGTGATGCTGTCCGAGCGCCTGCGCAAGACCGTGGTACTGGAAGGTAACGCGGCCAACAAGGACATCCTGCTGGAAGAGAACATCGAAAATACCGATGTGTTCTGCGCCGTCACCAACGACGACGAAGCCAACATCATGGCCTCGTTGCTGGCCAAACGACTGGGTGCCCGCAAGGTCCTGACCCTGATCAACAATCCGGATTACGTGGATCTGATCCAGGGCGGCGATATCGACGTGGCCATCTCACCCCAGCAGACCACCATCGGCAGCCTGCTTACCCACGTGCGCCGGGGTGACGTGGTGAACGTGCACGCCCTGCGCCGGGGCGCGGCCGAAGCCATTGAGGCCATCGCCCACGGCGACCACCGTTCCTCCAAGGTGGTTGGCAAGCGCCTGGACGAAATCAATCTGCCATCCGGAACGACCATTGGTGCCATTGTCCGGCACAACGAAGTGCTCATCGCCCATGACCACCTGCGGGTGCAACCAGACGACCACGTGATCCTGTTCCTGGTGGACAAATCACGCATCCGGGACGTCGAGAAACTGTTCCAGGTGGGCCTCACGTTCTTCTGATTGATCTCAGGCAAAACAACACCCTGGCTGGCACTTAGAAATGCGGCGCCGGCCAGCGTATAATGCGCGTTTTCAAATTTTCGGAGTGCCCCGGAACCGGGGCCCACACACAGACTGACCAGCAGGCAAACGTCGTGACAGACAAGGCAACCAACAACTCCGCGCCGGACATCAAGACCTTCCAGGGTCTGATCCTGGCATTGCAGAATTTCTGGGCGCAGCACGGCTGCGTGGTTCTCCAGCCCCTGGACATGGAAGTGGGCGCCGGTACCTTCCACCCGGCCACCTTCCTGCGATCCATTGGTCCGGAAACCTGGAACTCCGCCTACGTCCAGCCCAGCCGCCGCCCCACCGACGGCCGTTACGGCGAGAACCCCAACCGCCTGCAGCACTACTACCAGTTCCAGGTGGTTCTGAAGCCGTCTCCGGACAACATTCAGGAGCTGTACCTGGATTCTCTGCGCGCCCTGGGCCTGGACCCGTTGGTGCACGACATCCGCTTTGTCGAAGACAACTGGGAATCGCCGACCCTGGGCGCCTGGGGCCTGGGCTGGGAAATCTGGCTGAACGGTATGGAAGTGACCCAGTTCACTTACTTCCAGCAGGTAGGCGGCCTGGAATGCTATCCGGTCACCGGCGAGCTGACCTACGGCCTTGAGCGTATCGCCATGTACCTGCAGGGCGTCGACAGCGTGTACGACCTGGTCTGGACCAATGGCCCGGATGGCGTGGTCACTTACGGCGACGTGTTCCACCAGCAAGAGGTGGAGATGTCCACCTACAACTTCGAACACGCCGACACCGAGTTCCTGTTCCACAGCTTCGATGTCTATGAGCGGGAAAGCGCCCGCCTGATCGACGCCGGCCTGCCGCTGCCGGCCTATGAGCAGGTGCTCAAGGCCTCCCACACTTTCAACCTGCTGGACGCCCGTCACGCCATCTCCGTGACCGAGCGCCAGCGTTTCATCCTGCGTGTACGCACCCTGGCCCGTTCTGTTGCTCAGGCCTACTTCGAGAGCCGTCGCAAGCTGGGCTTCCCGCTGGCCCCGGAACACCTCCGCAAGGAAGTGCTGGCCGCCGCTGAAGCCGCCGACGCCAAGGCCAGTAAAAAGGGCAAGAAAGCCAACAAGGCACCGCAGGAACAGGGGAACGCATAATCATGGCAACTCAGGATTTTCTGGTCGAACTGGGCACCGAGGAACTGCCTCCGAAAGCCCTCAAGCCACTGTCTGACTCCTTCACCCAGGGCATTGTCAAAGGCCTGGAAGAAGCCGGCGTGGCCTTTGGTGCGGTGGAAAGCTTCGCAGCACCCCGTCGTCTGGCGGTACGGATCCGGGACCTGGCCGATGCCCAGCCGGACAAATCGGTGGAAAAGCGCGGCCCGGCCGTGAAAGCGGCGTTTGATGACTCCGGTAACCCGACCCGGGCGTTGACCGGCTTCGCCACCTCCCTGGGGATTACCCCGGATCAGCTCGACACCATGGAGACCGACAAGGGTGCCTGGCTGGTGTACCGTACCGTTGAGAAGGGCAAGCCCACCGTAGAACTGATGCCGGATCTGGTCGAGAAATCCCTGGCCGCCCTGCCCATTCCCAAGCGTATGCGCTGGGGTGCCTGGAAGACGGAATTCGTGCGCCCGGTGCACTGGCTGATTCTGTTGTACGGCAACAAGGTGATTGAAGCACCGGTGATGAACCTCAAGCCCGGCAACAAGACCCGTGGCCACCGGTTCCACTGCCCGAAAGAGCTGATTGTGCCCACCCCGGCCGACTACGAAGTGGTGCTCAAGCAGGAAGGCTACGTACTGGCAGACTTCGCCGAGCGTCGTGAGCAGATCCGCGCCGGCGTGGCCGCGCTGGCAGAGAAAGAAGCCGGCGGCAAGGCCGTGATCGACGAAGACCTGCTGGACGAAGTGACGGCCCTGAACGAATGGCCGGTACCCTTGATGGGGCGCTTCGAGGAGCGCTTCCTGGATGTACCCGCCGAAGCCCTGATCTCCTCCATGAAGGAACATCAGAAGTACTTCCACGTGGTCGATGCCGACGGGAAGATGCTGCCGCTGTTTATCACCGTGGCCAACCTGGAGAGTAAAGACCCGGCCCAGGTGATTTCCGGTAACGAGAAAGTGATTCGCCCGCGCCTGTCCGACGCCGCCTTCTTCTACGACACCGACCGCAAGACCAGGCTGGAAGACCGCATCGAGGCACTCAAGCCCATCGTGTTCCAGGACAAGCTGGGCAGCATCTACGACAAATCTGTACGGGTAGCAGCCCTGGCCAAAAAGATTGCCGAAGCCATCAACAGCGACCCGGCTCTGGCCGAGCGGGCTTCCATGCTGGCCAAGACCGACCTGGTCACCGAAATGGTGCTGGAGTTCACCGACCTGCAGGGCATCATGGGCCAGTACTACGCTGCCAACGACGGCGAACATGCCGATGTCGCCAAGGCCCTGAACGAGCAGTACATGCCGCGCTTTGCCGGCGACGATCTGCCCACCACCCTGACCGGCTGCGCCGTGGCCATCGCCGACCGCATCGATTCCCTGGTCGGCCTGTTCGGCATTAACCAGCCGCCGTCCGGTACCCGGGACCCGTTCGCCCTGCGTCGTGCTTCTCTCGGTGTGCTGCGCATCATCATCGAACGTGAACTGCCGCTGGACCTGCAGACGGTGTGCGAGTGGGCGGAACAGAACTTTACCGTGCTGACCGAGAAGAACACCGCCAGCACCGTGGTGGACTACATGCTGGAGCGTTTCCGTGCCCACTATGATGAGCAGGGCATCGGCGCCGAAGTGTACCTGGCTGTGCACGCCCGCCGCCCAACCCGCCCGCTGGACTTCGATCGCCGGGTAAAAGCCGTGGAAGCCTTCCGCCAGCTGCCGGAAGCCCAGGCTCTGGCAGGCGCCAACAAGCGGGTTTCCAACATCCTCACCAAACAGGGTGGTGACAGCATCGGCGAGACCGTAGACAACACACTGTTGCAGGACGCTGCCGAGAAGACCCTGGCCGCGAAGGTGGAAGAGCAGGCACAGAAAGTACTGCCGATGTTCGAGCAGGGTGACTACGCCAGTGCGCTGACGTCGCTGGCCAGCCTGCGTGAGCCGGTCGACACCTTCTTTGATGAAGTGATGGTGATGGCAGACGAAGAAGCCGTGCGCAACAATCGTCTGGCACTGCTGAACCGCCTGCGCAACCTGTTCCTGCGGGTTGCCGACATCTCCCTGCTGCCCACAGCAGGCTGAGACACACAGGCCGCTGGTTCACGATAAACCAGCGGCCCGCCTGTCCTGCTTTTCCACTCAGCTGCGCCAGAAGTCCGGCGACAACATCACAAACACACTCAACAGTTCCAACCGGCCCAGAATCATGGCGCCCATCAGGACCCATTTGGCCGCATCCGGCAACGTCTGGAAATTGCCTGCAGGACCGATTGTATCGCCCAGTCCTGGCCCGACATTCGTCAAAGCCGTAGCCGCTCCGGAAAGGCTGGTCACCAGATCCAGTCCCAATGCACCCAGAATCGCCGTCACCAGCGCCAGCGTCGCCAGAAAGATGAAAGAGAAGGCGACACTGGAGGCCACGATATCGTCACCAATCACCCGCCCGTTGTAGTTGCGGGCAAACACCGCGTGAGGGTGCAGCAAACGACGTACCTGCTCCCTGAGCAAAAGCATGGACAGCTGAAACCGGAAGATTTTCATGCCACCGGACGTGGACCCGGAACAGCCGCCGACAAAGGTGATGAACAGAAACACCACCACCGCAAACGGGCCCCACAAGGAATAGTCGGTAGAAGCATAGCCCGTGGTGGTCACCACCGACGTAACATTGAACAGCGCTGAAACAAAGGTCTCAAACGGATCTACCGGTTCCCTCAGAACCCGGTAAATGGTCAGCAACGCAGCGACAATCACCAGGAACCGGAGGAAGAAACGCACCTGCTGATCCCGAATCAGGGGCTGGCGCTGCCCGTGAATAAACCGGACAAACAGAAAGAACGGCATGGCGCCCATCGCCATGAATACCGTCGACGCCAGGAGAATGGACGGCGAATCAAACTGCCCCATGGAGCTGTCTGAAGTGGAATAGCCGCCGGTCGATACCGTGGTCAACGCGTGATTCAGTGCCTGAAAGAAACTCATCCCCAGCAGCCAGTAGGTGAGCACGCAACCGAGCGTCAAGCCCAGATAGATGAGTACCAGACTGCGGGCCAGATGGTTGGTGCGGGGCACCGCTTTCTCGTTCCATTCGGACGATTCGGTGGCAAACAGCCGCATACCGCCAATCCGGAGAAACGGCAGGATGGCAACGGCCATACCGATGATCCCGATACCGCCCATCCATTGCATAATCGAACGCCAGAGCAAGATGTCGTCCGGCAGATGATCCAGGCCGGTAAGAACGGTGGAACCGGTGGTGGTCACGCCGGAAATGCTTTCAAAGAAGGCATCGGTCATGCTCAGCTTCATGTCGCTCAGCAGCAGAGGCAAACTGGAGAACAGCGGAATCACAACCCACGCCGACACCGTCAGCATGAACATTTGTTGTTGCCTCAAGGCGTGTTTCTGCCGCCCCGCCAAAGCCAGAGCTGCGGCACCAATGCTGAAACAGACCACCGAGGATTTCACGAACGCCAGCCAATCCGGCGTATCACCGAATACCAGCAGGTTAACCGGAAGGGTCATGAGGAAACTGAGCAGGATGAGCAGAAAACCGAGGATCTGAACAATGGGGATAATGTTCACAGGGCAGGGGGCTCCGATGTCCGGACACAGGCCAGTCGCAACGCCTTACAAGGCAAGGCGGCATCCACGCCGCTGTTATACGCCCATTCAACCGGGTTTACCACTGCCAGGGCGAGGCTTCTGCTTGCCACCGATCCGGACAATCCACGACAGAATTTTTGAATTCCAGCCCGGGGAAGGGGTAGCAAAACCGCCGCCAATGCGTATAATACCGGCCGTTGATCGGCGTGTGGCGCAGCTTGGTAGCGCACTTCGTTCGGGACGAAGGGGTCGCAGGTTCGAATCCTGCCACGCCGACCACTTTCCCGCTTTTGTCTAGTCTTCCCCGTGTTCGACAAGTATTAATTCTTTCAGCTCAAAACCCTTAGCTTCAGCCCGTGCCCTGAACGCCGCCAGCACCTCATCGCTCACCTCCGGCGTGCGCGACATCAGCCACAGGTAATCCCGGTCATACCCGGTGATATACGCGGTGGTGTATTGGTCATCCAGCTCGAACACCACGTAGGACGCATAGAAAGGTCCAAAGAACGAGACTTTCAGGTGGCCTACATTGCTGTCGCCCACAAATACCGCACGGCCTTCGGCTTCTTTCCATTCACCGGCTTCGGCGTTGTAGCCCCGGTTGACCACTTTGATACTGCCGTCATTGTTTAGACTGTATTCGGCGGTAACCTGGCTCAGGCCCTCTTCGAACGAGTGATCCAACCGGGCGATTTCGTACCAGGTGCCCAGGTAGCGCTGCTGGTCAAAACCGGTCACTGGTTCAATGCCCTTGGGCACACCGGTGCAGCCCGTCATCAGAAACAGTAACGCGATTACAGCCAATCCAGTCTTCATGACAAACTCCCAAAGAACAGTCGTGAACCAACCATAGCAAAGCCACAGGCAAAGATCGTCAAACAGGTGTTAAGCTCTAAAACACCCTGGCGCTCGTATACCCAGCGCTAACCAACCAAGGAGTCGAATATGATCGGATACGTCACACTCGGAGTCAGCGATATAGGCCGGGCCAAGCAGTTCTACACGGAGTTGCTGGCAGATCTGGGCGCCAAGGTGCTGATGGACATGGAGCGAATTGCGTTTATTGGCAAAAGCATGGGAGCCCCCATGCTGGCCGTCTGCACCCCGTTCAACGGTGAACCCAACCATCCCGGCAACGGCAACATGGTGGCCATTCCGGCGGGCTCCAAAGAAGCCGTGGATAAGTTTTACCACAAGGCCATTGAACTGGGCGCCACCTGCGATGGCGAACCGGGGCAGCGCATTCCGGACATGTTCTACGGCGCCTATGTGCGCGACCCGGATGGCAACAAGCTGGCGTTCTTCGAATTCGGCTAAGCGTCAACCGCCACCACCCCGGTCGGGTGGTGGCCTTACTGACTTACACCGAGAGATGGCGACGGAAGAGCAACAACGCCGCCGTGAAGAACACCCCGCCAATGGCCATCAGAGCCAGCATCTGTGGCCACACCACCTCCAGCCCCGCACCCCGGTACAGAATGGCCTGGGCCATGCTGACAAAGTGGGTGGTGGGCGCCGCCAGCATCAGATCCTGCACCAGCTCGGGCATGCTTTCCCGGGGCGTGATACCGCCCGACAACAGCTGCAAAGGCAGGATGGTGAGAATCAGCAGCAGGCCAAACTGGGGCATGGTTCGGGCCACGGTGCCGATCAGAATGCCGATCGCGGTGGTGGAAAACAGGTGAATCAGGGCGCCGAGCAGAAACAGCAACACCGACCCAGCCACCGGCACCTGTAGCCAACCCTGAATTACCAGCGTTACCGACAGCGCCGCTGCCAGTAACACCACCAGACCATTGGCCCACACCTTGGACGCCATGATTTCGAAAGGCCGCAACGGCATCACCATCAGATGCTCCACGGTGCCGTGCTCCCGCTCCCGGATCAGTGCTGCCCCGGTAAGAATGATGCTGATCAGGGTCACCTGGGTAATCAGCTCCATGACACCGCCAAACCAGGTTCCGTCCAGGTTGGGGTTGTAACTCACCCGGGTGACCAGCTCGATCGGTAGCCCGGTGCTGGCAGAGCTACCCGGTTGCAGAAACTCCGCCACTTCCGCCATCGCAAAGCGCTGAATGTAATTGGTGCCAATAAAGGCCTGGCTCATGCGGGTGGCGTCGATGTTCAGCTGCAACGCCACCGGGTTGCCCTGCCGGACATCCCGCTCAAAGCCTTCGGGGATTACCAGGGCAAAGGTATGACTGCCCTTGTCCAGCAGGTCGTCGATGGCACTGTAAGCCACCAGATCGGGTTTCAGGAACCACGGCTGCTGGAGCGAATTGATGATGCGGCCAGACAACACTGTCTGGTCTTCGTCCACCACGGCGATCGGTGCGTTGTGAAGCTCCATGGAGCCGGCGGAACCTGCGGTGTAGATCATCACCGTAAACGCCACCAGCACAAACACCATCAATGCCTTGTCCTGCCACAGACTGCGCAGTTCCTTGATGCCGAGGTGCCAGATGTTGCGTAAGGAATTCATGTCAGCGCCCCTGTTTTCTGAGCAACGCCACCGCCATTACGGTCAGCACCGGAACGAACGCCGCCAGGGCCAGGAACGCGCCCTGCATATCCGCCAGCGACAGGCCTTTGGTAAACACGCCACGGCTGATCTGCAGGAACCAGGTCGCCGGCCAGACCGGACCGATCAACGCGCCGGCGCCGCTCAGGGACGACACCGGTTCGGTCAGGCCGGAAAACTGTACGGTCGGCAGTATGGTGAGAATCGCAGTGGCCGCCAGGGCGGCAATCTGGGTCGAGGCAAAGGTCGACATTACCTGACCCAGGGCCGTGGTGGCCGTCACAAAGAGCAGGGCGCCGAAGGTGAGCGTCAGCAGGCTGCCTTTGATCGCGACATCAAACACGTACACCGCCAGCAAGACCAGGCTCACGTAGCTGATCATGCTGAACGCGATGTAGGGCAGCTGTTTGCCCAGCAAGAACTCCACACGGGTAACCGGAGTGACGTACAGGTTGGTGATGGAGCCCAGTTCCTTTTCCCGAACGATGCCCAGGGCCATCAGAATGGCCGGAATAAAGATCAGCAGAATGGGGATAACCGCTGGCACCATCGCATCCAGGCTCCGGAAGTCCTGGTTGTAGCGATACCGGTCCTCCAGCGTGACCAGTGTCAGCGTGGGTACCACGCCCAGAGTGCGCTGGGCCAGCTCCGTCAGGTAACTGATGTGCATGCCTTCAACGTAACCCAGGATGGTCTCGCCCCGGAAAGGCATGGCACCATCCACCCAAACCGCCATTTCGGTCGGTCGCCCCCGTTTCAGGTCTTTGCCGAAGCCCGGCGGAATCTCAATAGCCAGACTCAGCTCGCCGGAGCGCATGCGTTGTTCCAGCTCCTGGATATTCTGCAATTCCGGTTGTTGCAGGAAATACCGGGAGCCGGACACCGCCGCAATGTAATCCCGGCTCTGGGGTGTCTGGTCCCGATCCAGCACGGCGAACGACAGGTCTTCTACATCCAGGGTAATGCCGTAACCCAGGATCAGCATCAACAACGCGGAACCGATAAAGGCGAAGGCCATTCGAATGGGGTCCCGCAACAGTTCCCTCGCTTCCCGGGTGGCGTACGCCAGCAAGCGCCGGGGACTGAACACGGCCGGCCGGTCACCATGACTGGCGGGCTCCAGAGCCAGTTGGTCGGCGCCGGTCTCCGGCTCTTTATCCACCGCTTCCAGGGTTTTCATGAACGCGCCTTCCAGGCTGTCGGTGCCGGAGGCTTCAACCAGTCGATCGGGCGTATCGCAAGCCAATACTTCGCCCGCGTGCATGAGCGAAATCCGGTCGCAGCGCTCACCCTCGTTCATGAAATGGGTGGAGATAAAAATGGTCACGCCATCTTCCCGCGACAGGCGCATCAACAATTGCCAGAACCGGTTGCGGGCCCCCGGGTCGACGCCTGAGGTAGGTTCATCCAGGATCAGCAATTCGGGCTCGTGCACCACGGCCACGGCCAGTGACAGCCGCTGGCGAACCCCAAGTGGCAGGGCGCCTGCTCGCTGGTCCAGTACATCTTCAAGACCGAACTCCCGAACCAGCACCGAAATACGCTCCGGGATTCTGGTGTCCGGCAGGTGAAACAGCCGGGCATGCAGATCCAGATTCTGGCGCACGGTGAGCTCGCCATAGAGCGAGAAGGCCTGGGACATGTAGCCCACCTTCTGCCGGGTGGCCAGGTCTTTGGCATCCAGTGGTTCACCGAACAGCCGGACTTCGCCTTCTGTTGGGGTCAGCAATCCGGTGAGCATTTTCATGGTGGTGGTCTTGCCACAACCGTTGGATCCCAGAAAACCGAAGATCTCGCCTTTCGGGATGGAAAAGCTGACGTTACGAACCGCCGTAAAGCTGCCAAACCGCAGGGTCAGATGCTCAGCCTCAATGGCCGGCGTCTGGTTTTCCCCGGTTGGCTCTCGCTGCGCAGCATTAGCCGTATCGCCGCTTTCCTGCACCTGCCGGTTTTCGGGTAACAGCGCGATGAAGGCATCGTCCAGCGTCTCGGTATTGGTCTGCTCACGGAGTTCGGCCGGTGAGCCTGTAGCCAGTACCTTGCCCTCGTCCATGGCCACCAGCCAGTCGTAACGTTCGGCTTCTTCCATGTAGGCCGTGGCCACCAACACGCTCATACCGCTGCGTTGCCGGCGAATGGTATCGATCAGATCCCAGAAACGCTTGCGGGACAGCGGGTCCACGCCGGTGGTGGGTTCATCCAGAATCAGCAGATCGGGGCTGTGGATAAGGGCACAGCACAGCCCCAGCTTCTGTTTCATACCGCCGGACAGCTTGCCGGCGGGACGGTCCCGGAAAGACAACAACCCAGTAGCTTCAAGCAACCGGTCAATCTGATCCTTCCTGGAGGGGCCTCGCAAACCAAACAGATCGGCGAAGAAGGCGATGTTCTCGTCCACCGTCAGCGTATGGTAGAGATTACCGCCCAGTCCCTGGGGCATATAGGCAATGCGGGGGGCGGACCGGTTACGAAACCGCTGGCTGCGCATATCGCCGCCAAGCACCTGCAACTCGCCGGTCTGCAACTCACGGGCACCGGCAAGCAGGCCCAACAGTGTGGATTTGCCCACCCCGTCCGGGCCGATCAGCCCAACCATGCAGCCAGACGGAAACGTCAGGGAAATATCAGACAGCGCATCGGTTTCCCCGTAGCGATGGCTGACTCCTTCCAGCCGGGCCACGGTCTCAGTCATTGGGCAAAGCCACTTTCAGGCTCTCGGGCCAGGGCTGGCCCTCATCCAGTCTTACGTAGGCTTCGCCGGGTACACCGGTTTTCACCCGGTCCCGATAGGCTTTGAGCAACTCCGGATCAATCCGGATACGAACCCGGAACATCAGCTTCTCCCGCTCGCTGCGGGTTTCCACAGACTTCGGCGTGAACTGGGCTTCGGCGGCGACGAAGCTGACTTCCGCTGGCACCACATAGTCCGGCAGGGCATCAAGAACGATCCGGGCTTCGGAGCCAACCCGGACTTTGCCTGCCTGGGCTGTGGGCAGGAAGATGGTCATGTACACATCGGTGACATCCAGTACCGTGGCTACTTTGCCACCGGCGGCCAGCACCTCGCCCGGCTCCGCCAGCCGATACAGAACCCGGCCACCCACCGGCGTGGTCAACTGGCTGTCATCAATATTGGTCTGGATACGGCGGGCACTGGCTTTGGCAGCTTCGATACTGGCATCGGCAGACGCCACTTGTACTCTGGCGGCCTGCAATGCCGCCTCGGCGGTTTCCGCCGCGGTACGGGCGCGGTCCAACTGCTCCTGAGAGGCATGGCCCCGATCGGCCAGCGATTCAATACGGGCCAGTTCGGCTTGGGCATACCGACGCTCACTTTCCCGTTGGGCCACCACGGCCTCGGCCAGTCGCCGGCTCTGCTCGGCCTGGTGCAAACTGGCTTGCGCCGCTGCCAGGCTGGCCTCAAGTTCGTCGGTATCCATCACAGCCAGCAACATGCCGGCTTCAACCATGTCGCCCTCGCGGACTTCGAAAGATTCCAGGCGTCCGGGTATTCGGGTGGCAATATCAACTTCGGTGGCTTCAATACGACCGTTACCAGAGCCAATATGCTCCGGCACCTGATCGCCTTTCGGCATCAGGTACCAGGCTGCAACGGCAATCAGGGCCACGATCAGCACAACGAGAAAAAGTTTGGGAGCGGTGTTGGTGCTTTTCTGGGCCATGTGTCGTCCTTGAGGGGAAGAATAGGTATGACAAGGTAAGTATAGAGCAGAAGTGTGACGTTCAGGCTGACGGGAATCAAGATAGCTTCCAATCTATCCCGCCCGTCAGCTTGCCGCGAACTCAGTAAGCGCCGCGGATCAGGTCGATACCGGGCTTGAGCACGCTACGCCACGCCTCTCGGAGTTCGGGCGTGTATTCCGGATCGTGAGCGCGAACTGTTTTCAGCAATGCCTCCTGCCAGAGGTCGTACCACTCAGGCTGAATATTGTAATTGTGGCGATTATGGCTTTCTCCCAGATCCCGCAGTTTGCGGTCGGACATACCCCGGGCAACCAGGATGATCTGCATCACACCGTTACGCAGCAGATGGCGCTGAGCAGACATATCCGTGTTCAGAAACCGGTTGCGGATGGCATCGGAGCTGGACATAAAGAAGTCGTAGAAATCCACAAAGAATTCATCCTTGCGGCAGCAGCGACCATAGCTCTGGAAAACAAGATCGGTCGGGTTCATTTGCAATCAGTGTCCTTGATCATCGGAGGGATTGTCATTAAGGGCCACGGATTTTAAGCAAGCGAACAGGTTTTTCCATAGTGATATGTAACAACTGACGTCGATCGCGACAATTTGACGCTCTCTGAATCAGGTGTTGGTGAACCACCAGGTCGGCAACAGGCCCCGCACCGGTCGTTTCAGAAAGCGGTCATCAATCAGCCAGATTACCCCCCGGTCCTCCGGTGTGCGGATCACCCGGCCAGCGGCTTGGGCCACTTTCTGCAAGCCGGGGATCAGGTAGGTGTAGTTATAGCCTTCGCCAAATCGTTGTTGCAGACGGTCTTTGAGGATTTCATGCCAGGCATCAAACGGTGGCAGGCCAAGGGTAGCCACAAAGGCGCCAATCAGCTGGTCACCAGGCAGGTCGATGCCTTCGCTGAACACGCCGCCGAGCACCGCGAAGGCGATGCTGCCTTCAGCCTTCCGAAAGTCCGCCAGGAATTGCCGACGCTGCTCCGCGCTCATCCCCGGTTGTTGTGAACGCTGGGGAATATCAGGTGCCTGTTTTGCCAACGCATCACTCACCTCTTTGGCGTATTTAAAGCTGCTGAAGAACGCCAGGTAGTGGCCCGGCCGTGCCCGGTACTGTTTGGCGATCAGTTCGGCGATGGGCTGCAGGCTGGCTTCACGATGCACCTGCCGGGTGCTGATGCCGGGCGTGAACTCAACCTTCAGTTGTCCGGCGCTGAACGGGCTGGGCAGGGACGTGAAGCGGGCGTCTTCCGGCAAACCAAGCAAGTCCCGGTAATACACGCCGGGGCTGAGGGTTGCGGAGAACAGCAGCACCGAGTGAGCGGCTTTGAAGCGCTCAATGAGGAAATCCGCCGGGATCAGGTTCTGGATGGTCAGGCTGGCCCGGCCACGGCCGCTGCGCTGGAATTCGCACAGGGAATGATCACCAAAGCTGTCCGCCAGTTTCATGAAGGCCACACTTTCGAACATCACTTCCTGCAGGGCCAGGTCCGGCGGGTTGTCAGCCAGGTAATCGGTGATCACCGAGACCATCGCCTGCAGGGCACCCAGCAATTGCGACGGCAGAATCGGCAGGAACACCGGCTGGGCCTGTTCGCCGTGATCCCGGATCAGCGCCTGCCAGGCCCGAGCGGTGCGTTCCAGGGCGGCTTTCACCGGTTTCGGGGCGGTTTTTTTCAGCTTCAACAAGCGCTGCTGTTCCAGCTGCACCGAGTACATGCCCCGGGCCCGGTCTACCAGATTGTGGGCTTCGTCCACCAGCACGCTGGCCTGCCAGTGGTTCTGGCGAATCAGGCCGTGCAGCAGGGCCGACTGATCGAACAGCCGGTTCACATCACCAATCACCAGGTCGCTCCAGCGGACCATTTCCTGGGCCAGGAAGTAGGGGCAAATATCATGACCGGCGGCGATGTTCGCCAATGTCTCTTGAGTTAACGGCTCCTTGCTCTGTACCGCCTCGGCCCGGGCATCGGGCAGGCGGTCGAAGAAGCCCTTTGCCAGCGGGCAGGAGTCGCCGTGGCAGGCTTTGTCCGGGTGTTCGCAGGCGTCGTCCTTCGATACCAGTTCCAGGGTGCGCAGAGGCCAGGGCTGCAACTCATCCCGGGCATGCTGCAACTTATACACAGCGTCCAGCGCCAGCTGCCGGGCGGTGTTGCGGCAGGTGAGGTAGAACAGCCGGTCCTGCCTCGCGGCAGGCATCGCCATCAGGGCCGGGAACAGGGTACCCAGGGTTTTGCCCAGGCCGGTAGGCGCTTCCAGCAGCAGGGTGCCGGCTTTGACCGAGTTCTTGTACACGGTTTCCGCCAGCTGCCGTTGCCGGGGGCGAAAGTCCGGGAAGGGAAAGCGCAGGTTGGCCAGCAGGGCGTCTCGTTGTTCCCGATGGTGTTCTTCCTGCTCGGCCCAGGCTTTGTACAGACCACACAGGGTTTCCAGCTCCTGCCAGAGCTCGTCGGCTTTGGCGGTTTCGGTGAGCAACGTTTCCTTGTCCCGGCCGATGTCGTAGTAGACCAGCGCCAGTTCCACGCTCTTGCGGTTTTCCTGCCGGCACAGCAAAGCGCCATAGGCCCGTAACTGGGCGCGGTGCAAAGCCCGCTGGTGAAGGCGGATGCGGGACACATCGCCCCGGTGAGTCTTGATTTCTTCCAGCCGGTTCTTGTGCGGATGGTAACCATCAGCCCGGCCGGACAGCTCCATTCCGAGAACGAGACCGGTCACTGAAAACTCGCTTTTGTAGCCGTAGCCACGCTTTGACTGGATGGCCTGATGGCCGGCTATGCCCTCCTCGGCGGTGGGTGCAGGAGTGTAGCGAAAATCCAGGTCGCCGTGGCGGGCGGCGAACTCACACAGGGTGCGGACAGCAACTTTCACACAATGGCCTCATCATCCTGCCAGCGCACATAGCACACGCTGGCCGGGATGCCTTGCCGGGCGAAGAACTGCAACCAGCGCACCTGATGGTCCTGCAGGCGGTCGCCAGGGCCTTTCACCTCAATCATTTCATAGCGTTGTTCCGGGTGGTCTGCTTCTGGCACCAGACGGATCAGGTCCGGGAAGCCGCTGCGGTGTTCCTTGATGTTGTTGAGCAGGCGTCGGAACAGGGCCTCCAGGTGGCCCGAGGGAATGCAGTGCAGGGCCAGCTCCAAAAGAGCTTCATCCAAAACCGGCCAGAACACGAAGGGATTGGCGATGCCCTGCTTGTTCTTGAAGGTGTCGAGGATTTCCCGGCGATAGGCGCCAGTGCCCAGCAAACGGAACCTTTGCTCGAACGCCTGCTGGCGACGGGCAACGAAGTCTTCCCGGGTCAGGTCTGCCGGACCAATATGGAACGGATGGAAGAAGGCGCCGGGCAGGGGCTGGAAGATCACCGGCCAGCACAGCAGACCGAACAGGGCGTTGATCAGGGTGTTTTCCACATAGAACACCGGGGCGTCATCCGTGGCCAGATGTTGCAGCGCTGCCCACTCCACCGTACCCGTGTCCGGCTTCGGCAATGTGAGGGTGAATTCCTGCAGCGGGGGGTTGTCCACAGGCTTGGGCTGGTCGGCCCCTACCTTCGGCGCCAGCCGCTTCAGCAACCGGGTCAGGCCCTGGGCTTCGGCGTCGCTCAGCGCACTGGTTCGCCACTGACAGGCTATGCCCCAGGCCTCATGAAAACGCTTCATCCGTTCCAGCAAGCGAAGCTGTTTCAGCCGCGCTTCCCGGTGTCCGCTGTTTTCCAGAACCTCAAGTGCCAGTTCCCGTTCGCCCTGTCGCTCCGCCTGCCGGCCCAGTTCCAGCAACAACCGGTCCCGGCGGCTGGTGAGCCAGGGGTTATCCACAGGCCCCGGAACATCGGGCCAGACGTCGACCGCCGGTTCGCCGTTGTCGAGTCGCTCCCGGCATGCATGCATCTGCAGGTAGCAATCCACCTCTGCCCGCTGCTGGAAGGCCCGGGATGCCGGGGTAAATGGCACAGACTCGAACTGCTGTACGCCCAGTTCCACCAGTACAAAGTCGGTCCAGCTCTGGCGCAGGTTGCCGAAGAACATCAGGCGGATGCGGTCGAACAGGGCCATGTCCTTCAACCGGACCACAGTCGAAGCCTCACCGCCACCAGGCAGCCAAGCCCCCAGGGCTCTTGGTGCATTGAACGGTTCCGCCAGCAGCGCCCGCATCCGGGCCTTGCCCAGAGTTTTCGGGTGACCCTGCTGTTGCAACCAATCGGCGAACACCGGCCGTAATTCGGCCAGGGTAAACAGCCGGAACAGGTCGTCCAGGCTTAGCTCCGGCGCAGGATCCAGCCAGCTCGCCTGCACCAGTGTCCTGAGTGCTTCCGATTCCGGCACCGGCAGTTCGGGATAACGCAGCTTGTCGGCCCGGAACAGCTCTCCGGTGCGCATTACCATGCGGGTCAGCAGCGCCCGGGGCCCGGTGGCCAGGCCGCTGAAGGCCGCCAGCCGGTTTCGCTCCTGTTCCGTTAACAGGTCCGCGTGGTGGTTCGCTACCCAGGCCACCAGAATATCCATGTTCTCCAGATAATAGAGCGGATCATCCAGGCTGGCGGGAACCGGTCGGTGCTTGATCATAGGAATGCAGACGTTGGATTGGCAGAGAGGCACAAACTTTACGCCGGAAGGCGGATAGGCTCAAACCTGTTCCATGCACAAAAATTAATCATCACGAGCCTTGCCAATTCATTTAATGATAACTATTATCATTTGCATCAAGACAAGGAGGACGCCATGAAATTTCTCTGCCCACGCCACCGCCGGATGTTTGCCAGTCTTTCCCTGAACGAGAAAAATGATCTATGGCTGCTCTGGATGGAATATGCCTTTACCTTCAGTGAAAACCAGGATTCCGACAAGCTGGTGGCCGCCACCGGCAGTGCTTTCGATCTGGCGTGCCTGGCCCGCAAACATCACCCGGACTGCATGCAGGTAGAGCTGACCCTGGCGGCGATACTGGTATGCCGGGCGCTCCGCGACCGTGGCGACATCAGCGCCGCCGAGCATGTGCTTTTCCGGGCTCTGGACAGCCTGCAATCCAGCGAGCCCTGCCCGGGTATAACCGGTCGATGCAGCACCGATGAGTGTCTGGAGGTATTGCTGGATCATCGTCGTCATTCGGCATTCTTTGCCGAGTACCTGAACTGGCCCTCGTTCCCGTTCACAACGCCGACAACACGTCCGGCGATGGCCATGCACTGACAGGTTTACGGAGGAGCTATGGGTATGCCCTTCACACGCCCGAACCCGGTTCAGGCGCACAAGATTGAAGATCTGAGCTGGCTGGAGAGCCGGCATCATGATCGGGTTTGCATCAGCATTGATACCAAAAGTCTGGCCAGGCTGATGCAAAACAGGCAGTTGCACGCCGAGGATTTCTCTTGTCTGGATGCGTCCTCCCAGAGCCAGGTTCGTCATCTGCTTCTGGCTTGTCTGCGGCATTCCTGACCCGGCCGTCATCCGGATTCGCAACCTCTGTCTTTTGAACAATCACGACTGCCCGCATCGCTCCGTCAGGTTACGATGGAGTGTGCCTGACGGTCCGTATTCTCGGCCAACTGCGGTAAGCTGTGGCCCAAGGATTGAATTGTTCATCAGACAAGGAAAACCATGGCCGACTCTACCGCCATTGAACCCGGCTTTCACGCCATCCATGCCAACCATCTGGAAGACCTGCGCCGCGCCGTGGTCTATATCTGCCGGCAGAACCCCATGCCGCCGCTACAGAGCGAGACCTTTCTGGTGCAGAGTAACGGCATTGCCCAGTGGCTGAAGCTGGCGCTGGCAGAGAAGCGCACCGAGGATGGCGTGGAAGGCGGCCTGGGCATTGCCGCCGGCATGGATTTCCTGTTTCCTGCCCGGTTCATCTGGCAGGCCTATCGGGCGGTGTTGCCCGACGGCGAAGTACCGGAGCAGTCCCCCTTCGACAAGCGCCGCCTGGTCTGGCGGCTGTACCGATTGTTGCCGGAGCTGGTGGGGCAGGATGAGGCCTTCACACCACTGGCGCGATTCCTGGACGGCCGCGATACCGATCTGCGCAATTTCCAGCTGGCGGAGAAAGTGGCGGATCTGTTCGACCAGTACCAGGTGTTCCGGGCCGACTGGCTCGCGGCCTGGGAACAGGGCAAGGATGTGGTGATCACGGCCCGGGGCGAGGAGAAAGCTCTGGATACGGAAGCCTGCTGGCAGCCCCTGCTCTGGCGCAAGCTGGTCGAGGACGTGGGCAGCGAGGCCCACACCAGCCGTTCGCAAATCCACACCCGCTTTATGGCCCAGGGCCAGCGCATCAGCGAACCGGCCAATGCCAGTCGCTTGCCCAAGCGCATCGTGGTGTTCGGAGTATCGTCGCTGCCCCGGCAGGCGCTGGAAGCCCTGTATGTACTGAGCCGGTTCAGCCAGGTGGTGCTGTGCGTCCACAACCCCTGCCAGTTCTACTGGGCCGACATCATCAGCGACCGGGAACTGTTAAAAGCCGAACGCAAGCGGGGCGCAGCACACCCGGTGTTGTCGCAAATTGACGACCCGGACCAGTTGCACCAGCACGCCAACCCGTTGCTGGCGGCCTGGGGAAAACAGGGCCGGGACTACATCCGCCTGCTGGATGAGTTCGACAACCCGGACGACTACCGCGCCAGTTTCCAGACGCCGGGCCAGAAGATCGACATCTTCACCGACCATGGCGATGTGGATAACCCCTGCCTGCTGCACCAGTTGCAGAACGATATCCACAACCTGACGCCGCTGCAGGAAATCCGCCAGCAGCAGCGCACGGTGGATCTGACCCGCGACCATTCCGTGGTGTTCCACGACGCCCACGGCCCCCAGCGGGAAGTGGAAATTCTGCACGACCAGCTGCTGGCTGCGTTCAATGCCGATCCGACACTGCGGCCCCGGGATGTGATCGTGATGGTGCCTGACATCAACGTGTACGCGCCTCATATTCAGGCGGTGTTCGGTCGCTACTCGCCGGGCCGCAAGCGCCACATTCCGTTCACCATTTCCGACCAGGGACAGCGCCACCACGAACCAGTGCTGATTGCCCTGGAAACCCTGATGTCATTGCCCCGCAGCCGCTTCGGTGTGAGCGAAATCATCAGCTTGCTGGAAGTAGCCGGCATCCGCGACCGCTTTGACATCAGCGAAGACGACATCCCTCTGGCCCGGCGCTGGGTGGAAGGCGCCAACATTCGCTGGGGCCTGCATGGCAAGCACCGGGAAAGCCTGGACCTGCCGGCAGAGCTGGAACGCAACACCTGGCAAGCAGGGCTGCGCGCCATGTTGCTGGGTTATGGCATGGGCGATGACCAGCCCTGGGGCGGGGTAGAGCCCTATGGTGAAATCGGCGGCCTGCAAGCCAGCCTGGCCGGTCGCCTGGGCGAATTCGTGCACCAGCTGGAAGCCCTGTGGCAGGCACTGCAGGCCACCCGCACGCCCGGGGAATGGGAAGTCTTGTTCTCCGCCATGCTGGAGCAGTTTTTCCACAAGGTGGAAGGCCAGGACCTGCTGTTGCTGAACCGCTTCCGCCGTCAGTTGGAGCAGTGGCTGGACGATGCCCTGGCCGCCGGACTGGAACAGCAACCGCTGCCCCTGAATATCGTCAAGGATGTGCTGCTGCAGGGCCTGGATGAGGGCGGCCTGAACCAGCGTTTCCTGGCCGGCAAGGTCAACTTCGCCACCCTGATGCCGATGCGGGCCATTCCGTTCCGCAAGGTCTGCCTGCTGGGCATGAACGACGGCGATTACCCTCGCTCCCGGCCGCCGGTGGATTTCGACCTGATGGCCCAGGATTATCGGCCGGGGGACCGCTCCCGCCGGGAAGACGACCGCTACCTGTTTCTGGAAGCCTTGTTGTCCGCCCGGGAACAGCTGTACATCAGCTGGGTGGGGCGCAGTATCAGGGACGACTCCGAACGGCCACCCTCGGTGCTCATCGGCCAGTTACAGGACCACCTGAACAGTCTGTGGACCGTGGCGGGGCAACCGGATGGTTCTGTTACCAGGGCTCTGACCACCCAGCATCCGCTGCAGCCTTTCAGCCGGGACTATTTCCCCAGAACCAACGGCGTGGGCGAGGGTGAAGAGACCCAACCCAAACCCCTGGCCGACGTGCTGCAGGCCCGGGGACTGTTCACCTATGAACGGGAATGGCGCAGCGCTCATGCAGTGGATAACCCGGAGCAGAGCCGGGAAGCGCTGCCGTACCAGACGCCCGAAGAGCCCATCAGCCTGAACGAGCTGGCGAATTTCCTGAAAAAGCCCATCGACATCTTCTACCAGCGCCGGCTGCAGGTGCGCTTTGAAGCGGTGGAAGAAGACGACACCGATAACGAAAACTTCGACCTGAACGGCCTGGACCGCTGGCGCCTGGACAACGAGCTGATCCATGAGGGTGTCGTCAAAGCGGCCAGTGAAGAGGAGTTGCACGAACGCCTGGAAGCCACTCTGGACCGTATGGCCCGGCGGGGCGATTTGGGTATGGGGGTGACCGAACATCGCCTGCGCACCGAGCTGGCCGGCCGCCTGCCAGACCTGTTTCAACGCTACCGCGGCGCGCTGGCCGAGTGGCCGGAAGCAGTGGCCGAGCCCTTACCGTTCGAGTTTCGGTACTCGGATAGCACAGGCGCAGTGGAGGTGGTCGATTTAATCGACAATCTGCGCTGCAACCCTTCAGGACAACTGTGCCGACTGGTGATCGCCAACTCCGGTCTGCTGACCGGCTCCGGTTACTCGAAAAAAGTCCGCTACGCCAATCTGCTGCGGGACTGGTTGGTTCACCTGGCCGGGCAACTCAGTGGCCAGCCCTATGAAACCGTGATCCTGGGCAAGGAAGAAGGCCGTAAATTCCACTTCCCGGTCATGGCCCCGGAGCAGGCACAAAAGCACTTCGAAGCCATTCTGGGCCGCTGGATGGAAGCCACCACCCGGACCCTGCCCATTCACTGCGAAGCCGGCTTTGCCTGGATCACCAGTTTCTATGGCGGCAAGAAATCTGTCGGCGACCACGAACGGGCCATTAGCGAAGCAGAACAGGCCTATTCCACCGCCCTGGACCGGGACACCGGCTACCTGCTGGGTGCCTTCGAAAGTCCCGAGGCACTGATGGCGAGCGGCGAGTTTGAAGCCCTGCTGCACCAGCTTTATGTGCCTCTGTGGGAGGCCGAACAGGGCAAATCGGCGGCGGAGCAAATCGGGAGTATGGAATGACGGAACAGAGAACCAACCGAAACCCGAACCTGGACCCGCTGGCCCTGCCCCTGAATGGCAGCGCGCTGATCGAGGCCAGCGCCGGCACCGGCAAAACCTTCACCATCGCCATCCTGTATGTGCGCCTGGTGCTGGGCCATGGCCAGGCAGAAGACAGCCCGCTGCAGAACCTGTTGCCACCAAACCTGCTGGTGGTCACCTTTACCGACGCCGCCACCAAGGAGCTGCGGGACCGCATCCGCACCCGGCTGACCCAAGCCGCCGAGGTGTTTTCCGACGCCGCTGACCACCTCGAACCCACCCCGGAAACCGCACTTATCCACAAGCTGCGGGATGACAGTTATCCGGACCCGGCCAGGTGGCCTGACTGCCGCAAGAAACTGCTGCTGGCCGCCGAATGGATGGACGAAGCGGCGGTATCCACCATTCACGGTTTCTGCAACCGCATGCTCAGCGAACACGCCTTCGACAGCGGCAGCCTGTTCAAGCTCACCCTGGAAACGGACCAGAGCGAACTGCTGGACGAGGTGGCAAGGGATTACTGGCGTACCTTCGTTTACCCGTTACCACCGGCCCTTATGGACGAAGCCCTGAGCCACTGGAAAACCCCCACCGATCTGCGCAAGGCGGTACGTAATCTGATCGACGACCCGGATGCTCTGGGTACACCGCCCCAGAGCGTGCACGAAGCCATTGACCAGGTGGTCAGCGAACGGCTCGCGCGGGCCGGTGAACTGAAAGCCCACCCCTGGGCCCAGTGGCAACAGGAAGTCACTGACCTGCTGAACGATCTGAACAAACGCAAGCGTCTGCACGGGGGCAGCAAGAACGCCATGCTCAAGGTGTGGGAGTTTCTGGTCGCCTGGGCCGAATCCGACGAGCTATTGCCGGAGAAGCTGGACAGCGCTGCCGGTTACAAGAACCAGACCCCCGAGGGTCTGGACAACATCCTGAAAGGCGACGACCCGGCACCCCAGCACCCGGCGTTTGACGCCATCGACGCCTTGCTGGCCTTCGGCCAGAACCCGCCCAGTGCCAAGTCCGACATCCTGCGCCACGCCAGCCACTGGATTGCCGGGCGACTGGAAGCGGAAAAGCAGCAGCGCTCGGAAATGGGTTTTGATGACCTGCTCACCCGCCTGGATGACGCGCTGCACGGCCCCCGCGGGGACCAACTGGCCGCCACCATCCGCCGCCAGTTTCCGGTAGCGCTGATTGACGAGTTTCAGGATACCGACCCGGTGCAGTACCGCATCTTCAACCGGATCTATAACGTCGAAGGCAACCAACCGGACACCTGCCTGCTGATGATCGGCGATCCGAAACAGGCCATCTACGGTTTCCGGGGCGCCGATATCCACACCTACCTGCAGGCCCGCCTGGGTGTGCAGGCACGCACTTACACCCTGGGCAAAAACTTCCGCTCCGCCGAAACCATGGTGAGCGCCGTCAACCGGGTGTTTGAGCATAGCGACCAGTTCAGCGCCAGAGGCGCCTTCCTGTTCGGCAAGGGCGACAGCACGCCGCTGCCGTTCCAGGGCGTCGATGCCAACGGCACCAGGCGGCTGTGGTCGGTGCAGGGTGAAGTCCAGCCCAGCCTGGTGTTCTGGACCCACGAATCCGGTGAAACCGACAAAGAGGGCAACCCAAAAGGCCTCGCCAAGGGCACCGCCACGGCTGAAATGGCCGAAACCTGCGCCAGTGAAATCGCCCGATTGTTGACCCTGGGGCAGGGAAGGCAGGCCGGCTTTGCCTTGCCAGACAGCCCGGACGACCTCGAACCCGTTGAAGCCAGAGACATTGCCGTACTGGTGAATAACCGCAACGAGGCCGCTGCGGTGCGGGACGCCCTCGGCCGGCGGCGCATCAAGAGTGTGTACCTGTCGGACCGGGATTCAGTATTGACCTCCCGGGAGGCGAACGAGGTACTGTGCTGGCTGCGCGCCTTTGCCGAACCCCGGCAGTTGGCGTTCATCCGCGCCGCGCTGGCCACACCGACCCTGGGCCAGAGCTGGCACGCACTGGATCGGCTGCTCACCGATGAGCTGATACTGGAACGGGAAATCGAGCGCTTCCAGCGCTACCAGCAACAGTGGCAGAGCCAGGGCGTATTGCCCATGCTGCGTAGTTTTCTGATGGACTTCGAGGTTCCCGGCCGCCTGCTGCAACGCCCTGACGGTGAGCGAAGACTGACTGACATCCTGCACATTGCCGAACTGCTGCAGCAGGACAGCCTGCAACTGGACGGCGAACATGCCCTGGTGCACCACTTCACCCAGATCCTGCGGGCGGCAGACGAAGAAGACGAACACCGCACCCTGCGCCTGGAAAGCGACGCCGGTCTGGTAAAGGTAATCACCGTGCACAAATCCAAGGGCCTGGAATACCCACTGGTATTCCTGCCCTTCGGCACCGCCTTCCGGGCAGAGAACCCGAAGCAGGCGTATGTTCGCTACCATGACGACACCGGCAAGCTGGTGACCGTGTTCGATCCGACTCCGGAAGACATTGAAAGGGCCGACCAGGAACGCCTGGGCGAGGACATCCGTAAACTCTATGTGGCCCTGACCCGGGCCCGGTTTGCCACCTGGGTGGGCGCGGCGGCTGTGGATAACTGGTATCAGAGCGGCCTGGGCTATGCGATTGCCGGAACACCGGAGCGGTCCATTAGCCAGGCTCTGGCCTCACTGGCCCAGGACCGCCCGGAAATCCGGATTTCCCCGCTGCCGGAAGCCGGAAACACAATATTCACCGAAACCGCCCCGGAAGCCCTGGGCCCGGCGCTGATCTCCAACCGCGAAGCGAAGGAAGACTGGTGGATAGCCAGTTACTCCACCATCGAATACACCGGCATGGCCGGCACCGGCATTACCTTCACCGGCGAGGTGGAAGACGCCCAGACCCAGAACCTGCTGGAAGAGAGTGCCCAGGACGACACTGATGAAGCGCCCCCCGTGCCCGCGGTGCGCAACCATCACCATTTCCCCAAGGGCGCCGGCCCCGGCACCTTCCTGCACGAATTACTGGAATGGTGCACGGCGCAGGGCTTCCAGCGGGTTGTGGATAACCCCGAGCTGCTGCACGAACAGCTGAGCCGCCGCTGCGGCACCCGGGGCTGGAGCGACTGGGTGGACCCCCTGCAACACTGGCTGCTGGAACTGATCCGCAAACCACTGCGACTGGATCGCAATGGCCAGGATACCGCCAGCCTGGCGCAGTTGGGCAGTCTGCGCCCGGAGCTGGAGTTCTGGTTTGAAAGCCGTAACGTCAGCATCCATACACTGGACAAACTGGTCACCCGTTACACCCTGAACGGCGCGGACCGGCCCCGGGCCGAGGCCAACCGCTTCAATGGCATGCTCAAGGGCTTTATCGACCTGGTGTTTGAACACAAGGGGCAGTATTACGTGCTGGACTACAAATCCAATACCCTGGGCGAGGACGACGACGCCTACACCGACCAGGCCATGGGCCAGGCGATTCTGGACAAACGCTACGACCTGCAATACATCCTCTACCTGCTGGCCCTGCACCGGCTGCTGAAGGCCCGTTTACCGGGATACGACTACGACCAGCACATTGGCGGCGCGGTGTACCTGTTCCTGCGAGGGGTGAACTCCGCCAGCGGCGGCGCCTTTACCGACAAGCCCCCCAGGGTGCTGATCGAACAACTGGATGCCCTGTTCGATGGCGAGCCGGTGTCCGGGGAGGTGGCTGCATGAGCCGTACCCGCCATACCGAAAACCAGTTTGCCCTGGACCTGGGTGACGACACGCCAGTGAACCGGGCGGCCACAGAATCACCGGAGACTGTGGATAACTCCCAGCTGCTGGCCCATCCTGACGACACCGAGGCGCTGTTAGGGCAATGGCAACAGGCCGGCTGGATTCGCCCGCTGGATACCGGCTTTGCCCGGCTGATCAGGGAACTCAGCGAAGAGCAGGGCGAAGGCCCGCAACCACTGGTGCTGCTGTTGGCGGCACTGACCTCGCACCAGGTGGGCCGGGGGCATGTGTGCATTGACCTGGCCACGCTACTCGACGATGCCGGCCAGATCCTGGCGCTGCCGCCGGAAGAACCGGCCAATACCGGCCTGTCTGAGAGCGAGGTGGCCAACCTGCAAGGGCGTTATCCACAGGAACTGCTGTCACGGGTACAGCTAACCGATTGCCTCGCAGCCCTGCAGGGTTCTCTGGCCGTGAGCGATGGCTCCGTGCCGGCACCGCTGGTACTGAACGGCACCCGACTGTACCTGCGCCGGTTCTGGCGTTACGAACAACGCATTGCTGAGGGCATACAGCAACGACTGGCCCTGCCATCGCCGCTGGCCGACCCGCAATCGGCGGCCTCGCAAACCTTATCCACAGCGCTCAGCAAACTGTTCCGGTCCACAGCGCCGGTGGATTACCAGAAACTGGCCTGCGCCCTGGCCGCCCGTAACCGCTTTGCCGTGATCACCGGTGGTCCGGGTACCGGCAAGACCACCACCGTGGTGAATCTTCTTGCAGCCCTGCAGGCCGTGGCCGGGGAAAGCCCGGAGCGGGCAGGGCGCAAGTACCGTATCCGCCTGGCCGCACCCACCGGCAAGGCCGCCGCCCGGCTGAACGAATCCATTGGCGGTGCGGTCAGCAAGCTGCCACTGGCCGACCTACCCGGCTCCGTGAAACTGGAGGACATTCCCACCAAGGTCACCACCCTGCACCGGCTACTCGGGAGCCGGCCAGACACCCGCCAGTTCCGACATCACCGAGACAATCCGTTGCTGGTGGATATCCTGGTCATCGATGAGGCATCCATGGTGGATGTCGACCTGATGGCCTCGGTATTCGATGCCCTGCCCGCCAGCGCTCAGCTGATCCTGCTTGGTGACAAGGACCAGTTGGCCTCAGTGGACGCCGGTGCGGTGCTGGGGGAACTTTGCCAACGGGCCCTGGACGCCCACTACACGCCGGATACTGCCCGTTGGCTGGCCGCCATCACCGGCGCGCAGGTACCGGATAGCCTTGTGGATAACTCCGGCCAGCCACTCGACCAGGCGGTGGCGATGTTGCGCAAGAGCTACCGCTTCGGACAGGACAGTGGTATCCGTCAACTGGCAGAATCCGTAAACTCCAGCGAGCTCACCAGCCAGGTACTGGGTCAGATCCGGGACGCCGGGTTTGATGATGTAATCTGGCTGAACGGCCAAACACCAAAACCCGATCCGGATCAGACACTTGAGCTGATCTGCCACCACGCCATCACCGGCTCACCGGAGGCTTTCCGCAACGCCGGCCAGGGCCGGGTGGTGAATGGCCAGGCGCTGCCAACACCGGTAGGCTATCGCCATTATCTGGAAGTTATCCACAGCTGTGATTTGACCGCCGGCAGTCCCCGGGAAGCCTGGGATGCCCACGCCGCTGAGGTGTTGGAAGCCTTCAACGATTTCCAGGTGCTGTGTGCGTTACGCAAAGGCCCCTGGGGCGTGGAGGGCTTGAACCAGCGTATCGCCCAGAAGCTGCTGGCTGAAAAACTGATCGACAAAACCGACGGCTGGTACGCCGGCCGGCCGGTGCTGGTCACCGGCAACGACTACAACCTCGGCCTGATGAACGGGGATATCGGCCTCACCTTCAGTGTACCCTGGGATAAGACCGAAACCGGCGAGCCAAAAACGACCCTTCGGGTGGCCTTCCCGAGCGGTGACAGCACCGGCGGCATTCGCTGGATTTCCCCCAGCCGTTTGCAACAGCTGGAAACGGTATACGCCATGACGGTGCATAAGTCCCAGGGTTCCGAATTCAACCACACCTGTCTGGTGCTGCCGGATCGCCTCAGCCCGGTACTGACCAAGGAACTGGTGTACACGGGCATCACCCGGGCCAAGAACTGGTTCAGCCTGATTACCGGCGATGCGCAGGTGTTCAAAGACAGCGTAAGCCAACAGGTGGTGCGGGCTTCAGGACTGGCGCTTCGGCTCGGGGAGCAATAGCCCCGGGCATTAGTTATCCTCACTCCGATGTTGCTGTTCCCAAAGACGGGCGTAATGACCATCGCGGGCCAGCAACTCGTGATGACTGCCACTTTCGACAATCCGGCCCCCGTCCATCACCAGAATGCTATTGGCATCGCGAACTGTGGATAACCTGTGGGCAATCACCAGGGTAGTACGCTGGTGGCTGACCTCTTTCAGGGCACCGAGGATGGCCTGTTCGGACAAGGAGTCCAGGGAGGAGGTTGCCTCGTCCAGAATCAGTATTGGCGGGTTCTTCAGGATAACCCGGGCAATGGCCACCCGCTGTTTTTCGCCGCCAGACAACTTAAGGCCGCGCTCGCCGACTTTCGTTTCGTAGCCTTCTGGAAGGCTGTGGATAAAATCTTCCAGGTGGGCCATGCGCGCGGCCCGGTAGACTTCTTCCTCGGTCGCTTCGGGGCGGCCATACGCCAGGTTACGGTAAAGCGTATCGTTGAACAGTACGGTGTCCTGCGGTACCACCCCGATGGCAGAACGCAGACTGTCTTGGGTGACCGATCGAATATCCTGGCCATCAATCCGGATAGCGCCGTTATCGACCTCGTAGAAGCGGAACAGCAGCCGGGCGAGGGTAGACTTGCCGGCACCGCTGGCGCCCACCACCGCCACGGTATGGCCGGCAGGGATAGTGAAGCTAACGTCTTGCAGGATCAACCGGTCCGGGCGGTAGGCAAAGTGGATATGTTCGAAGCATACCTCTCCGTTATCCACAACCAGGGGCCTGGCATCCGACGCGTCATGGATTGCCGGTTGGTCACCCAGCAGTTTGAATAGACGCTCCACATTCACCAGGGCCTGGCGAATTTCCCGGTAGACAAAGCCCAGGGCATTCAGAGGAATGAACAGCTGGATCAGGTAGGCGTTGATCATGGTGAAATCACCCAGAGTGATTTCGCCGCTGGCCACTTCGCGTACCGCCATGGCCATAATGACGATCAGCGCCACGCCGATGATCAATGCCTGGCCAGCGTTCAGGGTGGCCAGCGACAGACGGTTCTTCAACCGAGCCTTTTCCCACTCATCCAGGTCCTGATCGTAAAGCTCGGCTTCGTAGCGTTCGTTGTTGAAGTATTTGACGGTTTCGTAGTTGAGCAGGCTGTCGATGGCCCGGGAGTTGGACTGGTTATCCCGGGCGTTGGCCTCCCGAACAAATTTCGTCCGCCATTCGGTGATCTTGATGGAGAACACCACATACACAACCACCGCCACCAGAATGGCGACGACATACCCGACGTTGAACACCACCAGCAGGATGCCCGCCACCAGCAGGATTTCCAGGATGGTAGGCACGATGTTGAACAGGGTGAAGCGCAGCAGAAAGCTGATGCCGTTGGTGCCGCGTTCAATATCCCGGGCCAGGCCACCGGTTTTACGGTCCAGATGAAATCCCAGTTCCCTCTGGTGCAGGTGTTCAAACACCCGCAGAGAGACCCGCCGCATAGCCCGCTCCGCGACCCGCGCAAACACGGCATCCCGCAGTTCGCTGAACAGGGTGGCACCAAAACGCAGGCTACCGTAGGCCACTACCAAGACAACCGGAATCCACAGCAGCATGTCGGCACCTCGGTTCTGGTCCAGGTAGTCGACAATGTATTTCAGTGCCACCGGGGTGGCGACGGTGGCCAGCTTTGCCAAAACCAGCATCGCCATAGCCAACGCGACCCGCCCCCTGAATTCCAGAAGATACGGCCACAGCCCGGAAATAATCGACCAGTCTGGCTTATGATCGGCGGGGTAGTCGTTGTCGGCGTAGGCTCTCAATGTAATATCCTTGAACTTTTGGAGATGTCGAGCGCCCGAGATGGGGAGCCTTTCCGGGACACGCTGTAAATACATCCCTGTACGCTCGACAAAAGCCATCCCTGGCTTTTGACGGTCCCGGAAAGGCTCCCCATCCCGTGCACTCTTGCTAACAGCTATGATACGTCTTCATCTGAGGACAAATCGTAAAAGAAACGGCTTAATTAAACTTTGATCGATCAGGAGAGTGACCATCAGCCCCAACCATCGTAAAGCTCTAAGACTTGTCATCGAGTTTATCAGTCCCTATCGACGCGCGGTTGTAGGGGCACTGGTGGCACTGGTTATTACTGCCGGCATCACTCTTGGTCTGGGCCAGGGCCTGCGCATTCTGGTCGATCAGGGCCTGGCCACGCAGTCTCCGGAAAACCTCGCCAAGGCTATCGGCCTGTTTTTCGTGCTGGTCCTCGGCCTGGCCTTTGGTTCGTTTGCCCGATTCTACCTGGTGTCCTGGATTGGCGAACGGGTGGTGGCAGATATTCGCAAACGGGTATTCAATCACCTGATCGATCTCACGCCCAGCTTCTTTGAACAGAACCGGGCCCTGGAGATTCAGTCCCGGTTTACGGCTGACACCACCGTACTGCAATCGGTGATTGGCTCCACCGTCTCCATCGCTCTGCGCAACACGCTGATGCTTATCGGCGGGCTGATTCTTCTGTTTGTCACCAACGCCAAGCTGGCCAGCATCATCCTGCTGGGGTTTCCGCTGGTGATTGCGCCGATCCTGTTTTACGGCCGCCGGGTGCGGGCGCTGTCCCGACTGAGTCAGGACCGGGTGGCGGATGTTGGCAGTTATGTCGGGGAGAATCTCAGCCAGATCAAAACCGTACAGGCCTTCAATCATCAGCCTCACGACCGCCGCTATTTCGCCGAGGTTTCTGAAAAAGCCTTCGATATTGCCCGGCAACGGATTCGGCAGCGCGCCTGGCTGACCACACTGGCGATTTCCCTGGTGATGGGCGCCGTCGGTATTGTCATCTGGATTGGCGGGCTGGACGTGATTCATGGCCGAATCTCACCGGGGGAGCTGGCAGCCTTTGTGTTCTATAGCCTTCTGGTTGGCGTGGCGGCTGGAGCCATCAGTGAGGTGATTGGCGAATTGCAGCGCGCCGCCGGTTCCGCAGCTCGCCTGTTTGAGCTGCTGCAAACCGAGCCGGAGCGGCGTCCCGAGACGGGAACGGACCGGCTTCCGGGCACAGTGACCGGTGCAATTACTCTGGATAACCTGAGCTTCAGCTACAGCGGGCGCACGGAACGGCCAGCGCTTGCCAGGGTCTCTCTGGAAATCCAGCCGGGTGAAACCCTTGCCCTGGTCGGACCGTCCGGTGCCGGTAAATCCACGTTGTTTGATCTGCTACTGGGTTTCTATCCGCTACAGGACGGTTCTATCCGGTTGGATGGCATAGACACCGCCAAGGTTCCACTGGCTGACCTGCGACGGTGTTTCGCTCTGGTGCCGCAGAATCCCGCCCTGTTTCATGGCACTGTCGCCGATAATCTGCGCTACGCCCGGCCCGAGGCCAATCAGGCTGAGATCGAGCAGGCCGCCCGTATTGCCCACGCCCACGAATTTATTCAGGCCCTGCCACAGGGTTACGACACGCCCCTGGGTGATGCCGGCCAGGGCCTTTCCGGTGGCCAGAAACAACGTCTGGCGATTGCCCGTGCGCTGTTGGCCGACGCTCCGATTCTGCTGCTTGATGAAGCCACCAGCGCCCTGGATGCGGAAAGCGAACATCTGATTCAGCAGGCCATGCCGGCGCTCACGGAGGGCCGGACTACCCTGGTGATTGCTCACCGGCTGGCAACGGTGCGGGACGCCGACAGGATCGCGGTATTTGACGAAGGCCGACTGCTGGCAGTGGGCAGTCACGACCAGTTGATCCGCGATAACGCGTTGTACCGGCGCCTGGCCAGCCTGCAATTCCGGGACACCGGGAGCCAGACAGAACACTGAGTGCCCCGTTGGTCGGTTTGTGTGTTGGGTGCGTACTCCCTACACTGGTACTAGAAATTCCTAATCCTGACACAGGGAGACACGCAAAGTGAGCAACAAAGAATTGCAGGCACTCAAAGAGCGATACGTCGCCGCGGGCGCAGCAAGCCCCAATGATCAATTTGCAGATCACGCCCTGAACGCAGAGGTCTGGGACGCAGATGGCAAACGCATGATCGATTTCGCCGGCGGTATCGGCGTATTGAACATCGGCCATCGACATCCCAGGGTGGTTGAGGCCGTCAAGGCGCAGCTCGACAAACTGATGCACACCTGCCAGACGGTGATGCCCTACGAGGGCTACGTGAAGCTGGCCCAGAAACTGAGCGAAGTGGTGCCGGTAAAAGGCCACGGCAAGGTCATGCTGGCCAACTCCGGCGCCGAGGCATTGGAAAACGCGGTCAAGATTGCCCGCGCAGCCACCGGCAAAAACAACGTTATCTGTTTTGACGGCGGTTACCACGGCCGCACCTTCTTCACCATGGCCATGAACGGCAAGGCCGCCCCTTACCAGACCTCCTTCGGGCCCATGCCCGGCCTGGTCTACCGCGCGCCTTACCCGGTGCCTTACCATGGCATTTCCGAAGAAGAGTCCCTGCGTGGCCTGGCGATGACCATGAAAGCCGACTCCCCGGCCCATGAAACCGCCGCCATCGTATTGGAACCGGTTCTGGGTGAGGGTGGTTTCTACCCGGCACCGCCAAGTTTCCTGAAAGCCATCCGCAAGATCTGCGATGAAAACGACATCATGATGATCGTGGATGAAGTGCAAAGTGGCTTTGGCCGCACCGGCAAGCTGTTCGCCATCGAACACAGTGGTATTGAGCCGGACATTATGACCATGGCCAAATCCATGGCCGATGGCATGCCCATCTCGGCCATCGTCGGCACCGACAAGGTGATGGACTCCTCCGGCCCGAACTCCCTGGGCGGTACCTACACCGGCAGCCCCACCGCGTGCGCCGCCGCCCTGGCGGTGTTCGATGTCATCAAGGAAGAAGATATCCTTGGCAGGAGCCAGCGCCTGGGCGAGAAACTCAGAGCCCGGTTCGACCAATGGCAGGAGCAGTTCACCCATGTGGACAACGCTCGAAATCTGGGCCCCATGGCGGCCTTCGAGCTGGTGGAAAGCAAGGAAAGTCACAAGCCCATGCCAGAACTGGCCGGGGCCATTACCAAAAAGGCAAAGGAGAAAGGACTGATCCTGCTGAGTTGCGGTATGCACGGCAACACACTGCGATTCCTGATGCCGGTGACCATCGAAGACGAAGTGCTGGAAGAAGGGCTGAATATTGTTGAGGAATGCCTGAAGGAAGTGGGCGCCTGAACCAGGCGGTTACGTCTGACTTCCTATTCGTCGTATACTGCCGGAAGCTCTTTCCGGCAGTGCCCCCTCGGGTTCTGCCGTTGATTCACCGATCAGGCGGTAACCATGACGTCCCAGAGTAATTCTCCCACTCCAGACCACCAACCCAGACCCTGGATCGACCTGCTGGTCAGTATCATCATTCCCTCGGTGATTCTGATGAAGTTCAGTGGTGACGAACACCTCGGCAGCGTCAATGCGCTGATCATCGGCCTGGCGTTTCCCCTGGGCTGGGGCCTGTTCGAGCTGGTGCGCTACCACAAGAAAAACTTCATCGCCTTGCTGGGCCTGATCAGTGTCGGCCTCACCGGCGGCATTGGTTTGCTGGAACTGGATGCCGGCTGGCTCGCCATCAAGGAAGCGGCCGTGCCCGCCGTCATTGGTCTGGCGGTACTGGTGTCTACGCGCACCAGGTACCCCCTGGTCCGTACTCTGCTTTATAACCCGAATGTGCTGGACGTGGACAAGATTCAGGCCTCACTGGAAGAAAAGAACTGCGTGGAGGAGTTTGAAGGGCGGCTACTTAAGGCCAGCTATTTCTTTGCCGGCACCTTCCTGTTCTCGTCCATCATGAATTATGTGCTGGCGAAATGGATTGTGGTGAGCCCTTCGGGCACCCAGGCCTTCAATGAGGAACTGGGCCGCATGACCCTGGTGAGCTATCCGATGATTGCCATCCCCTCCATGGTGATGATGATGCTGATCTTCTATTACCTCTGGCGCACCATCCGGCGCCTGACGGGGTATACCCTGGAAGAGGTTATGGCGCCACATCTGATTGAAAAGGAAAAAGAAAAGGAACGGAAGAGGGCAGAGTCAGGGTCCTCGAAATAGGTTATTACAACACCGGTTTCCGGGTTCCCCGGACACCCATAAAAAAACGGTGGCATCCACAAGGAGCCACCGTTTTTTATTGCCAACAAGGTTTGTCTGATCAGATATCCAGGTTGGTCACTTCCAGCGCGTTGCTCTGGATGAAGTCCCGCCGTGGCTCCACATCATCCCCCATCAGTGTGGTGAAGATCTGGTCAGCGGCAATCGCATCCTCAATGGTAACCTTCATCATCCGGCGGGTTTCCGGATCCATGGTGGTTTCCCACAGCTGGTCCGGGTTCATTTCACCCAGCCCCTTGTAACGCTGGATGTTCAGGCCACGCTGGGCTTCCTTCATCAGCCACTCCAGGGCGCCCTCGAAGGACAGCACAGACTGCTTGCGCTCGCCACGCTGGATGTAGGCGCCATCCTCAATCAGCCCCTCCAGGGTCTCGCCCAGACGGGCAATGGCCCCGTAGGACGAAGACTCGAAGAAGTCATGACTGAACACATGCTCATGGGGAATGCCATGCACAAAGATGGTGACTTTGGGCAGGTACAGGCCCCGTTCCTCATCGCGGGTAACGGAGAAGGTGTACTTGGTGCCCGTGCGGGTATCCAGATCCAGACCTTCACCCAGGCGCGCCACCCAACGGGCCACTTCAGCCTCTTCCTTCAGGTGTTCCGGCTTGAGCGTACTGTTGTAGACCATCTGCTGCAGTACCTTGGCCGGATAGGCCCGGGACAGGCGATCGATCATCGCCATCACTGCCTGATAATCCTTCACCATGGTTTCCAGGGCGGAATCCTTGATGGCCGGTGCTTCCGGGTTCACATAGAGCTGGGCGCCTTCCAGGGCCGTCTGGGTCAGATAGGCTTCCTTCGCCTTCTCGTCCTTCAGGTATTGCTCCTGTTTGCCACGCTTGACCTTGTACAGTGGCGGCATGGCAATGAACACATGGCCGCGCTCGATGATTTCCCGCATCTGGCGGAACAGGAAGGTCAGCAGCAGGGTACGGATGTGTGAACCGTCCACATCGGCATCGGTCATGATGATGATGGAGTGATAACGGAGTTTGTCCGGGTTGAACTCTTCGCGGCCGATGCCACAACCCAGTGCCGTGATCAGAGTGCCAACTTCCGCGGAAGACAGCATCTTGTCAAAACGGGCTTTCTCGACGTTCAGGATCTTACCTTTCAGGGGCAGGATGGCCTGGGTCTTACGATCACGGCCCTGCTTGGCACTGCCACCCGCAGAATCACCCTCCACAATGAACAGTTCGGAGAGGGCAGGGTCTTTTTCCTGGCAGTCCGCCAGCTTGCCGGGCAGGCCGGCAATGTCCAGGGCGCCCTTACGGCGGGTCATATCCCGGGCCTTACGGGCTGCTTCCCGGGCACGGGCCGCTTCGATCATCTTGTTAACGATCTGCTTGGCTTCGTTGGGTTGCTCCTGCAGGTACTCCGCAAAGCTCTGATACAGTTCCTGCTCCACCGCCGTCTTCACTTCCGAGGACACCAGCTTGTCCTTGGTCTGGGAGGAGAACTTGGGATCGGGCACTTTCACACTGATGATAGCGGTCAGGCCTTCCCGGGCATCATCACCGGAGGTCGCTACCTTGGCTTTCTTGCCTAGGCCTTCATGATCAATGTAGTTGTTCAGAGAGCGGGTCAGTGCTGCCCGGAAACCGGCCAGGTGAGTACCACCATCCCGCTGGGGAATATTGTTGGTGAAGCAGTAGATGTTTTCCTGGAAGGCATCGTTCCACTGCATGGCCACTTCTACCGCAATGCCATCTTCCCGCTCACGGTTGAAATGGAAGACACGGTTGATGGCCGTCTTGTTGGTATTCAGGTGCTCAACAAAGGCCCGCAGACCACCTTCATATTCAAAAATCTCCTCCTTGCCTGAACGCTCATCCGTCAGGCGGATACGCACACCACTGTTCAGGAAAGCGAGTTCCCGCAGGCGCTTGGCCAGGATGTCGTAATGGAACTGGATATGAGTGAAGGTTTCCGGCGAGGGAATAAAGTGAACCTTTGTACCGGAGGCATCGGTTTCACCGACTTCGCCCAGGGGCGCATTGGGCACGCCGTGGGTGTAGCTCTGCTCGTAGACCTTGCCATCCCGGCGGATGGTGAGGGTCAGCGAGGAAGACAGGGCGTTGACCACAGACACACCCACGCCGTGCAGACCGCCGGAGACCTTGTAGGAGTTGTCGTCGAACTTACCACCGGCGTGCAAGACGGTCATGATGACCTCGGCGGCCGAAACACCTTCCTCTTCATGAAGATCGACCGGGATACCGCGACCGTTGTCTTTTACGGTAATGGATTCGTCCGGGTGGATGATGATGCCGATTTCAGAACAGTAACCGGCCAGAGCCTCATCGATGGAGTTATCCACCAACTCAAAGACCATGTGATGCAGGCCGGTGCCATCGTCGGTATCACCGATGTACATACCGGGCCGTTTACGCACCGCGTCGAGTCCTTTGAGGACTTTGATACTGGAGGAATTGTAGTTCGATTCACTCATTAAAAGAGACTCCTGGAGGTGAGCCCAGCCCTGGCGACACGATCATTCGCGAACCCGCCAGGCTCAGCTATTCTTCCGTCAATTGTCCATGTTCCACGTGGAACATTCTGTATTCAGGTGTATCCCCATCGTGCCACAACGTGTCCGGTTCCGGATGCTCAATGGAGGTGATAAACACCTGACAACGCAGTTCCTGTAAGTTGCGAGCCAGCATAACGCGATGTCGAACATCCAACTCGGCGTTGATATCGTCCAACAGAAACGTCACCTGTTTGCCAAGATCACTCAACACCTTGCCCTGAGCAATCTTCATCAGGATCACCAGTGTCTTTTGCTGCCCCCGCGAGAACGTTTCCGCCACCGGACGACCACCAAACTTCAGGCGGATATCCGCCCGGTTCGGGCCGTATAAGGTGTGACCCATACGACGTTCCTGTTCGCGATGGTTAACCAGTACTTCGGTCAACGCTGTGCTTCGATCCCAGCCCGGGTAGAAGTCCATCTTCAGACCTTCCACCCAAGGCGCATCCAGCTCCGCCAACACCGATTCAAAAGCGATCTTGAAGCGATGGAAGACAGTTTCGCGGATGTCACTCAACGACTCCGCCAAGGCGCCGTACTGGGAATCCCAGACCCGCATCAACGATTCGTCCAGTCTACCATTTCTCAGCATTTGATTCCGCTGTGACGTGACCCTCTGAACCTGTTGCCACAGGGCAGAAAAGGAAGGTTCCACGTGGAACACTAACCAATCCAGAAACTGTCGGCGTTTGCCCGGACCACCGGCAACAATGTCGAACACACCGGGATCAATCACCGAGACCGGAAGATGCATCGCCAGAAACGAAAGACTGCGAACCGCCTCACCATCTACCCGCAACTGGGTTTCCTTGAGGCTGACATCCCGGGAAATGCCAATCCTGTGCTCAACCTTTTCTGAAGACGCTTGCGCCAACAGACCTGAATCCAGTGCCCCGAAGACAGTCAGCTTCGACTGCCCGTGGGCCACCACTGCCTGATGCCGGCTGACCCGAAACGACCGGCCAAGGCCAAGATAACCAATTGCCTCCAGCACACTGGTTTTACCACTGCCATTGGCGCCATAAAGAAGATTGAAGGACGGTGAAAATTCTACAGGCGCAGATAACAGGTTTCGGAAATGCTGTGTCTGGAGTTTGACTAACGCCATGGGTAAGGGAGTGCTCAGGCTGAAAATTCGGACGACCAAAACGAGAAAGGGCGATACCGTTTCCGATATCGCCCTAGTGTACTAGAAACCCCGGTAGACCGGTTAATGAAGCATGGTTAGCCGTTCGTCCATGAACACATCCATTTCTGGCGCCAGGATGTGAACATAGCGGTCGAAATACAAGAACTGCTTGAGCAGCAAGGCGAATTCACGGGGGAAATGCAAACCGTGACTTTCGCCAACCTTTACCATGTCCATCAGGATATTATTCACGTCGTCCTCGGCCCGTTCCACTTCATAGGGCACATCATCCGGCACCATGCGATCCATCTGACGATACAGACGCTGAAGATCAGCAGACAGATCGTCCACCCGCACGGTATGCCGGGTAACGCCAATCCGGATCATGGCGTCAGCCATACCGTCAAAATTGCCCACCATAATCGCCGAAATGAAATCGCTCACGGCCTGCCAGGTATCCGGCCTGATCCGACCGACAATGCCGAAATCGATAAAACCAACGCGACCGTCCTCAAGCACCATCAGGTTACCGGCATGAACGTCTGCGTGAAAAAACTCGCACTGGGTCAGGCTGGCGAACCAGGTATTCATGGCGGTAATCAATGTCCGCTCCGGATCCCGGGAAAAGCCTCGAATACTTTCCAGATCCGTCAATGGAACCCCATGGAACCGCTCCATAGTCAGAATCCGGCGAGTACTGCAATGCTCGTACACCCGCGGCACCGTCGCGTCTTCATTGTGGGTGTTCTGCAGAAATTCCCGGAACACTTTCAGGTTGTTGGCCTCTTTGATGAAATCGCACTCTTCCATCATGGTTTTCTGAATTTCATCCACAATGCCGGACATGGAGGTCCAGGAAAGTTTCGGGGCCAGCGTCTCGAGCATTCGGGCAGACAGGTAAAGAAAGTTGAGGTCCGTCAGAAGAATGTTTTCCACACCCGGCTTCTGAACCTTGATCACCACTTCTTCACCCGTTACCAGGCGAGCAGCATGAACCTGGGCAATGGATGCCGAAGCCAGAGCAACCGGATCAATTTCCGAATACACCTGATCAATAGGGCGACCAAGCTCGTCCCGGATGATCTTCTTGATTACGCTGAAGGGAAGGCTCGGGGTTTTGTCGAGGCAGAACTGGAACTCCTCCACATATTCCTTGGGGAAAAAGGTCGGTGAGCTGGCAATAAACTGTCCCAGCTTGATGTAGGTTGCGCCCAGACTTTCGAAGGTCTGCCTTAACAGTTTCGGGGCAGGGGGCCGATCGCCCCGAACCCAGTTTACCCCGGTGCGGCCAAGCACAGATAGGGTCTGACCGATCCTGAACGCGCCTTTGATTCCATTCGTTACAGCACCCATAGAGCCCTCCAAACCTGATTACAGTCGCATCGGCATGACAACATACAGGCAACGGTTGTCGTTCTGAGCCTCAATCAGCGCACTGCTGTTGGGATTCGACAACGTAATCTTCACCTGGTCATCATCCAGTGCATTCATGACATCCACCAGATAGCCTACATTAAACCCGATCTGCAGTGATTCGCCCTGATACTCTACCGGCAACGCATCTTCGGCCTGTTCCTGATCAGGGTTATTGGCGAACACCTGCAACTGGTTGGGAGAAAGGTTCAGACGCACACCACGGATATTCTCGTGCGACAGAATGCCCGCCCGCTGCAGGGTACTTTTCAGCGTTGAACGATCAGCCAGTACGGTCTTGTCACCGCCCCGCGGGATCACCCGGTTGTAATCCGGGAACTTGCCTTCAATCAACTTGGAGGTAAAGGTATAGCTGCCCACCGTCGCCCGCAGATGATTGTCACCGATGACCAGCGTAACCGGCGATTCTTCATCATCCAGAAGCCGGGCCAGCTCCAGCACACCTTTACGAGGCACAATAACCTGCCGCAACTCTGGACACCCGGTATCCAGATCGAACTGGGCCATGGCCAGACGATGACCATCGGTAGCAACAACCCGGGCATGATTAACATCCACTTCCAGCAACAACCCGTTCAGGTAATAACGCACATCCTGCTGGGCCATGGCGAACGCAGTGGCATCCAGCATGCGACCGAGCTCTTTCTGTGGCAATGCCAGGCGGAAGCTTTCCGGCTCATCTTCGACATTGGGAAAGTGCTCCGCCGGCAGCGTCGACAGGGTGAAGTGGGAATTTCCGGCGCGCAGATGCAGACGATCGCCTTCCAATGCCAGATCGATAGGCGCCTCATCCCCCAGGGCCCGGCAGATATCCGCCAACTTCCGCGCCGGAACCGTGATACGACCAGGCTGATCCACATGGACTGGTGCTACCCGAGCCACCAGCTCCACTTCCATATTGGTACCGGTCAGTGTCAGCGTATTGTCTTCCGCTTCCAGCAGGACGTTGGACAACACCGGCATGGTCTGTTTCTTTTCCACAACGCCCGCGATGCTTTGCAGCGGGGTGATCAGTGATTCACGGCTGATGGTCAGTTTCATGGCACTCGGCTTCAGTTATCGGAAGTGAATGTATGTGTTGTTCGTACGGGCCACCTTCAATCAGGTGGTCAGCAATCTCATAAAATTCTGATAATCCTCACGGATACCGGGATCGGTTTCCTGCAATTCAACAATCTTTTTACAGGCATGCAGAACGGTGGTGTGGTCACGCCCACCGAACGCGTCGCCAATCTCCGGCAGGCTATGGTTGGTCAGTTCCTTGGCCAGGGACATAGCCACCTGGCGCGGCCGGGTGACTGTGCGAGTGCGGCGTTTGGACAGCAGATCCGCCACCTTGATCTTGTAGTACTCAGCCACCGTTCGCTGGATATTATCGATGCTCACCTGCTTTTCATGCAGGGCCAGAAGATCCTTGAGGCTCTCACGGATAAACGGCGGGGTAATCTCCGAGCCAGTGAAGTGAGCATTCGCTATCACCAGACGCAGCGCCCCTTCAAGCTCACGAACGTTTGATCGGATTTTCTGTGCAATAAAGAACGCGGCCTCGCTGCTGAGTTTCACATTGGCCTGTTCCGCCTTCTTCATCAGGATCGCCACCCGTGTTTCCAGTTCCGGAGGCTCGACCATCACCGTCAGGCCCCAGCCAAAGCGGGATTTCAGCCGCTCCTCCATATCAGAGATTTCTTTCGGGAAACGGTCACAGGTCACGATCACCTGCTGGCCACCTTCAAGCAGCGCATTAAAGGTGTGGAAAAACTCCTCCTGAGAGCGTTCCTTGCGGGCAAAAAACTGGATATCGTCAATCAGCAGCGCATCCACCGACCGGTAATAGCGTTTGAACTCATTGATGGCATTCAGCTGCAGTGCCTTGACCATGTCGGCCACAAACCGTTCCGAACGCAGATAGGCTACCTTCGCGCGCGGGTTGCGACGCACAATCTCATTGCCAATGGCATGCATCAGGTGGGTTTTACCCAGGCCCACGCCGCCATAGAGAAACAGCGGGTTGTAGGCACCACCGGGGTTTTCTGCCACCTGCATGGAGGCAGCCCGGGCCAGCTGGTTCGATTTACCCTCGACAAAGGTATCGAAGGTAAAGGTTTCATTAAGAAAACTCTGGTGTTTGATATCACCTTCTACCTGCACCGGACGGCGCTCGGCCTGGGCCTTGGGTGCCGGCGCAGACATCGCTCTTGGTGCTGAATCCGCAACAGTAGCCGCAACACTTCTTTCTTCTTCCGTAACGGTCTGCTCGGTTTCTTCCGAGACCCGGACCGGCGGCGCCACTTCGGAGCGAACCACCGGATCTGTGGGCTTGGGCGCAGAGCCCACTTTCATCATGACTCGTGGCGCCTGACCACCATTCAGATCCTTCAATACTTCTTCTATACGGCGGAGGTATTTTTCATTGACCCAGTCCATCACAAACCGGTTCGGGGCAAACAGCATGAGCTGCCCCTCCCGGTGATCAGACTGAAGGGGTCTCAACCAGGTATTGAACTGCTGTGCGGGAAACTCATCCCGGAGTACTTCAAGACATTGATGCCACATACTGTTCGGCACGACCGCCTGCTCCCGAAAACCTGACTGATAAGGCACCGTTAAACCAACGCCAACCGGTGCCTGAAGTGACCGGAGATTCTAACCTGCACGAGCCTTCAGTAAAAGGCCGGAAACCTTTGTCATAAACACCCTGTGGAAACTTTTCTTTATATTTTTCAGATTGTTTCAGACATATCTACAGCCTTGTGTACAGAAAATGCCTGAAAAAAAGTTATTCACAGAAGCTTGTGCAAACCCGGGGTTCAGTCCTGTGGGAAAGATCTTGACGGATACTTGCATAACTCAGTTCACCATCACCTATCCCACTTGTGCACAATCCGTGATGACGAAATCCACAGGGCTCACCGGTATCTGTCACAAGCTTTGTCATGGCGTTAATTTCATGATTACTAATATGAATTTTACCTTATCCACAGAAATCAAGGTGCCTAACAACAGTAATAAATATCTTTGAAAGAATTTTAAAAAGACCTTACAGATTCTATTACTCGCCATGTCGGTTAGTACCCATGCCAGAATCTTGCCTGACCAAACCATAACCATTGAACTTGCACCCGTATTTGACTAGAATGCCGCTCCTGTTTTGGCTGTCTATTTTCCAGCCACTGATCAATGTCCATCGACGATTTGTGAGAACATCACCATGAAAAGAACATTCCAACCGAGCGTCCTGAAGCGCAAGCGCGTTCACGGTTTCCGTGCCCGTATGGCGACAGCCAATGGTCGCAAGGTACTGTCTCGTCGCCGTGCCAAGGGCCGTGCACGCCTGTCTGCGTAATCTGAAGCCTGCCTCATGAAGGCCTTGACGTTTCCGAAGTCTCACAGACTGTTGAAACCTTCGGATTACAGCAGGGTCTTCAATGACGTAACGCTGAAAGTTCCGCACAGGAATTTTCTGATCCTGGCCTCTGCCAATTCATTGGGACACGCCAGGGTCGGATTGATCTTCTCCAAGAAGAATCTTCGGCTCGCCGTTCAGAGAAACCGGATCAAGCGTCAGGTAAGGGAAACCTTCCGGCTCCAACCAGATCTGCCAGGCCTGGATATCATTGTGCTCGGCCGCCAGGGGCTGGATCGGCTGGATAACGATACGGTCCGTTCCTCACTGAATGATCTTTGGCATCGGGTAAAGAAAAAATACCGGCAGTCCACGCCTGATCAATCCGTCGGCAATCCCAGAGGTACGGAGTAATGCGTCAACTCCTGCTCTTGCCCATCCGGTTCTACCAGTATGCCATCAGTCCGATGATGGCCAGCCATTGCCGTCATTACCCTACCTGTTCACAATACGCCGTCGAGGCCATCCAACATCACGGACCTCTTAAAGGCGGTTACCTGGCAACAGCCCGGCTACTCAGGTGTCATCCCTGGGCAGAAGGCGGTTATGATCCGGTACCGGGAACGGAACTGAATACGGCGCCTCGCTCCGGCCAGGCCTGCAATCCGACAGAAAGCACTCATTCCACTACTCAGACCAGACACTAAGTTTATGGATATTCAACGCATCGTTTTGTTTGCCGGCCTCGCCATTGTCAGTTACCTGATGGTACTTGCCTGGAACGAGGATTATCACCAGCCTCAAACAGAACAGGTTGCCGAGGCGCAATCTCCCTCAGACAACAGTGCTACCAACAGCACCGATGACATGATCCTGCCTGAGGATAACAACGCAGGCGGTGAAGAGTTTGCAACGCCGGAGACCGGCTCACTGGCGTCAACCTCCGCCAACAGTGATCAGGATCTGGCAGATCGTTTTATTACCGTGACCACGGATGTTTACGAGCTGAAGATCGACCGCGTAGGCGGTAATGTGGTTGACAGTTCCCTGTTGCAATACGACGAGTCTCTGGACAGCGAACAGCCACTGAAACTTCTGACCAATACCAGTACCCGCACCTATCTTCTGGAAAGCGGCCTGATCGGTCGCGATGGCCCGGATGGCAGCCAAGCCGGTGAAGCTCCGGTATTTCAGGCAGAAACCGGCAGTTACCAGCTGGCGGAAGGGGAAGATGAACTTACCATCAACCTGGTGTACACCACTGACAGCGGTGTAGCCATCACCAAACGCTATCATCTGGCCCGCAACAGCTATCAGATTGATGTCAGCTACCTGATCGACAACCGTTCAGAAAGCCCATGGCAAGGTAACTTCACCGGCAAGATCGTGCGTGATCAGGCGCCGGATCCGACCTCGCAGGCCAGCATGGGAATCCGGGCTTATCTGGGCATGGTGATCAGTACCCCGGAAGATCCGTATGAGAAGTACGATTTCGAGGATCTGTCAGAGAAGCGCGTCAATCAGTCCGTCACCAATGGCTGGCTGGCCTTCCTGCAGCATTACTTCCTGACCGCATGGGTACCCGAGCGGGACCAGAAAGCCCAGTTCCAGACCACCCGACGGGGTGATCTCCATGTCATGGGCTTTGTTTATCCTGCGACGACGGTAGCACCGGGTGAGACCGCAGAAGTGGGCGCCACTGCTTATGTCGGTCCCAAGATCATTGATCGGCTGGAAGCTCTGGCTCCGAACCTGGATCGCACCGTTGATTTCGGCTGGCTGTTCTTCATTTCCCTGCCGCTGTTCTACATCCTTGAATGGTTCTATGGCCTGGTCGGTAACTGGGGTGTCGCTATCATCCTGCTGACGGTGTTGGTAAAAGCGGTGTTCTTCCACCTCTCCGCCACCAGCTATCGCTCCATGGCGAAAATGCGCGCGGTCGCTCCGCAACTGACCCGGCTGAAAGAGCTCTATGGCGACGATCGCCAGCGCATGTCCCAGGAAATGATGGCGCTGTACAAGCGCGAGAAAATCAATCCGCTCGGGGGCTGTCTGCCAATACTGGTGCAGATGCCGGTGTTCATCTCGCTTTACTGGGTACTGTTTGAAAGTGTCCAGTTGCGTCATGCGCCGTTCATGCTGTGGATTCAGGATCTGTCCCAGATGGACCCGTACTTCATCCTGCCGATCCTGATGGGCGCCAGCATGTTCATCCAGATGAGCCTGAACCCGACGCCCCCGGACCCCATGCAGGCCAAGATCATGAAGCTGATGCCGCTGATCTTCACCGTGTTCTTCCTGTGGTTCCCGGCTGGTCTGGTTCTGTACTGGCTGGTGAACAACATTCTTTCGATCTCCCAGCAGTGGTACATTACCCGCAAGATCGAAGCGGAAACGGCAGGCAAGAAGTACTGATTCAACAGTGCTTCTGACCTGACAAAGGCTCCCTTGTGGAGCCTTTGTCATTTCTATTTCAGGAAAACCAAGATGCAGCCAGCGACTGACACCATTGCCGCCATCGCCACTGCCCCGGGCCAGGCCGGGGTGGGGATTGTCCGGGTGTCCGGACCCAGAGCCATGGCCATTGCCCGCACCATGCTGGGCTTTGAGCCAAAACCCCGGTACGCCCATTACGGCCCGTTCCGGGATCGGCAGGGAGAGCTCATTGATGAGGGCATAGGTCTGTACTTTCCCAACCCGCATTCCTTTACCGGCGAGGATGTGTTCGAGCTTCAGGGCCATGGGGGTACGGTGATCCTGGATATCCTGTTGCGGGAAGTCTGCAGCCTGGGCGCCCGGCTGGCCCGGCCCGGTGAATTTTCCGAAAGAGCGTTTCTCAATGACAAGCTGGACCTGGCTCAGGCTGAGGCCATTGCAGATCTGATTGAAAGCAGCTCGGAACAGGCGGCCCGCTGCGCCGTGCGTTCCATGCAGGGGGTGTTCTCCAAACGTGTGGATAACCTGGTGGAGGCCATCACCCATCTGCGCATCTACGTGGAAGCGGCCATCGATTTTCCGGAGGAAGAGATCGATTTCCTGGCCGATGGCAAGGTTGCTTCTGACTTGCAGGGGCTGCTGGAGCAGGTGCAGCAGATTCTCGGTGAAGCCCAGCAAGGCACCATTCTGCGGGACGGCATGAAAGTGGTTATTGCTGGCCGGCCCAATGCCGGCAAATCCAGCCTGCTGAACGCCCTCGCGGGTCGGGAGGCTGCGATTGTCACCGCCATCGAGGGCACGACCCGGGATGTGTTGCGGGAACATATCCACATCGATGGTATGCCGCTGCACGTTATTGATACTGCCGGCCTGCGGGACAGCCCTGACGAAGTGGAACAGATTGGTATTGCCCGGGCCTGGGAAGAAATCCGACAGGCCGATCGTATTTTGCTGATGGTGGATGCCACCACCACCGACAAAACCGAGCCCCATGAAATCTGGCCGGATTTTATTGATCAACTGCCCAGGAGTGCACCGGTGACGGTGATCCGGAACAAGGTGGATCTGTCTGGTGAACCGGTGGGTATCAGCGCCGAGTCGCATCAGACCGCTCCGGTGATTCGTCTGGCAGCAAAAGCTGCGGAGGGCCTGGAGGTTCTGCGTGAGCATCTGAAAGAATGCATCGGCTTTGCCAGCACCACCGAAGGTGGCTTCCTGGCCCGGCGCCGGCACCTGGATGCCCTGGAACGTGCCCGGGATTCCCTGCTGCAAGGCCAGACCCAGCTGGAAGGTTACGGCGCCGGTGAATTGCTGGCCGAAGATCTGCGGGCCGCTCAGGATGCCCTGGGGGAAATCACCGGGCATCTGACCCCGGATGAGCTTCTGGGGAAAATATTCAGCAGTTTCTGCATCGGGAAATAATTCAGGAAGGAGCCCTCAGCCCGCTCTGGCTCTCGGGTGTTCCCTTACGAAAACAAACAGTTTATCTGTAAAACAACGTTAAAAGCTCGGGTAAACTCCACTACTGTCTCATCGTGCCGCTGCCTGTGCAGCGGACCAAGTCATTCGTGGTAAAGGAGATAACCCGTGCGCAAGTTGGCCTCTCTGTTAGCTGCCACGCTGGTGTTTGCCGGCGTTTCTGTGCCCGCCCTGGGCTCAGACAAACTCTACATCTACACCGAGAACTTTCCTCCGTACAACATGAGTTCCACCGGCCGTGCCTTCGAGCATAACGGCGATGGCATTGATGGACTGTGCACCGAGATGGTGAAAGCGGTGCTGCAGGCGTCCGGGCTCGACTATGTCATCAAGCTCCGGAACTGGGATTACGGCTACAACCGGGCCCTGAACAAAAAGAACCACGGGATCTTCTGCACCACCTATACCGAAAGCCGGGCACCGCAGTTCAAGTGGGTAGGGCCATTGGCGAACAACCTGTGGACCATCTTTGCCCCGGCCGGCACCAACCTGCAGATCGACGATCTGGAAGATACCCGGGGTTTGCTGTATGCCGGCTATCGCGGTGACGTCATGACCGAATACCTGCTGGAGCGCGGCTACAAGGTCTCGGAGATGGAAAGCGATGACCTGAACCCGAAGCGCCTGGAACTGGGGCAGGTTGACCTCTGGATTGCGGACCAGCTGGCCGGGCCCTATTTTGCCTCCCAGCAGGATGTGGAAGGGCTGGTTCCGGTGTATTCGTTCAACAAGACCGAACTGTACCTGGCCATGAACATGGAAACGCCGGACGAGGTTATCCAGAAACTGAATCAGGGCCTGGAAACCATCAAGAACAACGGAATCTACGAGGCTATTGAGACCAAGTACGGCCTCTGATCAGAGCTTTGTTCCGTTGCAAAAGGGGAAGCCAGTGGCTTCCCCTTTTTCGTTATTGGGCCATCGCTTAACCGGTGCGGCGCAGATCCGGTGAACGAACCGGGCGCAGGGCCTCGGTATGGCTGCGATTGCCCAGAAAGTCGGGCCGCGGTTTGTTGCCGCAGAATGGCTGTTCCAGACGGTTTTCCACACTGTTGTAGACGAAGAACAGATTGCTGCGGGGCCAGGGTGACATATTGGCATTGGAGGCATGCAACGTGTTGCACTCGAATATGATCAGAGAGCCCGCTGGCCCGGTAGGCGCCTGGATGCCGTACTGATCGGCCATCTTCTGCAGGTCCTGCTCGTTGGGGACCCCCAGCTCCTGCTTTTTCAGTGAGGACTGGTAGTTGTCCTCGGGCGTGCGGCCGACACAGGGCACAAACGTTTTGTGGGAGCCGGGAATCAGCATCAATGGGCCGTTGAATGGTGTGTTGTCGGTGAGGGCGATGGAAAAGCTGACGGCCCGCATTCGCGGCATACCGTCCTCGGCGTGCCAGGTCTCGAAATCCGAATGCCAGTCAAAGCCCTTGCCGTGGAAACCGGGTTTGAAATTGATGCGTGACTGGTGGATGTAGGCATCACTGCCCAGTAGCTGGTGCACCATATCCAGCAAGCGGGATTCCCGGGTCAGTCGGTCGAAGCGATCAGACAGTTCGTGGATCCCGAAAATAGAGCGGATTTCCTGCTTGCCCGGCTCAGTAATAGTGCCTTCGGAACGCAGGATGCTGTCGTCATTCTCATAGGCTCGCAGGTCGTCCCGGAAACGTTTGACCGTTTCCTGATCCAGAAAGTTGTTGAATACCAGAAAGCCGTCCCGTTCATACCGGGCCAGTTCAGTTTCGCTCAGCGGCCCATTGTGGCGGTCGGTTCCCTGGCTGTGGATAACCGGGTCCTTGCGCTCGAAACTCTCTGCCGGGCGCTCGAGGCGGGTGGGATAAAAGTCGTCAGTACGATTGTCCATTTTCGAACCTCCTTCTTTTATACGCGAGAATGGTGATGTCTCTAAAAGTCGTTAAACCTCAGTGCATTGTGAGAAAAGTGGTAAGGCAGGGGGGAAGTTGAGGTCGTATCAACGGGATTTCAACCCCGATTTCCGGATGGTCATGAACAGCCAAAAATGTCCCGGGCGGAGCCCGGGACGGGAAAATACCGGAGGTTAACCGGTAAAGGCCATCTCTTCTGGTGCCACCTGCATGAGGTTGCGGGTCGGGCTAAGCATGCTGGTGGCGTGGGCCTGGGCCCGGGGCAGCAAGCGCTCATAATAGAACTCGGCGGTCGCCAGCTTGGTGCGGTAAAAGGCGTCAGATTCATCGCCGCCGTTTTCCAGTTTATCGCTGGCCACCGCCGCCTGGCGTAGCCACATGTACGCCATGGTCACGTAGCCGCTGTACATCAGGAAGTCGTTGGCGGCGGCGCTGACCACGTCGCGATCCTTGCGTGCTGCCAGCATCACGCGCACGGTCAGCAGGTTCCACTGGGCGGTCAGTTTCAGCAGCTCCACCGCCATCGGCCGCAGTTGTTTGTTGGTCAGGTGCTTGCGGGCAAAATTGGCCACCTTGAGGGTGAATTCCCGCACTGCTCCGCCCTGGGTCATCAGCAAGACCTTGCGCCCGAGCAGGTCCAGCGCCTGGATGCCGGTTGTACCTTCGTACAGGGTGGCAATACGGGTATCCCGGACAATCTGCTCCATACCGTGTTCGCGGATGTAGCCATGACCGCCGAACACCTGCATGCCCAGGTTGGTGGCCTCACAGCCCAGTTCGGTCAGGAATCCCTTAAGGATTGGCGTCAGGAAGCCGAGTTTGTCGTCATATTTCTCAACCTTGGCGGTATCGCCTGCGGTATGCGCTTCCACCATATGGTCCGCGATCTTGGCGGCGTAATAGAGCATGGAGCGGCCGCCTTCCGCGATGGCTTTCTGGGTCAGCAGCATACGCCGGACATCGGCATGGTGAATCAGGCTGTCGGCAACCTCATCCGGCTCTTTCTTGCCGGACAGAGCCCGCATGGAACGGCGCTCCCTGGCGTAATCCAGAGCCCACTGATAGGACAGCTCGGCGGGGCCAACCCCCTGAATTGCCGTACCGATGCGGGCTGTGTTCATAAAGGTGAACATGCACTCCAGGCCCTGATTCTCCGGGCCGATCAGATAGCCGGTGGCGCCATCGAAATTCATCACACAGGTGGCCGAAGCCTTGATGCCCATCTTCTTCTCCAGCGCGCCGCAACTGACGGCGTTGCGCTCACCGACACCGCCCTGGGCATCGGGCAGGAACTTGGGCACGATAAACAGGCTGATGCCTTTGGTGCCTTTCGGGGCATCCGGCAGACGGGCCAGCACGATGTGAACGATGTTTTCGGTCAGATCGTGCTCTCCTGAGGAAATGAAGATCTTGGTGCCTGTGAGTTTGTAGCTGCCGTCGGCCTGGGGTTCGGCCCGGGTTTTGACCTGGCCCAGGTCGGTACCGCACTGGGGCTCGGTCAGGCACATGGTGCCGCCCCAGCGGCCTTCAGTCAGCGGCGCCAGATAAGTCTGTTGCTGCTGCTCGTCGCCGTGCAGATAGATGGTGTTCATGGCCCCCAGGGACAGGCCCGGGTACATGGAAAAGGACCAGTTGGCGGTGCCCATCATTTCCTGCTTCAGCAGGCCCATGGAGGCCGGCAGGCCCTGGCCCCCGAATTCCTCCGGTGCCGACAGGCCCTGCCAGCCGCCCATCACATATTGCTCGTAGGCTTCTTTATAGCCCTTGGGGGTGATCACTTCACCGTTTTCCAGGTGGCACCCTTCTTCGTCGCCGGACTGATACAGCGGGCTCAGCACCTCTTCGCAGAAACGGCCGCATTCGCTCAGAATGGCGTCGACAATGTCGGGCGTGGCGTTCTCACCGGAGGCCAGTGTCTGGTAGTGCCGCGGGTAATCGAATACGTCATTGAGCAGGAATTTCATGTCCCTCAGGGGCGCTTTATACACAGGCATAGCCAGTCCTCACATGCATTGATCATCCGGAATTGGTTGGGCCAGAAAGGCCACTGTGTGTGCAGTTGTACGGTATTCCCGGCGGGCTGCCATTGACGGAAAGCGCTGGTGCTGATGTCAGAATGGACAATTGGCTGAAATGACGGTTGGGCCCGGGGACTGATCGGGCACGGCCATGGGTCCGTAATGCTGTAAACGTTCTGTTGCTATCCGGTAGTCGCCAAGGAGTGTAAAAGTCATGCAAACGCAGCCTTTCCCCGGTCTTTTCCATGGTCTTCGAAGCGGTGGTCTTATACTGTTAATGACCCTGATGCTGGCAGGGTGTGCCGGGCCGAATCTGGAGGATTATCAGGGCCAGGCACCGGAGCTGGTGCCCTCGGAGTTTTTCCGGGGCGAACTTTCGGCCCGGGGGGTGGTCAAGGACTACGCCGGCCAGGTTATCCGTACCTTCGACGCAGACATTGTGGCCAGTTGGGATGAAAACGGTGTCGGTACGCTGGATGAGGTGTTCCGTTTCAACGACGGCGAGGTCCAGACCCGGATCTGGACGCTGACACCGGACAACGGCAGCTATCACGCCAGCGCCGGCGACGTGGTGGAAGCCGGCACCATGCGCTGGCAGGGCAACGCCATACACATGAATTATGTCCTGCGGGTGGCATACGGCGATGGCACGATCGATGTCCGGATGGACGACTGGATGTACCTGGTTACTCCCGACACCCTGATCAACCAGACCACCATGAGCAAGTGGGGTGTCGATGTGGGTGAAGTGGTGTTGGTGATTCAGAAACATGAAAGCGGGGCTGTCCCGCAGAACTGAACTCGGAAAGGTTTGCGATACCCATGTGGAAGCAATGGCTGATTGCGGTGGTACTGGTTGCAGCGGGTGCCGGAAGTGCGGTGTTCTTTTTGGCGATGGATTCCTCGTCCACAGAACAGGCCGGTGAGGAGCCGAGGGCCAGCAAAGTCAGTGCAGTGGCGCCCAGATTGCAGCAGGTCAGGGATGAGATTCGTTCGGTGGCCAACCTCAAGGCACTGAATGCCGTGGAACTGACCACCGAAGTCACCGGTCGGGTGGTGCAGATCAACCTCGAACCCGGACAGAAAGTATCTCAGGGCGATGTCCTGTTACGTCTCGACGATCGTCAGGCCCGTGCTGATCTCCAGGTGATTGAAGCCCAGCTGGCCGATGCCAGGCGGCAACTGGAGCGGGCCCAGCGTTTGCGCTCCAACAATAGCGTGTCCCAGTCCCAGGTGGATGAACTGGTCACCGCCGTGAGTGTGGCTGAAGCCCAGCGACAGGCTGCCCGGGTGCGGCTGGAAAACCATCGCATTGAAGCGCCGTTCTCCGGTGTGGTGGGCCTGAGCGACATCAGCGTGGGGGCATATCTGCAAGCGGGCACCACCATTACCACGCTGGACACCACCGATCGAATGGAAATGGGTTTTGCGGTTCCGGAACGTTTTGTCGGCCAGGTTCGGGTAGGCCAATCGGTGATTGCCTCCTCGCCGGCATTCCCAGACGAGGTCTTCCGGGGAGAGCTGGTGGAACTCGCCACCCGCATCAGCGAATTGAGCCGAACCCTGTCGGTGCGAGCCATTATCGATAATCCGGACGGTCGTCTGCGGCCGGGCCAGTTCATGTCGGCGTCACTGACCCTGCAGGAACGGGAAGGGCTGGTGATTCCGGAGCAGGCAGTGATGATTCGTGGCGACGACAAGTATGTGTTTGTTGCCGAAGACGGCGTGGCACGCCGGGTATCGGTGGCGACCGGTTCGCGCATGCCCGGTCTGGTGGAAATTACCTCTGGCCTGACCCTGGACGATGCCGTGGTAGTAACCGGGCAGGATCGCCTGAGTACCGGCGACCGCATTGAAGTACAGAGTAACGACCAGGCGATTCCGGAAAACCGGTTTGCCCGGACCGTGGAGTCCTGATCCATGGTGCTGTCCGATGTCTCCATCAAACGCCCGGTGTTTGCCACCGTTCTGAGCCTGCTGATTGTCGTATTCGGCGTGGCCGCCTTGCTGGGCTTGCCGGTTCGGGAATATCCGGATATTGATCCGCCGGTGGTTTCGGTGTCCACCGATTACACCGGCGCTGCGGCGGAAGTGGTCGACACCCAGATTACCCAGGTGATTGAAGGGGCCATCAGTGGCATTGAAGGCATTCGCTCCATCGAATCCTCAACCGAACAGGGTGAATCCCGAACCTCCATAGAATTTGATACCTCCCGGGATGTAGACATTGCCGCCAACGACGTACGCGATGCGGTGTCCAGGGTTCTGAACCAGTTGCCGGATGAGGCCGATCCCCCGGTGGTTCAAAAAGCCGATTCCGATGCCCGGCCGATGATGTGGATAACTCTGATTAGTGACGTCTGGGACAGTGCCGAACTCAGTGACTTCGCCGATCGGGTTCTGGCCGACCGGTTATCGGTTCTGGACGGTGTTGCCGATGTCCGGATTGGCGGTGAACGCCGTTACGCCATCCGGGTCTGGCTCGACCGCACCCGCCTGGCGGCCCGCAACATAACCGTTGCTGAGGTGGAGCAGGCACTGCGGCAGAACAACGTGGAGTTACCGGCCGGTTCAGTGGACTCCTCCACCCGCAACTTTACCGTGCGCGCGGAAGGGCGGTTGTCCAATGTCGAGGATTTCCGCAATCTGGTGATCCGCCGGGATGGCAACGACCTGTTGCGCCTGGGCGAGGTTGCCAATGTTCAGGTCGGGGTGGAATCGGATGTTGGTCGTTTGCGGGCCAATGGCGAAACCGCTATCGGGATGGGGGTAATCCGCCAGTCCAAGGCCAACACGGTAGCGGTGTCGGATGCGGTGAAGGCGGAGCTGGTGAAGATTCGCGAGACCTTGCCGCCGGAAGTGCGTATTGCCGAGAGCTATGACGAATCGGTGTTTATCCGGGCTTCGATCAAAGAGGTTCTGACCACGCTGGCGATTGCGGTATCGCTGGTGATACTGGTTATCTTCCTGTTCCTGCGCTCCTGGCGCGCAACCCTGATTCCGGCGGTCACCATTCCGGTGGCAGTGATCGGTGCGTTTATCGGCCTGGGTTTCCTGGGCTTTTCCATCAACGTGCTGACCCTGCTGGCCATCATTCTGGCCATCGGCCTGGTGGTGGACGATGCCATTGTCATGCTGGAGAACATCCAGCGTCGCATTGATGAAGGCGAACCACCGTTGCTGGCGGCCTACCGGGGCGCCAAGCAGGTGGCTTTCGCGGTGATCGCCACCACGCTGACACTGGTGGCGGTGTTTGTGCCCATCTCGTTCATGGGCGGCAACGTGGGCCGGTTGTTTGCGGAATTCGGCTTCACTCTCGCGGCTGCCGTGGTGGTCTCCAGCCTGGTTGCTCTGACCCTGGCGCCGATGCTCTGTTCCAAGTGGCTCCGGCACAGTCCCGAAAGTGCCGAGGGGCATCGGCTCTGGGCCTTCAGTGAACGCATCTTGAATGGCCTGACGAATGGCTATCAGAGAATGCTTCGCTTCTCCCTGAACCAACCGGGGCTGTTGCTCGGGCTCGGTATCGTCGGGCTGATCGTGGCGACGGTGATTTTCCCTCGGTTGCCCCAGGAACTGGCCCCGACCGAAGACCGCGGCGTAATCATCATGCCCATCAGCGCACCCCGGGGTTCGACGGTTGAATTCACCGATCACTTTGTCAAACAGGCCGAAGAGCGACTGTTGCCCTACCTGGATGACGGTATCGCCGAGCGTTTCCTGTCCATCGTCGGATTCCGGGATGAAGAAGACAATGCCTTCATGATCATGGGGCTGGTGCCCTGGGAACAGCGGGAGATCAAGCAGCAGCAGGTCACCACCGAGATTCGCGACAAGCTGTCTGACATTTCCGGGGTGCGGATCAGTGTCATCAACCCGCCGGGGCTGGGCCAGCGCGGCTTCAATCAGCCAGTGGAGTTTGTCATTGCCGGCCCCGACTACGAGTCGGTGCAGGCCTGGAGTGAGGAGATCGTTGAACGGGCAAAGGAAAACCCGAATCTGCTGAATGTCGACACCGATTTTGAGCTGACCCGGCCGGAACTGAAGGTCAACATTGACCGCGACCGGGCAGCGGATCTGGATATCACCATTGAAGACGTAGGCCTCACCCTGCAGACCATGCTGGCTTCCCGGCAGGTAACCACCTATCTGGATCGGGGCCGGGAATACGACGTCATTATCCAGGCGGACGATGCCGACCGGGCCACGCCCGGTGATATGGAGCAGATCTTCCTGCGGCCTCGGGCAGGTGGGGAACTGATTCCACTCAAAGCTCTGGTATCTGTGGAAGAGATCGGGGCCAATCCGGATCTGCGCCGGATTGACCGGCTGCCGGCGGTGGTGGTGAGTGCGTCCCTGGCCGAGGGCTATGATCTGGGTTCAGCGCTGACCTACCTGAATAACCTGGCTGTGGATAACCTGCCTCCGGAGGCCCGGCTCAGTTACAAGGGCCTGTCCCAAGAATTCCAGGATTCATCGGCGGCCATCTACCTGACCTTCGGGCTGGCGTTTATTATCGTGTTCCTGGTGCTGGCGGCCCAGTTCGAGAGCTGGATCCACCCGCTGATTATCATGCTGTCGGTGCCGCTGGCGGTGACCGGTGCGCTGATCGCGCTGGCCTGGTCGGGCATCAGTCTGAACATCTACAGCCAGATTGGCATCATCATGCTGCTGGGACTGATGGCCAAGAACGGCATTTTGATCGTGGAATTTGCCAACCAGCTTCGGGACAAGGGCTACGAGGTGAAAGAAGCCATTCTGGAAGGCGCCAGCCTGCGCTTTCGTCCGGTACTGATGACCACCATATCTACGGTGTTCGGGGCGGTTCCGCTGGTGATTGCCACTGGTGCCGGGGCCGAGAGCCGGGCGGCCATCGGCATGGTGATCCTGGGTGGCCTGATTTTCGCCACCACCCTGACTCTGTTCATTATCCCGGTGTTGTACAACCTTCTGGCCCGCTTTGCGAAATCCTCGAACGCGGTGGAGCAGGAGCTGGAACGCCTGGCAGCGGGCCCATCCGGCGGTAGCAGTTCGGCGGCGGTGCCACAGCGCAAGGCGGACGATTTCTGAACCCTACCGGCTGAATCCCGGCATCAAAGGGTGTCCGGGAACAGAACCTGACCGTCCAGGACCTCATCCGGGTGGATATCCACGCAGAAGATCCGGTGGCCCTGGGCCAGTGAGGTGCCGGTGGACAGGGTGACGGTTCGTCGGGCGTCCGGAAGGGCCACGTAGGGGCGACTGCAGCTGATGTGTTGCGGTCGCTCCAGGGCGTTGCGGAAATATTCCCGATGGCTCCAGCAGGCGCCAGCGGACTGATACAGCGGGTTGAATGCGGCATTCCGGGAAGCCCCGGATTGGGCCAGACTGCCTTGCTGAACCCCTTTTTGATCAAGCAGGAAGCATCGCCGTACGCCCTCCATTTGCAGCAGAGGCCGGCATACCCGATCAAATTCTTCGCCCCGGGCCAGGGCATGGCAGGCATCCATGATTTCGAATCTCAGCAGCTTGAGATAGGTCTCGCGGGTCCTGAAATCGTTCTGGCACCAGCGTTCGGATTCCGACATGACCTGTCGCAACGCGGTTTCGGCGGTCTGCGTCAGTTCTTCGGACCCTTGCCCCGGTCGGGCAAACAGAAAGCCCTGCAGCAGATCCGCTTCGGTGGCCAGCGCAATGTGGGCCTGGGCATTGTTCTCGATGCCTTCAATCAGCACCAGGCTGCCACTCTCGCGAATCATCCGGACCAGGCTGTTCAACAGCAATCGCGCGCGGTTGTGATCCTGGGCGTTCATCAACAGAGACCGGTCAATCTTCACGATCAGCGGGTTGATTCGCCACAGGCGCTCAAAATTGGAATCACCCATGCCAAAGTCGTCGATGGCGATCTGGAATCCCCGGGCCTTGGCTTCCTGGACGAACTCCAGCAGCGTGGCGCTGTCCCGGGAGGCGGTCTCCACCAGCTCCAGCACGATCTTCTCCGGATGCACGCCCAGTTGATGGCAATGGTCAGCCAGTACAGACAGGTAGTCGTTATGGTGGAACAGAGTGTCCGGGTTGATATTGATAAACAGCCAGATAGGTAGGTTGGTCTGGGTGAAATTCTCCAGATGCAGGTTCAGCAGGTGCCGGTCCAGTTCCGAGGTGACGCCCTGAATGCTGGCCTGCTCGAAAAGCGAAGGCGGCGGTACTGGCTGATTACCACGACGAACCCGTACCAGTGCCTCGTAGCCGACCATCTTCTGATGGGTGGGGCTGAGAATGGGTTGATAGACCGACCGGAAATCGTGATGTTCGATAAAGCTGGCGGTTTTGCCAGAGGGGCGGTGCCGGTGCTCGGCAAGTCTGAGAACGCGCTTCATGGTCAGGAACCCTTGTACTGCCTGTTCGAGCCTTCCTGGCCGTGGTTGAGAAACTGCATTCCAGGCTCAAGCGAGTTCTGTGCCAAAATCTCTGGTTGGGCGCCTGACACCGGGGCCAAGCGACCGCGCTGGCGAGCCTGCGTAGAAACTGGCCCTTTGTTGGTGCACTTGGGTTCAGGGGTACCGGTTTTTGCACCGTATATAGGCATCTGCTAAAAACGCTGTGGATAATTACTGGGATAATTTGCGAATAATGCCAGAGCAATTTAATTAAATTTATATTTAACAAATAGTTACCGACATTTTTGGCTGTAAGTGAAGGCATCAATTGTGTGGATAACTTTTTAAAAACTTTTTTGAACAATGTATGACAAGGCTATGAAATCCTGAAACTTTCGGAATTTCCTTATCCTGAACGAACCCTGTCAGAGAGCGGCGTCGCACTGATCATCGGCCAAGGCCAGCCGCCAGGGTTTTTATTCACCTCGTTGCTGGTTAAAATTTGCACATTCTGACTGCAATTTCCCGGGCGAGGCGTTATACTCGCCGCCCTGTTTTTTTCCCCGATTTCCGAGGTGTAGTGTGGAGTTTCCGACCCGTTTCGATGTCATTGTCATTGGTGGTGGCCATGCCGGTACTGAAGCCGCCCTGGCGGCAGCGCGTATGGGTTCGCAAACCCTGCTGCTGACCCACAACATTGAGACTCTGGGGCAGATGTCCTGTAACCCGGCCATCGGTGGCATTGGCAAGAGCCATCTGGTGAAGGAAATCGATGCCCTGGGCGGCGCCATGGCCCGGGCCACCGATCAGGCGGGCATCCAGTTCCGGGTCCTGAACAGCCGAAAGGGCCCGGCGGTGCGTGCCACCCGTGCTCAGGCAGACCGGATTCTGTACAAAGCCGCCATTCGCCATATGCTGGAAAACCAGCCTAATCTGACCCTGTTCCAGCAGGCGGCCGATGACCTGATTGTGGAAAACGACCAGGTGGTGGGCGTGGTGACCCAGACCGGCATCCGCTTCAACGCCAAAACCGTGGTTTTGACCACCGGTACCTTCCTCGGTGGCGTTATCCACATTGGTATGCAGAATCACGCCGGTGGTCGCGCCGGTGATGCGCCGGCCAATGCCCTGGCCAAACGCCTGCGGGAGCTACCGTTCAACGTTGGCCGCCTGAAAACCGGAACACCGCCGCGCATTGATGCCCGCACCGTGGATTTCTCCGCGATGCAGCAGCAGTGGGGAGACGATCCGACACCCGTGATGTCGTTTATTGGCAGCCGTGACGAACATCCGGAGCAGATCTGCTGTTACGTGACCCGCACCACCGAAGAAACCCACGACATTATCCGCAGTGGGTTTGACCGCTCGCCCATGTTCGCTGGCAACATCGAAGGCGTGGGCCCGCGTTATTGCCCGTCCATCGAGGACAAGGTCAACCGCTTTGCCGACAAGGATTCGCACCAGATTTTCGTCGAGCCCGAAGGCCTGACCACCAACGAGCTGTACCCGAATGGTATTTCCACCAGCCTGCCGTTTGATATCCAGCTCAAGGCCGTGCGCTCGATTCCCGGTTTCGAGAACGCCCACATCCTGCGCCCGGGCTATGCCATCGAGTATGACTACCTGAACCCGCAGGACCTGCGCCACACCCTGGAAACCAAGTTTATCCAGGGCCTGTACTTTGCCGGCCAGATCAACGGCACCACCGGTTATGAAGAAGCTGGCGCCCAGGGCTTGCTGGCGGGCATCAACGCCTCGCTGCGGGCCCAGGGCCAGGAAGAGTGGTACCCGCGCCGGGATGAGGCCTATCTGGGCGTACTGGTGGACGACCTGATCACCATGGGCACTCAGGAGCCCTACCGTATGTTTACCAGCCGTGCCGAATACCGGCTGATCCTGCGGGAGGACAACGCCGACCTGCGCCTGACCGAAACCGGCCGCAAGCTGGGCCTGGTGGACGACGAACGCTGGCAGAAGTTCAGCGAGAAGTGCGAAGGCATTGCCAAAGAGCGTAGCCGCCTGGAAAGCACCCGTATCCATCCGAACACCGAGGCGGGTGAGCGAGCCAATGGCTACCTGAAACAGCCGATGACCCGTGACCAGTCTCTGGCGGAGCTGCTGCGCCGTCCGGAGATTGTCTACGATCACATCGCCGAGATCGGGGCCGAACGGGCGGAGGACCCGAACGTAGCCGATCAGGTGGAAATCGAGATCAAATACGAAGGCTACATCTCCCGCCAGGCGGATGAGATCGAGCGCCTGCGCAAGAACGAGAACACCGCATTGCCGCTGGATCTGGATTACGACGTCATCGGTGGCCTGTCCAACGAAATCAAGCAGAAGCTCAAGGACGTGCGCCCGGAAACGGTGGCTCAGGCGTCCCGTATCCAGGGTGTGACCCCGGCGGCGGTCAGCCAGATTCTGGTGCATCTGAAAAAGCGCGACCTGTTGAAAAAGCAGAGCGCCTGAGATGAGTTATCCACAGTGGCCCGGCCAGCTTCGGGACGGCCTCGCGGCCATGAACCTGTCTTTGTCCGACAGCCAGCAGCAACAGTTGCTGGCTTTTCTGGCTCTGCTGAACAAGTGGAACAAGGCCTACAACCTGACCGCCGTGCGGGATGAGCGGGTCATGGTCTCCCGCCAGTTGCTGGACAGTCTGAGCATCCTGCCCTGGGTGACCACAAACCATTTGCTGGATGTGGGCGCCGGCGGCGGCCTGCCTGGTATTCCGCTGGCCATTGTGTTCCCGGAAAAACGCTTTACCCTGCTGGACAGCAACGGCAAGAAAACCCGATTCCTGAATCAGTGTGTGCTTGAGCTCGGGCTGGACAACGTTGAAGTTATCCACGGCCGGGCGGAAGACTGCCAGCCCGATCAGCCCTTCACCCAGATCAGCAGCCGGGCCTTCACCGCCCTGGAAAACCTGGTGACCTGGTGTGGTGGTCTGCTCGCGAATGACGGCGAGTTCCTTGCCATGAAAGGCCAGTATCCGGATGATGAAGTAGCTGCCCTTCCGGCGGGCTGGCAGGTAGAATCCAGCCATTCCCTGACCGTCCCCGGAGCCGACGGCGAACGGCATTTACTGATCGTCGCCCGGGCTGAACGACACCGGTAACCCTCAACAGCAGGAGGCAAAGCATGGCGCGCGTGATTGCAGTGACCAATCAGAAAGGCGGTGTGGGCAAAACCACCACCTGCGTCAATCTTGCCGCGTCTCTGGCGGCCACCAAGCGCCGGGTGCTGCTGGTGGATATGGATCCCCAGGGCAATGCCACCATGGGCAGCGGTGTGGATAAAAATTCCCTGGAGCTGTCCGGATATGATGTGCTGACCAAACGGGCTACTCCGGCGGACGTGATCGTCCACGCTGAAGCCTCCGGTTTTGATCTGCTGCCCGCCAACGGTGACCTGACCGCCGCCGAAGTGGAGCTGATGAACGAGATTGGCCGGGAACACCGGTTACGGCTGACCCTCAACACCGTTCGGGAAAACTACGACTACATCCTGATTGATTGCCCGCCTTCACTCAGTCTGCTGACCGTGAATGCCCTGTCTGCCGCGGATTCGGTACTGATCCCGATGCAGTGTGAATATTATGCCCTGGAAGGGCTGGCGGCACTGATGAACACCGTCCAGCAGATTCAGGAAACGGTCAATCCCAATCTGGAGATTGAGGGTATCCTGCGCACCATGTACGACCCCCGCAATAGCCTGACTCTGGATGTCTCCGGTCAGCTCAGTGAATATTTCGGTGACAAGGTTTACCGGGCGGTGATTCCCCGCAACGTCCGGCTGGCAGAAGCGCCCAGCTACGGCATGCCGGCACTCAAGTATGATCGGGTGTCCAAGGGTGCGGTGGCATATCTGGCGCTGGCTGGCGAGATGGTACGCCGGCACGGATCGAAAAAGACATCGCCCGCGGTTGCGGTGTAACATAGACCGCCGTCAGGCAACCATGCACCCACTATTTCAACAGGAAGAATGACAACCACCATGGCGGCGAAGAAGCGAGGCTTGGGCGAACGGGGACTGGGGGCACTGCTCCAGGGCTCGAAGGTGAATCTCAATCAGGAGATCAGTGATCACGATGGTGAACTGCGTGAGATCCCGGTCGACCTGATCCAGCGTGGTCGTTATCAGCCGCGCCGGGATATGGACCCCGCCGCTCTGCAGGAACTGGCAGACTCCATTCGTCAGCAGGGCGTGATGCAGCCGGTCGTGGTGCGTCCGGTGTCGGAAGGCCGTTATGAACTGATTGCCGGTGAGCGCCGCTGGCGTGCCACCCAGCTGGCAGAACTGGACCGTATTCCTGCTATTATCCGCGATGTCCCGGATGAAGCCGCCATTGCGATGGCGCTGATCGAGAACATCCAGCGCGAAAACCTGAACCCTATTGAAGAAGCCTTCGCCCTGCAGCGCCTGCAGGACGAGTTCGGCCTGACCCAGGCTCAGGTGGCCGAGGCGGTGGGCAAGTCCCGAACGACGATCACCAACCTGTTACGGTTGATCGGCCTGACCGAAGACGTAAGGGTAATGCTGGAGCATGGTGATCTGGAAATGGGCCACGGCCGTGCCATGCTTACCCTGCCACCGGAGCAGCAGATGCAGGTGGCCCGTCAGGTGGTCGGCAAATCGCTGTCGGTACGCCAGACTGAAGCCCTGGTGCGCCGGGTTCAGCAGGAAAAACCGGAAGACAAAGCCAGCGCCAAGCCGGCTCTTGATCCGAACATCCGGGCCTTGCAGGACGATCTGTCTGACCGGCTCGGTGCCCGGGTGGCGATCAATCATGGTAAACGGGGCAAAGGCAAGCTGGTGATTGAGTACAGTTCACTGGACGAGCTTGACGGCATTCTGGGCCACATCCGTTAATCGGCCCGATAAAACCTGAAAATCATCCTAAAGTCCCGTCTGGTGCCGGAAACACCACATGTGGTTGTGGTGATCGATGAGCAACACAACCTGTGTAAAACTTCAGGTTTCGGCGGCAAAACCTGCTCACTTTTTCGCCAATTTTTCCGTGCGGTTATGTTGAACACCTATCGGTTAACACATATAATTCCGCGCGCTTGGGATGACAGCTGGTGATATGAACCGTTCTTCGAGAGCCATCACGTACGTACCACTTGGCAAGTGGTTGATTATAGAGATGGCGGTTCTGCTGATTCTGAGCCTGTTGTGGCTGTTGGAAAGTCGTTTGGCCGGGTATTCCGCACTTGTTGGCGGTCTTATTTTTGTCATACCAAACGCGTACTTTGCTCACCGCGCGTATCGATATCAGGGTGCCCGACAGATGCACCTGGCAGTGAGCAACATATTCAGGGCTGAAAGCATCAAGCTGGCCCTTACCGCAGTGTTTTTTGCGGCCGTTTTCACTTTAATGGAGCCAGTCCACGTACCGGCTCTGTTATTCACTTTTGCTGTGATGGTTGTGTTGGGTACGGCATTGCGCTGGCTCATCCGGCCGCGACCACAGCGATGACTGGACGAGAGCAGTATGGCAGCTGATACCCCAGTAGAGTATATAAAACACCACCTCACCAACCTTACCTATGGCAAGCTCCCGGAAGGCTATGAGCGCGCGGATGGCAGTGTCGTGCAGGAGGCCACCTGGACCTTCGCACGTACCGGCCAGGAAGCCGCGGACATGGGCTTCATGGCTGTCCATGTCGATACCCTCGGCTGGTCTATCGCCATGGGTATTCTGTTCCTCGGTTTGTTCCGCTTTGTGGCCAACCGGGTTACCGAAGGCACACCGACCGGATTGCAGAACCTGGTCGAAATGACCTTTGAGTTCGTTCAGGGCATTGTGCGCGATGTCTTCCACGGCAAGAATCCGTTGATTGCCCCGCTGGCGCTGACGATTTTCGTCTGGATCCTTCTGATGAACGTCCTGAAGCTGATCCCGATCGACTACATTCCGTCTATCGCCCACGCGTTGGGGCTTGGTTACTTCAAGATTGTTCCGACCACCGATCCCAATGGTACCTTCGGTATCTCCATCGGTGTGTTCCTGCTGATTCTGTTCTACAGCTTCAAGGTGAAAGGCGTGGGTGGCTTTACCAAAGAGCTCGCCTTTAACCCGTTCAATCACTGGATCATGATCCCGTTCAACCTGCTGCTGGAGATCCTGGCGCTGATCATCAAGCCGATCAGTCTGGCGCTGCGTCTGTTCGGTAACATGTACGCTGGTGAAGTTGTCTTTATCCTGATTGCGCTGTTGCCGCTGTGGGTTCAGTGGACGTTGAACGTTCCCTGGGCGATCTTCCACATTCTGGTTATTCCGCTTCAGGCCTTTATTTTTACGGTGCTTACTGTGGTTTACCTCAGCGCGGCACACGAAGATCACTGATTAACCCTTAAATAAACAAACCCTTAACTATCTGAAAAAACTGAGGAGTCTTCAATGGAAATGGTATTTATCGCAGCTGCGTTGATCATCGGTCTGGGCGCTCTGGGCGCTGGTATCGGTTTCGGTCTGCTGGGCGGCAAACTGCTTGAGTCCACTGCCCGTCAGCCGGAAATGGCCAACCAACTGCAAACCAAAGCCTTCATCATGGCTGGTCTGCTTGACGCGGTTCCCATGATCGGTGTTGGTATCGCGATGTACCTGATCTTCGTTGTTGCTGGTTAATTAAACCGAGAGCTGTGGGCGCCGGCTGAGGCCGCGCCCCTCCTTCCGGAAACCAGGACGCAACGAATAGCAAGAGGTATATCGCCGTGAATATAAACCTTACGTTGATAGGGCAATCGATTGCCTTCGCTATTTTCGTCTGGTTCTGCGTCAAATATGTATGGCCGCCGATTACGGCAGCCATGGAAGCGCGCCAGAAGAAAATTGCAGATGGCCTATCCGCGGCCGATCGGGCATCACTCGATCTCGAACTGGCCCAGGAAAAAGCCACCAAAGAACTGCAAAAGGCGAAAGAAGAAGCTGCAGCCCTGATTGACCAGGCCAACAAGCGTGCCGCCCAGATTGTGGAAGCCTCCAAAGAGGATGCCCGCAAAGAAGGCGAAAAGCTTATTGAGCAGGCCAGGGCGGAAATTCAACAGGAGCGTGTTCAGGCTCGCGACGCACTCAGAGCAGAAGTGGCCACCCTGGCCGTTGCCGGTGCCGAGAAGATTCTGGAAACCTCTGTAGACGCCAAAGCTCACAGCGAGATGCTGGAAAAGCTGGCCGCAGAACTCTAAACGAGGGTCATCATGGCAGAACTTACAACGTTAGCCCGACCCTACGCGAAGGCCGTTTTTGATGCCGCGCAGGACCAGAACGCCGTTGATCAATGGGATCAGGCTCTGGCTTTTGCCGCTCAGGTTGCGGCTGACCAAGAGGTAAAGAACATCCTGGCCAACCCCGGCCTGTCTGAGCAACGCAAGGCGGAACTCTTCGCAGAGTGTTTTGAAGAGCCGCTGCCTGAAGCACTCAGAAACTTCCTGTTGATTCTTGCTGAAAACAAGCGTCTGGCCCTGCTGCCGGAGATTTCTGCTCTGTTCCGTTTGTATCGTGCAGACCTCGAGAAGTCTGTACACCTGACAATCGATACCGCATTCGACTTGTCTGCAGACGAGCAGCAGAAACTGATCGACGCACTGTCCAAAAAGCTGGAGCGCAAGGTCGAACTCGAGACCACCGTGGATCAGTCCCTGATCGGTGGCGTGATCGTACGAACAGGCGACCTGGTTATCGACGCTTCAGTCCGTGGCAAACTGGCCAGAATGGCCAGGGCTCTGGGCTCCTGATTTCAGCACAAGGTTTGAGGACAAAGGCATGCAGCAACTGAATCCATCCGAGATCAGTGACATCATCAAGAAGAGAATCGAGAAACTCGACATCTCTTCCGAAGCAAAAAACGAAGGTACGATCCTGTCTGTATCTGACGGTATCGTGCTGATCCACGGTCTGGCCGACGTTATGTACGGCGAGATGATTGAATTTGCCAACGGCACATACGGCATGGCGCTGAACCTGGAGCGTGATTCTGTTGGTGCGGTTGTTCTGGGTGACTACGAAGGTCTGGCCGAAGGCCAGAAGGTACGTTGTACTGGTCGCATCCTGGAAGTACCCGTTGGTAACGAACTGCTGGGCCGTGTGGTTGACTCCCTGGGTAACCCCATCGACGGTAAGGGCGAGCTGGGCAACAGCCTGACCTCCCCGGTCGAGAAGGTTGCACCGGGCGTTATCGCCCGTCAGTCCGTTGACGAGCCGGTACAGACTGGTCTGAAAGCCATCGATACCATGGTTCCCATCGGCCGCGGCCAGCGTGAGCTGATCATCGGCGACCGTCAGATCGGTAAGACCGCGGTTGCCATCGACGCGATCATCAACCAGAAGCACACCGGCATCAAGTGTATCTACGTTGCCGTTGGCCAGAAGCAGTCTTCCATTGCCGCCGTTGTGCGCAAGCTGGAAGAGCACGGTGCCATGGACCACACCATCGTGGTTGCTGCTGGTGCCGCCGATCCGGCCGCCATGCAGTTCCTGGCTCCGTACGCCGGTACTTCCATGGGTGAGTTCTTCCGCGACCGCGGTGAAGACGCCCTGATCGTATACGATGACCTGTCCAAACAGGCCGTTGCCTACCGTCAGATCTCCCTGCTGCTGCGTCGTCCGCCAGGACGTGAAGCATTCCCGGGTGACGTTTTCTACCTGCACTCCCGTCTGCTGGAGCGTGCGTCCCGTGTAAATGCTGACTACGTTGAGCAGTTCACCAACGGCGAAGTGAAAGGCAAGACCGGTTCGCTGACCGCGCTGCCGATCATCGAGACTCAGGCTGGTGACGTGTCTGCGTTCGTACCGACCAACGTAATTTCCATTACCGATGGTCAGATCTTCCTGGAAACCAACCTGTTCAACTCCGGTATCCGTCCGGCCATGAACGCCGGTATCTCTGTATCCCGGGTAGGTGGTGCAGCCCAGACCAAGATCATGAAGAAGCTCGGCGGTAACATCCGTCTGGCCCTGGCCCAGTACCGGGAACTGGCGGCGTTTGCCCAGTTCGCTTCTGACCTCGACGAAGCAACCCGTAAGCAGCTGGAGCATGGTCAGCGCGTCACCGAGCTGATGAAGCAGAACCAGTACAGCCCGATGACCGTTGCGGAAATGGGTACCGTACTGTTCGCAGCGAACGAAGGCTTCCTGGACGATGTGGATGTCAACAAGGTTGTGAAGTTCGAAGCCCAACTGCTGGACTGGATGCGGTCCGAGCAGAAGGAACTTCTGGACAAGATCGGCCCTGAAGGTAACTTCAACGACGACATCACTGCCGGCCTCAAAGCTGCTCTGGAGAAATTCAAGACCACTCAGAGCTGGTAAATCCAAAAGGCCCGCCGTTGTGCGGGCCTGCTGGTCCATTTGAGTGTCTAACTTGAAAAGGCAGTGACATATGGCCGTCGGAAAAGAAATACGTAACCAGATCGGAAGCATCAAGAGCACGCAGAAGATCACGTCTGCCATGGAAATGGTAGCCGCGAGCAAGATGCGTAAGGCTCAGGAGCGTATGCAGGCAACTCGCCCGTACGCTGAAAAGATGCGCCAGGTAATCGGACACATTGCGAAGTCCAACAAGGATTACCGCCATCCGTTCATGCAGGAGCGCGAGGTCAAGCGGGTAGGCTACATTGTGGTCTCCTCTGATCGCGGTCTTTGCGGTGGTCTGAACACCAACGCGTTCAAGCTGCTCGTCAGAGAAATGCGTGAATGGAAACAACAAGGTATTGAGACCGATATCTGCGCTATTGGCCAGAAGGGTGCCTCCTTCTTCCGCAACTACGGCGGGAACGTGGTGGCAGCCGTGACGCACCTGGGCGATAGCCCGAGTGCAGATCAGCTGATCGGTAGCGTCAAGGTGATGCTGGATTCGTTCGTGGAAGGCAAGATCGACCGCCTGTTCCTGATCAGCAACGAATTCGTCAACACCATGACCCAGAGCCCGAAGGCGCTGCAGTTGCTGCCGCTGCCGGAAGGCGATGATGAAGAAATCGGTCACCAGTGGGATTACATCTACGAGCCGGATTCCCGTCCGATCCTTGACGGGCTGATGCCACGTTATATCGAATCCCAGGTGTATCAGGGTGTGGTAGAAAATCTGGCCTGTGAGCAGGCTGCCCGGATGATTGCCATGAAGAGCGCGACAGATAACGCTGGCAGCATCATTGACGAGCTTCAACTGGCCTACAACAAGGCCCGTCAGGCAGCGATCACACAAGAGATTTCGGAGATTGTGAGCGGCGCGGCATCTGTTGGTTAACGCTCACAGACCTACTGGTTTTATTGACTATCAAGATAACGAGGAACCGAGCATGAGTAGCGGACACATCGTTCAGATCATTGGCGCGGTTATCGACGTGGAATTTCCACGTGACTCCGTTCCAAGCGTTTACGACGCACTGCTGCTTGAAGGTGGCGAAACAACTCTGGAAGTCCAGCAGCAGCTGGGTGACGGCATTGTTCGTACCATCGCCATGGGCAGCACTGAGGGCCTGAAGCGTGGCCTGAAAGCAGAAAACACCGGCAAGCCGATCTCTGTACCTGTTGGTACACAGACTCTGGGCCGGATCATGGACGTTCTGGGTCGTCCCATCGACGAACAGGGCGACATCGGCGAAGAAGAGCGCTGGGCTATCCACCGCAAAGCACCGGGCTATGCCGATCAGGCAGCGTCTGCCGACCTGCTGGAAACCGGCATCAAGGTTATCGACCTGATCTGCCCGTTCGCCAAGGGTGGTAAGGTTGGTCTGTTCGGTGGTGCCGGCGTAGGCAAGACCGTAAACATGATGGAACTGATCAACAACATCGCGAAAGAGCACTCCGGTCTCTCCGTATTCGCAGGTGTTGGTGAGCGGACCCGGGAAGGTAACGACTTCTACTACGAAATGAAGGAGTCCAACGTTCTCGATAAGGTTGCCATGGTTTACGGCCAGATGAACGAGCCCCCTGGAAACCGTCTGCGTGTGGCCCTGACCGGTCTCACCATGGCTGAGAAGTTCCGTGACGAAGGCCGTGACGTACTGCTGTTCGTTGACAACATCTACCGTTACACCCTGGCCGGTACTGAGGTATCTGCACTGCTGGGTCGTATGCCTTCTGCGGTAGGTTACCAGCCGACCCTGGCGGAGGAGATGGGTCAGCTGCAGGAGCGTATCACCTCTACCAAGACCGGTTCCATCACTTCTATCCAGGCGGTCTACGTACCGGCGGATGACTTGACTGACCCGTCTCCGGCCACCACCTTCTCGCACCTTGACGCGACCGTGGTACTGAGCCGTGACATCGCTTCCAAGGGTATCTACCCGGCGATCGATCCGCTCGACTCCACCTCCCGTCAGCTGGATCCGCTGGTGATTGGTGAGCAGCACTACAACGTTGCCCGTGGTGTTCAGAACGTTCTGCAGCGCTACAAGGAACTGAAAGACATCATCGCGATCCTGGGTATGGACGAGCTGTCTGAAGACGACAAGCTGATCGTATCCCGCGCCCGTAAGATTGAGCGTTTCCTGTCGCAGCCGTTCCACGTTGCTGAAGTATTTACCGGTTCTCCGGGTAAGTACGTGTCTCTGAAAGAGACCATCGCCAGCTTCGAAGGCATTCTCAACGGTGACTACGACGACATGCCGGAGCAGGCGTTCTACATGTGCGGCGGCATCGAAGAAGCGATTGAGAAAGCTAAGGCAATGAAAGAGAAGGAAGGTAAGTAAGACACCTTTTTTCCTTTCTGACCCAAGAGGCGTATGAAATGGCTATGACCGTACATTGTGACGTCGTAAGTGCCGAGGAAAAAATCTATTCGGGCCTGGTGGAGATGCTGATCGCCACCGGTACCGAAGGTGAGCTTGGCATCCAGTATGGCCATGCTCCGCTACTGACCGAGCTGAAGCCCGGCGCAGTGCGGATCATCAAGCAGGGTGGCAGTGAGGAGATTCTGTACGTATCCGGTGGTTACCTGGAAGTACAGCCCAATCTGGTTACCCTGATGGCCGACACCGCCGTTCGTGCAAAGGATGTGGACGAAGCAGCGGCCCTGGAAGCCCAGAAGCAAGCCGAGAAGGCACTGGCGAACAAGACAGGCGAGTTCGAGTACTCGCGTGCTGCCGCCGAGCTGGCCGAAGCTGCCGCTCAGCTGCGCACCATCCAGAAGCTGCGCAAGCACCTGCGTTAAGCAGAGCCTGTGTCAGCGCCCGGACTGGCCTGACAGTGAACCGCATCCTCAGGTGGAGGGCCCGGTATTCCGGAAACGGAGTGTCGGCGATTCCACCGGGACGCGGTTTTTTCATTTATGGACGTTTTGAATACCGGAGCTGATTGCCCCATGAGCCCGTTACACGTTGTGATCCTGGCCGCAGGCCAGGGCTCCCGCATGAAATCCTCCCTGCCCAAGGTGCTGCACCCGGTGGCGGGTAAAGCCATGCTGCACCATGTGGTTGATACCGCAAAACAACTGGGCGCGGAGAAAATTCACACGGTGATTGGTCACGGGGCCGATCAGGTTCGGGCGTCTCTGGAAGACGACTCGGTGAACTGGGTGTTGCAGACCGAACAGCTGGGCACCGGCCATGCCGTGGCCCAGGCACTGCCGGCACTGCCGGATGATGCCCGGGTGTTGGTGTTGTACGGTGACGTCCCTCTGACTCGCAAAGATACCCTGGAAACCATGGTCGCCGACCTGGACGAACGGAATCTGGCTTTGCTGACGGTGGATATGGACAACCCCCACGGTTATGGCCGGATCGTTCGCAACGAACAAGGCCTGGTTCAGGCCATCGTTGAGCAGAAAGACGCGACCGCTGAACAGCAGCAGATTCAGGAAGTGAACACCGGCATTCTCGCGGTATCCGCCCGTCATCTGAAGCAATGGCTGCCCGCTCTGTCCAACAGCAATGCCCAGGGCGAGTATTATCTGACTGACATTATCGCGATGGCGGTCGACCACGGCTTGTCAGTGACGGTTTCCCAACCGCTGAATCCGTTTGAGGTTCAGGGCGTGAACAACCGCCTCCAACTGGCGGAACTGGAGCGCTGGTACCAGCGTCAGCAAGCCGAGCGTTTGATGACCGAGGGTGCATCCCTGGCGGACCCGGCCCGCATTGAGGTGCGCGGTGAGCTCACCATTGGCAACGACCTGTGGATAGACGTAAACGCGGTCTTTGAAGGCCGGGTGAGCCTCGGCAACAACGTCGTGATCGGACCCAACTGTGTGATCAAAGACGCCACCATCGCCGACGGTGCCGAGATCAAGGCCAACAGCGTGATTGAAGGTGCGGTAGTGGGTTCCAACGCCCAGATCGGGCCATTCGCACGTCTGCGCCCGGGCACTGAACTGGCCGCCAACACCAAGGTTGGCAATTTTGTCGAAACCAAGAAGGCCGTGGTGGGTGAGGGCAGCAAGATCAATCACCTCAGTTACGTTGGTGATGCCTCACTGGGCCGTAATGTGAATGTGGGTGCAGGTACCATCACCTGCAATTATGATGGTGTGAACAAACACCAGACGGTATTGGGTGACGGGGTATTTGTCGGCTCCAATACCTCACTGGTCGCTCCGGTGAACGTAGCGGAACAGGCCACCATTGGTGCCGGCTCCACCATTACCCGCGATATCAGCGAAGGGGAACTGGCGGTGGCCCGTGGCAAGCAGCGTAACATCGCCGGCTGGGAACGGCCGAAAAAAGCGTAACCAACGATTAACGAACAGGTGATAACAGCATGTGTGGGATTGTAGGAGCGGTATCTGAACGGGATGTCCAGGGTATTCTGCTGGAGGGCCTGCGCCGCCTGGAATACCGGGGGTACGACTCCGCCGGCATGGCCGTCATCAATGGCCAGCACCTGGTGCAGCGAGCCCGGGAAGTTGGCAAGGTGGCGGCCCTGGCTGATGCCATTGAAGCAAACCCCCTGGCTGGTCACCTGGGTATCGCCCACACTCGCTGGGCCACCCACGGCGAGCCCTCTCAGGTAAACGCCCATCCCCATATGTCCGGCGAGCGGCTGGCCATCGTCCATAACGGCATCATCGAGAACTACCAGGAACTACGGGATGAACTCAGGGCCGAGGGTTTTGAGTTCACCTCCCAGACCGATACCGAGGTGGTCGCGCACCTGATCGAGAAATACTTCCGTGAACAGGGCAAACTCTACGAGGCGGTAAAGGCGGCCATTCAGCGTCTGCGCGGTGCCTACGCCCTGGCCGTTGTTCATGCCGATGAGCCGGATCACCTGGTGGTCTGTCGCGAGGGCAGCCCTCTGGTGGTTGGCGTCGGTATTGGCGAGAATTTCATCGCGTCTGACCAGCTGGCCCTGTTGCCGGTGACCGACCGCTTCATGTTCCTGGAAGAGGGCGATATCGCCGATATCCGCAAGGACAACATCCGCATCCACGATCGCAGTGGTCAGCCGGTGGAGCGGACCATTACCCGTTTTGAACACGGTGCTGACTCTGCGGACAAAGGTGAATACCGCCACTTCATGCTCAAGGAAATCTACGAGCAACCGAAAGTGATCAAGGCCACCATGGAAGGCCGGATCACCGACAGCCGGGTCCTGGAGCAAGCCTTGGGAACCGATGCGGCCAACCTGCTGGATAACGTCCGTCACGTGCAGATCATCGCCTGTGGCACTTCGTACCATGCCGGCATGGTGGCCCGCTACTGGATTGAGGAACTGGCCGGCGTGCCTTGTTCGGTGGAAGTCGCTTCCGAGTTCCGCTACCGCAAACACGTGATTCAGCCCGACACCCTGTTCCTGTGCATTTCCCAGTCCGGTGAAACCGCCGACACTCTGGCGGCATTGCGTCAGGCCAAACAGGCTGGCTTCCGCGCGGCTCTGGCCATCTGCAACGTGCCGGGCAGCTCGCTGGTGCGGGAATCCGATCTGGTCATCATGACCCAGGCCGGTCCGGAAATTGGTGTGGCGTCGACCAAGGCGTTCACCACCCAGCTGACCGCCTTGCTGATCTTCACCCTGGCCCTGGCGCGCCATAATGGCCTGAGTGAAGAGAAAGAAGCAGACATCGTTGCCGCCATTCATCAGTTGCCCAAGCAGGTGAGTGATGTCCTCGCCCTGGATGCCGACATTGAAGAGATGTCCAAGGCCTTTATGGACAAGAACCATAGCCTGTTCCTGGGCCGTGGCTCCCAGTTCCCGGTGGCGATGGAAGGGGCCCTCAAGCTCAAGGAAATCTCTTACATCCACGCCGAGGCCTATCCCGCCGGCGAGCTCAAACACGGTCCGCTAGCCTTGGTGGACAGTGAAATGCCGGTAGTCACGGTGGCACCGAACAACGACCTGGTGGAAAAGCTGAAATCCAATCTGGAGGAAGTTCGCGCCCGTGGCGGTGAGCTGTTCGTGTTTGCCGACAAGGCGGCGGACGTGAAGCCGGAAGAAGGCATCCACGTGATGCAACTGCCATCCGTGCATGAGATCACCGCGCCCATCGTGTACACCGTGCCACTGCAGTTGCTGTCTTATCACGTGGCGGTGTTGAAGGGTACGGATGTGGACCAGCCGCGGAACCTGGCCAAGAGTGTGACGGTGGAATAACCGGTCTTTCCCTTCCAGGTGTTTGAAAAGCCCGTTGCGCGCATCAGCCAGCGGGCTTTTTTCGTTCTCTCGGTGTTTTAAACGATTTCACAAACTAGATGCACTGTGTAACCAAGTGGTACTGGCTGAAAATCGCGCCCGCCACTAAGATGCCTGTCCAAATTATGATCAACAGGATGGGTGTTTCCGATGAATGATCGTCTCCGATCAATGTTAGGCCTGGCCATTCTCCTCCTCATTACCTTCGGCTCGGCCTCTGCCCAGACGCTCGAAATTACTGATGGAAAGGAGACTCTGGTGCTGGATCGGGCACTGTTGGAGAGTTTTCCACAGTCAGTCATCGAGACCACCAGTCCTTACTACGACGGCACCGCCGAGTTCTCCGGCCCAACGCTGGCAAGGGTCATTGAGCATTTTGGCAGCACCGGGGCCAGCGCGGTCACCCTGGTGGCTCTGAATGGTTACAAGGTGTCAGGGTCGATGAAGGAACTGATGGGCCTGGACGCCATTGTGTCCACCCGCCAGAACGGCGAGCCGATGAGCATCCGCCAGCGTGGTCCCTACTGGATCATGTTGCCGTTATCGGAGCGGCCTGAGCTGGACAGTGAGGATTTCCACCGTTACATGGTCTGGCAGCTCAACCGGATTGAACTCACGCAGGAATGAACAGCCAATCTGTTCTGGCGGGACTCTTCTCCCGCATCACCGTGGTCCTGTTGTTCTCCGTGGTGGGTGTCTTGCTGTCCGCCAGTTTTTACACCTATCTCCAGGATCGCAAACTGCAGAGTGTCTCGCTCAGTGCCCTGAGAATGGCGTCGTGGAACCTGGTTCGTCTCGGCAGCGAAGCAAGCGCCCTGGATAGGGAGTTGTCGCTGCTTGATCGCGGTGTCGGCGAGCCTGCTCAGGTTACCCTGAGGTACGACGTTCTTTGGAGCCGCTACGATTACCTCCTGACCAGCAAGGAGTCTGCGCCCACCCGAGAACACGACAACAATGCGGCTCGCCTGCAGGATCTGTTCACCCGTTTGCAGGCGCTGGAGGACCCTCTTACCCGACGCCTCGCCGGAGACCCTACCGGCTGGTCTGACGCCATGGCGGCATGGCATCGGCAGTGGCAGGATGCCATGCAGCTGGTTACCGATAACTTTGTGGGTGATGAAACCAGTCGGTTGATGAGTAGCGTGGAAGCCTCCCGGGACCGGCTGGCCAAGCTCCGGATACTGACACTGATCGCGTTGGCCGTGGTTTTCGGCTATCTGGCGCTGGGAATGGCTTTCCTGCGCAAGCAGTCAAAGACCGATCCGGTCACCGGGTTGCCCAACAGTCATTATTTGCATTCCCTCGGAGGCGTGGACCCTCGAATCAGCATCATTACTTGCGCTATTCAGAAATACACGCTGGTGCTCAGTGAATATGGCCAGGAGGGCGCAACCTCGCTTACCCGGGCATTTGCACGCAAACTCCAGCGCGAATTGTCGGCCGATGATCAGCTCATTCAGGTGTCGGCGAGTGAGTTTGTGATTCTACTGGCGCCCCTGGCGCCCGAGTTCGTTGAGTCTTCGGTCTACCAACTGGTGTCTGCGACCCGCTTTGACTGGCGGATTGGCGATTCCGTCTGGCATGCCTCAGCCGTTTTCGGCGTGGCGCCACCCTGCACCGGAAAAGCAGGTGACTGGCAGATCCGCTATCAGCAGGCGCATCGTGCATTGGTCCAGGCCTCGGAGGAAAACCAGTCCTACTTCATTGATGGCGAAGCTCTGCGCCGGCGGATATTGGAAGAACGCCAGATTCACGCGGGTTTGCTGAATCTGTTTAATGAGGAACCCGGTGCGTTGATGCTCCGGCTGGTCTATCAGCCCATCGTCAGCGCGGCCGACGTGAACCTTGTAACCGGGGCCGAAGTCCTGTTGCGCTGCGAACACGAGAGCCTGGGATTCATCCCGCCCAATCGCGTGGTAGAACTCTGCGAGCGCTATGGTCTGGGGGAACAGCTGGGTTGTTGGCTGTTCCGCAGGGTTGCCGCGGAAACCCGGCAGCTGTATTCCGGGCTCCGGTATACCGGCAACCTCTCGATCAACCTCAACCCCGCCATGCTGTCCATGAAGCTGATCGGTAACGTTGAGCGGCTACTGCTCAAGCCCGGTATCCCAGCGGCGGCCTTATGCATGGAGATTACCGAGGACAACGCGGCTCTGGAGTTTGGCAACATCAATGATGTCATTGAAGCGCTGCATGGTCTCGGCATTACCTTTGCCCTGGATGATTTCGGCACCGGCCACTCGTCCCTGGAATACGTCCGGGAGCTCAAGGTCGACAGGCTGAAGATCGACCGTTGCTTCGTTGAGGGCATAGAGCTGGATGCCAACAAAGCCAAGTTCCTGGCATCCATTGTCGCCATGGCCAACCAGGCGTTCATGAAGAGCGTGATTGAGGGGGTGGAGAACGAGCTGCAATGGCAGCAGGTGCAGTCATTCGGGGATGTTCTGGTGCAGGGTTACTATGCCCATAAGCCGATGTCATTCAACGACTATCTGGCTTTGCTTCTGGATGCCGGAACGCGCTGGCCCGCTCCGGACTCCGCCCGGGGAAATGCAGAGGTCCGGGTATGAAGCTGTCGCTGCGAGTCCAGGCGGTCATTGGTATCGGCACCATTGAGGTGGCGATACTGGTGGTTCTGTTGTACTCCGTTTTCCACTTTATGGATGACTCCATTCATCACGAGGTGGATCGCCGTGCCCAATCCATCGCCCGGGTATTGGCAGCCAATGCCGTTGATAACCTGCTGCTTGGCAATCGAGTGGGACTGCAGGATCTGGTCAGTGCGACCGCGCGTGCCGAGGGCATTGAGTTCGCCCGTATTCTGGATTACGAAGGCCGGCTGTTGGTGGAAGCGGGCTCTCCCGAGAGCTTGAAGCAGCCGTTCGAGCGTTCCCGCAGAGCCGAAGTTCTTCCGGACCTTTACATGGCGAAGGCGGTGATTACCCAGGCGGGACTGGGTTATGGGTCGGTGGAAATCGGACTGGATTTGTCCGGTCAGAAGCGGGCCATGGCCGGGGCGAAGCGTAACAGTGTGATGATCGCCGGGCTTGAGGTGCTGACGGCCGCGCTGTTCTCCATGCTTGCCGGTCATTACCTGGTCCGGCGTCTACGCCGGATTCGTCGTTTTCTGAAATCTGTGAACCAGGGTGACTACCTGCAACGCCTGGACGACCACGGAACCGATGAGGTATCCGACATTGCTGCCGAGATTGATCAGCTTACGGATCGGTTGGTCTGGGAGAAAAGTACGCGGGACGCGCGCATTCATGAGCTTGAGGTACAGAACGAGCTGCTGCAGACCAAGCTGGCAGAACAGCTCCGGAATGGTTGAAGGCAGAGCTATTGCTGATCTCCGGTCGGCACAGCCATGGCGTCGTCTGTGTGGTCCAGACCGTTGAAGAACCGCACCTGATTCTTGCCTCTTTGTTTGGCCTGGTACATGGCGATGTCGGCTTGCCGTAGCAGTACTTCGGCATCAATGTCCGGCACCTGTGGATAAAAGCTGACGCCAAGGCTGGCAGAGACCTGAACGGTCCGTTCGAGCAGCTCGACCGGCTCCGACAATGCCGATAGCAGTCGGGACAGTATGATTTTGCAGTCAGGGCTGGACGAAAGCTCTGGCAGCAATACCACAAATTCATCCCCCCCCAGTCGTGCAACGGTGTCGCATTCCCTCAGGATGCCTTTCATTCTCCGGGCCAGTGTGACCAGGAGTTCGTCGCCGGTGGCATGGCCATAGGTGTCGTTAACGGCCTTGAAGCCATCCAGATCCAGAAACACCACGGCCAGTACATCCCCGTGCCGGCGGGTAGAGGCGACTGCGTGCTGAAGCCGCTCGCCCAGCAGCAGCCGGTTGGGAAGGCCGGTCAGAGGATCGTAGTGGGCAATATGACGAAGCTGTTCTTCGGTCTGTTTGAGATGGGAAATATCCGCGAACAGCGTGACATAATGCTCCACCTCTCCCTCCCGGCTGCGCACCGCCGCGATGGTCATCAGTGAGGGTAGCAACGAGCCATTCTGGCAACGTATCCAGTACTCACCACTCCATACTCCCTTGGCATCAAGCGATGCCAGCACCTGATGCCGAAAATCCCGGGAGTACTGGTCAGAGGCCAGGATATCCTCGTAGTATTGCTCCAGAACGTCTTCCCGGGCGTAGCCGGTCAGCGCGCTGAAGGCGGCGTTTACGTCCAGAATTCGTCCCTGTGCACTGGTCAGTACAATGCCTTCCCGGGCATGGCGGAACACACCCGCCGCCATCGACAGGCTGGCTTCCGCCCGCTTGCGTTCCGTAATGTCCTGATGGGTGCCGTACATCAGCAAGGGCTGGCCCTGGTCATCCCAGGACTGCACCTGGCCTCGGTCGAGAACCCAGACCCAGTGACCGTCCTTGTGTCGCATCCGGGCCTCACATTCGTAATAGGCCAGCTCGCCGCGAAAATGTCGTTCCAGTAGATCGGCGCTGCGCTGCAGGTCATCCGGATGCGCCAGATTCATCCAGGTATCGATGGAGATCGGCTTCAGCTCGTCCAGGGTATAACCCGCGATCTCGGCCCAGCGTTTGTTGTAGACGGTTTCTCCCGTCTGGACGTTCCAAGCCCAGGTACCCGAACGGGTACCGCTGATAATGTTTTCCAGCCGACTCCGTTCCATTTTCAGTTGCTCCCGTGAGGCTTTGATGGAATCGAGCATGGTGTTGATGCCATCACTCAGCACGGCCAGCTCCCGATACTGGAACGGAGGCACAGGCTGAAGCGGAATACCCTCGGCATCCTTGTTCCTGAGAGCGTCATCGATGGCGACAATGGAACGGAAAACCGAGCGGTGAAGCACCGTGCCGAGTAAAGCCGACAGGGTGAGCGCAAGGGCCAGTACCGTCAGCAGTTCCTCAAGCACTACTCGCTCCAACTTTGCCACCAGCAGGTCATCGGAGGCGTAGATCCGGATTGTACCCAGTACTTCCTCGTTGCCGCCCACTATGGGCGCACTGGCTTGGTAAAATGCCTGGGCAAGCTCATTCTGAACCGGTGGTGTGCGTTCCTGGAACAAGCTGTATTGGCCGTTCTGTTGCCGCAGTTGGCCATACAGGTAGTAGGGCTGGCCGAGAATCCGGCCCATCTCATAGTCTTCGAGTATCACCGCGAAGTGTTGTTTCAGGGCCATCTCGGTGGCAATCAGGCTTTCGTATTCGTGCACCGAGTAGGCTTCGATAAATGGGGCAATGCTCCGGCTCAGGCGTTCAAGAGTCTCGTGGACATCCTGTTCGATGCCCGCCGTAATCTCTGCCCGGGCGGTGCTGTAAACATAGACCGCATGCAACAGAAATACGCCCGCGATAACGGCCACTACCAGAAACGTAGTGCGGCCCAGTAACGAGGGGTAATCAGAGGTGTTTGCGGCCACTTGTTTCATCATGGTTGCGACGGGTTACCCAGAACGTTGCGCTGGATGGTCGGCAGGAGTTGCTCCAGATTACCTCGATGTACCGGTAACACCGGCAGCCGCTGGAACTTTTCAACCGATGCACCCGACAGGTGCCGATGCATTGCCTCCACGGCGGTTTCGCCCATCAGGAATGGCTGCTGCATCCCGGCCGCCACGAGGTCACCAGAACGGATCATGGCCAGAAACTCGGGTTCGGCGTCAAAGCAGATCAGCAGGATCTGGCCGGTTTTGCCGGATTCCCAAATGGCATCCAGCGCGCCCCGGTATCGATTGGAGCCCTGTAACCAGATGGCTCGGAGCTGTGGATTGTCCTGAATCAGACGTCGACTGAATTCATAGGTCTCGCGGTAGGAAAAATCCGCTTGCTGGTAGATGCCGGCGGTGCTGACACCATGCTCCTCCAGGGCCCGCAGAAAGCCTTCGGTCCGGGCCTTGCCGTTGGCTCGCTTCTGGGGAATGGCGACAATCCCCACCGTCCCGTCCATCCAGCCTTTCTCGTCCAGAGCGGCAACCAGCAGTTCGCCCAGATCGTAGGCGCCCTGGTCATTGTCGGATTCGATATAGCTCACATAGTTGTCCGACTTGGCGCCAATATCTGAAATCACCACCGGAATACCGGCTTGTTCTGCAAGCTTGAGAACCGTGACGGCGGCCGAAGATTGGGTGGGGGAGAGGATGATGCCGTCAACGCCGGAGTCAATCGCGGCAACGGTCGCTTCCAGTTCTCGTCGGGCCAGGTTGTCGGCGCTGTGCACTGATAGCTCATAGCCCAGTTCAGTAGCCTTCTGTTGAATGCCCCGGGCCATGATGTCCCAGAACGGGATACGAATGTCGGGAACCAGATAGGCCAGCGTGCGTTCCTGAGCCGCAGCGTCGGGTGCCGGGTTGAGCATCAGGATCAGAACAACGGGAAGTGCCCGGAATACCCGGACCAGAGAGTGTTTCATGCCGACATCGTATTGCTGGAAAGCGGCCTATTTTACTGTGTGTAACTTGGCGACATATAGTTCTTTGGGATGATCTTTATCAAATTGTTGGTGAATACTTGCTTCCCGCAAGGTTGCTGGCAAAGGCGGAGGGCCGCCGCTGGATAACTCGCGTCGTTGACCAATTCCCGGTAAACTAGGCGCCCTGCCAGGGGTACGCCCCGCCTACACCTGAATGTGGGCCTTTCTACCACCTTCGGGCCATTACCCCGGGCACAAATATCAAGGAAGATAACGGCTTCATGCCGCATACTTCTCCGGCAGTCATCTTCAGAAGAATTGTGTAATGCCCAACACCGTAATTGCTGGCTTCACCCATAATTTTCTTGGCAAGGCACCCGTCTGGTACAAGCAGGTCATTCTGCTATTCCTGATTGCCAATCCTGTCGTGATGTACGTGCTTGGGCCTGGCGTTGCAGGCTGGCTGCTGATCGGCGAGTTCATTTTTACCCTGGCAATGGCGCTGAAATGCTACCCACTGCTCCCGGGGGGCTTGCTGGCGGTGGAGGCCCTGCTGATCGGGCTGACGTCCGCGGATGCGGTGTACCATGAGGTTCTGACCAATTTCCCGGTCATCCTGCTGCTGATGTTCATGGTGGCGGGTATTTACTTCATGAAAGAGCTGCTGCTGGTGACCTTCACCCAGATTCTGGTGGGGGTGCGGTCCAAGTCGGCGTTGTCTCTGTTGTTCTGTAGCGCTGCGGCAGTGTTGTCAGCGTTTCTCGATGCCCTGACCGTCACCGCCGTCATCATCAGCGTTGCGGTAGGTTTCTTCTCGGTCTATCACAAGGTGGCATCCGGCAAGGGTTACCAGCAGAAAGACCACAACACCAACAGCGACGACGAAGTGATTGAGCTGCACCGGGAAGATCTGGAAAACTTCCGTGCCTTTCTCCGCAGCCTGCTGATGCACGGGGCGATCGGTACCGCTCTGGGCGGCGTCGCCACCATGGTGGGTGAACCCCAGAACCTGCTGATTGCCAAGGTGGTGGGCTGGGATTTCGCCGGCTTTTTCCTGCACATGGCACCGGTGAGTATTCCGGTTCTGTTCGCCGGCCTGTTTACCTGCTGGGCGCTGGAAAAGCTGCGCTGGTTCGGATACGGCGGCCGCTTGCCCAAGCCGGTGCGAAGGGTATTGGAAGAGTTCGCTGACAATGAAAAGGCCCGGCGCACCAAGTCCGATCAGGCGGCGCTCTGGATTCAGGCGGTGGCAGCGGTCATTCTGGTGTTTGGCCTGGCGTTCCACATTGCCGAAGTAGGATTGATTGGCCTGCTGGTGATTATCCTTATTACCTCGTTTACCGGCGTGACGGACGAACACCAGATTGGCAAGGCGTTCCAGGAATCCCTGCCCTTTACCTCATTGCTGGTGGTGTTTTTCGCCGTGGTAGCCGTGATTCACGAACAGCACCTGTTCAAACCGATCATTGATTACGTACTGGCGCTGCCCGAAGGCCAGCAGCCGGGCATGTTCTTCATTGCCAACGGACTGTTGTCGATGATCAGCGACAATGTGTTTGTGGCGACCGTCTACATCAGCGAAGTGAAACAGGCGCTGGACGCCGGCAGCATCAGTTACGAGCACTTCCAGACCCTGGCCGTAGCCATCAATACCGGTACCAACCTGCCGAGCGTAGCTACACCCAATGGCCAAGCGGCGTTTCTGTTCCTGCTGACCTCAGCCATTGCACCTCTGGTGCGTTTGTCCTACGGGCGCATGGTGATCATGGCGTTGCCTTACACCATCGTGATGGGGGGCGTCGGTCTGTACATGGTCACCCACGCGTTCTGAGTCATGGTTTTGCATATTTCACCGCACAGTTTTGGGTGTATCTGTTAACCTTCAGGTAAACAGCTAACGAAAAGCGGTATTCATGCGCAGTTGCCAACAATCTATGTGGTGTTTGTCCCGACTTTCCCTGGCGTTTGTGGCCTTGGTCTTCATCGGGGTGAGCCTGTTTCATTCACCGTTGAACGCCTCAGAAGCGCCGGTTGAGGCTGGTTTAACCGTCCGCGTTGCCTATGTTGAGTTCCCGCCCATCAGCTATCGAGACGAACAGGGAGAACCCGCGGGAGAATTTGTGGATATCACCCGCAAGGTGGCGGCAGAGGCGGGTTACCAACTGGAATTCATCTACCTGCCCGTCGCACGTACGTACCTTTATCTGACCAATGGCACCATCGATCTGTGGATGGGTATGACCGACATTCCTGCACTGAAAGACGATGTTCTGGAGAGCTGGATCAGCCCGATTCCAGTGGAACTCAGTGCCTGGTATCTGGAAGGCGTGCCGCCGGTGGATCATATGGATCGCCTGCGCAACAAAACCGTGATTCTGATCGGCGGCTATACCTATGCTGGCCTCAGAGACTGGCTGGCCTCCCAACCTGATATCCAGATTACCGAAGCACCGAACCATCGCTCCGGGCTCAACATGCTCAAGCGTCATCGCGGCGATTACCTGCTGGACTACCGGCAACCGGTTCAGCAAACCCTGAGCCGGAACGAAGATAACGAGATTCGCGAATCGGAAATGCGCAGCCGCAATGGCGCCTGGCTGTTTTCCCTGGCCAATCCGCGTGCGGCCATTCTGCGTGAGGCCTTTGACGACGCTTACCTGCGCCTGGCCGAAAAGGGCGAAGTACCGCCGGTGCGACGGTTTCAGAAAACCTACGTGGTGCCAGGATTCCCGGAGCAGTACCGGTAACACCGGCAGGCTTTAAAGCGTTGCCAGCACCCGAATGGCATTGGCCGCTGCCGCCGTCCGGTTTTCCACATTCATCTTCCGGAACACCTGCTCCAGGTGTTTGTTCACGGTGCGGGGGCTCATCTCCAGAATCTGTCCGATTTCCCGGTTGGTCTTGCCATTGGCGATCCACAGCAGGACATCCGACTCCCGCAGGGTAAGATCAAAACGTTCCCGCAGCGCCGCTGAGGCGCTGTTCTGGTTCTGGGGTGTTTTCAGACGCAACAGGTACTCCTGGCCATCCACCAGGGCCAGATATTCAATGGAGCGGGGCGTGTCCAGTAACCGGATGGGCAGACTGTGGCCGGGATCCGGCCGGTGGCCCAGCCAGTCCTCAAGTTGTTCCCGTACTCCCTGAAAATCCTCGTGATCCGGCGGCGGCAGGCAACGGCATACTTGCGGGGTACCCCACAGCAGATTGCCCTCGCGGTCGACCGCAAACAGGTTCTGACCGGCGGTATCGAGCGCGCAACGGGCGCTGCGGGTCATTCTGGCGTTGGCCAGGTGCACCGCCATGCGGGCCAGTAACTCGGTGGTGTCGATGGGCTTGGTGACATAGTCCACGCCGCCGGCATTCAGGCCCATAACCACATGTTCGGTATCGCTCAGGCCGGTCATGAAAATGATCGGAATGTCCGCGAAGGCGGGGTTTTCCTTGAGGCGCCGACATGTCTCGAAGCCATCCATGTTCGGCATCAGCGCATCCATCAGCACCACGTCGGGGGTGATGTTCTGGCTGATGGTCAGGGCCTGATTACCTTCCAGCGCCACCAGCACGGTCATGCCTGCTTCTTCCAGTGCATCATTGATCATGCGGATGGAATCGATGGCGTCGTCGACGACCAGTACCACGGTTTTGCGGTCATCAGGATGCTTCATGTTCGGTTACCTCAAGAAGTTCGAGAATCTTCTCGAACTGGAAATCGTTGGTGAATTTGGTGATCTCCTGAACGAAGGCGTCACTGGCGTCTCCGGCATACTGCAAGCTGTGCAGTGCCTCCAGCAGGCCCTTGCGATGGCCGATTCTGGCCAGGTCTGCCAGCGCCTCGCAGTGCTCCCGGGCGGGCAGTTCAAGCGCGCCGCTGGCTGGCAGCGGTAGCGCGGCCAGGGGCTCCGGGCTTTTCTCGAAGCGCCAGTCCAGGCCCATGACCCGGCCAATGGTGTCCAGCAGCAGGTTCAGTCGCACCGGTTTGATGATGTAACCGTCGTGCAGGCGCGGTGCCTCGGCGCTATGGTGGCCCTCGTTGGCGTCGGCAGAGACCATCACCACGGGCAGGTTGTATTTCATTTCCCTGAGCTCGGCCAGCACCTCCCAGCCGCTTTTCCCGGGCATCGACACATCGAGCAGAATCAGGTTGGGGCGCTCCTGTTCCACTCGTTCCGGAACGGTCATGGCATTGCCGGTGTCGCTGATTTCAAAGCCAAGTGGCGACAGCATGGCCCGGATCACCTGACGATGGGAGTCGTCGTCATCCACCAGCAGGATTTTCCGGCGGGCGCCATGGTAGCCGTAGATCCTGCGGGCTGGCGTCGAGATCGAGCGTGGACTGGCGGAATGCAGGCTCGACAGCATCAGGCTGACCTTGAACACGCTGCCCTCGCCAGGTTCGCTCTCCACCGAGATGTCGCCGCCCATGATTTCCGTCAGCAGTCGGGTGATGGTCAGGCCCAGGCCGGTTCCGGTGCGGCTCTGGCCGGGATTGCGGATACGCTCAAACGGCCGGAAGATGCGTTCGATGTTTTCTGCGGCAATGCCCTCGCCGGTATCACGCACGGTGAATTCCGCCACCTGGCTGCGGTAGCGGAGGGTCAGTGACACGCTGCCCTGGTCGGTGTATTTGATGGCGTTCGACAACAGATTGATCAGTATCTGGCGCAGGCGTTTTTCATCGGTGGTCACCAGTTCTGGCAGAGGGTGAGGGCAGTGGTAGTCGAACGCCAGGCCCTTTTCTTCGGCCTGAAGCCGGAACATGGTGACCAACTGCTCCATCAGCAACCCGATGCGCACCTGGTCACGGTGCAGATCCAGCCGGCCCGCCTCAATTTTTGAGATATCCAGCAACCCTTCAATCAGATCCGCCAGGTATTCGCCGCTGCGGCGAATGACCCCCAGGGCTTCCTTGCGATGAGGCGGTACCGAGTCGTCGTTCTCCATGAGCTGGGCGTAACCGAGGATGGCGTTCAGGGGCGAGCGTAACTCGTGGCTGATTCCGGTCAGATACCGGCTTTTGGCGCCGTTGGCGGCCTCGGCCTGCTCCTTGGCCTGCTGCAGGGCCTGGTCGGTGCGTTCGTGGGCGACAATTTCCTCGGTCAGCAAGCGGGTCTGGCGCCGGGATTCCTCCTCCGCCACTACCCGGCTTTCATGGGCCAGTACAAACAGCCAGCAGATCACCCCGGTGACAATCACCAGAATGAAGAACACTTTCCACAGGGTGACAGACAGCAGCGTAGCCTCGGCAAGCGAAGCCACCGGGGTTTTGAAGTAGATCAGCGACAGCAGCAGTGCGGAAAACCCGTTGATGACCACCAGCAGCGACAGGAAATGCCCGAGCCGGGAGCGCAGTGCCGACAGCAGTGGCGCCGGAAGGAACCGCCCGAGAAACTGCTGCATCTGCTCCTGGTAGCCGGCGCCCGGTTTGCAGGCGTCCTCACAGCGGGCGTCCAGCGAACAGCACAGCGAGCAGATGGCTCCATCGTAGGCGGGGCAGTGGGTGACATCTTCCGGCTCGAAGCGGTGTTCGCAGATGCTGCACCCCACCAGTTGGTGATCGGTGGCCAGGGGCACAAACGGGCGGGCGGTGTAGAAACGCCCGCCGGTCTTCCAGGCAATCAGGGGCGCGGTGACCAGTGCTACCGCCAGGGCAATGAAATGGGACAGGGCCTGGGCGTAGTCACCCAGTACCCCGGTGTGGCAGGTGATTCCCACCACCGAGGCGGTGATCATGGCGCCCACGCCCACCGGATTGATGTCGTACAGGTGCGCCCGTTTGAATTCGATATGCGCGGGGCTCAGACCCAGGGGTTTGTTGATCACCAGGTCTGCCACCAGGGCACCCACCCAGGCAATGGCGACAATGCCGTAGAACCCCAGGGTCTCTTCCAGTGCCCGATACACGCCAAGTTCCATCACCAGCAGGGCAATGGCGACATTGAACACCAGCCAGACCACCCGGCCAGGGTGGCTGTGGGTCAATCGGGAGAAGAAATTGGACCAGGCAATGGAGCCGGCGTAGGCATTGGTCACGTTGATCTTGATCTGACACAGAATCACGAAGATGCCGGCCATCGCCAGCGAGAGCTCGGGGGAATGGGTGATGTAGTTGAACGCCACCAGATACATCTGGGTTGGGTCGGCCGCTTCTGTCGCGGAAATGCCCTGATTCAGTGCAAGCACGGCCAGAAAGGAGCCGGCCAGAATTTTTACCATGCCGATGACAATCCAGCCGGGGCCGCCGGCCATCACCGCCACCCACCAACGGCGCCGTTCCGGGGCGTTGGTGGGCTCGGGAATGAAGCGCAGGAAATCCACCTGTTCGCCAATCTGGGCAATCAGGGAGAACACCACCGCGGCGGCCGCCCCGAACAGCAGCAGGTCAAAGCCATTGTCGGCGGGCAGGCCCACGCCCTGGAACTGCGTCCAGTCGGTGATGGAGGAGGCATCTGCGTAGATGATGAAAACGAAAGGCGCCAGCTGCAGCAGGATAAACAGGGGCTGGGTCCACACCTGAAAGCGGCTGATGGTGGTGATGCCGTGGGTGACCAGAGGAATGATCACCACGGCGCAGATCAGGTAACCCAGTACCAGGGGAATGGCAAACAGCATTTCCAGCGCCATCGCCATGATGGCGGCCTCAATGGCGAAGAAGATGAAGGTAAAGGAGGCGTAGATCAGCGAGGTGATGGTCGAGCCGATGTAGCCGAAGCCGGCGCCCCGGGTCAGCAGGTCGATGTCCACCCCGTAGCGGGCGGCGTAGTAGCTGATCGGGATCGCGGTCAGGAAAATCACCAGGCTGACCGCGAGGATCGCCGCGACGGCGTTGTCGAAACCATAGTGCAGGGTAATGGAGCCGCCGATGGCCTCCATGGCCAGGAACGAGATGGCCCCCAGCGCAGTATGGCTGACGCGCGCAGCCGACCACCGGCGTGCACTTTTGGCGGTAAAGCGCAGGGCGTAGTCTTCCAGGGTCTGGTTGGCCACCCATTGGTTATAGCTGCGCCGGACCCGAAAAATATTCTGTTTTACTGCCATTCCCGCCCTGCTCCTGGCCCGCCGGGCCGCCCTGAATTGGTGCGCGTTTGCTGCCGTCACGCACCGGATCAGAAAGCTGGAACAAGAACCGTGCCATAAACCGGTGCAACGGATGTGCGTCTTGGGGTTGCCTGCGGTTGTAACCTGTCTGACCTGGCACGGGTATGCGTCAAATGACGTACCACGCTGGGGTGAATGCCGAATGGGCACCCATGACAGCCCTGAGCAGAATGATTGACGTGGGCACTGTGCTTCCGGAGCGGAGCACGGTACCGGCTTTCAACCACTGCGAGGAATGACCATGGGAACCACAACCATTGCCGCCGGAGGGCGGAGTCACAAGAGCAAAGGGCTGCGAAAGAGCCTGGCCACCCTGGCCGCATCCATCATGCTGGCCACGTCGGCCCAGGCGGCCACGCCGGCAACCGATGAGGTAAACACCACCGGACTGGCGGTCACTGACGACACCGTCAAGGTCGGTATCCTGCACTCCATCACCGGCACCATGGCCATCAGTGAGATTGGTTCGGTGCAGGCCGAGAAGCTCGCCATTGAACAGATCAACGAGTCCGGTGGTGTCCTTGGCCGGCAGATCGAGTTTGTCCAGGAAGACGGCGCCAGTGACTGGCCCACCTTCGCGGAGAAATCCCGCAAGCTGCTTCGCCAGGACAACGTCGCGGCCATCTTCGGTGCCTGGACCTCGGCTTCCCGTAAAGCCATTCTGCCGGTCATCGAGCAGTACAACGGTATGCTGTACTACCCGACCTTCTACGAGGGTCTGGAGCAGTCACCCAACGTGATCTACACCGGCCAGGAAGCCACCCAGCAGATTCTGGCGGGTATCGACTGGGCGGTGAAAGAGAAAGGCGCCAAAACCTTCTACCTGCTGGGCTCGGATTACATCTGGCCCCGTACCTCCAACAAAATTGCCCGCAAGCACATCGACAAACTGGGCCTGAAAGTGGTGGGCGAGGAGTACTACCCGCTGGGCCACACCCAGTTCAACTCCGTGATCAACAAGATCAAGCTCAAGAAGCCGGACGTGATCTTTGCGTCGGTGGTCGGTGGTTCCAACGTGGCCTTCTACAAGCAGATGAAAGCCGCCGGTGTCGATTTCACCGACGAGAAGCCGCTGCTGCTGACCATCTCCGTCACCGAGGATGAAATCCGCGGTATCGGCGGCGAGAACGTGGAAGGTATCTACGCCTCCATGAAGTATTTCCAGAGCCTGGATAACCCCAACAACGAAGAATTCGTGGCCGCCTTCAAGGAAGCCTGGGGTGACGACATGGTGATTGGCGATGTGACCCAGGCGGCCTATCTCGGCCCGTGGCTGTGGAAGATGGCGGTGGAAAAAGCCGGCTCCTTCGACATCGACAAGATTCGTGAGGCCTCACCCGGCATCGAATTTACCAAGGCACCGGAAGGCTATGTCCGCATCCACGAAAACCATCACCTCTGGTCCAAGACCCGCATCGGCCGCGCCAAAACCGATGGCCAGTATGAAGTGGTTTATGAAACCGACGAGCTGATGGAACCCGATCCGTTCCCGGAAGGTTACCAGTAAGCAGCCGTGGCCGGTGCCTTCGGGCACCGGCGTCCGGCTCGGACGCAAGCACGTGTTCTTAAGCGACGGGAGTAAGGGTCATGTTTGACGGATACACCACCAGCGAATTGATGTCGATTTTTGCCATGCAGGGCTTTGCCGGGCTGTCCCTGTTCTCGGTATTCGTACTGATGGCACTGGGCCTGGCGATCATTTTTGGTCAGATGGGGGTGATCAATATGGCCCACGGGGAATTCATGATCCTCGGCGCCTACACCACCTACCTTGTCTCCGGGTTTTTCCAGTCGGTCCTGCCCGGTCTGTTTGGCGGATACTTCTTCGTCGCCATCATTATTGCGTTTCTCATCTGTGCCGCCCTCGGGGCCTTTATCGAATGGGCCATGATCCGGCACCTTTACCGGCGGCCACTCGACACTCTGCTGGCCACCTGGGGCCTGAGCCTGATCATGCAGCAAACCTACCGCTCCATCTTCGGGGCCCGGGAAGTGGGTGTGGAACTGCCGGAGTGGATGATGGGCGCCATCCAGGTTACCGATCTGGTGGAACTGCCCATCAACGGCCTGTTCGTGATGATCATTGCCCTGTCCATCGCCCTGGGGGTTTACCTGCTGATGTACCGCTCCGGCTGGGGCAAGAAGGTTCGTGCCGTGGTGCAGAACCGCCCGATGGCCGAAGCCGTGGGTATCAACAGTGCCGGGGTTGACCGTATGACCTTCGCCCTGGGCTGTGGCATTGCCGGTATCGCCGGTGCGGCCTTCACCATGATCGGCTCCACGGGCCCGTCCTCCGGCCAGGCCTACATTGTCGATACCTTCCTGGTGGTGGTGTTCGGCGGTGCCCAGAGTCTGATTGGCACCATTGTCTCTGCCTTCGGTATTTCCCAGGCCCAGTCCACGATGGAGTTCTTCCTCAGTGGTTCCATGGCCAAAGTCCTCACCCTGCTGGTGGTCGTTGGCATCCTGATGCTGCGCCCGGAAGGCCTGATGGCGCTCAAGGTCCGTCGCTAGGAGACTGTCATGAAAAACACTTCCCCTTTGAAATGGTTTGCCTCCCGAGAGGGACTCTACTATCTGGCACTGGCGTTGCTGCTGGTTGTCATCCTGCCGCTGGCGCTGGACCCGTTCCGCCTGAACATGGTGGGTAAATACCTCACCTACGCCTTCGTGGCCATCGGCCTGGTGATGTGCTGGGGCAAAGCCGGCATCCTCAGCCTGGGCCAGGGCGTGTTCTTCGGCCTGGGCGGCTACTGCATGGCCATGTTCCTGAAGCTGGAGGCTTCCACGCCGGAGGCCACGGCCATCCAGTCCACCCCGGGTATCCCGGACTTCATGGACTGGAACCAGCTGACCGAGCTGCCGTGGTTCTGGGAACCGTTCCACAGCTTCTCGTTCACCCTGCTGGCGATCGTCGGTGTGCCGGTGCTGCTGGCATTCATCATCGGTTTTGCGATGTTTACCCGCCGGGTGGGGGGCGTCTACTTCGCCATCATCACCCAGGCCATCGCCGCCATCCTGACCATTCTGATTATTGGTCAGCAGGGCTACACCGGGGGTGTCAACGGCATTACCGATCTGCAGACCCTGATGGGCTGGGACATCCGCACCGACGAGGCCAAAACCATCCTGTACTTCGTGTGCGTGGGCCTGCTGTTCGTGTGCCTGTTCGTGGCCCGGTTCGTCCAGAACCGCAAGCTCGGTCGCATCCTGGTCGCCATGAACGCCCAGGAAAACCGGGTACGTTTCTCCGGCTATGACGTGGCCGCGTTCAAGATCTTCGTGTTCTGCCTGGCCGCCGCCTTTGCGGGCATTGGCGGCGCGCTGTTCACCCTGATTGTCGGCTTCATGTCGCCCTCGTTCATCGGCATCGTTGCCTCCATTGAAATGGTCATCTTCTGCGCCCTCGGGGGTCGCCTGTCGATTCTGGGCGCAGTCTACGGCGCGTTGCTGGTGAATGCCGCCAAGAGCGGCTTCTCCGAATCCTTCCCGGAATTGTGGCCGTTCGCCATGGGCGCGTTGTTCATCGGTGTGGTGCTGGCTTTCCCGAATGGCCTGGCCGGCCTGTACCAGACCTACGTGATGCCCCTGGAAGACCGCCTGTTCAAGCGCAAGCCGAAAGCAGCGGTGAGCGCCCCGGCGAAGCCAGCGCCTGCTGCCCGCCAAGATGAGGGCCGTGATTACGACCCGATGCTGGATCAATACAGCCCGGAGAAATCCTGATGAACGCAGCCAAAGCACAGAGCAAGGACTTCCTGCTCGCAGTCGAGGGCCTGACCGTCTCATTCGATGGCTTCAAGGCGGTGGATGATCTCTCGTTCTACCTGGACCCGAAAGAGATCCGGGTCATCATCGGCCCCAACGGGGCCGGCAAAACCACGGTACTGGACCTGATTTGCGGCAAGACCAAGGCGACCTCGGGTTCCATCAAGTTTGATGGCAAGGAGCTGACCAGACTCAAGGAGCACCAGATTGTGCATTCCGGCGTTGGTCGCAAGTTCCAGACCCCGTCGGTGTTCGAGGACCTGACGGTGTTCGAGAACCTGGAGGTGTCTTATCCACAGGGCCACAGCGTGATGGGGGCGCTGGCCTTCAAACGCTCGGCTGAGGTGGTGGCTGCGGTGGAAGACGTGGCCGAGACCATCTTCCTGAAAGATGCCCTGGACCAGCCGGCGTCGCTGCTCAGTCACGGCCAGAAACAGTGGCTGGAGATTGGCATGCTGCTGATCCAGAAGCCGGACCTGTTGATGCTGGATGAACCGGTGGCCGGCATGTCGGTGGCCGAGCGCAAGAAAACCGCTGAACTGCTGCGGCGCATTACCAAAGACCACACGGTGCTGGTGATCGAGCACGACATGCAGTTTGTCGGGGATATCGCAGACCGGGTCACGGTGATGCACCAGGGCAAGGTTCTGTCTGAGGGGTCCATCGAGCACGTGAAGTCGGACCCGAAAGTCATCGAAGTCTACCTGGGGCATTGATCATGCTGAGCGTCAAACAACATTCGGTGGCCTATGGCCAGAGCAGCATTATCCAGGACCTGAACCTGGAGGTGGGCAAGCAGGAAATCGTGGCGGTGGTTGGCCGCAACGGTATGGGTAAAACCACCCTGATGAAATCCCTGGTGGGTATGACCCCGAGCCGCGGTGGCCAGGTCACGCTGGATGGCACGGACCTGTCGAACCTGAAGAGCTTCCAGCGGGTGAGGGCCGGCATCGGGTTTGTGCCGCAGGGGCGGATGATTTTCCCGACCCTGACGGTGAAGGAAAACATCGAGACCGGTCTGGCTGCGGTGGGCGAGAAGAAAATTCCGGAAGACCTTTATGAGCTGTTTCCGGTGCTGAAGGAAATGCAGCACCGCCGGGGCGGCAACCTTTCCGGCGGGCAGCAGCAACAGCTGGCCATCGCCCGGGCCCTGGCGACCCGGCCCAAGGTGCTTCTGCTCGATGAGCCGACCGAGGGCATCCAGCCCAACATCATCAAGGACATTGCCAAGACCCTCCGGCGCATTCGCGATGAGCGGGGGTTGTCGATTGTGGTGTCGGAGCAGGTGTTGAGCTTTGTGATGGATGCGGCGGACCGGATTCTGGTGATCGAGAAGGGGGAGATTGTGCACGAGGAGCTTCGGGAAGAGGCGGATCAGGACAAGATTGCCAGTTATCTGGCCGTTTGATTATGGGGTTTGGTGCAAGCCGCTGAGGCGGGGACAACCTTCCGAAACACGCCGTGAATACGTCCCTGTAGGCTCGGATGCGCCATCCCTGGCGCATACGGTTTCGGAAGGTTGTCCCCGCCCCATCGGCCCGAACTTCAGAGATAACCTGCAAAGAACCTTGGAGTAAGAAGTATGAGACACGGTGATATTTCCAGCAGTAACGATACCGTCGGCGTGGCGGTGGTGAACTACAAGATGCCCCGGCTGCATACCAAAGCCGAGGTGCTGGACAACGCCCGCAAGATTGCAGACATGATCAAGGGTATGAAGGTGGGGCTGCCAGGGATGGATTTGGTGGTGTTTCCGGAATACAGCACCATGGGGATCATGTACGACAACGACGAGATGATGGAGACCGCCGCCACCATTCCCGGAGATGAGACAGCGATTTTCTCGGCGGCCTGCCGGGAGGCGAATACCTGGGGGGTGTTTTCGCTCACCGGCGAGCGCCATGAAGATCATCCCAACAAGGCGCCTTACAACACCCTGGTGCTGATCAACAATGAGGGTGAGATTGTCCAGAAATACCGCAAGTGCATTCCCTGGTGCCCGATTGAGGGCTGGTACCCCGGCGACACCACCTATGTGACCGAGGGGCCGAAGGGGATGAAGATCAGTCTGATCATCTGTGACGACGGCAACTACCCGGAGATCTGGCGCGACTGCGCCATGAAGGGGGCGGAGCTGATTGTGCGGTGCCAGGGTTACATGTATCCGGCCAAGGAACAGCAGATCATGATGGCCAAGAGCATGGCCTGGGCCAACAACTGTTACGTGGCGGTGGCTAATGCCTCCGGCTTTGACGGGGTGTATTCGTACTTCGGGCACTCCGCCATCATCGGCTTTGATGGTCGTACCCTGGGTGAATGTGGCGAGGAGGACATGGGGGTTCAGTACGCCCAGCTGTCTGTCAGCCAGATCCGTGACGCCCGCGCCAACGACCAGTCCCAGAACCACCTGTTCAAGCTGCTGCACCGGGGCTACACCGGCGTCCACAACTCCGGTGACGGCGACAAGGGCGTGGCCGATTGCCCGTTCGAATTCTATCGCACCTGGGTGATGGATGCCCAGAAAGCCCAGGAAAACGTCGAGGCCATGACCCGAAAAACCGTGGGCACGGCGGAATGCCCGGTGGGTGAACTGCCGTTCGATGGCAAGGAAAAAACTGCAGGGGCCTGAGCCTGTGAGTCGATAGAATCCATGCCGGTTGGGGTGAAAACCAATATCAGTGAAGAGAACCGCCAACTGGCGGTTCTCTTGTTTCTGGCCGAGCTCAAGGGGCAGGAGATAGTGGTGCGCCAATACGTCGAATGACGTAGGTGCCGGGGGCAATTCGCGAATACCGCGCCGGTGGCGTATCGCGGATAGTGAAACGGTCAGCGCAGGCGCCGTCGGGCACTGCGTTCCCAAGCTTAGACGCCGAACGCCAAGAACCAAGGAGCGACCGCTATGGCCGAAACACTCATCAAGATCGATTTGAGCAAATCCGCGTACGAGAACGAGAATATCCACAACCGCTGGCATCCGGACATTCCCATGGCGGCGACGGTCAAGCCCGGGGACGATTTCATCCTCGAGTGTTACGACTGGACCGGTGGCCAGATCAAGAACAACGACAGCGCAGACGACGTGCGCGACGTGGATCTGACCCAGGTTCACTTCCTGTCTGGCCCGGTGGGCGTGGAGGGCGCAGAACCCGGCGACCTGCTGGAAGTGGACATCCTCGACATCGGTGCTTTCAAGGACAGCCAGTGGGGTTTCAACGGTTTCTTCTCCAAGAAGAACGGCGGCGGCTTTCTGACCGAGCACTTTCCGGAAGCCCAGAAATCCATCTGGGACTTCAACGGCATGTTCACCAAATCCCGCCACATCCCCAACGTTGAATTCGCCGGCATGATCCACCCGGGCCTGATCGGCTGCCTGCCGTCGAAGGAAATGCTGGCGGAGTGGAACAAGCGCGAGAAAGAACTGTACGACACCGAGCCGGATCGGGTGCCGGGCCTCGCGAACCTGCCCTACGCCGACACCGCCCACCTGGGCAAGCTGGCGGGGGATGCCGCCAAAGAGGCGGCGCTGGAAGCCGCCCGCACCGTACCGCCCCGGGAACACGGTGGTAACTGTGACATCAAGGACTTGTCCCGTGGTTCCAAGGTGTATTTCCCGGTCTATGTGAAGGGGGCAGGCCTGTCGGTGGGCGACCTGCACTTCAGCCAGGGCGACGGCGAGATCACCTTCTGCGGCGCCATCGAAATGGCCGGCTGGATTCACCTGCGGGTGAACCTGATCAAGGACGGTATGGCCAAATACGGCATCAAGAACCCGGTCTTCAAACCCAGCAGCATCAAGCCGCGCTACGAGGACTATGTGATCTTCGAGGGCATCTCGGTGGATGAAGAGGGCCAGCAGCACTACCTGGACGTGCACGTGGCCTACCGCCAGGCCTGCCTCAACGCCATCAACTACCTGACCAAGTTCGGTTACACCCCGGCTCAGGGTTACGCGTTGCTTGGTTGTGCGCCGGTGGAAGGCCACATCAGTGGCGTGGTGGATGTGCCCAACGCCTGCGCCACCCTGTGGTTGCCGACCGAAATCTTCGACTTCGACATCAACCCCACGGCGGAAGGACCGACCAGGAAGGTCACGCCGGGCACCGACGTACCCCTTTCACCGGACAAGGAGTAAGCCATGCCACTGTACGACTACAAATGCCGGGAACACGGGCTGTTCCAGGAACTGGGCGCCATGGCCGAAGCCGGTAATCCGGCCCATTGCCCCACCTGCAAGGCGCTGTCACCCCGGGTGATTGTGCTGCCGCCGGAGCTCCTGGCCATGGACCCGGCCCGCCGCAACGCGGAGGCGCGGAATGAAAAGGCGAGCCATGAGCCCATCATCTCCACCGCCGACCAGCGGGCCCGGGACGCCGAGCACCGCAAGAGTTGTGGCTGCAAGAAAAAGTCGGACGGTAAACACATGCTGTTCTACACCGCCGACGGCAAGAAGATGTTCCCGTCCATGCGGCCCTGGATGATCAGCCACTGACCATTGCTTTCACGTGTTTGGCCCCCTTGAGGGGCCTTTTTTTATGGCCGATCAGCGGTTTTGCTCCAGGGTGAGGTCGCCATACCAGGCCGTGGCCTGCTCGCCGGTGTTGTCGGCGTCGGTCATGATGGCCACGCCCACAATGGCGGGCGGTTCTTCGCCGAAGGCCTGCCGGTAATCTGCCACCAGGTCCCGGGTAACGGTCACCCATTCGCCCACCCGCGACGGCCCGGAGTTGACAGCAATCATCATGGTTTTGTCGGTGTAGGCGTTGGCGACCATGCTCTGCTCTGGTAGCTGATTGGCCCAGATGTAGTTCAGGGCGTTGCCGGGCAGGGTCTCGCCGAACAGCACTTCCACGGTCTTGCGCTTGGCCCGTTCAAAAAAGCCGGCCTTGTCCGGCTGAAACTCAAAGGCGACGTAGATGCGGGCAGGGTAGTCATCACCGGACTTTTCGCGGGCGTTGCCGGCTTCGTAGATGTTCGACACCTTCCAGCGCCATGACAGCGTGAGCGAGTCGCCGGGCACCAGCTCAACACGGGCAATCAGCCCGGAAGCGCTGGCGTCTGCGTCGGCACGGACCACCTGCTGGCCGTCGTCCGTGTCCAGGGTGTAGCGGGTGTGCGTCTCGATGTTCGGAAAGGTCAGAGGTTCCCAGCCGTCCTCCAGTGAGGTCATGGTGGAGAACCGGGTTAGCCGGTCTGTGTCTGCCCACACCGGACTGGCGGCGAGACCGAGCGTCAGGGTACTGGCCAAAAGCAGCGAAATTCTCACATTCATTCCTCAAATCCGGTGGTCTGGAGATGGACAGGCTCTGTTGCAAAAAGTGCCTTGTCTTGGCGTATTCGGCCCTATATAGTGACCGGGTCCTTGGTTAACTACCATATATTGTGATCAAACTCTGATCATCTTGATCACAGGGTAGTCGGGAATCCGGTGAGAATCCGGAACTGACGCGCAGCGGTATTGGGGAACGAGCGTGGCAAGATGACACTGGCGCAAGCCGGGAAGTCGCCACGCAAGGCGGAATCAAACGATTCGTGCCCCTGAGTCCGAAGACCTGCCAGGGATCAGAAGCCCCCCATGGGTTTCTGGACTGCACCTTCGCGATTCAAGGGTGAGCAGATTGGTCAGGCCTGCCCGTATTCGGGGCAAGGTGTGCCACTGCGTTCGCGAGGGTGAAACGGAACCAACGCGAATTCAGGAGAGCACCATGACAGCCACTGCCATTGCCGAACCCCCGGCCCCCGCGACCGATACCCAATCCCTGCAAGTTATCAAACGAAACGGCACCCTGGTGAGTTTCAACCCGGCCAAGATCAGTGTCGCGGTGACCAAAGCCTTCCTGGCGGTGGAAGGGGACCAGGCAGCCGGTTCCGCCCGCATCAACGACGCCGTGCACCGGGTTACCGAACAGGTAGTGCAGGCCATCAGCCGCCGCCTCAAGGCCGGTGGCAAGGTGCACATCGAAGACATCCAGGACCAGGTGGAACTGGCCCTGATGCGGGCCGAAGAGCAGAAAGTGGCCCGGGCCTACGTGCTGTACCGTGAAGAACACGCCCGCCAGCGCGCCGTGGACGAGCCGGTGGAAGCGCACCCGCACCTGACCGTGAAAAAAGCCGATGGCAGCATCGCCCCGCTGGACCTGGGCCTGATGAAGCAGCAGGTGGAACAGGCCGCCACAGGCCTGGACGGCATCAACGGCGATTCGCTGGTGGAAGACGCCCTGCGCAACCTTTACGACGGTATCGAAGAGACCGAAGTCCTGTCTGCCCTGATCATGACCGCCCGGGGCCGCATTGAACGGGAACCCGACTACAGCGCCGTAACCGCCCGCCTGCTGCTGGAACAGCTCCGGCTGGAAACAGCGGAAGCCCTGGACCTGCCCCGCAGTCTTCCGCTGGCAGAGATTTATCCACAGGCCCTGAGCGCCTTTGTTCACGCCGGTATCCGCTACGAACTGCTGGACGAAGCCCTGGCAGCCTTTGACCTGGAACGCCTTGGCAACGCCCTGAAACCGGAGCGCGATCTCCAGTTCGGCTTCCTGGGCCTGCAAACCCTGTACGACCGTTACTTCCTGCACTGGAACAAGGCCCGCCTGGAACTGCCACAGGTGTTCTTCATGCGGGTGGCCATGGGCCTGGCACTGCGTGAGGACGACCCCAACGCCCGCGCCATCGAATTCTATGAGCTGCTGTCCAGCTTCGATTACATGGCCAGCACGCCCACCCTGTTCAACAGCGGCACCCGGCATTCCCAGCTGTCGTCCTGCTACCTGACCACGGTAGGCGACGACCTGGAAGGCATTTACGGGGCCATTCGCGATAACGCCCTGCTGTCCAAATGGGCCGGTGGTCTGGGCAACGACTGGACCCCGGTGCGGGCCCTGGGCTCCCACATCAAGGGCACCAATGGCCAGAGCCAGGGCGTGGTGCCGTTCCTGAAGGTGGTCAACGACACCGCCGTGGCGGTGAACCAGGGCGGCAAGCGCAAGGGCGCGGTCTGTGCTTATCTGGAAAGCTGGCACCTGGACATCGAAGAGTTCCTGGAACTGCGCAAGAACACCGGCGATGAACGTCGCCGTACCCACGACATGAACACCGCCAACTGGGTGCCGGATCTGCTGATCGAGCGCATGCGCGAAGACCGCGACTGGACCCTGTTCTCCCCCAGCGATGTGCCAGATCTGCACGACCTGTACGGCAACGCCTTCCGTGAGCGCTACCAGCACTACGAAGCCCTGGCCGAGCAGGGCAAGATCAAGCTGTTCAAGAAAATTCCGGCCAAACAGCTGTGGCGCAAGATGCTGACTGTGCTGTTCGAGACCGGTCACCCCTGGATCACCTTCAAGGACCCGTGCAACCTGCGCTCCCCGCAGCAGCATCAGGGCGTAGTGCACAGCTCCAACCTGTGTACCGAAATCACCCTGAACACCAGCGCCGATGAGATTGCGGTGTGCAACCTGGGCTCGGTGAACCTGGCTGCCCACATCAGGGATGGCGAGCTGGACGTCACGCGCCTGGAGCGCACCGTGAACACCGCCGTGCGCATGCTCGATAACGTCATCGACATTAACTTCTACGCGGTACCGCAGGCGCGCAATTCCAATCTGAAGCATCGCCCGGTGGGCCTGGGCCTGATGGGTTTCCAGGACGCCCTGTACCAGCTGGGCCTGCCGTACTCCAGCCCGGAAGCGGTGGAATTTGCCGATGTTGCCATGGAGCAACTCAGCTACTTCGCGTTGCGTGCCTCCGCCACGCTGGCGGGTGAGCGGGGCGCCTACGACACCTACGACGGCTCGCTGTGGAGCCAGGGCATCCTGCCGATGGATTCGGTGGGCCTGCTGAAGGACAACCGCCGGGACGGCGACCTGTCGCTCAATACCAACAGCCGCCTCGACTGGACCCCGGTGCGGGAGCTGATTGCCAAAAACGGCATGCGCAACAGCAACGTGATGGCCATTGCCCCGACCGCGACCATTTCCAACATCGTGGGCGTGTCCCAGTCCATCGAACCGGCGTACCAGAACCTGTTCGTGAAATCGAACCTGTCCGGCGAGTTCACCGTAGTGAACCCCTCGCTGGTGCGTGATCTCAAGGCCGAAGGCCTGTGGGACAACGTGATGGTGAACGACCTGAAATACTTCGACGGCAGCGTGCAGCAGATCGACCGCATCCCCGCCGAGCTCAAGGCCCGCTACGCCACCGCATTCGAGATTGACCCGCGCTGGCTGGTGGAAGCGGCGGCCCGGCGCCAGAAATGGCTGGACCAGGCCCAGAGCCTGAACCTGTACATGGCCGAGCCCAGCGGCAAGAAGCTGGATGCCCTGTATCAGCTGGCCTGGGAGCGTGGCCTCAAAACCACCTACTACCTGCGCTCTCTGGGAGCCACTGGCGCCGAGAAGACCGCGCCGGTGTCGGCGCCACAGCCGCAGGTGTGCAGCATCGACAATCCCGACTGCGAAGCTTGTCAGTAACCATTTACTTATTTGGGAGGCACCCACATGCTGGACTGGGACGACGAACCAAAAGCGCAAACCGCTGCCGCCACCACCGGCGGCCCGGCGCCCGTGAATGTCGATGACAAGCGGGTGATTAACGGCGAGACCGACATCAACCAGTTGGCTCCGTTCAAGTACCCCTGGGCCTGGGAGTACTTCATGAACGCCAACAAGAACCACTGGACGCCGCTGGACGTGAACATGGCGCAGGACGTTCACGACTACCACCACCGGCTGACGCCGGCGGAAAAACACGTGTACGAGAACGTGCTGGCGTACCTGACCACCTCCGACATCCTCGCCATGCGCAATATCGGCCTGGCGGTGATGGAGAAGATGAGCGCGCCGGAACTGCAGATCTACCAGGCCCGCCAGGTGTACGAGGAAGCGCTGCACACCTGGACCTACCAGCACTGCATCGAAACCCTGAACTTGGACCAGAGCGAGATCTACAACCGCTACCGCGTGGTGCCGGAGATCAACGGCAAAATCCAGCTGGCCAACCGCCGGCTGGACGCCGCCATGCGCTCCGACATGAACCTGCGCAACCCGGACGAACTGCAGGACTTCGTGATGTCCTACCTGTTCTTCGCCGCCGTGTTCGAAGGCTGCTGGTTCTACAACGGTTTCAGCCCCATCTTCGCCCTGCAGCGCCGGGGCCTGATGCGGGGTACGGGTGAACAGTTGCAGTACATCTTGCGGGACGAAGCCATGCACTTCTCCTTCGGCCTGAAAGTGGTGAACCAGATTCTCGAGGAAGAGAAAATCACCCTGGACCCGAAAGCGGTGCGTGAGATGTGGGACGAATCCGAAGCCGCGGAAATGGCCTACGCCAACTACGTGCTGCGGGACCCGATTCTGGGTTACTCGGCGGAATACCACAGCGAACAGTTCCGCTTTGTGGCCAACCGCCGGGCCCGTACCGTGGGCCTGGAAGAACCGTTCCCGGGGGCGAAGAACGTGTCGCCCTGGCTGGACGAGCAGGCCACCCTGCGCAAGGAGAAGAATTTCTTCGAAACCCGGGTGATTGAGTATCAGACCGGCGCGCAGCTGGAGTGGTAATTGAGCATTCAGATACCTGCTCTGAGAAGTGGGTATCTGTCAGAGTTCTTTACAAAACAGAATAGAAACAGCATTGGTCTGTATATTAAGTGACCAGATAAAGCGTGTTTTTTTACTATAGGCCTGATTGTTGCCTGAGTAAGTACTCATAACTTGCTCGCTTCCGCAGTGCGGGCAGCGTGGGATTGCATCCCCGTGCGGAGGCCAGAGTGCAGACGTTACATGCAGGCACATCGCTAGCCGGAATGATTCGCCGCCACTGGGCGCTCCTGGTGGTGGGCTATTTTCTTGTTTTTGCCGATCCTTTTGGCATCAGCTCAAGAAGCACCCAAGCGATCAGTGACGGATTTGATCGGCTGTTTTCACCGTTCTATGATCAGGCGGTGACGACCAGCGGTGCCGACCTGGTCGATGTCATTCTGATTGATGACGCCTCCATCCGCCGGCTCTCCCACGAAGAAAATGGTTACCTGAGCGCCAATGACTGGCCTCTGGCCTACAGCGACCACCTGGTTCTGATCGACGCCCTTCGCCGCCTGGGGTATGGCACGATTATTCTCGACATCACCTTCTATCGTGCGCGCCAGCTGGATGACAGCTTTCCGCTACTTGTGGCCCGATTGCAGTACTTTCGGGAGCACACGGGTTTGGCCCTGGTCATGAGTGCTGGTGAACATCCGGGCCACCTTGAACCCTCAATTCAGCCACTCATTGCAGCGGCTTCTGATATCGGGTTGGTTGGCTGGTCCGGCTATGGCTCACTCTATCCGATAAGGCGAGCACTGCCTGAATACGGTGAGGTTCCGACGCTGGCTGTTGCCGGATATCAGATCTATTGCCGGCAACCCCGATCCGGGCTTTGCGGCGATTTATCGGAGGCAGCGGAGGCCTGGATGGTACCCCAGCCTCCCGGTATGCATCTCAGTTGGGGAATGCCGGCGCAGCGTATCACCTCAACGCTGGATTGCCGTGCAACGCCCGAAAACAATGGCGGATTTAGCTCACTCTGGCACTGGGCCAGGAATATCCTTCGCGCAGAATCCGTCAGTAACAACGGTGCCAAGCCATGCCCGCCGGTGCCGACTGCCACCCTTCGGGATGTCTTTTGCCTGGCGCCAAACTGCGATGATTTCTTCACCGAGATGCCCCTGCATAACCGGATTGCGATTGTGGGTGTGTCTTTACCCTCGGCCAGAGATCTGTTTAACCCACCAATTGCGGGGCAGCTGCCTGGCGTTTATCTGCATGCCGAAGCACTTCGCAACCTACTGCATTACGGCGCGGACTATCTGAAACCGATCGGGGTGGAATGGAATCTCGCCGGGATTGGCCTGCCAGGGTGGACCATTCCGGTCGATCTGTTGCTGTCCTGGCCGCTGATCCTTTTTCTCATCCTCATGCTCGCGCGCTGGGTTCTGGCATGGCGCTGGCGCGACGAGCGTCGAGCGGAATGGCCAGAGTTGGCGGTGGAGCTGGCTGAGTTGATCATCATCGTCCTCAGCCTTTGTGTGCTCTACAGCGTTTTACTGTTGTTTCACCGCACCCCTGGCTTCCTGGCAGAGCTGATCGGTTTGACACCGTTACTGTTGATCGCAGTCAGAAAAGAAAGAAAGGAGATGGAAAATGAACGGAAAGCGATGGCTTTGGCTGCTTGCACTGCTGTGCAGTTCGGCCTTGGCAGAGGCTCAGTCCATTGAGGGTTTTCATGACCCGGAGAATGCCTTCGTCAGTAAACCGGATGGCTCGCTTGTACCGGCACGTGAGCTCGGTTTGCAATTACCCGTCACGATCAGTGGTAAGGAGCGGGGCCAGTACCTGTTTGAAGGGCCGGGGGGCACCTATCGGGTGTTTGTTCCGGAGGTGATTACCAGCGATTCCAAACAGCCGGTTATCTACTGCGATAAATCACAGGTGGTGTTTGCGGATGACCATCAGGTGGCCAGTGCCCGTGGCGTAGGGGAGGACTGCCCATGAACTGCCAGCACAAAATAGCGCTTGTTTTAGTCGCCGTGTGTTTCGGCTTCATCGGCTGCAGCTCATCGCCTTACCAGTCGAAAGACTGGAGCACCAACAAAGAGATGCGGCAGCAGGAAATCAATGAGCTTGTTGTCCAGGCCGATCAGTATCAGGCGGCTGGGCAGGATCCTTCCGAGGATGCGGTTCGTTTGCGCAGTGACAGCGTGGCGCCATTGAATGCCCGTGATGTCACCCCGGCATTGCAGGCCATTGCTGAGGAACTGGCAGAAAGCTGGTACGGCGGACCCTGTCATTGTCAGGTTCGGGTGGGCCCGAGCTACAGTTTCGGCGGGTTTACCTACCCTGAGGGTACCGTCGTGATTCAGGCAGGAACCCTGGAATATCTGGATACCCGAGATGAGGTGGCCGCACTGCTGGCCCATGAACTCTCTCATCTATGGCTGAATCATCACCAGAAGAACGAACTGCAAAGCACAACAAAAGGCATAACCGATCTGGCCCAGGCCATTTCCCTGTTCGGTAATGACGACAAAGCCCGTGAGACCACCCTGCGCATGGGCGGATCAACCGATGCCCTGGTGGCGGCGGCAGGATTCACCCAATGGAACCGGCAGCAGGAAACCGAAGCGGATTTGTTGGCCGTGAAGATTCTGGAAAAATCCCGATACAGCCCAATGGCCATGATTGCGCTTTTAACCAAGCTCAAGAATGACAAAGAGGGAATACCCGTAGCCGGCAGTGCCTACGAAGAGATGATGACCGTAGCTGCCTTGAAAGCCAGAAAGCAGGAGGCGGAAGTCAGCGACAACCAGCTCCAGAAATGGCTGTCTTCTGTTGCCAGCGATATGGGCGGTCGCGAGTATCTGTCATCGGAAGAGCGTCGGACTATTGTCCGGATGGTGATCTACGATCTGGATGGCGCAATACTGGCACGCTCGTTTACGGACCTTCAGATCGATGTCGACGCCCTGGCGCCTGTGACGTCCCTGAAAACGATCCACACCTACCCGCCCGCCAGTAAAGACTACGCGCAACTGGTTGACCGTGCCCTGGCAAGCGAGCCCGAGAATCTCCATCTGCAACTGTTGAAGTTTCGTGCTCTGCTGGCCCGGGGTGAGCAACAAAAAGCCCGGGAAATGGCGGAAGCCTTCATCGCAAGACCAGATGCCAGTTTCAGTGTGCTCAGTGAGGCCACCCGGTTTCTGGACCAGCAATCTGGCCTCTCGGATACCGACAAAAAACGGCTCATGCACGACGCAGTGTCCAGGCTCGCGGATCTCGACCTGCCAGATGCCTACGTGGCCGACGAATACTACTTGTCCAAACGGTATCAGGTTCCTGGCGTGAGTGCGCTGAAGGAAAAGCTCTGTGAAGCCGGAGCCGGCAAGGTGGCGGTAAGAGAGCGATGCGACCTTGCCAGGCAGGCACTGGAACGCAACGTGAGTTTTTATGAGTTGCTTGCCAGGGCAGAAAGCCAATAAAGGGTTACCGGTTGCGGTTGATTGGATGAGCTTCTGCTAGGCTAGTGCCATACGCACTGGCCTGGCCGATTCGCTTTGAGGCAACCACCATGACCGATCCTCGCACACCCATCTTCTGGCGCGACGCCCGCATGCCCCATGTGGAACTGCGCAAAGTCGCGGATGGGCGCGAGGTCTGTTATGCCCTGCACACCCACCGGCACTGGTCGATCGGCGCCATCACCGGCGGTGAAAGCACGTTCCTGTACCGCACCGACCAGCACCACGTGAGCGCCGGCACGCTGGTGTTGATGAACCCGGAATGGCCCCACGCCTGCAACCCCATTGATAACCAGCCCTGGGCGTATCTGATGCTGTATGTGGATACCGCCTGGCTGACCCGGCTCAGATTTGAAGCGGGCCTGTTGCCCAGCGAAGACTGGCAGGACCTGGACACGGCAGTGATCACCGACCCCCGCCAGTACCAGGACTACTGCACCATGGCCGATTGCCTGCTGGACCCGGGCCGGGACCTGCTGGAAAAGCAGAGCCGGGTTGCCGAATATCTGCTGGACCTGATGCAGAGCCTGGCGGAAGCGCCGGCCCGGGGCATTCCGCGTCCCTCGGGCACCCTGGCCGCGGTGGCTGAGTACCTGGACAGCCACTGTACCGACGAGGTATCGCTGGACGACCTGTGCCAGCTCAGTGGCTACAGCCCGGGGCATCTGGTGCGGGCGTTTCGGCAAAGCTACGGGTTAACGCCCCACGCCTACCTGATCAACCGCCGCATACAGCACGGCCAGAGCGAACTGAAACGTGGCGTGAGTATTGCCGACGCGGCCCTCAATGCCGGCTTTGCCGACCAGGCGCATTTCCAGAGAACCTTCAAACGCGTGGTGGCGGCCACCCCGAACCAGTATCGGCAGCCATCAATCCAGCAGCAGGAACACGCAACTTCCGGCAAGTAACAGCGCCAGAACCCGATTGAACCCGCGCAGAATTCGTGGCTGCTGTACCAGCCGGCGAAGCCCGACCCCGACATACACCCAACTGGCCAGCGACAGCCAGCAAATGGGCAGATACAGCCCCGCAAACAGCCACAGCAGGGTGCTGTCGCCGCCCTCGGTAAACGCACTGATACCCGCCACAGACGCAAGCCAGGCCTTGGGGTTCAACCATTGCATCAGGGCGCCGGTGACAAAGCCGGGGGCCGGGCGTGCCTCATCCTCACTGAGATGGCCATCAGCGGTGGCCAGCTGGTAGCTCAAGTACAGCAGGAAGGCGACGCCAGCCCAGCTCAACCAGCGCTCGAACCCGGGCGCATGTTCCAACAGCGAATTCAGGCCCAGGCCCACCGCCATAAACAGCGCGATAAACCCCAGAGTGGCCCCGGTGACAAACACCAGGCCCTGAGATACCGGATAGCGTGTGCCACTGCTCAGGCACACCAGATTGACCGGCCCCGGCGATACCGAAGCCACCAGGGCAAAGGCCGACATCGGCAGGATAATAGACAGACTCATAGCATCAGCACTCTGTGAACTAAAGGAGGCGCCCAGTGTGCCCGGAGTCTTGTAACCGGTATTGAACAAAATTGCGGTGGCTCGCCGCCGGGCATTTGATTTATGTTTGAAGAACCCCGTACCCACCCAGACCGGATGAGGCCAATCCCATGAAAGTGGCGGTTTTCAGCACCAAACCCTACGACGAACAGTTCCTGGCACAGGCGAACCAGGCCAGCCACCAGCATGAACTGGTGTTTCTGGAACCACGCCTGAACGCGGCCACTGCGGCACTGGCCAAAGGCTTCGACGCCGTATGCGTGTTCGTGAACGACCAGGTGGACGCCAAGGTACTGGAACAGCTGGCCGCCGGCGGCACCCGGGCCGTGGCCCTGCGTTGCGCCGGGTTCAATAACGTCGACCTGAAAGCCGCCGAACGCCTGGGCATCGCCGTGGTACGGGTGCCGGCGTATTCCCCCTATGCGGTGGCCGAACACACCGCCGCCCTGATCCTGACCCTGAACCGGCAGATCCACCGGGCCTACCACCGCATTCGTGATGGCAACTTTGCCCTCGACGGCCTGCTGGGGTTCGATCTGCGGGGCCGTACCGTGGGTGTGGTGGGCACCGGCCAGATTGGCGTGGAAGTGGTGCGCATCATGCGCGGGTTCGGCTGCCGCGTGCTGTGCTACGACCTGCACGCCAACCCGGAGGCGCAAACGCTGGGCGCGGAATATGTGAGCCTGGACGAACTGTTCCGGAAAGCAGACATTGTGACCCTGCATTGCCCGCTCACCCCGGACACCCATCACCTGATTGATGCCGCGGCCGTGGCCAAAATGAAAAAAGGCGTGATGCTGATCAACACCAGCCGGGGCGCCATGGTGGACACCGCCGCCATCATCGAAGGCCTGAAATCCGGCCAGGTGGGCTACCTGGGGCTGGATGTGTATGAGGAAGAAAGCGACCTGTTCTTCGAAGATCTCTCCAATATCGTGCTGAAAGACGACGTGTTCGCCCGTTTGCTCACATTCCCGAATGTGGTCATCACCGGCCACCAGGCGTTTTTCACCCGTAACGCCCTGGAAAGCATTGCACACACAACACTCAGCAACCTGACGGACCTGGAATCCGGCGGCGAGTGCGCCAACCGGGTGCTGGCCGCCAACGGCAGCACCTGAACTGAGACAAGCCGCCCGTGCCTTCGTACAATGCCGCCATGCCCAGACCCTTCTACAGAACCGGCCCCGACCACCGCGCCGGGGCACCGGTCAGCTTTCTAGACGTGCGCCGGCGGTTCCAGTTTCGATCCGTCGAGATTGGCCGCTGGGTGACTGAGCCTGAAAAACAGCGCAGTGCCGCCCTGTTCTACGACGCCCTATGCGACCTGATGACCATCCTCGGCGGCACCGAAAGCCTGATCTCCCTGCGCGGCACCCTGGCCCTGCAATACGGCATTGGCGGCCGCCCGGGGGTGTCTGCCCATTACACCCCCGCCACCCGCAGCTTCGCCCTGGCCAAAAACGCCGGCCCCGGCAGCATCGCCCACGAATGGTTTCATGCCTTCGACCACTACATCGGCGACAAACTGTTCCCCAACATACCCCGGGGCCAGTTCGCCTCCCGACAATGGCTCACCCGCCAGGACGCCATCCAGCACCCGCTGAACCAGCGCCTGCAAGCCTGCTACCAGGCCATCCTGCTGGACGACACCGGCCAAAACCCCAGCCCCCTGTTCCGGAACTCCGCAAAAGCCGACAAAGCCGCCGGCGTGTACTACTACAGCCAGCCAGAAGAACTCTGTGCCCGAGCCTTCGAAGCCTTCATCCAGGATGCTGCAGTGAAGAACGCCTTTCTGGTGAAGGGCACCAAAGAGAGCGAAGAAGCCCGCCTGGGGCTTTACCCAGAGGGCGAACAGCGCGACCGGATAAACGCCGCCTTCCGAACCTACTTCCATTCCCTGGGCCGCGCGTTGCAGCAAAAACCGGCCTAAAAACCGGAGATATACGAACGCGTTCGCAAAACCCCGGGCAGGCTCCGGAAATTGTTGCTAACCTTCTGATAAGTTTGAAAAGGAAAACAGGGCGGGCGGAGTTATACGCCCCCAACCTGGAGCAGGGGTGGCTCGAACACGGGCGTATAACTCCGGCGGTAGCCGTGGTGGCTTCAGGTAATCTTCTGATTTTATTGGTGAAGCTGGGGTTTGTGAGGGGCGCGAGTTTTGGAGTTATACGAATGCGTGTTATACGAACGAGTTCGTATAAGTAGCTGTTGAACTAAACCGCTTCGCGGTAGCGGTGAGACTGAGAATTTCCTCAGAGTGAGGGTGGTTGGCGGATACTTTTGAATGGCCCAAGTGGGCCAGTCAAAAGAGGAGATGCCGCCATGACACCGTTACGTCAGGCTATGATCCAGGCCATGCGTCAGCATGGCTTTTCCCCGAAGACCCAGCAGAGTTACCTCTACGTCGTCACCGATTTGGCGCGGTATTACCGCCGATCCCCGGACCAGTTGGCCGTTGGGGATTTGCAGACCTACTTCAATCACCTCGTCCAGGAGCGTTCCCTAGCGCCGGCCAGCTGTCGGCTGTACTTGCACGGTATTCGATTCCTGTATCTGCAGGTGCTGCATTGGGCAGACTTTGATGTGAACCTGGTATTGCCCAAGCGACCACAGCGTATCCCCGAGTTACTGACTCGCCAGGAGGTTGCACTGATATTGGAGGCGATTCAGAACCCCAAGCATCGCGCACTATTATCCGTGACCTATGGCTGTGGCTTGCGCGTGAGTGAAGCGGTGACGTTGCAGGTAAAGAACATTGATGGAGAGCGTCGCCTGCTCCATGTCCAGAACGGAAAAGGAGGCAAGGATCGTATGGTGCCCCTGACGGGCATGCTACTCGACGTGTTACGGGCGTATTGGTGCCTTGGGCGCCCCACGCTCTGGTTGTTTCCAAGTGAAAGGCTCGTCGGTCAGCCTGTGACCGTTACCACGGCTCAGAGGGTTTACCGTCACGCCAAGCACCGCAGCGGCGTGAAGAAATATGGCGGTATCCATGGTCTACGCCACGCTTATGCGACCCATCAGTTGGAACAGGGTTTACCGCTCAACGAGTTACAGAAGTATTTGGGCCACAGTGAGCTGCGCACCACCGAGCGTTACCTGCACTGGTTGCCCGGCGTATCCTCCCAGAACCGTCCGCCCGCCGACTTGCTTGCGGGGCTGGGAAGGGCGTGATGGCCGGCTCTGTCACGGTCCAGTCAGCACTGAACCAGTTTCTCTCGACAGACTCCCTGGACAGCCATCGTCGCAAGGTGTGCCGCCGACTGATGGACTGCCGAACCGCCCGAATGGGCGGCATGGAGATGCGTTGCGATCACTGTAAAGCGCGAACGGTGCATTACTACGGTTGCCGTGACCGGCATTGCCCGCAATGTCAGGGACGGGCCAGTCAGCGGTGGTGTGAACGACAGCGCCGATCACTGCTACCGGTACCGTACTTCCATCTGGTGTTTACTGTGCCCCATGCCCTGAATGGGTGGGTTCAGGTGCACCCGGACGTGGTTTACCGTCGCCTGTTTGAGTCGGTGTGGGGCACGCTCAGCCAGTTTGGGTACCAAACCAAACACTTGCAGGGGGAGTTGGGCATGACCGCCGTCCTCCATACCTGGGGGCAGAACCTGAGTCGCCACGTTCACGTGCATTGCCTGATTCCGGGCGGTGCACTGACAGAGGCGGGAGAGTGGCATCGTGCCAAGCATCAGTATCTGTTCCCGGTCAGGGCGCTGTCCCGCCGCTTTCGTGGCCGAATGGTGTCGTCCTTGCGGCACTCGGTCAGGACCGGCGAACTTCACAGGCTCCAGGATCCGGATGCGATCGACGGCATACTCAACGAAGTCATGCAGAAGGAGTGGGTGGTTTACGCTCGCCATTGCCTGAATCAGGCGGAGACAGTGGTGGATTACCTGGCTCGCTACAGCCACCGCATTGCCATCAGCAACGCTCGTTTGGTGTCACAGGATGGCGACCGGATCCTACTCAGGTATAAGGATTACCGGGAAGACGGGCGCCAGAAGAGCCTGCAGATGGAAGGGGCGGAATTTATCCGGCGCTTCCTGATGCATATCCTACCCAAGGGATTCATGCGTATCCGCCACTTTGGCTATCTGAGTAACCGAACCCGCGGGCGAAAGCTGACTGTCATTCATCAGGCCCTTCAAAAGCCACCCGAGGCCGATGTTGACGTGGCGAATGGCTCAGAGTCTCAACGCAGTTGGCCGTGCCCTCGGTGCGAGGACGGCGTGGTTCATATGGTTCGGCAGATTCCCCGGTTTAACGTCAAGGGACTCGTGACGGGTTAGCCGCTGTTACTGGCGGCTTGTGGTGAGTTTTACAGTTCCGGAGGAGCTGGGCCCCAACTCGGGTTGTGACTGGAAATTACAGAATCAGCGGGGTAGTCTGACCAAAACTATCCAGGGAAGAGGCATGTTATGGCGACCATCAGGACGATACACACTTCCGGCAAGCGCACTTACCCGCTCGGGTTGCCGCTCCATCGCCTGTCCAATCTTTACTTTACCCTTATACGTTGCCCGCAGGCCTCGGTGGCAGCGGCTTAGTCCAACGCACATTTAAAGGTCATGCTGTGCACGACCTTTAAATGCTTCAGTGTTATGCATAAAAAGGTTCCGCTATAGACTCAAAAAGTTCTTGCTATAAATACTATAAGCGCTACTATTACTCCTGCAATCACTAAACAGGAGTGCCTAGTCATGGCAGCTATCGAAGTTGATTTTGAAGTCTTCAAAGAGCTCACAGTTCGCCGTACGTCCGAATCGATGACCGAAAATGACGTGATTCGGTCGCTCCTTGGGCTTGACGATCCAGCATCTAAACCTACAGCAGGTAAAGAGACCACAGGCGGAAAGCCATGGGTATGTAAGGGTGTTGCCTTTCCCCATGGGACCGAATTTCGCGCAACCTATAAGGGCCAGCTGTATTCCGGGGTTGTAGCCGAAGGTGCTCTTGTAGTTCAGGGCAAGCGTTTCACTTCTCCCTCGTCTGCTGCCGTTGCAATAACAGGGAATCCGGTCAACGGCTGGAGGTTTTGGGAGTGTTTGCTTCCAGGAAGAAAGCAGTGGAAAGTTATTGCAGAGTTACGGGACTAAACTTGCATAACCTGGCGCGTCAGTCGGATGGCCTTTACGCCGCTTCGCTATGTAAAGGCCACCGCTGCGCTCAGCGTTATGAGTATGTAAGGAGGGAGTAATGTCAGACTGGTCAATAGCAAAAATCTGGTGGGATCATTCGAGAGGAATTCTGAAGTTCAGGCTCGTGGATGAGGATGGCCAGAAGTTTTTTTGTGGTATCACGGAACAGGCAATTGATGGGCATTTCGGTACTGGTTATCCGGAAGAAGCTGCTGAAGAGAGTTTCTGGAACAATGAGCACGAGATCGTTGCTATTGCGAACTCCCTCATTCAGCAAGACGCTGCCGATGAAGATGACCTCTATTTAATTACTTCTGACATACTCAGGTAACAACTCATAACCAGGCGCAGCAGTTCGCGGCCGGTGGCCGCCGGACGCCCTTTACGTGGCTCCTCCGTCGCCACTCCAAGGTCGCCGCTGTGCTTCGGCGTTAGCAGTCCATCACAAGGATAATTATGGCAAACATTTCCGAAGCTCGCGAAGTACTTCGCGGTCTGAATGCAGAAGTAGGAAGGAAATCAAAAGGCAAGTTTCCTGTAAATTTTAGAGGCATTGAATTCAAGCTCAAAGAGTCAGATCTGGATGCTTACCTATCCTTTCGTGAACAAGTTAAGCGCCCCGAGGAAACCGCGTTTTTCATTCCTGGACACTACGAGCATGTAATAGAGATTCAAGGGCGCGGCCCAGGCGCTTTTCGACTCTTTCGTAATGACGATGACATTACTATTCAGCATAATAATGGCTTTGTCATTGAGTTAAGTGCAATATCCCCGATTTATCTACTGTCTGTGTTTGACTCTGATGAGGTAAATAGAGAATTGATAAGGAGCATAATGCTCCGAAATCATAGATTTAAAAGATTGGAAGAGATTGACTTTAGTCAGCTATTAGCGAGACTTTTCACTATCAAGGTTTCCGCACCTGAATCTCACCCATTTCATAAAAACCTAAAACAGCTTAGATCAATAGCTGAAGCTGGAATTTATCACATTGCCTACGGTAATGGCGTAGGTGTAACGCTTTCTAGTTCATGGGATAGGTCTTCATATTGGCTGGACACCAGAAGGCGTGAGACAGTTCAATTTCCATTAAGAACATATCACTCCGAATTGGTAGCGTATTATCAGCTAGCTCTAGGAAGTGAAAGTCTAATCCTTTCCTACTTAGCACTGTATAAAATCCTGGAGTACTTCTTTACATCTGCATCAGAGGATGTTTTGCACCAGAAAGTTAAAGAGAAACTGGTTACTCCTGACTTTTCTCATTCTAAGGTAAAGAAGTTGAGGGAGCTAGTAAAGACTGTACGGACGTTCGACCAGCGAATGGATGAAAGGAAGATGTTGCTCACTGTTTTAGAGCGATACCTTGATAGGTCTGAGGTTGTTCAGTGGATAGATGAGTACGAGAAAAAACATTCGGGTTACTATTCCACTGATAGAGATATTTTTGGTGAGAATCTAAAATTGGATGTTAACGCCACTCAGCTATTTCCCTCTATTTCTAAGCGCATATATCATATAAGAAATGCATTGGTACATAATAAGGAAGGCGAAATTTCTAGATTCATTCCATTTTCTGGGCAAGAGAAAATTCTTTTCAATGAAACCCCTTTGTTGCTATATATTGCCGAAGAGCTTATTTTGAAAACTGGTAAAGATATTCAATTTTAGGGCACCAGCTAACAAAGCGCTGCTGTCGGACAAATTTTCCGCAGAGCTTGGCGTTAGCAATACAATACTGATGAGTAGAGGATTATGGACCCGTTGTCTCCAGAACAGTGCCAATTTGGATTTCTGAGGGCTGGATTTTCACCTTCTCGCTCACCTTATTATTTTGACCAAGACCTCTTCTATTATTCCGGTAGGGAGTTGTGTCACTACACCGACCTGAATGGCCTCTTCGGGATCGTTGCCTCTGGCGGGTTTTGGCTTTCAGATCATCGGTTTCTCAACGATACAGAAGAGTTCGAGAATGGAAGAAACTTAACTAAAATGATCTTAAAAGACCTCTCTAAAAAGCCGCGTTACCAAGCCTTTAGCGAGGTATTGAGTGAAACATGCCGCTTTCTTGAGGAATACAGAGAAGCGGCGCACTATGTCTGCTCTTTCTCCTCTGAATCAGATAGCCTTGAACAGTGGCGAGCATATGGTCAGAACGGTCAAGGGTTATCAATTGTTTTTGACAATGAAAGGAAATCCCTCAGCCATTTTTTCGTTATGCCGATCATGTCGCCAACTAAAGTGATTTATGACAAAAAAAAGAAAACAAAAATAATATTAAGGACCATAAAGAAGTTCAAACAAGAATTTTTGGTCGATATTGATTATGGCAACCCGATTGACATAGAAGATTGGTCAGAGCATTTATCCAAAGTTTTGGCAGTTGAGTTTCTTAATTTTAAGCATCCTGCTTATAGTTCTGAAAAGGAAGTGCGGCTGATAGTTTCTGGCGGCCATCTACATCACTTTAAAGGGCTAAAACATAGAGTAGGAAAAGATCGAATAATTCCGTATGTTACTTCAAAAGACCTATACAATGAGAGCTTCTACGACCATGCGGACACTAAATCATTACCAATCAAAGAAATAGTAGTTGGTCCCACAACGAATCAAGAAATTACAGCACGTAGTATTGAAGAATACCTTGGTAACCAAGGCTACGGTGATGTGGTTGTAAGCCGGTCTCGGGTTCCATATCGTGGATAAAAGCTAACAAGTCACGGAAGGCGGACGCGTGAGACGCGCCGCTTCGTTCAGCGCTAGCGAGGACCTATGGCAGAGGGTATCTCTGGAAATATAATTGACCTAGTCGTGTTTCTCCTCCCGGGTTTTGTTTGTGCGTGGGTGTTTTACGGCTTGACGTCTCATCCCAAGCCAAGCCAGTTTGAGCGAATCATCCAAGCTCTAATTTATACGTTCATTGTCCGTTCAATCGTAATTGGTGCCGAATGGTTACTCATTACGATTGGAAATAAGCTCTTCAGCATTGGACAGTGGGGTAAGTCCGCTGAGACGTTGATTTCACTAGTTATTGCACTTTGTCTTGGGGCTCTATTTGCATATTTGGTGAATGCAGACGTGCTCCACCGTTATCTTCGCAAGTTTAAGCTGACCACCAGAACCTCTCACCCTTCTGAGTGGTTCTATGTTTTTTCGGAGAAGGTAACTTTTGTAATCTTACATTTGAGGGACGGACGAAGATTGTATGGCTGGCCGAAAGAGTGGCCCCTAGAGCCTGACAAAGGTCAGTTTTACATAATGCTCCCAGCATGGATTCTAGAAGATGGAGAGCAAAAAGATCTTCCGGAACTGGATGGAGTGCTCATTAGAGCTGAAGATGTAAAATGGGTAGAGTTCCTGATATTTGAGGAGAAAGCCAATGACGAATAGACGCAAAGGTTCAAACCCGCCCCCGCCGTCAAGTGGCAGTGGTAGAGGCCGAGAGCAAGCTAATACTAATCCGCCGCCGACAAATGTGCGCCCAAAGCCGCCATCAAATCCGCCACCCCCGACAAACGATTCGAATCGCTAACAAGTGCAGGCACGGCGACGCCCATACATTGCACCTTCGGCTCCACTCCGTGGCGTGGGCGCGCATGCTGCAAGCGTTAAGTGTTTATGACTGAAACCTGTCAGATCGACGTGATGATCAGAAGAGCTTTGCCTCGTTCCTACAAAGTGAGCGGTGGTCATTTCGACTATGGCAGCCTTTACCAAGCAAGCCTCAGCGGTGAGTCCTATCTCCTCCCGATTTCACAAATCTCAAAAATTTATGATTTGGGTAATGGACGCCATGTTGTAGTTTTACCAAGATGGCTGGCGCGCAAAAGCGGTCTTTTAAAGTATGAGCGCAAGTCGAATTTATCTTGAGTATAGGCTAAGTATTTCAATCATTTAACAGATGGTTGTATTACGTTCCGGGCCTGGCGGCCCTACACCGGACGCCCCTGTCGGGGCGCCGCTAAACATTCGTTAAAACACCGAATCATGGCCAAAGTTACCCAGAAAAAATTAAAGAAATATATTGAAAAGGCTGCGACTTCGAATGTCGCCAAATCGACTCGAAGGTTCTTTTTTAACCATCTGTATGAAAGTATTGAGTCAAGAGGCTACTTTCACGTTGATCAAATGTATGGGGCTGGTAGCGGGGTTCTACTGAAGACCAACGACAAATACTTCGTGCTTACCGCGAGGCATGTGATCGACAACAATATCAACGGAGAGCTTCAAAATGAATCCCCATTTTGGGTCCCTGTAAAAAATAGGGCGGGATGGTCGTCGCTGTATGATTTCCTCTTCCCAAAACGAGTATGGAATATTGGCGAGTTAATTTCCGAAGAGACCAAGAGTATTGATAGTTCTGATATATGTTTGGTTGAGTTATTTTATCCCCAACAGTTTCATATGCCTGACCATTACATAGAAATAATTGATAAAAGCAGCGTCCTTACAAAAAATGAACTTTTTGACGGGCAATTCCTTCTCGTAACAGGCTACCCATTTGAAAGAAACTCTTTTGATTTTACTCCTAGAAGTGAAGATATCACTCATGCCACGAATATCCAGCGACATACTATCCCAGGAGTATATCTAACCAACGAGAGTGATAGTTACATTACATTCGAAAATACCGAGGGAGATACTCAGCATGAGAATGTCAACGGCATGAGTGGTGGAGCAGTATATAATGTTCAGCCAAAGGCCAATCAAGTTAAGTTGGCAGGAGTTCCAGTAACCGCTGGGAATAACATTTGCCGCTTCATACCTAGTTACGTATTTGTCGATGCAGTAATAAACTATAGAGATTCAAGCGCGACCATTATTGATCCAATAGTGAATAACCCGCCAACTTTAGAGGATGTTATGAAAGTTTCATTGGAATACCTGAAACAGTTTGATCCCAAACTTAGGGGTGACATCTAAGAAGGTATTAACAAGGCAATGCACTGGACAATGGACTTCCTCTGATGTAGTGGACACGCATCGCTAACCCCGAATATTCCCACGAACAGTAAACACCTTCTATAGCTAGGGAAGCCCCTGGCTCAAAGTGCTTCATAAACCACGGAGGGATTGTATGGAAATCAAATGTATCTCAGGTTTTGCGTCCATAACCAAAGACCCTGCGGCAAGTGCGTCTCTGTATGAGGATACGCTGGGCCTGCCGCTGGAGAAGATGGACGACTATCGCTTCATGGATAAATTCCCCGGAGCGAATCATTTCGGAGTGTGGCCGCTTTCGATGGCAGCTACCTCTTGTTTTGGCCAGGAGGAATGGCCCGACCATATTCCTGAGCCGACGGCGACCATCGAATTTGAGTTGGCGGATGCAGCTGCGGTAGAGGCGGCAGTGCGAGAGATGAAGGAAAGGGGGCAGGAGTTCGTTCATGAAACCCGCACTGAACCCTGGGGGCAAACAGTGGCACGGTTTATGAGCCCCGAGGGTGTGTTGATTGGCCTGAGTTATGCGCCATGGCTTCATGAATAAGGGCCAGTGGGGAGGGATTTTTCCGCTGATGCTCCAAAGCCAGCCAGTTACGCCGGATAATTTAAATGGTAGGGAAACTCGCATGATCAATAAGGCAGTTCTAATTCTTTTATTTCTACTATCGGGATCAGCTCTCGCTGAAGGAAAACCACCTGAGCTTTGGTCATGGTTTAAAGATCTGAACAAATCCAAAGAGGCTTGCGAGATACAAAGCTCGTATGCCCTGCAAGTCCTGGGGCTGGGGAATCAGGTTGAGAATGAATATGGAATATACGGGAACGTAAAGTCGAACCGTGTTGTGGTTAAATGTATTGAAATTTCGCCTAATCAAAGCAAGCTCATGGTTGCGGTTGCCGGCTATAACAGGGATTCGGTTGAGCTTGTAAGAAACAAAATTATTGATTTGATTCAGTAGTATAGAGTCATAGGCAGGGCTAGAACGACGACACCTATGGTTACGGCATTTTGGCTTATCCTTCGTTTCATAGCCGCGCATGTTTACTGGTGTTATATCGACAAAAGGTGCAATCCGTGAGCGAGTTGTTCGAATTTGGTAAAGGCATATTAGAGAGTCAGCCATTCAGCGTGTTGCTTGGCACTGAGCTTGAAGTGTTTGAACCGGGAACTGCGGTTCTTACGCTTGAGGTGCGCGAGGTGCTGAAGCAGCAGCATGGTTTCGTCCACGGCGGTGTTCTCAGTTATCTGGCAGACAACGCACTGACCTATGCAGGCGGCTCGGTGCTGGGCGATTCGGTTACCTCCGAATTCAAGATCAATTATTTGCGTCCTGCTATCGGCAGAAAACTGGTGGCCAAAGCCACCGTTCTCTCGTCAGGAAGGAACCAGGCGGTTTGTCAGTGCAATGTGGTTGCGGTTGGCGATGACGGAGAGCGTATCGTTGCGGTTGCCCAGGGCACCATCACGAAGGCCGGTCCAAAGACATAGCCATCTTGCAAGATCTGGTGAGTTGAGGCCAACAATGAGGATGGTGAGCTGTGAAAGAGCAATATCTCTGTGTCTCCTGTGGACGTTCCTTCCCTACAAGAGAGGCTGTTGATGGCGGTGATCAGGGTTTTCGGAATGGTTTTCTCTGTCCTTTTTGCAGCGCCAATTTGAGTGAGGCAGGTGAGTCGGACGACATCCTTCATCTACGGTTCGGCCCCGTCTATTATCTGGCCATGATTTTGGTGTTTTTGGTGGTCATTGGAGAGGTGGTTCAGATTCCGGTCAGTTCAAACTCATACATCAACGATTTTTGCACTTTCATACTCCTGTCTGCGATCCCAACGGTCCCGTTTCTGATCGTGAATCGGAAATCCGTTTTTGGAACCAGGAAGATCTACACTCGTACAATTGATATCCCTTAGCGGAAACGCGGTGCCACTGTCGCTGGCGACCCACTGCGCCGTCCCCAAGCAGGTACAGGGCGGCAACCACGAGACGTCCTTTGTGCCCCGCCGTATGCCGCCTCGAATGGTTTCAGCCTCTATCAGTAGGCGCCCTCACTGTATATCAGCTCGTAGCTGTGGCTGTAGATCTCTACGATATTCCCAAACGGGTCTTCCATGTAAATCATGCGGTAGGGCTTCTCGCCCGGGTAATAGTAGCGAGGTTGTTCCATGCGCTTTTTACCACCCGCAGCCACAATCCGCTCTGCCAGTTCCTCCACGTTCGGGTCTTGAACGCAGAAGTGAAACACCCCGGTTTTCCAATATTCGAAATTGTCTTCCGGGTTGGTCTGGTTCTTGAACTGAAAAAGCTCCACGCCGATCCGGTCGCCTGTCGACAGGTGAGCGATACGGAAGCTGCCCCAGCCCGCGCCGAAGACATCGGTGCACATTTCTCCGATGGCGCTGTCGTCCTCTTCGATCTCGGTTGGTTCCATGATCAGGTACCAGCCCATCACCTCTGTGTAGAACTTTACGGCTTGCTCAAGGTCCGGCACGGAGATGCCGATGTGTGAGAAATTTCTTGGGTAAACGTTGTTCATTTCCTGTCCTCCTCTGTTAAGGCTGAGGGCAGGTTACACACGACAATAAATCAGATAAAATTATCATTTATTCTTTAAAAGATTACGCAATGTAATGATAAATACGACGTGGTTGCGCACCTTTTGCACTCTGGTGGAAGTTGGTCATTTCACCCGTACGGCGGAACGCCTGCATATGACACAGTCGGGCGTTAGTCAGCAGATACGTAAGCTTGAGGAGCAACTGGGTGCCGAATTGCTGGTGCGGCAGGGTAAACAGTTTTCTCTATCTGGTGCCGGCGAGAGGCTTTATGCAGAGGCGCAGGGTATCCTCTTCGCGTTGTCGAATCTGGAACAGACAATCGCAGAGGACCCGCCTTTCGAAGGCAGTGTGCGGATCATGTCTCCGGGCAGTGTCGGGCTGAAACTTTACCCACATCTGTTGGCGCTACAGGGCAAGCACCCGAAGCTGATCATTGATTACCGGTTTGCGCCGAATCCCGATGTGGAAAAGGCAATTGCCGCGTCGGGTGTGGATCTTGGGTTCATGACGTCGAGATCGACGTTGGCGGACGTAAGCTGCACGCCTGTCGCGCACGAAGCGCTGTTGCTGGTAACACCTGCATCCATCGAAGAACCGGAATGGGACACGTTGATGAACCTGGGGTTTATTGACCACCCGGATGGGAGTCATCACGCGAGTTTGCTTCTCGGTGCCAATTACCCTCAGTTCCAGCACAGCAACCTGTTTCCGAAGAAAGGGTTCTCAAACCAGATTGGTCTGATTCTGGAGCCAGTGAGCATGGGCTTGGGTTTTACCGTTCTGCCTGCGCATGCGGTAGAGGCCTTTGAGAAGCCCGGCCAGATCAGAGTTCATCCCCTCGCCAACCCGGTGAGTGAAACGCTGTATCTCTGCGTTCCCCGGCATCGGGCCCTGGCGGCGAGAATGAAGACGGTCATTGCTGAGGCAAAACGGTGGATTTAATCCTGCCTGAAAACCTACCAAACGAGGCGCTACCGTTTGGGCAGCGCATCATCGATATCCACGATCCGGCGGTCATAGAAGAAGTGTCCGTTTGGCTTGTAGGACTCGGGAAGCGCGTACCCGTTGGTCTTGAGTACCAGGATCTGTGACACCAGTTTCCAGCCCATGGCATTGGTGTTGTATAGCACTTCGCCACAGTTCCCGCAGAATACACGGGTCATGCGCTTGGAAGCGTGCTGAAAGGTTTTCACATCCGACTCGCCCTTGCTCACCGTAACCTGGTCTGCTTCCCAGGCCAGTACGGAGTGATAGGGGACCTGAAGCAGGTCCCGGCAGTCTTCACAGTGGCAGAACGCATGGACTTTCGGGTCGCCGGTCATGGTGACTTCCACGGCGCCGCAGTCGCAATGAACCTGGTGTGTATCGGTCATGGTACCTTTCTCCCTCCCGACAATAATCGGGTTTCGACAGAAGTGATCAGGGTTTGTCCTCAACAATGATTGCAACTACTTCGCTCGATTGGTGCTGGGCATGGCTGCCTCCTTTAGGCGGTTGGAATCTCGGCAGCGAGGTGGGTCCGAAAACGCTGGAAATCCGATTCCACCTGCGGGTTTTTCATCACGTCGTAGCAGGCGAAAGTGTTCAGTGCTTCCATGCCGAAGAAGCGGAAGTTCATGTGCATGGGAAACAGCAGGTCGTCTACGCTGGCACCGCGGAAGAGATACTCCTCCGGGTTGTTGAAAGCTTCTTCGGGGGCATTGAAGGTGAGCGACAGCAGGTATTTTTTGCCATGCAGCGTGCCGCCATTGCCATAATTTGCCTTGGGAGCCTCTTCGGTGCGGCCGTCACCGTTGCACAACGCGCCGCCCATGCCGGCGGTATAGACCTCATCCATGTATTTCTTGAAGACCCAGGGTACGCCCATCCAGTTCACCGGCGTTTGCAGCAGGATGATGTCTGCCCACTGGTGGTTCTCCAGCTCCTGCTCCACGTTCCAGCCTTTGTCGACTTCCACGATTCGGGTCTGATGGCCGTTGGCTGTAAGTATCTCATCGGCCATCTGAACCAGAGTTCCGTTGAGTTTGCCTTCTGCGAAGGAGTAGTAGTGGTGTGCATTGATGATGAGGATATTGCTCATCGGAGCCTCCATAATTGGTAACGAAAGTACTGCTGGTATACTATGGTTACCTGTTAATGGTGATCAATTAGTATACTTTTGGTAACCTGCTGCCAGTTGCTGGAGAATGAATGGAAAGTCGCGTAGAAACAGACAATTATGGTCGGAAAAAAGTTTTTAACGCCTGTATGGAGCCCTGCGCTATTGAGCGGGGCATGCGCATCATTGGCGGAAAATGGACCGGTTCCATCATCTATCATCTGAAAGACGGCCCGGTGCGCTTCAACGATCTTGCCCGCATGCTTGGTGGTGCCAGCAAGAAGATGATTGATCAGCGCCTGAAGGAACTGGAGGCTCGGGAGATGGTGGTGCGCAAGGTCATCAATGATCGGCCAGTCGCGGTCACTTATGAGTTGACCGACTTTGGCCGCAGCGCGCTCAAGATCCTTGACGATCTCAGGGTTTGGTCAGAGAAATACGATATCAGCTAGCTGGATTTTCGAGGGTGACTGATCAGAACCTAAGGCTACGTATTGAGCAATTGCCCCGATTGAACGTTCTGGCCTTCTGTTACCAGATCGACAACGCGGTTACGCCCCTGTTTTTTGGCGGCGTACAGCGCGTTGTCCGCACGGTGCAGCACGGCACTCCACTCGCGGTCACTGGAATCGTAGTGAGCCACTCCGAAACTGGCCGAGAGCGTTAAACAGACATCATCACCAATCGTGATCTGGGTGTCTGCCGTTTTGGCTCTGAGTTTCTCCGCCACCTCTAATCCCTGCTCGGTGTCTTTACCAGGCAACAGCAGAACAAATTCTTCGCCCCCGAAACGCGCCACCACGTCATGCTTTCGTATGTGCTCTTTGAGCGTATTGGCAAAGCGCCTCAATACCTCATCGCCTACATGATGGCCGTACTCGTCATTCACGTTTTTGAAGTGGTCCAGGTCGCACATGATAATGGCGAAGGGCGCACCTGAACGCTGCGCTCGGCTGAACTCAATGTCACAACATTCGTCGAATGCCCGCCTGTTGTAGAGCCCCGTTAATGGATCAATCCTGGCGATTTCGGAGAGTTCATCCTGCAACTCATCGGACGCCATCCATATCGTGCAGAAGGATGACAGAATAACCAGTAGTTCTCCGGCAATGATCGTCAAGGCGCTGAGCAGCCCAGCCCTCATGAAATCTTGAGGCGGTATGGCGTAGAACGACCAGAAAAAGCGGAAAATAAACAAGCTACTCATCAGCAAAAACATGGCGATGAGCATTTTGGCGACCATGCGGTTGCGGATGTCACGGTGTTTCAGCAGTCCGCTGGCACCGATCAGGCAGATCGCTGCACAGACCATTGAGAAGGTCTGTATACGAATATTTATATCTGGAATATGAAAGGTGTAGAAATACAGTAAAGCAGCAAGCAGGACCACCAGTGTGGTGCTCAGCCAACGCTCATGGCGCAGCGTGATACCCAGGAAACGAAACAATCCCCGGTATATCAGCACTACGCCCATAATGATTGCGATATTGGCAATCACGATGGACAGGAAATCGTAGATTACATGGCGCAGGCCGAGCAGCACACAGCCGCCGCCGATCAGAAAATAGCCTGCGCCCATGGTCCGGATTCCGGAGAACTTGGTGTGTTCTCTGGAATAAGCAAACATACCAAGACCGAACACCAGGCTGAACAGCATTAATGTCAGGCTCAGGGTGCGAAAATCAAGCTGAATAGCCATGGGCTTTCCTGTAAAAATGGCAGCGGCGCCTGCGCTCCACTGAGGTCCATTGTAGCGGTTAAGCCTGCGCCATGCAGCCAGTTGGTGGTGCCTTTGCCGAAGCTTTGCATGCACGCGAACACCGGTTGATACCTTGAATACTGATGGGAGGAAATGCGATGACGGATTATGTTGGCTCTTGCCTGTGTGGCGCCGTGAAGTTCGAGGTGCACGGAGACTTCGACAGCTTTTACCTGTGTCATTGCCGGTATTGCCAGAAGGACACCGGGTCTGCCCATGCGGCAAACCTGTTCTCCCAGTCGGCCCGGCTGGTCTGGCTGGCGGGTGAGGAGGCGGTGGCCTCCTATACGCTCCCGGGCACCCGGCACCAGAAGTGCTTTTGCCGAACCTGTGGTTCGGCTGTGCCCAACACCCATATTCCAGGTTTGCTGGTAGTGCCCGCCGGGTGTCTGGACTCGGAGCTCTCCCGGGTGCCTACCGCGCATCTTTTCACGTCGAGCCGGGCAGCCTGGGATCGCGCGCTGGGCGATGTGGCGGAGTTCTCCGGTTTACCGAAGGCGACTTGACGCAGGCTATAGTGCTGAAGGACGGCGGATAATGATGACGGTTTTGTTGAAGGGCCTGTTGGTCTGGGGCGGTATTCTGGTGCTTGCCATCGCCAATGGTGTGCTGCGGGAAGCGGTTTTGGAACCTGCATTCGGTAGGTCGGTTGCGCTGGTGCTGAGCGGTATTCTGCTTTCACTGCTGATTATTGGTATGGCCTACGTTGCCTTGCCCTGGCTGAATGTCCGCCACCTGGCGGGGCTCTTTGGTCTGGGGGTGGCCTGGCTGGTGCTTACGTTGGTGTTCGAATTCTCCTTCGGGCTCTGGCAGGGGAAATCCTGGGCAGAGTTGCTGGAGGCCTACACGTTCAGGGGCGGTAACCTTTGGCCTATGGTTCTTGCGGTGACCGCACTTGCTCCCTACCTTGCTGCCAGGCTGAGGCAGTTATTATAAGCAGCCTGAAAGGCTTCGCCTGGTTGCTGCTTCAGACAGACCTGCGTTTTCTGTATTCGTCCGGAGTTACCCCGAACCATCGCTTGAACGCGCGCCGGAAATTGGCGCTGTCGTGGTAGTTCATCAATTCCGCAATGGCCTCTACCGCCAACGGGCTGTCACGCAGGTAGCCTGCCGCCTGCTGTGCAAGCACCTGATCCCTCAATGCCCGAAAACTCGTTCCTTCTGCGTTCAGCCTCCGTGCCAGTGTTCGTTTGCTGATGAACAACTGCGCGGCGACCTCGTCTTCACACAGGGCCCCGGGCGGGGTCGACAACATCGCTTTCTGTACTCGGGCCCGGTATCCGCTGTCGCTGGCCTTCAGCTGATCCAGCATGGCCTGACATTGTTTCAGCGCCAGCTGGTAGTTCTCATGATTGGCCGAGGCATTCGGCACTTTGCATACCGGGAGGGGCAGCTCCAGAGCAATCACGGGTGACCGGAACTGCACGGTGCAGGGCAGATAACGGCCGTAGAGTTCGCTGTAAGCGGGCTCAGCGTGGCCAAAGGCCAGCACGGCCTCATGCAGGGGGCGGCCGATGATGAACTCGGCGGTGTCGAAGAAAATCACGGCGAACGCTTCACTGAGCAGACGTTGCAGGGAAGCGGTCAACGCCAGGTTGAAGGAACAGGTCACCGTCAAACGCTGATTGCGAATGCTCAGATCCAGTTTTGCCAGGTTCAGTCGGGTGGGTAGAAAGGTCTGGAAGGCTTTCAGGGCGGTGAGCAGGTCCGGACTGCTGTTCACCAGAAACCCCATCGCTCCGTGGCTGGGCGAGGTCATTCGCTGGCCCAGCCGCAGCCCCAGGGCCTCATCGCCGGCCAGGGTGAGGCTGTTCTGCAGTACCTGGACCTGCTGAATCGGGGTCAGCAGGGTGTCTTCCTGTAGCAACTGATTCACGGTCAGGCCGGTGCCATGCAGCAGTTTGCGCAACTCCCGAGGCTGAAGGCCCAGTTCCCGCGCGATCAACCGGCTGTAATTGGAGGGAATACACGCCCTGTCCGGGTTGGTGGTCAGCATGGCGTTAACGGCCTCCGTCTGGGCTCAGGAAGGAGAGGTCGCGGCGCAGGGTCGCGACAATCAGAGTGTCTTGAAATGACTCCCCTGTGTCAATTGATGACCTGCTGCACCTGTCGGTTCGGCCGTATTCTGGCCTCATTGTCCGATATCAATAACAACAGAGGGTGAGTGATGGGCCGTATTACGTTCATTGAACACGATGGCACCGAGCATGTGGTCGACATTGAGGCGGGAAAGTCGCTGATGGAAGCCGCCACCGAGAATGGGGTGCCGGGTATTGATGCTGACTGTGGCGGTGCCTGCGCCTGCGGTACCTGTCATGTGATGGTGGAGGCCAACTGGTTGCCGGCCACCGGCGACATGCTGGCCACTGAGGCGGGCATGCTGTCGATGACGCCGGAGAAAACTGACACTTCAAGGCTGGCGTGTCAGGTGACCGTGTCGGAGGCCATGGACGGCATGGTGGTGCGTTTGCCGGAATTCCAGATGTAGTCAAACCCAGCAGTCTACCCGCAAGGAGTCACGTTATGCGCCCGCTTTTATCCCAGCTTGAAGCCGCTGTTCAGCCCTTGGTCGCGAAAGCCAGTTCCCGCGTTCCCCTGCATTGGCAGATCCGGGGCTCGCACGCACTGCAGGTGGCCCGGCAACGGGCTGGCCTCAGCCGGCCGGTGCCGGAGTTCCGGGAAACCCCGTTGCCGCCGGTGTCTGAGCTGGCGCTGGAACAGATCGATGTCAGCAATCCCTTCCTGTATCGGCAGGGGCTGTGGGAGTCCTATTTCAAACGGTTAAGGGATGAGTGCCCGGTGCACTACCAGGCCAGCAGTCCGTTTGGTCCGTTCTGGTCGATTACCCGTTACGAAGACATTCTTTTTGTCGACAAACACCACGAACTGTTCTCTGCCGAGCCCATTATTTCCATCGGCCCGCAGCCAGAGGGGCTGGAGATCGAGACTTTTATCGCCATGGACCCGCCCCGGCACGATGTCCAGCGCCAGGCGGTGCAGGGGGTGGTGGCACCGAAAAACCTGGCGCAGATGGAGTCGCTGATTCGCCAGCGTACCGCCGGGGTGCTGGATCAGCTGCCGGTGGATGAGCCATTTGACTGGGTGCAGCGGGTATCGATCGACCTGACTTCCCGGATGCTGGCCACGCTGTTTGATTTTCCGTTCCACCAGCGGCACAAGCTCGCCTACTGGTCTGATTTGGCCACCGCCGCGCCAGAGACCACCGGTGGCCAGGTTGATCGCGATGAGGGCTTCCGGGCGGCTGCGGATATGGCGCGACATATGTCGTTGCTCTGGCGCGAGAAAGAGGCCCGTAAAGCCGCCGGCAAACCGATGGGGTTTGATCTGATCAGTCTGTTACTGGAGAACGAACACACCCGGGATATGATCAACCGGCCCATGGAGTTCATTGGCAACATGGTGCTGTTGATTGTGGGCGGCAACGACACGACCCGCAATTCCATGACCGGTGGGGTGCTGGCCCTGAACCGGTTCCCTCAGGAATTCGATCGTCTGAAGCAGGACCCCTCGCTGATCCCGTCCATGGTGTCGGAAATTATCCGCTGGCAAACCCCGTTGGCCTACATGCGCCGGGTTGCGACCCAGGACGTGGAACTCCGGGGCCAGACCATCCGCAAGGGCGACAAAGTGGTGATGTGGTACGCCTCCGGCAACCGGGATGAGCGGGCCATCGAAGACCCGGACCAGTTCCGGATTGACCGGAAAGATGCCCGCAAGCATCTGGCCTTCGGCTTCGGGGTGCACCGCTGCATGGGCAACCGGCTGGCGGAGATGCAGCTGCGGATTCTCTGGGAGGAACTGCTCGCCCGGTTTGACCGGATTGAGGTGGTGGATGAGCCGGAATACGTGCAGTCCAATTTTGTGCGCGGCTATACCCGTATGAACGTCCGGCTGGGTAAGCGGGACGCGGCTGGTTAATCCGACCAGCTCGCGTTGCGACTTTCTTCAGGCTGCCGTTGTTTTTCCAGCCAGTCGACGGTGTCTGTCAGCGATTGCGGGCGGCACAGGCAGAAGCCCTGCAACAGGTCTGCGCCCATGGCTTTCAGGCGGGCGGCGTCCTGGCCGCTCTCCACGCCTTCGGCCACTACCTGATAGCCCAGGGTGTGGCCCATGGTGATGGCGGTCTCGACAATCACCCGGGCGCTGTCACTGGCCTGGATGTCGTGTACCAGGGTGCGGTCGAGCTTGAGTTCCGAGGCGGGGATCTGCTTCAGGTACGACAATGACGAATAGCCGGCCCCGAAATCGTCGATGGAGATACGCAGGCCCAGGGCGGACAGTCTGCCCAGTGCCTCCAGCCCCTTCTCAGGGTCGTCCATGGCGGCCGTCTCGGTGAGTTCCACGGTGACATGGCCGGCCTCCAGTTGATGCCGCGCCAGGCTCTGGGCGAACTGTTCTTCCAGTCCCGCCGAGAGCAGATCCCGCGCCGAGACATTGATGGCCATCCCCAGGCCTGGTTGTATCTTCTGCAGGGTACGGAGATCGCTCAGGGCCTGGTCGATGACCCAGTGAGTGAGCTGCGTGATCACCCCGGTTTTCTCTGCAAGCGGAATGAAATCAATCGGAGGTACCCAGCCACGCTCCGGGTGTTGCCAGCGGATAAGGGCTTCAAAGCCGATGATCTGTCCGCTGCGGAGATCCATTTTGGGTTGATAGTGAAGTTCGGTGGTGCCGTTGGTCAGGGCTTCCTTGAGGTCCGACATCAGGGTAAGCCGGCGCTCATCGTAGATATCGTTGCTGCGTGAGTAAAAGCCGGTTTCAAAGGGGCCGTGGGGCGCCATTTCCATGCCGACATGGGCGTTGCGGATCAGTTCACTGGCTTTGCGGCCGTGCTCGGGATAACTGGCGGCCCCAAATCGTGGGTGTGGTTCAATGGCCAGGTGGTCCAGCAGTACCGGCTCGGCCAGTTGTTTGAGGGCCTGGTCCAGGGGCTGAAAATTGTCGCCCGCCCGTTCCACGTCGACCAACAGGCCAAAGCTGTCGCCGGAGAGCTGGTATACCCGTTCCACACGGCCCTGTTGGTCGACACTGGTATGCAGCAAGGGGAGCTGCTCGGCCAGTGCGGACATATGCTCGGCGATGGATCGTAACAACCGCTCACTGCGCTCCAGGCCCAGGGTGCGGTTGATGTCTTTCAGGCGGGTAATACGGGCGACGCCGACCATGTAGCGGCGCTCCGGGTGGGCCCGAAGCTCTTCATCGATCATCCATTCAAACCGGTTCCGGTTGGGCAGGCCGGTAACCGGATCGTGGCTCATGACGTCGTTCAGGCGGTCCTGGGCTTCGCTGTGGGCTTTTTCCTGTCGCAGGCTGTCGGCCTGGGCCCGGATTTTCTGTTCCCGCTCCCGGTACAGTCGGTCGGCCAGGGCCAGCGTGAGAATGAACGCTTCCAGCCCGGAGCCAATCTGCATGGCGTATTCGGTAAAAAAGGTTTCCGGAAACAGGCCCAGCGCACGCCCGGAGGTGGCGAGCACACCGATGGTTAATGGGGTCCAGGCGAGGGTAAAGAATATGCCGGCGCGTACGCCGGCGGCCCAGGCAATCGGGCCGGCGACCAGCAGCAGGGAAAAGAACACCAGCGCAGACACCGAGGCGAGCTGGATCCCGGTGTTGTAACTCATGAAAGGAACCGACACAAAATAGCTGATTTCAAACACCAGCATGGCAATGAGCGCCTTCCGTAACCGGGGGCTGTGCTGTCGCACCTTCAGGAATTCCATGCAGAACAGAATGGAAAACATGGCCAGGAATGGCATGGACAACATCAGTACATGGGCATGCAGGTCGGGCGCGTTGGGATAGAGGTGCTGGAATGAAAACCCGCGGATGGACGCAAAAAACGCCAGGTAGCCGAAAATGGCGAGCGCATAGAACAGGTAGAGCTTTTCCCGGAGCGTCAGGAAGACCGCCAGGTTGATCAGAATGATGACGGACAGGCAGCCGTAGTAGAAAAAATGCAGCTTCTGTTCATCAGCGACCGACTCGAAAAACTCGTGTTCGCGCCAGATGGTCAGGGGCAGCACCATGGTCCCCTGGGTGGCCACCCGAATCATCAGCGTGGTGGTCTCTCCGGGTTCCAGTGCAAACCGCAACAGGTTGTTGGGGTGGTTTACATCCCTGGGGTAAAAGGGCCGGGTATCCCCGGTTTCCAGTGTCCGTGTAACGCTGCCGCCATCCAGCAGATAAAACCGGACATCGTCCAGCTGGGAGTAGCCGAGTTCTGCCACCAGGTTGAGCCGGGTGTCGGCCGCATTTTCGACAGGGATCCGGAGCCAGTATGCGGAGGAGGTAATGCCCAGGGTGGCTTTGCCATCCGGCTGGCGGCTCCAGCGGGCGTCTGGCAGTGCCAGCACGTCCTGGAGGGAGGCAGACGCATCTGAATCTTCCCAGTACTGGAACTGGCTGGCAATGGGTTGTTCGGCGCTGATGACAACGGTTGGCGAATTGGCATAGGCGGCTTGGCTGCACAGAACGAGCAGTACAACCAGGACCGTGCGACATGCGTGTTGCAGGTTCACCAAAAGCCGACCTCGCTAGCCAACTCTGACATTGTTTATTGTTATGTCTACCCCGTCAGTCTAGCAATGCTGGGCCGCGAGGGAAGCGCCACGTGCGGTTTTTAATGTAGCAAAATGTGTCATATTGCTAAGTAATTGATGCTTCTTACGGTTTTACTGCTTCTTCCGGCTGAGCGCCTCCATCATGCGGTTGACGGCTTCCAGGTGTTCCGGTTCGTTGTGGCTCATGCCCTGGAAGCAGGCGCAGATATCCAGGAAATCCCGCAGTTCCGTGCGCTGGGCCATTTTCATCAGGCGCTTGGTCAGCCGGGTGGCCTTGGCGGGCTGCTGGGCGATACTTCTGGCAAGTGTCATGGCCGCGTCCATTAGCTGATCGGCAGGCACCACGTCCATCACGATACCAAGCTGTCTGGCTTCGTTGGCGTCGATCACGCGGCCGGTCAGGGTCAGCTCAAATGCTTTCTGGTAGCCGATCAGGCGTTGAAGGAACCAGGCCCCGCCGTCACCGGGAATGATGCCCAGATTCAGGAAGGTTTCGCCAAACTTCGCGTTGTCTGCGGCCAGGCGAAGATCCGCCATGTTGGCCAGATCAAATCCTGCGCCGATGGCCGGGCCGTTCACCGCCGCAATCACCGGCACTTCCACGGCGTCCAGTGCCAGGGGAATGCGCTGGATGCCCTTTCGGTAGCGCTCGGCGCATTCCGCCGGATCGCCTGCGAAGTCCCCGCCCCGTTCGGCCATATCGCGAATATTACCCCCGGCACTGAAGGCCGAGCCTGCACCGGTGATCACCAGCACGGATATCTCCTCGCAGCTGTTTACCCACTCGGCCGTGGCAACTATATCGTCGATCAGATGGGAGCCGGTAAGCGCGTTGCGCAGGTCGTTGCGGTTCATGGTGAGCGTGGCCACTCGGTTTTCCAGAGTCAGCAGGGCATCGGTGAGTTGGGGCAGGGTACTCATAGTGGCTCCTTGTTGTTCGCGGTTGCCCCGATTGTGTCCTGACTGGCCGGCGGTTGCCAGCAACCTTTGGTGGAAGACGCATCCAGTGTAATGAGGGGATGTGGTGGTTTTCTGATCAAATTTGAAATCCCTGTCACGTTTCTGTAGCCTTTAATTTAATTGAACGTTCAATTAATAAAGATTGGATGGAAAGCCCATGCCGAAAGTCGGAATGAAAGACACCCGCCGCCAGCAACTGATCGACGCCACCATGGAGTCCATCGCTGAACTGGGGATGCAGAACACCACGATCGTGAGCATCAGCAAGCGGGCGGGAATGTCGTCCGGCATCATCAGCCACTATTTCGGGGGCAAGCAGGGGCTGATTGAGGCCGCCTTGCGCTACCTGCTGGACCAGTTAGGCAAGGAGCTGCGGGAGCGCATGGCGAAAACGGATCGCTCCCCGGCTCAGCGGCTGGACTGCATTATCGAGTCCAACTTTTCCGAGTTCCAGCGTTCGGCGCTGGCGGCGAAAACCTGGCTCAGCTTCTGGGCCCGCTCGATGCACGAGCCGGGGCTGAAGCGTTTGCAGCAGATCAACAACGCCCGGCTGTACAGCAACCTGCGTTATTCCTTCGCGCAGGTGCTGCCGCAGGCCGAGGCGACAGCGGCGGCCCGGCAAACGGCGGCGATGATCGACGGGTTCTGGTTGCGCAGTGCCCTGAGCCTGGACCCGGCCGAGAGCTTTGAAGCCGGCGAGCGGCTGTGCAAGCAGTTTGTCCACGAGACACTGGCCCGGGCTGGCGCCTGAGCCAATTTGAATTCCACGGCCCACAAGGCCTGAAGACACCGAACAGAGGTTACCAACGCGCTATGTCTGCATCTCTTCCTGTGGTTCAGAACTTTGTCCACGGCCGGTTTCTGGCCAACAGCACCGGCGAGACCTTCCCGGTGGTGAATCCGGCCACGGGCCAGGTGATCTATGAAGTGGAAGTGGCGGATGAGTCTGTGCAACAGGCCGCCATCGAGAGCGCCCGCGCCGGTTTTGCCCAGTGGGCCGCCACACCCGCCATTGAGCGCAGCCGCATTCTGCTGAAAGCGGTGGCCTTGCTCCGCGAGCGCAACGACGAGCTGGCGGCAGTGGAAGTGCGTGATACCGGTAAACCCTGGCAGGAAGCGGAAGCTGTGGATGTGGTGACCGGTGCCGATGCCATTGAGTTCTTTGCCGGCCTGGCGCCGTCCATCGAAGGTAACCAGCAGGATCTGGGGGGCGATTTCTATTACACCCGGCGGGAGCCGCTGGGCATCTGTGCGGGCATTGGTGCCTGGAACTATCCGATCCAGATCGCCTGCTGGAAGTCGGCCCCGGCCCTGGCCTGCGGCAACGCCATGATCTTCAAACCATCCGAAGAAACGCCCATGGGCGCGGTGAAGCTGGCGGAAATCTTTTTCGAAGCCGGTGTGCCGGCGGGCGTGTTCAACGTGGTGCAGGGCGCTGCCGAAGTAGGCCAGTGGCTGACCCATCACCCGGAGATTGCCAAGGTGTCGTTCACCGGTGAGGTGGGCACCGGCAAGAAGGTAATGGCCGCCGCCGCGTCGTCGCTGAAAGACGTGACCATGGAACTGGGTGGCAAGTCGCCGCTGATCATTTTCGACGACGCCGACCTGGAGAACGCCATCTCCGCCGCCATGGTGGGTAACTTCTACACCCAGGGCGAGATCTGCACCAACGGTACCCGGGTGTTTGTGCACGAGGACCTCTACCCGCGCTTTATCGAGCGCCTGCTGGAGCGCACTCGCAAGAACATCAAGGCCGGTGACCCGATGAACCCGGACACCAACTTCGGCGCGCTGATCTCCAAAAAGCATCAGGAACTGGTGTTGGGTTACATCAGCAAAGGGCTGGCCGAAGGCGCCACGCTCAGCCACGGCGGTCGGGCCTTTGAGCCGGAGGATTCTCAGGGCGGCTATTTCGTGGAACCGACCATTTTCACCGACTGCACCGACGACATGACCATCGTGAAGGAAGAGATTTTCGGGCCGGTGATGTCTGTGCTCACCTTCCGCGATGAAGACGAGGTGATTGCCCGGGCCAACAATACCGATACCGGACTTGCCGCGGGTGTGTTCACCAATGATATCCGCCGGGCACACCGGGTGATTCACCAGATTCAGGCCGGCATCTGCTGGATCAACAGCTACGGTGCTTCGCCGGCGGAAATGCCGGTGGGTGGCTACAAACTCTCCGGTATCGGTCGTGAGAACGGGCGCGAGACCATTGCGCACTACACCCGGATCAAGTCGGTGTATGTGGGCATGGAAGACATCGACGCCCCGTTTTAACCCCGCAGGCCACAGAGGAGAACGCGTATGAAAGAAAACCAATACGACTACATCATTGTGGGTGCGGGCTCAGCCGGTTGTGTGCTGGCTAACCGTCTGACCGAGGACAGTGAAAACCGGGTGCTGCTGCTGGAAACCGGTGGCAGTGACAAGAGCATCTTCATCCAGATGCCCACCGCTCTATCCATTCCCATGAACACCAAAAAGTACGCTTGGCAGTTCGAGACCGAGCCGGAGCCGTACCTGGACAATCGCCGTATGCATTGCCCCCGGGGCAAGGTGCTGGGTGGTTCGTCATCCATCAATGGCATGGTGTATGTCCGTGGCCATGCCCGGGATTTCGACGAGTGGCAGTCTGAAGGTGCCGACGGCTGGAGCTACCGTAACGTGCTGCCCTATTTCAAGAAGGCAGAAACCTGGGCCTTCGGCGGCGATGCCTACCGGGGGAGTTCCGGCCCCCTGGGTGTGAACAACGGCAACAACATGCGCAACCCGCTGTATACGGCGTTCATCCGGGCCGGCGTCGATGCCGGTTATCTGGAGACCGATGATTACAACGGTGCCCGCCAGGAAGGTTTTGGTGCCATGCACATGACCGTGAAGAACGGTCGCCGCTGGTCCACCGCCAACGCCTACCTGCGCCCGGCCATGGCGCGGCCGAATCTGACGGTGGTCACCCATGCCCTGGTGCATAAGGTACTTCTGGAAGGGAAAACCGCCACCGGCGTGCGTTATGAGCAGGGTGGTCAGGTGCATGAAGCCAAAGCCGTCAAGGAAGTGATTTTGTCGGCCGGTTCTATTGGCTCGCCACATTTGTTGCAGCTTTCGGGTATTGGCAAGCGCGAAGTGCTGGAGCAGGCCGGTATTGAGGTGAAGCATGAGCTGGCGGGCGTGGGTGAGAACCTGCAGGATCACCTGGAGTTCTACTTCCAGTTCCGCTGCCAGAAGCCGGTCTCCCTGAATGGCAAACTGGACTGGTGGAACAAGCTCAAGATCGGGGTGCGCTGGATTCTGCGCAAGGATGGCCTGGGGGCCACCAACCATTTTGAGTCCTGTGGTTTTATCCGCTCCAAGGCCGGCGTTGAATGGCCGGACCTGCAATACCATTTCCTGCCGGCGGCCATGCGCTACGACGGCCGCGAAGCCTTTGATGGTGACGGTTTCCAGCTCCACATCGGTCACAACAAGCCGAAGAGCCGGGGGTTTGTGCATGTGCAGTCTGCCGACCCCAAACAGGCCCCGCGCATTCGTTTCAACTACCTGGAACACGAGGCCGACCGCGAAGGCTTCCGCGACTGCGTGCGCCTGACCCGGGAGATCATCAACCAGCCGGCCATGGACGAGTACCGCGGTGCAGAAATCCAGCCCGGTGTGGATGTGCAGAGCGATGAGCAGATCGATGCCTTCGTGCGCCAGGCGGTGGAGAGCGCTTATCACCCGTCCTGTTCCTGCAAGATGGGCACTGATGCGCTGGCGGTGGTAGACCCGGAAACCCGCGTGCGCGGTATCCAGAATCTGCGGGTGGTGGATTCGTCCATCTTCCCGACCATACCCAATGGCAACCTGAACGCGCCCACCATCATGGTGGCCGAGCGGGCAGCCGACCTTATCCGGGGCAGGGAGCCCCTGCAACCTTCGGACGCGCCGGTCTTCATGGATGACCAATGGCAGGCGCGCCAACGTCCGGGACAAGCGAAACGGTCGCTGGCCTAGCGACCGCAGTCCCGGCCCGGGTACGCAAGGTGCCCGGGTAGCAAGCCCTCAGGATTTCCCTATCAGCGCGACGGCATCCCGCCGTTTTCGGGCGACTGATAGGCAAGTCCTGGGTTTGTGTCCGATTCGAAAGAAGCAGCGCTTACAAAGTAGAGGAGGAACACCCATGCTGTGCACTACAATGACAAGGAACAACCGGAGGGAGATCGCATGACACTCTGGTTATCCACAGGCCTGATCTTTACCTTCGCCGCCATCGCCCTGATTCTGTATCGGTGGTGGGATATGCAGTGCATCGGCGTTACGCCGGTTCGCACGCTGACCTTCATTGCCATCCTGTTCACCTCCGGTCTGGATGTGGGGCTGATCATGTTCCCGCTCACCGAGTTCGGTGGTTACGGCAATGTCTCCGAAAACCCGGAATACGCCTTTGCCAACCCGCTGGCCATTGAGTTCGGGTTCTGGGCCTTCCTGATCTGGGGCTTCTATTTCCTGACCTGCTTCTACTTTGCCATCATTGAGCCGCGGGTTAAGTTCTTCGAGATTCCGATGGTGAAGCTGGTCAACAACGTGGTGATTATCGGCACCTGCGCGTTCACCGCTTACCTGCTGCTGGTGAATCTGCCCTGGTATCTGCCGCAACTGGGCGATGGTGAAACGGTGGTGCCGGCGTTCTACCTCATCGTGTTCCTGTCCATTGCGCTGGCGGTGTATTCCAGCTCCAAGGTCAAATACATCCGCATTCTGAGTGTTGGTTCCAGTGTGCTTTTCATTACCCTGATTGCGGGTATGTGGTTCCGGGCATTTGTTCTGGGTAAAGGCTCGCCGGCAGATTTCTTTGGCACCGCCGGCATGCTCGGTGAGTACTTTGCCAACATCCATCACTTTGTCCTGCCCATCAACGACTACCACGAGTTTTATCTGTTCTGGTGGTTTGCCTGGAGCATCATGATTGGTCAGTTCACCGCGCGTTTCGTGAGTGGTATCAAAACCTGGCAGCTGCTGATTGCCATGCTGGTTGTGCCGTCCGTTGCCATTGGCGTGTGGTTCAGCGTGCTCTATTACTATCACGCGGAGGGGCTGAAGATTGCCGCCTTCACCAACATCGCCATGATCTCGGTGGGCGTGTTGATGGTCATCAACTCCCTGGATTCCCTGATCCGGCTCTACACCGATAACCTGAACCTGACGGCGCAACGCCTGGGGCGGGTGAATTATGTGCTCTTCAACCTGGTGGCCATGGTCGGGCTGACCATGTTGTTCAAGCTGGATTTCCTGCGGATTCAGTGGGTGGGTGCGCTGGTGATTGCACTCTACTTTGGTTGCTTTGGTTATATATTGCTCAGGAAACGTTCAGAGGTGGCTGCCATCCAAACGTCACCAAAAGAAAATATTCTGGACTTCCGCAAGATTGAACTTGCAGGTTAAGGCCCCATATCAATGGCAGGTGGCTGAAGGCCCGGAAGGCTTTTGGCCGCCATGTTTAGCCGAAGTTGATGGCTGTATATAGGCTATGCCTATGCTGAGATTGGAAATAATCAATTTTCACTCAGATGGTCAAACCCGTATCTTGTGCATCGTTTCCAAACCATCAGTTAAATGAACCGACAGGAGTTATTCTGAGATGGGTATCGTTAACAGCGAAATCAAACCGTTCAACGCCACCGCATTCAAGCAGGGCGAGTTCGTAGAAATTTCTGAAGCCGACGTTAAAGGCAAGTGGGCCATCTTCTTCTTCTACCCGGCCGACTTCACCTTCGTGTGCCCGACCGAGCTGGGTGACGTGGCTGACAAGTACGAAGAGCTGCAGAAGCTGGGCGTAGAAGTGTTCTCTGTATCTACTGATACTCACTTCACCCACAAAGCATGGCACGACACTTCCGAGACCATCGGTAAGATCAACTACTACATGGTTGGCGACCAGACTGGCACCATCACCAACAACTTCGGTGTTATGCGTGAAGGCCAGGGCCTGGCAGACCGTGCTACCTTCCTGATCGATCCGGACGGTATCATCCAGGCTGTTGAAATCACTGCCGAAGGCATCGGCCGTGACGCCGACGACCTGCTGCGCAAGGTTAAAGCCGCCCAGTACGTTCGCAACCATCCTGGCGAAGTTTGCCCGGCCAAGTGGAAAGAAGGCGAAGAAACTCTGGCTCCGTCTCTGGACCTGGTTGGCAAGATCTAAGTTTCCCCGATTCGGTGAAACTTACAGAAAGGCCCGCACTGCGGGCCTTTTTTGTATCTATCAATCGTTACGACTGAATTTTATAGGTATGGCCTATCAGAAGGTTTGGGTCAATCAATTTGAGCAACGAACCGTCTGGCCGTATCTTAATCATAACTTCAGATAACGATTCATTATTGAATTCAGAAACTTAGTTTCACGACATAAAGGGGAATACCAAACATGTTGGATGCCAATATCAAAGGACAGTTGAAGGCCTATATGGAAAAGCTGCAGCAGCCGATTGAGCTGGTGGCAGCCTATGACGACAGCAAGAAGTCCGAGGAGCTCAAGCAGCTGCTGGAAGAAATCGAGCCGATGTCCGAGAAGATCAGCCTGCGGACCGAGGAATCGACTGAGGTGCGTCGTCCGTCCTTCGCCATCAATCGTGTAGGCACCGACATTGGCGTTCGCTTTGCCGGTATTCCCATGGGCCACGAATTTACTTCGCTGGTGCTGGCCCTGCTGCAGGTGGGTGGCCATCCATCCAAGGCGTCTCAGGAAGTGATCCAGCAGGTTCAGGAGCTGGAAGGTGAGTTCGAGTTTGAAACCTACTTCTCGCTGTCCTGCCAGAACTGCCCGGACGTGGTTCAGGCCCTGAACCTGATGAGCGTGCTGAACCCGAACATCAAGCACACCTCCATTGACGGTGCCCTGTTCCAGGACGAAGTTGAGCAGCGTGAAGTGATGGCGGTACCCAGTGTTTACCTGAATGGCCAGCCCTGGGGCCAGGGCCGGATGACGCTGGAAGAGATTGCGGCCAAGCTGGACACCAACTCGGCTGAAAAAGAAGCTCGTAAGATCAACCAGAAAGATGCGTTTGACGTTCTGGTGATCGGTGGTGGCCCGGCAGGTTCTGCTGCGGCTATCTATGCCGCACGAAAGGGCATTGCGACCGGTATCGCGGCTGAGCGTTTTGGTGGCCAGGTGGCCGACACCATGGGCATCGAAAACCTGATTTCTGTGCCTTACACCGAAGGCCCGAAACTGGTGGCGGCCATGGAGCAGCACGTCAACGAATACGAAGTCGACATCATGAACATGCAGCGTGCCGAGAAGCTGATTCCGGCCGAGCAGACCGGAGGCCTGCACGAGGTACGCCTGGCCAACGGCGGCTCTCTGAAAGCTCGCACGCTGATTCTGTCCACCGGTGCCCGCTGGCGCCAGATGGGTGTGCCGGGTGAGGAAGAGTACCGCAACAAGGGCGTGGCCTACTGCCCGCATTGCGACGGCCCGCTGTTCAAAGGCAAGCGCGTAGCGGTGATTGGCGGTGGTAACTCCGGCGTGGAAGCGGCCATCGACCTGGCAGGTATTGTCGGCCACGTGACGCTGATCGAGTTTGGCGAGCAGATGCGTGCCGATGAAGTGCTGCAGAAGAAACTTCGCAGTCTGAAAAACGTGAAGATCATTACGTCTGGCCAGACCACGGAAGTGGTGGGTACCGATGGCAAGGTCAGCGGCCTGAACTACACCGACCGTACCACCGGTGAGTCGCATCACGTTGAGCTGGAAGGCGTGTTTGTTCAGATCGGCCTGGTGCCGAACACCGAGTGGCTGAAAGGCGACATCGAACTGAGCCAGCACGGCGAGATCATCGTAAATGATCGTAACGAGACTTCGATCCCGGGTGTGTTCGCGGCAGGCGATGCCACCACCGTGCCCTACAAGCAGATCGTGATCTCTATGGGTGAAGGTTCCAAGGCTGCCCTGAGCGCCTTCGACTTCCTGATCCGTAACTCTGCTGAGTAAGTTGTCCACACAAGCCTGAATTCAGGCTGACCCCTGAAACCGGCGCCCACGGGAAGTGGGCTGCCGGTTTTTTTTATGGCTTCAGGAACGGTCCGAGATGTCCTGTTCCAGGCTGCCCGTCTTGGTTTGGGGCTGGCCATCCGCTTCAAACAGGTGGCCATAGGCCCGGCGAACGCCGTCAACGATGAAATCGAAGGGCACATCGTCGAACACGCCGTGATCGTTGATGTATTCCATATGCGCCTGGCCGTCTTCCGTGAATTCCTGGAAGACCGAGTCGTTCACGCCATCAAACGGCAGGGGCTCTACCTTCATCAGCTCGCATAACTGTCGGTTGAAGGCCGGTGTGGCCTTCACCCAGCGACCATTGAGATACAGCTCGATAAAGCCGTGCATGCGGAAAATGTCGGAACGCAGCCACTCAATCAGCTTCGGGCTGGAAAGATGGTTACGTACATCCGCCAGGCCCAGCCGGCTGGGAATGCCGATGGAGCGGGCTGCGGCACCCAGCAGCACGGCTTTGGGAATGCAGTAGGTTTCGCCCGATTCCAGCGCGTAACTGGCCGAGAGCGTGCGTGGCTCGGTTCTGAACACGTAGGGGTTGTACTGGATGCTGTCGCGCACCGCCAGATACAGCGCCTTGATCTGTGCCACCGGCTCGTCCGCTACGCCGGCCAGGTGCTGCTGGACCCAGGCCTCGACGGCGGGATGGTCGTAGTCGAAGAAGGGGGTGGCTCTCAGGTAGTTTTCCATTCCGGGCATCCAGAGTTTGCGCATGGTTGGCTGATGATCTCCCGATTAGCAAGCTACAGGCAATGACATTTTCCACCAATCCGGGTGACCAGAGGCACCGGGTTCGATCATCTGGGCAGAGGTCGATGCGGATACCGTATTGTTCGTTATACTGACCGGCAAGATTTGCCGACGGCTAAGGAGCTGCATGGTTTTACGTGTTGTACTGATGATCAGCCTGTTTCTGGGCACCGTTAGTCGGGTGGCCGATGCGGATACGCTCCCAAACCCGAGTGCGTCGGACACGCTCCCGAATGTCGTGTTCCTGTCACCGGATACCTCCCGTTTCTGGCACATGGTTGCAGGTTTCATGGAGCAGGTGGCTGCGGACCTGGAGGTTGAGTTTGACGTCCTGTTCGATGAGGGGCGGCATCGGCTCAGTTATCTGAAGCTGGTCCAGCAAGTTCTCAGTCGGGAGGAGAAACCCGATTACCTGATCATCATGTGGAAGGAGCAGGTAACCGCGCAGATCCTGGATTATGCGCGCCGGCAAAGCGTTAAGGTGTTCTCGTTTAACACTGCGGTGCCAGAGGCCGCGCGAGAGAAGGTGGGTTCTGCGCCCAGAGAAAAAATGGAGAACTGGATTGGCCATCTGGGGGTCGATAATGTCTCCGGTGGTCAACTACTGGCCAGGATGCTCGACCAGCGAGCACGGGTGCTCAACCTGGTCAGGCCTGATGAGCCGGTGCCTGTTGTTGCACTGACTGGCACCCTGGATTCCTCTGCGGCTCGTGATCGCAGTCTCGGGCTGCTTGAAGCGACGGATGGTGCAGGCTCTGAACTGTTGCAGTCCGTTCGTGCCGACTGGAGCGAGCAGGAGGCGAGAGACAAAACATCGGTGCTGTTGCGGCGGTATCCGAATACGGCTGCAATCTGGAGCGCCAGCGACGGCATGGCGTTCGGTGCCATGGATGCTGCCCGGCGCGCGGGCTTACGCCCTGGCAATGACTTGGTAGTGGGTGGCATTGACTGGGAGCCGGAAGCGCTTGCGGCGATTCGCGCGGGCGATCTGTATGTCAGTCTTGGCCGGCATTTCATGGGTGGAGGGCTGGCGTTGTTGCTGGTGCACGACTATCACCGGGGATACGATTTTGCAGATAGCGGACAATCGGCCTCGATGCACTACCAGTTTCAGGCAGCGACTGCCGACAACGTGGACGACATCGCCCACATGCTTGCGCCGGAAAACTGGAAAGCTGTCGATTTCCGGGCGTTCAGTCGGGTGTTCAATTCGCAGCTCCGCGAGGTGCCTGTAAGTGCCGAGCGATTAATGGACGGCTTTTCGGCGGCGTTGATCAAGCAGGGTGGCAGGTAGCGCGCCGGAGGAAGGGGCTCCCTCCGGTCGCCAGTATTACTCAGGATTTTCCCTCAAAGCCCTGCATGACATTGACCGCATTCACGCCAATGGCGTCGACATCGTAGCCGCCTTCCATGGTAAACACGGTGGGCAAACCCAGCTGCGCCAGGCGCTGCCCCAGGCTGAGGTAGTCTTCCGAGGCCAGCTTGAAGAACGAGATGGGGTCGTGCTCGAAGGTGTCCACGCCCAGCGCCACCACCAGGGCATCGGGCTTGAACACTTCAATGCGTTCGCAAGCGGTTTCCAGGCCCTGGCTCCAGGTGCTGTAGGGTGTGCCCGGCGGATAGACGATGTTCAGGTTGTAGCCCTCGCCGGAACCTTCACCGATCTCGTCTTCAAACCCGAGAAAGTGTGGGAACACCAGATCCGGGTCGCCGTGCAGGCTGATGGTGAGGACATCGGCCCGGTCATAGAAAATGGCCTGGGTGCCATTGCCGTGATGGAAATCCACATCCAGGATAGCAACCTTGCCGTAGCCTTGGTCCCGGAACGCCTGAGCCACGATAGCTGCGTTGTTGAAGAAGCAGTAGCCGCCGAACAGGTCGGCGTGGGCGTGGTGCCCGGGTGGTCGGCACAGGGCAAAGGCAGCGCGCTCACCATCGGCCACCAGTTTCTGGGCGGTCAGGGCCACGTTGGCGGAAGCACGGGCGGCTTCCCAGGTGCCCTCCGAGATCGAGGTTTCGGCGGCAAAGCTGTAATAGCCCAGGCGGCCATCAATGTCCTTGGGAATCCGGTGGCGCATGCCCCGGCCTGCCCACACCGCGGGAATGGCTTCGCCGGGTTTGCCCGCAGCCAGCCAGTCCTGCCAGCAGGTCTCCAGAAACGCAACGTAATCCGGTGTGTGCACGCGCTGGATCGGTGCCAGCCCGAATTCTTCCGGCTCCAGAATCTCGCCCAGGGCCTGGTCTTTCACCCTGGCCAGGATGGTCTCGGCCCTTGAGGGTTTTTCATGGGGTTCGATCAGCAGGCCGCCATCCAGTTCGGTGCGCACATGGCGCCGGCTGTGCAACGGGGAGAAGACGGTTTTCATAGGGCGCGAATCCTTGATATCAACGTGGAAGCACTCTGGCACAGGTTTGTGCATGGCTCAAACCCGGTAAGTGTGGCAGGCTGGGGCGCAGCATCGGGAGAGGGGATTACCGCTATGACAGAACTGGTTGCCGGGCTTACGCTCAGCCAGGGGTTGGGGCAGCTGTGTGGGTTGGTGGCCCTGGGGTTCTGTATTGCCGGTTTTGCCAACAAGAACGACGACCGCCTGCTGGTCCTGCTGATTTCGGCCAATGTGGCTTTCGCCCTGATGTTCGCGTTCTTTCAGAGCTGGACGGCGGCGGCCCTGACGGTACTGGTGATCCTGCGCATTGCCCTGGCACGCCGGTACCAGGGCAACGGGTTGATCATGGCGGCTATGCTGGTGGTCAATCTGCTGGTGGCCTGGGCAACCTGGACGTCTGCTACCGATGTGTTTCCCCTCACCGCCGCCGTTCTCGGCACTGTGGGCATGTTCATGCTCCGGGGTATTCCCCTGCGTATTGTTCTGGGTCTGGCGGCGCTGGCCTGGATGCTCAATAACCTGGTGATCGGATCCGTCGGCGGTACCCTGGCTGAGGGTATGGTGCTGGTTACCAACATCATTACCATCATCCGCCTGTACCGGCTGCAGAAACAATATCCCGGGCTTGATCTGCAGGCGCCAAGGTCGGGAGAAGAGCGCGGGTAAGTTTGTCGTCGTCGCTGGCTTTGGCTATGGTCTAAGGGTGCCAACGGGCACCTCGTAACCGCCAATCAGGAGTGATGCATGGCAAACGACAGTTATCATGAGCCGGTAGGTGAACTGACAGACGACACCCGTGATATGCACCGGGCCGTCAGTTCGCTGATGGAAGAGTTTGAAGCCGTTGACTGGTACAACCAGCGGGTGGATGCCTGCAAGGATCCGGAACTCAAAGCGATTCTTGAACACAATCGCGACGAGGAGAAAGAACACGCGGCCATGGTGCTTGAGTGGATTCGGCGGAAGGACCCGACCATGGACAAGTACCTTCGGGAATTCCTGTTCAAAGAGGGGCCAATCGGTCACCACGACTGACTCAAACAGCCATATCCTGAGCGCAGATTGGCCAATTCCCGGAGCTGTCGGCCTGCGCTATCGTGATTCTCTACACGTGATTACAAGAAACGGATCGGATTCCGAGAGGGCAGGATATGGCTAAACAGCATTATGATGTATTGATCATTGGCGCCGGAGTATCCGGCATTGGCATGGCCTGTCACCTGAAACGGGAATGCCCCGGCAAGCGTTTCGCCATACTGGAGCGCCGCCAGTCCCTTGGTGGCACCTGGGATCTGTTCCGTTACCCGGGTATCCGCTCGGATTCCGACATGTTCACCTTTGGTTATAACTTCCGGCCCTGGACGGGCGGCAAGGTGCTGGCCGATGGCGCGTCGATTAAAAACTACGTCGCGGAAACCGCGAAAGAGAACGATGTCGAGCGCCACATTCGTTACGGCGTGGCCGTGAAGACTGCGGACTGGTCCAGCACCGACAAATGCTGGAGCCTGACCGCTGAGAACGAGCAGACCGGCGATCAGGAAACCTACACCGCCAGCTTTTTGGTGGGCTGCACCGGTTACTACAATTATGATCAGGGCTACAAACCGGATTTCCCGGGCGAAGCTGACTTCAAAGGACAGATCGTCCATCCCCAACACTGGCCGGAGAATCTGGATTACTCGGGCAAGAAGGTGGTGGTGATTGGCAGCGGTGCCACGGCAATTACCCTGGTGCCCACTATGGCAGAGAAGGCCGCACACGTTACCATGCTGCAGCGTTCGCCCACCTATCTGATGCCGTTGCCGTCAACCGATAAAGTCACCCTGGCGCTGCAGAAAGTCCTGCCGGAAAAGACGGCCTACCGGTTAACCCGCGCCCGCAACATTTCGATTTCCCGGCTGCTCTATGAGCGTTCGCGCAAGAGCCCGAAAGCCATGCGCCGGCTCTTTCTGTCGGTGATCAAACGGCAGCTCAAGGGCAAGGCCGACATGCGTCACTTCAGCCCGGACTACAACCCCTGGGACCAGCGCCTGTGTGTGGTGAAAGATGGCGATCTGTTTGAGGCCATTAAAGCCGGCACTGCCTCCATCAAGACTGATCATATCGAACGCTTCACCAAAAACGGCATTCGCCTGAAGTCCGGTGAAGAGCTGGAAGCCGATATCATCATTCCGGCTACCGGCCTGGACATCCAGATGCTGGGCGGCATCACGCCCCGTGTGGATGGCCAGGAGGTGGCGCTCAAGGACAAGGTGATCTACAAGAATGTGATGGTGGAAGGCGTACCCAACGCGGGCATGATCTTTGGCTACACCAACATTTCCTGGACCCTGAAAGCCGATATTGCCAGTGAGTACCTGTGCCGGCTGATCAACCACATGGATCGTAACGGCCATCAGGTGGCCGTGGCACGAGACACCGAGAACAGTAAGGGAGACGATACCATTCTCGGTTCCCTCGACGCGGGTTACATCAAGCGGGCAGAAGACCGGTTGCCGCGTCAGGGCACCCACGGCCCGTGGAAAGCCTCCCAGAACTATCTGCAGGATGTGAAGATCCTGCGTTTCGATCCCATTGAAGACGGCTATCTTGAATTTGATGGCCAACCCAGTCGCGCGAGCGAAGGCCGTTCAACCGGTTTCCTTCGCCCGCTGCGTTCGGCGTTGTTCGGGGCCTGAGTCAGGCCCCGATCGTTACCGCTCCTCCGCCGACACCGAGACGTTGGCAGTAGTGTCGGCAGCTTGCCTCCAGGTACTGAGCGAATGGCGGTAGTTGCACGTTCTGCTGCGCCAGAAACTGCTCTGTGCGGGAGGTGTCGAAACGGCAGGTCTGAATAAACGCCAGGGACTCCGGGGCCACCTTCAGCAGCCCGGGCAAGCCAGGTATGGCCAGCAGAGCTTTCATCACGCCGATAGGAAGATGCCTGCGGGGGCCCGGCTTGCCCAGGAGTTGCGCCGCAGCCTGTAACAGCCCCGCCAGGTTGGGCGTGTTCTGGTCCAGCGCCAACAGCGTATCGGGTACGTGAGTGGCCGTGCAGGCCGCTGCAATTAGTTGCGCCAGGCTATCCACCGGAATCAATGGCAACCAGTGCTCTGGCGACCCCGGAATCATGGCCAGTCGCCCGTGGTAGAGGTTGTCGAGCAAGCTGTACAGCGGTTGGGCCGGGTCCAGGTCCCCCGTTGATCCGTGGCCCGCCACCGTCGCTGGCTGTACTTCGACCGCATTCAGCCCGTGCCTTGCCACGAATTCCCGCAAGCGGAATGCGGATTCCAGTTTGCTCGCCTCATAGCCACCGGCCCGCCGGTACACCTGGGTCCAGTCGGTCTGCTCCGGGTGACTCAGTTGAATGCCCTGGCGTGACAGGTGTGCCTCGTTGGCGAGCATGAACCCCGTAATAAACACCAGCCGGCAGTTCAGGTGGCGGGCCAGTTCCGCCACCCGAAGACTGCCGGTAACGTTGGTGTGACGGGCCTCGTGCTCGGGCAGGTTCCAGGCGAACCGGGCGGCCAGATGCACGATGCATTCGATGCCGTTCGGTAAGGTGACCAGCCCCAGATCCGGCTTTTCCAGATCGCCTTCCAGGGTGGAAAACCGCTCCATGGCGACGCCCTGCTGTTCGAGAAAGTCGGTGAGCTGGGTCAGGCTGGACTTGGAGCGGGTCAGTGCCTTCACGTCATGCCCCTGCTGCAACAGGGTGAGGCAAAGATATTTACCAATAAAACCGGTGGCGCCGGTGATCAGGATGGTCATGGTGCGTTCCTTGTTCATTGAGTCGAACGCAGCCTAAAGTATGGAGTATGCTCGAAGGTCAACAGGGAGAGTGCTTGGCATGAGGATATCGGAACTGGAACGGCGCACCGGGATAACCCGGGATACCCTGCGCTACTACGAAAAACAGGGGCTGATCCGGGAGGTGGGCCGCAGCGGAAACAACTATCGGGACTACCCGGAGCAGGCCGTCGCGCGTGTTGCGATGGTGCGGCAACTCAAGAGCCTGGGTTTTTCGCTGAACGAAATCCGTGAGTTGCTGGATGCGGTTCGCTCGGACCGGATTGATTGCCTGCAGGGTGCGGCGGTGATGGCCCGTAAGAGGACCCTGGTGGATGCCCGGATTCGTGAGCTGAAGGCCGTCAGTAAGTTGTTGAAGCAGGAGCAGGCCCGCCTGGAAGCCAGTGCCAGGGAGCACGGGCTGGTTTGATGGCCATCCTCATAATTGCTGATGGCGCGGTAAAAGTAGCTTCCTTAACATAGACGATCTATTCGGGTTCCTTTGATCTGTCCGGGAAACGGTCTTGCTGCCACTTCGCTCCGCGTTAGCCTACGTTGCCTTACTCTCTGCCATTCTGGCGAGCCTGCCGGGTATGACCTATCTGGGGGCTGCCGCCGCGGGTGCGACCGTCTTGCTGGGCTGGCAGGACATGCGCAACGTGCCCCGGGCGGTGTTTGTCGTGGCGCTGGCCATGCTGGTTTTCGCCCTGGGCTATGACCCAGAGCTGATTGAGACCGCATCCGGCAACATGACCCGGCTGGCCGGCCTGATGCTGGCGGTGATGCTGCTGTCGAATGTGTTGGCCCGCACCGAGGACCTGCAACAGATTTCCGTCAGTCTGTTTGGTGGTAAGCCACTGGCCCGATACCTCAGCCTCGCCTTCGGCACTTCGCTGGTGTCTGTTCCCCTGAACTTTGGATCGGTGGCGGTGGTGGGCAGCCTGGTGGGCGAGCGTATCCGTCGCAATGGCGATTCCGAATCTACCCGCAATGCCACCCGGGCTGTTTTGCGAGGGTTTGGTGTCGCCCCCATGTTTTCGCCCCTGTCCATTTCGGTGGTGCTGACCCTGACGCTGTTGCCGCAGGTGAGTCTGCTTTCGCTGTTGTTACTGGCGGTACCGTTTTCCGTGCTGATGGTGCTGGCGGGGCTGCACTGGCGAGAACCGGAACCGTTGCAAAGCACAGAACGGAGCGTTAACCGTGCCGGCGCGGGTAGTTGGTTGCGGTTTGGTGGGTTGATTCTGGCGATCTGCGTGGGGGTACTCTGGCTCAGCCACCGGTTCGGGTTGAGTTATGCCCATGCGGTGGCCTTGAGCTGTCTGGCAGCGGTGCTCTTGTACCGGATTCTGGGTTGGTTAAAGCGGGAAAATCCGCCCCTGGCCAGCATGGCCAATGTAAGCAATGAGCTGGCCATTGTTGGTGGTTCGGCGTTTATCGGGGCGGTGCTCAGTGGCGTGGTACTGGGCCAGATCAGCGGTCAGCCGGAATTACCGGTGTGGCTCTGGGCGCTGCTGGCGGCCGGTGTACCCTGGGTGTTTTTTTCTGCCGGACTGGCGGGTATGAACCCGATTATTATTGCTACCCTCATTGGCGGTATTCTGGGTTCGCTGTGGCCGGGCGCAGCTCAGCTCGGCCTGGCCATCGCCATGGTTACTGGCTGGGGTATTACCGCCTTCGGCACGCCCTTTGCGGCCAATGCTTTAATTATGGAACGGCTGACCGGATACCGGACAAGGGATGCCTCGTTTCGCTGGAGCCTGGCGTTGTCGCTGTCGGGTCTTTGCGCAGCCAGTCTTCTGAGCTTCAGTCTGACCCTGTGGCTGGCCTGAAGTAAGCCGGGTCGAAGCGCTCGAGGCTTCGGGCCAGGCTGGCGCGGGACAGTTCGCCCATATGGGTATCCACCAGGTGGCCCTCGGCGTTGTAGAACAGGGTGGTGGGCAAGCCGTGGCTGCCAACTACCCGGCCAAACCGGTTCTGCCTGTCGCTCAGTACGTGGCTCAGGTTCAGGTTCTGTGCCATCAGGAACTTGCGGATGGTTTCCGGGTGTTCGCCCTGATTGGCGAACACAAAGTTCACGTTCGGGTAGCGTTGCTGGGCGTCTTCCAGCACCGGCATCTCGCGGATACATGGCGGGCACCAGGTGGCCCAGAGATTGACCACCGTGGGCTTGTCACCGGCCAGGCTGGCCAGGTCTACCGGGCGTTCGTTCAGATCGGTCAGTGCCACTTCCGGCAGGCCCCGGGTTTGCTGGTTGATCAGCGCAATAATGCCAGACATACCGCCCCAGATGATGAGGCCAGCCGCGACCGCCGAGCCCAGCGCCCGGCGTATGGCCGCCCGTTTCCACATCAGGTAACCGGTGAAGGCCAACGCAGCAATCAGGCCGGTCACCAGGTCGAACCCGCCGTCGCGGATGTCGATCATGCCCAGCCAGTCGCCCTGATACTCGCTGAAGTAGCGCACCACAAAACCGATGCGGGCACTGACCATGGCCACCAGAAAGATATCGGCCAGGGTACCGGCCACCGGCGTTTTCTCTTTCCGGCCGATCAGGGCGCCAACCACCAGGGCAACCACGAAGGCCAGAACGAGAAGCAGGTGTCCGATGGACAGGCTGAGGGGGCCGATGCCTATGCTGAGCATGGAATCTCCGGAAAGCGTGAGTTTTTAGTAGCATACGGCGGCTAATGACCGCCGGGCCCTGTCAGAGTTCCATTTATCACCCTGAAAATGAAAGCCGGCCAATAAAACCACCTATAGCTATTTGCCGGGTGCTCTGTTACCGTGCCTGCATCCTGCCTCTAGGGATTCCGCAGTTTCCGGCTTAAAGCCGCCTTGCGAACCATTTCATACGACCTGTCAGAGGACGTCACCCCGAACCCGGCGAGTGACCGTAGTCGTCTTTTATTCCATGACTTTCATGGCATCTGCCCGCATTCGCCGACGACGGTGTTCGTGGAGGCAGAATCAATCAAGAGTACATCGTATATGAGTTTTTCTTCTCTCGGTTTGTCCGAGCAGTTGGTCCGTGCCACCGCCGATCAGGGTTATGAAACCCCGTCTCCCATCCAGCAGCAGGCGATTCCTGCGGTGCTGTCTGGCAAAGATGTAATGGCCGCGGCCCAGACCGGCACCGGTAAAACCGCTGGTTTTACCCTGCCTTTGTTGCAGCGCCTGGCGGAAAATCCCCGCACTGGCAAAGGCCCCCGCGCCCTGATTCTCACACCCACCCGTGAGCTGGCCGCCCAGGTACACGATAGCGTGAACCTTTACAGCAAATACGTACCCACCAAGGCCGCTGTGGTTTTTGGTGGTGTAAAGATCAACCCGCAGATGATGAAGCTGCGCAAGGGCCTGGACGTACTGGTGGCCACACCGGGCCGTTTGATGGACCTGTACCAGCAGAACGCGGTGCGCTTCAACGAAGTGGAAATTCTGGTGTTGGACGAAGCCGACCGCATGCTCGACATGGGCTTTATCCGCGACATTCGCAAGATCCTGGCGTTGCTGCCGGCCAAGCGCCAGAACCTGCTGTTCTCCGCCACCTTCTCCAACGAAATCCGCACCCTGGCCCAGGGCCTGCTGGATAACCCGGTGCAGGTGGAAGTGGCGGCCCGTAACACCACCGCGGAGAAAGTGAAGCAGTCCGTCTACCCGGTTGACCAGAGCCAGAAGACCGCGCTGCTGAGCAAGCTGGTGCGTGACAACGACTGGGATCAGGTACTGGTTTTCACCCGTACCAAGCACGGCGCCAACCGCCTGACCCAGAAGCTGGAGAAAGACGGTATCACGGCTGCCGCCATTCACGGCAACAAGTCCCAGGGTGCCCGTACCCGTGCCCTGGCGGATTTCAAAGCCGGTGAAGTGCGCGTACTGGTCGCCACCGACATCGCCGCCCGTGGCCTGGATATCAAACAGCTGCCACAGGTGGTGAACTTTGAACTGCCCAACGTGCCGGAAGACTACGTGCACCGCATTGGTCGTACCGGCCGTGCCGGCGAGAGCGGGCATGCGCTGTCACTGGTGAGCGCGGATGAAGGCAAACTGCTGGCGGGTATCGAGAAGCTGATCAAGAAGCAGCTGCCGCGCAAGGAAGTGGAAGGCTTCGAGCCGAAAAACAACCTGCCGCTGAAGCCCAAGGCCAAAGCAGACCCGAGCAAAGCGCGGAATCGTCGCCCTCAGGGTGGCAATGGTAAGAACTTTGGCCCGAAGCCGACTGGTCGTAGCGGCGGTCGTGGCCGTGGTGGTCAGGGCGAAGGACAGGGCCGTGGCCAGGGGCAGGGTAGAAGTGGTCGCCCGGCTCAACGCCAGAGCGCCTGAAAACCGTTTCTCCTGACATAAAAAAGGCGGGGCCGAAGCCCCGCGCAGGAGAACGCACCATCCGGTAGCCGACAGACCGTGGGAGCTACCGGGAGTGCGGATCAGAACTTGTAGGTGAAACCTACCATGTAGACCATGGGGTCGATTTCGACTTCGAATTCATCGGTTTCTGCCAGTTTGGTTCCGTTGGCATCAAACACATCGACTCTGGCGTCGGTGTTGATGTCGGCCCACCAGATCGCGGCGTTCAGACCGAAGTTCTCGCTCAGCATGTAATCCATGCCTACTTCAACGGCGACGCCAACGCTGTCGTCCAGTTCCAGCTCGCTAGATGCCACACCCAACGCGTTATCCAGATTGCTGCTGGTTTTCTCTTCGAAGAACACGGTGTAGTTCACACCCACGCCGACGAATGGCTGGAAGGCTGAGGAGCTTGCCATTGGGAAGTACTGCAGCGTCAGGGTCGGTGGCAGGTGCTTTGTTTCGCCCAGGTTCAGGTCGCCCGGAAGATCGCCGCCGCCGTTGATGTCGTGCTTGAACGGAGTGGCGCCCAGCAAGCCAATACCCAGGTTGTTGGTCATCATGTAAGTCGCACGCAAGCCCAACTGGGTGTTGGTGTCAACGCTGACTTTGGAATCCACGCCAGCTCCCAGCAGCGGTGCGCCGCCTACGGTGATGGAATCACTGGAGTCATCCGGCGCGACGTGAACCGCACCCGCACGCAGAACAAAATCACCCGCTTCAAAAGCCTGAGCTGCAGGAGCCACTGCCATTACGGCCGCAGCCAGAACACTGAGTTTAAAACCACGAGACATAGCCATCTCCTTATCCATGAAAGATCGATGGCTTAAATGTAATGACATCCGGACAGGCAATCTTGATTTAGCGCAAGAAATGGCGGAAGGCAGCGCGACTGGCCAATAAGTCTTGATTCAACTCAAGAAAAGGTGGGAATGCGGCTATTGCGGATGGTCAGCCCTGGGCTTCGTCGAGGGGATTGTCTTCATCGCTGGGCACAAATACGTCCCGAATGGACAGGGGCTGACCCTGGGTATTCTGCACGGTGACTGGCTGTATTGGCTGGCCGCTATCGCGGTCCCGTAGGTCCAGGGGCTGGCCGTCCGGAGACGGGTTCCACTTGTCGCCCCACTGGCGCAGAGCCACCACCACCGGGAACAGGTCGCGGCCTTTCTCAGTGAGCCGGTACTCAAAGCGTGAGCCGTGCTCGCCAACATCCACTTTGCGCAAGACCTCGTTGTCGACCAGTTTGGCCAGTCGGTCGCACAGAATGTTCTTGGCAATCCCCAGTTGCTGCTGAAAATCCACAAACCGGCGGGTGCCGTACATGGCGTGCAGCACAATCAGCAGCGACCACCAGTCCCCCACTTCATTCAGGGCGCGGGCGACGGAGCAGTTGGAGTCATCAAAACGTTTTCTGGCCATGTAGGGGAGTGTACCGAATAGGGTTGCATTTTGAAACCGGATTTAATAGGGTTGCTTTACGAAACCAAATTGATGAGGTTGCACATCACATGAGTATGAATCTTGGTCCTTTGTTCGAGCCGTTTGAACTTCATAACCTCAAGCTGCGCAACCGCGTAGCCATGGCGCCGATGACCCGCAATTTCTCGCCTAAGGGTGTACCCGGTCAGGATGTGGTGGACTACTATCGCCGCCGCGCCGAGGCCGGTGTTGGCCTGATCATTACCGAAGGCACTGTCGTGAACCACGCGGCTGCCAACGGTTACCCGAACGTACCGGCCTTCTATGGCGACGAAGCCCTGGCGGGCTGGAAGAAAGTGGTGGATGCCGTGCACGAAGCCGGCGGCGCCATTTTCCCGCAACTGTGGCACGTGGGCGCGGTACGCAAGGAAGGTATCGAGCCGGATCCCTCTGTTCCCGGTTACAGCCCTTCAGGCCTGTTTGCGCCTGGCAAGCCCAACGGCAAGGCCATGACCAGGGAAGACATCCAGGACGTGATCAAAGCTTTCGGTGATGCCGCCCAGGATGCCAAGGCTCTGGGCTTCGACGGTGTGGAAATCCACGGCGCCCACGGCTATCTGCTGGATCAATTCCTGTGGGAAGGCACCAACCAGCGCGACGATGAGTACGGCGGCAGCCTGGAAAACCGCCTGCGCTTTGTGGTGGAAATCGTCGAGGAAGTGCGCCACCGCGTGGGCCCGGATTACCCGATCATGCTGCGCTTCTCTCAGTGGAAGCAGCAGGACTACGAAGCAAAACTGGTGAATAGCCCCGAGGAACTGGAGCGCTTCCTGAAGCCTCTGGCGGAGGCCGGTGTCGACATTTTCCACGCTTCCACCCGCCGCTTCTGGGAACCGGAGTTCGAAGGTTCCAATCTGAACCTGGCCGGCTGGACCCAGAAGATCACTGGTAAACCGACCATGTCGGTTGGCAGTGTGGGCCTGACCGAAGACTTCATCAGCGGCACCTTCGCCAGCAAGAAAGAGTCGGTCGAGCAGTCTGGCATCGATGAGCTGGTTGAGCGCATGAACAACGGTGAATTCGATCTGATCGCCGTTGGCCGTGCCCTGCTGCAAGACCCTGAGTGGCTGGTGAAAGTGAAAGAAGGCCGCCTGAACGAAGTGGAAGCCTTCGCCAGGAAGTCTCTGGCCAAACTCTACTGATCGAACTTACCCCTTCGATCGTGCCTGCCGCGCGCCCTCGGGCCCGCGGCTTTTTTGGGTCTGAAATCTGTCCGGTTCGTAATCGCAGCAATCGCCAGAAACGCTATGCTGTAGGCAGATTGTTGCTATTCACCAGACAAGGAGTTGGATATGGCTTTGATGCGTCATCTTAAACTGGCTGGGCTGGCTGCGGTATTGGTCACCCTGGTGGGTTGCGCCAGCGTTGGCCGGGATTTTGCGACTCATAATGTCGACCAGATAACGATCGGTGAGACGACCCGCGCCGAGATACAGGAGATGTTTGGTGAGCCCTGGCGCACCGGTATTGAAGACGGCAAGCGCACCTGGACTTACGGCAAGTATCGTTGGTCCGCCTTTGGTGACGATGAAACCACGGATCTGGTGGTCCGTTTCAATAACGACGGCACCGTATCCTCTTACGTATACAACACCACCGAATAAAAGCTCCCGGGCGCCGGCCCGACTTCAGTCAGCGGCCGGCGCCTGTTTCAGCGCCAGAATCTGCCCGGAATCCAGTTCCTCAATTAATGCCCCCCGGAACTGCCGGTTGATGAACCGCTCCGTTTCCACCTGAATCCGCTCCCGCTGCTCGGGCTTCTCGATATAGTCCATGGCCCGGAACAGGATGTAGCGGATGGTCATGTTGGAAATCTCCTGTACCACCACCTCATCGACGCCGGGCACCAGCCCGCGCTCGAGAATATCCTCGGCCATTTCCCGGGCGCTGGCGTCCAGCTGTGCTTCGAGAGCCCGGCGTAACACGGGCGACGGGCCGTGCAGTTCCCTGACCGCCACCGTGGTTGCCGCCGGGTTGGCCAGAAAGTAGTGGTACACAAAAGTGACGGTGTCGTGGGAGGCCTGTTCCGAGGAATCCGCCATCTGCCGCAATTGCCGCACGCCGGCTTTCATGTCCTCGGCGATATACCCCAGCACCTGCAAACCGAATTCGTCCAGATTGCGGAAGTGTCGGTAAAAGGTGTTCGGGTTTAACCCCGCCTCCCGGGCCAGTTCCCGCAGGCTCAGAGAGGTCAGGCTACGGCTTTGGGTAATCAGCCTTAGAGCGGCCTGGACCAGTTTCAGTTTTCCGCCGGCAAGTCGTTGCATCGAGTCGTGTTTCCTTTGGGCGTTGGGCCAACAACCTGTCACTCAGGGCCATTCCTGTGCGAGTGGGTATACAGGTGTCTACTTTGACCGGTATACATGTGTCTACTGGTCATGATGACCACACCGACAACAACAGGCAAGGCCCTTCAGGCCACACAGGAGTGCAGCAATGAAACAAACCGCCAAGATCGCCATTATCGGCACCGGATTTTCCGGCCTGGGCATGGCCATCAAGTTGAAAGAGGCCGGCTTTGACGACTTCGTGATTCTGGAGCAGAGCGACAATGTCGGGGGCACCTGGCACGATAACCACTACCCGGGTTGCGCCTGCGATGTTCAATCTGCGCTGTATTCCTTCTCTTTTGAGCAGAATCCGAACTGGACCCGCATGTTTGCTCCCCAGCCGGAGATTCAGGCGTACCTGCGGCATTGCGCCGAGAAATACGGCCTGATGGATCACATTCGTTTCAATACCCACGTGGCGGGTGCCCGTTGGGATGAGGCCACCTCGGGCTGGGTTGTGGAAACCTGCAACAGTGCAAAACTCTGGGACTACATGGAAAAGAAAGGTTTGAAGCCCGGGGATGAACTGGATCGCAGCGACAAGGCCCTGCCGCCAATCCGCAAGCTGCGAAGTGGGATTCTGGTGTCCGGCATGGGCGGCCTGAGCACCCCCGCGTATCCGGAGATCAAGGGCATAGACACGTTCACAGGGGCCAGTTTCCATTCCCAGAACTGGGACCATGACTACGATTTTCGTGGCAAGCGGGTGGCGGTTATCGGCACCGGTGCCTCGGCCATCCAGTTCGTGCCGGAAATTGCCAAAGACGCCGCCCATCTGGACCTTTACCAGCGTACGCCGCCCTGGATCATGCCCAAGCCTGACCGGGAAATCCGGCCACTGGAGCGGGCCATGTTCCGCAGGTTCCCGCAAACTCTGAATGCGTTCCGCCAGAGCATTTACTGGATGCTGGAAGCCCGGGTGCTTGGCTTCGTGGGTAACCCGCGCATTCTGAAAGTCGGTGAGTTGCAGGCCCGTCGACACATCCGCAACCAGATCAAGGACAAGGAACTACGCAAGAAAGTGACGCCGGATTTCCACTTCGGCTGCAAGCGGGTGCTGATCTCCAACAACTACTACCCGGCCCTGGACCAGGAACACGTGGACGTACTGACAGACGGCGTTCGCGAAGTGAAAGGTAACACCATCATCGACAACAATGGCACCGAGCGCCCGGTGGATTGCATTGTCTATGGCACCGGCTTCAAGGCCCAGGAACCCATCCCCCGGGGCATGATCTTCGGCCGTGGTGGCCAGGATCTGCTCGACGCCTGGCGCGAGGGTGCGGAAGCCTACAAAGGCACCACCGTGGCCGGCTTTCCAAACTTCTTCATGCTGATGGGTCCCAACACCGGGCTGGGCCACAGCTCCATGGTGTACATGATCGAGTCCCAGGTGCAGTACGTGCTGGATGCCATCAAGAAGATGGACCACCGAGGCTGGAAGAGCGTGGAAGTGAAAGAGGATGCCTACAGCCAATACAACGCCTCTATACACGCCAAACTCGGCGACTCCGTGTGGCAGACCGGTTGCAAGAGCTGGTATGTGAACGAGAACGGCAAGAACACCACCTTGTGGCCAGGCTTCACCTGGCAGTTCCGACAGCAGACCCGCCGGTTTGATGCCGAGCAGTATGTGTGTGAATCGGCGGAGGTGATGGAGCAGGGTGGGGAGCCGGCATTGGCTGGTTAAAACGGTAGATAATTATAGCGCCCGAGTCAGGATGCTTCGGGCGCTATGAGGTTGATGTAAGCCACACCACCCCAACGAGTGGTTGGTAGTTTTCGCGTTCCTGAAATACCATATGCACCCCGATCCACTGGAACACGGATCATGAACTGGCGCCCTTGGTTATTCGGCGCTTGTTGCTAAGCCTGAAATTTCAGCAGGGAACGCATGAACACGGAACAGGATACCGATTACCAGTACCGCGAGCGGGTGGTAGTGCCCCGCCCGGACAAAGAACTTCGCTTTCGGAACGGACGAATCCCCGGGTATTTTTCGATATTTCTCGGTGGCTTGAGCCTGGCGGCGGTGCTCGCCTACCTGTTTCCTTCCTATCTGACCACCACTGATCTTCGTGCCGCGTATGATGCCGAGGCGCTTCAGGATGTCCTGAAGTACGGTATGTGGTTCTCCCTGTTTTTCGGCATTACCACCTTCATTCTTGATCGGCGCAAACGGCTTGGTGCTGCAGGTATTGCCATGACGCTGATCGCGTTTGCCCTGGGTGGCTACAACGTGCCGGTCGGGCCGGTGGAGCCGAAACCTCTGTCTCTTGGCGTGGACTGGCTGATTCTGGCCTTTCTGGGTTCCACCATTGTCTTTACCAGCCTGGAGAAGCTCTTTCCGAAGTATCGGGAGCAGGTCATCTTGCGGGATCAGTGGGGGCTGGATTTCTTTTACTTCTGCCTCAATCACCTGCTGATCTGAGCGGTTCTGCTGTTTGGCAACTTCCTGGTAACGCGCTTTGAATGGGTGGCCAGCGACAGTCTTCAGGCGGCTATCCAGAGCACGCCGCTGTGGCTGCAGGTGGCTCTGCTGATTCTGGTGGCCGACTTCGTGCTGTATTGGGAGCATCGGGTATTCCATGAAGTCCGGCGGCTGTGGCTGTTTCATGCGGTTCACCATTCGGTGGAAACCATGGACTGGCTGGCGGGCTCCCGCGCGCATGTGGTTCAGATTTTTATTGAGCGGGGGTTGGTGATGCTGGCGTTGTATCTGCTCGGAGCCAGCAAGGAAGCGCTGGATATCTACGTCACGTTTGCCGCGCTGCAGGCCATCATTATCCACAGCAATCTCAATGTGCCCTGGGGGCCGCTCAAATATCTGTTGGTAACGCCGCAGTTCCACCACTGGCACCATAGTTCAGAGAAGCCGGCCATCGATACCAATTACTCGGCACACACGGTGCTCTTTGACCGGCTGTTCGGTACCTATCATTTCCCGAAAGCGCACTGGCCAGCGGAGTATGGCACGACCCAGAAACTGCCGGGTTCCTATCTGGGGCAGCTGTTCTATCCGTTCCGCAGGCGGTGACCGGCAGTTGCCGTCACGGTGATGCAATGGGATGATGCGCGGGTTGCGTGCTGCCCGGCTCGCATTCACCCATCATCTGAAACCGGCAGGATGTCATGGCCAACCGAACCTCAACCCGACTGAACAAATACATCAGCGAGAGCGGTATGTGCTCCCGTCGGGATGCCGACCGGTTCATCGAGCAGGGCAACGTGCACATCAACGGCCGCCGGGCCCAGGTGGGCGATCAGGTGTTGCCCGGAGATGTGGTGAAGGTCAACGGCCAGGTAGTGGAGCCGAGAGACGAAGAAGATCTGGTGTTCATTGCTCTGAATAAACCGGTGGGTATTGTCAGCACCACCGACAGCGCGGAGAAAGACAACATCCAGCGTTTTGTCGGCCACAGTGAACGGATTTTTCCCATTGGCCGGCTCGACAAGGATTCCCAGGGGCTGATTTTCCTGACCAGCAATGGCGATCTGGTGAACAAGATCCTGCGCGCCGGCAATAATCACGAGAAGGAATACCTGGTCACGGTCGACAAGCCGGTCACCTGGGAATTCGTAGAGGGAATGAGCAACGGTGTGCCGATTCTGGGGACCATGACCAAGCGCTGCAAGGTCGAAAAGGTGTCCCGGTTTGTGTTCCGCATTACCCTGGTTCAGGGCCTGAATCGCCAGATTCGCCGTATGGCGGAGTACTTTGGCTACGAGGTGACCAGGCTGGAGCGAGTGCGCATCATGAACGTCAGTCTGCAGGGGTTGCCGGTGGGTGCCTGGCGGGATCTGACGGAGAAGGAACTGGCGGTACTGTTCGATGCCATCCGGGATTCCTCGTCCGAGGCCACGGAGCCTGCCGGCAGCAAGCCCCGGAAGAAGCCGGCGGGTGCGAGGGGCGCTCGCCCGGGGCCTGGTGGCAAACCGGCGCGGGCTGGCGCAAAAGCTGGCGGGAAGTCACCGGCTGGTAAAGGGCGAAAAGGCCCCGGTTCCGGGCCCGGTAAACGGCCCTCTGGTAAACCCGGTGGCGGCCCAAAGCCGGGTGGTCGTGGTCCGGGGTCCAAGGGTAAACCATCGAAACCGGGCAAGCCCCGCAAGCCGTCCATCAAGAAACGTTGAGTACCCATAGGTTCTCTTCCTTACGGCAAAAAAGCCTTTCGGACGCTATGCTTACCGGCTTTAACCCTGTGCCGGATTTGCCCGAATGTTTGAAACGTTTTTCTCTACCTATCTCAGCAGCACCATCCGATTCCTGTTCCTGCTGGCGCCATTTTTCGTGGTCACCATGTTCCTGGCCCTCACTCGGGGGCTCTCGATGGCGGAGAAAACCTCCATCATTCGTCGGGCCTGTGTCTCGGCCTTTATTCTGGGTGTGATCCTGTTCTTCGCCGGCCCGCTGTTGTTCAACGCCATTGGCATCACCCTGAACTCCTTCCGCATCGGTGCCGGCAGCCTGCTGTTCCTCACCGCCATCAGTCTGGTGAACAGTGGCACCCGTAACCACGCCACCGGGTTGCCCGAAGAGGATCGGGATGACATCGCGGTGGTGCCCCTGGCCATTCCTGTCATGATTGGCCCGGCGACCATTGGTGCCATCATGGTTTACGGCGCCGAGCTTAAAGCGGTGCCAGAAGTGGCCGGTGGTCTGCTGGGCCTGGTGTCGGGCTTGATGATTCTGGCGGGATTGCTTCGCTTGTCCGGTTATCTGGAGAAAGCGTTGGGCAAGACCGGCCTGAACATTATGTCGAAGATCAGCGGCCTGATTCTTTCCGCGATGGCGGCAGAAATCGTGCTGACCGGTATTGCCGGCTTCATTGCCAGTACCTCGGGCGCCTGAGACAATCCGGTCGTTATTTCTGGATGGGATGAGTCATGCCCGCGAACACCATTGAGCATAATCGCAGCCGGTTCAATTTTGATGGCATCGAGGCCATCTGGCTCTTCGGCTATGGCTCGCTGATCTACAAAGTGGATTTCCCCTTCCTGGAGCAGCGCCCGGCAGCCATTCGCGGTTGGGCTCGTCGGTTCTGGCAGGGTTCTCATGATCACCGTGGCACCCCCGAAGCGCCCGGGCGGGTGGTCACGCTGATTGAGCAGCCCGATGCCGTATGCAAGGGCGTAGCCTATCGGGTGTCACCCAACGTCTTCGAGTATCTGGATGTGCGGGAAAAGAACGGCTATCTGCGCTTCAGTACCACCATGACCTTTGACGATGGCAGTCATGCCGAGGGGCTGGTGTATATCGCTACGGAAGACAATGAGGCCTTTCTGGGCGAGGCACCGGAAGCGGACATTGCGCGGCAGATTGCCCTCGCCACGGGGCCTAGCGGCCCCAATTCGGAGTATTTGCTCAGGCTGGCCGATTCGCTGCGTCAGCTGGGTGATGATTGTTCACACACCTTTGCCATCGAGGCCTGTCTTCGGGCGGAAGAACGGCTACCCCGTTGATTTGTCTCCCCGGCGGTCTCCCGCTCCGCCGGGTTGAATCCCCGGGCGGGTGACCGCTTCCGGTGCCGCAGGCCAATCAGTACCAGCGGCACCACAATCATCAGGCTGCCCGCCAGGAACCACAGGTCAGGTACCTCACCAAACCAGATCCAGCCAATGGCGACCGCCCAGATCAGCCCGGTGTATTCGGCGCTGGTGACCTGGTTGGCATCTACCTGCCGGTAGGCCAGCAACACGGTGATGTTGTAGCCCAGGATGAACAGGGCGGAACCGGCGGCGCTGATCAGGATTTGCGGGTTCCAGGCCGCGCCTTCCCAGAGTGCCAGGGCGGCGGCCGCCGGGACGATCAGCAGGTAGTTCAGAAACAGTTTGTGGACGGTGGTTTGTTCCTTGGGCAACTGGCGCACCATGACGGCGTTGATGGCCAGGGCGAAGGCAGAGCCGAGGGCGGCGATGACGGCCCAGTTGAAGTCCACCGGTCGCAGGATGACGATGATGCCGGCAAAGCCGCTGAACACAGCAGTCACACTGAGCGGAGTCAGTTTTTCGCTGAAGAATACGGCGGACAGTACCATCACCAGGATGGGCGCGGCGTAGAACAGGGCGTTGGCGGTGGCCAGTGGCAGGTTGGTCAGTGCCACCACCATGCAGACGATACCGACCAGATGGATGTGGGCGCGGATGGCGTGGATTTTCAGGCCGCCGAAGAGGTTGTTGCGGTCGAGTTTGCGGGCGAGCGGGAGCAGGAACGCCAGGGTGAGGACGCAGCGCAGGAAGGCGAACTGGAAGACGGGGGCACCGGGGTCCAGGAGCTTGATGAAGACGTCTGAGAGTATGGCCATGGCGTTGCCGATGACCAGCAGCAGAATGGCGCTGTTTACGGTTTTGCCTGACACTGTGGTGCTCCTTTTCCTGAAATCCGCTAACTTGAGTGCACGGGTATGTCGGCGGACTTGCTTCCGAAAACCGCTGCTAGTACATCCCTGTACGCTTGTCTCCGCCATCCATGGCTACGAACATTTTCGGAAGCAAGTCCGCCGACACACCCCCTGACCTTGGATGTGGATTCTAGGCGTGCTTAACTATCCGATAAAATGATCAATATTCCCCATTCATTAGAAAATTAGATAACAAGCAGCGATGAGACTCCCACCTCTAAAAGCTCTCCCAGTATTTGAAGCCGCCGCCCGGCTGAACAGTTTTTCAGCGGCCTCGGAAGAACTGGCCATCACCCAGAGCGCGGTCAGCCACCAGATCAAACAGCTGGAAACCTATCTGGGCGAGCGGTTGTTCTGGCGCTCCGGTCGTCGCGTGACGTTGACCGATGAGGGGCGGCAGTATTTCGATGCCATTGGTTCGGCTCTGCTTCAGATTGAGCGGGCCAGTGAGCAGTTGCTGGGGCATGAGGAGAGTCGGTTGCGGTTGTCGGTGTTCAGTTCGTTCGCCGTGCGCTGGCTGGTGCCCCGGTTGCCGGATTTGCAGCGGCTGCATCCGCAGATTGATCTGGCGCTGGAGATGAGTAGCGAGAACCCGGTGTTGTCGGATCGGGTGGCGGATTGTTTCATCACCATTCACCGGGATTCCCGGGCCTACAGTTACGATTTGCTGTATGAGGAGCGACTGTTTCCGGTCTGTAGTCAGGATTACTGGCAGCGTATGCGCCGGGAGCTGGGCCGGGATGCGGAGCCGGAGCGGCGGGATGAGCAACCGGTGTCGCCGGGTGAGATGGCGGGGTTTCCGCTGCTATCCACTCACAGCATTTTCGACCGACCGGCCGGAGACTGGGAGGCCTGGTACAGCGCGGTAAGTGAATTGATGCCCACGGGCACTCGCGTTCAGCACTTCAGCCATATGCTGTTGGCACTTGAGGCGGCGCGGTTTCATCAGGGCATTGCCCTGACCAATGACTACATGCTGAGTACCCGGAAGGATTCTGAAGATTTCGTGCGGTTGCCGACGCATTCGGTGGTGACCGGCGACAAATTTTACTTTGCCTGGAAGACCAGCCGCCGGCGGGAACGCGGGATTCAGACGCTGCGCCGGTGGTTGGTGGATGAGGCAATTCGGGGTGGCTTGAGGGGCGAGTGACCGCCCCTCAATGAGAGGGTAGCTAAGCTCAGCCTTTGGACGGCCGCTCCACCACCTTGCGCTTGCCTTTGGCGCTTTTGGCGAGGGATTTCAATCCGTCGGCATCAAAGGCGTCTACGCGGATGACGTCATAGAGTGCCGTCAGGGCTTCTTCCAGTTTCGGGCACTCCTCTGCTTTGACAATGCCCTGGGCACAGGCCCAGTCCACCAGTTCCTTGCGTTGGTGGCCCATCAGCAGGGCGATGCCATCCACTTCGTCTTCGTCCCGGCTGCGGATCGCTTCGTGCAGTTTGTGGCGGGATTCCTCGGTTTCGTTCGCCAATCGATAGGCGTTGAGTACACGTCCGAGCGGGTCGCTGGGATCGGCATTGATGAAGGTTCCCCGGCTGATGCGCTGGCGCACAGGCGTGTCTTTCACGATGGTAGCCGCCACTTTTGCACCGAGCTTGTCATCCGGGCCGTTCAGGCCGGTGGCGCCGAGCGGGAAGACCATCAGCCGCAGCGGCCAGCGCAGGGCGGGTACCGGGAAGTTTATGATGGCTTCACGCATGGAGTCCTGCAGGTCGTGCAGGCAGGTTTGCAGGCACCATTCCACCAGGTCCCGTTGGTCGTCCGGATAGCCTTCCTCATGCCATTGCTTGATCACGGCGGTGGCGTAGTAAAGCTGTACCAGGCAGTCGGCCATGCGGCCAGACAGCCGCTGGCGGGCTTTCAGGCCGCCACCGACGGTGAGCAGGGTCACGTCGGTCATCAGGGCAAAGGCGGCCGAGAAACGGCCCAGCTGGCGGTAGTATTTCTGGATGTCACCCTGGCGGGGTGCGCTTTCCAGCCAGCCTTTACTCAGGCCCAGAACGAATGCACGCAGGGCATTGCGGGTGGTGTGGGCCAGGTGGCGGTAGAAGATGCCGTCGAACTTCTTCGCTGCTTGATCTTGGTTTTCCATGCCCGCCGCTTCGATTTCCTCAACAATGAAGGGGTGGCAGCGGATGGCGCCCTGGCCGAAGACCATCAGGCTGCGGGTCAGGATGTTGGCGCCTTCCACGGTAATGCCGATAGGCACGGCCTGGTAGGCCCGTGCCAGGAAGTTGCGGGGGCCGGTGATAACGCCCCGGCCGGCGACCACGTCCATGGCGTGGTTGATCACTTCCCGCATCAGGTCTGTGTTGCGGTATTTCAGCACCGCTGAAGGTACCGACGGGCGAACGCCCCGGTCCAGCATACCGGCGGTCAGCAGGCGGGCTGCGTCCATCATGTAGGTGTAGCCGGCAATGGGTTCCAGGGCTTCCTGTACGCCTTCAAACTGGCTGATGGAGCGGCCGAACTGCTCCCGGGTGTAGGCGTAGGAACCGGTCGCCAGGCTGGCCAGTTTGCCGGCGCCGGTGCCCAGAGCGGGCAGGGAGATGGAGCGGCCGATGGACAGGCATTCCAGCAACATTTTCCAGCCCTTGCCGAGCATGTCCTGGCCGCCAATTACCTGTTCCATGGGGATGAAAACTTCGGTGCCCCAGGTGGGGCCGTTCATGAAGACCGTGTTCATGGGCAGGTGGCGGGCACCGGCATTCACGCCGTCGGTATCCCGCGGCACCATCACACAGGTGACACCGATCTCGTCCTGCTCGCCAAGCAGGTGCTCGGGGTCGTAAACCTTGATGGCGAGGCCGATCAGCGTAGCGACCGGCGCCAGGGTGATGTAGCGCTTGTTCCAGGTCACTTTCAGGCCCAGCACTTCCTTGCCGTTCCATTCGCCCTTGCAGACGATGCCTTTGTCCGGAATCGCGCCAGCATCGGAGCCGGCGACCGGAGAGGTCAGTGCAAAGCAGGGGATTTCTTCACCCCCGGCCAGGCGAGGCAGGTAGTGCTGTTTCTGCTCGTCGGTACCATAGTGCATCAGCAGCTCGCCGGGACCGAGGGAGTTGGGCACCATCACGGTCACCGCCGCAGACACGCTGCGGGTGGAGATCTTCATGACGATTTCGGAATGGGCGGTGTTGGAAAAACCCAGGCCGCCGTCTTCTTTGGGAATCACCAGACCAAAGAAGCCCTTGCTGCGAATGAACTTCCACACTTTGTCTGGCAGATCGTAGTGTTCGTGGGTGATCTGCCAGTCGTCCAGCATCTTGCACAGTTCTTCCACCGGGCCATCAAGAAACGCCTGTTCTTCACTGGTCAGGTGAGCGGGCGCGGCATCCAGCAGCTTGTTCCACTCAGGTTGGCCGGAAAACAGTTCGCCGTCCCAGTCAACGGAGCCGGAGTTGAGGGCTTCCTGTTCGGTGGGAGACAGTTTTGGTAAGCGACTGCGAACCCAGCCCAGCAGTGGCCGGCTGAGTTTATCCAGGCGCAGGTCGCCAGGGAGGGTTACGAGCAGTGCCAAAGCCAGCAGGATGCCGCCGATCAGAAAACTCAGAATGTGCCAGTCGTCCTGAGCGACACCAATCAGGGTAGCGACGGACATGATGAGGGCGGCAGTTTTGCCACCGATACTGAAGTAAATCAGTACCAGGGCACTGAGAACGAGGAGCAGAACGCTCATGGGCAGACCTCCATATCATGAATGAAATCAGACAGATTTGATTCTTACCATCGGTCAAAGTTCAGTCAGTTGCAAGCGGTTAGCGAGGTAAAAGCCCTTGGGAGAATCGAATTCTTGATTTACAGAATCTTTACGGAGCCCCAGCGGTTCAGGCTCATAGGCTGAGCCCGGTCACCAGCAGCGCCAGTGTGGACAGCAGTACCGCCACGTTGGCGCCCAGCACGTGGTTGAGCTGGTCTGGCATCGCCAGTACACGAGGCAGTCGAAGACTGATCCAGATTGCTGCCGGTAGCGGTGCCAGGGCGATAAGGCTGGTCATTGCCAGATAGCCACTGACCACACCGGCAACGATGACACCATAGCTGGCAAGCAACAGGCCAGCCACCAGATGGGCGGCTTTTTCGGGGCCAAGGGTAATCACCAGATGGCGCCGGCCAATCGCTCGATCGGCCTCTGCATCCGGTATCTGGTTGATCAGCAACAGCTCACTGACCATCAAGAGCGCCACCAGAGACGCCAGCAGGGCGGAGGTATCGATGCTTGCCCCAAGCGCGATAACGGTGCCCAGCACCATGATGGGACCAAACCCCATGCCCGGTGCCAGCAGGCACAGCAGTGGGGAGCGGGTAATCCAGCGGGTATAGGTGAGCACCAGCACCACACCGGCTGCTCCGAGCACCAGCAGAGGCAGACCCCGCAGCCAGAGAAAATACAGACCGATGGTAACCACCACCGCGAGTGTGCCCAGACCTGCCCAGAGCACGCGCCGGGCTGCAGACGGCACCTCGGGCAGGGCGCCGCTGCCACCGGAGAACGGGGTGCGCTCGGTGATCATGTCGAGGCCGGAGCGAAAATCGTCGTATTCGTTCAGCAGATTCACCGCCGCATGGGCAAGTACGGCGCCAAGGAAAACCAGAAAGGTGTGTAAAAGTTCGGGCGCCTGGCCCTGTTGCCAGGCGACGGCCAGGCCCAGGCCGGCACACAATGGGGCGAGCAGTAAAAAGTTCGGGCGGGACGCGCGGACCACCGCAAGGGTTTCTGACATTGATCAACTCTCCGGATTGCGGAGAAGCTTACACGTAGCCCGCCGCAAATACCAAGCCCAGCACAATGGGCATCACCACCAGACTGCCCAGGTTGCTCAGCAGCACCAGGGAGGCCACAGCGTGGGGTTCCTGCTGATACTGTTCGGCCACCATGTAATTCAGTACGGCCGGTGGCAGGGCGGCAAAGACCCAAAGGCTGGCGACCTGCAGCCCCGGCAGATCCAGCAGTGCAATCATTGGCCAGGCCAGAATGAGTCCGGAGAGCGGGCAGGCGATGGCGCCGATCAGCCCCAGTTTCCAGTCACTGAAATCGACATCCAGCATGCGGACGCCCAGGGCAAACAGCATCAGTGGAATGCACACGCCGCCAAGCATGTTCAGGGTTTCCAGCAGCCAACCCGGCAGCGGGATACCACTGAGATTCACCGCCAGGCCGGCGATGCTGGCGAATACGATGGGCAACCGTAGCCGGCGGATAATGGAGGTGTGGGGGTCCAGCATGTACAGGCCTACCGAGAAGTGCAGCAGCATTTCCACGATGAACAGCACAATGGCCGCAGGCAGCGCCGCATCCCCGAATGCCAGCACCAGAATCGGAATCCCCATGTTGCCGGAGTTGTTGAACATCATCGGTGGCAGGAAGGTTTTCAGGTTCAGCTTCAGCAGCCTGGCCACCGGATACAGAATCACACCGGACCCCAGAACCACCACCGTGGCGGCCAGCGCCAGCCAACCGTATTCCTGCAAGGGCGCCTGCTGGTCTGCCAGTACCGCAAACACCAGCATGGGCACGAACAGTTCCATGTTGAGCACATTCAGGCCCTGAATATCCGGTGTCCGGTAACGCCCGTACAAGGCGCCGCAGCCGGCAATCAGGAATACCGGCAGCATGGTGGAAAGAATCTGGCCAATCATGGAAGGGCTCCGATTATTGTTTTTGGTCAACGCAGGTGACTAATCCGTTAGGTTCGCAAGCATCGGGTGGATTGGGCAAGCGAAATTCATGGCTCTTCGACCAAAGCCGGAGCCAAAGCGTCGGTTGCGACGGCGGCACCGGGCCACCACAATAGCGTTTTCACGGAGACAGCAAGCGGAGCCCCCATGAATGGCAGCGTTTTCGATCAGCCCATCGCCAGAGAGCACACCTGTTCGGTAAAGTTTGATGCCCGCAAGGCGGTATTCGGCCGTGACGATGTGATACCGGCGTGGGTCGCCGATATGGACTTCCCGGCCCCGGAAGCGGTCACCCGTGCGCTGACCGAGCGGGCGCAGCATCCGGTATATGGCTATACCCTGTTCCCGGACAGCCTTTATGAGGCCATGATCCAGTGGTTTGAAAGCCGTCATGGCTGGAGCATCCAGCGAGACTGGATTGTCATGGCGCCCGGGGTGGTGCCGTCCCTCAACGCGGCCTGCCTGGCCTTTGCCCAACCCGGAGAGGGCGTGATTATCCAGCCGCCGGTGTACCCGCCGTTTTTCAGCTCGGTCAGGGATACCGGCCGGACCGTGATCGAAAACCCTTTGATGGCAGACGAAACCGGTGACTACCGCATGGATCTGGAGCATTTGGAGCAATGCGCCGCCCGGCCGGATGCCAAGGTATTGCTGCTGTGTTCACCCCATAATCCGGTGGGACGGGTCTGGCGCGAGGCGGAACTGGTTCAGGTGCTGGATATCGCGCGCCGTCATGGCCTGGTGGTGCTGTCGGACGAGATTCACTGCGATCTTACCTATCCAGACAAGCCCGCTCATAGGGTGTTGGCGACCCTGGCCGAAGGGGATGATGCGCTGATAACCGCGGTTGCGCCGAGCAAGACCTTCAATATGCCGGGGCTGGGCCTGTCGGCCTTGGTGATTCCGGATCCGGAGCGCCGCAAGGCCATGAAAACGGTGTTCGAACGGCTGCACCTGCCGCAGTGTAACCCGTTCAGCATCGCCGGGTTCGAGGCAGGCTATCGCCATGGTGGTTCCTGGCGGGATGATCTGATGGCCTATCTGAAGGGCAATCGCGATTTCGTGGTGCAGGAGGTTGACCGCCGACTCACGGGTATCCGCACCTCGGCGCCGGAAGGCACCTACCTGATCTGGCTCGATTGCCGGGGCCTGAAGCTGGACGACACCGCCCTGAAGCGCTTTTTCGTGCAACAGGCGGGGATTGGCCTCAATCCGGGGCTCAGTTTCGGCAGCCAAGGCAGCGGTTTCATGCGGCTGAACATCGGCTGCCCGAGAGCGGTACTGGCGCAGATTCTCGACCGTATTGAGGTCGCCCTTCAGGGCAGCTGATTTTCCAGAGAGCAGTGATCTTCAACCAATTGCCAGCGCGGCGGCGTATTCATCCCGGGCATATCGCCGCTGGTCGGGCGGATCGCCTTCCAGATCTTGCCACCATGGCTGGCTTCGCTGCCCACGGTGTAGCTCTCTGAGAACAGCCACTGGTCGGGCTGCTCGCACAGTTCGTTGTCACTGGACGATTCCGAGGCTGGTGAATCCGGGCTTCCGGTGACCGTGCCTGTCTGCGCAGTAAGCCCGGTTTCTACATCGGACTTGTCGATCGGGGCCGGGGGCGCTGCCTCGCCGGAGCATTCGGGTGCAGAATCGAGCTGTTTCCAGTCGAAGGTAATACCCGGCTCCAGGCCCTGGTGTAGCTCCCGGGACTGGTACCACTCGCCGTCATGGTGCACTACCGCTCCGGCCGGGTAGTAGCGGGATGGCGCCCATTTGGACTCATCCGGGTCGCAGGGGGCTGCCGCGACGTTCAGGGAAAGAGCGGCCAGCATCAGGGTAATGATGGCCGGCCAGGAATATGCAGAGGCGGTTTGCCTAGTCATTCAGCTCTCCTTTATCCAGTGCAGTGACAGGCGGGCGGGACAGACGCCGGCCGGTTCGGGTCGCCAGTATCAGGCCTCCGAGTATCAGCAGTCCACCCGCCAGATGAAACAGGCTGAGGCTTTCCCCGAGGAAAACCACCGCAAGCACAGAGGCATAAACCGGCGTAAGGTACATGAAAATGGCAGCCCGGGCAGGGCCAATACTGTGTACGCCATGATTCCAGAAGGCGTAGGCGAGAATGCCCGGAAAAATCGCAAAATAGATCAGAGGAAGGGCGGTACTTTGTGACAGGGCAAAGCCGCCGCTGAAAAACAGAAAGTCCAGCAGGTAAACCGGCGCGAGAATCAGGGTGCCCAGCAGGATCTGCGTGGTGAGGAAGGTCAGTGCCGGCAGTGGCACCGCCTGCCGGCGCAACAGCACCGAGAACAGGCCCCAGCTGAACACCGCAGCCACCATCACCAGGTCGCCGGGCTGGGCCTGCAGGCCGGTCAGCACGGACACATCGCCGCGGGCAATCACGCACAGAATGCCGGCCAGGGCCATGGCAATGCCCAGTATCTGAATCGGGCGCGTCCGGTCACCCAATAACAACCAGGCCAGCAGTGCGACAAAAATCGGGATAGTGGCGTTGATCAGCGCGATGTTGGTGGCTGTCGTGGTCATGGCCGCGACATAGAGCAGGGAATTGAAGGCGGCAACGCTGAAGGCGGCCAGTGCAATCATGGACCCGAGGCGCTGACGAATCACCTGCCGGTGGCGCCAGATACCGGGTAAGCCGAACGGCAGGATAATGGCCAGGGCCAGTAACCAGCGCCAGAACGACATGGACAATGGCGGAATGTGCTCGACCGTGCCCCGGGCCACCACGGCGTTGCCGGCCCAGAACAGCGGTGTCAGCACCAGACCGATGTAGGCCAGGGTTTGCCCGGAGTTTTGCGTTGTGGCGTTCAGGTCAGACACTCCGTCTCCTGCTGGTTCCGTGCCTATGGAAAACGCCTAGCATACTACTCTCCGGGTACTTGTGCCTCCGTACCTATGTGGTAAGCGGCAAACCCTGCCATCACCACCTGATCCACCGCCATGCCGATGATCCGGCCGTCCGAGGAGGCGCGAATCGGATGCTGTTCGTTGGTGATTGGATCGGCGACATAACCCAGTACCTCGCCCTCGGATACCGTCGCTCCCAGCTTGATTTCGCTGAACAGGATGCCGCCATGCTGGGCCCGGATCCAGGTAGAGTCGTAATACACCGGCTCCGGATCGCCCCAGACAAACATGCGGGAAATCATGCCGTGCTTTTCCATCAGACTATTGAGGCTGTTTACCCCCGCTTCGATCTGGTGTTCCTGGATGCGCAGGGATTCCCCGGCCTCCAGTGTCACGGTTCGGATTCCTGCTTCGGTAGCCGCGGTACGCAACATGCCGGGTGAACCGGAACTGTGAACCACGGCCATCCGGTCAAAGCCCCGGGTGAATTCGGCGACATCCGGATTGTTCATGTCGGCCCGGAGTTGCGGCAGGTTGGTGCGCTTGAGTGACCCGGTGTGAATATCCACCAGCATGTCGCAGTGCCGGATAACGTTGTTAAACAGGGAATGGGCAACGCGGTCGGCCAGTGTGCCGTCCGGGGTGCCGGGGAAATGCCGGTTCAGGTCGCGACGATCCGGCAGATAGCGGCTGCCCTGCTGAAAGCCGGTGAGGTTCACGATGGGCACGCCGATAACCCGGCCACTGAGTTTTTCCGGGTTCAGGTCGTACATGCTGCGACGGACAATCTCGATGCCGTTGAGCTCGTCACCATGAACCGCGCCGGTCAGGCACAGGGTCGGGCCCTGGTTAACGCCATTGACCACCAGTACCGGGGTAATCTGGGACAACCCGGCAATCTGAATGCCTGGTGACCAGGCCAGTCGTGTCGCAGTACCGGGTAGAATTTCCTTGCCCAGCAGTGTGAAACTCTCTGCGGGCACGGGTGCTGCGGGCTCCGGTTCCTTCTCGGCAACATCGTCCGGGGACACCGGGGTGTTGCTCCCGGCCGCGTCGGCTGTGCCGGATTGTGTTTCGGCCTGAGGTTCCGGCTGCGCGGCAGAATCCCCGGAATCGCTTGCCTCGGGCTCCGGCTCCGGCAGCGGGGCCACTTCTTTCAGGTCGATATTGGGTGCAATTTCACGGGGCTTGTTGGCTGCCTCCGGTGCCTCCACCGGGGGGTCCTGCGGGCTGCTCTGTTCGCTGGTTGTCTCAGCCTGGGCGCGTGCCTGCGCAGAGCCCCGGCGGGGTTCCGAGTGCTCAACATCCTCAACGTTTTCATCTTCCGCCAGATCGGCCACCAACAGGGCAGTGGCGTCTGCCTTGGAACTGACTGCCTCGGCCAGCACGGCGGGCGTCGCCAAAACCAGGAGTGATGATGTGAGTGCGTTAGTGATGGAATATCTGAGCCTTGCTCTCAGCATAAGTCCTCAATTACCTGACGATGTGGCCCCAAGGATAGGGATGAGCCTCAATCATGAATACGGCTGTGACAGAGGTTTAATGCCACTTTCATGAAACCGGGCCGAATTTACCCGGTTCAATATGGTGAAATGTCATACCACTGCTATCTTGCAGTGATATGACTGTTTTACGCCCGTCAAGGAGAGAACTGAATGGATCTTTTGCGAATTCTGGTAGCAATTCTGTTACCGCCGTTAGGCGTCTTTTTACAGGTTGGTATCGGCAAGCATTTCTGGATCAACATCCTGCTGACCATCCTGGGTTACATTCCGGGCATCGTGCACGCGGTATGGGTGATCGCCAAGAAGTAGGCTCAGTCTGGCGCGACCACGTGCCAGAGCCCGTCGTCGGCGAACGCCCTGTGTTCGGCTTCCAGCTTCAGCAGGTGCGCGAGCGCTGAGCGGGCGGCCAGGCCGTGAATGGCGGCCGGGACATCGTCATAGGCGCTGGCGGTCAGGTCTTTCAGACTGACCGGTGCCAGCGCCTCCAGAGCCCGCCACACTTTGTGTTCCCGGGACAGCCGGTGGGTGATCAGGTAATCCATAACTGCCGCAGGCTGGCCCATCAGAAAACCATGGGCCGGTGCAATGAAGCGCACAGGCTCGGCCAGCAGATCGTACATGGAATCAATGTAGGCCTTCATATCACCGTCCGGCGGGTTAATCACCACCGTTGATCCCTGCATGATGTGATCCCCGGAAAACAGTAATTCCTGATCCAGCAACAGATAACACAGGTGGTTCGAAGCGTGGCCCGGGGTATGCAAAACCTTCAGGACGCCCGCTTCGGTCACAATCAGATCGCCGTGCCCGGGTTGATCATCCGATGTGAAGCTCGAATCCTGCCCCGCGCCCTCCGGCGCTGGCCAGCCAAATACCCGGCAACCGGTGCGGGCCTTGAGTTGGGCCACCGCCGGGGAGTGGTCCATATGGGTGTGGGTAACCACCACCTGATCCACCACACCACCGGTGAGCTCCAGAATCCGTTCGATATGCGCGTCGTTCGCCGGGCCGGGGTCCAGCACCGTAAAACGTTCATGGCCAAGGATATAGGTGTTGGTGCCCGGGCCGGTCATCATCCCGGGGTTCGGCGCGGTCAGCCGGATAACCCCGGCGGCCACCTCCACCGGTTCCCCGGGAACAATCTCCGCACGGGTTGACCCTTCACCTTCCGGATCCAGCTTGACTGCCTCGTCATAGGCCGGAGCGTTGGGTTCCAGCATCACCGGCTTGCCCTTGCGCACTGCCGGCCAGGGCTGATCCGGAAACGCCTCCGGGGGATTGGCGTGGGCATAACGCATCAGCTCGCCGGTCGTGCCGAACTCACTCAATACCCGCAAGGTCCGGATCGTCGGTAACCCCAGCAACCGGGCACCGGCCCGATGTTCTTCAAGCGCCTGAGCCGGCGCAATCCAGACGTGATCAATGGTTTCGGTACCATCATGGCTCGCCACCTGGCCTTCCGGCGCCACCGCTACAAAAAACCGGGTATCAAAACGGCGCGGCGGCCCCGGTGGCGTCACCCAGTGGCTCAGATACGCCAACCGGTCCAGCGGCACCGTCAAACCATGCTTCGCACACAACTGCGCCAGCGAAATCTCCTCCTGAAACAACGCCATTCGCTCACTGTGAACCCCGTGATCGGCGCCAATCAACTGACCGGACGCATCCTGAGCCAGCAGGATCCCCGCCTCTTCAAAACACTCCCGAACCGCCGCCAGCATGTAATCCGCCCCACCTTCATCCAGACTCATGGTCTGACTGATGTCGGCATCCTCCACACCCACCACATGAGCCCGCCCCTCAGGCTCCTGCGCATTCACCGCACCCCCCGGGAACACGTAATAACCCGGCAGAAACACCGCATCCCAAGTGCGTTGCAGAAGCAGGACTTCAATACCGTTATCGGTATCACGGGTCAGAATCAGGGTGGCGGCGGGACGGATGTTCATAGGCTTCTCAGCGTCTTGTTAGTGTTTTTGGTGCGCGCAGAACGTCAGCGTGGGGATTGGGGATGAGCTTTCCAAAAATTTGCGGAGCCAGGGATGGCGGAGCAGAAGCGCCACATGGATGTGCCGAAGGAGCGGTTTTTGGAAAGCTCATCCCCAAGCGCCACAAACGCCAGCTTAAATGCGCATAGTTGTTAGCAAGATACCCGAACAACCCACAGGATGAGAAGCGACAAAGGTCGGAGTATGATGCACCCCCATTACTCAATCGCACCAAGCGCACCTCAGGGGACCCCAAGTGGCCAGAATCAAACTCGACTTTCCCGACACCGCCTTCACCTTCGAAACCCGCCTGCCGGTACGCATCACCGACATCAACGGCGCCAACCACCTGGGTAACGACGCGCTGATCTCCATGCTGTCTGAAGCGCGCGCCCAGTTCCTGGTGGAGCACGGCATTGAAGAGGCGGGCCACGATGGTGTGGGCATCATCGTCACGGATCTCGCGACCATGTACCAGGGAGAGTCCTTCTACCCGGACCTGCTGCGCTTTGAAGTGGGGCTGATGGATTTCAACAAATACGGCGGTGATTTCGTGTTCCGGGTCACCAAGGTCGACAGCGGGCAACCAGTGGCGCTGGCCAAGTACGGTTTCGTGTTCTTTAACTACCAGAGCCGGGAAGTAACCCCCATGCCCGAGAGCTTCCGCGCCCGGTTTGCCTGAGTATTACCCCTGCTGGCGCAACCGGCTCATACCCTGGCGATACAGGCTATAGGCCATGGTGCCGGCCAGCAGGTTGCCCACCAGAGCGCCGGACATCAGCCCGGTCAGCCCGGCCAGTTGCCCGCCAATCCAGAGCAGGGGCAGATAGCAGGCGAATAGCCGCAGGGTGGAAATCAACAGTGCGCGCATGGGCATGCCCAGCGCGTTGTTGACTGACACCATCAGAATACACACGCCAAGCCCGCTGTAGCTCAGTGGCACTCGCAGCAGATAGCTCACCAGAATGTCCTGTACTCCGGCATCGCGGCTGAACAGGCCAGAGACGAAGCCGGAGGCGGCCAGCCAGATCAGCCCGATGGCCAGCTGCCAGATCACGATAAAGCGCACCGCAATGCGAACCAGCTTGCGGATCTTCTCGATTTCCCCGGCCCCCAGCATGCGGCCGATCATCGGCGGCATGGACATGGTCAGGGCCAGCACTACCACAATGGAGAAGAACTCCAGGCGGGTGCCCAGGCCCCAGGCGGCCACCGCAGCAGAGCCGAACCCTGCCACCAGTGCCGTGGCCAGCATGGCTGAGATAGGTGGCATCAGCTGGCTGACCATGGCCGGCGCCATGATGCCGCCGAGCTGGCGTACAGCCTGAGCCAGTTGCAGCTGGAGCAGGTCGAATCTTAGCCACTGGCGTTTGAGCAGGGTCGGGTAGACGATCAGCGCGCCAATGCCGAAGGCCGTGATGGTGGCCCAGGCGGCGCCGGGCAGACCCCAGCCGAACACGAAGATGTACAGCGGGTCCAGGGCGATGTTGAGCAGGCTGGTGATGATCATCATGTAGCCCGGCAGGCGGGTGTCGCCATTGGCGCGGCACACAGCGTAGCTGAAGTAGACCATGGCGCCGGTCCAGGCGGATAGCAGCCAGGGTGCCCAGTATTCCCTGATGACTGGCCGCAGGGCCTGTTCGGCGCCGAGCAGGTCCAGGATCAGGCTTTGCAGGAGCCAGACCGACAGGCACAGGAGGAAGGCCAGGCCGGCCCCAATGGCGACCACCAGGCCGCCCAGGCGTTGTGCGCGCATGTCGTCGCCCTGGCCCAGTGTGCGGGAGATGATGGCGGTGGTGGCGATGCCCAGCCCTACGTACATGCCGCTGACCAGTTGTTGCATGGGCACGGTAAAGCCCAGCGCTGCCAGCGGGTCGCGGCCTAGTTGGCCGACGAAGGCGCTGTCGGTGAGCTGGAAGGTCATCAGCGAGAGCACGCCGAAGAGCATGGGCCAGGTCATGTGGTAGAGCTGGCGGCCCAGGGAGGCGTTTTGCAGGTGGTTTTGCACGTTAGCTTGAGGGCCTTGGTATTGAGTGTGGCGGGGATTCTAGCAGTTCTTGTGTCGGGTGCATGCACTCGGCTCAGATGCGAGCGACCGAGCGGGGTGGGCTTTCCAAAAAACGCTCCTTCGGCACATCCATGTGGCGCTTCTGCTCCGCCATCCCTGGCTCCGCAAATTTTTGGAAAGCCCACCCCACCCGGTCACCCGGACGGCGGTGCAATACCCTGTACTCTATCGATCAACAGGGGTTTGGAGGTTCAATGAATATCAGAGCACACTCAAAGCCGCATCGTAATCCGGCTCGTTCTTGATCTCGTTGACCAGTTCGCTGTGGATTACCTTGTTGTTCTCGTCCAGCACCACCACCGCGCGGGCGCAGAGGCCGGCGAGGGGGCCGTTCTGGATGGCCACGCCGTAGTCCTGCTGAAAGCTGTAGTTACGGAAGGTGGACAGGGTTTCCACGTTTTTCAGGCCTTCGGCGCCACAGAAACGGGAAGCGGCGAAGGGCAGGTCCGCGGAGATAACCAGTACTACGGTGTTGTCGAGGCTGCCGGCCTTTTCGTTGAACTTGCGGGTGCTGGCGGCGCATACACCGGTGTCGATGCTGGGGATGATGTTGAGGATTTTGCGTTTACCGGCCCAGTTGTCGAGCTTGACTTCTTCCAGTCCGCTGCTGGTCAGGGTGAGGGGCGGTACGTTGTCGCCCGGCTGGGGAAATTTCCCGCTTAGTTCAATGGGGTTGCCGTCGAGGGTGACATTACTCATATGCTGCTCCTGAGTTTGTTGAGAGTTCCTTGGTTTTACGTTCTGCAACTTACTCTGTGTAGCTTACTTTGGATGACTTTTCATCCCCGACTTTAGCTAGATCATGCTCGTGCGAGCCTTTCAGGCGCTGGCTTTTCCGGTTTCGAAGGCTTTCGCCGGGTAGCGCTGTACCAGCAGCAGGTAGCCGATCATGGCCAGGCCGGCGCAGGTGGCGATGACGGTGGCCATCACCAGAGGGGTGCCATTGTGCAGGGCTCCGACGATGGCGCCGGCGATGGCGGCGGCGCTCATCTGGATAAAGCCAAAAAGCGCGGAGGCGGAGCCGGCCATGGTGGGGAAGTTGGCCAGGGCGCCGGCCATGCACTGGGGCAGTACCAGGCCGGTACCGGCCATGAAGATGGCCTGGGGGATCATCACCGCCCACGGGCTGTAAACCTGTTGGTAGGCCAGAAGGGCCATGATGGCACCGCCGGCCAGAGCGGTGATCAGACCGTAGAACAGGATCTGATCCGGCCCCAGGAAGCGCGCCAGTCGGATGGAGCCCAGATTACCAGCGATGTAGCCCACGACGATGGCGGCGAAGTAGAAGCCGAAGTGCTCCGGCTGAACCCCCAGTACGTCAATCAGCACGAAGGACGCGCCAGACAGGAAGGCAAACAGCCCGCCGTAGATGGCGGCGTTGGTCAGGGTGTAGCCAATGAAGCTGGCGTCGGTGCTGATGCGCCGGTAGTTGGCGAACAGGTGGCACAGGCGCAGGGGCTGGCGATACTCCGGTTTCAGTGGCTCGGGGATGCCAAAAGCGGTGACCGCCGCCATGACCAGGGCGTAGCCGCCCATGGCGATGAAGATCCAGTGCCAGCTGAGACCGCCGACCATCAGGCCGCCCAGGGTAGGGGCCACGGCCGGTGCCAGGGCCATGATGCTGGCCAGCAGGGCGAGGATTTTGGCGGCTTCCCGAGGGGTATAGATGTCGCGGATGATGGCGCGACCCAGAACAGGGCCAGCGGAGCCGCCCAGGGCTTGCAGGAACCGGAACAGCTGCAGGGTTTCGATGTTGTTGGCCAGGGCGCAGCCGATGCTCGCAACAGTAAAGAGCAGGAAGCCACCGATCATGATGGGTTTGCGGCCGAAGCGGTCGGCCAGCGGCCCACAGATGAGTTGTGCGATGGCGAAGCCGGCCAGATAGACGCTCAGGGTCAGCTGGACCTGATCGGTGCCGGCATGGAAGTCGGCGCCGATCTGGGGCAATGCTGGCAGGTACATGTCCACGGCCAGTGGCCCGAGGGCGACGGCGGCGGCCAGCAGTATGGTTGTCCAGATACTTGTGAGTGCTAACACTATTTGTCCTTTTATTGAGGTTAGGTGCGAGTGAGCTATCGCCTCCCAAAAAACGCTGTAAATACTTCCATGTACGCTCTGCTCCGCCATCCCTGGCTCCGCAAGTTTTTGGGAGGCGATAGCTCACTCACACCACCCGTCGTATGGAGGGGAAGTCTAGGCGGAAGCAACGTTGGGGATAATGCCTGCTGGTCTCATGCAATACATGAACAAAATTGATTGATTAATCGTTCAGCCCGTTCATGGTCGCTGCAACCGAATTCACCTGGTTGCGTACCCAGCGGTGGGCCGGGTCATTCTGGTGCCGTCGGTGCCATAGCATCAGCAGGGTAAAGGGCTTGTAGTCGAAGGGAAGTGGAACCCAGGCGAAGTCCCGCATGAGTTGTGCGCTCATGCGTTCCGGGGCGGTGGCCAGCATGTCGGTGCCGCGGAGGAATTCGGGCAGGCCGGAGAAGTTGGAGACGGTGACCACGTTGCGGCGGTCCAGGCCCTTGGCGTGAAGGGTGTTTTCAAAGCCGGGCCGTTCGCCGGTGGCGAACATCAGGGCGATGTGATCGGCTTTCAGGTATTCGGCCAGATCTGTCGGCGCGTTGCGTTGGTTTGGGTCGTAGAACACCACCATGCGGTCCGCCATCAGGCCCCGTTGCATGATGTCCGTGGTTTCCGGTGCGTGCGGGCTGATGATCAGGTCGCAGGCTTCTTTGCGCAGCATGTCGGCGTTGGGGATGCCGGAGGGAATCACCTGCAGCTGGATGCCCGGGGCCTGCTGCCGCAGGATTCGGAGCAGCCCGGGCAGAAGCAGATCCCGCTGGTAGTCGTTGGCGGCAATGGTGAAGGTGAATTCCGCCGACGCCGGCTCGAAGGGCGGCCCGGAGGGCAGGGTGCGCAGATCGTCCAGCAGCTGGCGGATGTGGGGGCCGGTGCGCAGGGCGTAGTCGGTGGGTACAATGCCGCGCCCTGATTTCACAAACAGGGGGTCGCCGAAGGCCTGTCTCAGGCGCTCGAGGGTGTGGCTCACGGCCGATTGGGTAACGCCCAGACGAACCGCCGCCCGGGACACGCTGCCCTCATCCAGAACCGCCACAAACGTTGCCAGGGATCGCAGATCCAGGCTCAACATATCAACAGGTTTCATGGGTGGCAGTTTAAAGCAGGGAAGACGGAAAGTCAGCGGTGGAAAGCCCTCCCTGCCACCTGCCGCCTGTGAAAGTAGTATCAGTCAGACCTTGCGGCCAACCAGTCGGCCAGCTCAAGCCAGGACGCCCGGGGCGCTTTGCTTCCGGCCAGTATCCCCATGTGCCCGCCGGGGGCCACCCGGAAGGTCTTATCCGTGGAGCTGACGTGGTCCATCACTCGCTTGGCGGCACCGGGTGTAGCGAGGGTGTCCTCCTGGCCGGCGATGGCCAGTAAGTTGGCGTTTACGTTCTCCAGTCGAGCGAAGTCGTCGCCAATCTGGATCTGGCCTTTGGCCAACTGGTTATCAATCCAGACCCGGACCACGGTGTCCTGAATGACGCCACCGGGGTAGGCCACCATCCGGTCCAGAAAGGCCGAGGTGGTGGCATGGTTGGTTACGAATTCGCGGTCGCCCAGGCGCACGATCAACTCCCAGTAGCCCATCACACTGCCAACCGGGTTGGTTAACTTGAAGCCGATGGTGTTGGCCCAGCCCGGCGTGTGGAACCAGTGCGGTTTCATGTCGTGGAGCCGGAAGCCGGTTCGCTTGCGCACCAGTTCGGCGACATCGGCAATCCGTTGATACATCCAGCCAATCAGGCCGGAAGCATGGCTGTCGATGGGCAGGCCCAGGACGATGGCGTTGCGGATGTGCTGGTCCTTGCTGAGGGCAGAGTAGAACAGCGTGAACATGCCGCCCATGCTCCAGCCATGCAGTGACAGTTCCTGTTCCCCACTGTGTTCCCGGACTCGATTCAGATACTCAGGCAGGAATTCGGCAACATAGGTATGCATGTTGTAGTGGGTGTGTTCCCGGCCCGGCATACCCCAGTCGATCAGATAGACCTCAAATCCTCTGGCTCGAAGGAAACGCACCAGACTTCGCTGGGGAAACAGATCATAGATCAGCATATTCACGGCCAGAGGAGGAATGATGACGATCGGCGTGCGGTGGGTCTTGCGTTCTACCGGGATCACCATGCCATCCAGTTCGATGAAATCCTCCTCCAGCGGCGGATAGTATCGCAGGCTCACCAGCCCATTGCTGTGCAGGGTTTCGAACGGGGTCTGGCCTGCCTGTACCAGGCTGGCCGCCCGGAAAATCCGGTCGAAGGCATTGCCAGCGTAGAGTGCGCACTGGCGGCCGAGGCCGGAGGAGGTCTTGATGGCGGATTTCAGGGGGTTGCGCATAGGGTATCCGGTGTAGCTGCGGTGCGTGTGGAGTCAGATAATAGAGTGGATTCATTCCCCCAGCCATGGCAAGACTGTCACATCCGGTCGGCGTTTTGGTCACTTCGGGCCACTGCCCAAGCGGCTGCCAGGTTGCTATGATTGCGGGCTTCGGAAACAACAACCACAACAGGATGCCCATGCTCAGTTTCCTGCCTGCCCCCGTTATTGGCGTGCTTAATTCGCTGCTACTAGGCCTGAACACCGTGTTCTGGTGCCTGCTGCTCTATATCCCCGCGGTGTTCAAGCTGGTGATTCCGCATAAGGGTTTCCGGGTGTTGTGCACCCGCGTGATCATCTGGATTTCGGAGTCGTGGGTGGCCTGTAATACAGGCTGGATGAAGCTCACCCACAATACCCGCTGGCACGTGGAAGGCGCCGACAAGCTCAAGCGCGAGAGCTGGTATCTGGTGCTCAGCAATCATCAGAGCTGGGTGGATATCCTCGCCATGCAGCGGGTGTTCAATCGCCAGGCGCCGTTTCTGAAGTTCTTCCTGAAACAACAGCTGATCTGGGTGCCGGTGATCGGCCTGGCCTGGTGGGGGCTGGATTTCCCGTTTATGAAACGCTACACCCGGGAGTATCTGATCAAGCACCCGGAAAAACGGGGCGATGACCTGAAGGCGACCCGCAAGGCCTGTGAGAAATTCCGCTACACGCCGGTGAGCGTGATGAACTTTGTGGAAGGCACCCGTTTTACCCCGGCCAAGCACGACCGGCAGAAGTCACCATACCAGCATTTGCTGGTGCCGAAGGCCGGTGGAGTGGCCTTTGTGCTGGATGCCATGGGGGATTCCATTGATACCCTGGTGGATGTCACGATTGCCTATCCCGATGGCGCTCCAACGTTCTGGGACTTCATTTGCGGGCGGGTGCCGGAGATCCGGATGACCATTGATACCCAGGCCATTCCGGAACACCTCAAGGGCAGGGATTACTCTGAGGACGCCGAGCACCGCCGCAACGTCAAGGACTGGTTGGGCGATCTGTGGCGTGCCAAAGACGAGCGGCTGGGACGAATGCTGGCCCGGCAGGACCAGAACCTCAGCTGATGCTGTACCGGGTCAGTCGTCGTCTTCGACCTGATCCGGGTGTTCCTTCTTGAACCTTTCCCATTCTTCCCAGTCATGGGGAGTACCGGCATGGGGCCGTTTCAAATGCCTGGCATGCTCCATGGCATTGTGGCGCAGGCTATGGTCGGGCTCTTCCTCTTCTTTGTCGAAGCCGTACTTTCGCAGAAATTCTTGAGGACTGATGGGCATAACACACCTCCTGAAAACAGAAGACCTCTGAACAGATACGGTGTGTCTGCCCGGCTGGTTTTCAACCCTTGTCGTTGGTTCCGGGATTAATGTCCTCGGCCTCGAGCAGTTTGAAGTTGATCTGCCGACGCTCTTCGTCCACACCGGAAAAGCTCACGGTTACCCGCTGGTCCAGCTGGAAGATCCGGCCGTTCTTGTTGTGCACCAGGCGCAGCGTAACCGGATCAAAGCTGAACTTGCCCTCCAGGTCCTTGCAACTGACAAAGCCTTCCAGGCCATTGCAATCCAGGCGCACGAAAAAACCCGATGGCATGGTGCGGGTAATGGTGCCTTCCATCGGATCTGCTGGCAGGCCTTTGGCGTAATCGCTCTTGAGCCAGGCCTCCAGGGTGTTGGCAGCCATGCGGGCGCGGAACTGGGTGGTCTGGAGACTCTCCAGCTGCTGCGGGTTCAGTGCCTTGATGGGTTGATCCCAGAGTGCGGCCTTGATCAGACGGTGCACGTAGAAGTCCGAGAACTTGCGCAGCGGTGAGGTAAAGGTGGTGTAGGCCGCCAGTCCCATACCCTGATGCGGAGCAGGCTCGAACCCCAGTTCGGCCCGGGCCAGTTGGCGCGAGAGAATGGACTTGACCGGCACATCGGCCTGCAGGCCATCGGTGTGCTTCATCAACGCCTTGAAGCCTTCGGCACTGGTGGCATCCAGTTCGGCCAGATGCGGGGCGTAGCCCTCCAGCAGTTTACGGATATTGTCGGCGCGGTCGTCCCGCAGCCCCGGATGCTGAATGAACAGGCCTTGCCCCTGCTTTTCCAGGAAATCGGCCGCACAACGATTGGCCGCGACCATGCATTCTTCCACCAGACGGTGGGCTTCGTTTTGCACCGCCGGTTCTATCACCCGGATTCGCTTGTTCTCGTCCAGACGCAACCGGAATTCGGGGCGATCATTGCTCAGTAACGCGTGCTCCGAGCGCCATTTGCGCAGGGCAGTGGCGGCCTGATGCAGCTGGTCCAGGCTGTTGGCGACTGCTTCGGGCAAGGCCTTGATGTCATCGTCTTCCCGACCTTCAATCAGGTGTGACACCAGCTCATAGCTCAGCTTGCCCTGGGAGCGGATGACGGCCTGGCGAAAGCTGTAGTCGCCCAGGCTGCCATCGTTGTTCACCTGCAGGTCGCACACCAGGGCCAACCGGGGTACCTCTGGCATCAGCGAGCACAGGCGGGTGCTGATGGCGTCCGGTAACATCGGCAGTGGCTCACCCGGGAAATAGATGGCGGTGGCGCGGTTAAAGGCTTCTTCTTCGGCCGGGCTGCCCGGCTCGATCATCGCGGTCGGGTCGGCGATGGCGATGGACAGGGTCCAGCCAGTGGCATTCGGGGTTGCCATCAGGGCATCGTCCATATCCTGGGTGCCCGGACTGTCGATGGTCACGTAGGGCTGTTCGGTACGGTCTTCCCGGCCCTCGCGGTGTGAGGTAACGGATTCCTCAGTAAGGGTTTCGGCCTGCTTCTGCACTTCTTCCGGCCAGGCATCGGCCAAATCAAAGTTGGCGAGGGTGAAGGCCCGTTCGATGCCCGGCTCACCGGCCTTGCCGATCACCCGCAGCACCTTCGCCTGGCCCTTGCCGTCCTTGATCGGATGGCGGTGAATCTGGCAGTAGATGAAATCATCGGGCTGGGCGCCCTTGCGTTCTTTCGGCGGAATAAAAATCCAGCGGTTGATGCCCGGGGTTTCCGGTGCCACAAAGTGGCCTTTGCCCTTGATCAGATAGCGGCCCACGAAGGTGGTCAGGTGCGATTCCAGCAGCTCGTCGACAACGCCCTGGGTTTTGCCTTTTTCCACTTCGTGTTCGGTGACATTGACCCGATCACCGGGCAGGACTTTCTGCATTTCCTCGGGAGGCAGAAACACATCCCGCCCTTCATCCAGGGCCACAAAGCCGAAACGACCGTTGGTGGACTTGACGGTACCGGGGAAGACCACCTTGTTCTGTTTGATGTCGGTTTTCAGCTGGCGCAACTGATTGAGAGCGTCGGCGTTGAGCATGAAGAGATAACCTGAATAAAAAAGTGTGTTGCAGCGGAGTATAACGGTTCTGCCAGTGCGAGTCAGATCTGTCAGGCCGGATGAATGGCCTCGCCGGCACCCGTGCGGATGCAGACCCGATTCCGGCCGTTTCGCTTGGCCTCGTACAGAGCCTGGTCGGCGTTGCGCAGCAGGACATCGAGATCTTCGCCGGGCTGGCAAAAATAGCCGCCAACACTGATGGTTACCGGTGTTCCGGTGCGCTGGCTTTCCTGCTCGACACTGGCGCGAATACGACAGGCAATCTGCTCCAGCGTGGCGGCATCGCAGGGTGAGAGCAGGACTACAAACTCGTCGCCACCCCAGCGACCGGGGTGGTCGTAGGGCCGAACCGCCGCTTTCAGCCAGAGCGCAACCCGGCACAGAATCTCGTCTCCGGCCTGATGGCCCTGGCTGTCGTTGATGGCTTTGAAGTGGTCTATGTCCAGCCACAGAAGCCCGAAGCCCTTCTGCTCCCTTTCCGCGCGCTGAATTTCCTCATTCATCACCTCGTCCAGGCCCCGCCGGTTCTTCAGGCCGGTCAGGGCATCCACCCGGGCCAGACGCTGCAGTTCTTCGGTGCGGTGGGCCACCTTCTGTTCCAGCTCGCGGGTGGTATCTTGCAGGGAGTGGGACATTTTTTCGAAATGATCCACCAGGCGGCCGATCTCGTTGTCCGGTTTTGGCAGGTAGGGAAGATCAAAGCGACCGTCCCGTAACCGGTGCACGGCTTCCTCGAGGCTGATGACCGGGCGCAGAATGCGGGACTGTATGATCTGGTGGAACAGCACCAGGGTGACCAGCAGGCTGACCAGAAACACCGCTACCAGAGGCCAGAGATAGCTCCGGGGGATCAGTGTGTTCAGGTCCAGCAGGGTAATCTCAAACCAGCCAATGGCGGGCAGAAAGGCCACGCCGGCCAGATGCTTGCGGCCATCCACCGACACAAACCCGCTTTCCACCGCGCCATCTTCGCCATTACGCTGTTTGAGCATCTGCAGCATGCCCAGAATCTGCTGTTTGTCCTGGGGATCGTCGAACAGTAGATCCACGGTGTTTTTCTGGCCTTCGGGTTTGATGATGGTGGCAAAATCGATGTAGTTGCGATCGCGATACAGCTGGATGGCGCCGTTATAGTCCACGAACAGAGTGGTAATGCCGTCCTGGCCGATGTCGACAATGTCCTGCAGAAAGTCGTCCAGATTCAGGCCGGTACCCACCATGCCGACGATGTTGTTGTCGGCATCGCGCATGAGCACGTCTATCCACAGCTTGGTAACGCCCAGTTCGGTATCGGGATTGACGTTCAGGTGAAAGTCGCGGCCTTCGTCAATGAGCTGGAAGAACCAGGCATCGTCGGGTTTGTCCGGGCTCAGCACATAGCGGAACTGGTCGCCGGCGTAATCGTTGGAGGCGTTGTTGTAGTAGTAATGACCATTGGAGCGGAGGGCCACAAAATAGCTGTTATCCCGGAAGTTGCTGCGGAAACTCTCCATCTGGCGGATGGCCTGGTTTTCCAGCGCGGGGTCTTCCGGTGACTGGGCCCACTGAATCAGTGTGGAGGAGCGGGCCATTTGCCGGGCCAGCCCGATTTCCCGCTCCAGGGACTGCAACAGTCGGGCGCTGTCATAGCGTACCTGGATCTCGGCGACCTGCTGGCCCCAGCGTTCAATAATATCTTCCGATAATGCCCGATAGGCCAGCCAGGAAGCGGTTCCTGCCGCTATGATCAACAGCGCGGCCAGCCCGAGAATGCGGGTTTTGAGGCTCAAAATGTGTCCTTGCCAATCGTGTTCTGAATCTATACTCCATCATAGAACAGAGCGGGGCTATCGTGTAGAAAAAATAGGCAGACTTTGGGCGCAGACTTGCAATCTGCGCCCCAGCCCAGCCTCGCAGGCACAACCATCAGTTATGTTGGTTGAACACCCGCGTCTGGCCCTGGTCGTTGAACAGAATAACCTTGTAGTGATCTTTCCGGTCGCCCATCTCCATACCCGGAGAGCCCGCCGGCATACCCGGTACGCTCAGGCCGGTGGCCTTGGGGGCTTCCGCCAGCAGGCGCTTGATGTCGTCTGCCGGCACATGGCCTTCAATCACATAACCGTCGACAAAGGCGGTATGGCAACTGCCCAGACCCGGAATCAGCCCGGCTTCGGCTTTGATCCTGCCCATGTCGTCGCTGTTGGTGGCGGTGACATCAAAACCATTTTCTTCCAGATGGTCGATCCAGTCGCCGCAGCAGCCGCACGTGGGGGATTTGTACACATGAATGCTTTGGGCCGCACCGCCGGCAAGGGCGGTGGTGCTGAATCCCAGGGCAGCCATCAGGCCGAGGGCAAGGGTGTGTCTTCTCATGGTGATTACCTCAGTGATGTTGATCGGAGTTGTCCGAGTTAGAGCCGGAGAGCCAGAACCACCAGACAATGGCAGCCATCAGGGCGAGACCACCGGCATTGACCAGAAATGTTGTCATCAGTTCCGCTCCTCTGCTGATACCTGGGGTTGGCTGGTCTTGAACAGCCGCAGCCGGTTGGCGTTGGAAACCACCGTCACTGAAGACAGCGACATGGCGGCGCCGGCCAGGATCGGACTCATCAGGATGCCCCACACAGGGTAGAGCAGGCCGGCGGCCACCGGAATACCCAGGGAGTTATAGATAAAGGCCCCGAACAGGTTCTGGTGAATGTTCTTCACCGTTGCCCGGGAGATCTCGATGGCGTCTGGCACCCCGTGCAGGGAACCGCGCATCAGGGTGATGGACGCACTTTCAATGGCCACGTCGGTGCCGGTTCCGATGGCAAAGCCGACGTCCGCAGCTGCCAGCGCCGGGGCATCGTTGATGCCATCCCCCACCATGGCCACCGTGTAGCCTTTACCCCGCATTTCGCTGACCACTTCGGCTTTGTCCTCCGGCAACACCTCGGCCCGGTAGTCATCGATGCCGGCCTTGGCCGCAATGGCCTTGGCGGTGGCATCGACATCGCCGGTGACCATCATCACCTTGATGCCAGCGTCGTGAAGGCGCCGGATGGCAGCCTCGGAATCCGGTTTAATGGCATCGGCCACGCCGATGACACCCAATACTTGCTGGCCCACCGCCAGGAACAGCGGCGTGCCGGCTTCCTGGGTAATGGTTTTGGCTGCATCATCCAGAGCCTCGACAGACAGCCCTTCGGTTTCCAGCCAGCGCCGATTGCCCAGGCGTACCGGTTCGCTATCAAGCTTGCCTTGTACACCTTTGCCATTGAGCGCTTCAAAGCCGGAGACCGGTTCTGGCTCAATATCGTTCTCGCGGGCCCGGTCCAGAATGGCTTCTGCCAGCGGATGCTCGGAATGCTGCTCCAGCCCGGCGGCTAATGCCAGCAGGCGTGTCTCATCGCCGTTTGTCGCGTGCACCCGGGTTACCGCGGGATGGCCCTCGGTAATGGTGCCGGTTTTATCCAGAATCACCAGATCGATTTTTCCGGCAGTCTGCAAGGCATCGCCCTGGCGAATCAGCGCACCGTACTCTGCTGCCTTGCCGACACCCACCATCACCGACATGGGCGTGGCCAGCCCCAACGCGCAGGGGCAGGCAATGATCAGTACCGTGGTGGCGGCCACCATCATGTGCACCACCGCCGGCTCCGGCCCGACGTTGTACCAGACCAGCGCCGACACCACGGCAATCAGCATCACCGTGGGCACGAACACCGAAGAGATCTTGTCTGCGAGCCGGCCAATGGCGGGTTTCGAGCCCTGGGCCTTTTTCACCAGCTTGATGATCTGGGCCAGCGCGGTCTCGCTGCCCACCCGGGTAGCTTCATAAATAATCGAGCCGTGGGTGTTCAGAGTACCGGCCGAGACCTCATCGCCTTCGCCCTTGCCCACCGGCATGGGCTCACCGGTCAGCATGCTTTCATCAATGCGGGTGGAGCCTTCGGCAATCACCCCGTCCACTGGCAGCTTCTCGCCCGGGCGCACCCGGATGCGGTCGCCTATCTGAACCTCGTCAACGGGAATATCCTGTTCCTGGCCGTCGCGGATCACCCGGGCCGTTTTCGCCCGTAAATCCAGCAGCCGGCGCACCGCTTCCGAGGTCTTGCCCTTGGCCCGCAACTCCAGGGCCTGGCCCAGATTGATAAGGCCAATGATCATCGCCGAAGCCTCGAAATACACATGGCGCGCCATCTCTGGCAGCGCCTCCGGCGCACTGGCTACCACGATCGAATACAGCCAGGCGGTGCCGGTACCCAGAGCAATCAGCGTGTCCATATTGGCGTTATGATGTTTGAACGCCTTCCAGGCCCCGGTGTAGAAATGCCCGCCGGAGGCAATCATCACCCCAAGAGTGAGAATGCCCAGATTGATCCAGGTAAGCTGATTGGCCTCGGTCACCATCATCGACCCGAAGCCCATGCCCCAGATCATCAACCCAAGGCCCAGCCCCAGACTGATGGCCATCTTCACCAGCAGCACCTTGTACTGCTTCTTGTCTTCTTCCTGCTTGCGGTCGTCGTCGGCATCCGCGTCTTCAATCACCCGGGCACCATAACCCGCACTCTCCACCGCCTGCACCAGCGCCTGCGGATCGGCATCGCCGCTGGCGGTCGCGGTGCTGTCCGCCAGATTCATATGGGCGTGAGTGACACCGGCAACCGACATCAACGCCTTCTCAATGGTATTCACACAGGATGCACAGGTGGCCCCACTGACCGCCAGCGCGATCTGCCCGTCGCCGGCATCCGATGGCTCGACGTCGGCCGAGGGAGCTGGTGTATCCAAGTCCGGCGCCTTATCAGCGGCAGAATTATCCTTTTTGGATGCGCAACAACTGCCGATGGGTTCGTTATGAACCAACGGCTCCGCCGGGTAGCCAGCCTCCGTTACTATCCGTGCCGCCTCGGCGCTATCCACATTCTCAGGGAGGGCCACGGTCTGGTCTTCGAGATTCACCTCCACCCGCTCGGTGCTCCCGGTCAGCGGTTCCAGAGCATGACGAATCTTCTTCGCACAACCCTGACAAGAGGCGCCGGAAATACTCAGCGCTGTTTTCAGAACCGATGCTTCACTCATTACTCAAGACTCCTCACAGCAGGATGATGACGAAGGATCATCCCAATGTTCGATTAACCGACAAATCGTATGTCCATCCGGCGTACCATCGGGCATGTCCTGCCAGGTGGACAATGCCGACACCATCCGCGCCCGCAACTTCTGCAACTCCGAAATCTCCCGCTCAACCTCCGCCAGCCGCTGCTGGAACACATCCCGAACCATCGGGCAGGGCGAATGATGATCGTCCGCCTGCTCCAGAATCTGCCGTATCTCCGGCAGAGAAAACCCCAGCTGCCGTGCCTTGCGGGCAAACCGTAACCGGCGCAGATCCTCGGCATCGTATTGCTGATAGTTGTTGTCCGGGTTCCGTGTCGGGCGCAACAAGCCCTCCCGGGTGTAGAACCGGACGGTATCCGGGTTAACCCCGGCGGCGGTGGCGATTTCTTTGACTTTCATAAGCAATGTCCAGCAAAAAACGAAGACCAGATACCGGGAAACCACGGATCAAGTCAGCGGAGTGCTGGTGCGGGGGTAGCCCTTCCGAAAATGTTCGGAGCCATGGATGGCGGAGACAAGCGTACAAGGATGTACTCGCAGCGGTTTTCGGAAGGGCTACCCCCGTGCCGGCACGGCAAACTCACTACGTTGAAGATTAGACTAAAACCTGTGACCAACTCACAGGTCAAAGGTTTTCGGAGAGAAATTCAAGAAGAGGCGTTTTTCGAACGCAGAAACACACCACAGGACTTGCACTGATCCGGCGCCATCAGCTTCGCCTGCCAGCCAATTTTCACGCCACAGGCAGGGCACCTCAGCCGCAACTGCAGAACCACAATCGGCGCCACCAGCAACGCCAGCAACACCCCCAGCGACCCCCAGTCATCGCCGGACGACAGCCCCAACTGACTGCTGAACACCAGCACCACAATCAACGCCACAAACGCAAACACAAAATAATTCCGGTTCCACCGCTCCCAGCGGCGAAGCTGTGCATCCTGCTCCGAAGTCAGATATCTGGCCGACATAATGCTCTCGTGACAAACCGTTGAAAGTGAAGTGTGGAGTTCTGGCCCAGTAATTACAAACCGGAACCGACGGGCAGGCCCGGAATCAGAATGCCTTCCGCAAGCGCCCGCTCAAGATCGGCCGCCGGAATCGGCCGGCTGATCAGATAGCCCTGGGCCAGATTGCATCGGTGCGCTTTCAGGAAGTTCAGTTGCTCCTCCGTCTCGACGCCTTCAGCCACTACCTGAATGCCCAGGTTGTGGGCCAGATTGATCACCGCCCGGGTAATCACCGCATCATCGTGGCGCTCAGTGACGTCGGTAATGAACGACCGGTCAATCTTCAGCAGGTCGACCGGGAAATCTCTCAGATAGCCCAGCGACGAGTAACCAACCCCGAAGTCATCAATCGCCAGATGCACACCTAACTGGTGCAGCTGGGATAACTGATTGAGGTTGTGCTCGATGTTCTGGATAAAGATTTCCTCAGTCAGTTCCACCTCCAGCCTCGACGGATCCACCGCCTCCGATGCCAGGGTTGAACGGATATGGTCAATCAGGGAATCGTCATCCAGTTCGCGGCCAGACAGATTCACCGCGACTCTCAGGTGCTCACAGGGCGTGCCTTTCCAGCGCGCCAGTTGACGGCAGGCGGCCAGTACCACCCAGCGGCCGATCTCGGTAATCCGGCCGCTTTCCTCAGCCAGCGGAATAAACTCCACCGGAGGCAGGAGCCCGCGAACCGGGTGTTGCCAGCGAATCAGCGCCTCGACACTGTTGATCTCGCCGGTGTCGAGATTGAGCTGGGGCTGGAAGTAAAGCACGAATTCATCATTGGCCAGCGCCTGGCTCAGGTCCCGGTCCAGCTCAAGACGCAGCACTTCGCGGTCCTGCATGCCCTCGGTATAGAACTGGTAGGTATTACGGCCCTGCTCCTTGGCCCGGTACAGGGCAATATCGGCATTGCGCAACAGCGTATCCGCGTCCAGACCACTCTGGGGATAAACCGCCACACCCATGGTCGCGGTAATACTGTGAGCCTCGCCCTGCACCTCGAACGGCGCGGCGAAACACTGCTTGATCTGGCCCAGCAGGTGAATCACATCGTCAATGTCATCGACCTGTTGCTGACACACCATGAACTCGTCACCACCGGAGTAGGCGACCAGTACCCGCTCATTGCTCAACCCGTTCAGCCGTTCAGACACCTTGATCAGAAGCTCATCCCCGAACTGATGCCCGAGGGAATCGTTAAGCATCTGAAAGCGGTCAAGATCCAGCATCACCAGGGCGATCTGGCGCAGCTGTCGATCGGCAATGTTGATGGTATGCGCGAGGTCTTCCATGAAGAAGCGGCGATTGGCCAGACCCGTGAGGGTGTCGGTCGACTCCAGCCGTTCCAGGTCCACCTGCATGGCTACTCGCTGATCGATTTCCTGTTCCAGTTCTTTACGGGTTTTGAGCAGAGCCTGGTTGCGTTTCAGGATGAGTTGCACCAGCAGGGTAGTAAGGCTGGTGAGCAGGCCCATCAGAAGCAGGCTGGTAAAGGTCATGGTAGGCCAGCTGCTGCGCTGGCCTTCGACCCACTGTCTCGAAGGCGTGAGTGTCAGTGACCAGTCCAGGGACGGCAGGTTGATCGGTACGGTGTGGTTCAGCGAGTTATCAAGGTCCGACGAGGTGTTCAGCAGATAACTGGTCTGGTCACTCTGGGTGATGGTGACCTGGAACTGTTCAAGGACCCGCCGGGTCAACATTTGCTCTGCCAGCGTATTCATTCTGAAAACGCCAGCCATGAAACCGTTATTGGCATCACCCCGCCCGACAGGATGATAGATCACCAGACCCTCTCCGCCCTGTCGGAGGTCAATGATGCCGGAAATATCGTACTGTCCGGAGGCTGCAGCCTGCGATAGCGCCGCTCGCCGCTGTTCATTGAAGGCGACATTGAAACCGATGACATCGTTGTTGCCGCTCAGGGGTTCCAGCCAGCGGATGATGTAGTTGCGGTCAACCCATTCAATGGCCTGGTAAACCCCGAAGTCTCTCAGATAATTGCGCGCATCCTCACGCCAGAGCGCCTCGGTCTGGGATGGATTGGCCTGCATGCGCATGGCCATACGACCGATGGCATCGAGGTGCACCATGAATTCGCGCTCAAGGTTGTTGGCGAGCGTTCTGGCTTCATTGCTGAGATTGGTCTGGATCTGGTGGGTATTCTGCTGGATCAGGCCAACCCGGAGCCCGGAGGCAATACCCAGAAACACCAGGAAGATCAGAACCGGGAAAACCGGGCTCATCAGCGCACGAACGACCAGTCTGATGGATGTCTCGGGTTTCTCCACATCATGCTCCGGAGTGAGTGGGTTCGGGATACCTGGGTTAACGGCAGGCTCGCGCTGATTATGAATGATTTGCAACGCTCTTTGCCATTAGCTGTTCGATCCGCCCCCTAAGGGATATCCCGAAAGCGCCGTCAGGTAAAGCCCTGGTGATTTCCCGAGTGGTGTGCTCAAGCCCCATCTGCTCACCGAGGTCCACGACTCGCGGCGTGACCGGCTTTTTCGAGGGATCCAGCAGTATCTCAACCCTCGGTTTGAGTTTGCGCCCGGGGTGCGTACTTACTACCAACGCGACTTCTCCTGTGCTCAGTTCGACCAGGCTGCCCGGGGGATAGATACCCATCATTTTGATAAAGGCCTCGACCATATCGGCGTCGAATTGCTGCCCCCGGTTCTTGAACAGAATCCTTACGGCGTCGGCCGGTGACATGCCATCGCGGTAACACCGGTCGCTGGTCATGGCATCGTAGGCGTCGACGATGGCAATCAGGCGGGCAAACCGGCTGATCTGCCACTCCGGCAACTGTTGTGGATAGCCCCGGCCGTCGATGCGTTCATGGTGATGCAGGGTCACATCGCTGATGATCGGGTCCAGGCTTGGATCCTGCTTCAGGAGCTCATGGCCCAGGGTGGTGTGTTTCCGCATCACCTCATATTCCTGGGGGGATAACGGCCCGGGTTTGTTGAGGATCTCGTCCGGTACCCGTAACTTGCCGATATCGTGTAAGAGCCCGCACATGCCGGCCACTTCCAGGTCATCCTCGGGCAGGCCCAGGAAACGGGCAAAGGCCACGGTAAAAATGGCGACGCGTAAACAGTGTTCGGCGGTGTAGGCGTCCCGGTGCTTGATCCGTGCCATCCAGAACATGGCGCTGGCGTTGGCTTTGACACTGTCCACGCAGGAGCGAATCAGGGGGCGGGCAGACGCCAGCTCCAGATCGTTATGCTGCTCGATGTCCCGGATCACCTTTTCCACGAATTGCTGGGTTCGGCTCCAGGTGTCGGCAGCCCTGGGCAGTTCCTGTTCGAGCGTGCAGGTTTCCTGCAGGGGTTCGGTGGTGCGTTGCTTCAGGTGGGGAATCTGATCCAGAACCGGGGCCAGCTTTTCAGCCTCATCTTCGACCACCACCCAGGCGCAATACTGGCGCAGTACCCGGGCTTCGGCCTCGGTCTGCAGGGTGAAGCCCTGGAACAGGACCGGCACTTCGGTCCAGGGGCGGTCAAGCTTGACCACTTTCATGCCGGACTGAAGCAGGTCCACAGGCAGCCGCACCCGTTCCAGTACAACGTCTGCAGACGCTTTGGGGGTGCTCTGAACATCGCGGCCTTTAGCGGCGGCTCTGGATTTGCCTGGTTTACTTCGGAACCACATGGCCCTGCCAGTCTTCGAATTATTGTCCAGAGAGTATGTCAGACTGTCGCAATTGGTAACAGTTACGATCTGAAACTGTGATCTGGCTCTTGATCCAGCTCAGCTCCGGTAGCCGGTTCTCAGGCCAGCTACCGCAATGCAGGCAATCGGCAGGGGCGGGAAAGGGCGTTCAGCGATTGGCCGGGGTGCGCAGGCCGTGCCGTGGAATCTCCTGCTTGGGACAGCGATCCATCACCACCGTCAGGCCGGCAGCTTCGGCACGTTGGGCGCCGGTTTCATTGATCACGCCGATCTGCAGCCAGAGCACCGGAACCTTCTGCTCAATGGCCTGGTCGATTACCGCATCGGTGCGCTCCGGGGCCAGGAACAGTTCCACCATATCCACTGGCTCCGGCAGCGAGGCGAGATCTGCATAGACGGTTTCGCCCAGAACCTGTTGCCCGGCCAGGCGCGGGTTCACCGGAATCACCCGGTAACCCTGGTGCTGTAGGTATTCCATCACCTCATGGGACGGCCGGTTGGTCTTCTCGCTGGCACCCACGAGGGCGATGGTATTTACCGATTCCAGAATGTCCCGGATCTGGTCAGGGCTGTTGCTGGGCATGATGCAGATTCTCCTAGTCGCGACTGGCTTCCAGGGTCACGGAAACCGATTCTGCATAACGTAGCGCATGGGGCTTGTCGATTTCTACCTCGGCCCAACGCACGGCGCCATGTTTCATGACGATGGTCAATACTTCGTGGGTCAGGCGCTCCAGCAAGGCAAAGCGCTGGCCGTCCACATGGGCGATGATCTGCTTGGTAATGGTTCGGTAGTTGAGCGCAGCAGAGATTTCATTGCGCTCGATAGCCTCCGAGGCATCGTAGGTCAGGCAAACGTTAATCACCACGTCCTGCTGGTTGTTGATCTCCTCTTCCTTGATGCCGATATAGGCGCGCAGAAGAAGGTTCTTGATCTGGACACGGGCCAGCGGTTTCTGGGCGTTTGCCATAACAACTCCCTGGGGTCAGTCGGATGTTAGCGGTTGCTTGAAATCAGATTCAGGAACTCGGTCCGGGTTGCCTGGGATTTGCGGAACTGCCCGAGCATCATGGAGGTTTTCATGCGCGAGTTCTGCTTCTCGACGCCGCGCATCATCATGCACATGTGCTGGGCTTCAATGACCACCGCAACGCCCTTGGCCTGGGTAACGCTCTCGATGGCCTCGGCAATCTGCCGGGTAAGGTTTTCCTGAATCTGTAACCGGCGGGCATACATGTCGACGATGCGGGCAAACTTGGACAAGCCCAGCACCTTGCCCTGGGGCAAATAGGCGATGTGGCACTTGCCGATGAAGGGCAGCATATGATGCTCACACATGCTGTACAGTTCGATGTCCTGAATCACCACCATTTCGTCCATGGCGGATTCAAACACGGCGTTATTAACCAGCTCTTCGAGGTCCTGCTGGTAGCCGCGTGTGAGGAACTGCATGGCCTTGGCTGCACGCATGGGCGTGTTCTGGAGGCCTTCTCGATCCGGGTCTTCGCCCAGGCCCTGGATAATAGTGCGGTAGTGATCGGCCAGATCATCAAGGGGTAGAGACATAATCGATTCCGGTTTGGGGTGTCTGAAAAAGGCCAAAGCTTAAGGCAATTCGCCGGGTATCTCCATGGTTTACGTCTGTGGCATAGAAAAGGACCACCGCACAGGCCGCCAAAGGCGATATGGCCCCGGCCGCAGCTTTGCACTAAAGTGTGGGGAGTTTCGGGTACGGTCATGGATTGCACATGGAACAGGTGATACCGGGTTCAGAAGTGGCGGCATCTGGTCGCCAGGAGACATTTACGCTGGAAGGCTGGCAACAGGCTGGCAAATGGTTCAGTTACGAGGGGCATGCCATCTTCAGCCGCATGGGAGGGCAGGGTGAACCGCTCGTTCTGTTGCACGGCTTCCCGACCGCGAGCTGGGACTGGAGCCGGATCTGGCCCATGCTGGTGCGCGAGCATAACCTGCTGACTCTGGACATGCTCGGTTTCGGCTTTTCCGACAAACCGCTGCATTATTCCTACAGCATCGAAGATCAGGCGGATTTGATTCAGGGCTGGATAGAAGGGCTGGGTCTGGAGCGGGTGCATCTGTTCGGACATGATTACGGCACCACGGTCGTCCAGGAACTGCTGGCCCGGGAGCAGGAGGGCGAGCTGTCGTTTTCCATCAGCAGTGTCTGCCTGCTAAACGGTGGTCTGTTTCCGGAAGTTCACCATCCCCTGTTTATCCAGAAGATTCTGCGCAGCCCCCTGGGTGGCCTCATTGGCCGGGGGCTCAGCCGATCGCTCTTCGAACGAAACTTCCGACGTCTGTTCGGGTCACGTAATCCGCCGGGCAGGCAGGACATGGACGACTTCTGGCATTTGCTGAACTACAACAACGGCCGGGGCGTGTTGCACCGCCTGATCCAGTTCATGGAGGAGCGTCGTTGTCACCGCAACCGCTGGGTCGGAGCGTTGCAAAAGGCGGAGCAGCCCATGCGACTGATTTCCGGCGGTGCCGACCCGGTGTCCGGCGCCGCCATGGCCCGGCGCTATCGGGAGCTGATCCCTCAGGCCGATGTTGTGATGTTGCGCAATGTCGGGCATTACCCCCACTTTGAGCAACCCTGGGATGTCTACAGCGCCTACAGGGAGTTTCGCAAGGCGCGCTAGCCAGCTCAGGCCGGTGTGGTGCCGCCGGTGGCCGGGTTTGCCATTGGCGCCCGATCCAGGATGTCCTCCTGGCTCGCGAGCCTGGGAGCGTTCACCACCTGATTCCGGCCACGGGATTTCGCTTCGTACAGAGCCTGGTCTGCCCGGTTGAGCCATACTGACCAGGTCTCCCCCTGGGTGACTTCCGCCACGCTGGCACTCGCGGTAACCCGGATGTCATCCAGAAACGGCCGGGCGCTGATGCTGGTCAGCAACTGGTGCGCCAGGGTGTCGGCGTCTTTCTGCCTGGTTTCCGGGAGTACGACCATGAATTCTTCGCCGCCGATACGGAACAGCTGATCGCTTTCCCGCAACCGCTTGCGTACCCGCAGCGCCATTTCCTTGAGCACCTTGTCACCGGCCAGGTGGCCCCAGCGGTCATTGATGGTCTTGAAATAATCCAGATCAATCAGTACCAGGCTGGACACCCGTTCATAGCGTTCCCGCATCTGAATCTGGCTGTTCAGGATATCCGCCAGTTGGGAGCGATTCAGGCAGCCGGTCAGTGGATCGGTTGTCGCCAGGCGGGTAAGCTCGGCCTGCAGGCGCCCCACCAGCCAGGCAAAGATCATGGCAAACAGGCAGCTGAGACCGAGTGAAAAGGTAATGCGCCAGAAGTCTGCCTCTGGAAACTTGAGGAAAGACACCACCGCCATGACCGAGACAAACACGACATTGCAGAAAATGGCTTCACGCAGGGGAAGCAGAAAAAACAGGGCAATGGCCGCAGGATAAGCCCAGTAGAGCCCGGCATGGCCATTGATGAGAGTGGAATAGGCGGCGCACACCACGGCCAGTATGGGGAACAGGCGGCCTTTGAAGAAATAGGTGCTTCGAAAACGCAGGAATGCGATCACCAGGGCCGCGTTGGCGCAGAACAGAATCAACAGGGATGACAGCAGCACGTTGCCATGCTGCCACTGCACCATGACCAGGGGGGCGACCGCAATAAAGGCCCAGATGTGCAGATGGTAGACCAGCTGCCGCTTGAACCCCAGAACAGCCAGGGTCGGGTTGGTTGCCAGGGTATTTGGCGAGGCAAAAAGATTCACAGCCTACTCCCGCTGTTCATAACCGGCATGTTTCCGTTTGTAATCGATGGCTCCAGTCTAGCACGGAGTGTGATGGGCGAAAGCAAAAACCACGGATCGACGTAATTCGTAAAAACTATGCCGGAGGCACCTGTTATTCAGAATATACATAGCCGTCATGAATTCTGTTCAGTTGGCCGTCTCCAGCCGGTCGGATACACTCGCCGCACACTTCAGGGGAGAAAGGAATGACTGCCATTCACAGCCGGATGCCGGCACTGACCATCCGAGCGGGACGCCGGGCTTTGCAGCGCCTGCAGCAAAAACCGCTGGGGCCCGAAGATGTTCACGTGATTCCGGGGGCAGCCGGTGGCCCGAAGGCGCTGGGAATCAGTGGCCTGGACAAGGCCATTTTTGGTGACTGGTTGCCGCAGGCTCCCCAGGAAAGGGCCCTGATCGGATCTTCCATCGGCAGCTGGCGGTTTGCCGCCATTGCCTCTTCAGATGATCCCAAGGCCCAGTTGGCGCGCCTGGCCGAGCTGTACACCAGTCAGCGATTTGCCAAAGGCGTCAGCGCTGCGGAAATCTCCCGCAAAAGCATACTGTTTCTGGAGGAGCTGCTGGGGGGCCGGGAAGACTTTCTGCTCAGCCATCCCTGGTACCGGTTGAGCATTGTAGTAGTGCGCAGTCTTGGCCTGTTGCAACACGATACCCGTGGCAGGCTGAGCCTCGGGTTGATGCGGGCTATCAGCGCCAACATGGTCAGCCGCCGGCACCTGGGTCGTTTTATGGAACGTGGCATTGTGCACGATGCCCGGGGCCGCGCGCCGGTCTCAAGCCTGGTGGATTTCCCCAGTCATGAAGTGCCCCTGAGCCGGGATAACCTGTTGCCGGCCCTGCTGGCGTCCGCTTCCATTCCTCTGGTGATGTCCGGAGTCCGCAATATTCCGGGCGCGCCAGAGGGTGTATACCGGGATGGCGGACTGCTCGATTATCACCTCGACCTGCCTTACCAGCAGCCTGGCATTATCCTCTATCCGCATTTTACGGATCGTGTGGTTCCCGGCTGGTTCGATAAAACCTTGCCCTGGCGTCGGGGCGATGCCAGTCGACTGCAGGATGTCGTGCTGGTATCGCCGTCACCGGATTACCTGGCAACCCTGCCGGATCGCAAACTCCCGGATCGAAAGGACTTCGAGAAGTACGTCGGCGATGATGCCGGTCGCGAACGAGCCTGGCGTCGAGCGATCTTGGAGAGTGACAGGTTGGGTGATGAGTTTCTTGAGCTGGTTGAGAGTGGGCGGCTGCTGGACCGGATTCAGCCCTTGTGAGTCGCTGGTAGATCGCGCTGGCCGTCTATGCGGGCCCTAGTCCGGGGTAGCACTGAGCCGAAAGCCGGTAATGCCGTGGACGGGATCCTTGATGGGTTTCAGGCGCAGACAGACCCGCACTGGCCGGGTATCCTCGGCCCCGATCAGTACCAGGTCGGTTCGGGTCAGGTCTTCCTCGCTGCGGGCGCTGTCCAGGCTTTCCCGAAACCGGCTGCGGTCTTGTTCGGATACCAGTTGTTCAAACGGCTGATCGGTCAGGTCGGAGGGCGCGCGACCGAGCACGTCGGCAATCTGGGCGGACACAAATCCGATGCGTCCCTGGTGATCCAGTTCGGCGATTACCGCTCCGCCCAGCCGGACCAGATCCCGGCTTCTTGCTTCGCTGTCGTTCAGCGCATGCCGGAGCACAGACTTCTCCACCTGCAGATTGGTAATCTGTTGTTGATCGCGATCGAGTTGTGCCTGTTGCTGCCGGATTCTGGCATTGCGGATGGCTAGTCGACGGCAGGCGACCAGCATCAGTAAGGCTGCGAGTACCGAGATACCGGCACCTGCAGTAAGAATCTGCCAGCGCGCCTGGTTCGAGGCCCGGTCTATCCACCCTGCGCTGGGCGTGGTGGTGACCATCCAGTGCCTGCCGGGCAGTGTCAGCTCGGTCCGAAGGGCCTCGGAATCCCGGGGCTCATCTACGTTGCCGAGCTCCAGCACAGCCTGTTTGGTGTGTCTGGCGAGCGTATCGATTCGAAGCTGCAGGCCCTTGGGCAGATCTGTCGCCAAAGCTGAGGTCAGCGATGCAGGCAATTGCTGCCCCGGCGTGTGTTGTAGACGGGCTGCGATCGTCGCAACCAGAGCCTGATGCCTGGCATGGTAGGCCTCAAGACCAAGGTCAGCGATAGTTCGCGCCAGGGTGTTGGCCAGTGCCACTGACACCAGTATGCCGATACCCAGGATAACCCCGGGCATCCAGAGACCCGGCCAGAGCCGGAATCGGGTGCCGGGTGTGTTACGAAGGTCGCTGTCCATGCTGGTGTGCTCCCGCGAGGCCTTTGCTGCTCGGATACCGCCTAACTTTAGACCAGCAATACCGGCCCGGCAATTCGGGCGCCGCCCTGTGCTGACTGGTGGCGCGGATGGTCAGTGCCGGCTCTGGCGGGCACCTGCATACACCATCAGGAACACCAGAAATGCAGTGACCACCACCGATGGTCCGGCCGGCGTGTCCAGGTACCAGGACAGGGTCAGTCCGCCGGACACCGCCACCACCCCGAAGACCACTGCCAGGGCGGTCATGTGTTCGGGATTGTGGGCCAGTCGGCGTGCGGTTGCGGCCGGAATAATCAGCAGGGCGGTAATCAGCAGGACGCCGACAATCTTCATGGCCACCGCAATCACCAGCGAAAACATCAGCATCAACGCCAGCCGCAGGCGTTCCACCGGAATCCCTTCTACCCGTGCCAGTTCCTCATGAATGGTGCTCATCAGCAGGCCGCGCCAGAGCAGCGCCAGCAGAGACAGGACAAAGGCGGCGCCACCGTAGATCCAGACCAGATCCTGTCGGGTCATGGCCAGCAGATCGCCAAACAGCAGGCCGGTCAGGTCCACCCTGACATCCGGCATGAAGCTCAGGGTGACCAGGCCAATGGCCAGCGCGCTGTGCGCCAGGATGCCGAGCAGGGTATCGGTAGCCAGGGTGCGGGTCCGGGACAGCAGCACCAGGGCCAGCGCAATGAGCACACAGGTAATCACCACACCCAGATTCAAAGGCACGCTGATCAGAAAACTAAGCGCGATGCCCAGCAGGGCCGAATGGGCCAGCGTATCTCCAAAATAGGCCATGCGACGCCAGACTACGAAACAGCCAAGGGGACCGGCCACCAAAGCCACGCCCAGGCCGCCGAGCAGCGCCCGCCAGAAGAAGTCGCCCAGCACCGCATCAATGATGGTCATGGCTGCAACCTTCGTGGGCGTCCGCGGAAGAGACCACATCGCCATGGAGGTTATGGCGATGGTTGTGATGGTGGTGATAGACCGCCAGAGACTCGGCAACCTGATGACCGAAGGTTTCCACAAAGGCCGGGTCCTGGGAAATATCCTCCGGATATCCGCTGCAACATACGTGCTGATTAAGGCAGATAACCCGGTCTGTGGCCGCCATCACCAGATGCAGATCATGGGAGATCATGATGATACCGCAGTGCAGCTCATCCCGAAGCTGGCGAATCAGATCGTAGAGTGTGGCCTGGCCATTGATATCGACCCCCTGGGCGGGTTCGTCCAGTACCAGCAGATCGGGTTTCCGGGCCAGTGCCCGGGCGAGCAGCAGTCGTTGTTTTTCGCCGCCGGACAGGTGGTGGACGGACGCATCCAGTAGATGCGCGACCCCGGTCCTTTCCAGCGCTGCCTTGCAGTCTGACTGTGCACGTCCGCTGAGCAGCATGAAGCGCCGGACACTCAGTGGCAGAGTGGGCTCCAGAGTCAGGTGTTGGGGTACGTAACCGATCACCAGGCCGGGCGCCACCGATAATTGACCGCTGGTCGCCCGCTGAATCCCCAGTACGGTTTTGATCAGCGTGGTTTTGCCGGCACCGTTCGGGCCGATGATGGTGACGATATCGCCCCGGCTCACGGTCAGGTTGACCCGATCAACCACCGGCCGGTCGTCAAATGCCACCGTAAGCTGTTCTAGCCGGACCAGAGGGTCAGTCATTCGTTTGCTCCCCCTGACAGCGGGGGCAGAGGCCAGCCACTTCGAGGGTAACGTCGTCAGGAAGGAAGGCTTCCGCGCGCGCCGCGGATTCGATGGCCTGATTGAGTTCCGGCATGGCCAGTTCCAGCACCGTGCCGCACTGTCGGCAGATCAGAAAAGTACCGCGATGATGTTCACCGGCATGGGCACAGCCGACGAAAGCGTTGAGCGAGGCAATCCGGTGAACCAGTCCATGTTGAAGCAGAAAGTCCAGGGCCCGGTAGACCGTGGGGGGGGCGGCGTTATGTCCATCCGAGGACAGTTTGGCCAGAATATCGTAGGCGCCCAGCGGCTTGTGGGATTGCCAGATCAACTCCAGTACCCGTTCACGGATCGGAGTCAGGCGGGCGTTTTCATCGCGGCAGATGGCATGGGCATCGGATAATGCCTGGGCGACACAGGCCTGATGGTTATGGGGACGGTAGGGAAGTGCGCGTTCCGGCATGGCGTGGATCCTGCAAAATTTGCAACATTATAACATTTGCAGGCGGCCACGCCATGCCGACCGGAGGCTCAGTGATGTGCGTCGACGGCCAGGGATTCCAGGTATTCCAGATTCGGGATCCAGGCTGGCTCGCCGTCCACTTCCACCTGCATCAGATCCGCAGGGCCGGGGTCGCCGTCCAGTTGTCGGATCTGGTCTTCCATCAGGCGCGCCTGGCTGGGAATGCCCTGGGTGACCAGGGCCATGAACGGGGTGCTCTGGTGATTCGGGCCGATGGTATTGAGGATAATGATGCGGCCACGGTTGTCACCAGGGATGGTGAGCTTGTTGCCGTTGGCGGCGTCGTAGGAAATGACCGGCAGTGTGAGCCCGCGCCAGTCCAGGAACCCGGCCAGCCAGTCCGGTGTATTGGCGCCGGCATCGTTGCTGTTGAAATCCACCACCTCGGCAATGGAGACGTTGGGCAGCAGGAGCTGGCGGTCCGAGACCGGTATCATGACGCAGGACAGGGATTGGCTGTTTTCACTCATTGCTTGTTACCTCAGGCGGAATCCCGTTTTTGCCGGCCCTTGAGCAGGCAGTTGTTCTCAATGACTTTTACCAGTTCCCTGGCCAGTTGCTCCGGAGTGCCACAGAAACTGGCGCAGCCGGTGGCGGCCACCGAATCGGGCATGGAGCTGTTGCCACAACTGGTGCTTTCCTGAACCCAGATGCGGCTGCCATAGGCCTTCAGCATGGGTGCAGCGATAGCGCCGTCGTTGCCCATGCCGGAAAACAGGATGGCATGACAGTGTTTGCCATAGTGATCCGCCACGTTCAGCAACACCTGATCTATCGATGGGCCATAAGGGCCCGGCCAGGGATGATTCAGTTCCGTCAGCTGGCCCTGGCGATCAAAGGACCACTCTCTTTCTACGGGCATCAGCACCACATCGCCATTGCGTACCCGATAGCCCTCCTCGGCCCGCTTCAGCGAATAGTGGGCGTGCCGGCCCAGAACCCGGGTGAGGACTTCGGTAAAATTGCCATCAATATGTTGGGCGTAGATAAACCCGACCGGTAGCCTTGGCGGCAGGTGATCGAGAAAGGTCTTCACCGCTGCAGGACCGCCCAGCGAGGCTCCTAGAATCCAGACTTCCTCAGCCACCGAACCCGGCGGCGCCGGAGTTATCCAGTGTGGCAGCGTAGGCGCGTCCACCGCATCTGGCGTGGTCTCGGCCAGCTCTTCAATGTCGTTGGCGGTATCCAGCTGCTCCAGATGCCCGAGCTGTTTTTCCAGCTTGTCGAGCAGCCGGCGTTCCCAGCGGAAGTATTCCGTGGTGCCGGGCTTGGGAGCCTGGTCCAGGCCGAATAAGACCGGTGCTTCTGTATTTTCCAGCAGATGCTCGAACAGTGCCGGGTGGTCCGCTTCGTCTTCCAGGGTCACCAGCCAGAGCGCCGCGTCCGGAAATGCCGGGTAGTCCATCAGCCGCTCGGGATCTCCCGAGAAGCTGACGTCCAGGCCAAATTTTCCGGTCGCCGCCTGCAGCCGATGCCGTTGAAGCACCACATCGGACACAATCCCGACGCCAGGCCGGCCGTTAGGGCCGGCCATCACCGGTTCCCGGTCAGCCGCTTGATGGTGTCAAGCAGCTCGGTTTCCTGGAACGGCTTGCCAAGGTACTCGTTGACCCCGATGGCCAGAGCACGTTCCCGGTGCTTCTCGCCCGTCCGCGAGGTGATCATGCAGATCGGCGTATCTTTCAGGTTGTCGTCGTGGCGCACAAAGCTGGCCACTTCGAAACCATCCATACGGGGCATTTCGATATCGAGCAGGATGATGTCCGGCCGGTGGTCCTGAAGCTGGGCAACGGCGTCGAGACCATCTTTGGCGGTCACCACTTCCATGCCATTGCGCTCCAGCAGACGGGAGGTCACCTTGCGCACCGTAACGGAGTCGTCCACCACCATAACCGTCGTGGCTTTTTCCTCGTAGCGGGCGCTGTCCCGTGCCTTTTCCAGGTTCGCCAGGCGCTGACGTTCGGACAGGATGTCGGAGCGGATCATCGCCGGCAAGTCGAGGATCACAACCACGTTGCCGTCACCCAGAATGGTGGCACCGGAAACGCCCCGGACGGAACTGAACTGCGGCCCGAGGGATTTAACCACGATTTCACGGCTGCCCATCAACTGGTCCACCTGCAGAGCCATGGGCTGCTCCGCGCCGCGCACCAGAATGACCGGCAGCGGCAGGGCCTGGCCCTGAAGCTTGGGCTGGTGGTCACTGTTGAGCAGGCTGCCCAGGTACTGCAGGCGATACTGCTGGCCGGCATACTCGTACATGGGGGCATCTGGCTTGTAGTACTCTTCCAGCTCGTAGGTGCTGACCCGGACAATACCTTCGATGGTGTTGAGCGGGATGGCGTAGAAATCTTCCCCGGTGGACACCATCAAGGCCCGGTTGACCGACACGGTGAACGGCAGGCGTACGGTGAAGGTGGTGCCACGGCCCAGGGCGGAATCGATGTCGAGGCTGCCGCCGAGCTGTTTGATTTCGCTGGCAACCACGTCCATGCCCACGCCACGACCGGAAATCTGGGTAACCTGCTGGGCGGTGGAGAAGCCCGGCTGCAGAATGAACTGCAGGATTTCCCTTTCCGAGAGGTCTTCGTCGGCGCGCATCAGGCCCTGGCGAACGGCCTTGTCGCGGATAACGTCGGACGGAATGCCTTTACCGTCGTCCATCATCCGCAACACCACATCACCGCCTTCCCGGGTCAGGGACAGAACCACTTCACCTGTGGCCGGTTTGCCTGCCTTGGTGCGGTCTTCCGGCGTTTCGATGCCGTGGTCCAGCGCGTTGCGGAGCATGTGCTCCAGCGGCGCGACCATCCGCTCCAGAATGTTCCGGTCCATTTCCCCTTCAGCATTGCGTACGTCGAAATCGACTTTCTTGCCGAGTTCGCCACTGATCTGGCGCACGATGCGGCGCAGACGGGGCACCATGGAGGAGAACGGAATCATCCGGGTCTTCATCAGACCTTCCTGGAGTTCCGTATTGATCCGTGATTGCTGAACCAGCAGGGTTTCGGTGTCCCGAACCCGCTCGGACAGGGTTTCACGCAAATCAGCAAGGTCCGAAGTGGATTCGCTCAGGGCCCGTGACAGCTGCTGGATAGAGGAGTAGCGGTCCATTTCCAGCGGATCGAAATCGTCGCCGTAATCCGGCCCATGCTCCTGCTCGGCCCGGAACAGGATCTGCGCTTCGGTTTCGATATCCATGCGCCGCAGCTGTTCCCGCAGACGTTCGATGGTGGCGGCCATTTCGTCCAGGGTGTAACTGAAATCACTGCTCTGTTGCTCCAGGCGACCCCGGGTAATACTGGTTTCACCGGCCAGGTTAACCAGCTCATCCAGCAGCGGTGCCGATACCCGAATGGTTTCCTGGGCGGCTCTTTGCGCATCGGCCGCTTTCTTGCGTGCCTGGGCCGCGGACTTCTCCGGTTTAGCAGGTGCCGGAACCGGTTTGGTTGGGGCTGGCTCCGCAGTGGTGGCCTTTGGCACCGGCGCGGGCTCTTCGCGAACCGGTTCGGGTGCTTTCTCCGGCTGCGGGGCAGGTGCCTGTGCGCCGGATTCAAAGCGTTTGCGGATATCCGCGACCAGCGCGATGATGGCATCGTGATCGCCGGTGATGGCCTGCCATTGCTCCTCGGTTGGCGCGTTACCGCCCAGATCGATCAGGCGGGTCTCGAAAGCATGAGCCTTGTCGCCAAGCTCGGAGAGCTGGGACAGACGGGCGCCGCCTTTGAGGGTATGCAATGCCCGTTGTGCTTCCCGGTTGAAGTGCTCATTGGCCGGCTCACGACGCCAGTCATCCAGTAGCTGCTCCAGCTGGTCCATGATTTCGCCAGCTTCTTCCAGGAAGATCTCGAGCACTTCAGGGTCTACGGAGTCCGCTTCCGCCGTTTCAGCCTGCTGTGATTCGGTTCCGGACGTAACTTCTGCTGGCGCGGCAGTACGTAACGCGTTGATCAGGGCCGCGTCGGCGTCGGGCTTGCGACTGTCTTCCAGCGCATCAAGCATGGATTTCAGGCTGGCCGCGGCGCGGTCACTCAGGCCAAGCATGGCCGACTGGTCCCGGTCGCCGGCAATCAGCTGGTCCAGGGCGTCGGCCCAGGCTTCGGCCAGATCCGCAATCGGGTCGACATCCGACAGTCGCGCGCCGCCCTTCAGGGTGTGCAGTTCCTGTTGCAGGCGGGTAATGCCAGCCAGCTCCTCCGGCTCCTCGCGCCACTGGTCGAGGCATTCGGTAATGGCCTCGTGGATTTCCAGGCCTTCGTCCAGGAAGATGCCAACCAGATCGTCGTCGGTGGCGTCTTCCAGGCTCTCGCTGAGGCTGGACGCGGATTCTTCGGATTCTGCCGCCGGCTGTTCACTGATTTCCAGTTCTTCCAGTTCGCTAACGTCGCGCTCACCCTGCTCTGACTGCGGCGGTGCCTCCGAAGGCAGGGATTCGCCGCGCAGAATGGCCTGAACCTGATGCACCAGTTCTTCGGCTGGCGGGCACGGCTTCTGGGTCGCCACCTGCTCTACCATCTGAGCCAGGCGGTCGTGGCAGGCAAACAGCAAGTCGGTCATCTGACCGCTGGCTTCAAGCTGGCCTTCGGCCACTTTTTCGAACAGATCCTCAAGCACGTGAGTGAGATCGCCGATGGCCTCGACTCCGGCCATGCGGGCGCCACCCTTGAGGGTATGCACGTCACGCTGCAGTTCGGCGGCAACCTCCCGGTTCGAGGGGTCTTCGCTCCAGGTATGCAGGGCACTGCCGGTGGAGTTGATCAGGTCGTAGGCTTCTTCCAGGAAAATGCCCACCAGTTCCGGGTCCAGATGGGACAGATCGGTGGCCTGGAGCTCTTCCTCCTCTGCACCTTCAGTTTCTTCGGTGCTTTCCTCGAGCTCGGGCTCCGGCAGGGTCAGCTCTTCGTCTTCCGGCTCCGCAGAGTCATCGTTGTGTACTTCGGTTACCGGGCGAGTGCCGCGGGCGCCATCGATGTAGGCATGAATCTCGGTGATCAGATCCGGCGCGGGCCTCGGCGCCTCACTGGCTTCAAGTGCCTCGACCATGCCGGCAAGCCGGTCATGGCAGCGGAACAACAGGTCAGACAGAGTGTCATTGATAGAGAATTTCTGCTCGGTCAGCCCTTCAAACAGGTTTTCCAGTTCGTGGGACAGGTCACCCACGGCCGTAATGTCGGCCAGTCGGGCGCCACCCTTGAGGGTGTGCAGGTCACGCTGGAGCAACCGCAAGAGGTCCAGGTTTGAAGTGTCCTCGCTCCAGCTGTGCAGGGCTTCCGCGGTGCTGTCAATCAGGTCGCGGGCTTCCTCCAGGAAGATTGCTGCCAGCTCGTCGTCCATGGCCTGATCGTCTTCAGACGTTTCCGGCAGTGGCGGCGTTTCTGTCAGCTCAGGTTCTTCTGTTGCCTGCTCCAGTTCATCCATTTCCAGGCTGAGGTCGATCTCTTCCAGATCCTCGGTGAACTGCTGCTCGAACTCATCCGGTTCTGCGGGCTCGGCTGCGGTTGCCTGTGCCAGCGCCTCGAGTTCCTGAATCAGTTCCTGGCTGGGTTCAGTAGCCAGCCCGGCGGCCACCTGATCCATCATGTTAATCAACTGCTCATGGCCGGCGCGCAGGGTCTGGAATACATCATCGCCCGGCGGCAGGCCCTGCTCTGAAATCGCGGTGTAGGTGCGTGTCAAAGCGGCGGCCAGTTCGGCAACATCGGGCAGATTGGCGTCCGTCGCACCCTGGGTCAGTTGCTCCAGTTCGGCACGGAGGGTTGCCAGTGCCTCGTCCTGCTGCGGGTTTTCAGACCAGCGATCGAGAATGCTTTCGGCATCCAGAACGATATCCAGGCCTTCACTCAGGAACAGCTGTACCAGCTGTGACGATGACTTCCTGGCGGGTTGTTCGTCGTCTGCCTGGGCATGGCTGGTGAGTGTCTGCTCACACACCTGGTGCAGGCGCTCAAGGTACTCGTCGGTGCCTGCCAGCGGTGCCTGGGGATTCTCCCGAATCTGGGCAAGCCCTTGGGTCAGGAAGCCCGCCGCATCACTGATCAGCGCCAGTACGTCGCGGTCTGCCCGTTTGTTCTGGGCCCGGGATTCTTTGATAAAGCGCTCAAGCGGCGTAATGACTTCCGCAATCGGCGCGATACCGGCGGTGTTGGCACTGCCTTTCAGGGTATGCAACGCCCGAGAGAGATCGTCCGTGTAGGCGGCGGTGGCTTTGTCGCCCGCAGCCTCCAGGTATTCCTTGATGGTCTGCAGATGGGTCTCGGTTTCGTTCTCGAAGATATCCAGCAGCACCGGATCCACTTCGTCTTCTCCGGGCAGGGCATCATACTCAATGCTGTCTTCCGGAGTGACGGTACCGGCCGTTGTTTCCTCTGCAGACTCTGTGTCGGTGTCCACCAGCGGCATGGCGGTGGCATCGGGAATTTCGCCATTGGCCAGGGCATTGGCCCGCGCCTCCATGGCAGATGTGTTCAGGCTCGGCGCCTGGCGTTTCTCAAAATCGGTGACCAGCGCCGGCACCGAATCGGTGACATCCTGAAGCAGCTGGGCAATATCATCATTCATGAACACGCTGCCGTCGATCACCCGGTTCAGCATGTTCTCGACCGACCACGCCAGCTCCCCGATCACGGTAGCGCCAACCATCCGGCCACTGCCTTTCAGGGTATGAAAGGCCCGCCGAACTTCTGCCAGGGCACTGCGGTCATCGTGCTGACGTAGCAGCATGGGCAGGTATTCGCGAATGGTGTCGAGTACCTCGCCAGCTTCCTCAATAAAGATCTCGAGGATTTCGTCATCAATGAGATCGTCACTGTCGTCCGCTTCTTCAACTTCGCTCGTTGGCGCGGTAGCGGGCGTTTCGGGAATTTCGATTTCGTGCTCGGCGGCGGCCTCGTCTGCAGTTTCTGCTTCGCCTGTGGTCTCTTCGGCCGCCTGTCCGGTTTCTGCGCGTCGGGTCGTTGCCAGCGCTTCAGCCTGTTCAATCAGCTCGTTGACGTCGCCACTGGTCTCGCCGTTCCGGAAGTCCTCAATCAGGGAAGGAATACGGGCGTTGACCTGGTCCACCAGGGTGAACATGTCATCGGTCGCTTTGATGGTCTGGTCGATGACCCGATTGAGCAGATTTTCCACCGACCACGCCAGTTCCCCAATGCTGGTGGCGCCGACCAGGCGGCCACTGCCTTTGAGGGTATGGAAAGCCCGGCGAACTTCCGTCAGAGCTTCGCGATCGTCGTGATCCTGGCGCAACCTCGGATAGAACTCGTGGATGGTCTGCAGAACTTCTTCCGCTTCCTCAACAAAAATGCCGAGGATCTCATCATCCAGCAGCTCGGCATCAGAGGTTTTGGCCTCTGGTGCGGTGGTCTCTTCGGCGCTTGCCTCAGGTTCTTCAGCAACGGGTACTTCAGCCGGGGCCTCTTCAGCTTCTTCCGTCAGGCTCCAGGTGGGCTCCTGTCCGACCGGGAAGCCGAGACTGGCGAGGCTGTCTTCGGCCACGCGCAGGATAGCGTCGTTATCACTGATGCCATCTGCCAGTCTCTCCAGGTAATACTCGATACTGGTGACGGCATCGGCCAGGGTGTCGAGCTGTTTCCAGTCCGGCACCTGTTTGTTGCTGAGCAATACGTCGGTGACATAACGCTCGGCTGAGGCGAGCATATCGGCAACGCGATCCAGTGGCACCAGGCTCAGACCGCCACGGATACTGTGCAGGAGTCCGGGTACGTGTTCGATTTCACGGGCATCCCACTGGGAGGCAATGAAATTGACGATGGCGGATTTAACCTGCTCCAGGGTATTACGGGATTCGCGGATCAGCGCTTCGCTGGCCTCTCCGAGTTCACGGGAGCCCATGTTGATGGCGGAGGCTTCCTCGGCCGAGCCGGACGACTGCTCCGGGCGTCGCTCGCTGTCGAGACCAGCCAGACTGGCCTCTACGTAAAGCAGGGCACCGGCAATGTCCATCAGGGTGCCATCGTCGACCACTTCGGCCTGCTGGCAGAGTTTTTCTACCAGTTCAATCTGTTCGGTGACGACCTTCCGGGGAATGCCAAGACCGAGAACGGCCAGGGTATTGGCAACCTGACGCAGGCCGGGCAGTAACTCGTCCAGTTCGCTGTTCTGACGAAATTCGGCCCGCACAAACAGGTCGAGCTGATCTTTCAGTCGGGCCAGTTCTTCGTTGAGGGCACTGACCACGGAGTGGATGGCGTCCCGGCCTGGACCGGATACCCGGTTGCGGGCCGCATCCACGTCGTCTTCCGAGGGCAGGGCGCTATCCAGCTGATAGGCCTGACGCAGCGCCTGAACCTGAGGGCGATCGAGATCCCGGGCGCGGGCGACGTAATACAACAGGTGTTTGAACAGCGCTTCCGGAACCGGCTGCTGAAGGATATCCGCATGTTCGTCGGTGAGCCGGCGGATCTCGGAATCCAGCTCCCTGAGCAGGGATTTGACGGCGGTGTTCACCGGGTTGACCCGGGCTTGCAGCGTGTCGACAAAGGCACTGGCCGCTTTCCAGAGTTCGCCCCGGGGCGTTTTCTGGCACAGGCGCACCAACCGCTGGATTACCTTCTGCATGTAATCGAAATGGGCGTCGAGGTCCGCCTCGCGAACCACGCCAGCAAGGGCAAACTGGTACATCTGGCGCAGCTTGCGCAGGTGGCCCAGGACTTTTGGATCGTGCAGGCGTTCAGACACCTTGCCGCTGACCCTCATCTGTGACGCAGAGAGATCCGGCTTGAACAGGGAGGTGTCGGACAACAGGGATTCGCCCCGGGCGGCCCGGAGATCGTTGAGCAGCGGCAGCAGAACCATGGGAAAGTCATCGCTGCTACTGCCAATGTGCTCCAGATACTGTGGCAGCTGCAGAATGGCCTGCATCAGCACGTTGACGGCATCGTCAACGCTGGTCACGGTTTCGTTGAGAATGGCCTGGGTCAGTTTTTCCATCTCTTCGGTGAGCAATGCTGCACCGTAGAGTTCCACCATTTGCAGGGTACCGTGTACCTGGTGAAGGTAATTCAGGCAGAAGCGCAGGCGCGCAGTGTCGTCGCGATTCTCGACATACGCTTCAAGTGCATGCTGGCCCTGGGTCAGCGTGTCCTGTATCTCTCCCCGAACCCAGTCGAGGGCGATGCTGTCATGGTGATTGCCCATAACCACTCCGGTTATTCTTCGTCGGACTGGCGCTTGATCCACGCCAGTACATGTTCCGAGGGAACCCTCTGCAGGCCCGGTGGCTGCCAGTCGGTCAGTTCACCCTGGCCAAGCACCAGTAACCCCCCCGGTGCCAGACGCTCTGCGAGCCGTTTGACGATCTCCCGTCGGCGCCAGCGACGGAAGTAGATCAGCAGGTTCTGGCAGAAGATAATGTTCATCCCGTGCATGGGTGCTTTATCCAGATCCAGAACATTGAGCCTGGTAAAGCACACCCGGTCACGGATGCTGTTCACAATTTCTACGGTATTCCGCTCCGAGGGGCGGAAATACCTGGCTTTCAGGTCTTTTTCCATTCCCAGCAACTTGCGGGCATTAAACCGGCCCTGGCGCGCTTTTTCGATGGCCGGCTGACTGATGTCCGAGCCGGTTACGCCGAAGAGCGGTTGCACGCCCAACTGAGCCATGCCCTCGTTCAGGATCATCGCGAGCGTGTAAGGCTCCTCGCCGGTGGAGCAGCCAACACTCCAGGCCTCCAGGGCCCGCTTCCTGAACTGTTCCCGGGGACGTGTAAGCACATAATCCGCCACCAGCCGGAAGGCGTCCGGGTCCCGGAAAAACCGGGTTTCCTGAACAGTGAGCCGGTCTACCAGTGTGGCCCACTCCCTGACAGCATCCGGGCCGGAGACGATTTTCTCGTAATAGGCCTGGTAGCTGCTGCAACCGATTTCGCGCATCCGGATGCCAAGATTGGTTTCCAGAAATGAGCGCCGTTCGGTGGTCAGGGTTATGCCGGTGCGGTGCTCCAGCAAGGTCTGCCACTGGCTGAACTGCGCGTCGTCCATATCCGGAAGACGGCGCAGTGACCAGATGCCTTCGGCGGGTGACAGTTGGTTATGCGTATGCGCCATAGACCGTCATCTGCCCCGGGCCGGTGATCAGCTGACCACCGGTACGTCGCTGTTTTCCTCTTCTTCCTGATTGGCCATTTCCTCATCCGGCAGGGTGAAGCCGGCAACGGAGGACCGCAGCTCGGAGGCCATTTCTGCCAGGTTACCGATAGACTTCGCGGTAGCGTTGGTACCGGAGGAAGTCTGGGAGGTGATTTCCTGGATAACGTTCATGGTGTTGGAAATGTGCGCCGCAGAGGACGACTGCTGACGGGCGGCGTTGGAGATGTTCTGGATCAACTCCGCGAGGGACATGGATACGTTCTCGATTTCCTCGAGGGCGATACCCGCGTCCTGGGCCAGTCGGGCACCACGGACCACCTCGGCGGTGGTGTGTTCCATGGAGATAACCGCTTCGTTGGTATCCGACTGGATCGTCTTAACCAGGGCTTCGATCTGCTTGGTTGCTGCAGAGGAACGTTCCGCCAGGCGCTGAACTTCGTCCGCAACCACCGCGAAGCCCCGGCCCGCGTCACCGGCCATGGAGGCCTGGATTGCCGCGTTCAGGGACAGGATGTTGGTCTGGTCGGCAATGTCGTTGATCAGGGATACGATGTCACCGATTTCCTGGGAGGATTCACCCAGACGCTTGATCCGCTTGGAAGTTTCCTGGATCTGCTCCCGGATGTTATCCATGCCGCGAATGGTGTTCTGTACCACTTCTGCGCCTTTCTTCGCGATCGCAACCGACCGCTCCGCAACCGCGGAGGATTCGGCGGCGTTCGAGGATACCTGGTCGATGGACACGGCCATCTCGTTAACCGCGGCAGAGGCGCCGGCAATTTCCTGGGCCTGGTGCTCGGATGCATCGGCGAGGTGCATGGCCGTGGCCTGAGTTTCCTGGGCGGCGGAAGCTACTCGTACCGCAGTACCACGAATGGCCTGTACCAGGCCGCGCATCTGGTCGATCGCGTAGTTGATGGAGTCGGCGATGGCACCGGTGAAGTCCTCGGTTACCGTGGCCTCTGTGGTCAGGTCACCATCGGCCAGGTCGGCCAGTTCGTCCAGCAGTCGCAGGATCGCGTTCTGGTTCTGTTCGTTCTGCTCCTGGGTGGTGGCCAGACGCTCCTGGGCGTCGCGGTACAGGGCAAGACCGATAAAGACAACAATCGCAACCATGGCGGCCAGGATGGCGAAGGCCAGGGTCGGGCTGATCAGACGGGAACTGGACTGGGTAGCGAAGTTGTCGGCCAGAGTCGACAGTTCGGCCAGCAGGTTCTCGGAGTTCTGGAAGATGTCACTTGCGGCGGTACGAACCTTGAAGAGGTCGGGAGAGGCTTCAAGGATCGCGTCTACGTTCTGGGAAACGAACTGGAACAGCTCGTCAACCGCTTCCAGGCCATAGATGGCGTCTTCGTCCGCTACGCGGGAGATGCCCATGGCGGGATTGCCGTTGAGCTGGCCGTCAAGAACCCGGCCGAACAGGCTGGCGTCCCGGCCGAAACGGTCGGCCGCGATAACGGCGTCTTCGTCACCGGACAGTACGTTGTTAACGGAGCGGACAATACGCTCTGCCAGCAGCGACTGACGCTGGGCCAGAGAGATCTGTTCGGCAGGGGCACCGTTATCCAGCAGAATCTGAACGATGTCGTCGTATTCCACCTGCAGCTGGGGAATGGTTTCGTTCAGGGTCCGGGCTACTTCGTGCAGGCCGAGTACTGCATCACGGGTGGAGAGGATGCTGTCGGCGTTTTCACGAACGGTGTTCCAGTGTTCCTGTACGCCACTTTGCTGGGCCAGTTCACTGGGCGGGAGGCCGGTTTCCGGGTTGCCCTCGGTCACGTTGGTCCAGAGCTGCTGGAACTCATCCCGCGAACGACGGAGTTGGTCGAAGGCTTCGGCGGTACCACCGGCGGCCTCGGTCGCGTTCTTCGCGATCTCCTGGGAGAGTACCCGCATTTCCGCGGTGTTGGCGATGTACTGCTGGTCGTGCTGACTGTCCTGGTTAATGATGAACAGTACCACAACGAGCAGGACGGTAAGTGCAATCAGCGCTGCGATCAGGCCGGCAACCAGTTTGTTGCCTCCCTGTCCCATACTGAGTCTTCCGGCTCTGTTTTTCATTTTCTGGCTCCCGGCCTCTTTCTTCTGGAAATGGCAAGTATGTGTAGCGGGTTTCAGACGGTCAGGGTGATGTTCCTGCCAGTACCATCACCCTTACCACTGTGCAACATCAAGAAAGCGTTCGTCTTCCACCAGATCGGTGGCTGAGAACACTTTCCAGACCTCCTCATTACGCTCGTAACCGCCGCTCACAAACGGACGAACGCTGTCGGGCACCCCGTCGGGGGTGGCCCTGAAACTGTCTTTGGCGAAGTACTGCATGCCCAGTACGCTGTCGACGACCAGGCCACTGAATACGTCGCCCTGCTCAACCACCAGAACCCGCCGTTCACGCAGGCTGCGGGAAGAGCGGGGCACATCGAAAAAGGTGGCGAGATCGACCAGGGGTAACAGGCGGCCGCGAACATTAGCCGCTCCCATCAGGAACGACCGAACCCCCGGAACATGGGTGAACCGGGGTACATGCAGGATTTCGGTAACTTCGCCCATGGGGGCAACGTAGCGTTCGCCCGAGAGAATAAAACCGATGCCGTTCCAGAGTTCAACGGCTTCCTGTTGTTCCGGCAGACCGGCGGCCATGGACCGGCTGCGCTGGGCGATATCCGTCAGAACGGCAAAAGGGGCGGCCTGGGCGGACATGCGTACTCCAAGGTTGGGGATCAGGCAATCAGGCTGTTGATTGTTTTGATCAGGTCGTCTTCGTTAACTGGCTTGACCAGATAACCCTTGGCACCCTGGCGGGTTCCCCACACCCGGTCAGTTTCCTGATCCTTGGTGGTTACGATCACAACCGGGATGGAAGCGGTTTCCGGCGCACGGGTCAGCTGGCGGGTCGCCTGAAAGCCGTTCAGGCCGGGCATGACAACATCCATCAGCACCAGATCCGGAGTTTCCGCGCGGGCCTTGGCCACACCATCGGCGCCATTATCTGCGGTCAGCACTTCGTGCTTGTGTTTTTCCAGAATGGTGGAAATCTTCTTAACTTCAGTTGGCGAGTCGTCAACAATCAGAATGCGGGCCATGGTTTCCTCGATGGTTCTGTGTGTCAGCAGGGGTTACTGTTCCGCCTGAGGCATGTATTGGCGGATGGTGTTAAGCAGCTCATCCTTGCTGAACGGTTTGGTCAGATACTGGTCCGAGCCTACGATTCGGCCTTTTGCCTTGTCGAACAGGCCGTCCTTGCTCGAAAGCATGATAACCGGCGTCTTTTTAAAAGAGGAATTGTTCTTGATCAGTGCGCAGGTCTGGTAGCCGTCCAGGCGGGGCATCATGATATCGACAAAAATGATGTCCGGCTGGGAGTCGGCAATCTTGGCCAGAGCGTCAAAGCCGTCTGTGGCAGTGATAACCTCACAGCCAACCTTTTTAAGAAGGGTTTCCGCGGTGCGACGAATGGTCTTGCTGTCGTCAATCACCATGATCTTCAGGTTCTCGAAGTTGTCATCCATTGTCCAACTGCCTTGCGCTCTAGCGACTGTCGTTATTTTCGAACGGGGGTTTTAACACAAACGTTAAGGTTGTTCTATAAACCCCGCTCATTTATAGAGTATCCATGGCTGGATAAAAAGTATTAGTTTGTGACCAAATGTACTTCTGCCGCTGCCATCACGGATTTATCTGCGGATTTCTCCGGATGCATTCGCGGCTCGGGTACAATACCATCTGACCTCTCAGCATAGCACTTAATAACCGGTTCGCTCTGCTGACCGGTTCGTGTTTTCTTACCGACAGTTCCAGGAGACGCTATGACAATCCGGCTGGGGATCGTGATGGATCCCATTCAGGATATTCACTTCAAGAAAGACAGTTCTCTGGCCATGCTGCATGCCGCCCAGAAACGTGGCTGGGAAATCGAGTACATGGAACTGCCGGATCTCTATCTTGCGGGCGGCCAGGCCCGGGCTCACACCCGTGGGCTGACTGTGCACATGGATCCGGACAACTGGTACAGCTTCGGCGCCAGTCAGGATCGTGCGCTGGGTGACCTCGACGTCATTCTGATGCGGCAGGACCCACCGGTGGACCGGGAGTTCCTGATGGCCACCTATATACTGGAATCGGCGGAGCAGCAGGGCGCTCTGGTGGTCAATCCGGCGGCCACTCTGCGGGACTGCAACGAAAAACTGTTTGCCACCCAGTTTGAAGACCTGACACCGCCGCTGATCGTGACCCGCTCTGCCCAGCGTTTCCGGGAATTCTATGCCGAACATGGTGACATCATCATGAAACCAGTGGACGGCATGGGTGGCCGCTCGATATTCCGGGTCAAGGAAAACGATGCCAATCTCGGGGTCATCATCGAAACCCTCACCAATTACGGCAGCCATCAGGCCATGGCCCAGAAATTCATCCCCGAAATCACCGAAGGTGACAAGCGTATTCTGCTGATTGAGGGCGAGCCGGTACCCTATGCCCTTGCACGCATTCCGTCACACGGTGAGAATCGCGGCAACCTGGCCGCCGGAGGTCGTGGTGAGGGCCGGGAGCTGACCGAGCGTGACCGTCAGATCTGTGCCCGGGTAGCGCCGGTGATCAAGGAAAAGGGCCTGATGTTCGTGGGGCTTGATGTCATTGGTGACTATCTCACGGAAATCAACGTCACCAGCCCCACCTGCATTCGTGAGCTGGATGCGGCGTTTGGCATTGACATTGCCGGCATGCTGATGGACGCCATCGAGCGACGTCTGGCCAGAGACTGAAGACCGATCACAGCTTTTGAGCGCACAAGGAGACTCAGGAACCGTCATGGCAACCCAGGTTAGCGATTTCGATCGGTTTTCCTTCACCCTGTTTATGGCATTGGCCGTTCATGCCATGTTGGTGTTGGGGATTACCTTTGCCCCGGAATCGCCCCGGTCTTCGGCTCAGACCATGGAAATTACCCTGTCCCAGTTCGACGATGAGCAGGCGCCGGAGAAAGCCGATTTTCTGGCCCAGACCAGTCAACAGGGCAGTGGCTCGGAAGAGCAGGCCATGGAAATGACCTCGCCCAATCCCTCCGAGATCAGTCAGCCGGAGCTGGCCCAGGTGCAACCCGAGCCACAGACCACCACCCGGCCTCAGCCTCAACAGGAGCGGGCGGTCGTCCAGACCGAGACTCGCACCGAGCGCCAGGCGTCAAGGCCGGAGGAGCGAACCGAGCCCCAGGAAGAGCCCTTGCCCCAGAGCGAGAAAAAGAGCCTGATGGAGCGCAGCCTGGAGATTGCCAGCCTGGAGGCGCGGTTTGACGCACAGCAGCGGGCCTATGCCCGCAAACCCCGGGTAATGCGGGTAACGGCAGCCTCGACCCTGAAGTCCAGCAACGCCTGGTATGTGCAGAACTGGGTGAGCAAGGTGACCCGGGTGGGCAACATCAACTATCCCACCGAAGCCAGGCAGGCAGGCATCTACGGCACCCTGCGCATGCTGGTTTCGCTGAAGAAAGATGGCACAATCAAGGAAGTGGCAATCCTCCAGTCCTCCGGCAGCACGGTGCTGGATGATGCCGCAATCCGAATTGTGCGTATGGCCGCTCCGTTTGCGCCTTTCCCGGAGGAAATGCGTCAGGACGTGGACGAACTGGAAATCATACGCACCTGGTCATTTCAGAGACGGGGGCTTACATCAGGATGACGGCCGAACACGACACCACAGGCAGTCTCAGGCACCACTTCCTGGTGGCTTCGCCCTGGTTGGCTGATCCCCGCTTTCACGGTGGGGTGATCTACCTTTGCGAACACTCGGAGGAGGGCGCGCTGGGGCTGATGATCAATCAGCCGCTGGATATCCACCTGGGTGAGATCCTCGAGCAGCTCGACATGCACGGCGGGGAGCTGGACTTGCCGGTATACACCGGCGGGCCGGTTCAGCCAGAGCGCGGCTTTGTTCTGCACTCGCCGGGCCGGCAGTGGCAGAATACCGCGCGAGTCACCGACGAAGTGCTGTTGACCACCTCCCGGGATATTCTGGAAAGCATTGGCCGGGATGAGGGGCCGGAATCGTTTCTGGTGGCACTGGGTTACTCTGGCTGGGGCGAGGGTCAGCTGGAGGAAGAGCTGGGCAGCAATGCCTGGTTGACCTGCCCGGCCAGCACCGACATTCTGTTCCGCACGCCGGCAGACCAACGTTACCAGGCGGTACTCCGCCTGATGGGCATTGATCTGAACCAGCTCAGTGATTCGGTGGGTCATGCCTGATCCCGGTAACCGTCGACTACTGGCCTTTGATTTCGGCACCCGGCGTATCGGGGTGGCGTCAGGGCAGGAAATGCTCGGAACCGGCCAGCCCCTGGCCATGCTTCCGGCCAGGGACGGGATCCCCGACTGGCAGCAGATCGAGGCGCTGCTGGCGGACTGGCAGCCGGATATTGTCCTGGTCGGCCTGCCTCTGAATATGGATGACACCGAAAATGAGATGTGCGCGCGGGCGCGCAAGTTCGGCAAGCGTTTGCACGGCCGCTACCATGTCACGGTCGAAATGGTGGACGAACGACTCACCAGCTACGAAGCCAAGGGCGAGGTGATGGCCGGTGGTGGCAGCCGCGATTTCGGCCGCCACGGCGTCGATGACCGTGCCGCCGTGCTGATACTGGAAACCTGGTGCCGGGAGCAGGCCGGCTGATCTGATAAACGAGGCTGTAATGACCGCATTGCTTGATATAGACCAGCTGCTCGACACTTTGGAATCCGGCCTGCGTCAGATTCTCCAGGCGCGTGGCGTAGATGACCCGGTGCTGATCGGAATCCGGACCGGCGGTGTCTGGCTGGCGGATGTGTTGGGGAAGCGCCTGGGTATTGCCCAGCCTTTTGGAGAGCTGGACATCTCGTTCTACCGGGATGACTTCAGTCGCATTGGTCTGAACCCCCGGGTGTTGCCGTCCAGTCTGCCGTTTGATACCGAAGGCCGGGACATCATCCTGATCGACGACGTGATCATGAGTGGCCGGACGATCCGGGCTGCCATGAACGAAATATTCGACTACGGCCGTCCGGCCAGTATCATACTGGCCACGCTGATCGATATGGGCGCCAGGGAACTACCAATCCAGCCGGATGTGGTGGGACGGGCCCTGACGCTGGAAGCCCATCAACGAGTGAAACTGCGTGGCCCCGAGCCACTGCGCATTGAAGTACAGGAATCCGGGCAGTAAACCTTCCCAACTGATAACAGGCGAGCCATGACCGCGAACGACCCTTCCCCGAACCACTTGCAGCTGACCCGGGATGGTCAGTTGCGGCATTTCCTGACGCTGGATGGCCTGGGCCAGCCACTGCTCACGGATATTCTCGACACCGCCGACTCCTTTATTGAGGTGGGAGAGAGAAGTATCAAGAAAGTGCCCCTTCTCAGAGGCCGCACCGTAGTCAACCTGTTCTTTGAATCCAGTACCCGGACCAGGAGTACGTTCGAACTCGCGGCCAAGCGCCTGTCTGCCGACGTCCTGAACCTGGATATCTCTACCTCAGCTACCTCCAAGGGTGAATCCCTGTCCGATACCCTGCTTAATCTGGAGGCCATGGCCTCGGATATGTTCGTAGTGCGTCATTCCCAGAGTGGCGCGCCGCATTTCATAGCCGAGAGTGTGACCCCGGGCGTCGCCATCATCAATGCCGGTGACGGCCGCCACGCCCATCCCACCCAGGCGATGCTGGACATGCTGACCATCCGTCAGCACAAGGGCCGCTTTGAAGGCCTGAAAGTTGCCATTGTCGGGGATGTGCTGCACTCCCGGGTGGCGCGCTCGCAGATTCGCGCATTGAATGTGCTGGGCGCGGAAGAGGTACGGGTGATTGCTCCCGGCACGCTGCTGCCCAGAGATGTCGAGGATCTTGGTTGTACCGTGGAATACGACATGGCCCGCGGCATGAAAGACCTGGATGTGGTGATCATGCTGAGGCTTCAGAAGGAGCGCATGGAAGGTGCCCTGCTACCCAGTGAACGTGAGTTTTACCGTCTGTACGGGCTGAATCAGGAAAAGCTGGGGCTGGCAAAGCCCGATTGCATCGTCATGCATCCGGGCCCGATCAACCGCGGGGTCGAGATTGAGTCGGCAGTGGCCGATGGGCCCCAGTCGGTCATTCTTAACCAGGTCACCAACGGTATTGCTATCCGGATGGCGGTGATGTCCATGGCCATGGGCGGTCAGATGGCGGAGCGTCAGCAAAGACAGCAGGAACAGCAGGAGGGTCGGGCATGACAGCATCAGCGAACTGGAATGAGGGCGGCCTGAAACTGACCGGCGGGCAGTTGTTTGAGCCGGGCAAGGGGTTGATCAGTAACCCGGGGCTGTTGGTGCGCAATGGTCGCATAGAGGCGGTTGGAGAGCAGGCTCAGGCAGCCGCGAGCGCGGCAACACTGGACGCCGCCGGGCAGGTGATCGCGCCCGGTTTCATCGACCTGTGCTGTAATCTCCGGGAGCCGGGCAATGGCCAGAAGGGCAATATTGCCTCGGAAACACGAGCCGCCGCCCATGGTGGTTTCACCACGGTCTGTGCCTCGCCGGAAACCTCGCCGGTCAATGATTCCGGTGCCGTGACCAATCTGATTCTCGACAGCGTGGCCTCCCGAGGTGTGGTTCGGGTGCTGCCGATCGGTGCCATCACCCGTGGCCTTGATGGCGATATGCTCAGTGATATGGCCGGCCTGAAAGCAGCCGGTTGCGTGGCGGTCGGCAATGGTTCCCGGGGCGTGCGCAATGCCCGCATTCTGCGCCGGTGTATGGCCTATGCCCAGACCTTCGGACTGACCGTGATGTTCAGTCCGGAAAATACGGCACTGGCGGCCGATGGCTACGCCCATGATGGCCAGGTCACCACGCGTCTGGGGCTGCTGGGTATTCCCGAGGTGGCCGAAACGGCCGCGGTTATGGAAATGCTACTGCTGGCGGAAGAGACCGGGGTGCGCCTGCACCTGAGCCAGCTGTCCTGCGCCCGCAGCGTCGAGATGCTGGCTCAGGCCCGGGATCGCGGCGTGAAGGTTACCGCCGATGTTGCCATGCACCAGTTGGTCTTCACCGAGTCGGCCCTGGCCGGCTTCGACAGTCGTTTTCATGTCCGGCCTCCCCTGCGCGGAGAAGCCGACCGTCAGGCGCTGGTGACCGGTATGCGGGACGGCGTTATCGATGCAATTGTGAGTCAGCATCAGCCCCATGATTCCGCGGCCAAGCAGGCCCCTCTGCCCGCGACCGAGCCCGGGCTGTCGAGCATCGAAAGCGTGCTGTCCCTGGGTCTGGAGCTGGTACAGAATCATGAGTTGGAATTGCCGGATTTGCTGCGGGCACTAACCGCTGGCCCGGCGGCTGTCCTGGGCCGGGAAGTGGCTCTGACGGCCGGGGCTGCTGCTGATCTTTGTTTGTTTGACCCGGATGGCCACTGGCAGCCTTCCGCAGCAACGCTGCTGTCGGCTGGCCGGCACGCTCCGGTTCTGGAGCGTGCCCTGCCAGGGGAGGTGAAACTCACCCTGGTGGCAGGTCGTACCGCCTGGCAGGCTCCCGGAACCCCACTTTGAAAAATGAGGCAGGGGTGGCTCCGCCTCTGTCGACATCATCACAGAACTCGCCGGTTTTGCTGAAAAACCCTTGATGGCAGGCACCTGAGCCAACGTATTCTATGACCTGACCCTCTACGGTCAGGTCATAGAATACGAGAGCCAGTCACCCGGATGTGACCGGCCCGACAATAAAAACTCAGGAGTCATCCCGTGAAATCAATCCGCTTTTCCCGCCGGCTCGCCATGGCGGCCGCCCTGTGTGCCAGCGTGGTGGCACCCTCCCTGGTTCAGGCCCAGGATGAAATCCTTGAGCGCAGTTTCTGTGTGTTTGACCCGGTTGGTGCCAATGGCCCGCTGTTTGCCATTACCAAGGAGTTCCAGCCGGTGGCCCTTAAGCGAGGCATCAAGCTGGAACTGCGTGCCTACACCGATGAAAAAGTAGCGGCCGAAGACTTCAAGGCCGGTCAGTGCGATGCCGTGTTGCTGACCGGCACCCGTGCCCGGGAATTCAACAAGTTTACCGGTAGCCTCGAAGCCATGGGGGCAGTGCCGGGTGAAGAAGAAATGCGCCTGTTGTACAACACCCTGAGCCAGCCCAAGGCCCGGCCGTTCCTGGTTGACGGGCCTTATGAGGTAGCCGGTGTCTTTCCTGCCGGGGCCATTTACCTGTATACCCGCGACCGGGCCATTGATTCGGTCGAGAAACTCCAGGGCAAACGCATCGCAACGCTGGATTACGACTCGGCCTCGGTGCGCATGGTCCGTCATGTCGGAGCATCGGTGGTTGGCTCCAACTCCGCCAACTTTGCCGGCAAGTTCAATAATGGCAGTGTCGACCTGGCCTATGCACCAGCCGTGGCCTATCAGCCTCTGGAACTCTATAAGGGCGTTAATTCCAAGGGTGGGGTGTTCAAGTATGCCCTGGCGTACATGAACTTCCAGGTCATTATTCATCGCGACCGTTTCCCGGAAGACGCCGGCCAGATGGTTCGGGATGAGTCCATCAAGCGGATTGATCAGGCCTACGAGATCATTGCAGAAGCGGAGTCCGGGATTCCTGCCGACGTCTGGATGCACCCGCCCCGGGAAGATGTGGCCGAGTACGACAAGATGCTGCGCCAGGTTCGTCTTTCACTGTTGGAGGACGGGGTCTATGACGAGCGCGCCATCAAGTTGATGAAGGCGATTCGCTGTCGGGTGGATGGCTCCCGTTCGGAGTGCGCATCCTGAGGCACTGAGCGGCCCGCATACAGAGCGGGCCGCAGGTGATCAGCGGATGGCGTCTTTCAGGGCCTTGCCGGCCTTGAAACCCACGGTCTTGCTGGCAGGGATCTGGATGCTTGCGCCGGTTTGCGGGTTGCGCCCGCTGCGGGCTTCCCGGCTGCGGATGTTGAAGGTACCGAAACCGATCAGTGTCACGTCCTCTCCCCGCGCGGCAGCCGCCGACACCTGGTCGGTAAACGCGTTGATTACCTCTCCGGCCTTTTCCCGGGTAAGCCCGGTTTTGTCGGCAATGGCAGCAGCAAGTTCAGGTTTGCGCATCGGATACTCCTGATTATTCGTTCTGATTGTTGTTGGTTATTGCCCCGGCCAGGCCGGAGGCTGAAGCAATCTATAGTGGCTTTGGGCTGAATCTGCAAACCTTCTTCGGTAACGATATGTTCCCGGAGGCGTCATTTGCGGGATCGGTCTCATAAACCCGGGGCGGAGTTCGTCATAATGAACGCCGGTTACAGACTGTAACAAACGGTGCAGTCCGCCCCCGTCGTCTGGACAAAACACAAGAACAAAGGGTTGAAAGGTATGAAGGGTTTCCGGAGATCCCCGACAACATCATCTGGGCTTCGCGGCATGGCGGCGGCGTTGACTGCCGGTCTCCTGCTGAGCGGCTGCGGGGCGTTCAATAACATGATCTACAAGACCACGGGGGATGTCATGAAGGGCTTCTCCCGCAACCATACCGTCCCCTACCTCATGGAGTCGGACGATCTGGCCATGGGCTGTTCCATGAGCGAGGCTACCGCGCCGCTGTTGATGTCGTTTGGTCGGGTAACCAGCGAGCCGGATCAACTGGCAGTCATGCTCTACCTGTCTTCGGGCAGCTGTGCGGAAGAGCAGGCCAGGGAGCATGAGCTGGCAGGGTTGGCCGCCATGTATGCCATGGATGCGACCGCGGCGGAAGACGCCTTTATTCGCCAGAAGCGTGCTCATACCCTGGCCGCTCGCCGCTATCTGAAAAGCTGGCAGCATCACAATAGCCACTATGGTAACCCGGATGAAACCGAGTGCCCGGATTTCGACGATGACATGGACGAGTTCATGTACATGGCCGGTTTGCTGTCCGGGCTGCAGGCGCTTAACGCCCAGATCCAGGCCACCTCCTCGGTGGGCGTTCCGTTCAATACCGGCTCCGTGGTGGGCCGTGCTACCCAGTGTCTGGATAACAAGAAATGGTGGGGCGCCCCCATGGGCCTGCGTGCCACCGTCTGGGCCATGATCCCGGGAACCCAGCCGCAGGGTGAAGATGCCTTCGAGCGCCTGGCCATTGCCGCGGAGCAGGGCGAGGACGCTGGCGTCCGACTGGGCCATGTGTTCCAGGCCATTGCGGCTATGAATAAGAATGATGAAGCCCTGGTGAAGTCGGTTATCCGGGATCATGCTGAATCCCTTGAGGCCAATCCGGCCAACGAGGAATGGCGGTTTGTGGACGCCATGGCGACCAATATGCTGGTGGCGATTTCGGATCGGTTGTGGGTGGAAAACACCGGCCACCGCACCCCCATCGGGCAGTTCGGTGCCTTCTGGGATGACCAGCGTGAACCGGTCGAGACCATGGATCTGGACGACCTGTTGTAACCATCATCAAGCCGAGTAAGCCGTTATGCCCCAGGGTGGTTTTCGTCGTAGTGGTCTGGAGTGGTTTTCATCGCTGCCGGCCTGTCTGTTGTTGCTGGCCGTGGTTCTGTTTTCCACCAGCAGTGATATTCATAACCAGATGTTGCGCGCTGGTGAGCAGCTCTGGAGTGGCTATTACAAGCTGCGCATGGACCCGGTACAACCGGAGTGCGACCTCAACCGGGATGTTGAGGCAGAAGTCGCCCGGGAACTGGCTGAGCAAGCGCCGGCAGACGACCCGATGGCAGCACTGCTTGGCGCCCATGAAAAAGACCCCCGGGAAGTCCGTCTTGCCATAGAGCGCTCGGTGGCGGATTGCCGGGCCGCTCACGCCAGTTACGAAGACCTGCAGGACAAGCTGACTCCCGGTGTGAAAGCCTATCGGGCGGTAGAGCTTTTTGTAGCCGACCTGATCGCGTTCGGGCTCACAGCTCAACGCTACGTCCTGGTGATTCTGGTGATGCTGTGTGCGGCGACCGCCACACTCACCCGCCATCACATTGCCATGCGAGCCATGGAGACCCGGTTGGACTACACCGTCTCCCATACCCTGCAAACCATTGCCAACGCCATGTTGCTGGGCTCGTCGGTGATCTTCCGGCAATCCAGCCTGGCCAGCAGCACCACAGTATCCGGTGAGGAGCTGCTGCTGCACAATTTCTGGATTGTCGGCTTTGCCTGCCTGACGCTGGCGAGCCTCTATCGCCTGTTCCGCGCGCCCGACAATCTGGCGCCGGGGGGCAATCTGAACCAGGCGTTTCTGTCGGTTCCGCTCTATACCGTGATGTGCCTGATTTCAGGTACTTACTTCGCGCTGATCGGCCATTCCTCCGGTATTGGGATCTATCTGGGCAAGATGATGGAGCTGGCCGACATGTTCCTGAATGTCGGGCTGTACGTGTGGGTGGGCATGATGCTGAAGCAGACCCGCCTGGCGACACTGGTTTTCAATATTTTCCGGCCCTGGCGTATGCCGCCGGAGATGCTGGCGGTGGTGGCGGTTCTGGTGGCGGCGGTGCCTACCGCCTATACCGGTGCTTCCGGTATTTTTGTGATTGCTGCCGGTGCCGTTATCTACAGTGAGCTCCGAGCGGCGGGCGCGCGCAGACATCTGGCCCTGGCGGCCACGGCCATGTCGGGCTCCCTGGGTGTGGTATTGCGGCCGTGTCTGCTGGTGGTGGTGATTGCCTACCTGAACCGAGAGGTGACGACCGATGAGTTGTTTGGCTGGGGCATCTGGGTATTCGTACTGACCGCCACCATGTTTGCGATGGTGGCCCTCACGGTGAACCGGCAGAGCCAGTTTGATCTGGCCCCGGCGGCCGATGCCTTTCCGGCGTCCATTCAGGCTTTGCGGCCATTGATCCCCTATGTGATCATGATCGCTGCCGTAGTGCTGTTCTACCGGCTTGCCCTGGATGTGAAGATGGACGAATTTTCGGCGCCCCGGTTGCTGCCGGTGATCATGCTGGCCATTCTGGTATATGAGCATATCAGCCTGAAAAATGGCCGGGGCCGGGCGTCCGGCGAGATCAATCACCAGGGGCTGGAGCGAAGCGTTCGTGGCGCCACCAACGACACCACCGCCGAGATTGGCGCGCTTTTGCTGCTGCTGGGGTTGTCGGTGAGTATTGGTGGTGTGATTGAGCGCTCCCACATCATGGAAACTTTCCCTCAGGCGTTCGACAGTCCCTGGTCTGCCATGCTGCTGATGGTGGTGATCCTGGTGATCCTGGGGATGATCATGGACGCCTTCGGGGCGGTGATTCTGGTAACCGCAACGGTGGCAACCATAGCCTACTCCAGCGGTATTCACCCGGTGCATTTCTGGATGGTAACGCTGGTGGCCTTCGAGCTCGGCTACCTGAGCCCGCCTGTGGCCCTGAACCATCTGCTCACCCGCCAGGTGGTGGGCGAGGCTGAGGTGCTGGCGGCCCAGCAGGAAGGTGGAACCTTCTACCAGCGCCACGAACGCATCATCATGCCACTGATTGCCATGGGTATTTCCCTGGTACTGGTGGCCTTTGTGCCGTTGCTGTTCTACGCCAACTGATTTCTCTGCCCGAGGCCGCCCCGGCGGCCTGTCTGGTCTGTGTTCTCAAGCCAAAGACACAAAAAAAGCGCCGAGCTTTCGCAAGGCGCTTTTTTTATGGCAGTGGGAAAGCGGCTTTAGCCGGCTTTCGGGCCCGCTTCAACAATGGCGTCGGCCACGTCGAACTTCTTGAAGTTCTCCACGAACTGGGCAATCAGCTCCTGGGCCTTGCCATCGTAGTAGTCCGGGCTGACCCAGGTGGTGCGCGGGTTCAGCAGCTCGGTGTCTACGCCCGGAACATGCTTGGGCACGTCCAGATTCAGGGCATCCAGGTGCTCGGTTTCGACGTCGTCCAGATCACCGTTCTGGATGGCGGCAATGATGGCGCGGGTGGTCGGAATGCTGAAACGCTTGCCTTCACCGTAGGGGCCACCGGTCCAGCCGGTGTTGACCAGAAATACCTTGCTGCCGAATTCGTCGATACGCTTCATCAGCAGCTCGGCATAGACGCCGGCCGGGCGCGGGAAGAACGGCGCACCAAAGCAGGTGGAGAAGGTGGACTTCAGCTTGGAGGATGAGCCCATTTCGGTGGAGCCCACCAGCGCGGTGTAGCCACTCAGGAAGTGGTAAGCGGCAGCTTCACGACTCAGGATGGATACCGGAGGCAGAACGCCGGTCATGTCGCAGGTCAGGAAGATGATGTGCGAGGGCTCACCGGCACGGTTCTCGATCACGCGCTTTTCGACGTGCTCGAGCGGATAGGCGCAGCGGGAGTTTTCGGTCAGTGAAACGTCGTTGTAGTCCGGCTCGCGGGTCTCCGGATCAATCATCACGTTCTCAACGATGGCGCCGAAACGGATGGCGTCCCAGATGATCGGTTCGTTCTTCTGGCTCAGGTCGATGCACTTGGCGTAGCAACCGCCTTCAATATTGAATACGGTGCCCGGGCCCCAGCCGTGCTCATCGTCACCGATCAGGAACCGGTGCGGGTCTGCAGACAGGGTGGTTTTGCCGGTGCCGGACAGGCCGAAGAACAGGCATGTCTCGCCGGTTTCACTGACGTTGGCTGAGCAGTGCATGGGCAACACGTCTTTCTCGGGCAGAAGGAAGTTCTGAACCGAGAACATGGCTTTTTTCATTTCGCCTGCGTAGTGCATGCCGGCCAGCAACACCTTGCGCTTGGCGAAGTTGATGATGACGCAGCCGTTGGAGTTGGTGCCATCACGCTCCGGTACACACTCGAAATTAGCGGCGTTGAGAATCTGCCATTCCTGCTTGTCGGCCGGATTGAAGCTATCCGGGCGAATGAACAGGTTGCGGCCGAACAGGTTCTGCCACGCGGTTTCCGTGGTCATTTTTACCGGTAGGTAGTGTTCCGGGTCGGAACCAACGTGAACGTGAGAGACGAAGCGGTCTTTTTCAGCGATGTAGGCTTCAACGCGATCCCACAGGGCATCGAACTTTTCAGCATCGAACGGGCGGTTGATCGGACCCCAGTGAATGTCGTCGGCGGTGCTGGGCTCCTCGACGATAAAGCGGTCCATAGGAGACCGGCCGGTACGCTCACCGGTGGTGACCACCAGAGAACCGTTGGATGCCAGCTGGCCTTCGTTCCTTGCTAATGCCAGCTCGACCAGTCGTGCTGTACTCAGATCATTATAAGTGTTGCTCACTTCGACCTCGCCCTCGGGATGTCTTCGTGATTGCCCAGGCCGTCCCCCCGAAAATTGACGGAAAACTGAACAATCGGGTCAATTCAGGCGCGCTATTATGCCAGAGACGCCCACAAAAAACGACTGCCCTGAAAGCCGCGCCAGAGGCGGCTTCCGGGCAAGTTCAGTGACGGCTTAGTGTAACGTATGGCCGGTGAAAAGGTGATCAATATCATTTCTATTGAAGCGATAGTTTGCGTGACAGAACTGGCAGTCCATGTTGATGCTGCCCTGTTCGTCGAGGATGCTGTAGCACTCGTCCTTGCCGATGGCTTCCAGCGCGGCCAGGGTGCGCTCACGGGAACAGCTGCAGCGGAAGGCAACCGGATCCGGCTCGAACAGGCGCACCGTTTCCTCGTGGAACAGCCGGTGCAGCAGGGTTTCACTGTCCAGGCTCAGCAGTTCCTCCGCTTCCACTGTGCGGGCCAGGTGGTTCACCCGGTTCCACAGGTCATCGTCGTCATCGGTATGGCCGGGAAGGCGCTGGAGTAACAGGCCGGCAGCGGTATCCTCGTTGGCAAACAGGAACAGGCTGGTGGCGATCTGCTCGGAGCGCTCGAAGTACTCTTCTAGGCAGCCGGCCAGGGTTTCTGATTCCCTTGGTACCACGCCCTGATAGCGCTGGCCCTGTTCCGGGGTAATGGTGATGGCCATACGGCTTTTTCCGAGCAGCTCGTGCAGGGTTTCGCCGCTGACCGCATCGGCATCAAAGCGGGCCAGGCCACGGATATGGCGGTCATGGCTGCATTCGGCCATGAGTGTGCTGAGGGCACCTTCACCCGCTGCCTGCAGCGAGAGAGTGCCTTTGAATTTCAGGGTGCTGCTCATCAGTACGCTGGCTACCAGGGATTCTCCCAGCAGCTCGCGGACTGAATCCGGGTAGGGGGCCTGGCCGGTGATTTCCTTGAAACTCTCGCCCAGCTGTACCCAGGCACCCCGCACCTGGCTGTGTTCAAAGAGAAAACGTTGGAACTGGTCGCGGGATGCCATGGTGTCTCCTGGAGCTGATGTATCGATTTACTGGGAGTTACTGAAACGGGGTTGTATACGGGTTGTCAGATACGTGGGATTCAATGGTTACAGACCATTCTGTTCCCGGAAGCGCTGGATATCCCGGCGATCTTTCTTGCTCGGCCTTCGAGCCGGGGGCAGCTGTGCAGCCTGCATGGTCTTGCGTTGCCAGGCCAGGTCTTCCCGCCGTTTCACGCTGTCGTCGGTTTCGTGATAGAGCTTCTGGGCTTCCGGGGCGCCCCGGCGTCGGTCGCTGATGTCGTCGACGATCACGATCTTTTCCTGCCAGCCCAGGCGCAGGGTCACTTTGGCGCCGGTCTCAACGATCTTGCCGGGCTTGGTGCGCTGGCTGTTGTAGTGCACCTTACCGCCTTCAATGGCCTCTTTGGCGAGCGAGCGGGTTTTATAGAATCGCGCTGCCCACAGCCATTTATCGAGCCGGACTTTCTGATCGTCTGCGTTCGCCGCCGTCATATCTCCTCACCTGTCGGGCACATGCCGCAATAATCCATTATAACCCCCTCATGGGGTGGATGGCACTGCTGTATGTGAGCGCAAGGCAGGCAGTACTTCATCGAAGTGATGAATGCCGGGAATGTCCGGGTGGTGGTCTTTGGCTGGCTGCTGGCTGTCGGGGGCCAGAATCGCCAGGCACTGGCCAATACCGGCGGCCCGGGCACTCTCCAGCACCGGGAAACTGTCGTCGACCATCAGGGTAGATTGGCGACGATAGGGGGAGCGGCCGGCAAGGTCCTGCCAGAACGCCGGGTCCTCTTTGGGCTTGCCCAGTTCGTGGCTGGAGACGATGCCGTCAACATGCTGATCCAGTCCGGTCCGCTGAAGCTTCAGGGCCAGAGGATCCGGATGGCAGTTGGTGACAATGACCGAACGCAGCCCCGCCTGGCGCAGTGCGGCCAGAAAGCCGGTTACATGAGGGCGGTAGCCAATGCGGTCACCAACTTCCGCCTTAAGGCCGGTGATGTCCAGAGCAAGGCGTTCGCTCCAGTAATCGGTACAGTACCAGTTCAGCGAGCCCCGCTCGGCCATGATCATCGGAATCAGGTAGTCCCGGGCCTCGGTTGGGTGCAGGTCAAAGTGTTCGGCATAGCGCCTGGGCAGGTGCTCCAGCCAGAAGTGGTTGTCGAAATGCAGATCCAGCAGTGTCCCGTCCATATCGAGGAACACCGTATCGAGGGTTGACCAGTCCACCATAAACAAAACAGCCTGAAGAATTTTCTTCAGGCTGCCTCAGATCCCGACCAGTGGCAAGCCGGGATTTTACGGATCGGTGCGCCAAATCAGTTGTCGGACTGCTCCACCGTTTCTGACTTGCGACCGGTGCGGGTGCAGCCCAGGCAGCGAACGAAAGTGGCCTTGGCCGGGCCAACCACCAGCACTTCACCGGCTTCGCCGGCATTGCCGCCAAGCGCCGAGAATGGCAGGGATACCAGGTAAACAGCACTACCGACAATGGTTGTGGCCAGCAGGGCCGGGCGCAGCAACACCGCATCGGCGGTCATGGCCAGTGCAGACGGGCTTTCATCCACGGCGCGGGCATGGCCGAGCGATGAGAATGCCAGCAGGCAGGCTGCGACGGTGGCTACCAGGGTGCGGGAAATCTTGCGGGTCATGTCATTCTCTCCTGAACGTATCAGCCCGGTTGGTCAGGGCTCGCCTGTCTCTGTATTGCGAGCCAGCATGTTCGCGCTGCGTGCGGCGACCGGGTACTAGCACTCCATTAACTATGAATCATATTGCCTCAATTTCAAACGGTTTTTCGTTGAAAAGTGTGAGCCGTTGCGGAATCTCAGCGCTGGCACCGGGGACAGTAAACCGTCGATCGGTTGTTCATGCGGATCTCTTTCAGCGGGGTGTTGCATTCGGTGCAGGGCGCTCCCGCCTTGCCATAAACCAGTAGCGACTGGGCGAAATACCCCGGTTTGCCGTCGCTGTTGACGAAGTCCCGCAGAGTGGTGCCGCCCATCAGTATGGCGGCGCTGAGGGTTTCCCGGATGGCCTCGGCCAGCTTGTGATAGCGGTCCAGGCTGATGCGGCCGGCTTTCCGTTTCGGGTGGATGCCGGCCTTGAACAGGGCTTCGTTGGCGTAGATATTGCCCACGCCCACCACCACATGATTGTCCATAATGAAGGATTTGACCGGCGTCTGTTTCTGCCGGGACAGGCGAAAAAGCCAGGCGCCGTTGAAACCTTCGGATAAGGGTTCCGGCCCGAGCGCGCTGATCAGTGGATGCCGGTTCCAGTCGGTAGTCCACAGCCAACAGCCGAAGCGTCGCGGGTCATTGAAGCGCAGGCGGCGATGATTGCCGAGGACAAGCTCGACGTGATCGTGAGTCATGGCGGGGCTGTCGTCGGTGATCACTCTGAGACTGCCCGACATGCCCAGATGGACAATCACGGAACCAGTCTCCAGGTGCAGGAACAGGTATTTCGCCCGGCGCTCCACGGCACGGATGGTCTTGCCCTCCAGGTGCTCGGCCAGATCCGCCGGTACCGGCCAGCGCAGGCTGGGGTTGCGGACAATTACCCGCCGGATGGTCTGGCCTTCGCAGTGAGGCGCGATGCCCTGACGGGTGGTTTCAACTTCAGGTAATTCCGGCACAGAGCCTCCACCAACAGACAGATTTTGAGACGAAACAGTGTAATTGGTAACAAAAAAGCCGCCAAACCTGGTTGTCCAAGCTTACACCTGTACGCTAGAGTGGGCTTAACGATCACCCCCTTCGAGTGCCAGCGACATCCCTCAGCAGTATCGCCTTTCGAAGTTAATCGAGTTTCGAGGATTATCTATGTGGTTTAACGGTCTTCTGGACCTTTCTGTGTGGCAGCTGATCGCGGTCACTCTGGTGATGACACACATCACCATCGTCAGCGTTACCCTTTATCTGCATCGTCATTCGGCCCATAACGCGCTGGATCTGCATCCCGTCCTCAAGCACTTTTTCCGCTTCTGGCTCTGGCTGACCACGGCCCAGAACACCAAAGAGTGGACGGCCATCCACCGTAAACACCATGCCAAGTGCGAAACCGAGGAAGATCCTCACAGCCCGGTGGTGCTGGGTATTCGCAAGGTGCTGTTTGAGGGCGCCGAGTTATACGCAGCTTCTGCCACCCCTGAAACCCTTGAGCGCTATGGCCAGCGCACGCCGGAAGACTGGGTCGAGCGCAACCTCTACAGCCGGTACAAGACCCTGGGTATTGCCTTGATGGCGGTGATCAACCTGGCGCTGTTCGGGGTGCACGGTATCTGGATCTGGGCCGTCCAGATGATGTGGATTCCGGTATGGGCTGCCGGCGTGGTCAATGGCATCGGCCATTACCTGGGCTATCGGAATTTCGAATGCGCCGATAACGCCCGCAACATCTCGCCGCTGGGTATCCTGATTGGTGGTGAGGAGCTGCACAACAATCACCACACCTATCCGAATTCGGCCAAGCTGTCTCGTCGCTGGTACGAAGTGGACATCGGTTGGGGTTACATTCGTCTGTTCCAGCTGTTTGGTCTGGCGACGCCGAAAGGCTACCGGCCTATTGCTCATTATGTTCCGGGCAAGCAGGCGGTGGACGTGGAAACCGTTCAGGCCATCGCCAATAACCGCTTTGTGATCATGCGCCAGTATCGCAAGCGAGTAATGGAGCCGGTGCTGCGACAGCAGAAAGCGTTGATGGACGACGAAATTCGTCCCCGTTATCGCAAGCTCAAGCAATTGCTGTCTCGCGAAATCAGCCTGATCAAGCCTCGGGAAAAAGAGCATCTCGACACGGTGCTGGAACGCAACGAAGTGCTCAGGCTGATCTACGAGAAGAGTCATGAACTCCAGGCACTCTGGCGCCAGCGCGGGCTCAAGCCCCAGGACAAGCTGCAGGCGTTGATGGAGTGGTGTCGTGACGCCGAAGCCAGTGGTGTTCGTTACCTGGAAGAGTTTGCCGCCCACCTGCGAGCGTATTCCTTGCGCCCCGCTTCCTGAGACAGGCCTGCCTGTAGGATGCGCCGGAAGCCCCCGTTACTGGGCTTCCGGTTCGTCACCCCGTTCAACCCGGAAAAGACAGTAGCTGACCTGGCCTGCTGATTTCTGTCGGTGCAGATGCCAGCTGGCCGGTACCGTCGGCAAGGCTCTTTCACTCTCGTGTTCGACATAGATCCAGCCGCCCGGCTTCACCCATTGCTGGGTGTCCAGTAGCGGTATCAACCGTTCAAGCCAGCCTTGACGGAATGGCGGGTCCATAAACACGATGTCGTAGCCTTGGCCGTCACCCTTTGCCAGAAACTGTTCCACATCCTGGCAGGCGACATCCCCTTTGTTGGTTCCCAGCAGTCGGAGGTTGTCCCGGAGCGCTTTGGCCAGGGCGGGGGTGTGGTCCACCAGCGTTGCCTGCGCTGCTCCACGGGACAGTGCTTCCAGTCCCAGAGCCCCGGAACCGGCGAACAGATCCAGGCACCGGCTACCGGCCAGGTGGAAGTTCAGCCAGTTGAACAGGGTTTCCCGGGTGCGGGCCGGGCTGGGCCGCACGCCGCCGGCGTCCGGAAAGCGCAGTTTCCGGCTGCGCCAGTCGCCACCGATAATTCTCAGTTCGCCGGTTCCGGAGTCTTTGCCTGGTGAGACGACGGGTTTTTTGCGGGCTGGGGGACGTCGTGCCATAGGGGCGAGGCTCCGGGGAAGTCATGGATGGCTGATGTTTGCGGCTATGGTACCGGAATCCACGAGACCGGTTAATCCTGCCCCATCACTTGTGCCGGCCAGTCTGTTAGAATGCTCCACTTATTTTGGCGAGCTGAGGTTCTTGTGCCCTCTTCGCGAACCTGCGGCCTGTGCCCGCCCTTTTTTCAGACAGATGGATAGATTATGACGGCAGAGTGGATTTCAGTCGGCCTGTTGGCCCTTCTTGTTCTGTTTTTTGTGCTGGATATCGCCGGCAACCGCAAGCGTGCGCCCCGGCCCAAGCCGGTACCTCAGCGTAAGCCGGAGGTGGCCAGGGGGCCGGCTCCTGTGCCAGCGGAACCTGAGGCCGAACCTGAAGTGCCGCCTGAACCAGCGGCAGAAGCCGCTGAGCCGGAAGCGGCTCAACCGGCTGTTGAGCCGGCTCCCGCGCCGGAACCTGAGGTTGAGCGCGAACCGGAACCCCGAGTCAGTGTCTTCGAGCGCATCAAGCAGGGTCTGGGGAAAACCCGGGCCAGCCTGACCGGTGGTCTGGCCGACCTGTTCTCGGTGGGCAAGAAGATTGACGAAGATCTGCTGGAAGAAATCGAAACCACGTTGCTGATGGCCGATGTGGGTGTGACCGCCACCTCTGAGATCATTGACGCCCTGACCGAGAAACTCGAACGCAATCAGCTGAAAGATGGCGAGGCCCTGCGCAAGGCGCTACGGGATGAGTTGCATGGCCTCCTCAAGGAGGTGACCCGGCCGCTGGAGATCGATGCCGGCAAACAGCCCTACGTTATCCTGATGGTTGGCGTGAACGGTGTCGGCAAAACCACTACCATCGGCAAGCTCACCAAGAAATTCCAGAGCGAGGGTAAGTCGGTCATGCTGGCCGCTGGTGACACCTTCCGGGCGGCGGCGGTTGAGCAATTGCAGGTCTGGGGCGAGCGCAACAACGTTCCGGTGGTGGCCCAGCATACCGGCGCAGACAGTGCATCGGTAATTTTCGACGCCATCCAGTCTGCTCAATCCCGGGGTGTGGATGTGGTGATTGCAGACACCGCCGGTCGCCTGCAGAACAAGGACAACCTGATGAACGAGTTGTCCAAGGTCGTTCGGGTGATGAAGAAGCTGGATGAATCTGCGCCTCATGAGGTGATGTTGGTGCTGGATGCCGGTACCGGTCAGAATGCCCTGAGCCAGGCCCAGGTATTCCAGCAGGCAGTAGGTGTCTCCGGCATTACGCTCACGAAACTGGACGGCACGGCCAAAGGCGGTATTGTGTTTGCGATCGCCCGTCAGCTGCAGTTGCCAATCCGCTATATCGGGGTGGGAGAACAGGCCGAAGACCTGCGCAGCTTCGATGCCGAAACTTTTGTGGATGCGTTGTTCGAAGACTGACGCCGTAAATACGGAGTAGCTGCCCCGATGATCGAGTTCCGCCAGGTAACCAAACGCTACGACAGTGATCACACCGCACTCAGGGCTGTGAACTTTCACCTGGACCGTGGTGAGCTGGCGTTTCTGACCGGTCATTCCGGCGCGGGCAAGAGTACCCTTCTGAAACTGATCATGGTGATGGAGCGCCCGACAGCGGGTGAGGTGATCGTGGGCGGCCAGAAACTGAATAGCCTGCCCCGCCGACAGATTCCTTACATCCGGCGTCATATCGGGGTGGTGTTCCAGAATCACCAGTTGTTGTTTGACCGCACGGTGTTCGACAACGTGGCCATGCCATTGGAGGTGATGGGGGCCTCGCCGGAAGATACCGGCCGGCGCGTGCGGGCGGCATTGGACAAGGTTGGTTTGCTGAAAAAGGAAAAGATGAACCCCATGCAGTTGTCCGGGGGTGAGCAGCAGCGGGTCGGTATTGCCCGTGCGGTGGTAAACAAACCACCCGTACTGCTGGCGGATGAGCCGACCGGTAACCTGGATCCCGAATTGTCTGCAGACATCATGCGGTTGTTTACCCAGTTCAGTCAGGTTGGGGTAACGGTACTTGTGGCAACCCACGATATTGCTCTGATTAATGAAATGAATCGACGTACGTTGACTCTGAATCAGGGCCAGCTGGTTGCTGGCGGAGGTGTGAGTGGCCACTGACTCTCGCCAGAAGCCGGATAATCGCCGGGGCGCTGACCGTTCGCGATCACTGTTGAGTGATCAGGCCCGGAGTTATCTGGGCCACCACCGGAAAGTAGCCCGGGATTCTATCCAGAGAATGTGGAAAACCCCGGTAGCCAGCGCCATGACCTGGACAGTGATGGGGGTAGCTCTGGCCTTGCCGGTTGCCCTGCTGTTGCTGTTGACCAGCCTGCAGGGTGTGAGTGCAGGCTGGGAGAGCACGGCCAGGATTACCGCCTATCTGGCGATGGAACTGCCGGCGGAGGAAGCCCGGGGTATGGCCGCGGACATTGAAAGCGATGGGCGAGTGGTATCGGTTCAGCTGGTCGAACGTGACCAGGCCTTGGCCGACTTTCGTGCCAGTTCGGGGCTGGACGAGGCGCTGGATTTCCTGGAAGAGAATCCTTTGCCGCATACGCTGCTGATTACACCCGAAGACAGCGCTCGCTCGGCAGAAGGCGTTCAGGCACTGGTGACGTTTGTCGAGAATATGAACGGTATCGATCAGGTCCAGGTCGACCTGGGCTGGCTGCAACGCCTGAACGCAATGACCGAGATCCTTGCCCGCGCCGTCTGGGCGCTGGCTTTGTTGCTGGGGGCCGCGGTTATCCTGGTGATTGGTAACACGGTGCGTCTGGCCATCGAGAACCGGCGGGATGAAATCCTCGTGGCAAAACTGGTCGGCGGAACCGATGCTTTCGTTCGTCGCCCGTTTCTTTACACCGGCGCCTGGTTCGGGCTCGGGGGTGGCCTGGTGGCGTGGTTACTGATTCAGGTGTCACTCTGGTGGTTAAGCGGCCCGATCGAGCGTCTTGCCGGGCTGTATCGCAGTGAGTTTACCTTGCAGGGACCGGGGTTCGATGGCGCGCTGGCATTGATAATCGTAGCGATGCTGTTAGGCTGGCTGGGCGCCTGGGTTGCGGTGAGGCGTCATCTGGATGACATAGAGCCGGGCGATATTGCTGGAGGCTGATCCGGATCGCGGGAAAACCGTATTGAAAAAAGAGTCCATTCTGACGTAGTTTGGTTTATAGAGAAGCAAAGGCGATCTTTCCAGATGTATGATTTTTAACGTTTTACTGGGAAGTTCGGGAACTAATTGAGTTCTTGGCGGTCTCATATTGAGTTGCTATATTTAAAGGCTGTCAGGTTCGGAGGTTAATGCATGGGTACGAGTTTACAGCTGGTTGACAGACTGGTTCCGGGTGCGAATCTCGAGTCGTATATCCAGGCGGCGAGTCGCATTCCTGTTCTCTCCGTTGATGAAGAGCGGGAACTGGCAGAACGGCTGCACTACCATGGCGATGTTGAGGCCGCGCGTCAGTTGGTGCTGTCGCACCTGCGCTTTGTGATTCACATTGCTCGCAGCTATTCCGGCTACGGCCTGGCCCAGGCCGACCTGATCCAGGAAGGCAACGTTGGCCTGATGAAGGCCGTCAAGCGGTTTAATCCTGAGTATGGCGTGCGTCTGGTGTCGTTTGCCGTGCACTGGATCAAGGCGGAGATTCACGAATTCATTCTGCGTAACTGGCGCATTGTGAAAGTGGCTACCACCAAGGCCCAGCGCAAGCTGTTCTTCAATCTGCGCAGCCAGAAGAAGAAGCTGGCATGGCTGAATCACGATGAGCTGAAAGCGGTCGCCAATGATCTGGGTGTCGAGCCCCACGTGGTGCGGGAAATGGAAGGTCGCCTGGCTTCCCAGGACACCGCTTTTGACGGCCCGATGGATGATGACGAAGACAACGCCTACCAGGCACCGGCTTACTACTTGGAAGATCGCCGTAGCGATCCGGCGGTTCAGCTGGAAAACGCTGACTGGTCTGAGGACTCCAATGGCCGGCTGATGCAGGCGCTGGAGCAGTTGGACGAGCGCAGTCAGGATATTCTGCGTGAACGCTGGTTGTCGGAGAGCAAGTCGACGCTGCATGAGCTGGCCGACAAGTACGGGGTGTCCGCTGAGCGGATCCGCCAGCTTGAGAAAAACGCCATGAAGAAGATCCGGGTGCAGATGGCCGAGGTCGCCTGAGGTTTATTGGCAGCCCGGAAGCTGAAAACGCCACCACCGTTCGCGGTTGGTGGCGTTTTTGTTTGTATAATCCGCCTAAACCATTTAATTCACGTGGCTGGGAAGAAGGGATTGGGGTAGCCTTTCCAAAAAACGCTCCTGCGGCACATCCATGTGGCGCTTCTGCTCCGCCATCCATGGCTCCGCAAATTTTTGGAAAGGCTACCCCAATCCCTTCGCCGGGCTTCTGAGTGGGATTCCCCAAAATGTTTGCACATTCTCCTCGTATCGCTTTTCTCGGCATCGGCCTGATGGGCACGCCGATGACCCGTAACCTGCTGGACGCCGGTTTTTCCATGACGCTCTGGAATCGCACCACCAGCAAATGCGAGCCCTTTGCCAGCGAAGCGACGATCGCCGGGACGCCCGCCGAGGCGGTGGCGGAGGCCGATATCGTGATCGCCATGCTGGAAAATGGCCAGGTGGTGGATGATGTGCTGGTGACGCAGGGTGCTATGGCTGCGGTGAAGCCGGGTGCGCTGGTGATCGATATGAGTTCGGTGCAGCCTTCGCTGGCGCGGGAACATGCCGAGCTGGCCGCAGAGCAGGGGGCCGGTTATGTCGATGCACCGGTATCTGGCGGCACGGTGGGTGCGGCCGATGCTCGTTTGAGTATCATGGCGGGCGGCTCGGAAGCCGATATCGAGCGGGCTTTGCCGGTGTTCAATGCGCTGGGCAAATGCACCCGCATCGGGCCGGTGGGGGCCGGTCAGCTGGCAAAGCTGGCCAATCAGGCGATTGTGGGGATCACCATCGGGGCTGTGTCGGAGGCGCTGTTGCTGGCAGCCAAAGGTGGCGCGGATCCGGCCGCCGTGCGGGAAGCGCTGATGGGCGGGTTTGCCGGCAGCCGGATTCTGGAACTGCATGGCCAGCGGATGATTGACCGGGACTTCGCGCCGGGCGCTCCGGCCCGCATCCAGCTCAAGGATATGCGTATGATTCTGGATGAGGCCCGCTCGGAAAATCTGACCCTGCCGCTGGCCCAGCAGGTGCATAATGAATACCTTGCCCTGGTCGCCAATGGCCACAGCGATGTCGATCACAGCGGCCTGTTGCTGGAGTTGGAGCATCTGAACGGCTCCTTGATGGGTTCCCTGGGCCGAGGCCCCAAGCACTGAATTAACCGGAGAAATCTGCCATGCCCCGTTTTGCTGCCAACCTGAGCATGCTGTTTACCGAAGTGCCGTTTCTGGAACGTTTCGCCCGGGCCCGAAGTGCCGGGTTCCGTGGTGTGGAGTATCTGTTTCCCTACGAGTGGCCGGCGGAACAGCTGGCGGAGCGGCTTCAGAGCAACGGGCTGGAACAAGTGCTGTTCAATCTGCCACCCGGCGATTGGGCAGCGGGGGAGCGTGGCATTGCCTGTCTGCCGGATCGCATTGAGGAGTTTCGCGCCGGTGTCGAGCAGGCCATTCACTACGCCCGGATGCTGGGCTGCAAGCAACTGAACTGCCTGGCAGGTTTGAAGCCCGAATCCGTTGCCGAGGAAGAGGCCTGGCAGACCCTGGTGGCGAACGTGCAGTACGCAGCCGACCGCTTCGCCGAAGCAGGTTTGACCCTGTGCCTGGAAGCCATCAATTCGCGGGTGGATATGCCGGGCTTCATGCTTGATACCAGTGGCAAGGTGATGGCGCTGATTGAGGCGCTGGAGGCAGACAACGTGCGCCTGCAGTACGATCTCTATCACATGCAGATCATGGAAGGGGATCTGATTCGTGGCATCGAATGCCTGTTGCCCTGGATTGGCCACATTCAGTTCGCCGACAACCCGGGCCGGCATCAGCCGGGAACCGGGGAGATTAACTTTTCGAATGTTTTCTCGGCGATAGACAGACTGGGTTATGGCGGCTGGGTGAGCGCAGAGTACAGGCCTACCGGGGCGACAGAGCCGTCTCTGGGCTGGTTTTCTGAGGCAAACTGACCGTCGCCATAGGCGACACCCTCTTACAAGATCGTAACTGGCCGGTTCCCGGAGTTCTTCGTACCCTTGTTGTTAATGTTTTCCGCTATCAGGAGGAGCACCGGTGAAAGCGCTGGTAATCGAAGACGATCGGGATGTAGCAAATTATCTGCTAAAGGGACTGAGGGAATCCGACTTCGTGGTGGATCATGCGGCCGACGGCAAGGAAGGCATGATGATGGCGGCCAGTGAAGAATACGACATCATGATTGTCGACCGGATGTTGCCGGGTATGGATGGCCTTTCCATTATCAAGACGGTACGGGCCACGGGCAACCAGACGCCGGTGCTGATTCTCAGTGCTCTGGGCGATGTCGATGACCGTGTCGAAGGGCTGCGTGGCGGTGGCGATGACTACCTGACCAAGCCGTTTTCTTTCACCGAGCTGTTGGCGCGCATCGAGTCACTGATCCGGCGTAACCGTCAGGCGGCCGAGACCGAGACCGTACTGAAAGTGGCGGATCTGGAGATGGACCTGCTGGCCCGCACCGTAAAACGAGCCGGCCAGAATATTGATGTCCAGCCCCGGGAGTTCAGGCTGCTGGAATACCTGATGCGTAATGCCGGGCAGGTGGTTACCCGTACCATGCTGCTGGAGAAAGTGTGGGATTATCACTTTGACCCCCAGACCAACGTGATCGACGTGCATATCAGCCGTCTGCGCGCCAAGATCGACAAGGAATTCGATACACCCCTGCTGCAGACAGTGCGGGGGGCGGGATACATGTTACGTGAAACTGCTTAGTCAGCTCAGAACATCGTCTTTCCAGCTTGCCCTGCTGTATATGGTGGTGTTTGCCACCTCGGTGTTTCTGCTGTTGGCATTTATCTACTGGCGTACAGCCGGGTTCATGACTGCCCAGACCGACGAGACCATTGAAGCGGAAATCGCCGGCCTGGCGGAGCAGTATCGCAGTCGTGGTGTAAATGGTCTGATCACCATCATCCGGGAACGGGTGGCCAGGGATCCGAATGCCAAGTCCATTTACCTGTTGACCACAGACGACTTTCTGAAACTGGCCGGGAATATTGAAACCTGGCCAGAGGGCAGCCGCTCGTCTGACAGTGGCTGGATTAATTTCACCCTGAATCCCGCCGTTGGCTGGCAGGGCCCCGAGCGCCTGGCCCGGGCCCGGATCTTTGAGGTCCAGGGTGGTTTGCGCTTGCTGGTGGGGCGCGATGTGGATGACCTCACCAACCTCAAGCGGGTGATTGAAACTGCCATCAACTGGGGTATGGGCATCACCCTTGCCCTGGCGCTCCTGGGTGGCTTCCTGATGAGCCGAAGCACCACTCGCCGCATTGAAGTGATCAACAACACCTCCCGCCGGATCATGAATGGGCACCTGTCCCTCCGAATTCCGACCCGTGGGACCGACGACGATTTTGATCAACTGGCCGAAAACCTGAACCAGATGCTGGACCGGATCGTGTATCTGATGGAAGGCATACGCCATGTTTCGGACAGCATCGCCCATGATCTTCGCACTCCACTGACGCGACTGCGTAACCAGCTCGAAAACACGCTGATTACGGTCGACAATGACGAGGCGCGCGAGCATGTCGGGCAGGCTGTGGCGGAGGCTGACCAGCTGCTGGCCACCTTCAATGCCTTGCTGCGCATCGCCCGGCTGGAGACTCGGGGCAACTCGGCCGACATGAAGGTGGTGGCTCTGGATGAACTGGTCAGCGATGCCTGTGAACTCTACGAGGCCCTTTCCGAGGACAAGGATCAGAGTTTCTCTCAGGAACTTGAGCAAAATGTCCGGATTGAGGGAGACCGGGATCTCCTGTTCCAGATGATCAGTAACCTGATCGACAACGCCATCAAATACACGCCGGAGCATGGTGCCATCAAGGTAGTCGTTCGCCGGGACGGCGGCGGAGCGGTGTTTGAGGTTCAGGATTCCGGTATCGGTATTCCGGATGATGAGAAAGACCAGGTTTTCCAGCGCTTCTACCGGGTTGGCAAGAGCCGCTCGTTACCCGGCAACGGTCTGGGTCTCAGCCTGGTGTCGGCGGTGGCGGAGATTCATCAGGGCCAGATTCTTCTGAGTGATACCCATCCTGGTGAAGACATGCCGGGCTTGACCGTCACGGTCCGTATGCCAGCGTATACCGCCGTAAAAAAGCGGATCAAGGCCACACAGTCTGAGAACGGTGGTTCAACGGAGGAGGGGCGCTCCTCCGCAGAACCCGGCACAGCCTGAGATTACTGGCTGGCGCGAAAGCGGTTGATACGGCTCAGGACAGGGCCAAGTACCGCGTCGGCCCGTGACTCGACCTGCTGGCTGATATGATCAAATTGCGAGCGACGGCGATCCACCTTGGCCTGAATACTGTCCCACTCTCCTTCCAGATGCTTCTGTTCGGCCATCAGAAACGCCGCTATATTGTGGCGATTGACACGGCTGGTGATGCCCAGCTGGTCCAGCCGGAAACCCAGGCTATCCACCCCTTCAAGTGCCAGATTCATCAGTTTCTTGGTATCCATTAGCGTGTCTCCATGCAGAAAAGATCAAGTGTCATTGTCGGCCACGCTAATCCTTGGCGCTAGAGTGTTCAACCTAAATTGCAGAAGGGATGCCTTGCCAAAAGGTAATCGCATGGCCACAGGCAGGTAATGGTCAATATGCAGAATAGAAGGTGTAGATGCGGAAGCGGGCAGATGATCTGCTTGCTTCCCCCTCCAGCACAGCGCTAGCCTTATACCCCGTGATTCACGGGGTTTTTTTATGCCCTTCCGAAATGCATTGTTTCTTGAACCAGGACACCCATGGCCAACCAGACGCCTTCAGGCAACAACCGGCCGCGCTATATCACCCCCGAAGGTGAGCAGGCGCTCCGGGATGAGCTGCAATTCCTATGGAAAGTAAAGCGACCAGAGGTTACCCAGGCAGTACGTGAAGCGGCTGCCCTGGGAGACCGGTCCGAGAATGCCGAGTACATCTATGGCAAGAAGCAGCTTCGGGAAATCGACCGTCGCGTACGCTTCCTCAGCAAGCGGCTGGATGAGGTCTCGGTGGTGGATCGCCTGCCAGAAGACCGGAGCCGGGTATTCTTTGGTGCCTGGGTGACCATCGAGGATGAGGACGGCAGTGAGCAGGAGTATCGAATCGTGGGTGCCGATGAATTCGATCTCGAAAAAGGCTATCTCAGTATCAATTCTCCGCTGGCCCGCGCGCTCATTGGCAAGCATCTGGATGACGAGGTATCGGTGAGAACCCCCGAGGGCTGGAAGCAGGTGGTGATTACCGATATCCGCTACCAAATGGCCTCGAACGACAAGTGAGTGCTGTCACAAAACTGGCTTTTGCCTGGGCAAAGGGTCATTTTTGGCGATAGACTGATCAAATATTGTCACCCGTCAGGGCAAATGGATGATCGGCTAGGGTTGGGATGAGCGCCATGAATGTCAGGAAACAGACAGAGGAAAAACGAGCCGGGGCAGCGTTGCTGGCGTTGCCGTTGATGCTGCTGACGGCCTTGCCTGCCTACGCCCAGAGTGACGATGACGCCGCGTTTGAGTACGAAGAGCGCTCCACTATCGACACCATTCCGTTTCGCTCTGTGGCGGAAGAGGAGCTGGCCAATACCGTAATTGAGGGCGGGCTGGCAGCGCCGGCGGCCGGGGTACCGGTGCAGCAGGCAACGGATGACGATTTCTATCTGGACCCGCTGGCCCTGCAGCCGAGAGACCCGCGAACCGATCTGGGCCGTTCCGAGATTCCCGTCGAGATCCGTTTCAGTAACCCCAAAGTGATACCGGGCCAGAGCCACGGCAACAATTACGTGATCCGGCCACCCGAGAACCGTACCTACGATACTCTGAATACCAATCTCACCGGTCGTTAAACATCGGCCCCGCTACTCGGCCTCAGGCAGCGGCTGAATCCGCTGCAGCAGCGGGCCTGCCGAGCACATCTTCGTAGAAAAAGCTCAGAGCCTGACTGGCCTGATTCAGTCGGGCCCGGGATACCCGGATCTTTTCACTCAGATAGGTCAGGAACAGCTTCTGATCCTCTTCGGCCAGATTGTCCGGATCCTTCAGATCATGAAACAGCACAAATCGGCTGATCCAGTGCAGATAGGTTTGCTCGGCGCGTTGATTCAGTTCGCGTTTGCGGATGGCGGCCTGTACCTGGCCAATCATGCCTGGGCGCGATTGCTCCAGGGCCTCAGTAATGTCCATGGTGTTTACTCGTTCAAAAGCTTGTTTTTGTTATGTTGCGCGCATCATATGACAAACGTTTGAACGGCGCAAAATTTTGGCGGGTGCGGTGCCCCGCGGCCGGAGTGGCGGCGGGGCAGGGGCGTTACTTCAGGGATTCAAGTTTGTCGATGTACTGCTGCATGGCGTCATCGCTGGACATGCCCTTGAGTTTCTCCCAGGCGTCGTACTTGGCCCGGCCAACAAAATCCATCATGCCCGGACGCTTGCCGCTGACATCGCCTTCGGTGGCCTGCTTGTAAAGGGCGTAGAATTCCAGTTTCAACTCGTTGGAAGGTTTGAAATCGCCTTCCGCCGTCTGGATGTAGTTTACCGCTTCTTCGAATTTTGCTTTCAGGTCACTCATGTTGTGTCTCCGTGGTGTTGGTGGTTTTTTTCCATTCAAGCATGCCGGCAGTATAGCGACGGGGCTGGTTGGCGTCATTGACCGAAATAGCGGTTTTCCGGTCGCCCTGGCAATCTGGCAAAAGTTTGCCCAAGCACACATTTTGAGCCATCGCTGGCCAATTTTTGCTTGAGAACCCTGGGTGACCTGTGTACAGTTTTACGCGTTGTCTGCCAGGAGGGCAGACACCAAGGATCGATACAATTGCAAATGACTTGCACAGGGAGCACGCCATGTCTGCCAAAGACGGTTCCGTTGCGCCGAAAGAGCGCATCAATATCAAGTATGTCCCCGCCACAGGCGATCAGCAGGCCGAAACCGAACTACCACTGAAGATGTTCGTGGTTGGTGATTTCAAGGGTCACGCTGAAGAAACCCCCATTGAAGACCGTAAGGCCATTTCCGTCGACAAGAACAACTTCCGTTCTGTCATGAAGGAAGCGGGTCTGACGCTTTCCACCAGTGTTTCCAACAAGCTCGAAGACGGTGCCGACGACCTCCCCGTGAATCTCGAATTCCAGGGTCTCGAAGACTTCTCTCCGGACAGCATTGCCCGCCAGGTCCCTGAGCTCAAGAAGCTGATTGAGCTGCGTGAAGCCCTGGTTGCCCTCAAGGGCCCGCTGGGCAACGTGCCTTCGTTCCGTTCCAAGCTGCAGGAGCTGCTGGACAACGACGACGCCCGGGAAAAGCTGTTGGCTGAACTTGAGCTGGCCACCGACGGCGGCGAGTAATCGCAACACCGGAACCCGGTAACCTACACCGATTATCAATCACGTACTGAAGGGATGTGGTATGTCTGATACTGCTGTGCAGCAATCTGCTGCCTCCGAATCCGTAGCAGAAGGCTCTCTGCTTGACCAGGTCATGGCCAACAGTCGTATGGCGCCGGCCGATGAAGGCTACGATGTTGCCCGCAAAGGGGTGGCCACGTTTATTGCCAACCTGCTGAAGAGCGATGAAAAAGGCCAGCCGGTCAACAAGGCGCTGGTCGACCAGATGGTGGTCGAGCTGGATCGCAAAATCAGCGCCCAGATGGATGAGATTCTGCACGCACCCAAGCTGCAGGAACTGGAATCGTCCTGGCGTGGCCTGAAACTGATGGTGGATCGCACCGATTTCCGCGAGAACATCAAGGTGGATATCCTCCATGCCACCAAGACCGAACTGCTGGAAGATTTCGAATTTGCTCCGGACGTGACCCAGACCGGCTTCTACAAGCACATTTATGCCGCCGAGTATGGTCAGTTCGGTGGTGAGCCGGTGGGCGCGATTGTCGGCAACTACGCCTTCAGCCCATCAACGCCGGACATGAAGCTGCTGCAGTACGTGTCGTCGGTTGGCGCCATGTCCCACGCGCCGTTCCTGTCCTCGGTTGCACCGTCGTTCTTCGGCGTCGACAGCTACCAGGAACTGCCGGCTATCAAAGAGCTGAGCGCCGTTTTCGAAGGCCCGAAATACGCCAAGTGGCGTTCCCTGCGGGAATCTGAGGATGCCCGTTACCTGGGCCTGACCGCACCGCGCTTCCTGCTGCGGGTGCCTTACGATCCGACTGAAAACCCGGTGCGCAGCTTCAACTACAAGGAAGATGTCTCCGGTGACCACGAGCATTACCTGTGGGGCAATACCTCCTACCTGCTGGCCACACGCCTGACCGAGAGCTTCGCCAAGTACCGTTGGTGCCCGAACATCATTGGTCCCCAGAGTGGCGGTGCGGTGGAAGATCTGCCGGTGCACACCTTCGAGTCCTTCGGTCAGCTGGAAGCCAAGATTCCGACTGAGGTGCTGATTACCGACCGTCGCGAATACGAGCTGGCGGAAGAAGGTTTCATCGCCCTGACCATGCGTAAAGGCAGTGATAACGCCGCGTTCTTCTCCGCCAACTCTGTGCAGAAGCCCAAGCAGTTCCCGAACACCAAGGAAGGCAAGGAAGCGGAAACCAACTACAAGTTGGGTACCCAGTTGCCGTACATGATGATCGTGAACCGCCTGGCCCACTACATCAAGGTGCTGCAGCGAGAGCAGATCGGCTCCTGGAAAGAGCGTCAGGATCTGGAGCGGGAACTGAACACCTGGATTCGCCAGTACGTGGCCGACCAGGAAAACCCGCCTGCAGACGTCCGCAGCCGCCGCCCCTTGCGTGCCGCGAAAGTGGAAGTCTCCGATGTAGAAGGCGATCCGGGCTGGTACCAGGTCTCCCTGGCAGTGCGTCCGCACTTCAAATACATGGGCGCCAACTTCGAACTCTCGCTGGTTGGCCGACTGGATAAGGATTAATCCGTGTTCGGCGGCACCGGCACTGACGGCGTTCGCAACACCGGCAGCCTGTTTGAACGGCTTGAACAGGCTGCCGCTCCTGCGGGCCAGAGCATGGGGGAGTTCACCCATGTGGTTGAGTCCATCAAGCGCCACCTGGTGCGACTGCTGAACGCCCACCCGGGCAACAGCAGCAGCGCACCGGATCTTGGCTTGCTGGATTTCAACGACGCCACTCTGGGCACTCATGACCTGAGCATCCAGATCCGCGGGGCCATCCGTCAGTGCATCGAGAAGTTTGAGCCGCGGGTTAAGCGGGTGGATGTGGTAGCCATGCCACCGGGCCCGGACCCGTTGCAGTTGAAGTTCCAGGTGACGGTCTACCTGAACGTTGCAGGAAGCGATGATCGGACGACGATAGACCTGGTTTTGGATGATAAGCGGTACTACCGGGTTGTTTAGACTTGGTTGCTGGAGGAGATGGGGACACTTTTCTTCTGGGAAAAAATAACTCGCTTTGCTCAGACATCTTTTTTCCCGCCAGAAAAGCATCCCCATCCCCTCCGGCAAACCTGAGTGGAATGCGGCCGAAGTTTTTGAAGGCAGGTATGAGAGTCACGGTGTGGGTAGTCTTTCCAAAAGTGTGCGGAGCCATGGATGGCGGAGCCCAAGCGTCCCATGGACGGGCTAGAAGCGTCTTTTGGAAAGACTACCCACATCCTGGCTCGGAGCCAGACCGAGCAGTCAAGGTGCAGTAAACATGAAGTTAAACAGGTTCTACAGGGATGAGTTGAGCTTTCTGCGGTTGCAAGGCAGGGAATTTGCCGAAGCCCACCCGCAGCTCACCCGCTTTCTATCCGAACAGAGCACCGACCCGGACGTAGAACGGCTGCTGGAAGGCTTCGCCTTCCTGACCGGCAAACTGCGGGAAAAAGTTGAGGACGAGTTTCCGGAGCTGACTCATTCGCTGCTGAACATGCTCTGGCCAAATTATCTGCGGCCAGTGCCCAGCTGCACCATCATGCGCTTTGATCCACAGCTGCATGCCATCAGTGAACGTCAGGTTGTTGATCGTCATACCGAGATCAAGAGCCGCCCCCTGGGCGACGCCAGCCGCCAGACCCAATGCCGGTTCCGCACCTGCCGGTCGGTGGATATTTTTCCGATCAGTGTGGCCGATGCCAATGCCGAGCACTCACGGGAAGTTTCCTCCGTGACCGTAGACCTGGCCCTGCATACGGACCAGCCACTGAATGGCATTGGCCTGGAAAATCTGCGCTTTTACCTGGGCGGCGACAACCACACGGCAGAGACTCTGTATCTGTGGCTGAACCATTACCTCAGCCGTATGGAACTGGTGGTGGGCGACCGTGTGGTCAGCCTGCCTTCATCCCTGTTGCAGCCGGTTGGCTTTGCGGCAGATGAGGCGATCCTGCCTTACCCCAAGAATGCTTATGCCGGCTACCGGATTATCCAGGAGTACCTGAGTTTCCCGGAGGCCTTCCGGTTTGTTGATATCACCGGCCTGAAATCCCGGTTGCCAGCGGTGCAGGCTGATGAGATCAGTCTGCGTTTCCACTTCAGCCGGATTCTGCCCCCGGACACCCGGGTAACCCGCGACTCCATGCAGTTGTACTGCACCCCCGCGGTTAATCTGTTCAGCCACGAAGGCGAGCCGGTAGACCTGAACGGTCGCCAGACTGAATACCGTATTTCACCCTCCAGCCGCTGCCCGGAACACTACGAAGTGTTCAGTATCGAGCAGGTTGAGGGCTGGCTGGAAGGTCGTTCCGGTAGAGGCGAGCCGCGCATCTACACGGCGTTTGAGAGTTTCCAGCATGAAGTGGAGCGGGATCGGGGCCGCACCGCCCTGTATTACCGGGTTCGTACCCGGGAGAGCGTGCGTGGTGATGGTTTTGATCACTACATTTCCTTTGTTCGCGGTGATGAAACCGAATGTCTGAATCGTCAGGAAGCGGTCTCGCTCACGCTCACCTGCACCAATCGCCAGTTGCCACAACAACTGGCGGTCGGGGAGGTGTGCATGGCCACCGAGAGCACACCGGCCTTTGCCGCGTTCAGCAATATCACGCGCCCGACGGCGACCCTGCGGCCTACCCTGGATGGCAGCCTGTTGTGGACGCTGATATCCAACCTGTCATTGAACTACCTGTCGATGCTGGATGTGGATGCCCTGCGCACCGTGCTGCGGGTGTATGACTTCCGGGCCCTCGTCGACCGACAGGCTGAGCGGGTGTCCCAGAAGCGGCTGGCCGGTATCACGGGCATCACCACCAAGCCGGTTGACCGCATGATTCGCGGGCTGCCGGTGCGCGGTATCCGCTCAGAGTTGCAGCTGGACCAGCAGGGGTTTGCCAGTGAAGGTGACCTTTACCTGTTCGGCACGGTATTGAGTCAGTTTTTTGCGCTTTACGCGAGTATCAATGCTTTTCACCAACTGGAAGTGGTGAATACAGACAATCAGGAACGGTATACATGGACGTTACAGCAAGGTCAGCAGCCGCTGATGTAGCCGGGCTGGAACCCGTTCTCGGCAACGCGCGGCGATACAGTTTTTTTCAGCTGGTGGATCTGATTCACCGGCACCATGGAGACGACCTGGAGCGTGGCGGTCACGATGAGCCCCGCCAGGAACGCATCCGGTTCTCGGCCTCGGCCGGCCTGGGGTTTCCCGGCAGTGATGTGGTGTCGGCGCTGTCGCCGGAGCATGAGCACGCTCCCTATCAGATGGAAGTCAGCTTCCTGGGGCTTCACGGCTCCCAGTCGCCACTGCCCGGTTATTACCTGGAAGATCTGGCCTGGGAAGCGGGGCAGAATCTCGGTGTTCGTCGGCATTTTCTGGATTTCTTCAATCACCGGCTGGTGACCCTGTTCCATCGGGCCTGGCGCAAATACCGCTACTACATCCGGTTCCAGCCCGGGGCCAGCGACGGTTTTTCGGAACTGGTGTTTGCCCTGACCGGTTTGGGCGACAGTCGGCTGCGGGAAGCCACACCGGTGAACTGGTCCAAGATGCTGGCCTATGCCGGCTTGATGGCGGGCCGGAGCCGGTCACCGGAAGTGGTCAGCGGCATCATCGGCCACTGTTTTGACCTGGACGACGTCAGCATCGAACAGTGGGTACTGCGCAAAGTGGACATCGCCCGGGATCAGCAAACCTCGCTGGGCAGGGCCAACGCCACCCTGGGCGAAGACACGCTGGTGGGTTCGCGCATCCGGGATCGCAGCGGCAAGTTCATTCTCCGGCTGCGCAATCTGACCCGGCAGCGGTTTGCGGATTTTCTGCCCAATGGCCGGGATCACCAGCGCCTGGTCAAACTGGTGGAGTTCGCTACCCGGGAGCAACTGGCCTATGACTTGGAGCTGCAAATGCGGCCCAAGGATATTCGCCCCATGCAACTGGGCGAGGATGTTCGCCTGGGCTGGAATTCCTTCGTAACACCGGACCGGGCCCGTGAGCGTCCGGCGGTGCGGATACAGATCAGACGTTAGGGCAGGGAGCCGGAGACGTGGCACAACAAGCAGCAGAACTGACATTAGTGATCACCAATCCGACGGAAACCGGTGGTGGCGCCAGCATTGAACATAGCTTCGGAACCCGTGGCGGTTCCATCGGCACCGCGGCCAGCGACAGCTGGCAGCTTTCGCCTCACCGTACCGGCGCTGTCGCCGGCCATGCCGAGGTGCGTTACCTGGACGGTGGCTTCTGCCTGATTGATCGCAGTGGCCGGACCTACATCAACAGCAGCAGTCAGCCTGTGGGGCGGGGCCGTCGTGCCCGACTGAGCCACGGCGACACCGTGACCATAGGCCGCTACCAGATACGGGCCGAACTCTCCGGCGTGCCGGCGGCTGTCGGTGAAACTGAACACGACACACGCGAACATCACGGCCTGGTGGATACACCCGAGAGTGGTTTACGGCATGCCGCCAACGAACAGAGCCGGCCTGAAGGCCGCGAGCCTCTGGAGGGCTTGCAGCCGGCAGCCGGCGATCCGGTCAGCTGTGATCCACTGGCGCCCTGGCAGCAAAAACCGGCGCGCCCGGATGAAGAGGCTCCCGAGCTGCTGGCCAGCGACCAAGCCTGGTTTGCCCGTTCGGCTGAGGTTAGCGATGAGTACCGGGAGAACCGGGATGTGGCCATGGGCCTGCCGGTCACCCCACAACGCGAGCATAAGGAACGACAGGGAATGTCCGAAACGACACGAAACATGCAGGAGGTCAGCCGCCAGCACATCAGTGGTGCACCACTGCTCCGGGGGCTGGATGCGGATATTGATTTTGCCGACAGCGACGAAATGCGGCTGTTTCTGGAGGAAGCCGGCCAGACCCTGAAGGCGACCGTGGAAGGGTTGCTGGCGCTGCATCAGGGCGAAGACAGCCGTCACCAGGCGCTGCGCACCCGCTTGCAGCCCATCGAGGACAACCCGCTGCGCCTGGCCAATGACTATCCGGACACCATTCAGACCCTGTTTGCCGCCCAGCGCAGCCCGGTGCATCTGTCGGCCCCCGCCGCTGTCCGTGAGAGCCTGGAAAGCCTGAATCACCACCAGCAGGCCACCCGGGAAGCCATTCGCGAGGCGCTGGAAGCCATTCTTCACGCCTTCTCACCGGAAGCCTTGCTGCGCCGGTTTCACGGCTATCGCCGTGGTTTGCAGGACAACGAAGACGAGGGCCGCTGGGCCTGGGATATGTACCAACACTATTACCGTGAACTGAAATCCAGTCGTCAGCAGGGTTTCGAACGCCTGTTCCAGGAGGTGTTCGACCAGGCTTACGACCAACACTTGCGCCAATTACAGAGGGAGAAACTGTTGTGAAGTACTGCAAATGGAGCTTGCTGGTTGTTGCTTTGATTCTGGCGGGGTGTAGCACCCCTTACAACGCGGTGACCAAGACCGCCAAGGTGCTCTGGGATCCCGATATTCCCGTCGGTTACCCTGAAGATCTGCCCAGCCGGGTAGATCTGACCATGCTGGCGGAACCGAACGTGAACCCGAATGAATCCCTGGCGCCCACCCCCATTGCGTTTCAGGTGATTGAACTGCGGGACAGCTCGCTGCTGATGGCGGGCGATTTCGACCAGCTGTTGAACGACCTGGAGGACTCTCTGGGCCAGAACTACGTGGACCATAGCGATTACAGTCTGGTGCCTGGTCAGTTCAAGTTTGTCGAGCCGTTCGAGGTCAGCGAAGACACCCGCTACATCGCCGTGATCGCTTTCTACGCCTACCCGAACCTGTCCCAGTGGAAAAAAGTGGTGAAGGTCGACCCGATTGGCGGACGGTATCACCTGCTGGTGAACCTGCGCGAACGTGAAGTGCAACTCAGACGGTCGGATGAAAGCTAATGGCAGTCACGAATCGAGTGGTCTGGAGTGATGGGCTGTTCATCAAACCCCAGCACTTCCAGCAACAGCAACGCTATCTGGAACACCAGATTAACGAACGGGCTCTGGCCGTCTCGGATTATCTGTTCGGGTTCAGTGATCTGGAGCTCAATGCCGAATACCTGAGCTTTGGCCGGGTCGGGCTGGTGCGGGCCTCCGGACTGTTTCCGGACGGAACCCGGTTCAACCTGCCCCAGGACGATGTGATGCCAGAGCCACTGGAGATCACCGATGCCTCGGTGGCCAACCAGGTGGTTTATCTGGCTTTACCTCTGGGCAGCGATAGCCTGGCCGAAGTCGAATGGCCGGAGGCGCCCGTAGCTGGTCGGTTCCAAGCGCAGCCGGTGGAAGTCCGGGATCTGCATTCCATTGACGGAGATGCTCACACCATCGATGTGGGCCGGGTGGCTCCGCGCCTGATGCTGGAGCGGGAAGATCGCAGTGCCTATGCAGCACTGGCCATTGGCCGGATTCTGGAAAAGCGCCCCGATGGCAGCCTGGTAATGGACCCGAACTTCCTGCCGACCATGCTCAGCGTGCGCTCGGCGCCACGGCTTCAGCGCTTTGTCGGTGAGATGGCGGGTTTGATGCAGGAACGGGCCCGTAACATTGCCGAACGGGTGGGCGCGCCCGGGCAGGGTGGTGTCGCCGATGTCTCGGATTTCATGCTGCTGCAAATGCTGAACCGGGCGCATCCGCGTTTCATGCACCTGGCACGGCTGCGTCAGCTGCACCCGGAGCGTCTGTACGAAGCGCTTCTGGAGCTGTGTGGGGAGCTGGTCACCTTTACCGATGAAAGCCGTTTGCCGAGGGAATTCACCCCTTACGATCACGATCTGCCGGAAGGCTGTTTCAGCCCAATGATGCAGATTCTGCGGCAGGCGTTGAGCACGGTCCTGGAACCCCGGGCACTGTCGATTGCCCTGCAGCAGCGCCAGTACGGACTCACTGTTGCACCGGTTCAGGATGGCCAGTTGATGAACGACGCCGAATTCATTCTGGCGGTCAAAGCCGATATGCCACTGGACGACCTGCGCAAACAGTTTGTTCAGCAGTGCAAGGTGGCCTCCGTGGAGAAGATTCGGGATCTCATCAGCCTCCAGCTGCCGGGTATCCCACTGTCGGCACTTCCGGTGGCCCCGCGTCAGTTGCCCTACCACGCCGGCTTTGTGTATTTCCGATTGGACGATCAAAGCCAGGCCTGGCAGATGCTGGACAACGCCAGTGGATTTGCCTTCCACGTGGCGGGCAGCTTCCCGGGGCTGGAGATGCAATTCTGGGCAATCAGGAGCTAAATCATGGCAGATGCACCGGTAATGGACAGACCAGATAACACCAGGGATTCGGGTGATCGTGCATTCAGCGACCTTTTGTTTACCGATAGCGGCGCCAGCCAGTCGCCGGTTGAATCCGATGACAGCAGCTTCCAGCTTCGTGGCCTGGAAGATAACCGGCTGATTGACGCCGCCACCCCGCTGCTGGGACTGGTTATTCGGGTGCGGCGACTGGCGGATTTCCGCGAGGTGGAAACCCTGTACCAGCAGGTAGTGGACGAAGTCGCCGCCGTTGACCGGGAACTGGTGGAGCAGGGCTATGAGCGCCCCACCGTGGTGGCCTACCGCTACGTGCTTTGCGCCTTCATCGACGAGGCTGTGCTGGGTACCGACTGGGGCGCACACAGCGTCTGGTCTCAGCATTCGCTGCTCAGCCGATTCCATAACGAAACCTGGGGTGGCGAAAAGGTGTTTGCCATCCTGGCCCGCATGGAAAAAGAGCCGACCCGCTACCGGGACATGCTTGAGTTCATCTATCTGTGCCTGTGTCTGGGTTTTGAGGGTCGCTACAAGGTCATGGAAAACGGTCGGGACGAATACGAACAGGTGGTTCGTGGCCTCTATGACCAGCTTCGCGAACTGCGTGGCGACCGCGACAGCCGGCCGCTGGCCGATGCCACGGAAAACCTGATGCCGGCCCGCAACCGCCTGCGCAGCGGCCTGCCCTTGTGGGGTATTGGAGGCCTGTTCGTGGCGGCCATGGCCGGGATCTATTCGCTCTATAACATGGCGCTGAACGAACGCATCAGGGATGTGCTCAGCGTTCTGGAACAACTACCGAAATAAGGACATCACTGTGATTCGGGTAGAACTGCCGGCGCTGATCGGGCGCCTTAACGACATTTCACGCCAGGCTCTGGAAGCCTCCGCGGCCCTGTGCATCAGCCGTCAGGGCGCCGAGATTACCCCGGCGCACCTGCTGTTCAAACTGCTGGAAACGCCGTTCTCGGATGTGCGCCAGATCCTCGAACACACCGGCATCAACCACCAGCAACTGCAACCCGTGGTGGGTGACAGCCTGAACGGCGAACCTCAGACCGCCGAACCGTATCCGTCGTTCTCGCCGCTGCTGGTAGAACTGATGCAGGACGCCTGGCTGCTGGCCTCCACCGAACTCGGCCATACCGAACTGCGTTCCGGCGCGGTGTTCCTGGCCCTGCTGATGAACGCCGATCGCTACTTGATGCCCCGGGTGGCGCAGGCGCTGGTAGACATCAACCGGGAACAGCTGCGCAAGCAGTTTGATCGGGTAACCAAGGGTTCTGTGGAGCGTCCGCAGCTGATGGAAAGCGGTGGTGCCAAGCGAGCGGTTGAAGCCGATATGGACCCGCTCAAACGTTACGCCACCGACTTCACCAAGCTGGCCCGGGAAGACAAACTGGACCCCGTGGTGTGTCGCGATGCCGAGATCGATCAGATGATCGATATCCTATGCCGTCGCCGCAAGAACAACCCCATCGTGGTGGGCGACGCAGGCGTGGGCAAAAGCGCCGTGGTGGAGGGCCTGGCCCTGCGCATCGTCAACGGCGACGTGCCGGACCGCCTGAAGAACGTCGAACTCTGGACCCTGGACATGGGTGCCCTGCAGGCCGGTGCCTCGGTGAAGGGCGAGTTTGAAAAACGCCTGAAGGGCGTGATCGAAGCCGTGAAAGGTTCGGCGACCCCGATCATCCTGTTCATCGACGAAGCTCACACCCTGATCGGCGCGGGTAACAGCGAAGGTGGCTCCGACGCAGCCAACCTGCTGAAGCCAGCCCTGGCCCGTGGCGAACTGCGCACCATCGCTGCCACCACCTGGCGCGAGTACAAGAAATACTTCGAAAAAGACCCGGCTCTCAGCCGCCGGTTTCAACCGGTGGCCCTGGACGAGCCAACGCCGGGCGAAGCTGTCCACATCCTCCGTGGCCTGCGCACGGTCTATGAAAAAGCCCATCAGGTACTGATCGCCGACAGCGCCCTTAAAGCCGCCGCAGAAATGTCCGCCCGTTATCTGGCCGGTCGCCAGCTGCCGGACAAGGCCATCGATGTTCTCGATACCGCCTGCGCCCGGGTCAGCCTGAACCTGAGTACACCGCCACGCCGTCTCAGCCATGTGCGCAGTGAACTGCACCAGCTGGCCATGGAACAGGAGCTTCTGAGCCGGGAACACACGCTTGGCCAGAACGTGGATGCCGAGCGCGAACAGGCCCTGGAACAGAAGATTGCCGACCTGACCGCCGAATCCGGAGCACTGGAACAAAGCTGGAATGACCAGAGGGAGCTTGTTGCCCGGCTGGTCGAGATCCGTGAACAGCTGTTGGTGGGGGATGTCGAGCGCGAAACCGCAGATGACGTTGCTGTTGAGTTGGCCGAGAGCGATCGCGAAGAACGCCCGGACCTGAAAAGCGAAGCCTCCGCCATCGAACAGGAACTGGCTGAACTCCAGGCCGACGAACCGCTGGTACACGCCCGGGTGGATGCCCGCCAGGTAGCCGAAGTGATCGCCGACTGGACCGGCATCCCGGTTAATCGCATGACCACCGACGAGCTGGAAAAAATCACCCATCTGCCGGCGTACCTGCAGGCCCATATCAAAGGCCAGGACACCGCCATCGACTGCCTGCACCAGCACCTGCTCACCGCCCGCGCCGACTTGCGCCGACCGGGCCGCCCGATGGGTGCCTTCCTGCTGGTGGGCCCCAGTGGCGTAGGTAAAACTGAAACCGTGGTGCAACTGGCTGAACTGCTCTACGGCGGCCGCCAGTTCCTCACCACCATCAACATGTCCGAATATCAGGAGAAACACACTGTCTCCCGCCTGATCGGCTCGCCCCCAGGCTACGTCGGATTCGGAGAAGGCGGCATCCTCACCGAAGCCATCCGCCAGAAGCCTTATTCCGTGGTGCTGCTCGACGAAGTCGAAAAAGCCCACCCGGAAGTGCTTAACCTGTTCTACCAGGCTTTCGACAAAGGCGAACTGGCTGACGGTGAAGGCCGATTGATCGACTGCAAAAACGTGGTCTTCTTCCTGACCTCCAACCTCGGCTTCCAAACCATCGTCAACCACGCAGAAGAGCCGGAGAAGATCGAAGAAGCCCTGTACCCGGAACTGGCCAACTTCTTCAAGCCGGCATTGCTGGCGCGGATGGAAGTGGTGCCCTACCTGCCGCTGGGTGAAGACACTCTCAACCGCATCGTTGAGGACAAACTCCAGCGCCTGGCGGATCAGATTCAGGCTCGTTACCACACCGAGGTGGAACTGGAAGACGGCCTGGTCGAAGCCATCCGCAGCCGCGCCACCAGAAGTGAAAACGGCGCGCGGATGCTGGAGTCGATCATCGAAGGCGAACTGCTGCCACCGGTGTCGCTGGCGCTGCTGGAAAAACTGGCGGCCAGGGAGCCGGTGACGAAGGTGAAACTGGGTGTGGAAGAAAACAGATTTACAGGAACCGTCGCTTAGCCTGGAGGCCTCCTGAATCGTAGTGCACCGTGGGGTTGAGCTTTCCAAAACCCTGCGGAGCCATGGATGGCGGAGCGGAGCCTACAGGGATGTATTCACGGCGTGTTTTGGAAAGCTCAACCCCACGGTGTGCGGGCGGCGAGCGATGAGGGAGCGTACAAGGATGTATTCACAGCGTGTTTTGGAAAGCCACTCCGCAGGATGCGCGGGCGACGATCTCCTAAGTAATTATTCTGGGAATGAAAGCATGGGAAGGATGCAGAAGGAACTGCACACCGGCATCGATCTGGCGGTGGCACTGATCAAACAGGACACATTGCCAGCGCTGTTGAACACCGCCACCCGCCAACTCGAAAGCGCCTTCGGGCTCAGCAAGTGCTGGGCGCTGGAACTCGACCTCAGCGGCCGGACCCTGCACTGCAGCAAACTGGACGAAGCGGGCGAGTTTGATTGTAACGACTTCAGCCACCCCTTTGCCCACGTGCTGCAGACAGGCCAGCCGCGGGAACTCACCCGTGCTGCCAGCTATCGCCTGGATCATGCCGGCTTCCAGACGCTCCTGGAACTCAGTGGCCGTCCAAGAAGCTTCTGGCTGGAGCCATTAAAGGGCGAAGATGGCCGCACCCTCGGCATGCTCGTGTTGTGCGGCGACCATCCTGACTGGCAGGGCATCGTTACGCAGCCACTGTACAGCGGCCTGAAGCAACTGCTGGTGCATCAATGGATCAGCCAGCTGCAAACCCGTGACCAGGTGTGGCAACGGCGGCTGCTCAAGCGCTCCCTGGACCACCTGCACGATGCCGAAAGCCTGCGCCAGCGCTGCAGCCAGTTAGCCTATACCCTGGTTGGCAATTCCGAAGCCATGACCCACCTCCGGGCCCAGGTGGTGCGAGCGGCTGGCAGCCAGCTGTCTGTGCTGATTCAGGGCGAAACCGGTTGTGGCAAAGATGTAGTGGCCCGGGGCATCCACGATATGTCCGACCGTGCCAGTGGGCCTCTGGTGGTGGTCAACTGTGCAGCCATCCCGGACACCTTGCTGGAGAGTGAACTGTTTGGTCACACCAGGGGCGCCTTCTCCGGTGCCGACCAGGCCAAAGAAGGCCTGCTGGCCCAGGCCAACGGCGGCACCCTGTTTCTGGATGAGATTGGCGATATGCCCATGGCACTGCAATCCAAATTGTTGCGGGTGCTGGAAAGCCGACAGTTCCGGCCATTGGGCGCCCGGGAAGAGCAACATTCGGATTTCCGCCTGGTGGCGGCCACCCATCAGCCGCTTCAGGAGGGCATTGAGGACGGCCGGTTCAGGCGGGACCTGTTCTACCGCCTCAGCCAGTTTCCCCTGCGCGTTCTGCCACTGCGGGAACGCAGTGAAGATCTGGAAGCGCTCAGCCGTCACTTCATCCGGCTCTACACCGAGCGCGAGGGCAGTGGCCCGCTGGGCATCAGCAGCCACGCCCTGAGCGCGCTGGCCGACTACAGCTTCCCGGGCAATGTCCGGGAACTGCGCAACATCATCGAACTGGCCTGTCTGCAGACCCCGGCCGGTGACGACATTCAGCCGGAAGTCCTGCGCCTGGACGATCTGTTTGCCGACTCTCCGGAGTCGACCATGGCCTTCGTGGAAGCCAAAACCATCCCGGGCGTGCCTCCGGCCGATGATATCCGCGATCTGAAAGCCGCCGCCCAGGCCTTTGAGGCCGCCATCATCCGCGAACGTCTGCGCCAGTATGGCGGCAATCGCGCCCAGGCCGCGGAAAGCCTGGGCCTGCCAAAACGCACACTGGCCCATAAATGTCTGAAGTATCAGGTAACCGACGTATGACCCTGAAAGACCTGCACCGATTGCCCTTGATGGTCCTGTTGCTGGTGAGTACCAGCAGTTGGGCCGATACCCGCCTGGCGGAAGCCCGGGCCTGCACTGAACAACCGAACCGGCTGGAACGTCTGGCCTGTTTTGATGAGGTGTTCGGTACGCCGTTGGCGCAGTACGAGGCCGGCCAGCATCCGGCATTGGTGAACCAGTCGGAGCGCTGGCGCCGAGTGTTTGCACAGGCCAGCGGGAACGATGCCGGCGGGGTGGTCTATCGCGACACCGGCAGCGCGGCGGGTCATCTGGTGACGGTGACCGCGCTCGGGGTAAAACCTCCACGCCCGGTGCTGTCGCTGCAGTGCCACAACAACATCACCGAGCTGGCCATCATGCTGCCGGAGCCACTGGATCGCGAGCGAGTGGACGTAACTCTGGGGCCCCATCGGGCACACTGGCGGGTTCGGGATGAAGGTTTGGTGGTCAGCGCCGGTCGCGGCCTGCCCGCTATCCGCACCGTACTGGATGTGGTCAACCAGCCGGATGTGCGCCTGCAGGCGGGGGTTCGGGAGCTTGATGGCCTGCTGTTTGACCTCAACGGCTTTGCTGAGGCGATCAAGCCTTTGCGCCAGGCCTGTGGCTGGTAAGGAGTGATGGCATGCAGGTGATTGAACAGCATCCTTACGTGGATCAGGTACTGAACCCGATCCCGGGTGACACCGGGGTAGGCGAAAGCCTGGCTGAAGACAGCACGCTGGAGTTTCTCGAAGACGAGATCATGAAAGTGGGCTCGCTGGCCCACAACGACATCGACTGGCACAAGGTTGAAAGCGAAGCACTGAAACTGCTGGCGGATCGCAGCAAGGACATCAAGGTTCTGGGTTTTGTCATGCTCAGCCTGCAACGTGGCGGCGATGGTGAACGGTTTGCCTTGTCGCTGTACCTGCTGCATCGGGTGCTGGACGACTGGTGGGAAAACGCGTGGCCCTATCCCGGTGCCAAAGGGCAGCGGGCTCGCAAGATGCTGTTTACGCAGATGCTGCAGCGGGCCCTTAAAGCGGTTGAGAGCCTGAACTTTGATGCCAGCGTAGGAGATGGTCGTCAGTTCTGTCTGGATCTGGTTGAGAAACTGGATACCCAGGCCAAAGACCGGGATTTACCTGACGACGCCCTGTTCGACCTGAAGCGGGCCGTGGAAAAGCTGCCCAAGCCGGACCAGGCCACCGCGCCCCGGACGGCGTCTGAAAACACCCCGACAAACAAACAGGAGAGCACGGCCAGCTCATCGCCCTCCAGCTCGGCCAGTTCCAACACTACGGCCGCGTCGCTGGGCAATCTGACACTGGACCCGAGTAACGAGCGTGCGACCCGGCAGAGTCTGCTCAGGGTCGCCGAACTGCTGACCAGCAGCGAACCGGACAACGCCCTGGGCTACCGCATGCGTCGGTACGCCATCTGGCAGAGTATCACCAGCCTGCCGCCAACCCGGGATGGCAAGCGCACAGACCTGGCCGCCGTCAGTGCAGATCGGGTGGCCGAGTACAAGGAAGCTCTGGAGAAAACACCGGACCTTGAACTGTGGCAGCGCATTGAACAAAGCCTGTCGGTCAGCCCGTTCTGGCTCGATGGTCACTGGCTCAGCGCCCGGGCGGCCATGGCCCTTGGCAATACCGATTGCGCGGAGGCCATCCGGGAAGCCCTGAAAGCGTTTGTCGACCGCCTGCCGCAACTGGCCGAGCTCACCTTCAACGATGGCACACCGTTTCTCAGTGACGATGGTGCAGATTGGTTGCACACAGCCCCCGCGGCTGGCAAAGGAACGGGCGCAGGTGCCAACCCCTGGGAGCAGGCATTCGACGGTGCGCTTGAGCTGGTGCGGCAGAACAAACTGGCTCCGGCCATGGAACTGCTGGAGCAAGGTCTGGCCGATGCCCGGGAGCCGCGCGAGCGCTTCTACTGGCGCCTGGCCACGGCCCGGCTGCTCAAGGAAACCGGCCTGAAAGCCCTGGCCGCCGAACAGATTCAGGATCTGAAAAACCAGATCCAGGGGCGGGTTCTCGAAGACTGGGAACCGGCTCTTGTAAAACAACTGGAACGACTGGCGTAACACCCGCAAGACGCAACGAACGCAGGAATGGAAACCATGTGGAGAAAAGCATTACTCATTGGTCGTTGGCTTCTGCCCTACATCCGCAGCGCCGCTCCCGTCACCCTGGCTCTGGGGGTGATTGCCCTGCTGGTAGCCACCTGGTGGCTGGGGCCACGCCTGGAAATCAACGGCGACTACCCGTTGATGGCCTGGCAGATGCGTGCTCTGGTCACCCTCGGGGTGGTCCTGCTGGTGGTGATGGTCTGGGGTACCATGCTGGCCCGTCGCCTGGGTAAAGTGAACAAAGCCAAGGCCGAGGAGCAGCGGGAGCAGGAAGACCCGATTCTGCCCATGGAGCGTCGCCAACAGCGGCTGCTGGACCGCCAGCTGCAGGCGTTGAAAAGCAATCTGCCGGGTCGCAAGGGCCTGTACCGTCTGCCCTGGTATCTGGTGATGGGCCTGGAAGATGCCGGCAAGACCAGCCTGATTCAGCGTGCCGGGCAAACCTATACCCTGACCAACGTCACCCGTAACAACCGGGGCGACCGTAACCCGTTCAGTTTTGACTGGTGGATTGGCGACAACGGTGTCCTGATCGACCCGGATGGCGAACTGCTGAGCCAGAACCAGGGCGAGGGTGCCACCGGTGAAATCCAGAGCCGGCTGTGGAACCACTTTATCGCCTGGCTGGAACGCAGTCGGCCCCAGCGGCCGCTCAATGGCGTTATCCTGGCTGTGGATCTTGCGCGCCTGAGCGCCGCCAACGAACAGCAGCGTGAAGCCCACGCCATTCTGCTGCGCACCCGCCTGCGGGAGCTGATGGAACAGCTTGGGTCCCGGCTGCCGGTGTATGTGACCTTCACCAAGATGGATCTGATGTACGGATTTGCGCCGTTTGTCCGTACTCTCAGCAAGGCGGAGAAGGATAAGGCCCTGGGGTTCACCTTCAGGCTGGACGGCCAGCAGGATCAGGACCAGTGGCTGGAACAGTTTGCCGAGCGTTACGCCGATATGGTGGATGAGCTCACCGAACGCCTGCCGGACGTGCTGGCCAACACCCGTGATAACGAAGAACGGGCGGCGGCTTATTCGTTCACCCGCCAGTTGGCGGGCCTGAAGCCGGCCATGGAGCAGTTCCTGACGGATTTGCTGTCGGCGGATGCCTTCTCCACACCGGCACTGGTACGCGGCACCTACTTCACCTCGGTGTTGCAGGAAGGTGTGCCCGAGGACGCCTTTGTCTCCGCTGCTGCCCGGAACTACCAGATGTCCGACCCGATTCAGCCGGCCCAGCGTGGTGGCCAGTCTGCGAGCCTGTTCACCAAGGGGCTGTTCCCCGAAATCATCTATCCGGAGGCGGGCCTGGCCGGGGATAACCGGCGGGTGGTGCGCCAGCGTCATCGTCGGGTGGCCGTTGCCGCCGTGGTGGCTCTGGCCGCCGGTGCGGGCATGACGGCGGGCTGGCAGCATTATTTTCTCCAGAATGCCGAAGCGGCCGCCCAGGTGGAAAACCGGGTGAAAAGCTATCTGAACGACTGGCAGCCGGTTGGCTATGAGCCGGACACCACCGGCCGTAATCTGCTGCAACCGCTGGATGAGCTGCGGGATGCCACTCTGGCCTTCGGCGATTACCGCAAGGAGTGGCCGCTGGTGACCGATATGGGGCTGTACCAGGGGCACAAGGTGGGCCCGGAAGTGGATAAGGCCTACCTGAACATGTTGGCCTATCAATACCTGCCTGCGCTGATGTTTGGGGTGATGGAGGAAATGGGCCAGGCCCCGGATAACAGCACTGAGCGGCTCGAACACCTGCGCGTGCTGCGGATGCTTTACGATGCCAGCGGCCGCCGTACCGACATCGTGTCCGGTTACATGCGTGAATACTGGCAGGCCCGTTTCCCCGGCCAGCGCGATGTGCAGAATCGCCTGTATGGGCACCTGCAATACGCCATGGCCCACACCGACCTGTCGGACCTGGCAGCCAACGGCGACCCAACCGCCACTATGGCTCTGGCGCCCTTCCGCAGCAGTGTTGAATGGGCACAGCACGAGCTTGGTCGTATCAGCACCTCAGACCGCGTATACCGCGAGCTGGAGAATGAGGCCAGCCGTGATTTCCCGACCCCACTGGAACTGGCCCGCAGCTCCGGCCCGGCGTTCTCGACCGTGTTCACCCGCCTGGACAGTTACGGCGAGCCGCTTGCCGAGGATGTGCCGTCTGCTGAGGATCCACTTTCGATACCAGCGTTGTTGACCCGGGAGGGACTGGAAAAATGGTTCCTTCGGGAATCCGGATCGGTCACCGAACTGGCCTTGATTGACGCCTGGGTGCTGGGCCGTCGGGATGATGTTGATTTCAGCAAGGCCGATGAAGCCGAACTGCTGGCCAGCCTGCAAACGCTGTACGCCGAGCACTATGCCGAGGCCTGGCGCACAGCGCTGAGCCGGCTGGATATCCATCGGTTTGAGGATCTCAACCACGGCGTTCGTATTCTCGACAGCCTGACCAGCGGCCATCAGCCACTGGCCCGATTGCTGGCGCAGGTGCGGGAAAACACCCGCCTGATTCCGGTAGGTGAAGGCGAAGCGGAAGCCGCACGCAAGTTGCTTGAGCAATCTCCCCATTACCGCATGCTGCAGGACATAGAGCGCCAGTTCAGCGATCTGAACCAGCTTACCCGCAAGCAGGGTGAGGAGCCGTCTGGGCTGGAGGAAGTCATGCTGGTGGTGGGTGAGCTGCATGAATACATGCGAAACATCCAGGAATCCCCGGATACCGGCAAAGCTGCCCTCAGTGCCGCCCGTGCCCGCATGGGCCTGCAGGGCGCCGACCCCATCTTCACGCTACAGCGCATGGCCGGTCATCAGCCAGAACCCCTGAACCGGATACTGAGCCGCCTGGCCACCGAAAGCTGGCGGGTGGTTCTGGACAGTGCGGTAGCCCAGTTGGAGCGTGACTGGTATCGCGAAGTTTATCAGCCATTCCAGCAGAACCTGGCCCGGCATTATCCGTTTACCCAGGGGGCAGGGCGTGATGCCGCGCTTCAGGACTTCGAGCGCTTCTTCGCGCCGGACGGTATTCTGGAAACCTTCTACAACGACAACCTGAAGCTGTTCCTGGAAGACCATCCGGAACATGTGGGTGATGCCCGCCGGGCCAGCCTGGTGCGCCGGGACGTGGTTGCTGCGCTGGACCGTGCCCGGCAGATTCGCCAGGCGTTTTTCACCCGCAGCGGTACGCTGGATGTGGAATTCGCGCTGGAACCCCTGAACCTCAGCAACAACAAACGTCGCTCGGTGGTGAACATCGATGGCCAGCTGGTGGAGTTCTCTCATGGCCCCAGCCAGAGCATTCCGCTGGTATGGCCGAACACCCTGCGGGACACCGTGGAGAGTCGGGTAACGCTGGTGCCGATCCAGGTTAACCGCTCGCCCCGGAGCATTTCCGAGAGCGGTCCCTGGGCACTGTTCCGGTTGTTGGGTAAGGCGGACATCACCGGTGTCAGCAGCAATGCGGTGGACGTGAAGTTCACGGTGGATGACGGGGAAATGCGTTATCGCCTGCACGCGGCCAGCAATACCAACCCGTTCACAGAGCAATTGCTCTCAGGGTACCGCATACCCCGCAGCTTGTATTAAACTGTGTTCCGTCGCCCGGGTATGTGTGCCCGGGTTGGCGGGAGCCGGCACCCGGATGGCGCAGGCTGAAAACGGATACATTCAATCTTCAGGGATCGAAGTCATGCCCCAGGCAAGCGGATTGCAGTTCACCGCCCGTGTAGGCGAATTCCCCTCGGACCACTTTGTCGTTGTCGGCTTCGCGCTGACCGAACGGCTGTCTGATCTGTTCCATGGCCGGTTGCAGCTGGCCAGCACCGACCCGGATGTGGCCGCCGCCGATGTACTGGAACAGCCGGTAGACCTGGTGGTGTGGCAGGACGGCCAGCCCCTGCGCCGGTTCACCGGCGTGGTGAACGAATTTATGCGCGGCGACACCGGCCACCGCCGCACCCGCTACGAAGTGGTCATCCAGCCGCCCCTGTGGCGCCTGGGCCTGATGCACAACAGCCGCATCTTCCAGACCCAGACCACCGACGCCATCGTGCGCACCCTGCTCGAAGAGCGGGGCATTGTGGATTCCATCTTTGACTTCAAACGCCCACCGGAAGAACGGGAATACTGCGTCCAGCACCGGGAAACCGACCTGCAGTTCCTGGAACGCCTGACCGCCGAAGAAGGCTGGCACTACCGCTACCAGCACGGCAGCGTGGATGGTGAAGAACAACCGGCACTGATTCTTGCCGACCACCACGGCGACGCCCCGAAGCTGGAGCCGGTTACCTGTAACACCAAAGCCGGAGGCAGCACCCAACAGGCCTGCGTGTTCCAGTTTGCCTACGAAGAACGGGTCAAAGCCGCCACCGTGGCCATGAAGGACTACACCTTCAAGAACCCCGCCTACGCCCTGATGCATGAACACAGCGCTGCCGACGCGAACCACCGGGAAGACTACCAGCACTACGACTACCCCGGCCGCTACAAAGCCGACGCCAGCGGCCAGCCGTTCACCCAGAACAAACTGGATGCCCTCAGAAACAACGCCGCCATGGCCAACGGCAAAAGCAACCGCCCGGACTTCACCCCCGGCGCCAAAGTGGAACTGCAGGACCACGACAGCCAGACCCTGAACCGGGAATGGCTGCTCACCGCTATTACCCACACCGGCAAACAGCCCCAGGCCCTGGAAGAAGAGGGTGGCAGCGAACCCACCAGCTATCACAACACCTTCAGCGCCATCCCGGCCGACAAAACCTGGCGCCCCCTGTGTAATCACAAACCCGTGATGGACGGCCCCCAGATGGCTCTGGTCACCGGCCCCGAGGGTGAAGAAATCCACTGCGACCAGTACGGCCGGGTGAAAGTAAGATTCCCTTGGGACCGCTATTCCAAGAACGACGAACACTCAAGCGCCTGGTTGCGCGTGGCCCAGGGCTGGGCCGGTGGCCAGTACGGCTTCATGGCATTGCCCAGAATTGGCCACGAAGTCATCGTCTCCTTCCTCGACGGCGACCCGGACCAGCCCATCATCACCGGACGAACCTACCACGCCACCAACACACCGCCGTACGCGCTGCCGGAACACAAAACCCGGACCACCCTGAAGACCAAAACCCACAAGGGCGAGGGCAGCAACGAACTGCGGTTTGAAGACGAAGCCGGCGAAGAACAGATTTACCTGCACGCCCAGAAAGACCTGGACCTGCTGACGGAAAACAACCGCACCGAAGTCATCAGGAACGACAGCCATCTGACGGTGGAAAACAACCGCTTCAGCCACACCCAAGGCAACAGCCACCACACCGTGGACGGCGAAAAGCGCGAACAAACCGGCAAAGACCACAGCTTCAATGTCACCGGTACTCTGCACCTGAAAGCCGGCACCGCCTGGCTCAGCAATTCCGGCACCGAACTGCATATCAAAGCCGGCCAGAAAGCCGTCATTGAGGCCGGCGCCGAAATCACCCTGAAAGCCGGCGGCAGCTTCGTAAAGATCGATCCCAGTGGCGTGGCCATGGGGGGCGCGAGTATAAAGATGAATGCCGGTGGGGCTGCAGGTAAAGGCAGTGGGCAGAAGGTGCAGGTGCCGGAGATGCCGGGGTTGGTGACGGCTGCTGGCGGGTCTGTGGCGCCGGAGGCGTTGGCGGAGGTTAGCCAGAGAGCGAGTGCTCAGCCAAAAGCCATCGTTGCCCACCGACTGAAACAGGCTCGGATGAATCGAACGGCTATTGTTGAGCAGTGCCAGCAGAAACCCGATGGCACTTGTCCGCTTGGGAACTGTCCTTGCGGTAAGAATCAGACAGCGTGATACGTGAAGGAGCCCATTGTGGTATTTGCAAAACCTTCGACTGACAAGGTGCGCTATATAGTGCTGGAGGCGCAGCAGAAACCATCAGTTGTGCGGTCTTTGTATGAACAGACAGACGCTCCGAAGTGGCTTTATCTGTTTGCTGAGACTGACTGGCAACAGTACCTGGCCGAAAGCCCCGTTGTTCTGGAGGCTAAACAGCAGAGCCCGGAGTATCAGTGGGCTTTGAAAGGCTTGAAAGAAGGGCGGCTTATCGGGCTGATTCTGGAGTCCTCTGAGAGCCTTGAGTCCGTGACGAGTTGGCTAAGGGCTCGCTTGACAGTGCGCTTTGACGGGGAACGACAGGGCCTGCTGCGACTTTACGACCCTGAGGTATGGCAACGCTTATCTCCGGGTACTCAAGACCAGGCGGATGTGATTGAACGGGTTATTTATTGGTACGGAGAAAGCGGTCAGGAACGTTGGCAAACCACCGACAGACCAAGTCTGTTCACTATGTTGCCCGTACCAACGCTTTCAGAAACTCAGTGGCAGGCATTGAACAAGCCAGAGGCCTGAGTCCGAATTGATACGTTTAGAACGCAAGGAATGACAGGGATGTCTGAGAATAGTGCAAAGCAGTCTACAACTGGTTGTAGCCCGACTTGCGAGGACGAATCGCTGATTATTGAGGTTATCGGCAAAGAGCACCCGGATGGGCATGCTTTTCGAATCTTTGATGAATCCAACTACGAGCAGCAAGAGTGGTTGGAGAAACAGGTTGAAATAGAACCTCTGGAAAATTCCATTCTGCATGTCTGGCCCTGGAAGGGGCAGCCCTCAAGGAATGTCTGGATAGAAATCAAGTCTGAAGATGGCCCGATTCGGGTGCCCTTTCTGGATGATGCGACCAGCACCGAAAGGGAAGTTGAGCATCAACGCCACGTCGTACTACCGGTCGTGCCGGCGACCCTGTTGTCTGGCATAGAGCTACATGGGCAGAAGCCTGCCCGCCAGGTTCTGGCTCGTGCAGGGTTCCTGTATATCTTTTACAAGGAAAAGCTATGGCGTGAAATTGAAATCCGCATAGATGAAGAAGGGCAAACTTCGTATCACGACGTGGCGCTTACCAAACATCGTTCGCGCAGTGGTCAGCTAGAGCCTGGATACCGGAAAGTCACTGGGTCGGCAATGAGTGAAATCTGGATACCGGCCCGGATTAACAGTGATTGGCTGACATTGGAGATGGCCTTCAGCGAATCGCAGTGGCCGGGAGAGCGCGTGATGCATTTGGAGCGCTCTGCTACAGACCGGGAAAATCGTTGCGTTAGCATCGATATGCGTTTTGGATCAGAAACGAAGGTAAGTGTAGAGAATTCCAATGCTTCCAGCGGTAACAGTGTTGCATTTCTTGCGGAGTATCTTTCACCGCAACGCTCCCGGGTGCCCGCATTGGAGTGGCAGTTTGACCGCCCCGATGACTATCTGTTGGATTTAGAGGGAACCTATCCGGATCGGGCTATGCAAAAAGCAAAGTCCATTCACCAGAGGCAGGAAAGTCCGGATCCCGAAGACCCGATCGCCGAAGACGAAAGACCGGAGATGACTGCTCTCAGCAATTGCCTGCATCGATCATTGCACCAGGCAGAGGAGGCATTGATACAGCAGTGTCGGCCAGAGGACCCAGAGCCCTTCACTTGGCCTGGCTCTGGAACTGCTGAGACGGATGCTACGATCAATGCAAAAAAACGTGGCATTGGCGTTATTCTGCTGGACGATCCGATCTACCAGCTTCGATACAACCAGCGTCGTCGACAGGTGGCGGCCTGGTATTTGAATGCCGCTGTGCGGCGCGCCAAGGCAAGACCATACTTTGACTCTGCCTTGCTGGTTCATTCTGTGATCGAGCCAGAACAGATCGCGTCGGAGCCTAATCAGCTTCACAAGCACATGGCGGAAATAAATAATCAGGGCAGAGCAGAGCTTGAACGCTCGCTTGCGGTTTCTGAGCGTCAGATGGGGCGAGCTTATCTCGAGAAGGTGCATTCTGAGCTATTGGAATTGCTATCAAACGAACGCACCCATCATGTTCTGACGGATTTGTTCACTCATGACAGCTATGATTACGCTGGTGCATTCAATTTCGTAACATCTCTAGTTATGAACCTTGTCACCGAACCGGCGGAATGTGATGCCCTCGACATTGACGTTGAGGGTGCGGTCGATGGTGAAGGAAAACACTGGTTACAGGGGCTGTGTGAGGGCCGGCACAGTCGAGTTCTCTATTCTCTGCTGTTCCCCCGCTTCAGCCCGGAAGATCAGAAAAAACCGTATCAACCTCCGGCAGAGCCTCAGGTCAATCATGGCAACGGGCAGTTCCGCGAAACGGAACTCGCTGCCATGTCTATTACCGATCTTCCCGATATTGATGAGCTAAAAACGATCGATGGGCTTGAATTAGCAGTCGAAGCTGCCGCAGGGTCCTACGAAACACTTCTGACGGCGAACATGAGGCTCGGTAGTCAGGTTTTGATGAGTGTCCACGGCAATATGTGGGCTGCGATTCATCATGCCAGCCAAGCTATTGAGGCGAGAAATGCAAAGCTGGCGGCTATAAAGAAGCAGTTGGCAGAGCTTCGAATAGAAATCTCCAATCTTGAAAACCAACGCTGGAACATCGAACGGAGAATTAACAACCTCAGAGGGAAAGAAGCTGAACTTGAGGCGATCCGGAACAAACTGATCGAGCTCGACGTACGCTTCAAAGAACTGAGCCGGCAGAAACAATCAATCATGAAAACGGCGGTTGCAGGCAGAATGAAGCTTTATTCTGTTTCGTTGGAGCAATTACGTCGGTCCCTACCAGAGCTTCTAGGGAAAGTAGAGTTGATGCGACTCTCGAAAGCGCGTCAGAAAGATTATTTCATCTTCGAGTTTAGTGAGGCTGAGCTCAAGTCTGGAACTGGAAAGCGGGCTGTAGAGCTTTTTGGGGACTTGATACAGGCAGGCGAAGAACCTGACGTTCGCGCGTCAACAAGTAAAAGACGCAGCAAGGCTGCGGGTATCGCATCCGAGGTTGCTGAGGATGTATACGTGCTGGCAGTCCCTAAAACAGAAACGGTTGTGACGTTAATTGAGGATATCCGGAAAGCTGAGTCTGACTTCCGGCAAGCGGTGCGTGCGTTAGCTGAACTCGAAGAATTCATTGGACCGAGTCCTGGCACCCCAGCCGCGGCAATGGCTGCCGCGGCACAAAGAATCGAAGCAGCAAAGGCTGAAGTTGCCCGAAAGGAACGGGAACTCAAAGCATTTGAGCAAGAGATTGATAGCCGTAGGAGCCGTGTTGCGAAGAAAGAACAGTATATCCGTGACCTGGAGGCCGCGAACGATGCGGCGAACAAGATTGATCAGGCAGAAATTAACAGTAACAGATCCAGTCGTTTATATCGGGTGTTGAATAAGCCAGCTTTTCCGGTATTTGTTGGTTTGATTGAGGTGTTTAACTCAGCGAGCGTTTGGTCAGGGCGGTCTCAAGATGCAAGGATTAAAGGGAACAATCGTGCCGGCCTCCGAGTATTCAGTGCGGGTTTTGATCTGTTTGTTGCGGGCACGGCAATTAGTGAACGGTGGGTGCTGGGGCCATCCAAGATCTTGGCGCTCGAACTGCCAGAAGACATTGGAAGAGTTTTCGTTAAATCTCTTGGTGCTCCACTAACAGTAAGAAGTGGGCTTGGCGCTGCAGCCGGTTTTCTTATGGCCTTGGATGCCGGGTGGGATGCCTATTACGAGTATCGGATGGGAAATCACAAAGCGGCGTTCGGCTATGGATTGCTGGCGGGTAGCGGGATCGCTTTCGGATTCGCAAGTGTTGTCGGTAAATCAGGACTTCTTTTGGTGTTAGGGCCGAAAGGTTGGCTGGCGGTAGGTGTTATCCTGGCCGTAGCGGGCCTGGCGACGGTTTTCGCATTCAGCGACGAACCGCTCGACATCTGGATGCGGCATGGGCCTTTCGGGCCTTTGGCGGAGAAGCCCTTCTTGAAAAAACCAGATGAAGCCTACTATCGCTTGATCAGCCAGTTAATGGGCGTCACGGTCAGACTTGAATACAACCCCTTGCGACGAATGGCGCGAGACGGCGTTCTGGAGGGCTACAGCGATGATCAGGTGGCCGCTTTGTCGATGGCTGGTGAGCGTTTTGTGATTGAGAGCGCCATTCCTGAATTGTTCAATTCGGGCGGGGTTGTCACTGTTTTACCGAAGCTTCAGCTCAACGAAACGATTGCTGTCGCTAAAGGTAGATCGGGTCACGTTCAGAATAACCGAATAGAAGGGGCTGATGTGGAGCCTTATGTGCTAATGACAGAGGAGTCTGGTACGGGTTTGCATATTTATCTGAATGCACCTGAGAGCGCGAGACGCAAATTAGAGACTGCAGTCTGGCAGAGCGATACGTGGGAAACGCGAACGTATAGATGGAAGGCCAAAGTCCAGATTCAGGCGAGGCAATCGCTTGAATCCATGTTGATGGTCTTCCCGGCGCCTCCACCGCAAGACCCTCTCGTGTTTAGTAAATCGGACGAGCGTCATACCCAACCTGACTTTAGCAGTGAAGACCAGCCATTTTGGTACAGTCAAAGAGTTCAAGAAAATGTCGATTGATGTTTCTCCACATGGTAGCTCGAGTGATTATTATGGATCGCATAGCTACCGTTCTGACTCGATTCCCGAGCAAAGCAATCAAACTCAGGAATTGAACCGAACCGGATTAGATCGCTCAGCCAGCTTACGATTACCGTGGGGTAATACCCGTGAAGTGATGCCGCCCACCTTCATGTCAAGAAACCCACCCAAGAAGTTGCGGCGACTGGAGAAAAAAGAGGATCTGGCAGAGAAGTACGGTCTTCACGTTGAGAGTAATCATGAATGCTTCCGGCATGCACCATTGGCTCTCCAGGCTCGATTAGTAAGTATAATTAGTGTTACAGGTGCGTTGTGGGCCTACATTGTTTCTCCCGGATATTTGATAACACTGATTTTGATGTCGCCGTTGTTTACGTCCATTAGTAGAAACTATTCCGAGTACATACAAAGTCTTGGTTTATTCGAATTTATCATGCTTGGAGGCGGCTGGATTCTCATTTTGATGGCCAAACTGGCGTTACGCCTCTTCCCGACATGGCTTTTACGGAATGGCCGAGGCCCCGAATGGGAATTCAACCGTCGAACCGGCATGATCAAGGTCTGGCAATACCCGAAAAAGTTTCCTTTTCTTCCCAGAAAGCCTCCGGTAGTGGTTGAAAAACCTTTCTATGAATTCGATGCCTGGTGCTGCGCGAGGGTGGACCGTTTCGGTAGTGTGTTTGATCTGGTGCTCTCTCACCGATACAGCAAACTGGACGTTACCGTTGGCGATCTTCTCGGCGCCCATGGCAGCCCCACCATGTGTTACGCCTACTGGGACTTCATTCAGAATTATATGGACATCACCAGGCCGCTGCCGGAACTGCCCATGCTGGAGCAGTATCGACACCTTGACCCGACCACCGCAAAGCACGACCAGGCGACGGGCCGTCCGTCACGTTACTGGCGGGATATGGATGATAAAACCTTCAAGCAGAAAGTGGACGACATGTTTACCGATGTCTCCATCATCGATACAACACGCAGGCCAGACCTGATGGCGGAAAAGCTGAATTATGCGTCCTGACTTGTGAACTGGGGGCTTCCATTGCCAACCAGGTAGGACGGCTCTTGTGACTACCCGTGTAGTGGTTCAATGATTCCGGACACCAACGTAGGTGGTAAGATCACCACCATAAACGAGGTGTCTGATGACCAGAAAGCGACGTTCTTTTTCTCCTGAGTTCAAACAGGAAGCAGCCAGCCTGGTGCTGGACCAAGGTTACACCATTCCTCAGGCCAGTACGTCCCTGGGCGTGGGCGAGAGTGCTGTTCGCCGTTGGGTCAAACAGCTGACCGAAGAGCGTGAGGGTGTCACCCCAAAGGGTAAAGCTTTAACCCCGGAGCAGCGCCGAATTCAGGAATTGGAAGCCCGCTGCAAGCGCCTTGAGCAGGAGAAAGACATACTAAAAAAGGCTACCGCTCTCTTGATGTCGGACGACATGAATCGTACGCGCTGATAGACCAGTTGAGTGAGCAAGTGCCTGTTGAAATGGTCTGCAATGCGTTCGATATCAGCCGTTCCAGCTATTACGAGTATCGCCAACGACGGAAACACGTGGATGTTGAGCGTCTGGCCCTGAAGGCTCAGGTGAACCGCTTGTTTACCAAGAGCCGCAGTTCTGCCGGCAGCCGGACAATCAAAGGCATGCTCAACGATGACGGCGTGGTGATTGGTCGCTTTAAGGTCCGACGACTGATGAGTGAGTTGGGGCTGATCTGTAAGCAACCAGGCCCTCACGCTTACAAGCAGGCTACCGTTGAGCGACCAGATATTCCGAACCATCTGGCTCGTGAGTTTACGGTAGACCGGCCCAATCAGGCTTGGTGCGGTGACATTACCTACGTCTGGAGCGGCCAACGATGGAGCTATTTGGCTGTGGTGCTGGATCTGTATGCCCGGCGCGTTGTTGGTTGGGCGATGTCATCCAGTCCGGATGCCGATCTGGTTGTCAAAGCTCTGGACCACGCCTGGGAACAGCGTGGTCGACCGGAGAAAGTTATGTTCCACTCGGATCAGGGAAGCCAGTATGCCAGCCGTAAGTTCCGTCAGAGGCTCTGGCGCTATCGAATGACACAAAGCATGAGCCGACGTGGTAACTGCTGGGACAACGCACCGATGGAGAGGCTGTTCCGGAGCCTGAAATCTGAATGGATACCGGCCCTAGGATATCGGAACCTCCACGAGGCCAAAAAAGATGTGGGTGGCTATCTGATGGACTACTACAACCGGCAACGACCTCATGCGTTCAACGACGGCATTTCACCCGTTGCCGCTGAGGAAAACCTTAAAATACTGTCCGGGATTAGTTGACCACTACACCGGTCAAAGTTCCCAAACACATCATCGGGTAGACTACTCCTTCGAAAGTTGTCCAAAGCATTATTCGAAAAGGAATTCAGTTATGACACGCAAGCTTCTCATCTCTTTATTTCTGCTATCCCTTGGTCCGTTTTCTCACGCTGCCGTTTACCAGTGGACAGATGCCAACGGTCAGACCCATTTCGGCGATCGCCCCCCGGCGAAGGCCAGTTCCAAGGAGGTGCGCGTCAATGCAGCGCCGGCCCAGGCTGATGCCACAGCCCGTGACCGGCAGCAGAAAATGACGGAGTTCCTGGAACAGCAACAGAAGGAGCGGGAGGAGCGTCAGGCCAAAGAGGCGAAAGTCCGGCAACAGGCCGAAAAGCAGGAGGAGCTATGCCGGAATCTCCAGGCCCGTCTCAAGCACCTGGAGAGTGTTTCGACCTTCTACGATATCAATGAGAAGGGTGAGCGGGAGTACGTGTCTGAGGAAGAAAATCAGCAGATTCGGGACCGTTTCCGCGCCAAGGTTAAAGAAACCTGCGGCGAGTAGGTACCTATTGCGATTAACCGGCAAGGCTACCGGTTAATCGCAGCCTCCGGCTGATTCAGCATCGCAATCAGCGGATTCTTCCGCAGCACATAATCCCGCAACAGGTAGCCCAGCAGTAACCCCAAGCCAAAGCCACCCAGATGCGCGGCCCACGCCACACCGCCCTGGGCGGTGAACATCCCGAACAGGTTTATCAGGCTCCAGATCAGGAAGTACCAGTGAGGTGCGAGTTTCTTCTGGTAAACAATGATCATGAAGGTAAGGCTGGCGTGCCGGAACCACATCAGGTAGAGGCCGAACAGGGCAGCGATGGAGCCACTGGCCCCGACCAGCAGCAGGGGCCCCTGGCTGGCATCGAACAACAGCAGTTCCGCAAGGGCCGCCATAATGCCGGCAAACAGGTAGAGTGCCAGGAAGGCACCATGCCCCAGCGCATCTTCCAGGTTGTCGCCGATGATCCACAGAAAGTACATGTTCCCGACCAGGTGCATCAGGCCACCGTGCACAAACTGATAGCTCAGCAACTGAAGCACAAAATGTGACGGGCTTTGGGTGTCGGAGTTCAATCCCAGGTTTACGAAGATCCACTCATTTGCCTCAGGGGACAGCGCTCCAACACCAAACACCAGGGCACAGAGGAACACCAGGGTTCGGGTAACCCAGGGGGTGCGGTGGGGTTTTACGTTGTATTCCACCGGCATGGCGGTCAGGAACTGGAACAGCCAGGATTTCCAGCTCACCTTCTGGTTCAGGTCTTTAAGGGCCTGCTTCAGTTGCGGCGACTGCATTACATGATCAACTTCGTGTTTGTCGAGCCAGACACCGTCACAGCCGGGGCAGCAGTCAATTTCCGTGGTGTAGTGAGCCAGCAATTGGTAGTGGGTCATGGGCACGCGACACCGCCGGCAAAGCCGGTCGCTGGTGCGAAGCGCGGGGCCGAGGTGCTGCTCGTGATCGTACTGGTCTACGCCGTCATGATGCTCGGCAATCGCCTGATTTAATGCGCCATCTTCAAACCATAGCCCGTGGCACAGGCGGCAGTCGAATATGGAGGGATGGCTGGAGGAGTCCAGGCTTGCGGTATTGCAGGCCGGGCACTGTCGATAGCGGTTTCTGGGCATGACGTCCTTTTCCTGGTATAGCGGTTTCTGAAGCGCCTGGCGATTACTGATCCGAGGCAGTCAGATACTGCCTGGCAAATCCCTGCAACTCCTCCGCCACGCGCTGGCGAATAGCGGCACGATCCTGCGGATCCAGTTCGTACTTGCGTGCCAGCAGTTCGAAATCCTCGTCTTTGAGGGTTACCGTCAGCCGCGGGCGGGCACGGCCTTTCCGGTAGGGCAGGTGGAGCACTTTGCGCACCATGTCGGCGGTCGTCATATCCTGCATGGCCGCCGACACGCGAAAGGCGCGCTGGATATCGTTGGACAGGTCGAAGGCCATCTGTACCGCCTGAACGGCCTGTTCTTCTCGGGACCAGTCCTGTTTCTTCGCCATGGGGTTGCCTGTGAGAGCGCCTATGAGGTGCTTGAGTGAGCGCCCCGAACTCGGGGCGCTCAGGGTTTACGGGTTTGCGTTGCCGCCCTTGAGGCGTGCCAACACATCGTTGACGGCATCCTGTTCACCGTCAATGCCAGCGGCTTTCAGTTTTTCGTCCAGATCTGCGCCGGTCAGCTCTTTTGCCAGGGTGGCGCTGGCGGTCTGGCGGTCTTCTTCCCGGGCCTGGCGCTCGCGAATCCGTTCCAATGTCTCTTTCGCGGTGCTCAGGGAGGACTGCTGGCTGTTGATGTTGGTGTCAATCTGCGCGGTGGTGCGTAGCACCCGCTCGTTGGTCTTCACCACTTGCAGTTCCCGGCGGTAGTCGGCCAGCTGTTTCTCGGCTTTCTGAACTCGCTCTTTCAGCCCCACAATGCGCTGTTGCAGCAGTTCCCGGGTTTGGGTCAGCTCTGAGGCGCGGCGCTCATGGCCAACAATTCGCTCGGCCACTTCCCGGGCCAGGTCTTCCTGGCCAGCCGCGATGGCTTTGCGGGCATCGTCTTCACGCTTGGTGGCGCTGTCCTGCTCGGTGCGGATCTGGCGGGCCAGGGAGGCCGCTTCGGCCATCAGTGACGCCAGCTCCTGCTTGGCCTGTTTCAGCTCATGCTCGGAATCGCGCAGTTCCTGTTCCAGAATCCGGTTGCCCTGGCCGTCGACAACGGCTTCACCCAGTTCGTTCACACCCCCGCGCATGGCGGTCAGGATTTTTTTAAGTACGGTTCTCATGTCTCAGCCCTCACTCAAGCCAGGTAGTCTTCAAAAGTCTGTAACAGGTCGATGGCATTCTCGGCGAGGGTTACCAGTTCCTGCATGATCTCGCTGGTGCCGGACGTGGGGCTCAGTGCGCCATAGACCACATAGTGCTGGCCGGTTTTGCCAAGAGAGCTTAAGGGCATGGGAACACTGATGCGCAACATGTTTTCATGCAGCTCGTTCAGACGTTCCGGGGCCAGTTCCTGTTCGTCGAAAAGGTACGCAAGGCACAGAATCTGGGTGTCGGTTACGGTAATATACACCGGTGTTTCTTCGGCGCCGGACACGATTACCTGCAGCACCGGTTCTTCGCCGGCAATGGGCATGACATCGAAGGTTCGGCCAGCATGGGTGGCGTCACCCAGGGCCAGGGTGAGAGATTGGGTATCCACGAATAGCTCCTTCCTGTGGCGTTGAATCGGTTCGGCCGATCCGGACGAACCCTGTCCTGTCGCTTGACATTTTATGTCAATCATCCGAGTCTATACCTCGCAATTAAACATTTGCAAGAAATAGTTTGTTTACGTTATAAACAACTCGTCAGTCTGACACGGACTGTCGCCCAGTGGATTTACCAGAACGGATGTCTGGTCGCGTATGGATACATTCTTTGCAATTGCCTTCTCCTTCCCCACGGTCATTTTTTCGGTATTGTTGTGCGTGGCCATCGTTTACTGGCTGATTTCCCTTGTGGGTCTGGGCGATATCGAAGCCGATGGCGATATTGATGCCTCCGGCGACTTCTCCGGTCTGATGGTGACCCTGGGGCTCCAGGGTGTCCCGCTGCCACTCGTGCTTACCCTGTTGTTCCTGATTGCCTGGTTGGCGAGCTATTTTGCGGAGCTGTTGCTCGGTGCACTGGTGCCTGATGGTTTCCTGCATGCACTGTTCGGCCTGGCGGTCATCGCCGGCGCTCTGGTGATGAGTGTTCTGGTGACAGCCGTTGTTATCCGCCCACTTCGGCCACTGTTCCGGCGGGCGTATTTACCCCCGCTTCAGAAACGTATTATCGGTACCGCTTGCGTGATTACCTCAGCAACGGTGACTGAAACCAAAGGCCGGGCAGAAGCGATTCTGGACGGTGCCCATCTGGTGCTGCAGGTCCGCAGCCATACGCCTTTGGCGCATCGCGAGCGCGCGGTGCTGATCGAACATATTCCGGACAAGAACGCCTGGTGGGTGGTTCCGGAAGCTGAATTCCTTGCCGGCGAATCGGCCGGTTAATCCCCGCACCTACTCCCTTCAATCAGCGCAGGAGAATGACTAAATGGACTTATCTTGGATGATGCCAGCAATCATGACCGTCGGGGTCCTGGTTCTGCTGATACTGGGCATACTGGCCCTGTTCAAGGCGTTTTACCGCAAGGTGGACCAGGGCCAGGCCCTGATCGTGAACGACCTGTCGCCCACGCCCAAGGTGTATTTCACCGGGGCCATGGTGCTGCCGGTTATCCACCGCGCCGAGACCATGAAAATCTCGGTCATTACACTGGAGCTGAACCGTACCGGCAAGGAAGGGCTGATCTGTAAGGACAACCTGCGGGCCGACATTACTGTCGCCTTCTACCTGCGGGTGAATGAAACCCAGGAAGACGTGCTGCGCGTGGCCAAATCGGTGGGTGTGGGCCGTGCCTCAGACCGCGATGCCGTGAACGAGCTTTTCAATGCCAAGTTCAGTGAAGCGCTGAAGACCGTTGGTAAGAAGCTCGAGTTCATGCAGCTGTTTGAGGAGCGTCAGCGCTTCCGCGATTCCATCGTCGAGACCATCGGGGAAGACCTGAACGGTTATGTGCTGGAAGACGTGGCCATCGACTACCTGGAGCAGACGCCGAAGACCTCACTGGATCCGAACAACATCCTGGATTCCGAGGGCATCAAGCGGATTACCGAAATCACCGCCCTCCACAATGTGGAAACCAACCGTCTGGAGCGGGACCAGGAGCTGGAAATCCAGCGCAAGAATGTGTCGGCCCGGGAAGCGTCGCTGGAACTGGAACGCAGCCAGGCCGAAGCCGAAGCGCGCCAGCGCCGGGAAATTGAAACCCTGCAGGCCCGTGAGACTTCGGAAACCGAGCAGGTGCGTGAGCAGGAGCGGGCCCGTGCCGAAGCCGCTCGTATCAAGACGGATGAAGAACTGGCGATTGCGGACGAAAACAAGCAGCGCCAGATTGAAATGGCCATGAAAGCCCGCGAGCGTGCGGTGCAGATTGAGGAAGTGCGTATTCGCCAGGCCCGGGAGCTCGAGGATGTTAACCGTGAGCGGGCGGTGGAAATCGAGCGCATTGGCATGGAAAAGGCGCTGGAAGAAGAACGCAAGGAAATTGCCGATATCACCAGCCAGCGTATTGCCGTTGAGCGCAACGTGGCGGAAGAGGAAGAGAACATCAAGGATGTTCGCAACCGCTCCGAAGCAGACCGCTTGAAGGTGAAGAAAGTGGTGGCGGCTGAAGCCGATGCCGAAGAACTGAAGCTGAAAGATGTAAAAGCGGCCGAGGCGGCGTTTGAGCGCTCCAAGCTGGAAGCCGAGCAGATTCGGGTCACCGCCCAGGCGGAAATGGATGCAGCTGAGAAGAAATCGGTGGCTGATGAGAAACTGGCCCGTGGTCGCCAGGCTATGGCCGCGGCCGATGGCCTTGCCGAAGCGCAGGTCAAGGAAGCTCAGGCGTCTGCTATCCGGGCTGATGGTCTGGCCCGCGCCGAGGTCAAATCGGTTACCGCCAAGGCCGATGAAGAAGCCGGCATGGCCGAGGTTCGGGTGCTTGAGCAGCGTCTGGAAACCGAAGCCATGGGTGAAGAGAAACTGGGTGTTGCCAAGGCCGATGCCCGTAAGGCTATGGTTCTGGCCGAAGCCGAAGGTGAGCAGCGCATGGGCCACGCCAAAGCCGAAGCCCGCGAAGCCATGGCCAAGGCCGAAGCGGCTGGTCTGGTTGAGAAACTCAAGGCCTACGATGGCATGTCTGAGGAATCCCGTCACTTTGAAGAGTTCCGCATGAACCTGGAAGTTCATGAGAAGGAAGTGATGGCCCAGATCGACGCCCAGAAGGCTGGAATGCTGGAAAATGGCCGGGTTATGGCTGCTGCCCTGAAAGACGCCAAGTTCGAAATGATCGGCGGCGACGGCGGCATTTTCGAGAAGTTTGCCCAGGGCCTTGGCTACGGCAAGAGTGTTCAGGGCGTGCTGGACAAGTCCCCCTCGCTGCAGGCGGCGCTCTCGAACATTGCCGGCCGGGTGGCAGGTGAAAAGCCTAACCGCAGTTCCGAGACGGCCTGATAAGGCCGATGGCTCCCGGTACCGGACCCAAGGTGCCGGGAGTGCTTTCCCCTAACCGCATTCCCCTCTTTGGTTCAGGATGATTTGGTATGTCGACGGATCGCACCGAGCTCGAAAGCATTGTTCAGGAAGGTTCAGCCTTTGAAACCATCAAGCGCCGGCTGAAAGAGCAGGGCGGCCAACTGCGTGAGCAGGTGTCCGGGCTGAACCAGGCCCGCGAAGAGATCTTTGGCAGTGCCGGCATGAACGTGCTGGGCCGGGCCCGGGTGCGAACCGAAAACAACGCCATCGCCCGGGATGTGGTGCGTCTGGGCGACAAGCTGTTGTTCGGTTTCAATCTGCAGCTGGGCTTGCGCAAGACGCTGGTGATTGAAGATGTGTTCAGGCTGTACCACCTGAACGACGGCGACAGCGGGTTCGAGATGACCGAAGCGGCCATTGAGGGTTCGTTTCTCAAGGATGAACGCTTCGCCACCGACTTCCGGGAACTCCAGCAGTACTACAACACCGCCACGCTGTCGCAACTGGTGATTCTCAAAGGCATGTTGCTGATGGCGTTCCGCATCGGTGACAAGCTTGATGATCTTCGGGTGTTTCGCTGGGAACTGAAGCCCGATGGTGAGGTCAGCCGCTACATTGATAATCGCGGCGAGCGCGATCTGTCTTTCCCGGAACGTTTCAGTTTTCCCTGGAAAACCGTGGGCCGCGACAGCCAGGTTCAGGGCCGCTCTCCGCACCTGAACATCGCCGACACCCTGTTTGTGGATAACCTGCGGGGCAACATTACTTTCAAGGTGGAGAACAACACCTCCACCGGCGAAGGCATCTACTCGGACCGGGTGGAGTCCGATTCCCAGTCACTGGACGACGCCAGCTTCGATTTTGCCGATCTGGGCGAGATTCTGCTGGTGCGGATTCTGCCGTTTAACGAAGAACACTGGCGCTACTACCTGTTCAACCGCACCGAGCGCAAGATCGAGCGGGTTGACGCCATGGCCGGTTCCGTCGCGTCGCTGCCGGACAATCACGGCCTGATTTTTCCGTCGGGTTACTACCTGAGTACCGGCGAGCTGAAAACCTTCCAGATTCCTGACGGGGATTTCCGGCTAAAGCGTACCTTGCGGGCCCCCAACGGTGAAGACATGCTGTATGTCTTCTTCGAACAGCGCACTGGTCAGGTGATCCTGTTCCGCTACAACCTGATTCGCAAACAGGCGGATGTGCCCCTGATTGGCCACGGCTACGCCCTGTTCGAAAACGGACATCTGGTGATTTTCAATGCCGACAAGGAACCTACGCTGGTGCACCCGTTGCAGGTGTGGGAAACGCCGTTCACTTCTGAAAGTTTCCACGCTGCGGCGAACGTCGCCAACGATTCCGAGCTGGCGCGCATTGGCAATCCCGAGCTGGTTCGGGGAATTGCCGAGCTGAATACGGTGGTTACCCTGGTGGAGGGCGCCGGCGCCAGTGAGCGGCATTTCACCAACCTGATTCGCACCGTGGACCGTATTCTGGACCAGTTTTTCTGGCTGTCAGCGCGCCAGGAAGAAGCCTTGTTTGCCGGGTTAAATCAACAGCTCAGCACCATCCGAAGCACCGCAGAGCTGGTGCTGGATGAGTATGAGAAAGTCCAGAGCATTCGCGCCCAGACTGAAGCTGCCATTACCGAGGTCGCTCAGGACCAGGGCGCGTTGATGCGGGACCTGAAACCGGATAGCTGGAAAGCACCGGATCAGTTTGTCAGTTACCTGGCACGTTTGCGCGATCATCGCGGCCGGGTGCGAACCCTCAATGATCGGCGTTACGCCGACAAAGCCCGTATCGACACTCTTGAAGAGGAGCTGGCCGAGGCTGAGGACCGGCTGACCGAGCGCACCTTCCGTTTCCTGGCGTCGCCGGAGGCGCTGGATGGCTACCGCCAGACCCTGAGCGAGTTGCAGACCGCGCTGGCCGAGGCCGACAGCCGGGATGCCCTGAAGAAGATTGTCGATCGCTATCGGGAACTGACCGAAGGCCTGGACATGATCCAGGGCATGCTGGCGTCGATGGGCGGTGACGATGCCGCGCTGGAAACGGCGATCACCGATAATATCTCCGGCATCTACGCCACCATCAACCAGCAGCGTTCCGAAGCGGAAATCCGGCTGAGAGAGCAGGGCAGTGCGGAAGCCCGGGCCCAGTTTGCGGCTCGTATCCGGCTGTTTGAGCAGAGCCTGGCGAACGGCGTCAGCGCGCTGTCGGATGTGCGCGAATGCGATGGTCTGATGACCCGGATGCTGGATCAGCTCCAAGAGCTGGAAAGCCAGTTTGGCGAATATGACGAGTTCCTGGCGGCCATTCTGGAGCAGCGTGAGAACGCCCATGAGAGCATCGAGGCATGGCGCCAGCAGCTCCAGGATCAGCAACAGCGCCGGGTAACCACGCTCACCGATGCCTCCGCCCGTATTCTCAAGAATCTGGGCCGCCGTACCGAACGTTTCAGCAGCCCGGAAGAGCTGCATGCCTTCTTCGCCTCTGATGCCATGGTTAGCCGGTTGCGCAGTATGGCCGGAGAGTTACGGGAGCTGGGCGCCGCCATGGAAGCGGACGATTGCCTGGGCCAGCTCAAAGCGGCTCAGGACACCGCCCTGCGCAGCGTTCGGGATAAAGCCGATATCTTTGAGGATGGCGGTGCCGTAATCCGGTTGGGCAAGCACAAGTTCAGCGTTAACCAGCGGGAGCTGGATCTGACCCTGATTCCCCGGGACGATTATGTGCTGCTGCACCTGACCGGGACCCAGTATTACGAGCGCCTGGAGGAGCCCGAGCTGGACCGCCTCCGGGGCTACTGGAACATGAGCCAGCCTTCGGAATCCGACCGGGTGTACCGGGCGGAGTATCTGTCGGCACTGGTAATCGATGAGTTCCGCAAGGCCGGAGACCTGCCGGTTAACGTCGCGGATCTGGATGAACTGACCGGTTACATCCGCAAGTTCGCCTCGCCCCGATACCGGGAGGGCTACGAAAAAGGCATCCATGATCACGACGCAGCGCTGATTGTCAGTACGCTGTGGCCGGCGATTCAGAACGCCGGGTTGCTCCGTTTCAGCCCCAGGGCGAGGGCACTGGCCATGCTGTTCTGGGCCGGGTTGAGCCAGCAACAGAGCGCGGGCCAGCAACTGCGTTCCCGGTGCCTGTCTGCCGGCATCCTCAGCCGCATGATGCAGTCCGATGAGCTGCTGGAATCCCTGCAACAGGAACTGGAACCGCAGCTCGCAAACTTTGTGGAAGAACAGCAATTGAGCCTGGCCGGGCCGGGCAGCGATGGTCGCAGCCTGGTGCATTCCGCAGCCCAGTACCTGGTGCGGCAGCTGGCGGAAGAATCCGAAGGCTTCGATATCACTCGCTATGCCGGGGATCTGGCGACCGGCTTTGTCGAGGCACTGAAACGGGATAACCAGTTTGCCCAGTATCAGCAGGCACTGGAGGTCGTGGCCGATCAGCCGGCTGCTCGCTGGAGCATCACCAGCCACTGGTTGAAAGCCTGGATGGCCAAGACGGATCAGCAGCATCTGCTGCACTATCTTCCGGAGGCCGTGGTTGTGCTGAACGTAGGCGAAACGGTGAAAACCTCGGTTCGCAGTGTGGAACTGGCGTTCCAGATTGAGGGTCTGCTGGGCCAACACCCTCGCATTGAAGAGCGCACGCTCAGCCTGCAACTGGATGAATTTGACGAGCGTCTGCGATATCACCAGCAGGAGATCATTCCTGGTTGGCAGCAGTTGCAGGAGGTGCGGCAGCAGGTACTGGAGAAATGGCGTGGCCAGTTACGGCTGGACGAGTTCCGGCCCCGCCCGCTGTCGTCGTTCGTGCGTAACAAGCTGATCAGCGAGAGTTACCTGCCGATCATTGGCGATAACCTGGCCAAGCAGATGGGCACGGCGGGTGAAGACCGCCGCACCGACCAGTCCGGGCTGCTGATGATGATCTCGCCGCCGGGCTACGGTAAAACCACGCTGATGGAATACGTGGCCAACCGCCTGGGTCTGATCTTCATGAAGATCAACTGCCCGAGCCTGGGCCACGACGTGATGTCGCTGGATCCCGAAAAGGCACCGCATTCCACCGCCGAAGCAGAGCTGATCAAGCTTAACCTGGCGTTGGAAATGGGTAACAACGTGATGTTGTATCTGGACGATATCCAGCACACCCACCCTGAATTCCTGCAGAAATTTATCTCCCTGTGTGACGGCACGCGCCGCATAGAAGGGGTGTGGCGCGGCAAGACCCGCACCTACGACATGCGCGGCAAGCGTTTCTGTGTGGTGATGGCCGGGAACCCATATACCGAAAGCGGCGAAGTCTTCAAGGTCCCCGACATGCTCGCCAACCGGGCCGACATCTACAACCTGGGTGACGTGCTCTCGGGCATGGAGCATGCCTTTGCGCTGTCCTACATCGAGAACAGCCTGAGCTCCAACCGGGTGCTGGCACCGCTGGCCACCCGGGGCATGGCGGACTTTTACCGGTTCGCCGATCTGGCCGAAGGCAAAACGGTGGCGGATTCGGACTTTGAACACGACTACAGCGCCGCCGAGCGCGATGAAATCGTTGCCCTGTTGAAGAAAATGATCCGGGTGCGGGAAACCGTGTTGCGGGTCAATCAGGCTTATATTGCCTCCAGCGCCCAGGCAGAAGCGTACCGCACCGAGCCCACCTTCAAGCTGCAGGGCAGTTACCGGAACATGAACAAGCTGGCGGAGAAGCTGTCGCCGGTGATGAGTGACCAGGAACTTGAAGCCCTGATTGATGACCACTACCAGGGCGAGGCTCAGCTGCTGACCTACGGCGCCGAAGAAAACCTGCTCAAGCTCAAGCAGATGCGCGGCACCATGAACGACGAAGAAGCGGCACGCTGGCAGGCCATCTGTGAAGAATACCGCCGCCGTCAGCAAGCCGGTGGCGACGAGGAAACCGGGGTGAAAGTGGTTCGCCAACTGGGGCTGATCTCGGAACATCTGCAGCAACTGGGGCAACAGCTTGTTGCCGGACTGGACAGCGGAAAACACCCGGAACCCGATCTGGATAAAGCCCTGAGCCAGCTGTCCCGTTCCCTCGAAACCGGCCTCACCGAAGGCCTGCAATCGGTACAGCTGAATCCCGCTGTCACCGTCAACCTGGACAGCCCGCCCCAGGTGGGCGACGCGCTGATGGCCTTCGCCCGGATCTTTGAAGAATCCATTGTGCCGCTGGTGAAAACCATGGATGGCAAGCTGGATCTGGATTTGAAAACCCAGAGTGACATGAGCCGGGTGTTGCGGGTGATCCGGGAGCTGCAGGAGCGTTTGCTGGCCGGTTGACCACGTTGATACCGGGGGGCGAATGTCTGGATCGCCCACCCCGGTATCAATGCGTTGGCTTTACTGAGGGATGGTCTGTCCTGAAGACCGGCGCAACTGCTCCATAGCACCAAGACTGGTAAATACTTCCAGGCTACTGACTGGGCTGGCGCCTGCGTCGGCCCCGACATAGTAGTCCGGCATATCGATGGTTACGTCCTTCAGGGCCGGGTACATTACCTGGGCGATATCGCGCTGGATTTCGGCCATATAGATATCCCGGGCGGCCTGTTTGGCCAGCAGGTGTGCCTTGGCGACTTCGGCTTCCGCCAGGCCTTGCTCACGAATGGCTTTTGCAGCGTAGGTGGCGGCTTCGGCATTGGCTTTCTGGATGTCTCTCTCAGCAACCGAGATTTCCAGCTGCTTCTGTTTCTCCAGCACGGCTACGGCCTTTTCTTTCTCTTTGCGGACGGTTTCCAGTTCTGCCTGCTGACGCTCCATTTCCACTTCTTTCTGCTTGGAAATAATGGCCAGTTCTTTGCTGCGCTGGGCGTCCTGGATGGCCCGGGCCTTCTCGATCTCTTTTTCCAGCTGCGCGGTTTTGGCTTCGGCGCGGGCGGTTTCCTGGGCCTGGATCGCGGTAATCCGCTTGGCGACTAGGTCCTTCTTTTTCACCAGCAGCTCATCCAGTCGCTTCTCGGGCAGCGGACGGCCAATGGTGACCTGGCGTACCTGAATGCCATAAGCATCCAGCGGGTTGGCAATGCGCTTGGCTTGGCCGGAGCTGTCCTGCAGGATGATGTTTTTCCAGACCAGCTGCACTTTCCGCTCCAGCCGGTCGCCGTCGTCGTTGGTTGAAGATACGGCAGCCAGGTCGGTCTGTTCCACTTCCACCTGCTGTCGCTCGGTTTCGTAAAGGCCATTCTGCAACTGGTCTTCCAGTTGAACCTTGAACTTGTTCAGACCACCCTGGAAGAACTCTTCGCCGGTGTACTGGGTGGCGGTCACTACGGTCACGTTTTTGGCGTTCTTGATCAGCAGCGAATCGATCAGGTTGTCGTAGCTACGGAACTCACGATGCATAGCCACAATCTTTTCCGGATCTGCTGACAGTCGGAACCGGAAAGTGGCCGGAATCCGGGCGGTGTAGGTGTCAGCGAACTGCACCTCCACTTCGCCCAGCTGCCGGGTGGATTTGATCTTTTCGCCACTCTCCTGGTTACCGAAACTCAGGGTCATGGCCTGATTGTAGGTATAAACGTTTGAGAAGAACGGTACCTTGAAGTGCAGGCCGGGCTCGGTGAACACGCGGATGGTGCCAAACAGGGTGTCCTGAACCACATAGGTGTAGCCCAGCTCCGTGGTAAAAAAGGAAGACATGGCCAGGAAGACCGCGAACAGCGAGCTTGCGATGGCCAACAGATATTTTTTCAGATTATTCAGAACAGCAGAGAGCAGTTTCTCTGTCCGTGAGATTGCCGGGGCGTCCATTCGATACTCCAGATGGGTTCTTGGGGCGGCCGAATGTACCGGAATGGCAGAAATAGTGTGTAGGAAGATGGGTCATATTTTTGTAGGAAAAGTCTGTATGTGGCCGACAGTAACGTCACTGGCTTGAGAGCGCCATGGAGCGGTGGTCGTCCGGGCGCCTACATTAAAGCCGGCCCGTAGGTTAGACTGGCCGGCTTTAAACTGGCGTAAGGAGCCCAACATGATCTGGACCGTATACCTCTCCGGCGAAATCCACACCGACTGGCGCGAGCAGATTGCTGCGGGTGCCGAGGCGGCCGGCCTGCCGGTAGAATTCACGTCTGCCAATACCGATCACGAATCCAGTGATGCCGCAGGTGACTTCCTGGGCAAACCGGAAAACAATTTCTGGCGTGACCACCAGTCGTCCAAGGTAAACGCCATCCGCACCAAAACCCTGCTTGAGCAGTGTGATCTGGCGGTCATCCGCTTTGGCGACAAGTACAAGCAGTGGAACGCGGCCTTCGACGCCGGTTATTGTGCGGCGATGGGCACGCCATACATTACCCTGCATGACGAAGACATTGTGCATCCGCTCAAAGAAGTGGACGCCGCCGCCATGGCATGGGCTAAAACGCCGGGACAGGTGGTAGAGCTGCTGAAGTATGTAACGGCTTAAGAACCGTAATATCGGAATTCTGTAAACAGGGACGTAACAGGGCAAAGGACTATGCCACTCTGCAATACCACCCGTGTCAGGGCGATGCCTCTGGCATTCAGTTTTATTGTTGTATCAATCTTCCTTTCAGCGTTTGGGCATGCCAGTGGCCGGCCGCCGGCTCTTCCGCTCGCCAATGTCTACCATCCCGGGGTCAATCTGGAAGAGTACTGGGTCAGTGAAAAGCTGGACGGTGTCCGGGCATTCTGGGATGGCGAGACGCTCTGGTCTCGGGGCGGGTACAGGTATAGCGCACCGGCCTGGTTTACCCGTCAGTTTCCCGCTCAACCCCTGGATGGCGAACTCTGGAGCGGTCGTGGCCGTTTTGCGGAACTATCTGGCGTAGTCCGCAAAGTTCAGCCAGTAGACCAGGAATGGCGTCAGGTGCGCTTCTACGTATTTGATTTGCCCGAGCCAGATCGGCCTTTTGAGCAACGCTATAGACGCTTGCAACAGCTGGTGACCGCAGCAGATTCGCGTTATTCGGTACTGGTGGAACAGCGGGTAGTTGCCAGCCACGATGAGCTGATGGCCCGGCTTGAGCAAACGGTCGCGGCCGGTGGTGAGGGACTGATGCTGAAACGCCGCAAAAGTTGGTATCAGGCGGGCCGTTCAGATGACCTGCTCAAAGTGAAAAAACATCAGGATGCGGAAGCCACAGTGGTTGCTCATCTTCCCGGCAAGGGCAAGTATGAGGGATTATTGGGGGCACTGGAGGTAGAGCTGGAAAGTGGTCGCCGGTTCCGGCTTGGCACCGGGTTTACCGATGAGGAGCGGCACAATCCGCCTGCTATTGGCGCCCGGGTTACGTTCCGCTATCGCGGCCTCACGGCTACAGGCTTACCCCGGTTCGCCAGCTTTCTAAGAATTCGTAATGACGAACCGGAGGGTATCGAATAGTTCAGCCTGCCAGCGCCTTCTTACTCTCGGCGAGTTCCTCGAGGGTGCTGTATTCACACTCGTTTTCAACGATAAAGCTGCGGCCTGAGTCGATCAGGATGTTGTCATCGCGCATGAAGCGACGGCCCAGCAGCACCGGATAAGAGAACTTGCCCCGATCCGTCAGTGAAAACTGGGTTTCATGGGTTTTGCCGCCAATACAGAAGTCCATTTTTATCACGTATCGGCGTTGTGACGGCGCGCCCTTGCGCTTGATCAGTACGGTCCGGTATACCGGCCGTTCGAATTCGAGAATCACTTCTTCGTGATCAATATCCCCTTCACTGGGCTGGTCTTTGTGGTCGCCCAGTGGAAGTTGGAACCGGACCCACTCTTCATTGTCCTTCTCGAACGGTTCAACATTGACCGCATGCAGTGAGGAGGTCTTGGCACCGGTGTCGAGACGGGCTTTCAGGCGTATGCCGGTTTCGCCCATTACCACCCATTCCACGAACCCCATAACCTCGGGTTCCGGTGTGGCCTCTTCTGTGCTTTCGGCCGATGCCGGAAGCGCGGAGAAAATCAGGCTTGTCAGAGTGAGTAAGAGAACAGCAGATCGCATTAGATGCTTCCTTGTATTTTCCCGGTTAAACGACAAATACGGTTCGAAAGCGTATCAGGATTCCCTCTCTGTCGCCCTTGCCGGCAGATTAAACTTCCTTGAGCCGAAGCGTTGGCAGCCATTCGCCCGTGAGCCGTATTCTGGCCCGATTATCGCCATAGCCATTGTCCCTGGCAGGCGTACACTGGAGTTATCAACAGGAGAATGATGATGGCACCTCAGGTCTCAACCGGGCGAATCCAGCAACAGGTAGCGGCCATCGCCAGTGGTTTTCTTGGCGACTGGCTGGAGCATCGTGGCAATGGTCTTGCCGTTCCTATGTCTGTATTTGCCGGAGATACAGAGCTGCAGGTAGAGAAACCGGAACCCGAGGTGCCCGGCCGTACCCTGTGCCTGTCGATCCACGGCCTCATGGAACTGGAGTCGGTATGGGATTTTCCCTCGCGACCGGGTTACCACTATGGCAGCTACCTTGCGGAACAGCTTGGCGATGCCAGCGCCCTGAAACTGCGTTTCAACACCGGTCGGCCGATTTATCGTAACGGTCAGGAGCTGGCGGCCCTGCTTGAATCCCTGGTCAGTAACTGGCCCGTTCCGGTGCAGCGGTTGATCCTGATCGGGCACAGCATGGGCGGATTGCTGATTCGAAGTGCCTGCCACTATGGTCTGGTGAATGGGCACTCCTGGGTCACACGGAACCCGGATTGCGTGTACATCGGTTCGCCACACGATGGCTCCTGGCTGGCGGTTGGTGCCCACCGGGCGGCCGGCTGGTTAAACCGGAGATCCCGGGACTATCTGAGGGTGATTGGTGAAGTGATCGACCTGCGTAGCGAGGGTATCCGTAACCTGTCCCGGGGCGATGTCCTGGAACCCGGTGTGGAGCCCCAGCCACTGTTACCGGAGGCCCGGCATTATGTGATCAGTGGCTTGCTCCTGCGCGGTCAACAACACCCTGTGAACCTGCTCTTTGGTGACGCCTTGGTGCAGCAGGCCAGTGCTGAAGGCGCTGGCCAATCCGGCTGGCAGCTGGCGGGCTGTGCGAATGTTCCGGGTGTGGATCATATCCGCCTGGCTCACCATACATCGGTGTGCCAGCAACTGGAGGACTGGTTGGTATGAACAAGGTTAATGGCGACATGCACTGGTGGCTGGGCCTGGTAGATCTTCTCGCTCACGGGGTGCAACACAGCGCGGTGAAGCTGCAGCGGGTTCATTTGTCGGTGGCCGAAGAAAGCTTTCGGATACTGGAAACTGTGCCGGTTACCCGGCCCGGGGCGAGAGTGGTTCGGGTATGGCACCACGGCATTTCCCGGCTGAGTTATGGCAGTGTGGCGATGGCGGGAGCGGCCGTGACGCGGATTACCGACGGTTATCTGCGGGAACGAGATGACAGGAATGTGAATAAATCTTAGTCCGGTTTTAACCCGGTACCCCTGAATTCTTCTGTAGGCTGGTTTTACGCAATCGGGAAACAGGATTTCCGATTGATCGTTTCGACGAATGGAAAACCCAACCACAGAGGAAAACGCGTTATGAGCTACAAAGCTGGATTTGCGTGTGCAACTGTTCTGACTGCTGCCGTCTTCACTGCCCCTGCTGTCTGGGCCCAGGATAATGTCAGCCGCGACAAGTCAGGACCGTACATCAGTGGTAGTTACGGGGGATACAAGGCCCACGGCGGCGAATTCGAGGACGAGAACGATCTGCTTGGTGCAGCTCTGGGCTATCAGTTCAACGAATTCTTTGCCCTTGAAGCGGAGTATATCGATTTTGGCAACTTCGGCGATGATGACGTGGAAGGTAAGCTTAAAGGCGCGGGCCTGAGTGCCATCGGTCGCCTGCCACTGACCGACAGCTTTGGCGTTTATGCCAAGGCCGGTGCCTTCGCGTCAGCGTTTGATGTTGAAGCCTTCGATGAGGATGAAACCTACGATGAGGTGAATCCGTTTGTCGGTGCTGGTGTCGACTTCCGGGTAACCGAACAGCTGACGGCGTTTGCTGAGTACAACCGCTACAACGTCGACATCGACGAAGACGACTTCAACGGCCAGGTAACCAACGACGGCCCGGATTTCGATACCGGTCGGGTTGGTCTGAAGTTCCAGTTCTGACACTGACGTCAGTTCCAGAAAACAAAAGCGCAGCCCGTAGAGGCTGCGCTTTTTTTATATTCGGGCTCGGTGAGAATTACTGCTGATTCTCAAGCTCGCCAAAAGTATCGGCAAACAGGGCCGACGAGAGGTAACGCTCGGCCGAATCCGGCAATACCACCACGATGTTTTTGCCCTGGTGTTCCGGCTGTTTGCTGACCCGAACCGCGGCCACCACCGCTGCGCCGCAGGAAATGCCGCACAGAATGCCCTCTTCCCGCATCAGGCGATGGGCCATGGCCATGGCGTCCTCGTTGGACACGGCTTCTACCTGGTCAACCAGATCAAGGTCGAGGTTCTTGGGAACAAAGCCGGCCCCGAGACCCTGAATCTTGTGGGGAGAGGGTTTGATCTCGTCGCCCCGCAGTGTCTGGGCGATGACCGGGGAATCCGCGGGCTCCACCGCCACAGTGGTAATGGCTTTACCTTTGGTCTGTTTAATATAACGGGAGACGCCGGTCAGGGTGCCGCCGGTACCAACGCCGGAAACAAAGATATCCACTTCACCATCGGTATCCTCCCAGATTTCCGGGCCGGTGGTGTCTTCGTGAATCTTCGGATTGGCGGGATTCTGGAACTGCTGCGGCAGGAAGTGGTTGTCCGGGTCGGAGGCGAAAATTTCCTCAGCCTTGGCGATGGCGCCCGGCATACCCTTGGCGGGTTCGGTCAGCACCAGTTCGGCCCCCAGGGCCTTGAGAACCTTGCGCCGCTCCAGGCTCATGGAGGCCGGCATGGTAAGAATCAGCTTGTAACCGCGGGCAGCGGCAACATAGGCCAGGGCAATGCCAGTGTTACCACTGGTGGGCTCGACAATAGTCATGCCGGGTTTCAGGGTACCGCGTTTTTCGGCATCCCAGATCATGGCGGAACCAATCCGGCATTTGACCGAGTAGGCCGGGTTCCGGCCTTCGATCTTGGCCCAGATCGTTGCGCCATCGTTTACCCGGTTCAGCTTCACCAGCGGTGTGTTGCCGATGGAAAGGGAATTGTCGTTATAGATACGTGCCATGTTCTGCTCCTGTTCCTTATGTCTTGCGTCCGGTCTGTCTTGCTTCCAGGCGGTTTCGACCATTGCCCTTGGCGGCGTAGAGCGCCTGGTCGGCCAGCCTCAGATACTCTGCCGGAGAGCCGGTCGGCTTGGGCACGCCATAGGCGAGGCCAATACTGACCGTCAGCTCGATCGCGCTGCCCTGACAGGTATCGCACTGCCGGTTGGCAACCGCTGCCCGGAAACGTTCCAGTCGCTCCATGATATCGGATGCGTCTTCGTAACTGGTGAAAATTATGAATTCCTCACCGCCAAAACGCGACAACCGGTCGGTTTCCCGGCGGAAGTGCTCCCGCATGACATCGGCCAGAGCCTGAAGGCACTGGTCTCCGGCTTCATGGCCCCAGGTGTCGTTGATTTTTTTGAAGTGGTCGGCATCCACCATGGCCACCGCGAATCCGGTTTTGTGGCGCTGGCACCACTGGAAGCTGTGCGGGAACTCGCGGTCGAAATAGCTGCGATTACCCAGTTGGGTGAGGTTGTCGGTTACGCTCAGTCGTGACAATGCTTCGTTGGCGTCGGCCAGCTCCCGGTTCAGCCGGCCGAGCTTGCGATTCCAGTACACCAGCAGAGCCGTTATCACAAGGCCGGCAATCAGAATCTGCCAGAAACGGGTGTAATCAACCCGTTCCTCAATCCGGAGATTACGCCAGGTACTCTCCAGGTTTTCCCTCTCCTCTCGAGTGAGGCTGGAAACCAGCCGCTGCATGATGTTGTGCAGTATAGGCTCGTCATTTCGAGTAGCAATGGCCAGAGACCAGTCGGCAGGAACCCGGCCGATCACTTTCAGGTCGGCCAGGCCGAGTGACTGCATGTAATAACTGGCGGTCGCCAGCGTGGTGATGTAGCCGGCCAGTTTGCTGTTTTGCAGCTGCCGTAACCCTTCTTGCTCGGAGCCAACCGGAACGAGCTGCAGCGAGGGGTAACGTTGCTTGAGGAGCTCGGCAAACGCGTAGCCGTCGACCACGCCAACGGGCCTGTCGCCCATGTCACTCAGCCGTTCGATAAACGGTGCCTCAATACGCCCCATGATGACATTAGGCACTTCAAGGTAGGGTGTGGTGAAGTTCATGTAGCTGGTGCGTTCCGGGGTTTCCATAGCCATAGGGAACATGTCACAGCGGCGGTCGCGGGCGGCGTCAATGGATTCCCGCCAGCTGTCGGTTGGCACCAGCTCGAAATTGAGGTCACCCCGTTCCCGGAACAGCTCCAGTACCTGGGCTGAGAGTCCAACATGCTGGCCATTCTCGACGGCTTCCAGCGGGCTCCAGTCTGGATCGACACAAATACGGACTCTGCGATTATGCTGTTGCAGCCAGTCGGCTTCCGTTTCATTCCACTCAATTCGGCCACCTGACTGGTCAGCCCGGCGGGCCGTGGCGCCGAGCCAGCGGGTTTCGATGGTTCTCTGCTCGGTGGGTGAGATCGACGCCAGAGCCTGGTTCAGGATATCCGCCAGGGGCGACAGGGTCGGTCGGATGCCGAAGCGCAGATCCTCTCCGGTAAAACCGGGAAGTACCAGTTCGCCGGCAATACGCACGCCGCTGATGCCAAGTTCATGTATCCAGTAATTGCCCGAATGCAGGGCATTGATCACTACATCCACGTCGCCCTTCGCCAAGGCGTGGAACATAGGCTCCTGGGTGCTGAAGGTGAGCAGATTTTTTGTGCCCAGAATCTCTTTGACGGCCTCTTCGTAATAGATGCCGGCACCGATGGCCAGGCGGTAGTTTCTCAGGTCTTCCAGCCGGGTGTAGTTCAGGCTGTCACTGCGGGTAAATATGACATTGGGGATAGTGTGATAGGGCTCGGTGAAACGGGCAAAGGCTTCCCGTTCCGGGCGATAGGACATGTTTGCCATGATATCGATATCGCCGTTCTGCAGCATTGGAATCAGCTCGTCCCACTGGCCGCGTACCGGAATGATCTGCAGGCCGGTAAGGTCGGCCAGACGATCCATAACGTCCACGCTCAGTCCCAGGGTTCGGCCGCCATCGGTAAAGCTGAACGGAGCATAATCGTCCATGAAACCCACTCGAACCGGCCCGAGGGTGGCCAGGAACTGCAGTTGTTCGGAACTTAAGGGCAGCCTGGCGGATCGTTCTGTGGAAACGCCACCGAATTCCTGCCAGCGCTCGCGCAGATTACTCAGGCGACTGGCCGGAATGGCGTCGAGGCCCGCCTGTAAACGGTCCAGCAAGGCCTGGTCGCCCATTCTGACACCAAGGCGGAAATCCTCCCGCGATAGCTGGTCGAGGGGCGCTGGCCCGGCCATTTCCAGAAAGCGGAAGCCGGCCCGGTTGGCCAGATACTCCATGGTCAGGCGTGGGCCAACGGCCACATCCACCCAGCCAAAGGCCAGAGCCCGCACCAGGCTGGGCAAGGTATCGTAGGTCTGTATGGTAAGGTCTTCGTCCTGCAGCCGATCCAGGTAGTAAATATTCTCCACCACGCCGATCCTAAGGCCTTCCAGGTCCGTCAGATTCTGGATTGGGGGCAGGTAACGGGCGCTGTCCCGCATCAGGTAGACTTCGCGAAAATGGTAGGGTTCGGTAAACAGGATCTTTTCAGCCCGCTCCGGGCGCCAGGAAATACCATCAATGGCGTCCAGATCGCCCCGGAGGAATGCCGCGTAAATGTCTGGCCAGCTGCCGGCCCGGAAATCAAAGGTCAGGTTGGCGTTACGTGCGACTTCCCGCAGGACGTCGATGGAAAAACCGGTCGGAGTGCGCCCTTCGAAAAAAGTGTATGGCTCGTTATCGGCGACCACGCCGATGGTAATCACCGGTGGCTTGTCAGCAGGAGCCTCTGCCCGGGCGAGTCCGGCAACAACCAGCAACAGCATCAGGGCCAGGAAAGGCAGCCGGGATACGACTGTGACCGGGCGCTGTAGCGTTGAAAACGTGGGGAATGTCAAAATGAACCTTCCATGTTGCTTACCGCGACAGTGTAGTTGCAAATCGTAACCTCTGACAGTCATAACTGGCCAGAATTCATACAGTCTTTGTGAAAACTTCAGCGAGGAACCGCAGCCCATGGCAGAACAGGCGTTTGATTGGCAGCACACACCCGCCGCCGTCTGGCGGAGGCACCGTTCAGGCTTGCGGGCCATTCGCCGGCTGGACCCGGTGCAGTGGCCGGCGCTGACCGGCATTGACCACCAGAAGCAGGCGCTGGCACGGAATACCGAACGATTTCTGGCGGGTGAACCCTCCAATAACGTCCTGCTCTGGGGATCGCGGGGGACGGGCAAATCTTCGCTGATCAAGGCCTTGCTGAACCGCTACTGCGATCAGGGCCTGCGCATGATCGAGGTGGACAAGGACGACCTGGTCAACCTGCCGGAAATCGTCGACGACATCTGCGAGCTGCCGTTCCGGTTTGTGATCTATTGCGATGACCTGTCGTTCGATGTGGGGGAATCCGGGTACAAGGCACTGAAAAGTGTGCTGGAAGGCTCGCTGGAGCTGCCGCCGGAGAATGTGCGGGTCTATGCCACCTCGAATCGGCGCCACCTGATGCCGGAATTCATGAGCGACAACCTGAAAAGCGAAGTCCGGGATGGCGAACTGCATCCGGCCGAAGCCATTGAGGAGCAGGTGTCGCTGGCGGATCGGTTCGGTCTTCAGTTGTCGTTTTACCCGTTCTCGCAGGATGTCTATCTGCAGGCGGTGGATCTGCTGTTTCCCCAGGTGCAAGACCGTGAAGCTCTGCACCTGGAGGCGGTGCGCTTTGCCACCGGTAAGGGCGTGCGCAATGGCCGCACCGCCCAGCAGTTCTACCGCCAGTTCGCCGGCGACCCCCGGTTCTGCTGAACCGCTACTGCCGGCGGGCCATACGGATGAAGCGATGATGGATGGTGCGGATGCCAATAAACACCAGCACCATCACCACCGGTATGGCCAGGCCTGTCACCAGCGGTTCGTTGATGGTCAGGCCGGTGCCCGTCAGGGCGTCCAGCCCCAGTTTCAGAAGGCCAATCAGGTAGTAGGAAATGGCCACCACGGAAAAGCCTTCCACGGTATGCTGCATCATCAGCTGAATGCGGGAACGCCGGTCCATGGAGCTGAGCAGTTGCTGGTTCTGGCTCTGGATGGCCAGTTCCACCCGGGTGCGCATCATTTCCGAGGCCCGGTCGACCCGGCGTGACAGATCTTCCAGGCGCTCGTTGACGGCTTCACAGGTTTTTACCGCCGGAGTCAGTCGCCGGGTCATGAATTCGGTGATGGTCAGGTGGCCGGAGACTTCATCTTCCCGCAGTTCCTCCAACCGGGTCAGCACCAGCCGGTGATAGGCCCGGGTTGCGGAGAACCGGAAGGTGGTATGGGCACGGTAGGCTTCGATTCGGGCTGCTATGTTGGTCAGCTCGGCCAGAATCTGCTGTTCATCCAGGCTCTCGTTGTCCGCCAGGGACTGGGTGATACGGGCGAGCTGCTGGTCCATGTCGTTCAGGGAAGGGGTTATCTCCCGGGCCACAGGTAAGGCCAGAAGGGACATCAGGCGATAGGTCTCGATCTCCATCAGGCGCTGGATCAGACGACCGAGCTGGCTGTTGGACATATGGTGGTTCAGTACCATGAACCGCCCGAAATTGTCGCTGTGCAACTGGAATGAGCCCAGTACCCGAGCTGCGCCTTCCTGCGGGCTGCTGCCCACCAGGCGCATGCCTTCAAAATGCTTACGCATGAAGGCCAGCTCGCTGCGGGCGTCCTCCGAAGAGGAGCGCACCTCAACGTGAAAGGCGCCCACCACGGTACCCTCCAGTTGCGACAGCCAGCCGTCGGGCAACAGGCTCAGGCCGGTTTCGGCAAACGGATCCGCGTCTGAATCGGCCAGATTGATGAAGGTGTAGGAGGTAAACTCCATGTGCACTTCACGCCGGATGCGAAGCTTGCCGAAGCTCTGTTCGTAGCAGCTTACCTCTTGCTCCGGCCAGGGTTCGCCCAGCAGCCGGTGCAGTTTCTGGAGATGTTCAAACTGCCGGGTTCGCTGTTCCGGTGTGGTGATCACCGCAATCTGGGTGACCCGGGCATGGGGCGGAATGATCTGGAACGGTCGGGAATGCAGTTCCTGATACAGATCCGCCCGGAGCGGGTGAAAATCCAGGCTGTTGGTGTCGGCACTCACGGTGATGTCCTTGCTTTGGCCTCGGTAGCGGGGATGATAACCCGGAAACAGACCCCGTCAATGCCACTCTGGTGCTGGTTTCTGGCCTCTACCCGGCCACCATGGTAGTCGGCAATCAGTCGCACGATCAGCAAACCCTGGCCAAGGTGCCCGTCGTGAGCGCCGCTGCGTTGCGAGACGAAAGCACCGAAAATATCGACGCCGTCATGGTCGGGCAGTCGGGAGCCTTCGTTGAACACCTCGATCAGGTAATGGCCATCGCGAGTGTGCAGGCAAACATCAATGCCGCCGCCTTCCGGTGTGAAGTCCCGGGCGTTGTCGACCAGCTTGTCGAGCATCTGCACCAGCATTTCCGGCGAGCCGTTCATCACACAATCAGAAGTAGGGCCTGAATAAACGATTCGATGCCCGGTATCCAACTGCTGGTACGCGGAGGTGGCTTCGGCCAGCACCCGGGCCAGATCGAACGGCTCTTTTTCTGTGTCCTCAAAGCTCTGCTCCAGCCGGGCGGCTTCGCTCATGCTGTGCAGGATACGTCGCAGGCGCTCGGTGGCGGTAGCTGCACGCTCCAGGTATTGCTGCCGTTCGTTCTCGGCGACTCCCTGGGCCAGGTTCTCAAGGGAAGAACGCACCACCGCGACCGGGGTTTTCAGCTCGTGGGAGAGGCGTCTGGAAAAGCTCTCCAGATACTGATTGTAGTTTTGCAGGCGGGCTACCATCTGGGAAAAGTGCTGCTGCAGTTGCCCGAGTTCGTCCCGGCTTCGGGGTGAGGGAATGGCGGCCAGAATGCGACCATCGTCATCGACACTGGCCTCAACCAGTGCCTGCAGCCGCGTAATGCGCCAGGAGAGCCAGCTGGCATAACCCAGAAGCACCAGCATCAATGCCAGAATGATCAACAGGCTCCGGGCCAGAACGCTCCCCAGGGTTGAACCGGACAGGGTCAGTAACTGATCCAGGGACTGCTCCAGTAACAGGATTCGGCCGCCGAACAACTCATGCCGCGTGGCCAGCCAGACCGAGCCATCGTCGTGCCGAACCAGACCGTTGTCGGGCAACCGCGTCATCTCCAGCCGATTGTTTTCCTTCGGCAAGTGCATCGGTTCCGGCTGATACAGGCGAATCAGCCCACTCAGTGCGTTGAGGCTGATCTGTTCCAGAATCTGCCCGGGGGACAAGTCATCAAACACCGAGGCTGGGGCTGGCGCAGCGACCCGACTGTGGGCCAGTATCCAGGACCCCGGTTCCAGTACTGTGGCCTGCTGTCCGGGGCTGATCTGACTCTTCAGCAGGTGCTCCAGACGGTTGTCCTGTTGCACCAGCAGCGGTGGTGGCGCCAGTGTTGTGCCCGTGTTGTTGTTTGGCTGACCTTCCCTGGTGGCCTGAAAGCCAAGCCGGCTGCCTGGTGATGGCAAGGGGAGTTTAAGTTCAAGTTCCCAGCTTGCGCCTTTGTCCTGCCAACTGGCCTGTAGCCGGTGATCTCTGGCTTGTGCTGGCTCAGCCCGATACACCGGCACGTCACCGGGGGCCACGGCCCGGATAAACCAGCGTTGGCCCTGGTTGTGGGCGCCCAGTTCTCGCGCCGGTGCCTGGAGCCATAATTCAAAGCGTTCATGGGCCTGGTCCGGGCGGGCGGGATTATAGAGCGCCAGGCCCTGATCCAGCCGCTGGATCAGCAAATACAGGAACTGATCATCGTGACTGGCCTGCCAGCGTATTGGGGATGCTGCTGTGGCGTCGGTTTGCCAGGGGGCAGGCTGATCGCCCTCGTCGAATCCGGGCCACTCATGGCCATAGCCATCGATGGTGATGGCTTGGTCGGTGCTGCCTGCGTAGATGGCGGTCTGGTCCGCGGTGATCGGGGTGTCCAGCAGCCGGTCGCCGGCCACGTCTGCCAGGCGGGTGCCCTGGGCCTGAAGCTGCTGCAAGGCCTGTTGGCGCAGGGCATTGTCCAGTTCCAGCACGAAGCGCAGCCCTGCCCAGGGAATCAGCAGCATCAGCAAACTGGCCAGCAGCAACTGCCGTTTCAGGCTCAAGGTTCAGACCTCACGGGCATTCCAGCGGTAGCCCATGCCATAGGCGGTCTGGATGCCGTCGAACTGGTCATCGAGCTGGCTGAATTTGCGGCGGATGCGCTTGATGTGGGAGGTCACGGTATTGTCATCGAGCACGGTGCTGGCAGCTTCCATCAGTTGTTCGCGGCTGCGCACATGGCCCGGGTGCTGAACCAGGGCATGCAGCATCCAGAATTCGGTCACGGTCAGGTCCACAGGCTGGCCCTGCCAGACCACCGTCATCCGGTCCACATTCAGGGTCAGCTTGCCCCGCGTGAGGATGTCATCGGGTTTCTGCAGCGCTTCGGCCCAGGCTTCCGCGCGTCGCAGCAGGGCGGTGATGCGCGCCAACAGATGCTCCAGGCTCATGTCTTTAGTGACGTAATCGTCGGCACCCAGCCTCAGGCCATGCACGGAGTCGATGTCGCTGTCGCGTGCGGTCAGGAAGATAATCGGCAAGGTGGCAGACAGGCTGCGCAGATCCTGGCACAGGGTAAAGCCCCCCTCGGCTTCCTCGCCCAGCCCGACATCGATAATGGCCAGATCGGGCAGGCTCTGGCGCAGCACCTGCCAGGCCGCCGGCCGGTCGCCGTAGGTGGATACCCGGTAGCCCCGGCGTTCGAAGGCCGAGCGATAGTTGTCGCGAATGCCGGCTTCATCCTCAATCAGGACGATGTGCTTCTTCATGGTCGGTTCAATCTGCCTTGTTGACGAAATCGCAGTGCCATTAAATCACGCTGACCATGGCATACAAGCGATGTCGAAGCCATTGCCATAATTCATCATTTTTCATCGTCAGCCTGCCGGATTCTGCCATCGGGTTGCCCCGTGGCCGAGCTGAAATAGTGGCATTACCATCAAGACAAGGAAAATCCAATGATGCTGCTATCGCTGCTTGCCAACCCGGTCGTTCGGCCCGAATGTCACCAACCGTCCTTAAAGCCGTCGCTGTCGACCCGGGCCAGACGAAAGATGATCCGCTGCGCCGAGGGCATCAGCCTCTGGCTGGCCATGGTGTTGATGTTGTTTGTGCATCCGTTGTATGCCGAGGCCCGCGCCATGGAATCCGAGCAGCCCGGGCAGCTGTATCTGGTTGATCGCAAAAGTGCATGGCAGGAACCGGCCCTGGTACTGGACAGCCGGTTTGACGTGCAGGTGACCGGGTTGCTGGCGCAGACGCACCTGACCCGTACCTTTCGCAACACCAGCGATGTCTGGCAGGAAGGCCTGTTTGTATTTCCGTTACCGGAGCAGGCCAGTGTCTATGGCCTCACCATGACCGTTGGCGAGCGGCGGATTGTGGGCCAGCTACAACCTCGGGCCCAGGCTCGCCAGAACTATGAAAAGGCAAAGCAGGCTGGCCAGAAAGCGGCGACCGTGGAGCAGAACCGGCCTAACCTGTTCACCAGCCGGATTGCCAACATCGCACCGGGCGAGGAAGTGACCGTGGAAGTGCAATATCAGCAGCCGGTAAACTATCGTCATGGCGAATTCGAGTTGCGTTTGCCTACCACGCTTACACCCCGATACATGCCTGGCGCACCTGTTTCTGCGCCCGCCAGTGCATGGCAATCCGGCTGGTCATTACCCACCACGCAAGTTGCCGACGCCGATGAAATCAGTCCGTTTACGGTGCTTCCTGACGATGTAAACGCCGGCAGTCACCGCGCGACCATTGCCCTGGAGATCGAAGCCGGGTTACCAGTAGATGAGGTGACCAGCCCCAGCCATCCCTTGCAGGTAGAGCTGCAGGGTAGCCGCGCAAAAGTGGCGCCGGAACAGGGGCCGGTATTGATGGACCGGGATGTGATCGTGCGCTGGCGGCCCGCCGGCAGCCAGGCGCCGACGGCGGCGTTGTTCCATCAGCAATGGCGAGGCGAGGATTTTCTGATGGCCATGGTCATGCCGCCGGCGACCACCGGCCAGGTTCTTCGCCGAGAGCTGCTGTTTGTTATTGATACCTCTGGCTCCATGGCCGGGGAGTCTATCCGGCAGGCTCGTTCGGCTTTGTTGCGCGGGCTCGATACTCTGCGCCCCGGTGACCGGTTCAATGTTATCCAGTTCAACAGCCAGGCCCATGCCCTTTATCCGCAACCGGTGCCCGCCAATGGCCACTATCTGGCACGGGCGCGTCGTTATGTGCAGGATCTGGACGCCGATGGCGGCACGGAAATGGCCGGTGCGCTGTCACTGGCGATGGGAATGAACAGCTCGGAGCCGTCCGGCCATGTGCAGCAGATGGTGTTCATGACGGACGGGGCCGTCGGCAATGAATCGGCACTGTTCGATCAGATCCGCACCGGGCTTGGAAACCGCCGGCTGTTTACCGTCGCCATCGGTTCTGCACCAAATATGCATTTTCTCCGGGAAGCCGCGCGCTGGGGCCGGGGCCAGTACACCGCGGTACACAGCGCAGCGGAAGTGGATAAAGCCCTGGGTAAGCTGTTTGCCGCCATGGAAGCGCCGGTGATGACGGATGTCGAGGTGCAATGGCCCGGTACTGTTGCACAACCGGTCCCGGCCAAACCGGGGGATCTGTTTCATGGTCAGCCTCTGGTGCAGGTGGTTCGTGGCGCACCGGCTGAAGGGGAGCTCACGGTCTCTGGCCGTTTACCCGGTGGCCGGTCGTGGCGCACCAGCCTGGATCTTGCCAGTGCTGCGCCGGGCAAGGGCCTGGACCGACAGTGGGCCCGGGGGCGCATCGATGCAGTGATGGACAGCGCGCGCCTGGCGGGCACTGAGCCCGATGAAGCGGCCATCGTCGAGTTATCACTGAGCCACGGTGTGATGTCGCCGTTCACCAGCTTCGTCGCCATTGAGGAGCGTGTATCCCGACCAGAGGGGGAATCCCTCAATCAGGAGGCCGTGCCCACCTTGCTGCCGGCCGGCAGCCAGCCCGGAATGCTGCGTTACCCGCAAACTGCCACCTTCGGTCCGTTGCTGACCGCCCTGGGGCTGGTGGGGCTGATGTTCTCGCTGGCCATTGTCATGCTCAGCCGGAGGCAGTCGCTATGAGCCGTGCGTTGCTATTGTTGGTGGGTTGTTCCGCCACCCTGCTGGTCTTTGGTTTGTGGATTCCGTTCAAGGCACTGGTGGCCCAGGAAATGCTGGAGTTGGCCTGGGCCGAGAGCCAGGCCCGACAGAGCGAGGCGAGGCCCTGGCCCTGGGCCGATACCTGGCCAGTGGCGAAGCTGGATATACCGGAACAAGGCGTGTCCATGATCGTGCTGGAGGGCGTTCATGGTGAAAGCCTTGCGTTTGGTCCGGGGCGGGTGCCCGGTAGTGAAGGCCCCGGTGCGCCGGTGGTGCTCGCGGGCCACCGTGACACTCACTTTCGCCATCTGCAGCATCTGGAACCGGGCGATGCGGTCAGGCTGCAGGGCATGGACCGGCAGTGGCGACGTTATCAGGTGACTGCCACCCGGGTGGTGGACAGTTCCCGGGAGTCCCTGGATACACGGTCTCTGGCCCGGGATACCCTGGTATTGATCACCTGTTACCCGTTTGACAGCCTGGACGCTTCCGGCACGTTGCGTTATGTGGTGGAGGCAAAGCCGGCTTACGGTATGGAACAAATTGATACTGTCGCCGCTCTGTGATGTTGGCGTACACTTGTGCGCCAAAATGCAGTGGATCGGATCAAACAGAATGTCACAAGTTCGAAAAATCCTGGCCTGGCTCAGTGTTCCTGTCGTATGCCTGGTTATGATGTTGCTCTACCTCTTACGGCCTTTCAATCCTGACAACAACCGTATCCTGGGCTGGGTCGTGGCAAGAGTCGGCCGATGTATTCTGGGAATGAAGCGCCCCCTCTACGGCGCTGAAAACATGCCCAAGGATCGGCCGACCGTGATTATCGCCAATCATCAGCAGAACGATGATCTGTTTGTAATGGGTGATTTGCTACCGCCGCGTGGGGTGGCGGTTGGTAAATCTTCACTGGTTTGGGTGCCATTCTTCGGGCAGGTATTCTGGCTGGGAGGCAACATCATCCTGAATCGCGGCCGTGCGGCGAAAGCTGTGGCCACCATGCAGGCCACCAGCGACGCCATTAACCGGGAACGCAAGAGCATCTGGGTGTTTCCGGAGGGAACCCGCAGCCGTGGCCGTGGCCTGGGTAGCTTCAAGAAAGGGGCATTTCACATGGCCGTTGCCGCTGGCGCACCCATCACCATGGTGTGTGCGGGCGAATACCATGGCAAATCCAGAGGCTGGACCGGACGACGGGAGCCTGTGCCTTTGCGGATTCTCCCGCCAGTCGAAACACAGGGCATGACCAGCGAGGACATTCCCGAATTGATGCACCGTTGTCGCCAACAGATGGAAGAGGCCATTGCTGACCTCGCACTTACCCACGGAACTGCTTGAACAGCCAGTGAAAACAGGGCAGTCTTTCGGACGAAACTGACGCTGATTCTGGACATCTGGGGAGTGACATAATGAACCTGATCTGGTTTCTGATCATTGGTGGTCTGGCCGGCTGGCTGGCCGGACTGATCATGAAGGGCAAGGGCTTTGGCGTGTTGGCCAACATTGGTATCGGGATTGTCGGCTCGTTTATTGGCGGCTTCCTGTTTGGCCTGTTGCAGTTGTCGGCCCACGGTGCCATTGGTCGCCTGGTTACCGCAACAGTCGGGGCCGTGCTGCTGCTGGCCATCGTCAACAAGATCAAGAAGGGCTGACATGATCGTACCTGTCACTGCTGTTTTTGCGGCTGTCACTGGCCTGCTGTTGCTGGTGCTGTCGGCTCAGGTGGTCAAGTACCGGCTGAAATACCGCAAGGGTCTGGGCGTCAATGAGGATCCGGAGTTCGAAGCTGCCGTGCGGGCCCACGCCAATCTTGTGGAATACGCACCGCTGGGTTTGATCATGCTCGCCATTGCCGAGCTCAATGGCGTTTCCGGTTCGCTGATCTACTGGACCGGGATGGCGTTGGTGGTCGGCCGCATTCTCCATGCCTGGGGAATGATCAACGGCAAGGGCGGGCCTCATTGGGCACGCATGATTGGTATCCTGCTAACCTGGCTGGCGATTCTGGTTGCGGCACTGTTGCTGTTCTGGAACGTCTGGCAGGTATATGGCTGAAACAGTGTCCAGCCATTGAAGAACGGGGCCTTGGGGCCCCGTTTGTGTTTCTGTCGATTACAGCGCCCGGGCGACGTCCAGGCTCAGGTATTCCAGTTCCACACGCCGGTTGGCGGCGTGGTCCTCCGGCCGGGTCAGCGGGCGATCCGAGCCCCAGGTGGCAAGCAGGATGGACGATTGAGACACGCCTTCCTGAATCAGTAGCCGGGCCACAGCGTTGGCTCTGAGCCGGGCCAGAAACCGGTTGTATTCGGCAGAGCCAAAGTTGTCGGCATGGCCGTGAATGCGAACCTGCATGCCGGGGTGCCCTTTGATATAGGCCGCGTGCCGCTTGAGGATATCGATATCCGGGGCATCCAGCGTGTGTTTGTTGAAACCGTAGTGGAATCGGGTACGGTGGGGGCGGTCGGCGTCGGCCGACAGTTGCCCGTTGGCGCCCGCGAAGGCCAGGGCGGCCTTGGCCAGCATATCGGGGTTGTCCAGAACAAGTACGGTCATTTGCTGCTTCCTCGAGTCGAGTGCCCGGCGTTTTTTGTTATGTCCCCTTCACTATTGATGTCAGAGGCCATAACGGCAATTGGCGAATGGTCGATAGCCGCCCGGGTTCTATAGCTACCGATTGAATGGCATTTGTGTGACTGTGTGATTACACCGGGAAAAGAAGGCCCCGCTGTGGTAAAAAGCAGCTTTTCAGGGACAGATTATGATGAATTGTGACCGCCCATGCTGATTATTCCTGCCGAGAATGCCGTAAACTGGAAACGCCCACCCTGGGTAACCCTGGGCCTGATCATGGCCTGCCTGCTGGTCTTTCTGTTCTACCAGGGCGGAGACGACCGCAAGTTCGAAGCCGCACTGGAAGACTATCTGGAGAGCGATCTGCTGGCCCTGGAGGCCCCCGCCTACGAGGATTACCTGCAGCGGGAAATCCAGTTCGAAGGCAGCCAGCAGCGGGTTCTGGAGTTGCAGGAATTCCAGCAGCTTCAGGAAAATGAGGAGGCACTCTGGCAGGCGGTGACGCTGCTGCTGGATCGTGAGTTTTACCAGTATCTGCAGCAGAACCGGGATCTGATCTGGGCCCCTGCCCAGCGCAACCTTTGGCTGGAGCAGCGCTTGGCGATCGAGCAACAGTGGATCAGCCGGATGAGTGCCTATCAGTTGGGACTGGTGCCGGCAGAGCTCTCGTTGTACACGCTCATTACCTACCAGTTCCTGCACGGCGGCTGGGGCCACATTATTGGTAACCTGCTGTTCCTGTTCCTGCTGGGTTTTACCGTGGAAAAAGCGCTGGGCCCGGGGCGCTTTCTGGTGGCTTATCTGGTGTGCGGTGCTTTGTCCGGCCTGGTATTCACCGCCTTTTCCATGGGTAGTCAGGTACCTCTGGTGGGCGCGTCCGGCTCCATTTCCGGGTTGATGGGCATGTATGTGGCTATTTACGGGCTGCAGCGCATTCGCTTCTTCTACTTCCTGGGCGTTTACTTCAATTATTTCCGGGCACCGGCCATCGCCATGCTGCCGGTCTGGCTGGGCAAGGAAATCTATGACTACTGGTTTGCCGGTGCCACCGGTATTGCCTATATGGCCCATGCCGGTGGCCTGGCGGCCGGTGCAGGGTTGGTTTGGCTGCTGGGCCAGAGCTGGCTGCAGGTGAAAGAAGAGTTCTTCGAACCGGAGCAGGAAGAACAGGACGAACAGTTCACCAAGGCCTATGGCCAGGCCATGGCCAGCCTTGGCCGCATGGAGTTCGATCTGGCCCGGCGCCAGTTCGAGGCGTTGCGGGAGCGTTATCCGGAACGGCCCGTGCTGCTCGAGCACCTGTATCAACTGGCTAAATTAAGGCCGGACCTGGACAGCTACCGGATGCGTGCCGAAGAAATGATGGCCGATGCCATCGCCCGGCGGCAGCCGGAACAGATGGTGGATGTCTGGCAGGAGTATCTGAGCAAGGGCGAGGCCTATCATCCGTTGGCACCGGAGGCGCACAATCGTGTGCTGTTCGCCAGCCTGAAACGCCATGATTTCAAAGCCGCAGAGAAGGCGTTTGAACGCATGCGAGCCAAGGCCGAACCGGACATGGTGAATGAAGCCTGCCGGCTACTGGTGGCGGAGTTCGAGAAACTGCAGATGGAGCCGAAAGCGCGCCATTACCGGCAGCTGTTGCAGGTTCACGGCTGAGGCGTGGCAGGCACGCCCTCAGTCTGAAACCTGAAAGCTCGCTTTTGGCCCTTTCAACGGTTGTTGGTTCGCCGCCTGTTCCAGCCAGACATCAATATGCTCGTGGGCCGGATGGTTCACGCAGCGCTTCTTGATGAACGACAGGAAAGCACTGGCTTTTTCCCATTGCTGCAGGCCATTGGCCAGGGCCTGGGCCACAATCAGATAGGCGGGTGCCAGCTGCTCGCTGTCCGGGAAGCGTTTGTGGAAATCCTGCAGTAAACGGATGGCCGCTTTGTGGTGGCCCCGATGGTACAGGGTGCCGGCACACTGCACCGCCAGTTCCGGGTCGTCCAGCTGGAACTTCGGCTCCACCATCTGCAGCGTCTGTAACAGTTGATTCAGCCCGTCTCCATCATGCCGTTGGGCCAGCCAGGCCATAATCCTGGGGTGGTAGCGGTACAGCTCTTCGGCATCATTGCGGGCGGTCAGCAGCTGGTAAAGCTGGCCGATGCGGGCAGGGTTGGTCCGGTCCCGTTTGAGGGCTTCCTTGAGCATGCTCTGCACACGGTCGTAGTTGCCATCCTTCAGGTTCATATCCAGATCGGCATCAAACCGGCTGCTGCGATCCCGCTGGTGTTGGTCGGTTTCCGAGATCTCGTCCTGAAGGTCTGAGGCAAAGCCGAGTTCTTCCTGATACTGGAATAGCAGATAACCCAGCATGTGAAACAGGATCAGGGTAAAGGTACTGTTCAGGAAACCGGCCAGCGGTTGGGCCACCCACATGGGGAAATGATTCACGGCAAAGTCCTGCGCCGCGCCGGAGGCCAGGGTGAGCAGAATCAGGTACCCGTAAAGCAGGAAGTAGGGCGTGCCGATGCGCGAGATCAGCACCGCCAGGTTCATGGGGTTTACAGCTGCGCCGACCGAGCGCTCCATGGCCAGTACCATGATGCTGGCCGGCAGTGCCAGCACTACAAACGCCACCGCAAGCATCATCAGTATCGGCCCGCCCAGCATGGCGGCGGCGCCTACCAGGCCGCCCATAAGCACAAACACCAGCAGTTGCAGCACCACAATGTCAAAACCGCTGCCGGTAAACGCCACCGACACTGCTGGCGGTTTCAGATGGCCTTCAGCGGTGTGATTGATCACCGCATAGGTGTACTTGAACAGCGCCAGCGCCAGCACCAGCCAGATGATCAGGCCAATAATATTGGCTGGCGCCACTACAGGAACCAACGTGCAGATGGCGATGACAATCAGCGGATCGGTGTGGAAGGGGTAACGGAAAAAGGCCCCGACCCGCTGCCAGAAGGGCACCACTTCGGTGGCTGCGCCCAGATAACGCATGGCTTTACTGCAGCGGGGACAAAGCCCCCGACGCTGGCGGGTATCGGCATCCGGCATACAACGGCTGCAGTAGTGCATCTGGCATTCGCCACAATGCCACTTGGCAGGGTCGCCCGGATGGTAATGACAATCGTGCTTCACGTGAGACAGTTCCTGATCCGTCAGAAATCAGCCGCCAATCATGACAGAACTCGACAGTTGCCGCACCCGCTGTGTTCACAGTTGGGTCTCGGTCCGCCTTGTTGTCGTGACGATGGTTATATCTACGCATCTGCCGGGTATGTATGTGAACCCCTGAGCCTTCGCTACGTATCATCACCCTGTAAGGAATATCTCGGAATAACCTTATAAGCCCATGGTTCCTTCAGCCGATAACCTGTTTACCGTTGCTCAGGAGATGACTCAATGCGAACACGTTCTGCGATTACCGGTGTCATCTTGTTGGTGATCGGTCTGTTGGTGTCTTTACCGTTGCTGGGCCATATCACCCGTGATGGCGATTACTACGGCTTCAAAACTAATATTGAAGTACCTCCGTTACCCGGGTATCAGCGTGGCAGCGAGGAGATTCGGCTGGTGTTTTTCGGCTACCAGCATTGCGGCACGGTCTGTCCGCTGCAACTGGTCAACTTGAAGGAGCTTCACGACCGAATGGCCGACGAACCGGTGCGCTTCGTATTTGTAACACTGGATCCCGAACGAGACAGCCAGCAGGAGCTTGACCGGATTATGGCCAGTATGGGCGAGGGTTTTCAGGCCGTCCGGCCCGTATCTCAGGCCGCTGCGCAAGAACTGGCGATGGGGTTTGCCGAATATGCCGCGAAAGTGGGTAACGGTGATCAGTACGATTTCGACCACAGTGCACGGATTTACGCCGTCACCGCAGATAATCGGCGCCATTTGCTTTACAGCTCCCCGGCGCTGGATCTGGCCCGGGTTGAGCAAGACATTCAGCGGCTTCTGTCGCAATTTTGAGGGTTTCAGCCGTGGCAAACAGCATTGCGATTGACGATCTGGCGAAAGAACAGGCGCTGGTAACCGACCGCCAGATGCTCTTTATTCTGTTGGCCCATGTGCCTGTGGTGGGGCTGTGGGTGCCCTGGGGTTATGGTACCCATGGTTTTGCACTGGCGGCTTCGGTGTTGGTGGGTGTGGTGGCACTGGCGGGCTACTACCTGCTGCGGGGCACCCGGGCGAGTTCGGTTCTGTTCGCGGCCTGCCTGATGCTGTATTCGGCCATTATGATTCAGGCCCAGATGGGCCGTATCGAAATGCATTTCCACATCTTCTCGGCCCTGGCTCTGGTGATCATTTACCGGGACTGGGTGCCGGTTGTTGCTGCGGCCGTCACCATTGCCGCCCACCATCTGTTATTGACCGCTTTGCAGCTTTCAGAAGCTGAGGTGGGCGGAATGCCATTGATGATTTTCAACTATGGCTGTAGCTGGGGTATCGCCTTCCTTCACGCCGCCTTTGTGGTGTTTGAGGCCGGCATTCTGGTGTTCTTTGCGGTGCAGATGAAACAGGAGAGACATCAGGCATTTCGCATGATGGCCATTGTCCGCGACTTTGACCGGGAACATGATCTGTCCGGCCGCCTGCCCGCCACAGACGGTAACGCCAGTGCCAAATCCTTCAACGACATGATGGAAAAGTCCTGCGAGCTGATCCGGCAAATGCGAGAGTTCTCGCTGGAGCTGCGTCGGAATTCCGAACAGCTGTTGCGGGCGAGCGAGAGCACTCGTCGATTTGTAGATGAGCAGCAACAGCAGGCTGATCAGGTAGCCACCGCCACCAACGAGATGTCGGCCAGCGTGCAGGAAGTGGCGCACAATGCTCAACTGGCGTCGGAAGCCGCCAGCGATGCGGCGGATTCCGCTTCCGCAGGCAGCCAGGCCATGACTAGTGCCCGAACCATGACGGATGCAACCAACAAGGCACTGGAAGACAGTGCCCGAATGGTGGAACAGTTGGCAGGCAAGGTGGAATCCATCGCGCGGGTTACCGGTTCGATTCACGATATCTCCGACCAGACTAATCTGCTGGCGCTGAATGCGGCTATCGAGGCAGCCCGGGCAGGAGAGCATGGCCGCGGATTTGCTGTGGTCGCCGATGAGGTTCGATCTCTGTCGCGCCGCACTCAGGAATTCACCGAGGAAATTCGTGCCACAGTGGATGAGTTGAAGAACCTGTCCGAGGCCACCACTGCCGCCATGGAAATGGGGCAGACGCGCTCCACAGAATCCAACCGGGCGATTCAGCAAGCCGCGGAGGCTATTAACCGCATTGAACAGGCCATTGATTCGGTCAGCAGTATGAACAACCAGATCGCGGCGGCCTGCGAGCAACAGGCAGCCACGTCGTTGCAGATCAACGAGAACATTCATGCGGTTGCGACCCGTAACGCTGAGGTGGCCAAAGAGGCCGACAGTGTGCAGAACATGGCGGGTGAGCTGGAGAACAGCGTGGTCCGGGTGGACGAGTTGATCAGCCGCTACCGGTTGCCCTGAAAACCCGTCAGAAAAATTGATCTGGGTTCTGCAGGATCTGGCGCATATGCCGTTAATATTGACAGTTATCAAATTCAAACAAGTCCAATAATTCCGACTGCCGGATCTGCGTGAGTAAGAGCTATGTTCCTGTCTGAAAAACGAGCAAAACAACAGATTCAATCTTTACTGGATAACGGGGTGCCCACACGTTGTCCTGACTGGCTGGTGCCACTGGCAGAGTATTTGTCGTCAGTGCGTTCAGAGGAATTGTCGGTGGCTAATGGCGCTGTGGATGTCTCCCGCCATATTTCTGATCTGGGCCAGGGCGCTCTGGAGTTTGACGACCGCATTCATAACCTTGTCGCCAATATTCAGACGTTGTCCGCCGCCATTGAGGAAATGTCGGCCAGTGCGTCGGAAGTGGGTGGCCTGGGCCAGGATGTACTGGAGCAAGCCTCCCGGGTAAATGAGTACACCAGGGAATCCATTTCCGCGCTGGAGGATATGGAGGCGCGTCTGGCCGAGGTGGATATCGCCCTGACCCAGGCCAACGAGGAAATGCGTTCGCTGGCGGAGCAAACCCGGAGTATTGAATCGCTTACCAACACCGTGAATGAAATATCCGACCAGACAAACCTGCTCGCCCTTAATGCGGCGATTGAGGCCGCCCGTGCCGGTGAGGCGGGCAGGGGCTTTGCGGTGGTTGCGGACGAGGTGCGGCAATTAGCTGCCCGAAGTGCGGGGGCGGCGCAGGAAATCAACGGGATTGTCTCGCAGATCATCTCCGGCTCTGAATCGGTCCAGTCCCGGTTGGGAAATTCCGTACGTGCTGTGCAGGCCTCGGGGGAAAGCCGGGAGCGGGTGGCGGAGGTGATACATCAGTCCCGGGAGTCCTCGAACATCAACTACGACCAGGCAACCTCCATTGCCGCTGCGGCCGAGGAGCAGAGTCAGGTGGCCGCGGATATGGCGCGTCAGGTCAGTTCCAACTCTGAAGATTCCGATGCTCTGGCCAGTATTTTCCGGGATTTGATGCAGGCGATTCGCCCACTTCGGGACGACACCGACCGCATCTTCAGCCAGATCCGGTTAACCACTCCCTGTCTCGTGCTGGCCAGTGCCAAGCGTGATCATGTGGTCTGGGTGGACAAGCTCATCCGCTTTGCCGTATTCAATGAAAACTCGATCACTGAGGCGGAAGTGAAGGATCACACTCAGTGCCGGCTGGGCCATTTCCTGGCCAGCGACAAGGCTCAGCCCATGCACCAGCTCCGCAGTGCTGACCGGCTGATTAAGGTGGTTCACCCACAAGTGCATAAAGCAGGCCGTGAGCTTTATAAAACGGCCCAGGAATTTCATCAGAAGAGGATCAGTTCTGATCGCTATTCTGAACTCTCCCGGGAGTTGGTAGCCACACTCAAGTCTTCCTCAGGCGAAGTCATTGACCTGTTGGATGACATGATTGAAGAAGTTCTGAAGCGTGGCGATCTGGGCTGTTAGGCAGCCTCTTCCTGCCAACGCTGGCGCACGTCAAGTATGGCCGGGAGGCAGCGGAAGAAGGCTTCGACCAGTTCCGGGTCGAAATGCTTGCCGCTTTGCTCGCGAATCAAATCCGTTGCCTGTTCTATCGGCCATGCTTTCTTGTAAGGGCGCTCGCTGGTGAGAGCGTCGAAGACATCGGCCAGGGCCACGATCCGGGCAGAGATGGGAATGGCGGTTCCTTTCAGGCCTTTCGGGTAGCCGCTGCCGTCCCATTTCTCGTGGTGATTCATGGCCACTTCCCGCGCCATGTTGAGCAGATCTGAGCCGTCTTCACCGATGATCTCCGCCCCGATTTCCGCGTGGCGTTGCATGATGACCCACTCATCCGGCTCCAGCTTGCCAGGTTTCTGGAGAATGGCGTCCGGAATGCCGATTTTGCCGATATCGTGCATCGGGGCAGCATTGAGCAGGGTGTCAGACCAGGCTTCGCCGAGCCCGGCCTCCAGTGCAATCAGCCGTGAGAAATGGCTCATGCGGATAACGTGCAGGCCGGTTTCGTTGTCCTTGTATTCTGCCGCTCGCCCCAGCCGCTGAACGACGGCCAGCCGGGTCTCTATCAGCTCGTCCATACGCACCAGGGACAGATGATTTTTGACTCTGGCCTTTACAATCGCTGCATTCACCGGTTTGGTGAGGTAGTCCACAGCACCCAGCTCAAAGCCCCGGGCCTCATCATCGGCATCGGACAATGCAGTGACAAAGATGACCGGAATAGCGCGGGTGTCCTGGCCGGCTTTCAGTGCGTTGCACACCTCGTAACCGGACAGGCCAGGCATCATTACATCCAGCAGAACAAGATCCGGTTGCTCGCTGCGTGCCAGCTCCAGGGCCCGATTGCCATCTTTGGCGAACAGTAACCGGTATTGGTCGGAAAGAACGTTGCGCAGCACCTGAAGGTTGGCTGGCTCGTCGTCCACCAGCAACAGGGTCTTGGTGTCGGTCAGCATTGCGAGGCCTCCAGGGTGTTGCGAAAGGTCATCAGAAGTTCGGCAGCTTTTTCCGGTTCGAAGTCATCGAGAGCCTCGTTCATCGCATCGGCGATCTCCCTGGGCAGTCCTGGCTTCAGTTGTTTGATAGCACGCTCCGGAATCTCGCCCTGGCTCAGGCGTTCGATCACTTGTGCCAGCGTTTTCGGGTCTATGGCATCCGGTTCAGTCCAGCTTGCGGGGCGCGTTTCAGAGTCCGCTGCTTGTTCGGTCAGCCACTGGCGTGCCCGATCAAAATCGTTCTGGAGCTCCTGCCACAGGGCCTCCGGCACCGGTTTTTCCGATTTCAGCCGGGTCTCCAGGTTTGCCAGCGTTGCCGCTAAACGCCGGAAACCCAGATTGCCGGCAATGCCGCGAACCCGGTGGGCTTCGGCTGTCGGGTTATCGGGGCAGAGCCGGATTGCTTCGGGTTGATTCTCTGGCGCTTGCAACAGACGTCCTGCCGCCCGTAGGTGTTTTTGGGCGTCCGGCCAGAGCTGCCTGAGCGTGACGGTATCTATCGTACTGTCGTCGACATCATGACCTGCATTGCTCGGTGCCGAAGCCTCTATGCCCAGGACTCTGGCCATCTCGGCAGTGAGTTCCGGCAGATTGAGTGGTTTGATGGCGAAGCCGTCCATCCCTGCCTCCGAAGCCTGCCTCCGATCGTCTTCCAGCACGCTGGCGGTAAGAGCAATTACGGGCGTGTATCGTCGCTGGGCGGCTGCTTCATGTCGACGTATCGCCCGGGTGGCTTCGTGGCCGTTTATTCCGGGCATTTGCACATCCATCAGAATCAGATCGAAGGCCTGGTTACGGTAGAGGTCGACCGCTTCCTGGCCGTTTCCGACCGTGGTGACGTCATGTTTGCGGTGACTCAACAGGGTTCTCAGCAGTTCGAGGTTTTGTGGCACATCATCAGCCACCAGAATGCGCAAAGGGGGAAGAGCGATTTCCTGGTCTGCCAGCGTATCCTCGTCCACGGCCAGGCCGCTAGGCAGGGGCAGTTCTACCTGGAAAACCGAGCCCTCGCCCGGGCTGCTGGTCACGCTGATGGCGCCACCCATCAGTTCTACCAGTTGTCGGGCAATGGTCGTGCCCAGGCCAGTGCCACCAAAGCGACGGGTCATGCTGGAATCGGCCTGGGTAAACGGTTCGAAAATCCTGTCGATGCGATCGGCAGAAATGCCAATGCCGGTATCCTCAACCCGGATAACGACCTTGTGCGCAGCCGGTTCCTGCACCTTCAGGGTGACGCCGCCTGTCTGGGTGAATTTTACGGCATTGCTTAACAGATTCAGCACCACTTGCTGAATGCGCAAGGGATCGCCCTGGTAGTATTCTCCGGCCTGGTAATCCAGTGTCAGATACAGCCCTTTGCGCGCGGCATTCAGGGATTGCGTGGCAATCACCTGGTCACAGAGGCGGCGCAGGTTAAAATCGTGCAGTTCGAGTTCGGTATGACCACCGTCCAGTTTGGCGGTGTCCAGTATATCGTTGAGCAGGTTAAGCAGAGACCGGGCCGAGGTTTTCACCACGCCAAGATGCCGTGCCTGGGTTTCATCCAGCGGTGTGTCCAGTACCAGGTCTGTGAAGCCGATAATGGCGTTCATCGGGGTGCGGATTTCATGGCTCATGTTGGCCAGAAACGCACTTTTGGCAGCGGCAGCCTGCTCAGCTTCCTCTTTCGCCCGGCGCAGATCGGTTTCCATTCGATGGCGTTCGGAAATGTCAGTGATGAAGCCTACGAAAGTGCTGATGCCACCCAGCCGGGATTCCCCAATGCCTAGCCGAACCGGAATCTGGTGGCCGTCTTTATGCAAAGCCCAGACTTCCCGGCCGGAACCGATGATTTTGCGTTTCCCGGTACGCAGGTAGTTTTTCAGATAGCCGTCGTGGGCGTCCCGATGAGGGTTGGGCATCAGCATGTTGATATTCTTGCCCACGACTTCATCAGCGCGGTAACCGAAGATGCGTTCAGCGGATTCGTTAAAGGAGAGCACAATGCCCCGATCGGAAATTTTAATAATGCCATCTACGGCGGCATCGACAATGGTGCGCAGTTCGCTGGCGGTTTCCTGACTGCGTCTCATCAGGGCGCGATAACGGGCTACCGCGTTGACCCCGGAGGCGAGCAGGCTGAGCGTTACCGTTACGAATGCAATGGTCAGTGCCAGAATGGTGTGGCTGTTGCTCCCGGGCAGAAAATCCGGGGCGGGCTGGCCGATAAACCGGGCGGCTTCCATCGCAGTGTAATGCATGCCGGCGATGGCCAGCCCCATCACGGTACCGGCGAGTAAACGGCGCTTGTACCCGCGCAGGCGCGTTCTGTGGCGCAGTCCGAAGCTGATCCACAGCGCCAGGGTGCCTAGCATCACCGCCAACACAATCGACAGTGCGAATATCGTTGGGTCGTAGCGAAGTGCCGGCCCGATCTCCATAGCGGCCATGCCCAGATAGTGCATGGCACCGATGCCGGCCCCGACCACCACGCCACCACCGATCAGTCGCTGCCCGGTCAGGTCGTGCCGGGCCAGGAGGCTGAGCGCTACCCAGGAGGCAAACAGGCTCGGAGCGGCGGAAAACGCGGTAATCCAGGGGTGATAGTGCACATGGGTGGGCATTTCAATGGCCAGCATGCCGATAAAATGCATGGACCAGATGCCAAAGCCCAGAGAGGCAGAACCGCTGAACAGGTGCAGGCGCTGCATGTAAAGGGTGTTGCTGCGGCGCGCAGCGGCAGCCAGGGTTAGTCCCAGGTAGGAGGCGCCTATAGCAATCAGCAACGACAACACCACCAGGCCATAGTCGTATTGGCCTGACACCAGCTTGTCGGTCTCTGGATTCAGAACAAAGAAGTGATCAAGCGCCAGCAAGCGAGATTCCTGTAAAAGATGAAGAGATTTGAGGTATGTACGGTATCAGTACGGGATTGGCTTAAGTATCGTCTTTTTGTGTAACTTGTATACGCCAGGTCACGGATGATACTGACAGTATTCACCGGGGTAATGCGGAACATTCACGGGACTGCAGTTGAACTCTCGCCATTCGATGCAATAGTTAAAGGAGATTTCCGAAGAGGAGGCATCGCATGTCGAGTTCATCCCTGAGTAAAGACAGCCTGAATACCCTCTCCACCCTGAACGCGGGTGGCCAGACCTACCACTACTACAGTTTGCCCAAGGCAGCGGACACCCTGGGCGACCTCAACCGCCTGCCGTTCTCGTTGAAAGTGTTGATGGAGAACCTGCTGCGCAACGAAGATGACACGACGGTCGACCGCTCCCACATTGATGCCATGGTGCAATGGTTGAAAGACCGCGGCTCGGATACCGAAATCCAGTTCCGTCCGGCCCGGGTGTTGATGCAGGACTTTACCGGGGTACCCGGGGTCGTGGACCTGGCGGCCATGCGCGAGGCCGTGAAGAACGCTGGTAAAGACCCCGCCCTGATCAACCCTTTATCGCCGGTGGATCTGGTGATCGACCACTCGGTGATGGTGGACAAGTATGGTACCCCGTCGGCCTTCAAGGAAAACGTCGCCATTGAGATGGAACGCAACCAGGAGCGTTACGAGTTCCTGCGTTGGGGCCAGCAGGCCTTTGACAACTTCCGGGTGGTGCCACCGGGCACCGGCATCTGCCATCAGGTGAATCTGGAATATCTGGGCAAAACGGTGTGGCAGAAGGAGGTGGACGGTAAAACCATCGCCTACCCGGACACGCTGGTGGGCACCGATTCCCACACCACCATGATCAACGGTCTGGGCATACTCGGCTGGGGCGTGGGCGGTATCGAAGCGGAAGCCGCCATGCTCGGCCAGCCGGTCTCCATGCTGATTCCGGAGGTGATCGGTTTCAAGATCACCGGCAAGCTGAGGGAGGGCATCACGGCGACCGACCTGGTGCTGACCGTCACGGAAATGCTGCGCAAGAAAGGCGTGGTGGGCAAGTTTGTGGAGTTCTATGGGGACGGCCTGAAAGACATGCCCGTGGCCGACCGTGCCACCATTGCCAATATGGCGCCGGAATACGGCGCTACCTGTGGTTTCTTCCCGGTGGATGAACAAACCATCAACTACATGCGCCTGACCGGGCGGGATGAAGCACTGCTGGAACTGGTTGAAAACTACGCCAAAGCCCAGGGATTGTGGCGGGAGCCCGGTCATGAGCCGGTATATACCGATACCCTGGAGCTGGACATGGGTGAGGTGGAAGCCAGCCTTGCCGGCCCGAAACGACCCCAGGACCGGGTTGCCCTCACCAACATGAAAGCGTCGTTTGAATTGCTGATGGAAACCTCGGAAGGCCCGGCAGAAAGCCGTGAGGCCAAGCTGGAATCTGAAGGGGGTGGCACAGCGGTCGGTGCTCAGAGCGCCTATTTCGAACACCCCGCCAGTCAGCCACTTCACATGAATGGTGAATCTACCCGGCTGGACCCGGGCGCGGTGGTGATTGCGGCGATTACCTCCTGTACCAATACATCCAACCCCAGCGTAATGATGGCGGCTGGCCTGATTGCCAAAAAGGCCGTGGCCAAGGGTCTGAAAACCAAACCCTGGGTCAAAACCTCACTGGCGCCGGGCTCCAAGGTGGTGACCGACTACCTCAAAGTGGCCGGCCTTCAGGATGACATGAACCAACTGGGTTTCAACCTGGTGGGTTATGGCTGCACCACTTGTATTGGTAACTCCGGCCCGCTGCCGGATGAAGTCGAGAAAGCGATTACTGATGGAGATCTCACCGTGGCCTCGGTGCTGTCCGGTAACCGCAATTTCGAGGGCCGGGTGCATCCGCTGGTGAAAACCAACTGGCTGGCGTCGCCCCCACTGGTCGTTGCCTATGCTTTGGCCGGCAACGTACGGGTAGACCTTACCAAGGATCCTCTGGGCGCAGACCAGGATGGCAACCCGGTGTACCTGAAAGACCTGTGGCCAAGCCAGGCCGAGATCGCCGAAGCGGTCGAGAAGGTGAAGACCGACATGTTCCGCAAGGAATACGGCGAGGTCTTCGAGGGCGACGACATTTGGAAGTCGATCAAGGTGCCGGAAAGCAAGGTGTACGAGTGGAGCGACAAATCCACCTACATACAGCATCCGCCCTTCTTTGAAGGCATGGGCGAGCAGCCCGAGGCCATTGATGACATCAAGGATGCCAACATCCTGGCGCTGTTGGGCGATTCGGTGACCACCGACCATATCTCACCGGCCGGTTCCTTCAAGCCGGATACCCCGGCGGGCAAATACCTGCAGGAACATGGGGTAGAGCCAAAAGACTTCAACTCCTACGGCTCCCGCCGGGGCAACCACGAGGTGATGATGCGCGGTACCTTTGCCAACGTGCGCATACGCAACGAAATGCTCGACGGCGTGGAAGGCGGCTTCACCAAATTTGTGCCCACCGGGGAGCAAATGGCCATCTACGATGCCGCCATGAAGTATCAGGAACAGGGCACGCCGCTGGTGGTGATTGCCGGCAAGGAATACGGCACTGGCTCCAGTCGGGATTGGGCCGCCAAGGGCACCCGGTTGCTGGGCGTAAAAGCCGTGGTAGCGGAATCCTATGAGCGCATCCATCGCTCCAACCTGATTGGCATGGGCGTGATGCCGCTGCAATTCCCGGAGGGGACTGATCGCAAGAGCCTGAAACTCACCGGGGAGGAAACGATCAGCATTCAGGGACTGTCTGGCGAGATCAAGCCGGGCCAGACCCTGACCATGACGGTGAAATACAAGGATGGCTCTACCGAAACCTGCGAGCTGAAGTCACGGATTGATACTGCCAACGAGGCAGTGTATTTCCAGCATGGTGGTATCCTGCATTACGTGGTGCGGGAGATGCTGAAAAACGCCTAGGCGGCCGGGACTTCCAGCCAGAAGGTGGCTCCCTGGCCAGCTTCTGACGTGAAGTCGACGTCGCCCTCCATCCTGGCCATCAGCTCTTTGGTGATGGCCAGGCCAAGGCCAGTGCCACCCTTGCTGCGTCGATCCGAACTGTCGGCCTGGGAGAACTTCTGGAACATGCGCTCTCTGAATTCCGGAGCGATACCAGGTCCCTCGTCCTGCACGTAGATTCGAAGCCCTTGGCCATGCAGTTTTGTCCAGATACGAATCTGGCCGTTGACCGGTGAGAACTTGATCGCGTTTGACAGGATGTTGTTGAGTGCCTGTGCCAACCTTTGTTTGTCCGCCTTAACCGTGGTTGTTGAAAGTTCTTGAGCGTTGAGAGTGATGTTTTTTTCGGTGGCATAGTTCTGGATGTTTTCCAGACTTTCGGTGATCGCCTCAGACACAGGAAATTCGACCACATTGAAATCCATCTTGCCCGCAATCAGTTTCTCGATGTCCAGCAGGTCATTGATCAGAAAACCCAGCTGATCGCTGTTTCTTTGGGCGATCTTCAGCAATTGTTGTGCTTTTCCTGAAAGCTCTCCGACAGCATTGGTCGTTAACAGCGACAGCGCCCCGGAAATGGAGGTGAGGGGGGTTCTGAGTTCATGACTGACGGTCGAGATAAACTCGCTCTTTAATCGTTCCGCCTCTTTTCGTTGGGAGATGTCCTCGACGATGATCCAGATAACGGACTCTTTTCCCTGGAGGTCCAGGCGCAAACCGTGGAGCATGAGCGGCTGGAGAGTCCCATCCGCCATGGGGAAGAAGCCTTCAACTCCGGTGAAGCGAACCTGGCTTGCCAGGCGGTTGGATATCGAAGGTTCGCTGCGTTGTTGGTCGCCGGAAAGGCTGCGCACATCGTCGAAATACCCGATGTTCTTGGCTTTCGAGTCCAGTATTCGGGTGAAGCCCGGGTTGGCCTGTAGCAACTCCCCTGAGATCGCGTCATAGAGGGCGATGCCGAACGGGGCGAGTTCAAACAGGCCCCAGAATCGGAGTTGCATCTGGCGATCACGGAGGATGAGTGTCGTTATCCAGAGTGTGCCGGCAATGATGATCAGAGTGACCAGCCCGAGCAGACTACGCAGCAGCCACGGAGAGTCCGGATGGTCCGGCCATCCATCCGCTGGCTGAGCGTAGAGCTTCCAGGAAAATCCCGGCATGGCCATGGTTGTTGACACGGGCGCTTGCCAGGCTGCATCGGGCTCACCGAAAAACAAGCCTTCATCTATGTTGCCGGAGCCTGTCGTTGAGAGCGCAAAGACCACCTCGGGAGGGAGGCTGTCCAGCCCAATCGCGGTGTAAAGTCGATTCAGATCCAGAATGGCGGAGATAACCCCCCAAACCCGTCCCGTGTCGTTCTCGAAAATGGGAATGCGCGCGGCCAGGCCCTGGCCTCCCTGTACCAGATTAATAGGGCCGCTGAAGACTGCTCGCCGGCTTTCCAGTAGCAGGGCCATTTGATCTCTTGACAAGCTCTGAGCCTGAAGGTCGAGCCCGAGGGCAGCCTCATTTACATCCAGAGGGTAGATGTGTTTTATGATAAATCCGGGGGCCAAACCGATATTCAGCAGTTCTGGTGCCAGTTTGACGATGACGGAAGCCAGCCGCTGAAATCGCTCTTCACCGATATCTGGTTGGACCGCAACGTTTGCAGCGAGCCCCCACACTGTTTGTGTGTTTTGCAGGATGGTGGCTCTCAGGCGCAGCCCCAGATCATCTACCCGCTCTTGCCAGTGCGCCCGCACATCGGCCCGGTGTCGTTCCGTAGCGGTTGAATCTATCGCCAGCGCGAGCCCGACCGTGAGCAGGCATACCGTCAATCGCGCGAGCCAGACCAGGCCGAAAAAAGCTTGTTCTTGTTTTTGTGTGCTCATGTCAATGCAAGCTCATGATAAGGGGAACTCCAGCCAAAAAGTGGAACCCTGCCCCTCGACCGAGTTGAACCCGACACTGCCACCCATCTGCGTCATGATTTCTCTGGTGATTGCCAGTCCAAGGCCGGTCCCGCCTTGTCCGCGGGTAACAGAGCCGTCTGCCTGCGCGAACTTCTGAAAGATCCTGGACCGGAAGCTCTCAGGTACGCCGATCCCCTGGTCTTTCACCGAGATGCGGGCTGCCGATTCTGACGATTCAATATCGACGAGGACTTCGCCGTGCTCGTGTGAGAATTTGACGGCGTTGGACAAAAGGTTGGTGAGAGCCTGTTTCAGCCGGATGCTGTCAAACAGCGCCGTGAGCCCCGGCGAGCCGTCCCGCAGTGTAATACGCACGTGACGCTGTTTGGCGAAGGGCTGGATTTCTTCAATGGCGGTGGTTACGCACGTTCCAATGTCCTGTTCCTCAGGCGCCATGGGCATGTTGCCCGCAATCAGTTTTTCGATATCCAGGAGATCGTCTATCAGCAGCTTCAGGTGGTCGGCGTTGCGCTTTGCGATGGAGAGCATGTGACGGCTTTTCTCGTCGATGTTTCCCGTCACGCCGCCCAAAATTAGTCCCAGGGACCCGGAAATCGAAGTGAGGGGAGTGCGCAGTTCGTGGCTGACGGTGGAGATGAACTGGTTCTTCATCTGTTCGGCTTCGTATCGCTCGTTGATGTCTACGATATAGCCGTGCCACAGAATGCTGCCATCCGGCAGTTTTTCGGGGTTGGCCTGCCCCTCGACCCAGTGCCAGTTCTGGCCTTGCCACTGAATTCGATAACGCTGGTGCCAACGGCTCAATTTGTCTGCGGACTCTTGAATGCTTTCAGCAACCTCTGGAAGGTCTTCAGGGTGGATAACGCCGAAAACCGGACTGGCATCGTTTGCCGCAGCTTCGGCGCTGATATTATAGATCTGCTGGATACCTTGGCTGGTGTAGGGGAAGGTGCTGTGGCCGTCTGGCCAGAGACGGTACTGGTAGAGCATTCCCGGCGCGTTGCTGACGAGTTTTTCCAGGATCTCGGCCTGCCGGGACTGGTGAATGGCATCGGCAACCCAGCGGGCCAGCAGGTTTACAAACATCTTTTCCGTTTCGGTAAACGGTGGTTTGCGCGGTATGGAGGATGAAAAGTTCAGGGTTCCGAACAGTGTGTCATCTATCCAGATTGGCGCGGCCAGGTAGCTTTCCAGACCAAACTCGGCGTAGCAGGGATGATCCTGAAATCGCGAACGCCCCATGTGGTTGATGGCGAGCACGTCACCCCGCTCAAGAAGAATGGAGCAGTAGGTTTGCTCAACGGGCAAGATGAGTCCGTTCTCAAGTGCCTCGTTTCGGCGCGCATGGTGCCAGAGTACGGTGTAGGCGCCACCATTGATTTCGCTGACAATGGCCGTTTCTGTTCCCAGGAAATGGTTGGCCTTGTTGAGCGCTAGCGGAATGGCAGTGTCAAGATTGCCTTTCACCTCCAGAACGATTTCGTTCAGTGTATTCAGTGCACGGGTGCGCTCACTGTAATAGTTGCCGAGCTCCTGAAACTGGAGCTCGCGTTCGATGATATCGGCCAGATCTCTGAGCGTTTTCTCGTCCCGGTTCGAAAAGCCTCGAGGTTTTTTGTCGATAATGCATAGGGTGCCAATGCGAAAGCCCGAGCGGTCTTCCAGCGGCGCGCCCGCATAGAAACGGATATGGGGTTCTCCTGTGACCAGGGGGTTGTCGGAGAACCGCTCATCGGCCAGTGCGTCGGAAACCACGAAAGCCTCGGATTTCAGGATGGCATGGCCGCAGAACGAAATGTCACGACCAGTTTCCCGGACTCCCAGGCCATAGCAGGACTTGAACCACTGGCGTTCCCGGTCGACCAGTGACACCAACGCAATGGGCACATCGAACGCCTCGGCGGCAAGCCTTGTTACCCGATCGAAGCGCTCCTCCGGGGGAGTGTCGAGCAGCTTTGTCGCCTCCAGGGCGGAGAGCCGTTGTGGTTCTTCGAGTGGGTACTCAGGTGACTTCATGATCAGGCTCCCTTGAGGTCTCCTGGCGGGGAATGTCGAGCCAGAAATGGGCCCCTTGCTGGTAATAGTAGCCCACTTGGCCGTGCATCAGATGGGCCAGCTCACGGCAAATGGCCAGCCCCAGGCCAGTGCCGGACTGTGCCTGTTTTGAGGATGGGTTGGCTTGTGCAAACCGCTCGAACAGATGTGGGATAAACTGCTCATCCACCCCCGGGCCGTGGTCCGAAATGATGAATCGGATGGTGTTCTGATTAACCGCTCGGGCGGACAGCTGAACGGCGGCGCCAGTGGGAGAGAACTTGATGGCGTTGCTGATAAAGTTGTCCAGTATCTGTCGGAGTCGCTGGGGGTCGGCTCGGACCACCAAGGGTTCAGCGGCCGGGACTGCGCACAAAGAGACACCATAATGGGTGGCCATTGAGCGATTGCCTTCAATGGCCTGCTCCAGGGCTTCACTGACCTGGATTGTGCCAATCTGCAACATCATTTTTCCGGCGATGGCTTTATTGAAATCCAGCAGATCTGAAATCAGCAGCTGCAGTTGTTCGCCGTTGCGCAGCGCTACTTCCACCATTTTCTTGGCCTTTTCCGGAAGCTCGCCGGCCGCCTCCCGGTCCAGCAGTTTCAAAGAACCGTTGATTGAGGTCAGAGGCGTTCTCAATTCATGACTCACGGTGGCCACAAACTGGTCTTTCATCTGGTCCAGAGCTTCCCGTTCCTCCATCAGCCGGTTGAAGGCCAGCGCGAGATTGCGGGTTTCCGGCGGGCCCTTGGGCTTCAAGCGGCGGGTATCCGATGCGCCATCCACCATGGCTCTTATCCGTGTGGACATGTGTTCCAGGGGCCGGGTGGCAGTGCGCCCGAGTAGCCAGGCTGCTGTGGCCAGAATCAGTGCAGCCATTACGCTGAGCAGCAGAAAGTTTTCAAATGAGGCCCTGGCCGGGCCGGTCACGCCTTCATAGGGCTCGGCGCGCAGAAACAACCAGCCGACACGCTCCAGATGACGGGTCGCATAAATCCAGCGTTTACCGGATTTGTCGGTCACTACCCCCGATGTGACGCCAGACAGCGCTGCGTCGATAATCAGGTTCTCGCCGGGTGGCGGTAGCTCAGGCATCGGAGCGCCGGGGGTCAGCGAATCCACCTGTGTGAAGTGCCCGGTATCGAGCACCTTGAAGATGGCGTTACTTTTTTCACTCAAGGAGTCGGGAATGATGCCGGATTCAGCCAGGTTGATGCTGCCGCCCGCCAAGCCCAGCAGATCGCCGTCGTCACTGACAATGGGAGCCAGAAAAGATAGCAGTGGCAATCCGGTGGTGCGGCCGATAATGGGACGGCTGATCACCGCTTGCCGGCTAGTCAGGGCTTCCCGGAAATGCGGGCGGTCTGAGTAGTCAGTGCCGATTCGTCTGGGCACAAAACGGTTCTCTGCAATGGCGACACCCTTGTCATCAAAAATGAGCAGGCCGCCTTCGAAATAGCGTTCAAGACTGGGCTGGCGCCCGAGAAGCTCTTTCAACTCAGGCAGAGGGCGCAGGTTGTCGCCGTCCGTGAGAAAAGCCGAGAAGGCCTTCAGTGCCTCCAGGCGAATCTGAAGCTGTTGGTCCACAATGCGCGCAGCCGAGTCGGTTTCCAGCAGCTGCCTTTGGGTCAGAACGTTCTCGAAATCCCTTACCAGCCCGTTGTAGGCAAAAAACAACACGGCTGCCATGGTCGCAATACTGCTGGAGATCGTAATCAGGGTAACGCGTATACCTAACGATGGGGATCTCAACGGTAATCCTTAGTGGCGTGGTCGAGAGCGGAAAAACGTGCTTACATAGAGCTTAGAGTATTTCCAGAGTCGGAAAAACCAGGATTCGGGGAGTTTTTTTGGATAACCAACGGCAAGACGACATCAGTGATCGCCTGAACGTTCTGAAACTGCGTTTTATCGAGCGTTTAAGGGGCGAGTTGACCTACCTTTCGGGGTTCGCGACCCTGATTCGAGAGGGCCGGGTGGATGAGCTGACCCTCAGCGACTGTAGTCAAAGGTTGCACAAGTTGGCGGGATCTGCGGGCACGTTTGGTTTCCCCTCCCTTGGAGAATTTGCGCGAGAGCTCGAAAAACGTCTCAAGCGGGAGCAAGAAGCTTTGGCGGAGGAATCCGACGACCAGTTCGATTGTCTTCCCGTTGATGAAAATGTCGCCGACCAGCTTGAACTCCTGATTGGCATCGCCGATCTGGATAACCCGTTGTCCACGGAGCGGGAGCGATCGGCGCAAGCCGATGAAGAGCTGGTCTCCCATGGCATGCAGGTTCGGCTGATCGTGGTTCTTGACGCCACGGATCAATTGGCGTCCTTGCCGGATGAATTGCAGAAATACGGGTTTTCTGTCGAGACGATAGAGAGCCGGGAAGGCGTGGTGCAGGCTTCAAGTACTGATCCTGGTAATGCCGCAGCCGTGCTCTGCAGCGATGCCAGTATTGAAAGTGTGGCTCGTTGGTTGGAGGCCCATCCCCGCGGCGCCTATCAGCCACCGGTGCCGGTTGTTTGCATCGGACAGGCCGAAAACTTCGATCGTCGCTATCACGTTGCCCAGCACGGGGCACGTGCGTTCATGTCGGCGCCGGTGGACCTGCCCGAACTGGTGGAGCGGCTGGAAACCCTGGTTCAGGAACTGGCCGCCGGCACCAAAGGCCGCGTGATGATCGTCGACGACGACCGGGAACTGGCCGAGCACTATTGCCTGGTGCTCAAGTCTGCCGGTATTGAGGCCCATGCCGTCTCTGACCCTTTGACGCTGCTGTCAGAACTCTATGCGTTCGAGCCTGAGCTGTTGCTGATGGATATTGAGCTAGGCGCGCATTCTGGCGTAGTTCTGGCTCGGATGATCCGCTTCCATGCCCGCTGGTTGAGCCTGCCGATTGTTTACCTGTCTTCCGAAGATGATCCGGAGCGCCAGCTTCGTGCGTTGTCCGGCGGTGCCGATGAGTTCCTGGTCAAACCGATTTCAGATGATTACCTCATACGGGCCGTCCAGATGCGCTGTCATCGGGCTCGGCAGCTGTCTGAGCTGATGAACCGCGATAGTCTGACGCGACTGCTGAAACACTCGGTAATCAAACAGGAAGTGGAAAGGGAGCGTCAGCGTTGCACCCGGGGCGATTACAGTTCTGTTGCGGTTCTGCTCGACATTGATCATTTCAAGCAGGTAAATGACACTTGGGGGCATGCACAGGGTGATGTTGTCATCCGGACTCTGGCCAATCTTTTGCGCAACCGGCTGAGGGAATCTGATGCCATCGGTCGCTACGGTGGTGAAGAATTTCTCGTGGTACTGCCGCATTGTGAGCCGCCAGCTGCTCTGCGACTTATGTCCGGTATTCTTGAGAGTTTTTCTGAACTGGAGTTTTCCAGTGAAGACGACGTGTTCCACGTGACGTTTAGCGCCGGGGTCGCAAAAATCAATGATTTTTCTGCCGGTGATCAAATCATTGAAGCGGCTGACAAGGCACTCTATGAGCGGAAACGAAACGGCCGTAATGGCGTTACGCTGTATACAGCTAACGCGTAGGTCAATCATGCTGCGGAGAATGCCTTGAAAGCATTGGTGCTTGAAGACGATGATCTCTTATCGGAGCTGCTGGAGACCGTAGTGGCGGGGCTCCGTCCAGGCATGCGGGTTACGGTGGCGAGCCGGCTGTCCGAAGCCTTCCGATATGTTGAAGATGACGATTTTGATCTGATTATTGCGGACTGGAACCTGCCGGATGGCTCGGGGCTGGAACTGGTTCGCAGGGTTCGTTCAGCTAAAGCGACCATGCCCGTTGTGATTGTCTCGGCCCGGGCCGATCGGGACTCCGTATTGAAGGCCGCCCATTACGGCATCAATGGCTATATTACCAAGCCGCTGGACGTTCGTGTCCTGCATAAGAAACTCACCGATCTCCTGTCCGATACTCCTGCGAAGCTGCCTTCGATCTCGAGTTATCTGGCCGATGCGCTGGAGAACATTACGCAGTTGCCGTCCGATCTGGATGCTGCTGAGATTCTGGATTTATACCGGCGTCAGGACGAGCTTTCTGCTTCGCAACTTGCAGAACGGTGGCGGGATCACCCAGCGCTGACGCTGCGCCTGCTGGATGTGGCCAACAGCACCTCCTTTCGCCGTACGGGTGAACCTCTGGATACAGTCCGGGACGCGATCAGTTCGATCGGGGTTGCGATGGCGTTAAACCAGGCGCTGGCATTGTCTCTGGATGTTTCGCGCAATATCCAGCATCCGCCGTTGCGCGCTCGGGTTGGCGTCTATTACGGCCAGGCGCTCAGTGTCGCAAAATCCGCCCAGGCTCTGGCGCTGAGACTCAAAAAGCAGCCGGTGCTGTTCCAGCAGGCTGGCCTGCTCAGTCGCCTTGGTGAGATGGCCCTGGTCAAAGTGCTGGATGAATACGTGGCGCTGGGTGGCGAAGTCGAGGAGGCCGCGTTTGAAGCCCTGTTTCGGGAATGGTCCGCACCGTTTGGAAACCGACTGAAAATTCACTGGCATCTGCCACTCGGTTTGAGGGAGTTGATTGGGGCAGTGCATTCGCTTGGTTCTGACTGTACCCGTGAAGACCGACTGGTGATGAGGGCGGCCTCTCTGGAAGCGGCAGGTGCGAAATCCGGCGAAGAATGCCAGCGTTTACTGCGACGGCTGGGCCTGGATGAGACTGAACCAAAGGAGTTAAAGCCCTCGTGAGCCAACAAGTTGATCGCGTGCTTTACGTTGAGGATGATGAGGACATTCGCAGTGTGGCTGAGCTGGCACTGGTGGATGTGGGCGGCTTCGATGTCTGCCTGTGTGCCTCCGGTCAGGAAGCCCTATCACGCATTGAGGAATTTGGACCGGATCTGGTTTTACTGGATGTGATGATGCCGGGTATGGATGGGCCTCAGACTCTGAAAGCCTTGCAGCAGCGCCCGGAGGGGCTGAATATTCCGGTTATCTTTATGACCGCTCGTTTACAGCCCTCGGAAATTGAGGAATACCGGTTGCTGGGCGCCATCGGTGTCATTCCGAAACCCTTTGATCCCATGACTCTGGCCGATGATATCCGGCGCCTGGTGGCCGACAACCCGGAGCGTTGAACCGGGTGCGTCGTCATCGGTTTTAGGGTAGGCTGGCGCCCCGCAAATGAACTGATCACCGAGGTTGTCATGTCATCCCCCCAGTCGCCGGAAGAAATCAAGGCCAAGCTCAACCTGGAGACCTCCCGCATTCACTGGCATGAGCTGCAAACCTATTATGCCCGGGGCCAGGTAGTGCGAGTGGCGCCAGAGCTGGACCTGCTGAATGTGGCGGCCCAGTTGGCGGCGGACAACAAGGCCCAGTTCGAGCACTGGATGTCCGGAGGGCAGGTGGGCGAGGTGGCACCGGACCTCGCGCGCGCCTGGTATGATCGCAACGCCGAACTCTGGGCGGTCGTCATTGCCCCCTGGGTGCTGGTACAGGACCGCTCCGGCGAGCGCCTGCACTGAACGCCCCTGATTTTCACCGCAACTGTCCTACACTTTATCCCTGTATTCATTCGAGGTTGTCATGCTGACCGGTGCGCTCCTGATACTGGCTCCGTTGTTTCTGGGCTTTGCCATTGCCCTCTCCAATCGCCAGCTGATGACCGTGATTCACTATTCGGTGGAGGCCCTGGTGTATTTCATTCTGGCTCTGCTGGGATTGGGGCTGGGGCAGATGGAAGGGCTGCTGGGTCAGCTGGGTACCATGGCCGCCCAGGTGGCGGGGCTGGTGCTGGTCTTGTTGGTGGCGAACATGGCGGGCCTTTGGCTGTTTCACCGTTGGCAGCCCATGCACACGGAGGCGGCTGAAACCGGTTCCAGGCCCGGTTATGGCCGCCTGTTTCTGGCAGGCCTCAAACCGCTTTTGTCCGTGCTTGTCGGTGCTCTGCTCGGGTATTTCCTGTTCCCGGATCTGCCGATGGTGGACGATGTGGCCACCTGGGCGCTGATGTTGTTGCTGTTCCTTATAGGGCTTCAGTTACGCAATGCCGGCCTGTCATTGCGCAAACTGCTGATGAACCGCCAGGGGCTGGGGATTGCACTGGCCCTGGTGGTTAGCTCCCTGGTGGCGGGGCTGGCTCTGGTGCCGGTACTGGATATCCCCTGGCATCAGTCTTTGGCCCTGGCCTCCGGGTTTGGTTGGTATTCACTCTCAGGCATTGTCATTGGTGATGCCTTGGGACCCGCCTGGGGCGGTGTCGCTTTCCTGAACGATGTGCTGCGGGAAATTATTGCTCTGGCCCTGATTCCGCTAGTGATCCATGCCCGGCCAGCCATGGCCATCGGCTACGGCGGAGCCACCGCCATGGATTTCACGCTGCCGGTCATTCGCAGCAGTGGCGGCCTGGCCTGTGTGCCGGTGGCTATCGCCTCCGGATTTCTGCTGTCCTTCCTTTCACCGGTGCTGATGGGCGTTTTTCTGTCGCTGGGATAGGTTGATTTTGCTCAATTTGACCCGGTGCAATGCTTTGGTCAGATTTACGGCTATAGTGGCTACGGATTAGTATGCAAAGAATAACCATATCGTCCCCGGAGCCTCTGGATGCACCGCCGTCAATTTCTGCAACTGACGATAGCTGCCGCTGTTGCCGCGGGCATGAGCGGTTGCTCCCGGTCTGAACCCCTGAGAACCGGTATCCACCCCTGGATTGGTTACGAACCCCTGTACCTCGCAGAAGAATTTGGTTGGCTGCCGGAAACGGTGCAACTGGTAAAAGGCCGGGCAGCCAGTGATTCCATCACTGGACTGATTTCTGGCAACCTGGACGCCGCAGCCCTGACCCTGGATGAAACCCTGAGAGTTCTTGCCGCAGGTGTACCGGTGAAGGCTGTAGCCGTCACCAATGTCTCCGTAGGCGCGGACGTGCTGCTGGTTCGGCCCGAAATCACCGGTCTTTCGGGGTTGAGGGGCCGGCGGGTGGCCGTGGAACTCGGTGGCGTGTCCGGCATCCTGCTGTTCTCGGTGCTGGAACGCGCGGGCCTGACCAGCAACGACATATCGGTGGTGGACATACCGGTCAACGAACATACCCGGGCCTGGCAGCGTGGTGATATCGATGCTTCCATCAGCTACGAACCGGAGGCCTCCCGGCTGGTGGCCGAAGGTGCGGTACGTCTGTTTGACAGCAGCCAACTGCCGGAAACCATCTTCGATCTGCTGGTGGTCACGGATGCTGCGGCCAGTCGGCAGCCAGCTGCGGTACGGGATCTGGTGAAAGGACATTTTCTTGGCCTGCAGCATCTGGTTCGCAACATGCACGATGCGGTCTATCGGGTAGCCACACGCCAGGAGGTGTCACCGGATATGGTGCGCCAGTCCCTGGCAACCGTGATGTTGCCGGAACTTTCGGCCAATCACCGGTACCTCACGCACAACGGTCGGCTGGAAGTGGTGGCGAAGACCCTGGAAAATATCATGGTTCGTGAGGGCCTGATGGATAAGCCCCTGCAATATGAGCACCTGACCGATCCGGCTTTCCTGCCACGGAGCCTGCCATGATAAAGGCTTTGCTTTCCCACTGCCTGGTTTGGCTGTTGCTGGTTGCTGCCAGCGTGCCTGCACCGGTGGCAGCCGGGGACTCGGTAACGCTCGGCGTTTTTGCCTACCGGCCAGATAATGTGATCAATGAACGTTATCAGCCCCTGGCCGACTACTTGACCCTGGAAACCGGCCTGCCGGTGAACCTGAGGGTGTTCAATCAGGATGATATGAACCGGGCCCTGGCCGCCAACCAGATCGATTTCTTCCTCACCAATCCCAGCCATTTTCTGGTGATTCGCAGTGAACGCAGCCTGACCGGCGCACTCGCAACCCTGGGGCGAAACTGGCAGGGCGAAACCACGGGCAGTATCGGCGGGGTAATCATTGCCCGTGCCGAACGGGAGGATATCAACCGCCTGCAAGACCTTGAGAAAAAGAGTATTGCTACGCCGGGGCTGACGTATCTGGGAGGTTATCAGGCCCAGGCGCTGGAGCTGGTCAATGCGGGCGTGGATGTCCGCCGCCACAACCGGATGGTGTTTCTGGGCAATCACGACAGGGTAATCCGCTCGGTGCTGTCGGGCGATACCGATGTCGGATTCATCCGTACCGGTATCTATGAAGAACTGCTGAGCGAGAACCCGAACCTTGCCGGCGAACTGAAAATCATCAATCCGCAGCAGCTGCGGGGCTATCCGTTCGTCCTGTCCACCCGGCTGTACCCGGAGTGGCCTCTGGTTTCTCTGCCCCATGTCGATAGCCGGACGGTGCGCCGGGTAGCGTCGGCACTGTTTGCCCTGGAGCCAGAGCATGCCGCGGCGCAGGCGGCTGGTCTGGCGGGGTTTTCACCGCCGGCGGACTATCAGTCGGTCGAGATGCTGACTCGAACCCTGCGTATGCCGCCCTACGATCAGGTGCCGAGGGTAACCTGGGTCGACATACTCCACCAATACCGCAACTGGGTGATTACCGTTGCTGTATTGTTCGTACTGCTGGTGCTCACCAGTCTCTGGCTTGGCCGCAAGAAGAAACAACTGGCTTCTGAAGAGCGTCGGCTGCGTTCACTGATTGCCAGCTGGCCCCAGCCGATGCTGATGATCCGCAATGGCGAGCTGGTGGATTGCAATCGGGCGGCAGTGGATCTGGTGGGCTACACGTCAGAAGCGTCGCTGCTGGGCAAATCCCTGGCGGCCTTCTCGCCCCATAGCCAGCCGGATGGAACTCCGTCGTCACAGAAGTCCGAGGCGCTTTTTGCCCGGGTGACGGCCGGAGAGGTGTCCCAGACAGAATGGTTGTTTGCACGCTCGGATGGGGCCCGGGTGTGGGTGGCCATGACCCTGGCTCCGGTTTATGAACACGACAGTGACATCCCTTCGGTACTTTGTTCCTGGCACGACATCACCCGCCGAAAACAGGCCGAGGAACAGCAACGGTTGGCGCTGAGGGTGTTCAAGAATGCCCGCGAAGCCATATTCATTACGGATGCCCACGGCGTGGTGATGGATATCAATGAAGCCTATACCCAGATTACCGGGCGGGATCACAAGTCTGCCATTGGCAGTTTGCCGCCCATGCCGGTGGATGAGGGCAGTGCCATACTGGTGGCTGCCAACCGGCACGGTGTGTGGAGCGGGGAATTCGCCGCCCGGCACCAGGAAGGCCAGGCCATTGTACTTAACCTTACCCTGAGCAGCGTACTGGATGAGCAGGGCGAGCTGTCCCACTTTGTAGGTGTGTTCAGTGATATCACCCGACAGAAAGAGATCGAGAAGCAGCTCAGGATCATGGCGCACTACGACGCGCTGACCAATCTGCCGAACCGGGTACTGTTCTCGGATCGTCTGCACCAGTCCATGGCCCAGGCCCGCCGGCAGAATTACCGGTTGGCGGTGATCTACATCGATCTGGATCAGTTCAAGCCGGTGAACGATGCCTTTGGCCACGATGCCGGAGATGGATTGCTGGTGGAGGTGGCCCGGCGCATGCGCTCGACTCTCCGGGAGGAGGACAGTCTGGCACGATTGGGCGGCGACGAGTTTGCCGCCATCATCGTCAATGTGCCGGACGCGGCGACCCTGGATGTTCTGCTTTCACGGTTGCTAACGGTGATTGCCGAACCGGTGTGGGTGGCCAATCACAGCGTTGAAGTGTCCGCGAGCATGGGTTACACCCTGTACCCGCAAGGTGAGGAGATTGACGGTGATCAGCTGCTTCGCCAGGCAGACCAGGCCATGTATCGGGCCAAGCGCGAAGGCAAGAACCGCTACTGCTGTTTTCAGGATACCGATGCCTGATCATGGCTGTGGTTGAGTAACCCCACGCCATCCTGCCAATACAGTGCCTTGCTCCACTGATCGGTGAGCCGGCGCACAGCGCTGAGTTCGTCCAGAACCTGGTCACCCAGGCTGGAACTGAACTCCCGTCGGATCATCTTCTGCAGGGTGGCGGCTTTAAGCTGATGGTAGACTGTTTCGGCTTCCTGGAACTGCTCCGGCGCTGGCGCTTCTGACGCCACCAACACCCGAATAACCTCGAAATAACGGTTGAAAACCGGCTCCAGTGTTTCGAAATCCGTGCGGCGTGCCAGCGCCCGAAGCCTGACCAGATGCAGGGTCAGCTCAGTGGCTTCCGCCAGGTAACGGCAGGTGCGAATGCTCAGCGTCAGCGCATCCACCACCGACGGGTGCATTTTCTCGGCTCTCAGGCGCCCGATATAGTCGTTAATGGCCAGATTCAGGTTACGCACGGCATCGGCCTTCGGGCGGACATCGGATTCCTCCAGGCTTTCCCGATCCAGGCATACCCGCAGCAACCCCCGGCTGTGGCCAATCAACCGCTTCATCTCCTGATCCACGGCGCCGATGGCCAGTTCTGGTGTCGTCACCAGGGTGTCATCGAGATATCGCGGTTCGGCGTTGTCTTCTTCCTTGCTGCGGAATAGCCGGCCCAGAAAACGGGCGAATGGCAGGGTGAAGGGCAGCATGATCGCGGCACCCAGAACGTTAAACAGGGTATGGAACAGGGCCAGCGAAACCGCCGGGTTGGCTTCCAGATCCAGCCAGTCGGTCAGGGTATTCACCAGCCAGAGCATGGCCGGCAGTACCAGCAGGGCGATGACGCCGGTGACCAGGTTGAACAGGATGTGGCCGGTGGCCAGCCGGCGGGCGTTTGCCGTGGCTTTCAGAGCCGACAGCGCGGCGGTCGACGTGGAACCCAGATTGGCGCCAATCACCGCCGCCGCAGCATTATCGAGCGGAATCAGGCCGCCGGCCGCGGCGGTGAGCACGATGGCCAGCGCGGCGCTGGAGGACTGGGTTAGAACCGTGGCCAATAGGCCAATCAGCATGAAGGCCGGCAGGCCGTAATCGGCGCTGATCAGGTTACCGTTCTGGAAGCCGAGGGCTGACGATTCCAATGCGGTTTTGAGAATCGACAGCCCCAGGAAAAACAGCGCAAAACCTGCCAGTGCTTCCCCCAGAAACTGGTTTCTCGGGTTGCGGCTGATCAGCTTGAAGCCCACCCCGGCTGCCAGCAGTGGCAGCGCCATGGCTTCAATCTTGAAGCCGAAGCCAATCAGGCTGACCAGCCAGCCGGTCATGGTGGTGCCGATGTTGGAGCCGAAAACGACGCCCAGGGACTGGGCCAGGGTCATCAGGCCGGCATTCACAAAGCCAATGGTTGCCACGGTAACCGCGCCTGAATGCTGCACGATTCCGGTAATGACAAAGCCGGCAAACAGACCGCGTAGCGGAGTTCTGGTCCAGTGTCCCAGCATATGGCGCAGATGATGGCCGGCGGCGTTTTTCAGACCGTTGGTCATCATCTCCATAGCCAGGAGAAACAGGGCCAGACCGCCCAGAACCTGGAAAACCGATGACAGCATGATGGGTTATCTTTTTTATGGATGGGGCTTTAACACAAGCCTAGCAGAGCCCGGGCAGCTTTCAGAGTGTCAGACCAGAAACTTCCGGATATCGAGTTTGTAGTCGTCTGGATCGACCGCCCGAACGATCCGGTCCTGGTTGCCGGGGCGAGACAGATCGATGGTATGCAAGGTTACAGGCATTCGGAACTTCGTATTGTACATAACGCGCACCACGGGCAATCTCTGGTCAGATTCATTCGTTTCGATGACCACGCCCAGCTTGCCGCTTTCAAGTAAGACCAATGAACCTATCGGGTACAGCCCAACGCAACGGATAAACTGTTTCACCAGCGTCGGGTCCAGATGATCCCCGGACCACTCCAGCAGTTTCTTCAGCCCTTGAGTCGGCGTCAGGCCTTTGTGGTAAACCCGGTCAGCAGTGATAGCGTCGTAAACATCAGTGATGGCAACCATGCGTCCGTACTCGGTGATTTCGTCGCCTTTGAGACCTTCTGGATAGCCGCTGCCGTCCAGTTTCTCATGATGTTGGGCGGCGGTTATCACGGTGATCTCGCCGATGCCTTCGGTGCTGGCAAGAATGTCACGGGAATGGCGGGCGTGCAGCTTCATGACCTCGAATTCTTCCGCCGTCAGTCGGCCAGGTTTGTGCAGAACCTCATCGGGCGTAAGAATTTTTCCGATGTCGTGCAACAAAGCGCCTACGATGGTCTGGTGCAGAACATCCTGAGAGAGTTTCCGGTAATGTCCGAACAGTGACATCAATACGCTCAGATTGACTGAGTGTTCCAACAGGTAATTGTCTTTCTCGCGGATCCGTCCCAGGCAACTCAGGGCATTGGCATTGCGTAGTACCGAATTTTGCAGCTCGTCTGCGAGCTGGTGAATCGGGGCCACATCAATTGCACCACCAATCTTGACGTTGTTCATGAAACTGCCCACCAGGCTTTGGGCCTGGCTGTGCACCTGTTGAGCAATAACTATTTCTTCTGCCAGAGGGGCCTTCGGGGTGTATCCCGGCTTCAGGGCTCCGGCGTTCTGCAGGGCCGTTTCATTGCGCTGATCCACATGCGCCGCCGGCTCGGAATCCTGGCAGTCGGCGCCACGGGTGACATCAATGTAGATATATTGCACGCCCATCCTGCGGATTTTTTCAATGGTCTCTTCCCGCTTTATCACCCCTTGCTTGCGCTGGGTGTTATGGGGGATCCAGTCGTTGTTCAGGTCGGTGATGTACATGCCGACCTTCAGGGCGGAGACAGGAATGCGCTTGATCATTGATGGGGGAAAAACGTTCTCAGGCTATTTTGATAGGTCTGACTTAATACCTGATCCATCGGCAACTCCTTAACGTCGGCAATTTTCTCGGCCACGAACGGCAGGTAAAACGGTGCGTTTTCGCGGCCGCGATAGGGTACGGGTGTCAGGAACGGGGCATCGGTTTCCAGCAGGATCTGTTCGATGGGCGTCATGCGTACGATATCGCGCACGTTCTCGGCCTTATTGAAAGTGGTGATGCCGTTGAAGCCCAGGCACCAGCCCTGGTCGATGGCGTATTGTGCCAGCCCGGGCCCGGAGGTGAAGCTGTGAATAACGCCCCGGCGCTCCAGCGAATGCTCGAACTCTTTCAGAATCGCGATGGTGTCGTCATCGGCGTCGCGGCTGTGAATTACCACCGGGCGGTCGCTGTCGCAGGCAATCTGCAGCTGCCGGCGAAACACGTCCCGCTGCACGGCGCGATCGGCATTGTCGTAGAAATAGTCCAACCCGATCTCGCCGACGGCCACGATCTTGTCGTCGGTGGCATGCTGGCGAATCTCCGCCTCCACCTCATCGGTGTAGGTTTCCGCTTCATGGGGATGAATGCCCTGGGTACCAAACACCCAGTCAGCCGAACCAGCCAGCTCGCGCACTGCCGCCAGGTTCTCAGGTGACACGGCAATGGTGATCACCTTTTCGATGTTGACCCGCTGGCTTTGCTCCAGGGTATCGGACAACGGCCGGTCTTTCAGGTAGTCCAGATGGCAGTGGGTCTCGATGATCGGGTGATCGAATACGGGAATCTCACGACGTTTCTTGCTCATGCCGGGGTACTAGACTCCATCAGGGTCGGTGTGTGGATGCTATTCTGAGAAGCGAATCACACAAGTTTATCACTTTGTACGATTACTGACCTGCATCGTGGCGATAGGGAGTTTCCTTGATGAAGTATACGGCGTTTGCCCGTTCCTGGTTCCTGAATCCCGACAAGCCGGCTCTCGAAGGCTATCCCTCTCTGTACGAGGGCGAAGACAAGCTACCTGCGCTTGAAGCCAGTCTGGAGGACATCGGAGAGTACCAGAGGCGGTTGTGGGCGAATCGTAAGCGGGCATTGCTGGTCGTCATCCATGGCCCGGACACCAGCGGCAAGGACAGCCTGATCCGGACGCTGGCCACCTATGCTGACCCGGCCGGCTTTCATGCCTGGTCATTCGGGCGACCCAATGAAACGGAAGCAGCGCATGATTTTCTCTGGCGGGTGACGCCCTATCTCCCCGCCTATGGCCAGATGGTGGCCTTCAACCGTAGTCATCATGAGGCCGTGATCGGGGAGCGGGTATGGCCCGTGCGTGATGCCGAAACCTATCACTGGCCGGCCCGGTTCGAGGCGATACGACATTTTGAGCGTCACCTGGTCAGCGAAGGCACCTGTGTCGTAAAAATCTGGCTCAATCTCTCCGAGGATGAGCATAAACAGCGATTGCTCAAACGTCTGGACAAGCCCAGGAAGCGCTGGAAGTTTGACCGCTCGGACATCGAGGGCTGGAAACAGCGCACCCGTTATCAGGCCTTCGCCGAGGAAGCCCTGGCTCAGACCCACACCGAGGAAGCCCCCTGGTTCATTGTGCCCGGCGACCGCAAGCCCCAGGCCCGGGCGATTGTGGCGGCACTGCTGGCCGAGGTGCTGAAACAGCTTGCGCCGGACTACCCGGCCGAACATCCGGATGTACTGGAAGACTATCGTCAGCTGCTGGCAGCGAATGGTGTCAGCTAATGGAGGTATTATGCACATCGCAGTGGTAGGTGGTGGCGTGGTGGGTGTTACCACCGCCAGAGAACTGATTCGCCGGGGGCACCAGGTGACCCTGCTGGAGCGACACGACCTTGCTGGTAACGAGACCAGCAAAGGCAACGCCGCCCAGCGGTCTTACGGTGTGGTTTACCCCTGGGCTGATCCCTCCATGGTCTTCAAGGCACTGCCTTGGCTGTTCAAAACCGACGGCCCGCTCAAGCTGCGGGTGCCGCCTTCGGTAGAAGCCATCAAGTTTATGTTTGCCACCCTGCGCTATGCCTGGAGCCCGGGACTGTTTGGCCTGAACAAACGGGCCATGCTGCGTCTGGGTATCCACAGTCGGGAGCGCTTTCTGGCCCTGGAACAGGAGCATGACCTGAGCTTTGATGGCGACCACAAGGGCCTGCTGCACCTGGCCAGCACCCCTGAGGCCATGGATGATTATCGTGAGATTCACGACCTGCTGAATGAGCTGGGCATCGCTTCGCAGCTGCTCACGCCCGAGCAGGTTCGAACCGCGGAGCCGGGTATGACCGGAGACGGGCCCCTTTATGGTGCCATCAGCTATGACACGGACGGCACCGGCGACTGTCACCTGTTTTCTCGGGCACTGGCGCAGGTGTGTGAACAACAAGGGGCAACCTTCCACTATGGTGTCGAGGTTGAGCGGCTGTTGTTTGATGACGAGAAGGTGAACGGGATCGAGTATCGAACCCGCAGCGGCGAGTTAGTAAACCTGGAAGCGGATGCGGTGGTGGTTTGTGCCGGATGCTGGTCACCGCAGCTGGTTCGGCCCCTGGGGCTGGAGCTACCGATCTATCCGATCAAGGGTTACAGCCTGACAGTGCCCCTCAGCGACCCGGACAAGGCCCCGGCCAGCACGATCCACGACGATAACCTGAAAGTAGTGTCGACCCGACTGGGCAACCGGCTCCGGGCCACGGGCTTTGTTGAGCTGGCGGACTTCAATCGTGACATTCCGGAGGCGCGCATCGCCACCATCAAGAAATCTGTGCGTTCACGCTTTCCCGGCTGCGCGGATCTTGAGGCTGCCGAAACCTGGACCGGTTTCCGCCCCATGACCCCGGATGGCCCGGCCATCATTGGCCGAGGGCCACGCCGGAATCTGTTCCTGAATACCGGCCACGGCACCTTCGGCTGGACCCTGTCGGCGGGCAGCGCCTCGCTGATTGCCCAGGTCATCGACGGTGAAGAACCGGCCGTGCCGCTGGATGCGTTCCGGCCCGGGAGGTTCCAGGAGTAAACTCAGAGTTTGCGCTCGAGGTTGCCGCACAGGGTGTGAGCAAAGCCGACGTCCCGTTCGGAAAGCATGGGCAGGCGCTGGAATACCCACTGCGACAGCTTGCTGTCGGCCGGTGCCTCCAGCGCCGGTAACAGTGTTTCCAGGCGTTGTCGCAAGGCGCCGAGGCTGGCATCCGAGGCGACCTCGGGCGTGCTGTCACTCTGGCGCGCCAGTCCGGACAGCTCCCAGGCATACAGCATGACCGCCTGGGACAGATTCAGGGACGGATAGCTGACCGCCATCGGAAAGCCGGTAAGCAGATCGCACAGGGCCAGTTCTTCATTGGCCAGGCCCCGGTCCTCACGACCAAACACCAGCGCCGCCGTCGCCACCGAGCCGCCTTTATTAGCCAGTGCCGAGCGCAGTGCGCCGGGTTCATGCCAGTCCTGCCGATGATGGCGGGGCTTGGCTGAGGTGCCCATCAGCAAATCCGCGGAGTTTCTAACCGCGGCCAGATCGGGGAAAATGCGCGCATTATCCAGAATGTGGTCACTGCCATGGGCCAGCCAGTGGGCTTCGGGCCGCGTATGCAGGTCGGAATTGACCAGCCATAGCTCGGAAAAACCCATGGTGCACAGGGCCCGCGCAGCGGCGCCGACATTTTCCGGGACTTTCGGTTCAACCAGTACAAAGGCCAGTTTCATGACATTACCTCCGGCGGCGAGTTTACACCAAGCCTCGGGTTGTTTTTACCAGCGCTGGCAGTCTTTGAATGACTGGCTGCGGGAACTGGAGCCACTCTGGCGCCCCATCCCGTTCATGGAACCTGCCCCCGCCTGGCGCGACGCGCATCCGGACCTGGCGCGCTGGCTGGAGGCGCTTCCAGAGGTGGAGTGTCAGGACTGGGAGGAGCGGCTCCCGGAACTGTCCTCGGTGTTAGCCGGCTATGTCCCGGCGCTGGCCCGGTACCGGGATCTGCTTGATTTACCCCGTCTGGCGACCGAGGCCGAGGGCCGGCAGGCGGAACTGGCGGAGGTGGCCGCCGTTGATATGCCTGGCCGAAAACGACAGCAGGCCGGCGCATTCGCCGCTGCAATTTCGCCCCTGGGCTATCCGGTACTGGACTGGTGTTGTGGCAAGGGGCATCTGGGCCGGACCCTGGCCCGGCGGGGTGTGGTGCAGGTAACCGGATTTGAGTGGAATCCGGAACTGGTGACCGATGGCAACCGCCTTGCCGAACACTATGGCGACCCGGTTCGCTTGTCTCATCAGGATGTGATGGTTGATGGCCTCAAACTGCCTGAGCGCCACCATGGGGTGGCGCTGCACGCCTGTGGCGATCTGCACCGCCGGCTGATGCAATCTGGTGCCCAGGCCGGTTTGCCCCGGCTCAGTCTGTCACCCTGCTGCTATCATCTGACCGGGGGTGAACGGTATCAGCTTCAAGCCCGGCAAACCCGGGAATACGGCCAGTGCTTGTCGGTGGATCGTAACGATCTGCGACTGGCAGTCCAGGAAACGGTCACGGCACCGGAGAGAGTGCGCGAGCAGACCGCGCGCATCAGTACCTGGCGCCTGGGTTTCGATGCGTTGCAGCGGGAGCTGACCGGCAACAGGCATTACCTGCCGGTACCGTCGCACCCGGCGCGGCTCAATAATGGCCGTTTCGAGGATTTCTGTCGCTGGGCGGCGGCAAAGAAACAACTGGCTCTGCCCGCCGATGTTGACTGGACAGAATGGCTGGCGCGCGGTGAGGAACGATATCGTCAGGTGCGCCGGCATGAACTGCTGCGGCACCTGTTCCGGCGGCCCCTGGAACTCTGGCTGGTCCTGGACTACGCCGTGTTTCTGGAAGAACAGGGTTACCGGGTTCGACTGGGCACCTTCTGTGATCGTCAGCTGACGCCAAGAAACCTGCTACTGGATGCGGAACGTGAGGGCGGTTGAAAGCCTGAGCGCTTTCTGACTGCGGAATCAAAAAGAAAGGCGCCCGAAGGCGCCTTACCGAGGTTGCCCGGATTGCCTTAACGGCGAACCTGGATGCGTGCCTCAACACGACGGTTCTGGGCACGGCCAGCCGGCGTATCATTGGTGGCAACAGGCTCGGCTTCACCATAGCCCACCGCGCTGACACGGTCCGGATCGACACCCAGAGGCCCGGTCAGTCGACCGGCAACCGCTTCTGCCCGGCGCTGGGACAGAAACTGGTTGTAGCCCGCTTCACCGGCGCTGTCGGTATGGCCAGCGATCTCAACGGTGGTTTCCGGGTATTCCTCCATGAAATCGGCGACGCGACGAATTTCGTTGTCATAGGCGTTGTCGATAACAGAGCTGTTGGTGGGGAACTGAACCCGCAGTTCAATGGTTTCCACCGTTTCAGTAATGCCCTCACAGCCGGTTTCATCCACCGTGGCGCCCGCGGTGGTGTCCGGGCATTGATCCTGGCTGTTCACCACACCATCGTTGTCGCTGTCGAGCTCACAGCCGCGGCTGTTAACCTCGGCACCGGCTGGCGTGTTGGGGCACTGGTCGCGGCTGTCAGCCACGCCGTCATTGTCGCTGTCCAGCTCGCAGCCACGGCTGTCGACGCTGGCACCGGCCGGTGTGCCCGGGCACTGGTCGCGAGTATCGGGCACGCCGTCGTTGTCGGCATCGGCCGGGGCTTTCGGGGCCGGGGCAGAAACCGTGCGGGTAAAGGCCCAGCTCAAGCCGAGCGATACCATGGTGTCGAAGGTGCTTTCATCAATGCCGTGGAATTCCCGCAGATCGCCACGAATGGAAATGCCATCACTGACGTTGTAGCGGAAGCCGGTACCCACGTTTACACGGGTTTCATCGTGATCGGTACCTGCCGAGCGGTAGGAAATGGAATCTCCCAGCCCGAAGTCGGCATGGCCTGCACCAAGAGAAACGTAAGGGTTCCAGGCAGCTTCCGGGCCGGCGAAGTAGTAGGTGCCGTCAACCCGGATTTCGTCAAAATCGGATTCGCCAGCCACATATTTGCGGTCGGCGTCGGCCCGTGAGTACAGGGCCTCAACTGACCAGTGAGGGCGGAAACGGTACTCAACACCAACACCGAAGGTGCCGGTTTCACTCAGGTCCCGTTTATCGTCAAAGAGCTGGAAGCCGGCAAACGGGTTGATGTAGATGGTTTCCTGGCGTTCCGCCAGGGCTGGCGTCGTAAGGGATGTTGCAAGGGCGGCCAGAGCGACCGGGCGCATGAGTTTCATGCAGAACCTCCTGTCTGATTATTATGTCCTGAAGCTGTCTCCGTTGAAGACGGATAAACTCCGGTAAAACACCACGTTACTGAAAATCTAGGCCAGTAAGCCATAAAACACAAAATTTGGCATCTCTCGACGTCTTCGCATTTGTACGCAGCCTTCACAGGCGACAGATCAATCACCCGCTGGCGTGAAATACAGGTGCGCGCTTTTTTTACTGAAATTCAGCCTGTCGCCATTGCCAAACCGGACCTCGAACGAGCTTTCATCTTCCGAGATAACCTCACCTGTGCCAAAGATAGCATGGGTCAGACGCTGCTGATGCCACACTGGTTCCGCCGTGTTTGGGCTGACTGTTCCTTCGCTTTCCAGCTGAACGCCCTCGCGTTCAGCGTATCGCAGACTCACGGGGGTTAACGGGTGGTCCAGCTTCAGGGGCTGGTCTGTTGGGGCAGTACCGGTATCCAGCGCGGAGCCGAGTTCCTGAGCCAATCCAAAGCACAGTTCGGAAACGAATCGACTGGGGCCTTGTTCGCCCGCCAGGTGCGGGCTGGCCGGGGTGGGCCGGGTGATCAGGTGCAGATGGTGGCGGGTGCGGGTCATGCCCACGTAGAGCAGCCTGCGCTCGCTTTCCAGCAGGGCCCGGGCATCGTCCTGGGGGCGCGGGCTATAGGGCAGATATTTCTCCTGCAGGCCGGGAATGATTACCACGGGCCATTCCAGTCCCTTGGTTCGGTGAATGCTGGACAGCAGGACACCCTCGTCCCGATGTTCGCTGGCCTGTTGCTTCAGCAGAGTGAGGTGGTCCAGGGCCCCGTCGGCATTGACTTCCAGGCTTTTCAGGTAGTCGCGAAACCCCTGAATGGTATCAATCCGCTCCTCGGCACTGTCATGGGTTAGTGCGAGACTGCGAATACCCTCATAGAGATCCATGTGCTCGGCATAGACGGTGATCAGGCCAGCTACCGGCCCCTGATAGCGGTCGAGTTGCTGCAGGACTTCACCGAGTTTTTTCAGCTTTCTGGCCGCCATGGGCGCCAGGGCGTCGAAATCCAGACTGAGCAGCCGTTCGTGCCAGCCGGTGTCGAACGCCGCCAGGAACCGGGCCAGGTTTTCCAGTTCCGGTTCTTTCAGGCCTACGTGGGGGAACCTCAGAATCTGGCGGGCAATGTCCAGTCGGTCATTTTCTGCCAGCTTGTCGAGCCGACGGGTAACCACCAGCAACAGGGCCTGCACTGCCTGAACCTCGCGGCTGAACAGCGCGCCCTTACCGGCGTCGATCCGGTAGGGGATCTGGCGTGCCAGCAGTTTCAGTTCAATCGGCACGCTCTGACTCCAGACCCGGAACAAGATGGCGCTCTGGCTTTGTTGTTCCGGCGCCAGTCCCTGCAGGATGGCCAGCACCTGGTTGCCATCGTTTTCGGCCTGATGCAGATGGATTTCGGTGGCGGGGGTACCCGGATGGGAATGGCACATCACATCCCGGCGGCCGGTATTATGGCAGATCAGGTGATTGGCCAGCAGCGCCACCCGGTGGCCGTAACGGAAGGTGTAGCTGAGGGTCTGCTCCAGCGGGCTTTCAAACTCATCACTGAACTTGCGCAGAATGAACTCGGGCCGGGCACCCCGGAACTCGTAGATGGTCTGGTCCGGGTCGCCGACTACGGTTACCCGGGCACGGTCTCCGGCCACATAACGCAGAAGCAGGTGCTGGATCTCGTTGGTGTCCTGGTATTCGTCCACCAGGATCAGATCCATTTTATTGCCCACCAGACGCTGCAACGGCGGGTTCTGGTGGATGGCCATCACCGGCTCATACAGCATGTCGGCATAGCTGATGCGGCTTTCGCTTTTGCGCCACTGTTCGAAGGAATGGAACAGGTCGATCAGGTAGCGGTGTTTGTCGGAGTAGCCCAGCTCCTCGAACACCACCTCCGCGGGTGCCAGCCCGGTTTTGACCCGGTCGATAAAGCCGGTGGCGGTTTCGACAAAATCCTTCTTGTTGCGGCGGATTTCATCGGCCAGTTCCTCCGGTGCCAGCCGCCGGGTCAGCAACCAGGCCTGGAAGCCGATCTCCTGTTCGGTCAGGATCTTTTCCGAAAAGCCCGGCAGATAGCCTTCCCGGACAAACCGACGATACAGCCGCAGGCCCATGGCGTGGTAGGTACGGATTTCCGGCAGCGCCAGCCCGCTCTGCTCGCAGACGGACTGCAGCTTGCGTTCGAAGTCTACCTTGGCGCTGCGGTTGAACATCAGCACCAGCATCCGGTCCGGGTCGTGGCCCTGGGTCAGCAGGTAGCGGATGCGCCAGGCCAGCGTGGAGGTTTTACCACTGCCCGCCACGGCCGTAATCACCGCATGCTCGTAACCGGCCGTGATGATGGCGCGCTGCTCGTCGGTCAGGTAATCCGGTAGGGACAGGTGGTCGGGGGCTTGGGTTTGGCTCGGCATAGTCGCTATTGTACTGGCCAACTGGTAGTGCGGATAGCGCTGCCGCATAATCCCGGCATAGCTCAGGCGCAAATACCTTCTTATGGCCAGCAGGTCCGAATTGACGTGAATGATAAAACCGAGACAATCGCCTCAGGCTGGCGCGCGTTCCAGCACATCCTGGCAGCTCGCGGCCATCGCCGGCTGGTCTTGGTTGAGGGCGATCGGCAGGCTGCGATAGCCCGGGTAGCCGGGCTCTTGCCGGAATTGTCGGCCGCGCAGGGGCTATGGGTCGGTCGTGAACAGGATGCGATCATGGCCGGGCTTGGCCATATCCGTGTCAAAGATTACCGGCGCGTACTGGGGCAGGAGTTGCCAGTTCTGGTCTGGGATGGCTGGGAGGGAACGTCTCCAGACGCCTTTGCGGCACTGTCCGGCACCTTGCGGGCGGGTGGGTTGCTGTTCTGGCTGATGCCGCCGTTGGCGCAGTGGTCGGATTTTGATGACCCGGACTATAGACGAACCGGACTGGACCGGGCCAGCGGCCATCCCTTCGCCGCCCGGTTGGCAACGGTACTTGCGGAAGATCCCGATGTCATTCGCCTTGCGGCGGACAATGGCACTGTGCCTGTTCTTAATCGGCCGGAGCCGGGCAGGGCGGACTTTCAACCCGGGCAGACGGCCGAGCAGCAGACGCTGGTTGCTGACGTGGTGCGCGCTGGCCAGGGCCGCCGCCGACGGCCGCTGGTCATTACTGCCGATCGCGGCCGAGGCAAATCGTCGGCCCTTGGCATGGCTGCTGCCCGCTTGCTCGAAACCGGCCGGAAACGGGTGCTGGTAACGGCACCTTCGGCTGATAACGTGGCTACCCTGTTCGCTCACGCCCGGCAGGCACTGGGTGATGCTCTGGCACTGGATACGCCGACCCATCTGACCACCCGGTCCGGTCATGAACTTTGCTTTCTGCCGCCACAGGAGTTGCTGTCGCAGCGGCCGGAGGCGGAAGTGGTCTTGGTTGATGAAGCGGCGGGTTTACCGGCCCAGTGGTTGAAAGCCGTGTTGCTGGGCTGGCCGAGAGTGGTGTTTGCCAGTACGGTGCATGGCTATGAAGGTACCGGCCGGGGCTTTGCCTTGCGCTTTCGACAGATTCTGGAACAGGAAACTCCGAACTGGCGCGCCGTCAGCGTTCGCGAGCCCATTCGCTGGGCGCAGGGTGACCCGCTGGAGCGACTGGTTTTCCAGCTGTATCTGTTATCGGCAGACGCGCCGGAGCCACAACCGTTCATCGCCGGCGACGTGCGCATTGAACGCTGGCAACCTGCCGCGGCCAGCGAACAGACCCTGTCGGAGGCGTTTGGTCTGCTGGTCAATGCCCATTACCGGACCACGCCCGCCGATCTTCGGCAATGGCTGGATGACCCCGCCGCGATGACCTGGCGGGCCAGCGTAGAGGGGCGGACCATTGGCTTGCTCTGGGCATCCACTGAAGGTGGCCTGGCTCCTGATCTGGCTGAAGAGGTGGTCGCTGGAAAACGGCGGCTCAGGGGCCATATGCTGGCCCAGTCACTGGCCAATCATGGCGGCGCCCCCGCCGCTGCTACCCTGAAAACCCTTCGAGTGGTCCGCGTAGCGGTGGCGGAATCGGCACGCAGGCTTGGGGTCGGCCAACGGTTGGTGGCGGCTGCCCATGAGGCCTGTGTTCAGGATGGGATGGATGCATTGGGTACCAGCTTTGGCGGCGAACCGGGTTTGTTGGCGTTCTGGCACCGATGTGGCCTGCGCATCGTGCGTATGGGTCTGAGCCAGGAGGCGTCCACCGGAGAGTTTCCCCTGCAAATGCTGATGGGCACCTCTGAGCCGGGGCAGCAACTTCAGCAACAGCTGAGCAGCCGGTTCGCCCGACACTGGCAACATCTGGTGTCCCGCCATTGGTGCCAGCTGGACCATGAACTATTGCTGGCCATCTGCGACGCCCTGCCATCATCGGCGAGGCTGGATGACGATGATCGACGGGATCTGACTAACTTCGCGTATGGCTTTCGCGGCTTTGAGCTCACCTTGCCGGTTTTGCAGGAGCTCTCTGCCTGCAAGGGTATGGCTCAGCGAATTCAAAGCCATCCGGAGGCAAAGCTCTGGTGTCGTGCGGTATTGCAGGACTGGTCCTGGGTGCAGTTGCAGGAGGCCGGCCTATGCCGGGGCCAGCGCGATGCAGAGGCGCGGCTGCGGTTGCTGGCTCGAGAACTTCTGCAAAACGAGACGGAGTTGTGACCGGTTCGATTTAATTCCGGTGACTGGCTGAGCAGAATAGCTGCAAAACGCAAACAAGAGACTTACGACATGGGCAGGGACGCGAGCAGCTATTTCCACCTGGTATTTTTCCTGGCACTGACGCTGCTGGCCGGATGCAGTACAACCGGGTCAGCACCTGAAACCGGAGAGGCCGGTGCCGGCCCGGAGGAGCTGATGGCTGCGGTGCGCGCGAATGAGGATCGGGCGGTACTTGAGCTGCTGTCCAGCGGGGTAAGGCCGGATGCCCAGGCCGGAGCGGAGCAAACCCCGCTTATGGTGGCTGCCACCAACGGTAACCGCCGCATTGTCCGTTTGCTACTGGCTGCAGGCGCAGAGGTGAATGCACGCAGTGCCGACGGCAATACCGCGGTGATCCAGGCTGCTGAAAATGGTCATCTTGCGGTGGTCCGGGCCTTGCTGGCGGCGGGCGCCAACGTGAACGTCAGCCAGGGTGGCGAATCCCTGTTGATGAAAGTGGTGGCCAGCGGTGACCTTCTGACCGCCGAGATGCTGCTGGCGGCCGGTGCCGATGTGCACTATCGCCGGGCGGATGGCACCACCGCTCTGGATCTTGCCCGCGCCAGCAACAATCAGGATCTTGAAATGCTGCTGGTGCAGGCGGGCGCCGCCCGCTGATTCAGAGACTGTCCAGCATCATTGGGTCGGTCGTGTCATCCCACACCGGCTGAAAATGCCGTTCAACCACCTCTTGCGGCACTTCGGCAACCGAGGGGTAAGACCACTCTGGGGCGCGGTCCTTGTCGACCAGCAGGGCGCGAATGCCCTCGGCCAGATCGGGTCTCCGGGTGCATTCTTCGGCCATGGCCAGTTCCATACGGAACACATCTTTCAACGACATCTGCTGGCCTTTCTGTATCTGGTGCCAGATCAGCCAGGCGGTGACTGGGCAGCCGGTCTTCAGGGTATGGATGCACGCCTGCCACCAGGGGTCGGTACTCTCCGAATTCCCCAGTTTTTCAACGATGGCCGGTAGCTCATCGCCTGCACTCAGGCGTGCGATGGTCTGTTCGTGCTGTTCCAGGTGCCCCGGAGCCAGCGTGCGGTAATCCAGCGCTTCCAGCTGGTTCAGCAGGCGGAACAGGCGGTTGTCGTCGGCGGCGGTTTCACCGCTCCAGCGTTCCTCCTGCAGCCTTTCAAGCAGGGCGCTGCTCTGGTCTGCTTCGATCACCATATCAGCCAGGCCCACTCGCAAGGCGTCGGCGACATTCAGTCGAGCGCCAGTCAGACCCATAAACAATCCGAGCCGGCCCGGGAGACGGTTCAGGAACCAGCTCGCGCCCACATCGGGAAACAGACCGATGCTGATCTCGGGCATTGCCATGGAGACATTCGGGTAGATTAACCGGTAGCGGCAGGCTGCCAGCAAGCCCAGGCCCCCGCCCATGACAATGCCGCCGGCCATGCCCACCACCGGCTTGGGGAACCGGTGCAGGGTAAAGTCGAGACGGTATTCCGCCGCAAAGAACCGCGCGGGCGCGGCTTTGTCGCCATCGCCTGTCAGTGCCGGGTACAGGGCCCGGATATTGCCTCCGGCACAGAACGCCCGGTCTCCCGCCCCCTGCAGAACCACCAGGCAGATACGGGAATCCTCGGCCCATTGCGCCAGCGCCTGCTGTGCCTGGTTGACCATCTCCTCGGTCAGGGCATTGAGTGTGCCCGGCTCGTTCAGGGTGAGCAGGCCGATGTGTCCTTCCCGGCAGGGGAGCTCCTGTACCTCAACTGGCATGGCTTGGTTCTCCGGTGGTATCTCTGATTGGGTATTTGTGGTTTGTTCGTACTGTCGTTCACAATGCTCAGGCGTAAAAGAGGACTATGGTCGCACGAAAGTCCTTGATCTATCACATTTGAGCTCACGGGCGGGTGTGCTATAAGTGAAACCTGAGTTACTGACCGGTTTTATGCCGGAATGTGAACGTTAAAACGATGAGAGGGTTAACACAATGAATCTGAAGCATCTTGCAGTAGCGGGCCTGTTCGCAGCTGGCGCGATGGTACCGGTCGCTTCCATGGCCGCGGGTGACATCGAAGCTGGTAAGGCCAAGGCCGCCGTTTGTGCCGCGTGCCATGGCCAGAACGGTATCTCTCAGGTGCCCATCTATCCGAACCTGGCTGGCCAGAAAGAGCAGTACCTGGTTGCAGCTCTGAAGGCGTACAAGGCAGGCCAGCGTCAGGGTGGACAGGCTCCGGTGATGCAGGGTCAGGCCACAGCCCTGAGCGATGCTGACATTGCCAACCTGGCAGCTTACTACGCCAGCCTGCCGGCCGACGGCGGCAAGTAAGACGTTGTGTTTGTCAGTGTTGCGGCTCAGGCCGCACCACTGACAATGCGATAGCTCGGACGGTAGGCTGAGGATCCGGGTAGCTTCATCCGGTTCTGCGCCACGAACTGCTCCAGCATGGCCTCCAGAGGCTTGATCAGCGTCGGGTCGCCGGCAATTTCAAACGGCCCTTTCTCCTGCACCTGCCGGATTCCGCTTTCCTTCACGTTACCCGCCACAATCCCGCTGAACGCTTTGCGCAGATTCGCCGCAATCAGGTGAACCGGTTGATCGCGATGCAGTTCCAGGGCCCGCATGTTGTCATGGTTCGGCTCGAACGGTAGCTGGAATACCGGATCTATCTTCAGCATCCAGTTGAAGTAGTAGGCATCCTGCATGGCGCGGCGGAAAGTCTCCACGTCTTTCATGCCCTGCTTCATGGTCTGGGCGACCCGTATCGGATCATCGATGATGATCTCGTATTTGCTGGCAGCCTCATCGCCCAGGGCGTTGCGGATAAACTTGTCGATCATTTCGAAGTATTCGGCATTTTCCTGGCGGCCGGTAAACACCACCGGGAAAGGCAGGTCAACGTTGTCCGGGTGCAGCAGAATGCCGAGCAGGTACAGAATCTCCTCTGCGGTGCCCACGCCGCCCGGGAATACAATCACACCATGGCCACAGCGAACAAAGGCCTCGAGACGCTTCTCGATATCCGGCATGATCACCAGCTCGTTTACAATCGGGTTCGGCGCCTCGGCACCGATAATGCCCGGCTCAGTAATGCCGATGTAACGGCCATTCTTCACCCGTTGCTTGGCGTGGCCGATGGTGGCGCCTTTCATCGGGCCTTTCATGGCGCCCGGGCCGCAACCGGTGCAGATGCTCAGGCCGCGCAGCCCCAACTGGTGCCCGACATCCTTGCTGTACTGGTACTCGTCGTGGCTGATGGAATGGCCGCCCCAGCACACCACCAGGTCTGGCTGACGCCCCGCCTCCAGTACCCTGGCGTTGCGCAGAATGTGGAACACCAGATTCGTTAGGTCTTCGGGGTTGTCTTTGCGGAAGCCGGCCACGCTGTTGGGCAGGGAGTGGCTGTAAACGATATCGCGCAGTACAGAAAACAGGTGTTCCCGGATGGCGCGTAGCATTTCGCCGTCCACAAAGGCGTGGCCGGGCGCATTGATCAGTTCCAGTTTCAGCCCCCGGGGCTGGGGCACCAGCCGTACATCGAAATCGGCGTGGGCTTCCATCAATTCCTTACAGTCGTCGGTTTCGACGCCGGTATTGAGCACGGCCAGTGCACACTGACGGAACAGGCGATACAGACCACCCTCGCTCTTGTCCTTGAGCCGGTTTACCTCGTAGTTGGAAAGGATCTCGAGGCTGCCCTCGGGGGAGACCAGGGCATTCATGGTGGTTTCAGTCATCGTTGGTGAAGCTCCTGATGGTTTCGGCAATGACGGATTTTGAGCCAGTCTGGCGAAAGGGTACACTAAGGCCTTTCTGGCTTTTACGCCACCCGACGTTATTCCGATCAAAGTCTTTTTTATGAAATTGCTGATTCGTCCCGCCCCGGAAGTGGCTATCAAGAGTAAACCCGTTCGCCAGCAGCAGATGCGCCAGTTGCGGCAGAATATCCGTAAATTACTGGCCCGGCTGGATCCGGAGATCCGTGTGGATGGCAGCTGGGACCGGGTGGACGTGGATGTGCCCGATGGCCGCAGCCTTGCCGGCCCGGTGATTGATGAGCTGGTGCGCATTCCCGGTATCTCGACCATCCAGGAGATCGGGGTGTTTCCGTTTGTCGATCTTGACGATGTGGGCGAAAAGGCGGTGCAGGCCTATGCCGAACGCCTGAAAGGCAAGACGTTTGCCGTTCGCGCCCGCCGCCATGGCGATCATGATTTCCGTTCCATTGACCTGGAGCGTTCAGTGGGCGCGGCGTTGTTGCAGGGCTCCGACGCCAAAGGCGTAGATCTGAAATCACCGGATTTGGAAGTTCGTATTGAGGTAAAGGACGACAGCTACCATATTGCCCATCGTCGCCACGAGGGTCTTGGCGGTTATCCGCTGGGGACGGTAGAAACGGTGATGACGCTGATTTCCGGCGGCTACGACTCGTCGGTGGCTGCCTACCTGATGATGCGCCGTGGTATTCGCAGTCATTATCTGTTCTTTAACCTGGGCGGTGCGGCCCATGAAGTGGGCGTGCGCCAGGTGGCTCACTACCTGTGGGAGCGTTATGGTTCGTCCCACAACGTCAAGTTTATTTCTGTGCCGTTTGAGGGTGTGGTCGCCGAGATCATGCGCTCGGTCAACCATCGCCACTGGGGCGTGGTGCTCAAGCGGATGATGCTCAAGGCGGCTGCCGAGATCGCCCGGGATTACAACGCTTCGGGTCTGGTCATGGGCGATGCGGTGGCTCAGGTCTCCAGCCAGACCCTGACCAACCTGAATGTGGTGGACCGTGCCAGTGACGAGGTGGTGCTGCGCCCGCTGATCGCCATGGACAAGCAGGAAATCATCCGAATTGCCAAGGACATCGGTACCGAGCCGTTTGCCCGCAACATGCCGGAGTATTGCGGCGTGATTTCCAGCAAGCCGGTCACCCGTGCCAGGCTGCATCGCGTGGAGGAGGAAGAGGCGAACATGGACCCGGCCGCCCTGGCCGATGCCATCGCTAACCGTACCGACACCATGGTCAGCCAGCTCCTGGACAGCACCCAGACGCCGGAAGATGTAGAGTTGATCCAGACGCCGTCAGTAGACGACGTGATTATCGACGTTCGCCACCCGTCTGAAGAAGAGCGCTCGCCACTGACCCTGACCAACAACGATGTGCTCAAAATTCCTTTCTACGAGCTGAATCAGCAGGTGGCGGAACTGCCGGGCAACCGCCAGTACCTGCTGTACTGCGACCGGGGCACCATGAGCCGCATGCACGCCGGCCACCTGAAGGCTGAGGGGCATGGCAATATCAAGGTGTATGCCCCGGCGGTCTGATCAGCCTTCCAACCCCTTGAAAAACTGCTGGACGTTCTCGCTGAGGGCGTCCAGATCATACCCGCCTTCCTGCACCACCAGCGTGGGCAAGCCCAGCTGACGAAGGTGCGTGCTCAGCCGGCAGAAGCCTTCGGAAGTCACCGATACTTTCGCCTGCGGGTCGTTCTTGTAGATGTCGAAGCCCAGGGTCAGGATCAGCACATCCGGCTGGTACAGGCGAATGGCGGCCAGGGCTTCATCCAGTTTGGCGAAGAAATCCTCCTCGCTGGAGCCGTGGGGCATGGGCAGGTTGATGTTGTAGCCATAGCCTTCGCCTTCCCCGCGTTCGTCCTCGAAGCCGCTGACCACCGGATAAAAGTTGGTGGGGTCGCCGTGGATGGAGATGTACAGCACGTCGCTGCGGTCGTAGAAGATCTCCTGAATGCCCTGGCCATGATGCATGTCGGTGTCCAGGATCACCGTTCGCGGGAACCGGCTCTTCAGATGCTCGGCTGCGATGGCGGCGTTGTTCAGGTAGCAGAATCCACCGGCGGCATCCTTGCGGGCGTGATGGCCTGGTGGCCTGCACACGGCGTAGGCGTTGCGTTCTCCGGCGATCAGCGCGTCGGCGGCACCCAGAGCGGTCTGAGCCGACCAGTAGGCCGCTTTCCAGGTATTCTCACCAATGGGGCAGCTGCCGTCTGCCAGGTAACAGGCGGCTTCCGCCAGGATGCCCCGCATGGCGTTGGGGGAACGTACGAAAATATTCGACATTACCTCGTCGCCCCAGTCTTCCATTTCCATCCAGCGCCGGTGGGCGGATTCGAGGAATCGCAGGTAACCCAGGTCGTGCACCTTGGTGATCGGGCCGGCGCCCTGGTCGGCCGGCTGCAGTACCGGGATGCCCATGGCTTTCAGGCCTTCGAGCATCTGGCCGGTGCGATCAGGCACCTCCTGAGGCTGGCGCATCTGGCCTCGGGTGAAATACGTCTTCGGGATGTGCAGGTCCTGCGTCGGATGAAAAAATGCTTTCATGAATCCGTCTCCTTGGGGTGTCAGGGAGAGCCTGTAAAAACTCTCCTTCGAGTATAGGCAGTCACCCGCCCGGGTCAAAAATGACGGCCAGGAAATCTCCCCCTGACTTTACAGGCCGCCACTCAGGATCCACTATGAAAGGCACGCGTTGCTTATGAACTTCGCCCCGGTCCGGGGCGTCACCAGTCATGCAAGAGGAGCCGAGATGATCGAGTCACCACTACTGGAAAACCTCACAGGCTACATTGGCGGGCGCTGGAAAGACTCCGCCGGCGGTGCCACGTTCGACGTTTACAACCCGGCCACCGGCTCGGTGATTGCCAAAGCGCCGTCGATGCCGGAGGAAGATGTTGTGGCAGCGGTGGAGGCTGGACAATCAGCGCTCCGGCTCACCAATCCCTGGCCGATTGAAACCCGCCGCAAGTGGCTGGAGGATATTCGTGACGGCCTGAAAGAAAACCGCGAAGAGATTGGCCGCATCCTGTGTATGGAGCATGGCAAGCCATGGAAAGAAGCCCAGGGCGAGGTGGATTACGCCGCCGGTTTCTTCGATTACTGTGCCAAGCACATCAGCGCGCTTGATTCCCACACGATTCCGGAAAAGCCCAAGGATTGCACCTGGACGGTTCACTACCGGCCCGTGGGCGTAACCGGGCTGATTGTGCCCTGGAACTTTCCCATTGGCATGATCGCCAAGAAGTTGTCGGCGGCCCTGGCGGCGGGTTGCCCCTCGGTCATCAAGCCGGCCAGCGAGACGCCGCTGACCATGATCGCCTTTTTCAGCGTGATGGATAAACTCGACCTGCCGGATGGCATGGTCAACCTGGTGATGGGTAAGGCCAGCGTGATCGGTAAGGTACTGTGTGAACATAAAGATGTACCCATGCTCAGTTTCACGGGCTCTACCGAAGTGGGCCGCAAACTGATCGTAGACACCGCCGAGCAGGTGAAGAAGCTGGCACTGGAGCTGGGTGGTAATGCCCCGTTCATCGTCTTTGACGATGCCGACCTGGAGGCCGCCGCCGATAACCTGATTGCCAACAAATTCCGCGGTGGCGGCCAGACCTGTGTCTGCGCCAACCGGATTTTTGTGCACGAAAAGGTGGCGGATGCCTTTGGCCAGAAGCTGGCCGAACGTGTGAACAAGATGACCGTCGGTGACGGCATGAACGATGGCATCGACATCGGCCCGCTGATCAACAAGCAGGGTTTCGACAAGGTGAAGCGGCACCTGCAGGACGCCCTCGACAAGGGCGCCAGCCTGGTGGCTGGCAAACAGCCAGCGGAACTGGGTGATGGCCTGTTTTTCCCACCCACGGTGGTGCAGGGCGTGGACCGGGAGATGTGCTGTTACCAGGAGGAGACCTTCGGTCCGTTGGTGCCCATGGCGCTGTTCCGGACTGAGGAAGAAGTCATTGATGCCGGTAACGACACGGAGTTTGGCCTGGCCTCGTACGTGTTCACTGCCGATGCCGAACGTGCCCAGCGGGTGGCTGCCGGCCTGCGGTTTGGTCACGTGGGCTGGAACACCGGCACCGGGCCGACACCGGAGGCGCCGTTTGGCGGTATGAAAGCCTCGGGTATTGGCCGGGAAGGTGGTCTGGAAGGGCTGTTTGAATTCGTGGAAGCCCAGACCGTGCCGAGGGGTTTCTAGTCAGCCGGTCTTCAAACAGCAAAAAGGCGAGCTTCGGCTCGCCTTTTTGCGTTCTGCACGGCAGAGATCAGGGCGTCAGGATAACCTTGACACTGTCGTCCACATCCGCGGAATCGATGTAGCCGATGGCGCCTGGTGTGGAGGCGACCTGGGCCTTCATGCCCGAAGCACTGCCGGCTTCCGCCGGAGGCTGACCACGACCGGTGAACACCTGCTGGGACCAGAAGGCCTTCAGTTGGGCGTCGTTACGGCCGGTCACCTTGTCATGGAATTCGGCACGGGTGGCGTTGCCTTCCGGGAGTTCAAACGGGTTCGCGCTCTGGCCATTTGGCAAGGCTTTGCTGCGGTTCAGATACAGATCCCGTACTTCGTTGGCGCTGATGCTGTCCGGGCCGGACGGGTTGCCGATCACCACGACTTCAGCCAGGGCCAGGGGGCTTGCCAGCAAGCTGGCCGCAAACAACAGGCTAAGCTTTTTCATGGGGCCTCCTTAGAATGCCGAGTCGATTTTGAGGGTGTAGACGTTGGTGCTGTCCGTGCCCGAAGCCAGAATATAACTTGGGTTCAGGTTGCCAGTGCCCTTTTCGAAACCACGGGAATGGGTGTAATCGGCTTTGATGGCCACGCCCGGAGTAATGTCCCAGCGCGTGCCGATGCTGAAGTCTTCACGCTGGAAGTTCAGGATGGATTCGGGGGCGATCGGAGTGCCTCCTGTCGTTGTAACAAATCCGAGTCGCTCATCATCGTCCTTACTTTCAACCCAGCCAACTGCGATGTACGGCGTCCAGCTGCCAAACCGATGGCCGACAGACAAGTAGGCGGAGTCGGTATCGGCAAATTTGCCATCCACTTCAACGCGGGTGACTTCACCGATGATTTGCCAGGCACCATCGTCGTAACTAGCGCCGATGCCATAGAAATTGCCTCGTTCCCCATCGGCAATGACCGTATCTACGCTTACATTAGCGGGGGCCTGGGCTCCTAGCCGGGTCGCATCAATATCCGCCTCGGCGGTCGCCGCCACACCACGCACAGTCCACACGTAGTCGGTCCAGGTCAGGTTCATGCCTGCGATGTTGCGCAGCTGCACATCGCCGGAGTTGCCATCTTCATCGGTAAAGCCGGTGAAGCCGGTCGCGGTCAGCGAGGAGTTGTCGAAATTCAGGTTGTAGCTGGCATCCGCACCGACATAGCTGGTCACGGCAATCGGGCCATACACGCTCTGGGGCGGGCGCGCCCACGGCTGGGCGTAGCCGACTTCCAGGGAGTCGGAGTACATGAAGAACGGAATCCGCATCTTGCCGGCCCGAATCTGCAGGTTGTTGGTGGGGCGGTGGCTCAGATAGGCCCACTCCACCTGGGGTTCCCAGTCATCTTCGCCCCGGCCGACCAGTTGCATCACAATCTGGCTCTTCTGTGTGACGTCAAAGGTGCCCTGCAGGGCGAACAGGCTCAGATCCGCCACTTCGGATTCGTCGGTGATTCCGGCGTAACCGGCATCGTTGCTGGCCCGGGCGAAACCGGTGCTGAAAAAGCCGTTGAAGCGAATGCCGGTGTCTTTCGCGGAGTTCAGCTGTTGTTGCATGGCATTCAGCTGCTGCTGCATGCGCTCGAGGGTGTCCTCGGTACTCTGTGCCAGAGCCGGGGTCGCGGCAATGGCGAGCGCCAGGGGCGCTGCAGTAAACAGTTTTTTCATCAGGAGTTTCCTTTTTCTGGGGTTTTACTTAAACGCGGAACTGCCCGGCCACGCTCTGCAAGCCATTACTGACGTCCTGGATCTTGCGACTGACCGTATCCAGCTCATCGGTGCTTTCCATCACGGCCTCGGCGTTGCGATGCATGTCGCCCATATGGCCAGTGACTTCGCTGAAGGTGGTGCTTTGTTCATAGGTGGCCGCGGCAATCTGCTCGTTCAGTTCGCTGATCTGCTGAACGTTCTCAAGAATCTTGCGCAGGACCTCGCCAGACTCGGTGGTGGCATCCACGCCCTGCCTGGCCATGTCTACGCTGCCTTGCATGGAATGCACGGCGGCGCCGGAGGCTTTGGAGAGTTCTGAAATCACCTGCTGGATTTCTTCGGTGGCCTTGTGGGTGCGCACCGCCAGGCCGCGTACTTCATCTGCGACCACTGCAAAGCCCCGGCCGTGTTCGCCGGCGCGGGCGGCTTCAATGGCGGCATTCAGGGCCAGCAGGTTGGTCTGCTCGGCCACGGTCTGAATGGTTTCCAGCAGACCGCCCACCTTCACGGAGAACTCATCGAACTGGTTGACCAGGCTGGCAGTGTTCTCGATTTCTGCCATCAGTCGCTGGATGGTCTGTATGTTGCCCTCGACCTTCTGTTGCCCGGTGGTCGCAAACTTGGATGCGTCCTGGGTCTGGTCGGAGGCGCTGGAGGCAAAGCCCGCCACTTCCTCAACGCTTTTTACCAGCTCTTCCACGGAATTGCGGGTGGAGGAGATGGCCTGGGCCTGCTGGCTGATGCGTTCAAGATTGGTGCGGCTGGTGCTGCCCAGATGCGTGGCGACGCCGTTAAGCTCACCGATATCCTGCTGAATGGTGGCAAAGGATTTATGCAGTTTTTCAACAAAGCGGTTGAACTGGTCCACCAGATCCCGGAGTTCATCCTTGCCGGTGTACTCGATGCGGGAGGTCAAATCGCCTTCGCCAGAAGCCATGTTCCGCAGGGAACTGATGATTTGCTGCAGGCTGCCGGAGACCGATCGACCGATAATCAGGCTCAGTGCAATCAGGACAACCAGGGCGACCACCACGATCGTCACGGAGACGGTAGCGGCTTCGCTGCTGGCCGCCGTGGTGTCGTCGATGGCCTGGGTCAGGCGGCTCTCCATGGCATTACGCATCTGGTCGAGATCCGAGCGCAGGCCCGCCAGGCGCTCGGCGTTGGCGGATGCTTCCTGGCCTATGCGACTGAAATCGGCGGTGCCCTCGATAATCGCGGTGGCGATGCGCGTGGCGGTGCTGTAGTAGCCGTTCAGCTCGGATTTCAGCGCTTTTACGTCGCTCTGCTGGCTCGGGTTAAGCTGGGCAATGCGGTCAAGATTCTCAATAATCTCGGCGAGTTGCTCTCGGGTAGCCGCGATCTGCTGATCGTCGCCTGTGGTCACGGCGCTGTTGATCTGGTTTTCGATGAGTTGCAGCAGACCCCGGTTGATGGTGGAGAGTTCCAGGGACGGATAGAGCTGGTTGCGCACCTCACCCAGTCGTTCCGAGTTGTTTCGTTCCGTGATGATGGAAAAGGCCTGGCTCACTACGAAAGCCACCACGGCTACAATCACCAGCAGCGCGAGTTTGTGTGAGATTTTGAGAGATGAAAGCATGTATGAAATCCCTGTATGCGTGGCCCACAACTCTGAACGGCGCGAGTGTAGGTTGTTTTTTGAATGCATGACACGGAATTAATGTGTCAGTGTGTTAAGTGCTGTATCGGCCACACTGGCTGTCTCTTTAAGCCTAGAGCCTTGAATTGGCCTGTATATACTCTTGAGGGGGTAGTTTGTGCCAGGGGAGGCAGCCGGGCTCTTGGCTGGTATACTGGGCTGTAAATTTAACCAGTAATGAAGCCTTGCTCCATGGATGTCTCTCATATTATTGATTCCCTGAACGACGCCCAGCGCGAAGCGGTGACGGCGCAGAACGACCATTTGCTGGTGCTGGCCGGTGCCGGCAGTGGCAAAACCCGCGTGCTGGTGCACCGGATGGCATGGTTGATGTCGGTTGACCGGGTGCCGCCCACGTCCATTCTGGCGGTGACTTTCACCAACAAGGCCGCCAAGGAAATGCGTTATCGCGTGGAGCAGATGATGCAGATTCCCACCCGTGGTCTGTGGATCGGCACCTTTCACGGAATTGCCCATCGTTTGCTTCGTTCCCACTGGAAAGACGCCGGCTTGCCGGAAAACTTCCAGGTGTTGGACAGCGACGATCAGTTGCGGCTGATCAAGCGGGTGATGCGGGAAAACCGCATTGATGAAAGCCAGTGGCCGCCGAAACAGGCCCAGTGGTTCATCAACAGCCAGAAAGACGAGGGCTTGCGGGCGGATCATATTCAGGAGAATCCGGGCGATCACTTCACCAACACCATGCTGAAGATCTACCGCCAGTACGAGAAGCTCTGCCAGCAGGGCGGCTTGGTGGATTTTGGCGAACTGTTGCTGCGGTCCCACGAACTCTGGCTGCATCGTCCGGAATTGCTGAGTCACTACCAGCAGCGCTTCCAGCACATACTGGTGGACGAGTTCCAGGACACCAACACCATTCAATACGCCTGGCTGCAGGTGCTGGCCAGCAACCGGGTGCCGCTGACGGTGGTGGGCGATGACGACCAGTCCATCTACGGCTGGCGGGGCGCGAAGATCGAGAATATCCAGCAGTACCAGCGGGATTTCCCCAATTCCCGGCTGGTCCGGCTGGAGCAGAACTACCGCTCCACCAAGACCATTCTGAAAGCCGCCAATTCGGTAATTGCCAACAACCAGGGGCGTTTGGGCAAGGAACTCTGGACTGACGGGGTGGAAGGTGAGCCGATCAGTCTGTACGCCGCGTTCAACGAGCAGGACGAAGCCAACTACATTGCCGATTCCATCTCGGCCTGGGTCAGCGAGGGCAATCTGCGCAGCGAGTGCGCCATTCTCTATCGTTCCAATGCCCAGTCCCGGGTGCTCGAAGAAGCCCTGATGCGCCAGGGTATTCCTTATCGAGTTTACGGCGGGTTGCGGTTCTACGATCGTCAGGAAATCCGAAACGCGTTGGCTTACCTGCGCCTGGTGCATTACCACCGGGACGATGCCGCCTTTGAGCGGGTGGTGAATATTCCCACCCGCGGCATTGGTGCCAAGAGCCTGCAGGAAATTCGTGAATACGCCACCGGCCAGGGTATTTCCCTGTGGGAATCGTCCGAGCGGTTACTGGCCGCGGGCCAGGTGAAGGGCCGGGCGAAAACCGGCCTGCAGCAGTTTATGGAGATCATCAACATGCTGTCTGAAATGGCTGGGCATGCTTCACTGCAGGGGCTGATGAAGCAGGCGATTGAGTCCAGTGGCCTGAAGGATTATCACGCCAGTGAGAAGGGCGAGAAGGGTCAGGCCCGGGTGGAAAACCTGGAGGAACTGGTCAGCGCGCTGGCGGATTATGATGTAGAAGAAGGCGTAGATCCGCTGGCGGAGTTTATAGCCCAGGCGGCGCTGGATGCCGGCGAATCACAGGCCGATGCCCATGAGGACAGTGTGCAGTTGATGACGCTGCATTCGGCCAAGGGGTTGGAGTTTCCGATGGTGTTCCTGGCAGGTGTTGAGGAGGGTTTGTTCCCGCACAGTATGTCGCTGGAGGAGCCCGGGCGCATGGAGGAAGAGCGCCGCCTGGCCTATGTGGGCATTACCCGGGCCATGAAAAAGCTGGTACTTACTTACGCGGAATCCCGTCGGTTGTATGGTCAGGAGAAGTTTCACGCACTGTCCCGGTTTGTGCGGGAGATCCCGGGTGACTGTCTGCAGGAGGTGCGGTTGCGTAATACGGTGACGCGGCCGGCGATGGTGGAGCGACCGAATGAGAGTCTGTTTGCCCAGGATTCGGCCCAGCAGTCTGGCTTCAGTCTGGGCCAGCGGGTGCGCCATCCCAAGTTTGGCGAGGGAATTGTGATGAACTCCGAGGGCACCGGGCATCACACCCGCGTGCAGGTGAACTTCGATGAGGGCGCCAAGTGGCTGGTGCTGGCCTATGCGCCGTTGGAGGCCTGCTAAGCTTGGTTGCAGGCGTCTTGTAGCCTGATGGTTTTGGTGGTGGCATGGCGGTGGGCACGTCTTTCCAAAAAGCGCTCGAGCCTTCCATGGGCGCTTGTGTTCCGCCATCCATGGCTCCACAAATTTTTGGAAAGACGTTCCCACCGCCATGCTCTGACGTTTCGGCAATCCGAAATAGTCCATGATCCCTGATTTCTTGGAAGGCTAACTCAGAAGTTCGGGGCAGGTATCGGGGTGTGCCTCCCAAAAATGTGTGGAGCCAGGGATGGCGGAACAGAAGCGCCACAGGGATGTGCCGCTAGGAGCGGTTTTTGGGAGGCACACCCCGATACCTGCCTGACTCCAAGGTCAGCAATTCAAACTGCAGACGGTCACATCAAGACGGCGTAGATTACACCCGCCAAAATGATCCGGTAGATCACATACGGCCACATGCCCACCTTGTTCAGCCACTTCAGGAAGAAGTGGATGGCGGTAATGGCCATCAGGAACGAGGTGACGCCGCCGATCAGAAAGCCATTCCAGTCCACGATCACGTCGGATGTTGCCACTTCCAGCAGTTTTACCGCCGACGCCAGCACGATTATCGGAATCGCCAGCAGGAATGAGAACCGGGAGGCGGTTTTCCGGGTCATGCCCAGGAACAGGCCGGCGGTGATGGTGACGCCGGAGCGGGAGGTGCCGGGGACCAGGGCCATGGCCTGGGCGATGCCGACGATAACGGCGTCTTTCCAGTTCAGGGAATCCATGGTGCGCTGGCGTTTCGGCAGCCAGTCAGCGATGCCGAGCAGGATGCCGAACACCAGGGTGGTGAAGAAGATCACCGAGGCGCCACGCAGTTCGTTGTCGATCATGTCGAGCAGGGCCAGACCCGCGAGGCCAGCGGGAATGGTGCCGATCACCAGATACCAGGCCAGGGCGCCCTGGCCGACGATTCTGCGCTGGCCCATGGAGATCAGGCCGTCCCGGGCGATGCCGAAGACATCCCGGCGGAAGTAGAGCACCACGGCCAGCAGCGTGCCCACGTGGACCGACAGATCGAAGCCGACGCCCTGGTCTTCCCAGCCAAAGAAGGCAGGGGTCAGGATCAGGTGGGCGGAGCTGGATATGGGCAGGAATTCGGTCAGTCCCTGGAGGAGGCCAAGGAAAAGGGCCTGGAAAATATCCATTCTTTTGATTCCGGTCGGTGGTGCTGATTAACGGGTTCGACGCTCAAAAAACGAGCGCGATATTAGCAGGGTGGTTGTCGGCTGAACAGGCGCGGATAGCGACGCGCCTGTTCAGCTTAATCGTTCAGGCCGGGAACTTGTCCCGGGTGTTATTGGCGATGCGCACCAGGGCGAGCATCAAGGGCACTTCCACCAGTACGCCCACCACCGTGGCCAGGGCCGCGCCGGATTTCAGGCCGAACAGGGCGATGGCCGCCGCCACTGCCAGCTCAAAGAAGTTACTGGCACCGATCATGGCCCCTGGGGCGGCGATGCAGTGGCGCACGTTCCACAGCCGGGCCCAGCCATAGGCCAGCAGAAAGATAAACACGGTCTGGATAACCAGTGGCACCGCAATCAGCAGTATGTGCAACGGATTTTGCAGAATGACTTCACCCTGGAAGGCGAACAGCAAGACCAGGGTGACGATCAGCGCGGCAGGCGTCACGGGGCTGAGGCGTTTCATAAATACGTTGTCGTACCACTGTTCGCCGTGGCGTGCGATCAGGGTCCGGCGGGTCAGGTAGCCGGCGGTGAGGGGAATCACGATGTATAAGACCACCGACAGAATCACCGTATCCCAGGGCACCTGGATGTCGGAAATCCCCAGCAGGAACACCACAATCGGCGCAAAGGCAAACAGCATGATGATGTCGTTCAGGGATACCTGCACCAGGGTGTAGGCGGCATCGCCTTTGGTCAGGTAACTCCAGACAAATACCATGGCGGTGCAGGGGGCGGCACCCAGTAGAATGGCGCCGGCCAGGTATTCGCTGGCCAGTTGTGGGGCGATCCAGGGTTTAAACACCACCATCAGGAAAAACCAGGCAATGGCGAACATGGTGAAGGGTTTGATCAGCCAGTTCACGATAGTGGTGATAGCGAGGCCCTTCGGCTCTTTTCGCACCCCGACCACGGCGCTGAAATCGATCTGCGCCATCATCGGGAAAATCATCGCCCAGATCAGGATGGCGATAGGGATGGACACCTGGGCGTATTCAAAGCGGGACAGGGTCTCGGGAATCGAGGGGGCAAGCTGCCCGAGGGCTACACCGGCCACAATGGCCAGTGCCACCCACACGGACAGGTAACGCCCGAACAGGTCCAGGCCGCCGTCAGTGGTTTCAACCGTGTTCACATCGCTTTTGCTGCTCATGGCATATCCTTAAATGGAACGTTGGTTCACACGCTTCGACAGTTCTTCGGCGCTTTCCTTGCGTTCGGAGTAGCGGTCGGTGAGGTAATCACTGCGGTCCCGTACCAGCAGGGTGAACTTTACCAGCTCTTCCATGACATCCACGATGCGATCATAGTAAGGCGAGGGCTTCATGCGATCATTGCCATCAAATTCCATGAAGGCTTTGGGCACCGAGGACTGGTTCGGAATGGTGACCATGCGCATCCACCGGCCCAGCACCCGCAGCTGATTAACGGCGTTGAATGACTGGGAGCCACCACATACCTGCATCACTGCCAGGGTTTTGCCCTGTGTCGGCCGAACCGCACCCAGGGACAGAGGTATCCAGTCGATCTGGGTTTTCATGATGCCGGTCATGGCGCCGTGGCGTTCCGGGGAGCACCACACCATGCCCTCACTCCACTGCACCAGTTCCCGCAGTTCCTGAACCTTGGGATGGCTGGCGTCTTCGGCATCGGCCAGGGGCAGGCCGCGGGGGTTAAAGATACGGGTTTCCGCGCCCATGGCTTCCAGCAGGCGGGCGGATTCTTCCACCGCCAGGCGGCTGAACGAGCGTTCGCGCAGGGAGCCGTATAGCAATAGAATCCGGGCTGGATGCTCGGAGGCGGGGGCCTCGAATACCTTCGATGCCGTGGGAGCATTGAACAGCTCAGCTTTGATGTTGGGAAGATCCGCGGTTGGCATGTTGATCGTCGATCCTTTACGTCATCACTGTGTCACACTAATATGCGAAAAACTGCATATTCGAATAAGCGTATATATTGGTCGGTAAATATGAAAGGTCAAGCCCATTACAATCCGATGACCCTGTTCAAGGCCCTGGGAGATGAACTCCGGCTTGCGGCCACGCTGTTGATCCACCGTCAGGGTGAGTTGTGCGTGTGCGAATTGATGGCGGCGTTTGAGGCGCCTCAGCCAAAAGTCAGTCGCCACCTGGCATCGCTGCGTGAAGCTGGCTTGCTGGAAACAGAGCGCCGGGGCCAATGGGTCTATTATTACCTTAGTCCGCACCTGCCAGACTGGATGGAGAGGGTGCTGGAGGAAACTGCCGTTAACAACCCGGCACTGATTAAGCAGCCGCTGGCCAGATTACAGGCCATGGCGGATCGCCCGGCGGTGCAGTGCCTCTGATCATTTATCGCACATACGGATCGCGAAGGTCGCAAGGAGAACATCATGAGCAAGATCAAAGTAGGCATTAACGGATTCGGCCGCATTGGCCGGCTGGCGCTGCGGGCGGCCTGGGGCTGGCCAGAGTTCGAATTCGTCGCCATCAACGATCCCGGCGCGGACACCCACACGCTGGCGCACCTGTTGAACTTTGACAGCGTACACGGCACCTGGAGTCGTGAAGCGATGGCCGATGGTGACGATATGTTGATTGACGGCCAGCGCATCCGGGTAACCCATAACAAGGCCATCGCCGAGACCGACTGGTCCGGCTGCGACCTGGTGATCGAAGCCAGCGGTGTGAACAAGAAGGTGGCTGTTCTACAGAGCTACCTGGACCAGGGTGTCAAGCGGGTGGTGGTCACCGCCCCGGTGAAAGAGCCGGGCGCGAAGAATATTGTCATGGGCGTGAACGAACACATTTTCGATCCGGCCAATGACTGCATCATCACCGCGGCTTCCTGCACCACCAACTGCCTGGCGCCGGTGGTGAAGGTGATCCACGAGAAACTGGGTATCAGGCATGGCTCCCTGACCACCATCCACAGCTTGACCAATACCCAGACCATCATTGATGCGCCCCACAAGGATCTGCGCCGGGCCCGGGCCTGTGGTAGCTCGCTGATCCCCACCAGCACCGGTTCCGCCACGGCGATTATCGAGATCTTCCCGGAGCTGAAAGGCAAGCTGGATGGTCACGCGGTGCGGATTCCGCTGATCAATGCGTCACTGACCGATTGCGTGTTTGAAGTAGAAACGCCGACGGACCGGGATACCGTCAACCAACTGTTGAAAGAGGCGGCTGAGGACGAGTTGAAAGATATTCTGGGCTACGAAGAGCGGCCGTTGGTGTCCATCGACTACAAAACCGACCCCCGGTCTTCCATCGTCGATGCCCTGTCCACCCTGGTGGTCAACGGCACCCATGTGAAAATCTACGCCTGGTATGACAACGAATGGGGCTACGCCAACCGCACCGTCGAACTGGCACGCAAGGTAGGCCAGGCCTGATATGAATGTCGCCATTCGCCAGTACCTGGTGATCACCGGCAATTACTGGGCTTTCACCCTGACCGATGGCGCCCTGCGAATGCTGGTGGTGTTGCACTTTCATCAGCTGGGTTACTCGCCCCTGGAAATCGCCCTGTTGTTCATCTTCTATGAGTTTTTCGGGGTAGTGACCAACCTGGTGGGCGGCTATCTCGGCGCCCGCATGGGCCTGAACCGCACCATGAACACCGGGTTGTTCCTGCAGATTGTTGCATTGGCCATGCTGGCGGTGCCGGCCGCCATGCTCACGGTGCCCTGGGTGATGGTGGCACAGGCGTTGTCGGGTATTGCCAAAGACCTCAACAAGATGTCCGCCAAGAGCGGTATCAAGCTGCTGGTACCGGATGAGCAACAGGGCGCCCTGTACAAGTGGGTGGCGATTCTCACCGGCTCCAAGAACACCCTGAAAGGGGTGGGATTCTTTCTGGGCGGCCTGTTGCTGATGGCCGCCGGGTTTACCGGTGCGGTGATCCTCATGGCGGTAGCGCTGGGGCTGGTGTGGCTGGCCAGTCTGTTCCTGCTGGGGCAGGACCTGGGCAAGAGCAAGGCCAAGCCAAAGTTCAGCGAGATCCTGTCCAAGAGCCGGGCCATCAACGTGTTGTCGGCGGCCCGGATGTTCCTGTTCGGCGCCCGGGACGTGTGGTTTGTAGTGGCGTTGCCGGTGTACATGGCCACGGTGTTCGGCTGGGACCACTGGAAAGTTGGCGGCTTTATGTCCAGCTGGATTATCGGTTACGGTTTTATCCAGACCCTTGCGCCCAGAATCACCGGCCACGCCAACGGTAAGTCCGGTGCCGTGATCTGGGCGGCAGTGCTGGCGTTGGTTCCTGCCGCCATTGCCGGGGCTCTGTTGGCCGGTTGGTCGGCACAGGTGGTGGTGATTGGCGGTTTGCTGCTGTTCGGGGTGCTGTTTGCCATCAACTCCTCGCTGCACAGCTACCTGATTGTCAGCTACGCCCGGGGTGACGGTGTATCGCTGGATGTGGGGTTCTATTATATGTCTAACGCCGCCGGCCGGCTGCTGGGCACCATTCTCTCTGGCTGGGTGTACCAGGCCTACGGGCTGGAAGCCTGTTTATGGATTTCCGCTGCCCTGGTAGCCACAGCGGCAGCGTTGTCAGTATGGTTGCCGGAACGAGCGGAGAAACCAATAGGAGAAAAAGGCTATGTCTGATTCCAATGTGGTGGTCATTACCGGTGCCAATCGGGGTATTGGTCTGGAGCTGGCCCGGCACTATGCCGCTGAGGGCTGCGAGGTCATTGGCGTATGCCGACAGTCCTCGGAAGAGCTTGCCGGTGTGGCGGGTCAGGTGATCGACGGCGTGGATGTCACCACCGATGCCGGCATCGATAAGCTGAAATCCGGTCTGGCGGGCAAGCGTATCAGCCTGCTGATCAACAACGCGGGCCTGCTGCAGGACGAGCAGCTGGGCAGTATCGACTTCGACTCCATTCGCACCCAGATGGAAATCAACGCCTACGCGCCACTGCGCGTGGCCGAAGCCCTGGCGCCTCTGATGGGGCAGGGCAGCAAGATCGCCAATATAACCAGCCGGATGGGCTCTATCGCCGACAACGACTCCGGCGGCCGTTATGGCTATCGGGCCTCGAAGGCTGCGCTGAACGCTTTCGGAAAATCCCTGGCGGTGGATCTCAAACCCAGGGGCATTGCCGTGGCGCAGCTGCACCCCGGTTATGTGAAAACGCGAATGGTGAACTTTGGCGGGCTGATCACGCCGGAGGAGTCTGCCAGGGGGCTGGCCGAGCGCATTGCCAATCTGACTCTGGAGAACACCGGGTCGTTCTGGCACAGCAATGGTGAGGAACTGCCCTGGTGACTTGGCTTTGACCGGGCTGTTGTTGCAAGGGGTCAGCGTTGGCGCGCTGCGTGAAGTAACGCTGACCGTTCCCGGCGGACAGGTAGTGTGCCTGTCCGGTGCCTCTGGCAGTGGCAAGAGCCGGTTACTGCGCGCGGTGGCCGATCTGGAGCCCCACGGCGGTCAGATTTCTCTGGATAACCTCAATCAACAGAGCGTACCGGCACATCAGTGGCGGCGCCAGGTGGTGATGGTGCCGGCGGAAAGCCAGTGGTGGTTTGATGAGGTAAGCGCCCACTTTCCCGAGGGGGCTGGTGAGCGTTTGCCTGCTGCTCTGGGTTTCCCTGCCGAGGTGATGGACTGGTCGATCAGCCGGTTGTCCTCCGGTGAGCGACAAAGGCTCGCGTTGTGGCGGGCCCTGGTTCTGGAACCAGACGCGCTGCTGCTGGATGAACCGACCGCCAATCTGGATAACGAATCGACAGAGGCGATCGAACGCTGGCTGTTGCAGGAGATTGAACAGCGGCAGATCGCCACTTTGTGGGTCGCCCATGATTCCGCCCAGATTCATCGGGTAGCCAACGTTCACTATCGGATTCGAGGATCCGCACTGGAGCCTGTCCATGGAAGTGATTGACCTGGCCTGGTGGAAGCTGGGCCTGGCGGCCTTGTTGGTACTGGCGTTGGCAGCGACGGCTTACCTGGGGCGGCTGGGGATCACCCGCAGCCTGTTGGTGGCGGCCATACGAACGGTTATTCAGCTGGCTTTGATTGGCCTGGTACTGGAAGCCCTGTTTGCCTCTTCCGCCTTCTACTGGATTGCGCTGCTGGCGGCGGTCATGCTGCTGGTGGCTGGCCGGGAAGTGGTGGCGCGCCAGGGCCGACGCCTGAAAGGCGGGTGGGCGTTCGGGATCGGCACCGGCGCGATGTTCGTGTCTTCGTTTACCGTGACCGTGCTGGCACTGGCGGTGGTGATTGGTCCGGAGCCCTGGTATACCCCACAGTACGCGATTCCTTTGCTGGGTATGATGCTGGGCAACACCATGACCGGGGTCAGCCTGGCCCTGGATCGTCTGAATGATTCGGTCTGGCGCCAGCGGGCGGTAATCGAGAACCGGCTGATGCTGGGCCAGACCTGGCAACAGGCACTGGAAGACATCCGTCGGGAAGCCATGCGCAGTGGCATGATGCCCTCCATTAACGCCATGGCAGCGGCCGGCATTGTCAGCCTGCCCGGCATGATGACCGGTCAGATACTGGCGGGCAGCCCGCCCGCGGTCGCCGTTAAGTACCAGATATTGGTTATGCTGATTATTACCGTCGGCACGGGGTTTGGCGCGGTGATGGCGGTCAGTTGGGGAGGCCGGCGGCTGTTTGATGACCGGGAGCGCCTGCGGCTGGATCGTTTAACCAAACCGTGACCGGGCACCAAAGTCGCATGGGGTCTCAGTCGGGTTTCGAGCTAGGCTTGGCTTTCCGGTAACCACAAAGACAATAATATGACCAGCCTACTGCAACGTTATCCTTTGCCAGTCATTGTGCTCGCACAATTGTTCGGCACCTCCCTCTGGTTCAGTATCAACGGGGTCTGGCTATCCCTGTCCGCCGAACTCGGGTTAGCGGAATCGGATCTGGGCCGCCTTACGCTGTCTGTTCAGGCGGGCTTTATTGCCGGTACGCTTGCTCTGGCGGTGACCGGCCTGGCGGATCGCTTCGGCGCCAGCCGCATCTTCCTTATTTCGAGCCTGCTGGGCGCACTGGCGAACGCCGGCTTTGTAGCGGGGGCCGGGGTGTTTCCGCTGGACAGCTTGTTCCGGTTCGCTACCGGCCTGTGTCTGGCCGGAATCTACCCCCTCGGTATGAAGTTGGTGATTGCCTGGACACCCAAATATGCCGGCGCCGCCCTGGCCTGGCTGGTGGGTATGCTGACCCTGGGCACCGCTTTGCCACATCTGATGCGAGGGGCGACAGCAGGTATGCCCTGGGAGTGGCCACTGTTTGCATCGTCCTGTCTGGCGCTACTGGGCGGGCTGTTGGTGTTTCTGCTGGGTGACGGGCCGCACCTGCCCAAAACCAGCGGGCGGCTTCCCCTGAGACAGGGCTTGTCGGCTTTACGCCTGCCCCGGTTCCGGGCCGTGGCGGGCGGTTATTTTGGCCACATGTGGGAGCTTTACGCCTTCTGGACGCTGGTGCCGCTGTTGATCGGGCGAGAACTGCAGCGGCTGGGACAGGGTGATGCCTTGATCCCCTGGTTGTCGTTTGCGGTGATCGGTATGGGTGCGGCTGGATGTATTGGCGGCGGCCGGATCAGTCGGACTCTGGGCAGTGAGTGGGTTGCCCGGCGGGCGTTGATGGTGTCCGGGGCATTGTGCCTGCTTTATCCCTGGATGAACGGGCTGCCCCCGGAGTTGTTGCTGGCGGTGCTACTGGTTTGGGGCGTCGCTGTGGTGGCCGATTCCCCGCAATTCTCCGCGCTGGCTGCAGTCACGGCCCCGAAAAAAACCGTTGGCTCATCTCTGGCGGTCATGAACGCGGTCGGCTTTGGCCTGACCCTGCCGGCCATCTGGCTCACCAGTGGGCTCTGGAATCCCTGGGGGGGGTGGGTCGCGTTGCTGCTTTTTCCGGGACCGGTGTTCGGCCTGTGGTCTCTGAGCCGGGGGAAGTCCGAGGCCTGATATACTTGCCGATTACGTCGACCTCCTGCTTTGGACCGTCATGACCCAACGCATTCTGTTATTGTCCGCTTATGATGCTGCCAGTCATCAGCGCTGGCGCGAGCAACTGGTCGCCATGCTGCCTGATTATCATTGGCAGACGCTGGCGCTTCCGCCCAGGTTCTTCCAGTGGCGGATTCGAGGTAATCCGGTGAGCTGGCTGGATCAGCCCTGCCTTGAAGAATCCTGGGACCTGGTCATTGCCACTTCCATGGTTGATCTGGCCACCTTGCGCGGGCTGCACCCTCGAATCGCGAACACCCCCTGTCTGCTTTATATGCATGAGAACCAGTTTGCCTTTCCGGTCAGCGATCAGCAGCGGAGCCGGGTGGAGCCGCAGATGGTCAATCTCTACAGCGCTCTGGCCGCCGATGCGGTGGTCTTTAACAGTGCCTGGAACCGGGACAGCTTTCTGCAGGGTGTCGAAGACTTTCTGAACAAGATGCCGGATGCGGTGCCTTGCGGGGTGATAGAAACGCTCAGGGAAAGGTCTTCGGTGCTGCCGGTGCCGATTGAAGACCGCTTGTTTACCGAGCAGCCACGGTCCGTGAACCGGGAACGGCCGCATCTGTTATGGAATCATCGCTGGGAATACGACAAGGGGCCCGACCGGTTGTTCGGCCTGCTGGAACAGCTGGAGCAGCGCAAGCTGGACTATCGCATCAGTGTGGTGGGTGAAGGCTTTCGCAGCCGCCCGCAAGCCTTTGACCGGATATACCAACAGTTTGCCGGCCGGATTGAACACTGGGGCTTTCTGGCGCATCGGGAAGACTACGACCGGCTGCTGCGCAGCGCCGATATCGTGGTGTCGACCGCCCTGCACGATTTTCAGGGCCTGGCGATGCTGGAGGCCATGGCATCGGGGTGCTTGCCGCTGGCACCGGACCGCCTGGCCTACCGGGAATATGTGCGGGAAGACTGCCGATACCGGAGCCTGGAATCCGATCCCGGCGGCGAAGCCCTGGCGGCCGCTGAACGACTGGCGCTGCTGTTAAAGCAACCTCCCGAGCTTAACCCGCCACAAGCCTGGCGGGCTTCAGAACTGGCCCCGAAGTACCAGGCGCTGGTTCAGCAGCTGATGGCGCGGGCTTAGTGATTCTGCTCCGGGACTTCCCGGATGCGCCCCTGCTCATCAATCGCCACGTACACAAACAGCCCTTCAGTCACCTTGCGGGGTGTCTTGGAGGCGCGGTCCAGTGTCCAGACTTCCACGTTGATTTTCATGGAGCTGCGGCCGATGTCCACCAATTCACAGTAGCAGCCCACCTGGGAGCCCACACGCAAGGGTGACAGAAACTCCATTCTGTCCATCGCGACGGTGGCATTACGGCCCTGGGAAATGCGACCAGCCATGGTCGCTGCCGCAATATCCATCTGTTTGACCAGCCAGCCGGCGAAGACATCGCCGTTGGCATTGGTGTCTGACGGCAGTGGCACCACCTGCAGCATCATCTCGCCCCGGGGGGCCGGTTTGTCATCATCGTACGCAGTCATCAGGATCGCCTGTACAGCTTGTGAGTTGTTTTCTGTGCATGGTAACGGGCTGGCGCGGGGCTGCAAGAAAATTTGAACAATGACAGCTATATTTCAAAAGCTGTAACAAAGTTGTCACAGAGTGCCCCTAGGATGCAGTCATCGGTAAAGCAGATCCGACACAACGTCCAAAGTAAATAATGGAGACTCGACGTGATGAAACTGAACAAAGCACTTGCAACCGTTGCGCTGGCCGGCTCTGTTGCCGCCCTGTCTGCACCGGCCATGGCCCGTGACACCATCAGCATCGTGGGCTCTTCCACCGTGTATCCGTTCGCTACTGTGGTAGCCGAGCGTTTTGGTGCCAACACCGATTTCCCGACACCCAAGCTGGAATCCACTGGTTCCGGTGGCGGCCTGAAGCTGTTCTGTCAGGGCGTAGGCACCCAGCACCCGGACATCACCAACGCTTCCCGTCGTATGAAGCCGTCCGAGTTTGATCTGTGCCAGAGCAACGGCGTGAAGGACATCACCGAGTTCCGCATTGGTTCTGACGGCATCGTGATCGCCAGCTCCAAAGAAGCCGAAAATCTTGAAGTAACCCTGGAGCAGCTGTTCCTGGCGCTGGGTAAAGAAGTACCCAACCCGAAAAACGAGAATGAGCTGATCGCCAACCCGTACAAGAACTGGAGCGACATCGATTCCAGCCTGCCGAACAAGCCGATCCGTGTGATGGGGCCGCCTCCGACTTCCGGTACCCGTGACTCCTTCAACGAGCTGGCTCTGCAGGGCGGCTGTGAAGACCTGCCTGCAGTTGCCAACATGAGTGAAGATGACATGGAAGGTGTGTGTCAGAGCATTCGCGAAGACGGCGCTTTCATCGAAGCGGGTGAGAATGACAACCTGATCGTCCAGAAACTGATTGGTGATACCGGCATGTACGGCGTCTTCGGTTACAGCTTCCTGGAAGAGAATGCTGATCGTCTGCAGGCCGCTACTCTGAACGGCAAGGTTCCGACTGCCGAAGCGATCGCTGCCGATGACTACCCGGTTGCCCGTTCACTGTTCTTCTACGTGAAAAAAGCCCACGTTGGTGTTGTTCCTGGCATCCAGGAGTACGCTCAGGAGTTTACCGGCATGGGCGCCATGGGCCCGAATGGCTACCTGAAAAGCGTTGGTCTGATCGTTCCGCCGCGCGATGCGCTGATGGATCTGCAGGAGAAGGCTGAAAAGATGCCTAACCTGACCAAAGACGAGCTGATGTAAGCGCGGACTACCGCGAGTAGTGAGCGAAAGGGTGCGGCTCTGAAGGGCCGCACCCTTTCGCACGTAAGATAGTTGAAAGTGCGAATTGGTTTTTTACGCTTTACACTTGTGACCTGCTAAACGTGTCAAACAGGAATTTTCATGCAACCGGCTAACCTCATGCTATTGGTCATTGCCTTCGTGGTGGTGGCTTATGGTCTTGGATATGCCCGCTCCCGCTCATTGGCCATGCCGATGGGTGGTATCCGGCATCTCAAATCCCTGCCGTTCTATTACGGTGCCCGTGCTGCGCTCTGGTGCGGCATTCCGGCATTGATTGTGCTGGCACTGTGGGCGGCATTTCAGGGTAAAGTCATTCAGTTGCTGGTGATCGGCTCCCTGCCACCAGACCTGGTGCCGGAAGGGGCAGGGCAAGCCAGTCTGCTGCTCAGTAAAATCAGCAATGTGGCCAGTGGCGCCCTGCCTCCGGGCTTTGTCGAGGCTCCGATTGCCGAGGCAGCCGAGCGGTTGCAGGCGTTGCGTGCTCAAAGTCGGCTCTACATGTCGGTTCTGGTTGTGGCCGTTGCAGTGCTGGCCGGCTTTCTGGGCTGGATCCGGATCAGCCCGAAGCTGAATGCCCGGAGCCAGGTTGAAACCACCCTGAAGTGGATCTTTTTCGCCTGCGCTGCGCTGGCGATCCTCACCACGGTTGGCATTGTCTTTTCGGTTGCCTTTGAGACCTTCCGTTTCTTCCAGAAGATTTCCTTCTTTGAGTTTTTCTTCGGCACCCAGTGGAGCCCCCAGACAGCGTTGCGCGCCGATCAGGTGGCAGCCGAGGGCGCCTTCGGGATGGTGCCCCTGTTTACAGGCACGCTGCTGATCTCTGCCATTGCCATGGTGGTTGCGGTCCCGGTAGGGCTTTTATCGGCTATCTATCTGTCTGAGTATGCCAACAAGCGGGTACGGGGTATTTTCAAGCCGCTGCTGGAAATGCTGGCGGGTATTCCGACTGTGGTTTACGGCTTCTTTGCCGCCCTGACGGTGGCGCCGTTTATCAGTGATTTTGCCGCTTCCCTGGGTATCAATGCGTCTTCCCAAAGTGCCCTGGCAGCCGGCGGGGTGATGGGCATCATGATTATTCCTTTCGTTTCTTCTCTTTCCGACGACGTTATCAACGCCGTGCCGCAAACGCTCCGGGATGGTTCGCTGGCGCTCGGCGCCACCCAGTCCGAGACCATGAAAAAGGTTATCTTTCCTGCGGCGTTGCCCGGGATCATGGGCGGGATACTGCTGGCGGTATCCCGGGCCATTGGTGAAACGATGATCGTGGTTATGGCTGCAGGCCTGGCGGCGAATCTGACCGCTAACCCGCTGGAATCGGTGACTACCGTAACCGTGCAGATTGTCACCCTGCTGACCGGTGACCAGGAGTTCGACAGCGCCAAAACTCTGGCCGCCTTCGCCCTGGGTGCGATGCTGTTCCTGGCCACGCTCCTGCTTAACGTTATTGCTCTGAAAATTGTCCGCAAATATCGGGAACAGTATGACTGATCAACGTTCACAGGCGGAACTTGTCCGCCAGTCACTCAAGCGCCGTTACCGCAAGGAGCGCCGCTTCCGTGCCTATGGTATCGCTGCCATCGCCATCGCTCTGTCGGCTCTGGTGATCCTGTTTGCCGATATTATTGGCAAGGGCCATACCGCCTTTATCAAAACCACCGTTACCCTGGAGGTGGATATCGACGGTGAGGCCATGTATCTGGACGACGCGTCCGACGAACGCCAGATGAAAATGGCCGACTTTGTCGAGCCCTTGATCCGCGCCTTGATGAAAGAAATCCCGGAAGCCGGGGAGTCGGACAGGGACGATGTCCGAGATCTGATCAACCCCTATGCCTCCAATCAGCTGCGGGATGCGCTTCGGGAAAACCCGGAGTTGCTTAATACCACCCAGACCATGACCTTCCTGTCCCATACCGATGTGGATGTGTACGTCAAACATGCCGGGGATGAGAACTACTCCATCAAGCTGAACGAGAAGCAGCAGGCGTGGGTAGATGCATTGTACGAGCGCGGCGTGGTGGATACCGGTTTCAATGACGTGTTTTTCAGCCGGGGCGATTCCCGGGATCCGTCCCGTGCCGGCATTCTCGGGGCGATTGTTGGCTCTTTGCTGACCATGGTTGTGACTCTGGCGCTGTCGTTCCCGATCGGGGTGGCTGCGGCCATCTATCTGGAGGAGTTTGCGCCCCAGAACAAACTGACCGACTTCATTGAGGTCAACATCAACAACCTGGCGGCGGTACCCTCAATCATCTTCGGTCTGCTGGGTCTGGCCGTTTTCATCAACCTGTTCGGCATGCCGCGTTCGGTGCCAGTGGTGGGTGGTCTGGTACTAACCCTGATGACCCTGCCCACCATCATTATTTCCAGCCGTGCGGCCATCAAGAGTGTGCCGCCGTCCATTCGGGAGGCGGCCGAGGGCATCGGTGCCTCCAAGATGCAGGTGGTGTTGCACCATGTGCTGCCGCTGGCCATGCCGGGTATGCTGACCGGTTCCATTATCGGGATGGCCCAGGCCCTGGGAGAGACTGCACCCTTGCTGTTGATTGGCATGGTGGCCTTTATCGTGGATGTGCCCGATGGTTTCTTCGATTCCGCCACGGTATTGCCTGTACAGGTGTTCCTGTGGGCCGGCAGCCCGGAGCTTGCCTTTATCGAACGAGCGTCAGCAGCCATCATGGTGCTGCTGACTTTCCTGATTGGAATGAATGCATTGGCCATCTGGCTTCGTAAGCGTCTTGAGCGCCGGTGGTGAGGAGGAGTTATATGAATACCCTGAATACAACGGTAACCAGTGAGGCTGATGTGCCCGAAGAGAAGGCCATTCCGGTGCAGGACGAACGACCGGCAGAGACAGTGATTGAAGAGGGTAAAACGGTCGGAACGCCGTTTGCCGACGATCCCAAGTTCAAGTTGCGCAACGTCGAGGTTTTCTACGGTGAAGACCGGGCCATCAAGAACATCAGCCTGGATATTGCCCGTAACGAGGTGATTGCGTTTATCGGGCCGTCGGGCTGTGGCAAGTCCACCTTCCTGCGTTGCCTGAACCGCATGAACGACAGCATCGACATCTGTCGGGTCAGGGGCTCGCTGCAGCTGGACGAGCAGGACATCTACGATTCCAAGCGGGATGTGGTGGAGTTGCGTGCCCGAGTGGGTATGGTGTTCCAGAAGCCGAACCCGTTTCCCAAGTCGATCTACGATAACGTGGCGTATGGCCCACGCATCCATGGCCTGGCCAATCGCAAGTCCGATCTGGATGACATTGTAGAGAACAGCCTGCGCAAGGCGGGGCTCTGGAACGAAGTAAAAGACCGTCTGGATGCCACCGCCACCGGGATGTCCGGTGGCCAGCAGCAGCGGCTGTGTATTGCCCGCGCGATTGCCGTGAGCCCGGAGGTGGTGTTGATGGACGAGCCCTGTTCTGCACTCGACCCGATTGCTACGGCCAAGGTTGAGGAGCTGATTGCGGAGCTGTCCGAGAGCTATACCATTGTCATTGTGACCCACTCCATGCAGCAGGCGGCCCGGGTTTCCCATCGCACCGCCTACTTCCACCTTGGCCACCTGGTGGAAGTGAACGAAACCGACAAAGTATTCACCTCTCCGGAACATGAGCTGACGGAGTCATACATTACCGGCCGTTTCGGCTGATGCATGTTCGGGGATAACGGAGACAGACACTATGCCTAATAAAAAGGACGACGTTTACGGGGATCACATTTCCCACAAGTTCAATGATGAACTGATGGAGCTGAAGACCCAGTTCCTCAAGATGGGTGGAATGGTGGAAACCCAGGTTGAAAGGGCAGTGCAGGCCCTGGTCGATGGCGATAGCCACCTGGCGGAGGAAGTGCGCGCCAACGACAAAAAAGTCGATAAAATGGAAGTGGACCTGGACGAAGAGGCTACCCTGATCATCGCCCGTCGTCAGCCCACTGCCCGGGACCTGCGCCTGGTGATTTCTGTGATCAAGATGGTGGCGGATCTGGAGCGGGTTGGAGACGAAGCCAAGAAGATTGCCAAAATGGCCATCAAGCTGGTGGAGGAAGGTCAGGCACCCCGCGGTTACGTCGAAATCCGTCACATTGGCAACCACGTGCTGACCATGCTGCATGATGCACTGGATGCCTTTGCCCGGCTGGATTCCGAGCAGGCACTGCGGATCATGAAAGAGGACAAGCGGGTGGATGAAGAGTACCAGGCTGCCGCCCGTACCCTGCTGACCTTCATGATGGAAGATACCCGCAATATTTCCCGTTGCATGTCAGTGATGTGGGTGCTTCGTGCCCTGGAAAGGGTGGGGGATCATGCCTGCAACATTGCTGAGAACGTGATCTTCATGGTCAAGGGCGAAGACGTTCGCCATACCCCGATGGAGGAAGCGGAACGGGTGGTTGGCCGCTAATCCCGGGTGGCTGGGAACGGCTGCTTTCGGTGGCCGTTTCCGCTCTTGTCCCTGCCCGCAGTTGCGCTATCATGGCGGGGACAAATCCATTTCTGAGGCCCTATGATTCTCCTTGTCGCATTCGCGATTATCTCCATCGGCTTTTCATTTCTCTGTTCTATTCTCGAAGCAGCCCTGCTGTCTATCACGCCCAGTTACATTGCGTCCCTGAAAAATGATCGGCCGCAACTGTTTGCACGCTTGCGCCGGCTCAAGGATGAAATCGACGATCCGCTTTCTGCGATCCTGACCCTCAATACCATTGCCCATACGGCCGGCGCTACCGGCGTTGGAGCCCAGGTGGCGGTTGTCTTCGGTGAGGTCTGGCTGGGTGCGGCGTCAGCGGCGATGACCCTGGCGATCCTGATCTTTTCGGAAATCATCCCGAAAACCATCGGCGCCAAGTACTGGCGTGTGATCGCCCCTTCGCTGCCGGCGGTGCTGGGATTCATGATGAAAGCCCTGCTGCCGTTTGTCTGGCTGTCGAAGCAGGTTACGCGCAGGATTGCCCCGGGTGACGGCGATACCGACATCCGGGCGGAAATCAGTGCGCTGGTAGAGATCGGCCGTGATCAGCAGGCTCTGGATGAAGAAGAGCGCCGGATTATCCACAACGTACTTCGTTTCCACGAGATCAAGGTCAGTTCCATCATGACCCCCCGCACGGTGTGCAAATTTATTGATCCGGACACCAGCGTGCCGGAATTCCGGGAAAAAGTGATGAAGTCGCCGTTTTCACGCTACCCGATGATTGATGAATACGGGGAGACTCTGGGGTACGTGCATCGGGCAGACCTGATCAGCATGAGCGACGATGACGACCTGCAAAGCCGGCTGCGCCAGATCAAACAGGTAAAGGCCAACACCAACATCGAGTTCCTGTTTTCGGAAATGCTGCGGGAGCGCCAGCACATTGCGGTGGTGTACGACGAGCTGGGAACCTGGCTCGGGGTGGTGACTCTGGAGGATATTCTGGAAACCCTGCTGGGTACGGAGATCATGGATGAGACCGATAATGTCTCCAACCTGCGCCGCTATGCTAAACAGCGTTGGAGCCGACGATTGAAGCGGTCAGCCGTGCAGTAATCAAAAAGGGCAGCCTCGGTGCTGCCCTTTGTCATTCTGTGCGACAAGTCTGTGAGAAGGATGCTCAGGCCTGTTTCATCTTGTCGGTGTACGGCGGCCAGCCCAGGGGTTTGCCGGCGAGCAGATGCAGGTGAATGTGGAACACGGTCTGGCCGGAATTCTCACCGCAGTTCATCACTACCCGGTAGCCATCGTCGGCAAAGCCCATGTCTTTGGCCAGCTTTGCCGCCACCCAGTAAAGATGGCCGACCAGCTCACGGTCGTCTTCCCCAATGTCATTGATGGTGGCAATGGCTTTCTTCGGAATGATCAGCAGATGCACCGGGGCCTGTGGATTGATGTCCTTGAAGGCCAGGCTGATGTCGTCTTCGTACACGATGTCGGCGGGAATTTCCCGGTTGATGATCTTGGTGAAGATGGTTTCAGACATAACGGCTCCTTGTGTCGAGTAAATGCGCGTACGCCACTATAGGCCACCCAGGCCGGGCAGGCGATTAACGATTTGTTGAATCGGCGCGGGCAACTGTTCATCCAGGCCCATGGCGTAGCGAGCGACGCGATTGCGTGCGAACGGCAGTACCCGGGCAGCGCCAAGCCCGAGATTGCGGGCCAGGTGCACTGGCGGAATGGCATTGCTGAACAGGTGGTAGAACAGATCCATGGTCAGCATCATCCGCTGGTTGGCGGGCCGGCGGCGATGTTCATAGAGTTTGAGCCAGTGCGCACTGGCCAGGTCTTCGCCCCCGCGCCGGGCTTCTTTCAGCACGCCCTGCAGGCATTGGGCGTCCTGGAAGCCCAGATTGACGCCCTGGCCCGCCAGCGGATTGATGGTGTGGGCGGCGTCGCCTGCCAGCACCACCCGGTTCTGGTAATAGTGCTTGGCATGCTGGCGGGCGATGGGAAAGCTGGCCCTGGCGTCAATGTGGGTCAGTTCCGGTAGTCGTTCGGGGAAATGCTGCTGGATCTCAGCCATCAGTTGCTGTTCGCCCATGGCCTTGAGTTCGTCCAGTCGGGCCGGGTGGTCGTACCACACGAGGGAGGCCCAGCTCTCTCCAGGGTGCTGCTCGCCAGCGCTGTGCAGGGGCAGGAAGGCCCTGGGGCCGCTGGGGTAAAAGCCCTGCCAGGTAATGTCTTCCACATTGCCCCGATAGCGCACCGAGATCACCAGGGCCTGCTGTTCGTACTGATCCCGGGTAACGCCGATACCTGCCAATTCCCGGACCCGGGACATAGCGCCATCGGCGCCGACCACCAGTTGGGCCTGCAACTGGCTGCCATCATCCAGGGTCACCGTGGCGTACTCTGTGCTCTGGACCAGGTCCCGAACGCTGTGGCCTGTGATCAGGGTGACGTCAGGTTCCGTTTCGGCGGTTTGCCACAGGGCCAGTTGGGTAATGCTGTTCTCAACGATATGGCCAAGATGTGGCGCACCCAGGCTGTTGGCATCGAATTCCACCTCGGTCAGGCTTCGGGGCACCAGTCGTTTGAGCGGATTTGGTGTCTCGTCCCAGACCGCCAGGCGGCAATATGGCGTAGCGCGCATGGCCAGTATTCGGGGCCAGGCACCCAGGCTGGCCAGATAGCGTTCGCTGCCGGCGCTGAGGGCAGATACCCGGATATCCGGGTGGCTGTCTGGCTGATAGGGGGCGGGGGAAGCCTGGTCGATCAGCGCCACGCGGATGCCCTGCTGGCCCAGCCCGGTGGCAAGTGCGGCGCCGACCATGCCGGCGCCTACGATGATGGTGTCAAAGGTCTGTGTCATATCCGGTTCCTGTCTGCTGGCCTCAGTTTACGCGATGCCGTGCTGCAGACAAGCGACCGGGGTCAATCCCGGGTGGATCAGTAGCCGGCCATGGAGGTGGCCGCTGTCTCCTCCCGGTTGCCGGAGCGGCGGGGGTTGCGGACCAGCCAGGCCGGTTTGCGGGCGCCCGGCCGGGTGAAGCCCTGGTTGATGACCATGGGTTGAACCAGACTCAGGAAGTCCCGGGTGTTCATGTGAATGGATTCGCTGTGGCTGCCGGCGGCAAAGGCCAGTTCCGGTTGTTCGGTCAGAGCCTCGGCACAGTAAACGCTCATGCCAAAGAGGTTGCCAAACGGCGGCATGGCGCCCACTTCGCAGTCGGGGAAGCGATCCTGAAAGGCCTGTTCGTCGGCCAGGTCGACAAAATCGGTGTCCAGAATCTTGCTCAGTCTGTCCCAGCGAATACGCCAGGTGGCCGGCATGACCAGCATGGCCATTTTGCCATCGAGTTCGATAATGACGGTTTTGACGACCCGGTCTCCGGCAATCCTGACGTGATGGGCCAGTTCCTGGGCGGTAAAGGCTGGGGGGTGAGAGAGGCACATGTAGTCCACACCTGCCTCATCCAGAAATGTTTTCAGCTGCTTTGCCGGCATGTTCACAACCTCCTGACAGCATCGACAGTGTTGTGGAGCCATCCGCCTTTCCCGGGCCGGGCCCCGATGGCAGGCGGGTTTTTACCCCGCCTTGTCGTCAGCTTAGTTCAGGATACGCACTTTGCGAGTTACCGGATGTTTCCATGTGAAACGGTTCCGTTTAATCAGCCTTGTACATGTGCACGTCCCGTTGCGGGAAAGGAATCGAAATACCCTCGGCGTCGAAGGCTTTTTTCACCCGCTCCTGCATATCCCAGTAGAACGGCCACAGATCGGCGCCCTTGGTCCAGGCGCGCACCGTCAGGTCTACCGAGCTTTCGCCTAGGGCGCCAACAACGATCAGCGGCGCCGGGTCTTTCAGGGCGCGCTCGTCCTCTTCGATCAGGCGTTTGCAGATGGCCTTGGCCTTGTCGATGTCATCGCCATAGCCAATGCCGAAGCTCATGTCGCAGCGGCGGGTTTCGTAGGCGCTCAGGTTGGTCAGGCTGGCGTTGGAAAGCTGGCCGTTGGGGATCACGATCCGGCGATTGTCGAAGGTGTCGACAATGGTGTAGAGGATGGTAATTTCCCGCACCGAGCCCAGAAAGCCCTGGGCATCAATAACATCGCCGACCTTGAAGGGTTTAAAGATAAGGATCAGCACGCCACCGGCAAAGTTGGCCAGGCTGCCCTGCAGGGCCAGGCCCACTGCCAGGCCGGCGGCACCGATGATGGCGACAAACGAGGTGGTAGCGATGCCCACCATGGAGGCGACGGAGATCAGCAGCAGAATCTTCAGAATGGCGCTGATCAGGCCACAGAGAAACTTGTTCAGGGTCGGATCTTTTTTGCCAAGGCGGTTGTCCAGCACCCTGACGAACCGGTTGATTAGCCAGAGGCCGATAATCAGCGTAACAATCGCCAGCAGAACCTTTGGGGCATAAGCCATGATCAGCGCGATGGCCTGATCCGCCCATTCAGAGGCCTGCCCGTTAGCACCGAATAACTCTTCCATAGGGAAAACTCCTTGATCGTTAATATTTTCTGAGTGAGTTCTTATCGACAAATGACGTGGTTCAGCGGGATTTGTCTGAACCAACTATATAGCAGATAAAGCTGTACACGGCATTACCGCCAACGGCCAGAATTACGCGCTGGCGCGGGATCTGGCCCACTCGATGATGACTTCAGGGCCGCCCCGTACCAGTATTTCGCCCTGTTTCTGGGTGAGCTGGTAGTCGTACATGGGGTCGTAGTAGTCGGTCAGCAGGGCCTCAATCCAGCCATGATGCCCTTCCAGGGAGCCATTGGCTCCCTGTTGATCCAGAGCCTGCAGCATCAGGTTACGGAGTTTCTGGTAACGCTCGCCGCCCAGGCGTTTGCGAATGCGGTCGATGGCGCTCAACAGGTAGTCCCGGAAATTCAGCCAGCCGGCGTCTTCACCGTCCCTGGCCCGGTAACTGGCCAGCATGCCTTCAACGTAGTCGGCACGGATGATGGCAATACGCTCTTCCATGGCCTGTTCCAGAATCAGCAGGGGTGATTCAGACATCCGGGCCCGAAGGGTTTCCGGCAGGGCGCAGCGGCCAATCAGGCGGCTTTCGTCTTCAAGGTAGACTGGCCCTCCCACCTGGTGCCTGGCCTTGAGCATGGCCACCGCCAGTCGGTTCTCGAAGTCGATCTGGGAGGGTTGGGGAGTTACCTGCCGGCCAAAGCTGGAGCCCCGGTGATTGGCCAGGCCCTCCAGATCGACCGGATTGGGCAGTTGCATCAGTACCCGGGTCTTGCCAGTACCGGTACGGCCGCTGAGAATCCGGAACTGACCTGATTCGATCTGTGCTTCCAGGCTGTCAATGAGGAAGCGACGCAGGGCCTTGTAGCCGCCTTTCACCAGCGGGTAGTCGATGCCGGAGTCCCTGATCCACTGCTGGGTCAGGCGCGAGCGCAATCCGCCCCGGAAACAGAACAGATACCCCTCCGGGTGTCGTGCCACAAAGCGCTTCCAGGCTTCAATTCGCTGGGCCTTGATGTCGCCGGAGACCAACTGGTGCCCCAGTTCAATGGCCTTGTCCTGGCCCTTTTCCTTATAACAGATACCCACCCGATGCCGTTCTTCGTCGTTCATCAGCGGGGCGTTTTCTGCAGACGGGAAGCTACCTTTGGCAAATTCCACCGGCGCCCGGACGTCCATCAGCGGCACATCGTTCAGGAACAGGTCGAGGTAGTCGTCGGTATCGGGTCTGCTGGCCATATCAACGGATCACTGTGATTCAGGGTGAGGCGGCAGTATACCGAACCGGCGATATCCCGGCATCCCGGACAAGGGTACAATCCCATGTCCTTTCAGCACTGGCGAGGGAAAATTATGAGCCCGGATGTTCTCAATCGGCATCTTCAGAAAACCCTGAGTCGAGGTCGGGTGGCGGTTTCGGCGCCTGCGGGCTGCCCGGATATCCAGCTGTATCTGTTTGACCCGGGGGTGCTGGATGGACCGTTGAGCCATGATGAAGCCCAGGCTGTGGTGGCCGAACCGGCGTACTGGTCGTTCTGCTGGGCCAGCGGGCAGGTGCTGGCCCGGTGGATTCTGCAGCATCCGGACGTGGTGGCTGGCAAGACCGTGCTGGATTTTGGCTCCGGTTCAGGGGTAGTGGCTGTCGCCTCCGCACTGGCCGGTGCTGCACGGTCTATAGCGTGCGACATCGACGCGGCAGCGCTGGATGCCGCGGCCGCCAATGCCCGCCTGAACAATGTGGAAGTTGATCTGTGTGACGACTGGGCAAGCCGGCCCGGGAGCGTCGATCTGATTACCGCTGCGGATGTTCTGTACGACCCTGAAAATCGCCCGTTACTGGCGGCCTTCGAAGCAGCCGCGCCCCAGGTGCTGCTGGCGGATTCGCGAATCAAGGACCTTGGACATCCCGGTTATGTGCAGCAGGCTGTGATCGAAGCCAGAACCTGGCCGGATCTGAATGAGTTTGAGGAATTCAACAAGGTGAGGATCTATCTGGCCGGCGGTGACTGAATTTTTCTGACCAGAAAAAACAAAGGGCAGCCATCAAGCTGCCCTTGAACAGGTACTGAACCGCCGTCCGGGGCAGTTCAGATTCGGAACAGGTTGGCGCCTCCGTGCGCGATGGGCAACTGCCGTGTTGCCATTCCTTGCTGCCGTTCCCTGGTGCCAGCATCCGAGCCGGCGATCCGATTCGTTATCCCTTAAGCGAAGCGTCCCTGTGTCCCTGCTTCTCCCCGCAGTCCGTGCCGGGGTGCATCCAGTGCGTCGTCCTTTCCCTGTCATCCTTGACGGCGTTCATATTACCAATGCCAGCTTTACAAACGTGTGAACTATGCACGCAGAACGCGTTGCCGAACTCGCCAAACACGGGAAAGTTGTTACAAATCATTCATGTAGATTTTGGTCTGTAACTGGAATTACAGACTGCGTACGAGATGTCACAGGGAGTTCCTACAGGTATGTAGGAAATGTCTCACAAGGATTCGGGCGATTTTCGCAAATCCGTTTCTTGAGCCAGTCGAAGTCCCGGCCAAGGCAGCAGGCCAAGCCCGATGCCAACGGCATCCGCTGTCAGATCTGCGAGGGAGAAATCCCGGTACGGCAGGTTGGCTTGCACCACCTCCAGTATCAGGCCGAAAACCAGCAAGGCGGGGGCATACCAAAGCACAGAAAGTCGCGGCCACGCCAGGCGGGTCACCAGGGTGAGCTCCAGAAAGGCAATCAGATGATTGATCTTGTCATTGGGCGCCGCAGGGATGGGATAGCTGTTACTGGTGGTTGCCAGGTAAAGGATCGCAGCAATGGAAACAAACAGCGCTGCCTGCCATAGCCGTTGCATGGCCAGAATGGAGACGATAATGGAACGGATGCGGGGCATAGTGGAATCCGAGAGTCCTCGCGGGCTGTGGGAATGGTTCCGACATGATATGCTTTGCGCCCCGTTATTGTCATGGCAGCGGAGGAACACCAGTAATGCTCAAGGGTAACTTTTTTCGTGGACTGGGCTATCTGGGGGAAGGCTTCGGGCTGATTCGCCAGCCAGGCCTCCGGTTGTTTGTGGTCATCCCGCTGATCATCAACATCCTGCTTTTCGGTGTGTTGTTCTATTTTCTGGCCGAACTGTTCACCGCCATGATCGCTGCCGCCATGGCCTGGTTGCCGGACTGGGCCTGGTTGCAGGCACTCGATTGGCTTTTCTGGCTGCTGTACGGCGTGGTGATTCTGCTGATGCTGGCCTATGGCTTTGTGATCGTGGCCAACCTGATCGGCTCTCCCTTCTACGGTTACCTGGCAGAGCTCACTGAAAAACAGCTGACCGGTCAGGAAGTGTCTACGGACGATAGCTGGTCCGCCATTATCAAGGACATTCCCCGCGCGCTCTGGCGGGAGGTTCAGAAGATTGCCTATTACCTGCCCAGAGCCCTGGGCTTGTTCATTATTGGCCTGATTCCCGTGGTCAACCTGGTGGCCGCTGTGCTCTGGTTTCTGTTCAACAGCTGGATGATGGCGCTGCAGTATGTGGATTATCCAGCTGACAATCACAAGGTCAGTTTTCCGGCTCTGCGCAAGCTGTTGGGAGACACCCGGCTGTCGGCCCTCGGGTTCGGCCTGCCGGTCGCCCTGGCGGCGATGGTGCCGGTGCTCAACCTGTTTGTGGTGCCAGCGGCGGTGTGTGGTGCAACGGCCTATTGGGTTCGGGAAAACGGTTCAAACACTCAGTAATCATTTATCGGAGGTTTCTTGGAAACATCGGAATTTGTCATCGGCCAGCGTTGGGTCAGCCACAGCGATACTGCCCTGGGTCTGGGTATCGTGACGGACATCTCAGGTCGCCGAGTCACCCTGGGATTCCCCGCCGCCGATGAGGAACGCACCTATGCCATCGACAATGCGCCCCTGTCACGGATCGTGTATCAACAGGGCGAGGAAATAGAGACCTTTGACGGTGAGCGCTATACCGTGCGCGCAGTGGAAGATCTCGATGGCGTTCTGGTGTATCACGCCGATGACGGTGAGAATATTCAGCCGATTTCCGAGGTTAAGCTGGCGGGCTCTGTGAATTTTTCCGCGCCTCATCAGCGCCTCTTTGCCGGCCAGTTTGATCGCAACGGTGCCTTCCGGCTTCGAGTCGCCACCCTTCAGCACATGGACCGTCTGCGGGCGTCGCCGGCCCAGGGGCTGATTGGGGCACGCACCCAGCACCTGCCGCACCAGCTTTATATTGCCCACGAAGTGGCACGCCGGCATGCTCCCAGGGTTCTGCTGGCCGATGAGGTCGGTCTGGGTAAAACCATTGAGGCAGGTCTGATTCTTCATTATCAGCTGCAGACCGGTCGAGCCCGCCGGGCGCTGATTGTGGTGCCCGATTCACTGATCCACCAGTGGCTGGTGGAAATGCTGCGGCGTTTCAATCTGCGCTTTTCCATTATTGATCAGGCCCGGTACGACGACCTCAAGGCCGAAGAAGATGATGTCGACGCTCTGGTTAACCATATTTTTGGTGATGACGATGCGGTTAACCCGTTTGAATCTGACCAGCTAGTGCTGTGTAGCCTCGACTTCCTGGTGCGCAGCGAGAAGGCCCGCAAAGACGCAGTGGCGGCGGGCTGGGATCTGATGGTGGTGGACGAAGCTCATCACCTGGCCTGGTCGCCGGAACAGTCCAGCCCGGAATACGATGTGGTTGAGCAGTTGTCCGGTGCCAGCCAGGGCCTGCTGCTGCTGACCGCAACACCGGAACAGATCGGCGTGGCCAGCCACTTTGCCCGCCTGCGCTTGCTCGACCCGGCCCGGTTCCACAATCTGGAGACCTTCCGGGAAGAAGAACAGCACTATGAAGTGATCAATCAGGTGGTCCGGCGCCTGCAGCAGGCGCCGGATACTATCTCAAAAGACGATCGGCAGGCCCTGGCCGGTTGGCTGGGAGATGAGCTGGACGAATTGCTGGCCCGGAATGATGCCCACCAGGCGGTGATTGATGCGTTGCTGGATCGTCACGGCACCGGGCGAGTGTTGTTCCGGAATACCCGGGCCGCCATTCAGGGCTTCCCGGAGCGACAGCCGTTACCGGAACCCCTGCCGTGCCCGGACCTGTATGAACACCATCAATACGGTGTCACCGGGCTGGCGCCCGAGCAGTCAGTGGATGAAGAAGACTGGCTGGCTCAGGATCCCCGGGTGAGCTGGCTGGAGAAGAAACTGGCCAGCCTGCGCCCGGCCAAGGTGGTGGTGATCTGTGCCAAAGCCAGCACGGCCATGGCACTTGAGCATTATCTGCAGTTACGGGCCGGTATTCGCAGTGCAGCCTTCCACGAACACCTTAGTCTGATTGAGCGCGACCGGGCCGCGGCCTATTTTGCCGATACGGAGCAGGGGGCACAGGCGCTGATCTGTTCGGAAATCGGCAGCGAGGGGCGCAACTTCCAGTTTGCCCACCATCTGGTGCTGTTTGATCTGCCGGCTAATCCGGATCTGCTGGAACAGCGCATTGGTCGCCTGGACCGGATCGGCCAGACCGAAGCGATCCGTATTCACATCCCCTATCTTCAGGGCACCAGTCAGGAGGTACAGTACCGCTGGTTCCAGGAAGGGCTGAATGCGTTTGCCGAGAGCTGCGCCGTGGGTGTTGCTGTTCAGGAACATGTTCAGGGCCAGTGGCAGCAGGCCCTGGACGGAGACGAAAGCCAGTTGGAGCCACTGGTGGCGGCCAGTGCGTCTGAGACGGCGCGTCTGAAAGACATATTGCACAACGGCCGGGATGCGCTGATTGAACTGAACTCCTGTCGTGTTGATGAGGCTGAGGCTTTGATCGCCGGGATCGAGGAAGAGGAGAACGCCGCTGAAGTTCGGGACTACATGATTCAGGCTTTCGATATCCTCGGCGTCGACCTGGAAGACCACAGTGAGCATGCGGATATCCTGAAGCCGGGCGAGCAGTTCCAGGCCGGCCTGGTGGCGGAGCTTCCGGAAGACGGGCTGACCGTTACCTGGGATCGTCAGCAGGCGTTGCAGCGCGAAGATATGGCGTTCATGAGCTGGGAGCACCCGATGGTTACCGGGGTGATGGATTCGGTGAATAGTTCCGGTCTGGGCAAGGCTGCCCTGGCCAATCTCTCGGTCAAGGCTCTGCCCCCGGGGACGCTCCTGCTGGAAGCCGTATTCGCGGTGCATTGTCCGGCGCCCGAATCGCTGCAGTTGACTCGGTATCTGCCCGTTTCGCCCCTGCGCCTGGTGGTGGATGTGAATGGCCGGGATCTGTCCAAGGCTCTGCCCCATGAAAGGCTGAATGAGCTTTGTTCCAATATCCGTCGACGCACGGCCCAGGCCATCGTGCCGAAAATCCGGGCCGAGGTGGAAACCATGGTCGACCACGTCGAGACACTGGCGGAGCCGCATCTGTCACCGCTTCGCGAACAGGCGCTGGCGAGGGTAGAAGACAGCTTTATGCCGGAGATTCGGCGTCTGGAAGCACTGCAGAAAGTGAACCCGGCCATCCGCAACGAAGAAATCGACTTCCTGCGCACCCAGCTGGATGCCGCCCGCAGTGCTGTAGAGCATGCGTCCCTGGCCCTGGAAGGTATCCGTGTGATTGTCACATCGTAATGGTGCTAACCGACTGAACACTGGTCATTATCTGGCGAACAGACATCTGTTAGGGTAAGTTGAACGTAACGAAGTGTAGTCAAAGGGCTCCGGCACTGGCCGGAGACTCCAATCCATGGAAGACAGAGAGATCCTGAGATGACTTTGATTCTTTTTCTGGTGGCTCTGGCCGGCCTGCTGTACGTGATGCGCCGGGAATCCGGTGCCAAACCCGCCATTGGCGTGATGGCTGTGGTGGGTGTGCTGTCCCTGTTTCTGGCCTCTGGCTGGCTTGCTTTTGTCCTTCTGGCGGGCGCGGCCGTTACCGCTGTTGCGGGTTTGCCCCAGTTCCGGCAGAGCTGGCTCACCCCCCGGGTGTTTGCCATGTTCAAGAAGGTGGCGCCCAAGGTGTCAGACACTGAGAAAGTGGCTCTGGAAGCGGGTACCGTTGGTTGGGATGGCGAACTGTTCACCGGTCGCCCGGATTGGCACAACCTGCTGATTAACCGCCACACCGGTCTGAGTGAGGAAGAGCAGGCCTTCGTCGACGACCAGTGCACCCAGGCCATTTCCATGTGTAACGCCTGGGATCTGGCGGTTGAGCGTGCCGATCTACCCAAGGAGCTCTGGGATTTCCTGAAGAAAGAGAAGTTCTTCGGCATGATCATTCCGAAGGAATACGGTGGCCTCGGGTTTTCCGCCAAGGCTCAGACTGCAGTGCTGCAGAAGCTGGCCGCCAACGAAATGCTGATGGTCACAGTCGGCGTGCCCAACTCCCTCGGCCCGGGCGAGCTGCTGGTGAAGTACGGTACCGAAGAGCAGAAAGACTATTATCTGCCGAGACTGGCCGATGGCCGGGAAGTCCCCTGTTTTGGCCTGACCGGGCCTCGCGCAGGCTCTGATGCCACTTCGCTGCCAGACACCGGCATTGTCTGCAAGCAGGAAGTGGATGGTAAAGAAGTGGTGGGTATCCGCCTGAACTTTGAAAAGCGCTGGATTACGCTGGCGCCAGTCGCCACGGTGGTCGGGCTGGCGTTCCGGATGTTTGACCCGGACGGGCTGCTGGGGGACACCAAAGATTACGGCATTACCTGTGCGCTGATCCCCCGGGATACCGAGGGCATGGAAATCGGCCGGCGCCATTGCCCCATCGGGTCCCCGTTCATGAATGGCCCGATCAAGGGCAAGGATGTGTTCATTCCGCTGGACTATATTATTGGTGGCCAGGAAATGGCGGGCCAGGGCTGGCGCATGCTGGTTGAGTGTCTCTCGGTGGGTCGCTGTATCACCCTGCCGTCCGGTGCTGCCGGCGCCGCTGCCTATGCTGTGGGCACGGCCGGTGGCTTTACCCGAATTCGCCGCCAGTTCAATACGCCGGTGGCGGAGATGGAAGGGGTACAAGCCCCGCTGGCCCGCATTGCGGCTAAAACCTACATTGCTCAGGCGGCGGTTAATCACACCGCTAACATGATCGATCGGGGCGAGAAGCCGGCGGTACCGTCCGCTATCCTCAAGTATCACCTGACCGAATTTCAGCGTGAAATCCTCACCGATGCCATGGATGTGCACGGTGGTAAAACCGTAACCCTTGGACCCCGCAACTACCTGGGCATTGGTTACAGTGGTGCGGCGGTGTCGATCACCGTTGAAGGCGCCAATATCATGACCCGCAGCCTGATGATCTTCGGTCAGGGTGCCATCCGTTGTCATCCTTATGTGCTGAAAGAGCTTGCCGCGAAGGACAATGACGATATCAAGGCGTTTGATGAGGCGTTCTTTGGTCATGCCGGGCTAATCTTTGGCAATGCCGCCCGCGCCTTTACGCAGGCGCTGGGCCTGGGCAAGGCTGATGTGCCATTCGACAGTGCCTCCCGCAAGTATGCCCAGGCCCTGGCGCGGTTCAGCTCTGCCTTCGGCCTGTGTGCCGATGCGGCCATGACAACCCTGGGCGGCGAGCTGAAAATGCGCGAGCTGATTTCGGCACGCCTGGGTGACATGCTGGCGAATCTGTACCTGGCTTCCATGGTGCTGAAGAACTGGCACGAAACCCAGCCGGTGGATGGCGAGAAAGAACTGATGCAGTACAGCCTGGCCTATCTGCTGCATCGTACCGAGCTGGCACTGGACGAGTTCCTCCAGAACCTGCCGAACCGGCCGGTGGCACTGGCTCTGCGAGCTATTACCCTGCCGCTGGGATGCCGTTGGGATGCGCCCCATGATGATCTGGCGCGCAAGCTGGCCCGTTCCATCACCACCGATACTCCGGTTCGCAACAAGCTGATGGCTGGTGCCTGGACTACAGACGGGGAAGGCACGGTGGAAAATCCCGTCGCCCGCTATAACGGTCTGTTGAAAGACTACGACAAGGCCGAGCAGCTGTATCGGAAGGCCACCAAGGCTTACGCCAAGGGCGAACTGCCGATGACCGCACTGCATCCCGAGGAGCGTTTTGAGGCCGCCCTGGAGGCCGGTGTATTCAGCAAGGAAGAAGCCGACTTCATGCGCCAGTATGAAGAGGTGGTGCTGGAAATGCTCACCGTGGATGATTTCCCGTTTGACGAGTTTGCCCGAAACCGGGAAACCCTGATCGACCACAACCCGGCCTGAGGCGGCCGGGTAGCATGTGGTGGTCGGTTCTTGCAGTCAGCGTTGGTGCCGTTATAGGCGCCAACCTGCGCTGGGGGCTTGGGCTCTGGCTTAACGCCAGTTATCACGCCGTTCCCTGGGGCACACTGGTTGCCAACCTCAGTGGTGGCTGGCTGATTGGCGTGTTGATGGCTTTTTTCAGCCAGAGCAGTGTGCTTTCGCCGGAATGGCGTCTGTTTGCGGTGACAGGTTTGTGTGGCGCCCTGACGACTTTCTCGACCTTCTCGCTGGAGATGTTCGCCGCCCTTCAGGAAGGCAAGTGGGGTATGGCCCTGGTCGGAATTCTGGCCCATGTTGTTGGCTCTATCCTGATGACAGCACTCGGATTTCTGACTTTTTCCCTGGTGCGTGGGTAAGCCTGCGGGCGAGTCAGAATCTGTGGGTATCACTACCTACACAAATTATTGAAATTACGCTTGGCAAGCCCGAAATTCCAGAGTAGAGTGGGTTCGTAGGAAAGAATCAGTAAAGCAGTTCATGAATAAGACGTACCTCCGCAGTTAGTAGTGACCGTCCTGTTTTTGATCCCGCGAGTTCTGTTTTTCCGTTACACGCTGACCAGCACCCTATGAGTGTGTGGCAGCAGATAATATGATTGATTTCAGGAAGTTTAAGTATGTCTACTACTACCGGTACTGTTAAGTTCTTCAACGAAGCAAAAGGCTTTGGCTTTATCACTCGTGAAGGCGGCCCGGACGTATTCGTTCACTACAGCGCCATTCAGGGCTCTGGTTTCAAGACCCTGGCCGAAGGCCAGCAGGTCGAGTTCACCGTAACTCAGGGCCAGAAAGGTCCTCAGGCGGAGAACGTTGTTGCTCTGTAATCCCCTGAGGATTCAGCAATAACCCAAAAAAGGCAGCCGAGGCTGCCTTTTTTGTTGCCTGTTTATTCCCCGAAAATTTCCTCGTAAAAACGCATGGTGCCCTGCCATGAGCGCCGCGCAGCTGCTTCATCATAGGCGATTGGCATGCCGAACTGTTCGGCCACCTTATCGGCATTGGGATTGGTGAAGGAATGTTTCACGCCGGGAAAGCTGACAAGCGTCAGATCCACTTCGGCATTCTGCATTTCCCGAACCAGCCCGGCCACCTGTTCCGAGGGAACCATGTCATCTGCGCCGCCTGTGTAGACCTGCACTTTTGCTTTTACAGCGCCAGCTTCGGCCTGCAGCGGGCTGCCCAAGGCACCGTGGTAGCTGACTACGCCATCCAGATCCACGCCCATACGAGCCATGTTCAGGACCACGGCACCACCGAAGCAATAGCCTTGGGCAGCAATACGGTCTGGGTCAACGCTGTCATGGTTCTGCAGAAGTGCCTTGGCTTTCAGGAAGCGGGCTTTAACCTGCTCCATGTTGCTTGTGGCTTCTTGCATGAACTTCTGGGCGGTATCCGGATGGTCGGCCTGTTTGCCGGAGCCATACATATCCAGTGCGAAGGCGGTATAGCCGGAGGCTGCCAGCTTTTCCGCCTGCTCCCGGGCAAAGTCATTGTGGCCCCACCATTCGTGTACCACCAGCACGCCGGGGCGTTTCTGGTCGGACTCGTCGTCCCAGGCCAGGTAGCCGGTGAAGGTTTGGCCGTCTACGGTGTATTCAATGGTTTCGGTCTGCATTTCTGCAAGCGCCTGTGTGCTGGTCATAAAAAGGGAGAGGATTGCTGTGGGTACTGCGGTTCTGATACGGATCATCGCGTTTTTTACTCCTTGCCAGGATTGGTGACACTTCCATGATTACGTTGGCAGCCAGAAAATCGATCCAGACTCACTGGCGTGTCCTGTTCTCAGAACAAAACGGTCTTATAGGCCGGATCTGATAAGTAAAGAGAATCAATGCCGGCTTTCCCGAATCTGATTCTTGACTATAGTTAAGAACAGGAACGGTTTTAAGTCCGAAATGGTTCGGGCACCGTATCCACCCATACCAACAACAGCAATAAAGGGGGTGGTTTATGCTTCTGTCCCATGCGTTTGGTCTCTTCACCCACCCGGAAGATGAGTGGGTATCCATTAAGAAAGAACACGAACATCCAACTCGTCTTTATGTGGCGTACGTCGTCGTTCTGGCGGCCATAGCGCCAATCTGTGCCTACATCTCGACGGCCCATTTTGGTTGGTCTATCGGTAGCGAACGGCTGATCAAGCTCACCGAAATCAGTGCCCTCCAGATGAGCGTTCTGACCTACCTCGCCATGCTGGTGGGGGTCTTCGCCCTCGGGTACGCCATTAACTGGATGGCGAAAACCTATGGCGCCAAGGAAGAGCACGTGCCGTCTAACGGTATTGCCTTGGCAGCCTATTCCTGTACGCCACTGTTCCTGGCCGGTTTTGCGCTGCTGTACCCGGTGCCCTGGTTCAATGCTGTGGTGTTTCTGGCAGCGGCCTGTTACGGCGCCTGGCTGATGTACGACGGCTTACCGATCGTCATGGGCATCGAAAAGGAGCGGGCGGTCATGTACGGAGGGGCTCTACTCACGGTGGCACTGGTGATCCTGGTATCCACCCGAGTCGGTTCGGTCATTCTCTGGAATCTGGGGCTCGGGCCGGTGTTCGTCAGCGGCTAGCCAAACACGTTATTCACTCTGTCAAAACGGGAGCTTCGGCTCCCGTTTTTTGTGACTGCCGTCTGCTTGCGATGCACCTGTCGGAATTTGCCACAGCCCTGTCGCAATCCGGCAACGCGTTCTTCATATCTCTGGTCTAGCTTTTCAGGCCAACCGGTTTTGGTTTCCGGACACGATAAAAAGCATATGACGAACATGACAGGGGTGGACAATGGCTAGACTGACGAGACGGGATTTTCTGAAAGCATCGGCACTGGGTATGGGGGCGGTGGCGATTTCCAGCGGCCTGGCGGGGTGTGTGCTGGACAGCGATGACAAACGGCGGGTTGATTTTACCCATGGTGTGGCCAGTGGTGATCCCCTACAGGACAGCGTTATTCTCTGGACCCGGGCCGTGCCCGAGCGTGGCAGCAAGGTGAAAGTAGGTTGGGAAATCGCCACCGATGCGGAGTTTGCCTCGGTGGTGCGCTCAGGAACCGCCGAAACCACCGAAGATCATGATTTCACCATTAAGGTGGATGCCCAGGGGCTGATGCCGGGCCAGCGTTACTATTACCGTTTCCGCTCCTCGGGTGCCACCTCTCCCGTAGGGGCCGCGACTACCTTGCCGGAAGGGTCGGTAGAGCAGGTGCGACTGGCTGTGGTGTCCTGCTCCAACTACCCGGCCGGTTACTTTCACGTATACCGTGAAGTGGCAAACCAGGCGGACCTGGATGCTGTGATTCATCTGGGCGACTATATCTATGAGTACAGCAGTGACCCGGACAGCTATGCCTCGGAAGATGCCCGGGCTTTGGGCCGGACCTTCCCGGAAAACAATAACCGGGAGTTGCTGACACTGGCGGATTATCGCCGCCGGTATGCTATTTACCGGCAGGATCCGGATCTGCAGCTGGCCCATCAGCGGTTACCGTTCATTGTGGTGTGGGACGACCATGAAGTGGCTAACGATACCTGGCGTAACGGTGCTGAAAATCACGATGACTCTGAAGGCGATTTTGATCAGCGCAAGCTGTCGGCGCTGCAGGCCTTCTTCGAGTGGATGCCGATCCGACCGGTGATTGAAGGTAATGACGAGGCCATCTATCGCAGCTTCCGTTTTGGCGATCTGGTGGATCTGCATATGCTGGATACGCGCATTATCGGGCGCGATCAGCAGCTGGATTACCTGAATTATCTGAGTGAAAGCGGGCTGAACGCACAGCAATTCATGGCCGATGTGGCTGATCCAAACCGGACACTGTTGGGCGCTGAACAGCGTTTATGGTTACAGAACAAGCTGGCTACGTCATCCGGGCGATGGCAGGTGCTGGGGCAGCAGGTGTTGATGGGGCGTATGGATTTGCCTGCGGAATTGTTGCTGGGTATTGCCACGGGAAACGTTTCGGAACTGCCGCAAGCTCTGGCGGAACTTGCGACTATCAAATTCCGAGCCCTGCAGCGCGACCCCACACTCACTGAGCAGGAACTGAGCCGAATCAACACGGCCGCGCCCTACAATCTTGATGCCTGGGACGGCTATCAGGCCGAAAGAGAAGTTGTTCTGGGCATGGCGCGGCAATTCGACAAAAACCTGGTGGTGCTGGCCGGAGATACCCATAACGCCTGGGCCAATAATCTGAAGGATATGAATGGCAACCAGGTGGGTGTGGAATTTGCCACTGCCTCGGTGTCTTCTCCCGGACTGGAGGACTATCTGGGACTGCCTGATGCCATGATTGCCGATGCAGAGCAGGGCATTGGCCTGCTGGTGGATGGCCTGGACTACCTGAACATCAATCAACGTGGTTATATGGTGGTTACTTTCACTCAGGACGAAGCCCTGGCTAACTGGTATTTCGTGGATACCGTCAAGAGCCGGGAATACACCGTTGATAACAGTCGGTCTGCGGCACGGAAGACCTTGCCGGGTGCCGGGAACCGAACGGTCGATCCGGTATAGCCAACCGGGTGCAGCTATACCGGCCATCGGTTTGACCTGGCGCATTGGCGGTACCGGCAGAATCCTGTGTAGTTGACCCAGACCTCAGGCAGGGAGCAGGGATATGTCAGATGTCAGCACGCCAGGTTCAAAGCGGACAGTGGCCGGGGGCGCACAGTCTCAGGCCTGGCATGCCCTGGCCGCAGAACAGGCGCGGGTTCTTCTGGAAGCGCCGGAGCCTTTGACCGACGAAAGTGCGCGGGCCAGGTATGAGAGGTTTGGTCCCAACCAGTTGCCAGAGGGTAGGGCGTCCGGCCCCCTGGCCCGGCTCGGTCGCCAGTTACGTAATTTCCTGATTTATGTACTGCTGACCGCAGCGGCCATCACCGGTGCTCTCGGACACTGGGTCGACGCCGGGGTGATTCTGGCGGTGGTGATTGTTCAGACCCTGGTCGGCTTCATCCAGGAAGGTCGGGCCGAGCAGGCTTTGTCCGCTATCCGTCATATGCTGGCTCCCCGCGCCCGCATTGTCAGGGCCGGCGGCCAGCATCAGGTGGATGCCGGCGATCTGGTACCAGGTGATACGGTGCTGTTGGAGGCTGGTGACCGTGTGCCCGCCGATCTTCGCCTGGAAAAAACCAACAACCTCAAGATTGAGGAAGCTATCCTGACGGGCGAATCCGAGGCGGTGGACAAGTTCCCCGATCCGGTGGACGAGCAGTCGGCCCTCGGCGACCAGACTGGCATGGCGTTCTCCGGCACCATGGTGGCCACGGGCACCGCCCGGGGCGTTGTCGTACGTACCGGTATACATACCGAAATCGGCCGCATTTCCGGCCTGCTGGCTGATACCACCAGTCTTAAAACTCCGCTGCTGGAACAGATGGACCGGTTTGCGCGGGGGCTTTCTCTGATTGTCATCGCGACCGGCATTCTCATCTTCTTTGGCGGACTGGTGTTCAGTGGCCTGGAATTCCGGGAGTTGTTCATGGCGGTGGTGGGCCTGACGGTGGCAGCCATTCCTGAAGGCTTGCCTGCCATTCTCACCATTACCCTTGCCATTGGTGTGCGCCAGATGGCGCGTCGCAAGGCGGTGGTACGCCGGATGCCGGTGATCGAAACCCTGGGCGCGGTTTCAGTCATTTGCTCTGACAAAACCGGCACGCTCACCCGTAACGAAATGATGGTGACTACTGCTGTGACCTCCGGTGAGCGCTATGAGATTACCGGCGAAGGTTATGGTAGCGATGGCATGGTCTGCCGGGGGGGGCAGCCGGTCACCGGCGATGGGGTGCTGGCTGAGCTTGCCCGGGCGGCGGCACTGTGTAACGACGCCAGCATTATTGGCAAAGACGGGCAGCCTTCTATTCATGGTGACCCCATGGAAGCCGCGCTGAAAGTGTTTGCCGGCAAGGCGGAATTTGATCATGTGAACAGTGCCTCCGCCTGGCCACGGGTTGATGAGGTTCCCTTCGATACCCGCATACGGTTCATGGCCACATTGAATCACGACCACCACGGTCACGGTATTGCCTATCTCAAAGGCGCTCCGGAACGGATTCTGGCCATGTGTGCGCACCAGGTATCCACCGACGGTGGAACGGAGCCGCTGAGCACGGAGCACTGGGAACGGATCATTACGGAAATGGCTTCCGAAGGCCTGAGGGTGCTGGCACTGGCGCGCAGGCCAATGGCGAAAGGCAGCCGGGAACTGGTGCTGGAAGAGCTGGAACAGGGCGCTGAATTGCTGGGGGTGGTGGGCTTGCTGGATCCGCCCCGGCAGGAGGCTATCCGCGCTATCAAAGAGTGCCACGATGCCGGTATTCGGGTGAAGATGATTACCGGCGACCACGCCCTGACGGCCGGTGCCATTGCCCGAAAACTCGGGCTGCGTAATGCCGACCGGGTACTGACCGGCAAAGAGCTTGATGACCTGGATGAAGATCAGCTCCGGAGTCTGGCCGGAGAGGTGGATGTGTTTGCCCGCACCAGCCCCGAGCACAAACTCAGGTTAGTGAAAGCCCTGCAGGCACTGCATGGTGTGGTGGCCATGACCGGTGATGGCGTCAACGATGCCCCGGCACTGAAGCGGGCGGATGTTGGCATTGCCATGGGTGTAAAGGGCTCGGAAGCGGCCCGGCAGGCGTCATCGGTGGTGCTGCTGGATGATAACTTCGCCAGCATTGCTGCGGCTGTCCGGGAAGGGCGCACGGTTTACACCAACCTGCGTAAGGGCATTGCCTTTATGCTTCCGATTAACGGGGGGGAATCCGTCAGCCTGATCACCGCCTTGTTGCTGGGGCTCACGCTGCCCATTTCCGCCTTGCAGATTCTCTGGGTGAATATGGTCAGCTCGGTGCTGCTGGCCATGACCCTGGCGTTTGAACCGCCCGAGCCCGGAGTTATGCGGCAACCTCCCAGGCCACGGGACGAGTCCTTGCTGCAGGGCTTTGTGGTCTGGCGGGTGGCGTTTGTATCCCTGCTGTTTCTGGTGGGCATCTTCGCGGCCTGGTTCTGGGTCATGCATCGCCATCAGGACCCGGTGCTGGCCAGCACCCTGGCGGTCAACACCCTGGTGGCGATGGAGGTTTTCTACCTGTTTGCGGTGCGTTATCTCGACAGTGCCTCGATTACCCTGCGGGGGGTGCTCGGCACCCCCGTTGTGCTGGCAGCGATCGCAGCGGTCGTGGTATTGCAGTTGTTGTTCACCTACCTGCCCTGGTTCCAGCACACCTTTACCACTGCGGCCCTGAGCCTGGAGCAGCTGGCGTTTTCCGTGGTGGCTGGTGTTGTGGTTCTGCTGGTGTTGGAACTGGAAACTGCGATACGTAACCGGGTCAAGGCAGTCCGCGGGTAATCACTCCCGGATCGCCTCGGCCCTCCACCGCGGCCAGTTCGGCGCTGGAGAGCCATTCTCCGGGAGGTTTGTCCATCACCTCGGCGCAGGCCGTCAGGGCATGGCCCCAAGAGCAACGGTTGGCGAACAGCATGCCCGCTTCATTCAGGGTACCACCCCGATTGATGTAGCCCAGTACCCGGGAATGGCCGGGATGCGGGAACAGCGTGTGCAGGTGTCCGCGAAACACTTCCGGCCGCATATGGGTCAGGGCAACCCGTCGGTGCATGCGATGGGGGAACAGACGCTCCCGCTCAAACTCGGTCAGGCAGGAGGTGGCTTCCATCGGATCCCGGGGTTGACGGAAGCGCCCGGGTTCCTGCAGATAGACCAGCCGGAACGGTGTGCCGGTCTCGCGCAGACGCTCGCAAGCCCGTATGGCCTCGGAAAGCTGATAGGCGCCATTGGCAATCAGCAGAAGGGGTTCTTCGCCAGCCGAGGTATCCTCGTCCACCACCAGTGCGCCGTGTCTTGCCAGTGCTTCGGCTTCGCTGCCGTTGAAGACGCACGGGCGCTCCCGTTTCGGGATAACGAGGCAACTGATGCGGCCCCGCTCCCGGTAAACCGATGGCAGAATCGCCAGGGCGCTGTTGTAGTCAGCCGGGAAAATCACCCGGGAGACATCACTCATTTCTCCCAGTAAAGCCTCACAGAAGCTGGTGTCCTGGTGGGATTGCTCGTTCTTGCCGTTTTCCCATGTGTGCGAGGTGGCAATCACTGGCAGTCCCAGCCATTGGGGTGGCCGGCCCACTTCTTTCTGATGTCGGGCGAAGATCAACTCCTGGCGGATAGCGCCGAGCATTTTCACGCAGAAGGCTTCGTAGCTGGCCACCAGATTCAATCCCGCTTTGTTGGCCAGGCAGGCAGAGACGACCGCCTCTTCATTCAGTGCCGTAATGATCTTGCCGTGTACTGACTCGGCCTCGTTCTCCGGGTCGTTCACGCGGTGCTTGAGGCTGTCGAGCACGCCTTTGAGTCGGTTGCTGGCGAGTTCGTCCGGGTTGCCGACCCGGGGCCGGAGTTCCGGGTTGTCCGCGACCAGAGCCTTGAAGAATTCATCAACGGCAGTCATGGGTGAGCATTTGTTCTGAGCCCAGGGCAAAACCGGAATGGCAGGTTCCGAGGGACGGCGAAGCGCCAGCGGGTGATCCCGCTCCAGTGGCCGGCCCTGTTGGCTGTGTTCATTCAGCTCGGATACCGCCAGGTTCAGCTCCTGCGGTTTTACCCATAGCGGTGTTGCGTACTCATTGAACAGCTCCCTGGATATGGCATCCATACGAGGATTGCCGGGCAGAGGTAGATTGTGAGCTGCGTTTTCTCCGGCGCCATAGAAACCATAGCCTTTCACGGTCTCTGCGATACCGTAGGGTATGCGAACCGGGTAGCTGGTCTCACCTTGTTGCGCAGCAGTGCCATGGGCTGCTAGTGCCTGCTCCATGTCGTACATGGCACAGACGAAAGCCGCGGGATCACGGCCGTCAAATCGCACCGGGTCAAAGCCCCGGTGTTGCAGGTGCTGCTCAAACCGTTCCAGACCCTCTCGGGTACCAAGCTCGGTTCGTTGTTCAATGCGACGGCCATTGGCAATCATCACCGGCAAGACCAGTCCGCAGTCCTCGGCACGCCACCATCGGGGTATCCAGTCACTTCCGCGCTGTTCTTCGGCGGCCCCGTCGGAAAGGAAGGCCACCAGAGATTCACCGGGCAGAGGCATATGTGCGTACTGCAGCTCTGCAAACCCAAGGTAGCCGCCTTCGATAATGCCCCCGGCGGTATGGGGGTTTACGTGGCTGCCCAGGGGGGCGGCCATCGTGCCATCCGGTTTCTGGCGATAGCTGTAGAAGTCGGAGGCCAGTCGAGATAGTCCCTCAGGCGCCAGGTAACGGGCGCGTTGCTCGGGATGCAGATTGCCGGTCAGAACGTTGAGTGCATCCACGGCGGCCACACAATGCCCTTGTCCCATCAGCCAGCTGCGGGTTTTTCCGGTCAGGTTGTTGAGGGCCAGGTAGGCCGCGTAGGCAGGCGCCATGTTCAGGGCGCCTCCGGTATGGCCTTCCGGCGAAGCCTTGAAATCCTGGGCGACCAGGGGGGCGCCGGCAATGTCCACCCGGTTGCAATAGGTCATGTGCACCACCAGCCACAGGCCGGCGCTGGTGAGCCGGTCCAGGGCGATCAGCTTCCGGTACACCGTATCTTCATCCGGTTGGTGCCCGGCACTAACCAGTTTTCCAGCGAGTTCCCGGACTCTGGCGGAGGTCTGTTCGGAGTGCCGGATAACGCCATAGCCCTGCTGCCAGCAATGGAAGGCTGAGCCTGGTGTTGCCTCGTTGGGCGCCTGAACGGGTTCAGTGGGCGATGACATGACGGCCTCCATGGCTGATGAGTGTGAAGGAAGTGTAAAACGGACCGCCGTCAGCCCCCTTGATGCAGGTCAGTCGTATCTGCATCTTTTAGCATGCACTGAGCTGGTGCGGGACTTGGGTCCGTGCGGATTTCGGTATAGGATGGTGGCTCAGGACTCAATGATGAAAGGAATCAATCCATGAGTAAGGCAATAGTATTGCTGGGCGATCTCGGTATGGACCATCAGGGATTCCCGCCCACACCGGTGATTGCCGGTTCCCCCGATGTTCTCGTGGACGGTAAACCCGTTGCCCGGGTAGGCGATCCGCTGCAACCCCATTCAAAGCCCAAGCATCCGCCCCATCCCCGGGCCATTGCGGCCGGTTCCGGAACCGTGATGATCAATGGCAAACCGGCTGCGGTTACCGGCGGTGCTGTATCCTGCGGGGGCGTTACCGTTGGCAGTGGAACGGTGATTATCGGCAGCTAACGGGTTTTGTGTTCCAGGCTGAATGGGCGGCCCCAGTAATAACCCTGCCCCTGCAAGCCCGGAAACTGATGCAGCCAGAGTGCGATGGTTTCGTCTTCCACGCCTTCGACCACCACATCCAGGTCCAGGGCTGTGCCCAGCTCAAGAGCGGCACGAAGTATTTTCTGTCTTGAGGGGTAATCCAGTACCCCCTCCAGAAAACTGCGGTCGATTTTCAGCTCATCCAGCTCGAATTGTGCCAGGGCGCCAAGTGATGAGTGGCCGGATCCGAAGTCATCCAGTGCAATCCGGAAGCCCATCGCGCTCAGGGTCCGGATGGTGCTGCGGGCCGTTTCCGGATCGGTCATCATGGCGGTTTCGGTAATTTCCAGGCTGACGTTGGCCGGCTCCAGTTTGTGTCGTCGGACGATGGCGCCGGCTTCCTCGTGGAACAGACTGTGGGCCAGATCCTTGGCGGAAATGTTCACCGCGACCGTAATATCACGCCCATACTGTTCACGAAGCTGATGGCTGTCCCTGCAGGCTCGGTCCAGAACCCAGAGTGTGACCGTGTGAATGATCCCCACTTCTTCGGCCAGGGGAATCCACTGGCTGGGCGCAATCCTGCCGAATTCCGGGTGCTGCCAGCGAATCAGGGCTTCCAGTGAGCCAATCCGGCCATCGCGGATGTTGATCTTGGGCTGGTACTCCAGCCACATTTCGCCGGAACGCAGCGCTTGTTCCACATCCAGCATCAGCATTTGCTGGCGGTATTGCCACTCGGCAATGGCAGGATCATAAACCACCAGCGGCAGGCTTTCGTCCAGTGAGGCAAAGCCGGCACAGGCGAGTACGCCGGCCGGTTCTGCAGCATGTTCCGGGGCGTGGGCGACGCCAACCGAGGCGGCCCAGGAAAAGGAAAAACGGCCCTCACGGAAGTTCTCGGACAACCAGCGGCTGATGGCCTGCAGGCGTTGGCTCTCCAGCGCCTCGTCGGGATGGCGCAACAGGGCAAAAGCATGGTTGACGGTGTCCAGGGTGGCCACGCTGTAACCGTTGATCATCACCAGTTGATCGCCCACCGTTTGCTTCAGATACCGGTTGAGTTGCCGCAGATACTGCTTCAGGAGTTCTTCGGCCGCTCGGTAGCCCAGGGCCTGTTCCAGTTCATTGAACCGGGCCAGGCGAATCATGCATAGGGTGTAGGGCGTTTTGTGGCAGTCCAGCGCGCCCAGGGTTTCCTCCAGCATGGGCCTGTTTGGCTTTCCGGTTACCCTGTGGGTTTTCAGCAAACGGTCATAATCACGCTCGATGCTGGCCCGGAGTTTCTGTTCCTCCTGTACACGTATGTCCGAGCTCAGACGTTTCTTGCGCTCTTCCAGCAGCAGTTTACCCACACCACTGGTCAGGATCAGGGAGCCGGTGGCTGCGCCCAGGAAAAAGGCGGAGTCGGTCACCGCATTCACGGGTAGCCAGCCAACGGTACGAAGTGACGACGTGACAGCCCCGATCACGATCGCCAGTACCGACAGGGCATAGTAACGGGCGTAAACGTGGCTGTTCAGCTGGCGCAGGCTCAGGGCAAAGATGAACAGCCCGCCGACGGCACTGCTCATCAGGAAGGCATGTTGACCCAGGAATTGAAACCCAAGAGGCGCTGCCAGCAGGTGCGCTCCGGCAAGAAGGCTGAAGGCCCGGAGTATCCGGGCTTCCGTGCGGGTCAGTTGGAGGAAGTGTGGGGTGAATTCGCAAAGCGCGATCTGGCACAGCGGCAGACTGATGCTGAGCAGGGCATTGAGCTCTGGCAGTGCCGGCCAGATCAGCCACAGCCCTAGGCCGTCCATCACCAGCTGGCTGTAGATAACACTGATCATCAGCACGCTCAGCCAGGCCAGGCCCGGTCGGCGGAGCTTGGCCACAATACTCAGGTTGAGTAAGAGTGCAAACACCAGCAGACCGGTGACAAACGACTTCCAGGCGGTGATGGCGGTGCCGGCACCGAGAGCCTCGGCGCTGTCTGACAGAATGACCGGCAACAGTACCGGGCCATGATTCTGCACTTCCATCAGCAGGGTGGTGGTGCCCGGTTGCAGCGTGACCGGCCAGACCCACTGCGGTAACGCCAGGAATCGTTGATCAAAGGGGTATCGGTCGCCCATGGCGGGTAGGTGTTCGATGCTTCCGTCCGGGTGAACCAGGGCAGGCTGCAGGTGGTCCAGGTAAGGTGCAGGTACCGTCACCTGGCTGGTGGCAGGTTCTGACGTCGGGTTTTCGAGTGTCAGCCGGAAAGTTGCGGGTTTGTAGGGATAGCCGATTCCGGAATAGCGGGTATCCGTCCGGCTCCAGACTTCGGATTGCCAGAGTCTGTCTTGCAGTACCTTGCCCAGGGGGTGGATCAGATATTCGATCTGGCCTGCGATGTGAGGGCCGTTTGTGTCGCTGTTGGTCTGCACCGAAGGACTGACCGAAAGAGTCGGCGGATCCTGCCAGAAGGTCGTCGCAAGTCCGTAGGTAATGGCCAGGAGAAGGATGACAAACGGGAACGACTGGTGCAGCCACGCCGGTAATCTGTCCGAGCGGGTTTCCTTGGAGAGAGTCTGGCCGAGCGACGGAGAGTCCATCCTGAACGCATCCTGAAACTGGAAAGCGGCACCGTTACACTCTGGTTACAATGATTAACGAGATGTAACGAATTGATTTGATTAATATTTTACAGGAATTTAAGATTTTTTGCATTTGCTGTTTAAAACGCATGATTGAAAATGAGACCTGCGTTCGGCCCGTCTGCGCTGATATAGTTCGCGCTATTGACCCATTCCTTGTTAAGGCCTGAGAGGCAGGTAGTTCACCATGCGTTATTCCGTGTTTGTCACTGTTGTCGTCTTTTTCCTGGCGGTGTCCGGCCAGAGCCTCGCCAGTCCGGAGCGGGCGCCGAACCTGGCGTCGGTGCAGGCAGCGGCGGCCGAAGTTGGCAAAGAGGGCCTGCTGTTCGGTAAGCACGCCGATCGCCCGGTACCGGTGGCGTCGATCACCAAGCTGATGACGGCACTCGTGGTGGTGGAATCGGGACAGGATATGGACGAGTGGCTGACGTTCGAGGAGCGTCATGTCGAGGCTGCCGCGAACGCCTGGAGCCGCATTCGGGTGGGCTCTCAGCTTCGGCGCCGGGATGTGCTGCGGATTGCCCTGATGTCATCCGAGAACTTTGCTGCCTACACTCTGGCGCGTGTCTATCCGGGTGGCTTCGACGGTTTTGTTGCCGCGATGAATGCCAAGGCAAAAGCTCTGGGGATGCTCCAGACCCGATTTGTTGACCCGACCGGTCTCTCTACCGACAACGTGTCCACGGCCGCCGATCTGGTGATCCTAGCACGTGCTGCGCTCAAGCATCCTGAGATTCGTGAGGCCTCTACCACCGGATACTACCGGGCCGAATTCCGGAAACCCCGGTACAGCCTGTCGTTTGGCAATACCAATGCGTTGGTGCACCGGGACAGCTGGGGCGTGAGCCTGAGTAAAACCGGATACCTCACAGAGGCGGGGCGTTGTCTGGTGATGGTCTCTGAGATGAACGGAACACCGGTAATCACGGTTTTGCTGGACTCCCTGGGTACCCGGTCTCCGATGGGCGATGCCGGCCGAATCAAACGCTGGCTTGCCACCGGCCAGCCAGGCTCGGTGGCATCGGCCGCGAAGCGTTATGCACAGGAAAAGAATGCAGTTCTGATGGCGGCAGAGGCGAAGCAGTCTCGGGCCACCACAGCGTCCTCACAATAAAGGAACAGTTCAGACCATGATTGAGATACTGACCACCGGTGGCACCATCGATAAGGTCTATTTTGATGCCAACAGCAAGTTTGAAATCGGTGACAGCCTGTTACCGGAACTGTTGACGGAATCCAACATCCACGACGGCTACGAGATTCGTCCCCTGATGCGGAAGGACAGCCTGGAACTGACCGATGAGGACCGTCAGGCCATTCTGGAAGCGGTCAAGGCTTCGGCCTGCCAGCGTATCCTGATTACCCATGGCACCGATACCATGGCGCAGACCGCCGAGGCACTGAAATCGGTAGCCGATCGCACGATTGTGTTGACCGGTGCCATGCAGCCCGCGCGGATGCGGCGCACCGACGCTATCTTCAACATCGGCTTTGCCTGGGCCGCGGTGTCGCTGTTACCGGCGGGGGTCTACATCGCCATGAACGGCGAGGTGTTTGAAGCAGGTTCAGTGCGGAAAAATCTGGCAGCCCAGCGGTTCGAGCGTGCCTAGGCCGAAGCCTTCACTCTGTTACTGAGCGGATTTCCTGATAGGTCAGTGCCCGGAATTCTCCGGGCGCCAGCTTATCATCCAGTTCAATGCTGCCGATACGGAAACGGTGCAGGGCCTCAACACGATTGCCAACCGCCGCCAGCATCCGTTTGACCTGGTGGTAACGGCCCTCGCCGATGGTCAGGTCGATCAGCTGGTTGTTGTGTACACGAACTTCGGCGGGTCTGGTCTCTGTGGTTTCACCGTTCAGCATGACTCCCTTCTCAAGTGCCCGGCAGGCCTGTTCCGGGATAGCCTCAGCCAGCCAGACCCGATAGCTTTTGCGGCATTCCCGCCGGGGGGATGTGACCGCGTGGGACCATTGGCCATCACTGGTCAGCAACAGCAAGCCAGTGGTGTCCTTGTCCAGCCGCCCGGCGATATGAACCCGACTGGCCAGGCCGCGGGGCAGCAGGTCGAGTGCCGTTGGCTGGCTGCTGTCGGTGGTGGCACTGAGCACTCCGGCGGGTTTATGCATCATCAGGTAGATATCGCCGGGTGGGTTAACCGGTTTTCCATCAAGATGAACGGACTGTTCGGCCTCCACCTGGCGATTGGCCTGTCGGCAGGTTTCGCCATCCACCTTCACTCGTCCCGCTGACACGACCTTTTTCGCCTCTTTGCGGGAAAGCTCTGTACCGTTGCTCAGATATTGATCCAGCCGCATCAGCAGGAGCTCCCGTGGTTGGGAGCAGACAGCGTGGCCAGGCACAATACCGGTACCTGGCCGGTCATTCGATTCCACAACAGGGGCAGGGCGGCCCGGTTCAGCGCCGGGCGGGGCAGGCGATCGCTGGCCAGTGGCTGCAGTCCGTCTTCGGCGGTTTCCGCCAGGATGAAGGTGAAAGGGTGAGCGCCGGGTATGCCCAGCCGGATATCCGTTGCGGTTATCTGAGTGCCGTTCTGCTGGTAGTCCAGGAAACCGCCGGTAAACCATTCCAGCCGCCGGGCTTCCGGCAGCTCGGCGACAAGGCGGGCAAGCTCTGGTTGCCGCGGGAAGCGTTCCAGTACCAGCTCGTCGCTGGCATCGAGGAAACCGGTCACTACTTCGATTCTTTGCCCGGCACTGACCGCTGTGGCACGCCACAGAACGGTGTTGAATGGCATGGGTTGAACCATCAGGGCCGCCTGTTCCATACCGGCGTTCGCCAGCGCCGGTCGCACCCGATCGGTGATGATCTGTTGTGCAATCAGGGTCCAGCCGAGATAAAGGCTGGAAACAAGTAATCCGGCGGCAACGGTTCTCGACGCCGGTGGGCGATACAGAAAGGCCAGGCAACCCGCCAGTAGTGGCAAGGTATAGAGCGGATCAATAATAAAGATACTGTTGATCGCTACGGGTGGGCCGATGGGCCAGAACAGCTGGGTGCCGTAGGTGGTAAAGGCATCCAGTAATGGATGCGTAATCAGTATCAGGCCAACCAGTGCCAGCCATCGCTGATAGGAAATGAACGGGTTCCAGCGCCACAGACCCCAGGCGATGAGCAGAGACAAGGGTGCCAGAATAAACAGGGAGTGGCTGAACCCCCGATGCTGGGTAAAGTTGGCAACGGCTGTGCCATAGTCAATGACCACATCCAGGTCGGGTAATGTGCCGAGCAATGCGCCGGTCAGAAGGGCCGATCGCCCCAGGGTTTTGCCGGCAACAGCCCCCGCAATGGAGGCGCCAAGGGCGGCCTGTGTGATGGAATCCATAGTATCCCGATTCGTGGTGACTGGGTGATACCAGTATTATGCGCGGATTCGGGATTCAGATCACGGGAGGGCAGCAGAATCGCCGGCAGCACAAGGTACTGCCGGCGAAGCAGATATTGCTCAGAGCTTGCGGCGGCGTGCCAGGCCCAGGCCAGCCAGACCGAGTCCCAGCAGCGCGAGAGTGCCGGGTTCCGGTACGGAGCGAACATTCAGCTTGGCCAGCAGATCCACAGAGGTTGCTTTGCCTTCCTGGGTTTCAACTTCATTCAGGCCGTTGGCAAAGCCAAGCAGAGACAGGGAATAGATGTTGGAGCCGAACTGGAACTCGGAACTCTCGATCATGTTGTCGAGAATGACGACATCATCAACGTCCTGCTCGACGCTCCAGCAAAACACCCACCAGCATTCCTGACCGACATTCGGTGTCTCATCATGGATGAAATCAAAGGTGTAGGGGCCAGTTACCTTGCTGTTGCTAGCCGTTGTGGAGAACGTGGCGAATACATCGAGGCTCACGCCGGTAATGCTTTCACCGGTAATGCGGTTGTTGAAATGGGTAAAGGTTCCCAGCACAAACGGATCGTCTGATGTGATGGTCTGTGGCAGGCTGTTCGGGCCCTGAAAACCATAGCCACTCTGCGGGCCCTCGCTGCAGGTTTTCCACCACAAGTGCCCGGTGCAGCTAACCTCGCCGGTTCCCCAGCGCAGGGTATCAGTACCTACGCCCGTAACGTTGCTGCCATTGCTCGGAGCGTTCCAGGTTCCTGAAACCGATTCGAGGTCCACCGGGAAGGCCCAGGCAGTTGCGGCGAATCCAAATGTTACCGCCGCTACGATTCCTTTCATCATTTTAAGCATTGTCCACACCTTAACTACTCGCAGTTGTAGGATTGCCTGGAAATGGCCAGGCACTGCCAAGGTGTGTAGCTAAATGCGTGCCAGTATTTTTTGTCTATGTAATACAATGCCTTATAGCGTGGTATTTCTCTAGATGTAAAAAAACTGGACGCTTTCAGGAGCCGCTGTAAACTCCGAGAGCCGCTAATACCTGTTCTGATGGAAAGCCGTCAGCCACCAGGCCCTCCGCCTTCTGGTACGCGCGAATGGCCTTGCGAGTATTGGAGCCCAGTATGCCGTCGGGTTCCCCGCTCGGGTAGCCTTTGTCATTCAGAGCCTGTTGGAGCTCCAGCACCTGATTTCTTGACAGCGCGGGCTGGTCTTCCGGGGGAGGGTTCTGAAGCTTTCCGGCGCCGGCAATCCGGTCGGCCAGGTGGCCAACGGCAATGGCGTAGAACTCGGATCGGTTCCAGCCCATGATCACCCGGAAATTACTGTATACCAGAAAGGCCGGGCCCTGATGGCCGCTGGGCACGATCAGGGCCGCTTCAATGGGTTCGTTGGCCAGACGGTTACCAAATGCATCGGTGATTCCCATCTTGCGCCAGTCAGCCAGGGGCAGGCGACGGCCATCGGCCAGACTGAAATCAAAGTTGTCGGGTAACAGCACCTCCCGCCCCCATCGATAGTCGCCATCCCAGCCCATGGACTCGAGAAAACGACCGGCAGACATCATGGCGTCAGGCAGGCTGTTCCAGAGATCCCGGCGCCCATCGCCATCGGCGTCGACCGCGTGTTTCAGGAATACCGTCGGCATGAACTGCACATGGCCCATGGCGCCGGCCCAGGAGCCTTCCATCTGATCAGCGGGAATAGCGCCTTCGTCAATAATCCGCAGGGCAGCGATCCATTGCTCTGTGAAGAAGCTGCTGCGCCGGGCATCGCAAGCCAGGGTGGCGAGGGCACTGGGCACCTGCATCTTGCCGAAGTAGCTGCCATAGTTGGTTTCCAGACCCCAGAATGCGGCCAGATAGGGGGCGGGAACACCGGTTTCCGCGGTCACGCGGTCCAGGAGTTTACGGTGTTCTGCCAATAATTCTCGGCCTTTGCCGACCCGGGCGTCGTTAACCCGTCGGTTCAGGTAGTCGGCAAAGGTGGTGGTAAATTCGGGCTGTCTTCGGTCCAGCTCAATCACTCTGTCGAGGTGCACCACGCCGGCCATCACGGACTGCACCGTGGATTCACGCACACCGGCGGCGACGGCTTTCTCTCCGAGCGCCTGTTTGCATTGCTCAAACGCCGGTGTGTTGGTTGTTTCGGTTTCTGCCCTGGCAACCAGCGCTAGCGTGCTCAGGGAAATCGCCAACAGTGTACGGCGAATGGCAGTCCGGGAGATCAGGTCAGGCACGGGAATCCTCGCAATAGAATCGTTTGGGCATCGGCTGCCATGTTAGCGCGTTTTCCGTGTCGGGAAATACCGCCATAGCCTACAGTGCCACGTGTTTTTTTCGGTTGGGAATGGTCCCGGTGAACGCCGGTTTTGTCGTCTTTTTGTAGCACTTAGGTCACGTCAAGACCGGGATGTTCTATAGTTGGAGCATGAGTGGAATCCGGAGCAGATGTCGCTATGGCAATACTGAAGGCGCTGGTGGTCGACGACGCCAGTTTTGTGAGAGATCTGGTGAAACGGACAGTGCGACAGCGCTTTCCCGTCATTGAAACCACTGATGCCCAGAATGGCCGGCGTGCCCAGTCCCTGATGTCCAGAACCAGTTTTGACCTGGTGCTGTGCGACTGGGAAATGCCGGAGATGTCCGGGCTGGAACTGCTGCAGTGGATGCGCCAGCAACCGCAGTACCAGAAGGTGCCGTTCATCATGATTACCAGTCGCGGCGACAAGGATCATGTTATTGAGGCGGTCAAGGAAGGGGTTTCTGAATACCTGGGCAAGCCTTTCAGTCCGGATGGGCTGAGTAAGAAAATCATCAAAGTGATGGGTCGCCGCCTGAAGGACGCCATGGATCGCAGCGGCAAATCACTGGAAGGACCGGCGGAGGCGTTCAAGGAGTCCGCCGCCTTGCTCACCCAGAAGCGGGAGGCGCCGGCATCCAGGCCCGAAGCCTCAAAGCCTGAGCCCGTTGCTGATAACCCGCTGCTGAATGCAGGTAGTGCAAAAGCGGCGACCGGCAAGCCTCAGACTCGTGGTGTCATGAGTATGGCCTCTGTGAGGTTTTCCGACAGTACACTGAAATCGGTGGTCAAGGATATCAATCTGACGGAAGTGCGGGTGATCGCCAAGCGGGATCAGGAATTCCCGGGGATTCTCGATCAGGCGGTGGTGGATATCGACATGGGCGATGGCCAGATGGCGCGTCTGAACGGTTACGTGCATCAGTTGCAGGCTGTGGACAAGCGCCAGGATACCGACTTTGTCAGTGTCACTATCCGTTTTGTCGATGAAGACCCGAAGAAGCTGGAGGATCTGTCACGATTTGTGGCCAGGTTCCGGGCCTCAAACCGCTAACTGAGGGCGCCTCAGTCCTCCGGAACCTGTTCGGGAATCCTCTCGACCAGTCGCTCCCTTGGAAAATGGCAGATAAATTCGCTGCCTTCGCCGACTTTGCTGCGGATTTCCAGGTTGCCGTCGTGATTGATCAGCACATGCTTGACGATAGCCAGGCCCAGGCCGGTTCCGCCGGTGTCCTTGTGGCGACTGGGGTCGGCGCGATAGAACCGTTCGGTCAGCCTGGGGATGTGGATCGGGTCAATACCGATGCCGGTATCCTTCACCGACAGGTGGGCGCCGTCGCGATTGGTGCTCCAGGCAACTGTGATGGCTCCGCCGGCCGGTGTGTATTTCACCGCATTAAACACCAGGTTGGAAAACGCACTGCGTAGCTGGCTTTCATCGCCCTGCAGCAGTCGGTGGTCACTGATCTGAACCGTGATCTGGTGGCCCTTGTCGCCGCTCAGGGCCCGGGCATCATGACAGATCTGGTTCAGCAGGGCGTCGACATCGGTCAGGGTGTCATCCACCGTATGCTCGCCGGTTTCGATACGGGACAAGAGAATCAGATCTGTGATCAGGGCCTCCATCCGTGAGGCCTGTGCCGCCATGGTATTGATAGCCCGGCGCCACTTGGCAGGCAGCTCATCACCATGATCCACCAGGGTTTCAAGGTAGCCACTGATCACGGTCAGCGGTGTGCGCATTTCATGGGAAACGTTGCCGACAAAGTCCCGCCGCATTTGTTCAAGCTGATACAGCCGGGTGACATCCTTGGCCACGATCAGTCGGTCATCGTCGCCGAACAGGCTGATCTGGATCTGCAGATGGATGTGGGGCTTGGCCGGCGAGTTGATTTCCAGGGGCTCGCGGTAATCCCGGGTATCGAAATAGGCCTTGAATGCCGGGTTGCGGATCAGGTTATGGATGTACTGACCCTGATCGGTGCTGCGGCGGAAACCCAGCAGGTATTCGGCCGAGCCGTTCCACCACTCCATGGCGCCACGGGCATCGGTCATGATAACGCCGTCGCGCATGGCGTTGGTGGATTCCTGAACCCGGTTGATACGGGCCCGTAGGCGATCCTGGGTCATCAGGTGGTTCTGGTTCAGCTTGTGCAGGCTGTCGAAGATATCACCCCACAAGCCGATGCTCTGGGGCGCTTCGTCGGAAGCGCTGGGGTTGCCCAGCCACTGGTAAAGGCGCCGGGCCTGGACCAGGGTCCACCAGAGATAGGCAACAAGTCCCACCAGCAGCCCGTAGAGCGGCTCGCCGAAATAGAACCCCACCAGTGTGGTGCCTGCGAGCGCGGTGATGATCAGTCTCAGGTAACGGGACCAGTTGTGTTGCATCCACTACTGCCTTGTCGTGTTGCCGGCGCTGATGCCGTGATCGCCGGACGATGAGGGGCGGTCCGGAGCTGTCGCCAGGGAGTAAATCAGGCCACTTTGGTGGAAAACCGGTAGCCCGTTCCCCGCACGGTCTGAATCAGATGATCGTACCTGTCTCCCAGCGCCTTGCGCAGGCGGCGGATGTGAACATCGACGGTGCGTTCCTCGACATACACGTTGCCGCCCCAGACCTGATCCAGCAGTTGAGACCGAGTATAGACCCGTTCCTGGTGAGTCATAAAGAATTGCAGCAGGCGGTACTCGGTCGGGCCCATATTAATGGCACCGTCGACCGTGGTCACACGATGGCCGATCGGGTCCAGGGTCAGACCGTCCACTTCGATGGGGCTGTCGACACCCGGCGGTGTGGCACGACGCAGAACCGCTTTCAGGCGGGCTACCAGCTCACGTGGGCTGAACGGCTTGGTGATGTAATCGTCGGCACCGACTTCCAGGCCCTGAATCTTGTTATCCTCTTCCACCTTGGCGGTCAGCATGATGATAGGGATATCGGCGGTGGCCTCTTCTTTCTTCAGCCGGCGCGCAAGTTCGACACCGCTGGTGCCCGGCAGCATCCAGTCCAGCAGGATCAGGTCTGGTTGCTTGTCGATAATCAGGGCATGGGCTTCACGGGCATCCGCTGCCTCCAGATAGTCGTAATCCGCCATTTCGAGCGCGACCGCAATCATTTCACGGATAGGCGCTTCGTCATCGACGATCAGGACAGTTTTTCCACTCATATGCATCAACCTGTGTCAGACCTCGGGAGTTCTCTGATCAGAGGTGCGAACACACTCCCTTGTAATGTTGCCGAGTCATTACAACGCGTCTTTGTTACAAGTATATGACATGGGCGGGTAGTCAGAACGCCAGATCCAACGCCAGCCCCAGAAACACTGCAAAGCCGGCCCAGTTGTTATTGAGAAATGCCTTGAAGCATCCTTCCCGGTTCCGCTCCCTGGCCAGGTACTGGTGGTAGACGAAGAGCGTGGCCATGGCCACGACACCGAGATAATAGAAAGAGCCCAGTTCCGCCCGCTGGCCCACCATCACCAGAATCACCACCACCATGGTCTGCAGCAGAGCAATGATCGCCCGATCTGCATCACCAAACAGGATGGCTGTCGATTTTATGCCGACCTTCAGGTCGTCATCCCGGTCGACCATGGCATAGAGGGTGTCATAGGCGACCGTCCAGAGCACGTTGGCAGTAAACAGCAACCAGGTGAGCTGACTGAGCTGGTTGGCCTCAGCTGCCCAGGCCATGGGAATGGCCCAGGAAAAGGCTGCGCCCAGAAACAGCTGGGGCAAATGGGTGTAACGCTTCATAAACGGGTAGATAAAGGCCAGCAGTGCACCACCGAATGACAGATACAGGGTCAGGGTGTTGGTGAACAGCACTACCATCAGAAACGACACCAGGCATAGCCCGGCAAACAGGGCGACGGCTTCCCAGGCACGGACCCGGCCGGCGGTGAGCGGGCGGTCTTTGGTGCGTTTGACATGGCGATCCCAGTCCCGGTCGGCAAAATCGTTGATAGCACAGCCTGCCGCCCGCATGAAGAACACGCCCAGGGTAAAAATCACCAGATTGGCAAATGACGGTGCCCCCTTGGCCGCCAGCCAGAGTGCCCAATAGGTTGGCCACAGCAGCAACAAAGTGCCGATCGGGCGGTCGATGCGCAGCAGGCGTGCGTAATCCGCCAGGCGGGCATGAACGTGGGTGGGCAGGGTGATCTGCAACATAGGAGCTGGTATCCGCGTGTTGATGCGTGAGAGTGCATCAGATTATAGCCAGCGGCAGCGGTAGGGTTAACCCCGGTTGGGCGACTGGTATAACCGGGGTAGAAGATATTCCCCCACCAGAAGAGCGCAGGAACCCCGGTGGAACAGGGATCTGCGGGCAAGGCGAGGGTGGCCGTTGCTGCGGACTTTGCAGAGCCCAGTTTCCAGTGGCCCCCGCTGCCACTCGGGGCTGCTGAACAGATAGGCGCCCAGGGGCTTGTTGCCAAGATTGCGCAGGCGGCGGCCGTGGCCGTGCAGGCAGTTCTGTGGAATAACCGTTCGAGCCAGCACCCACGGGCGGCCGTCACCGCACAGGCGAACTTCCCGTACCCAGGCGAGCTGGCGCGGTGCCAGGTTCAGGCGCTTCGCTTCTTCAGGGGTTGGCGCCGAGAAGCCTTCCCTGAGAATTTCAACGTGAAAGCGTTCCTGGCATTTTTGCTGCAGTGCCCGGGTAAAGGAACCTTCTATCGTCAGCCAGTAGCGGGCCGGGCCATGAACCTCAGGACAGTAAAGGCCGGCCGCCGCCAGCGACCGGTACCAGAACGTGGGAGGTATGCTCAGCTCGGGGGGCTGGTCACAGTCCTTTAACGGCATAGATTCCCGGAGCGTTGCGCCAATAGCCTTTATAGTCCATGCCATAGCCGAACAGGAATCGATCCTCAACGTAAAGGCCGGTAAAGTCTGCCTTCAGGCCGGGGCGCGCCTTGCGATCGTGCTCCTTGTCTACCAGCACCGCAGTCAGAACCTCGCTGGCGCCATGTGCCAGGCAGTAATCTGCGATGGCGCACAGCGTCGTACCTTCGTCGAGAATGTCGTCGACGATCAGAACCGTGCGGCCTTTCATGTCGGCTTCTGGCTGCAGCTTCCATTCCAGAATGCCGCCGGTGGTCTCCTGGCGGTAGCGGGTAGCATGCAGATACTCGGCCTGAACCGGAAATTTCAGTCGTGGCAGGAGCTGACCGGTCAGGATCAGGCCGCCGTTCATGACGCAGAACAATAATGGGTTGCTGTCTTTGAGGCGATCGGTGATGGCGCTGGCCATGGTGTCGATGGCGGCATGCACCTGCTCTTCGGGAACCAGGCAGTCAGCGTCTGCCATGACCTGGTTCATTTCAGCGACGGTATCGGTCATAACGATCGGGTCCTGTCCAAAACGACGGATTATACCGAAGTGGGGCGATCGAAGGGAGGGGCGCGGCGGTATTGCCAGGTCTGTAATTATGGCTATTGGCAGAAAACCCCGATCCGGGCTGTCGGTGGTGGCATTGGTCAATGCCGGTGTCGCGGTTATGATGGCAGCCAATCGGGTGAGTGGTGGTCGGCTGGAACTCGGTCGCATTTTGCGATTTTTGCTTGATTGCTTTATTGTTCGACAATAATATCCTCGCAGACAAATCGGTGGGAGCTAGTTATGAAGAAGTGGCAGTGTGTGGTGTGTGGTCTGATTTACGATGAAGCCGAGGGTTGGCCGGAGGACGGTATTGAGCCTGGCACCAAATGGGAAGACGTGCCTGAGGATTGGGTTTGCCCGGACTGTGGTGTGGGCAAGGAAGATTTTGAAATGATAGAAATCGGCTAAAGGCAGGAAAGAATCATGACCGAGCAGACACCCATTGTGATCGTTGGTACTGGTTTGTCGGGTTACTCGCTGGTACGGGAGCTTCGCAAACTGGATAAGGAAACCCCGGTCATTATGGTGACTGCCGACGACGGCGTCAGCTATTCCAAGCCCATGTTGTCGACCGGCTTTACCAAAGACAAGGATGCCGATGGTCTGGCCCAGGCAAACCCTGAGGCCATGGCCGAGCAATTGGGGGTGGAGATTCGTCCCTGGTCCACGGTCACGGGCATTGATACCGATGCCCATGAGCTCAAGCTGGGCGATCAGCGCATACGCTATGCCAAGCTGGTTCTGGCCTTGGGCGCCGATGTCATCCGCCTGAGTCTGGATGGCAACGCGCAGGATCGAGTTCATTCCATCAACGACCTGATGGATTACCGTGCCTTCCGTAAAGCCCTCGCCGGTGGCAAGCGGGTTGCGATTATGGGGGCGGGCCTGATCGGGTGTGAGTTTGCCAATGATCTGCGTAACGGTGGCTACGAAGTTGATGTGATCGCCCCGGATTCATCTCTGATGCCCAGCCTGCTGCCGGAGGCGGCTGCAGGTGCCGTGCAGGCAGAGCTGGAGAAGCTTGGCGTTCGGTTTCATTTGGGGTCGGTGGTTGAGCGGGTAGAGCACCAGGGCAGTGGCGTTGAGCTGACACTCGGTAATGGTGAGTCATTACAGGCTGACCTTGTCGTGTCGGCAGTGGGCCTGCGCCCCCGTACTGAACTGGCTCGCGCTTCCGGGATCAATGCTGGCCGGGGCATTCAGGTGAATCGGGCTCTGGAAACCTCCGCACCGGATGTCTATGCCCTGGGTGACTGTGCCGAAGTGGATGGGCGCGTTCTGCTCTACGTGCTGCCGTTGATGGCCTGTGCCCGGGCGCTGGCGAAAACTCTGGCCGGTGAGCGCACGGAAGTGAGCTACGGCACCATGCCGGTGATGGTAAAAACACCCTGTTGCCCGACCGCAGTCTGCTCACCACCGATGGATGCCGAGGGCGAATGGCAGGTGGAGCGGGACGGGGCTGATGTCAAAGCCCTGTTCCGGAGCCCGGACGGCGACACGCTTGGCTTCGCAGTGACCGGCAGGTTTGCTTTGGAAAAGCAGACACTGGCGAAGGAAGTCCCTCCTATTCACCGGGACTGAAGCCTGCGGCTACCAGTGAGGTTGGCTGGTAGCCGTTTGTCGTCTTTGGCAGTTTCAGCCGTTGCGAAATTTTCCTGTCTGGGGTAGAAAACCCGTTCGTGAGCTAACAAAAGACAGGAGCGCGCATGCTGGATGTAACCCGAAAACTGGTGGAGTTGCTGGATCTTTCCCCGATCGGAGACGATCATTTTCAGGGCGACAGTGAGGATCTGGGCTTTCCGCATGTATTCGGGGGGCAGGTTCTGGGGCAGGCCCTGATGGCGGCCAGCCGGACCGTCGAAAATCGCCTGTGCCATTCCCTGCACGCCTATTTTCTGCGCCCTGGCAATCACAGCATGCCGATCGATTATGAAGTCCAGCGGGTTCGGGATGGCGGCACGTTCTCGGTGCGCCGGGTGATTGCCCGTCAGGACGGCAAGGAAATCCTGACCGGTTCCATGTCGTTCCAGGTCGCAGAAGACGGATTGGACCATCAGGTTGCCATGCCGGCAGCGCCGGACCCCGATACGCTCAAGTCGGAGCAGGACTGGGGCAAGCTGATCGCAGATAAAGTGCCGGAGAAAATGCGGGACATGCTGACCCGTGACCGGCCCATAGAGATCCGTCCGGTAGACCCGATGAATCCATTCAAGCCGGAAAAGCGCCCGCCCCATCGCCAGAACTGGTTTCGGGCCCTCGGACCTTTACCGGATGACCCGGTACTGCATCGGTGTCTGCTGACTTATGCCTCTGACTTCTCCTTTCTGGGAACGTCCCTGACTCCTCACGGGCGCACCTTCATGAGCAAGAACATGCAGGTTGCCAGCCTGGACCATGCCATCTGGTTCCATCGGGATTTCCGTATGGATGACTGGCTGCTTTATGACAAGGACAGTCCGAGTGCCTCGGCGGGCAGGGGCTTCAATCGGGGTAATTTCTTTACCCGGGATGGTGTTTTGGTGGCCTCCACCACTCAGGAAGCACTGATCCGGGAACGTAAGGCCTGAGGATTGTAGTTGCCGAGCCAGTCAACCATTTCGTTAAAGGGTAGCGGTCGGGTTAGGAAGTAGCCCTGTATCAGATCGCACCCCATGTCGTGCAGCAGTGACAGGGTTTCCTCATCCTCCACCCCCTCGGCCACCACTGTGTAGCCGAGGCTGTGGCACATATCGATGGTGGTGCGCACGATCACTCTGTCCTGCTCCCGTTCCGCGATATCGGTAATCAGCGAACGGTCGATCTTGATTTCTCCAGCTGGCAATTGCTTGATGTAGGACAGGGATGAATAGCCGGAACCGAAGTCGTCAATGGAGAGCGGAATGCCCGCGGCATCAAGCGCATTCAGCGCCCGCAGGGAATTGGTAGGGTCCTGCATCATGGAGGTCTCCGTGACCTCGAAGGTGATGGCCCCGGAGTGGATCTGGTAGCTTTGCATCAACCGTTGCACGAACACGGCGAAATCCGGTTCCCGTAGATTGTTGGGCGAGATGTTGACGGCGATTCCGGCATCCCAGCCGATCTCCAGCAGCCGCCCGCGCATTTCCAGGGCCTCTTTCAGTACCCAGCGCGTCAGCGGTTTGATTAGGCCGGTCTGTTCGGCCACTGCGATGATTTCATCGGGCCGAACCGGCTGTTCCCGTCCTGGCCAGCGAATCAGTGCCTCAAATCCGGTAATAGCGCGGGTACGCAGGCACAGCTTGGGCTGCAGGAACAGAGTCAGCTCGTTGTGATCGATGGCGTGGCGCAGGTCGGAGACCAGAGTCAGTCGGTCGGCGCTGTAGGAGTCACGGGAGGATTTGTAGTAGGCAATTCCGCGGTCTCGGGCGCGGTCAGAACCTTCGGCGATCACCGCCCGGCGAATCAGGGTGTTGGCATCGTTTCCGTGAGTCGGGTAGAAAGCCACGCCGAGCTGTGGGTTCAGGGGAACCTGCATGCCAAGGAAATCTACCGGGTAGCGGATCTCTTCAATGCTGCGCAGCACGATTCTGGGTACCGACAGCGCCTGGTCAGCATCCACCACAAAGGCAAAGGTTTGCGGGTCGAGGCTGGCCAGGAAGAAGGTTCGGTTGTCGGTCTGCTCCAGAGAGATGGCCCCAGGTACATCCTTGATCACCGCGTTGTAGTGTTTGGAGGCCAGCTCCAGTATGCGGTCGGTGTTGCGGTGGCCCAGGGTCTTGGTGACCGCATACAGGTTGTCCAGATGGATGATGACCACGCCGAAGCGTTTGCCGCGCTGGCTCCGGATCAATTCGTTCAGGCGCATTTCATAGCTGCTGCGGTTAGGCAGGCCGGTGAGCGGATGATGCAGGGCCTGGTCCATCAGCCGGAGTTCGGCCGCGCGTCGGGCTTCAAGCGCCTTCAGTTCAGCCTCCTGGGCCAGCACTTTCTCCTGGCGTTCGTGATATATCCGGATGGCAAGGGCGAGGCTGAGGAGTATGGCCTGGAAGGCCGAGCCCAGCTGCATGCCATACACAGAGAAGAAGCTGGTGGCAATCAGACCGTACTTATTGGCGGCGGTAATGGCACTGCCCAGAGTGACGGCCCCCCAGGCCAGAGTGTAGTAAACCGCCTGTGGATTGCCTCTGGCCCACTGTATCGGTCCGACAACCGTTAACAGCAGGCAACTCGGCATGGCCAGAGCGACAGCCAGACGGATACCCGTGCCATAGTCAATCACAGTTGTGGCAAGAGCAAGAGCTAGGGCGCCGTTTAGTAGGATAGTGCCGAGTATGAGTCGATCGAGTTGGGGGCTGCATTGCTCCAGTTTCAGAAAGGATCTGGCGAACATGAGTGTGAAAAGCAAGGCCAGTGGTATGGACAGGACCATGGCGTTGCTTTGCAGGCCAGGAAGCGCGGGCCAGATAAACTGGTAGGTAATACCGTTCAGGGTGCCGATCAGGATCAGGTAGCCCAGAGTCGAGAGTACGTAATAGAGGTAGATCGACTCCCTGAGCGCCAGGAATACAAACAGGTTGAAGCAGATGGCGGTAATCAGGATTCCGTAGTACAGGGCGTGAACCTGGCTTTCTACGGAGGTCTTCTCGAAAAAACTGCGATTGTTCCACAGCCTGAGCGGCACTTGCATGGCACCGTCGGTGTCGATTCTCAGCAAGATGCGGTAGTCGTGACCGGCTTCAAGCTGGAACGGAAACAGGAAATGCGGATGCTCCACCGGGCGCTCCGAGAACAGCATGCGGTCACCGGTCTGGTAGTTCAGCTGGATTTCGCCGTCCCGTAACAGATAGAAATCGATCCGGTCCAGGTGCGGGTAGGTGATCTCCAGGAGATTGGTGGTTTGGGGCCGGGTGATGGGGAACTTCAGCCAGACCTGGTCCCGGGTGTAACCAAAATTAGGCGTTTGTTCGTTCAGGATTTGCCAGTCGCCGGATTCCAGAGCCTGTTGCGGGCTGCGTTGGTCGTCCGGCGCCAGTCTCAGATACTCAATGGCTGGAATATAGCCATCACTGGCAGCCATAGCGGGAAGCGAAAGCGCCAGAAGAATCAGCAGGGCTGCCAGGGATCGGGCCAGTTGCATCAGAATCACAGGTTACCGTTCTTGTCGTTATGGCCTGAGTATGGCCTGTCGTCTGAGGCGGCTCAAGTCGTAACCGGCAGACTTTTGGTAACTTGTGTAATTATTGGTCAAATGCCGTTAATCCAGTTCCGTACCCAGGGCAGGGCCTCGGCCTCCGGCTCCAGAGTTTCCAGCGCATCAATCCGCAGAGTGTCACCGACCTTGCGGGCGCCGGTTTCATAAAGCGCCTCTTCCATCAGATCTCCGGCACCGCAAAAGGTATCGCCGTAGGAGCTGTCGCCCAGCACGATCACGCCAAAGGGGCGGCCGGGTTGTTGGGGAAGTTGTTCGCGCAAATCCAGATAAAACGGTAACAGGTTGGCAGGGACTTCTCCCTGGCCGGTGGTGGAGGTGCATACCAGCAAGGCATCGTGGTTGTCGCTGATATCGGCCAGAGTTGGATTCTCCAGAACCGTGACGGTATGCCCTTCGGGTTCCAGTTCCTGCTTGATACGGCGCGCTGTCAGCAGGGCGCCCCCGTAAACGCTGCCGGTTAGAATGCGGATTGCTGCCATGACCACTGCCTGTGTTGGTGGGGTGGGAATATTCGGGAGCAGATAGTAATGGCGTGGCGGGTTCGGCTCAAGCCGGCGTCTGAGGGCTGGACCCGGTGTCCTGGCTCCTTACCCGGGGTGAAATTCGATTCCGACCGCTCTCCTTGGCGTTGTAGAGCTGCACATCTGCTTGCTTGAGTAATTCGTTGATCGATCCGGATTTGGAAATCGAGCATACCCCGGCACTGATGGTGACCGGCAGGGTCTGTTCCCGGTGGTGAAAACGGGTGGCCGCCACTTCGGCGCGCAGGCGCTCAGCCAGTGTGAGGGCCTGCAGCAAGGTGGTGTCGGGCAGTAGCAGCAGAAACTCTTCGCCGCCCCAGCGGGCAGCCACATCCGACTGGCGGACCATTTGCCGGACCAGATCGGCGAACTGGCGCAAGACCTCGTCGCCGGCATCATGGCCGAAATCATCGTTAATGCGTTTGAACAGATCCAGATCGATCAGCACAACGGAAAAATGGTGGCCGGAGCGCTCGAACCGCGAGAATTCGGTGTTCAGACGGCCCTGCATGTCCCGCCGGTTGGCCAGCCCGGTCAGTTCGTCGGTGCGGGCAGCGTGTTCGTGGGCCTGGGCCAGTGCCACCAGTTTGTTGCGGGCCCGTAAACGTCCGGCTTCCAGCACGAAACAGAAGATTGACTCAAAGGTAAGCGTGGCGAAGAAACGGATCTTGAAGTCGGTACTGTATTCGGCACTGACGCCGGGCATATCGGGAAACTGAAAAACCAGAACGGCAAGCAGGTAGCAGAACAGCAGGATGGCGGTGCCACCCTTGAGGCTGGTCAGGTAGAACAGCAACGGTGGGAACACATAGAACCAGAGTGGGCCCGTGTTGCCCTCGCCGCCGGAGGCAATCAGGTAGGTAAACAGCAGGCCGACAATGACCAGCAGTCCCCTTTTCTGTACCGTTCGATCCCGGCGCCAAGCGTACCAGCCTATATTGGCGACAATTGGAACAACAAATGCCCAGAGCACCCATGCGTGCATATAATGCTCGGCATACCACGCCTTGGCACCGATACCGGCCAGGAACAGGACCGCCATGGCTGACAGGCCATTGAGCAGCCGGGAGATCTGCAGCTCTTCATGCTCGCTGGACTGGATTTGGCTGGTATTCGTCATTAACTGTTGTTCTTTTTGACATATTTTCCGGAATTATGCGTCAAAAACCATCTGAATTGCAGCATTAACTATCAGGATTGTGAAGGGGGCCATCAACCGGGATTTGTTTCAATTTGATGGCAAAAAATTTATAGTTTGCCCCCGGCGAATACTGCCGAAACCCCTTCTGTCCACAAGACAAGAGAATCAATTGGTATGGCCCGTTCCAGCAGCTTTCTGGATAACCTTCTCACCAGCCCCTCCACGGAACGGTACAGGGTCGGACTTAGCGTACTTTTCCTTCTTTGTGTCTGGCTTGTGGTTGGCTCCTTCAGCCAGGGCCTGCCTAACGCCATGTTATTGATGGCCGCCGCCGTTATCGGGGGCTATATGGCGATCAATATCGGGGCCAACGATGTGGCCAACAATGTCGGCCCGGCGGTGGGCTCCGGCGCCTTGTCGCTGGGGGCTGCCGTTCTTCTTGCTGCGGTATTCGAGGCGGCCGGCGCGTTGATCGCCGGTGGCGATGTCGTGTCGACCATCAAGGGCGGAATTATTGATCCGACTAGCCTGGAAGATCCGCGCGCCTTTGTCTGGTTAATGACGGCGGCCCTGCTGGCTGGCGCCCTGTGGCTGAACCTGGCCACCTGGATGGGTGCGCCGGTTTCAACCACCCACTCAATCGTTGGCGGTGTCCTGGGGGCCGGTATTGCGGCCGGGGGCTGGGCCATTGCCGATTGGGCGGTGATGGGCAAAATTGCTGCAAGCTGGGTGATCTCGCCGGTGCTGGGCGGTGCCCTGGCGGCGTTGTTCCTGTTCGCAATCAAGAAAACCGTACTTTACCGCCAGAATCTGGTGTCTTCTGCCCGTACCTTTGTGCCCTGGCTGGTGGCGATTATGGCCTGGGCCTTTGCCACCTATCTGATGATCAAGGGCGTCAAGAAGATCGTCAAAGTGGATATGGTGGAAGCCTCGGTGATCGGCCTGATTGTGGCGGGGGTAGTGTTTTTCGTGATGCGGACCCTGGTGGGCCGCAAAGCCTCGACCATGGAAAACAGTGCGCAGGGGGTGAATACCCTGTTCACCTGGCCGTTGATCTTCGCCGCGGCCCTGCTGAGCTTTGCCCACGGCGCCAACGACGTGGCCAATGCCATTGGCCCTTTGGCGGCCATCAATGATGCCATTCAGGCCGGTGGTGGTGTGGTTACCTCAGCGAAGATCCCGCTTTGGGTGATGCTGGTCGGTGCCCTGGGGCTGGCGGTCGGGCTGATGCTGTTCGGCCCGCGCCTGATTAAAACCGTGGGTTCCGAGATTACTGAGCTTGATAAGACCCGGGCTTTCTGTATTGCACTGTCTGCGGCACTGACGGTGATTCTGGCTTCCCAGCTTGGCCTGCCGGTCAGTTCCACCCACATTGCCATTGGCGGCGTTTTCGGTGTCGGCTTCCTGCGTGAGTACCTGAAATCCAACTACGCGACCCAGTTGCACAAAATCATCGAACAGCATGACCCGACCGATCAGGAGCGCCTCAAGCCGTTCCTGGATGATTTCCGTAATGCCTCTGTGGAGGAAATGGAGAAGCTGCTGAAGCAGGCGAAGAAGAAAAAGCAGCAGGTGCCTTTGTCCAAGTCGGAGCGCAAGCGCCTGAAGAAGATTTACCGCGAGGAGATGGTCAAGCGCTCCCATCTGGTAAAGATTGCCGCGGCCTGGATCATTACCGTGCCGGCGTCAGCGATTATGGCGGCGTTCCTGTTCTTTACCCTGCGTGGCCTGATGGTCTGACCGTTGTGCGGGGCTGGTGATGGCCCCGCGCTTTGTCCATACTATAGGCAATGCATCCGGCAGGCGTGGCCTGTCGCTATCCATATTCGGGGAGTACAGCATGAGTTCATCTGTCGAGAGCCGTCAGGCGCGGATGATTGAAGAGTTGCGGGTGTTCATCAAGAAAGTGATGAGCGATCCGACGATTGCCGTGAAATCCATGGAGATTGCCCGCAAGTACAAGGGCGAGGCCAATGCCGATGAGCTGATGGCTCGTGAGATCAGTGCCAATACCACGATCCGGATTCCGGAGAGCTGGAGTGAGGCCGACAAGATGTTTCTGGAAATCCTGCACGAGGTGCTGGATGACGAAGAGGCGCTTTACTGATTCTGGCTTTGGAGTAGGTTGGGGCTCCCACAAGCCCCGCCCCGCCCCACGCCGCGGAGCTGTATTCCGGAAGCACTAGGCCTGTCGGGCTTCTTTCTGGTTCTGCTTCAAAACCGCCGCAGCCATCTGGTGCAGGATGCCGATTTCATCGGCAATCCCATCTTCCTTCGACAGTTCCCTCTGCTCCCTGAGAATATCTTCCAGAATATCCGGCGTTGTTAACGGGTTGGCCAGAACCACCCGGAACACAATGCACGGGAAGTGATAGTAACGGGCTGGCTCCAGCCGGGTTCGGGAGACGAAGGCTTTGCCGCGTTCCCGTTGGGTTTTCTGGATGAACTTGGTGATGCGGTTCAGGCAGGTATTCATCTTTTCTGCCTGCAGCTCATCGGCCATGGCCAGTGCCTGGCGTACATCTTCCGGGCAATAGCGGTAGGTCAGGATGTTCAGTTCCGGGCGGGTGACCAGTTCGAAATCCGGTTGTTCGTCAATCATCTCGGCGAAGGTGCGGGCTTTTTCGATGCCCTGATCGATCAGGATTTCGTAGCCTTCCCGGGCGAGTATTTTCAGGCCGGAGTGGATCAGCATGGACATGCCCGGCCGTGAGCCCTCCAGGGTGGTGCTGCCGAGGTCCCGGGAACCTTTCCGGATGATGTACTGGGCGTGGTGCTCTACCGCGCTGGCGAGGCTGGGGTCTTTGAAGACCACCAGGCCGGCACCCATGGGTACGTAAAGCTGTTTGTGGGCGTCGAAGGTGACCGAGTCGGCCTTTTCGATGCCGCGCAGCAGGTGCCGGTGTGTGCGTGAGAACAGGGTTGGCCCGCCCCAGGCGGCGTCGACGTGGAAGTGGGCGCCGAATTCCCGGGCGATGTCGGCCATGGCGTCCAGTGGGTCGACGTTGCCGGTTTCGGTGGTGCCGGCCACGCCGCAGATGGCCATGATCTTGATCTTCTGCTTCTGCAGCTCCAGGCATTTGTCGCGCAGGGCGTCCGTCTGGATGCGGTTGAACTCGTCGGTTTCCACTGGCACCAGGGCGTCCCGGCCAAGACCGAGGACGTCGGCGGCTTTGCGCAGGGAGTAGTGGCCGCGTTTGGACACGACGATGGCGGCGCCTTCATGGCCGTAGTATTTCAGGGCGCGGAACAGGCCTTCTTCGTGCAGACCGCGGAAGCTGCCTTCAGCGGGGAAGGCACGGTTACGAGCCACCCACAGGGCGGTGAGGTTGGCGACCGTCCCGCCGGAACACATGGCGCCCAGGGCGTGCCGGGGATCGTGCATCCATTTACGATAGAAAGAACCGTCTTCCTGGTACACCAGCCGGTGTATCTGGCCCAGTACCTGGCGTTCCATGGGCGTGAACGCTTTGGAGGTTTCGGTTTTCACCAGGTTCTGGTTCAGGGCGATCATGATCTTCGACAGCGGCAGCATGAAGTAGGGCAGTGCCGAGGTCATGTGGCCGATGAAGGCGGGTGACGCGGTATGAACGGAGTTGGCCACCAGTTTGTCGAGCAGGAACTGGGTCTGCTCGGAGACAAAAACAGGTTTCTCCGGGATGACGTAGTCGGAGAAGTCTTTCTCGACTTCGGACAGGTCCCGTTCGATGGCGACGATGTGCTCCTGGAGGAATCCGGCCAGGTTACGGGAGATGTCCTGGTCGATCCGGCTCAGGGTCGACTCCGGCGCTTCGGGCACCGTGAACACGCGATACATTGCCTCTAATGAGGCCTGGGCGGATTTTTTCTTTCCGGTCATAGCACCACACACATTCAGTGGTATCCGATGGGTTGGTTCCGGAAACCCGTCGGATGGAGCCGGGCGTGGCCCGGTTGCGAAAAATGTCTGCCAGCCGCCAAGCGGGGCATTGGTTCCCTGAGGCTGCGTAGTATAAGACCTGTCAGGCAATGACGCCATGCCTGGCGGGCCACTGGTCCGGGTTAGAGGATTTCCCGGTGTACATCCAGGATGGCGGCGTCGATGCGGTCCTGGATGTCTTTTTCCACCTGGTCAAGGCGCTGGGTGATCTGCTGGGCGCTGGCGCCCAGGGCGGCGATGGTCCAGGTGGCACAGTCGAGGGCTTCCTGGTCGGCGGTTTCGGCGACGGCGAGGTCGGGTTCTCTGCCCCAGATGGCCTTCATGGCGGTGAAGGCTTTGCGTTTGGCTTTCAGGTCTTCGCAGCCGTAGAGCTGGAAGTGCAGGGTGAGGACGCCTACGTGGGGGGTAATATCCTGGTGCTGTTGTGGGGTTTTGCCTTCTTTCAGCAGTTTTCTAAGGGCTTCTGACATGGTCCGATACCGCGTGTTGGTGCAGGAACCGGCGGGGGATGGCTTTCCAAAAACCGCTCCTTCGGCACATCCTTGTGGCGCTTCTGCTCCGCCATCCCTGGCTCCGCAAATTTTTGGAAAGCCATCCCCCGCCGGTTCACAAACCTCGCAAGGGGAGTCTTGTCAGTCTGCTGGCATCTTACTGGTGCGCCTAGCGGACTGAGTTTCCTCTAGCCTACTACAGGCGTCCCCCGTTTGATAATCGCCGCCGGGTTGGTGCCGGAGGGCAGGTTGCCGTAGTTCATGCCACCGCCGCTTTGCAGGCGTGAGGCGCAGAATGCGTCGGCGACGTCTTTGTCGCCAAAGCGCAGCAGCAGGGAGCCCTGCATGGCCAGGGCCATGCGATCGACCAGGTTGCGGGCCCGGTACTGGAAATCGCTGATGTCGGCGAAGTCGTGTTGCAGTTGTGCCAGGTACTGGTCGAAGCGGCGGTCGGTGCCACGGGCTTCGGCCGTTTCTTTGAAGAAGGCGTCGAGGGTTTCGGGTTCTTTCTGAAGGGCGCGCAGGGTGTCCAGGCACTGGACGTTGCCGCTGCCTTCCCAGATGGCGTTGACCGGCGATTCCCGGAACAGGCGGGGCATGATGCAGTCTTCCATCACGCCGCTGCCGCCGATGCATTCCATGGCTTCGTAGGCGTGGTTGGGGGTGCGTTTGCAGATCCAGTATTTGCCGACGGGGGTGGCCAGGCGGGCCAGCAGGCGTTCGTGTTCGTTGTTCTGGTTGTCCATGGCCCGTGCGACGCGCATGGTGTAGGCGAGGGCGGCTTCGTTTTCGATGATCAGGTCGGCCAGGACGTTCTGCATCAGCGGCTGGTCGCTGAGGGTTGCGCCGAAGGCGCTGCGGTTGTGGCAGTGGTGCGTCGCCTGTGCCACGGCCTGGCGCATGCCGGCGGCGCTGCCAATCATGCAGTCGAAGCGGGTCATGGCGACCATTTCGATGATGGTTCTGACGCCGCGGCCTTCCTCGCCCACCATCCATGCCAGCGCACCGCGGATTTCCACTTCGCTGGAGGCGTTGGCAACGTTACCCATTTTGTTCTTGAGTTGCTGTACCTGCCAGGGGTTCTTGCTGCCATCCGGGCGCCATCTGGGCATCAGGAAGCAGGACAGGCCATTGGTGGTCTGGGCCAGTACCAGGAAGGCGTCGCACATGGGGGCGGAAACGAACCATTTGTGGCCGACCAGTTCGTAGGCCTGTCCGGGACCTTCCCGTCCTGTCGGGTAGGCCACGGTGGTGTTGGCGCGCACGTCGCTGCCACCCTGTTTTTCGGTCATGGCCATGCCGATGGTGACGGAGGTTTTGTCGCCGTCTGGCACGTTGCGACTGTCGTATTCGTTGGCCAGGATTTTCGGGGCCCAGAGTTTGGCCAGGTCTGGCTGGTTCTGGATGGATGGGATGGCCGCGAAGGTCATGGTGACCGGGCAACAGTGAGCGGCTTCCACCTGGGAGTGCAGGTAATACTTGGCGGCCCGGGCCACGTGGGCGCCTTTGCCCGGGTTGGTCCAGGGGGAGCTGTGCAGGCCGTTTTCCAAGGCCACGCGCATGAGTTCATGGTAGGCCGGGTGGAAGGTGACTTCGTCTACCCGGTGGCCGTAGCGGTCGTGGGTACGAAAGCTGGGTTTGTTGGCGTTCGCCAGGTTGCCCAGCTCGATGGTGTCGGCCTTGCCGGCCCAGGCGCCGAAGCGGCTGAGGTCTTCGCTGGCGTGGCCGGCGCCTTCTCGCAATACGGCTTCCCGGAGCGCGCTGTCCTGTTCGTAGAGGTTATAGTTTTCCAGCGGTCGGGGCTGGTTGATGACCTCGTGAGTGGCTGACAGATAGTGGCTGTCGGCGTTGGACTCGGTCTTGCGCTGCGGGCTGTTCATGGTTAGCTCCTGGTGCCGGTTAACCCCCGTAGGCAGAAGCAAACGATGGTGTCGACCAGCTCATCTTCGTTGTTGTCGTGTCCCGGTGGTGTTTCTGTCTGGGTCGGTGACAGCGGCCCCACCAGGGATTCCGAGATGGCGCCAACCAGGCAGGTGCTGGTAAGGCGGGCATCCTGATCCGGTATGCAGCCTTCGGTTATGCCGCTCCGGATCGCTTGTTCAAACAGGTTGGCGTAGGCTTTGCGGTACACCAGCCGCTCTTCTTCGACTTTCGGGTCTACCGGCTCGGCAATCAGTGCCCAGGCTTTCATCGGGCCTTTCAGTGCCCGGCGGGCGAACTGACGCAGAGCGTTGTCCAGGCGTTCAACCGCACTACCGTCTACCGCGAGTGCTTCGGCGACCTTGTCGACTTCACGTTGGGTGGCCAGGCGAAAGATTTCCGCAAACAGGTCCTCCCGTGACTCGAAGTGGCGGTAGATGGTGCCTGTGGCAACGCCGGCCAGTCCCGCGATGCGGGTAATGCGTGCGCTGCGGAAACCGCCTTCGGATACGCACTCCCAGGTGCATTCAATGATCTTTTTCCGCGCTTCGGCTTTGCGCTGGCGCATTTTTTCAGTTTCGCGGTAGGCCATGCCGGCTCCTTGCAAGCATTGAATCAATATTCATTCTTTGTGTCAATTATATGTGCCGTTAAAAGGCTGTTATCTGATCTTTTAAAACAATGGGTTATCTCCGATTACAAAAAATTACAAAAAAGTGGTTGTCAGGAAATAGCATCGGTCGTGAAAGCGGATTATAAAGACGCCAAGACGGGCCGTCAGATGGCCGGCAGTCGAGACGGGGTGCGTCTTCCAGAGCATCTGGCCACCCGTAAAGCTGTTTTCGTTGATGGAGATAAACCATGAGTGAATTCGACGAAAGCAATCTGGAGCAGTCCAGCAACTGGACCAGCGACAGCGACGATAACCATTCCATTGCCGGCCGTGCCCGGGTCCGGGCCCAGTTGCAGGCAGATATTGAGGCCTTCCTGCAAGGCGGCGGAAAGATACAGGAGGTGGACACCACCTTCCGTTCTGATACCCCGCGCAAGGTGGAGATCGGGTTCAACAACCGCTCCCTCTGATGGCGTTTCCTCGCCGGGCAGCGGCTTCCGTTGCCCCGGCAACTCCGTTTATCTGTCATCTCTTTGTCATCTGTCAACGGCACACTCGGCTCAGGCCTGCAACGGGCGGCTTCTGGGGTGTATGATGTCATCACTTTCCAAGGCCATCCATGTTCAGGAGGTTATCCGTGTCGAAGCCGCGTCTTGCGCACTCCAGTCGAGCCTATCCGTTCACCCGTTTGCGTCGCAATCGTGCCAGTGATTTTTCCCGTCGTCTGGTTCGGGAGAACCAGTTGTCACCCGATAACCTGATTTTCCCGGTGTTTGTGCTTGAAGGCGAGAATCAGCGTGAATCCGTACCCTCCATGCCGGGTGTCGAGCGCCTGAGCGTCGATCTGCTGGTGGAGCAGGCGGCGGAACTGGTAGAGCTCGGTATTCCAGCCGTGGCGCTGTTCCCGGTAGTGCCGGCGGAGAAAAAGAACCTGTCCGGCTCCGGCGCGTGGGATTCTGATGGCCTGGCCCAGAGGGCGGTTCGTGCCCTGAAAAAGGCGCATCCGGAACTGGGGGTGATTACCGATGTGGCGCTGGATCCGTTCACCACCCATGGGCAGGACGGCATTATCGACAACGATGGCTATGTGCTGAACGATGTCACGGTTGAAGCGCTGGTCAATCAGGCACTGTCCCATGCCGATGCCGGTGCCGATGTGGTGGCACCCTCTGACATGATGGATGGTCGGGTGGCGGCCATTCGTGAAGCCCTGGAGGGGGCAGGCTATGTGAACACCCGGATTCTGGCCTACTCTGCCAAGTATGCGTCCAGTTATTACGGTCCGTTCCGGGATGCGGTCGGCTCGGCTGCCAACCTCGGCAAGGGTAACAAAGCCACCTATCAGATGGACCCGGCCAACAGTGATGAGGCCATTCATGAGGTGGCCATGGATCTGGCTGAAGGCGCCGATATGGTGATGATCAAGCCGGGCATGCCTTATCTGGATATCGTGCGCCGGGTGAAAACCGAACTGCAGGTGCCAACGTTTGTGTACCAGGTCAGTGGCGAATACGCCATGCATATGGCCGCAGCTCAAAACGGCTGGCTGGATGGCGATGCGGTCATGATGGAGAGCCTGATGGCGATGCGTCGTGCCGGTGCCGATGGCATTCTGACCTATTTCGCCGTGCGCGCCGCCAGACTGATGCGGGAACGACAGCGATCATAACCGGGCAGCGGCTGGTGGCCGAAGCCCGCCTCAACGATGGATATAAAGAGCAATGACAAGCGAAACCGTGACAGAGCCAGGCAGTGAACAGAGCGTCCCGGCGCCGGTGGATCTTCCTCCCGTTGGTGAGGAAGTGAATCTGGATGCCAGCGAGAACTACTTCAACCGCGAACTGAGCCAGCTGCAGTTCAATTACCGGGTGTTGAAGCAGGCGCTGGATACCACGCATCCTCTGATCAATCGTCTGATCTTCTGCTGCATTTTCAGCAGTAACATGGATGAGTTCTTTGAAATCCGGGTGGCGGGCCTGCGCCAGCAGATGAAGTATGGCCGCGAAACGGTGGGTGTCGACGGCATGTTGCCGGAACAGGTGCTGGCGGAGATCAGCCGCGTTGCCCACGACTATATCCACGAACAGTACGATATTCTCAATAATGTCCTGATTCCGGAGCTGGAGCAGGAGAACATCCATTTTGTCCGGCGCCGCGAGTGGACACCGGCCCAGGCCGAGTGGGTGCGCAATTACTTTGACGAGGAAATTCTGCCGGTGGTCAGCCCGATCGGGCTGGACCCATCACACCCGTTCCCCCGCCTGGTGAACAAGAGCCTGAACTTCATCGTTGAGCTGGACGGCAAGGATGCCTTTGGTCGTGAGACCGGGATGGCGATTGTGCCCGCGCCTCGCTCCCTGCCGCGCCTGGTGCGCTTGCCGGATGAGGTGTGCGAGGGTGGTGACAACCTGGTGTTCCTGTCGTCCATGATTCACGCCCATGCTGATGAGCTGTTCCCGGGGATGGAAGTGAAGGGCTGCTATCAGTTCCGGCTGACCCGGAACGCGGACCTTGAGCTTGAAGACGATCTGGAAGACCTGGCCTCGGCCCTGCGCGGCGAGCTGCTGAGCCGTCGGTTTGGCGATGGCGTTCGCCTTGAGGTGGCGGATAACTGCCCGGAAGAGCTGGTGCAGTTCCTGCTCCGGGAGTTCGGCCTGACCGAGCGGGATCTCTACCAGGTCCACGGCCCGGTAAACCTGACCCGCCTGATGGCGGTGGGTGGCCTGGTGGACCGCCCAGACCTGACCTATTCCAGCTTCTCGCCGTCGATTCCGCGCCAGATTCGCAGCAAGGAATCCATGTTCGATGCCATTCGCAAACGGCCCCTGCTGCTGTTACATCCCTATGAAAACTTCAGCCCGGTAGTGGACCTGCTGCGCCAGGCAGCCAAGGATCCACAGGTGCTGGCCATTCGCCAGACGCTTTATCGCACCGGTGCCGACTCGGAAATTGTCGAGGCCCTGGCCGATGCCGCGCGTCGAGGCAAGGAAGTGACGGCGGTTATCGAACTGAGAGCCCGTTTCAGCGAGGCCGAGAACCTGGAGTTGGCCAGTCGGCTGCAGGAAGCCGGCGTGATCGTGGTTTACGGTGTGGTCGGGTACAAAACCCACGCCAAGATGATCCTGATTGTCCGCCGGGAAGAAGGCCGCCTGCGGCGCTACGTGCATCTGGGCACCGGTAATTACCATGCCGGGAACGCACGCCTGTACACCGACTACAGTTTCATGACCTGTGACGAGTCCATAGGCGACGACGTCAACAAGCTGTTCCAGCAGTTGACCGGCATGGGCAAGGCGTTGAAGATCAAAAAGCTGTTTCATGCGCCGTTTACCTTACACAACCGTCTGATCAGTCTGATCGAACGAGAGGCCAGCTATGGTGAGCAGGGGCGGATTATCTTCAAGTTCAATGCCCTGACCGAGCCGCAGATGATCAAGGCCCTGTATCGGGCCTCCCAGGCCGGGGTCAAGATTGATCTGATCATCCGTGGCATCTGCTGCCTGCGTCCGGAAGTGCCGGGACTCTCGGACAATATCCGGGTGCGTTCGGTGATCGGCCGCTTCCTGGAGCACACGCGGGTGTACTATTTCGGTAATAGTGGCCGGCCGGAGGTGTATTGTTCCAGTGCTGATGGCATGGAGCGTAATCTGCTGCACCGGGTCGAAACCGCGTTCCCGGTTGAGGAGCCCGCGCTGATTGCACGCCTGCGGGAAGATCTGGATACCTATCTGGCGGACAATTGCCAGGCCTGGGTGTTGCAGCCCGATGGCAGTTACATTCAGAATCAGCCCGGGGAAGGCGAAGAGCGACTGGCATCACAGCTGGTCCTGCTGGAGCGCCTGACCGGCAAACCCAACTGAGGCCGGTGGGCCGGCACCGAAAAAAACACAGGACGGATACCTTGAAACTGAAAAAATGGACGCTGGCCGGTCTGGCCGTACTGCTGGTGGCTGGCGGTGCTCCCTGGGGTGTGGGCTATGTCACCGAGCAGCACTGGCGTGAAGCAACACTGGAAGTAAACCGGGCCCAGCCCTTTCTGAATCTTGAGACCGAGCAGTATCGTCGTGGTGTGCTTGGTTCCGAGGTATCCGCTACCGTGACCCTGAGAGATCCTGAGACCGGGGATTCTCACACCATAGCGATCGAAATCCAGGTGTCCCATGGCGTCACCGGCAGCCTGATGGATTTCCGCCCGCGCCAGGGGTGGCAGCCAGAGGGTGCTGACTGGTTTCCGGACGATGAGCCCAGTCTGACGCTGGAAACCCGGCTCTGGGGCAGCGCCACGCTTGAGCTGACAGCACCGGTGATGGACATTGATAACCCGGAGCGGGAGACCTCACTCAAGAGCAGTGGCGGTCTGGTGCGGATTGATGTTGGGCGTCTTGGTGAAGCGGCAGACTTGCTGGTGGTCTGGCCGGCTATCCGCCTCAGCGATCCGGAAATGGATGTGACGATCGATAACGTCCATATGGAACAGAGCATGGAATGGCTGGTGGGGGATATCTGGACCGGCGCTGGCGTGATGACCGTGGATAACCTGACCTTGCAGGGGGCTCAGGCTCCCGCAATGACCTTGGCCGGGATGTCGCTTGAAAGCGCCAGTGATGCCCGCCAGAACGGCGAGCGCCTGGACTCGCAGGTTACCCTGTCGCTGGAATCGGCCGCTCTGGCGGATCAGGCCTTTGGGCCGCATCGGTTGGAGGTGGCGCTGGAGAACCTGGATGTGGCCAGTTGGAATGACTTCAGTGGCGCCATGGCGGATATGCAGGCACTGGCTTTGACCGCCGGAGACGACCCGAGGGCCGCGTTTGAACAACAGATGGCGGTGATGCAGCGTTTTAACGAAGCCCTCCGCAGTCTTGCTGCCGAAGGCTTTTCCATGGGGATCCGGGAGCTCAGTCTGGCAACGCCTGAAGGGGAAGTTACCGGCTCACTGGACATCAGCCATCCGGAGCTCTCCGATCAACAGCGTGACAACATGTTGATGGTCATGCAGGCGCTGACCGGGAGTGTGAATTTCAGCATGCCGGTTGCCCTTGCGGAAGACTATCCCGCCGTGCGTATGCAGGTGGCGCCATTGATCAAACAGGGCCTGCTGGTTCAGAACGGTGAGCGCCTGGTCATGGATGGCCGGATGGAGGATCTGGTACTCACCGTAAACGACGTGGAAATCCCCCTGCCTCCGCTGCTCTGAATCTCAACGACCCGCCAGCTGCTGGTACTTCGCCATCAGCTGCGCTTCGGTGATCATCAACGCCCTTCGGATTTTCCTCAGGATTCGCTGAACTTCTGTTGCAGGGCTTCTGCCACAGCCGGGTCTACAAACTCGGAAATGTCCCCGCCCAGCGAGGCAATTTCGCGAATCAGGGTGGAGGAGATGTAAGAGAGGTGGTTGGCGGGAGTCAGGAACACGCTCTCAACTTCCGGCGCCAGTCGGCGGTTCATGTCGGCAAGCTGGAATTCATATTCAAAGTCAGAAACCGCGCGCAGTCCCCGCAGGATAACGGAGGCGTTTTGCTCGCGCACGAAGTCGGCGAGCAGGTTGCTGAAACCGGTGACGCTGACGTTGGGGAGGTGTGCGGTAGCCTTGCGGACCAGTTCGCAGCGTTCTTCAAGATTGAGAAGTGGCTGCTTTTTCGGGTTGTAGGCGACGGCGACGACAATTTCATCGAACATGCGGCCGGCCCGTTCGATGAGGTCGGTGTGGCCGTTGGTGATGGGGTCGAAGGTGCCGGGATATATGACTTTGGGCATGCACAGCTCCTTTTGTTGGTGAGCCGTAGGATAGCAGCATTGCCTTTGGGGCTGTAGTCCGGAGCGCCGACAATCTGTTTTATGACTCTGGTGCTGGCGCAGGTCGGGGGCGGGTTTCCGGGAGACGCTACAAGCACATCCATGTGCGCTTCTTTCGGGCCGTCCATGGCCCTCAAGACTCCCGGAAACCCGCCCCCGACCTGCGCGATCAACTGGAGTGCTGGCCGCCCCGGCCTCCTACTTCAGACTCCTTATTGCCTCTCTGGAAGGGGGCCTCTTAATCGCGGTTCAGGCAGAGTTGGCAAGCCTCTGCGCCAGTCTCGAGCTGTTCCTCGCTGCCAACGCATACACCGACAACTGCGGGTTGGCGCCGATACTGGTGGGGAAGATGGAGGCATCGTGGATGTTCAGGTTGGCGATGTGGTGATGCTCACCGAAACTGTTCACTACCGAGGTTTTCGGGTCAGTGCCCATGCTGCAGCCGCCCATCTGGTGCGCGGTGAACAGGCGGGCGCGGTGGGGCTTCATGGGCAGGTTGTTGATGGCGTCTCTGGCCTGGTTCCAACTGGTGTACCAGTCGGAGTCCAGGTGCATGGCCTGGACGGCTTCGGCGCCGGCGGCGAACTGGATTTCGGCCATGGTCAGGTAGGCCTTGCGCAAGCCTTGCCAGAGGTAGTCGGTGATCGGGTAGTCCAGTACCGGGTTGCCGTCGTCTCTGAGTGACACTGTGCCGCCCGGGCTGTCCGGGTGGAAGCCGTCGCGCAGCAGGGCGATGACGGATTGCATCCAGGGCAGCTGGCCCAGGTTGTCTCGCTGTGGCTGGCCGTGGCCGGGTACCACGCCGGCTGCCATGGCCGGGTGTAGGGGCGGTACTTCCAGTTTGTAACCTGCCGGGCCGTCGGTGCCTGCCTTGAAGTTAAATTCGTCCGAGTAGATGGACTGGGGAGCGCCGTAGAACGGGTCGATTTTCGCCGGCATGCGGGCGACGGTGGCGTTGACCGGATGGATGAAGGATCGCTTGCCCACGCGCTGGTAAGGGTCGGGCAACTGCGAGCGAAGCAGCAGGCCGGGGGAGCCAATGGCGCTGGCGGCGACCACGAATTGCCGGGCTTTCAGGGTGATCGTGACGCCGGATGGGGTGACGCCGTCCGGGCCCATGGCGGAGGCGAGCAGGTGGTCGATCCGGTCCTGACTCATCACCAGGCGTTCTGCCCGCAGACCGTGGAAGAGCTGTGCCTTGTGATCCAGTGCGCCCGGGATGGTGGTGAGTAGTGCCCCCTGTTTGGCGTTGGTGGGGCAGCCTACGCCGCAGTAACCGCTGTTCCAGCAGCCTTTGACGTTTCTTGGGATTACCTGCCAGGAGTAGCCGAGCTTTTCGCAGCCCTGGCGCAGGATGTCGTTGTTCAGGTTGGGTGGGGTTTCCCAGGGCGCCATGTTGTGGCGCTGCTCACGGCCCTCAAACCAGGGGGCCATGGCGTCCGGCGCCAGTCCTTCGAGGCCGAGCTCCTGGCTCCAGTAGGTGAGCGTTTCGTCCGGTGTGCGGAAGCTGCTGGTCCAGTTTACCGTGGTGGAGCCGCCGACACAGCGGCCCTGCAAAATCGCGATGGCGCCATCGGCGGTGACCCGGCTCATGCCTTCCTGGTACAGATTGGCATAGGACGTCAGCTCGTCCATCTTGAAGTCTTTCTGATAATACAGTCGACCCTCTTCCACCAGAATCACGGACAGCCCCTGACGGGCGAGGATCTCCGCGGTTGTGCCACCTCCGGCACCGGTACCGATAACCACAACATCCGCCTCTACCGTGCGGTTTTCGCTCAGTTTGCTGGCATCGGTCACATTCCAGCCGGCAGCCAGTCCCCGGGCAATGGGATCGTTCATGGACATACTTCGCTCCTCAATACGATGGGTATCCGGGGTTTCTCAGACGGCAGGTTTGAACTGTGGCAAGGCATCTACCATCCAGGCGGGAGGCCCCGGATAACCAGACAGGTGCCAGTGGTCTTCATGCCCATAGAAGGCGACGTTGCCGATCTTGGTCAGGGCAATGTAGCCGTTATTCAAAAGTCCGATCCGGCTGTCGCGCCAGCGCCGCAGAAACGCGTCGGCATCGGCGGTACTGACTGAAGGCCAGTCTGACCATACCCGGGCCAGGGCGATCCGGGTGGGAGCGAAGTTAAGCAGATCAAAGAGCTTGCGCAGCTCCTGCTGATTCGCCGGGCCGAACTTCACAATGCCCTGGTCGATCCGTTCAATCGTGCCGGCAATGGCAAAGCGACGCTGGTTCGGTTCCTCCGGCAGAGCTCCGGCAAACATGGCCGGCAACAGGGCCTCGAACAGGGCGATGTCATCCCGGCTCAGAAACTGGAACTGGTGGCGGGCGTCCATGCGGCTGTCGACCGCGCTGACCCGGCCTGCGGGGGCCGTAGCGCAGCCGGTTAGCCCGGCAGAGAGGCTGATGGTGCTCAGGAACACCGCGCCGCCTAAACCGGTTTTGAGGAAACTGCGGCGGTCCAGAGAGGATGCGTTGGGCGAGCTGTCTGTCGAAACTGGGTCTGTCATCTGATTGTTGGCCGTTTTGTTATCTTTTTTTTGCGCGTTGCGAAACGTTTGATCGCCGGTGGGAGGGAGGTCTTTCCAGGACTGTGCAAAACACGGATGTTTTGCTCAAGCCTACATGGACGTATTAACGGCGTGTCCTGGAGAGACACCCTGCACCCTGGCCTTGCTCCCTGCCAAGCAGGCAGGCGTGTTTTGTCAGCGAATAAACAGCTTATACACCAACCGATGCGCTGCGGTGCCATGGGGCGCATACACGTATTTGCCGCTGTTGAACTTCTGCTTGGTAAAAATCGCCCGGTGATGAGAGAAGGTCAGGAAGCCTTCCTTACCGTGATAGTGCCCCATACCGGAATCACCAATCCCGCCGAACGGCAGGTCGTCCTGGGCCACGTGCATCAGGGCATCATTGATGCACATGCCGCCGGAATGGGTGTTGTCCACCACATGCTGCTGGTGCGACTTGTCATAGCCAAAGAAATACAGCGCCAGCGGCCGTGGCCGGTCATTGATGTAATGGATCGCCTCGTCCAGACTGCCGTAACTGATGACCGGCAGGATCGGGCCGAAAATTTCATCCTGCATCACCTTCATGTCCGGCGTGGTCTTCAGCACCAGCGTCAACGGAATCTTCCGGGTACCGTCCTTCATGTTCTCGTTGGCGGGATTGATCTCCACCAGTTCAGCCCCCTTGGCCCTGGCATCTTCCAGATAGCCCTGCAAACGATTGTACTGGCGTTCATTGATGATGGCCGTGTAGTCGTCGTTATCCCGCAGGCTCGGGTACATCTCGGCGAACCGCGCCCGGAATTCATCCACGAACGCCTGCACCCGGTCGGCGGGGCAGAGCACATAGTCCGGTGCCACACAGGTCTGGCCAGCATTGAAGGCTTTGCCGAAGGCGATACGCTGGGCTGCATCTTCCATCGGCACATCCGGCGAAACAATGGCCGGGGATTTGCCGCCGAGCTCAAGAGTTACCGGGGTCAGGTTTTCGGCTGCCGCGCGCATCACCAGCTTGCCCACCGAAGTAGAACCGGTAAACAGCAGGTGATCGAAAGGCCGTTGGGAGAAATCGGCCGCCACATCGGCCTCGCCAGTGATCACCGACACCAGATCCTCCGGGAACATCGACTCGATGATCTCCTTGAACAGGGCCGACGTGTGCGGAGTGAATTCCGACATCTTGATCATGGTGCGGTTGCCAGCCGCCAGGGAAGCGACCAGTGGACCGACCGCCAGATACAGAGGGTAATTCCAGGGCACGATGACGCCTACAACCCCTTTGGGCTGGTAGTAAACCTTGTTGCTGGAGGGCTGGAACAGAACCGAAACATGGCGTTTGGAGGGCTTCATCCAGTCGCCAAGATTCTTCAGCGTGTAATTGATGCCCTGAATAGACGGCATGACTTCGGCGATCAGGGATTCGTCTTTGGAGCGACAGCTGAAATCCCGATCGATGGCCTCGACCAGGCGATCCTGATGGGCCAGTAGCGCCCGTTTCAGACGCTTGAGGTTCTCTTTGCGCTCGGTCAGGGACGGCATCGGGTTGTTGCGGAACGCCTTCTTCTGGTCCTCAAAGACGCGATGCGTGTGCTGGATCTGCTTTTTGCTCTCGGTGAGCTGGACGACGGTGGCACCCATGGTTTTCTCCCCCTGACTGCCTGGAGCGACAGGCGCTGGCAGTCGGTTATTGTCGTTGGCCAAAATCTGTGCGATTTGCGCTTGAGGCTATTATTAGAGTATATACTCTAGGCAGTCAAGAAAGCCGGATGGCTCTTTAGGCCATCCGTGACACTGATAACAACAAACACCGGCATGACGATGAAAACCAGAGACAAGATACTGTTATCCAGCCTGGAGCTGTTTAATGACAAGGGTGAGCGCAACATCACCACCAATCACATTGCCGCGCACCTGGCGATATCGCCGGGTAATCTGTATTACCACTTCCGCAACAAGTCCGACATCATCTACGAGATTTTCCAGGAATATGAAAAGCTGGTGGACTACTACCTGGATATTCCGGAAGACCGACCGATCACCCTGGAGGATATGACCTTCTATCTGGAGTCGGTGTTTGACGGCCTCTGGAGCTATCGCTTCTTCCACCGGGATCTGGAATACCTGCTCGACAGTGACCCGCGGCTGCGCCAGGACTACCGGGAGTTTACCAATCGCTGTCTGGCGGCCATCAACCGGATCTTCGCAAAGCTGGCGGATGCCGGCATTATCCAGCCTCAGCCGGAGGATCTGCGTTCGGCCATGTCACTGAATGTCTGGCTGGTGATTACCAACTGGATGGCTTTCCTGAAGACGGCTCATGCGGCCGAGGAGCCTGCCAGTCTGTCCCTGACCGAGTTAAAACAGGGGATCTATCAGGTGCTTACCCTGGAAGTGCCCTATCTCACGCCGGAGTATCGTGAACGGGTGCTGGCATTGCGAGAAAAATACCGTCCTACCTTGCCTGAGGCCCAGGGTATCTCTGGCGTTGAGGCATGAGCCTGGCTGGTTTGGTCAAAGTTTGATCTGATATTGAACTTTTTGAATGCGGCGCAGTCACAGCTAATGACGTTGGGAACCGGACACTCCCTGCGTCTCCTGAGTGAGTTCTCAGGTTTTCGGCCTCTGTGGTTGCAGAGGCACATAGCACGTCGCAAACCCTGACGTTTTCACCGGCCTGTCTTCTTCAGGCCGGCTTTTTATGCCTCAACCGGCGCCTGTTCCGAGGCTTCCAGCCAGTGGGTCAGCGCTTCCCGGCACTCGTCGACTCCGCGCTTGGAGGTGGCGGAGAACATGATGAGGTGCTCCACACATTGATATTCCTTCAGCTTTTTCGCGATACCCAGCATGGCGGTTTTTGCCTGACCAAACTTCAGTTTGTCGGCCTTCGTGGCCAGAATCATGAGCGGGAGGTGGTTATGTTCACACCATTCCACCATCATCTGGTCGAAATCTGTGAGCGGGTGCCGGATGTCCATCACCAGAACCAGGCCACGCAGGCAGCGGCGATCATTCAGGTAATGGCCGAGATGCTGTTGCCAGTCGTCTTTCATGTCCCGGGACACTTTCGCATAGCCGTAACCGGGCAGGTCGACCAGACGGGCATGTTCCCGGTTCAGGCTGAAAAAGTTGATCAGCCGGGTCCGGCCGGGCGTTTTACTGGTGCGGGCCAGTTTGCCGTTGGCGGTGATAGCGTTCAGGGCGCTGGATTTGCCCGCATTGGAGCGGCCGGCAAAGGCAACTTCAGCGCCATGGTCGGGGGGGCATTCGTCCAGTTTGGAGGCGCTGATGAGAAAACGGGCGCTGTTGAACGAGAGGCTTTTTTGAGTCAGATCAGGGTCCACGACGGTTGGTGTTCCTTTGGATTTCAGTTATCGGCGATTAATGTATAATGCTACACCAATTTCCGGCGGGACGCCTCGCGTTGCCGCTGTATGCCCCGGTTTTGCACCTGACGACCCAGTGCCTGCCGGCTGCACAACGAAGAATACTTTCAAGATGCAAAGATGAGAGAAGCGGAGCGAGCATGAAAAGACTGATCGCAGGAGTTGTTCTCGGAGTTGGCCTTACAGCGATGGCTCACGGGGCAGGAGATCCGGCAGCGGGTGAACAGAACGCAGCAGTGTGTGCGGGCTGTCATGGTCAGGGCGGAGCCAAGCCGGTAATGGCTGTGTATCCGAAACTGTCCGGTCTGGGCGAGAAATATCTGTACAACCAGCTGGTTGACATCAAATCCGGGGATCGTGCCATTCCTGAAATGACGGGCCTGCTCAACGCCATGTCCGATCAGGATTTGAAGGATCTGGCTGCCTACTTCAACAGCCAGGAAATGGTTGTTGGTCAGGCCAATCCGGATCTGGTTGAGCAGGGGCAGGCACTGTACCGCGGCGGCAATATGGCCTCTGGTGTACCGGCCTGTTCCGGTTGCCATAACCCCTCCGGCATTGGCAACGAGCCGGCAGGTTACCCTGCGTTGGGCGGGCAGACTGCAGAATATGTTATCAAGCAGTTGAAGGCTTACCGGGCGGGTGAGCGTGCTGGAGGCGCGAATGCCGGCATCATGATGGATGTTGCCTCCAAGCTGACAGACGCTGAGATTGAGGCGGTCGCCAGCTACGTATCCGGCCTGAACTGATCGACAGCCGTCAGTTACGACTGAAAACCCCGCCTCGGCGGGGTTTTTGGTATCCGGTATTCATAATACCTAACCGTTCGGTAACGCATTCCTTTGGCCCTCCGGTGGAACTTTTCCGCATCCCTGGGTCATAATCCCCGTTAAAATTCATTGATGGCTCGGAGATTCCCGATGATCAGAACCCTGACATCTTCCGCCGTTCTGGCACTTTCACTGTTGTCTGCCGCTTCCCTGGTCAATGCCCAGCCCTGGGTGGCCGGAGAGCATTACCGGGTACTGGATAATCCGGTAAGAACGGCATCGGATAACGGTGTCGAAGTGGCGGAAGTCTTCTGGTACGGCTGTCCGCACTGCTACAACTTCAAGCCGCTGGCTGAAGCCTGGGAAGCGGAGGCTCCGGACTACATCAACTATGTGAAGCTGCCAGCGGCACTGGGTCGCAGCTGGGAGCCGCATGCCTACGCATTCTATGCCCTTGAGGCGATGGGCGAGCTGGACAAGGTGCATGACGCGCTGTTCGATGCCCTGGCCGGAGAGCGCCGTCCCCTCAATACCCCGGAAGCTCTGGCTGATTTTGTTGCCGGGTATGGCGTGAACGCCGAGAAGTTTCTGGAAAACTACAACAGTTTCGGGGTGCGTGCCAGAGTGCAGCAGGCCCAGGCCAAGATTCGTGGCGCGCGCATTACCGGTACACCGACTATGCTGGTTGATGGCAAGTACGTGGTAAGTGCCTCCATGGCGGGTAGTCACGAAAACACCCTGAAGGTGGTCGAGTATCTGGCGGAAAAAGAGCGCAGCGGGTCTGAGTAAGGCGCCATGCGGTTCGCCGGACGCTGGATGGGCTGACCGGAGAAGCGGCTGATAATGTACAAGCGAATCCGTAACCAGCTGAACGGTATACTCAGAAACCAGGAAAGCTCCCGGGGCACTTGTTCCGGGAGCGAGCATGTGCCGGAGTTTGAAGCTCACCGGCACATCCGGCTACTGACTTTCAATATTCAGGTTGGTATCAACACTTCGTCCTATCACCATTACCTGACCCGCAGCTGGCAGCATTTTCTGCCCAATCGCCGGCGCTACGAAAACCTGGATCGGATTGCCACCCTGCTCAGCCAGTATGATGTGGTTGCCCTGCAGGAGTGTGATGGCGGCAGTCTCCGCAGTGGTTACATCAATCAGGTGCAATACCTGGCCGAGGCGGCCGGGATTCCTTACTGGTATCAGCAATTAAATCGTAACCTCGGCCAGATTGCCCAGCACAGTAATGGCCTGTTGAGCCGTTTCCGCCCGCTGGATGTCACTGAACACAAGTTGCCTGGGCTGATTCCCGGACGTGGCGCCATCATTGCGCGCTACGGGGATGAGGAAGACCCGCTGGTACTGGTGCTGATGCATCTCTCTCTCAGCAAGTCGGCCCAGCAGAAGCAGCTTGGATTTATCCGCGAGCAGATTGCGAGCTATCGGCATGTGGTGCTCATGGGGGACATGAATGCCCATGCAGAGCAGTTGCTGACACGAACACCGCTGAAAGAAACCGATCTGATTCCGCTGCCCGACACCGCGCACAGCTTCCCGAGCTGGCGCCCGGAAAAGGCGCTTGACCATATTCTTGTCAGTCCCTCTCTGGAAATCCGGCGCTCTGAAGTGGTGAGCTATCCGGTTTCCGACCACCTTCCCATTGCCATGGATGTGGCGCTGCCCAAAGGCTATCTGGAAACATTCTGAGTCTTGTCTGATGCGTCCAGGCAATAAAAAACCCGGCAGATGCCGGGTTTTTTTATGGAGGCAGGATCAATTACTTGATCTTGGCTTCCTTATACGCAACGTGCTTGCGGACAACCGGATCGTACTTTTTGATCTCGATTTTTTCCGGGGTGTTACGCTTGTTCTTTTTGGTCGTGTAGAAGTGACCAGTACCTGCTGATGAAACCAGCTTGATTTTCTCGCGCATGATGCGGCTCCTTAAACTTTCTCGCCGCGGGCACGAAGATCGGCCAGCACAGCGTCAATGCCTTTTTTGTCGATGATGCGCATGCCCTTGGTGGATACGCGCAGCTTCACGAAACGCTTCTCGGACTCAACCCAGAAACGGTGGTTCTGCAGATTCGGCAGAAAACGACGACGAGTGTGGTTCATCGCGTGGGATACATTGTTACCGGTAACCGGACGCTTACCGGTAACCTGACAAACTCTGGACATACTTGCCTCCGACCTGAGCAATGGTCTATCTATACGAATTCGTTATTTAATGCGTCTCTGGTTGCTCCGGAGCCATAACTGCTACCGGTTCGCGCCTCTAAACTGAACGCTGCTCGCCAGACGCCGCCAGAAAGGGACGCTTTTATACCAGAACTGGCCAGCCAACGCAAAAAATTGTTGGGAAATTGTCCAGTTTTCCGGTGGCGACCCCGCAGCGGTTACATCAACCCTCGTTCAGCCAGCGATATTACCTCACCGTGGCCGATAACCATATGGTCAAGAACCCTGATATCCACCAATCCCAGCGCTTCCTTCAATCTGCGGGTCAGGGAAATGTCGGCCTGGCTGGGCTCGGCCACGCCACTGGGGTGGTTGTGGGCGAAAATGACGGCTGCGGCGTTGTCTTCCAGGGCCTGGCGCACCACTTCCCTCGGATACACTGCGGCGCCGTCGATGGTGCCCCGGAAAAGCTCCCGGTACTGGATGACCCGGTGGCGGTTGTCCAGGAACAGTCCGGCGAATACTTCGTGGGGATAGGTGCCCAGCCGGCTGGTGAGAAAGCGCCGGGTGTCTGCCGGTGAGCGCAGCGGATCACCCTGGCGCAGGGGTTCGTCCATGACCCGCCGGGCCATTTCCATGGCGGCCTGCACCTGGGCGTACTTGGCGGTACCCAGGCCTTTCACTTGCAGAAACTGCCGGCGGGAGGCGGTCATCAGTCCCCGCAGGCCGGAGAATTCGTCAATCAGGTGTCGTGCCAGCGCCATCACCGGCATGCCGGTCGTGCCGGTGCGCAGAAAAATGGCCAGTAATTCGGCGTCAGACAGGGATTGGGCGCCATGGGCGAGCAGGCGCTCTCTGGGCCGCTCGTCGGTGGGCCAGCTGGAATCGGTCATCCGGGCTTCCTTGCTTTGGTTTGATACGGGCGATGCGTCCTGCATCGGGTTCTCAGAATTACAAAGGTTACCTGAAAAGGTAACATTTGGTAAACGAACGGGGTGGCCGCGCAGGCTGCCTGCCGGCCCGCGGCGTGCTATCTTATAACCCTTTCATTTTACGGGATTACGGAGCCCACATGGCTGCCAAGCGAATTCTGCTGGGAATCACCGGTGGCATTGCCGCCTACAAGAGTGCCGAACTGGTCCGGTTGTTGAAAAAAGCCGGGCTGGAAGTGCGGGTTGTGATGACCCGTGGTGCCGAGGCGTTCATAACACCACTGACTTTCCAGGCGCTCAGCGGCGAGCCGGTTCGTACGTCCCTGCTGGACCCGGAGGCGGAAGCCGGCATGGGGCATATCGAGCTGGCCAAGTGGGCCGACCAGGTGGTGGTCGCGCCGGCGTCTGCCGATTTCCTGGCCCGGCTGGCCCAGGGTATGGCAGACGACTTGCTGACCACTGTGTGCTGTGCTACCGAGGCGCCGATCGCGGTTGCGCCGGCCATGAACCAGGCCATGTGGAAGAACTTTCGTACCCAGCGGAACCTGGCGCTGTTGATGGAAGATCCGCAGATTACCCTGTGGGGGCCGGATCAGGGCGAGCAGGCCTGCGGCGATACCGGTCCGGGGCGCATGCTGGAGCCGGAACGTCTGGCACGTCTGGTAAACGGAGAAGGCGTGGCTGAAACGACCGGCCCGCTGTCGGGCAAGCGCCTGGTGGTCACGGCCGGGCCAACGCGAGAGCCGATCGATCCGGTGCGCTACATTACCAATCACAGCTCGGGCAAGATGGGCTACGCCCTGGCCAGTGCGGCCGTTGCCGCCGGGGCCGAGGTGGTGCTGATCAGCGGGCCTGTCAGTCTGGCGGTGCCGGCGGGGGTTGATCTCCGGCCGGTCAGTACTGCTCAGGAAATGCTCGAAGCTGCCAGCAAAGCGGTCGATGAAGGCTGCGATATCTTTATCGCCACGGCCGCCGTGGCAGATTACCGGCCCGAGGTGTTCGCCAGCGAGAAAATCAAGAAAACCAACGACAACATGAGCCTGTCGCTGGTCCGTAACCCCGATACCCTGGCGACCATCGCGGCCCGGGCTGATGCGCCGTTCACGGTCGGCTTTGCGGCCGAGACCACGGACGTGGCGCGTTATGCGACCGACAAGATGCAACGCAAGAAACTCAATATGATTGTCGCCAATGACGTGTCCGTGCCCGGGCTCGGCTTCAGCAGCGACCGTAATGCGGTTACGGTGTTCTGGCCCGAGGGGTCGGAATCCATCGGGCCAGAAAGCAAACAGTCGATCGCTGCCCGTCTGGTGGCGTTGATTGCAGACCACAGCAACAGGATTGAACAGGCATGAGCAAAAGAAAATTTCAGGTACGGGTTCTGGATGACCGCATTGGCACCGGGATTCCGTTTCCCGAATATGCCACGGAAGGCTCTGCAGGCCTTGATCTCCGGGCGGCGTTGAAAGAAGCCAAGACCATCATGCCGGGCGAGACCTTTTTGATTCCCACCGGCCTGTCTGTGCATATTGCCGACCCGGAGTTGGCCGCCATGATCCTGCCCCGTAGCGGGCTCGGGCACAAACACGGGATCGTGCTCGGTAATCTGGTGGGGTTGATTGATTCCGATTATCAGGGCGAATTGATGGTGTCCTGCTGGAACCGGGGCCAGACGCCATTCACCATCGAGGTGGGTGAACGTATTGCCCAGATGGTGCTGGTGCCTGTGGTACAGGCGGATTTCGAGATTGTGACCGAATTTGATGCCAGTGACCGGGGTGAAGGTGGCTTTGGCTCCACCGGGAGCCACTGAGCCGGGCCTGTTTACCTGGCAGCGAGTTGACTGGCCGGCGTCTATACTCAGCGGATACAGAACTATCCGGGAAAGAAAATAACTGCGGGATGCATTATGAAATTCGCCAAGAAAAAAACCAACGCGTCTTCCGGTGATGAGCAGCCGGAGAAGAAGCCCGGAAAGAAACAGAAACCGTCCAAAGCGTCCAAAGAAGCGGCTGGCTCCGGGCTAAAGAAACTCGGATCGGTCGGGCTGAATCAATCACTGGTGGTGCTGGTGGCCGGCGTGGTCGCGGTGGTGCTGGCGCATTTTCTGGTGGTGGTGCCCGCCGGGGAAGCCCGTTATGAGGCGGCCAGTGCCATGGAGGTGGACAGTGCCCAGCGGCGCCTGAATCAGTCACTGACGGCGCTGCAGGAACAGGTTCGGGCGGTGGCCAACCAGCGCTACGCCGCCCTTGCTCTGGCGGAGCGCTCCGATCTGGCGAATCTGGCTGAGCAACTGCAAGCAGCGCTGCCCGGCTCCGCCCAGGTGTTTGTCTTCCCGTATCGGGAAGTTCCCCGGACCGGTAACGGCGATACCCTGCTGGGATTTGCGGGCCTGGAACTGGCCCGGCGGGCAGAAAATGGACAGAACCTGTTGCCGGACGCCTTCCCCCGGGACAATCAGTGGTATCTGCAATTTGCCGCGGCGGTACGTCACCCCACCAGCAATGCCGTGGTTGGTAGCGTACTGGCGGTCTTTGAGGCGTCCCATATTCAGCCATTGCTGGCTGTGAGCAATTCGCAACTTGGTGGCAAGTTGTCACTGGTCCAATCCGTATCCGGTGCTTCACGAACCGTGGCCAGCGTCGGTAATGGCAGCGGCCCGGAGCTGTCCCGCACTTTGATCAATCCGGACTGGTCCGTCAGTTATCAACCCGCTTCGGCGCCGGTGGCGCCGGTCAGCACCATCCTCCTGGCGATTCTGGTGGGGGTGCCGGCGCTGGTGGCGGCGGTTCTGGTCTGGGTGCTTCTCGGTAATGCCCAGCGTGGTATTCGCCAGGATGTGACCGCGCTCATTCAGTGGGCCCATAAGGTGTTCGGGGGCGAGCGGATGAAATTGCCCGCCCTGCGCTGGGATATGGTGGCGTCCACAGGAGAAGTGCTGTTTCGTTTGTCTCAGATGGTTGAGAAACGGGTGGCCAAGGCGGCGGAGTCGGCCGCCCCCAAAACGGCTCCTGCCCGCCGCAAGGCAGCGACGGCGGAGGAGGAGCCGCTGTTTCAGGACAAGGATATGCCCGACATTGACATGCTCGATGGTGACGAGGATGTGCTCGGCTTTGGTGGCTCCGACGATTCCCTGTTTGACGAGGACATTCCAGAAGTGGCAGAAACCGAGTTGCCTGCCGTTCAGGTCAACCCGGAAATCTTCCGTGCCTATGACATCCGGGGCATCGTTGGCCAGACCCTCTCGGCCGAGGTGGTTGAAGTCATTGGTCGCGCGATCGGCTCGGAAGCGACTGAGCATGGCGTTACGGATATCTGTATTGGTTTTGATGGCCGTCATTCCAGCCCGGAACTGGCCGATGCCCTGGGGCGCGGCATCATGGCGACCGGGTGCAACATCATTCACCTGGGTGCCATCCCTACGCCGGTGCTGTATTTTGCAACCCATCACCTGCAGACCGGTTCTGGCGTTATGGTGACCGGCAGTCACAACCCGGCCAACTATAACGGCCTGAAGATCATGCTGGGCGGAGAGACTCTCTCTGGTGAGGCTATCCAGAAGCTGTGCCAGCGCATCCAGACCGCCGACCTTGCCAGAGGGCAGGGTGAGCAATCCCGGGACGACGTGCGCCGCGCCTATCTGGACCGTATCGTCGGTGATATTGCTGTGGCGGCGCCGTTGAAAGTGGTGGTGGATGCCGGTAACGGCATTGCCGGAGAGCTGGGCCCCATGCTGGTTGAGGAACTGGGCTGTGAAGTCACACCACTGTATTGTGAAGTGGACGGTGATTTCCCTAATCATCACCCGGACCCCGGCAAACCCGCGAACCTGCAGGACCTGATTGCCAAGGTTAAGGAGACCGGCGCCGATATCGGGCTGGCCTTTGATGGCGATGGTGATCGTCTGGGCGTGGTTACCAATACCGGCAAGATCATCTGGCCGGATCGCCTGCTGATGCTCTTTGCCAGGGATGTGGTGTCCCGCAACCCCGGCGCGGATGTGCTCTATGACGTGAAGTGCAGCCGCCGGCTGGCCAGCGTGATCTCGGAAGCTGGAGGGCGCCCGATCATGTGGAAAACCGGCCATTCCCTGATGAAAGCGAAAATGAAGGAAACCGGCGCCCTGCTGGCGGGCGAAATGAGCGGACACATTTTCTTCGGCGAACGCTGGTACGGCTTTGACGATGGCCTTTACTCGGCTGCCCGGCTGCTGGAAATCCTGGGTATTGAGGATCGTCACTCCGATGAAGTCTTTGAAGATTTCCCCGAGGATATCAGTACCCCTGAGCTGAATGTCGAGGTGACCGAGAGCGACAAGTTCGCCATCATTGAACGGCTAGGTCAGCAGGCGGATTTTGGTGACGGCAATATCAGTACCATTGATGGCATTCGGGTAGATTATGCCGATGGCTGGGGGCTATGCCGTGCGTCCAATACCACGCCGGTTCTGGTTCTGCGCTTCGAAGCCGAAACCGAACAGGCACTGGAGCGGATCAAATCCGTGTTCCGGGAGCAACTGCAGAAAGCGGCACCAGACCTGGTGGCGGAATTCTGAAACCCATTACTGTCGTAAGGATTAACACAACATCATGGCGCTGGATCGTGAAACAGCAATGCAGGTGGCCTCGGTACTGAGCCGGGGCCTGCCCTATATCCAACGGTTTACCGGCAAGACGGTCGTGATCAAATACGGCGGCAACGCCATGGAGAACGAAGACCTGAAAAGCAGTTTCGCCCGGGACGTGGTGCTGATGAAGCTGGTGGGGATCAACCCTATCGTGGTTCACGGCGGCGGCCCCCAGATCGGAGAGCTGCTGGAACGCCTGAATATCCAGTCCCGCTTTGTTAACGGCATGCGGGTTACCGATGCGGAGACCATGGACGTGGTCGAAATGGTGCTCGGCGGCCAGGTGAACAAAGAAATCGTTTCCCTGATCAATGCCCACGGGGGCACCGCGGTGGGCCTGACCGGTAAGGATGCCAATCTGATCCGGGCCCGGAAGCTGGAAGTGGTCAATCGCTCGCCGGAGCTGGAGCGGCCTGAAATCATCGATATTGGTCATGTTGGCGAGGTGGCAAGCGTCAACGTGGATGTTATCGACATGCTGACCCGCAGCAACGTGATCCCGGTTATCGCGCCCATCGGTGTCGGGCCGGATGGCGCTTCCTACAACATCAATGCGGACCTGGTAGCCGGCAAGGTGGCAGAAGCCATGAAGGCGGAAAAGCTGATCCTGCTGACCAATGTCTCCGGCCTCAAGAGCAAGGAGGACAAAGTGCTGACCGGCCTGACCGCCCAGCAGGTGAACGATCTGATTGAAGACGGCACCATCCATGGCGGTATGTTGCCAAAAATCCGCTGTGCCCTGAGTGCGGTGGAAAACGGCGTGCGCACCTCCCACATCATCGACGGACGTGTGGCCCACGCCTGCCTGCTGGAAATCTTCACCGACGAGGGTGTCGGTACGCTGATTTCCCGTAACTGATACTTCTGGCCGGGAGTTACCGGATGAAACGCCTGCTGTCATTTCTCGTTATCACAGGAATAGTGGCCTTCGCCGGCTTTAAAGCCGGCGTCTGGTGGCTGACGGACCAGCGTCTGGCAGAGGCGCGCACGGTACTATCGGAATCCGGTGTACTCGAGCGGGGGAGCATCAGCTCCTCTGTGGATGGCCGGGTCATCCTCCGGCAGGCGCACTGGGAGGACTTCCAGCTTACTCAGCCATTGCAGATGGACCTGATTGAACTGGAAACCGGCTCTCCAATCGCTCTGTTGACCACACTGATGAGCCCTGACAGCTTGCCGGCCAGTTGGCGGCTATCCGTTGAGCGCGCCAGCATTACGCTGGAACCTACCATGTTCCGGAACTGGGTGACGGCGGCGCCGGATGAAACTGCCCAGGCCCCGCTAGCCAATCTGTCCTGTGCGCCGGACCCAAGGCAGCAACTGGGCAGTGGGGATTTGATGCGTATGGGGATTCCTGATATCCGGGGCGACATGTTGCTGGAGCAGACCCCCGATGCCCTGCGTTTTGAACTGAATACCCGTGAAACCGGAAGCCTGGAGCTGGTTTGGCCAGACGCCAGACTGACCATGGGCAATCTGGCCGACCCGGCCTCCATGGGGGCCGGGCCACTGCAACTGACCGTTCGTGACGCGGGTCTGATGCGCCGCCTCTCTGCCTATTGTGCCCGCGAGACCGGGCTGGAGGTCAGCGACTGGGCCGGGCGGGGTGTCGCGGCATTGGAGAAAGGGCTGCAGGCTCGGGGCCTGGAAGCCAGTCCGCAATTGCTGGCACTGTATCGGCAATGGCTGACCGAAGGGGGTGAGGTGACCATGATGCTTGCACCCGGCTCGGAAACCTTCGGGCTGCCCGTACGCACCGATTCGGAAAACACCGTCAGCCTGCGCGTATCCTATAACGGTGCCACCGTGCCGGATGTGTACCTGACCGAAATGCAACGGGTGGAACCAGCATTGCCTGCGCAGGCAATGGAGCCTGTGGTACCGCCGGAAGACCCGGATTTTGAGCAGTGGTACCCTGACAGTGTTGAGAACGCCAATACCTGGCTTGGCCGGCGCGTAAAGGTTACGCTCTCGAATGAAAACCAGGTTGAGGGGCGACTGGTCAGCGTTGGCGAGCGAGATATGGAAATCGCCCGCACAGTGGCCGGGGGCGAAGTGGCGTACCCCATTCTGATTCGTGCCATTACACAATTTGAAGTCTGGCGCCGGGGCCGCCCGGAATAGCGCCGGGACGGGAGGCAATAAGTGACTGCAAGCGCAAGCACAGGGGTACCAGGTATCAGAGACATGCTGGCCCGGCTGATTTCATTGCCGTCCATCAGCAGTGCCTCACCGGAGTGGGATCACAGCAACGAAGGTGTGGTTCGCCAGCTGGCGGAATGGCTCGAACCCCTGGGGTTTACCGTCGAGATCATGGAAGTGCCGGGCATGCCCGGCAAGTTCAATCTGATCGCGACGCTGGGTAGCGGTCCGGGTGGGCTGGTACTCTCAGGCCATACCGACACCGTACCGTTTGACGACAAGCGCTGGCAGAGCGATCCGTTCAGCCTCACGGAAAAGGACAACCGCTGGTACGGTCTGGGCACCTGCGATATGAAAGGCTTTTTCCCGCTCGCCATCGAAGCCGCCAAAGCCTTTGCCGGCGAGCCCCTGCAGCAGCCGCTGATTATCCTGGCCACTGCCGACGAAGAAAGCTCCATGAATGGCGCCCGGGCACTGGCGGAAGCCGGCAAACCGAAAGCCCGCTACGCGGTGATCGGCGAGCCTACCAATCTCAAGCCAGTGCGCATGCACAAGGGTATCATGATGGAAAGGTTGCGGTTTGACGGGCAATCGGGCCATTCCTCCAACCCGGCCCTGGGCCGCAACGCGCTGGAAGGCATGCACGAGGCGCTCGGCGAACTGCTGGCTCTGCGCAGCGAATGGCAGGAAAAGTACCGCAACCCCAACTTCGAGGTACAGGTGCCGACCCTGAATCTGGGCTGTATTCACGGTGGTGACAATCCGAATCGCATTTGCGCCCAATGCGAATTGCACTTCGACCTGCGTCCGCTGCCGGGCATGAACATGGACACCCTGCGCCAGGCGATTCTTGACCGGATGCAGCCTCTGGCCGAGCGGCGGGAACTCAAACTCACGTTTGCCCCCCTGTTTGACGGCGTGCCGCCGTTTGAAACACCTGCCGACGCCGCTCTGGTCAAAGCCTGTGAGAAACTCACGGGCCACACGGCCCACGCCGTCGCTTTCGCCACAGAAGCCCCCTGGCTGCAGAAGCTGGGGCTGGAAACCCTGGTGATGGGGCCTGGCTCGATCGATCAGGCGCACCAGCCGGACGAATATCTGGAACTGTCCCAGTTGCAGCCGACGGTGGATATCCTGAAGGGATTGATCAAAAGGTTCTGTCTTTAAGTAGACTAGCGGTAAGACGGGCGAGAAAACCGTCCCGGCATTCTCCATTCTTGGCAAGTATTATCAGGGCATAAGGAATAAAGGTTTGAAATCAAACGACTGGCTGCACGGATTCCGCCATTCCTCTCCGTACATCAACGCCCATCGCGGCCGAACCGTCGTCCTGACCATGCCCGGGGATGCCATCGAGCACCGCAATTTTATCAACATCATCCACGACATCGCTTTGCTCAGCAGCCTTGGCGTCAAGTTGGTGGTGGCGTTCGGTGGCCGCCCCCAGATTCAGTCGCGACTGGATGATGCCGGCCTGGAATCCTCCTTCGCACGGGGCTTGCGCATCACCCCCGATAACCATCTGCCGATGGTTATGGAAGCCATTGGCGGGCTCAGGGCCTACCTGGAAAGCCAGCTCTCCATGGGGTTGGTGAATTCACCCATGCACAACGCCCGGATTCGGGTCAGCAGCGGCAACTACGTCACCGCCAAACCCGTTGGCGTGCTGGATGGCATTGATTTTGGCTACACCGGCCGCGTTCGCCGTGTTGATACCCGTGGCATCGAGCAGTTGCTGGAGCTGGGGCATATTGTTTTGTTGCCGCCAATGGGCTATTCGCCCACCGGTGATGCCTTCAACCTTTCCTATGAGGACGTTGGCAGCCAGGTGGCCGCAGCGCTGCAGGCGGAGAAGCTGATTGTCTTCATCGACGACGAAGGCCTGCTCGAAGAAGATGGTAGCCTGATACGTGAGTTGTCCGCCCGTCAGGCGTCCGAACGCTTGAACGACAATGCCGTCACCGGCCACGATGCGGCCTTGCTCAAGGCCGCCTGCGATGCCTGTGTCAAAGGCGTTCGGCGTGCCCACATCATCAGTTACGTAGAAGACGGCGCGCTGTTGGAGGAGCTGTTTACCCGCGATGGGTCCGGCACCCTGGTCAGCGGTGATAACTACGAACAGATTCGCCAGGCACGGGTAGAAGACATCGGGGGTATTCTGGAGCTGATTCAGCCCCTGGAAGAGCAGGGCGTGCTGGTTCGTCGTTCACGGGAAATGCTGGAAACCGAAATTGACCGGTTTGTGGTGGCGGAGCGGGACGGCACCATTGTCGGCTGCGCCGCGCTTTACCATTATCCGGAGGAGGGCGCCGGAGAGTTGTCCTGTTTTGCGGTCGACCCCTCCTACCGACGCGCCGGCCGTGGTGACGAGATTCTCGCCATGGTTGAAAAGCTGGCCCGGGGCCAGGGTGTCCACAAACTGTTTGTGCTGACTACCCAAACCGAACACTGGTTTCGGGAACGCGGTTTCGTACCCACCGCCGTGCAGGATCTGCCGGGGCCAAAGCTGGCCTCATACAACACCCAGCGCAATTCAAAGGTTTTCTACAAACCGCTCTGAAAGCAAATTCAACTGCGCAGATCGACTGTCCGCCGGTTGCCGGGAAAGCTCCCTGACGGCCCGGTAAAACTCGCTGAAGTGGTAGTCCAGCTCTTTCAGCATCTGTCGGAAGGCGGGAACATGCTGATTGTACTGGCGGAACAGTGCCAGCTGTGCATTATTCAGCCGCACCGGCGGCGGGCCGAAAGGCCCCGGCTCTTCATATTGGTCGGCCAGGTTGGCGTAGTCCCGGGCCAGTTCGTCGAGCAGTTGGGCCTTGCGCGCCCGCAGCGTGGATTTGTCCATCGTATCCTGGCGGGCATAAAGTTGTTGGAGTTGCTCGCTGGTGGCGGCGACCAGTTCCAGAGTCTTTTGCCGGTGCTGTAATCGCGCCAGAGCGCGCTCAAAACCCTCAGATGCCCCTTGCCGCTTCAGCCAGAGCCGAAGCCCTTCCAGTTCCACGGCAGTGGCAAAGCTCTCGTTAAAGGCGGTATCACCGTTGATATAGAGCACGCGGTGGGCCAGCTCGTGAAACATCAGGGCGACCATGCGGTCATCCGCCAGGGAGGTGAACCCGGTATGCAGCGGATCATCGAACCAGCCCAGGGTGGAGTAGGCGGTAACGGCGCCGATAAAGGTATCATAATGGCGTTCGCGAAAGGCCGTCTGCTCCTGTCGGGCGTCGGCTAGCTGGAAGTACCCGCGATACGACTGGCAGCCCACAAACGGATAACACCATTGGTGGGGGGTAAGCGAAAACTCCGGCACGGCGACCAGATTCACCACCACCCATGGCCGCCCCAGCGCCACGTATTTACTGAAGGCATCGTCTACCGGCAAGGCCAGTTCTTTCGCCGCGAATTCTCGTGCTTGTGCTGCCAGCTCAAGCCGTCGGCGAAGTTCCGGGTCGGTTTCCGGTGCTGTGGTTACCTGGTTGATGGGCCTGGCCTTCATCATCAGGGACACATGGCCGCCAATGGCCTGGCCATAGTAGCCAATGGTCGTACAGCCATTCAGGGGTGTTACCAGTAGCAAAAGGAGATAGATCTGACTAAGCTGTCTCATGAATCATCATATTATGATGTTGTGGGTATGAGGCTGTACAATTCCTTATCCGCCGACGGCTGTCACAGATTTTTAACCGACCGCCGCAGGCCTTATCATAACAGCTCGAACCTACACCCACTCAGGGACGTTGGCCGGATTTCCGCATCCGGCAACATGCCGGCTTTGCAACTGGTCAGGTAGTTCATGGATCCGAGAGAGCGTCGCAGCAGCCCCCGACAGCCGATCAAACTTGCCGCTCAGATAGATGCCGGCAGTGGTGAGGCGTGGCCCTGCCAGATTGCAGATTTCTGTGCCGAAGGCATGTTCATTCGTTATTCGGGCGAAACTTCAGGCAAAATCGAACGGGCTTTTGCTCGCGGCGGTGTTACCGAACTGGTGGTTCGGTTCCGGGGTCTTGAGGGCAATCGTCGATACGAGCTTCATGTCAGCCCGGTCCGGCGCATTGATGGTGCCATGGGCGTGCATTTTACCCGCCCCGATTCCGATGCCTTCAACGCCATGCTCCAGTTGTGTGGCAGCTCCGGTGATCAGTCCCGGTCATCCCTTCGCGCCCCCAGTGAGCGGGTTCAGTTTGTTCTTCATCAGTGTGCCAAAACGGTTACGCGGTTTATTGAACCACTGATGGATGCCTGTTTTGTGCAGACGGTGGATGCCCTGCGTGTTACAGCCCAGAAAGCCCCCAATGATCAGCTTGCCAATGAGTTGATGGATGCCTCCGGCCAGATTCAGGGGCGCCAGCGGGTGCTCTGGCATTACATGAGCCGCAGTCTGGAATCGCCCTTAAAACCGGAGCCCAAAGGCGCGCCCGGTTCAGTGTTGTCGGTGGTAGACAAAAACGAGTTTGAGGACTGGCTGGCAATTCGGGTGATGGTTACCCGTGCTGATACCCAGTACCGTGGCGACCTGCTACAGCTCAAGCTGAGGCTGGACAAGTTAGGTATCGCCAATCGCACCGGCCATCATAATCCCCTCGGTCCCGCTCTTGTGTGCGAAGCCTTCCATAACGCGCTTGCCCAACTGAAAGTCAGCCGGGAGGTTGAAAAGGTCTGCCTGAAGACGTTTGAGCAGACGGTGATCAAACAGCTGGAGCCGCTGTATCGGGAGTTGAACAATATCCTGATCCGGCATGGTGTGTTGCCGGATCTGGACCTGTCCCGTTATCTGAGCGAACAGGCGCCGGCCAGGAAGGAACCGCCGACCGAGGTGCTGAAGCGGGAGCCCGAAACACCTCTGGAAAAGCCGCAGCCTGAGGCGCCGGAAAGCAAACCCGGGCAAACGGCCCGCGGGCTGAAAAACCGGGTAGCTGGAGAGTTCCGGGGGTATGCCCGCGCAGCCCAGACTGCTTTTGCCACGGTGAGGAATCTGCTGACAACACTGCAGGCCAGTCGTGTGGAGAATGGAGAGGCGACGCCAGAGCCGTTTGCGGCCAATGCCCGTCCGCTGTCTCAGGGTGAACTGCACCGGGAATTGCAGGAGCTGCAGCTACGCGCTGCGGCTCCGGAAGAGCCGGCCGTGCCCTTGCGGGACCGGGTGGTTGAAAAGATACGTGAAACCGGTGACACCCGGCTCAATGCTGAGCAGCAGGACACTCTGGACGTTGTCGATCGGTTTTTCCGGAGCGTGGTCGATAGCCCCAAGCTCAGTGACTACGCCCAGAGCCGAATGCGTCAGCTGGAAGTGCCGGTGCTGAAGGTTGTGATGCGTGATCCCGAATTCTTTGAGGACCAGGACAGCCCGGTTCGTGGTGTGATGAACCGCCTGGCACAACTGGGCGTTAAGGGTGGCCGGCTGAACCCGGTGGTGCAGCGCCGGGTGGATGAGCTGATTCACCGCATTGCTACCGAGTTCGAACAGGATACCGGTGTGTTTGAGCAGACCGTAGGTGAGCTGGACACGCTGATTGACCGGCAGAACCTCGTGTATCGCCGCAACGTTGAGCGGGTGACTGCTGCCGCAGAGGGTGCCCAGAAGGTTGCCGAATCCAAAACCGCCGTGGCCAGCGCGCTGGAAAGCAAACTGGCTGGCCGCAAGGTTCCCAGGGCCCTGGTCAGCTTGCTTGACGGCGGCTGGCGGGATTTATTGTCGCTGACCTGGATTCGCCAGGGACCAGACAGTCAGTTATGGCAGGACTACCTGGCGGTGATCGATTCGCTGATGGCTTTTGCCGAGGACCCGGACAGCAGCATTAACCTGCCCGAACTGTTACGGCTGATTCAGGATGGTCTGGCGTCGATCTCCAGCAACCATATGCCGTCCTCCCAGATCCGGGATGAGTTGAAGCAGTTTTTGGTGCGTCGGCCTGACAAGGCGCCGGAAATGGTTGAAATGCCTGCGGTCAGTGGTGTCCGCCCGGACAAACAGGTGCTCAGTGAGCGGGAACAACGCAGCCTGCAACGCTGGATCAACCGGGCCCAGCAATTGCGCACCGGTGACTGGCTGCGGGATCAAACCAAGGCGGAAGATCCCCAGTATATCCGCCTGGTGTGGATTGCCCGTGGTTTCAGCCGGTTTGTATTCGTTAATCACCAGGGTATGCGGGTGGTTGAGCTGGAGCTGGAAGCTCTGGCCAGACAAATGCGCAAAGGCATCATCGTACCGGATAATCAGTATGATCGACCGCTGGTAGATGAGAGCATCGACCGCATGGTTCGCAACGTCTATGACCAGCTGTCCTGGGCATCCACCCATGATGAACTGACCCGGCTGCTTAACCGTCGGGAATTCGAGCGTATGCTGGAACAGCAACTTGCCCGCCGGGAAGATAGCCGGACTTTATTGCAACTGGATCTGCGCGGGTTCCGATTGCTGAATGATACGGCGGGCTACCAGGCCGGAGATGAAACCCTGAAACGGGTGGCGGAGGTCATCTGTCGGCATGTGGGCGATGGCATGCCGGTGGCTCGTCCCGGAGGCAATGAATTTGCCATGCTGGTGCCTGAAGAACAGGGGCCGGAAATTGCCAAGGCGCTCCTGGAAGCCATTGCAGATGAGCCCTTCGAGTATGGCGGACGGTGTTACACGTTAAATGCCAATGTTGGTCTGGCGCCGGAACTGCCCGCGTTGATCAGCGCCGAAAAATGGCTGAAAGCCGCCGAACAGGCGCTCAATTCTGCCCGTGACAAGGGCCCTGGCCGTTTCTCTATATACACTCTCGACGCAGACGACCAGGCCCGGCAAGAGCAGATTGCAGCCCGTGTGGCTGGCCTGAGCAACCCGGATGAAGAACGCATGCTGCTGCGTTGCCAGAAGATCATCCCTCTGCACGGCAGCACCCGCATGGGGGCGCAGTATGAAATTCTGATCAGTATGTACGACGACAGCGGGCAGCTGATTACCGGCCAGGATTTCGTCCGCATGGCCGAGCGCTATGACCGTATGCAGGCGGTGGATCGCTGGGTCGTGGGGCACATGCTGGATTGGCTAAGGGATCAGTCACCGGATCCGCGCCATGTAGGCGGTGTCTGCATAAATCTGTCCGGCTATTCGTTGAACGACCAGTCACTGCTGGAATTCATTTACGAAAAGCTCAGTGAGAAGGATGCGCCTATTGAGCGTCTCTGGTTCGAGCTGACGGAAGCCTCTGCCATTCATGATCTGCAATCGGTGGCGGATTTCATGCTGGAAATGAAAGAGCTCGGCTGCCGGTTCTGCCTGGGTAACTTTGGCAGCGGCCCCAGTTCCTTCCAGTTCATGCGATCGTTGCCGGTAGATCTGATCAAGATCGACAGTGCCTTTACCGGTCAGTTGGCAGCCAACCAGACGGACCAGGCGATGGTCAGGTCCATGGTTGATATGGCTCACTACATGGAACGGGAAGTGATTGCCTCTCAGGTTGAATCCCGTGAGGTTCTGGATATGCTGAGACAACTGGGCGTGGATTACGCTCAAGGGTTTGTGGTCGAGAAGCCCCGACTGCTGACCAGCCTTGTCTGACGCACATCCGGGAACCTGAGCTTTTTATGTCCAGACGCCATCCGATTATCGCCGTTACCGGGTCTTCCGGGGCGGGCACCACCACAACCGGGCAGATCTTCAGCCGCATGTTTGCCAGTGAGGGCATTGCTGCCGCCATGGTCAGTGGCGACAGCTTTCATCGGTATACCCGGGAACAAATGGCACGGCTCGCCGTTAAAGGGCAGTTTGGTGAACGCAACCATTTTGCCCTGGCAGCCAATCATATCGATAGGCTGGAAGCTCTGTTCTATGACTACAGCCATACCGGCAATGGCCGTTACCGACAGTACGTTCATGACGAAGATCGCGACCTGGTGGCCGAAGGCCATAAACCCGGCACCTTTACCCCCTGGGGCCCGTTACCTGCGGATACCGATGCCCTGTTCTACGAGGGGCTCCATGGCGGGGTGGTGAGCGACAACTACAACATTGCCCAGTACGTTGACTTGCTGATTGGTGTGGTACCCATTGTCAATCTGGAGTGGATTCAGAAAATCCATCGGGACACTCATCAGCGCGGCTACAGCCAGGATGCCGTGGTTCAGACCATCATCAATCGGATGGACGATTACGTGCACGACATCGTGCCGCAGTTCTCTCATACCCACATCAACTTCCAGCGAATTCCGCTGGTGGATACGTCCAACCCGTTCGTTGCCCGGGATGTGCCCAGTGAGGACGAAAGCATGGTGGTCATTCATTTCAGGGAAACGGCGGAAGTGGATTTTCCCTGGTTACTGCAGGCCATTCCCCAAAGCAGTCTGTCCCGCCACGACACCCTGGTGATCCCGGGGCCGAAAATGGCCCTGGCCATGGATCTGATTATCCGGCCCATGGTCCAGAGCCTGATGGCTGGCAGAACCTTTGCCTGATCAGACCGTCAGGGTGCCATCGCGGTAGTCGGCCAGCGCCTGCTCAATCTCGGCCGTTGTGTTCATCACAAATGGACCATACTGGACAACTGGCTCGCCGATGGGGCGGCCGGCAATCAGCAGCAGTTTTGCGCCGGCCTCTCCGCCTTCAATCAGAACTTCATCTCCCTGGTCCAGAATGTTTGCCGAGGATGGTACCAGAGCCTGGTTCCGGTCTTCGCTCACCAGACTTGCGACGCCTTCGTACAGGTAGACCAGAGCATTGAGCGCCTGAGGTACCGGTAAAGATACTCTCGCTCCGGGTTCCAGATGGACGTCGGCGTACACAGGCTCAGTGCTGCCGCCGGTGACTGCACCGGTGACGGCACCGCCACCGATTTCCAGTTCACCGGCAATTACCCGGACTGAAACACCCGGCTGACGCGCTATTGGAATTTCTTCAGGCTGAATGTCCCGGTAACCGGCGGGCTTCATTTTTTCAGCGGCCGGCAGGTTGAGCCAGAGCTGGAATCCCCGCATGACCCCGGATTCCTGCTGCGGCATCTCCGAGTGCACGATGCCCCGGCCTGCCGTCATCCATTGCACCCCACCGTTGCGGAGGTTGCCGCGATTCCCCAGGTGGTCTTCATGCAGCATGTGGCCTTCAATCATATAGGTGACGGTTTCAAAGCCCCGGTGCGGGTGGGCCGGAAAGCCGGCAATATAGTCCTGGGGCTGGTAAGAACCGAATTCATCCAGCATCAGGAACGGATCCATGCGCACGGATTGACGCTGGCCCAATGAGCGTTTGATACGAACCCCGGCGCCATCGGATGTGGCCAGTGCGGGAATGGTTTGTTTCAGGGAGCGTAGCATGATCCCGTCCTCCTCTCGGTTAGTCATGGGGCTATTTAACCGGGATGGTGGAAGGGATGAAATCGCAGAATTCTGGCGGGGGAAGTCAAAAAAACTGACGAAGGCATCAAAAGGTGACGACGGGAGCCCCGTCGTCACCCCCGGAGCGATTATTCCACGTTGCGGGAGTAGAAGATTTCCAGCATTTCCCGGCGCAGGCGATCCTCGATGGACTGGGCTTCTGCCGGGTCCAGGTCGCCGGCGTTCACTCCGAACACATAGTTGTCCAGATTGAACTCCTTGAGCATCATCTTGGTGTGGAACAGGTTTTCCTGATACACGTTGACGTCGATCATCTGATACGCGTTCTGGGTATCCTCGGTCAGGTAGTTCTGGATCGAGTTGATGTCGTGATCGATGTAATGCTTGGTACCGTCCACGTCACGGGTGAAACCGCGTACACGGTAGTCAACGGTAACCACATCCGAGTCGAAGCTGTGAATCAGGTAGTTCAGTACCTTCAGCGGTGAAATCAGACCGCAGGTGGACACGTCGATATCGGCCCGGAAGGTGCTCACGCCGTCATGGGGATGGCTTTCCGGATAGGTGTGCACCGTCACGTGGCTCTTGTCCAGATGCGCCACAATGGTATCCGGCAGCGGACCAGGGGACTCTTCGTTATTGGCTTCGCTGTCGGACAGTTCGTGCTCGGCGATCAGCATGGTGACGGACGCACCATGAGGCTCGTAATCCTGGCGGGCAATGTTGAGAACATTGGCACCGATGATCTTGACCACGTCGGTCAGAATCTGGGTCAGACGCTCGGCGTTGTACATCTCGTCGATGTAATCAATATAGGCTTCGCGTTGTTCTTCGGTCTGCGCGTAACAGATGTCGTAGATGTTGAAGCTCAGGGATTTGGTCAGGTTGTTGAAACCGTGCAGCTGGAGTTTGGTTTCCATGCTCAGCCCCTCCGGGAAATGGAGATGAATGATCACAGGGAGAGGAACTCTCCCTGCCGAGGCCGCCACCGACTACTGACCGGGTGAATGGAACTGTTCACCTTTTGCGCAGACCGGCGGAGAAAGTTGCGTATTATGCATACCGCAGGTGTCATTGAATAGTATTTGCAATGACATTTTTTATAACGGAAAGCCGCGGTTGCAGGGCGCTGGCCGGAATCTGCCCTGCCGTTCTAGCTGGCGGCCTGGATTTCGAAGCTGTGCGTGATCTCGACACCGGCTTTGCCCAGCATGATCGAGGCTGAACAGTACTTGTCGGCAGACAGGCTGACTGCGCGCTCCACCTGCTTTTCCTTCAGGTTGTTTCCGCTAACCACAAAATGAAGATGAATGCGGGTGAACACAGCCGGCACCTCATCAGCGCGCTCCGCATCAAGCTCACAGTGACAGGCGGTCACGTCCTGGCGGCTTTTCTTCAGGATGCTCATCACATCGAAGGAGGAGCAGCCGCCCACGCCCATCAGCAGCAACTCCATTGGGCGCGGACCCAGATTCTCGCCACCGTGATCCGGGGGGCCGTCCAGTTGAACACTGTGGCCACTGCCACTGGTTGCTTTGAAGCTGGCATTGCCGGTCCAGTCGACGGTTGCTTTCATCGGAGTTACCCCTGGTGCCTGAATGAATGGGCAGGATGCTAGCACAGTTAACTCCCTGCGGCATGATGTGGTTGCGACCAAAGCGGTATTGCCTTCAGATACATCCTGTATCCGCTTTTGAGTTGCCCAGAAGTTACCTTCTTGTTATAAGTTGCGTGGCATATCAGTAAAACCCCTAACCCGCACGGACAGGCGGGGATATAAAAACGATCAGGAATCGCCAGACTCTGAGGAGGCATGTCTCGCATTATGGCTACCATTGTCAAGCCGGTTGAGCAGAAGACCAAACACCTGGATTACTTCCTTTCCCAATGCCATCGCCGGCGTTACCCAGCCAAAAGCACCATCATCTATGCGGGTGATAAAAGCGATTCCCTGTTCTACATCGTCAAGGGCTCGGTCACTGTCATTATTGAAGACGACGATGGTCGTGAAATGATCATGGCGTACCTTAATGCCGGTGATTTCTTCGGTGAGATGGGGCTGTTCGACAACATGGATTCCCGGAGTGCCTGGGTCAAGGCCAAGACTGAGTGCGAAGTGGCAGAAATCAGCTACACCAAGTTCCGGGAAATCGCTCAGCAGGATCCGCGGGTGTTGTACTTTATTGGTGAACAGATGGCCTCGCGCCTGCGCCAGACTACCCGTAAGGTAGGGGACCTGGCGTTCCTTGATGTCACTGGCCGGGTTGCCAGAACACTGCTGGATCTGTGCAAAGAGCCGGATGCCATGACTCACCCGGACGGCATGCAGATCAAGATTACCCGTCAGGAAATTGGACGCATTGTTGGTTGCTCCCGGGAGATGGTCGGTCGGGTTCTGAAAACTCTTGAAGATCAAGGTCTGGTGCGGGTCAAGGGTAAGACCATGGTGGTTTACGGTACCCGTTGATTGCTCTCTCCCTCCCTGTAATCGCTGCATAAAACGGTGCTCTGCTTTTGACGGGCACCGGTCTTTCTCGGTATCTCCGTCGGTATATTCGCCATTTCCCGCTCCGTTACCTTCTCAGCTTTGATGGTGTCGAAGCACTTTACAGTTGTGTTTAGGCACATTAACTGAGTGTTTTATAACAAACTGAAAATTAAAGATCTTTTCAATTCTGGCAGGAATCGCGCAGGGAAGGTTGAGTCACACATTGACTCACAAAAAGGAGTTTAACCATGAAAAGAAAATGGATTGCCGGCACTGCTGGCCTGGCCGCAGCCGCCCTGATGAGTTCCGCTTCTGTTGCCGCGCCGATTACGGCAGATGTTGTGTTTCTGGTCGATGAATCCGGCTCCATGGGTGGAGAGCACGCCTGGCTCAGCAATATGATTGCAAGCCTTGAGAGTGGTCTGGTCGGTGAGGGCGTTGGCTCTTCGGTAAGCAACCGGTATTCGCTGGTTGGTTTCGGTGGTTCGTCATTCAGCAACCATCTGGATCCCCATGCCCATGATATGGATGCCGTTACTGCGGGCACTCAGGAGTGGGGTAGTTCCACCGATTTTGCTGCTGCAACGTCGACGCTGGTTACCAACGGTGGCACGGAAGACGGCTGGAGTGCGCTGGACTGGGCACTGAATAATCTGAGCTATCGCGCGGATGCCGCGGTTAACTTTGTGCTGGTTACCGACGAGGATCGTGACAACACGAATGCTGCCCTGAACAAGGAGAGCCTGTTGTCAGGATTGTTCAGGAAGAACGCGCTGCTGAACGTGGTAGTAAACAACAGCTTTGGTTGTGATGCGTCCTCTACCAATGCCATTGGTATCGACAGCGATGATAACGGTTTCCAGGCCGATGGTTCCGGTGGTTTCACCAAGTGTGAAGGCGCTGGCAACATCGGTAGTGGTTACGGAACCACTGGCAGCGACTACGTCGATCTGGCCCTGAATTCCGGCGGTGCCGCCTGGAACCTGAACATTCTCCGTTCCGGTGGTACTAACGCAGATTCGTTCACCGCATCGTTTGTTGACACCAAGGTACAGGAAATTACCGAGCAGCCTCCGGTTTCTGTGCCGGAGCCCGGTACCCTGGCCCTGCTGGGTCTGGGTCTGACTGGCCTGGCATTCCGCCGCAAGAAAGCCTGATCGTTCGATCGAGGCTTGCAGTAACAAGGGCGCCTTCGGGGCGCCCTTGTTGTTTTTGTGACCGTTGTCATCAGGGGCTTTGAGGTCCGCTAAGCGTTATTTCCAACAAAGGTTGATACAGACTGACAGATGGCGTCAGGCTCGGTCAGTGGCGCCCAGTGCGGGGCATCCAGTTCCTGCAGCGTGAGTTTACCGGTCCATTGCACCAGGCATTCGGTGAGTTGACGGCCAACGTAGGCATCCCGGGTAGGAATGATCACCTGAACGGGGCAGCGGGTGTGCCGTGGCCTGGGGCGTAGCAGTCTGGGCAGAAAGTTTGCCCGGTAGAGTTTTACGCCATATTGCCCGTCTGCCTTCTGCAAGGGGCTGAAGCGGGCATCAGCGACCTGTTCCTGTTTCTTGAGGTAGCCGGGCCAGGCTTTGTCCAGCCCGGCTTTCCAGATTATTTCCGGAAGTAGCGGCAGCTGGAAAAGAAACACGTACCAGGAACTCGCTAGCTGCCGCAGTACCTTGGTAGTACCGCCGTTTGCTGGTGAGCCGATCTGATTGCGAATCCAGAAGCCGACATGATCCAGGCAGGGGCCGGAAATGGACGTGTAGGACCGAATACGCTGCTGGAGGTCGGGGTCGGTGACCGATTCCCAGCTCTGAATGGAGCCCCAGTCGTGGGCAACCAGATGAAATGGCCGGTCGGGGATAATGGCGTTGACGACTGCTTGCAGATCTTTTGCCAGCAAAGACAGGCGATAGTCCCAGGTCCGGGCTGGCTTGTCGGAGCGGCCAGCACCGCGGACATCGTAACGAATCACCAGATACTCCTGGCTGAGTGTGGCCGTGACCTTGTCCCAGACACTGTGGTTGTCGGGGTAGCCGTGTACCAGAACAATGGGCGTTGCTTCCGGGTTGCCCTCCGCAACGGCGTAGAGAAGAAGGTCTCCACTGGTCACCCAGTGTTCATGTTTGGTCGGCATCAGTCCGCTCCCGGCATAGTGTGTTTAAACGCCAGAGTAGCGATATCACTGGTCACACTCTGTGGCCAAAGGGGCCAGAAGTCGTTCAGTCCACCAGGGCAACCGATTTGATCTGGAGCCACACCGGCTGGCCAGGGGTGAGTGCCAGCTGGGCCGCGGAGCGGCTGGTGAGCCGGGACAGAAACGGAGTATTGCCAGCCAGCAGGCGCACCAGGGTGGTGCCGGGGGTGACGTCAGTCTCGACGTGGTCCACCCGCGCCGGCAGCAAATTCTGGATACTCTGGTCGCGATGCTCCGTCAACGCGATACTCACATCTCTTGCCAGTACCTGTATGCGGGCCTGGTCACCGTGCCGGAAGCGCGGATCCTGTCGTAGCCACAAGCTGCCACCATCAAAGCTGAAGCGGGCGAGATGCCATGGCTCATCCAGCGCATCCAGTGTTGCCTGAACCAGTACGCCTGCGTCTTCCTCCAGCCGAAACGGCTGGTCCACACGGGCCAGAGTCTCTTGCAGCGGTCCCTGTGCGATAACACGCCCGTTGTCCATCATTACAATGTGGTTGGCCAGGCGCGCCACTTCGCTGGTGGAGTGGGAAACGTAGATCATCGGAATGGCCAGATGGTCGCGCAGCCGCTCAAGGTAGGGCAGTATCTCCTGCTTTGAGCTCTGATCCAGTGCCGACAGAGGTTCATCCATCAGCAGCAGTCGCGGGCTGGTGAGAATGGCCCGGGCAATGGCAACCCGTTGTCGTTCGCCCCCGGACAGTCTGGCAGGCATACGCTCCAGAAGGTGGGCCAGCCCGAGCCAGGAGACGGCATCGTCAAACCGGATCTGGCGTTGCTCGGCTGGAACCCGGCGTTGCCCGAACGTCAGGTTCCGGCGCACCGACAGGTGAGGAAACAGATGCGTCTCCTGGAACACATAGGCCAGGGGCCTTTGATGAACCGGCCTGAACAGGGTGTCTGTCTGCCAGGGCGTGCCGAATACGGAAAGCTGTCCCTGGGCCTGCTGCAGCCCGGCGATGCAGCGGAGCAGCGTGGTTTTGCCGCATCCGGAGTGACCGAATAAAGCGGTAATCCCGTTGCCGGGTAGCTTCAGGTCGACATCCAGTTCAAATCCGGGAAAGCGGCAGATAAAACGTGCCTCGATGGCTGTGGGATTCATCGCAGGGCCCCCGCCCGGGCCCTGCCATTGAGGACGTACAGGGTCACCAGGACGATGAAGGAAAACGCCACCATGCCCGCAGCCAACCAGTGGGCCTGGGTGTACTCCAGGGATTCCACGTGATCGTAGATGGCCACCGACAGCACTTTGGTCTCGCCCGGGATATTGCCGCCAATCATCAGGATGACGCCGAACTCGCCGATTGTATGGGCGAAGGTCAACACGCTGGCGGTGATGAAGCCGTTGCGGGCCAGCGGAATCACCACAAAGAAAAACCGGTCCCAGGGCCCCGCCCGGAGGGTGGCGGCGGTCTCCAGAAAGCCTTCACGGATACTTTCGAAAGCATTCTGCAGGGGTTGCACGGTAAAGGGCAGGGAATAGATAACCGAGGCCACTACCAGGCCCTCAAAGGTGAACGGTAGTAAACCAAGGCCAAGACGTTCTGTCAGTTGGCCGACCCAGCCATTCGGGCCAAGCAGTAGCAGAAGATAGAATCCGAGCACCGTGGGCGGCAGGACCAATGGCAAGGCGACGACCGCAGCAATCGGCTGGCGCAGCCAGTGGCGGGACCGGGCCAGCCACCAGGCGATCGGGGTTCCTACCAGCAGCAGTACCAGGGTTGTCAGTGAAGCCAGCTTCAGCGTCAGCCAGACCGGCTGCCAATAGGTTTCCAGCATCAGTCCGCCGTGTCGTATCCGTAGTCCTGAATAATCGCAGCAGCCTCCGGAGATTGCAGGAAGGCGAGCCAGTCTCTGGCGGCGGCATTGTCGGCACCGCGCTTCAGAAGAATCGCCTGCTGGTCGATGGGGGCGTAATAGGCTTGCGGAATCCGCCAGAGTGTTCCGTCCTGATTCGGCCAGGCTTTGACTTGAGCCAGCGCCACCAGCCCGGCCTGGGCATTGCCGCTGGCAATGAACTGGAAAGTCTGGGCGATGGAGTCGCCACGGACCAGTTTGGGCTGTAGCGGTGACCAGAGTTCCAGGTGTTCCAGAACCTGCTGTGCGGCCAAGCCATAGGGGGCAGTTTTAGGATTCGCGATGGCCAGCCGCGAGAACGACTGTTCGCTCAGGTAGGCGATGGGAGAGATAAAGGCCGCGGTCTCAGGGCTCCAGAGCACCAGCTTGCCCCTGGCATAGGTAAAGCGAGAATCGGGAACGGCCATCCCGTCGGATTCCAGTAACCGGGGGCGTTGAGCATCGGCCGCCATGAACACATCAAATGGAGCACCGTTGCGAATCTGGGCGTAGAGTTTGCCCGTGGAGCCGAAGCTGGCGATGACCCGGTGACCGGTTGAGGCCTTGAATGTCTCCACCAGACTGGCGGTGGTGTCGGTGAAATTGGCAGCGACGGCGAGGGTCAGATTCCCCGCATAGGCGTTGCTCAGGGGCAGAAGCAGCCAGATTGCCAGCAAAGGGAAGAAACGCCAGCAGGTACGGCGGCTCATAGTGATTCCTTATGGTAGTGACTGGGCCAGTGGCAGGTCGCGGGCCTCCGAGCGGGCGACTGAATACGGCATAAGGTTAGCACGTATTGCCACACTTCCATGCGATTGGTTTCATTGAGCATCTCATGGCGCCCGCCGTCGAACAACCGCAGCGTTACCTGCTCGATGCCCGACTCCCGGATGGTCTGAAAATGCTGGCGGACGCCTTTCCCCATCTCGCCCACGGCATCCGCGGTGCCGGACAGCAAGTGTACCGGCAGATCCCGATGCCAGGTTGCCGGTCGGATGCTCAGCATGCCGGCAATGAAGTCCTGCCAGAGCCCCACGGAGCAATCAAAACCACAGCAAGGATCGGCTTCGTAGTGGTCTACCTGCTCGGCATCACGGCTCAGCCAGTCGCTGCCGGTACGGTTGGGGCGGAAAGCACGATTGAACTGGCCAAAGGTCATCTTGCCGATGAGCCGGCTGCGATGGCGCCGGCCACGGACGCCGGCAATCAGGTTGACCAGCAGCCGCGAGGCCAGCAGTTGGGGCCGGTGGATGCGGTTGGTGGCACTGAGTATCAGGGCGTTGATACGGTCGCCGTATTGCTGGGCATAGCTCTGAGCGATGAAGGATCCCATGCTGTGGCCGAGCAGATTTACCGGCAGGCCTGGATGCTGCTTGCGGGCAGTCTCTACCACTTGCGCCAGGTCGTCCACCACCCGTTGCCATCCGTTCTGGTCAGCATAATGCCCCTGGAGTTCGGCCGGGCAGTGGGGGCCATGGCCCCGGTGGTGATAGGTGATGACAAGAATGTTGTGAGCCCCGAGCCAGCGGGCCAGCTCCTGATAGCGATCACCGTGCTCCGCCATGCCATGGCTGATCACCAGAATGGCGACTGGCTGTGCCGGCAGATATTGCTGTCCGGCAATGGTGTGGCCATCAGGGGTATTCAGCGTCAGAGGGTGTTCGGTCATGGTTTCGGCCCGCATCCTTGTTGTTGTTCTGAGGTGCCGGGCGCTGCCACTCCGGCGGATTCCATAAATGCTGAAAACGGGACAATAAGCTGCCGGGGCGGGCCATGTCGCGGAACATGTCCACATATTCGTGGGTCCAGAGCACAATCAGGTTATTGGAATGAATCTGCCGGGTAATGCCGTATTCCGGTGGGTTGCTGTCGCTCTCCGGGACAAAGGTTCCGAACAGGCGATCCCAGATAATCAGTGTGCCACCGTAATTGCGGTCGATGTATTCCGGATTGCGGCCATGGTGTACCCGGTGATGGCTCGGGGTGTTGAAAAGGAATTCGACCCAGACCGGCAGGTGCCTCACCAGCGTGGTATGCACGAAAAACTGGTACACCAGGGAGAAAGCATAGGCGATGCCGATCCACACCGGGTTGAAACCGATCAGCGCCATGGGCAAATAGAAAATCCACATGCCGTTGAAAATGTTGGTGGCATTCTGGCGCATGGCGGTGGAGAAATTCATGCGTTCGGACGAATGATGGACTACATGGGCGGCCCAGAACCAGCGCATGCGGTGGCTGGCACGGTGCATCCAGTAGAAACAGAAATCCACGCCGAGAAAGGTCAGAAATCCGGTCGCCCAGTTCAGCTCCAGTTCCAGCAAGCGATAGTGATAGCAGAGCGCGTAGACGGGAAAGGCGATCAGGCCGGCAAAAAGTAGCTCCGTAACCTGGTAGCCGGCACCGAGGGCGAAGTTGCGAATAGCCTCCGGCACGTTCATCAACCGTGGGTCATGCCGTATCTTCAGGTATTCCCACAAGGTAACTGCAATGAACACGGGGGTGGCGATGACGAAAATCAGCTGTCGTTCGTCAAGAGCCAGCCAGGGGGCCAGGAACTGCCAGAGGCTGATCAGCCCGCTGTCTTCCAGCACTGTCCGCATCATGTCGATCAACACCATGGCTGCTCCCCAAATTATTTTTGTTGGGAGTCATCATCGCACAGCGTCGGCTAAAGGCGATGTCCTATTGCGCCAGGGTTGCTGGCCTATTCCGCCACCGCCTGGCCAGCGTCACCGGTTCTGACGATACACCGCGGCGATGGGATCGATGGCAGTCTGCCATTCGGATAGCCAGGCCTGCACAGGCTTCGGAACCCTGCCCGGCTTTGGCCATGGCACCGGGTACTCGGGCGGCTGGAACAACGGCGCCAGCAGCGAGCAGGCAGTGAGATCGGCGCGGGTAAACTGATCGCCTACCAGGAACGGACGTTGCTGATAGATCTCGGCCAGTTCTTTAACCAGAGCCTCGAGGGTTGCCTGTGAGGTATCGGCGGTTTTCTGGTTGATCTTCATCCACTTGCGCATGATCTCATCAACCCGGCTGAAGGCCAGGCTGAGCAGGATACGACCATAGAATGGTGTGCCCGCTGCCAGCATGGGTACCACGACTCTCGGGCGTTGCAGAAAATAGTGGTACACCCAGGTGCGCAGAGCGGGGCCGACCTGTTCGTCCAGCTTCTGTTCCCATTCAAGAACCCTGGCCTGAAGGTCTGGATCCGCCGGCAATAAGGGCTTGTCTGGAAAGACCTTGTCGAGGTAATCCAGGATATGTCCGGAGCCCTGGATGATCTGGCCGTCGTGTTCGAGTACCGGTACAGACGACTCGGCCCTGGTCAGTTTGCGAATGGTGTTTACATGCTGGCCCGGGAGCAGGTTGACGGTCTGATAGTTGATGCCCTTGTAGTCCAGGGCCCAACGCGCCTTTTCGCAGTAGTGCGAAATGCAGAACTGATAGAGTTTGATCGCCATGGTGTTGCTCCGGATGTCTGGTAACTCAAGATTAACCTTTCTGTATGCGAATTCCCAAGACGGCAGGCGTAGAATGTATCGGTTATCTCACTATCTATCAGGGGGTTATATGAGTCTTGCAAAGAATGTAATGGCGATGTTGCTGATTACCGGGTCGCTCTGGGGCTGCTCCCTCAATGCCGAGAAAGAGGGTGGAAAGCCCGGGTCGCTGGCCGGTAGCCAGTGGTTGGTGGAAGAGATTGATGGTGAGCCGGTGCTTGAGGGTAGTGAGGTTACCATCGGGTTCACCGATGAAGGGCGGGTGTTTGGCTCATCGTCCTGCAACCGTTACAACGGAGGCTGGCACATTCAGGGTCAAGAACTGGTGTTTTCCCAGATGGCCGCGACGCGAATGGCCTGCCCCGAGACCCTGATGCAGCAGGAAAACCGGTTTCTGAAACTGCTGGGCGACGTTCACGGGTATCAGTTCGCCGCAGATGGCCGTCTGGTGCTTGAGACCGGGCAGGGCGTTACCATCCTGGCCTCGCCAGCCGCTGAACAGGAGTAGTTCCGGTCGCCTTGGCGATGACGTGACACAGATACGCTTCTGCCTCAGCGCTTTGCCTCGATCGTGGTGAATCCAGGATGGAATCTCTACAATGGCGACTTGTAGTCTGGAACAACAGAGGATGTGTTCATGTTTTTGCGACAAGGTGTATCGCTGTCTGTCGTGGTTCTTGCCGGCGCCCTGATCAGTGCCTGTGCCTCCAGCCCGACGAAAACGGGCCTGTCGGAGTTTGGCCGTTACCAGTGTGGCCAGCTCGAAGTTACGGTCACCAGCTCCGGTGACGACGAACTGGTAGGGCTGGAATACCTGAATCGCCGGGTTCTGCTCAAGCCGGCCGAGAGCGCCTCCGGCGCCTTGTTTGTCGCGCCCGGCGACCCGGATACCCGGTTCTGGAGCAAGGGGGAGCGGGCAACGCTGAGCCTGCGTGGCGAGACGCTTCCCGAGTGCCTGGAGCCGGGCGCCATTGAATCCTCGTTTCGTGGGATAGGCACGGAACCGTTCTGGTCTGTTGTCATCGAGAATGGCCAGATGCGGCTGACCCGTCCTTACGACCAGCAAGTCACCGAAGATATCCGCCTGAACGAGATTCTTGCCAATCGTCATGGTCGCGCCTATGAAGCCACGCTGGGTGACGAGCGGATGGAAGTGCGGATCGCTCATCAGTTGTGTGAAGACCAGATGGCCGGTGCTCAGTATCCGGCTCAGGTGCGTCTGACACTCGGCGATGAGACGTTTGAGGGTTGTGGCGGGGATCGTCAGCGGCTGTTCCGGGGTGCCGAATGGGTGGTGGAAGACCTTGCCGGTGCTGGCATTATTGACCGCTCCAGAATGACCCTGAGGTTTCTGGCGGACAACCGGGTAGCTGGCCGGGCTTCCTGTAATCGCTATATGGGAAGTAATAACCTGACGGGAGAAGGGCTGTCCTTCAGTCTTCAGGCCACCACCATGATGGCCTGTGCGCCGGCGTTGATGAATCAGGAAAGGCGTTTCCTGGAGCTGCTGGAAGAGGTAACGGATGGCCGGATCGGCCGGCATGGTGAATTGCTGCTGCAAACACCCGCTGGCGATACCATAAAGGCTTTTCAGTCCGAGGTGGAAAGCCCGTAGGACGCCTTGATCACGTCCAGACGGCCAGTTTCAGCCAGCCTGGCCAGACCTGCATCCAGTAGTCTGGCCAGTTCCTCCGATCTTGGATTCCCGGCCGAGAAGGCGATGTAGACGGGGGCCTGGTGGGCGATCCCGGCCAGTCTTGGAGGTGGATATCCTGAATGCTCCCGCAAAAACCAGCTCATGACCGCCTGGTCTTCGGCGAAGGTATCGGTACGTTCCTGTGCCAGTAGTCTGAGGGCTCGCCCGAGGGGCGCTGCTCCGGAGAGGACCCACACTCGTTCGGGATCATCGGTATAGTCTGCAATATAACGATCCAGCTCCGGAGAGTAGGAGTAACCGTTGATCACCAGCAGGGTTTTTCCGTTAAGCGACTCCAGCCCCCGGTATTGCCATTGACTCTCCGGATGCGTGTACAAGCCGATACGGGCGGTGCCCATGGGGCGCTCCGGAAAGACAAAGTCCGGGGCGTCGCCTTTCAGGGCGCCGATAACGCCATCAATCCGGTTCTCCCGGGCCAGGCTCAGGGAACGGGCCCAGCCATAGTTTCTGTACTCAACGTCAAAGCCGGATGCGGCAAAAATCTCCCGCGCAATATCCACCATATAACCTTCCTCCGGCGCACCAGCCCGGCAGTTATGGGGGCACCAGGGGTCGGCGGCGAGAATGATCCGGTGTTGATCAGGATGGGGGGCAGGTTGCTGGCGCGTGGCGCTTTCCGTGACTTCATGCCGTCCTGGTTCTGTAGCCTCATCGGGTGAGCAGGCGGCCATCAACAGGGCCAGGATGAGTAACGGGAATCTGGGCATGAGCGGACTGGGTCACGGTAATCTGCGAATGTGCATTTTCATAGTATACCCTTGCATACTATTTGCAATAACAGGTTCGACACTGTCAACGGACTGAAGCATTCCTGGCGCACACTGTCAGCAGCCGTTGCCAGAGAGCCTGAAATGACCGAACTGAAAGCATTGACGCCCCACGCTGTGATACCAGCGGAGCAAGCCCGTCGGGACAGAGGCCAGAAACGAAGGCTTCGCACTTTCCTGCCGGAGCTGATCCAGCTCGAGCGGCTACTGGCGGAGGCGCCGGAAGGTGTCTCCAGTTCGGTACTGTCCCGGGTGAACGTTCGCGACCTTGAACTGCCGGTCTATCGGGTCGACCTGGGCACCGACCGCAAGGATGCGCCCGTTGTTATGCTGATTGGCGGAGTTCATGGGCTTGAGCGTATCGGCACGCAGGTGGTGATGGCGTGGCTGTCTTCTTTTCTGGCCCGCCTGGCCTGGGATGACAGCGTACAGGCGCTTCTGGAGCGGGTGCACATCACGCTTCTGCCCATGCTGAACCCGGGCGGCATGTACCTGAACCAGCGCAGCAATCCGAACGGGGTTGATCTGATGCGTAATGCGCCGATCACGGCCCAGGATCGCAGTGCCTTCCTGTTGGGAGGGCAGCGGCTTTCACCACGCTTGCCCTGGTATACCGGTGATCCCGAACAGGGGATGGAAGCCGAGAACCTGGCCCTCGAGTCGGTGATCCGGGAACTGCTGCCGGGCCGTCCATTCAGTCTGGCGCTGGATTGCCACTCCGGGTTTGGCTGGCAGGATCAGATCTGGTTTCCCTACGCTTACCGCCGCCGGCCCATGCGCCGCATTGGCTCGGTCATGGCGCTCAAACTGATCTGGGAACAGGCTTACCCCAATCACACGTACCGGTTTGAGCCGCAATCTGCCCACTATCTGACCCATGGTGATCTATGGGACTACTTTTACAAACAGGTTAACCGAACCAGCGCGGGTGTTTTTCTGCCGCTCACCCTGGAAATGGGATCCTGGCGCTGGATTCGTAAACGCCCGCGTCAGCTGTTTAGGCTGGAAGGCTTCTTCAACCCACTGGTTCCGCACCGACACCAACGGGTGTTGCGCAGTCACATGCCGTGGATTGATTTCCTGTTGAACGCCGCTGCCAGTCATGAGAACTGGTTGCCGGGGGCGGATGAAGAGTCCATGCTGAGGGAAGCTGCCATTATGCACTGGTACAGGGATAGCCGATGACATGCACTGGATCCTTCTGAGAGGCCTTACCCGGGAGCAGGGCCATTGGGGCGATTTCCCGGCACAGCTTCGCTCGGCCTTTCCGGAACACCGGTTCCACACCGTTGATCTGCCGGGTACCGGCACACTGTTCCGCGAGGATTCTCCTGACACTATCCCTGAGATTCGCAGGCGCGTCTGTGAACAGGTCAATCATATACCCAGGCCTTTCAGCCTGTTGGCGCTGTCCATGGGCGGTATGGTGGCCCTTGACTGGGCCCAGCATGCCGAACCCGGGGAGCTGCAGCACCTGGTTCTGGTCAACACCAGTTCCGGTTTCAGCCCGTTCTGGAAACGCATGCGCCCGCTGGCCTGGCCGCGCGTGACTCAGCTACTGGCCCGTCGAGAGCTGTTTCACCGGGAGCGGGATATTCTGCGCCTGACGTCCAATCGAGAGATTCCACTGTCTTTGTGCAAAGCCTGGTACAGCATCCAGCGCCAGCGTCCTGTCAACTATCGTACGGCGTTCAATCAGTTGCGGGCGGCAGCCCGGTTTCAGCCCTTGCCGCAGCGGCCCATGGCAGATGCCCTGCTGCTGGCGAGCAAGGATGACCGTATTGTGCACTGGCATTGCAGCGCCGAACTGGAACGGCGTTGGTGCTGGACGCTTCGGCTGCATCCGGATGCCGGGCACGACCTGCCGCTGGATGAACCCGGGTGGATCATCCGGCAGATGGAGCAGTGGTTGCCTGGTCAATAGCGGTTGCTTGACGCAACTGTTTTTTGCGGTCACGCTCATTGGCGTCAATTCAACGAGTGAACGGAGCCAATAACAAGATGAAACTCTTCGAAACCCGAACCGCCCCCAACCCACGCCGAGTGCGCATGTTCCTGGCCGAGAAAGGCTTGCTGGACCAGGTTGAACTGGTGCAGGTGGATATTGAAAAAGGGGAGAACCTGAGCCCGGACTTTGTTGCCCGCAACCCGATGAAGAAAGTGCCGGTGCTGGAACTGGATGACGGCATCTGCATTGCCGAAACCATGGCCATCTGCCGCTATTTTGAGGAAAGCTATCCGGACACGCCCAGTCTGTTGGGTGAATCGCCGCTGGAGAAAGCCCAGGTGGAGCAGTGGCTGCGCTGGATCGAATTCTATTTCATGATGCCCACCGGCATGTGCTTTCAGCACACCACCGGCTATTTCAAGGATCGGATGAATCCCATCAAGGAGTGGGGGGAGGAGTGCGGCCTGGGCGTCGAGAAATTCATGCATTTCCTGAACAAGCAGCTCGAGGGCAAGGAATACCTGTGCTGTGACCGGTTCACCGCCGCCGACATCAACGCTTTCACCACCGTAGCCTTTGCCCGGGTGGTCAATATCCGTATCAAGCCGGAACAGGAGCATCTGCAAGCCTGGTTCGACCGGATCAAGTCGCGGCCTTCGGCGCAGGTCTGAAGTTTGCCGGTGACCTGAAGTCCGGCCGGCTGATAGTATCGCTTGATGGAACGGCGCGCCCTGTTCACACGGGGGCGCCAGGAGCGAGCCGTGCGACTTGAAGGATTGAATGATGAGCAACAGTGCCAATCTGGAATGTGCGATTAATGCCATCGACCAGGCAAACCAGCAGGATCCCAACCGCGAGGAAATAGATGGTGAATCCCTTCCCAGGGAATTCGCATACAGTCTGCACATGACCCGCTGGCTGTTTGAGCTGGAGCCGGAACCTTCCGAACGCATGCAGATTGCCTGTCGGGCCCAGCATATCGAGCGCTGGACCATGCCCCGTAGTGACTATGGTGAGGGCCGCAAGAATTACTATCAATGGCGTCAGGCCTGCGGCCGCATGCATGGTCGCCGGGCAGCGGAGATCATGGCGGCTTGCGGCTACCCGAAAGCGGAGTGCGAACGGGTCGAAACCATTCTGACCAAGCGTAAACTGCGGGAAGACGAAGACACCCAGTTGCTGGAAGATGTGGCGTGTATGGTGTTTCTGGAGCGCTATTTTGCACAATTCTTTGAAGACAACCCGGATTACGACAAAGAAAAATGGCTGCGCATTGTGCGCCGGACCTGGGGAAAAATGACACCTCGTGGCCACAGTGCCGCTCTGAAGCTGGCCGAGGGCATGCCCGCTCACCTGTTGGCGTTGCTGCAGGAGGCTCTTGCCGCACCCGCTGAGTGAATCCTGCACTTGAGCTACTGCCATTCGTTGCATATGATATGCATTATCATTTGGCAATGGATGGCAAACCATGGCGACACTGGCCGACCGAAATCCGAAAATCCTGATTGTCGAAGACGATCAGTCCCTCAGTGATCAGCTGTCCGGATTACTGGCGTCCCGGGGCTACCAGGTGGTGCAGAGCTACGAGGGCGATCAGGCACTGATCACCGCCATGGGGCAGCGACTGGATCTGATTCTTCTGGATGTGCTGCTGCCACGGATGAACGGGTTCGAATTCCTGGAGAAGCTCCGTAAAACCCGCCAGACCCCGGTCATGATGCTGACCGCCTGTGGTGCCGAGCAAGAGCGCATTATGGGGTATCAGCAGGGGGCCGATGACTATGTGCCAAAACCTTTCAGTTTCACCGAATTGCTGTTGCGAATTGAGGCGTTGCTGCGACGCACCCTGGGCGAAACCGATCAGCGCGCAGACCCTGCCGCACTGGCTGCCGGTGAGTTGAAGCTTGATCGTCATGCCATGACCGCCAGCTTTCAGGGTAATCCGGTCTCGCTGACTCCCATCCAGTTTCGCCTGCTCTGGACTCTGGTGTTGCATCAGAGCGAAGCGTTGAGCAAACCCTATCTCTACCAGGTGGTGCTGGAGAAAGAGTTCAGTCGCTACGATCGGAGCCTGGACATGCACCTGAGCCGGGTGCGTCGCAAGTTGGTGGAGGCCGGCGTTGCCGGTGACCGACTGCAGACAGTGCACGGCAAGGGGTATTGCTTCCAGTGAATCGTCGTTTGTGGTGGAAGCTGTCAGGCACCCTGGCGCTGGGAACGCTGGTGTTGTTCTGGGTGATCTCCTTTCTGGGGACCACTACTGAACAGCAGATGAGTTTTATTGCCCGCAAGCATCAGGAGACCATGAAGGACTGGGGGCACACAGCAGAGCGTCTGTACCTGGCCGGCGACGAACAGGCCCTTGCCCGTTGGCTGGAGCAACTGCAACAGGACGAAAACACCTGGGCGGCGGTGGTTCGGTCCGAGATACAGCCGCTGGCTGGCAGTGAACTGTCATCACAGTTTCAGGAGGGTTTTCGGCTTGGACGCAACGTGGAATGGAAGATCCATCTGTATTTCACCGAAAACCCGATCATGGATCTTACCTTCGCCGATGGCCATACCCATTTCCTGATTACCCTGCCTCAGCGTATGCGGCCGGGCGCTTACCTGCCGGAGGCGCGGCTATTCCTGAAAGCTGCCCTGCCACTGACGGTGCTGCTGGCATTGTGTCTGGTGATTTACCGGCACCTGATGAATCCCGTTCGCCAGCTGGAACTGGCAACCCGTCAGTTCAGTGAGGGTAATCTGGGCGCCAGAGCCAGGGCTCTGCTAGGTAACAGAAATGACGAACTGACGGCGCTGGCAGAGACCTTTGACCAGATGGCTGAGCGGATCGGCGATCTGATCCAGTCCCAGCGCCGGTTGATCTCCGATCTCTCCCATGAGCTGCGAACGCCCCTGACCCGGATTGATATGGCCATCAGTTGCGTAGAGGAAGGGATCGATACCCAGCATTTCCTGCCCCGGATACGGCGGGAGTGCGATCTGATGCGCGCCCTGGTGGAGGACACCCTGACCCTGGCCTGGCTGGAGAACGAGCAGCCGGAGCTCAACCAGGAGGATCTGGATCTGACCGATCTGGTGGATACCATTGCGGAAGACGCCCGCTACGAGTACCCGGAGCATCATATCAGGATCGAGCTTCCGGAACAGGCGGAGATTCGGGGTACCAGTCATCGGGCGTTGGCACAGGCCATTGAAAATGTGGTCCGTAATGCCTGCAAGTATACGCCGGCCGGTGGCACGGTAATGATACGGCTGCAGGAGGAAGCCGGTGGGTACCGGCTGTCGGTGGAGGACGACGGGCCGGGGGTTCCGGCCGAGCAACTGGAGGCGATCTTCCGGCCGTTTTTCCGTGCCACACGGATCCGGGAAAGTGTGCCGTCTGGCCATGGCCTGGGGTTAGCGCTGGCAAGCCGGCATCTGGATGCCATAGGGGGGCGAATCCGGGCCTGTAATCTTGCGGGGAACGGTGGTCTGGCGATGCATTTGTGGTTGCCTGCAGTCCGGATGTAACAAATGTAAAACTGGTTCACTTCGCGACACAAGTTATCGAGAATGCACTCCAAATACGAATCATTTGCATAATGGAGTGCGGTCGTGATGGCAAATTCCTCACCGATGAAACAACCCCGGCGCTTTCGTCGCAACACCCTCTGGCTGGCGCTGATGGCAGCACCTCTGGCTCATGCACAGCCGGTTTCCCTGGATCCTATTCAGGTAACCGCAGACCGTGAGGCGGACGCCGATACTGTGGTCGATGCAGAGACCATAGAGCGTTTCCAGGCGGACGATCTGGAAGACGTCTTTGCGGGCCAGCCAGACGTGAGCGTTGGTGGGTCCAACAGCATCGCCCAGAAAGTTTATGTCCGAGGCTTTGAAGACCCGCTTTTGAACGTATCCGTGGATGGTGCCACCCAGGCTGGGGCACTGTTCCATCACTCCGGTCGACTGTCGGTGGAGCCGGAGTTGCTCAAGCAGGTTGAAGTCAATGCCGGGGCTGGCCGGGCCACCGAAGGAGCAGGCGCCCTGGGCGGATCAATCCGCTTTGTTACCAAGGATCCGGACGATTTGTTGCGGCCAGGCGAAAGCGCCGGGGCCCTGGTTAAATTCGGCTCTTTCTCCAACACCGATGGCTACAAGGCCAGTGGCACGGCCTTTGGTCGGCTGAGTGATAACTGGAGCACTCTGGTGTCTGTCAGCCAGAGTGACCACGAGCCGTTCAAGGATGGCAGTGGCGACCGTATTGCCGGCAGTGATGCCCGTCAGCAGCTGGGGTTTGCGAAACTGGTGGGCCAGTTGCCGGCCGATCAGACTATCAAGCTCAGTCATGAAGTACGTACCGATGAGGGGGAGCGGCCCCAGCGTCCACAATGGGTTGTCAGTAGTTTCAATCGCCTTTACGAACTGGATGGCCGACGGGACACCACTACCCTCAACTACGGATACGCTCCTGCAGGCAATGCCCTGGTGGATCTTGAGGCAACCGTATACCACACCGAGTCTGACATCGAACAGAACGTTGAGGATCGCTGGGGTCGTTACTTCGGGTTTAGCCGGAACATCGGCGGCGACCTTCGTAATACCAGTCGTTTTGGCGGGCACAGCCTGACCTACGGTGTTGATTATCGTGAGGACAAGGTGAACGCGGGGTATCAGGAGGACAAGCGGGCCGAGCAACAGACCGGTGAAGTGCTGGGCGTTTACCTGCAGGGCGATCTATGGCTCACCAGCCGTCTGCTGTTCAGTGCCGGCGCCCGTTATGACGACTACCGGCTCAAGGACAACGATGATCAGCGCTTCAGTGAAGACGAGGTCAGCCCGAATGCCAACCTGGCCTGGGAGGTGGTGGACGGTCTCACCCTGAAAGCTGGTTATGCCGAAGCCTTCCGGGGGCCAACCACTCAGGACTCCTTCAAGCTGGAAGGTTCTGAAAACGATCCGGATCTGGAAGGCGAAAAAGCCCGGAATACCGAGGTCGGTTTTGATTACCGCTACGAAACTTTCCGACTGTCGGCCGAGGTATACCGTTCTGAAATCAAGGACGCCATTGCTGATCCGTTGCTGCCGTTCCGGGAATCCATCTACAAGAACATCGGAGATCTCGAGTCTGACGGCTACCTGATCTCGGCCGGTTATCAATGGCAGGCACTTTCCGCCGGACTGAGCTTCCACAGTAACGATGCCGAAGTGGATGGCCAGCCGTTGACGGTGTACGAGCACAATCTGCTGGGTAACACCATGGGAGATACCTGGATTGCCGACCTGGCGTACCGCTGGGATCGAAACCTGGAGTTTGGCTGGCAGGGCCGGTTTGTTGAGGGTATCGATAATCTGGACACCTCTGTTGGCAACATCGACAAGCCCGGATACGGTGTGCACGACCTGTATCTGCACTGGTTACCCACCGGCAATGAGGATCTGCGGCTGAGTCTGACCATCAAGAACGTCGGCGACAAGCAGTACCTGGCTCATGCCAGCAATGCCGATTACCAGCATATTGAGGACTATGAGGGAATCGTTGGCATGCCGGAGCCGGGGCGGGACATCCGTGTTGGCCTGGCCATGCGGTTCTGAGGCCCGTGATGTTGCGTTACCAAATCACAGCCGCCCTGATGGGCGGCGTTTTCTGTTTACTGGCTGAGCTCTCCCTGGCGGCGGACACGGTTACCGATCTGGCGGGGCGGACGGTAAAGCTGCCGGACCGTGTCGAGCGAGTGATCCTGGGAGAGAGTCGCTACATTCCCGCGCTTGCCATACTGGAGGGAGAGCACCTGCCTGACCGTCTTGCGGGGCTGTTACCGGATTTCGAAATGACGGATCCGGGCGGCTATGCGCAGTATCTGAAAGCTTTCCCGTCACTGGCGGATATTCCCCGGGTGGGGCACACCTCGGCTGACAGTTTCAGTCTGGAAAGTGTGCTTGCCATGGGGGCCGACCTGGCCATCTTCAGTCTCGCGGGCCACGGTCCCGGTGCCCATAACCGGGCACTGATTGATAGCCTTCAGCGAGCGGGCGTGGCAGTGGTGTTTATCGATTTTCGGCAGGATCCTCTGGTCAATACACCCAGGAGCATGGCTGTTCTGGGCGAAGTTCTCGGGCGTCAGGATGAGGCCGAGGTCTTCAACCGGTTCTACCAGCAACAGCTTGCCCGGGTTACCGGCGTGGTGGCCGAGATTCCGCGAAGCGACTGGCCCAGCGTGTTCCTGCACAGTCGTCTGGGTCGGCATGACAACTGCTGTGAGACCATGGTGGAGGGGATGATGGGGCACTTCATCGAGGCTGCTGGCGGTAAGAATGTGGCGCAAGGCCGGGTTCCCGGGGTCAGTGGTGTGCTCAATCTGGAATATCTGATCAGTGAGCCGCCCCGGCGTTACGTAGCCACGGCCATTGGCTCCCGACGGTATCAGGCGTCCGAAACCGACCACGCATACGTGATGCTCGGGGCCGGTATTGATGAGCAGACGGCCAGGGCATCCCTTCTCCGGGCCACCGATCGTCCGGGGCTGCGAGCGGTAAAACCCATTCGAGAGGGGAGGGCCATGGCTATCTGGCACCACTTCTACAACACGCCCATGAATGTGGTGGCGGTCCAGGCTCTGGCCCGGTGGTTCCATCCGGCAGCGTTTGGTGAGCTGGATCCAGATGCGACCCTGGCGGAATTCTACCGGCGATTCCAGCCAGTGCCGCTTGACGGAGTCTATTGGGTGACAGCCGGGGAGGCCCAGAAATGACGCCTGTGCAGTATAGGCAAGATGCAGGGCTGAAATCGTCTGACACCAGGGCGTCCTCGCTGGCCGATGACTATCGGCGTTTTGTCTGGCGCCGGGTGTTATGCCTGGGAGGGTTGACCCTCGCGGCGATGACGGCACTGCTGGTGGATATTGCCAGCGGGCCGTCGATGTTGGGATTGATGGATGTGTTCAGAGGACTACTCAACCCTGAGGGTATCGATGCCGGCACCCGCGTGATCATTGAGGATATCCGACTGCCATACGCGTTGATGGCGGTGGTGGTCGGCGCTTGCCTTGGCCTTGCCGGGGCGGAGATGCAGACGGTACTGAATAATCCGCTGGCCAGCCCGTTTACCCTGGGCGTCGGTGCGGCTGCCACTCTGGGGGCGTCCCTGGTGATTGCCTTCAATATCTCGGTATTGGGATTGGCGGCCCATGTATTGCTGCCCCTGTCTGCGTTTGTATTTGCCGCAGCCGCCTCGCTGCTGATTCTGGTATTGTCACGCACTCTGGGGGCCTCGGTGCATGCGGTGGTGCTGTTTGGGATTGCCCTGTTATTCGGCATCAACGCAGTGGTGGGCCTGATCCAGTTCATGGCCGATGCCGAGTCGGTTCAGCAGATTGTGTTCTGGACCATGGGTAGCCTGGCTCGGGCCAGTCTGGACAAAGTGGCCATTGTCGCCCTGGTGCTTGCGCTGTGCCTGCCGTTTTCCCTTCGCAATGCCTGGGCCATGACCTTGTTGCGCAGTGGTGAGGAGCAGGCCCGAAGCCTGGGTATCCGGGTGGAGCGCATGCGCCTGGTGGTGCTGATGCGGGTGAGCCTTTTGACCGCGGCGGCCATGTGTTTCGTTGGCGAAATCGGGTTTATCGGCTTGGTGGCGCCCCACATCGCCCGTTTGATGCTGGGTGAAGATCATCGCTTTCTGTTGCCGGGCAGTGCCCTGGCCGGGGCCGTTCTGCTGTCGTTGTCATCTATCGCCAGCAAGTTACTGGTGCCGGGAGTGGTATTGCCGGTGGGGATTGTGACCGCCCTGGTAGGTATCCCGCTGTTCATTACCCTGATCATCGGCCGCAGCAGGAGGGCCGCATTGTGACCCTGAAGCTGCAATCCGTCACCGCCGGTTACCGGAATCGATCCGTGTTCACAGGGCTTACCCTGCCGGAGATACCCGCGGGCTCACTGGTGGCCGTGGTTGGCCCTAACGCCGTGGGTAAATCCACGCTGCTGAAATCCATTGCTGGCCTGCTGCCGATTGCCGGCACCATGACCTTTGCCGGGGAAAACCTTGCGGCGATGACGGCCCACCATCGTATTCGTCGTGTCGGTTACCTGCCGCAACCACTGCCCCAGGCCATTCCGTTGGTGGCCTATGAAACCGTATTCAGTGCCTGTCGCTCCGCCCGCGGTGACTGGTCCCGGGAAGAAACCGAGCTGGCGATTGAAGAGGTTTTCGACACCCTGGGTATCCGGCAACTGGCGCTTCGGCGGCTGTCGGAAATGTCTGGTGGTCAGCGCCAGATGGTGGGGCTGGCTCAGGTACTGGTACGTCAGACGCCATTGATGCTGCTGGATGAGCCCACCAGTGCCCTGGACTTGCACTGGCAGCTGAATGTGCTCAACGCGGTACGTGATGCCACCAGCCGGACCGGCGCCATTGCTCTGGTGGCCAGCCATGATCTCAATCTGGCCCTGCGCTATTGCGACCAGATTCTGGTTCTGTCCCCGGGGGGCCAGGCCGTGCTGGGCACACCGGCACAGGTGCTGACGCCGGAATTGTTGGCCAGAACCTATGGTATCGAGGCCCGCATCGAGCGATGCTCCCGGGGACACCCCATTGTGCTGGCGGATCGTCCGCTATCTGCCAGTGTTAACTGACCCATTAAGGTAAGGAGTCTGCCATGCCAACCATGAATGCCCGAGTCGCCACCACCGATCCCGGTCGCCTGATCAATCGCCTCTGCAAACACTTTCGCCACAAGATTGAGGCTGAGTGGACCGCAACCGATGGCAGGCTGGCTTTCTCCATTGGTGAATGCTGGCTCGAAGCCGCAAACCGGGAGCTGCTGATGCGCTGCCAGTCACCCACCGGAACGGAGCTGGAGGAGTTGGGCCAGGTGGTGGCTTCCCACCTCATTCGCTTTGCCGGCGATGAGGTGGATGAGGTTCACTGGCAGACGGCCAGCGCCTGAGATTGCGGGTGGTTCTGGCGAACGTTTTGCCGCAACTGGTGAAGATCGCTGCATAGCACCCGGTAGCTGTCCGGGCCGAACCACTCCAGGGAAATGTCCAGTGGGGCCGGATGGGTTTGCGACTGCTGCCAGCCGGCCAGGGTGTCCAGTAGCGGCCGGTAGTCACAGGCACCGTCCAGCACAGGCACCATTCCCTGCCGGGAACCGGCCGGTGAGTAGACATTAGCCGGAGCAAATACGCCGAGCTGATCCCGATGACGGATATTCTTGAAGTGAAAATGTCTGACCCAGGGCGCCATTTGTTGCAACGCCAGCTTTGGGTCTGCTCCGGCTTCCCAGACATGCAAGACGTCGAAGTTGATACCCAGGGCCGGGTGATCAACGTCGGTCAGCAACGTCAGCGTGGAGTCGACCGTATCGGCCAGTGTACCGGGGTGTGTTTCCACCACCAGGGTCAGGCCTTCATCTGCGACGCAACGGGTCAGCGTCTGCAGACGTCGGGTCCGGGCCTGGCGCTGTCTCTGGTCGAGCTCGGCGCTGCCCTGATGGCCGGCAAACGTTCGCAGTTTGGGTGCCTGCCAGTGTCGGGCCAGCCGGCAGAGTTCGCGGGTGTAGTGGATGGCCTCCTGTTCACTACCGTCCAGCGGCAGATAGTCGCTGACCATGGGAATGGCCAGTCCCTGGCTTTTCAGCCAGCGGCCATCCAGTCCGGGCTGCTGTAACAGGTGCCGGGCATGCACACCCCAGAGTTCAATACCGTCAAAGCCGGTGGCGCCAGCCCAGGTGGCGAGTTCCGGTAACGACACCAACTGGTGGCGGAACGAGATGGTGCACAGGTGGAAGCGAATCATGGCAATACCTCCAGGGCGGACGTCCGGGTGTTGACCGTGAGGTCGGGGTGTTGCTGCTGCCATTCTGCAAACAGGCCCTGCAGGCTGTCCTTGATGGCGAACTCTCGCTGATCCTGCTCGTCCAGCAACTGCTCGATCCCGGACAGCAGGGCAGCGTTACCGGACATCACCAGTTTCAGCGCCCGGTACTGGATCTGGGTGTAAGTTTTCACCAGCCGGTCAATGTCCTCGCACAGCGCTTCGAACCACGGATCGCCCTCGGCGGTGCGGCCCTGATCCTCCAGCAGCCAGGCAAAGGCGTGCTCGTAGGCGTACTTGCGAATCGCCATTACTGGAATCTCCCTGAATGCCCGGGGCAGGTTTGCCAGTGGTTGCCTGGCGTCGGGACCGATATGGGCGTGCAGAATCTGCCGCAAGGCATCGGTAAACGGATTGGTCTCCGCTTTCATGCACTGGGCGAAATAAGCGGCTACCGTCTCCGCGGGCGTATGCCGGATGTCCAGGCCATCGAAACAGAAGCCACCGGCAGCGGCCGGGGAGCGGACCGATTCCAGAATCCGGTCTTTGGGCAGCACACCCTCCCAGCGAAAATCCGGGTCCGACATGAACCACTGCTCCGGATCTTCCGTGGCTTCCAACATCACGTAGTGGGGAAACGGGTTCTGGTGGAATTTGTTTTCCCGTTCTGGAAGTCGGTAAAGGTCCAGCATGACCATGACCTGACGATCGGAAGGGCGCGTTTCCAGCAGTTCAATCAGCCGGTCGATGTTGGCCTCTTTCGATTGCTGGTGGTTATACCAGGATTCAATGGTGACGCCGTACAGTAGCCGGTACCACTCCCGGAACTGGTCGTGCCGGGTATGGGGCGAGTGGTAGGACAGAACCTGCTCCTCATTGACCGAGAAGTCCGCATCCCATACGCCAAAGTAGAAGGGGCGGTGGTCCACACCGGGGGTGCGTTTGATGATCTCGCAGACACAGCTGACAAAACAGTGCACTTTGATCACAGGGAAACCTCCGGGTTGCCTGTGGCGACCAATAGCGCTTCCAGGTCCTCAACGGTCTCGAGCTGATGGGTCAGCAGCGCTTCTTCAGGTATATGCAGGCCGTATTCCAGTTCCAGGTGTACGATCAGCTGCAACAGCATAATCGAGTCAATAGCCAGATCGGCGTTGAGGCGGGCAGTCGCTGAGAACGCCGAAAGCCGGGCGTTGGGCAGATGGCTTCGAATCACCGCTTCAATGGCTTCGCGGGTGGGAGTGGCTGAACTCATGCCGGCACCTCCCGCTGATCTTTGTGGTTGAGGGATTCAGTTAACAGCCGGCGACTGACCTTGCCGTTCGGGAACCGGCTGATGCTTTCCACCTGTTCGATCAGTGATGGCACCTGGTGCGGTGACAGTTGGCCCCGGCTCCATTGCCGCAGCTGGTCGGTGTCTATTTCTGAGTCTGCTACAAAGCGCAGGCAAACCCGCTCACCGGCAAAGGTATCCGGTTGCTTGAAGGCCACCGCCTCTCGAATCCCGGGATAGCCAAGAAACACGTCTTCCACGGCCCCCGGATAGACATTGATGCCGGCAACGTTGATGGTGTCATCGGAACGGGCCAGGAAATGCAGCTGACCCTGCTGGTCGAAATAGCCCAGATCCCTGCTGTGAATGCGCTGTCCGGTGGCTTTAACCGTGATCAGGATTTCATCCGGTTGCCCTGGGGAGCCCCCGGCCTGCACTGACACATGCGATAACGGCAGGCCGAGTTGGCCAGGCTCAGTCACGTCCGGGCTCAGCGCCACGCAGCCGGCTTCCGAACAGCCATATTGCTGGCAAACGCGCAGGCAGCGGTTTCGAAGCTGGTCCAGCACGGGGGCGGGCAGGGGCGCCCCGGACAGCATGACGCTGTGCAGACTTTGGTTTTCAGGCAGCATCCGTATCAGCAAGCTGACCAGGGTCGGAGAGGCATAGAGCAGATGCTCGGGTACTGCGCGCAGCCTTGCAAGAATAGAACGTGGATTGAGATTGGTGATCACCTGGGGGGCAATCCCCCGCTGCAGGGCTGCCAGCACACCACAGATCAGACCGTAGGAGTGCGTCACCGGGCATGCGACCACCGGTGTCAAGCTCATGGCCTCAGTGAATTGGGCAACATAGGCGGCCAGCTCCCGTTCTATGTCGTGCCAGGGTCGTGTGATGGTTTTGGGGTTGCCCGTGGTGCCGGAGCTGAGCTGAATCAGCTCACCGCCTTCGGCGCAGGCCGTCTTCGCTTTCTCGCGAATGACTTCGGGCGTGACTTCCTGGAGTTGCTCGCCAAACAGCAGGTAGGTGCAGCCCGTGCTCTCGGCCAGGGTTCGGGCCGCAGCATAGGGGGTGCCGGAATGAATGGGCAGCACACTGGCGCCAAGGGGTTTCAGCCAGAGGCACAGGGCCAGCCAGTGGGCGGTGTCCTGCAGGCAGACCGCAAATCGGCAACCGGCCGGCTCCTGAAATTCAGGGCGCTCCTCCAGGCACTGGACTATCTGGTCGCAGTCCGGTTGCGTGTAAGGCATGTTGTCGACATAGAACAAAGGTGCAGTCACGGTAACCTCTTGTGATGGTGATCAATGAAGGGCATCAGGGTGTCGTTGGGGCCAGGGGATTAGGCACCCGGTGGCGGGGCTGCTCGATGTCTGGCTGAAGTTTGCTGCGCAGCAGCGACTCGGTGAGCGGGTTGGGTTGATCCCATCCCAGGCGATCCAGGCGGGACCTCTGCTCCGGGTGTTGTCGTGCATAGTTGGTCAGGATTGTCCGGACTCGATCCCAGAACCGCGCCTCGTTAAATCCGTAGGCCTCTTCCAGAACCAGCGCGAGCTCACTGAGATTGAAGATAAACAGGGTATCCATCACCAGCTCGCGCAGGGCTTCCGGGTTGCTCATGCGGTAATACTGGTTATCCGGTGCCTGATCGTAGAATGCCTGCCGGGGGCCGAAGTCCGGTTCGGGGGTAGTCTGAGGCAGATAGTCCCGGGCGTACTCGACGCTGTCGTGGAAATCCCGAAGCATCAGTGCTCTCGGCCAGCCGCTGCGCGCCACCAGAAGGCTGTTCTGGGCATGAGCCTCAAGACCGACGCCGTGGGCAGCGAGCATATGCCAGACTGGCAGAATGACAGCCTTGAGCGTGGCCTCCAGCCAGGGAACCAGACCATAGTGCTCCACCCAGGGGTGAATAAAGGGCATGCCGTCTGGCTGCCACTGGAACAGGGCATTTAAGGGGATGGCCTGCTCACCCTCATGAAGCCGGGAGCCGATGCTGGCGCGCCAGATGGCGGCCAGTTCCCCTGCAAGCCCCGAATTATCTGCTCCCTGCTCATCGCCCGCGGCAACGCCCAGGCTGGCGTATTCGGGCATCAGCCGTAGCGGGTAGGTGGTATCAAACAGTGGATCGTCGCCGACAATGGACTCGAGCCAACGACTGATGACAGGAGCCGATGGCACGGAATGGGGCTCCAGATTCCGGCGTGACGAGGTATTGTGAATACCCAAAGGCAGTTTTACGCAGGCTTTCGCTGGCCGGCTGGCATTGAATAGAGACCTGAGCGACTGCCCTGGATGGTAACGGTCTCCCAGAGGCCCCAGGCATTTGATGCCCAGTGCCTCAAGCCGGGCGGCCTCGGGACCCTGACTGAGTTTCTGCCAGTGCCATGGGTGGGTTGGCAGCGCGCCATATTGTTGCCAGTCAACGCCCGCCCGGTGGAATGCTGCCCGCAGCAGATAAGCCTGTTCCTGGCCCAGTTCTGATTGCCAGAAAGCCATGTCTGAAGACGGTAACTGGGAATCCAGATTGTGTCGGGGAACTGCCACCCAATGGAGTCTGAATCCGGTGCTGGTTTCCGGGCTATAGTGCACCAGATCATCGCCCTGGAATCCGAGTCGGCTCTTGAAACAGGGATGGTAGGGGTGGCCTTCGTGCAGGGCGCTGTCCAGAGCTTCGCCATGCAGGTTCCGGCGGTCTCCGGAATGCCGGGCCTTGCGCAGGGCGTCCAGCCGTTCACTGTTGCTGATCGTGGCCAGCAGCTCCGTTAACAGAGATTGCTGTTGTGAGTTCGTTGCCGGAAGCTGTGCAATCAGCGTGGTCAGCGAGAGCGACACCGGTTTCTGGTGCCGCTCCAGGGTCAGGGAACTGGTGTCCAGTCTCAGTCGGCCAAAGCCCCGAATGCGGGCTCGGCAACGTCCGTGCAGATTGCCAGCCTGGAAGCTCAGCCATTGCCATCCGGTGCGGTTGCAATCGCCCGGATGGTACGCAATCACCCCTTCAAACATCAGGGCTTCAAGCAGCTGCCGCAGCACCCGTTGGGCCGGTAACTCGCTCAGGGCGTTCACCGGTTGCAGTCCTGCCATGGGGGCTTTGGATAAGGCTCTCGGTTCAGGCAACACCATGGCTTACCTCGACTGCCGGGACGGCGGTGCTGCCTTTCGGTGTTGCCCGGGTATCGCCGCGGAGTGGGTTGGCAATACTGGTGTAGACTGCCATCTCCAGCTCTGCATTCAGCTCGTCAACATCGTTGACCCGGGTCAGCAGATTGCCTTTGTAGGGTAGACGGCTGTCTTCCAGTAACGACTTGACGAGCGCCTGTGCCGGGCCATGAAGCCGGCTGTGCTCGGCATGTAGAAAATGTCGGAATTGCTGGATCAACAGGGTTTCCGGTATCAGGTCGTCAATGCCAAAGCGGGCAATTACTGAAAACAGCTGATTTACGATCAGGTAGTAGCAGAACCTGTCGCGGATCATGGCGTCCCGGTAGAACAACTCCGGGGTTTCTTTAAGGTTGGTGCATTGCTCTGTGAGTGGCCCGCGCAAGCTCTCCGAGAGGTAGTAACCCTGATTGTCCCGGTAGTAGTAACAGCGTGGATAGCCCCCGCTGACATCCAGCAGACTGTTCTGCTGATGGGCTTCCAGGGCAATGCCGTGCTCATCATAAAGCCGCAGTGCCGGGCCAATCGCGCATGATAGATACTGCTGGAACCAGTCCCGGCTGACGGCTGTGAGGCTGCGGTTCTCGTTCAATGCCAGGCCCTCGATCAGATCCAGTAACCGGGAATTCCGGCCCGGCAGGGGATCCTGGGTCAGGGCGGCAATGCTGATCACCCCCTGGTCCTGCCCCGGCGGGAAAGGGTTGTTCCGGAAAATCACTTCAAAGCCGCTTTCGGTCAGCCCGGGTAGCATGACGGTCAGATAGGCCGGGTCCTGAAGGATCCGGAAGCCGGGCTCCGCCTCGCCAAAACCGGTTTGCCGGAGCAGCCGGGACATAACCACCCCCGCTTTCAGCTCGTGGGCCTTGTTGACCCGCAGCGAGTTGGTCACCTTGACTGGAATGGAGAACTTCAGCATCCATTCGGCTTGCTCGCAGTAGACAGTGCGTACCGATGACGTCGCGGAAAATTCCGGACCAAGCGCACCCAGGGGGTGAATCAACCCCTGGGCGATGGCGTCCAGCACCCCGGGTTGCGTCATCAACCACTGAGCCTGCAGAGGGTGGGCCGGAATCAGGGCATGGTTGTCCGGCAGGTTCAGGGAGGCTTGACTGTCTTGCAACAGAGATTCGGCCATGGCACTGGCTGGTAAAGGCCCATCAGAATCCTCCAGAACGCAATTCCGATGAACCAGAAAGTAGTGCAGCTGAAAGCGCCCGGTCAGCTCCGGCGCGTAGGCATGCTGCTGCCATTCCGACATCCCCTGGCGGCTCTTGGGGGTGGGATGGGCAGTGTGTCCGAACAACAGAGACTGTTCTGAATCGATAAACCGGTTGGCCAGAAGCCGCGAATCGTTGCGTCTGTGTTCGACGTAACGGACCATGACCCCGTAGCTGTCAGTGAGCCGATGCAGGAATTCCAGTTCCCGGAGTTTTCGGAGCTCGGGCACCATGCCGCCGGATAATGCATAGAGTTCACGGGCCAACAGACACATTGCCTGAAAAGGGTCGATGTCGGCCCAGCAATGACGACCGCTGAGCCACTGACGTACCTTGCCGTAGCGGTGTCGGCCCAGAGCCGAGCGGTAGAGAATGTCGATGGCCAGGCGGGAGCGCTGGCTGTTCAGAGTCAGTTCGCATACCCAGGGCCCCGAAAATCGGCCTGTCGGATCCTGGGTGCGCTGGCTGGCGGTCTGCCAGTCGCCGGGATCAACTTCCTGAAGGTAACCATGCAGGAAAGCCTGAAAACTTGCCTGTTCGGCAATTGCCCGGGCAGACGGTCCCATGTCGACGCTCCAAATTCCTGAATTTGGAGTAAATCTAAATGAGAATCTGTTGCATGTGAAATGGTTTTACATTTTTTACAATTAGCCGGGAGCGGTGATCACCCGCTGCGGCCGGAAGCGTAAAAACAGGGCTATTGCGAGGCCAAAGGTGAGCCATTCCGCCAGTGGCAGTGCCAGCAGTAGCGGCCATTCCGGCGCAAAGCGGGCAATGCCGACCAGCAGCAACGCGGGCAGCACCAGGCTTCTGGAAAAGGCGACAAGGGCTGAAGGCAGGGCTTTATGCATGGCCGTCAGATACACCGACAGCAGCACGTTGATGCCGTTAACCAGAAACAGCGGCCAAAGGATGGTCAGAAAACGGTCTGCCAGGGCTGCGGTGGCCGGGTCTGCCGTGGTGTCCAGAAACAGGCGGACCACCTGATTCCCAAACAGCCAGACCGTGACCACCAGCGCCAGTGCCAGGCTCAGAATGACGGTGGCCCCACAGCCCATAAAACGGCGTATACGTTCGGCATTGCCGGCCCCCAGGTTGTGGCTGATCAGCACGTGCATGGCGTCCGAAATACCATAGAACACCATCAGGCTGAGGAAGATCAGATAATTCACCACGGTAAAGGCGGCTACCCCCGCCACGCCCTGAGTGGTCATCAACAGCCAGTTGATCAACAGCATAACCAGCCCCACCGAGAGCTCGTTGATCCACTCCGAAACGCCATTGGCGAACGCCTGGGGAATCTCCTGCCAGTGTTTTTGCTGAAGCTGGAAGTGAAGCTTGCGTTCCGGCTTGAGAAAGTAACGGGCCAGAACCGCGAATTGCAGTACCTGGGCCAGGCCGGTGGCGATGGCGGCGCCACGCAAACCTTGATCCAGATAGCCCACCAGCAGGGCGTCCAGCAGGATATTGGCGGCGGCTCCTGCGACCAGGGCCATGGTTGCCAGCCCCGGAAAGCCGTCCACCCGCACGAAGTAGTACAACACCATGGTGACAAGCTGGGCCACCAGCACCCAGATGATCACCAGAAAATACTCGGACATCAGCGGGTAGATGTCGGGCGAAGCACCCAGCACACGATAGATCCCATCATGGAACAAAAAACCCACCAGTGCGCCGGTCAAAGCCAGGGCCAGAGTGGCCATCAGGCACTTGCTGAAGATGGCAGATGCGGCGTCGGTCCTGCCTTCGCCGAGATAGCGGCCAGCCCGAACTGTACCGCCAATGGCCAGGGCCAGCGCCATGCCGAATAGCAGGGTAAACCAGGGAATCAGCAGGTTCAGGGCCGCCAGGGCATCTGCGCCGGCGAAGTTGCCAATGAAGACGCCGTCAACGATATTGGCGGTGGTCAGTGCCAGCAACCCCGCCACGGAAGGCAGGGCATAGCGGAAGAAAACCGGCCAGAAGGGGCCGGTCAGTATCGGGTTGTCGGAATCCTTGCCGGTCTCTGCGTCCATACTTGCCTCACCCGTTTATCCTGTGAATCAGCCGAACAGCTCCTGCAGTTTCTCACCCGGATCTGGCGCGCGCATGAACGACTCACCCACCAGAAACCCGTAAATGCCCCGGCTGGTCATGGCCTCAACATCTGAACGGGTCATGATCCCGCTCTCGGTAATGGTCAGTCGGTTTTCGGCAATCCGGTGGTGCAGTTCAAAGGTGGTGTCCAGCGACACCTCAAAATTGTGCAGATTTCGGTTGTTGATGCCTACCAGCGGCGTGCTCAGGGTAAGTGCATCGTCCAATTCCTCGCCATCATGCACCTCCACCAGCACATCCAGGCCAATCTCGTGGGCGATGCCCTCCAGTTCCTGCATCTGGTCTTTGGTCAGGCAGGCGGCAATCAGCAGAATGCAGTCGGCGCCAATGGCCCGGCTTTCATACACCTGATAGGGCGCCACCATGAAGTCCTTGCGGATCACCGGCAGGCTGCAGGCCGCGCGGGCGGCTTTCAGGTAGTCTTCGTGCCCCTGGAAGAAATCTCGGTCAGTCAGCACTGACAAGCAAGCTGCACCGCCCTGTTCGTAGCTCTCGGCAATGCGTGCCGGTTCAAACGGATCACGCAGGATGCCTTTGCTGGGAGAGGCCTTCTTGATCTCGGCGATGACCGCCGGCCGCTGAGTTTCGATGCGGGTGCGCAGGGCATTGGCGAATCCACGCGCTGGAGCTTGATCGCCGGCCATGGCTTTCAAGTCTGCAATCGAAACCTTGGGCTTACGTTCATCAATTTCCTCCCATTTCCGATCAACGATTTTACGCAGGATGGTGGGAGTCTTATCCAAATGTCTGTCAGTCATAGCTGGCCCGTATAAAGTTTGCGAGAGCTGGTGAGGGAGCCTTTCCAAAACTGTCTTCAGCCATGGATGGCTGAAGTCAAGCCCTACAGGGACGTACTCGTGGGCGTGTTTTGGAAAGGCTCCCTCACTAGCTCGTCCGGCTCCATCAAAAAAAGGCCGGAATTAAAAGCACTGAGAAAAATCAGCCAGCTCCGACATCTTGCCAGCCGCCAAACCGGAACCCATGGCATCCAGTGCCATGTCGACGCCTTCTTTGGCGGTCTTGGCCAGGCCGGCGACATAGATGGCCGCGCCGGCGTTCAGCGCGATCATGTCGCGGGCTTTTTCGGTTGTCTCGTCGTGGTTGCGGCCGAAAGCGGCCTTGATCAGCTTCAGGGATTCGTCGGAGGAATCCACCGTCAGGCCCACCAGCGACTGGCTCTTGATGCCCAGGTCTTCCGGCGTCAGGTCGTATTCGGTGATTTCGCCATCTTTCAGTTCGGCAACATGAGTGACCGTGGCCAGACTGATTTCATCCAGGCCATCCTTCGAGCAGACCACCATGATGTGTTCTGCGCCCAGGCGCTGCATGACTTCTGCCATCGGGCGGCACAGTTCCCTGGTGAACACGCCGATAAGCTGGCGAGTGACGCCGGCCGGATTGGTCATCGGGCCAAGAATATTAAAAATCGTCCGGCAACCCAGCTCCCGGCGCGGACCGATGGCGTGTTTCATGGCGCCGTGGTGGGCCGGCGCAAACATGAAGCCGACGCCGATCTGTTCGACGCAGCGGGCCACTTCCTCCGGCTTCATGTCCAGGTTGATGCCGGCCTTTTCGATCAGGTCGGCGCTGCCGCTCTTGGACGATACGCCCCGGTTGCCGTGCTTGGCGACGAAGCCGCCGGCTGCGGCCACCACAAAGGAAGAGGCCGAGGAGACGTTGAACAGATTGGCACCATCGCCCCCGGTGCCGACGATATCCACCAGCGGGCTGGCGTTGATGCTGACCTTGGTGGCCAGTTCACGCATCACTTCGGTGGCGCCGGTGATTTCGTCGATGGTTTCGCTCTTCAGGCGCAGGCCCATCAGGAAGGCACCGATCTGGGCGTCGGTGGCTTCGCCGTTCATCACAATACGCATCACATCCTTCATTTCGTCCCGGGACAGGTCCAGGTTGGAGGCGATGCGGTTCAGTGCTTGTTTCATGTCCATGGGGTCGTCGGCCTCTTGTTATGTTCTCAGGAAGTTGCGCAGCAGTTCATGGCCCTGTTCGGTCATGATCGACTCGGGGTGGAACTGCACGCCTTCGATGGGCAGGGTCTTGTGGCGTACGCCCATGATTTCTTCAACGGAGCCGTCGTCGTTGCGGGTCCAGGCGGTCACTTCCAGGCAATCGGGCAGGGTGTTCTTGTCGATCACCAGGCTGTGGTAACGGGTAGCCTGCAAGGGGTTGTTCAGGCCGCGAAACACACCTGCATCATTGTGATATACCGCTGACACTTTGCCATGCATTACCTTGCCTGCCCGGATGACGTCGCCGCCGTATACCTGGCCGATGGACTGGTGGCCCAGGCAGATACCCAGGATAGGCAGTTTGCCGGCGAAATGACGAATGGCGTCCATGGAGATCCCCGCCTCGTTGGGCGTGCAGGGCCCCGGGGAAATCACCAGTCGCTCGGGGTTCAGAGCTTCGATTTGTTCAATGGTGATTTCGTCGTTCCGGTATACCTGTACGTCGGCACCCAGCTCAGCCAGGTACTGCACCACGTTGTAGGTGAAGGAATCGTAGTTATCGATCATCAGCAACATAATCTGTTCCTCCGCCTCAATGGTCGTAGTCGTTGTAGGTCATGGCCACGGCACGGAAAATTGCGCGGCCCTTGTTCATGGTTTCTTTCCATTCGAGGCGGGGAATGGAGTCTGCCACCACGCCGGCGCCGGCCTGGATGTGCAGAGTATTGTCCTTGATGACCGCGGTGCGGATGGCGATGGCGGTGTCCATGTTGCCGTTGAACGACAGATAGCCAACCGCACCGCCGTACACACCGCGCTTTACCGGTTCCAGCTCGTCGATAATCTCCATGGCGCGGATTTTCGGCGCGCCGCTGAGGGTGCCTGCGGGCAGGGTGGCGCGCAGCACGTCCAGGCAGCTGGTGTTTTCTTTCAGTCGACCGGTCACGTTAGAGACAATGTGCATCACGTGGGAATAGCGCTCCACGATCATCTTGTCGGTCAGCTTCACTGTGCCGGTTTCCGACACCCGGCCGGCGTCGTTGCGGCCCAGATCGATCAACATCAGGTGCTCGGCGATCTCTTTCGGGTCGGCCAAGAGTTCCTTTTCCAGGGCTTTGTCCTCGGCATCGGTGGCGCCACGCTTGCGGGTGCCGGCGATGGGCCGGACGGTGACTTCCTCATCTTCCACACGCGCCAGGATTTCCGGAGATGAGCCGACAATGTGGAAGTCTTCCAGATCCAGGAAGTACATATACGGTGACGGGTTGAGCACGCGCAGCGAACGGTAGAGGTTCAGGGGTGGTGCCTCGAACGGAATCGACATGCGCTGGGAAATGACGGTTTGCATGACATCGCCATCCAGCACGTAGCCTTTGATCTTGTCCACCGCCGCTTCGAATCTGTCCTGGGTAAAGCCGGAAATAAAGTCGCTCTCGTCCACCACCTTGCCGCGTAGATGTTCCGGCGTGCGGGGGGCGTTGGCGGTCTGGCGGTGCAGTTGGCTTTCCAGCTCGTCGATGCGGCGTTGCGCCGCTTCGTAGGCGCCTTCAATAGACGGGTCCACGTGCACAATCAGATGCAACTTGCCGCGCAGGTTGTCGAACACCACGATTTCATTGGACACCATCAACAGAATATCCGGCGTGCCGATCTGGTCGGGCGGGCAGCTGTTGCGCAGGCGCTTTTCGATGTAGCGCACGGTGTCGTAGCCGAAATAGCCCACCAGGCCACCGTTGAACCGGGGCAGTTCGGGCAGGTCCGGGGCGTTGAATCGCTTCTGGTAGTCGTCCACGAAAGCCAGAGGGTCATCGACCTCTGCCTGTTCGACCACTTCGCCGTTGCGGCTGACTTCGATGCGGTGGTCGAAGACTTTCAGAACTTCCTGGCTGGGTAAGCCAATGATTGAATAGCGACCCCATTTCTCGCCACCCTGTACCGATTCGAACAGGTAGGAGTATGGCCCGCTGGCCAGTTTCAGATAGGTGCTGAGGGGAGTGTCGAGATCCGCCAGAACTTCGCGGTACACAGGGATACGGTTATAGCCGGCTTCAGCGAGCTCGTGGAATTGCTCGGGTGTCATGGTTCGGTTTCCTGAAATCTGATCTGCGTTTTGTCAGAACGGTGTTACACCGCTGTGACCGGTGGTGCGGGCAAGCAGGCATGCGCCATCAGCCCCGGGGCTTGCTCAGCCGGTGCGCCATCGCCACCATCGTGTTGCGCGGGTTGTCAGGATGCCTCGCGCTGCAGTCAGATTCAGTCCCTGCACGGCAGGAATCTCCCGAATTGATGTGTTCAAAATAAAACGTCCTTGCGAGATTACAAAAGCTCGGCCAGCGAATCAACAACAGCATCTGCACCGAGACTGTCAACGGAGCCGCCAAAGTTATAGCCATACCTGACGGCGACGCAGGGGATGCCTGCTGCCAGGGCTGCATTGACGTCAGCTTCGGAGTCCCCGATCATCACCGTGGTGCCCCGTGTGCCGCCCAGTTTTTCCATGGCGTGCAGCAAGGGCGCCGGGTCCGGTTTTTTCACTGGCAGGGTATCGCCACCGACCGAGAGGTCGAACCACTGATCCAGACCGGTTTTTTCCAGCAGGGGCTGAACAAACTGGTCAGGTTTGTTAGTGACCACGGCCATCCGGCAGCCCAGTTGCCTCAGGTGGTCCAGGCAGTCATGGACGCCGGGAAATACCTCGGAATGCCGGCCATTCAGCTGGCCGTAGGCATGATAGAAAATGGTCAGGGCGTCGTTGAACAGCGCCTCATCTTTAGCGGTGGCGGGTTCCCAATCGGTTTTTCCGGCCAGGGCCCGGCGCACCAGAATCTGGGCGCCGTTGCCAACCCAGGTGCGCACCTTGTCCAGGCCTGCCGGGCTACGCCCCAGGTGCTCCAGCATCTGATCCACGGCGGCGGCCAGATCCGGTGCGCTGTCTACCAGCGTGCCGTCCAGATCAAACAGGGCGACTCCCGGCCAGCGGGCGTTGAACAGGCCTTTCAGGCTCATCCGCCGATCACCTTGCGGGCCTGCTCAAGTTCCTCTCGCATGGCATCGATGGTGGCCTTGTAATCCGGAGTGTTGAATATGGCAGAGCCGGCCACGAAGGTGTCGGCGCCGGCCTCGGCGATTTCCCGGATGTTGTCGGTTTTCACACCACCATCGATTTCCAGGCGAATGTTGTAGTTGCTGGCATCAATTTTCTTGCGGGCTTCCTTGAGCTTGTCGAGGGTGCCCGGGATGAACTTCTGGCCACCGAAGCCCGGGTTCACTGACATCAGCAGCACCATGTCGAGCTTGTCCATGACGTAGTCCATGTAGCTCAGCGGGGTGGCGGGGTTAAACACCAGCCCGGCCTTGCAGCCGCCGTCGCGGATCAATTGCAGGGAACGGTCAATGTGGTTGCTGGCCTCCGGGTGGAAGGTGATGTAGCTGGCGCCGGCGTCAATAAACATGCGGATCAGGTCATCCACCGGAGACACCATCAGGTGCACGTCGATGGGGGCGGTAACGCCGTGCTTGCGCAGGGCCTCGCACACCATGGGCCCAATGGTGAGATTGGGCACATAATGATTGTCCATCACATCGAAGTGCACCACGTCGGCACCAGCAGCCAGAACGTTATCGACTTCTTCTCCCAGGCGGGCGAAATCGGCGGAGAGGATGGATGGGGCAATCAGATATGGATTCATCGGGGCTCTCTCGGTGTGGTGAATTATCAGCCTCTGGGCAACCCTGCTAGTCTATCAGTTTGCCGGTGATTTTCGCAGCGGGATAGGTGCATTGGCTCATGGGGTTGAAAGCAATCAGGTTACTCTGTCTGTTCTTGATCAGCGGCTGGCTGAACGCCGTTGTGGCCCAGGATGAGGCGAAGGGGGGTGAGGAAGCGGAACCCGCGACCAAGGTTAATCCGGCGTCAAGATCGGGTTTTTCAACGGGGTTGGGCGAATGGGCGCTGGCACGGCGTTACCCGGAGCAGGCTGTCTGGCTGGATCTTGACGAGGAAGGCCGGGCGCTGGGGCTGTTCCTGCCCGAATACGTTACGCCGGCAACCGGGGCTTTACTGATACTGGCCGACGAAGGCCAGACGGCCGATGAGGGTGTGCTGGGATCGTTGCGGGTGGCGCTGGCGGAGCGGGGTCTTGCGGTGATGACGGTTGGCCTTGGGCTGCCGCCGGAGGCGATACGGCGACATCGCATGGATGTCATGGCGCCTGGCCTGGATGATGACGCCGGACAGAACCCGGATCAGGGCGGGAATACATCGGATTCGGTCATGATTGATGTGGCTGAGGAACCGCCTTTTGATGACCTGACCGCAGATTTTCGAAATTCGGTTCGTACAATTCTGTCCGCCGGGGTAGCCGTATTGCAGCAGCGTGGCTATGAACGTGTGGGCGTGCTGGGCATGGGCTGGTCTGCCGACTATGTCACGGACTGGGCGGCGGACGCCGCTGCCGTGTCTGCGGTGGTCTGGCTGGCCCCCCGGTTTCCGGCCCGGCAGGCCGTTACCTTGCCCTCGTTGTTGAAGGAGCGAAACGGAGGACAGGGATGGCCGGTGCTGGATCTGCATGATTCCGCTGGGCCTTCCGGCGCAGAGGGCCGGGCGCGGGCGGCGGCGTTTGCTCGCGCGGATGTGGCCGGTTACGACCGTCAGCCCGTGGCCCTCAATCGACCACTCCGGGCTGAAGATGCGAGGCGGGTTGCCAGCCGGGTCAGTGCCTGGCTGAAAAACCTGTCGGCCAGCGGGGATTAAAGTGCCCGATGTCTCTGGCGAATCAGTTCCCAGGCCTGTTGATAACGTAACAACCGGTCTTTTGCCATCGCCACTTCCGAGGGCGCCAGTTTCTGTTGCGCCAGTTTGTCCGGGTGGCAGGCGGAAACCTGTTTGCGGTAAGCGCGTTTGATGGTCTCCAGCGAATCTCGCCGGGTTACGCCCAGAATCTGGCAAGCCTGCTCGTAGGTCGCCGGCTTTTGCGGCGGCGCGGCAGTGCGAATCCACACTTTGCTGGCGTAGCTTTCGAAAATGTCATCGCTGATGACAACGGGCAACCCCATATGGCTGATGGCGTCTTCGCAGCGGTAGCGCCGGGCCTTGCCGGGCTGGCCCAGGATTTGTGCGCCATGGCACAGGCAGATAGCGGTTTTCAGGGCCGGTGCCGGCCACAGCAGCAAGGCCAGGCGCAGTATCAGGCCCTGGCGCAGGGGCAGATGGTCAGTGTCCTTGCCCTTGCGAAACTGATCGATGGCTTTTCGGCGTTGCCTGGCCGACAGGGCCAGGGCTTTCATCAGGGCTTCGGCATAATGAATGTCCGGTTCCCGGACCCGGCCATCGGCCTTGGCAATGTAACCCAGAAAAAAGAACAGTGGCTTGCGGTACCAGCGCGGCAGGCGCGCGCGCTCCAGCAGGGTGCTGGCCTGATGTCCGCAACTGGACAGTTCCTGCAGCAGTTCCTGGAACGACGACTCCATTCTCGCCGGCAGGGCGGGTGGATTGCTCTGCCTCATGATGTCCGGGCCCTTTCGTGCAGCCACTGGTCCAGGCTCTGCAATCGTTCTGGTGTGCCGACGTCCACCCACTGGCCGTTATGATGCAGGCCGGTGACCCGGTTGCGGGCCATGGCCCTGCGCAGCACAGGGCCAAGTTTGCCGGCGGAATCGTCCAGTTCATCAAACAGGCGCCGGTGCAGCACGCTGATACCGGAGAAGGTGAGTTTTTCGGTCCCGTCAGGGTTCAGAAAGCCGTTGTCCTGAAGATGAAAATCCCCCTCAGGGTGGTGGGGTGGATTAGAAACCATCACCAGCAGGGCATCGGCATTGGTCGGGGCCTGGAGCTGGCTGAAATCGAAATCGCTCCAGATGTCACCGTTGACCACCAGGAACCAGTCGTCGCCCGCGTCGGTCAGCAGAGGCAGGGCCCGGATGATGCCACCGGCGGTTTCCAGCGGTTCACCCTCTGCAGAGTAGCGAATGCTGACACCAAAGGCCTCGCCATCCCCCAGCCGGGCTTCAATCTGTTCCCCCAGCCAGGCATGGTTGATCACAATGTCGCTGAAACCGGCGTCGCGCAGGCGCTCGATATGATGAACGATCAGGGGCTGCCCCCCGGCTGACAGCAACGGCTTGGGGGTGGTCAGGGTCAGCGGGCGCATACGCTCGCCTTTGCCGGCGGAGAGAATCATAGCCTTCATGGTCAGCGAACTCCCGGCTCCGGCAGCGGGCCAATGCGCTGTTCGATGGCCGGAATCACGGTGCTGCAGAGCCACTCGTGAAAATGCCGGAAGGCTGGTTGCCGGGCGCTGGCATCTCGCAGATAACTGACGGTGCGGGGAATGTCAGCCAGGTAGCCGGTCTTGCCGTCGCGAATGGCGAGGCGGGCAAAAATGCCGGCGGCTTTCAGATGGCGCTGCATGCCCATGAGCTCAAACCACTGCCGGAAAGTATCTGCATCAGCGCGGTGCAAGCCGGCCTGCTGGCTGGCGTTACGAAAATGCTCCAGCCAGCTTGCCAGTCGCTGTTCCGGCCAGCGCACGTAGCAGTCTTTGAGCAGGGAGACGGCATCATAGGTGATGGGGCCGCGTACGGCATCCTGAAAATCGATCACGCCGGGAACCGTCTGGCTATCACGGACCAGAAGATTGCGGGAGTGGTAATCGCGGTGCACGGTGACTTCCGGCTGCGCCAGGGCACTCTCCCGGAGCAGGCCGAAGGCGGTGTCCAGCAGCGCCCGTTCCTGGTTGTCGAGTTCCAGCCCCAGGTGTTTTTCCAGCAGCCAGTCCGGGAATAGCGCCATCTCCCGGTCGAGCAGGGCTTGGTCATAGGCGGGCAGTGGGTAGTCTGCCGGGTCGTCCAGCCCGGCAATACGCGCCAGTTCGTCCAGCGCGGCCCGATACAGGGTGTCCACATCGCCCTGTTCCAGGGCCGTTAACATCAGCAGATCGCCCAGGTCTTCCAGTAACAGAAAACCCTGCTCAAGATCCTCGGCGGCAATGGCGGGCACGGCGATACCGTGTTGATGCCAGTGCCGGGCGATGGCCACAAACGGAACGCAGTCCTCGTGCTCCGGTGGAGCATCCATCACAATGAAGGGGGCGGGTTGCCCGCCCGGCACGTCTTTCCAGACCCGGAAGTACCGTCGAAAACTGGCGTCGCCGGAAACCGGTGTCGGGCTGGCGGCCGAGAAGCCGGGAATTTGCCTGACCCAGCGGGTCAGCAACTGCAAACGGTTATCCATGGTCAGATCAGCATTCCTGGATCGGTGGATGATGGCCGGCGCGTTAACCGGGCACTCTCTGCACCGGAGTATAAAGAGGGTAAAACGGAATTGCAGCGGGCTTTCCGTTAACAAGCCTTGAGGGCGCGTGTAAACTAGGTGCCCTTACGCCCAGCCATCATTCAAATGGAACAGGAATTTCGTCAACGTGCCCAGCCATTGCTCTTCCCTGTTGTGCGCCAGGTTCCGGCTTTCAAGCCTGGCCGTCATCGTGGCATTGGCAGCGAGTGGTGTACGTGCCGAGGGGGCGGGTAGCAGCCCCAGCGCCGCTGAGATTGACTGGCGCCCGCGCAGTGAATTGCCGCCAGAGGTGGCCGGTCGGCTGCCGGTATTCTGCGAGGGAGGTTATCTGCCTGGCACGGTTGGCGGCGATGGCGCCGTGGTGCCGGGCGAGGGCATTGAGGGTTCCATGCCACTGGAAGCCAGTGCCCTGAACGCCCGCTATGAACTGGATAGCGAACTCTACCTGCAGGGTGATGTGCGCCTGCGCCAGGGTCCGTTCCAGGCGACCGGCGCGGAGGCACGGTACAACCAGCAGTCCGGCGAATTGCAACTGCAAGGACCGCTGGTCAGCCGGGGTGAAGGCTTTCTGCTGACCGGGCAGGACGCGAACTATTCTACCCAGTCCGGGCAACTGGATATCAACACGGCCACGTTTCTCCTGCACGAGTCGGAACTCAGGGGCGAGGCCTCATCCCTGTCCAGGGTCAGTGAAAGCCAGGTGGTTATCTCCGATGGCATGATCACTACCTGTGGTCCGGGCCAGAACGACTGGTCGATTGTGGCATCGGACATCGAGCTGGATCAGGCGGAAGGTTTTGGTACTGCACGGCACGTGCGGCTGGAAGTGTTGGATGCGCCGGTATTCTACTGGCCTTACATTACCTTCCCGATTGATGACCGCCGCAAGACCGGTTTCCTGTATCCCCAGTTTGGCTCGTCCAGCGCTGGTAGCGGGGCTTATCTGGCCTTGCCGTACTATCTGAATCTGGCGCCCCATTATGATGCCACCCTCACACCGCAGTATATCCACGGTCGCGGCCTGTTCACGGAATTGGAGGGGCGCTACCTCAGTCAGTATGGCGAATCGGTGCTGCAGCTGGGGTATATCGACAATGATTCTGCTTTTCGGGATGAAAATCCGGGTGAAAATGGCGAGCGCTGGGCTCTTGATTTCACCACCCGGGCGGCATTTGGCGGAGGCTGGAGCGGCTACGGCGATTACTCGGTGATTTCAGATGAGGATTATCTGAGCGATCTGAATCGCAGTCTCGAAATAGACCAGGCGACGCATCTTCAGCGTCGGGGTGGTGTTCGTTACTACGGAGCCAATCAGTACTTTGAAACGTACCTGAACGGCTACCAGACCATCCCTGACCGTATTGCCGACGTTGATAAGCCCTATGCCCAGTTGCCGGAAGTGATCTACGGTGGCTCGCTGGAAGCCGGCTGGCTTGAGGCCAGCCTGGAAAGCCAATACACCTGGTTCTACCGGGACAATGAGAACCTTACCGGCCTGGACAAGGCCAACGGCCAGCGGTTACGGGCGATTCCCGAACTGGCGTTGCCCATGAGGGCGCTCTGGGGCTTCAGTCGTCCCTCGGTCAGCCTCGACTACACCCGCTACGAGCTGGATGACTACACCCTGGGTGACGCCGGCTTTGACCGCACCGTGCCGGTGTTCGAGTGGGACAATGGTTTGTACTTTGATCGTCGATCCAGCCTGTTTGACGTACCCTACAACCAGACCCTGGAGCCCCGGCTGTATTACGCCTGGGCCGATGCCGAATCCGATCAGAACTATATCCCGGATTTTGATACCGGCATCCGCAGTTTCCGCTTTGACCAGCTGTTCCGGCGGGACCGGTTTACCGGCGGGGATCGGGTCGGTGACGCCAACCAGTTGACGGTGGCGCTCACCAGTCGTTTCAATGACCTCCTGACCGGGGCGGAGCGGGCTCGGGTGAGTGTTGGCCAGGTGCGCTATTTCGAAGATCGTGAAGTGGATCTGTTTGGCGAGGGCGCATCCGACCGGAGCCGCTCACCGCTGGCGGGCGAGTTGGTGCTGAACCCCATCGACAATCTGGAGCTTCGTTCTTCCCTGCTGTGGGATCACGAAACCCGGAAAACCGAAGAGGGCCGCAGCCAGCTGATTTTCCACTCCGAGGATTATCGTTACCTGGCGACACTCGGACATACCTACAGCCGGCCGGATGAGCTGGAACAAACCGACATTGGAACGGTCTTTCCGGTAACGGACCAGGTCAGTGCCATTGGTCGCTGGGTCTGGGATTCTCAGCTCGACCGAACCGTGGGCACCCTTGCCGGTCTGGAATATAACAACTGCTGCTGGAGTTTTCAGGTGGTGCACCAGAACTACCTGACTGATGACGAAGAACTGGACACCCGCTTGCTGTTCCGGATTGAACTGAAAGGTCTGGGCGGCAGTGGCGGTGCATCCGACAACATCGCGGACGCCATCTACGGCTACGACGAGCGCGAGCGCCGGAGGTTCGGAAACCCGCGCCGTTGAACGAACCCGAATCTGCAGGCCGACCCGGCTGCGATCACGATTTTACAAACCAAGAGGTGATTATGAAGGCGACTGTCCGCCACGGACTGACAATTCTGCTGACACTGGCCATGGTGGTGCTGTCAGTGACTGCTCAGGCCGAACGAAAACTGCTGGACCGTGTGGTTGCGATCGTGGATGACGAGGTGATCCTCCAGAGTGAGCTGGACGCCCGTATCAATACCATTGTCGGTCGCCTGAGTGCGCAGGGCACTGGTCTGCCGCCCCGGGAACTGCTTGAGCAGCGGGTACTGGACCAACTGATTCAGGAATCCCTGCAGCTGCAGATGGCCGACCAGATGGGCATGCGCATCAGCGACAACGAGCTGAACGAGACCCTGGCCAATATTGCCCGCAGCAACGGCATGACCCTGGCCGAATTCGAAGGCCAGCTGGCGGAAGAAGGGGTGACCTATCAGCAGGCCCGGGAGCAGATCCGCAATGAAATGCTGACCAGCCGGGTGCAGCAGCGTCGCGTAGGTAACCGGGTACGCGTTACCGACCGGGAAGTGGAAAACTATCTCCAGGCCCAGCAAGCCAACGGCAGTACCGATGCCGAATACCGTCTGGCCTATATCTTTATCGAAGTTGACGACCCGGCCAGCGAAGCGTCGGTGGATGAGGCCCGGGAGACAGCACAGGCCTTGCGCCAGCAGATTGCCAACGGTCGGGACTTCCGGGAAGTAGCGGTTGCCGAATCCGATGCCAGCAACGCCCTGGAAGGGGGCGACATGGGCTGGCGATCTGAAAGCCAGTTGCCCTCACTGGTCGCACCGGTGGTACCGGATCTGGAAGTTGGTGAGCCTTCGCAGGTGCTGGAAAACAACAGTGGTTTTCATCTGGTGATGGTGATGGACAAGCGCGGCGGTGAGCAGCAGCAATTCATCCAGCAGCACCGGGTCCGGCATATCCTGGTACGGCCTTCCGAAGCGGTGACCGATGTGCAGGCGGAGCAGCGCATTCGCGAGATCTACCAGCAGTTGCAGGATGGCGCCGACTTTGCCGATCTGGCCCGTGAACGCTCGGACGATCCGGTCTCCGGCTCGGACGGCGGTAATCTTGGCTGGGTAAGCCCGGGCCAGATGGTGCCCGCTTTTGAAGAAGCCATGAATCAGGCGCAGGTGGGCGAATATTTCGGGCCTTTCCGGTCCCAGTTTGGCTGGCACATCCTGCAGGTGGAGGAGCGCCGGCGCCAGGACGTGACCGAACAGAATCGCGAGTCCCAGGCTCGTCAGGCCATCTATATGCGGAAATTCGAGCTGGAATTGCAGAACTGGCTGCGTGAGATTCGGGACGAAGCCTTTGTTGAGTTCAAGGGTGAATATGCCGATATGAACCCGGAGAGCGAGGAAGCAAACCCGTCATGAGCACACCGGTGATCCTGGCACTCACTGCCGGCGAACCGGCCGGCATCGGCCCGGAACTGTGCCTGCAACTGGCAACCGGGAGCCGGGACGCCGGCCTGGTGGTGATTGCCAGCCGCGAACTGCTACGAGACAGGGCCAGTCAGCTCGGGCTCCAGATTGAGCTGCATGACTGGCAGCCAGGTGTAGCGGCAGCAACCCGGGCGGGTCATTTATCGGTACGACATGTTGAAGGTTGTGGTTCCGCGGTGGCCGGCCGGCTTGATAAGGGTAACAGTCAGTACGTCCTGGACACCCTGACCATCGCCGCCCGGGGTTGCCTGAATGGCGATTTCGACGGCATGGTGACCGCGCCTGTGCACAAGGGCGTTATTAACGAAGCCGGCATCGTCTTCAGTGGCCATACCGAATTCCTGCAGGAGCTGTGTGGCGTGGAACGGGTGGTGATGATGCTGGCCACGGAAGAACTCCGGGTGGCATTGGTAACCACCCACTTACCCCTGAAAGACGTTTCTGCGGCCATTACACCGGACCGGCTGATTCAGGTGACGCGCATTCTGAATGCGGACCTGAAAGCCTTTTTTGGTATTGATCAGCCGCGCATTCTGGTGGCTGGCCTGAATCCCCACGCCGGTGAAGGGGGCCATCTGGGGCGGGAAGAAATTGAGGTGATTGAGCCGACCCTCGAACAGCTGCGGGCCGAGGGAATTCAACTGACCGGGCCGTTGCCGGCGGACACCCTGTTCACCCCGCACTGGCTCGACAATGCCGATGCGGTATTGGCCATGTATCACGATCAGGGCCTGCCGGTACTGAAATTCCAGGGCTTTGGCCGGGCCGTTAATATCACCCTGGGCTTGCCCATTGTCCGTACCTCGGTTGACCATGGCACTGCCCTGGATCTGGCTGGCACGGGCAAGGCCGATGCCGGCAGCCTGCATACCGCTATCCGTGTGGGCGAGCAGATGGCCCAGTGCCGTAAAGCCACAGGGGCCGGAGAACTCTCATGAGCAACAAACACGGGCACCAGGCCCGTAAACGGTTTGGCCAGAACTTCCTGCATGATCCCGGTGTGATAGAACGCATCGTGCGCGCGATCAATCCCAAGCCGGAAGACTCGATTGTTGAAATCGGCCCCGGTCTGGGGGCTATTACCGAAGAAATCCTTGCCATCAATCCCCGTTTGCAGGTGGTGGAACTGGACCGGGACCTGATTCCGGTGCTGCGCACCAAGTTCTTCAACTACCCGGAATTCCGGATTCACGAGGCCGATGCCCTCAGTTTCGATTTCAGCCAGTTGGTGAGTGACCGGCCTTTGCGCATTGTCGGCAACCTGCCTTACAACATCTCCACCCCGCTGATCTTTCATCTGCTGTCCCAGAGCGGTGTGGTGCAGGACATGCATTTCATGTTGCAGAAGGAAGTGGTGCAGCGGCTGGCGGCGGTACCGGGCGACAACAATTACGGCCGCCTGGGTATCATGGCCCAGTATTTCTGCAAGGTGCAGCCGCTGTTCGAAGTAGGCCCTGGCGCCTTCCGTCCGGCCCCGAAAGTGGACTCTGCCATTGTCCGCCTGGTGCCCCACAAGGAACTGCCGTACCCCGCGAAAGACCTGAAAACGCTGCAGGCAGTGGTACGCACCGCGTTCAATGCCCGCCGAAAAACCCTGCGCAAGGCGCTGGCGGCCATGGTTACCGTAGAACAGCTGCAGTCCCTCGGAATCAACGATGGCCTGCGCCCGGAAAACCTGGGCCTGGCCGACTATGTCAGGATTGCGGATTTGCTGGCAGACACTGGTAAGCTGCAGGCAGATGACAACGAGGTAAGTGATGACTGACTACGCCATCGGCGATATTCAGGGTTGCTACGATCGCCTGCGGGATGTGCTGGCGAAGGTTGATTTTTCGCCGTCCCGTGACCGGCTCTGGGTGGCCGGTGATCTGATTAACCGCGGCCCGTCATCACTGGAAACCCTGCGCTACATCGAAAGCCTGGGCGATGCCGCCGTTGTGGTACTGGGCAACCACGACCTGCATCTGCTGGCGGTCGCGCTTGGCGGCCACAGCCCGAAGCGCAAGGATACGTTGCATGACATTCTGGACGCACCGGATCACGACCGGCTGATCCAGTGGCTGCGCCAGCAGCATCTGTGCGTGCACGACGCCGGCCGAAACCTGGTGATGGCCCATGCCGGTCTGCCGCACATCTGGAGTGTGGAGCAGGCCGTGGCCTGTGCCCGGGAAGTGGAAGCCGTGATCCGGGACGACCAGGCGAGCGAATATTTCAGCCAAATGTATGGCAATCAGCCTGAAACCTGGTGTGATACCCTCACCGGTATGGATCGCTGGCGAGTGATTACCAATTATTTTACCCGCATGCGTTTTATTGCCAGCGACGGCCGCCTGGAACTGGCTACCAAAGAGTCGGCCGATCAGGCGCCTGAGGGCTATGCCCCCTGGTTTACCTATCCCCGTCAGGACGATGTAAAAGTGGTGTTTGGCCACTGGGCTGCTCTGGAAGGCAACACCGGCAGCGACCGGTTTATCGGGCTGGACACCGGGTGTGTATGGGGCGGCGCCCTGACCATGATGAATCTCGATACCGGAGAGAAAATCCACTGTGACTGCGGCTGACCCCGGAACCCGGATTGTACGCTGGGCACTTGTCGCCGGCGCCGTCGCCGGCCTGCTGGCCGTTATGGCTGGCGCTTTCGGTGCTCATGGCCTGCGCCATGTGGTATCCGAACGCGGCCTTGAGGTATTCCAGACGGCTGTCAGCTACCAGATGTACCATGCCCTGGCTTTGGTGGCCGCGAGTCTGATGCCGGCGCTTGGCCTGCCGCGAAAGCTGTTGACCCTGTCCTGTGGCTTCTGGCTTGCCGGGATGTTGCTGTTCAGTGGCAGTCTCTACCTGCTGGTTCTGACAGGAATCCACTGGCTGGGTCCGGTGACACCGGTGGGCGGCGTCTGCTTTATGGTGGGCTGGGTGTTGCTGATTGTCGCAGCCCTGAAGAAGTAACGGAGGCAATGGTAACCATGTTGGTACAGGTGAATGGCGAGCCGATGGAACTCCCAAGCGGAGCGACCATTGCCGCCCTGATAGAACAACTCACCCTGACCGGGAAACGCCTGGCGGTGGAGGTAAACGAAGACATTGTACCCCGCAGCCAGCACCCGCAGTTCACCCTGAATGAAGGTGACCGGGTGGAAGTGGTCCACGCCATCGGTGGTGGTTGATACCTCATCAGAGCCAGGCGGTTCCCGCTCTTACTTTATCCAGATAACTCAGGCAGGTTATGACAGAGACACCAGAGATTCAGCTCCCCGAAGACAAACCCCTGGAAATCGCCGGCAAGGTGTACCAGTCCCGCTTGTTGGTGGGCACTGGCAAATATCACGATCTGATGGAAACCGGTCATGCTATCGAGGCCAGTGGCGCCGAGATCGTGACTGTGGCGGTACGCCGTACCAACCTGGGCCAGAACCCGGATGAACCCAACCTGCTGGACGTGATTTCCCCGGAAAGCTACACCATCCTGCCCAATACCGCCGGCTGCTACACCGCCAAAGATGCAGTCCGTACCTGCAAGCTGGCCCGGGAGCTGCTGGATGGCCACGATCTGGTCAAACTGGAAGTGCTGGGCGAACACAAGACCCTGTACCCCAACATGCCGGAAACCCTGCTCGCGGCTGAAGAGCTGATCGAGGATGGCTTCAAGGTGATGGTGTACTGCTCGGACGACCCTTTGCTGGCCATGCGCCTGGAAGAAATGGGTTGCGTGGCCATCATGCCTCTGGGTGCGCCGATTGGCTCCGGCCTGGGTATCCAGAACCGCTACAACATCCGGCTGATTGTCGAGAACGCCAAGGTGCCGGTGCTGGTGGATGCGGGCGTCGGTACGGCCTCAGACGCTACCATTGCCATGGAGCTGGGCTGTGACGGCGTGCTGATGAACACCGCGATCGCCCAGGCCAAAGACCCGATCAGAATGGCCAATGCCATGCGTCTGGCCATCGAATCCGGCCGTGAAGCCTACCTCGCCGGCCGTATGCCCAAGAAACTGTATGCCAGTGCCTCGTCACCGATCGACGGCACTTTTTTCTGAAAAGTCCCTCCCTTGCCGGGGAGGGCATATAAAACCAAAACCAGAATTTCAGAGCGCTGTAGTCCTGTCATGACCAACCAGAAACCCAGTCGCCGGGAGTCTATTCTCCAGGCGCTAGTCGAGCTGTTGCAAAGCGATCCCGGTGCCCGAATCACCACGGCTGGCCTGGCCAAAACCGTGGGCGTTACCGAAGCGGCCTTGTACCGGCATTTTCCCAGCAAGCGCAAAATGTTTGAGGCGCTGATCGAATTTGCCGAGGAGGCGGTTTTTTCCCGTTGCCAGGTGATTCTGCAGGAACAGGAGGATGTGCGCGTGCGCCTGCAGCAGCTGTCGCATCTGGTGCTGGTGTTTGCCGAGCGTAATCCGGGCCTGTGCTGTGTGCTGACTGGCGATGCGCTGATGGGGGAGGATGAATCCCTGAGAAAGCGGGCATCCCAGTTTTTCGAGCGGCTGGAAACCCAGATTCGCCAGGCCCTGAAAGAAGGTGAAATCCGTCAGGGCCTGCGGCCCAGAACCACGGCGGCCCGTGGTGCGGACTTTGTCATGGTGTTCGTGGAAGGCCGGATTCAGCGCTTTGTGCGCTCTTCGTTTTCGCGCTTGCCGACGAGTGATTTCGACGAGGCCTGGGGGCTGGTGTCTGAGGCGGTCTGGGGTTGAGCCGTGGAGTTTCGTTCACCTAGCCTTCCAGTGGACTGCCTGTTGTGACTGGGGTTTACCTTCGCAGAACCGCTACAAGCACATCCATGTGCGCTTCTCTCCGGCCATCCCAGCCCATGCCTAACTCCAAAATATCAGGCTAGGTGTTGGCGATATTATCCAACCTTACTCGTATCCGGAAGCAGTCCGCAGAATTGAGCGCACTGGCGCCCACACGGCCGGCGCCGAGATGAGAATATCCCGTCCATAGAGATCCGCCGGATAGCCCTCCGGAACTTCCCCGAAATGGCCTACCGTAGCGCCAGCTTCTTTGGCGATCAGACGGGCGGCGGCGAAGTCCCAGGGGCTGACGTTTTCGTAGTAGATGTCCAGCCGGCCACAGGCCACCCAGCAGATGTCCAGAGCGGCTGAGCCGATCCGGCGCAGGTCGCGGCACTGGTGAATCATGGCGTCCAAGCGGCGTACCAGCGGTTCCAGGTTGTCCTTGGTGTACGGAAAACCGGTGGCGAACAGCGATTGCCTGGGGTCGGTCGCGCCGCTGTGGCGGATAGGCTGGTTGTTCAGGGTTGCGCCTTCGCTCTCGGTGGCCCGGAAGGTCTCGCCGGGAAACGGCGCGTGCACAACGCCCACCCGCACTTTGCCCTTCTCGGCGTAGGCAATGGACACCGCAACCTGGGGATGGCCGTAAGCGTAGTTCACCGTGCCGTCGATGGGGTCGACTATCCACAATGGCGTTTCCAGCTCTTCCGCCTGGGACAGATCCGGCATGGTTTCCTCGGAGAGGATGCGGTGGTGGGGGAAGCGTTCGCGGATGGTGCCGGTGATGAATTCGTCGGCCATCACGTCGGCGTGGGTGACCAGTTCGGTCTGGTGTTTGTAGTCGGTGCGCAGGGTGTTTTCTTCCCGCTCGTGGCGGATCAATTCGCCGGCTTCGCGGGCCAGGGCTTCGGTGAAATCGGCGATTTCCTGGAGAGAAACTGAGTCAGACATGGCACCCCCGCGGTTTCTGAAACTGTGAGGGTGCCAGTCTAGCACGGCAGGCTTACAGGCTCTTCAGCCACTTCTCCATTTTATCCATGGCCAGCACCAGTCTTGGGCAGGCCTGCTGGATATAGCTGTCATCCAGCTCCTGGTCGGCGTAATCGCCACCGGCCAGGTTCAGGGCCGCGGCACCGTCGAAATCGACAAACGCCAGGCGGGCGCCCAGGTGATCCGGTACGAAGCCGAAATCACTGGAGGGTAGGATGGCGACGCCGGTATTCTCCAGCAGGGCGGTGCAGAAGGCCTGGGAAGTCTTGATGTCCTTGCGGGCCAATTGGTCGCGGAAACCGGAGAAGTCCGGGAACAGGTAGAACGCACCTTCGGGCTTCTGAACCACAGCGCCCATGTCGGTCAGACGGCGATGCATGTATTCACCCACCACTTTCAGCACCCGGCGCGACTGAACCAGATATTCCTCAATATCCTCACCACCATTGAAAGCAGCAATGGCAGCGTGCTGGATGGGGGCGCTGGTCGCCGTGTAGGTTTCGCTGGCGATGATCGCCATGGCGTCCTGCAGTGGCCTCAGCTCGGGCGGGAAGATAAAGGTACCCAGGCGCCAGCCGCCGGCGCCGGCCCACTTGGACAGGCCGGTGCTGATGATGGTGCCTTCCGGGTAGTAGCGGGCAATGGACTTGTGCTTGCCCTCAAAGTGAACTTCTCCGTAGATCTCGTCTGAGAGCAGGATCAGCTTGTACTTGCGGGCCACGTTGGCGATGGCCAGCAGCTGATCGTCGGTGTAGGTGCATCCGGTCGGGTTGGACGGATAGTTGAGAATCAGGATACGCGGGCGTGACGGGTCGTCCCGGCAGATGATGTCCAGTTCCTCGGCGGTCAGCTGCCAATTGTTCTCGGCGTGGGTCGGCAGCCAGTGTACCGAACGGCCGATGATGCGGGCCTGGGGCGCATAAGACACCCAGCTCGGGCGCGGTATCAGCAGGTCGCCGTAGTAGGCCAGCTGCAGCATGAACAGCAGCTCTTTGGAGCCCGGGCCGATCAGCACGTCTTCCCAGGTACAGCGCATGCGCTCGCTGCGGTTGATGTAGCCGGCGATGGCTTCACGCAGGCCCTTCAGACCTTTGACCGGCAGATAATCTTTTTCGTGGGCGTGCTCCTTGAGGGCGTCGACCACGCGATCCGGTACCGGGAACGGCGACTGCCCCAGCCCCAGTTTGGTGATGTCCTTGCCTTCGGAACGGAGCTGGTTACTGAGCTCGTTGATGCGCAGGGTTGCGGAGGGCTGGATGCCCCGTACGTTCAGGTTAATCGCGTAACGGTGGTCGTTTTTGATGTCCATTGTCCCGGTCTGTTGGTTGGAGGGTGACAACGGCAGTATAGGAAACCCAAACATATCTGTGATGGGGGTGCGGATAGGGGATTGCCGAAGTCTGCAGGCAGACTTTGGTCGAATCCCCGGCTGGTCAGGGGTTCTTGATCCAGACTTCTACCCGGCCATTGCGCAGGTTTCCCTTGCCGCCAACGGGCATGTAGTGGCCATAACCTGTGTAGGCAACGTTCGCCACACCTGCCTGGCCCAGTGCCTTGCGCACCGACAACGCTCTCAGCTCGGAAATCATCTGGGCCCGAAGTTCGTGACTCTGTGCATCTGCAAAACCGATCAACAGCAGATCACTGGCGTCGCGATTATGCTGTCGCAGGTAATGCTTCACCCGTAGCAGATCCCGCTGGGCCTTGTTGTCGAGCTTGGTGCGGCCTTCGGCAAAGCGGAAATTGACGGTCAGGCGCTGGTAATTGCTGGTCAGTCGCCGGAAGCTCTCTGGTACGGAGGTGTCGAATTCCGGTTTTACCGCGATCGGATTCTGGGAAATGAACCCGGATTCGGCCACCAGGTTCTGGCCGTCCTCATCCAGGGCGTAGTTGATCAAGCCTTTGGCAAAGACCGGCGTTTTCTCCCCCATGGTGTACATGAACAGTCGGCGGGACAACGGATAGTCTTCGCTGGCAACCGTGAGCTGATTCGGTTTCAGGGCCGGGGCATTGCCCTCGGAAATCGCCAGCAGTTTGCTGTTGCGCACCGAGGCCAGGCCGGAGAAGCCGATACCACCGGGATCGCGGGACACGTCATCGGACAGCTGGTCGTTGGATTCGTAGCGTTTGGCGGATTCGTCCAGGCGGTAGCCTTTACCCAGAACCAGGGATTTAAAGGTATCCCAGGTGCCAGAACGATCATCCCGGGCGTAGAGCCGTATTGGCCGGTCCGGCCCGCCAAGTTCCGACCAGTTACGAATCTGGCCAGCGAAAATGCGCCCGAGCGTATCGATACTCATGGCATTGACAGGGTTGTCGGGGTGCACCAGTACGGCAAGGCCATCAATAGCGATGACATGTTCACTCTCCAGGGCTGTCAGGTCGGCCTTCTGGCGAACCTGTTCCGCCTCAGCGGCTTTGACCGGCCGGGAGGATGCCCAGATCTGCGCCTGACCGCTGGCCAGGGTGCGGAAGCCGGTGCTGGAGCCGTGGGCGGCCACCAGAACACTGATGGAACCCTGTTCGGTCTCGGTCAGCAGAATCTGCTCGTTCTCGGTGCCCGTGGCCCGGCGACTGACCGACCCATTACCCTGCTGTGCCAGATAGCCGCTTACCAGCATGGGTGCCAGTGTGGCGCCGACGGTGTTGGAGCCGTGAATTTCCAGCTCATGGGCGTAGGCGCTGGCGCAGAGACTGGCGCTTGCAAGCATTGCCAGCCAGTGGCCGGCGGTCTTCCTTGTGAAATCAGGCATCGTGTTGAAAACCTTTTCAGATCATATGGTTGTGATGCCGGAAGGATGCTTCAGAAATATGACATTTATGTTTCAGGCGAGATCAGATGGCGCGAAAGGTTCAATACTTTTGTAAGAAAGTGTTAAGCAGGCCGCTGAGGCGCCGGGCTTGCTGGATTATAGTGGGGTGTCCGCAGTAACAAAAACAAACACAGCGGGGCACCATCATGCATGTGACATCGCTCCGGCATGGCTCATCTTCGGCAGAACATCATCGAACCACAGCCTTTGAGAAGGTTTTGCTGGTCGATGACCACGCCCTGTTTGCGCAGGCGCTGGCGGGCCTGATCCGGCAGGAGGAACTGGCTCTCTCGGTGGTCACGGTGGGCACGCTGGAGGCCGCGGCCGAGCAACTGGTGCATGGCACCGGGGTCGATCTGGTATTGCTTGACCTGGCACTTAACGGAGAAGCCGGACTTTCGCTGTTGCCGCGTCTGGCTGGCTTGCGGAACACCCCGCCGGTGGTGATTATCTCCAGCAGTGAGGACGAAAGCACCGTCAGGGCCGTGCGAACGGCCGGGGCGGCCGGGTTTCTGGCCAAATCAGCCGGGCGCGCGGCGCTGGTTCGTATGATGCAATCGGTACGGCGGGGACAGGGCTATTTCCCCGGGGGCATGGCGCCCCTGGTTTCGGAAGCCCCGTTAACGCCGCGTCAGTTCGAAGTGCTGACGCTTCTCGCCCAGGGGTTTCCCAACAAACGCATCTGCCAGAGCCTGGGCCTGACCGAACACACGGTCAAAACCCATCTGAAAGCGATCTTTACCCAACTGGGGGTGCACAATCGGACTGAATGCGTGAACCGGGCCCGGGCCCTGGGCTGGTTGTAATAGCAATCGGCAGTGCCACCCAGAATACCGCGCCCCGGCCCGAAGATGATTCGGTTCCACATTGCCCGCCCATGAGCCGGGAGAATTCGCGCACGATGGTCAGGCCCAGCCCGAGCCCCGCCTGGTGGCTGGCACCGGCACGGATGTAGGGGTCGAAGACCTGTGTGTGCAGGCTTTCCGGCAGCCCACGCCCGTCATCGCACACCCGGATGCGGGCCCAGTTCCCGGTGGTGACCGTGTTGACCTGAATGCGCTGGCCACCACTGTGGTCGGCGGCATTGATGACGAGGTTCTGCAATACTCGCAACAGCAAGCTGGGATCCGCGGTCAAGGCCAGCCCGGGCTCGGCCGGGGCAATGTCCAGGCGGATGTCGCGACGGGACAAGGTGTCTGACAGCAGATCTTCAAGCTCCTGCAACGTATGGTTCAGTTGCACAGGCTGGAGCTCCGGCTGAATCATGCCCTCGTTCAGTCGGGCGCTGTCGAACACCGTTCCCAGCAGATTACGGAGCTGACCCACGGTATCACGAAGCTGATTCATCACCTCGGAGTGTTCGCGTTCAGGTTGCAGCGTTTCCAGCGTCAGGTCGATGACATTCAGGGGTTGGCGCAGATCATGGCTGGCCGCAGTGATCAGCTCGGTTTTCCGACGGCTCTCGTCCCTGGCTGACTGGTGCAACAGATCCAGGAGCTGGCGGTCGAGAAAGTGGGCACGGTGACGGTACTCGCTGATCCAGGCGCCGACCATACCAATGACATTTGCGGTCATCAGAAAGAACAGATTGGTGAGGGTGGCGGTGGCAGGGTTGCCGGCCCAGAGCTCTGCCAGCAGGTAGGCCCACACCAGAACAAAGGAGGCCACCGAGGCGGAAAAAAAAGGCAGTCCCATGGCAAAGTATCCGAACATCAGCATGAGTATCATGCCCTCATAAGGCAGAGGGTAGCTGTGCCAGCGGGCGGCCAGGATAATGGCAATGACGCTCAGGCCTCCGGCGATATAGGCAAACACGTACAGCCGCTCGAAGTGGTGGTCGTCGGGGGTTTTCCGGTGGGCCAGCCAGAGAACCAGGGCGATGATCGGGCAGGTAATGGCCAGTCTTATTCCAGCCGTGAGACGGGCCAGCTCGGCTGGCAGGGTCATCAGGTCTACCAGGGCGTACACCAGAAAGAGCAGCAGACCAGCGATAGATGCCAGTCTCGCCCGTTGGCGGATTAACGCAGAACGCGCTTTGCGGTAGTCGGCTTCCAGTGCCGGCACAAAACGCAGGGTCAGGAATCCTCTGGCCTGTTGCTGTTGGATTTGTTCGGCCGTCATGGTCGGGATATCCACGGAACACAAGCTCCGATTCTAGAACGCTCTGGCTCCGGATTTCGGGAGCCAGAGCACAGAGTGGTCAGCTTTGGTTCAGCATTCTGAGTCGGGCCCAGGTTCGGCTCTGTTCATCGGGGAAGTATTGCTCCAGCAGGGCATCCTTGTGTTTCTGACGATCTGCTCCGGCCAGGCCTTCCAGATCCTCGGCGTCAACAGCCTGTTCGAACTCGGAAAACTGCTGATCAAAACTTTCACGTTGTTTAAGGTAACTGACGACCCCTTCGGCACTTTCCGGGTCCATGCCCAGCTCCACCAGCTTCCGGCCGGCGGCTTCCGGTGATTCGGTATTCTCCAGGGCAGACAGTCGGGCCTGATGCTCGCGGGTTTCGCTCTGCAGTCGTTGCTCGGTTGCCCGAAGCGACTCCGGCAGCTGTTTGCGGTGCCATTCAATCAGCGCCTGTTTGCCTTGATCGGAAAGATCTTCCCGCTGCTGGATACTCATGGCCGCCAGGGTGTACTCGCTGTAGGCCTCTTCCTCGCCGAAAAACGCCTGATGTGCGTCCGGGCTGAAGGTCGAACGGCGCAGTTGTTTCAGACTGCTCAGGGCATCGCCGAGGGCGGTTAGCTGGTAGCCAGGGTCGTGTTGTCGGCTCGGATCCAGTTCCGTCTGCATCAGCTGTAACGCAGCCTGCTTGTAAGCCAGGTACTGGTCGAGCAGAACCATGGCATCGCTGGCGGCCGGTTCCGGCAGATGGTTGCGGGCCAGGGACTGGATCTGTCCGATGGCGGCCTCTGGTGAGACTTCACCCACGGCGCTCAGGAAGTAATCGAAGAAGTCGCGAACGCCAAGGTCCAGAATCAACTCGCCGTTGCGGTCTGCCTTGAGGGCGCCGTCGATATCCGTGCCGGCCAGGGAACGGGCAAAGTTCTGGTCGGGAAGGCTGGCGGGTGTCTGGTGTGGCGGTTTCTTATTGGAAGGAACCGGGGCCGATGCCTGGGTGACCGCCGGTGGCGTGACAGCAGGCGCACTGGCAAAGGTTTTTGCCGGGTCTGGCCTGGGTTCTGAACCCGGTGCCTGCCAGTACCAGAGGCCGCTGCTGGCCATAATGGCCAGCAGGGCAACGGGAAGCAGCCACCGCAGTTTCCGGGTGGACTGGTGCTTCATAACCACCTCACAGACCGCGGTTTTTCAGACGGTTGGCCTGGCTGCGGTAGAGTGAGACCGGGTTGGTCCAGAGAGAACGGGCGCCCAGCAGATGGTTGATGGCATCAACGTGGTTCATGTCGTAGTGGGTGCCGATGACATTGCCCATCATGGTGGCGCAGACGCCGACCAGACCATCATTGGGCTCGCTGCCAAAGGCCAGGGAGGTCACGCCCAGGAACGGATCGGTAATGTCGAACACGTTGGTCCATACGGCGCGTCCGGTCCAGGAGAAAAACTTGATCTTCTGGCCACTGATCCAGACATCTTCGCTGGTACCCGCGCAGGCATTACGATTAACCCCTTTCCAACCCAGGGCGTCGTTCAGGCTGGTGGTGCCCGGAGTGGTCAGGGTTTCCAGGGCGGCAATACCATCCTGGGGGTTGCTGGCTCCGGACAGGGCATTAATCAGCCCGCCCAGGGCGTTGGCAATGGCGTCGGCGCCCCCTTCAACATAGCTGCCGGGAGGGATGATGCCCCGGATAACGTCAGCAACTTTGGAGCCCTTGTTTACGCCGTCAATCGACGTGACCGAGGCAATCTTGTGGGGAATCAGAGCCGCTGCCACCCGGGAGGTGGGGGCACCCTGACTGTGCGCCATCAGATTGACCTTGCTGTGGCCCAGGCTGTTGACGTAATTGGCCAGTTGCTGGCCACGCTGTTCGCTGCTGTTCACGAAGGACACGCTGGCGGTATAGACCTTTGCGCCACTGCGTTCAAGGTTCCAGGGAATGGTGTGGAAGTAGTTGATCAGACCGCCAAGAGTGTTGAAGCCGGTTACACCGTGTACCAGCACAATCGGATGACGGGTCTGGGTGTAGCTGGCGTGGCTCAGTACCGAGAACACCAGCATGAGAATTCCGGCCACAAGCCGGATGGGCATGGCAAAACGCATAGATGACTCCTGTTGTTTTTGTTGGTTGTCGACATGCAACAGGGAGTATCACGGACGAACACAGGTGCCGGTAATCGCCCATTTGGGTGAGGCGGCTCCGGTGACAGTCGGTCAGAATCGGTGCGGTTCAAGTTCGGTGTGAATGATGCTCTGGCCAAGCATGATGATACGGCCGGTGTAACGCTCTTCGCCGGTGGTGGTGAAGTCGAACAGGAAACGCCGCCACACTCGCAGTTTTCCGTTCTGATCGCGCTTGAACCAGAGTCCGCGCAGATAAACGGCGTCGTCCAGCAGCATTACGTCCATGGATTTGCAGTACCGGTGAGCAGCCTGCAAGACAAAATCCTTGATGGCTTTGGCCCGCCACCAGTACCAGATGGCGAAACCGGCGACAAACAGCCAGAAGAGGGTTGCTAGGGTCAAGGCACGGGGAATCCTGTGGGTGATTGCAAAGGGGGCGAAGCCTCCACCCCCTCACGAATCGCCAGACTACCCTATTGTGCCGGTTCAGGAAATTGCCGGGTCGATGCCTGAGCGCCCTTGTTCAGCAGTTTATCGCACAGCATTTGCAGGAAATGACTGGTCAGCAACTGCGCCTGGTCAACATTGGATCCCAGTTGCTCGGACTCCTGGCGGGCGCTTTCGCTACTCTGAACCGATTGATTGCCCAGGTGCAGCAGATGTTCGGCCTGACGTTCCACCTGAGCTGCCAGTGCGGATTGCTGTTCGGTTGCCCCAGCCACTTCACGGGCGCAGTCATCAATAATGTTCATGTCTTTCAGGGTCGTGGTGAGGGCCTGACGGGCTTCGTCGGCCATGGTGGCAGTCTGCTCACAGGCAGCGCTGCCCTGGCCGATGACGTCGACCACCATCCGGGTTTCCGATTGCAATTCCTCAATCATAGTGTCGATACGGCGTGTGGAATCGTGAGTGCGCTGGGCCAGGCCCCGAATCTCGTCCGCCACCACCGCAAAGCCACGGCCCGACTCGCCGGCCCGTGCGGCTTCAATCGCAGCATTCAGGGCCAGAAGGTTGGTCTGCTCGGCAATGTCGCTGATCACCTCCAGCACCATGCTGATGGCATTGCTGCGTTCGGTCAGTCGATCCATCTCGTCGTTAGCGCTGGTTAGCTGCTGCCGTAACCGTGATAGTGAATGATTGACGCTATCCATCTGGTGCTGGCACTGACTGGCAGATTGGCGGGCGTCGGCACTGGCCTGCTGGGTTCGAACGGTCATCTCGTTGACACGACGGACGCTCTGGGCCAGTTCTTCGAAGGCCCGGGTGATTTGCTCAATATCGCCTTGCTGGCTGCGGATACTCGCCACCGAACTGGAAACCCACTCCATGGTGCGCTGCTTGCGGCCATGCAGTTTGCCGATGTTGGCGTGCATGCGTGCCGAGACCGCGCGCAAGGTGGCATCGCGCTTTTGCCGATCGTATTCGATCCAGCCGCCCTCGTCGCGCCGTCCGGTATAGATCCAGGGCATCACGGGGTGGGCGTCACAACAGGCTTCCCGTGCGGTTCGCATCATGGGTAGGGTAAGCCAGAACAGAACACCGAAAACAGACAGGACCAGGGCTTGCAGCACGGCCATTTCCGGTATCGACAGGGAGGTCAGGCCAAACACCAGAAGACTGCCTGCGAGTAGGCCGTACAGGCAGGCGAGTTTGGAAATCAGTGGGGGTGACACCGCCAGGAAACGCCGGGGCAGGGAGCCACGGTTCCAGGCGGCGTAGGCCTTTTCCGCACGCCGGACCTGGCTGCGGCGGGGCTGGCAGCGTACCGACTGGAACTCCACCAGTTCGCCGTTTTTCATGATTGGCGTGACATAGGCGTCCACCCAGTAATGGTCGCCGTTCTTGCAGCGGTTCTTCACCATACCGCGCCAGGAGTCGCCCTTGCGGATAGTCTCCCAGAGATTGGCAAAGGCTTCGGGGGGCATATCCGGGTGCCGGATCAGGTTGTGGGGCTGTCCCACGAGTTCATCAATACTGTAGCCGGCGACTTCCGCGAATTCTTCATTGGCAGCGGTAATCTTGCCCTTCAGATCTGTGGTGGTAATCAGGTGATAGTGCGCGGGGTATTCGCGCTCGTGACCGGTAACCGGTTCGTTCCTGCGCATGGGGCGCTCCTGCGGGGCGTTTGTTTCGTTTTGCACCTACTATCGACCTGTATTCGTTGGCGGGGTATCCGAATATTGCAAATGTTGAAATTGTGTTCACATTTTCTCAGCCTTTCGTCAAAGATAAGGCGGTTTTGCAAAATATGGATAGGTTTGCGACGTTTTCTGCCTATGCTGGGACAAAAGAGCCTGCCTGTAGCAGGTCGGACACGGAAGGTATTTGGCGTATGCAGGCGTTGACAGAACAGGACTTCAAAGCCCTGGTGGATAATCATCCGCGAGCCATCATGCTTTCAACTCCGGACGCCGTGATTACCTATGTGAACCGGATGTTCCAGGCCGTGACCGGATACCGCCCAGAAGAAGTCCTGGGTCGGGCACCGTCGGTGCTCAGTTCCGGGCTGCACTCGCCTGAGTTCTATCAGGCCATGTGGGAAAGCCTGAATGAGAGCGGTCGATGGGAAGGCCTGATCTGGAACCGGCGCAAGAGCGGCGAGAACTATCCCCAGTGGCTGACTATCTACCCCGTGGACTATCAGGGCAAGCGCCTGTATGCCGGGGTGTTCATGGATGTGGGTGAGCTGGCTGCCAGCGATGAACGGCTGGCAACTCTGGCCTACTACGACCCCCTCACCGAACTACCCAACCGCTCGCTGTTTCAGGAATTCCTGAAGGCCCGGGTGAACCAGCGTAAAGATACCGCCGACCTGTTTGCGGTGCTTTATATCGATCTGGACTTTTTCAAGTCTGTGAACGACTTGCATGGCCACGATTGTGGCGACCGGGTGCTGCAACAGGCTGCGGCCTGTATCCAGGCCGTGGTTCGTAACAGCGATGTGATTGCCCGGCTATCGGGGGATGAGTTTGCCGCCATCATCGAACTGGATACCGAAGATCAACTGAATGCGATGTGTGAGCGCATGACCAATGTGTTCCGGGCACCCGTGATGGTGGAGCACCGGGAATATTTTCTCTCCGCCTCGGTGGGCGCCGCTATCTATCCGAATCACGGCGAGACCGCGGGTGAATTGCTGCAGAATGCCGACCGGGCCATGTATACCGCCAAACTGGCCGGGCGGGCCTGCTATCGGATCTACAGTGCGAGCGAAATCCAGCATGGCCAGCAGCAACAACGGCTGTCCGAAGCCCTCGTGGCTTCCCTGAAAGTGGCGCCGGAGGAATTCTCGGTGGTGTACCAGCCCCAGTACGATCTTGCCACCGGCGCCATGGCCGGCATGGAGGCTCTTTTGCGCTGGCAACATCCTGAGCTGGGGGCGGTGTCTCCGGGGGACTTTGTCCCGGTGGCCGAGCAGCGCGGGCACATCCACGAACTGACCGAGCAACTGATCCGGTGCATCCGTCGGGATCTGGAGGCCTGCGCTGTCGATCATGGCCGAGGCCGACGCCTGGCCATTAACATTTCCGCCCGCCAGATTGCTGATGGCCGGCTGGATGGATTGTTGGAGCCTTTCTTCGAACGGGTTCGACAGGTTGGCTGGCAGCCGGAAATCGAGATTACTGAAACCCACCTGATGAACCTGTCACGCCGTTGCCTGGACAAACTCCGGGAATTCGGTGACAAGGGCGTGGTGGTTGCCATTGACGACTTCGGTACCGGGTATTCCTCGCTGGCGTATCTGCATGCGCTACCTGTGAATGTGCTCAAGATCGATCAGCAGTTTGTTCAGCGGCTGGGGCAGGATGGCAGGGATTCGCGGATTGTCTCCGCCATTCTGGCCATCGCCGAGGCGCTGAGTCTGGAGGTGGTAGCGGAGGGCATCGAGATCGAGATTCAGAAACGTAAGCTCCAGGAATTGAACTGTCACCGTGGCCAGGGCTACCTGATGGCCCGGCCGTCCCCCCTGAGTGAGCTGCCACTGGATTGATAAGAATCAATTAACAGGCAAACTCCGTCCCGTTTCTTGCCGTTTTGCAAGATTTGGCTAGGGGTTTGCGGCACGCTGGCTTAAAACAGCAAGCTCACTCACTGCCTGTTCACGCTGTATGCGCAATCTCACTGCCAAACCGGATCTGGATGCCTACCTTCGACTCAATCGCGCTGCAGCCGGCGAATGGCAGGCGGCTATCCGTGAGTTGCTGGCCTGTGATGACGTTGGTCTCACTCTTGAGCGGCCGCAAACGGTTGCTGGCTCGCTGTCTTCCCTGAGTGTTGACCGTGGGGGCGTGTGTGCCCTGGATCTGGCCCAGGATGCCGAGGTGCATCTGTGCGGACTGCCTGGGACATTGCTGGTGGTGCCGGTATCGGGGCAGTGCGATGTATTGGTGAATGGCGATTGCAGACAGCCGGCTTTCCCGATGGCCGCCATCACCTCCAGCCAGGCAATTTCCGTGCGCGCCTGCGGGCAGTCCCGGCTGATTCTGTTAAACCCGGAACAGTGGCGCAGCAACGTCACCCCGGGGCAGGGGGTGTTAGCCTGGATGGCGGAACGGGTGAATCACTTTCTGTTGCGCTCCAACTTCTTCCAGGATCACAACGATGCCTGCGCTGCGGCCGATAGCCTGTTTAACGAACTGGACAGCATCGCCCGAGAGGGTGGTTGTGAACCTAACGAAACGCCCCCGGAGCTCGATCGCCGGCTTCTCCGGGTTATCGACAAAATCCGCATGGAGCCCGCCTGGGAGTTTGATTTGCAGGAGCTGGCAAACCATTCCGGGGTCAGCGAGCGCAATCTGTATTATTTGATGAAGCGGGAAACCGGAATGACCCCCTACCGTTTCTACCAGCGCTGTCGGTTGATCCGGGTACGGCGCAGGCTGGTGGATTGCCAGTGTGATGTGCCCCATATTTCCTGGTACGCCGCCGATGAGGGATTTTCACATCTGGGGCGGTTTGCTGCGCTGTACCGGGAACATTTCGGTGAGTTGCCCAGCGAGACCGTCCAGTGGCGCCGCCGTCTGCAGACGGGAGAGGCAGCGTTGGAAGCGCCGGACAGGATCGTTGCTTCCTGACAAAAAAAGCCCGACATGACACCATGCCGGGCTTTTTTGTGTTGCTGTGCGGGGTTAGTGGTTGCCCGCCGGCACCTGTGATGACTCTTCGTCGTTGCCGTATTCATCGGCTGCCGAGCCATGGTGGTCACGGGCCAGCAGAATGTAGAACGCCGGCAGCACAAACACCGTGAACAGGGTACCAATGCCCAGACCAGCACTGATGGTCAGGCCGATAGCAAACCGGCTTTCCGCACCCGGGCCGATGGCAATCAGCAGAGGCACCATGGCGAAGATCAATGCCAGAGAGGTCATGATAATCGGGCGCAAGCGGATAGCCGCCGCCTCGATGACTGCATCGACCTTGTTCAAGCCCCGCTCTTTCTGCAACTGATTGGCGAATTCCACAATCAGGATGCCGTTCTTGGAGACCACCCCGATCAGCGTAATCAGCCCCACCTGTGTGTAGATGTTCATGGTGGCAAAGCCCAGTACGATGAACGCCATGGCCCCGGCTACCGACATGGGAACCGATACCAGAATGATGATCGGGTCGCGCCAGCTTTCAAACTGCGCGGCCAGGACCAGATAGATCACCAGCAATGACAGGAAGAAGGTCACCATCAGAGCGCTGCCCTGGGTGGCCAACTGGCGGGTTTCCCCGGTGTAGTCGTAGCTGAAACCCTGAGGGAAGACGTCGCTGGCGGTTTGCTCCATAAACTCCATGGCGGTGCCTGCCGCCACGCCCGGCATCACCACGCCCTCCAGGGTCAGCGAGTTTTGCTGGTTGAACTGAGTGCGGTTCGACGGCTCCACTTCCTCGGTAAAGCTAACGACGCTGGATAGCGGCACCAGTTCGCCGTTGCCGGCACGGATGTAGTAGTCCTGCAGGGCTTCCTTGCTCGGGCGGAACTGGTCATCCACCTGTGGAATCACCTGGTATGAACGGCCTTCCATGTTGAAGCGGTTGATGTAGCCGCCACTGAGCATGCTGGCCAGGGACTGCCCAACATCCTGCATTGACAGGCCCAGATCGGCCACGCGATCACGATCGACATTAATGCGGGTAACCGGCTTGTCGAAGTTGATGGACTTCTTCAGGAACATGAAGTTACCGCTCTGCATGGCCTTGCCCAGCATTTCATCCGCCACCTGGTCCAGCTGTTCATAGCTGCCGCCGGTGGTGATGACAAACTGGAACGGCAGGCCGCCGCCGGAGCCGGGCAGGGACGGCCGGGGGAATACCGCGGTCTGCAGCCCGGTGACCTTTTTCAGTTCAGCATCCAGCTTGGGCTGAACCTCGAACTGGGTAATCTCCCGCTCGCTCCAGGGCGCCAGCTTGAAGCCACCGAAGACGGCGTTGGGGCTGGTGATGCCCAGAATCATGAAGTCTTCGCTGTAACCCGGCACCTCAGACATCCGGTTCTGAACTTCCTGACCGTGGTCGTACAGGTAGTCCAGGGTGGAGGTCTCGGGCCCCAGGCCTTGATAGAACAGGATGCCCTGGTCTTCGGTGGGGGCCAGTTCGTTCTGACTCATCATCAACATGAAGTAGATGGATCCAAGTACCACAAAGGCGAAGAACACCACGACGGACTTGGTTTGCATCAATGACGCCAGCGCTGCCTTGTAACCGTTTGCCAGACCGTTGAAGCTCTTTTCGACAACCTTTTCAAAGCGGCCCGGGTCGCCGTGGGGTTTGAGTACCTTGGCAGACAGCATGGGTGACAGGGTCAGTGCAACAATACCGGAAATGACCACGGTGCCGGCCAGGGTGAAGGCAAACTCGGTAAACAGTGAGCCTACGAGACCTCCCATAAAGCCGATGGGCGCATAAACCGCAACCAGGGTGGTGGTCATGGCGATGATTGGGGTCGCCATTTCCCGGGCACCGTTGATGGCAGCATCGAACCGGGATTCGCCCTGTTCAATATGCCGATGCACGTTTTCCACCATGATGATGGCGTCATCCACCACCAGGCCGATGGCCAGCACCATAGACAGGAGCGTCAGCAGGTTCAGGGAGAAGCCGAACATCAGCATGACAAAGGCGCCACCGATCAGCGACAGCGGAACCGCTACAGATGGCACCACTGAGGCTCGAACCGAACCCAGGCACAGGAAAACCACCACCAGTACGATGATCATGGCTTCCAGCAAGGTCTGGATAACCTCGTTGATAGAATCGTCGATAAAGTCGGAAGCGTCGTAGGCCAGGCGTACATTCAGGCCGCTGGGCAACTGACTCTCGATATCCGGCAGTTCTGCCTTGACCAGTTCAGCCACCGTCAGCGGGTTGGCTCCTGGTGCCAGCTCAATGGCCACATAGGTGGCTGGTTGGCCTTTGTACAGCGCCAAGCTGTCGTAGGTCTGGGAGCCCAGCTCCACCCGGGCAATGTCCTGCAGGCGGATCAGAGTGCCGTTTGACTGTTTAACCACCAGGTTCCGGAAGGCGTCCGGGTCGGCGATGTCGGTGTCGCTGGTCAGGCTGACCTCGGTGTACTTGCCGCGGGTCTTACCCACCGCGGCCTGATAGTTGTTGGCCCGCAATTTGGCAGCCACCTCGACCGGGGTCATATCCACGGCGGCGAGACGCTCCGGATCCAGCCAGATACGCAGGGCAAACGTACGGCCCAGCAGTTCAGCCTTGCCCACGCCGGCCAGCGCCTGCAGCTTGGGCTGCACCACCCGGGTCAGATAATCGGTAATCTGGGGGACATCCAGCTCGGTGCTGTAAAAGGCAATGTACATCAGTGCCGTGCTGTCGCCGGTTGTAGAGGTAATCACCGGGTCCTCGGCTTCCGCCGGTAACACGTTGCGCTGACTGGCCACCTTGGCCTGGATCTCTGCCAGGGCATCGTTGGCGTCGTAGTTCAGGATCATCTTGGCCTGAATGGTCGATACGCTCTGGGAACTGGTGGACGTCAGGTAATCAATGCCGCTGGCTTCCGCAATGGCCTGCTGTAGCGGGGTCGTGATAAAGCCCTTGATCAGGTCCGAACTGGCGCCGGGGTAAGCCGTGGAGACGGTCACCGTGGTGCTTTCCAGCTCCGGATACTGCCGGATTTCCATCTCCATGGCGGCCCGCGCGCCGATCAACAGGATCAGCAGGCTGACCACCGTGGCGAGAACCGGCCGGTGGACAAAAATGTCGGTGAATTTCATTACTCAGACGCCTCCTGGCCGGACTCGTCCTGGATTTCAACACGCTGGCCCGCGCGCAGCCTCAGCAGGCCCTTGGCGACGACCGTTTCGCCTTCTTCCAGACCGGAAAGCACGGCTGAGCGGCCATCACGGACTTCGCCCGTGGTGACGGTGCGGCGGCTGACAATCAGTTCACCGTTGTCGTTTTCTTCAACCACATACACGAAATTGCCGTAGGTGTTGTAGGAAATGGCGGTGCGCGGCAGGGTAACCACTTCATTGTCCCGGGGCTGACCGGTCTGAATGGTGGCAAACATGCCGGGGCGCAGCAGGTTTTCTTCATTATCCAGGGTGGCGCGTATACGCACGGTACGGGTTTCCGGGTTTACCGAGGTGTTGATAGCGCTCACCTCACCCTCGAAGGACTGGTCCGGCACAGCAGCGACCGTCACGGATACCGGGTAGCCCTGATCCACGTCCGGCAGAAATTTCTCGGACAGGGTGTAGTCCACATAGATAGGGTTCAGCATGTTGATCTCGACGATCGGTGTGCCGGTGGCAACGTACTGACCCTGATCCACCATGCGGATACCCAGCTTGCCGTCGAAGGGCGCGCGAATCACCTTCTTGTTGAGCTGAGCTTCGGCCTCGTTGACACGGGCTCGGGCGGCATCGAAATTGGCTTTGGCCTCATCATACTGGGACTGAGACACGGCCCGCTTCGGCAGCAGATCCGAAACCCGCTTGAATTCCTGTTCTGCCAGTTGGGCTTCTGCCCGCCGTGTGCGCAGCGCTGCTTCGTCGATGGCGGCATCCAGGCGCACCAGAACATCGCCCTTGTTGACGGTATCGCCGGACTCAAAGCCAATGCTCTCAATCACACCGGGCACTTCGTTGGCCACTTCGATGCCGTTGATAGCAGTGATGCTGCCGACAGCCTTGATCGCCGGCTGCCAGTTTTTGGTAGTTGCTTTGGTCACAGAAATGATGGCCGGCGGTTGTGGCTGGGACATCATTTCTTTCATCTGGCCGAACTGGTAGAACTTGTAACCAAAGATTCCACCCAGCACGACGCCGAGAAAAAGGAGAACGATGACGAAACGGGAAGCAGTGCGCATAAGTCTGTTCCTGGGAGTGAATTTCCTGAATCTGATAAAGTCGCCCGGAAGGGAAGGCTGACAGCTATCCTTGCAAATCAGGGCTCGGGGACAAAGTTATAGAACGTCAGTTCAATTTAACGAATAGGATGCTACAAAAGCTATTGCTATTTGTCACCCGTTTGCATTCATGAAGCAGTATAAATACTGCAGAATGATTACGCTGGTGTTTGGATGCCGGATTAGAGTAACAGCACCATGTTGAGTGTCCAACTGGTGGACTAAAACCTGACAGAGATACATGCAATGCAACTGATTCTCGGCCTGGCCCTGGCTGCCGCTGTATTTGTGATCCTGAAAAAATGGGGCGCGCTGTCGCCGGAAGGGCAGAAGGCGGCAATCTGGAAAGTCATTCTGGTGGCTGGCGGTGCGCTGTTGCTGTTCATGGTGCTGACGGGCCGGGTGCATGTGATCACGGCAGGTATTGCCGCTCTTATTCCCCTGTTGAGAAAGTTGCCGGCACTACTGCGTTATGCACCGATGTTTCGCAAGGCCATGGGCGATTCATCCGGTAATGACTCGACACGCCATGCGAATGCCGGGGGCGATCAGGCTGCCACCCGGGGGCCAATGAGCACGCAGGAAGCCTGCGATATTCTGGGAGTTAACCCCGGTTGCTCCCGTGAGGAGGTGACCGCAGCCCACCGCAAACTGATGTTGAAGGTGCACCCGGACCGCGGCGGCAACGATTACCTGGCCGCCAAGCTCAATGAGGCCCGAGATGTCTTGCTGGGCAAGCGTAATCAGGCCTGATCAGGGCAGAATTTCCACTTTGACGTCGATGGACAGGTTTTCTGCACGCTTGCTGTTCACACGGTAGGTGATGCCTTGCTGCTCCTGATTTATGGATGTGCGAGTTCCTCCGAGGCTGACCCATTGCCCCGGCTCGACCCGCCGGATGGTCATCAGGGCTTCGGTTTCGTAGCCGGGGAGTGCGGCGGGGTCTTCCTCAAAGGACACGATACTCAGCTCTACCGCCTGGTTCGAGATGGCCTGGGGGCTTACCACAAAGCCGCTTCGGGTTTCGACCTGCTGCAGTATGGCGGCGGGGTTGCGGCCACCCTTAACGGCAAAGGGTAAGGTTCGTACATTGCCGGAGGTAATGTGGGCTGACTGGCCATCCTGCACGATCAACTGACGCTCACGGCTTGAGTTGGTGCTGATGGTGCGGCGCTCGACGCTGGCGCCGGCCGAGCCGTTCGAAAGGCTGACGCCGCCTCCGGATTGTTTGCCGCCGATGTCCTGGCGGTAGCGTACGCTGATCCTCATCTGTACCGGCGGCACATCCATCGATTGCACCAGTGTTCCGATTTCGTCCAGCAGTGCGGGTTCGCCACGGACCACCAGTTGTTGTCCACGTGCCGTCACCGTAACCGGCGACTGCTGGTAAAGTTCGCGAATCTGTAACGCAATGTCGTCGGCCGTTCGGTTATTCAGCTCATAGACCCTGGCTTCTGATTGTGCCCAAACGACGGTGGAAGCCGTTAACATCGCAAGAAACAGGGCAGTCATCAGCCAGAGAACGGAGCGGTGCTCGGTGTTTCGCATGCAGGCCTCCAGAGCCATCACGGCTACGTCCGCATCAAATAATCCGTTTTGCGGGTTGCCATCGTTAAAACCGTAGGTATATAGTGAAAAGCATGAAGACCTTACACGCAGCCTGTCAATTGAATGTTCTGAAAGCTTTCGGTGAAAAACTGAAGGCCGCAAGTTCTGCTGTGTATTTTTGGTGGTTTGGTTATGGCTTTTATTTTAGCCAGAGCCCGGGCCGCCCATAAGATCTTCATCGACCGAATACAACGAGGAAGGCAGCCCGGCAAGCAACCCAGGCTGCCACCGGACTCCGAAAAGCCCCGACTGGTAGCCCAGCCGGGGCTTTTTTGATTCTGACACAGGGAAACGGGAACACAGACATGAACATGCCGCTGAAATCTGAAACACTGGATGCGCAAGCTTCAAGCGCCTGCCAGCACCGCCAGGAAGCGAGACTGCCCACCGCCGCCGAGTTGCGCCAGCAGTTTCCTGCCGATGAGCAACAGGTGCGGGCCATTGCCGGTTACCGTGATCAGATCCGCGCCGTGCTGCACGGTCAGGACGACCGCACCCTGATCGTGATGGGCCCCTGCTCCATTCACGACGAGCAGGCTGCCCTGGATTACGCCACCCGCCTGAAAGCACTGTCAGACGAAGTCAGTGACCGTTTCCTGATTGTCATGCGCGCCTACCTGGAGAAACCCCGTACCACGGTGGGCTGGAAAGGCCTTCTGTACGATCCGGAACGCACCGGTCAGGGCGATCTGAAACAGGGCCTGGAGCGTTCTCGCAAGTTGTTGCTGGCGTTGTCCGAGCTCGGCCTGCCGCTCGCCACCGAAGCCCTGAGCCCGTTCATGATGGATTACCTGGGGGACCTGGTAAGCTGGACCGCGATCGGCGCCCGTACCACCGAATCCCAGATTCATCGGGAAATGGTCAGCGGCCTGCCCATGCCTACCGGGTTCAAGAACGGCACCGATGGTGGCATTACCGTGGCCAGCCACGCCATGAAGTCGGCCTCGCATCCGCACCACCACATGGGGATCTCCCATAGCGGCGCACCGGTGATGATTTCCACCGCCGGCAATCCGGATACTCATCTGGTTCTGCGCGGTGGCCGGGGTGTGACCAACTACGATGAACTGAGCATTGCCAAAGCGGTGGCAGAGCTGGAAAAAGCCGGCGTATCAACGGCGGTGATGGTGGACTGCAGCCATGATAACGCCTGCAAGCAGGCCGAGCGGCAGGTGGACATCGCCCGGGAAGTGATGGCGCAGAAGCGTAACGGCAATCGGCACATCAAGGGCCTGATGCTGGAAAGCTTCCTGGAATTCGGCCGCCAGGACGACGGCAAAGAGCTGGTCTACGGGTGCTCGATTACCGATCCATGCCTGGGCTGGGAACAGACGGAGACTCTGATCCGCTCACTGTAGAGAGCAGCAGTTGCCCGGCCAGCAATACCAGAATGCCCCCCATGGTCCGGTCGAGCCAGTGTCCGAACCGGTTGAACCCCCGGCGGACACGGGGGTGGGTAAAGAACACCGCTACCATGGCAAACCACAGGCCGGTGGCCAGGGCCATATAGATGCCGTATCCGGCCTGCAGCAGAACCGGCGTGCCTGGATTGATGATGACGGAGAACAGGGACACGAAAAACAGGGTGGCCTTGGGATTGAGGGCGTTTGTTAAAAACCCGAGCCGGAACGCCGCCCAGCCAGTCTGGGCCTGCCCGCCGTTCGCTTGCACGTGAATGGCTCCGGGTTTGGCCCGCAGGCAGTGCCAGGCGATATAGAGCAGATACACGGCCCCAATCACTTTCAGCACGGTAAACAGCATTACCGATTGCTGGATGATCAGCCCGATACCCAGCAGCGAATAGCCCACATGCAGCAGAATGCCGATGCCAATGCCCATGGCGGTCAGCAGGGCATTGCGCCGGGCCTGGGTCAGTGCCTGGCGCAGCATGACTGCAAAATCCGGCCCGGGGCTGGCCACCGCCAAAAGGTGCACCAGGGCAACGGTCAGAAACTCCAGCCAGTAATTCTGCACATTCATTCTCCCGCGTGTTTGCAATTGTGCTTGGGTTGTTGCGCCTGCAGCCAGTAACCACAGGGATTTTTTCTGTGATTCCCCTGTCAGCGGATAATAAGCTTTCTATACTTTACCGAAAGGCTCCTTAAGTTTAATAGCCCAAACCACCTGAAATTTCAGTCAGTCTCCAGGAGGCAGGATGGACAAGCGAGAAGTGGATGTAGCGGTTATCGGTGCGGGTACGGCGGGAATGGTCGCCTATCAGCGCGCCCGCAGGGCCACGGACAGGATTGTGTTGATTGAGGGTGATCAATACGGCACCACCTGTGCCCGGGTAGGGTGCATGCCCAGCAAGTTGCTGATTGCCGCCGCGGAAAGGGCCCATCAGGTGAGGCAGGCGGAAGCGTTCGGTGTGCTTCCGGGCGATGTGCGCATTGATGGTCCGGCTGTGATGGCGCGAGTGCGTGAAGAGCGCGATCGCTTTGTGGCACCGGTGGTGCGGTCCATGGAATCGCTGCCGCAGGAACACCGGTTGATGGGGCATGCCCGATTTGTTGACAGTCATCGTCTTGTCGTGGGTGATCATACCGAGGTCACCGCGGGCCGGATTGTTATTGCCACCGGCTCCCGCCCCAACATCCCGGGCATTCTGAAAGAAGCGAAAGACCGACTGGTGGTCAACGATGACGTGTTCGACTGGCGGGATCTGCCGTCTTCGGTGGCGGTGTTCGGCCCGGGAGTGATTGGGGTCGAATTAGGTCAGGCATTGAGCCGGCTGGGCGTAAAGGTCCGCATGTTTGGCGTCAGCGGCGGCATTGGCGGTATTCAGGATGAGAAGGTGAGGGAGTATGCGCTGGACACCTTCCGTGAAGAGTTTGCCATCAGCCCAAAAGCGGAGACCCGGCGGGTTGAACGCATCGAGGAAGGTGTTCGCATCAGCTGGAGCGAGGGCGGTGAGGAGCATCAGCAAACCTTTGATTATCTGTTGGCAGCTACCGGGCGGCGACCCAACATTGATCACCTGGATATCCAGAATGCCGGCATCGACCTGGATGAACGCGGTATGCCCGTGTTTGACCCCTTCACCCTGCGCTGCGGCGACAGCCATATCTTTATTGCCGGTGACGTGAACAACGACCGCCCCCTGCTGCACGAAGCGGCAGACGAAGGCCGGATTGCCGGCGACAATGCCGGGGCCTGGCCGGAAGTCCGGACTGGCTTCAGAAAAACCCCCATGGCGGTGGTGTTCACTGAGCCCCAGATTGCCTCGGTGGGGTTGAACATTCGTCAGGTGGATGAGCGTTGCCAAGGCTGTTTTGCGGTTGGTGAGGTATCATTCGAGGATCAGGGACGCAGCAAGGTTATCGGCAAGAATCGGGGACTGCTTCGAGTGTACGGCGAGCACGGCAGTGGCCTGTTCATGGGCGCCCAGATGTTCGGACCTGCCGCGGAGCACATTGCCCATTTGCTGGCGTGGTGCGTGCAAAAGCGAATGACCGTGAGCGAGATGCTGGAGATGCCGTTTTACCATCCGGTGATTGAGGAAGGGGTGCGAACCGCGTTGAAAGACCTGAGCAAAAAACTCCGGATAGGCCCCGCGCCCGGTGAGGGGTGCATGGATTGCGGGCCGGGTGTGTAGCTTTACCCTCCGTCTTTGACAGAGGGCAAGCCATTAAAGCGTGTTCTGCCCTAGATTCATGGCATTGGCGGTTGTATTCCGCTGATGCCGTGCCCATATCTTTTCATGGAAGAAGTACGCAACGGTGTTTATGGCCGGTTCGACCATCGCGATCAGGCTACCGATCAGGATGTCACCGGTCAGCAGATATGCCACCGTGAACGCCACAGTAAAGTGGGTAATCGCGAAGGTGATCGTTTTCAGAAACGACTGGTCGCCCTTCGAGCTGTGATTGTGAACAAACAGTTTCAGGGTACTCATGGGATCAGCTCCGCTTGATAAATGCCTATGACTCTATTTAAGGACAAACGAGAATTGTTTCCAAATAGAAAGTGACATTTTTCTTGATAGGGTTCGACTATGAGTTTTAGCTTTTTGGTATAAGTTTCTGCTATGAGTGGTATTGAATAACCAAACTTTCGTTCTGACACTGAGCTGTCTTACAGTGGCAGTTAGACAAAACCCCAAAACGAATCAGGAGGTTCAACATGGGTAAGAACTTTATAGGTCTCGACACAGACAAAACCCAGAAGCTGGCAGATGCACTTAACGAACTGCTCTCGAATTACCAGATTTTCTACATGAACGTGCGTGGTTATCACTGGAACATCAAGGGCGAGAACTTCTTTGAGCTGCACGCCAAGTTTGAAGAACTCTATGACGACCTGCTGCTCAAGATCGATGAAATTGCCGAGCGGGTGCTCACCCTGGGCCATCGTCCGGCTCATGCCTACAGCACCTACATCGAGAAATCCGAAGTGCCGGAGCGCAAGGACGTGTCTGATGGCAAAGAAGCCGTAGGCAATATCGTTGAGAGTTTCGGCAAGCTTATCGCCAAGCAGCGCGGCCTGCTGAACCTGGCCGGTGAAGCAGAAGATGAAGGTACCGTGGCACTGATGAGTGACTACATCTCTCAGCAGGAAAAAACGGTATGGATGTACCGGAGCTACCTGGGCCAGTAAGTTCCGGCTGATGCTCCGACATTCCCCGGCCCGGCATCGGGCCGGGGAGCTGTCACAGAAACGTCACGGCCCTGTCACTTTCCTTTCCCGCGTTCGTCACGTCTGTCGCCTAGCCTTCTTTGCTCTTTCATCATCAAATAAGCAAAGGAGCCCGCTGTGCCCAAGACATCGCACCCATTCCAACTGTCATTGCTCGCTCTCGCTGTGAGCGCCGTGCTGGTTTCCGGCTGTAATTCCTCGGACAACGATGATGACCTGGCAACGGAAGCTCAGGTCACTGGCCTGACGCTTGAATTCGCCGGTCGATACAGCACCGGGCAGTTTGATGAGTCTGCCGCGGAAATCACGGCGTTTGACCCTGCCAGTCGCAGGGCGTTTGTGGTTAATGCCTTGTCCGGAGCTGTGGATGTGCTGGATATGAGCGACCCGGTCAATCCAGCGAAAATCGACACGCTGACGGTTGCTGACATTGCCGCTGATGCGGTGGTTAACAGTGTGGCTGTGGCAAGCGGGCTCGTTGCGGTTGCTGTTGAATCGAATCCGAAAACTGCCCCCGGTTATGTCGCGGTATTTGGAGCTGCAGACCTGCAGTTGCGTGACAGTATCCAGGTAGGTGCGCAGCCGGATATGGTTACCTTTACGCCGGATGGGCAATATGTCCTGGCAGCAAACGAAGGCGAGCCAAGCGATGATTACCAGATCGATCCGGAAGGCTCGATCAGTGTAGTTGATGTTTCCAATCCGGAGAATCTCACGGTACGAACAGCCGATTTTCTGGCCTTCAACAGCCAGGAAGGCGCCCTGAAGGCATCGGGTGTTCGCATATACGGCCCGGGGGCCACCGTGGCCCAGGATCTGGAACCGGAATATATCACCGTCAGTGCCGACAGCCGCACTGCCTGGGTCTCCTTGCAGGAAAACAACGCCCTGGCGAAGCTGGATGTCGGCGCGGCAACGGTCACCGGTATTCTGCCTCTGGGCTTCAAGGATTACGGTGTTGAGGGGCAGGGTATTGATGCCTCAGACGATGACGGCGTCATCAATATCCAGAGATGGCCGGGTGTGGTGGGTATCTATCATCCCGATGCCATCGACAGTTACCAGGCAAATGGTGAAACCTTTATCGTGACGGCCAATGAGGGGGATGCCAGGGCCTGGGGTGAAGATGACGCCGACTACTGGAATGGCGATAGTTCCAGGGGTTTTGTCGAAGAGTTGCGGGTGAAACACCTGGTACATCCGGATGGTTTTGCCCGCCGGGTTGGTGACGACATGCCACCTCAATTGACCGCGCTGGCCGAAGGGGCGCTGTTGAATCCATCCGTCTTCGACTACTGCGGTGCCACAGCCGGGGCAGCCAATGCCTGTCGTGATGACGACCAGCTGGGAAGGCTCAACATCAGTTGGGTACAGGGTTACCGGGTTGCGGAAAATGGTGATCCCGTCATGTTCAACGCGTCGGGTGCAGAGGATCCTGACGGCACCCTCCTGATGTATGACACGCTGTACTCCTACGGCGCGCGTTCTCTGGCGATCTGGAATGAGGACGGTGAGCTGGTATGGGACTCCGGCGATGCGATCGAGCAGTTCCTGGCCAGTGAGGACTGTCGTCTGGGTACGGCTCGTTCTATTCCCTGCTCAGACCACTTCAACTCCGCCCATGACGAGGGCATGGCGTTCGATTCCCGGTCGGACGCCAAAGGTCCGGAACCTGAAGCCGTGACTGTGGCGACGTTCGGCAATAAAACCTTTGCTTTTCTGGGCCTTGAGCGCATGGGCGGTATTCTGGTCTACGACGTAACGGACCCTGCCAGTCCGGTTCAGGTGGATTACCTGAATACCCGTGACGACTGGACCACTGTCGACACGGCTTCAGTACTCGAAACCGCAGGGGATCTGGGCGTGGAGAGCATCACTGTGGTGGCCGCCGATGACTCACCTACTGGTGAGCCGTTACTCATCACCGGCAACGAAGTCAGCGGCACCACGGCGATCTACCGTGTGAAACTCGAACTGACTGATTAATTCAGTTTCCGGAATAAAAAAGCCCCGTCTTCATGGCGGGGCTTTTTTGTGTCCGGGCCAAAAAAGTGTCCACAGGATCGTGTCATATAACCGAAACATATTATTAACAGTCCGTTAATAAATTCCCGCCATAGTGTCGTCTCAAGATTGCTGCCAACCACCGATTGGAAATAAAGCGTGACGAGACTTGCCTGGACGACCTGTTTACTTGCCGCCTTGATGCCGTTGCCGGCTCTGGCAGAGGTTCAGCTCACTTTGGGGGCCTGTGTGAACGTGCAGGCTGTTCAGGAAAGCGAACAGACCGCCAGCTCAGGCCAGTCACTGACACTTGCTGACGGTACCCAGCAGTTGGTGGTGGAGTGCACCACCGAAATTGGCCGTGAAGAGGTGCTGGAAAGCAGCGATGCCTTCGTTGTCCGTTTCGAGGCTGCTGATACCGCACTTGCCCTGAGCGCTCCGGAAATCGAGTCGCGCAATCAAATGGACGCTTTCAATCAACAGGGTAACTGGAAGCTGACTGATCGTCAGGGCCGTGAGGTGGCGTTTACCGCCGATGTGCTCGAGAAAGAGGGCTTTCAGCTGGTGCGGGACTATGCCCGTGAGCTGGCGGCCTACAACCGTTCCGGCGCCGAAGCTGCGGTAGCTGCTCCGGGGCTGATAACCAACCAGGATGGGTTGTTGCTGGATTCGCACGTCGATCCGGATCAGGAAATGGTCAGCAGGATGCTGCGCTACTGGTATCTGAAAGCTGACGAACAAACTCGAAAAGAGTGGGACAGCTGGGTTGATTCCAGCAACCAATAAACACCAAACCAAACTGAACGTGGAGTTCCGAAAATGAAGAAGCTTCTTCTGGCTGTTGCTGTGTCTACTGTTGCCGCAGGTTCTGTGAATGCTGCGACTGTTTACGAGAAAGATGGATTTACCTACAAACTGAACGGCGACTTCCAGATTCAGTTCCGTCAGGCCACTGGCTTTGATGAGCGTGCCGAGGTTGAGTACGACGATATGGAGCTGAAAAACTACGTAGCCTACGACCTGGGCAATGACCTGACTGCATTTGGTCGTCTGGATGTGGGTTACAAAAAAGCGGCGGAAGGCAGTCAGGACGCCAGCAATCTGGAAGAGGCTTATGTCGGCCTGAAGTACGGCGTTACCTCCTTCTCTTTCGGTAAGCAGGACTTCGCCGGTGACGAATTCGGTATTGAAGAAGCCTACGAAGTCGAGACCATTGATGAAGACCGGTTTGATGGCGTAGAAACAGCAGGTGACGATACGATTCGTGTCGATATCGAGCTGGAAAACGTCTATATCGCCGCTTCTCACGAGATGGATGCTGCGGATCAGGATGGTGAATACTACGATCTCTTCGTTGCTACTGAACTGGCAGGTCTGGAACTGGCAGCGGCTTACCAGCAGTCACGAGCGGCTGGCGCGGCTGAAGCTACGGACACCTGGGGTGTGAGCGCTTCCTACGATTTCGGCTTCATGAACCTGGCCGCTGATTACAGCTCCACCGACGAAGACGACTTCGAAACCACCCAGTACAACCTGGCGGCGGTGTTTGCCGTTGCAGCCACCACCGACGTCGCACTCGGTATGGGCAATAAGGAAGAAGATGACGCGGACGACATCACCGAATGGTACGCCAACGTAACTTACAAGTTCCCGGCAGCCAAGAATGTCAGCGTGTTCGCCGAAATCGCCCAGAGTGACCTTGAAGATGCGTCTGGTGACGACGCCGACATGGGCTTCCTGGCCGGTATGCGCGTGAAGTTCTAAGCTCGCTCGTTACATGCGCCACAGGTCGGTGCAGACGTGAAACCAAGGCCGGGCCTCAGCGCCCGGCCTTGGTGTACCTAAACCGCGACCTCCAGTGGCGGCACCTCCTGATGCAAGAACCACTTCTCCGTGACCACCTTGCGGGTAAACCAGTGGGAGCGCATCAAGGTGCTGGCGATGGGTTGTTTCAGCCAGTCCGGCACCTCAAAGCCGGGCTCCTGGTCCGTGGCCCGGGTTCCGAAGCGTTCGGCAATCCGTTCACCATAGCTTTGCAGCGAGAGCGCGGAATAATCCGTGGCGGCCTTGATAACCTTGGACGCCATCAGCGCCGATTCGATGGCGGGGCGAATGCCCTCGCCACTCTGGGTATACGCCAGGCCGGCCGCATCGCCAATCAGCAACACGCCATCATCCAGCAGTGGTCGGTTGGCATGGGCATACAGCAGATAGGCGTGACCTTTGAAGCGGCCGGGCAGGTCAGAAGGAAGGCGGCCCGACTGTTTCATTTCCTCGACAAAGGCTTCCAGATGATCGGATAACCGGTGGTTGTCCTCACGGCCCAGACCGATGTTCAGATAGCTGCCTTTCCGGAAAACCCAGGCGTAGCCCTTGAGATCCCGGCAGAACCAGAGCTCTGGCGTGTCGCCGCGGGCTTCGCAGACGCGGGCCTGCTCTGGCGTCATCTTGAACTCAACTTCTTTGGCGGCCACCACGGTTTCATGCTTGCCCGGGCCGTCGCCCAACAGCCGTGCCACCGGGCAGAAATGACCCCCGGCACCCACCAGCAGCGGCGCCTGCCATTGATCGTTGATCACCCAGTTGCCGTTGTTCCGGTTGATGGACTTTACCGCCGTTGCCAGTTGCTTTTCACACTCGGCACGGTCCAGCAGGTAGTCGTCGAATTCGCAGCGACGAATACCGTAGCTGACAATATCCCCGTGGTCGTTCTCCACCGCACTTTGCCCCATCATGCCGATCCGGAACCGGCGAATGGGTTGCAGTGTCCGGCCGACGGAATACTTCCCCGGATCAATGTCCAGGCTGGCCATCACTGCCGGCGTAACCCAGCCGGCGCAGGTCTTGTCCCGGGGGAAGGCTTGTTTGTCGATGATCAGTACCCGTTTGCCGGAGTCCTCCAGAGCCCGGGCCAGGGTTGAGCCGGCAGGGCCGGCCCCCACGATAATGATGTCGTAGTATTCCATCAGACCCCCTCTGGCGTGGCTGGAAACGTGTAGAGTTCCTGCCGGCTCTGGGGCAGCTGGTTATTGTCGCCGTGGGTGAACACCACCTGGAACAACTGCAAAGAACCGGCCCGGAACGCGGCGATGGAACCCGCCAGATACAGTCGCCAGGCCCGGGTGAAATGTTCGTCGTACATCTCGGTGACCTGGTCCTGGTTGGCGATGAAATTGTCCATCCAGTGGGTCAGGGTCTGAGCGTAATGCAGCCGCAGGTTTTCCACATCCAGTACCGAGAAATCGCTGTGCTCGCAGATTTCCATGAACTCGCCAATGCTGGGCGGATAGGCGCCGGGGAAAATCCGCTTCTCGATCCAGGCGTTCATCAGCATGGGCCGGTTGCGGCCGATGCTGTGGAGCAAGGCAATCCCATTCGGCTTCAGGGAGCGTTTGATCAGTTCCGACAGTGCGGGGTAATTGTCCTTGCCCACGTGTTCGAGCATGCCAATAGAAACGAACGCGTCATACTGGCCCTCAATATTGCGGTAATCGTCTTCGACATAGGTAACCAGGTTATCCAGGCCTTGTCGCTCTGCTTCAGCTCGGGCGTAGGCCAGCTGTTCCCGTGAGATATTGTAGGAATGAACCTTCACCCCGTAATTGCGGGCCATATATCGGGCCAGTCCGCCCCAGCCGCAGCCGGCTTCGACCACGGTCATCCCCGGTTTCAGTCGAAGTTTGCGGCAGACGTGTTCCAGTTTTGCCAGTTGCGCCTGTTCCAGGGTGTTGTCTGCCTGCTCGTAATAGGCGCAGGTGTACTGCATTTCGGCCTCATCCAGCCACAGTTGGTAAAACTCGTTGCCCAGGTCGTAGTGGTGGTGAATGTTCTCCTTGGCCTCTGAGATGCCGGTGGCACGCGGGTTGTGGTTGCGCCACAGAGCATCCAGCCAGCGTGGCCATTTCTGGCGAGCGGCATGGACGGCCCGGTACAGGCTCTCCATCAGATCTGGAAGATCGCCGTCGATTTCCAGTCGACCGGCGGCATACAGGTCACCAAAGGCCAGATTGGGGTTGGCCACCAGGGAGTAGAGAGCCTTGTGGTCGGTCAGGTGCAGGGTGAAGCGGGCTTCCTGAGCTTCCGGTTCTATGACATCGCCGTTCCAGAGCCGGAAACGAATGGGGGGAGAGCCGGCCATACGCATCAGTTTATGGATCAGCCAGCGTTCATAACTGTGGGGTTCGCGATCGGATTGACCGCGCTCCAGGGGCAGGCTGAGGACGTGGGCCCGGTGTTCTTCCTTGTCCGGGAACTCCGGTTTATGAGCGGTACTCTGTGCCATGGAATGCTCTCTCCTCTGATTCGTTATGGTCCGTGCAATCCCGAAAACTGAACTGAGAGTCGCGGCTTTTTGACTCAGTATAGAAAATGATCAGGTTTTGTCAGGTCGGCGGACTGAAGGCTGAGGGGCAGAGCGGGTGGATGGGCGGAGCCGGGATTGGCCGGCTCCGCCAGGGTTGCAGGGTTATTCGGGGTCAGTAGGTGGCGCTCATGCCGAACCATTCCGGGAAGATGACGATCAGCGCCAGCACCAGGATCTGGATCAGAATGAACGGAATAATACCCTTGTAGATATCCGTGGTTCGGACTTCCGGTGGTGCCACCCCTTTGAGGTAGAACAACGAAAACCCGAATGGTGGTGTCAGGAAGCTGGTTTGCAGGTTCATGGCAATCAGGATGGCGAACCAGAGCATGTTGATGCCCATGGCCTCGGCCACCGGTGCCAGAATGGGCACGATAATGAAGGAAATCTCCACGAAATCGATGAAGAAGCCCAGCACCAGAATGACCACCATGGCCAGGATAATGAAGCCCCATTGTTCGCCGGGCAGCATCATCAGCCACTCTTCCAGCAGATAATCGCCACCGGTATAGCTGAAGACCATGGAGAAGGCGGTCGCGCCGATCAGGATAGCGAACACCATGGCGGTCACGCTGACGGTGTCTTTGGCGGCATCCCAGACCATTTTGAACGAGAACTGGCGGTAGATGATCGCGAGAACCACGGCACCAACACCGCCCAGTGCGGAGGATTCCGTGGGAGTGGCGATGCCGGTGAAGATGGAGCCCAGCACAATCACGATCAACGCCAGTGGCGGAATAATCGCAAGCAGGGCATCCCGGATTTCCTTGCCCCGGCTGACCGATTCATCCTGGGCCGGCATGGCCGGTGCGGTTTCCGGCTTGAAACGTGTCAGGATCAGAATGTAGACGATGTACAGGCCAATCAGTACCACGCCGGGCATGACCGCAGCCTTGAACAGATCACCCACGGGCAGGCCAAGGACGTCACCCAGAATGATCAGGATGATCGATGGCGGCACAATCTGGCCCAGGGTGCCCGAGGCGCAGATGGTACCGGTGGCCAGGCGCTTGTCGTACTTGTGCGCGAGCATGACCGGAAGCGAAATCAGGCCCATGGCAACCACGCTGGCGCCGACAACGCCGGTGGAGGCAGCCAGCAGAGCACCGACCAGAATGGTGGAAATGGCAAGGCCGCCGGGCAACCCGCCAAACAGCCGTCCCATGGAGGTCAGCAACTGTTCAGCCAGTCTGGTGCGCTGCAGTACCACACCCATGAAGATGAACAGAGGCACTGCCATCAACACGGTGTTCTGCATCACGCTCATGATCCGGAAGGGCATGAAGGCAAACAGATCCATGCCTTCGGCGTAGATACCGAAAAACAGTGCGACGCCGCCGAAGGTGAAGGCTACCGGGAAACCGAACATCAGCATGACCAGCGCCACGCCGAACATAATCATACCGATCATGCCAGACCTCCTGCGCTGTGCTCGCCTTCGTACCGCTTGTCACCGGCCATCACACGGATGGCGTAGGTCACCATGTTCAAACCGGCCGTTCCCATAAAGAAAGCGCTGACAGGAATCACGGATTTGATCACCCAGCGGTGCGGTAAGCCGCCGGGGTCGCCGCTGCCTTCGCCCATCTGGTAGGCATCCATGGCGTAGCTGTAGCCATAGGTGGCAATCAGGTAGGCGAACGGAATAACAAAAAGAACGGCGCCAATCAGGTTAATCCAGGCTTTGCGCTTCTGGCTCCAGTTGGTATAGAAAACGTCCACACGTACATGACCATCAGTGCGCAGGGCATAGGGAATGCCAAGCAGGAAGACGACTGAATAAAGGTGCCATTCCATTTCCTGCATGGCGATGGACACATCGTTGAAAGCATAGCGTGCGACGACGTCATAGAAGACGTTGGCAGCCATCAGGATCATGGCCACACAGGCGATCCAGCCGCAAAGTTTGGAGAGCCAGGCCAGGCTCTCGTCCAGTCGGATAATCCAGCGCATCGAACTTCTTCCTCCGCATCGCGGAATTTCTGAATGTTGGAAATGAAAAAGCCGGGATCACTTGGAAGAGCGATCCCGGCTCTGATTCGTCATAAACGAATAGTTTACTCGACTTCGGCCATGGTGTTGAGGTAAGCCCGCTCCGAAATGTCGGTGTAAGCGCGGCTCTGCTCCAGATAATTGTGCTGGGATTCAATGATCTTCGCAGCCATCTCACTTTCTGCCGCGGCCTCTTTCAACAGCTTCTCGTTGGCCTCGTACATGGCCTGGAAAATGTCATCCGGGAAACGCTTGATCTGCACGTTCGGATACTCTTCCTTGATGTTCGCCCAGGCTTCGGCGTTGGCGTGCTGGGAGTGAACCAGCATGTCATAGGAAGCGGTACGCATGGCTACCCGCATGATTTCCTGAAGGTCTGCCGGCAGGCGATCCCAGACGCGCTTGTTGATCAGGAACTGCAGCTCGGTTGCCGGTTCGTGCCAGCCGGTGTAGTAGTAGTCAGCAATCTGCTGGAAACCAAGACGCAGATCCAGCGCCGGGCCTACCCACTCAACGGCATCAATCGTATTGCGCTCCAGAGCGGTGTAGAGCTCGCCCGGGGCGATGTTAGTGGGGTTAACACCCACTTCTGCGAAGACTTCGCCGGCAAAGCCGGGAATACGCATTTTCAGACCCTTGAGGTCATCCAGGGATTTGATTTCCTTGCGGAACCAGCCGCCCATCTGTACGCCGGTGTTGCCGCCAGGGAACGACAGCATGTTGTGGGGCTCATACACTTCCTGCATCAGCTCCATACCGCCACCGTGGTAGAACCACGCATACTGTTCCATGGCATTCATGCCAAATGGCATGCTGGTGAAGAACAGGGTTTCCGGCACCTTGCCCTTCCAGTAATAGGAGGCAGAGTGGCCCATGTCGTACTGACCGGCCTTGACCATGTCGAATACGCCCAGCGGGGCCTTGTGCTTGTTGGCTGAGTCGATGCGGACGGTCAGTCGGCCATCAGACATCTTGTTAACGGTTTCGGCGAAGCGTTTGGTGGTGTCACCAAAAATGGGGAAGTTCGGGCCCCAGGTTTCTGCCAGTCGCAGGGTGAACTTGTCTTGGGCAAGCGCCTGGGTGGCGGCAAAGGTAGTTGCCACAGCCAGCACAGCCGCGGAAAGAACAGAACGGATCTTCATTGCTCTTCTAACCTCTTGTCATTGTTGTAGTAGAGCCCGGCCCCTCGTGGGGTCCGGAACTCAAGAGTGTAGTTCAGATTAGCAACTATGGCGGGTGGGCTGCAGCAAAAAATTGCCGGACTACGACATTGGTCTAACGTTAGATGTCGTTCATTCGACCGATCTGGCTGGCCAGGAGCATGGCCTCGTGCTCCTCCAGGGATTTCAGATCCTCCAGCAGGGATTTGGCCTCGGGAATCTCGGCTTTGCCGATCAGGGAGTCGTACAGGTCCATCACCTGGTCGTGGAAATCAAAGATCTCCCGGGCGATACCGTCAAAGTCCAGATCGTTATAGCGGGTATCGCAGGTGCGGTTCTTCTCGATGGGTTTATGCACGCCATAATCGTACAGGCGGGTGGTCATGGCTTTCGGATCGGCCTGTTTCTCGTACTCGGCAACAGCCTTTTCCAGCAGTGCCTCGTGGGAACTGATGTAATCGAGCAAGGCGCTGGCGCGTTCGTTCTGATTTTTCTGGGCGGATTCGTGCAGGCACCGGGCAAGGTGGGCGTGGAGCTGGCGTGTCCAGTCAATCAGGTCTGCGAAGGTTTTGATTTCCATGGCGTCTTACTCTTGTCAGGCAATGGGTTTCAGGTTTTTTGTTGTGTTCAGTCTAGTCAAGATTTTCCGCTTTTTTCGGTACCGGGGCGTTGATCAACGTCAGACCAGTATCCGGTACGGCACGTTTGCGCCACTGCCGGAACCAGCGCAGAGCGGGTTTTTCGATACCGTAATGCAGGGCTGCCGCCAGACCAATCGCGACGGCCAGGGCCATCATCACACCAAGTTGGCCGGGTAGACCGGATTTGTAAGCCAGATCAATCACGCCATAACCAATGTTCTGGTGCACCAGGTACAGGGTGTATGAAATGCTGCCCAGCCAGAGCATTCCCGGCCGTGCCAGAACGTTGAGATAGCCGGCTACGGCCAGCCCGAAAACGCCATAACAGCCGAGCACAAAGAGGTTGAACGGTGCCTTGTAAGCGAGCAGGCAGTGGCTGATGGTTAGTGTCAATAGCGCAAGATCCGCGACCGGCAAACGATTGTGGCGGTGCCAGCGGTAGATCAGCATGCCGCTGATGAACAGGGGCGCGTAGCGGGTAAACAACAGGTCCTTGATCAGGAACTCCAGCCCATCGGGAATGGCTTTCCACCAGATCACTGCCGCATAGCTGGCCAGAGTCCAGGTCCAGAGCATTGGCTGCATGCGCTGCCAGCTTCCCAGCCCGTAGAACAGCAAGGCAATCCAGACGTAGAACGTGGCTTCAATCACCAGGCTCCAGTAGGCGCCATCGACATGGGGGTGGCCCAGGTATTCGTGCAGCAGGGTGATGTTCAGTAGCGCCGAGCCCGGGCTCACCATGCGGTCAGCTGGCCCCATCAGTTGAACGGCAATCCAGGTCAATACAATGCCGGCCCAGAGTGCCGGCAGCAGGCGGAAGGCCCGGGCCAGTCCGAACCAACTGGCGCTGCGTGTGCGCTCCAGGGTCATGAAGATGACAAAGCCGCTGAGGATGAAAAACAGGTGAACCCCGTAGCGCCCGAAACCGAGGGTGTCCGGCGTGCTGAAACTGTGGCCGTAGAGTTTGTCGTAGTAGGGGAGGTAGTGGAACAGCACCACACCCAGGGCCGCTATGCCTCGAAGCGCGTCCAGTGCGGGCAGTCGGTCTTGACCATTGGGCATGAAAGTTGTGCTCCTGAAAACTCAACATATTACCGGATCGTTTATTCTAGGCAGGTTGTGACAGTAGCGGCTAGGATCTAATCATACGGTATGCTTGCTGAGATCTGACGATCCCGTCATCAAGGCAGCTGGTCCGGTATAGTATTCGCTTGGGTGGCAGACAGGGAGCGACAGGTTTATGACGGTGGAACTGGGAATTATTGAAGGATTTTACGGGCCTCTGTGGACCTGGTCCGAACGGCGCCAACTGGTCAATGCCCTGCTTGCCCATGGTTACGGCTTCTATCTGTACGCCCCCAAGGCCGACCCTTACCTGCGTCGTCGCTGGCAGGAACCGCACCCTCCGGAGCAGGCTGAGGCACTGGCGGACTTTGCCAGATTCTGCCGGCGTGAAGGTGTGCGGTTTGGTGTCGGGCTGAGCCCGTTCGAAATCTTCAATAACTTCGATGAGGCGGCCCGGGAGGCCCTGGCGAAGAAACTGACAATGCTGGATCGCCTAGGTATCCAGGAGCTGGCTATCCTGTTTGATGATATGCACCCGGACACTCCGGACCTGGCCCGCACCCAGGCTCAGATCATGGACTGGGTAAAAGCCAATACCAGTGCCGGCAAACTTAGCGTATGCCCCACCTACTACTCCGATGACCCGGTGCTGGACCGGGTCTTCGGGCAGCGGCCGGCGGACTATCTGGAAACTCTGGGGGCGGAGCTGGACCGTGAAGTGAGAGTTTTCTGGACCGGGGAAGAGGTCTGTTCCCGTGAAGTTTCTCCGGGCCATCTCAAACGTGTCAGCAAGTTGCTGGGGCGCAAGCCACTGCTCTGGGATAATTACCCGGTGAATGATGGCGATCGCATGTCCCGGCATCTGCATCTTCGTAGCTTTACCGGCCGCCCTGCCGGGAATGCCGCCTACCTGTCCGGCCACGCCATCAATCCGGCACTGCAGCCGGTGCTGACCACGATCCCGGCGATCACACTGGCGGAATGCTACCGCCAGGGGCCGGACTACCAGTATGGCCAGGCGTTTTTGCATGCAGCGCGGGAAGTGCTGGGGTTGGAGCTTGCGGGGCAGTTGCACAGGGATTTGCTGACCCTGCAGGACACCGGGCTGGCACGAATCAGCGATGAGAAAAAGCAGGCATTGATTCACACCTACGACGCGTTTGATCACCCCGCGGCTCACGAGATCCTGCGCTGGCTGGCCGGCGACTATCAGGTGACCGACGAAATGGTGGCCACCCAGTAGGCACCTGTTTTCGGTTACTCCAGGTAGTAATCGAAGGTGGAGACCACCCGCACGGTTTTCACCGGCTGTTGTTGCTCCGACACGCCTGGTGCCTGATCCCTTGCCAGAATCTGGAACACACCCTGATTGGCCCGGCGCAGGCTGCCGAGTTTGGCCTCGGCATCCCGAGCGAACTGTTGGGCGGATTCACGGGCCGCTGCTGTGGCCTCGGCGATCATGGCCGGTTTGATATCGTTCAGGCCGTTGAACAGGTAAGTGGGGCCGCTCGGGCCGTAGTCCGAGGACAACACTACGCCGGAATCCACCAGCTCGCTGACGTTCTGGGCCGCCTGCCGGATGCGCTCGATATCGGTACTGCGCACCATCAGGGTCTGGTTGATGATGTACTGTTGCTCGTTGTTATTGCCGGCGTAGGGATTGGCACGGGTGTCGGTTACATCCAGGCGCTGGAGTTCAACCGCAGACTGGTCAATGGCCTGCAGTTTCAGGAACGCCATGATGGCTTCCCGGCTGCTTCGGGCTTTGTTCTGTGCTTCGTCCAGCGTGCTACCGGTGGCAACAAAGCGGATGGGCCAGAGCGCCAGGTCTGCCTGCACTTCCCGTTCGGCCATGCCCTTGACCGTTACGTAGCGATCGGCCGTGCGCAGCCCCATCAAGCCCTGGCTCAACAGGGAAGCGGCAACAATGGCGCACAGGCCGATAATCAGGGCAGAGACAACTTTCATGGCTTACTCCTTGCGGTTCGGAAAACGTCCTGATGACTGCGCAGGTTAACGGGAACCGGGGCTGCTGGGAAGGCGCGCCTTACGCGCCACTTTGATCACTCGCAGCGGGTGTCTGAATGGCGGCTGAAGCGTTTCTGCATGGCGCTGCGCTGGCGTTCCGCGTCCCGGTATTCCGGAGGCAGGGGCAGAATAAAGTAAAGGTAGTCACCCTTGTGGCGGTTTTCTGCCACCGGCATCGCCTGTTCCGGGGGCGACCATTCAACCGGTGAGAGCACTGCAATGCTCAGTTCTGGTGCCCGTTGCTCAAGGACCGCAACGGTACCGAGCCGCTGTTCGCTGTGGAAGGTGCCTGTAGTGTGCAAAACCTGATGTCCGGGATGTTCATTCAGTGCAGTCAGTATCCGATCGGCCATGGTGTTGTCCCGCAACAGCTGGGCCTGATAGGTACTTAGCAGGCGCCCGGTCAGTTCTGTCTGTTCCGCACCGTGGCTGCCGGCAATGGCGTCGACGAATTTGTCACGGTAGTCCGGGGTATCCAGGAAGGCCTGTTCGGGCAGGGCGGCGCGTTGCGCTTCTGGAAGGCGTTGCAGATAGTCCATCCCCTCACGGCCGACACAGCGCACGATATCTGCCGGGGCGTTGGCCGCGATAACCGGCAACTGGTGTTCACGGGCAAATTCCACCAGGGGCCGGTAGGAGCCTTTGTAGTTCTCCCAGGCGCCCGCGTCTTCGATCATTTCCGTTTCGCCGGTTTGTCCGGCCAGGTAGGCATCCAGGGCATCCTGGTGGTTCAGGTTGAACTGCTCCATGGTCAGGATCTGCCGGGGGTTGTGCCGGTACAGCGCCTGTTGAAGGCGGGCCTGTAACAGGTGCGAGGCATGGTGGCCGTGGTATTCCCCCGTCACCACCACATCGGTGTCTGCCAATTGCCGGGCCAGCTCTGCGACCGTGAGGATATCGCCGGTGTCGGCGTCGACGATCACGGCATCGTACTGGCTGACGGGCGCGGGCCGGTTCTCTGTGCGCATGACTGTGCATCCTGTGAAGGCGGCAACGGTTACAAGCGTCAGGACAAGGCGGGTGGCGTAAGCTTTCATATCCGATTGTACGTTGCCGGAGTCAGTCGGTTTTCTGGCCGCTGTGCTCGCGCCAGTCTGGCCCGAGCCGCTCTTCCACATATTCACGAATGAACTGACGCACCTTCTGGGAGGGAGTCACGTCCTCCTGCTTGCAAAGGGCCTCGAAAACTTTCTTCTTTTCAGGGTCAATCAACAGGGTCAGCCGGGCAGTTCGGTTTTCCATGGTGTTTCTGGTTCTCAACAGGTTCAGCGAAGATAGTTACAGACTGGCATGTTAATCATATTAACATTGAGTGTACAGACGATGAGCATATAATGTAACCAAATGCCTGGCCTGAGAGAGTCTGTTCATGCCCCATCGCGCCCATCTGTTTTCTCTTCGTACCGCTCACGCCGTTCGCGAAGCCTGCGTAGATGAACCCTACCATGGCGGGCGCTTTCTCAAGGACCTGATGGCCGGCGTCACCGTTGGCATCATTGCTATTCCGCTGGCGATGGCGCTGGCGATTGCCTCCGGGGTTGCGCCCCAGTATGGCTTGTATACCGCCATTATTGCCGGTTTTCTGATTGCCCTGTTTGGCGGCAGCCGCTACAGCATTTCCGGCCCTACTGCCGCGTTTGTGGTGATTCTCTATCCCATTGCCCAGAGCTATGGCCTAGGTGGATTGCTGCTGGCTACGCTGATGTCCGGTGTGTTGCTGGTGATTATGGCGGTGATGCGTCTGGGCCGCTTTATTGAGTATATCCCCGAATCCGTCACCCTGGGGTTCACCGGTGGCATTGCCGTGGTGATTGCCACTTTGCAGGTGAAGGACTTCTTCGGGCTCTCCATTGACGCTATGCCAGAGCACTACTGGGACAAGCTGGCGGTTCTGGGCCGGCAACTGCCGGCACTGGATGGGCTGAGCACTCTGGTGGCGGTGGTTACCCTGGCGGTGATGCTGCTCTGGCCAAGGCTGAAAACCCCGGTGCCGCCTCATCTGCCGGCGGTGATTGTCGGTAGTCTGCTGGCCTTGTGGCTGAATTCCGGTGGTGCGGCTATTGAGACCGTCGGCTCACGCTTCAGTTACCTGCTTCCTGACGGTAGCACCGGCGCTGGCATACCTCCGTTTTTACCGGAATTCGCCTGGCCCTGGCAGCAGGCCGGGGCGGATGGACAATCCCTTGGCCTGTCCTGGGATCTGTTCCGGGAGCTGATTCCGGCGGCCTTTGCCATCGCCATGCTGGGTGCCATCGAATCCCTGCTGTGCGCCGTGGTGCTGGATGGCATGACTGGCAAACGCCACAGTGCCAACAGTGAGCTGATGGGGCAGGGCATCGGCAACATCGTGGTGCCGTTCTTTGGTGGTATCACGGCCACTGCCGCCATTGCCCGGTCAGCTGCCAATTACCGGGCCGGCGCTGAATCGCCGGTGGCTGCGATGATTCATGCGCTGGTGGTGCTGCTGGCGCTGGTCTCCCTGGCCGGCATCCTTGCCTATCTGCCCATGCCGGCCATGGCCGCGTTGCTGGTGATGGTGGCCTGGAACATGAGTGAGGCGCCGAAAGCCGTGCACCTGCTGAGAACCGCGCCCCGCAGCGACATCCTGGTTTTCCTGACCTGCTTCGGCCTGACCGTGGCCCTGGATATGGTAATTGCCATCACCACCGGGGTGTTACTGGCCGCTGTGCTGTTCATGCGGGAAATGGCACAAATGACCAGGGTGACAGACATTACCGGCAACAAACGAGTGCAGCAGGTTGGAGTGCCGGAGGGTTGGCAGGTGTTCAAGATCAATGGTCCGCTGTTTTTTGCGGCCGCTGACCGCATCTTCGGCGAGCTGGCAGACTTGTCCCAGCAGGCTAAGGGCCTGGTGTTGTACATGGACGGAGTGACCATCCTCGACGCTGGCGGCCTGGCGGCGCTGAACAAACTGATCGCCAGTTGCCGGAAAACCGGTACCCGCCTTGTATTTGCTGATTTGCAGTTCCAGCCATTGAGAACCCTGGCCCGGGCCGGCGTAAAACCGGAGCCCGGCGTGAGCTATTTCTACCCGACTCTGGAGGCGGCGCTGGCTGAGTTGTCAGAGATGGACTGGCAGACCTAAAAAAACAGGCAGTTGGCATTACACGCCAGTGATCAACACAAGAACGCCTGAAGGCCGCATCATGTCAGGGGTCACCTTCCGGGACTGTTTGAACTATCCTAGGCGACAGAATCAGAAACCGGCAAACCGTTTGCCGCGGGAACGACGCTATAAGGGATCGAATGCTGCCATTTCGAATTGTTGATCGGATCAAGTTCATCGTGGAGCGCCAGCTGGTCAAGGGGGCTGGTTTTCAGTTGCTGGTGGTCGGTTGCTTTATTGCGCTGATATCGCTGATTGGCGGTCTGCTGGTGGTGTTGCCCCAGGCTGGCGAGTTTGAAAGTGCCGGGCACGCCATCTGGTGGGCGTTTTTGCGCTTGACCGATCCGGGTTACCTGGGAGATGACGTGGGCACCTGGCAACGTATTGTCTCCACCCTGCTGACGATAATGGGCTACGTGGTGTTCATGGGTACCCTGGTGGCCATTCTCACCCGTTGGCTGATTGCCAAGATGGAAGATCTGGAGCGTGGCCTCACCCCGGTGACGTTGAAGAACCATATCGTCGTGCTGGGCTGGACCGCCCAGACGCCGCCGCTGGTAGCGGAGTTATTTGGTTCGTCTGGGCGTATGGCCCGGTTTCTGGAGAAGCATGATGCCCAGAAACTGCGGCTGGTTCTTTTGGCGGAAGAGGCCGGTGTCGAGCATTTGCACGAACTGATCAGGGAGCCTGGTATTGGCCGGCGAGCCCGGGAAGTGATTCTGCGCAGCGGCTCTGCCATTCAGCCGGAAGCGTTGCATCGGGTTGCCTGCCTGGATGCGGCGGCGGTGATTGTGCCCAGCCAGGTGCACGAGGGCGGCTCGCTGATAACCTCCGATGTTGAAACCGTGAAGGCGCTGTTGTCCATCGCCGCCCAGGCCAGGCACTACAACGCCCGGCTGCCCTTTGTGGTGGCTGAAATTCAGGACATGCGTAAACTGCCCGTTATCGAGCGGGCCTACCCCGGGGCCGTGGAAGTGGTGGCCGGTGATGCCACCATCAGCAGGTTGATGGTTCAGAACGTCATCCACCCGAAGCTTTCCGAGGTCTACAACGAGTTGCTGACCGCCGGTGAAGGCAACGAGATTTTTGTGCGTGGGGGAGAAACCGCTGAAGGCCTGACCTTGGCAGAGCTGGCGAGCCAGCGGCCCAATGCCATCGTTCTGGGGCTGTTGCATCCCAATCCGAGCGGGGGTTGGCAGGTAAACCTGTTGGCAGATTCCAGCACAGTCATCCGTAATGAAGACCGGGTAGTACTGCTGGCACGGGATTATGAGCATACAGCGGCCGTACCAAAGGCGGCAGCATTGCCGATATTGGAGCGAAAACACAACCAGGCCCGGACAGAGCCGGTTTCGGGTGTTCACCGGGTGCTGGTGCTGGGCTGGAACCGCAGGGTGCCGACTCTCGCAGCCGAGTTTGCCAGCTATGGTCACCGGGCTTTTGAACTGGACCTGGTGTCGGCGATTCCGCTGGATGTCCGGAACCGGGAAATGCAGCGTTATGGCGTTGATCTGGCGAAGATAAATGGCCGATTGCTGGAAGCCGACTACATGGTGGAAGAGGAACTGAGACGCCTTGACCCGGCTGGCTATGATACCGTGATGCTGCTCAGCAGTGACCGAATCGGTTCCGGTGAGGAAGCTGATGCCCGTGCCATGGTGGGGTACCTACAGTTGGAAGATGTTCTGTCGGCCGCCCCCAAGCGCCCGCAGGTCATCATGGAACTGAGTGATCCGGATAACCGACATCTGTTGTATGGCCACAAAAGCGAAATGCTGATCAGCCCGATGATTCTCAGCCATGTGCTGGCTCAGGTGGCCCTGCGGCGAGAACTGCGGGTGGTGCTGGATGAATTGTTCACGGAGGGTGGGGCAGAAATCCAGTTCCGGAACCCCCACGACTACCCGTTGCCGGCCAGCGCGGATTTCCAGGTGTTAGAAAAGATTGTGGCGGAGCGCGGTGAAATTGCCCTGGGCGTTTTTCGGGACGAAGCGGATGAACGCGGGCGGCATTTGCAGCTAAACCTGCCCCGGAGCCAGTATCTGGATCTCCGGGCAGAGGATCGCCTGGTGATCCTTTGTAGAACGGCCTGACAAGTCCGCGCCGGTGCATTGGCACCGGCGCGGTGGTTTCCGCTTACTCGATTTTGATCTGGTTGCTTGCCAGCAGGCTATCAATAAACTGCTCGGACGACTGCCCGTCCATGCTGACTCCACTCAGAACAATGGATTGGTTTGCGTTGTCTGTGTTGTTATCGAGAGTGCCTCCGGTATTTACGTAGATGACCGTGTCGCCGTCCTCTTCCTGGGCCATCAAATAATTGCTTATAGACGCTGCGTCTGCGTCATGAAGTAAGTCGGTAAAATTCAACTGATCGCCGTCTCCAGCTCCTGTATATCCCTGATTATCCAGTGCGAAATCGGTAATGACGTCTTGAGTCGGGTCAGCATCGGAGGCGTCCCCCAGCTCCCACTGGAAGACATCGGCACCCATGCCTCCAGTGAGTACATCGCTGCCCGTACCACCGATCAGGGTATCATTGCCGGCGCCGCCAAATAGATAATCGTTCCCATCGCCACCAGATAGCGAATCGTTGCCAGTGTAACCCCGCATAAGGTCGTCGGACGCCGCCCCCTGCAGTGTGTCATTCCCTTCTGTACCCGAAGTGGTATTGTTTGTTTGGGTAATGGTGACCGACAGGGTATCCGTAACCGATGCGGAATCATCGTTGGCGGATTCTGTTGCTGTTGCGGTAATCGTAAGCTGGACGTCACCGTTGTAATCAGCCGGAGGCAGTAGTTGCAGGTTTTCCAGGTCGCCGCTGACGAGGCTCCATGATCCATCCGCGTTCAGCGTTCCCGCAGACAACGCACCTCCAGCCGGAACACCCGCAATAGTGATCAACAGGGTTTCGGATCCGTCCGGGTCTGCCAATTCAGCTTTGATGGCCAGGTCAACGGGTACACCAAAACTGCCGGCTACATTCGGGAGGGCGAAACTCGGAGCACTCAGTGTCAGAGACGAATCCTTATTCTGATCTCGTCCATTCAAGACCAGCCACTGGAACTGGTACTGCCCGCTTTCGCTTGCCGTGAAGCTCTGACTGCCGGTTGCACTCTGGTCCGGATATTTGTTTTCGGAGGAGTCAACCAGGATGGTTTCCCGCACCCCTGATGGGGAGGTCACCACCAACGCAACGATATCATTGTACCCTTGAGACACTTCTGAACTGGTGTCTTCGCCGTTAATAAACGTGTAGTCCCAGCTGATTTCGGTGCCGGCAGCAAGCTTGTAGCTGGACTCTGTCAGTTTGCCATCCTGGATGTTAACGGTTCCGGAATCATTGACACCCGTTCCTGAGGGATCAAACCGGTTGTTCAGGTAGTTCTGGGCGACATTCAATTCGCTCTCCAGAGCTTCCCTTGAAATGCCATCACCTGAATTGAAAGCATCAGGGTCAACAACGGTGTCGGATGAGCCTGTTGCAATCGTTGTTTCGCCGATCTGGGCACTTACGGCATCGTGCACACTGAGGGTTGGTGCGCTAGCTACAGGCTTCACATCCAGAGTGACCGTGGCGGTATCGGTACCACCACGGCCATCACTGGCGGTGTAAGTGAACGAGGCGTTACCGGAGTAGTGTTCATCCGGGGTGAATACTATGTTGCCGTCGCCATTAATAGAGACTGTTCCGTTGGTGGCACTCTGAACACTTTGGATCGTCAGGATGTCTCCATTACTGTCGCTATCGTTGCCCAACAGGACGGCTGGATCAATTTCGAGGGTCTGGTTTTCGTTTACTACCAAAGCCGGATTCTCGCTACCATGGCTGGCATGCTGAGAGCCGAATATTTCGTAGGCGCCATCTTGCTCCCGGAGCTCGATACGCAACTGCGCTGCGCCACCCTGATCCCAGTAAACGATTTCCACTGAATGAGGGCCATCTCCCGTCAGTGTGAACTCGCTGCCCGTGCGGGTGTTCGCGCCCTGATTACCATTGTATTCGGCAACCGTCTGGCCATTAACCTCAATTCGATAGCCATCATCTGCACGCACCCGGAACTGGTAGGTTCCAGCCTGCAGTTCCAGATTGCCGGTGAGCTTCACGATGGCATCTGAACTGTTTTCGGGATCTGTGCTTAGCGAGCCGGCATCGTCTTTGAGGAACGACTGAACTTTACCGTTGCCGCCAAGATTTCCGCTCACAGAGCCATAGTCGATATTGCTACCGATAAAGGTGGCATCGGCCTCATTGGCGACAATGAAGGCTTTGACCTGGGCAACATTGGAGAGGTTGCCTCCGTCACTACCCTGAGCGTAAGCATAGTACTCCCCGAGCAGCCCCGGAACCGTTCCATCACCGAAGCTATCTGCCTGTGCTTCTGGTGCAAGGTTCTTGTCTAGCAGATCGATGTCAGAATCCGATACCGACTGACCGTTGCGATCAATCGCATTGGCACTGACAGAAATCTGACCGTTTTCAAGGCTGCTGATATCCAGATCATTCAGTGTATACGAACCGTCTGCCCCTACCGTCGCGGTGGTATTTACCACGTTGCCGGCGGAATCCGTAATCGTGATGTTGACCTGTTCGTTTGGCGCAACGTCCGCCGTGGTACCCGACAGATCAATGGTCTGGTTACCGTTATCGATGTTGGCAATGGCCACGGTGAGATCACCGGCGGTGGCATCCAGGGAGCCGTTGGTCGAATCAGCCACGGCGTTGCCGTTGCGGTCCTGGGCGGACGCTTCGACGGTCAAAGCACCGTCGACCAGACTGGAGATGTCCACGTCAGTCAGAGTGTAGGAGCCATCGGCACCCACGGTGGCGGTGGTATTAACGACGTTGCCAGCGGCATCGGTGACGGCGATGTCGACCTGTTCATTCGGGACCACGTCGTTGGTGGTACCGGACAAGTTAACCGTTTGCGTCGCGTTATTAACGATGTCGAGAGATACCGTCAGGTCGCCGGCAGTCGCATCAAGGATGCTAGTGGTTGAGTCATTGACGGCATTGCCGTTGCGATCCTGAGCCGTGGCTTCGACCGTCAGATTGCCGTCGACCAGGCTGGAAATGTCCACGCCAGCCAGGGTGTAGGAGCCATCGGCGCCCACGGTGGCGGTGGTATTAACGACATGGCCATCGGCGTCGGTGATGGTCACATCAACCTGGCTGTTTGGTGCCACGTCCGTGGTAGTACCGGACAAGTTCACGGTTTGCGCCGTGTTGTCGATGGTGTCGACAGAGACGGTCAGATCACCGGCGGTGGCATCGAAGGTGCCGTTGGCCGAGTCACTCACAGCATTGCCGTTGCGATCCTGGGCCGTGGCTTCGACCGTCAGGTTGCCATCGACCAGGCTGGCAATATCCACGCCGGTCAGGGTGTAGGCACCGTCGGCGTCGACAGTAGCGGTGGTATTAACGACGTTGCCAGCGGAATCGGTGATGGCCACGTTAACCTGGCTGTTTGGTGCCACATCCGTGGTCGAGCCGGACAGATCGATGGTCAGGGTACCGTTATCGACATTGGCAATGGCCACCGTTAGATCACCGGTGGTGGCATCGAAGGTGCCGGTTGCCGAGTCAGTGACAGCATTGCCGTTACGATCCTGCGCGGACGCTTCCACGGTCAGGTTGCCATCGACCAGGCTAGCGATGTCCACGCCGGTCAGGGTGTAGGAACCATCGGCGTCGACGGTGGTGGTGGCATTGACGGCATTACCAGCAGAGTCGGTGATGGTAATCGCAATTTGTCCATTTGGCGCCACGTCCGTGGTGGTGCCGGACAGGTTCACGGTCTGCGCGGTGTTGTCGACGGTGTCGACAGAGACGGTCAGATCACCGGCGGTGGCATCGAAGGTGCCGTTGGCCGAGTCACTCACAGCATTGCCGTTGCGATCCTGGGCCGTGGCTTCCACGGACAAGTCGCCATCGACCAGGCTGGAAATGTCTACGCCGGTCAGGGTGTAGGCACCATCGGCACCGACAGTCGTGGTGGTGTTGACGAGATTGTCAGCGGAATCGGTGATGGTCACGTTAACCTGGCTGTTTGGTGCCACGTCCGTGGTCGAGCCGGACAGATCGATGGTCTGGTTACCGTTATCGACATTGGCAATGGCCACGGTCAGATCACCGGTAGTCGCATCAAGTGAGCCTGCCGCCGAGTCGGAGACAGCGTTGCCGTTACGGTCCTGAGCCGTGGCTTCCACGGACAAGTCGCCGTCGACCAGGCTGGAGATGTCCACACCGGTCAGGGTGTAAGCACCGTCGGCACCGACAGTCGTGGTGGCGTTGACGACATTGCCAGCAGAGTCAGTAATTGTGACGCTGACTTCTTCATTCGGCACCACATCGGTCGTGGTGCCGGACAAGTCAACGGTTTGCGCTGTGTTATCGACGGTGTCGAGAGACACGGTCAGATCACCGGCGGTGGCATCCAGGGAACCGTTGGCGGAGTCAGTGACGGCGTTACCGTTACGATCCTGAGCTGTGGCTTCGACCGTCAGGTTGCCGTCGATCAGGCTGGAAATGTCCACGTCAGTCAGAGTGTAGGAGCCATCAGTTCCCACAGTGGCGGTGGCGTTGACAACATTGCCTGCGGAATCGGTGATGGCAATGTCGACCTGTTCATTCGGCGCCACGTCCGTGGTCGAGCCGGACAGATCGATGGTCTGGTTACCGTTATCGACATTGGCAATGGCCACCGTTAGATCACCGGTGGTGGCATCGAAGGTGCCGGTTGCCGAGTCGGTGATGGCATTGCCGTTGCGATCCTGCGCGGACGCTTCCACGGTCAGGTCGCCGTCGACCAGGCTGGAGATGTCGATACCGCTCAAGCTGTAGGCACCATCGGCGCCCACGATGGCGGTGGCAGTGACCGTGTTACCCGCGGAATCGGTGATGGTGACGCTGACTTCTTCATTCGGCGCCACGTCCATGGTGGTGCCGGACAGGTTCACGGTTTGCGTTGTGTTGTCGATCGTGTCGACAGAGACACTCAAGGCACCGGCGGTGGCATCGAAGCTGCCAGTGGCCGAGTCGGAGACAGCATTGCCGTTGCGATCCTGAGCGGACGCTTCCACGGTCAGGCTGCCATCGACCAGGCTGGAGATGTCCACGCCGGTCAGGATGTAGGCACCATCGGCGTCGACAGTAGCGGTGGTATTAACGACGTTGCCAGCGGAATCGGTGATGGTCAGGTTAACCTGGCTGTTTGGTGCCACGTCCGTGGTGGTACCGGACAGGTTCACGGTTTGCGTTGTGTTGTCGATCGTGTCGACAGAAACACTCAAGGCACCGGCGGTGGTATCCAGGGAGCCGTTGGCCGAATCACTCACGGCGTTGCCATTACGATCCTGCGTGGACGCTTCCACGGTCAGGTCGCCATCGACCAGGCCGGAGATGTCCACACCGGTCAGGGTGTAGGCACCATCGGCGCCGACGGTGGTGGTGGCATTGACGGCATTACCAGCAGAGTCGGTGATGGTAATCGCAATTTGTCCATTTGGCGCCACGTCCGTGGTGGTGCCGGACAGGTTCACGGTCTGCGCGGTGTTGTCGACGGTGTCGACAGAGACGGTCAGATCACCGGCGGTGGCATCGAAGGTGCCGTTGGCCGAGTCACTCACAGCATTGCCGTTGCGATCCTGGGCCGTGGCTTCCACGGACAAGTCGCCATCGACCAGGCTGGAGATGTCGACGCCGGTCAGGGTGTAGGAGCCATCGGCGCCCACGATGGCGGTGGCGTTGACCACAATGCCGGCGGAGTCGGTGATGGTCACCTCAATCTGGCTGTTCGGGGCGACGTCGGTGGTGGTGCCGGACAGGTCAACGGTTTGCGCCGTGTTATCGACGGTGTCGACAGAGACGGTCAAGGCACCGGCGGTGGCATCCAGGGAACCGTTGGCCGAATCACTCACGGCGTTGCCATTACGATCCTGCGTGGACGCTTCCACGGTCAGGTCGCCATCGACCAGGCTGGAAATGTCTACGCCGGTCAGGGTGTAGGCACCATCGGCACCGACAGTCGTGGTGGCGTTGACGACATTGCCAGCAGAGTCAGTAATTGTGACGCTGACTTCTTCATTCGGCGCCACATCGGTCGTGGTGCCGGACAAGTCAACGGTTTGCGCGGTGTTATCGACGGTGTCGAGAGACACGGTCAGATCACCGGCGGTGGCATCCAGGGAACCGTTGGCGGAGTCAGTGACGGCGTTACCGTTACGATCCTGAGCTGTGGCTTCGACCGTCAGGTTGCCATCGACCAGGCTGGAGATGTCTACGCCGGTCAGGGTGTAGGCACCGTCGGCGTCGACGGTGGTGGTGGCATTGACGGCATTACCAGCAGAGTCGGTGATGGTAATCGCAATTTGTCCATTTGGCGTCACGTCGGTGGTGGTGCCGGACAGGTCAACGGTTTGCGCCGTGTTATCGACGGTGTCGACAGAGACGGTCAGGGCACCGGCGGTGGCATCGAAGGTGCCGTTGGCCGAGTCACTCACAGGATTGCCATTGCGATCCTGGGCCGTGGCTTCCGCGGACAAGTCACCGTCGATCAGGCTGGAGATGTCCACACCATTCAGGGCATAGGAGCCATCGGCGCCCACGATGGCGGTGGCAGTGACCGTGTTACCCGCGGAATCGGTGATGGTGACGCTGACTTCTTCATTCGGCGCCACGTCCATGGTGGTGCCGGACAGGTTCACGGTCTGCGTTGTGTTGTCGATCGTGTCGACAGAGACACTCAATGCACCGGCGGTGGCATCGAAGCTGCCAGTGGCCGAGTCGGAGACAGGGTTGCCGTTACGATCCTGAGCTGTGGCTTCGACCGTCAGGTTGCCGTCGACCAGGCTGGAAATGTCTACGCCGGTCAGGGTGTAGGCACCATCGGCACCGACAGTCGTGGTGGCGTTGACGAGATTGCCAGCGGAATCGGTGATGGTCACGTTAACCTGGCTGTTTGGTGCCACGTCCGTGGTCGAGCCGGACAGATCGGCGGTCTGGTTACCGTTATCGACATTGGCAATGGCCACGGTCAGAATACCGGCGGTGGCATCCAGGGAGCCGTTGGCGGAGTCAGTGACGGCGTTGCCGTTACGATCCTGAGCTGTGGCTTCGATCGTCAGGTTGCCATCGACCAGGCTGGCGATATCCACGCCGGTCAGGGTGTAGGAGCCATCCGCACCGATGGTGGCGGTCGCGTTCACGACGTTGCCAGCGGAATCGGTGATGGTCACCTCAACTTCGCTGTTCGGGGCCACATCCGTGGTCGAGCCGGACAGATCGATGGTCTGGTTACCGTTATCGACATTGGCAATGGCCACCGTTAGATCACCGGTGGTGGCATCGAAGGTGCCGGTTGCCGAGTCGGTGATGGCATTGCCGTTGCGATCCTGCGCGGACGCATCCACGGTCAGGTCGCCGTCGACCAGGCTGGAGATGTCCATGCCTGTCAAGGTGTAGGCACCGTCAGCGTCGACGGTGGTGGTGGCATTGACGGCATTACCAGCAGAGTCGGTAATGGTAATCGCAACTTGCTCATTCGGCGCCACGTCAGTGGTAGTACCGGACAAGTTCACGGTTTGCGCCGTGTTGTCGATGGTGTCGACAGACACGGTCAGATCACCGGCGGTGGCATCCAGGGAACCGTTGGCGGAGTCAGTGACGGCGTTACCGTTACGATCCTGAGCTGTGGCTTCGACCGTCAGGTTGCCGTCGATCAGGCTGGAAATGTCCACGTCAGTCAGAGTGTAGGAGCCATCAGTTCCCACAGTGGCGGTGGCGTTGACAACATTGCCTGCGGAATCGGTGATGGTGATGCTGACTTGCTCATTCGGCGCCACGTCCGTGGTGGTGCCGGACAGGTTCACGGTCTGCGCGGTGTTGTCGACGGTGTCGACAGAGACGGTCAGATCACCGGCGGTGGCATCGAAGGTGCCGTTGGCCGAGTCACTCACAGCATTGCCGTTGCGATCCTGGGCCGTGGCTTCCACGGACAAGTCGCCGTCGACCAGGCTGGAAATGTCTACGCCGGTCAGGGTGTAGGAACCATCCGCACCGATGGTGGCGGTCGCGTTCACGACGTTGCCAGCGGAATCGGTGATGGTCACCTCAACTTCGCTGTTCGGGGCCACATCCGTGGTCGAGCCGGACAGATCGATGGTCTGGTTACCGTTATCGACATTGGCAATGGCCACCGTTAGATCACCGGTGGTGGCATCGAAGGTGCCGGTTGCCGAGTCGGTGATGGCATTGCCGTTGCGATCCTGCGCGGACGCTTCCACGGTCAGGTCGCCGTCGACCAGGCTGGAGATGTCCATGCCTGTCAAGGTGTAGGCACCGTCAGCGTCGACGGTGGTGGTGGCATTGACGGCATTACCAGCAGAGTCGGTAATGGTAATCGCAACTTGCTCATTCGGCGCCACGTCAGTGGTAGTACCGGACAAGTTCACGGTTTGCGCCGTGTTGTCGATGGTGTCGACAGAGACGGTCAGATCACCGGCGGTGGCATCCAGGGAGCCGTTGGCGGAGTCAGTGACGGCGTTGCCGTTACGATCCTGAGCTGTGGCTTCGACCGTCAGGTTGCCGTCGACCAGGCTGGAGATGTCCATGCCTGTCAAGGTGTAGGAACCATCGGCGCCGACGGTGGTGGTGGCATTGACGGCATTACCAGCAGAGTCGGTGATGGTAATCGCAATTTGTCCATTTGGCGCCACGTCCGTGGTGGTGCCGGACAGGTTCACGGTCTGCGCGGTGTTGTCGACGGTGTCGACAGAGACGGTCAGATCACCGGCGGTGGCATCGAAGGTTCCGTTGGCCGAGTCACTCACAGCATTGCCGTTGCGATCCTGGGCGGTGGCTTCCACGGACAAGTCGCCGTCGACCAGGCTGGAGATGTCCATGCCTGTCAAGGTGTAGGAACCATCGGCGTCGACGGTGGTGGTGGCATTGACGGCATTACCAGCAGAGTCGGTGATGGTAATCGCAATTTGTCCATTTGGCGCCACGTCCGTGGTGGTGCCGGACAGGTTCACGGTCTGCGCGGTGTTGTCGACGGTGTCGACAGAGACGGTCAGATCACCGGCGGTGGCATCGAAGGTGCCGTTGGCCGAGTCACTCACAGCATTGCCGTTGCGGTCCTGGGCCGTGGCTTCCACGGACAAGTCGCCATCGACCAGGCTGGAGATGCCGACGCCGGTCAGGCTGTAGGAACCATCGGCACCGACAGTCGTGGTGGCGTTGACGACATTGCCAGCAGAGTCAGTAATTGTGACGCTGACTTCTTCATTCGGCGCCACATCGGTCGTGGTGCCGGACAAGTCAACGGTTTGCGCTGTGTTATCGACGGTGTCGACAGACACGGTCAGATCACCGGCGGTGGCATCCAGGGAACCGTTGGCGGAGTCAGTGACGGCGTTACCGTTACGATCCTGAGCTGTGGCTTCGACCGTCAGGTTGCCATCGACCAAGCTGGAGATGTCCACACCGGTCAGGGTGTAGTAGCCATCCGCACCGATGGTGGCGGTCGCGTTCACGACGTTGCCAGCGGAATCGGTGATGGTCACGTTAACCTGGCTGTTTGGCGCCACGTCCGTGGTCGAGCCGGAAAGATCGGCGGTCTGGTTACCGTTATCGATGGTGGCAATGGCCACATTGAGATCGCCAGCGGTGGCATCCAGGGCACCACTGGCGGAGTCAGTGACGGCGTTACCGTTACGATCCTGCGCGGACGCTTCCACGGTCAGGTTGCCATCGACCAGGCTGGCAATATCCACGCCGGTCAGGGTGTATGAACCATCGGCGTCGACCGTGGCGGTCGCGTTCATGACGTTGCCAGCGGAATCGGTGATGGTCACCTCAACTTCGCTGTTCGGGGCCACGTCCGTGCTGGTGCCCGACAGGTCGATGGTCTTGGTACCGTTATCGATATTGGCAATGGCCACGGTCAGATCACCGGCGGTGGCATCCAGGGAGACGCTGGCGGAGTCAGTGACGGCGTTGCCATTACGATCCTGCGCGGACACTTCCACGGTCAGGTTGCCGTCAACGAGGGACGAGATGTCGATACCGCTCAAGCTGTAGGCGCCATCGGCGCCCACGATGGCGGTGGCAGTGACCGTGCTACCCGTCGAGTCGGTGATGGTCACCTCAACCTGGCTGTTCGGGGCGACGTCGGTGGTGGTGCCGGACAGGTCAACGGTTTGCGCGGTGTTATCGACGGTGTCCATGGAGACGGTCAGAGCACCGGTAGTCGCATCAAGTGAGCCTGCCGCCGAGTCGGAGACAGCGTTGCCGTTACGATCCTGCGCGGACGCTTCCACGGTCAGGTTGCCATCGACCAGGCTGGAGATGTCCACACCGGTCAGGGTGTAGGAACCATCGGCGCCGACAGTCGTGGTGGCGTTGACGACATTGCCAGCAGAGTCAGTAATTGTGACGCTGACTTCTTCATTCGGCGCCACATCGGTCGTGGTGCCGGACAAGTCAACGGTTTGCGCTGTGTTATCGACGGTGTCGAGAGACACGGTCAGATCACCGGCGGTGGCATCCAGGGAACCGTTGGCGGAGTCAGTGACGGCGTTACCGTTACGGTCCTGAGTCGTGGCTTCCACGGACAAGTCGCCGTCGACCAGGCTGGAGATGTCGACGCCGGACAGGCTGTAGGCACCGTCGGCGCCGACAGTTGTGGTGGTGTTGACGAGATTTCCAGCGGAATCGGTGATGGTCACGTTAACCTGGCTGTTTGGCGCCACGTCGGTGGTGGTACCCGACAGATCGATGGTCTGGGCATCATTATCGACGTTGCTAATGGTCACGGCGAGATCGCCAGCAGTGGCATCAAAGCTGCCGGTCGCCGAGTCGGTGACGGCATTGCCGTTGCGATCCTGTGCTAACGCTTCCACGGTCAGGCTGCCATCGACCAGGCTAGCGATATCCACGCCGGTCAGGGTGTAGGAACCGTCAGCGTCGACCGTGGCGGTGGTATTAACGACGTTGCCGGCGGAGTCGGTGATGGTCACGTTAACCTGGCTGTTTGGTGCCACGTCCGTGGTCGAGCCGGACAGATCGGCGGTCTGGTTACCGTTATCGACATTGGCAATGGCCACGGTCAGAGTACCGGAGGTGGCATCCAGGGAGCCGTTGGCGGAGTCAGTGACGGCGTTACCGTTACGGTCCTGAGTCGTGGCTTCCACGGACAAGTCGCCGTCGACCAGGCTGGAGATGTCGACGCCGGTCAGGCTGTAGGCACCGTCGGCGCCGACGGTGGTGGTGGCATTGACGGCATTACCAGCAGAGTCGGTGATGGTAATCGCAATTTGTCCATTTGGCGCCACGTCCGTGGTGGTGCCGGACAGGTTCACGGTCTGCGCGGTGTTGTCGACGGTGTCGACAGAGACGGTCAGATCACCGGCGGTGGCATCGAAGGTGCCGTTGGCCGAGTCACTCACAGCATTGCCGTTGCGATCCTGGGCCGTGGCTTCCACGGACAAGTCGCCATCGACCAGGCTGGAGATGCCGACGCCGGACAGGCTGTAGGAACCATCGGCGCCGACAGTCGTGGTGGTGTTGAAGAGATTGCCAGCGGAATCGGTGATGGTCACGTTAACCTGGCTGTTTGGTGCCACGTCCGTGGTCGAGCCGGACAGATCGATAGTCTGGGCATCATTATCGACGTTGCTAATGGTCACGGCGAGATCGCCAGCAGTGGCATCAAAGCTGCCGGTCGCCGAGTCGGTGACGGCATTGCCGTTGCGATCCTGAGCCGTGGCTTCGACCGTCAGGCTGCCATCGACCAGGCTGGAGATGTCCACGCCGGTCAGACTGTAGGAACCATCGGCGCCGACAGTCGTGGTGGCAGTGACGACATTGCCGGCGGAGTCGGTGACGGTTAGGTCAACCTGGCTGTTCAGGGCCACGTCGGTGGTGGTGCCGGACAGGTTCGCGGTTTGAGCTGTGCTATCAACAGTGTCGACAGAGACGGTCAAATCACCGGCGGTGGCATCGAAGGTGCCGTTGGCCGAGTCACTCACAGCATTGCCGTTACGGTCCTGCGCGGACGCCTCCACGGTCAGGTCACCGTCGACCAGACTGGAAATGTCGACGCCGGTCAGACTGTAGGAACCATCGGCGCCGACGGTGGCGGTGGCGTTCACGATATTGCCAGCCGAATCGGTCATGTTAATCGCAACTTGCCCATTCGGCGCGACGTCCGTGGTGGTGCCGGACAGGTTCACGGTTTGCGCCGTGTTATCGATGGTGCCGACAGAGACCGTCAGATCACCGGCGGTCGCATCGAGGGCACCGTTGGCCGAGTCAGTCAAGGCGTTGCCATTACGGTCCTGAGCCGAGGCCTCCACGGTCAGGCTGCCATCGACCAGGCTGGAGATGTCGACACCGGTCAGGCTGTAGGAGCCATCCGCACCGACGGTGGCGATGGCGTTCACGATATTGCCAGCAGAGTCGGTAATGGTAATCGCAACTTGCTCATTCGGCGCAACGTCCGTGGTGGTACCAGACAGGTTCGCGGTTTGCGCCGTGTTATCCACGGTGTAAAGAGAGACAGTCAGAGCACCAGCAGTCGCGTCGAAAGAACCGCTGGCCGAGTCGGTAACGGCATTACCGTTGCGATCTTCGCCGGTAACGGTAATGGCCAGATCGCCATCCACCAGGCCTGATATATCGACGCCCGTGAGTGAGAACGAGCCGTCATCCCCCACCGTCGCTGTGGTTGTAAGGCTGTTGTTATTGCTATCGGTAACCACAATGGTCACGGCGCTGCCTGGTGCAATATCCGTGGTCGTGCCATCCAGGCCCAGGGTCTGGCTACTGTGATCCGTGATCGTTGATGTAACAGATACGCTGCCGGCGATCAGATCCAGGGTGCCTTCTGTTGTGGCAGACACCGGATTGCCATCCGATCCTTGTGCCGAAGCCACGACGGTAACCGGGCCATCGACCAGATTCGGAAACTGGGAGATTATCGACGTAAATTTGCCATCCGGCCCTGCCGTGACTGTTTGTGAAACGGAATTCCCGTTTTGATCAGTCACGGTAACGATAATGCTGTTGCCGGCTAACAGGTTGCTGCTGTTGCCGTTTATGATCAAGTTGTTGCTGTCGCCAGTCACTTGAGAAACGTTGTCAATGGCGATACTGCCCGGTAATGGTTGGGCCTCGGCGGTAGACCCGGTCGTAACTCCACCGTCATTAGTCAGGGTCGTCTCGCTATCAAGCGACTGCAGGTTCAAGCTGATATCGGCGCCATTGATGTTCTCAACGATCCTTGCGAGGCGAACGGAGCTGCTGCCGCCCGCACTGCTACCGTCAATACCGGCTGCGGGGGCTTCTATATCGTCAAGGCTCGAGCCCAGAGCATTTTCAATGGCGGCCAGAGCCTGTGCAACGCTGCTGTCTTCCAATGAATTGTCGGCCGCTGTTGGGGCAAAATTATTGGCCAGTTCCGCGCTGGCCAGTATGGAGACGCCGCTATCGACGGTGGCTTCGTTGTTGTAGCCAAAGTCCAGCGTGACCCGCCCGTCATCAGCTGTAATCAGTCGCTCGCCCAGCATCAGTGCGTCGCCCGGTTGCAGCAGGCGGCGGCTCCCGTCGGGAGCTTCTGCCCAGGCGTTTCCGGTAACGTTAACAACGATCGCGATCGTGATGCTCATGGCGTTCCTCTATATTGCAAAACTGAACAAGCAAATGAATTTAAGAACCTTCGTAGTGTCGTTTACAGTAGACTGTCTGCCAATCGTCGCCCACTGGACTCAGGTACAGGTTGAGTAGATTTCCCGTGTTGAATTGTGAACAGTTGTAAAATTCATCCTTTTTTGCGTACTTTCTGTACAATTGTCGGCCGGTTTTGTCCGGGCAGGGTGGGCGACAAGGCGGTTAGCCTCGTAAGTTGAGCGTTGGTCAGCAGTGAACAACGTGGTGCCATGAGTCGTGTGATGATTTTGGAGTTTTTAATGGTCAGAAAGGTTTTGGAGTGCCGGGCTGTTGCGTTTGCGATCTTGGCTTGTATGACTGCGCCGGCAATCACCGCTGCGCAGACCTCTGGCAGCCAACTTGTTGCGGAGGGCAGTGTGCTGGAGGCGGTCAGAAATGCCATTGAGCACAATCCGGAAGTTCAGGCGAGCTGGCACCAGTTTCTGGTTGCCGGCCACGACAAATCGGCCGCAAAGGGGGATTACAAGCCCTCTCTGGACGCGACAGCCCGTTATGGCTGGGAGCATCGCAATTATGGCGAAGTCAGTGAGTTTGATGGCTACGATGGTCGTTTGACCCTGACCCAGATGCTCTACGATGGCTTTCAGACCCGAAGTGCCGTTCAGCGCTTTGAAGAGGAACAACTGGTCAGTTATTTTGAGCTGCTCGCCCAGATTGAAGATACCAGCCTTGAAGCCCTGCGAGCGTATCTTGACGTTAGCCGTCAGCAAGAGCTTCTGGAGCTGGCCAGGAATAATCTACAGACACACCAGGATGTGTATGAACAGGTAAGCTCAAGCGCCGAGGCGGGTGTTGCGCGAGCAGCAGACCTCGAACAGATCAATGGTCGTTTATCACTGGCTGAAGCCAATCTGTTCACGGTCGCCAGTAATTTGCACGACGTTCGGGCGCGCTATCTCAGAATCATAGGAGAAAAAGCCCCCAGTCAGCCGGATGAGGTCATGATCGGGGTTGAGCTTGTACCAGCGACTGCACAGGAGGCTATGGGTATTGCTTATGAAGCGAATCCGTCCTTCCGTGCCGCGCATCGGCAGATCCGGGCGGCAGAGGCCAGTGTTGAGGAAAGTCGCTCAGGCTTTCATCCCAAGCTGGACCTGGTGGCCAGCTATGGTCATCGCTCGTATGACGATCTGGGCTTCGACGATTCCGAGACCGATGGCCGGGTTGGTCTTGAGTTGAATATGAATCTGTATCGCGGTGGCGCCGACCGGGCCAGGGTGCGCAGCGCTTACGACAAGGTCAACGTAGCTAAAGATCTTCGTGACAAGGCCTGCGTTGATATTCGCCAGGAAGTTCAGATTGCCTTCAACGATGTGCGCAATCTGGAGAGTCAGATTCCGATTCTCAACAACCATCGGCTCTCGTCAGCGCGGGTGCGGACGGCCTACAAAGATCAGTTTGATATTGGTGAACGTACCTTGCTGGATGTGTTGGATGCGGAGAACGAATACTTCGATGCCAGCCGTGCCTATGTGAATGCAATCTACGATCAGAAACTGGCAGTGGCGCGCGTTCAGGCCGAGATGGGGCAATTGGTTGTGTCTCTGGGGCTGGTTCGAAACGGTCTTCCCTCCCTGGACGACCTTGGCGCCTCTCCGCTCCCGTTTACAGACGCCATGTGCCCGGCCGTTGAAGTGGACCAGTCGGTCCGGTTGTTGCTCGATTCCGATGGTGATGGGGTGAAGAACTATAAAGATCAGTGTCCCGGAACGCCGGCAGGCAGCAAGGTGGATATTCGCGGCTGTACCATTGCCGAACCCCCTGAGGTGGTAAAAACAATGGTGATTGAGTTCGCCAATGATTCTGCCGACATTTCGTCTGCCAGTGAGGCTTACCTGAGGGATCTCGGACAGTACCTCGTGTCTAATCCGGATGCGCAAGCGGAGATCGTTGGCCATGCTTCCAGAACGGGGGCGCCGGTTTATAATCGGGAACTCTCGATGCGCCGGGCTGAAGCGGTCGCAGAGACATTGGTTAACGACTATTCTATTGAAAGAACTCGACTAAAGCTCACAGGTCAGGGATTTTATCAGCCCCGGTTTTCCCAGCCTTCCGAGGCGGCAGTGAGCGCCAACCGCAGGGTCGATATTCGTGTTCTGCAGGCGCAAGAGGTTGCAGGAAACTGATATCTCCATTTCGGCATAGATAAGGAGAGGCGTGGAAACTTCTGCAATAGATCACCGGCAGGATGACTTGCTAACGTGCCTGCGCGTTCTTTGCAAATTACATGGACGCCAGGCGTCCGGAGAATCCATTGTTTCCGGATTGCCCCTTGACCAGGGCCGACTGACGCCCTCGCTGTTTGGCCGAGCCGCTCGGCGATTGGGTTTTAGCAGCCAGGTCTGTCAACAATCATTGTCATCAATCAATACCGCGCTGCTGCCTGCAGTGTTTTTGTTGAATAATGAGCGTGCGTGTGTCGTTCACTCGCTTGATGCGGAGGGGGGGCTGGCATCGGTCGTTTTTCCCGAGCTGCCCGAGTCAGAAACGGAGATTTCCTCTGCAGAGTTATCCGAACTCTATTCAGGGACGGTGATCTATTGTCGCCCAAGATTTCACTTCGATCAGCGCGCCACCAGAACGCGGGCGGCGCAGGGCGGCCACTGGTTCTGGAGTGTCATTGGCGAGAATCGCAAGCTGTATCGTGATATCTGTATCGCCGCGCTGTTGATCAATGTCTTCGCGGTTGCCATGCCTTTGTTTGTCATGAACGTTTACGACCGCGTGGTGCCCAACCATGCCACGCATACGTTGTGGGTTCTGGCGGTGGGGCTTCTGATCGCCCTTTGTGCAGATCTGGTTCTTCGCCTGATGCGAGGATGGTTCATTGACCTGGCCGCCAGTCGCGCGGATGCGAAACTGTCCGCGACGATTATGGAACGGGTGTTGGGGCTCAGCCTGGCTCATCGTCCACAATCTGCGGGCGCATTTGCCGCAAATGTTCAGTCGTTTGAGTCTGTGCGCTCGTTTGTCAGTTCCATGACCGTGGTGGGATTGGTCGACCTGCCGTTTATGCTTCTGTTCCTGGTGGTGATTGTGCTAATCAGTTGGCCCCTTGGCATTCCGGTGCTGGTGGGGGCGCTCGGCCTTGTAGTTTATGCCGCCATCGCGCAGCGCCGTTTACGGGACTTGTCCGAAGAGAGCATGTCGGCGAGTTCCCAGCGGAACGCGACCCTGGTAGAGGGTCTCGCGAACCTGGAATCGGTCAAGAGTTTCGGCGTTGAAAGCCGGATACAGGAAGCCTATGAGCGCACATCGCTATATATCAGCAACGTTGGAGCGCGCCTGAAATTCATCTCTGCTAGTCTTCAGAATGGCGCGCAGTGGGTTCAGCACCTGGTTGCGGTTTCAATCATCATCCTCGGGGTATATCTGATCATCAACGGCGAGTTGACCCAGGGTGGCCTGATAGCTGCTTATCTGTTGTCCTCGCGTGCCATGGCGCCGGTCAGTCAGGCTGCCGGTTTGCTGGCTCAGTATCACCAGGCAGCGACAGCGCTCCGAACCCTCGATGATATCATGGCTTTGCCGCAGGAGCGTGAAGCCGGAAAGGACTGGGTCTCGCGCCCTCGCTTGAGCGGTCGGGTAGAACTTCGGGATGTGCATTTCAGTTATCCGGAATCCGGGCAGGCCGCGCTCACCGGCGTTTCAATGAAACTGAACCCAGGTGAGCGGGTGGCGGTTCTGGGGCGAAACGGCTCGGGCAAAAGTACGCTGCAGCGCCTGTTGCTTGGACTACACCACCCCTCCGCAGGTACCTTGTCGCTGGATAATGTGGATGTTCGTCAGTTAGACCCGGCGGAACTTCGAAACAATATTGGCTATGTGCCGCAAGATGTGGAGCTCTTTTTCGGGAGTCTCAGAGACAACATCACGCTTTCCCGGCCGGTGTCCGATGAGGAACTGCTTCGGGTAACAGAACTCAGCGGTTTGAAGTCGTTCGTCGATGCACAGCCTGATGGGTTTGATCTGCAGGTTGGTGAGCGTGGCCAGCGACTGTCTGGCGGGCAGCGTCAGGCGTTAGCCATCGCGCGGGCGATGGTGGGCGATCCCGCCATTCTGCTGCTGGACGAGCCCACGGGCTCTCTGGATCACAGTAGCGAAGAACACTTCAAGCGCAGTCTGGCCAAAGCGGCGGAGAACAAGACGCTATTGATGGTCACGCATCGAACCTCGTTGCTGGAACTGGCGGACCGGATTATTGTGCTGGATGGCGGCCGGATTGTCGCGGATGGACCAAAAGCATCGGTCGTCGAGGCATTGCGTCAGGGTAAGATAAGGGGGGCTTCGTGAGCGAGAACAATGAGCCGTCCTCGTCATTGGCCGAGAAGAGCTTTCACCGGATTGGCAAGGGCGCTGAGCGTGTTGGCAAGCGTCCGGAACGTTGGCTTGAGAAGCTGGCAGGGCGTTGGCTGCGCGTCCCGGATCAGCGTGGGTGGGAAGTAGACAGTGAGTGGGCCCGCATTCAGCAGGAGCCGATCCGGCCGAGAGCGCTGTTGTGGATGATCTTTCTGACTGTGATTGCATTGCTGGTCTGGGCCGGCCTGGCACCGATTGATGAGGTCGCTCGAGGGGATGGCCGGGTGATTCCCTCGACGCAACTGCAAGTGGTGCAGTCTCTGGATGGAGGCGTCGTTGAGGTTCTGTCTGTGCAGGAAGGCGAACTGGTCAAGAAAGGGCAATTGCTGGTTAGCATTGAATCGACCCGCTTCGATTCTGACTTTGCCGAGCAGAAAGCGAGGGAATTATCCTTGACCGCCGATATATTCCGGCTAGAGGCTCTCGTTCAGGGCAAGGAGCTCACGTTCCCGCCTGAATTTATTGAGCGTTCTCCACAACTTGTCACGGTCCAGCGCTCCTTGTTTGAAAACAGTCGCCGCGAAATGCAGGAGCAGGAGGCGATTCATCGCCAACAGTTGCAACAGCGTCAGGCCGATCTTGAGGAGGCTCAGTCGGCCCGCCGGCAATTCCAGGAAGTGCTGAAACTGGCGTCCAGGGAACTTGAACTCAAGCGACCCTTGCTGGCCTCGGGAGCGGTTTCAGAAGTCGACTTGATCAAGCTGGAGAGAGAAATCTCGAATGCGCGGGGTGAGCTTGCTCAGGCTGAGGCTGCGATCACGCGTTCGCGGTCGGCTATTCTGGAAGCAGAATCGAAGATACGGGAAACCGGGCTGGTTATGACCAATCGCTGGCGTGAGCAGTTGTCGGACTCAGTCAGCGAGCTGGCGGCGACTCTCGAGACACTGGATGGATTACAGGATCGCGTCAGCAAAACCCGAATTGTTGCACCGGTTGACGGCACCGTTCAGCGCTTGTTTGTGAAAACGGTGGGTGGTGTGGTCTCGCCAGGCCAGGACGTGGTAGAAATCGTCCCGCTGAACGATGAATTGCTGGTCGAGGCGAGAGTGTCGCCCAAAGACATTGCTTTTATCCAGAAGGGCCAGGAAGCCATCGTCAAGTTTACCGCCTATGATTTTGCGGTTTTTGGCGGGCTGAGGGCAACGGTTGAGCACATCAGTGCAGACACGATCACCGATGAAGACAACAACACCTATTATCTGACAAGACTGCGCACTGAAACTCAGGGATTTTCGGAGCAATTTGCCATTATCCCCGGAATGACGGCACAGGTAGACATCCTGACCGGGCAGAAAACAGTGCTTGAGTACCTGCTCAAGCCCGTGGTGCGCGCTACTTCTCTGGCACTGAGCGAGCGATGAAAACAGAGTCCTCTATTCTGCTGTATGGTCGTGCTTTTCGCCCTCTGGGCCACTGGGAGCGGGTATTGCCTGGGGTGCCCCAGCAAATGGTTGATGGGCAGCATGTGTCGATGCCGAAAGCCTCGGTGGCCTGGATAAGTTCCGATGTGCCGGGCTGGCAAGAATGTGTGCGCATGTTTTCCGAGGCTGGTATTCGTGTGGCTGTGCTCGCGCGGCTACCCGAAGCCGCTGAAATGAACCGAAGTCTGGCGTGCGGAGCGCGGGCTTATCTGCCGGCGTTATCAAACGATAAGGTCTTCCGCCAGGTCGCCAAGACGATTCTGGCAGGCGGTTTGTGGTTTCCGGAGAATCTCCTGAGTTCACTGTTGCAGTCGGTTGCACGTGCCGTCGAGTCGGATCAGGGGCATGAGCCAAAAGGCGATTTGCAGTCGCTGACCAGCCGAGAAACTGAAGTTGCGTTAAGTGCGTCCAAGGGGTTGAGTAACCGGCAGATTGCCTCAGACCTCGGCATTACCGAACGCACTGTCAAGGAACATATGGGGGCCATATTCAAGAAGCTGGCCGTTAAGGACCGTATGCAGTTGATGCTTTATGTGAATGGCCAGCTTGCCAACAGGAAGCAAGACAATGTTCATCAGGCGTAACCAGTCCGGCCGAGTTGTTGCTGTCAGTGAGGAGCCTTTAGCCGGTTTCGTTGAGGCTCCAGACGACGATCCCTCTGTCGAAGCCTTTCTTTACAGCCGCGCTGACGTCGATGCCGACGTCCGCTTCAGGGCGTCGGATTCTTCCCTCATTCGGGTCATTGAGGACCTGGTGGACCTGTTGGCGATAAAAGGTGTCATACGTTTTACCGATTTGCCCTCGGAGGCCCAAGCCAAGCTGATGGAACGAAAGTCCATGCGGGGGCAGGACGATCACCTCAATTTGATTGATAACAGCGGAGACGATCTGTTCGATTTTGATTAATTGCCTGACTTCACGCCCGGCCCGGTGACCCCGTCTAATCCCACATTCCAGGCAGCCTGGACGCATCCGTCTGTCTTTGCGCCCGCCAGGTAGATACTCAGCCCTATGGAGTGAGCCAGTCCGGTCAAACGCTGGAGATATTGCTGAGTGGCTGGGTCGTCTTCAAGCCGCTGGGCATAAACAGGATCTGTTTTCAGGTAGTCGAGACCCAGCTCGTGGACCTTGGCAATGCTTTCCAGGTTTTTGCCAATTCCGCTGATTCCCACCTGGCAACCTTGTGTCTGTATTTCTTCGACGAAGCGGCCAAGCAGCAGCTCTCCCTCGGCGAGGACCTCCTCGGGCAGCTCAAGCCGGAAGGATCGTCTGGGCTCGTGGCGCTGGCTCAGGAGATTGACGATGGTGCGCCGCAAAGTCTCATCCAGTAAGGTTTCTCTGGCGATATGAACGACAACCGGGAGTTCGCCCTGCTCCGTGAACGTTTCAAGAAGATACTGGACCATGGCTGTGTCAACGTGAGGTAAAAGGCCAAGCCGCCGCCCCCAGGGAAGAAAAAAGCCAGCCGGGCGCCATTGATCCAGTAGTTTGAGCCGCACCTTCGCCTCGACCTGAATGATGTTACCAGAACGATCAATCAAGGGGTGGAAGGCGACGTCGATGGCTCGCTCCTCCAGCGCCTGATTGAGTGCGGTGCGCCATTCGGCGGCATTGCGGAATGGAATGTCTTCAGGGTTGTCCTCATCAACAACGGCTCGCTGGTTGGTTTGCTCGGCGGTTGCGAGCAGATGGTCCGCATGCATCAGTACGGCTGCGTGCGTCGCTGTCGAGTCGAATGTTGAGACTGACAGCCTCGCCCGGCGCATGACTGGGCCGGTAAGCATCTGTTCAAGGGTCGGAAGAATGTGTGATGCATCCTGGAATCCAGTGACCAAGAGCCCAAAGTCAGACCCATTCAGGCGGCCCATGAAGGCATCCTGAAACAAGAGATCGCTATTGCTCAGCGCTTTCAGCACATTACCGCACATAATCTGGAGTGCTTCATTGACCTGATCTCGTCCGAGCTGCGCGTTGAGTTCTGCCAATCCGGGTATCCGAAGAAGAACCAGCGTGTGCCTGGTGTCAGACTCCGGGTCATCGATCAGATTGTTTAACTGACTGATGAAAAACTCCCGATTGGCAACGCCAGTGACCGGATCATTCAGCGCCCGTTCACGCATGTCTGCCAGCGCTTTTGCCTCAGACTCCAGAATCGTTTCGACACGCCTCGAGAGCTTGTTCATGGCGCTGACAACGCGCCGGAACTCCGTAGTGTTGGGTTCCTCGGACACGATGAAGCGTTTTTCTCCAATCGCTTCAGCCTGTTTCACCACATCGTTCAATGGGCTGCTGATGCGTCGCACCAGCCAGCTGCCAATCAGTCCAGCAATCACGGCTACGAGGCACAGCCAAATGAACAGACGCTGTGCTGTCACCCATAGCGATGTCTGGGCGTATGTTCTGGCGCTCTCGACATACAGCGTCCCAAAGTTCACCCAGCCATCGGAAACCGTGGCTACACCGGGCGGAATGTCCAGGGGAAACATCACACGAAACCAGCTGGGCGCCTGATGATCAGCGGGCGAAGCAGTGAAAGACAGTGACTGGCCGTCTGTTTGCGACAACTCGATGCGCTGATAATGCCCTGTTGAAAACTGTGCATCGAGGAAGGACGCCATCAATGCCTGCTCTTTTTCAGAGTGCGACATGGTCAGTGCCAGTGAGTTGGCGCTATCGATGTTTTTCAGCATCAACTGCTCTTGGTAATAACTTTGCGCGGAGACCAGACTCGCCGCCAGGCTTGCCAGGAAAGCTGTCAGAATCAGCAAACTGGTGCCCAGCCATAACTGTTTAACGAGGGACATTGAAGCTCACTCCTTCGCTCTTGATTCTCTCTAGTACATTGCGCCATGGGGACAGGCGAGCGGTAGCACTGCCCGCGGAGGCTCCACTAGCCGCCCAGAGTTCGCTACTGTTGAAGCTGAAGACCGGGGTAAGGTCGGTTCGTTCGCTGGCAGGCAGGATGTCTTCAACCAGACTGTCCAGCAAAAGCGGTTCGGCGCCGGGCTCCGGATAGTAACCAAGCACCATGTGAGGCTGGGTGATGGGGCTGGAGGGCCCGCCAATTCGGGCGCGGACATAGATAAGGCGAAGCTTGTCATCGCTTACGCCGGCGTTGAGCAGGCTTATATATTGAATGATGACATAATCCTCGCAGTCGCCGCGGCCCCTGGACAGGGTTTCAAGAGGGGTTGCCCAATAGTCTTCCTTTCCCCAGAGTGCCCTGTCCAGCTGGTAAGACAGTGCATCGTGGACAAAGGAATTGATATGTCTAAGCTTTTCAGGATTATCAAACGATCTTACCTGTTCAAGCACCCCATGCCAGCGCTTTAGTTTTGCGGCATTATCGCCTGACACCATTCGATGCCACGCCCTCTCGTTTTCCTCAAAATCGATACGGGTGTGGAGCCCGCTTGAGGCACTGGAATAGAGCGAAAAAAGCCCCGTAACGGCCAGGAAAAAACAGAGAGTCGCCAAGACCGCTGTTTTTGATACGATGCTGGTGCTGTTTTTTGTGCAGCGCGCCAACACGCTTCGACTCCTTGGGTTCGCTTGTCGCAATGCTGCGATTTGAGTAGTCAGTTTGTCTGCGCGCCACGTCGATTGTCAGTTGTTAATGTGTAACTCCTGAAAGCAGCCTGCATTCTGCTCTCAGTCTATATTGTCAAGTAACGCTGTCATCAAGTCATCCATGACGAGTAAACCTCGCAGTTCATTATTCTCTACCACCAACAGTCGTTTGACCCGGTATCGAATCATGAGGCTGGCGGCGTGCCTGGCGTTCAGGCTTTCACCAATGCTGATCACCGGTTTGGCACAGGCATCAAATACATTCAGCAGGTCAATGTCCCCGTCCTCTGCGATGATGGTTTTGACAATATTGGTATAGGTAATCAGCCCCCAGGCATCGTGCTCGCTCTGGCGGTCGACCACCAGGGATTTAACATTGTGCCGTTTCATCAGGGACAACGCTTCGCGTATCTTGGCGAAGGCGGAGATTCGTATGATGTCCGTCACCATCACGTCTTTGACCAGTTTCATTATCGTGCTCCGGTTACAGAGAGTCTTTCAGGTGTTGTTCAAATCTTTCCACCTGGGCCATGTCGATACCGCCGAGATGTTCCAGTGGTACGGTAAAGATCATGCCTTGGGAATCCTTGCCATCCGGCATGATGACTTTCTGGATGGCTTTCAGCACATCAAGCGACAGCCCCTTCTCCAGGACCATCAGCAGCACGCTCTGGCTGCCGTCGTAGGTCAGGCCGAAGAACGTTTTTTTCGCGGTGTTGCTGATGCCCCGGCCGGACATCACAGTGATTCCTCCGGCACCGCAATCCCGGGCAGCACCAATACACTCCTGCTCCAGGTCTTCAGGAACAATGGCCACCAGTGCCGAGAATTTCATGGTGTCTCCTTACGTGGTTCTGCAAGATACTGGGATACGATGGCATAGGCCATCACCGTTACGATAGGAAAGATTGAAGCAAAGGCAATCAGTCCGAAGCCGTCGATAAGAACGCTGCGTCCGTCAATACTGCTGGCCAGACCAATGCCCAGGGCGGTAACCAGGGGAACCGTGACCTCCGAGGTGGTGACGCCGCCCAGATCATAGGCCAGCGCAACGATGTAGCGGGGCGCAATCAGCGTCAGGCCGATCACCAGGATGTAACCGCCCATGATGTAGTAGTGGATGGAGTCGCCGGTGATGATCCGGTGAACGCCGATAGTGATGCCGACGGCTACCCCGACCGCCACCAGTATGCGAATGACATTGCCGTTCAGGGTTCCCCCGGCGGCTTCTTCCGCCTGTCTGCCGATGGCGATCAGCGCCGGTTCCGCCATGGTCGTGGCAAAGCCGATCATCAGTGCAAAGAGGTACACGTAAAGATAGTTGTCTCTGGCCGTCAGTTGTTCGGCCATGCTGGTGCCAATCGGAAACAACCCCATCTTGAGACCGATCACAAAGGCATAAAGCCCCAGAATCACCAAGGTAAAACCAAAGATGACCTTGCGTGGATTGGGAAGTTTGCGGCGCAGTACCAGATACTGAAAGAAGAGCACCGTAATGATGATGGGCAGAACATCCCGAATCATGGTGACCAGGTCCAGCAGTGCGCCGACCACGCCGGAAGGCTTGGTTTCTCCGACATCTGGTGAGAGCGGGACACCCTCGGCTTCGGCAGAACCTGAGTACACCAACATGCCGTAAACCTGCACGGTGACCATCGGTACCATCACCGCCAGTGCGACCAGTCCGAAACCGTCAATCAGCGGGTTCCGGCCTCGGATCGACGCAGCCAGACCTATGCCCAACGCGGCAATCAGCGGCACGGTCACAACATTGGTGGTGACACCGCCGGAATCGTAGGCCAGACCGACGATTTCTTCGGGTGCAAACCAGGTGACGATCACCACGATGATGTAGCCGACAATCATGAACCAGTGTATCGGGTAGCCGAAAATCGTCCGGAAAACGCCGAGGGCCACCACGCAGCCCACGGATAGTGCTACCAGTACCCGGAGTGTCAGGCTGTCGATGCGCCCCCCGCTGATGGTTTGTGCCTGCTCGGCCACGGCAATCAGGGCTGGCTCGGCAATCACCGCAGAGAAGCCCATGGCAAAGCCGAAGGCCAGGAGAATGACCAGGGAACCGCGCCGCGCAAACTGATTCGACAGGCTCTTTCCCAGCGGGAAGATGCTAAGCTCAAGCCCTTGCAGAAACAGGGCAACACCGATGGCAACCACAAACAGGCCGGCAACCATGCTGAACAGGTTCTCTGGCACCTGCTGGAGAATGGCGATCTGAAAGAAAGCCACCACGACCACAATGGGAAGCAGGTTCTTCAGTGCGTGCAGGAGTGAATGACTGAAGGCGCGGACGTAGAACACAGAATGCCCCTGTAGCCCGTGGGTGAGGGTGGTTGCTGACCTGGATCAAGTGCCTGAATCATAGCACGCTGTAGTCTGCCCGAAATGACCCGTCTCAATAATGGGCCCTCAGCCTGTCGGCAGGGATTATGTGTATTCATTTAAAAAATGCCGAAAATACACCATATAAATTTCAATTATAAATTCGAAAGCACTAAAGTTACGCCCAACGTCACCACCAGCCCGATTACCCTGGCCGGTGGCTGGCTCCGGAAGCTGCTGGCAGCAGTGTTCCGAACCTTTTGAACACAAACGTAGAAAGGATAGAGACCATGCCTTACGCACAAGACGTCGACCAAATCGCTTCCATTCTGAAGCAGAACCCGACCTGGAACGCCATCAACCCGAAGCACGCGGCCCGCATGCGCGCCCAGAACAAGTTCAAGACTGGTCTGGACATCGCCAAGTACACCGCCAAGATCATGCGTGAAGACATGGCTGCTTACGATGCCGATTCTTCCAAGTACACCCAGTCTCTGGGTTGCTGGCACGGTTTCATCGGCCAGCAGAAGATGATCTCCATCAAGAAGCACTTCGGTACCACCAAGCGTCGTTACCTGTACCTGTCTGGCTGGATGGTTGCTGCCCTGCGTTCCGAGTTCGGCCCGCTGCCTGACCAGTCCATGCACGAGAAGACTGCTGTTTCTGGCCTGATCGAAGAACTGTACACCTTCCTGCGTCAGGCCGATGCCTGGGAACTGAACCACCTGTTCCGCGCCCTGGAAGAAGCTGAAAACGCTGGCGATACTGCCAAGGCTGAAGAGCTGATCAAGCAGATCGACAACCACGAAACCCACGTTGTGCCCATCATTGCGGACATCGACGCTGGTTTCGGTAACGCCGAAGCGACCTATCTGCTGGCCAAGCAGATGATCGAAGCCGGTGCTTGCTGTATCCAGATCGAGAATCAGGTGTCTGACGAGAAGCAGTGTGGCCACCAGGACGGCAAAGTAACCGTTCCCCATGCCGACTTCCTGTCCAAGATCAACGCGGTTCGTCTGGCGTTCCTGGAACTGGGTGTGGACGACGGCGTGATCGTTGCCCGTACTGACTCCCTGGGTGCTGGCCTGACCAAGCAGATCGCTGTTACCAACGAGCCGGGCGACCTGGGCGACCAGTACAACAGCTTCCTGGACGGCGAGTACATCGACGACGCTTCCCAGATCGAGAACGGCGACGTTGTGATCAAGTCCAACGGCAAGCTGCTGAAGCCGAAGCGTCTGGCCTCTGGCCTGTTCTGCTTCAAGCCGGGTTCTGGCGAAGACCGTGTTGTTCTGGACTGCATCACCAGCCTGCAGAACGGCGCTGACATGCTGTGGATCGAAACCGAGAAGCCGCACGTTGGCCAGATCGCTGGCATGGTTAACCGCATCAAGGAAGTGGTGCCCGACGCCAAGCTGGTTTACAACAACAGCCCGTCCTTCAACTGGACTCTGAACTTCCGTCAGCAGGTATTCGATGCCATGCAGGAAGAAGGCAAAGACGTATCTGCCTACGACCGTGCCAAGCTGATGAGCGCCGAGTACGACAACACTGAGCTGGGTCAGCTGGCTGACGAGTGGTGCCGTAACTTCCAGCGTGATGCGTCCCGTGAAGCTGGTGTGTTCCATCACCTGATCACTCTGCCGACGTACCACACTGCGGCTCTGTCTACCGACAACCTGGCCAAAGGCTACTTCGGTGACGAAGGCATGCTGGCCTACGTTGCTGGCGTACAGCGTCAGGAAATCCGTCAGGGCATCGCTACCGTGAAGCACCAGGACATGGCCGGTTCCAACATCGGTGATGACCACAAAGAGTTCTTCGCTGGTGAAGCGGCTCTGAAAGCCGGTGGTAAAGACAACACCATGAACCAGTTCGGTTAATCGACCGGTTCAGGTTGTCCGGCAGGCACCCGCAGGTGCCTGCCAGCTACCAGAAACCCCGCATGGCTATCGCCCTGCGGGGTTTTGTTTTTTAACACTGGCGGATTTTTCCAGGTTGCTGATATTGGGGGACAAAAGCGAAATGGCTGATATGTAGCCACCGTTTGCTGTTTCACCAGCGCAACAGTTCGTCAGTTCACAGTTGTTTTCTGGTGTTCTTGAAATTTTTATTTCTCTTTATTTTTCAATGTCCTGAGTAATTTATTTGGCTTTTGGCACGGGAATCGCTCTTGTCTTCGGCGGGTCTGGACCTTGGCTTACCCGAATGCTGGCGGGATGGGTTGGACCCCTTTAAGCCAATACCATCAAAAGGACATGACATCATGAATACCAAGAAGAATCTGCTAGCCGCTGCCATCGCCATGAGCATGGGTATCTCCGGATTTGCACTGGCTGACCAGGGTGGGGACGGTGACCCCAACAACAATGCCAACGACAACTCCGCTGCCAATACCAACTATTCCGGTAACGCGGACTCTGGCAACGACAACTCCACCAACAACTCCGATAACTCGGACAGCTCCGATAACTCCAACAATTCAGACAACAGTACCGATGTGGCGGACTCTTTCAAGATCGCCGACAGTGGAAACGACATGTCTGATAACTCGAATAATTCGGACAACTCCAATAACTCCGATAATTCGAACAACTCGGATAACTCCGATAATTCGGACAGCAGCACCAACGTGAACGACGCCTTCAAGATTGCCGACAGCGGCAATACCGATGCGTCTGACAACTCCGACAATTCGGATAACTCGGATAATTCCGACAGTTCGGACAACAGCACCAGTGTCAACGATGCCTTCAAGATTGCCGACAGTGGCAATACTGATGCATCAGACAACTCCGATAACTCGGATAACTCTGACAACAGCACCAACGTCAACGACTCCTTCAAGGTTGCTGATAGTGGCAATGACATGTCAGACAACTCGGATAACTCCGATAATTCGGACAACTCAGATAACTCTGACAATTCCGATAACAGCACTAACGTGAACGATGCCTTCAAGATTGCCGATAGTGGCAACACCGATGCATCGGATAACTCGGATAACTCCGACAATTCGGACAACTCAGATAACTCTGACAACTCCGATAATTCAGACAACAGCACCAACGTGAACGATTCGTTCAAGATCGCGGACAGTGGCAACAGTGACAGTTCTGACAACTCCACCAACGCTACCGATTCCTACAACAGCGATAGCAGTGACAACTCAGACAACAGCGCCACCACGCTGAATCTGTCGTTGGAAGTGTTCATGAACGATGCAGAGCTTAACGGCTCGGTCTCTGGCACCAATGTCACTTATGGCAGCGCCAACGGTGAAGGTTCCTATGTGGATACCCGCACTGGTAACGAGATCAGTGGTGGCTCCGCCAACTTCACCGGGGTCGGGGCATTTGCCCAGAATGCCGGCGTTGGCAGCGTAACCCAGGCCAATGTAAGCGTAATGTCCAACCTGAGTACCGGTGGTGGCAGCAACTGAGACAGGTCGGGCTGCCCGGTCAGGGCAGCCCGGTTTAGTCGGGAGATGTGTCATGGCCAGATTCATCAACAGGATGCTGATGGCTGCGCTGGTGTCTGTGGCGTCTGCAAGCTGGGCCGGGGATTGGCCTGATGCGGAACCAATGAGTGCTGATCAGTTGGAGGCTGCCAGCGGGCGACAGGGAATTCCGCTCCAGTGGCAACTCAATGAGTCAGAACAGAACGCTCTGGTCTCTGGCAATGTGTTGTCTGGCCCGGTCAAGACCGGAGACAACCGTATCAGTGATCAGGCTTTCGGCAACATGAGCGGCATTGCCACCGTCATCCAGAACACCGGCAACCAGGTGGTCATTCAGGACAGCACGCAAATCAATATTCTCATCAACCATTGAGGAGGGGCGGCCGCCATGGCTACCAATCGCATCGGGAACCGTCAGGAACGCATCCGTCAGGTGCGGTCGGCAACTCCCGTAGCGCCCAGGCGTGGCGGCCTTTCCCGCCGGTCGCTTTTCAGGGGTTGTCTGGCCGGTGTGATGGCCGGAATGTTGTCAACCGCCGGTCACGCCGGAACCGTGTTGGTCCCCGGGCCTGCCGGGGATGTTCCGGTGTCTGTCACCAGTTTTCAGAATCAGCGATTTTCAGCTGTGTTCCAGCAGGAATACGATTTCAGCTGTGGCTCGGCAGCACTGGCATCGTTGTTGTCTTTTCACTACGGCGATGAGGTCAGTGAGCAGGAAGTGTTTGAAGGCATGTGGACTCTGGCGGATCAGGACAAAGTCCGTCAGCAGGGCTTTTCCATGCTGGATATGAAACGGTATCTGGAATCCGAGGGTTATCTGGCGGACGGATTCCGTATGCCTCTGGCCGGCCTTCGGGATCAGGTTCGCGTGCCGGTGATTGCCCTGGTAACGCTGGGTGGTTACCGGCATTTTGTGGTGATCAAGGGCATCAGTGATCAGGAAGTGCTGGTGGGCGATCCGGCCCGGGGGCTTAAAGCCTACAGTTGGGCAGAATTTCAGGAGCATTGGGATGGCTCCGCCTTCGTGATACGCAGCCATCTGGATATGGGGCGAGCCAGTTTTCTGGATCGGGACGACTGGCCGGGCCTGGCCCGGGCACCTCTATTCAAGGGGCTTGGCTCACCGGCATTGGGACATACCCTGCCATACTGGCCCAGTACACAGGAGTGGTAAGACCATGGTTAAAGGATGGGCTGTTCTGATTACTCTGAGTCTGCTAGCCGGGCCGGTTCATGCCGAGCTGAGACTACCTGTTACCAGCCTGGCGGATACCGAGCTGGATCAGCTCCGGGGCGGCTTTTTGATGAACAATCTGGAGATCTCGATTGGCCTTGAGCAGGTACTGGCCGTGAACGGTCAGACCCTGGTTGTTAATCGCCTGACCATTCCGAATTTGAACGATCCCATGGCCGCAGACAGACTCAGCACCCAGTTGGCATCCATTCAGGGAGCCTGGGAGAGCGGAGCAGGGCAACTGGCGCTTGATACCGCCGTGGCCGGCTCGGGCGGCTGGATGACGGTCATCCAGAACAGCCTGAACGGAACCACCATCCAGAACATCCGGCAACTGAATATTGAACTGAACAACCTCGGTGGCGCCTACCGGTTGCCACGGGATTTCAGTCTGCCTATGTTGCCGTGATCAGTTTCAGAGATTGATCGGTAGCTTGAGGGTGATCTCACTGTTCGGTGCGTTGTCGGTGACTCCCACCGCCACCGTCAGGCTCATGGTGGTTGAGGACGAAAGCCGGTGCGACAGCCCAAAAGACAGTGAACCCACCTGAATTCGGTCGAAGTTGGACGAGAACAGGTCGTTGCCATGTTCAAAGGTGGTTTTGCGAATGACTGAGTGATCATAGCCCAGGCTGAACGAAGTGCGTTCATTAAACGCAAAGCCCATTCCGAAGCCGAATCGCACCACATCGCCGGGGTCGACGGTGCCACCGTTTTCAAAGCCCTGCTCTTCCTTGATAGTCCAGGCGTAACTCAGGTTTCCGAACAGAACTGCCGGGTCGCTCGGGTAGATAAAGGACAGTCCCGGTTCCACCGCCCAGAAGCCTGAGCCGGTGGGGCGGTTGGCCAGCTCTACCCCGATGGGGTTGCCGCTGCTGTCGGTAATGATTCGCTGGTCGACATCGTAGGGGCCTTCGCCGGTGGGCGCCCGGGCCCGGAAAGTACCGATCAGATAAGGCCAGCCATTGAGGCCATCGTTGAGTTGGTAACGTATCGATAACTCGGCATCACCGATGCCATCACCGGACGATTCCCGGACGGTATCGACTGGCGTTCCCTGAAACACTTCCCGTTCCCGAAGGTCTTCCCGAATGCTCAGGTAGGGCACCCGCAGGCTGCCTTCCAGCCGGCTGGTGAAACCGTATTTCAGGGACAGCGCGCTGACAAAGATATCGCGCTGGATCTCGGAGATATTGATCAAACCCACCAACAGGGCCGGAATGACTGTGTATCCCTCAACCGCCACGCGGGTGGCGTTGCTGTGGGCATGGGAAAACGATGGCTCGATGGTAAATCGCCCGGGCCGGGTGACGATACCCCGGTCTGCGGTAATGGAGGCAATCGTGGTGGCGCTGTCTTGGGCCGCGGCTTCCCGCTGCTCGGTGGTTCCGGCGGTGCGTTCATCCGGAGCAGGAGGTTCGGCCAGGGCAAGCGGAGTAAGGCATAGGCTGAAGCTGAACAGGGCCAGACGTTTCATGACAGATCTCCATGATCGCGTTTCTTGGAAAGGCCGTGGTTCGACGGTGGTTGCAGCTGGTGTTTTTCCAGCAGTCGGTAAAACGACACTCGGGAAATATTCAGTAGTCTCGCCGCCGCCGAGACGTTGTGATGCGTCAGGGCAAGGCTGGTCGCGATGGCTTCCTGGTCGGCCCGGGCCCGGTAGGCCTCCAGGCTGAACTGGTCGATGTGTGTGGGTAATGTGGCCGGAGGCAGCCCCAAGTCTTCGGGCTGGATGTTTAACTGTCGGGCAAGCAGAACGGCCTGCCGAAGCCGGTTCTGCAGTTCCCGCAGATTACCCGGCCAGGAATGTGCGGCCATGGCCAGCAAGGTGGCGTTGCCAAGCCGGTAGTGTTCTCCCTCCGATGTGCCCAGGGCCCGTTGGGCCAGATATGGCAGGTCTTCCAGACGGTCTCTGAGCGGTGGCAGGGTTACCGTGAGGTTGCCAAGCCGATAGAACACGTCGCTTCTGAAGCTGCCCTCTGCGACTTTCTGGTCCAGTTGGGTATTACAGGTGGCGATCACCCGCACATCGACTTGCACGGCATGATTCGAGCCCACGGGTTCGATTGTGCCTTCCTCCAGGAAGCGCAGGATGGCAGATTGCTGCATAAGGCCAAGCTCATCGGCACCCAATAGCACCAGGGAGCCGCCGTTGGCGGCTTCGATACGGCCTTTTCTGGATTTCAGTGCGTGCGTGAAGGCACCGCGCTCATGGCCGAACAGTTCGCTCTGGGTCAGGGGCTCGGGTAGCGCGGCGCAGTTGATGACCGCTATGGGGCCATGGTGGCGCGGCGAGTGTTCATGGATAAACCGGGCTGCTGCCTCCTTGCCGGTGCCGTTTTCCCCGTAGACGATGACGGGTTCCTGAGTTGCGGCAAAGCGTCGCAACAGGCTGCGGGCCTGACGAATAGCCGGTGACGGACCATCCAGTACATAGTCCTGGTAACTGAGCAGTTCCGGGCCAGTCAGGTTCGCGCTCAGGGCGTGCATGCCCCACATATGGCCAAGGCTATTGATCAGTCGTTGATGATCCAGTGGAAGAGTGTGGTAATCCTGGCAGTAGTCGCGGATCAGGCGGCACACCATCGCGTTGTTCAGTTGCTGTCGCCCGACCACCGCCAACCAGGTGGTTACCGGTAGCATTTCCAGCCAGCCTTTGGTGTTTTCCAGGGTGGGTGGGCCCTGGTCGGCGAGAACACAGACCCCAACGGGTTTGCCCAGGTAGTCGGGCATTGGGAGCACGGGGGCATGCTGACTATTGATGACGGTCATCTGCCAGCCAGGAAGGTTGGGAAGCTGTGTGTTTTCAGCATCAGGGGCCGCCGACAACCAGACAAGCGGTCGTTTCTGTTCCATAGCTTTGCTCCGGCAAAGGGACTGAACAACCGACAACGCTGTATTCGAAAACGAGAGGGGACTGCTGCGGGAACTGCTATAGTCGACCACGACCCTGTGACCTGCCTGGGCTTCCATGCAGGTAATGTCTCAGCTGATCGATAGCAGGTTTTGCACCAGAATCGGGTAATCCCGTTAATACAGATGCTTGCTAATGGTTCCCGAGCTGGCGCGGGCTCGATCTGTAAAACTTATTGACGGTTATGGAGGAAGTCGAGGGGCATGGTAGCGGATCAATGGATTGTATTTGCCGTTCTGCTTGTCACCCTGGCAGCGTTTATCTGGAACCGGTTGCGGTTTGATGTTGTCGCCATGCTGGCGCTGCTGGCGGTGGCCATTGCGGGACTGGTGCCGGTTGACAGCGTATTCGCCGGTTTCGGGCACCCGGCCGTGATTACAGTGGCGGCGGTGCTGGTTATCAGCCAGGGGCTGGTTAACGGTGGTGTGGTAGACGAGGTGGCGCGGCTGCTGGCCCGGGTAGGGAACAATGCCGTGATTCAGGTGCTGACCCTGACCCTCGTGGTGGCCGTGTGCTCGGCATTTATCAACAATGTGGGGGCACTGGCGCTTCTGATGCCGGTCGCCATCTGGATGTCCCGGGAAGCCGGACGGTCGCCTTCACTGCTGCTCATGCCTCTGGCGTTCGGGTCGCTGCTGGGCGGCACCATTACGCTGATCGGTACCCCGCCCAACATCATCATTGCCAGCTATCGAGAGGCGGGCACCTTCGGGCTATTTGACTTTGCGCCCGTGGGGCTGGCAATTACCCTGGCGGGTATCGTCTTTATCGGATTGATCGGCTGGCGCCTGACACCGAAACGGGAGGACCCGGCCGCCGGCGAGAAACTGTTCAGCGTGGGTGATTACCTGACGGAGCTGAAACTGACCGAAGGTTCTGACTATGCCGGTAGCACCCTGCACAACCTGCTGACGGCCGGAGACAGCCAGAACAATCTGGTGGTCTTGTCGTTGATCCGCGATGACAAAACAACGCCGGCACCCTCAACCTTTACCATTCTGCGTGAAAATGATGTCCTGCTGGTGGAAGCCGATACTGAGAGTCTGGGCGAGTTTCTGGAGATCACCGGTCTGACGTTGGCTTCGGGCGCGCCGAACGAGGAAGTAGAGAAGGATGGCACCGAAGGCAAAGGGCGTCGGCAACAGGCGGAGGATGAGCTGATTGCCGGCGATGCCCGCTTGATCGAGGCGGTTGTGACGCCCGGTTCACAACTGGTCGGCCGTACCGCAAACCGTCTGAATCTTCGGGAGCGCTACAGTGTCAACGTCGTGGCCGTCGCCCGGCAGGGCCACCGTCTCAAACAGCGGCTGGCGGATATCCGTTTTCGTTCCGGTGATATCCTGCTGGTGCAGGGCTTCGAGGAGACTCTTCCGGCTAATCTGAGGACGCTGGGCTGTCTGCCGCTGGCTGAGCGGGGGCTGGCGTTTGGCCGGGAGAAACGCCTCGGACTGGCCGGTGGGCTGTTTGCCGTTGCCATCCTCGTTATTGTCGCCGGCTGGGTGACGCCTCCCGTTGCGCTGGTGGCGTGTGCGGTCGCCATGGTGCTGGCCGGACTGCTGGAAGCCAGTGATGCCTACAAGGCCATCGACTGGTCGGTGGTGGTATTGCTGGCGGCGATGATTCCGGTGGGGCAGGCCCTGGAGACCACCGGCGGCGCCGATCTTATCGCCCGTCAGATTCTGGCCATCGGTGAGGGACAGGCGCCCTGGCTGGTGCTGTCGATTATTCTGATTGGCACCATGTTGTTATCCAATGTGGTGAACAATGCCGCGGCGGCCATTCTGGTCGCACCTATTGCCCTGGGCGTTGCTGGTCAATTGGGGCTGTCTTCGGACGCAACGCTGATGGCCGTCGCCATTGGCGCATCCTGCGCGTTTCTGACCCCGATAGGGCATCAATCCAATGCGCTGGTCATGGAACCCGCGGGTTACCGGTTCGGCGATTATTGGCGCCTGGGGTTGCCACTGTCTGTGGTGGTCACCGCCACGGCGGTGCCGGTTATTCTTTGGGTATGGGGCTGACTGGAGCTCAGGCTTCCGGCTCACCCAGCAGACCACTGAAAACGGTTTCCACCAGTATCGGTGCAACCTCGGCCAGGGGAAGGCGCTCAGGTTTGGCCAGCCAGTCGAAAAACAGTCCCAGCATCTGGGTATGCACCAGATAGCCCGCCAGTTCCGGGCTCAGGCCCGGACGCAGTTTTTTCGCGTTTTCAGGACTGCGGAAAATGTCGGTCACAAAGGCAATTCCCTCTTCCGCGAGCTCCCGGTGTTTGTTCAGCGCCTGATCAGATTCGTTGCGGTGGAAGAGGATGTAGTACACCCGGAAGTACTGTTCGTCTTCGGCCAGCTTGCTGAGAGCGATAACGCAGAGATGCTTCAGGTTGGTCAGGCTGTCCTGGCTGATGGCCGCTTCATCGAGCATTTCGCCGAGCGGCGCGCGAACCCGCTCCAGCATGGCATCCAGGATGTCCTGCTTGTTGCGGAAGTGCCAGTAGACCGCGCCCCGGGTTACACCGGCGGTACGGGCAATTTCTTCCAGCGATGCCCGGGCAACGCCTTTCTCCATGAACATGCTCTCGGCGGCATCGAGCAGGGATTCGCGGGTGGCTTCCGCCTCGGCTTTTGTCTTTCTCGCCATGATGAAGTCTTCCGGTGGTGTGTTGCGCCGGCTTTGTCCCGGCCCGTCAGGGTATGAACCGCTTGCGGGAACTACGTAAGTATACCTGAAGACAGTTTACATACATACATGGATGAATGTATCTTGCCTGATCTTACCGATTGCCACTCCGGGCTGGCTGGCCCGGACACATTTACATAATTGATGACACGATCTGTTTCGGTGTTCAGGAGAGCGCGCCATGCCCGTTGAAATGTCTCATCGCCCTAACGCCCGCAAGGGGCTGCTTTTTGCTGGTTTGTCGATACTGCTGATGCTAACGGGGTGCAGCGGTCAGGATGGTGAAGGCCAGCAGGCCGGCGCGGGCGGGATGCCTCCGGCGGCGGTTGTGGTGCAACAGGCGACGCTGGCCGATGTCACGGTGAGGCAGGATTACGCCGGCCGTGCCCGGGGTGCCCGGGAGGTGGAAGTCCGGGCTCGCATCAGCGGCATTCTGGAACAGCGGCTATACGAAGAAGGCCAGATGGTGCGGGAAGGTGATGCCTTGTTCCGCATAGATCGCAAGCCCGCAGCGGCGGCACTGCAGCGAGCCCGGGCCCAGCGCCAGGTTGCCGAGGCGGATGTTCAGCAAGCGGAGCGGGAATGGAACCGTATTTCCTCCTTGTTTGAGCGTAACGCCGTCAGTGAACGGGATCGGGATTCAGCCCAGTCTGCACTGGAACTGGCCCGGGCCAACCTGGCGGTGGCCAATGCCGGCGTGGCCCAGGCTGAACTGGATCTCGGCTACACCGATGTCACGGCGCCGATCAGCGGCGTGACCAGTCTGGAGGATTTTCCGGAGGGTAGCCTGATCGATACCGGCACCTTGCTGACCACCATTGTTCAGCTCGATCCCGTTCACGTTCGCTTTGCGCTTCCGGAAAACGACGCCAACATTCGCCGTGCTGCCCGTGAGGGCATGGTACGGGCAGATCAGGAACAGAATGTCTCGGCGCGCCTGGTTCTGGCGGACGGCAGCGAATACGACCTGGATGGACGCATCGACTTTACCGCTTCAACCCTTGACCCCCGCACCGGCACGGTGTCCGCCCGAGCTGTGTTCCCGAATCCGGAGCAAGTGATTGTACCGGGGCAGTTTGTCCGGGTGCGGGTGGAACTGCAGAGTTTTGACGATGTGATAACCGTGCCCGAGAGGGCGGTAACCCAGGGGCAGCATGGCCCTGTGGTCTATGTGGTTGATGACGACAGCAAAGCCCGGGTCCGGGAGGTGGAGCTTGGGCCGGTGAGTGATGGCCGGCAGATCCTCCTGAGCGGCCTGGATGCGGGCGATCGTTATATTGTCAGTGGTCTGGTGAACCTCCGTGATGGCGCCGCCGTTAACGTCACGAATCCGGATAGCCCGGAGGAGGCCAACTGATGCTGCGAACATTCATCGACCGGCCGATTTTCGCCTCGGTTATCTCGATCATCATTACCCTTGGTGGTGCGCTGGCCCTGCTGGGTTTGCCGGTTGAACAGTACCCCAACGTGGTGCCGCCTCAGGTGGTGGTGGACGGCCGCTTCCCGGGAGCCAGTGCCGATGTGATTTCCGATTCGGTGGTGGCGCCGCTTGAGCAGGAAATCAACGGCGTGGACGACATGATCTACATGGAATCCAGTGCCACTGACTCCGGCAGCTTTCGGGTGACGGTGTCGTTTGAAATCGGCACCGATCCGGACCAGGCTACGATCAACGTCAACAACCGTGTGCAGCAGGCTTTGGCCCGGTTGCCTCAGACCGTCCGGGACCAGGGTCTGAAGGTGGAATCCCGTTCCACCTCAATCCTGCAGGTGATTACCCTGTCCTCACCGGACAACTCCATGGATGTGGTGGAGATTTCCAACTACGCGTTGCTGAACGTGCTGGATGAGCTGGTACGCCTGCCCGGCATCGGGGACGCCTCTTTGTTTGGCGCCCAGGATTACTCCATGCGTATCTGGCTGCGCCCGGACAAACTGGCCCAGTTCGAGCTGACACCCGCGGATGTGGCTGGCGCCTTGCGGGCCCAGAATGCCCAGTTTGCAGCTGGCCGGATTGGGGCAGAGCCGGCGCCGGAAGGCCAGGCGTTCACCTTCAGCGTGTCCGCTCCGGGCCGGCTCACCAGCCCGGAAGAATTTGGCGAAGTGATTCTTCGCAGTGATGACCAGGGCGCGTCGTTGCGCCTGAAAGATGTGGCACGGATAGAGCTGGGCGCCCAGAACTATGATTTCGCCGCCATCTATAACGGCGGAGCCACGGTGCCGATGGGTGTGTATCTGCAGCCGGGCGCCAATGCGCTGGATGCTGCGGAAGCGGTGAACGAAGCCATGAAGGAAATTGCCGACCGTTTCCCGGAAGGCCTCGAATACAATGTACCCTACGACACCACCCGCTTCATTGATATCTCCATTCAGGAGGTGATCTCGACTTTCATCGTTGCGGTTCTGCTGGTGGTTGTGGTGACTTTCCTGTTCCTGCAGCATTTCAATGCCACCCTGATTCCATTGATCGCGATTCCGGTATCCCTGGTGGGCACGTTTGCCGGCATGCAGGCCATGGGGTTCTCGGTCAACCTGCTGACCCTGTTTGGCTTGATACTGGCCATCGGTGTGGTGGTGGATAACGCCATCATCATCATGGAGAACGCAGAACGGCTGATCAAGGAAGAGGGCATGTCGCCCTACAATGCCGCCGTGACCACGGTCAGCCAGGTATCCGGAGCCGTGGTGGCGTCCACCCTGGTGCTGGTGGCGGTGTTTGCACCGGTTGCGTTCCTGGGTGGGCTCAGTGGTGAACTCTATCGGCAGTTTGCTATCACCATTGCCGTATCTGTGGTGATCTCCGGTGTCGTCGCCCTGACGCTGACGCCTGCCATGTGCGCCCTGTTGCTCGGCCATGAAGGCAAACAGCTCACCGTATTCCGCTGGTTCGATGCCGGTTTCGACAAGCTCACCAACGGTTTTTCGGCGGTTGTGGACTGGCTACTGCGCCACGCCGTGATCGGCGTACTGCTGTTCGCAGCCATGATCGGTGGCACCGTTTTCCTGCTCAACAAGATGCCGTCCGGGCTGGTCCCCCAGGAGGACCAGGGCTTTGTGCTGACGGCTTATTCATTGCCGGCCACCTCATCTCTCAGCCGCACCGAAGCCACCCGGGACGAGCTGGCGCAGAACATGCTGCAGCTGCCTGAGGTGAAAGACGTTGTCGCCTTTGCCGGTTTTGACATTATTTCCAGTGCCTTGCGCACCAACAGCGGTGTCGCGTTCGTAACGCTGGAGGACTGGGCTGAGCGGGAAGGCGAAGGCCAGGGCGCGGCCGATATTGCCAACAAGATTATGGGTATCGGGTTTGGTATGCCCGAAGCCTTTGTCATTGCCTTTACCCCGCCGCCGATCCAGGGGCTGTCGACCACCGGCGGTGTGGAAGGTTACATCCAGGCCCGTGGTGGCCGCACACCTTCCGAGATCAAGGCGATGGCGGACCGGTTCACCCAGGCCGCCAACCAGCGCCCGGAACTGACCAACGTCCGGGTGACCCTGGATACCGGTATTCCCCGCTATCAGGCGATTGTTGACCGGGAGAAGGCCCAGGCGGCAGGTGTGCCGGTGGATCAGATTTTCACCACCATGCAGAGCACGTTTGGCGGCCTGTATGTAAACGACTTTACCCTGCAGGGGCGAAACTGGCAGGTGACGCTGCAGTCTGAAGGCGAATTCCGAAGCCACCCGGATGACCTGCGCAAGGTGTTTGTGCGTTCCTCCTACGGGGAGATGATTCCCCTGAGCTCACTCGTGGAGCTGGAGCGGGTGAGCGGACCGGACATCCTGAACCGCTTTAACGTCTACCCCGCGGCCAAACTGCTTGCGGACCCGATGCCGGGCCACACCACGGGCGAAGCCCTGACCGCGCTGCAGGAAGTTGCCAATCAGCAGTTTGACCGAAACACGTTGCTGGGCTGGACCGGTGAAGCCTATCAGCTGCAGGACTCTGCGGACTCCGGCACCCTCGCCTTTGGCATGGGGCTGCTGCTGGTGTTTCTGATCCTCGCCGCCCAATACGAGCGCTGGGGTCTGCCGGTGGCAGTGGCTACCGCGGTGCCCTTCGGGGTATTCGGGGCGGCACTGGCCTCGCTGTTGCGTGGCTTCCCCAACGACATCTACTTCCAGGTAGGGTTGCTGGTGCTGATTGGCCTGGCGGCGAAAAACGCGATTCTGATCGTTGAGTTCGCCGCCCAGAACCGGCAAACGGGCATGAGTTCGTTCGAGGCCGCCAGCACCGCAGCCCGTCAGCGCTTCCGGGCGATCATGATGACCGCGCTGACGTTCATCGTGGGTTCCCTGCCGCTGGCATTCAGTACCGGCGCGGGTGCCGTGAGCCGGCAGGAAATCGGTACCGTGGTGGTTGGCGGCATGCTGGTGGCCAGTACCCTGGCCCTGTTCTTCGTGCCCTTGTTCTACAAGCTGATCGAAGACCTGGCGGACTGGCGGCGCAAACGCAAAGCCGCCTGATCGCAGTTTTTGCGCCCTGCTTGCCAACTGCGAGTGAGCTGAATCGGGGCAGGCTATCGTCGTCATAAAGAGATAACCGTCGTCGGTGACTACCGGCGGCGGATTTTTGTTTGATACTCTCGTCTATCTAAGGCGTATGAAGAGCAAGTTCCGAGAGGCTTTCCAAAAATTTGTGGAGCCATGGATGGCGGAACATAAGCGACACATGGATGTGCCGGCAGGAGCGCTTTTTGGAAAGCCTCTCGGAACTTGCTCCTGCACCGAGGTTTCAGGCTGAGAGAGATAAGGTCTAACCATGAACAAAAAAGAGCTTCTGGATGAACTGGAACAGGCTCGCGTCCGCACCGAGAGCCTGATTGTGTCGTTACCGGAAGACAAGCTCGAGGTCCCGTATCATCCGGGTGTGAATCCGCCACTCTGGGAAATGGGCCACTCAGCGTTTTTCTACGAGGTCTTTGTCTTCAACCTGTTGGACGGAACACCGAGCTACGATCCCTCCATGGATGACCTTTGGGATTCATTCCATGTCGATCACAAGGATCGCTGGCGCCGTGATCTGTTTCCCGGCCGGGAGGCCACGCTTCAGTATTTCAATACCATCTACGACCGGGTCGCGGAGCGGATTCAGTCCCGGGAGCTCACTGACCGGGAGCTGTACCTGTACCGCTACGCCATCTACCACCAGAACATGCACATCGAGTCGCTCATCTGGTGTCGGCAGACAGTCGGCTATCCGGCGCCTTTGGATTACAAAGGTGATCGGCCTGCTCCGGGCGAGTCGATCAGCGGTGATGCTCAGATCCCGGCCGGTCGCTGGGTTATTGGCATGCCCGGTGAGTCGCAACAGTACGCGACCGAAGACTTTGCCTTTGATGCCGAGAAGCCCCGTTTTGAGGTAGAGCTGCCGGCGTTTGCCATCAGTCGCACGCTGGTGAGCAACGGAGAATTCCAGGCGTTTGTAGACGATGATGGTTACAGGCGTCCCGAACTCTGGTCGTTCGGCGGCCGCAAGTGGCTGGAATCGGAGCAGGACGTCAACCTGATCTATGGGGTTGGCGAGCCAATGATGCGGCTGCCCCGACATCCGCAGTATTGGCGGTGGCATGACGAACAGTGGCAGGTACGGGTGTTCGACCGCTGGCTGCCGTTGCAGCCAGACGCTCCGGTTACCCATGTCAGCTACTGGGAGGCGGAAGCCTTCTGTACCTGGGCCGGGCGGCGGTTGCCGACCGAGTATGAATGGGAAGTGGCCGCGCTCGGTAACAAACCTGGTGAGCCGTTCCGGCGTTTTCCCTGGGGCAACGAGTCACCGGACGCTGTGAAGGCGGATATGGATGCCCGGTCCATGGCTCGCAACCCGGTGTCGGATTACCCGGCCGGCGATAGCCCGTTTGGCTGCCGGCAGATGGTGGGTTCGGTGTGGGAATGGACCAGCAACGAGTTCCTGCCCTATGACGGCTTCAAGGTAGATATGTACCCGTTCATGTCGACCCTGCAGTTTGCCACGCACAAAGTCACCAAGGGCGGCAGTTGTGCCACCTCATCCAACCTGATCCGTGGCACCTACCGGCAGGCGTATCTGCCGTTTCGCAGTGATGTTTACACCGGGTTCCGCACCTGCGCCGCCTGAATTCCTGATTTGTCCATAAGGTGACTTGCCAGGGCCACACCGGTCTCACTCATCGTGAGGTAGGCATCATTGGCGCCAGCTTCGCGAATTTTTACGGCTTCATCGGCATACATGGTGTGCGCCACGATATAGCCCTCGAAGCCGAGCTTGCGCAGCATCCGCGCGGCGATAAGCTTGCCTTCGATGTCACTCATTGCCAGCACCACCGAGTTGAGTTCCGGCATGTGCAGACCTTCCCAAAAGGTGGTGTCTTCGGCGTCTGCAAAGACGACATTGCGCCCATCGTTCTGGTGTTTCTCGGTTTTGGCAGGGTCTGAGTCGATCCCCATGATTCGCGTTTCATGGGGCGCAAGCCAATCGTAAGCTGCAGTGCCTGTTCGCCCCATGCCCATCACCAGAACCCGTGTAGTACCCAGCGAGATAGGTTGCTCATCAGGATGACGTTTCTGACTCTCGAAACGAACCAGCTTGTGGGCAACATGCTCGTAAATACTGTGGGAAAACCGGTTGAGCGGCGCCGAAAATACAAACGACAGGGAAACCGATATCGCCAGCGGAACCAGCCATTCTGGCAGGGCAACACTGGCGACAATGAGCCCGAATTCACTGTAGTTTGTGAGTGACAGCGAGGTGAGGAAGCTACTGCGAGCCCGCAGGCGGAAAGCCAGCAGCAGGAAGTAGAACAGGATGCCTTTGAGTGGCAAGAGCAAGGCTGCTACTGCCGCAAAGATCAGAGCTTGCTGGTCTGGCAGGCCGTCAATGCCGATCTGCAGGAAAAAACCAACCAGGAAGATTTCTTTCACGCTCCAAAGAGACTTGGCCAGTTCCTGGGAACGGGGATGGTTGGCCAGCATGGCACCGAACACCAATGCACCCAATTCCGAGCTCAGACCCACGGCCTCAAACCCAAGGCCACCAACCACCAGGGCCAGCAGAAGCCCGAGCAGTACCAGCAGTTCGTCGTGCCCGCTGGCATCCAGCAGCCTGTAAAGCAGCGGCCGGAGCAACGGAAGGCCGAATACAATGACGGCCCATTCTGAGGGTGTTTTGCCGGCCGCGAGACTCATCACCACCAGTGCAATCAGATCCTGCATAATCAATATGCCAATAGCGACCCGGCCGTGGAAGGCTCTGAGTTCCCGTTTGCTTTCCAGTACCTTGGCGGCCAGTACGGTGCTGGAAAAGGACAGGGCGATCGCCAGCATCAGGGCCGTCGTCCAGTCCAGGTCAAAAAGCAGGTAGAGGCCGGGGGCAAACACCACACAGGTAATCGCGAAGTGGAGCAGACTGCCGCCGATGACTTCCGGGCTGACAATGGAGCGTAGCTTCAGCTTCAGGCCGACTGTAAACAAGAGCAGCAAAACGCCAAGATGAGCAATGTGGGCCAGTACATCGGTGGGCTCTGCGGTGATGCTGGTAGTCGCGCTGAGGCCGCTGAGCACAAAGCCGGCGGCCAGATAGCCAACCAGCGGAGGCAAACCGATTCCCTTGACGAGAAGGCCGATAACAAAGGCAAAACTTATCCAGATGGCTTCAGGCATGGGCGAATCTTCTGACGACGGAATCCAAAGCTCTGAAGCCTACCTTTTTTTCGGGCCTAGCTGTAGTGGCGAATGGTTTCAGGGCTGCCGGTCGGCAAGAAAGTCCCGGAACAGGGCTGCCGATTCCTCCGGCGCCTCCACCATCGGCGCGTGGCCGATATCATCGAGAATGGCCTTGCGCGCGTTCGGGATAGCTTCGACAAAGACATCGGCATTGCGATAGTCAATTACCCGGTCGAGTTTGCCCCAGACCACCAGAACCGGCGCCTGGATGTTGGTGATGGCGTTGCGGAAATCCGGCTCGAAGCCGGTGTCTCGGATGGCCCGGAAAATGACTTCGTTGACTTCCCGGTTGGCGATGGCCTTTTCTTCCATCACATCAAAGATCGGCCAGGGCACGAAAGGGCGTTTTTCCAGAGCGAAGTCCAGCAGGCGGTCGAAATCGCCTTCCCGTTTCGGGATGAGCGGGTTGTCGCCATTCATGACCAGGTCCACCAGCTCACTTTCATATTCGAAGATACCGGCAGGGTCGAACAGTACGGCTGTGTGAACCTGTTCTGGATGGGTGGCAGCGTAGAGGGCAGTGATGGCACCGCCCATGGAGTTGCCCATCATGTGGAAGCGTTCCACCCCGAGTTCCTTCAGTATCTGGTGGACGTAATCTACCTGATCCTCAAAACGGTAGCCGATGTCCAGGGGTTTACTGCTGTCGCCATGGCCTGGCAGATCGAGGGCATAGATGTTGAACTCACCCTGGAACTCTTTGGCCAGACGGGTCCAGTTATCCTTGTTGGCGCCGAAGCCGTGGATCAGAACCAGAGTGTCGCCATCGACCGGTTCTTCACTGCGAAGATAGGCAATGTCCAGATCGCCAACGGTGACCTGTGCGGCCTTCAGGCCGGCGCTTGAGCGTTCCCAGTCTATGGCGTTTTCGTAGATGCTCTGGCGGGAGCAGGCGCTGACCAGCAGGGTAACGGTCAGCAGCAGGAACAGCTTCAGGTGAGTACGGCGCACAGGGAACTCCTTTTCGTTATGACTATTATTGAATGCCCACACTAACCCATAAAAAAGCCCGGTCAATGACCGGGCTGACGCTGTTACTCAACGAGCCGGAGCCTCAGCTCTGCTCCCGGGCAATGGCCCGGTAGGCAATGTCGTTGCGGTAGAACATGCCGTTCCAGCTGATTTTCTTTGCCAGCTCATAGGCTCGTTGCTGGGCTTCGGTGACGGTGTTACCCAGAGCGGTAGCGCAGAGCACGCGGCCCCCGGCAGTGACTACGTCGTCGCCGTTGAGTTTGGTGCCGGCGTGGAAGACCTTCTCACCTTCTGTTTCACCGTCCGGCAGGCCGGAGATGGCATCGCCCTTGTCGTAGCTGCCGGGATAGCCACCGGCAGCGAGTACGATGCCGACAGAGGCGCGTTCATCCCACTCGGAATCGCACGCGTCCAGCTTGCCATCCACGGCGGCCTGGCACAGTTCCACCAGGTCGGACTTCATGCGCAGCATGATCGGCTGGGTTTCCGGATCGCCAAAGCGGCAGTTGAACTCAATGACCTTGGGTGCACCGCTGGTATCGATCATCAGGCCGGCGTACAGGAAACCCTTGTACGGGTGGCCTTCCGCCGCCATGCCGTTGACCGTGGGGTAGATCACCTCGTCCATGATCCGCTGGTGCACATCGGCAGTGACCACCGGGGCGGGAGAATAAGCTCCCATGCCACCGGTGTTGGGGCCGGTGTCGCCGTCGCCTACGCGCTTGTGGTCCTGGGACGTGGCCATGGCCAGTACGTTCTTGCCGTCGACCATCACGATGAAGGAGGCTTCTTCGCCGTCCAGAAACTCTTCCACCACCACGCGGCTGCCGGCATCGCCAAAGGCGTTGCCTGCGAGCATGTCGCGGATGGCATCTTCGGCTTCTGCCAGGGTCATGGCGACGATTACACCTTTACCGGCGGCCAGGCCGTCGGCTTTGACCACGATGGGTGCGCCTTTTTCACGCACGTAGGCGAGGGCCTCGTCGACATCGGTGAAATTGGCGTAGTCGGCGGTGGGAATCTTCTGGCGGGCCAGGAAGTCCTTGGTGAAGGCCTTGGAGCCTTCCAGCTGGGCGGCGCCAGCGCTGGGACCGAAGATGCGCAGGCCGCGGGCTTCAAATTTGTCCACCACGCCGGCCACCAGCGGGGCTTCCGGGCCAACGATGGTCAGGCCGACGTTGTTCTGCTCGGCGAAGTTGGCCAGGCCGTCCAGGTCCATGACGTCCAGGTCGACGTTTTCCAGATTCGGTTCCCGGGCGGTGCCGGCGTTACCCGGTGCGACAAACACTTTATCCGCTTGCGGTGACTGGGCGGCTTTCCACGCTAGGGCGTGCTCACGTCCGCCACTGCCAATAACCAGAATGTTCATGTGTTACTCCTGAGTTCTTTGATCAGTGACGGAAATGGCGCATGCCGGTGAAGACCATGGCGATGCCATGCTCGTTGGCGGCATCGATCACTTCCTGGTCGCGCATGGAGCCGCCGGGCTGAATCACGGCGGTAATGCCGGCTTCGGCCGCGGCGTCGATGCCGTCACGGAACGGGAAGAACGCATCCGAGGCCATGACGGAACCCTTCACTTCCAGGTTTTCGTCGGCGGCTTTGATGCCTGCAATCTTGGCGCTGTAGACGCGGCTCATCTGGCCGGCGCCGACGCCGATGGTGCGGCCGGCTTTGGCATAGACGATAGCGTTGGATTTAACGTACTTGGCCACTTCCCAGGCGAACAGCAGGTCGTTTAGTTCCTGCTCGGTGGGCTGGCGTTCGGTGACCACTTTCACGTCTTCCATGGCCACCATGCCCAGGTCGCGATCCTGCACCAGCAGGCCGCCGGTGACGCGCTTGTAGTCCATGGTCTGGGCGCGTTCACCGTCGAATTCGCCGCAGGCCAGCAGGCGTACGTTCTTCTTGGCGGCAACAATCTCGACTGCTTCCGGCGCAACGCTCGGGGCGATAATCACTTCCACGAACTGGCGATCCACAATGGCCTTGGCGGTCGCCGCATCCAGTTCACGGTTGAAGGCGATGATGCCGCCAAAGGCCGACGTCGGGTCGGTGGCAAAGGCCAGGTCGTAGGCCTGCAGTATGTCGGCACCGATGGCCACGCCACAGGGATTGGCGTGCTTGACGATGACGCAGGCCGGGTCGGCGAAGGGTTTGACGCACTCCAGCGCCGCATCGGTGTCGGCTACGTTGTTGTAGCTCAGTTCCTTGCCCTGAAGCTGTTTGGCGGTGGCGACACAGGCTTCCTTCGGGTGGCGCTCGGCGTAGAAGGCAGCGCGCTGATGCGGGTTTTCCCCATAGCGCATATCCTGAACTTTCACGAACTGGGCATTGAAGGTGCGGGGGAAGTCGGCGTTGTCGTTATCCGGGGTGCGCCCGCCCAGATAGTTGGCAATAGCACCGTCGTAGCCGGCGGTGTGCTCGAAGGCCTTCACGGCCAGGTCGAAGCGGGTGCTGTAGGTCAGCTCGCCGTCGTTGTCCGCCAGTTCTTTCAGAACGCGGTTGTAGTCGGAGGCGTTCACGACAATGGCAACATCGTTGTGATTCTTGGCGGCGGCACGAACCATGGTGGGGCCGCCAATGTCGATGTTTTCAATGGCTGTGGCCAGGTCGCAGTCCGGGTTGGCCACGGTGTCCTCGAACGGATACAGGTTCACCACCACCATGTCGATGGGATTGATTCCGTGCTCAGCCATGATGGCATCGTCGGTGCCACGCCGGCCCAGAATGCCGCCGTGGATTTTCGGGTGCAGGGTTTTGACCCGGCCATCCATCATTTCCGGGAAACCGGTGTAATCGGACACTTCGGTGACCGGTACGTTGTTTTCCTTGAGCAGGCGGAAGGTTCCGCCGGTGGAGAGCAGCTCGACGCCGCGTTCGGTGAGGGCACGGCCGAAATCGACGATGCCGGTTTTATCACTCACGCTGATCAGGGCGCGACGGACGGGGGTGTTTGCCTGGTTTGCCATGGGTCACTTTCTTCGCTGGTCAGATAAGCCGGATTGTAAGCCTGGGTGCAAATAACAAGGGCCTCGCGAACGCATCCGGGAGGCCCTTGTGGGGTCAGGTCTGATTATAGCAGACCGTATTGCTTGAGTTTCTTGCGCAGGGTGCCGCGATTCAGCCCGAGCATGGTGGAGGCCTTGGTCTGGTTGTTGCGGGTGTATTTCATCACCTGCTCCAGCAGCGGGGCTTCCACTTCTGACAGTACCAGTTGGTACACGTCGGTAACCGGCGCGCCATCGAGTTGCTCAAAGTAGTTCTTCAGGGCAACTTCTACGCTGTCACGCAGGGTGACGCTGTTGCCGCTGTGGTTTACCGTGTGCAACTGATGCAGATCATCGTTGGCCGGGGTGCTTAGGGATTGATTTGCCAAAGTCTCAGCGGTCATGCTGCGAATACCTCTCCATTTCGTAAGCCTGCAAAATACTGTGCGATGCTGTCTTTCTGCTCCAGCGCATCATCGATGGCGTTGAAGCGTTGTCGGAACTGTTTGCTGTCATCATGGGCCTGCAGATACCAGCCCACGTGTTTTCTGGCGATACGCACGCCCATCAATTCGCCGTAGAAACGGTGCAGTTCTTCCAGGTGCCCGGCCAGAATGCGCTCTACTTCATCCATGGGCGGTTGGGGCAGGTGTTCTCCGGTTTCCAGATAATGAAGAATCTCCCGGAAAATCCAGGGCCGGCCCTGGGCACCCCGGCCAATCAGCAAGCCGTCGGCACCGGTATGGCTGAGTACCTGCCGGGCCTTCTCCGGCGTGGTAATGTCGCCGTTGGCGAACACCGGTATGCCAACGCTGGCCTTGACCTCTGCGATGGTGTCGTACTCCGCGTCGCCGTTGTATTTGTCTGCGCGGGTACGGCCGTGTACGGCCAGAGCCTGAATGCCGGCATCTTCCGCCATCCTGGCGATGACCGGAGCATTGCGGTTGTCTCTGTCCCAGCCGGTTCGCATTTTCAGGGTCACCGGTACATCTACCGCCTTCACCACGGCTTCCAGAATTTCCCGCACCAGCTTCTCGTCTTTCATCAGGGCCGAACCGGCGGCCTTGTTGCAGACTTTCTTGGCCGGACATCCCATGTTGATGTCGATGATCTGAGCGCCGAATTCAGCGTTTTGCCGGGCTGCATCGGCCAGCATCTCGGGGTCGCCGCCGGCTATCTGGACCGATCTGGGCTCCGGTTCGCCTTCGTGATTCAGGCGAGTCCGGGATTTACGCGTATGCCAGAGCTTGCTGTCCGCTATGACCATTTCCGATACCGCCAGCCCGGCCCCCATTCGCCGGCATAAAAGCCGGAAAGGGCGATCGGTTACACCGGCCATGGGTGCAACAATCAGCGGGTTGGGCAGGGTGTACGGCCCGATTTTTGCCGTTGGCAGCATGATCTGAGTCCGTGTCACAGCGGGTTGAGCAAAATTCGGCTGGAGCGGTTGTTCAATTTCTGACCGCTCCGGTCTCCGAAGGGCGGTAATGATACCGCCGGGGGCAAGCTGATTGAAGGGGCGAAAGCGTTAAAAAACTGATTATTTTTCGCGCTTTCTGGTTGACTTTTGCGCTGTCAACTGTCGGCCCGAAGGCTATTGATTCGCATCAAGGCGCCCAGGGACGAAAGCTCAGGTTGTAGTTGACGGCATCCCGTCCGGGATCGCGTATCCGGATGGCGATCCGCACCGGCGTCTCTACCGGCATGCTGGCAAGTTCTGCGGCCTCACCGGCCAGGTACTCTTCTGGCGTAAAGGTGCTTTGGGCCACCACATCGCCATTGAGGTTGGAGAAGGTCAGAGCTATCGCCGGGAACGGCTGCTCAAAGCCGGCGCGGTTGAGAATCACGGCATCGACAATGAGTTGATCCCGGTTCTCCGGGTCGGTACGCACCACCAGTTTACGGCTCTGGATAGCCTCGACATTCACCAGGGGTTTGAGTTCGCATCCGGCAATCTCGCAGCCCTTCTCGTAGAGCGGTCGGAGCTGGGGGATGGCAGAAAGCCGGTCAAACTGGTACCAGGTAACCTGGGCAATCAGTACGCCCAACAGGGACAGCACCGCCAGTGCCCAGAATACGGTTCTGAGCCGGCCTCCGCTGTTACCGACGGATACAGGATCCCGTCGCAGGTCATGGTAGAGGGTGTCTGGCGCCGCTTGCTTGCGGGTACGGCTGACAATCGGGTCGCCCACGCGATCGTCATCCGCCAGGCTGAGGTCCGTGATATCCGGTTCCGTGGACGGCTCCGCTGAAGAGGTCTCCTTGGCGGGTAGGGTTGTTTCATCGGACTCGCTGTCCTCACGGCGAAGCGGCTCCGGCCGTGTTTCGGCAGCAGGGGACGTCTGAGGCGATTCCTGTTCCGGTTCGGGCTGCGCCGGGGCTGGGCGCTGAGGCTTCGCTGATTCTGGCTGAGCCGATGGCTTCGCGGGCTCGTCGTCGTTGAGCATGGCTTCGGCCCAGCTCTCGTCGATATTCTGGTTTTCCGGCGTCAGGTCGTCGTCGCTGAAGCTGGATTCCTCGGGCTCGTCGAAATTGCGGAAGCTGTCGCTGAGCTCATCATCTGAGAACGTCAGTTTGCTGCCGGCATAGCGGCCTTCGGTGGCATCTTCCTCGGGGTTGTCCGCAAAGATCAGTTCCTCTTCATCGTCGAACCGGCCGGGCCTGGGTGCTCCGGTTTCAGAGCCAGATGATGAGGGCGACGGGCGGGCCCCGGCATTATCTTTGCCAGAGACCACCTGGTGTTCGACCGCATTGAAAATCTTCATGCAGTTCCCGCAGCGTACCTTGCCCCTGGCGACGCTCAGCTGTTCGTCTGTTACCCGGAAACGGGTCTCACAGTTGGGGCATTGGGTCTGCAGGCTGCTCTGGGTCATGCTTCGTTCCTGAAAGCTCGATCTCTGGTCGATCACTACGATGGAGGCAGTTTAGACATAAACGCCTGTGTCGTCATCCGTCCTTGCGCCGTCCTGTGAGGCGTATCCAGTCTTCTTTCTGTTCCGGTTCGTCCATGATGAACCAGGGCTCATAGGCTTCCATCACGTCACGGGCCTGATTGAACAGGATGCCGGACAGTACCAGATCCCCGCCGGGCCTGGTCAGTTCGGCCAGTCTCGGTGCCAGGCCGATCAGCGGCTGGGCAAGGATATTGGCCAACATGATATCGGCTCGGGTGTCCGGATCGTTGCCGGGCAGGTACAAATCCAGGCGGTTATCTTCAACGCCATTCCGGCGGGCGTTGTCACGGCTGGCTTCCAGGGCTTGGGGATCGGTATCGACGCCAACGACATGTTCTGCCCCCAGTAACAGGGCGGCCAGGCCCAGAATGCCGGAGCCACAACCGTAGTCGGTCACTTGCTTGCCCGCGACATCCTGGCCGTCAAGCCATTCCAGGCACAGCGCGGTGGTCGGGTGGGTGCCGGTGCCGAAAGCCAGGCCGGGGTCGAGCAACAGGTTGGCGGCGTCCGGGTCTGGCGCCTCGTGCCAGCTGGGCACAATCCACAGGCGTTCACCGAACTGCAGCGGGTGGAAGTCGTCCATCCAGGCCCGCTCCCAGTCCTTGTCTTCCACCAGGGTAACGTCAATGTCGGCCAAAGACTGTTGGGTCTGCTGGTGCCAGGCGTCGCGAATCTCCGCCAGTAACTGTTCGATATTGCGATCAGACTGGAAAAGGCCAGTGACGGTGGTCTGGCTCCAGAGGGGGGTGGTGCCCGGGTCGGGCTCGTACAGCGGCTGGTCGGCGGCGTCTTCCATGGAAACGGCATCGGCGCCCATTTCCATTAACAGATCTTCCAGCTGATCCGCAGTGTCCGGATCAGCTGGAATCTGGAGTTGTATCCAGGGCATGGTTAATCCCGCATCAGTTTCTCAAGGTAGTGGATGGTGAAGTCTACCTGTTTAAAGCCACCATCGCGTACCAGTTTTCGATGCAGGGGTTGGTTGGTCTTGATGCCCTCGACCAGCATTTCGTCCAGCGCATTCTTCATGCGCCGGCGGGCGATCTCCCGGTCGTCGCCCCAGGTGATCAGTTTGGCCACCAGGGAATCGTAATACGGCGGTACGGTGTAGCCGCTGTAAAGGTGGGAATCCACGCGGATGCCGTTGCCGCCAGGAGCGTGGAAATGACTGATCTTGCCAGGGCTGGGCACGAAGGTTTTCGGGTCTTCGGCGTTGATCCGGCATTCAATGGCATGGCCGGAAATGTGGATCTGGTCCTGACTGTATTGCAGTGGCAGACCGCTGGCAATACGCAGCTGCTCGCGCACAATGTCCACACCAGTGACCATCTCAGAGACCGGATGCTCAACCTGTACCCGCGTGTTCATTTCAATGAAGTAGAACTCGCCGTCCTGATACAGGAATTCGAAGGTGCCGGCGCCGACGTAGCCGATTTCCTTGCAGGCATCCACGCAGGCCTTGAGCGTTCGCTCGCGGGATTCCTGGTTGATGTTTGGCGCCGGCGCTTCTTCAATGACCTTCTGGTTGCGGCGCTGCATGGAGCAGTCCCGGTCACCCAGATGGATGACGTTGCCGTGCATGTCGGCCAGAACCTGGACTTCCACGTGGCGTGGGGTTTCCAGGAACTTCTCCAGATACACGGTGGGATCGCCGAAGGCATTCTTGGCTTCGCTCTGGGTGATCTGTACTGCTTTCAGCAGGGCGGCTTCAGAGTGCACCACCTGCATGCCTCGGCCACCACCACCAGAGGCCGCCTTGATCATCACCGGGTAGCCAATCTGCTTCGCCAGCTTGAGGGTGCGTTCGTCGTCGTCCGTTAGCGGGCCGTCGGAGCCGGGAACGGTGGGTACGCCGGCCTTTTTCATGGCTTCGATGGCGGACACCTTGTTACCCATCAGGCGGATGGTCTCTGCACGGGGGCCGATAAAGCGGAAACCGCTTTTCTCGACCTGCTCAGCGAAGTCGGCATTCTCGGCCAGGAAACCGTAACCGGGGTGGATACCCACCGAATCGGTCACTTCAGCGGCGCTGATGATGGTCGGGATATTGAGGTAGCTGTCTGTGGCACTGTTTGGGCCAATGCAGACAGATTCGTCGGCAAGGCGAACGTGCATCAGGTCGCGGTCTACCTGGGAATGTACCGCAACGGTCTTGATGCCCAGCTCCTTGCACGCGCGGAGAATACGCAGGGCGATTTCACCGCGGTTTGCGATCAGAACTTTTTCTAACATGGCCATGGTTAGCAATCACCGAATTCAGGAAATGACGACCAGGGGCTGGTCAAACTCAACCGGCTGGCCATTTTCGACCAGGATTTCGGTAACGGTACCGGCCTTGTCGGCTTCGATCTGGTTCATCATCTTCATGGCTTCAACAATACAGATCACGTCACCCACGTTAACTTTCTGGCCCACTTCAACAAAGGAGCTGGCGGTGGGGGACGGCGCACGGTAGAAGGTGCCAACCATCGGGGATTTCACGGCGTGCCCCGAGGGGGCTGCCGGAGCCGAGGATTCCGCAGACGGGGCGGCATCGGCCGCGGGGGCCGGAGCCGGCGCAGCGGCCTGGGGGGCTGGTGCCGCGTAATGGCTGACGTAATGTCCACCGGCGGCGGGCTCGCGACGGCGGGAAATGCGAACCGAATCGTCGCCTTCCTGGATCTCCAGTTCTTCGACGTCTGATTCCTCAAGGAGCTCAATGAGTTTCTTGATTTTGCGAATATCCATAACTATTCCAGTCCCGTTTCTGTGTTCTATCGGTGAATTCTTTGCAGGGCCGCTTTCAGGGCGAGATCGTAGCCCTGGCTGCCCAGCCCGCAGATAACGCCTTCGGCGATATCTGAAAAATAAGAGTGATGGCGGAAAGGTTCCCGCGCATGCACGTTTGAAAGATGCACTTCAATAAAGGGAATGCCCGACGCCAGCATGGCATCCCGAAGGGCCACGCTGGTGTGGGTGAAGGCGGCGGGATTGATGATGATGAAATCCACCCCTTCAGCCCTGGCTTCATGCACTCTTTCTATCAATTCATATTCCGCGTTTGACTGCAGGTGTAACAGATGATGGCCTTTCTCAGCTGCCTTGCTGCGCAGGCGGTCGTCTATATCGGCCAGGGTCTCGTGGCCATAGACCTCGGGCTCTCGGGTTCCGAGCATATTCAGGTTCGGGCCGTGGAGCACAAGAATGGTCGACATGGTTCTGTCTGCCTTGATGGTTTTTGAACAGGATCGCCGAAGATGACGGCACGTTACCCCAATGGTGCGTGCTTGTTATCCCCAGATCAACACTTTTTGACAATCCTGCCGGTTGTCCATTGCTCTGAAAAGGTTACACAGCAACCTGCTGTCACGCGATGACATTTCGTTGATGACAATCATTGTTGATCATGGCGGTGAATGTCGGTATTCGACATTGGTTTCATGGGCCGGGCGATTGCCCGGCCCGGAAGGTCAGGTCTCGGCCAGGGTCACGCAGTTGCGGCCGTGCTCCTTGGAGGTATACAGGGCGCGGTCTGCGCGCTCGCACAGGGCCTGGGCTGTTTCACCCTGCCAGTCGGCAATACCGCAACTGAAGGTGACATTGAATTCCCGGTCGCCGGCCTGCTGGGTCAGCTCGGAGAAGCGCTCACGAATTTCGTTGAGGACATTGCGGGCATCGCCCGGGCGGGTGTTCGGCAGGATGATGGCGAACTCTTCTCCACCGTAGCGGCCAATATGATCGGTCTTGCGCAGACGTTGTTTCAGGAACATGGACAGGCTGCGCAGAATCCGGTCGCCAATCGGGTGGCCAAAGGTGTCGTTTACCTTCTTGAAGAAGTCGATATCGATCATGGCAAAGCACATGGGCTGATCTTTCTGGCGCGCACGCACGATTTCCTGCTCCAGCAGATGCAGGGTGTGGGTGTGATTGAACAGGCCGGTCAGGCTGTCGCGGATCATCAGTGCCAGCAGTGAGCGGGCCCGCCGACCCCGGTTGTGCAGGGTCGCAATCAGGTGCTTGGGATCGATGGGCTTGGTCAGGAAGTCGTCACCGCCCAGGCTCATGGCGTGCAGCTGTTTGCTGACGTCCTCTTCCGCCGACAGGTAAATGATGGGAACACTGTGGAAACGATCCTGCTGGCGGATGACACGGGCAATCTCCATGCCGGTGCAGCCGGGCATGTACATGTCCAGGATGATGATTTCTGGTGAGAACTCCTCCAGGGCATGAATGATCTGCATCGGATCGGTGATGATGTGAGCGGTCATTCCCGCCTTTTTCAATACCGTTTCCATGTATTTGGCCTGGGCCCGGGAATCGTCCAGGACCAGCACCTTGTAGGGCTCGACAGTGTTGCCGTGGGTATAGGTTTCGATCTTTTCTATCAGTTGGCCGGGGTCCACCGCCGGGTAGAAGAACTCCTCCCCGCCGCAGCGGGAGGCGCGCAGCCGGGTTTCGATGCTGCCGTCCTCGTCGCTGACGAAAATGATGGGGATCGGAGTGTCGTGTTGCTCCTGTAACTGTTCCACGGTCGCAATGCCGTCATTATCTCTGCCGCCGAAGCTTACATCCATCAGGATGGTTTCCGGTTTGCTGAGCGCACAGGCCTCAATCAGGTCTGCTGATGCACTAAAGGCGGAAGCGCGAAAACCGAAAAATTCCAGTTGCCGGATCAGTCGTGAGGCCATCTCTTCGTTCGACAGGGCGATATAAACTGGCGTGCGACGATACTGCTGGGGGGCGCTGGAGGTGTCCTGGTCGGTGCGGCGCTGGGTGGATAGGCGCAGATTCTCGGTGGCATCTTCCAGTGCCTTGGCTTTGGCATCGTCCAGGGGGGTGTCCTGATGCCAGTCGGTCAATAGGGACAGGATCAACTCGCCGGCAGCCGCGTGGCTGTCCATCTCGAAACGCCGGGCATAACGAACGAGTTTGTCGGCTGCGGCAATCAGATCGTCCCGGTGTGCTGGCGCCTGACTGCGGTCGTCGCGGATTTTCTGCCAGGTATCAAGCACTACCCGGGCCTGGGTGGTGACACGGCGGGCGAAATGCTGCCTGAGTTTCTCTTTCTGGCTTTCGTCGTTCATGGTGCTCCGGCCTGTCTGTCCAATTGTTGATCGCGATATCCGTCTGCGCGAATTTTTGCCATTTATGAGTTATACAGAGGCTTTATGGTCCTTGTGTAGAGTCTATAGTGTTTAATGTTGTGGGCGTAGGTTGCGCTATGTAAATGTTTGTCAACTCTGCGGCCCGGGTCACAGCTAACCTGATACTCGTTTCTCTGATGGAGCCCCGATGTGATGGCAGGGATGCTCGACAACTTTTATAACCGCAGGCAGCGAGGGGAAATTACCTTGCAGACCTTGCTGTTGCTATTCGCTGGCACTCTGCTGACGCTCACGCTGGTGGTTGCGTTCGTGACCAGCTATGGCTATTTCCGGGACTATGTTGCCGATCAACTGTCCGCTCACGCCCGCGATGGTGCCACCGCAACCGGACTTTCGCTGTCCAATGCCATTGACGGTTCTGATCCGGTGGCCTCGGCGTCACTGATTGATGCGGTATTCGACAGTGGTCGTTACCTGGCTGTTGAATATCTTGGGCACGATGGCGAGATGATTGCCGGTCGGCGCATGCCGCTGCAGGCTAACCGCGCGCCAGAGTGGTTTGTTTCCCTGGCGGCACTGCCCTTGCCGGTGGCGGAAGCGGAGGTGGTCAGAGGCTGGAGCCGGTTGGGCAAGGTACGTGTGGTGAGTCATCCCGGGCGGGCCTACGACGACCTCTGGCATATTTCTCTGGGGCTGCTGTTGTCGGCCCTGGTGATCGCCACTGGCGGCTTGCTGGGGCTGTTTCTGTTACTCCGGAGGACTTTGAGGCCCCTGAAAGAGGTCGAGGCCCAGGCCCGGGCCCTTGGCCAGCGGGATTTCCGGAAGCGAGTGAGTATTCGCTCCACCCGGGAGCTGAACCGGGTGACAGAGGCTATGAACCAGATGGCGGATGACCTGGGTCAGTTGTTCGAGGGGCAGGGCAAGCTTATCCAGCACTTGCGGCGCGTGAACAATGAAGATCCGGTGACGGGGCTGGCGAGCCGCAGCGCGTTTGACCAACGCATGAAGGTGGAAGTGGAATCGGAAGAGAAGTCGGCGCCTGGCGTTCTGGTCATGCTGCAGCTGGCCTATTTTGCAGATTATAACCTGGCCTATGGCCGGGACGAGGGGGACCGGTTGTTGCGCCAGGTGGCCGGCGGCATCCGGGCGTTTGTCGCCCGACATGCCGAATCCTTTGCCGGGCGCAGAACCGGTGCAGAATTTGCGGTGTTTGTGCCCGGTGCCTCGGCAGCGGACGTGCGAATCTGGGCCGAGCAGCTGGTGCGGGAGCTGGATGGCATCTACTCTGACCTCTCCGCCCCGATGGACGCTCATGTTCATGCTGGCCTGGCTGTGGCCAGACCCGGTGATGGCATCAGGGTCTTGTTGGCCGCCGCCGATGAAGCTCTCAGGGCAGCTCAGCAAAGGGGGGACTCCTGCAGCCTGCTGCTACCCGATTCCGGTGTTGAGAGCCATCACAATATGGAGACCTGGCGCACGATCATTACCCAGGCGATTCGGGAAGATAAGCTGTCTCTCTGGCTCCAGCCCATGGTGCATGGTGACGGGCAGACACTGGTCCATTATCAGGTGTTCTCCCGTATTGAGTCTGCAGAAGGGCCGCTGAAAGCCGGTTTGTTTGTGCCCATGGCCGAGCGATTGGGGCTGGTGAGCGATATCGACCGTATGCTGCTTACCCGGGCGCTGGAGTGTCTTGAACGCCACCCGGAACGACGGCTGGCGGTATCACTGGGTAGTAATTCGATCGCGTCTGATAGCTTCCGTGACGATCTGCTGAACATGGTTACCCGGGCGGGGCGCACAGCCGGGCGCTTGTGGGTCGGTATTGCCGAAGTGACCATTCAGCATCACCGCAAAGCCGTCAGCTCTCTGGTAAGAGAGTTGTCGCGGCTTGGTGTACCGGTGCTGGTTGACCGGTTCGGAGTGGGCGGCGTGCCATTCAGTTATCTCAAGCGGCTGCCGTTCAGGGCCGTTCGGATTGATCACAGTTTCATCCACAACCTGGACCGTCATGATGAAAACCGGTTCTGGCTGGAGTCGGTTGTGGGTATTGCCCATAGTCGGGGGGTGAAGGTGTACGCTACGGGAGTAGAAACCGCGGCGGAATACTCGGTACTCTGTAGACTGGGTATTGACGGCGCCATGGGCTACCATCTTGGCAGACCATTTGCCGCAGACACGTAATCAACAGGAGATCAGGAGTCTTATGCCTGGCAAGATCAGACAGTACTTCAGGGACAAGAAAGACGATGTGCAGGATTACACCGGCGGTAGCGGTGTTATTGGCAAGTTGGTGGTTGCCTTGCTGGTGGTCTACCTGCTGATTGCGATGGTTCTGGGTATCTACTGGAGCAGTGAGCCAGATACCTTTTCTGTACGTGATCACACCCGTACGCTGGCAAGCACCATGGATAGGGAGCCGGTGACCGGTTTTGCCACCACCGCCACCATGATCCGTATTGCCGAGACCCTGCTGGATAAGCCCGGCGGTTATATTTCCAACGATATCGCGCCTCCCGGTCTGTGGATGGACAATATGCCGAACTGGGAATATGGCGTGCTGGTCCAGTTGCGGGATCTTTCCCGGGCGATGCGTAAGGATATCAGTCGTTCCCAGAGCCAGTCAGCGGAAGACCCGGATCTGACCATTGCCGAGCCCCAGTTCCACTTCGACAGTGAAAGCTGGGCCATTCCATCGACCGAGAACGAGTACCGGCGTGGTATCAATGCGCTCAAGCGCTATCTGAATCGCCTGTCCGATCCGGCCCAGGCGGACGCCCAGTTTTTTGCCCGGGCGGATAACCTGAACAACTGGCTGGCGGATCTGGAAACCCGGTTGGGTAGCCTGTCCCGCACGCTCAGCGAAAGCGTGGGCAAGGCGTCGGTGTCGGATGCCGTGGCTAATCTGAATCCGGATGATCCTCTGGCGGAAGAGACCGGTGGCGAGGATGTCAAAACCTCGTGGACCAAAATTGATGATGTCTTTTACGAGGCGCGAGGCAGTGCCTGGGCGTTGCTGCATATTTTCCGGGCGGTGGAAGTGGATTTCCGGAAAGTGTTGCAGGACAAGAACGCCATGGCGAGCGTCAAGCAGATCATTATCGAACTGGAGGGCACTCAGGCCTCCATGTGGAGTCCGGTGATTCTCAATGGCAGTGGTTTCGGTGTGCTGGCCAACCATTCGTTGACCATGGCGGCTTATCTGTCACGGGCCAATGCCGCAATCAGTGATATGCGGGACCTGTTGTCGCGGGGCTGATAAGCGCCCTCGGCTGAGCTTTGGCTCAGGCACAAAAAAAGCCGGGCAGTCGTTAGACTGGCCCGGCTTTTTTATGGTCGAGGCGCAATCAGCCCTTGTAGGCGTTGATGGCGTCTTCGATAGCTTTCTTGGCGGCTGCAGCGTTGTCCCAGCCCTGCACTTTCACCCACTTGCCGGGCTCCAGAGTCTTGTAGTTCTCGAAGAAGTGACGGATCTGATCACGCAGCAGTTCCGGCAGGTCTTCGATTTCACGAACGTTGTGGTAGGTCTGGGTCAGCTTGTCGTGGGGCACGGCCACCAGTTTGGCATCACCACCGGCTTCGTCTTCCATGTTCAGTACGCCTACCGGGCGGCAACGAATAACCGAGCCAGCCTGCACCGGGTACGGGGTGACCACCAAGACGTCCAGTGGGTCGCCGTCGTCGGCCAGGGTGTGGGGGATGAAGCCGTAGTTGGCCGGGTAGAACATCGGAGTGGCCATGAAACGGTCAACCAGCAGGGCGCCCATGTCCTTATCCAGTTCGTACTTGACCGGAGAGCTGTTGGCCGGGATTTCGATGGCAACGTAGATGTCTTCTGGCGGGTTCTTGCCAGCGGGGATGTTGTCGAATTGCATGTGCGATCCTTCCTGGTACGTTAGGGTTCGTTTAACTGCGTTTAAAAAGTGGGCGCAATTATACGGAAGTCTCTTGCCATTCGAAACTAAACCTTGGTCACAGCCTGATCTGTTTGGCAATCAGCTCCTTCATGATTTCCGTGGTGCCGCCGCCAATGGACAGAATCTTGGCATCCCGGTACAGCCGCTCCACCACCGACTCCCGCATATAGCCCATACCACCAAACAGCTGTACCGCCTCGCGGGTGACTTTTTCGCACACGTCCACGGCGAAGTTCTTGGCCATAGCCACCTGTTTAATGGGGTTTTTCCCGGCCTGCATCAGTGCGGCACAGCGGTAGGTGTATTCCCGGGCGATGTCGATCTGGGTGGCCATGTCAACGAGTTTGTGGCGGGTGACCTGAAAGCCGGCAACGGGGCGGCCGAAGGCCTGGCGTTGTCTGGTGTAATCCAGGGCGGCTTCGTAGGCGATCTGGGCGGTCATGTAGGCCATGATGGACAGGCTCAGGCGTTCGGCCAGGAAGTTGCTCATGATGGCAATAAATCCGGCGTTTTCGGCGCCAATCAGGCGGTCGGCTGGTACCCGACAGTCTTCGAAGAAGAGTTCTGCGGTATCGCTGGCCCACCAGCCCATTTTCCGGAGTTTGTTGCCGGTGGTGAAGCCTGGTGTGCCTTTGTCGATCAGCAACAGGCTGATGCCGCCGTGGCCTTCGTCCCCGGTGCGCACGGCGACGGTGTAATGGTCGGCGCGGATGCCGCTGGTGATGAAGGTTTTGCTCCCGTTGACGATGTAGTGGTCGCCGTCTTTTACGGCACGGGTTTTCAGGTTGGCGACGTCGGAGCCGCCACCGGGTTCGGTCACGGCCAGGGCGGCGATTTTGTCGCCGCGCAGGACGGGTGGCACGATCTGTTCGCGAATGTCTTGTTTGGCCCACTTGGCCACCGGCGGCAGGCCGATATCCAGGGAGCCGATACTGGCCACGAAGCCGCCAGAGGTGGATCGCATCAGTTCCTCGGAAACTGCGACTTTCATAAAGATATCGCCTTCACCGATGCCGCCCAGAGTTTCAGGGAAGCCGATGCCCAGGAGTCCGGCGTCGCCGGCGAGTTTATAGATTTCACGGGGGAATTCACCGGCTTCTTCCCAGTCGTCAATATGGGGCCGCACGTGGGTCTCGATGAATTTCCGGGCGGTTTGGCGCACCTGTTCGTGGGTTTCGTTGAAGTAGTCAGACACGGATTGGCTCCCTGTGTTCTTGTTTTGCGATGAGGTGAGTGTCGCGCAATCCTGGCTACCAAGCAAGCGCTTGGTTTGGGTTTGTTCCGGCAATAAAAAAGCTGGCCCGAATGGCCAGCTTGTCAGGCGGAGTGCCTTACAGGGGTTTATGCACCGCGGGCAATGCTTTTCACCCCGTCACGTGTGCCGAGTAGCAGCAGGTCGGCCGGGCGGCGGGCGAACAGTCCGTTGGTGACCACGCCGACAATGTTATTGAGCTTTTCTTCCACCACCAGCGGGCGGGAGATATCCATGTTGTGGATGTCGATGATGATGTTGCCGTTGTCGGTGACAAAACCATCCCGGTAAACCGGATCGCCCCCGAGTTTTACGATCTCGCGGCCGACATGGCTGCGGGCCATGGGGATAACTTCCACGGGCAGCGGGAATTCGCCCAGGATGCCGACTTGCTTGGACTCATCGGCGATGCAGATAAAGGTCTTGGCGACGGCGGCCACAATCTTTTCCCGGGTCAGGGCACCGCCACCGCCCTTGATCAGTTCCAGGCCCTCGTTGGTTTCGTCGGCACCGTCGACGTAAAACTCGATTTCGTTAACGGCGTTGAGGTCGTATACCGGGATGCCGTGCTTTTTCAGTCGTTCGGCGGTTGCCTCGGAGCTTGCGACGGCGCCGTCGAAGTCGTTGCGGTATTCCGCCAGGTAGTCGATGAAAAAGTTGGCGGTGCTGCCGGTGCCCACCCCGACAATGCTGCTCGGTTCCAGGTGAGGGGCGATGTGATCCACTGCAGCTTTGGCAACGGCTTGTTTCAGTTCGTCCTGGGTCATGGGGGGCTCCCGGAGGTTTGCGTTGAATTTGGGCGCTATTATACGCCTGCAGCAACTCTGCTTATAGACGGCAAGCGTGCAAACTTTCTACACTGTGGGTTTTTCCTGATCACTCACCAGCAACCGGAACCATCATGCCGCAACGCTATATCAAGAAGATACTCGATGCGCGCGTCTACGACGTGGCCATCGAAACACCCCTGACTGAAGCCCGTAGTCTTTCCAAGCGCTTTGGCAACAATATTATGCTCAAGCGTGAAGACCTTCAGCCGGTGTTTTCCTTCAAGATTCGCGGCGCCTACAACCGGATTGCTCAGCTGTCGGAAGAGCAAAAGGCCAAGGGGGTTATCTGCGCTTCCGCCGGCAATCATGCCCAGGGCGTGGCTCTGGCCGCAAAGAAGCTGGGCATCAAAGCCGTAATCGTGATGCCGCAGACGACGCCGGAGATCAAGGTACGCTCAGTTCGCGACCACGGTGCCAGAGTGGTTCTCAAGGGCGATGCTTTTGACGAGGCTGCGGCCCACGCACAGGAGCTGATCCAGAAGCACGGCTACACCTACATCCCTCCCTACGACGACCCGGATGTGATTGCCGGTCAGGGCACTGTAGCCATGGAAATCATGTGGCAGTTCAGCAAGCCGATTCATGCCATCTTCATCTGTGTCGGTGGCGGCGGGCTGATTGCCGGCATGGCAGCCTATATCAAGTATCTGCGCCCGGAAATCAAAGTGATTGGTGTGGAGCCGGAAGACTCCAACTGTCTGCAGGCGGCGATGAAGGCCGGTGAGCGTGTGGTGCTGGATGAGGTGGGCATCTTCGCCGATGGCGTGGCGGTCAAACAGATCGGTAAGTATCCCTGGGAAATCTGCAAGGATCACGTAGATGAAGTGATCACAGTGTCCACGGATGAGATCTGTGCGGCCATTAAGGATGTGTTTGAAGATACTCGCTCCATTGCCGAACCGGCAGGTGCTCTGGGTGTAGCGGGTATCAAGAAGTACATCGAGCGGGAAAAGATCGAGGATGAAAACCTGATCGCCACCCTCAGTGGTGCCAACATGAACTTCGACCGACTGCGCTATGTGTCCGAGCGCACCGAAGTGGGAGAGAGGCGCGAGGCGATTCTGGCGGTAACGATCCCGGAGAAACCGGGCGCGTTCAAAACGTTCATCAATGCGCTGCACAAGCGCAGCATCACCGAGTTCAACTACCGCTATGCGGATGCTCAGAACGCCACCATTTTCGTGGGGATCCAGATTGCCGCTGGCGGACATGGCCGGGAAGAACTGGTGCAGGATCTTCGGGAAAGCGGGTACTCGGTGGTCGACCTTACCGACAGCGACCTGGCCAAGCAGCATATTCGCCATATGGTCGGGGGCCATGCGCCGACGATTACCAACGAAAAGGTGTTCCAGTTTGAATTCCCTGAGCGCCCGGGAGCTTTGTTGAAGTTTCTGATGTCGCTGGGAACGCGCTGGAATATTTCCATGTTCCACTACCGCAATCATGGTGCGGCCTACAGCCGGGTGCTACTGGGCGCTCAGGTTGAGGACAATGAGGTGGCGGACTTTGAGAGGATGCTCGACAAGGTTGGCTTTCGTTATGAAAACATGACTGACAATGAGGCTTATCGGCTGTTTTTGGGAGCAGGCAACGGGCGTTCCACCTGAGGGTGGAACGCCACAACTCTTACATAACGGTAATCTGTCAAAAATTGTAAAAATCAAGTTACGTGTTAGTCTTTCGTCTAATTCTGCGAATCAGTAATAGTTGTCTGATTTTCCTGCCAATTGAATGAAAGAATAACGGGAATCCAAGAAATGGGGAGCAAGCCTGACATCATTCGTGCCATTGTGCTCATCTTTGCTGTCGGCCTTGTGATTACGGGTTTTACGTCCATTCAGGCGTCTGAGGACAAGCGTGCCGACCGCGAAGCATCTGCAGTAGGCTATGTTCTGTCTGCCAATCAGGGTCTGAAACGGTAACAACGCTTATCCGTTACCACACCGTGTAAAGGCACATCCCAGGGCTCAATTGGCAACTGTTCCACGCGCTGAAAATCGTGGGCCAGGCCAACCAGCTTTGGTGCCATGCAGGGCCTGATTCGGCTGAACGCGAAGGTTCGGTCGTAGAAGCCGCCGCCCATACCCAGTCGCCCTCCGGTTTCGTCAAACCCTACCAATGGAAACAGCACTGCATCCAGTGCCCAGGCCGGCTTGCGTCTTGAGCGCGGGAACGGGGGTTCTGGAATGCCGAAGCGGTTTGCCGTCAGTTGCACTCCATCAAAATAGGGGCTGAAAACCAGCTTGCCCGTGTAGATCGGGTGCAGAATGGGCAGGTAGAACCGGATGCCTTTTTTGCGAGCCAGATCAATATACAGGGACGGGTCAATTTCGCCGTCGTTGGCCAGGTAGATGCCAATGTGGCGTGCCCGGTGCAGGTCGGGGTGCCTCAGCAGGTTAAGGGCGAGACGTTCGGAAGCTTGCCGCTGTTCTTCAAACGACAGGCTTCTCCGTTTCTGGCGAAGAGTTTGGCGGAGCTGGCGGCGTGAGGCCCGATCATTGCCGGCGTCAAACGTCCTTGCTTGATGATGCGGATTCAAGATGGCGATTACCTGCTGCTGCGTCGTGAATTCGGCCTATGTTGTATCACATCAATAACGCCCCGTTAAAATTCTGCTAGTCTGCAGTCCGTTGTTTTTTCAGAGGCTGTATTCTGCCATGGATTTCCCCCGATACGCTCGCCTGTTGCTTCCTGCGGTTTTGATTGTTGCTTTGTCTGGTTGCGCGACCGGATCCCCCGAGGTTTACCGGGTGGGTGTTCGTGCGTTGGCTTCTGCTGAATATTCCGGTGCCCGCCACCATCTCCAGAGTTACCTTGACGGTGAGACCGAGAGTTATGAAAGCAGTCGGGCGCGCTATGAACTGGCTCGCTTGACGTATCTTGGCCTGGGCGGGCCAGCGGATGAGCGGGCAGCTGCCGAGTTGCTGGAGCGAGAGCTTCAGAAACCGTTTTCGGTCTACGAGCGCGAAGCGCGGCATTTGTTGGCCGAGATCTATCGGCGAGGGCAGGCAGAGAACCGTGATGTGTCCAGGTCGTTAGTGCTTCTCCGTGCGGCGGACTATCCGCGAGCCTTGATTGATCTCGCGATGATCTATTGGTCCGGGGAGCTGGTCGAGCAGGATCGCAAACAGGCGGTGGCACTGATCCCCGAAATCGGTGAGGTAGATAATGCTTCGAATCTGTTTCATCACCGGGCTCTGGCTGAATACTGCGGCCCCGACACCCGGGACAGGGTACCTGCCTGGGCCTGTCTGGATGAGGAAGGCGAGTTTATTCTCCAGAGTGCAGACGAGGTATGGCGCGCAAGTCGTCCGGACACCGATGCAGGCACCATGCGCTACCTGGCTACATTGTATCCGGCCCTGGTGGATCCCAGTGCGCAACGCCGGGTAGCGTGGTACCGGTATGCCGGAGATAAAGGCAGCGCCCGCGCTCAGTACATGATGGCCCAAATATACGGAGCGTCAGATTCACCTTGGTTTAACCCTGCCGAAGCAGAGCAATGGCTGCAACGGTCGGCCGATCAGAACTACCCGAAAGCACTGCTGGCCCGAGGTGTGGCACTGGCTCGCGGACAGCAGCGTTCCGAGGCTGATTATCTTGAGGCGCTGGATCAACTGGAGCGTGCGGCCGACCGGGGCGAGAAAGAGGCGAATCTCTGGTTGGCTCACCTGTATCTGAATCCCGCAGAGGGGCGCTCGATGCAGGTGGGTCTGGCCGTTGCGCGTCTCGAACAGATAGAACGGGAAGACGATCGGGCCAAGCACTTGCTGGCCGATATCTATCTCTCGAGCCTGCCGGGTATGGCCGAAGAACAGCATCGCCGAGCCTTGGAACTGTTAGAAGGCATGGCTTACCGGGATGCGGAGGCGGCCTACAAACTTGGTGCGATCTACAGTCAGGGGCTGGCCAGTATTCCCCCCAGTCTGGTGGATGCTGTAGGTTGGTTGAGGCGCGCCGCTGATAAGGGCCACCTGCCCGCACAACTGCTTTTGGCGCGAGAGTTGTGGCAGGACGGCCGGGATGAGAGCGCTGCGAAAGCTCGCGAGCGGTTTGTGCTTATGCCGGTTGCCGATGTGCCGGAAAACCTGCGTCAAGCTGTCTCCAATGCGCGCTATCGACAGGCAATGTATTACGCCGGTCAGGCCGAGGTTCATACAGAAGAAATTCGAAAGCTTCTGGAGATGGCGGCGGAGGAGGAGAACATGGCCGCCCTGGCGTACCTCGGGCTGATGTACTACCGGGGTGAGCGGGTGGCCGCGGACGATGAGCTGGCCTATCAGTACCTGGAACGCTGGGATTCGCTGTACCAGCAACGAAAGAATCAGGCCAAGTCGGACGAATCAGTGTGGTCTGGATTGTTGTTCGATGAGCGGTTCGGTAACCAGGAGGTTCAGGACGCTTTGCTGCACTTGAGATTCAGGAAGTCGCAATCGGAGTAACGGTGAAAAGCTTCCCGGGCTGCCGTTATCGGATGTAGCCCTTGAACCCAGAAGTTCAAGGTCGGTGGCCGCTGTGACATATTAGGCTTTCCCCCTTGGGGGACATGCTCACAATGCCCTGAAGTAGCCACCTGGGTAATGCGCATCGGCTCGAGGACGTACCCGACCAGCGAACAGCCCAGGAAGTTGGTTCCATTATACGGGCAGGGCCGGGGAGGATTGCAACCCCGTTTCCGGATTCTTTCCGGATCAGTTGCCCGAAGGCTCTCCCAGCGCTTCATCAAGCCGGTTATCCATGGCACGCAGGATGCTGCTGGTGGCGTCCGACATGGTGTCGCGCTCCAGCAGTTCATGGGTGATGTTCAGGGCGGCCATCACGGCAATGCGCTCGGTACCGAATACCTTGCCGCTGGAGCGGATTTCACGCATTTTGGTGTCCAGATGCCGGGCCGCACGTAGCAGGGCTTCCTGCTCTTCCTGCGGACAGGCCACCAGGTATTCCTTGTCGAGAATCCTGACTTCCACGGTGGTTGGGGTCTGTGACATCAGTGGTGCTCCAGTGCCCGAAGACGGCCGATCATGGCTTCAATCTTGTTTTTGGCAAGATCGTTTTTGTGCATTAGCTGGGCCCGTTCCCGGTTCCAGTCGTCCTGCAGCTCCCTTAGCAGGGCGTTGTCTTTCTCCAGCTTGTCGCAGCGCTCGATCAGCTTGTCCAGCTTGTCCGCTAATGCCTGTACTTCGGACTGTTCCATGACCTGCCCAACATCGGTGATTTTGATGAGAGTTACTATAAGTGCGCGCGCCAGACCGGTCAATTTACCGCATTGTCATGGCGTGCCCGCCGTGAGGCCTGTCACCTTTTGCGTCAGTTCAGCTGGAATCCTGTGCCCCGAACCCCTGTTGTCGGCCTGCTCGCCAGGTGTTCAGTGCGGGCAGGGCGGACACTGCCAACGCAGAGAGCGGCACTGCCACCAGTAACAGCCACTCCTCCCGGGCCAGCGGCCGAAGCCGGATTTGCAGTCCGTAGTGTTCCAGTAGCCAGGGGCTGAGGCCGGCGATGGCGGCAGCGCCGAGCAGCAGGGCGAACAGGCAACTGGCCAGGGCAAGCCCGACGCACTCCAGGCTGTACAGGCCGGCAATCAGCCCCGGTGAAGCTCCGGTCGCTCGCAAAACGGCAATCTCCCGTTGCCGCTGGGCTTGCAGGGTGAGCAAAACCGCAATCAGTCCCACCAGGCTGGTGATCACGACAAAGCCGCTGATGCCCAGCAGGGCTTTTTCAAATTGCCCCATCATCCGCCAGAGCTCGCTCAGGGCCACACCCGGCAGGATGGCCGACAGAGGTTCCTCGCGGGCCTGGTTCAGCTCCCGTTGAACCTGGAAGGTGAGGATCGGGCGGTCCAGGCCAATGAACACGGCGGTGATGGTGTTCGGTGTGTAATCCCGGTTACGGGCCTGGTCGGCCGACAGGGTCCGGCCCGGGATGGCCACGCCGGATTCCCAGCCCACATGCATGGCTTCCATGGCTTCAAGGCTGATGTAAACCGCCTGGTCGACGGGCGTGCCGGTTGGCGCGAGAATGCCGGATACCCGGAATGGCAGGTCCTTGTGATTCGAGAAGCTGGTGCGGCCACCGCCATGGGAAAGGACCAGGTCGTCGTTCAGTTTATGGTCAAGCTGCCGTGCCACGCCGGCGCCGATCACCACGTCAAACAGGTCAGAAAACCAGTCTCCGCTCGCCAGGGTCAGCGGTTGGTCGTTGCCATAGCGGAAGCGGGCCAGGAACTGCTCGTTGGTGCTGACAACCCGAAAGCCGCGGTAGCTGTCGCCCAGGGAAATAGGTATCAGCCAGTCGATGCGGCTGTCCTCAGTCATGGACTGATAGGTGGACCAGCGAATGTTGTTGGTGGCATCACCGATGTGGAACACCGTGTAAAGCAGCAGATTCAGCTGGCCACTGCGGGCCCCTACGATAAGGTCGGTGCCGCTGATGGTACTGGTGAATGATTGTCGGATTTCTGTGCGCAGGTACTGGATGCCAAGCAGCAGGGTTACGCTCAGCGTCAGGGTCAGGCAAACGAGAGCCAGTACACGGCGCCGGTACCACAGACTGGCGGCGGAGAGGAAGATGGTGAGCTTGAGCTTGTTCATGGCGCCACCTCCAGGGCCATGCGATGATGAAAGTGCCTGGCCAGTGACTGATCATGGCTGACAAATACAACCGAGCTGTTACTGCGCTCGGCCAGAGTTAGCAGTAGTTCAAGAAAGCGGTCCCGATTGTCGCTATCCAGAGCAGACGTGGGCTCATCTGCAAGAATGATCTCCGGAGCACCGATCAGCGCGCGGGCGGCAGCCACCCTCTGCTGCTGGCCGATCGATAGCCGGGTCACTCCCTGGTGCCAGTGGCTTTGCGGAATGCCCAGTTGTGTCAGCAGGTGTTGGGCAGCTTCGGTGGCGGAGGGTAACGCGCGCGAATGGCGCAGATTTGATAGCCGGCAAGGCAAAAGTGCATTGGCCATAGCGCTCAGATAGGGCACCAGGTTGAACTGCTGGAAGATGACGCCCATATGATCGGCGCGCAGTCGATCCCGGGCGCCGGCCTTCATGGTGGTCAGTTCCTGATTCAGCAGCTGAAGGCTGCCACGGCTGGGCGTGTGCATGCCTGCGAGCAGTCCCAACAGCGTACTTTTACCCGTACCACTGGGGCCGTGCAGGAAGAGGTGTTCACCCCGTGTCAGCTGAATATCGGGGAAGGCCAGTTCCCGAGCCTGGTTTTGCCATCGGAAGTGCAGATTCCGGGTTCGGATGGCCAGAGTGTCCGGGCGGGAACTGTCCGGCGGTTGTCGTGTCTCGCTGTTCATATCCGTATCGTGCTCGCCGTTGTATGATGGCGCCGGTTGCTGATCTGGTTTTTTGGAGAACCCGTGTTGATGTTCACTGATGTTCTGTTCCGCAAGTCGCTTGCCTGCCTTGGACTGGGCTTGTTGTTATTGGTTTCCCTGGCGGTCCGTGCCGAGCCCCGGGAGATCGACTGGCTTGAGTTAATGCCTGCGGAAGATCTGGCGCTGCTCGAGACTATGCCGGAAATCGAACATGAGGGCGATGGCCCGCCCCTGTTGCCGGACGAAATCATGACCGGGCGGGTGGTTCCGGAAATGGGCAACGTCGAGGGCCGGATTCCGGGCTTCGTGGTACCGCTGAAAACCACGGAGGATATGCGCATTCTCGAGTTCTTCCTGGTGCCCTACTACGGCGCCTGCATCCATGTGCCACCACCACCCCCAAACCAGATCATCCACGTAAAATACCATGAAGGGTTTACCCTGGAGGCTCTATACGACCCGGTCTGGATCGAGGGTGAACTGGTGATTGAGCGAACCGAGAATGATCTCGGCACTTCCTCCTATTCCATGGTGGCGCAGTCGGTAGAACCTTACACCGAGTAACGGTTCAGCGGCCAACCCGGAATTGCTGGTCGCCGGCTTCCAGTCTTGTGGCGCCTTGGCCTTCAGGGCCGATCCACTGAACATCCAGGTGTTCCAGTGCCGGAAAGTGCTTCACCAGCGGTGTGGTCAGTGTCTGGTGATCGGCAAGTCCGTCACAGGTCAGTGATTGGGTAATCTCGATATCGCTGTGGTCGTTTGCTTGCCCGTCCTCGTGATCGTGGTCATGGTGTTCGTGCGCATGGTCACTGTGATGGCGGGTCGCCTCGGGCCACGAGCTGTGAAAGCTGGCATCTTCCACGTTGCAGTTGCCATCCTCAGTGTTAATCAGAGGGGTCGACATCAGCCACTGCTCCAGATCCGCCAGTTGCCGATGCTGTTGCTCTGTGCGTGGCTCGTGCTCGAAGCCAAGCAGATTGTATGCGGGTGAGCGAAGGAAGGCATCGGCGGTGTTGGTGTCTATGGCTACCTGGAGCTCCGCGTGGCCATGTTGATGGGCGCTGGGGTTGTTGGCCGCGCCCGCGGGCAGCGGAGCCAGTACGGCGCTTGCCAGTGCCACGGTCATGAGAGGCATAACGTATCTGCGCATCGGGTCATCCTGTCCATATCTGATATGTTATAACATTTTTGTCTGACGTGAAGATAAAAGCAACCCCGCCTGCCCGGGTATTCGTGCCAGGATTTCCCCAGAATGCTAGGATACGGTATTCGTCGGGGCACCGCCCCAGCGCGTATCTGAACGTACACCACCGATTTAAGGAAACGGCAGCTTCATGTCCGAAACCGATACCTCCGCCGCCCGTGCGGCTGAATTTGAACGCTGGGCCAACGTGTTTACCGCACACAAGGCGTTCAGCCACCCCTCTGAGCTGCATGGCGTGCTCTGTGGCCGGCTGGCGGCAGGCTCCCGTATTGACGAGCCCGAGTGGCTGGCCATGGTTTGCGAACACATGGGGCTGGCTGATGAAGCGGCTGAAGAGTCGGATGACCTCGCCCCTTTTATGAACAACGCCTACGGCAAAACGCTCAAGCAATTGCAGTCCACCGACATGAGTTTTCAGCCGTTATTGCCAGATGACGACTATGCCATCGAACAACGACTGGAAGCCCTGGTGGCCTGGGTTCGAGGATTTCTGGAAGGCATGGCGCTGGCGGCCGGCGCTTCCCTTGGCCAGGCCCCGGATGAGATCCGGGAGCTGATCGAGGATATGGTGGCCATCAGCCAGCTGTCAGAGGACGAAGAATCCGACGACGAAAGTGAACAGCAACTGCTTGAAATTACCGAGTACGTGCGCCTTGGCGCGCTGGCGGTGTTCACCGAGTTCAATGAGCCGGAGAAGCCGGCAGGCGATTCGCCCACCCTGCACTGATCAGGAGCTATCATGGCTGTGACCATTCCCGTGAAAGAGTTTGCCGAGCGCCGTCGCAAGTTGATGGACCGGATGGCCCCGGACAGCATCGCCATTCTGCCTGCGGCGCCGGAGCGGGTGCGTAACCGCGATGTGTTACACCCGTTTCGTCAGGACAGCGATTTCCAGTATCTGACCGGCTTCGGCGAGCCCGAAGCGGTGTTGGCCCTGATTCCAGGCCGCGAGCATGGTGAAGCGGTTCTGTTCTGCAAGGAGAGGAATCCGGAGAAAGAGCTCTGGGATGGTTTTCTGGTGGGCCCTGAGGGCGCCATCGAACGTTACGGCTTCGACGATGCTTTCCCCATTGCGGATATCGACGATATTCTGCCCGGCATGATTGAAGGCCGAAGCCGGGTCTACTATCCGCTGGGCAAGGATCCGGCATTCGATAACCGGGTGATGGACTGGCTCAAGGTGATTCGCAGCAAGGTTCGTTCCGGAGCGCACCCCCCTGGGGAGCTGGTGGCGCTGGAGCACCTGCTGCATGATATGCGGCTGTACAAGAGTGCTGCCGAAATCAAGGTGATGGCAAAGGCCGGCCAGATCAGTGCCGAGGCCCACTGCCGGGCCATGAAGCGGGCTCGTCAGGGCGGGTATGAGTACAATCTTGAAGCTGAACTGATTCATACCTTTATGGAGCATGGTGCGCGCTCTACCGCTTATCCCTCCATCGTAGGTGGTGGTGCCAACGGCTGCATCCTGCACTACATCGAAAATGCGGCACCGCTGAAAGACGGCGACCTGGTACTGATAGACGCGGGTTGTGAGCTGGAATGCTACGCCTCGGACATCACCCGCACCTTCCCGGTCAGTGGCAAGTTCAGCCCGGAACAGAAGGCGCTTTACGAAGTGGTGTTGGCGGCCCAGTACGCGGCGATCGATGCGGTGAAGCCGGACAATCACTGGAACCAGCCCCATGAAGCGGCTCTGAGGGTGCTGACCCAGGGCCTGATCGATCTGGGCCTGCTCGCAGGCACGCTGGACGATGCTCTGGCCAACGAATCCTACAAACCTTTCTTTATGCACCGCACTGGCCACTGGCTGGGGCTGGATGTCCATGATGTTGGCGATTACAAGGTGGGCGATGCCTGGCGGGTACTGGAACCGGGGATGGCGTTGACCGTTGAGCCAGGGCTGTATATTGCGCCCGACAATACCGACGTAGAGCCGCGCTGGCGGGGTATTGGCATCCGTATTGAAGACGATGTGGTGGTCACCAAAGAGGGTTGCCGAAACCTGACCGAGGGCGTGCCGAAGACCATTGCCGATATTGAAGCTCTGATGGCGGACTGATTCAGTGAATACCGAGCGCGTGGATACTGACCTGATCATTGCCGGTGGCGGCCTGGCCGGGGCCACTCTGGCCCTGGCCCTGGCGCGCCTGGTGCCGGAACTGAAGGTAACGGTAGTTGAGGCGTTTCCGCTGTCACCAGAGGCGTTGCCGGAGGATTACCAGCCCAGCTATGACAGCCGGTCGACGGCACTGGCCTGGGGCTCCCGCCTGATCTTTGATCAGTTGGGGCTGTGGCGGCAGTTGTCTGAGCACGCCACCCCGATCCGCCACATTCATGTCTCTGACCGGGGTCGTTTTGGCGCTACCCGTCTGCATGCCAACGAACACGGTCAGGATGCCCTGGGTTATGTGGCAGACAACCGCTGGATGGGCCTGTGTCTGATGCGGGCTTTGCTGGACACCAGGGTAAGTTGGCAGGCGCCGGCTCAGGTGGAAGGCATGAAGCCCGTGGCTGGCGGTGTCCGGGTGGCCATCCGAAAGGATGGTGCACAGAAGGAACTGACCGCGCGTTGTCTGGTGATCGCCGATGGCGGGCGTTCCGGGCTGCGGGAGAAGCTGGGCTTTGTAACCCGCACCGAAGCCTATGGTCAGAACGCGCTGATAGCCAATGTCTCCACCAGCGACAGCCACCAGTTTACGGCTTATGAACGTTTTACTGAGGCCGGTCCCATGGCTTTGCTGCCCCATGGTTCCCCGAAGCGGCCGGGGCATCAATCGGCCCTGGTCTGGACCCTGGAAGACGAGGCTCTGGCCGAGATCCTGTCACTGTCGGATGAACAGAAATGTCAGAAACTGCAGGAACGGTTCGGTTGGCGTCTTGGGCGTTTTAGCCACATTGGCCAGTGCCATCATTATCCCCTGAACCTGACTACGGTAGATGAACCCGCCCGCCCGGGGGTTGTGCTGGTTGGTAATGCCGCTCATGCCCTGCACCCGGTGGCTGGCCAGGGCTTTAACCTGGCACTCAGGGGATTGATGACCCTGGTGGAACAGTTTCGTCGGGCGGTTGATGAAGGGATTTCTATTGGTGAACTTTCGGTACTGGGGCGTTACCAACAACTGCATCGGCAGGACTGGCAGCAGACGGTGCAGTTCTCCGATTCCCTGATCCGGATATTTGGGCAGCCGCTGGCGCCCGTTGCCGCGGCCCGGGATGCAGGGCTGGTGGGGCTGGATCTGTTGCCGGGGGCCAAACGCTGGTTCGCCCGCAAAGCCATGGGCACCGGTGGGCGCAAGCCGCTGGTAGGTTCCGGAGTGTCATCTTTCGAGGCGGAAAAACATGACAGGTGAGTCGGTGGGTGCGGCGTGTTTTGACATTCTGGTGGTTGGTGGCGGAATGGTCGGCTCGGCCCTGGCTCTGGGGTTGTCGCGGCAAGGCTGGAACACCGGACTGGTGGAAGGAGCCCGGGTTCAGGATCTGTTGGCCCCGGGAGCGACCGCCAGTCATACCGATGACTTCGAGCCCCGGGTCAGCGCCATCTCCCTGGCCAGTGAGCAGCTGCTGGATCGTCTCCGGGCCTGGCGCCATGTCCAGGCCGGCAGGCATTGCGGCTATCGCGGCATGACGGTCTGGGATGCCGACGGCACCGGGCGAATTCACTTCGATGCGGCTGAACTTCATGCTGATACCCTGGGTACCATCGTTGAGAACCGGTCGATTGTCCGCGCTTTGTTTACCGAGCTGGCGGACAGTAACGTTACGGTGATGGATGGTGTGCGTGTGCAGGGCTGGAGTGCTGGAGCCGGCATCCAGTTGGACGATGGCCGAACGCTGTCCGCCAAACTGGTGGTCGGGGCCGATGGTGCCCAGTCGCGGCTGCGCCAGTGGTCGGGACTGGCTACCCGGGAATGGGATTACGATCAGCAAGCCATTGTGTGCACCGTCCGTACCCGGCAGCCGCACCAGTACACTGCGTGGCAGCGTTTTTCGCCCACCGGGCCGCTTGCGTTTTTGCCGTTGTTGACGGAGTCTGGAGACGAGCACTATTGCTCTATCGTCTGGTCACAGGATACGGCGGAAGCCCGCCGCCTGATGGCGTTGGAGACCGAGCAATTCCGGTTGGAGCTGGAGCGGGCGATTGAGCAGCAGCTCGGGGTTATCGAATCCGTTTCGCGCCGCTTTGCGTTTCCGCTGCGTCAGCGTCATGCCAAGGAGTATGTTGCCGACGGCCTGGCACTGGTGGGCGATGCTGCCCACACCATTCACCCGCTCGCCGGCCAGGGTGCAAACCTCGGCTATGGCGATGTGTCGGCCCTCCTGGACGAGCTGGGACGGGCCAAAGAACTGGCACTTTCGCCGGCAGACCAGACCGTATTGGCTCGTTATCAGCGCCGCCGTAAAGGCGAGAACCTGGCGATGATGGCGGCCATGGAGGGCTTCAAGCAGTTGTTTGCCCGGGATGAGCTGGCCATCCGGTGGTTGCGCAATACCGGTATGCGCTGGCTGGACAACCTGGCGCCGCTGAAGAACCGCATTGCCGCCGAGGCTATGGGTATAAAACGCTAACGGTTGTCCATTCTGAGTCGCCGGAACTGTTTTCCGGCGGCCTGTTTTCGTAAACTCCTCGCCTTCGTGTTCAATTTGCAAAGGAACTGTCTATGGCCGGCTCCAGCCTGCTCGTATTACTTGATGACATTGCTGCCGTACTGGATGACGTGGCGGTGATGACCAAAGCTGCTACCAAGAAAACCGCCGGTGTGCTGGGCGATGACCTGGCGTTGAATGCGCAGCAGGTCACCGGTGTTCGACCTGCCCGGGAAATCCCGGTGGTGTGGGCGGTCGCCAAGGGTTCGCTTATTAACAAGGCCATTCTGGTGCCGGCGGCACTGGCCATCAGCTTTTTTGTACCCTGGCTCATTACCCCGCTGTTGATGCTCGGTGGTGCCTTCCTGTGCTTTGAGGGGGCCGAGAAGCTGGTTCACAAGTTCCTGCACAAAGAGCAGGAAGAAAAGCACCGGCAAGAGCTGCGGGACGCTCTGAAAAAGCCGGAGGTGGACCTTAAAGCGGTTGAGAAAGACAAGATCAAGGGCGCTGTCAGGACCGACTTTATTCTCTCCGCCGAAATCATCGCCATCACGTTAGGAACCGTGGCCGACAAGAGCTTCGGAATGCAGTTTGCGGTGCTGACCGTCGTGGCGTTGATGGTGACCGTCGGTGTGTATGGGCTGGTGGCGGGTATTGTGAAGCTGGACGACGCCGGCCTTTACCTGAGCCAGAAAGCCGGTGCCTTCGCCCAGAAGCTGGGGCAGGGCATTCTGTGGCTGGCGCCCTGGATGATGAAAACCCTGTCGGTACTGGGCACCATTGCAATGTTCCTGGTGGGCGGAGGTATTCTGACCCATGGTATACCGGCGGTGTACGGGGCCATTCACCATGCGGCCGGAATGATTTCTTCAGTGCCGGAAGTGCTGGTCACCACGGTCGGGGATGGCCTGTTTGGCTTGCTGGCCGGTGCTCTTCTGGTTCTTGTTATTACGCCCGTTGCGAAGCTCTGGGAGCGCCGGGCGGCGTAATCCTCGGCCGCCTGCCCTTTCACAGGCAGGCGTCAAACAGCCGGCTGATCAGCACTGGCACAGCGGTTTCAACCCGAAGAATCCTCGGGCCCAGATGCACGCTCTGGCAGCCGGCTTCCTCCAGCTTGCCGACTTCGTAATCGGTAAAGCCCCCTTCCGGACCAATGCACAGGGTGGCCGGTTCATTGAGATGGGTGGGGCACGGCGCCGCCATGCCCGGATGCGCCACCAGTGCTCGTTTGCCACCCAGCAGTGTCGGTAGTTCATCCTCCACAAAGGGTTTAAACAGCTTGCGGATATGGACCTGAGGCATCAATGTGTCTTTGGCCTGTTCAAGGCCCAGGGTCAGGTTCTCTCTTAGATGATCCTCGGTGAGCCAGGGCGTTTGCCAGAAACTCTTTTCCACCTTGTAGCTGTTGATCAGCCAAAGATCCTTCACACCCAGAGAAGCGCAGGTCTGCAGTACCCGCCGGAACATCTTGGGCCGGGGCATAGCCAGTATCAGCGTGAGCGGTAAGGGGGCAGGGGGTTGCTGATCCAGGGTTACCAGCAATTCGGCCTCGGTCTCTGTCATTGACAGCACTTCAGCATGGCCCATCAGGCCGTTTACCCGGCCAGCCGGTATGCGATGGCCGGTGCCGACTTTAAGCACCGTTTTCAGGTGCTCAAGCCGACGGCCGCGGAGACGCACCCGGTCCGGGGCGACGAAGTCTTCCTCAAACAGCAGGGCCAGATTCATCAGGCTTCGGGCTCTTCTCCGTCGGCCTCTGCCCGTTCCCGGTAGGCGAGGCGACCAAATATGATGCCGAACTCGAACAGAATCCACATGGGCACGGCCAGGAGCGTCTGGGAGATGATATCTGGTGGGGTCAGCAGCATGCCGATGATGAAACAGGCCACGACCACATAGGGGCGCTTGGCGGCCAGGTCTTGCGGCGTGGTGGCGCCGGTCAGAATCAGCAGTACCGTCGCAATGGGGATTTCAAACGCAATGCCGAAGGCAAAGAACATCTTGAGCACGAAGTTCAGATAACTGCTGATGTCAGGCAGTTCGACAATGCCCTCCGGGCCGATGGCGGTAAAGAAACCGAACACCAGCGGAAAGACCACGAAATAGGCGAAAGCCGCGCCAGCGTAGAACAACAGCACGGAAGTAAACAACAGCGGGAAGGCCAGGCGCTTTTCATGGGCATAGAGCCCGGGCGCCACAAAACTCCAGAGCTGGTAGAGAATGATCGGAATGGCGACAAATACCGCCAGAACCAGCGCCAGCTTCAGGGGCGCAAAGAAAGGCGAGGTGATGTCGGTGGCGATCATGGTCTGGCCGACCGGCAAAAGTTCGCGCAACGGCTGGGATAACAGCAGGTAGAGCTCGTTGGCAAATGGATAGATGACGGCGAAACAGATAATCACCGCCAACACCATTTTCAGTAGCCGGTTGCGTAGCTCGAGCAAATGCTCGATCAGGGGCATTTCCTGCTGTTCAGACGATGTCTGCTGGCCGTCTTGGGTGGCGCTCATGAATGCTTGTCCGAGGGGCTGGTCGGTGAGGATTCACTGGGTTGATCGCTGGCCGCCGTCTCATCCCTGACGGGTTCATGCGGAGGTTCGGGCTGTTCGCCCGCCTCCGGAGAGGGGGGCGTAACCCGCCGGGTTGCCGGTGCCGGCCTGGGCTTGCGGGTCTGATCGTCCGGCAGGATCATGTGCTCGTACTTTTTCGCCTCATCCAGGGCGCCGCGCACGGTCTTCTCCACATCGTCCAGGCCTACATCACCCGCCTTGCGCAGCTCCTCCCGGAGTTCTTCGGCCTTCAACTGCCGGTCCAGTTCACTGGTGAACTGGCTGACCATGCGCCGGGCGCCACCGATCCAGCGGCCAGCCGCCCGCGCCGCCGTCGGCAAACGCTCCGGGCCCAGCACGAGCAATGCAATCACGCCGCAGATCAGCAGCTCTAGAAAGCCGATGTCGAACATTCAGGGGGTGCTCAGCCTTGCTTTTCTTTGGGCTTGTCTTCCGCCTGGGCTTGTTGCTCGGCGTTCTGTTTTTCCAGCGGTTGCTGTTCGGCGTTCTTCTCTTCCTCGTCGCTCATGGATTTTTTGAATCCACGGATGGCGCCGCCGAGATCGCTGCCGATGTTCCGGAGTTTCTTGGTTCCGAATAACAGGATGACGATGCCAAGTACGATAAGAAGTTGCCAGATGCTGATACCCATGAGGGTTCCTCGTTCAAATGTTGCTGTTGCATGACATTGTACGCCAACCGCTACCCCTTGCGGAAATACCCCTTGGGGGTACTCCTTTACGGATTCCGGGAGGCTTTTTCTTCCAGGCCTGACAGGTCGAAGCGACTGGCCAGTTCATCCAGAACATCCTTCGGCCCCAGGCCTAACCGTGACAGCATCACCAGGCTGTGAAACCAGAGGTCGGCCGTCTCGTACACCAGGTCCCGGGTTTCGCCGGAATGCTCTGCATCCTTGGCGGCCAGCAGCGTCTCGGTGCACTCTTCGCCCACCTTCTCCAGTATCTTGTTCAGCCCCTTGGCATGCAGGCTGGCGACGTAGGACGTGTCGGGATCCGCGTCTTTGCGGGCTTCCAGTACCTGTGCCAGTCGTTCCAGTACATCACTCACGGTGTCTGCTCCTCAGTTGCTGCCGTAGATGGTATTCGGGTCTTTGAGAACCGGATCGGCGCTCACCCACTGACCATCTTTCAGGGTTCGGTAAAAACAGCTTCGCCGGCCAGTATGGCAGGCAATGCCGCCTTTTTGTTCCACTTTCAGCAGCACCACATCGGCATCGCAATCGAGCCTGATATCCCGGAGCACCTGCTGGTGCCCGGAGCTCTCGCCCTTGCGCCAGAGTTTGCCACGGGAACGGGACCAGTAAACCGCCTGACCTTCCTCAACCGTGAGCCGGAGAGATTCCCGGTTCATCCAGGCCATCATCAGGATATCGCCATTATTGGCGTCCTGGGCAATGGCCGGCACCAGGCCGTCTTCTGTCCATTGGATCTCGTCGAGCCAGTCAGGCTGTACGACGTTAGCGGGAGAATCTTGCATTTTTATGAATCCTGAATCTTTGATGGTTCAGCGACTGCCCCGGAGCATGACGCCTGCCGCTCCGGCAAGCAAGACCCAGCTCCAGACCGGCAGATCGGCCAGCCACTGCCCGGCGTGGGGCTGGCTGCCCACCAGAGCCGCGCCTGCCAGAACCAGGGCGATGAAGCCCCGGCGCCAACGGCGTTCGCTGCGCATTTGCTGCTCTTTCATCAGCGCCAGGGTTGCCCGGTTTTGCGCTTCGGTGGGGCCGCTGGAGCGTATCTGTAGTAGTGCGTCGTGAACCAACTGGGGCATCTCTGGCGATTGTTCGAGCCATGATGGCAGGTGGTTCTGCAGAGACTTGATCAGGCCGGATGGACCGATGCGTTTACGCATCCAGTCTTCCAGAAACGGCTGGGCGGTACTCCACAGATCCAGGTCTGGATAGAGCTGGCGGCCAAGGCCTTCGACATTGAGTAGGGTTTTCTGTAACAGCACAAGTTGTGGCTGCACTTCCATGTTGAAGCGCCGAGCGGTCTGGAACAGGCGTAACAGGAAGTGACCAAAGGAAATATCCTTCAGGGGGCGCTCGAAGATGGGTTCGCACACCGTCCGAATGGCGGCCTCAAACTCGTTGACGCGGGTTTCCGGCGGCACCCAGCCAGACTGGATGTGCAGTTGCGCTACCTGGCGGTAATCCCGGCGGAAGAAGGCCAACAGGTTGCGGGCGAGATAGCTCTGGTCGTCGGGGGCCAGAGTGCCGACGATACCGAAGTCGATGGCAATGTACTTCGGGTCGGCGGGATTGCTGACATCGACAAAGATATTGCCCGGATGCATGTCAGCATGGAAAAAGCTGTCACGGAATACCTGGGTAAAGAAGATCTCCACCCCTTTTTCCGCCAGTACCTTCATGTTGACGCCCGCCTTTTCAAGGGCGGGTACATCGGCAATAGGAATGCCGTGAATGCGTTCCATCACCAGCACCGATTTGCGGGTGTAGTCCCAGTCGATAAAGGGGATGTAGATCAGCGGGGAGTTCTCGAAATTCCGGCGCAACTGGCTGGCGTTGGCGGCTTCCCGTTGCAGATCCAGTTCGTCGTGGATGGTGGCGTCATAGTCTGCCACCACCTCCACGGGGTGCAGGCGCTTACCCTCAGACCAGTACTTTTCGAGCAGGCCGGCCATCAGGTACATCAGGCCCAGATCCTGGCGGATGACTTTTTCGATGCCGGGGCGCAAAACCTTGACCACCACCTTCTGGCCGTTGGGTAGGGTTGCGGCGTGCACTTGAGCCACCGACGCCGAGGCCATGGGGTCTGGACTGAACTCGGCAAACAGTTCCGAGACGGGCGCAGCCAACGATTTCTCGATAATGCCTCGGGCCTGTTCACTGGGGAACGGTGGAACCCGATCCTGTAGCTGTTTCAGGGATTCGGCCATGTCATCCGGCAATAGATCCCGGCGCGTGGAGAGAATCTGTCCGAACTTGACGAAAACCGGGCCCAGCTCTTCCAGGGCCAGGCGCAGGCGGTCACCCCGGCTCAGTTTTGGCTGCGGGAACAGGTGCCAGGGTGCCAGCAGAAAAAAGATTTTCAGCGGTGTGGGCAGTTCAGACAAGGGCAGAAACGTGTCCAGCCGGTAGCGGCAGAATACCCAGGCAATTCGGAACAGGCGTTGCAGGCGGGTCACAGGGTCTCCGTATTGTTATCGCTGCCGGGTGCTTGCAGTTGCTTCAGCCGAGCCTCCAGGCGTTCGGTGCGCAGGCTCAGCTCATCGATATCCTGAAAGGTGGCCTCCAGCTCCCGCCGGCCTGGCAGAGTGAGGCTCTCTTCGTGGACATATTCCTCCACATTGGCGTTCATGGTGCTGAACGCCTGGCGGCTCCATTTGACCGCCTGGCGGATGCGTTTGCCGATGAAATGGGCCGGCACATCGCCCAGGTAGTTTGCCATGGCCGCTTCCCAATCCGGTTGCAGCTGGTTCAGGGCGCGCTGTAGCTGGTGGGCCAGGGCCGTGTCGCCCTCCACCGTCAGGCGTTCGTCGGCAAATACCCGGTCATCGCCCAGTGCCAGGGCGGCAAAGGCGACCGGTCGCCCGGTGATGATTAACACCGGTTGCGGATCCGGCTGGCTGCGAACCTGCACCCGTTCGCCAACGCGATTCAGGGTCCAGTGCATGGTGACCGGGGCGGTAATGGTGAACTGAACCGGCCCGTCCAAGGCGCCCAGCAAGGCGCGCTGGCCCGCCGGGTCCAGTGTCAGCGCCCGGTTCAGGGCGCCCTCAATAATGGCGCCTGTCGCAGACAGCAGGGTCGGGCCGGGGAACATCAGGGCTTGATTCCCACGTGCAGGGCCACGATGCCGCCGGTCATGTTGTAGTACTTGCAGTTCACCAGGCCGGCAGTTTCCATCATGCCCTTCAGGGTTTCCTGATCCGGATGCATGCGGATGGACTCGGCCAGGTACTTATAGCTCTCGCTGTCCCCGGCAATCAGCTGGCCCATCAGGGGCAGGGCGGTGAAGGAATAGGTGTCGTAGGCCTTGCTCAGCAGCGGGTTGGTGGGCTTGGAGAATTCAAGCACCATCAGCTTGCCGCCCGGCTTAAGTACCCGGGCCATATCCCGCAGGGCCTGATCCTTGTCGGTTACATTGCGCAGGCCGAAAGCAATAGACACCGCCTGGAAACTGTTGTCCGGGAACGGCAGGTGTTCGGCATCGGCCTGCACGTATTCGATGTTGCCGGCGTAACCCCGGTCGGTCAGGCGGCTGCGACCCACCTGCAGCATGGAGGCGTTGATATCGGCCAGCACCACTTTGCCGGACGGGCCCACCAGATCGGAAAACTTCATGGTCAGGTCGCCGGTACCGCCGGCAATGTCCAGCACCTGATGGCCCGGGCGCACACCGCTCAATTCAATAGTAAAGCGCTTCCACAGGCGATGAATGCCCATGGACATCAGGTCGTTCATGAGGTCGTACTTGCCGGCGACACTGTGGAAAACCTGGGCCACCTGACCGGCCTTCTGGCTTTTCGGCACGTTGCGAAAGCCGAAGTGGGTAACGTCGTCCTGGCCGTTGCCTTGGGTGCCCGGTGCTTGCTGCTCGCTCATGGAAGTTGGTCCTGTCAGAATCTAAGCCCTGTATTCTAACCTTTGAGGGGTTGGCTACAAGTTTATTGCCGGCTTACACTGTAAAACCGTTTCCAAATCACTGAGAAAACTGATTCATGTCTGTTATCGATATCCATCGCGCCCATTCCCTTGACAAGGAGCACGCCCGCGAGGCGGCCGAAACCCTGGCCAAGGATTTGGCCAAACAATTCGATGTCAATTACCAGTGGGAAGGCGATCTGCTGAGGTTCAAACGCAGCGGTGTCAAAGGGCAGCTGGATATTTCCGAGAACGACCTGCATATCCGGCTGGAGCTGGGGTTGATGCTTCGGCCCTTCAAATCCCGCATTGAGCAGGAGATTCACTCTCAGCTGGACCAGATCATCCAGGCCTGAATCCCGCTACAGGTCATCCGGCAGGGAGAAAGGGGTCGGGTGGCCCGACAGAATGTTGTCCATCACTCGTTGTTCCCGGCTGAGCAGGCGATCAATCAGCAGGTCGACCCGATTCATTTTCCGAAAGGCGCTGTAGCCCCGGTGCAGAAAGCTGTGCAGATCACCCAGGTCGGCCATCTCGGCCGGACCGCGGGTCATGGACAGTAGCCAACCGAGGGTGCGGTTGCGAACGTAGCGATCCAGTTCCTGTCCGGTTTCCGCTACCAGAGCCAGTTGTCGCTCGCGAATTGCAAGCTGTTTGCTGGCACGATAAGCCTCGCAGTAACGCTCATCATCAAGACCTGTTGCCGAAAAGCCCTGCTGCGCAAGTATCTCTGCCAGCTCAAGATCGAGGCTCTGGGTAATCAGGTTGAGCTCGACCAGGCCGGCAAAGGTGGCCAGCAGGTGGTCGGGAAGCCATTTCACCATTTTCGGGAACACCCGGTCGATGTTGTCATCACGGCGGGTCATGCCGGCAGGGGCGTAGAGGTCGGTCAGCAGAAATTCCAGGCCGGTGTGGTAGCCCGGGTGACGGTATAAATCCTGGTGCGTGTTTTTCAGCCGCTCTGCCTGCCAGTCTGCCACCTGGTGGGCCTCGTCCCGCAGGGGGTGCCCGGCCTTGTGTTGGCGGAAATCGTGGTATTCCAGCAGCAGGCGTTTCAGGCGGTGGGCGTTCTCCGTGTGCACATCCGTGGCAACCAGCCGCTCACGATACATTAAAGGCTCCAATCAACCGGGCAGAAAAGCGCCAGTTTAACGAAGCCTTGGGTGTGACGCACCTGCCCGTTTGCGTTGAATTCAGCCTTGGGCCGCAGCCTCGAGGGTTTCCAGGCCTGGCACCCATTCCTTGCTGTCCAGCGTGATGAAGTGGCTGGGGGCTTCGGTTTCGACAATGCGCATGGTGGTGGGGCTGGTGCGAGCGCTGGCCAGCATGGCCTGGCGATCCAGTATTCGGTCGGTGGCCGGTATCAGGAAAGTCCCATGGCGTACATGGCGATACACCGAGGTGTCGGTACGCGCCATCCACTCCATGATGTTCTCGATGTTGCGAACAATGGTCAGGTGGTCTTTGGTGGCATAGAACAGTTTGCTCAACAATTGGCGTTTGCGCGGATTCATCTTGCCAAAGAAGGTCTGGCCATAGGCCGACTGGGGGGCGCTGTTGATCAGACGAATCAACCAGGGCCACATGCCATGGCTGACCGGCTCCAGCAATGTGGTTACCAGCGCATGCAGTTTGCCCTGGGGTAAAACCGGCGCTTCCAGTACCACTTCCACGTTTTCGTAAAGCTCCGGCCACTGCCGGATGGCCTCCAGAATAACCGCGCCACCCCGCGAGTGGCCATGGATCCGGATATGCCCGGTGCTGGGCAGGTTCTGCAACGACTGATTCAGGATACAGGCGTCGTATTCGATGGTGCCTTCCAGGTGCTTGATGGGCACTTCCCAGGCCGGATTTTCCGGCGTTACACCGTTCACCGGGATGTGATAGTTGCTGCAGGTGAGCAGAATCAGTTCGGTGGTGGGGCCATCGTAGGCCTGGGTGAAGTAACAGTGATTCTCAAGAAAGCCATGCACGCCAATCACGGTGTGCTCTGCTGTGCCACTGTGATTTCGAACAGACACCGCACCCCGGCCCACGCGGTAAACCCGGCCGGAAAACATTTCGGAATAGGCGCTTTCGATCGGTTTGATCAGCTTGCGAACATGACTGGCTTTCATGATTCTTCTCCCTCCGGCCGCTTTTCGTTGTGTTATTGGTTTTGCTGAGCCGGTATGACATTTGTACCGTGAATGCCGAACGGGTTTAGTGGCGCCAGTGCCTTAAAAAATGGTGTGTTGGGGCCAATTGGCCGATCCGGGACACGGTTTTATAACCATGGCACCGGGCTATATAACCAGTATAGGACTGAACAGTTACTCACGTGTAATTTTTTGTAACTGTGCGCGGAGCGTCCGAGGATGGAGCCGCTATCCGGACTCTGGCACAATGCCGGATTGGTTTTCTTTCATACAGGCACGCTATTGATCGGGGATAATCGGGTTTGAGCCAGGAGCAATCGCATCTCATGCTGCCTTCGGATTCAGCCTGGCTGGCTCTGGAACGGCCCGAAAACCCGATGACCATCACCATCATGCTGAGGGTCGACGGGCTGACGCCGACCCGTTTCCGGGAGTTTCTGGAGGTATACTGGCTGGCCTGGGAGCGGTTCCGTTGTCGCCCGGTATGGCGTGCGCCCGCCTGGTATTGGGAAAAAGACCTGACCTTCTCCGCACCCCAGCATCTTGACGTGGCGCTGGACCGGTTCGAGCCGGAACAGTTGCAGGACTGGGTCTCGGAGCGCCTGAACGAGCCCTTACCGCTGTATCGTCCACGCTGGAAATTCTGGTTGGCCCCCAACGCCAGGGGCGGTGCGGCATTGTTGCTTCGTCTGCACCATTGTTATGCCGACGGTCTGTCATTATTGGGCATATTTGATCATCTGTGTCCGCCTTCACCGCGTCAGTATCCCGCTATCTATGGTGCACCAGAGGAGCCGCGTGCCGGCCGCTGGGTGAACGCAGCGCAGACCTGGCTGGAAGGCCGGATTACAGAACTGATGCCAGTGCCCGGGCCCCGGGAAGCCCCCGGAGCTACTCAGAAGCAGGGCGAGAGCGGAGTTCTGGGCAAGGGGGGTCGGCTTGTACACGAACTCAGTGAGTTTCTGGCGACACCGGAGGACTCTCCGTCTGACCTTAAGCGTCCATTGCTGGGGCGGCGCCTTTGTCGGTGGTCGACGCCGGTCCCTCTGGCCCGCTTCCGGGAGATCGCCAGGCTTACCAGTACCACCATCAATGATGTCTTGCTTGCCTGCGTGGCCGCTGCGGTCAGACCGCGCCTTGGCCTCTGCGACGAGGCCCTCGACGAAGCGGTGATGCATGCGGCTGTGCCTGTGGATATCCGGGCGCGTTTGCCGGAAGGCATTCGGCCGGGCGCGCTGGAACCGGGTAATTGTTTCGGAACGGTGTTTGTTCCCCTGCCTGTCGATGGTGAAAGTGCTCTGGAACGATTGTTCCGGATCAAGCATGAAACCCGGAAGCTGAAACGAAGCTGGCAACCGGGCCTCGCGTGGGGGCTGACCGCCTCGGCTGCGCTTCTGCCCGAGCCTGGACGTCGACCGCTGGCCGATCTGTTTTTCAGGAAGGCCTCGGCCGTGGTCTCGAACGTTCCCGGCACGCCAGAGCGTCGTTACCTCGCTGGTTGCGCTATCACGGAACAGATGTTCTGGGTACCCCAGGCGGGCGATATTGGCCTGGGCGTAAGCATCGTCAGCTACGCTGGCCAGGTGCAATTCGGTGTGGTCGCGGATGAAGCCCTCATGGCCGATCCTGCAGATTTTCTCCATGACTGCCTGCAGGAACTCGGACATTTCCCGAGCCAGTCTTAGTCCTAAAGTCCGATCTCTGATGCCTCCTAAATGAGCAGGGAATCTGCTCTCACGACCAATACTCCCCTCCCGGTCATTCACTGACCATGAACCTCAGGCGCCTTATCGCGCCGTGGAGCCGGTGCTGATGCCGGCTCTTTCATCCCAGATTTCGAACAATAAACCGGGGGAAGTATGAACAACAACAAACTGAAACAGTCGGGGTTGGCCATTGCCGTGGCCGCGATGATGGGGGCCAGCGCCAGTGCCCAGGCAGCGGTTGAAGTATACAGTCAGGACGGAACCAGTTTTTCGGTGGATGGCTACTTCAACGCGTTTTACGTGAACCGTGACGACAGCGTCAACGATGTTCGCAATTCTGATGTCAAGATGGGTTTCCTGCCTAACACCATCGGATTCAATTTCAGCAAGGACATGGGCGAACTTACGCTGGGTGGCCGTTCTTCATTCTGGACCACCATCAACGACAGCCTCCAGTCGCCTACGGATACCAGCATTGATGTCCGACAGCTGTATGCCACAGTGGACGGAAGCTTTGGCCAGGTGCTGATCGGGAAAGATTTCGGGTTGTACGCCCGATCCAACATCTTCCTGGATGAGTTGCTGATGGGCTTTGGATCGCCGGGTGCGGCCACCGGGGTCTCTTTTGGCAACATCCGCACCGGGTATCCGTACCCGAATCCCTCTGCGCAGATTACCTATCGCTCGCCAGATATGTCGGGCCTGAACGTGGCTGTGGGTATTTTCGAGCCCGCCAACACAACGCCCGGCGCTGAGTCCGAGCAATCCGCTCCGCGGCTTGAAGCAGAGTTGACCTACGCGACGGAGCTGCAGGGCGTCTCGCTGACCGGCTGGCTCAATGGGCGTCATCAAAGCTCAGAGAATGCCACCACAGAGATCGACAGCCAGGGTATTGGCTACGGGGTCAAGGCCTCGGTGGCCGGTCTTTCCCTGACCGCCTCCGGCTTTACCTCCGAGGGAGATGTTCCGGTTCTGATCACCGATGCGGCCCTCGCCTCAGAAGAGGATGCGGATGGTTATCTGATTCAGGGTTCCTACACCCTTGGGGCAAACCGGTTCGTGTTGTCGTACGGGGAAACGGACTCTGACCAGGGAGACTTTGAGACCGAGAACACTTCCGTTGCCGTGTTTCATGATGTGAACAGCAATTTCAAACTCGTTGCGGAATACAACATGTTTGAGCAGGACGTGAAATCTTCGGGCGCTGAAGCGGCAGACACAGACACCCTCGCCATTGGCGCGATTGTCATGTTCTGATCCCACCCCGATGCCACGGCAGGACCAGGGTGCTTTCCGGTCCTGCAGTGGCTGTCTCAGACTAAAGTGCCGGTTTCTTGCGGCAAAAATCGCGCATCATCGCTGGCCATTGATTCGGGAGTTTTATAATCAATGAGTTACGCCGAATTCGGAACGCCGATAAAGAGCACCGAAGTCGAATTTTCCTCTACCAGCATCGGCGTAGAATCGGCAGGGATGTCGAAGCTTCCGAGAGCTGTTTCCATGAATCTAGATGCATCCGCAGTAGCGGTCCGGGTTGCCAGTGCCACCGTCCGAGACCCGGAACTGGCCGCGGCCGAGCTCGCCCGGCAATTGCAGCATGAGCATCTGGGTTGTGTTCTGTTCTTCTGTTCGGCGGAATTCGATCTGGAAAAACTGGGGCCAGCGCTGCAGGCTGCCTTTCCGCAAACCCGGATTTACGGCTGTACCTCGGCCGGGGAGATTACCGAACAGGGATACGGACGCGGGTGCATCAGTGCTTTGGGGTTCGATGCCCGTTTTTTCGCGATTGACTGCGCCCTGATCAGTGAGCTGGAGCGTTTCACTTTGCAGGATGCCCAGCAGGTGATCGACGGTTTGCTGTCTACCTGTCGGGAGGCCCGGCTTGCGCCGGTAAAAGGCAACACCTTCGCGATAACGATGCTGGATGGTCTTTCAAGCCGGGAGGAGTTGGTGCTGGCTACCCTGAATGCCGCATTGGGTACCATTCCTCAGTTCGGCGGCTCTGCCGGGGACGATGAGCGCCTGGCTGATACCCATGTATTCTTTGATGGCCGCTTCCACAGCGCTGCGGCCACCGTGATGCTGGTCAATACGCCTCTTGATTTCCGGGTGTTCTCAACACATCACATGCAGGCTCAGGATGAAAAGCTGGTGGTGACGCTGGCCTGTCCCGAAAGCCGCACCGTTTATGAGCTGAATGCGGAACCCGCCGCCGAAGTCTATGCCCGGACGGTGGGGGTGCCGCTGGCAGAGCTGGATCGAGGTGTGTTTGCCCTTCATCCTCTCGGCGTTCGGGTCGGGGGTAACCATTTTGTCCGCTCCATCCAGAGGGTAAACCCTGATGGCAGCCTCACCTTCTACTGCGCAGTTGAAACCGGCATTGTGATGGTGGCGATGAATCCCGGGTCGTTATTGGAGAGCGTTCGGACTCAGATTGAAGCGTCTGAGCGAGTGGTGGGTAAACCTTTGGTCACTCTGGCCTGCGACTGCTTCCTGCGGAGACTGGAAGCCGAGCTGACCGGGCAACTGGATGCGGTTTCCGAATTCCTGACCGAGCACCGGGTGGTGGGCTTTAACACCTACGGTGAGCAGTTCAATGGCATGCACATCAATCAGACCTTCACGGGGGTGGTCATTGGCCAGCCTGAATGCAGTATCGAGTGACTCCACTCTGCGCTCATCGTCCGAGAAAGACGCCAGAATTGCACAACTGGAGGATGAGAATCGTCGGCTCCGAAGCATTCGCGACGCATTGATTGACCGCGTGGAGTCCGGTGCCAGCCATAAGCCAGCCCCCTACGCTGCGTTTGAGCACTCGGTTATTCTCGCCGAGCAGGTCCGTGAACGGACCGAGGCGCTGAATCTCGCCATGGAGGAGCTCAAGGTCAGCAACAAGGCGTTGAACCGCGCAAGGGAGGAAGCGGAGACCTCCCGGCAGCGCCTGAGCGATGCCATTGAGAGTATTGCGGACGGCTTTGTGTTGTTCGATCGGGAACACCGCCTGATTCAGACCAACAGCCGTTTTCGGAGTTACTGGCGGCACGCTGGTGTGCCTGTCCCGGTGCCAGGTACCCATATTCAGGCAGTGAAAAGGTTGGCCCTGAGCTCGGGGTTGATTGTTGAGGAGCACAGTCACGAGGAGGCCGAGGGCACCGTTTTTCTGTTATCCAACGGCCGCTGGGTTCAAATGACTGAGCGCTCTACCCGGGAGGGCGGCCAGGTTGTGCTCTACTCGGACATTACGGACGTCAAGAACAGTGAGATGGCACGGCGGATCAAGGCGCTGGAAGAGAGTGAGCGCTGGATTCGAGTCGTCACGGATCATGTGCCGGCGCTGATTGCCTATGTCGGCGCGGATCTGACGGTCCAGTTCTGTAACAAGGTCTATCAGTCCTGGTACGGCCGCAACGGCGTTTCGCCGTTGGGTAAACACCTGGAAGAGGTGCACTCCGAAGATTTTTACCAGCGTCTGCTGCCTCAGATACTGGAAGTCCTGGACGGCCATAGCGTTAACTTTGAGTTTGAAGAAACCGGCGAGCACGGTGACCAGCGTTATATGCTGCGATCCTACGTGCCGAATCGCGATGAGACCGGTGAAGTAACTGGTTTTTTTGTACTGATTCGCGATATCACCGAGCGTCGCAAAACGGCGATTGCGCTGGAGCGGGCCTATGACGATCTGGAACACCGGGTGCGGGAGCGCACGGCCGCACTGACCGGCCTGAACGAGCAGTTGCGCCAGGAGATATCCGAGCGTTCCGCTGCCGAGTCCAGGCTCCGAGAGGCCAAGCGTGAAGCGGAGCAGGCGAACCTGTCGAAAACCAAATTTCTGGCCGCGGTCAGTCACGATCTGTTGCAGCCTCTTAATGCGGCTCGTCTCTTCACCAGCGCTTTGCTCGAACAGAGTTTCGGGCCGAAGGCTGAAGGTCTGGTGAGATCCGTCAGCACCTCACTCGACGATGTCGAAAACCTGTTGGGCACGTTGGTCGACATCTCCAAGCTGGACGCGGGGGTGATCACACCCGATGTGACCGCCTTTGATCTCAGAGACCTGCTCAACAATATCGCCAGGGAGTTCCGGCAAATGGCGTTGGCCGAGGGGTTGCGCCTTGATTTCGTACCCTCATCAGCGATTGTTCACTCTGATTCCCAGTTGCTGGCCCGAATCCTGCGGAATTTCCTGACCAACGCCATCCGCTACACGGAACAGGGGCGAATTGTCCTCGGTTGCCGCCGTCAAGCGAACCATGTGCTCCTGCAGGTGTGGGATACCGGGGCGGGTATTCCCGGTGACAAGCTCACCGAAATCTTTCAGGAGTTCAAACGCATCCGACCGATGGGCGGCCAGGGCGATAAGGGCCTGGGGCTCGGGCTGGCGATCGTGGACAAGATTGCGCGAATGCTGGGGCATGAGGTTTCGGTCTCTTCGGAGGAGGGCCGGGGGTCAGTGTTCAGCGTCCGTGTGCCGCTCGGGAAGCTTCGACCAGCCCCGCCGGCCCCCAGAGATACCGGGGTCGTGTCAGCAGATCATGGGCTGTCCGGTGCCCGGGTGTGGGTGATTGATAACGATCTGGCCATTTGCCAGGGTATGAAAACCCTGCTTGAAGGGTGGGATTGTCAGGTAGTTACGGCCATCTCTGCGGATGACCTGGCGGCCAAGGTCGATGTCGTCAACGCTCGGGTCGATTTAATCCTGGCGGATTATCACCTGGACAATGACGAGAATGGTGTGGATGCCGTAGCCATCATCAACCGTCAGCGCCACCGGCCGGCTCCAGTTCTGATGATCACCGCGAATTACACCAATGAACTCAAGCAACATATCAGGGAGCTCGGCTATCTGCTGATGAACAAGCCGGTGAAACCGCTCAAGCTGCGCAGTGTGCTGACTCATGTGATCCGGACCTGAGGAGCCGCTGGTCCATCCGGAAAGCGCGCCCGGCCGGCTGTCCAGGCGTCGGTTTCAGCGTTTCAGGTATTGATTGAAATCGACATCGCCTGCCGACAGGATGGCCTGGACCCGGTTGTGCACGCCGAGTTTGCGGAGTATTGCAGATACATGAGCCTTGACCGTGGTCTCGGCAATGTTCAGGTTGTAGGCGATCTGCTTGTTGGATTCGCCCTTCGCCATCCGCTCCAGTACCAGAAGCTGTCGCCGGGTAAGGGAGTTCAGCAATTCCGGCGAGATCGGGTTTTCATCGCTCCGAACCCGTCGCTGGCTGCTCTCTTTCCCGGTGCGAATGATATCGGAGGGAAGATAGACGTTGCCGTTCAGGATCTGCTGGATGGCATCGGTCATCTGCGCTCGTGGTGAGGACTTGGTGATAAAGCCGCAAGCTCCGTAGGTGATGGCCTGGAGAACGACCTGTTTGTCTTCCTCCGCTGAAACGATCACGACCGGGATGGTTGGGGCTTCGTTTCTCAACGAAATCAGTCCGTTCAGGCCATGCATACCCGGCATGTTCAGATCCAGCAGAATCAGGTCGAGATCGTCGTTCTCCCGGGTTATCTCCAGGGCGCTGTCCAGATCATCGGTTTCCAGAATTTCAGTGCCGGCAAAGCCGGAGGCGATGACGCTACTGATGGCTTCGCGGAACAGAGGGTGGTCGTCAGCGATCAGGATCTTGTAGACCGGGTCCATGGGTGCGTCCGCCTGTTGTTGATCATTGTCGGGGGTGGATTCCGGATCATCATAGCGGTTTTCGGAAGAGAGTGCGGCATCGAGCTCGTTCAGCATGGCGGCCTCCTGTGGAGAGAATCACCGGCTTCCGGTTCGATTCCCTGCTTATTATTGTGATTCTCTCATTACACGCGATCTGCGCCAGAGGTTGAATGCGACCATCGCACCAAAAAACAGGCACCAAAGTACTATTCTTGCGCCGGGGTGCGGTTCGTATCGTTGAGTCATGAACGCGCCAATACATACAACACGCTCTCCCGGCCACCCTGTCGGTCGCCACTGGTTGCTTACCGCCCTCACAGCGCTGATGTTGCTCGTGGGGTGCCCGGTGGTGATCGCGGCGGGCGATGACGATGGGAGTGATCTACCGGTTTTGTCCCTGAGTGTTCTCCAGTTTGGCACCGCCCATTGGGAACTGGATCATCTGCAGTATCGGGGCCTCGACAGGGCCAACGGATTCCGACTTGAATTGTTGCCGGTGGCGAATCTGCCGGCCTCGAGGCTGGCAGTGACAGCGGGGTCCGTCAACGGTGCCGTCGCCGATCTGCTCTGGACTCAGTTCCGGTATCAGGCGGGGGCCTCCTACCTGTATTTGCCGTTTTCTTCCCGGATTGGCGAGATACTGGTGGCCGAGACGTCTGAAATATCCTCACTGGCAGACCTGCCGGGCAAACGCATTGGTGTCGCTGGCGGACCTGACAGCAAAGGCTGGGTTCTGCTGAACCGTGTAGCCGCCCGACACGGGATAGATCTGTCGGCGTCTGCGTCAGTCCAGTTTGCCGCACCTCCGTTGCTCAGCCAGTCCCTCAAGCGGGGGCAGTTGGATGTCGTTGTGACCTATTGGCATTTTGCGGCACGAATGCAGGGGGAGGGTGGATGGCGGTCGGCGTTCAGTATGGCCGAGTTGCTATCAGAGCTTGGCCTTGAGCGCCAACTGCCGGTGCTCGGTTATGTGTTCCCCGAAGACTGGGCCCGGCAGCATGCTGATCTCATTGATCGGTTTGCCGTCGCCCTGGCTGGCACGAAAGCCGAACTGGCCCGCGAAGCGGGGCACTGGGACCGTCTCCGGCCATTAATGGGACACCCTGCGGATGGTGTATTCGAGGCGCTCAGGCGGGGATTTGTGCAGGGCGTTCCCGGATCTCAGACCGACCAGCGCATCGCTGATATGAAACAGTTGCTGATTCTGACCGGCGCCGACCCGTCACAGTTAATGCCCGACGACCTGTTCTATCGATGGCAGCCATGAACGTGGGGACGCACCGCCCGCCGGTCTGGAGCTACTGGATTGTGCTGCCTGGACTGATGGTTTTGTGGGCGATGACTGCTGGGTATCTGGGTTCCCCGTTGTTGCCGGGTCCGATGGAGGTACTGGAAACCCTTGTCAGAGAGTCCTCCTCAGGCCAGCTCTGGATGCACCTGGGAGCAACCTTGTCCCGCGTTATCGTGGCGTTTTCCCTGGCGATGCTGCTCGGTACCGCTATTGGCCTGGCGTTGGGGCGATCACGCACCTTCAATGCGCTTTTCGATCCTCTGCTGGTGCTCATGCTTAACCTGCCTGCTCTGGTGACCATCATTCTGATGTACGTCTGGTTCGGACTGGTGGAAGCTGCGGCTGTGATGGCCGTCGTTGTAAACAAGATACCCAATGTCGCAGTGACGGTGAGGGAAGGAGCCCGGAGCCTTGATTACCGGCTTGAACAAATGGCCAGCGTGTACCGATTCTCCCTATGGCAGCGGTTGCGTGACGTCTGGATGCCCCAGCTTTTCCCCTACCTGATGGTGGCGACCAGAGGAGGTTTGGCGCTGATCTGGAAGATTGTCCTGGTCGTCGAGTTGCTCGGCCGGTCGAATGGAGTCGGATTTCAGTTGCACATGGCGTTCCAGGTGTTCGATGTGTCCGCCATCCTGGCATACAGTCTGGCGTTTATCGCCGTGGTGCAACTGATCGAGCTCGCGATACTGCAGCCACTTGAAAACCGTTCCAGCAGATGGCGCCAACCGGAGTCGGTCCATGCTTGAGTTGCGGATCGCCGGTCGGGATTTCGGTCAGCCGGTGCTGGGTGAGATCTTTGTGGGTATTGAACGGGGCGACCGTATCTGTCTGATGGGCCCTTCGGGCATTGGCAAGACCACACTGCTGAATGCCATTGCCGGTCTTGATAAATCGATTCCGGAATCGGCCGTGCTGGGGCGTGAGGTGCTTCGGGTGGGGTACCTGTTTCAGGAGCATCGCCTGCTGCCCTGGAAGAGTCTGATGTCGAACCTCAGGCTGGTTGGCGCCAGCAAACGGGAAGCCGAGGAATTGCTGATGCAGGTTGGCCTCGCCGGTTACGGGGCCTATCTGCCAGACCAGTTATCCCTGGGAATGGCCAGGCGAGCGGCCTTGGCGCGATGCCTGGCTGTTAAACCGGACCTGCTGTTGCTGGACGAGCCGTTTGCCTCGCTGGATCCGATCATGGTCGCGGAACTCAAAGCGCTGGTCTCCGGGATTCTGGACGCGCAGCCGGATATGGCGATGATCTGTGTGACTCACGATGACAAAGATGTCGTGAGTCTGGCTAACCGTCTGTGGTACCTGAATGGGAAGCCGGCCAGTTTGCAATGGACCGACACGGTGGGCGATCCCCAACGATTGGAAGAACTGCTGGGAAGGTTGCGACAGGGGTAGTCGCGTCGCGCTCGTGGTGTCAGGTTTCGTCGAACTCCGGCAACCCTTGGGTCATAGCTAGCTCTGACCGGCTTGCGGCATGTTTCATGACTGTCCTTTGTTCGCGGAGTTTTCTCTTGAAGGATGCAATCTCCGTTTCCGGAATGGCTGCGGCGGTCGGGATATCGGCCGTCAGCGGATCAACCGGGCGACCATTGATGTGGAACTCAAAATGAAGGTGCGGGCCGGTGCTGCGCCCGGTATTTCCTGACAAGGCAATTTTCTGTCCGCGTTTAATCGGTTCGCCTTTGCGGACCAGAGTTTTTTGAAGATGGAGGTACCGCGTGGCGTGCATCCCCCCATGCTCGATGTCGATGTATTTGCCGGCGTAGGGGTGGTTTCCAACGCGGGTCACGATGCCGTCTCCGGTACTGAGCACGGGGGTGCCCGTTGGTGTCGCCAGATCCACCCCGTTGTGAGGTGCGATACGCCCTGACACGGGGTGTAATCGCCTGGGGTTGAAACGTGAGCTCACACGGTATTGCTTCCGGGTGGGCAGGCGCAGAAAGGCGGGCGTCACGCTCTCGCCCTTCTCATCGTAGTAATTGCCATCGTCATGAAGAAAAGCGTAATGAGTTCTGGCACTGCGTTCCAGTGACAGGGCTTCGATGCGGGTCTTGCCGGTGCTTAGGGTGCCCGACATTTCGTGGCCAATGATGACGGAGAACCGATCGCCGGCCCGGAGATCCCTTCGGAAATTGAGTTGGCTACCCAGAAGCTGGTCGATCAGAAGGATCTGCGCCTGCGTTACGCCCGCTTGCATAGCTGAGGCGTAAAAACTGCCATTGATCGTGCCCCTGAGCACCTCGGAGACCCAAAACGTCTCTTCCTCAAACGCCTGATGCACAAAGGTGCCATCGGTTTGGCGCGAGTAGGTCACATGGCGTGCCGGGTCGAGAAACAGAACCAGTTCTGAAAACTGCCCTTGCTCATTGAAGTGCAGTACGAGTCGGGTTCCGGGCTTCAGGGTTTCCAGATGCAGATACTCGGCGTCTGCTGCCAGAACCTCCTGGAGGTCCTCCAAAGGCGCGTTGTTTGCGCGGAAAATCCGGCTTAACGTGTCTCCAGTTTCCACACGCCAATCAACGGTTTTCCCCTTAGCGCGCTCCGCCGCCTGCCGGTCTTCCGTGCCGGCGGGTTCAACGGCCTCTTCCGGAGCTGAGGTTATTTGTTTTCCGCGCTCCGACGATTCCGATGCCGGTGATGAGCTGAGTGGTGTCAGGCTTGATCCCAGCAGAACCGCGGCTACTGCGCCAAGGACCAGTTTATGGGAGGGTGAGGACATGGCGTATAGCTTTACTAAAAGAGGCTTCATGCGGTGTTCCGCTGGCTCCGCAAACAATGACAGGGGCGGATATTATAACAGTTATGATCTCTCTGGTTTTCCGGATTCCTCGGAGTAGCCGGGTTCATCCGTGGTGATGTGCTTCAATCGCCATGATGGCCTACTTCCAGGCAGGAAAGGGATCATTGAGGGTCCGCCAGAATTCCTTGCCCGCGAGCAACTGCTCGTCGTCCAGCAGGCATTCGTCCAGCTGGCGGGTTATGACGTCCCGATCCAGATTCTGGCCAATGAACACCAGCTCCTGGCGCATATCGCCGAAGGGTTCCTCCCAGCTCTCCATGATGGCCGTTCGGTATTCCGGGTCTTCTGGCCAGTTACTCTCCGGTACGGCTTTCCAGAACATGCCGGCAAAGCCATAGCGGGCAATACCGCCGGCCTGACTCCAGCTACCGGCGAATTCGGGGCGGGTTGCGAGCCAGAAATAACCCTTGGAACGGATCAGTTTGCCTTTCGAGGCTCCTCCGTGCAGGAAGTCGTAGAACTTGGCGGGATGGAAAGGCCGGCGTGCGCGATACACGAAGCTTGAAATACCATACTCTTCGGTTTCAGGAATGTGCTCGCCGCGCATTTCCTTGAGCCATCCGGGCGCCTGCTGAGCACGTTCGAAACTGAAACGGCCGGTCTCCAGCACTTTTTCGAGGGGCACTGCGCCCTGGGCGATCGGAAGGATTTCCGCTTCCGTGTTGAGGCTGCGGAGCACCCCTTTGAGCCGTTCCAGATCTTCCGGACTGGCCAGGTCGGTCTTGCTGATCAGCAGAATGTCACTGAACTCGATCTGGTCCACCAGCAAATCCGCAACGCTGCGCTCGTCTTCCTCGCCGAGGCTCTCGCCGGTTTCCTGGAGTGACTGGGCCTCGTCATAGTCCTTCAGGAAGTTCACCGCATCCACCACCGTCACCATGGTGTCCAGGCGTGCGAGATCAGACAGGCTAACGCCGTCTTCGTCGGCAAAGGTAAACGTCTCCGCCACCGGCAGGGGTTCTGAAATACCGGTGGACTCGATCACCAGGTAGTCAAAGCGCCCTTCGGATGCCAGTTTCCGGACCTCGACCAGCAGATCCTCCCGGAGCGTGCAGCAGATGCATCCATTGCTCATCTCCACCAGTTTCTCTTCCGAACGGTTGAGCGTGACCTCCTGCTGGACCTGAGCGGCATCGATGTTGACCTCGCTCATGTCGTTCACGATCACCGCCACGCGTTTGCCCGCGCGGTTATTGAGAATATGGTTGAGAACCGTGGTTTTGCCGGCGCCCAGAAAGCCGGACAGCACCGTAACCGGTAACCGCGAGTCAGATTGCTTCATTCGTAAACTCCTGCGTTTTTCCGCTACGCGCCGCGTCCACGGCGCTTTACTTTAGATATGTTATAACATAACATTCCCGACCCTGAAACGTTACCTGTTTTTAAGTTCGTTCCGATCGCCTGCAGGCACGGAGGTTGTCCATGACAGTAGAGTCCAATGCAGTGTCCGGTCCTGTGGCTGTTCACGGGAGCAAGCCTGAATGTCTGACAGAGATATTCCGGGATGAGGTCAATCTCGCGGTCTGGCGCCGGGAACCGCGCACGGAATGCCTTGAGTTTGCCCGCCATTTCGCCTCAGAGATGTCCAGCTTCGAGCGCTTTGTGGCGCAGGAGAAAGACGAACCTGTTGATGAGATTCTTCCCGGCTGGGCACTGGCGGTGTCTGGCGCCCGGGCGTGGCTGGCGGATGTCAGGGAACTGATCGCCATGTATCGATGCCTGTTCGAGCCTGCTGCCGTGGGGATTCGGGTTCATGTGCTGGCTGACACCATGTGTCCCCGGTTTCACACCGACCGGGTTCCAGCCCGATTGCTGGTGGCCTATTCGGGACGCGGGACCGAGTGGCTTGCAGAGCCGGATATTCTGCGCGCGGAAAACCCGGGGCCGTTGCCGGAACAGCCAGCAGCGGAACACTGCATCCAGGTCATGCCAACCGGCTCGGTTGCGATCCTCAAGGGAGAAGCCTGGATTGGCAACGAAGGTCGCGGCCTTGTTCATCGCTCGCCCGCGCCGGGTGATACCCCAAGGCTGGTTCTGGGACTGGACTGGCTTTCCTGAAGCAATAAAAGCAATGTTATAACATTAACTAAGGAGTTTTTGATGTCTGATCAATTCCGCCAATTTCCCTTCAGCCTGCGACCGATTGCTACCTCTGCGCTGCTGGTTTCGGCTGCAATGCTGACGGCCTGTGGCGGTAGCAGCAGCTCTGAGGATGAGCACGAGCACACGGAGATCGACACCGCCGGTCGTCTGGCCCTGTTCGATTCCGACGCTTCGCAGCTCAAGGTACTGGACCTCGACAACAGTGAAGTGCTTGCCTCCATGGCCATGAATGGTGAAGCGCCGCGCCTCTATGCCTCACCCCGCAATCGGTATGCGGTCGCTATCCAGCGGGGCGACGATCTGGTGTCGTTTGTTGACGGTGGGCTGTATACCGAGGACCACGGCGATCACATGCATGATTACGCAGAGACGCCGAGCATGCTGACCCTCACCCTGAACGATCACAAACCGACGCACTATTCTTCGGGTGAATCGGAAGGTGTCGTTTTCTTCGACGGTGGTGAGGCCGCAAGCTCGAAAGTGACCGTGTTTTCCGATGCAACTCTGGGAAGTGGCACCACCGTGGCCAGCCTTCAGCTGGAGAACAACATGCACGGTGTTGCCAAGATGATCGATGGCCACCTGTTTGTGACCTATCGGGACAGCTCAATCACGGACACCACGCTGCCAGCGGCGGTTGAACGTTACCACCTGGACGGCAGCAGCTTCGAATTCGAAGAACGTTACAGCCAGGCTTGCCCGAGGCTTCACGGTGCTGCCGCCAATGCCCATAGCTTTGGCTTTGGCTGCAGCGATGGCGTTCTGGTGATTGATCTGCAGGAAACCGGTTATCCGGCCACCAAGCTGGCGAACCCCGAGGGCCTGGCGGAGGGCGCTCGCATCGGAACCGTGGTTGCCAATCACGATGTTGAGGAGCTGGTCGGCATTGCCGGTGACCGTCTGTTCGCGATCCATCCGGAATCCACCACTGAGGTCTACCACGAGCTTGAACTCGGGGAGGGCGTTGGCCGCCTGGCCCAGGGCTTCACGACCCACGGGGAGGTCTTCTATGTGCTCGGCGATGATGGCGGCCTGAGGTTGTTTGACCCGTCTAACGATTGGCAACTGATCACCACGGTTGAGTTGATGGCCGCGCCGGGCGAAGAGGACACGCTGGCCGTGACCACGTCTGCCGCCCAGGAGCGACTGTTCGTGCTGCACAACCAGTCCGTGATCGAAGTGGATACCACCGATGGCGATATCGTTCGGACCATCGACCTCGGTTTCAGTGCCTCTGCCATCGCCTGGCTGGGTCTGGCCGAAGCGGGCCACGACCACGATCACGACGACGAGCATTCCCACTAATCTGCTTTCAATCCAGCAGGGCGCGTCGACACCAGGTGGCGCGCCCTGCTGCTTTATATACGGAGTCCCTATGTTTAAACGTTTTGCTCCTTTTGCCATTTTTCCATTGGCCATGACGGCGGGCTGGGCAACCGCCAAAGAACTCAATCCGGACGTCAGTGTGACGCTGGACGGATACTACAAACAGAACGAGACCGCTCTGTCCCATCGCGAGCAGGGCTTCGGCCTCGGCCACACAGAACTGTCCCTGTCTTCCCCGATTGATGACCTGTTCTCCGGCCGACTCACCGCTGTATTCGAAGAGCACGACGGTGAGAGTGAGGTACTGATTGAAGAGGCGTATCTGCAAACGAACGGGGTACCGTACGCACTGAACGTTCGGGCAGGGCGGTTCCTGTCGCAGGTGGGCTATCTGAATGGGCGCCATATGCATGAGGACGACTTTGTCGAGCGCCCGGCCGCCTATCGCGCGATGCTTGGCAGCCACTATTACGACACCGGGGCACGCCTGAACGTGTTGTTGCCAACGCCTTTTTTCTGGCAGGTCGGTGCGGAAGCCTTTGCTGGTGACCAGCTGACTGAGGGTGAGGAAGACATTGGTGTTTACACCGTCAATACCCGGCTTGGTGGTGATATCAGTCTGTCACAAAGCTGGCAGCTGGGGCTCTCCTGGCTGCGGAACCGCCATGCGAAATCGGCGGAAACCGGGGACGGCAGCCACGATCACGATCATGAGGAAGGGCACGACCACAGCCACGGTGCGGCCTACACCGGCGAAAACCTCTATATCGCCGATCTGGTCTGGAAGTGGTCTCCCAACGGCAACAACCGCGAGCAACAGCTGACGCTCAGCGGCGAATACCTCTATGCGGATGAGCTGAACCAGTTTGCGGCGTCTGACGATACCAATGAAGGCTGGTACGTTTCCGGCGTTTACCAGTTTGCGCCCCAGTGGTCGGCGGGCGTTCGTTACGGTGAGGTGGATCTTCAGGAAGCCCACGGCGATCACTTCCACAACCAGACCCTGGAAGAGACCGACGTGATGCTGTCCTGGTCCCGTTCTCACTTCTCCACGGTACGGCTGCAGTACACTCATCAGGAAGCGACCGGGTTCAGCAACGCCGACAATGCCGTGATGGTGCAGTACGTCATGTCCCTCGGTGCCCACGGCGCCCATGGGTATTGATATGACACTTCGTAACTCCGTTGCGGCAATGTTGTTGATCGTGACAGCCGTGCCGGCCCAGGCCCAGCTTCGGGTATTCGCCTGTGAACCGGAATGGGCGGCCCTGGTTCGGGTGCTGATGCCGGATGCTGAGCTCACCACCGCCACCAGTCACCTTCAGGATCCTCACTACATCGAGGCTCGGCCAAGCCTGATTGCGGCGGTGCGGCGTGCGGATATTGCTGTCTGCACCGGTGCCTCGCTGGAAGCCGGCTGGTTGCCCATGCTGCTTCAACGGGCCTCGAACCCGGACATTCAGGCCGGGCGCCCGGGCCTGTTCTTTGCCGCCGACCATGCCCAGCTGCACGCCCCCCACGATCACGTGGATCGGAGCATGGGCGATGTGCACCCCGAAGGTAATCCTCATGTGCACCTGTCGCCGGATCAGTTGCCAGAGATTGCCCGTGCCCTGGCAAAGCGCCTGGGAGAGATTGAACCGGAGAGGGCTGTCGCCATACAGGGCCGCTACATTCGCTGGCGGGGCGACTGGAATGGCCTGCGTGCCGAGTGGCGGGCCAGGGCAGAGGCACTCAGAGGACAATCTGTGGTGGTTCAGCACTCCAACTTCGGCTATCTGTTGCGATGGCTGGGTGTGGAAACGGCAGCGGATCTGGAACCAAAACCGGGGTTGCCCCCCAGCGCCAGCCATTTGAGCCAGTTGCTGGCTAATCCAGAACTGGAGGATGCCAACGCCATTCTGATTGCCAGCTACCAGGATCCGCAGCCGGGAGAATGGCTGGCGGAGCAAACCGGACTGCCGGTGGTTGTGGTGCCCGGCACTGTCACGGGCGAGGCGCCGGCGGACACCCTGGGTGGGCTGATCAGCGAGATTATCCGCCAGGTTGAGTCGGCTGCAGCCGGAGCCTCCCATGACGGAGTATGAATGGCTGCTCCTGCCAGCAGCAGGCAGTGCCATGCTCTGCCTGCTGCTGGTCCCGTTGGGTTACCAGGTGATTGCCCGAGGCGTGATCTTTGCGGATCTGGCCATTGCCCAGTGGGCGGCATTGGGCACCCTGGCCGGCGTGTATTTTCCGCCTAACCACACCCTGGCTGGCGCACCGGTCAGCAGCCTGATGTTTGCGCTACTGGCGGCCGTGGTGGTTCACCTGATCTTCCGTCGTCTGGCACATGCGAAGGAGGCGTGGATCGGTATCCTCTACGTGGTCGGGGCGAGTCTCGCGGTGCTGCTGGTCAGTGGCGATCCCCACGGCGCCCAGGCGCTCCAGAGAGCCGCGTCGGGTGACCTGCTATGGGCCAGTTGGCCTGCGGTGCTTGCCGTTGGCATGCTCTCCGCGCTGGTCTGGTTGCTAAGCCTTTGGCGCCCCGCCTGGATGACGGGTGCGGTTTTCATGCCGGTGTTCGCGGTGGCGGTGACCTATTCGGTCTCCCTGGCTGGCATCTACGTGGTGTTTGCGACCTTGATTATGACACCGCTGATCCTCGGCTCCCTTGTCGGTAAAGGGCCTTTCCTGGCCGCTTGCTGTGGCATTGCCGGGCACCTGTGTGCGGTGGTGGTTTCCGTAATGTTCGATGTACCGGTCGGCCCGGCCATCGTGGTGGCGAGCCTCGCCATGTCACTGCTCTGGTTGCTCGTCCTACGCGGGCTTGCTGCCCAGAACCCGGGTGCGTTGCGGCCGGAAGCCGGCCGTGGCCAGTAACGCCAGCATCGCCGTCACGCCCGCGGTAATACCGAAAGCCATCGGGTTCCACTCCAGGTACAGGGAAAACCGGATGGCTTCCACCGCATGGGTGAAGGGATTGAACTGGCAAATCCAGTAAAGCCAGGGGCTGGCCTCGTTCATGCGCCAGAGCGGGTAGAGCGCCGAGGACATGAAGAACATCGGGAAGATGACGAAATTCATTACCCCGGCGAAGTTCTCCAGTTGTTTTATCCAGGTGGCGATCAGCAGGCCCAGAGCGCCCAGCATGAGGCTGGCCAGAATCAACGCCGGCAGCACAGCCAGGTAACCCCACAATGGCGGCTCGACATCCACCAGCAGGGCCAACAGCAGGAAGACATACACCTGGCCGATGGAGACCACGCCCATGGCCAACAGTTTGGTCACCAGCAGGAAGGGGCGAGGCAGAGGGCTCATGAGGAGCACCCGCATGCTGCCCAGCTCCCGGTCATACACCATGGACAGGGCGCCCTGCATGCTGTTGAACAGGATGATCATGCCGCACAGACCGGGCGCGATGTAGGTTTCATAGGTGATGTAGGTGTCGTAGGGCGGAATGATGGAAATGCCCAGCACAGCCCGGAAACCGGCGGCGAAGACCACCAGCCAGAGCAGTGGCCGGACCAGAGCGCTGGCAAAGCGAGTGCGCTGCTGCCAGAACCGGAGCCATTCCCGTGTCTGGATACCTACAAAACAATGCCAGTAGTGAGCTGCTTTCATATCAGCCGGCTCCGGTCAGGGCGTGGAAGGTTTCGGCCAGATCGCGGGTGCCTTCGGCGTCGCAGATGGCCTGGCCATTGCCGTCAGCCAGCAGTTGGCCCTGGTGCAGGATCAGTACCCGGTCATCGGCGCGAACTTCTTCAATCAGGTGGGTGGCCCAGAGTACGGTCAGGCCGTCTTCTTCACTCAGGGTCCGAACGTGTTCGTTGAGCGCCTTGCGGCTTGCAACGTCCAGGCCCACCGTGGGTTCGTCGAGCAACAGCAGCGAGGGCTCATGCAGGAGAGCCCGGGCGATTTCCACCCGCCGGCGATGGCCACCGTTAAGCTGGCGGACGGCATCGTTGGCGCGCTCCAGCAGGTTGAAGCGTTCCAGTTCCCGATCACCCCTGGCTCTGGCTTCTTTGCGGGACAGTCCGTGCAGAGCGGCGTGGTATTGCAGGTTCTGACGAACGGTCAGGTCCAGATCCAGCGCGTTCTGCTGGAACACCACGCCGATCTGGCGCATGGCCTCGGCCGGCTGGTGTTTCAGGGACTGCCCGGCCAACCGGAGTTCTCCCTGCTGCAAGGCCAGCAGACGAGTGAGCAAGCCAAACAGGGTGGATTTCCCCGCGCCGTTTGGCCCCAGCAGGGCATGAAAACGGCCAGAGGTCAGCGCAAAGCTGACCTCCCGGAGCACCGGCCTGTCGCCGTAACGAAAGCTGAGGTTGCTCGCTTCAATGGTCATGACGTTGGGTCGATCACCACACCCCAAGGGTAGCGGCCTACCTTGATGGATTTAATCACCTTCAGGTCTTCCACATCGATCACGGAGACATCGCCGGACACGCCGTTGGTGGTGTAGAGATGTTTTTCGTCCTTGTCGAGATCCAACTGCCACACCCGGGCGCCAACCAGCAGATAGTCCAGAACCTCATAGGTCTGGGCGTCTACCACCGCCACGTGGTTGGAGGGGCCCAGTGCCACGAACGCGTATTTGCCATCGGAGGTCAGTTCAATACCCACCGGCTGGACCCGATCCTGATTCACGCCGGGCACCTTGAAGGACATCTTGTGGATCTGTTCCAGGTTGTCCACGTCGATGATGTGCACGGTGCCGCCGATTTCCGCGGAGGCCCAGGCAACCTTGCTGTCCTTGCTGAACTCCACATGGCGCGGACGCTGACCTACCACGATGTTCTTCTCGATTTCGAAGGTTTCGGTGTTGATCCAGTGCAGCATGCTGGTGGTTTCAGAGGTGTTCACCGCCCACTTGCCGTCCGGGCTCACCGCCATGCCTTCCGGTTCGATACCCACATCGATCTGGGCCAGAACATCCTTGGTGTCCACATCCACCACCGTCACGATGGCGTCGTCTTCGTTGGCGATGTACAGGTGCCTGTTGTTCGGGTGCAGCGCAAACTGCTCGGGATCTTCGCCCGAGGGCAGGGTGTCCACAATCTTGCGGGTGGCCAGGTCCAGTACCTGCACCGTGTCGTCGTCACTGGCGCAGATGTACAGCTTGGTGTAGTCCTTGGAGAGCAGGATGCCCCGGGGCCGCTGGCCAACATCAATGGTTTCGATCACTTCCCGGGTTTCGGTATCAATCACCGATAGAGTATTGTCTTTCTCGTTGGAGACATAGGCCACGCTGGCCAGAGCCGGTGTCGACAGGCCGATCATCGCCGCCAGGGCTGTGTGCTTTAACAGGGATTTCATGTTGGTACTCCTTATTGTTTTATAAGTGGCTAATCTTTGGTTCAGCCGTTGTTCCGACATTCGCTCTCGGGCTGGTCGAAGCCGAGGGTATCCAGTTCGGTATTCGGGTGAAGAAAGCCTTCGAACGGGGCGGTGGCCACCAGCCCTCTGGGGTGAACCATGGGAATGGGTTGACGCATCTGGCCATTCCAGTCCCGAAAGGTCACTTTTCGGCCCTTGAAAGCCGCCAACTGAAACTTGTCGCTGAACAGAAAATTCCGGATCTCGGTGGCATTGGCTGAGTTCAGGTCGGTCACGGCAGTGCCAATGGCGCGAATGGCGGCCCAGGCGGCGTAGTCTTCGCTGTTCATGTCGCGATTGGCCAGTTCGTGGAACCGGTTCTGCAGTTGCGCTGCGCCCCAGCTCTCCACTACCCGGTGCCAGGTGACCGGCGACATGCCCTGGGTGCCCACCACCGGGCGTGGCAGCCAGGTATTGAAAGGCACGTACTCGCCAAAATCGCCCCGCACATCGGCCACCACCACCGCGTCGTAATCTCTGGCCTGAGTGAACAGGGGCAGCTCTTTGGAGGCCGTGCGGCGGAGATCAGCGTCAAAGGTCCAGGGCTTGTCCTCGACAATCTCGAGCCCGAAGCGCCTGGCTGAACGGCGGAAGGCATTGGCCCAGTTCCTATCCGCCTCGGTGGGGCCGGTAATCAGAAAAACCTCATCCCACCGCCGCTGGTTCAGCCACTGGCCGAGCGCATCGGTGAGCATGGAATAGCTGGGTATGGTGTGTATCAGGTTTACATGGCACTGGCCGGTGCGCAGGGCATCGTCTTCGGCGCCGGCATTGAAAATCAGGGTGTTGTCGCCGGCCTTCTCAGTGAGGGCCTTTAAGGTCGAGGCTGGCGCGTTTACGACAAACAGATCCAGCCCGTTCTCGCGCATGGCATCAAAGGCCGCAATGGCCGCCTCTTCCGAATCCGCCACATCACTCTGCAAGGAGTAGGTCTGGCCCAGGAATTTGCCTGTAGTGCTGTTGTCGTTGATGGCTAGCTCGGCGCCCCGCAGGCCGGCGTCCTCGGGTTCCGGGATTACATTGGAAAGCACGGGCCCCTGGTCTGGCAGCCACTGCAGATAGCCAATCCGCACGTCCAACGATTCGGCTTTCAGCGGGGTTGCTGCTGCCAGGGCGATCAGTAATGGAGTCACGGTCCGGGCGAGAAAAGACATGGGATTCTCCGGTTTGTTGTTGTACTTCCAGCTTATGAAAGGGGGAGAAGCCCGGAAATATTCAGAAAGTAGGAAAGTGGCGGTACTAAAGAACTATTCCGGTGGAAACTGTTGGCTTTAGCATGGGGTAGAGAAGGTGTTTTCTCGCAACGGATAAAAACAATGACCGTATATCGGAAGATTTCCCTGTTGATGCTGGCGGTTTTCCTTCTTGTTTATTTGCTTGGAGCGCTGTTCTACACCCAGCAAGCCCGCCATGACGTTCAGCGGGAGCTCGAAGGCGCTGCCGGGCTCGCCGGGAGTCTTGTGAGTCCCACTACTCTTCCAGAATCCGTTGTCGGCACTCTTCGTCACCTGACGCCTGTAGATGACACAGGCGGAAGCAGGGGTGGAGAGGTGCCGACATGGTTCTCTGCACTGATCGCCGGGGAATCGTCTCCGCCTGTGGTTAACGGCTGGCAGGTGAATCCCAAAGACGAAGTTGAGGAGATCTGGGAAGGCTTCCTGCTGATTTCGGGCGCCTATGCCATTGGTATGGGCCTGTGTTTTCTTGCCTTGTTCTTCATTGTTCGGCGCGGCATGCGCACACTGACCAGTCTGTCTGAGGCCATGGGTGCAGTTTCGGCAGGTCAAATGACATCCCGCCTACCGCGTCAGGGTGAACAGGAACTGGATGCGCTGGTTTGCCGGTTCAATTCCATGGCCGTGGCGCTCGAGTCAGAACAGCAAACGGTGAGCCGCCTGCTTAACGAACTCCTGCAGTTGCAGGATCGGGAACGCGAGCACATCGCCCGGGTGTTGCACGACGATCTTGGCCAATACCTGACGGGCATTCGGGCCCAGGCACGCAGCCTGCTCTACGACCCGGATCTCAGCGATCGCCAGAAGCAGCAGGCCAGAGATCTGGCGGAACACTGCGAGACCATCCAGAAGCACTTTCGGCATTTGTTGCAGGAGCTGCATCCGCTGGTGATGGAGCAACTGGGGCTGGGCAGTGCCATTCGCCATCTGACCGAGCAATGGCAACAGCTCAGCGGCCTGGAATGCCGCCTGGCGATGGACGAGCGCCTGCCCGATTTTACCGGGGAGCAGCAAACCCATCTGTATCGGTTCCTTCAGGAAGCCCTGAACAATGTTTCCCGTCATGCCAACGCTTCCTGCGCCACGCTGGCGGTTGCCCGCAACGATAACGAGTTGAGCGTAGAGGTGCGTGATGATGGTGTGGGCAATGATCAATTGCCAGGCAATGCCGGCCTGGGCGTGCGTTCGATGTGTGAGCGAGCCCGCTGCCTGGGTGGCGAGGTAAGGTTTCTGAGCCGGTTGGGCGAGGGAACGCGAATCCGGCTGGCCGTGCCACTGACTCCAGGTACCGGAGGTGTTGCATGAAACTGATGATTGTGGATGACCACCAGGTAGTCCGACAGGGCATCGCCAACCTGCTGCGATCCATGTTGCCGGCGGTAGCCATCACCGAGGTCGATAACGGTCAGGATGCGGTGGCCCGCTATGGCGAGCTGCGGCCCGATGTGGTGCTGCTGGATATGGGGTTGCCCGATATCTCCGGGCTGGAGGTTGGGCGACGACTGCGTCAGCGCTGGCGGGGAGCGGCGATTCTGTTCTTCACCATGCACGATGAGCTGCCCATGGTGCGTCAGGCTCTGGATGTGGGAGGGCTCGGTTTTGTCTCCAAGAGCTGCGCACCCGAGGAGCTTGCGGAGGCCGTAAAGCGGGTAGCGTCAGGCCAGCCCTATATTGAGCACCCGATTGCCACACGTCTGGCCATGAATCAGGAGCGGCCGGTCGATCACCGCCTGCGGGATATGACCCAGCGGGAGATGGAAGTGTTGCTGATGTACGCCAGAGGAGAGAGTCTGGGCGGAATCGCCGAACGCTTGTGTGTCAGCAGCAAGACCGTGTCCAACCACCTGGCCGGACTGAAAAACAAGCTGCAGGTTTCTTCCTCCGTAGAGCTGATTCACCTGGCCGTGGATGCCGGTCTGATTCGCTATGGCCAGTTGGCGCAAGCCAGGCGGGTCTGAGCCCGCCCCGGCTCACCAGTCAAAGGGGCAGGCCTTGCAGCCCTCCATGTAGGTGCCCTCGAAGGTGGCATAGTGGATGCGGCTTCCGGTGAGGTCCGCGCCTGCGAGATTGGCCAGCCCCAGCTTGGCTTCCTGAAGGTTCGCGCCCCTGAGGTTGGCCCCCTCAAGATTCGCTTTGGGCATCCAGGAAATCTCGAAACTGCTGAATGGCATGGTGGCGTTTATCAGGGTAGCCCCGGAAAAACGGGAGAAGTCGAAGTTGGCGCCGGTCAGATTGGCGCCGCTGAAGTCTGCACCCTGGGCGAACAGGTATTGGCCTTGTATTCCCTGCAATTCGGCATCCTTTAGCGATGCCCCCCTCATGCTGGCCCGGTAGACCTGAAGACGATATCCGGTGACGTTGTCGAGGTTCGCCCCGTCGAGGTTGGCGCCTCGCAGACTGGTGTGGCTCAGGTTGGCGCCCGACAGGTTGGCACCACGAAAGTTGGCAGAGCGTAGATCCATATTGGACAGATTCGCGCCCTGAAGGTCCGCTCCGGGGCAACTGGTTTCACGTTCAAGTTTGCAGCCGTTGATGAGCGGAACTGGCTCAATATCGGCCATATAGTCACCGCCGAAAACGGGGGTGAACGCGAAAAGAAGAACGGCTGTTGCGGTGGCTCTCATGGATTCACTCCTGAATCAATCGTAAAAAGGGGCCTGGCAAGACGCCAGGCCCGAACCGGAGGAAGATTATCGGGAGGCCTGTGCCCAGGAAGGCATCTTGAAGACCCAGAAGGACCCGCCCTGGGAAATGGGCTTGGTCAGCTCCGCCATGTCGCCACCCCACAATGGAACGGCCCCGCCATAGCCAGAGGCCACACCGATGTATTGTTCTCCGTCCATTTCCCAGGTGATCGGCGACGAGATGATTCCCGAGCCGGTCTGGAACTTCCAGAGTTCTTCGCCGGTCTCGGCATCGAAGGCCTTGAGATATCCGTCACCGGTTCCGGTGAAGACGAGGCCACCCTTGGTGGTCAGAACGCCCGCCCACAATGGCATTCTTTCCTTGTGCTCCCACTCAATGTCACCGGTGATCGGATTCATGGCTCGAAGTATGCCTACGTGGTCGTCGTACATCCGCTTGATCCGGAAGCCCTGACCCAGGTAAGCCGCACCTTTTTTGTAGGTAACTTCCTCTGTCCAGTAATCCTCTTTCCAATGGTTGGCTGGAACATAGAACAGGCCGGTGTCCTGGCTGTAGGCCATCGGGTTCCAGTTTTTACCGCCCAGGAAAGGGGGCGAGACTTCAATAGACTTGCCTCGGGTTTCTCCTTCAGCAATCGCCGGCGGGCGCTGGCCTTCTACCTCGACCGGGCGGCCGGATTCCAGGTCGATGTGCGTGGCCCAGGTGATATTGTCGACAAAAGGAAACGCATTCTTCAATTTACCGTTTTCACGGTTGACCACGTAGAAAAATCCATTGCGGTCGGCGTGGGCCGTAGCTTTTACCGTGTCCCCGTCTTCATCATATTCGAACAGCACGAGTTCGTTGTTACCGGAGAAATCCCAGGCGTCGTTTGGCGTGTGCTGATAGAACCATTTGACCTCTCCCGTGGTTGGATCGACGCCAACCTGGCCGGAGGTGTAGAGGTTGTCGTAGTCAGCGGGGTCGCCTCCGGGCGAAGTACGTTTCCAGGTATTCCAGGGGGCCGGGTTGCCAGCGCCGATGATAATGGTGTTGGTTTCTGAATCGAAGCTGGCGCTTTGCCAGGGTGCGCCGCCGCCATGGCTCCAGGCCTCAACTTTTCCGGTTTCAGTATTCGGATCATCAGGCCAGCTGGGTGCCCGAGGGTCTCCCGTTGGCGTACTTTTTTCGCCGTTGAGCCGACCGAAGTGGCCTTCAACGAACGGGCGCATCCAGATTTCTTCGCCGGTATCCGGGTCGCGGGCAAACAGTTTGCCGACGACGCCGAATTCGTCACCGGAAGAACCATGAATCAGCAGGACTTTTCCGGTTTTCTGGTCTTTCACCAGCACCGGGGCTCCGGTCATGGTGTAGCCCGCCTCGTGATCGGCGAACTTCTCGCGCCAGACCACTTTTCCGGTGTCTTTATTCAACGCGACGATGCCGGCATCGAGGGTACCGAAGAACACCTTGTCACCAAAGATCGCGGCGCCCCGGTTGACCACGTCGCAACAGGGACGAATACCCTCGGGCAGGCGGTGACTGTATTCCCACAACCGCTCCCCGGTCCTGGCATCCAGCGCGAACAAACGGGAGTATGAGCCGGTGACGTAGATCACGCCGTCATGGACCAAGGCCTGGGATTCCTGACCGCGCTGCTTTTCATCACCGAAGGAGAAGGACCAGGCGGGAACCAGGCGCTCCACGTTATCGCGGTTGATGGTTGTCATCGGGCTGTAACGCTGGGCTTTGGGGCCGATGCCGTATCCCAGCACGTTTTCGGGGCTGCGGGCGTCATTGGCAATGTCATCCCAGGTAACCTCTTTGGCCTGGAGTTGGCCGGCCAGACCGGCCGTGGTCCCCAGCGCCAGTGCCAGACTGATACCCCGCAACAGCGGGTGCTTGCGTGTTCTGATGCTCATATTCTTTCCCCTTGGTTTTTGTTGTCGCCATCGTCTTGCCCATGGCATCGACGTCTCGAGTATTGGCAGTGACCGGGGAATCTGGCGACGGAAAACCGCCTCTCATTGCCGGGAAAATGTCAGGGAAAACCGGGAAATGTTCCCGAACGGGCGCTTTTTATCTGAAATACATCGAGTTTCACCGGAGGAATTCGGGCCCTCATGCTTTGGCCTTCGCTCTCTGCGTCTACTACCAAGGAACTACGCCAAAACCCCCAAAGTGGCATTCGGAATGCCCCGGTGGATTCCTAGACTGGAAGTCAGCACGTTGGCGACTGATAAATCCAATAGCCAACCACTGGGAATCCAATAACAGAGGTAGCAACAATGGCAATGTCCTTTTCACTCAAAGCACTGGTGACTGCGTCCCTGCTTGGCCTGGCGGGCCTGGTCTTTGCGCACGGCAACGTCACACCACAGGAAGTGGATACGGGCAACCTGCCGACACTCGGCGATGAAATCCGGATGGAAAACCCGTTCCGGGAAGGTAACGAGTACGGCGATATGAACGCCCAGGCGGTCAAGATCGGCGAGAGCGCTTACGCCGGCAATTGCGCGGGCTGCCATGGAATTCGAGCGATGTCCGGAGGCCTTACGCCTGATCTGCGGGAACTGACGGAATGGGATGACGAGTATTTTATCAACCGCGTGCGCAATGGCACCGACCGGGGCATGCCGTCATGGAAGAAAACCCTGGATCAGAACGCAATGTGGGCCATTCGGAGTTATGTGGAGTCTCTGCCCAAGCCGGAGTAACGGAAGTTGCTTCGATTCGCTCAAGGTTAAAACCGGGTCGGCCCAGTGCCGGCCCGTCGTCGTTGGGAGAATACAATGAAAATACTGGCGCCCATTCTTGCTTTACTGTTCTTCACCCAGGCCATCCTGGCTCAGGAAATCGATGATGGTGACAAGCTGCTGAACCGTCCCGCGGAGCGCAACTACGACGTCATCCTTGAATCCGGCTACTTGAAGGTTGGGGTGTATCAGAATTTCCCGCCGTATTCCTATCAGGTGGATGGTGAACCGAAAGGGATCGATGTTGAACTCGGGCGTCGGATCGCCCGTGAAATGGGCGTGGAGTTCAAAGTGCACTGGATTGTGCCGGATGAGAATCTGGGTGACGATCTGCGCAACAATGTGTGGAAGGGCCATTACCTGGCAAAGCGCCGGCTCGCCGACGTGATGCTTCGGGTGCCTTATGACAAGACCTACGCGTACATGCAGGATTCCACCGGCGAGTACATCAACGAACAGGTTGTACTGTTTGGTCCTTACCAGCAGGAAACCTGGCAGATCGCCTTTGATCCGGCCAGGCTCGACAGCGTTGAGACGGTCGCTGTGTTTCAGTATCACCCTATCGGCGTGGAGATCGATACCCTTCCTGATTTTTACCTGACCTCGGCGTTTGCTGGCCGTATGCGAGAGAAGGTTCGGCATTACGGAAACGTTGCGGAGGCGTTCGGTGCGATGCGCTCTGGCGAGGTGAGTGCGGTGATGGGGATGCGAGCGGAGATCGACCATGAGCTTTCCAAGCCCGAAAACGCGCAATTCAAAGCTGCGAGTAACGGTTTTCCCGGTATTGGCAAGCAGGTCTGGGATGTTGGTATGGCGATCAAACACACCCATCGGCAGCTTGGCTATGCGCTCGAAGCCATTGTAGACAGGTTAGTGAGATCCGGTGAGATGAACGAGCTGATGTCCGGCCAGCAGCTCCGATACAGTGTGCCCGGATACTATCGGGATTTTCTTGATGAGGCATCTTTGGCCCGCGCCGAGGGCCGTCATTAGTGAGAAAGGCTCGCCATCGGCGAGCTTTCTTTTTGGGGTATTACTACCAAGTGATGAGAAAACCTGTTCCCCGGGGCAATTGTTGGTTTTGGTGTCAGCGCGAAGAATCGTACCAGAGGCGGGAAAAGTTCCCGGTTCGCTGAAACGACGACAAGAGAACCGAAAACAAGAGACTTGGAGAGCGCAACCATGAGAACCAACAAGTTCGGGATTCGCATTGCGGCCAGCGCCCTGGCGATGGCTGTTTCGTATGGCGCCCATGCGGTAACCGACGACGAGATTATCAACGATCACAAGAGCCCCGAGGATGTAGTGAGCTATGGCATGGGTACGCAGGGCCAGCGCTACAGCCCGGTGGCGGACCTGAACACCAGCAACGTTCAATACCTGCAGCCGGCATGGGCTTTTTCGTTTGGCAGTGAAAAAATGCGGGGGCAGGAATCCCAGCCGCTGGTAAAAGATGGGGTGATGTACGTTACCGCCTCCTATTCAAGAATGTACGCCATTGATGCCCGGACCGGTGAGGAACTCTGGCAGTACGATGCGCGCCTGCCGGATGGCATCATGCCCTGTTGTGACGTGGTAAACCGCGGCGCTGCCATCTATGGTGACAAAGTGATCTTTGGAACTCTGGACGCCAAACTGGTGGCACTCAATAAAGAGACCGGCAAGCCCGTCTGGATCAAGAAAGTGGCGGACTATCAGGCTGGTTATGCCATCACGGCAGCTCCGATGATCGTCAAAGGCAAGGTCATTACCGGGGTATCCGGCGGTGAGTTCGGTATTGTCGGCAAGGTTGAAGCCTATGACGCCAACACGGGTGATCTGGTATGGACCCGCCCGACCGTAGAAGGCCACATGGGCTATGTCTACAAGGATGGCAAAAAAATTGAGAATGGTATTTCTGGCGGCAAGGCCGGAGTGACCTGGCCCGGTGAAATGTGGAAGAACGGTGGTGCCGCCACCTGGCTGGGCGGGACCTATGACCCCGATACCGATTCCCTGTTCTTCGGCACAGGTAACCCCGCCCCGTGGAACTCTCACCTGCGCCCGGGTGACAACCTGTTCTCGTCTTCCCGTCTGGCGATCGATCCGGATGATGGCAGCATCAAATGGCATTTCCAGACCACGCCGAACGATGGTTGGGATTACGACGGGGTGAACGAGCTGATCTCCTTTGACTACGAGGAAAACGGCAAAATCGTCAAGGCCGCCGCAACGGCAGACCGAAACGGTTTCTTCTATGTTCTGAACCGTGAGAACGGCGATTTCATCCGTGGCTTCCCGTTTGTAGACAAGATTACCTGGGCCGAGGGGCTGGACCCCGACACCGGTCGTCCAATCTACACCGAGGGCGGTCGTCCGGGTAATCCTGCCGATATGGACGGTAGCAAAGGTGAGACGGTGCTGGCCCAGCCCGCGTTCCTTGGTGGCAAGAACTGGATGCCGATGGCCTACAGCCAACAGACGGAACTGTTTTATGTACCGTCTAATGAATGGGCCATGGATATCTGGAACGAGCCGGTTTCCTACAAGAAGGGTGCGGCGTTCCTGGGCGCTGGATTTACTATCAAGCCGGCCAACGATGACTACATCGGCGTTCTGCGGGCTATGGATCCAAAGACCGGTGAAGAGGTCTGGCGCTATGAGAATACGGCCCCCCTGTGGGGCGGTGTGATGACGACGGCGGGTGGTCTGGTCTTCACCGGCACGCCGGAAGGGCATCTGAAGGCGTTTGATGCCAAGACTGGCGAAGAGCTCTACCGCTTCAACACAGGCTCTGGTGTGGTTGGTACTCCGATCACCTGGACCATGGACGGTGAGCAGTATGTGTCCGTGGCCTCTGGCTGGGGTGGTGCGGTTCCGCTCTGGGGAGGAGAAGTTGCCAAGGTGGTGAAAAACTTCAATCAGGGGGGCATGGTGTGGACGTTCAAGTTGCCCAAAGACCGGATCGCCAGTAAGTGATCTGAACGATAAAAAAAGGCCGCCCCCGGGCGGCTTTTTTTATTCCCCTGCCGGAGACAGACTTATTCTATGGCCGATTCGCCACTCTTTGCCGGGAGGCCTGACGGGCTTAACCAGACCGGCGCTTTTCTGTGCGGCGCAAGGCGCCTGGGGTGTAATCCCAAGCCGTGCTCTTTGCGCCACTGGCGTGGGCTGGTTCCATACCAGCGTTGAAATGCCCGGGAGAATGAGGCCAGGTCTGAGTAACCGAGAATGCCTGCCAGTTGGGTCAGACTCACGGTCGATTCCTGCAGATATCGTTCTGCCAGGTTCTTGCGTGTGGCGTTAAGCAATGTCTGGAACGAGGTCTTTTCCTGGGCCAGGTACCGTTGCAGGGACCGGGGGCTTAGCATCAGGTAGTCTGCGACAAGCTCGATGCTTGCGTTGCCGGCGGGCAGGCAGGTTCGAATCAGGCGCTGGACATAGTCTGGCAGTTCCCGCACCGAGAGCGCGTCCATTTTCTCCAGATGTTCCCGCATAAGCGCATGCAACCCCGGGTCAGAGTCACTCAGGGGCAGGCTGAGCAAAGACGCATCGAACACCCAGCCGTTGCTGATACTGTTAAATTGCGGTGTCACGCCGAGCAGGCGGGCATAGGTTTTGGTGGAGCTTCCTGCTCCGTGTCTGAAATGCACCCCGGCCGGCTTCCAGGCAGGCCCCATGAGCATCCTCATCAGCGATAACCCGACGCCGATGGCCAGTTCCACGATCTGTCGGCTCGGTGTGCTCTCCTGCAGCGCCGGTTCGTAACAGAGGAAGGCCATTCCTTCCTGGACCGAGGTGGTCACCTCGGCAGCACTGGAATGCAAGTGGTAGTACCGGGTTAGCTCGCTGAGCGAGTCCCCTACGGTATTGGCGTTCTTGAACAGGTATAGAAGCCTGCCAAAGACGGCGGTGCCCTGAAAAATGCCGTATTCAAGACCAAACAGGGGATGTCCGGAGGCCCTGGCGCAGTTTTCAAGGAGCTGTGTAAAGCGCGTGTAGGCGATGAGGCTGTCTGGTTGCTGCAGAGTGTCCTCGGGCAGACCGGCGCTGGCGAGCATGTCCCGGTAGTCGAGGGTATGTTTACGACAAAACTCGTCGAGCCGGGCCAATGACGAGGCGCGGGAAAGGTCAGTCAGGGGCATGGCGGCATCTTGTTGTTCCGTGGGCGGTGAGAGGGAGTCTTCCTGATGTGGCGCAAATTATCAAATTTTTGGCGCGTATTATCAGGTTTGTATCAAGTCGGTGCGCGAGGATTTGGAAGGGTCTTCCCGGACCTATGGCATAACAACTTATAAAACCCAACAGGAATAAACATGAAACCCTGGCTTGATTCTTACCCCAGCGACGTTCCCCATACCGTTGACGTGGATGCCTATGATTCCGTTCTCGGCCTGTTCAGGGATGCGATAGCCAAGTTCCCCGATCACGTAGCCATTGAGTGTTTTGGCGCATCCCTGACCTTTCGGGAGCTGGACAATGAGTCTGATGCCCTGGCCCACGCGCTGCAAAGCCGGTATGGCGTGGCGAAGGGGGATCGGATTGCGGTAATGCTGCCAAACATCTTTGCCTATCCGATTGCGCTGCTGGCAGTGCTGAAAACCGGTGCCGTGCAGGTAAACGTCAATCCGCTCTATACTCCGAGGGAACTTGAGCACCAGCTTAACGATTCGGGCGCTGAGACCATTCTTGTCTATTCCGGGTCGGCACCGTCACTGGCTGCCATCCGACACCAGACGTCGATCACGCGGGTGATCACCGTTAATCCCGGGGATGGCACCACTCTCTTGATCCCGGGCTCGGACATTCCCGAGGATCTTGGGGATTACACCCCATTGGCGGATCTGCTGGCGGAACACGCTGGCAAGCCACCGCAAGCCGTACCCCTGGCGGGGGACGATGTGCTGTTTCTTCAGTATACCGGGGGCACCACCGGCCCCTCCAAGGGCGCGACGCTCAGTCACCGTAATCTGATTGCCAATACCCTGCAGTTCCGCAGCTTTATACCCGCGGCCAATGAACCGGGGGCGGAAGTGGTGGTGCTGGCGCTGCCCATGTACCACATTTTCGGTCTGATGATCTTTGTTGCCTACGCGGCCATCGGTTCAAAGGCGATACTGATACCTAATCCCCGGGACATGGACGCCTACCTGGCTGCGATCAAGGATGCCGGATTCAGTGTTATTGGTGGTGTCAACACTCTGTATGCCGGCATGACCAAGCATCCTTTGTTCAAACAGGTGGACCTGTCTCGCTACAAGGTGGCGTTTGGCGGCGGCTCGAAGATCTTCCCGAGTACCTCTGAAGCGTGGAAAGCTCATACCGGCGCTCACATCGTTGAAGGCTTTGGTTTGTCTGAGACGGCTCCCATTCTGACGTTGAACCTGATGGGGCAGAACCGTTTCAGTGGGACTGTGGGATATCCGGTACCTTCGACCGATGTCAAAGTCGTTGATGATAATGAACAGGAGGTGCCGATAGGGACCCCGGGCGAATTGTGTGCCAGTGGTCCCCAGGTGATGAAAGGGTATTGGAACCGGATCCAGGAGACTGAAGCCGCCTTCACCCGAGATGGCTACTTCAAGACCGGTGATGTGGCAGTGATGCATCCGGACGGCCAGTTCGAGATTGTTGATCGCAAGAAAGACATGATTCTGGTTTCCGGATTCAATGTGTACCCGAACGAAATTGAAGCGGTGGCAGCGGAGTTGCCCGAAGTCGCGGAAGCGGCCTGTATCGGTATACCGGACGAGAAAACCGGGGAGCGGATCCGGCTGTTTGTGGCGCCCGTTGCCGGTGCCGATGTTGATGAGGAGGCGCTGATCAGTCATTGCCGCCAAAGCCTTGCCAGTTACAAAGTTCCAAAGGAAGTGACAGTTCTGGAGGAATTGCCCAAATCCAATGTGGGAAAAATCCTGCGTAAAGATCTCCGGGATCTCTAACCCTCATCGCTGATTGACGCAGACGCGGGCCCTGCCGAAGGGCCGCGTCTGAGCGCCTGCGTGCACGTCCTGCAATCTACTACCAAGGGATGAGTTTTTCGCCCCCTTGGGATCATTCACCAATCCTGGTTTCACGACTACATTGAATAGGTAAACGCGAAGGCCGCGTTGGCAAGCGACAAACACAACAATGAGGTCAATGTCATGATCTACGCACAACCAGGAAAGGACGGTTCCGTTGTTTCTTTCAAATCCCGCTACGAGAACTACATTGGCGGTGAATGGGTAGCACCGGTTAAAGGCCAGTATTTCGAGAACATCACTCCCGTTACCGGCGAGGCGTTCTGTGAGATCCCGCGCTCGACGGCAGAGGACATTGAGCTTGCCCTGGATGCCGCCCATAAAGCAGCTCCAGCCTGGGGCAAAACCTCCCCAACCGAACGTTCCAATATTCTGCTCAAAATCGCGGACCGAATTGAAGCCAACCTCGAAAAGCTGGCCGTTGCTGAAACCTGGGATAACGGTAAAGCGGTGCGCGAGACCCTGAACGCAGACATTCCGTTGGCGGCTGATCATTTCCGCTACTTCGCGGGCTGTATTCGTGCTCAGGAAGGCCATATGGGCGAAATTGACCACAACACTGTGGCGTACCATTTCCATGAGCCCCTCGGTGTGGTTGGTCAGATCATTCCCTGGAACTTCCCGCTTCTGATGGCGGCCTGGAAGCTGGGCCCCTGTCTGGCAGCGGGTAACTGCACGGTGCTCAAACCTGCCGAGCAGACTCCTGCCAGTATTCTGGTTCTGATGGAAATCATCGGCGACCTGTTGCCGCCGGGTGTACTCAACATCGTTAACGGTTACGGTATTGAGGCCGGTCAGGCGCTCGCCACCAGCAAACGTATCGCCAAGATCGCGTTTACCGGCTCTACCCCGGTTGGCTCCCACATTCTGAAGTGTGCGGCTGAAAACATCATTCCTTCCACCGTCGAGTTGGGTGGCAAATCGCCGAACATCTACTTCTCCGATGTCATGAAGGCTGAGCCTGAGTTCATCGACAAGTGTGTTGAAGGTCTGGTGTTGGCGTTCTTCAACCAGGGCGAAGTGTGCACCTGCCCCTCCCGGGCTCTGGTTCAGGAAGACATGTTTGAGGAATTCATGCAAAAGGTCGTCGAGCGCACCAAGGCGATCAAGCGCGGTAATCCGTTGGACACCGAAGTGCAGGTAGGTGCCCAGGCCTCGAAAGAACAGTTCGACAAGATTATGTCGTATATGGAAATCGGCAAGCAGGAAGGGGCGGTTGTCCTGACCGGCGGTGACCGTGAACATCTCGACGATGAATTCAACAACGGTTTTTACATCCAGCCGACCCTGTTCAAGGGTGACAACAAGATGCGAGTGTTCCAGGAGGAGATCTTTGGACCGGTTGTTGGGGTGACCACCTTCAAGACCGAAGAAGAAGCACTGGCTATCGCAAATGACACCGAATTTGGTCTGGGAGCGGGCGTCTGGACCCGTGACACCAATCGGGCTTACCGCATGGGGCGTGCCATTCAGGCTGGCCGGGTGTGGATGAACTGCTACCACGCCTACCCCGCCCACGCGGCATTTGGCGGTTACAAGCGCTCGGGTGTTGGTCGTGAGACCCACAAGATGGCGCTTGATCATTACCAGCAAACCAAAAACCTGCTGGTGAGCTACGACACCAACCCGCTGGGATTCTTCTGATCCGGATGCGTCGGGGCTGTCTGCATCGGCCCCTTTTTCGTGTGACCGCACAAGGACGGTGCTTTTGTTGAGCCCGGCGTCTGCCGGGTGGCTCCTGCTGGAGCCCGGGATGTTTTACCACTCTCCTTAGGCCCTTCCCAGGGCCTTTTTTTATGACATTTGTTTTTTGTAGACGACTGGTCTAAAGTGATCTCAGGTTTTTGTAGACGAGCGGTCTAAAATAAGCGTAATGGCAGAATCCAAGACACCCCAACGCAAGCGCGGCAGGCCACCCAAGAGCCAGAACGTCAGCTATCAGGATACCCGGCAGGCGTTGATTGAATTCGGGCTGGCAGTGCTGACCGAGAAGGGCTATTCCTATACCGGTATCGACGAAATCTTGAGGCTGGCCGGCGTACCCAAGGGGTCGTTTTATCACTACTTCGACAACAAAGAAGCGTTCGGCCGGGCGCTGATCGAAGCCTACGGTGACTTCTTTGCCCGTAAACTGGAGCGATCCTTCGCTGACGATTCCCGGCCACCGCTGTCGAGGCTGGAGGCATTTGTTCAGGACGCCAAAGCGGGCATGAAGAAATACGACTACCGGCGAGGGTGCCTGATCGGCAATCTGGGGCAGGAAATGGCGGCCCTCCCGGAAAGTTTCCGCGAGCTTTTGAGTGATACTTTTCGGGATTGGGAAGCCCGGGTTGCCCGAGTTCTTCAGCAGGCCCGACAAGCGGGTGATATCCCGCAAAGCGCGTGCTGCGAGTCGTTAGCGCAGTTTTTCTGGATTGGCTGGGAGGGCGCTGTGCTCAGGGCTAAACTGGAGCAGTCAGCTCAGCCGCTGGACCGGTTTGCCCAAGGGTTCATGGCGCTTGTACAAAGAGCCTGAGAGCTCGATACGCAAGTTCACTGATTAAACGGAGAACGGGAGGCAACATGTTCAAAGCAATTGTGATTGAAGGCAGTCGGGGTGATCAGCAGGTGGCCCTGAAGTCTGTTGACGAGACCCAGTTGCCGGAAGGCGACGTCACGGTTGAAGTGGCTTACAGCACCCTGAACTATAAGGATGCGCTGGCGATTACCGGCAAGGCGCCGATCGCCAAAACCTATCCCATGGTGCCTGGCATTGACCTCGCAGGGGTTGTGACGGAATCCGACAATCCGGATTGCAAGCCCGGCGACCAAGTCGTGCTGAACGGTTGGGGTGTGGGCGAAAAACACTGGGGCGGGCTGGCTGAGAAGGCACGCCTCTCTGGAGACTGGTTGATTCCGCTGCAAGCACCGTTTACTCCGCGCCAGGCCATGGCTATTGGCACCGCGGGCTACACCGCCATGTTATGCGTGATCGCCCTGGAGAAGCAGGGCGTCAAGCCGGATTCAGGTGACATCCTGGTAACCGGAGCAACCGGAGGTGTTGGGAGTGTGGCGGTCGCGATCCTGGCTAAACTCGGATACTCGGTGACTGCGGTAACCGGCCGGCCCGAGGAGGAAGGATATCTGAAGTCCCTGGGGGCGAAGCAGATTCTGGATCGGGCTGAATTGACGGCGCCCGGCAAGCCGTTGGCCCGTGAAACCTGGGCGGGGGCTATTGATGTGGCCGGCGGACAAGTGTTGGCGAATGTCTGTGCGGCCATGAAGTATCGCGGTGTTGTTGCTGCCTGCGGTCTGGCGGCAGGGATGGACTTTCCGGCTACAGTCGCTCCGTTCATTCTTCGAGGCGTGACCTTGTGCGGTGTTGATAGTGTTATGGCTCCGAAAGCTGATCGTCTGTACGCCTGGAAGCGTCTGGCCGAGGACCTGTCCCCGGAGCTTCTGGACAGCATGATTACCGAGGTGTCCTTTGACGACGCTATCGGTGCCGCCGGGCAGTTGCTCGAAGGCAAGTTGCGGGGTCGCGTGGTGATTCCGGTCGCCGGTTAACCGGCGTTTTGAACAGACTGAAAACAACAGAGGATGCAGAATGTCGGACCCAAAAGAACAACCGATCAGCCGGTTTCCGGTGCCAGAGCTGGGCTCGTTGCCCAGCGACATCCGCGACCGGATTCTGAAAGTACAAGAGAAGTCGGGGTTCATTCCTAACGTCTTCCTGGCGCTGGCACATCGCCCCGACGAGTTCAGAGCGTTCTTCGATTACCACGATGCTCTGATGGAGAAGGAGAGCAACCTGACCAAGGCTGAACGCGAGATGATTGTGGTGGCGACCAGCAACCTGAATCAGTGCCAGTACTGCGTGGTAGCTCATGGCGCAATCTTGCGGATCCGGGAGAAAAACCCACTGATTGCCGATCAGGTGGCGGTGAATTATCGCAAAGCGGATATTTCCGAGCGCCAAAAGGCGATGCTGGATTTTGCCGTGAAAGTGTCGCAGTCGGCCTATGCCGTGAATGAGGACGACTTTGCCACATTGCGCGCGCACGGGTTTACCGATGAGGACGCCTGGGATATTACAGGCATCACGGCCTTCTTCGGTCTGTCCAACCGCATGGCCAATGTCACCAGCATGCGGGCCAACCCGGAATTCTATTCGCTGGGGCGCTGAGTGCAGGGGCGTTTACGCCCCTGCTGCATCTGTGGCCAGAATCCGAGCCTGTTTCTGCCGCTGTTTGGCCTGAACAATGGCGTCTACGCACTGATTCTGGTCCCGCAGAATCACAACGCACTCCAGGCACTGGATGCACTCGTCATAGTCCACCCGGCCATCCTTGCGGATTGCGTTGATACCGCATTCGTTTTTGCAATGCTGGCAAGGCTGGCCACAGCGTTTGACCCTCTCCAGCCAACTGAACACTCGCAGTCGCCCCAGCACCGCCAGTCCTGCTCCCAGCGGGCACAGATAACGGCAGTAGAACTTGTGAACGAACAGGCCGATCGCCAGTAAGGCGAGGGCGTACATTACAAATGGCCAGTGCCTGACGAAATACAGAGTAATGCTGGTTTTGAACGGCTCCACTTCAGCCAGTTGCTCGGCCAGGGTCAGTGAAAAGAACGCGGTGGTCACAAGCCCGGCCAGTATCGGGTATTTCAACAGGATGAGCCGGCGGTGCCATCTCTCAGGTATTTTTATCTGCCGCAATCCGAGCCGCTGAGCTATCCACGCGACCAGTTCCTGAAGTGCGCCAAACGGGCAGAGCCAGCCGCAAAAAAGCCCGCGCCCCCAGATAAACAGGGTGACAAAGGTGTAGGTCCATAGAATGAATATCACCGGGTCCAGCAGAAATACGTTCAGGGAGAAGCCATCCCAGAGAGCCAGCAACAAGGTATAGATGTTTACGACCGATAGCTGCCCCTGGGCAAAAAAGCCAATAAAGAAGAGCGTGAAGAGCAGAAAGCCCCAGCGGAAGCCGTGCACCAGCCGGGGATACCGTGTCAGGGTTTTCTGGCGCGCAAAGAACACCGTCAGTATGGTCAGGCCAGCAACCAGCAGGCTGATCTGCCACCATCGTTCTTTCCAGAGCCCAATCCAAACCGGTTGCTGGCCTTCATTAAAGTCTGGTGCCACCTCGACCGGTTCAAACAGGTCCGGGGAAAAAGTCACGGGCAGCGTGAAGCGTGCGTGGTCGGTGATCAGGTGATTTCGTGGCGCAGTGATGTCCAGATGGAACGATGCCTCGGAACCCGGGTTGAAGCCCGCATTGCCGCCGACCCGGAACAGGTTCATGGCGGCCATATCGGGTGCGCCCGGAGCCATGATCTGTTGATTCGGTTCGAGCCAGTTCAGATCCCTCATCTCGATGGCCAGCTCATTCTGATTGAGACCGATTCGGCTGGGCGTACTGCCGGGCACAAAGGCTTCGCTGACATGAGGATATACGCCTTGTGACATCACCATAATGACTTTGCCTCGATCATTCAGGCGTTCCTGAAACGCTTTGTAGCCTTGGTCGCCAAGCAGGTTTCGCCCCACCATGGGTGAATTCACATAGGCAAAATAGATCTCTGTAAATGCCTCGCCGGATGGAGGCGACAGGTCGGTTGGGTAGTCCGTCAGCGGGCGGCCCAGCTTCGCCTCCACCTCCTGCGCTGAGAGTGTCCGCTTCTGGACGTAGCCGCGGTCCAGTAGTTGTTGCCAGGTCAGAGGCTCATAATAATCTTGTCGGGCCCTTGTGGGGGCCGCCTGGGCGAACCCTTCCAGCTTGCTTCTGGCAACTTGTAAGGCGGAGGAGAGTATCGTGTCATTGATGATCAGCACAGAAACCGTGGCCTTGCTCACACCATCAAAGTAGACCTGTTGGCCACCTGTGTCGCGACTGGAACGACTGGATGCCTGAACGATGATCTGGTCTTTCAGGGACCGCCCTTCATACTGCGCCACAAATTCGTTCAGAGGTGCTTCGCCCAGGCCATGCAGAAAGACAGGCTCGTGATGGTGAAGCACCTCGACGCCCGTGAATCGGCCTTTGGTGTCCAGGCCGATCATCATGGTGATCGGCTTGCCCGCGAATCCCTGCAAGGTAACAAAATCGGTTGAGACATAGGCGTACCCCAGCAGTTCCTGGAGCTGGTACACGGGGTAGACGGGAAAGTCCGGCAACTTGCCCTCAATGACGGTTGCTGATGGAAACAGAGACTGAATGACGGCCCTGGGCTCCGGTGGCGGCTCAGCCGCGAAGGCAGAGGCTGTGAACACCAGTGAGAGCAAGAGCATCAGGCGCCCCACCATGAGAAGTCTCCTGTGATTGTTATTGTTTCTCTCATGGTAGGGCACGGCTGGTGGGGCTCAATTCAACCTCCGGGCCAAAGGTCTGCTACTTTCAGGCGGGCAAAAACGGTCCCAAAGTACCATATGGCGTGGCAGGCACTGTGATTAGCATGAAAGTGATCGTGGGCGCTTGCCTGCGGTGCCCATAAATGCCAAGCACTAACAATCATGACAAGAGGTGAGCATCATGTGGACCAAGCCAGCTTATGAAGACCTTCGCATCGGTTTTGAAGTGACTATGTACTTCGCTAACCGCTGAGCCACGAATAGCCAGCCCCCGGGCTGGCTATTTGCGTTCTGCTCGGGAGGTTGCCATGCAGATTCGAATTCTGGGTTCAGGGGCCGGGGGCGGTTTTCCCCAGTGGAACTGTAACTGCCGGAACTGTGCCGGTTTTCGGGCCGGTACCCTGAATGCCCGTGCCCGGACCCAGTCATCCATTGCCATCAGCGACGATGGAGAGCGTTGGATTCTTTTCAATGCCTCACCGGATATCCGGGCCCAGCTTGCGGACTTTCCAGCCATGCAGCCGGGGCGTTCGCTACGCGACACCGGAATCTCTGCCATCGTCCTGATGGACAGTCAGGTTGATCACACCACCGGATTGCTGTCACTGCGGGAAGGGCTGCCGCTGGACGTTTGGTGTACATCGCAGGTGCACAGTGATCTGTCCACCGGCTTCCCGCTGTTCGAGATGCTCCGGCACTGGAATGGCGGCCTGAATTGGCAAGCCATTGAGCCGAACGAAGATACGGCGTTCACGATACCGTGCGCGCCAACTCTGGCGCTAACGGCTATTCCGCTCCTGAGTAACGCTCCGCCTTATTCTCCAAGGCGAGACCAGCCGCACCCTGGCGACAATATTGGCCTATTCATTGAAGACTCCGTCAGTGGTCAGAGCGTTCTATATGCGCCCGGCCTGGGGCAGCCGGATGACCGGATCAAAGCCTGGATGGCCCGAGCTGACGTGCTGTTGGTGGATGGTACCGTTTGGCATGATGATGAAATGATCCGCCAGGAAGTCGGCACCAAAACCGGTCAGCAGATGGGGCATCTCGCGCAGGCCGGGCCGGGTGGCATGATTGAGCTGCTGGACACATTGCCGGGCGCGCGCAAGATCCTCATTCACATCAACAATACCAATCCCATCCTTGATGAGGCCTCGCCAGAGCGCACTGAGCTTGCGGCGCATGGTATCGAGGTGGCGTGGGATGGCATGCACATACACCTGTGAGGTCTGCCATGAACGCACAAGTTACGCCTGCCCTGAATCGGGACGATTTTGAGGCCGCGCTGCGTGCCAAGGGCGGCTACTACCACATCCATCATCCATTCCACCGGGCCATGTACAGCGGTGGGTGCACGCCTGCCCAGATCCGGGGGTGGGTGGCAAATCGTTATTACTATCAGATCAACATCCCCCAGAAGGATGCGGCCATCATGGCGAATTGCCCGGATGCCAGCGTCCGTCGTCTGTGGTTGCAGCGTATTCTGGATCACGACGGTCATGATGACGATGCCGGAGGCATTGAGGCCTGGTTGCTTCTGGCCGAAGCTGTGGGCCTGACGCGAGAGGAGGTGATTGATCAGCGGCACGTGTTACCGGGTGTCCGTTTTGCGGTCGATGCCTACCTCAACTTTGCCCGTCGGGCCACATGGCAGGAGGCTGCCTGTTCCTCGCTGACCGAGCTGTTCGCGCCGGAGATTCATCAGTCTCGTCTGGACAGCTGGCCAGATCATTATCCCTGGATTGAGGCGGAGGGTTACCGGTATTTCCGCAAACGCCTCTCTGAAGCGCGCCGGGATGTGGAGCATGGTCTGAGTATTACGCTGGATCATTTTGTCTCGGCCGCGGACCAGCAGCGTGCGTTCGAGATCCTGCAATTCAAACTCGATATTCTCTGGACCATGCTGGATGCCATGACCATGGCGTATGTTCACGAGACACCGCCCTATCATACAGTGACAGATCAGCCGGTGTGGCATCGTGGTCTGTAAGGAGGTAGCCATGGCTCAGGTTCCCCGCTTGCGTCGAGGTTTCCGGTTTCAGTGGGAGCCGGCACAGCAAAGTCACGTTCTGTTGTATCCGGAGGGCATGGTCAAGCTAAATGGCAGCGCCGGTGCCATACTGGCGGAAGTGAACGGTTCTCGCACCAGTACCGAGATTGTCGAGCTTCTGGAGCGGGCGTTTCCGGAGGCTGGTCCCCTGTCAGCCGACGTCGAGGACTTTCTCGCCGAGGCAACCCGCCAACACTGGATTGAATGGCTATGAGTGGTGAACACGAGACTGTTGGTCACCCGCTCTGGCTGCTTGCTGAGTTGACCTACCGCTGCCCGCTCCAATGTCCCTATTGTTCCAATCCGCTGGATTATGCCGATCAGGCGCATGAGCTTTCGACGCGCCAGTGGCTGGAAGTGCTGAAGCAAGGCCGGGCAATGGGGGCCGCCCAGCTGGGCTTTTCCGGTGGCGAGCCCCTGGTGCGGCAAGACCTGCCGGAGTTGATCGCCGGCGCCCGGGGCATGGGTTACTACACCAACCTGATCACATCGGGCCTGGGACTGACGGAGGCGAAGGTTCAGGATTTTGCCGAGGCAGGGCTGGATCATATTCAGGTCAGCTTTCAGGCATCGGATCCTGAGCTCAACAATGCGCTGGCCGGCTCCAGAAAGGCCTTTGATCAGAAGCTGGCCATGGCGAGGGCGGTCAAGGCGGCGGGCTATCCGATGGTGCTCAACTTTGTGATCCATCGTCACAACATTCATCAGATGCCTGACATTCTTGCGTTGTGTGAGAAGCTGGGGGCCGATTATGTTGAGCTGGCCACTTGCCAATACTACGGGTGGGCGTTTGCCAACCGGGAAGGGCTGATGCCCTCGAGAGATCAATTGGTAACGGCTGAGGCCACCGTGAATCGCTACCGCACAGATCTGCTTGCGCGGGATCATCCGATGAAGGTGATCTTCGTAACACCGGACTACTACGAAGAACGTCCAAAAGCCTGTATGAATGGCTGGGGCAGCCTGTTCCTGACCGTAGCCCCCGACGGAACGGCGCTGCCTTGTCACAGCGCCCGGCTTCTGCCGATTGAGTTTCCCAATGTGACCGAGCAGTCGCTGGAGGATATCTGGTATCGCAGTCCCGGGTTCAATCATTACCGTGGTGACCTCTGGATGCCGGAACCCTGCCGTTCCTGTGACGAAAAAGGCAAGGATTTCGGGGGGTGCCGCTGTCAGGCTTACCTGTTGACCGGGAACGCCGACAATGCCGATCCGGTTTGCGGAAAGTCACCACATCACGACCGGATCCTGGCCGCCCGAACGGCGGCCGATCACGCGACGGCTGGTCTGGAGGATCTGATCTACCGAAACGCCCGGAATTCCCGTGTCATTTGCCGGGGATGAAATCCTGTCGGCCCACACGGCGTGTCTTGAAACTCAGCAGTTTTCGGAACTGAAAGCCGACGGCGGGCTAGTGTACTGGCTGGCTTCTGAGCCCGGCTCCGGGCGTGTAAACCTGTGGCGCTTTGACGGCGAGCGAACACGAAGAATCGAGACCGGTAACGGTGTCGGCAGTCGCCTGAACGGATACGGTGGCGGTGCCTTTGCGGTGATGGGGCGATTCATATGCTGGGTGGCAGAGGATCAGAGTCTCTGGCAGCTGGATCTTGGAACGGGCGTTCGGCTCAGCCTGGCCGCTCCCTCAGGGGCACGGTGGGGAGGGCTGGTGGCAGACCCCCACCGGCAGCGCTGGTTGGCCGTACGAGAATACGGCGATCAACAGGCCCTGGTGGCGATTGACTCGTCTGGACAGATTACGGTGCTCGACGACCGTTTTGACTTCTACAGCGCGGCGGCGCTCAGTCCGGATGGCAAGGCCTTGGCCTGGGTCAGTTGGCAGCTCCCGGACATGCCTTGGGATAGGTCCATGTTGTGTCTGGCGCGGCTTGGTGCCAACGGCGATGTGCGGGATGCGCTGGTTGCGGAACCGCCGGGAGGCGGGTCTGTCCAGCAGCCCCAGTTCGATGATAGCCAGCTCTGGGTTCAGTCGGATCACCTTGGCTGGTGGCAGCCGTTTCGGGTGGATCGAAATCACCACTCGTTGCGTTGGACCTCAGGGACTGAGGTCATGGCCGATCACGCCAATGCGCCCTGGCAGCTCGGGGAGCGGCATAGTTGCCCCCTGTCTGGCGGGGGGTGGGGACAGGTCCGTTATGTCAGGGGGTGGGCCGAACTCTGGATTGATCGAGACGGCAGGCGTCGCCGGGTGGCATCGTCTTACTCGGATTTCCGGTGGCTGTCTGCGTGGAATAATAGCCTCGTTTGTCTGGCCCGACGACCGGATAGCGCGGATCACATTCTCAGGATTGATCCGGACACCGGAAGGGAGGAGGTATTGAGTGCGGCCACTTCACCGATCGCAGAACGCGACTGGGTCTGGCCGGAGACGGTGTGCCTGCCTCCAGATGACCAGTTTTCGTTCGAGCTGCAAAGCTTTCTGTACCGACCGGCAAAGCCAGCCAAGGCCTCACCACTCATCATCCTGGCCCATGGCGGACCGACCTCGGCTGCCTACGCTACCTTCAATGCCCAGATACAGTTCTGGTGTCAGCACGGGTTTGCGGTAGCGGACGTGAATTACACCGGCAGCACCGGTTTTGGTCGGGCATATCGTCAGGCGCTGGCTGGCAACTGGGGACGAGCCGATGTTGCCGATGTTGTAAGGGTGAGGCATTCGCTTGGCGCCAGCCGCGGGATAGACCCTGAGCGGGTGTTTATCCAGGGGCGCAGTTCCGGTGGCTATACCGCGCTGATGGCAGCCATGCAGCCGGGACAGTTATTTCGTGGTCTCGGCAGTGTGTTTGGCGTGACCGAACCGTTGAAGCTGAAGGCAGCCACCCATCGGTTTGAGTCGGGCTATCTTGACTGGTTGTTGGGCCCACCGGGTTCTCGAGGTGTTAACTGGCGTTCCCGGACACCGGCCCTCCAGGCAGGCCGGATTGCCTGTCCGGCGCTGTTTTTTCAGGGCGGAAAGGACCGGGTGGTGGTGCCGGAGCAAACCCGGGAAATGGTGGCGGCTCTCAGAGCGGCAGGCCGGTGCGCCGAAATGGTCTGGTTTGATGAGGAGGGGCACGGTTTCCGGTCCCCGGAGAATCAGGTCACGATGCTGGACACACTATGGCGCTTCTATCGCAGACTGGCAGAGTGAGCCGGCCTTAGCCAAAAGGTCGATGAAGCGCTCGCCAAGTTGCGTTAATATGTCAGTTACTCCTATAACAACAACCGTACGCGTCAGGCCCCATGAGTTACGACATTTCTGCTTTGCGAAAGTTTGTCTCTCCGGAGATTGTGTTCGGCGCGGGTTCACGCCGATCGGTGGCCAATTTTGCCAGTAATTTCGGGGCGCGCCACGTGTTTCTTGTCTCGGACCCCGGTGTCCAGGCTGCCGGGTGGGTTGGTGAGATTGAAACGCTCCTGAAAGAAGCCGGCCTGGCCTGTACCACTTACACCGCAGTTTCCCCCAATCCCAAGGTGGATGAGGTGATGGCGGGCGCCGAGCAGTACCGGTCGAATGACTGTGACGTTATCGTCGCCATTGGTGGTGGCAGCCCGATGGACTGTGCCAAGGGCATCGGTATTGTCGCCACGCACGGTCGGAGCATTCTGGAGTTTGAAGGGGTGGATACCATCACCAATCCCCCTCCGCCCTTGATACTGATTCCGACGACGGCGGGAACCTCTGCCGACGTATCCCAGTTTGCGATCATTTCGGACCCCAATCGGCGCTTCAAGTTTTCCATTATCAGCAAGGCGGTCGTGCCGGATGTCTCTCTGATTGATCCGGAAGTCACGGAAACCATGGGTGCTTACCTGACCGCCTGCACCGGGGTGGATGCGCTGGTTCACGCCATTGAGGCATTTGTGTCTACCGGCAGCGGACCGCTCACCGACACGCACGCTCTCGAAGCCATCCGACTGATCAACCGGAACCTGGAGCCATTGGTTGCCAACCCGGCGGATCCGGTATTGCGCGAGCAGATCATGCTGGCCTCCATGCAGGCGGGCCTGGCCTTTTCAAATGCCATTCTTGGGGCAGTACACGCCATGTCGCACAGCCTTGGGGGCTTCCTGGACCTGCCCCACGGATTGTGCAACGCGCTATTGCTGGAGCACGTGGTGGCCTACAACTTCCCGTTTGCCGAAGACCGCTTCCGGCGTGTGGCGGAGGCCATGGATATTGATACCCGGGGAATGAGTAATGCCCAGGTCAAAAAACACCTGATGGCCCGTATTGTTGCGCTCAAGAAAACCGTCGGCCTCGAAGCCCGGTTGAAAGAGCTGGGTGTGACGACATCGGATATCCCCTATCTTTCAGGCTATGCATTAAAGGACCCCTGCATACTGACCAACCCAAGGAAGTCGTCGCTTCGGGATGTTCAGGTGGTTTATGAAGAAGCCCTATGAATCGCCTGACAGTGGTTTTGGCGTTGGCGATCTGCTGGGACTTGGCAGTCAGTCGGTGCGTAAGAATTATTATCCGGCCTTGCAGGAACGTATTGAGGAGCTGGAGCGGGAACGCAACCGTTACAAATGGCTGTTCGAAAACGCGCTGCATGGCATTTTCCAGGCCAATCTGCGGGGTGGTTTTCTGGCCTGCAACCCGGCGATGGCGCGGATTTGCGGATACGACAGCCCTGAACAGCTTCAGCACCGGATGATCCGGCTTCGCGAACAGCTTTTTTTCAGCGCCGCAGAGTTTGATGTCATTCGCCAGGAATTGCTGGATTACGGCAGCCTTAGCGCGCGGGAGGCCCGTTTTCGTCGGGCCGATCAGTCGGCCGTCCATGTCGCCGTGACCATGCTGCGGCGGCCAGACCTCGGGCCTGAAGTGGTGGAAGCCTTTGTTGCTGATATCACTGACCGTGTTCAGGCCCGGGAAAAGCTCGAACAGCTCAACGCCGAACTTGAGCGCCGGGTGGAGGAACGCACTGAAGCGTTGCAGAACGCCAACGTGGACCTCCGCTATCAGATTGAAGAGCGCGAGAAAGTTGAGCAGGAGTTGGTGATTGCTGTCGATGCCGCCAAAGATGCAAACCGGAGTAAAGACAAGTATCTGGCCGCCGCGAGTCACGATTTACTTCAGCCGTTGAATGCCGCCCGGCTCATGATCTCGGCATTGCAGGACAGCACCCTGCCCGATGCCGAACGCCGGATGGTGCACCAGGCCCACCGTGCTCTGGAAGGCGCAGAGGATCTTCTGGCCGATTTGCTGGACATCTCCAAGCTGGATCAGCAGGCGATGAAGCCCGATCTGATGTATACCGACGTCGATGAGCTGGCGCGCAGTCTCGGCAGCGAGTTTGAGGCCGTGGCGGCCAACGCAGGGCTTGGTTTTCGGGTCCGTTCTTCACCGGCCATGGTGCGCACGGATCAACGTATGCTCACCCGTATTCTTCGAAACCTGCTCAGCAATGCCTTCCGTTACACGCGGTCCGGTGGTGTGATGCTGGCGGTGCGTGTGCGGGATGATGACGTTCGGCTCGAGGTCTGGGATACCGGCGTCGGGATTGATGCCGCCAAGCTCGATGAAATCTTTACCGAGTTTCATCAGATCCTGCCGCAGGGGAGCGGTGGCAGGCAAGGGGTTGGCCTTGGGCTGGCCATTGTCGAGCGAATGGTTCGGGTTCTGGGCTATCGGATTGACGTGGCGTCAAGACCCGGGCTTGGCTCTCGCTTCACCGTAACGCTGCCACGCGTTCCCGTGCCAACGTTGCAGGCCTTTGCGAAGCCTGCCCCGGCCGTGTCGACAGACCGCGGTTTTGAGGGAGCTCCGGTTCTGGTCATTGATAACGAGCCAGCCGTTCTTGAGAGCATGGCGATGCTTCTCAGTCGATGGGGGTGTGTCGTGATTACGGCCGGTGGCCGGGATCATGCCCTGGCCCGACTGGATGAATCCGGCTTGACTCCGAGAGCTGTGCTTGCGGATTACCATCTCGATGACGGCCAGACCGGTTTTGATGCCATTCACTCGGTGCGGCGACATCTGGCGATGGACCTGCCCGGGGCCATCATTACGGCTGATCGCAGTGACGAGACGCGGGCCTTGTTACGAGCCCAGTATCTTCCTGTATTGAATAAACCGGTCAAGCCCAACCGACTGCGGGCATTGCTGACCAGCCTGATTGCCTCGTCGTCGTTCTGACGCTGTAAGACCGTCTTACAGACTCCCGTGCATTCCAGCCGCAATACTTCCTGAAGCCGGTTTTCCCCCGGCCACGATAGACAATCTTCAGGGAGTGGTTCATGACAACAACAGGATTCAGAACATCGTGGGGGCGCTGCCGCTGGCTAATGGCAGGCATGGCGTTGGTGGTGCTGCAGGGCTGCGGGGGCGGAGGCTCGGATTCTTCTGATCCCTCAGACTTCGATGCTCCGGTTGAGCCGGTCAACATTGGTGGCGACGGCGACCTTTACGCCCCGGATCGGATAATGGCCGTGGACATTCGTATGTCCGATGATGATTTCGAAAAGCTGCGTGCCGAGGGGCGTACCCTGGCGAGCACGGATCGCGAGTGTATACCGCCGTTTGAATACACGGAATTTACCGCGCGTGTGTCGATTGATGGCGATCGGATGGACAACGTCATTGTTCGCAAAAAGGGTTATATGGGTTCTCTCAGCCCAAGCATTCCCTCTCTCAAGCTGGATTTCAACGACCTGCAAAAAGGCCGGACCTACCAGAATTCCTCACGGATGACCCTGAACAACAATCGCCAGGATCCTTCCAATGCCAGGCAATGCATGGCGTATGACCAGTTCCGTGAAGCCGGCATTGCGGCGCCAAGATGCAACTACGCCAGGGTAACCGTGAACGGCGAAACACTCGGCGTGTTTACCAATGTAGAGCCTCTTAAAAAGCCTTTCCTGACCCGTGCGTTCGGCAACGATGAGGGTAATCAGTATGAGGCGCAGACCGCCGATTTTGGTACCTGGCTGAGCCAGCGATTCGAGAAGAAGACCAACGAAAAGGAAAACGACCGCAGCGATCTGCAAGCCGTTGCAGAAGCTCTGGCGTTGCCAGATGAGCAGATGCTGAACGTGTTGCCGCAGTTGGTCGATGTGGACCAGTTCATCCGGTTCTGGGCGGTGGAGACCTTGCTCGGCGCCTGGGATTCCGCCACCGGCAATGCCAACAACTTCCACATTTACCGTAATCCGGAGGACGGACTGTTCCATTTCATTCCCTGGGGGGCGGACACGGCTTTTCGCGGGGACCATCCGCTCAAGCCGCTAACCGGTGTTTTCTATCGCAACTTCCGGCTCGCAGATCGTCTGTTCCAGATACCCGAATACCGGGCAGCCTATTATGCGGAGTTGGAGAACCTGTTGGAAACCCAGTGGGATGAGAATGCCTTGATCGACCGCCTGGCGCGCATCCGGCAATTGACCGGAACCACCGAGGAAGCGGCGGCCAGCCTGGAACGCTTTATCATCGGCAACGGTGAGCCGGGCGACGATGATTACGAGCCCGCCCGCAGGGCTGTTCTGGAACAGGCGATGGCGGCGGAGACGCCGACTGGCGAAGTCTCGCTTATGGCAGACAAGGAGCCGGATTGCAGCGCGCCCACCACGACGGCTTTGACGGGCAACATCACATCCCAGAGCGGAAATGACCGAGGTGCATTCAATTTCACCTTGCCGGACGGGCGCAACGTCAGTGCCAGCCTGACCTACGCCGCCTTTGAAGTGGACAGCCTGGTGTATTCCGTGGACCGGGAAACCAAACCGGCGGTCGTTAGCCTCCTGATGATCGGCGTGGATGCCGGAGACAGCTTCAAACCCTATGTGCTTCAGCTGTTTATTGAATCGTCGGACTACGTACCGGGTAGCCATCGCTTCCATGGCTTTGCCACCAATGCGCTGCTGTTTGAGGTGGATGAGAGCCTGCCCGGAGATGTCCGGACGATTGCTCTGGGAGCTCAAGGGCAGATTACCCTGACCAGTGTTGGCACCGGGGAGCAGGCCGGGGACGTGGCAATCACCCTGGATGCCACCCTGGAGTACGTGGCCGACGTGCCATGAACATGGCCGTTGGTAGCCCGGTGGCGAGATTTGCCGGGCATTCCCTTGAGGCGCAGGCAAGAGCGCTCCTGATGAACCGTGTGGACACCAAGTTCATGATTCCGGCTCATGAGCTAGACCAGTGTCTTCAGGGCCTGGAACGCGAGTATTCGATGCTTGAGATTGGGGCGGCTCGGCGTTTTACCTACGACACCCTGTATCTGGATACGCCGGACAGCCAGCTGTATCTGGATCACCACAACGGCAAGCTCAATCGTTTCAAGCTGCGGATTCGTCACTACCGGCAAAGCGGAGAGAGCTTTCTTGAAGTCAAGAAGAAGAGCAACCGGCAACGCACCATCAAAACCCGCTTGTCGTTAACCGGAGACGGTCGGGAACCGCGCGTCATCAATGATTTCCTTTCCGGGCAATTCGGCCTTCCGGCTGCAGGGATGCGGCCGGCACTTTTTGTCCGGTATGAACGGATGACTCTGCTCCGGCGGGACGGCCATGAGCGGGTGACGGTGGATACCGGGCTCTCCTTCCAGACGCCTGATCGACAGCATTCCGTTGCGCTCCCGGGTCTTGCCATTTTCGAAATCAAATATGACCGGAAAGCCTCTGGCTCGCCTTTGATGGCGCGTCTGGCCGCGCTCGGATACAGGCCGGTGACTTTCAGCAAGTACTGCGTTGGTCGGGTTTTTCTGGACGGAGACAACCTGAAAACCAATCGATTCAAACCGTTGTTAAGGGGCGTTCATGGAATCTGCAGTTGACCTCCATTTTGTTATCCGGCTGTTGATTAACGCGGCCTCGGTATTCGTATTGATTCGCTGTTATTACCGCTATTCCCGTCACCGGGAGAATGCCGCCTCTTTCATTCTCTTCGGCGTTGGCGTGTTTCTGGTGACGGCGCTGCTGCATTCGGTGACGGTTACGATGGGCTTTGCCTTTGGCCTGTTTGCCGTGTTTTCCATGCTGCGTTATCGCACCGAAGCCCTGGGTATCAAGGAGATGACCTACCTGTTCCTGGTGATCGCCATGGCCCTGCTGGCCGCAGTCGGGACCATGCACCACCTGGAGTTGATCATGCTGAATGGCCTGGTCATCGCCCTGGCGGTTGTGCTCGAAACCCGCATCCTGTTACCGCGACACGGTGAGAAGGAGGTGGAATACGAAAAGATCGAGAACGTGCACCGGCAACAACAGGCAGCCTTGATTGCCGATCTCAGGGAACGCACCGGGCTGGACGTGTTCCGGGTTGATGTGGTGTCTGTCAGCTACCTGAGAGACACCGCTATGCTTCGAATGCACTATCACCTGGAGGCGGGACATGAATGAGCAAGCGGGCAAACTGCTGGCCTTTGCGCTGCTGCCGATGATTGGTTCAGACGCCCTGGCGAGCGATGGCGACGGGGGGGCTCTGGCGGAGGTGAGTGGTTACATCGCGGCGGGTGTCGACCACTACGGCGCGTTCCATGATGAGGACGGAGAAGAATCCACGACGCGTGGCGTGTTGCGCAACGCCAAGCTCCAGGTTGAACTGGCGTGGGGCGACGCCTGGGAGGCCGAGATTGACGGCGGCTACGAGATTGAAGGCGACAACAGAGACGCAGAGTTGGGCGATGCCTATGTTCAGTACAACGGCCCTGATCGCCTTGCCGTCCGGCTGGGCCAGTTCAAGGAGCCGTTCGGTATGGAACGGCTGACCAGCTACTCAAGTCTCAGTACGGGGGAGCGCTCAATGGCTACCTCGGCTTTTGCGCCGGGCCGTTCACTGGGGGTTATGGTGGGGCAGTACCGGAAATCCTCAACCTGGGCGCTGGGGTTATTCAGCGATGAGCGTAAACCGGAAGACGGCAGCGCTGTAACTGCCAGGGTCTCCCGTGCTCCCGTCCGCTCGGAGGATCAGGTACTCCATCTCGGTGCAGCAGCATCCTGGCGCCAGCATCGTGAGGAGGAATTCCAGATCAAGGATGAGGCCGAGGTGTTCAGCGCTGACAACGTGGTTCGCAGTCCCCGCTTTGAGGCCCGTGAAAGCAGGCTTGCGGGCGTGGAGGCCGGTTGGCAGTTTCATCGGTTGACCGTGACAGCAGAAGTCATGGCTCAGGAGGTGCGTCGTAAAGGCGGAGAATGGTGGCGGTTTACCGGGGGCTATGTCCAGGCCGGCCTGCTGTTGACCGACGACCAGCGCCCCTACGAGCGGGGTGAGTTCAAACGCATCAAACCAAAGAGTAACGGCGGCGCCTTGGAACTGGTGGCGCGTTACAGTGCCGTTGATCTGAGGGATCGAAGCATCGGGGCGGAAGCCAGCGTCACCACCGTGGGCCTGAATTACTATCTGGGTAAAGACATTCAGCTTCGCTTGAATTACCTGATGCCGGAGATCAGCGGTAATCGTCTGTCGCCGGATCCCGGGGGTAATGCCGCGACCCTGCGGCTGGTTTACCGGTTTTAGCTGGGAGGGCGAGTGCTTTTGTCGGGCCCATCGATATGCCGGGGTAGTTCCAGTATCACCTCGGTCCATTGCCCGGGTTCGCTGGCAATTTTCATGGTGCCACGATGATGCCGCATGATGGTGTGGCAGATACTCAACCCCAGCCCCAGGTTATCCGGCGTCTCGCTGGTGGAGAAAAACGGGTCAGTCAGTCGCTGCAGGTTACTGGAGTCGATGCCTTTGCCATTATCCCGGACGGTAATGCTGGTCACGGCTGCGGTGGAGGCAGCGGTAATCCGGATTTGCGGTCGTGCAGGGCTAGCAGCACGGATGGCTGACGATGCATTCATCAGGAGGTTGACGAACACCTGAATCAGCGGTGACGGAAAACAGGCGACCGAGAGGCCAGCGGGGATCTGGGTGGTGACTGCGGTGCCCTGCAACTGGTGCCGGCAAAATCGCAGCGCCGTTTGCACCAGCTTGTCGAGATTTACAGCCTCCGGGCCATGATCCGGCGCCGGGCGGGAGAATTCGATCAGATCCGAGACGATCTCTGCAATCCGGTGTTGATGGCTTGCCGCATCGTCCAGCGCCTCGGCTACGTCCGGATTCCGGTTGATCGCCGCGGAAAAGTCTACCGCCTGTATGGCGCAATTGAGCGGATTGGTAATCTCGTGCAGCAGACCCTTGGCCATGTGGCTCAGGGCCTGGTGTTTCTGCTCCTGGGCCAGTTTGTCCTCGGTGGCCTCCAGTGTCTGCAAGGCGCGGGAAAGTTGCCGGTTTCGATCTCTGAGCAGAAACTGCAGGGCCAGCAGGTTGCGCAGGAACTGGGAGAAAAACCACGCCGATAACGGCGAAACCACCAGGCACATCAGAATCAGCCAGTTGGTGATTACGCCGATAAGCACGGTGACAACCTGATCGGTCGGGACCGTGACGGCGGTGGCCAGCACCAGAAGGATCAGGTTGGCCGCCAAAATGATGCTGGTGTGCTTCAGCGACAGGGTGATGATGCCGACCGAGCTGATAAAAAAGAACAGCCCCACCACAGGCGCGATGGCGGCGCCGGCACCGATATAGCCGAGGTAGCTGAATGTCGCCATGTTGATGAATACGAGATAGACAACCAGCGGTGCCGCTCGCCGCAACCGGGTGAAGCGATGAGCCAGAATAAGCGCTGTCAGCACCCCGGTGTAGAGCAGGTAACCGGCAAACACCGGGGGCTCCACTGAGTGCGTGAGCTGCCCGGCCAGGAATAGCAGGGTGCCGATAAACGCGATGATCAGGTAGACATCGGCGAACAGCGGCAGCACGCGGTACCGGTACTGGGTGCGCGAAAAACGTTCGAACCGCCGTTGCCGATCAACAGGCAGCTGTTTGATCTGCTCAATACCGGAGAGCAGGTTCATGGTAACGCCCTTTGGTGATGTCTTTGCATAAACAGAATCAGCTCCGGCAAGCGTTCGAAGCCCAGCTTGACGAAGATCCGGTCCTTGTAGGAATGCACCGTTTTACAGGACACCCCCAGCTCCTCAGCGATATCTCGAACCGCGACCCGCTGTGACATCAGTCTCGCCACCTCCCGTTCGCGGCCGGACAACGCCTGGTAAGCGGTAAGAGCGTCATCAGCCCCGTCGCGTGTTGATTGCCAGTTGCCAAGGTATACCTGGCCGCTGCGAATGTAGAACAGGGTTTTGATCAGTTCCTGGATCGACTGCTGTTTCGAGACCACCGCCTTGATTCCTGATTCCAGGTAAATCGCCATGCGCGAGCTGTTGACCGGAGTGTCGGAGATCAGCAGCACCGAGAGCGCCGGGTGCAGGCTGAGGGCATTTTCAGCAATGGTGAGTCCATCATTGTCTTTCAGATTCTCTTCAATCAATAGCACGCCGGGTCTGACAGCAGCCAGGCGTTGCAGCGTCTCAACGCCGGTCTCGGATTCGCCTACTAACTCAATGTCTTCGTTATGAAGAATCTGGAATAGCAAACCGTCGCGGAAAAGACGGTGGCTGACGGTCGCGAACAGCCGGAGTCTGCGCTGAGGGTTCACGGTCAGTTACCCGATCCCGGGAGTACCGGCAGGGTAATGGCCAGATGCAGGCACTGGCCATCTGCCTCAGCACTGACGTCCCCGCCCAGCAGGCTGGTGGTGACGAACAGCATCAGAAGTGCTGCCTGTTGTTCAAGAAGCGGATCGGAGAGCCGCGTGAGCGGAGCCAGTAGATGGCTGTAGATGCGTAGCGGTTGTTCCGGGGCTACGTGAAGCTGATCGCGACTTTCGGTTAGCACCAGGTGGCTCCAGTCAAGACCGGAGCTGACAAGCAGGGTGTTGAGGGCTTGCCCCAGTAATTCTGCCGGCGAGCAGGGTGGAGACGATGTGGCCCGTTCCTGGGGCGGGGTCCCGCTGAATAGTGACGTCATCCGGCTCTGCCCGGGGCCTGCCGGGACGATGTTTTCCAGCCGACTGAGTTCCTGCCGCACATGGTCGCAGAACCGCCGGACAAGCTCCTGTTCCAGATGCATGTCCTGGCTGGCCCTGAGGTGTGCTTTCGCCGCAGGCAGGTGGTCAATGCTGGCCACGGTATCCAGAAAAGCGTTCAGTGTGGTATCGGGAACCTGGGCGCTCAGGATCGGCCTCAGATGATCGACGAGCCTGCCGTGGCGTTGCAGGCGAAGCTCGGCAAAGCGTTTCCGGGTTTCGCAGCGGGTGTTGTCCAGGGCCGACGCCAGCTCACGGTGGCGAGCGATGGCTTCCCGGAACAGTGGCAGCAAGGTTTGTGCTTGCCAGGGTTTTTTCTGGTAGCGAAAGATCCGGCCTTCATTCACGGCATTGAGGGCAACGTCCACCTCGCCCCAGGCGGAAGTCAGAATCCGGACAACGGCCGGATGAGACTGACGCAACTCATCCAGCAGCTCTTTGCCCTGCATGCCCGGCATCCGCTGGTCCGTCATCACCACTGCAATCGGCGCGCCTGGCGTTCGCAGATGTTCCAGTGCCGCTTCCGCAGTGTCTGCGGAAAGCAGGGAGAACTCATCCTGCAGGTGTTCGAGTTGACGGATCAGATATTTCGTGGCGGCAGGTTCGTCATCGACAATGAGCACAACGGGGCGCTGCCCCTCGGTGTTCGGCAGCGATGGCTGGTGTTTGGTCTGGCCGGACAGCTCCGGGCTTGTCAGGGCCGCTGTCAAAAGGTGTGAGCGTATGAGGTCTGGGTCCAGGGGCTGCTCGAAGCAACGATCGATTACCTGGGTGTCCAGCAGCGCCACCAGTTCGCTCAGGATAACGCGCTCGGTTATCAACACCCGGAGCACGGTGGGATATTGTGTTCTGGCCTTGGCCAGCAGAGCGGAGTTAATGGCGGTTGAGGTTTCGCATCCGGCTATCACCAGCGCTGCGGGCGGTGCTTCAGCGGCCACTATGTGCTCAAGCACTGCCTCATCCGAGCTAAAGGCGTGTATCGAGAAGTCCTGCGCGAACAAGGCCTCGAACGTCTGCTTTGCCTCTTCGCTATGGTAGCGCAGTAAAACCGCAGGTGAGTGGAAGTGCCCCATGTTTACCGGTCGTTCCTTGATATCGAATCGGCTGGACAGGTTATCAGGGTGGCATTCGTCGTTTTGTAGGAAAATCCTACAAATGCAGGATGTGTTGCCGGAAATGTTTGTTTCTGTGATGACTTTGGCAATTGCCAGAGCCCGGTGCCTGAGAGCGACTACACTTATCGCTGAGTGCTTTCAGGAGGGAAATGTCATGACCACTCAAGACGGCCATCTCACTAACCACGAAGTCACCATCTGCCTTGCCGGTGGCGCCGTACTGGGTCCGTTCAATGCCACTTGGAGCCAGGACTCCGGCGGTGATGTACGAGAGCTGGTGCGCGAGTACGATGCCTTTCTGCAGGGCGAGAAGCAGAGCCGCTTCAAGTTTCACCTGCACGACACCTACACCAATACCGTGCACACACTGATTCTGAATTTTGAGCAGGTGACCGGCATCTGCGACCATGTCCGCCTGAAATCCCATGGTAACGGCACCTGAAGGCCGCTGTGGGAAGCTATCGAGCGTGACAAGGAGGATGTGATGACCGAGTTCAGAACTGAAAAAGACAGCCTGGGTGAGGTCCGGGTACCGGACAGTGCGCTCTGGGGCGCGCAGACCCAGCGTGCGGTGGACAATTTTCCGGTCAGTGGGCAGCCGATGCCGCCCGAATTCATTGCCTCTGTGGTTCAGGTCAAACGTGCGGCGGCCCAGGCCAACGCGTCACTGGGCTTGCTGGAGCCGGAACTGCGTGATGCCATTTGTGACGCCTGCGACCGGTTGCTGAAAGGGGAACATGCAGATCAGTTTCCGGTGGACCGTTACCAGACCGGCTCCGGTACCAGCACCAACATGAACGTGAACGAGGTGATCGCGGCTCTGGCGCGAGAGAAGGGCGTGGAGGTTAATCCCAATGATCACGTCAACATGAGCCAGAGTTCCAACGACGTGATCCCGACTGCGATCCATGTCAGCGCTGTGCTGGCAGTGAAAAGTCGGCTGCTGCCGGCGCTGTCGCATCTCCGGGGAGTGATCTACGGCCGGGAGGCTGAACTGTCCGGGCAGGTGAAGACCGGGCGCACCCATCTGATGGATGCCATGCCGGTGACACTTGGCCAGGAGCTCAGAACCTGGCGGGAGCAGGTCGCGGCGACCGAGCTTCGCCTTGAGCGGGCCATGGAGGACCTGGCGGCACTACCCCAGGGCGGTACCGCGGTAGGTACCGGGGTGAATGCTGCGTCGGAGTTTGCTGGCCAGTTTGTGAAGTTTCTGAAGCAGAATACGGGCTATCCGTTCCGGTCGCTGGAGCACAAGTTTCTGGGGCAGAGTGCGGTTGATGCGCCTGTGGCACTGTCTGCCCAGTTCCGCGGTGTGGCCGTGGTCTTCACCAAGATCGCCAATGACCTGCGCTGGATGAACAGTGGTCCGATCCATGGTCTGGCTGAAATCAGCCTGCCGGCCTTGCAGCCGGGCAGCAGCATCATGCCTGGCAAGGTGAACCCGGTGATACCGGAATCGGTGGCGATGGTGAGTGCCCAGGTGACCGGGCTGGATGCGGCTGTCGCCATGGCGGGCCAGTCCGGCAACTTCCAGTTGAATGTGATGCTGCCACTGGTGGGCGCAAATCTGCTGGATATGTGCGGGTTGCTGGCCAATGCCTCGAACCTGCTGGCAGACAAGGCCCTGCAAGGGTTCACCGTTAATACCGAAAACCTGAATGCGGGGGTGGGTCGAAACCCGGTTCTGGTGACGGCATTGAACCCTGAAATCGGCTACGCCCTGGCCGCGGATATTGCCAAAGAGGCATACCGTAGCGGGCGCCCGGTTATCGACGTTGCCGAGGAGCGGAGCGGATTGAGCCGCAAACGGCTTGAGGAACTGATGGACCCGCTCAAGCTGACCCGAGGCGGACTGACCTGATCTGGCCGGCTGTTAACAGGGGAAAGCAGAGTGCTGTTGTCGCTTGAGTTGTTTGTCATGCTGGTGCTGGCCAACGGGTCTCCGGTGGTTGTGGCGCGGTTGTTTCATCGGCATGGCAGCTGGCCCCTCGATGGTGGCCGGCTGTGGCGCGATGGCCGACCGCTGCTGGGGCCCAGCAAAACCTGGCGTGGGCTGGTATCCGGCGTTCTGACCTGCGCGCTGTTCGCCCTGTGGGTGGGCCTGGGCTGGTTGTTCGGAGCGCTGTTTGCTTTCCTGTCGCTGTGGGGCGATATGCTCAGCAGTTTCACCAAGCGCCGTATGGGGTTGGCTTCCAGCGCCCGGGCGGTCTGGTTGGATCAGCTGCCCGAGGCGCTGTTACCTATGGTGATGGCCTGGTACTGGCTGCCGCTGCCACTGTGGGAGACGGTCGCCGTTGCCCTTCTGTTCGCATTGTCCAATATGTTGTTCTCTCCGCTGTTTTACCGCCTCGGTATACGTAAACAGCCACACTGAACTCAGGGCCCGCGAGTGAGGGTGTGAATGGTCACTTCCGGGGGGCAGTTCAGACGCACATTCAGAACCGAAGTGCCGGCTCCCGGTGAGGTGTAGCCTTGCATGCCGTTTACCTGCCAGAGCCCGCGGCCAAGGCGCCTCGGGCAATCGGAGTCGAGCGTCAGCGGGATGCCGCCAGGCAAACAGAGTTGCCCACCGTGGGTGTGGCCGCAGAGGAACAGGTCGTAACCGGCATGGGCGGCTTCCCGCCAGATTTCCGGCGTATGACTGAGCAACAGGCTGATTCCCCCTGCGGGTATATCGTCGCCGGCCCGGTGCAGGTTGTGAACCTTGTAGTAGTGGGCATCGTCCACACCGGCCAGGTACAGGCGGCTGTCGCCGCGCTCCAGCGGTACCATTTCATTCATCAGCAGCCGATAGCCCATGTCTTCAAGAGCCGGCACCATTCGTACACTGTCGTGGTTGCCCAGCACGGCATAGGCGTCGCCGTGAATGGCCTGGCGCAGTCTGGCCATACCGTCCAGAGCATCGTCTACAGGGCCCCAGGTGCGTTGGCGGTAATCGCCGGTCAGAACGCACAGATCGTAATCCAGCGGGGCGATTTGCCGTATAACTGCCTGCAGGTTCGCTTCGTCCATATCGACATGCAGGTCGGTCAGGTGAAGGATGCGGAAGCCTTCGAAGGCCGATGGGAGATCGGGCAACACGAAGGTGTTGTGCTCGGTGGTCAGTTTCAAACTGTTGGCCTGAGCCCGGCGTAGCAGGCCCACGGCCTTCAGGCAGAAACGAATCAGTCCCGGAGCGTTGGTCAGGTTTTCCAGATGGAACGAGCGCTTGTCCCGCCCGAACACCCGGGCTTCGGTTTCCCGCTCAATGCCGAGACGTTGACGGGCATGGACGGGCCCGAGCCTCAGGCTCAGGCGGTAGTGGAGCAGCTCGTCCTGATCTTCCGATACGCGAACCCTTGCGGTCATGCTGTTATCCCTGATGCCGAGCGGAACCTTATCAGTGGTTCCTGTCTTAATTATGGTTGTTGCCCTGGGTAGTGCAAATTACAGGTGCTGATTTGGCTTTTCAGTATTGAGACGCCACAATCAGTGATCATTCGACGATGTATAGTGTACGGAGTGGCCCATGACCGATGCATGTAATCTGCCCGGCCTGAGTGTTCCCAGGAGTCGTTTCCCGGACCCTGAAAAGGATCTGCCTGAAGCGGCCGGTGAGTCCCGGCTGGTGTTGGCGGGGGGCTGTTTCTGGTGTGTGGAAGCGGTCTTTCTGGCGGTTGACGGTGTTCAACGTGTGACCTCTGGTTATGCCGGCGGTGAAGCCAGTACCGCGAATTACGAGGCGGTCTGTACCGGGAAAACCGGGCACGCCGAAGTCATCGAGGTGCATTATGATCCGGCACGGGTCAGCTTCGGCCAACTGCTGAAGCTGTTCTTCTCGGTGGCCCATGATCCCACCCAGCTCAACCGACAGGGTAACGATGTCGGCAGCCAGTATCGCTCCGCGATATTCTATGAGACCCCAGAGCAGCACGATGTAGCCGAGGCGTATATCCGCCAGCTGGATGCCGCCGGCGTGTATCAGGATCGCATCGTGACCACCCTGGAGCCCCTGGAAGCCTTTTATCCGGCCGAGGAGCACCACCAGAACTTTGCCGCCCGTAATCCCTGGCAACCATACATCATGGCGGTAGCGGCACCGAAGATGGAAAAACTGGCCAACACTTGGCCCGAACAGCTGAAGCCCGAATTCAGCAAAGACGACCCGGACCAGGCTTGAGGAGGCACCCATGTCTGTATCTGCAGCAGGCTATGACCTGACACCGTTAACCCGGGCAGAAGTGGAAGCCCGGGCTGAGCATCTTTCTGAGGAAGAACGCCGGGTGCTGCTCGATCACGGCACCGAGCGTCCCTTCTGTGGCACGTTGCTGGATAACAAAAAGTCCGGCACCTATCATTGCCGGTTGTGTGATCTGCCGCTGTTCAGCTCCGATTCCAAGTTTGATTCCGGCACTGGTTGGCCAAGTTTTTTCCAGCCCTTCGACCCGGAGCATATCCGATACCTGGAGGACTCCAGTCTTGGAATGACCCGTATCGAAATTCGTTGCCCCCGTTGCGACAGTCACCTGGGCCACGTGTTCCCTGATGGGCCGCCACCTACCGGGCAGCGTTATTGTCTGAACTCCATTGCCATGGACTTCCGCGAAACGGAATAGGGTCCTGCTACTTGGCGCTGGTGACGGACACCACATAGTCTGCTACCGCCTGAATCTGGCTTTCGGTGAGGGATTCCTCAAAGGCGGGCATAACGCCAACGCCACTGGTCACGGCCCGGATTACCTGATCCCGGTTCGGGCGCAGCTCATCCAGGTTGGGGCCGATAGACCCGGAGGCGCCGGCATCGGCCAGCGTGTGGCAAATGGTGCAGGACGGTTGCGCCACTTCCGTGAAAATCGCCCTTCCCGATTCGTCGTCGGCATGGGCGGTTTGTAAGGCCAGGGTCAGGCTGGCGGCCATCAGTGTCTGAGGCTGTCTCTTCATGGTCTTCTACATCTGGAATCAGCGGGCAGCGCTGTCTCCGGCTCCGCCCACTGAGGATCAACCCACGGTGACCGTCACGCCATGGTCACTCCATCCGTTGTGGCCGTAGCCACGCTCGTTATCTATCCGCCCTTCGGGCTGGCTGTTACCCTCCACATCGGTGGCCTTGCTGACAATTCGGTGCTCGCCAGGGCCGAAATCGACAGCCATCACAAAAGGACGCCAGGCAAAAGGCCCCAGATCCGGCCCCAGGAACCGCGCCGGTTTCCAGTTTTTGCCACCGTCGGTCGACACTTCCACCTTATCCAGCGCGACCGTACCGCCGAAGGCCACACCGCAGATCATGTTGCGTCCCTTCCGGCCGGACTCCAGTGGTGAAGTGACCCAGGATTTGACGTTCATCTCCCACATGGAGGGCTGGTCTGGTGAGCCCTTCATGCCCACATCCCGCACCCGATAGCCCGAGGCCTGGATCTTGGCGTCAGTCTGATTTTCGGTAAGGGCAATCTGTTTCACGTATTTAACGTTATTCACACCGTAGTAACCGGGCACCACCAGCCGCAGTGGTCCCCCGTGGGTGTGTGGCAGAGGCTCGTCGTTCATCGCCCAGGCGAGCAGGGCGCTGTCCAGGGCGCGGGTGGGAATTGAGCGCTCAACCATGATGGATTTTGGGTCGACTCCATCGGGCAGACTCTCACCGCCGGTTCCGGTGATGTAACGTACACCGTCCACAGCTCCGCCGAGCGCGTCGACCACATCACGCAGGGGTACTCCCGTCCACATGACGCATCCGGCAGCGCCTACGGACCACTGGGTACCGCTGGCTCCGTGAGGGAAGAACGCCCGACCGTTGCCGGAGCACTGAAGTACCGAGGCGACGGTGGTCACGCCCATGGATTTCAGCTCACCCACGGTCAGGGTTCTCGGATTCTTCACGCCTTCGACACGGACTTCCCAGGCATCCGGGTTGTCGGTAACGCTTGCGGGCGGAGCCGGCAGGTTGTTGCGCACAAACAGTCGGTCGCTGGCGGTGATGACGCCGTTGCCGATGGCGCCGCGCTGGGTTTCCATGGTGTTGGTGCTGTGGATAATCAGCGCGCTGCGTTCTTTCCAGGCGGCATAATCCGGTAGCGATTTTGGTTCTTCCGCGGCGCTGAGCCGGCTGAATCCCAGCAAGCTGACTGCCGCCATGGCGCCGGCGCTGCCGATCAGAATGCTGCGCCGGGAAGGGTTGGCAAGGCCCGGGTCGTTAGGGCCCCGCTCCAGGGTTGTTTCGGTTTTCATGTTCCGTCTCCAGTCTTTGGTCTTGTTTGCGGACGGGCGAATACGCGGTTCGGTTTGCGTATGTATAACCTTATTACGTATAGATCCTGGTTAATAATTGATCAAATATTCAGGTGTTATTCAGTGGGTCCGGGAGCCGGTATAATCCGCCGCTATTGTCCGGCCCCTGCAGGCGCCGGCCGGAATGTTCCTGAGGTATTCAAAATGAAGCGACTGAATCTGAGCCCGCTTACCGAGTCGGCCACCCTGCTGCGTCGTGCCGGCGTCGTGATTGGCTCCGTGGGGCTGACGGCGCTGTATTCGCTCTTGATCCTGTTGCGGGCGCTTTTCGGACGCCTGAACCGGCCGATTGTCGACAAATATTGCCGGGAATGGTCGGCGGCATTGTTGCGGCTGGTTCGGGCCAGCCTGGTTGTTCGCGGAGAAGTGCCGGACTTTAACGATGGCCGGCGCTACATCATCATGAGCACCCATGCCAGCCACTACGACATACCGGTCAGTTTTGTGTCGCTGCCAGGTTCAATCCGCATGCTCGCCAAAAAAGAGCTGTTCAGCATTCCCCTGCTGGGCCAGGCTATGAGAGCCGCCGAGTTTCCCTCTATTGACCGTTCCCGTCGCAACCGGGCGGTGAAGGATCTGGAGAAAGCCCGTCAGATGATGGAAAGTGGCATTGTGTTGTGGGCAGCCCCGGAAGGCACCCGTTCTCCGGACGGTCAGCTGTTACCCTTCAAGAAAGGCTGCTTTCACCTGGCCCTGGATACTCAGGCTGTGATTGTACCGGTGGCGATTCGGGGGATTCATCGGGTGCTGCCCGCGCGCACCTGGCAGATTAACCTGGGGCAGCCGGTGGATGTGCGGGTGGGCACCCCCATCGACACGGCAGGAAAAAGCAAGGACGACATTGCGGAGATTATGGCGGGCGTGCGGGAGAATCTGGAGGAATTACTGGGCAATGGCGAGGCAGAATAAGCTGCCCCGCCGGCGATGCTCAGGCGGCGGAGACCACGGTAGAGAACAGATAGCCGGTGTAACCGATGTAAACGGCCAGCAGCAGGGCACCGTCAACCCTCGATACGAGCTTGCGCCAACCGGTCAGGCCGAAGCCCATGACCAGAAGCGCCAGAGTCAGGCCCAGCATTAACGTCCAGTCCCGATACAGCACCTCAGGGTCTACCGACAACGGTTGAATCGCCGCGGCGAGCCCCACCACGGCCAGGGTGTTGAAGATGCCTGAGCCCAGGATGTTGCCCAGAATCAGGTCGTGCTCGTTCTTCTTCACGGCGGCAATAGCTGAGGCCAGCTCCGGCAGTGATGTGCCGATAGCGACAATGGTCAGGCCTATGATCAGATCACTCACACCCAGGCTCTGGGCAATAGCGACCGCACCCCAAACCAGAAGCCTTGAACTGACAATCAGCAGAATCAGCCCGATTACCAGCCAGATAATTGCGGTTTTCAGGGGCATGGGGTGGGCAACGATTTCGGACTCAGCATCCCCTCCAAGCGGGTCAGCTTTGCCACGTATCCCCTGATAGATGGACCAACCCATTACCGCGGCAAAGACACCCAGAAGCACCCAGCCATCCAGTCGGCTCAGCTCTCCGTCGATCAGTTGCGCACCGGCAATCAGAGTGAGTACGACCAGTAGTGGCAGTTCTTTGCGGATGACCTGTGAGTGCACAGCGATCGGCGCGATGATGGCGGTCAGGCCAACAATCAGGGCGATGTTGGTGATATTGGAGCCGTACCCGTTTCCGAGAGCCAGGCCGGGGTTGCCGTCAGACGCAGCCATGGCAGAGACCGCAAGTTCCGGAGCAGAGGTGCCGAAGCCGATAATGACCATGCCGATCAGTAGCGTAGGCATGCCCAGGTGTTTCGCGGTGGCAGCGGCTCCTTCCACAAATTTGTCTGCGCTCCAGACCAGCAGGATCAGGCCGGCAATAACGGCACCGATGGCCATCAACATAGAGAAACCTCAAAAAGATTAACGTCGGAAACTCCGGCCCATGGCCCGGAGGAAAGTGTTTGGCGCACAAGATACCGTATTAGGGGGCGATTGGTCAGCACTGAGATGCGCGCCGTTGCAGGTAATTACGGATGATCCAATGGTTGGGTGCCGGGGTATCAGACTAAAGTGGCGCTGATATTGTTAACAAAACACGAGACAATCCCGGCAAAACGATAAGATGACGGGCAATGTGCCAACACACCGGTAATCGCACCACTGGTGCCAGCCGTGCCCGCAACCGACACGCATCAATTGATAATCGCAATTTATTCTTTCGGCGAAAATCGGGATAATTGCGCGCAATTTCAGACCGGAAGCTCACGGCAGCGCCGTCTACCTCGCGCCAGGCCGGCTTCCGACAGGCCACTTTGCTGATCGTGGAGTGGCAGCAGGCTTCAACACTAAGCTAGGGTGAAAACCAATGGCCGTTAGACAGGCAGATGTAGTGCTGGTCGGTGGGGGCGTCATGAGCGCGACCCTCGGCATGATGCTCAGGCAGCTGGATCCGTCCCTGGACATCGTCATGGTGGAACGTCTTGACCACGTTGCCCATGAGAGCACCGACGGATGGAACAATGCAGGTACCGGGCATGCCGGTTACTGCGAGCTGAACTACACCCCCGAAACCGATGATGGCGATGTCGAGATTGAGCGGGCGTTGAAAATCAATGCCCAGTTCGAGGTGTCGTTGCAGTTCTGGTCTTACCTGGTGGAGCAGGGCATCCTGCCGGAGCCGACTTCTTTCATTAATCGTACGCCACACCAGAGTTTCGTCTGGGGCGAGAAAGACGTGGCGTTTCTAAAGCGCCGTTACGAGCGTCTGAGCGGGCACCACCTGTTCCAGGAAATGGAATACACGGAAAGCCCGGAGGATCTCGAAGAGTGGATGCCGCTGGTGGTTCGCCACCGTGATCCTATGCAGCGTGTGGCCGCGACCCGGATCAAACATGGTTCCGACGTGGATTTCGGTTCATTGACCCGAAGCATGGTGAAATGGCTGGAAACCCAGCCCAACTTTGAACTGATGCTCAGCAGCCCGGTGCACTACATTGATCAGCGCGACAATGGCCGCTGGAAACTGCGGGTGAAAAACCAGAAAACCGGCGAACTGACCAAGCTGGAGGCCGGTTTCGTGTTCCTCGGTGCTGGTGGTGGCGCGCTGCCGTTGCTGCAGAAGTCTGGCATTGATGAGGCCCGCGGTTACGGTGGCTTCCCGGTCAGTGGTCAGTGGCTGGTGTGCCAGAAGCCGGACATCGTCAAGGAGCACCATTCCAAAGTGTACGGTAAGGCACCGATTGGCGCGCCGCCGATGTCTGTCCCTCACCTGGATACCCGCATCATCAATGGCGAACCTGCCCTGCTGTTCGGACCGTTTGCTGGCTTCACCACCCGCTTCCTGAAGCAGGGCTCCATCTTCGATCTGATTGGTTCGGTGCGCGCTACCAACCTGCGCCCGATGCTGTCAGTCAGCAAGAGCAACATGGACCTCACCCGTTATCTGATCGGCGAAGTGTTCCAATCCCATGCCGACCGTGTGAATTCCCTGCGCAACTTCTTCCCGGATGCCCGTGAAGATGACTGGAAGTTGCAGATGGCTGGCCAGCGGGTGCAGATTATCAAGCAGACCGAAGAGGGTGGTGGCAAGCTTGAGTTCGGCACCGAGATTGTCGCAGCCAAAGACGGCACCCTCGCCGCCTTGCTGGGTGCCTCTCCCGGGGCTTCTACTGCGGCTAATGCCATGATCAATGTGCTTGAGCGCTGCTTCCCGGAGAAGATCAAGAGCGAGCAGTGGCAGTCCCGCATGAAGGAGCTGGTGCCATCCTATGGCCAGTCTCTGGTGGATAATGAGGAGCTGCTCAACAGCGTTCGTGAACGGACCCTGTCAACGCTCAAGCTCAGGTAATGCTATCCTCTTGATTTGAGAATTCCCAGATCAAGAGGACAGTTATGGCCAATGATCATCGTCAGGCGCTTAACGGCGCCGAAGTGTTTATCCGGGCACTTGAGAATGAAGGCGTAAAATACATTTTCGCCGTGCCCGGCGAAGAGAATCTCGCCTTCCTGGAAGCGTTACGCAATTCCAGTATCCGCCTGGTGCTGAACCGGCATGAACAGGCTGCCGGCTTTATGGCGGCGACCTACGGGCGACTGACTGGCCAGGTGGGAGTTTGCCTGTCCACGCTTGGGCCGGGCGCCACCAACCTGGTGACGGCTGCCGCCTACGCCCAGCTGGGCGGCATGCCCATGATGATGATTTCCGGCCAGAAGCCCATCAAGTCCTCCAAGCAGGGGCTGTTCCAGATTCTGGATGTGGTAGATCTGATGCGGCCGCTTACCAAATACACTCGCCAGATCAGCAACGCCAAAACCATTCCCGCCAAGGTTCGTGAAGCGGTTCGCCTTGCCTCGGAAGAGCGCCCCGGAGCTGTGCACCTGGAGTTGCCCGAGGACATTGCCGAGGAGTCCGCCGAAGCGGGCATTCATATTTTTAATCCCAGTGATGCCCGTCGGCCAACGGCCAGTGAGAAGAGCCTGGACATGGCCTGCGACATGCTGCGCAGGGCCCATCATCCACTGATCATGATTGGCGCCGGGGCCAACCGTAAACGGGTGTCCAAAGCCTTGCTGCACCTGGTGGATGTGACGGGCATTCCGTTTTTCACCACTCAGATGGGTAAGGGTGTGATTGATGAGCGTCATCCCCGTTACATGGGCAATGCAGCCCTGTCCGCCGGCGATTTCGTTCACTGTGCCATCGACCGGGCGGATCTGGTGATCAACGTCGGCCACGATGTAGTGGAGAAGCCGCCCTTCTTTATGACTCCGGGCGGTAAAAAAGTCATCCATGTGAATTTCAGCGGAGCCGATGTCGACCCGGTGTATTTTCCGCAGCATGAGGTGGTGGGTGACATTGCCAACAGTGTGGAGTACATGGCCGAGCACTGCGGACAATGTGCCAACCACGATTTCACCGGCCTGATGGAAGTGAAGCAGGCGGTCGACAAACATCTTCAGGAGCGGGCCACTGATGACCGCTTCCCGGTGATTCCCCAGCGCATTGTCCACGATGTCCGATCGGTGATGCCGGATGACGGCATCATCGCGCTGGATAACGGCATGTACAAACTCTGGTTTGCCCGCAACTACCCGGCTTATGACAACAACACCGTGCTACTGGACAATTCTCTGGCCTCCATGGGCGCGGGCCTGCCCAGCGGCATGATGGCGGCCATGCTTTATCCGGAGCTGAAGGTTATGTCGATCTGCGGTGATGGCGGCTTCATGATGAACAGCCAGGAGCTGGAGACGGCTGTTCGCCTTGGGCTGAACCTGGTCGTGCTGATCATCAACGACAGCGCGTACGGCATGATCAAATGGAAGCAGGGGCAGGATGGCTATGAAGATTTCGGGCTGGATTACCGCAATCCGGATTTCGTGAAATACGCGGACTCCTACGGTGCCGTTGGCCACAGGGTTAACCGTACCGAGGAATTGCGCCCGACCCTCGAGCGTGCACTGGAGGCCGGGGGTGTTCACCTGGTGGATGTGCCGGTGGACTACAGCGAGAACCGGCGAGTCTTTGATGAAGAGCTGGCGGAGCTCACCTGCCGGCTTTAGCCGGCCTGGGCAGCTCCGCGCAGCATGGCCTGTAACAGTTCCTCTGCGTCAAACTTGGTCAGTGCCTCGTTGGCCCCGACCTGATTGGCATAGCTCAGGCTCATCTCACTGTTCAGTGAAGTGTGCAGGATGATGTAGGGTTGCTGGAGGCTGGCATTATCCCGGATATCGAAAGTAAGCTCGTAGCCATCCAGGCCCGGCATCTCAATGTCACTCACCAGGATGTCGATCGGGTGCCCTAACTCATGCTCCCGGAGAAGAACCTGCAGAGCTTCGTCGCCATTGGCGGTCACGTGATAGCTGATGTCTTTGCTGTCGAGGACGTCAGACAGCTGCTTTCGGGCCACCTGAGAGTCATCCACCAAGAGGATGTTCAGGGATTTGAGTGTCTCGCTCTGTACATCCGTAAGAGCCACGGTCTGGGCGTCGAGCGATTCCGGGTAGACCTTGGCGAGGAGTAGCTCGACATCCAGCAACTGGATAATGTCGCCATCCACATCCAGTAGGCCGGTAATAAAGGCGTTGGCGCCCAGGGCCTTGGGCGGCGGCATCACGCTCTTCCAGTCTGTCTCGATGATCTGCTGAACACTGCGCACCAGAAAGCCGATTTCCTGGCGCTGAATGTCAGTAACAATGATGGACGCTTTCGCCTGCTCTTCGCGGGTGAGGGCCGGGTAGCCCACGGCTGCGGACATATCGATGACCGGCACGGCCGAGCCTCGGAAGGTTGCGGTTCCGATCACGGCGTGATGGCTATGGGGTAGCTTGGTTAGCCGCTGAAACGGGAGAATTTCCCGGATTTTCAGGGTGCCAATGCCAAACAGCCGCGATCCGAACAGGCGGAACAGAAGGAGTTTCTGGGACTGCTTCGCTTTGCTGGACATAAACCGATCCTTGCAAAAAAGATGAAAGCTCCTTGCTGAGCTTGCTGTCACGATTGGTGCTCTGAGATATGAAACAAGGCGCCAGCGATCAAAAGGTTATGTAGCAATAATAGCAGCTTTATGCTCAGCGATTCGTCATCAGCTTTGTATCAAATGGTGACAGGTCTTTTGACAGTTCGCCTACCAGGGCAGGTTTGTAATCACCAACCAGCCGGTGCCAACGCTAGTGGCGATGGCAACCAGAGCCAGCAGCCCGTCCCGGGCGACAATGGACAGCCCGAACGCCATCAGCGCCAGGCCACCGCCATTGGCGCTGAAGGGGATAAGTTCCATCATCGGCATGGCAGCGGCCACCGCCATGCAAATCAGTGCCATCAGATACTGGCCAGCCCCGGAAACCAACCAGGGCAAGCGCCGCCGGGTCCAGTGATCGACAAATGCCGCAGGTTTGTCTGCCCATTGCAGGCCTTTAAACAGTGTCTGTTTGGAAATATGGCGGTTCGATAAACGGGAGGGAATCCAGACTGAGCGGCGCTGGAACAGCAACTGCCCCAAGGTGAGCAGAACCAGCAAGCCCAGTAAGGTGGGTACGCCGGGAATGTCGCCAATAAGCGGCGCCACCGTTACCAAGCCGGCCAGCAGGACCAGCGGGCCAAAAGAGCGCTCACCCACTGCGGTCATCAGATCCCCGACTGATACCCGATCCTGATTCCGGGTATGGTCCCGTATTCTGGCGACCAGCTCTGTCAGGCTTTCCGGGTCGTTTGGCTGGTTCATGGTTGGCTTCCTTTTCCAGAGTGCTGCGAAGGTGCTGCAGGAATTGAGTCATTCCAGAAACGAAAAAAGCCCCTGAAATCAGGGGCTTTTCTCTTGCAAGGTGGTGGAGACGGCGGGAATTGAACCCGATGCCGCACCTATTTTTTGCCCCACAGAAAACCACAATAGCCCATAAAACAGCCACTTACAAAAACGGCATTACACACAGAACCACTCAAAAACACAGTTGCGTTGACACTTTGTGGACACCTAACGTTTACGTATTTGAGAAGATTTATTATAGTTGGGGCTCTAAAAAGAGTGGGCGTCCGCCGATCTCTTTATAACCTGCCACTCGACGTGATGCGATTGGTTCCTTGGGTCTCGAACGAGATACCAAGGCACAAACGTATGAAAACGTCGTGTCCTCAAAAAAACGTACTTCACTCAAAATCCCTAGATCTATCGCTTTTTCAAGCCAAAAAGGTTTGTGCTACTACTGCAATAAGCCCATGTGGCAGGACAACATTGAACAATACGCAAAAGAGCATGGCATTTCGCTTGCCCGTGCCAAGTATTTCAAATGCACCGGTGAACACCTGGTTGCTCATAGCGAAGGCGGTTCTGCATCCCGAAAGAACATTGTTGCAGCCTGTTTGTTCTGCAACCGAGGCAGGCATCAAAGAAAGAACCCACCTAGCCCGAAGGAATACGCTCACCTCGTTCAGAAGCGTTTGGAAAAGGGCGCCTGGAACAGTCATCTGTTGTAGATCGAACCGTGACAATGAAAGGGCAAAGTAGTCCTATAGCCATTGAGCGTTAAGTAAGCTACCTTTCTGAATTGTCCCTGCTGTCCTAATCAAAGGAGTTGGTTTTGAGGTTCCTGGGAATAGTCGCCGCCGTATTCGTTGCCAACCTGATAACGCTCGTTTTCATTGCCATAGCATTTGCCCTGCTGATCTCAGACCAGGGCCAGGCCTTCATGCGCCACCTGGGCTATGACATATCGCCGTTGGTATCTGCCTACCATCAAACCCAGATCAAAGAATGGAACGATCCCAGGGTAAGACGTATGACGTCCATAGACATCACGCCGTCACCGCAAGAACCTGAACCTTTGCAGTCAAAGCCGACGCCCAAAACCGCAGATAACAAACCTGATCGCCATGCTATCCAGACAACACTGAACACTTGCAGGTTTTGGAACAACGAATACCGGAAAGACGGTACAGACCGCAGTAAAGGCTTCCGGGATGCTGCCTGCAGCAGATATGAAAGACTCAGCGGAAATGACGCAAACCGAGTCGTAAGCCTTGCTACCGCTCCCCAGCGCCAGACCACAACCCAGCAAAGCAACACCAGACAATCGAAACAGGCCAATAATGCGGATCGTCTACACGAAGCCTACTGCAAAAGGCTTCAGGAAAAGATCGCTTACTATGATGCCAAACTCAGGTCTGGTGGTGATGGCAGCTACATGACGTACTGGCGCGGAGAGCGCAGGAAGGTAAGTAACAAGTACTCTTGGGAGTGTTTGAGAGGTTAGTTAAGGCACCGGACGGAGGTGAATAAGTTTGTTAGACAGAGATCCAAGTTATCAGCCCCTTAAATCTCCCGTAAGAGCGGAAATGAAAGGCATACTGTCAGCCTTCATCGCATTTTCAGTGGCGATACTGATTCTAGTGATTGAAGGTAGTATTCGCCCTGAATCTGTAGTGGCATTTCTTGCCCTATCTCTGATCACTCTGTCCATACCGATAGGCGTAGCCAGCTACATCCTTGCTCTTAAAATGCTTGCGTCTCCACGCACGCCGGAAATAGGGCATAGGAAGTATGAGTGGTCTATGACCCTTTCTATGAGTTCCACGCTTGTCGGCTTCATTCTCCTGGTTTTCGATGCTATCCCGTTTCTCGGCGGTGTTTTGTCGATCGCATTGCTTTGTAGTGGTCAACTAATCCCGGACAGTATTTTAAGGTTTTCCTCAGCGGCAACGGGTGAAATGCCGTCGTTGAACGCATGAGGTCGTTGCCGGTTGTAGTAGTCCATCAGATAGCCACCCACATCTTTTTTGGCCTCGTGGAGGTTCCGATATCCTAGGGCCGGTATCCATTCAGATTTCAGGCTCCGGAACAGCCTCTCCATCGGTGCGTTGTCCCAGCAGTTACCACGTCGGCTCATGCTTTGTGTCATTCGATAGCGCCAGAGCCTCTGACGGAACTTACGGCTGGCATACTGGCTTCCCTGATCCGAGTGGAACATAACTTTCTCCGGTCGACCACGCTGTTCCCAGGCGTGGTCCAGAGCTTTGACAACCAGATCGGCATCCGGACTGGATGACATCGCCCAACCAACAACGCGCCGGGCATACAGATCCAGCACCACAGCCAAATAGCTCCATCGTTGGCCGCTCCAGACGTAGGTAATGTCACCGCACCAAGCCTGATTGGGCCGGTCTACCGTAAACTCACGAGCCAGATGGTTCGGAATATCTGGTCGCTCAACGGTAGCCTGCTTGTAAGCGTGAGGGCCTGGTTGCTTACAGATCAGCCCCAACTCACTCATCAGTCGTCGGACCTTAAAGCGACCAATCACCACGCCGTCATCGTTGAGCATGCCTTTGATTGTCCGGCTGCCGGCAGAACTGCGGCTCTTGGTAAACAAGCGGTTCACCTGAGCCTTCAGGGCCAGACGCTCAACATCCACGTGTTTCCGTCGTTGGCGATACTCGTAATAGCTGGAACGGCTGATATCGAACGCATTGCAGACCATTTCAACAGGCACTTGCTCACTCAACTGGTCTATCAGCGCGTACGATTCATGTCGTCCGACATCAAGAGAGCGGTAGCCTTTTTTAGTATGTCTTTCTCCTGCTCAAGGCGCTTGCAGCGGGCTTCCAATTCCTGAATTCGGCGCTGCTCCGGGGTTAAAGCTTTACCCTTTGGGGTGACACCCTCACGCTCTTCGGTCAGCTGTTTGACCCAACGGCGAACAGCACTCTCGCCCACGCCCAGGGACGTACTGGCCTGAGGAATGGTGTAACCTTGGTCCAGCACCAGGCTGGCTGCTTCCTGTTTGAACTCAGGAGAAAAAGAACGTCGCTTTCTGGTCATCAGACACCTCGTTTATGGTGGTGATCTTACCACCTACGTTGGTGTCCGGAATCATTGAACCACTACAGTTGAAGCCGGAAAAAGTCCACTCTATTTCTGTAGGATGATTTAAGTAAGCAGTGACGGCTAGTGCGATTCCTATCGCGACTGGTCCAAACACGAGTGCTCGGAAGAATCTTGTGTCTAGCAGATGTGTGGTTGGGTCCATTCGCTCACCCGCAACCTTACCGAGCATTTGGAACACCTTTTTTGAGGTGGACATTATGTGGACAGCCTCGCGTTTCTTTTTGTGTGGGCGAAAAAAAAGCCCCTGAAATCAGGGGCTTTTCTCTTGCAAGGTGGTGGAGACGGCGGGAATTGAACCCGCGTCCGCCAGCACTAGGCCTTGAGGTCTACATGCTTAGTGTCCTTCTATTGATTTAACCTCAAGCGACCCGAAGGTCAGGGTGCAAGAGGCGAGCTCTTTAATCTTAGCCGAACACCAGTGAGCTCTGGTGAACGGAGCGGCCTATAAGCGATGACGTCCTGGGATGTTGCTACTGAGTTATAGGCGCCTCAGCCAGGACGACTGGAACGGCTTACGCCGCCAGTGCGTAGTTTTCGTCGTTTGCGACTATTACGTTGCAGCTTTGGATTTACGAGATTCGCTGCCATCTCGGCATGCACCCAAGGGTTCGTCACCGGCGTCGAAGCCAAGTCGTCCCCTTGTTAGTTCAGTATATGTGTCCGGATTGCCAGACTTCAAGGCTTCTTTGTGTAACGGCGTTACTATTTGTACCTACCGCTGGCTTTGGTGAGCCTAGGAGGCCTGGCGGAAACCGCCGGCGCCGGCTTTCGCGAGTGCAGCCTGATGCAGGTTCTCGAAGCTGTCACGGAAATAATCCATCACCTCGCCCGGGTCGGCTTTGATGCCTTTGTCGACGGTTATGCCGAACTGTACCGTGCCGGCGTAACTGAAAATGCTCATGCCTATACCGATGTTGCCGCTCTGGGGGACCCAGAACATGGGTTGAATCAGTTTGCTGCCCGCCAGGTAAACCGCATGGCGTGGTCCGGGAACGTTGGTCAGAACTGCTGAGGCCTTGTTGCTGAGCAGGTCCAGTGCCCGGCGTTCGAGAATGTCCGGGCCGCGGCCAAACAGGTCCAGCAGGCTATAGGTTACCTGGGCTTGGTATGACCGTTTGAGCCGGTTCATGTTTTCCTGAACCTGGCGGAAACACATGATCGGATCCGTTACCTCAACAGGCAGGCACACCAGCACCAGGCCAAACTGATTGCCGAGGGTTTCGATGGGCTGGTCCAGTGGCCTCAGGTTGAAAGGAACGGCAACCCGAATGCCGCAGTCCGGAATGCTCTGGCCGTGCTCCGTAAAATGCCGGGTCAGCGCACCGGTCGCGGCGCAAAGCAATACGTCGTTGACGGTTCCCCCCAGTGTCCGCGCGCACTGTTTCACGGTTTCCAGTTCAAGGGGCTCGGCCCAGGCCACTTGTTTGCGGCCCAGCAGCGGGCTTTTCAGGCTGGTTTTCGGCTCGAAGGGGGCAAGTCCCAGTTTGGCCAGGTCCAGAACAATACCGCCGGCGGTGGTGGCCAGCTTCAGTGGGTAGTCAGGCTCTTTGCGAATGGAATCCACGAACAGGTTGGCCTGTCCCCAGGCCGCCTGAGTGCTGTCTACAATCCGGTGCAGGAACCGGCTGGCGGCGGTGCCGTTGGGTTTTGTGGGTAGCTTTGGGTGTGCAACGCGCTCTAGCTTGGGTTCAGGAGTGCGATCGGTCAGCGAAAGCAGTACCCGCACCAGTGAAATGCCATCGGCAATACAGTGGTGAATCCTGATTAACAGGGCGCAGCCGTTCTCATAGTTGTCGATGTAGTGTATCTGCCAGAGTGGCCGGCAGAAATCGAGAGCGGTGCTGTTGAAATCACTGGCCAGGGCCTGAAGCTCTCGCTTGCCGGCGTTTCCCGGCAGAGCGATGGTGTGCAGGTGGTTGTCCAGATCGAACAGGGGGTCGTCTTCCCAGTAGACCTTGTCACCTTTGTCAACGATGCGTTGCCGAAAGCGCCGGAATTTCAGGAAACGTTCTTCCAGGGTGCGCTTGAGTCGCTTGAGCGGAATGGGGTGTTCAAAGGCCAGTACCGCGGAAATCATCATGGGATTTTCCGGGGTATCCATGCGTAACCAGGAGCGATCGACCGAGGTCATGGCCGTCCGTTTTGCTGACATAAGCCCTCCTATGCTCTGTACCGGAGTCCGGGCCGCCTGGTACTGCCATCGGGGCCAACTGACGAAAGGCCTAAAAGTATAGGAGGCTTTTTGAAATCAGCAAAGAGGGTGCATATGCGACACAGTTTTGGTGTCAGGTGTTGGCCTCGCGCATGATGCGCTGTTTCTGGCGGTTCCAGTCACGCTCTTTCTCGGTAGCGCGTTTGTCGAACAGCTTCTTACCCTTCACCAGGGCGATCTCGCATTTTACCTTGTTCTTTTTCCAGTACAGGGCGAGGGGAATGCAGGTGTAACCCGCCTGATTCACCTGGCCGACAATCTTGGCGATTTCCTTGGCGTGCAGCAGCAGTTTGCGGGTGCGGGTCGGGTCCGCAATCACATGGGTAGAGGCGGTGTTCAGAGGCGTGATGTGGGAGCCCAGCAGCCAGGCCTCGCCATCCTTCAGCAGCACATAGGCATCAACCAGTTGTGCCTTGCCCGCACGCAACGACTTCACTTCCCAGCCAAGCAGGGCCAGGCCAGCCTCGAAGCGCTCCTCAATATGGTATTCGTGCTTCGCCTTCTTGTTCAGGGCGATGGTGTTGCTGGTTGGGGCGTTTGCTTTCTTCTTGCTCATGAATCCTGTCCGGGATCGGAAGAATGACGGTGCTGGTCTTGTCGGTACGCCAGCAAAGCGCGCATTGTAGCGCAGGAGTGCAAGAAGGGTCACGGATTCGCCGTCTGGCTCGGGTTTAGTGTCGTTCCTGCAGGCTTGCTTCGGCTACAATGATGCGCTCGTCACTGCCTGGGGAAGTAATGCTGCGCAAGTATCAGACGTCAATAGGGTCGTTTACCCGAAAATCCACCTTTTTCTGGGCTTCTGTGGGTGCCACGGTCGGCCTGGCCAATCTGTGGCAGTTTCCCTATCTGGCCAGTATCCACGGCGGCGGCTTGTTTATCTTGCTGTACCTGGCCTGTCTGCTGATTGTTACCCTGCCGCTGATGGTGACGGAGGCTGTGATTGGCCGTCATGCCCGGCATGGGATTGTGCTGGCCATGGACGGTATGGTGAAAAACGCTGGCTGCTCACCGTTCTGGCGACTGGCGGGGCCGCTAAGCATTCTTGCGGCGTTCGTGGTGCTCTCCTTTACCGCTGTTTTTGGCGGTATTGTTCTGGCTTACATCTTTTTCGGTGCAACTGACCGTTTCGAGGGTGCTTCGGCGGCCTCAGCAACTGCTGTTCTGTCGGAGCTGGTGTCGGACCCGGGCCACTATCGGCAGTTTATGGCCTGGCATGTTTTCTTCGTGATTCTTGTGGTTGCGGTTTCTGCCCGCGGGGTGGTCAAGGGCCTGGAGCGATCGATGCGCATGATCGTACCCTGCACCCTGCTGTTGATGTTGGTGCTGTTCGGGCTGGCAGCAATGCGGGGGAGCTTGCAGTCCGGGATAGATCACGTTCTGGTGATCCGGCCGGAGCAGGTAACAGCGGCCAGTATCAAGGCAGCGTTCTTCCATGCTTTTTATACCTTGGGTCTCGGAATGGGGGTGTGGGCAATATTTGGCGCCTATTCCACCAGCCATACCCGCCTGAAACGCTCAATACTGGCTGTGGTGTTGATGGACACCCTGGTCGCCATCATGGCCGGATTGATGATGTTTTCAGTTGCAGCGGACGGTAGCAGCCTTGAGGGTGAACGGGGTTTCAGCCTGCTTTTTGTTTCCCTGCCGGTCGCGCTATCAGGCTTACCCTACAGTCAGGTGGTGATCGCGTCGGTTTTCCTGCTGGTGGTGCTGATTGTCTGGGCGACGGGGTTGTCTCTGCTCGAACCGGTGGTGGGATGGTTCCGGGAGTGGACCGGGGCGCCTCGGGGCTGGTCTGCGGTCATTGTCGGGCTTGCAGTCTGGTTCGCCGGGCTGGCTTCCCTGTTCTCCTTCAATCTGTGGGCCGATTACCGCATAGGCGGTGCCACTGTATTTCGATGGCTGGAACTGGCCGCCGGTGGCATTGTGATACCGGCGGTGGCTATTCTCATTGCCACATTTGCCGGCTGGTGTATCACCCGGCGCTTCGCGGCAACCATTCTGGGCAATGCGCCGGTTGTGTTCCGGAGAATCTGGTTCTGGGTCATGCGCCTGGTGCTTCCTGTTGTGGCGGCCTGGATCGGACTACAGTACACGCTTTTCTCACTCGGCAACCTGTGTGACAACGGCAGTGCTGCTATCTGGTGCCAGCAACCTACAGCGTCTGCTGAGGCGCAGAACAGGGCGCCTGAAGACAGTCCGGTTGAGGAAGATGTACCTCCGAAGACACCCGAAGAGGCCGTGCTGCCCGCGGAAAACGGGCAGCCCGAACCAGATGAAAATGCCCCCAAAGGGGGCGATATCCTTTATCATAGTGTCTGACTGGCCCGGCAGGGCTGGAACGAAGTCTGAAACGCAGGAAATCCGGTTTATACATGGCACATCAGATCGACAAGACCGCATTGGTTATGCACTCGGCGGAGCGTATGTTCCACCTGGTCAATGACGTTGCCCGTTACCCTGAGTTCTTACCCTGGTGTGCCGGGGCAGAGGTCCACGAACAGAACGACGCTGAAATCATGGCTTCACTGGATATTTCCAAAGGGGGCGTTCGCCACCGGCTGACCACACGAAACCAGTTGCTGATGCCAGAGACCATTGAAATGAAGCTTGTGGACGGCCCGCTCAGAAATCTTACGGGGCGCTGGCACTTTCGGGCTCTGGACGATAACGCCTGCAAAGTAATCCTGACCCTGGAGTTCGAATTTTCAGGCTCGCTTTCACGAATGACTTTTGGCCCGGTATTTAATCAGGCGGCCAATACCATGGTGGATGCTTTCTGTCGTCGCGCAGATGAGGTTTATCGCGGAGGGATCGTGTGATGGAAGTGGAAGTGGCCTATGCCCGCCCGGACAAGCAGCAGATTGTGCCCGTGGTGGTGCCTCCGGGCACTACAGCCCTTGAAGCCGTGAAGCTCTCCAGGATTACCGAGATCTTTCCGGAGATTGATCCGGACGCTATCGATATGGGGGTGTTTGGCAAAGTGGTGAAGAACCCGGCCGAGCATGCTCTGAGAGAAGGCGACCGGGTGGAACTATACCGCCCACTCAAGATTGATCCCAAGCAGGCTCGCCTGAACCGGGCTAAAAAGAAAGCGTAAGCACTAGTAGGCTGGCGTTTCTTCCAGGAGCTGGGCTTCGTAGTGGCTCAGCTGATCATTCTCGTAGTAAACGATGATGCGCTGTTCTTCGATCTCGTTGCCCCGGCGCTGAAAGGTGTAAACATAGTATTCCCGGGACGGGTCGACGGGGTTCAGCATCAACGGGCTTCCCAGCAGCGCGTGAACCTGACTTCTGGGCATGCCCTCGGACAGTTCCGTCAGCTCCTCATCGGTGACAATGTTGCCCTGCTGGACATTGATTTTGTAAACGCCCGGAAAAACACAGCCGGACAAGGATAAAATGCTAATAAGAACGATAGCGGGGAGCTTTTGCATCGCCGGGGGAAATCCTCTATCTTGAATTCGCCTGCGTTGAGCAGGTGTGAAACGGGTCATCCGTCGTACTGCGGCTTCATCATACCGGAAGCCGTGAGGCACACCAAAGAGCGAATGGTAACATGTCATCTGAAAACGCCGAATTACGAAAAGTCGGTCTGAAGGTTACTCTGCCAAGGGTCAAGATCTTCAATATCCTTGAGAATGCTGAAGAACATCACCTGAGTGCTGAAGACGTTTATAAAAAGCTGCTGGACCAGGGCGATGACGTGGGCCTGGCGACAGTCTACCGGGTGCTGACCCAGTTCGAAGCTGCAGGCCTCGTGTTGCGTCATAATTTCGAAGGCGGTCACGCGGTGTTCGAGATGGCCGGTGATGATCATCACGACCACATGGTTTGCACCCAGACTGGCGAAGTTGTTGAGTTCGTCGATGAGGTTATCGAGGAGCGCCAGCAGAAGATTGCGGCAGAGCACGGCTATGAGATTGTCGACCACAGCCTGATCCTTTACGTGAAGCCACTGAAGTCCGATAAGAAGTAAAAAAAGGGCCAGCGACAAGGCTGGCCCAGAAGCTCTCCGAAACGAGAGGGGGATTAGTGATGGGTTGCCTGGCCCTTTACAAACATCTCCCGGGCATGGGCTATGGTCTGTTCTGTCATGTCCACTCCGCCAAGCATCCTTGCGACTTCGCTGATCCGGCCCTGGTCATCCAGGGATTCGATGCGTGAATAGGTCGCGTCTTTCTCGGTAAATTTGCTGACGAACAAATGCTGATGGCACTGGGCCGCCACCTGCGGCAGGTGCGTGACGCACAGTACCTGGCCATTCTCGCCGAGTGCTCTCAGCAGGCGGCCTACGACCTCCGCGGTGCCGCCACCGATGCCGACATCCACCTCATCGAACACCAAAGTTGGTGTGGTGGAGGTTTGTGCCACAACCACCTGAATGGCCAGGCTTATGCGGGAAAGTTCACCGCCGGAAGCCACCTTGGCCAACGATCGGGCGGGTTGGCCCGGGTTGGCACTCACCAGGAATTCCACCTCTTCCATGCCGTGAGGGGCAGGTTCGTCATCACTGTTCCGGCTCAGGTGGCTGACAAACTGCACCGATGGCATGCTCAATTGTGCCAACTCCCGGGCGATTCGCTGGTCGAGCTCCATGGCGGCATTCCGGCGTGTTTCTGTCAGCTTGGTGGCCAGGGCGTCAAACCGTGCCCGCAAGTTTTCCAGCTCGGCCTGAAGTTGTTCCAGGCTGCCTTCGCCGCCATCCAGTTCGGCCAGCTCCTGGCTCAGGCGTTGATGCAATTCCGGTAACTCCTCCGGGGTGATCCGGTGTTTGCGCGCCATCTGATAAATGGCGCTGAGCCGTTCTTCCACTTCGTTCAGTCGGACCGGGTCGGCTTCGTAGTCGTCTACGAAGCGGCGCAGGTTGTCGCCGGCTTCTGAAATCTGAATCTGTGCTTCGTTCAGCATCTGGATGGTGTCGGTCAGTGCCGGGACATCAACCGGCAGTTGCTCCAGTTGGTGCAGTGCCTGGCGCACCAGGTCTGCGGCTGAAACCTCATCTTCAGTGCATAGCAGGGCGGCCTGGTGGCTGCTGTGAAGTACGGCGTCGGCCTGGCTGAGCTGTGCCTGTTCGGTTTCCAGGGTTGTCTGTTCGTCCTCGCCCAGCGCCAACCTGTCCAGCTCTTCCACCTGATAGCGCAGCAGCTGTAAACGGGCCTCGGCCTCATCAGCATTGTGCTGGCGTTGCTGTAGTTTCTGACGCGTCTGGTGCCAGGCTTTCCATGCAGATCGGGTTTCGTCGGCCAGGCTTTCCGCGCCGGCGAACTCGTCCAGCAGCTTTCGGTGGGTTTCCTTACGCAGCAGGGATTGATGCTGGTGCTGACTGTGGATATCCATCAGCAGGCCGCCCAGTTCTTTCAATTGTGACAGCGGGCAGGGCTGGCCATTAATGAATGCCTTGGAGCGGCCGTCCTTGCTGATGGTCCGGCGCAGGATGCAATCGTCCTTGTCGTCCAGCTCATGGCTGTCCAGCCAGGACCGGGCTTCGGGGATGCGGGATATATCGAAGCTGGCGGTAATGTCGGCACGCTTGGCGCCATGGCGAACAGCGCCGGCATCGGCCCGGCCTCCCATGGCCAGGCCAAGGGCATCAAGCACAATCGACTTGCCGGCGCCGGTTTCCCCAGTCAGGGCTGTCATACCGCGGTTGAACTGGAGTTCAACCCTTTCTGCAATGGCGTAGTTCGATACCGTGAGTTGTGTGAGCATGCCGCAACCTCCGCTCGCTCTTGAGCAAGTAATAACTCTGACCACTGTTCGTTCATACAGTTGCTGTCAATATATACAGGGTTTTTCCGGTTTGCAAACAGGAAATGATGAAAACATCAAAGATTGCGTGGGTGACGGTTGAAACCCGGGAAGCGGGCCCCATATCGGTTCGCAAAGCGATTCTTTCCTGCTTTCTGCACAAGCGGGAGTGGTTATTTCTGCAGGCCTCCGTGGCCGTGAAAACGTTATCAGGAGTTGTCATGAGTGCTGACGAAAAGCGCAACGAACAGGTAGAAGAACGCAACGAGGCAGCAGAAGCTGCGGCGGAAGAGCAGGCTGCAGGTAACCAGGATGCCGAGCAGTCACCGGAGCAGGGCTCCGAGCTGGATGTGCTGCAGCAGAAACTGCAGGAGTACCAGGAGCAGGCCTTGCGGGCACAGGCGGAGATGCAGAATGTCCGTCGCCGGGCCGAGATTGATGTGGAAAAAGCTCACAAGTTTGCGCTCGAGAAGTTTGTGAAAGAGCTGTTGCCGGTGGCTGACAGTCTGGAGAAGGCGGTCGAAAGCACCGAGGGTCACGAAAACGCAGGCGAGCTGGTTGCGTCCATTCGCGAAGGTGTGGAAATGACCCTGACGCTGTTCATGAGCAGCCTGAAGAAATTCAACGTTGAACAGCTCAACCCGGTGGGTGAGCCGTTCGATCCGCAGCAGCACGAAGCCATGTCCATGGTGCCGGCGCCGGATGCCGAGCCTAACAGCGTGGTTGCGGTTGTGCAGAAAGGTTATCTGCTTAATGGCCGGGTAGTTCGTCCGGCGATGGTCGTAGTGGCCAAGGCAGAAGATGCGCCAAAAATCGACGAGCAGGCTTGAAAAGTCGAGCAGAGCGCCAATATAGCGATTAAACAGCAAAGGCCGGGGTAGGCATTCTCCGGAACAGCATTCAGAAAGATTTGGAGTGATTCGATGAGCAAGATTATTGGTATCGACCTGGGAACCACAAACTCCTGTGTGGCCATCATGGATGGCGACAAGGTAAAGGTAATTGAAAACGCAGAGGGTGATCGCACAACCCCGTCCATCATCGCCTACACCGATGACAACGAGACTCTGGTTGGCCAGTCAGCCAAGCGTCAGGCGGTGACCAACCCGCACAACACTCTGTACGCCATCAAGCGACTGATTGGTCGTCGTTTTGAAGATGACGTGGTTCAGAAAGACATCAAGATGGTGCCCTATAAAATCGCCAAGGCAGACAACGGTGACGCCTGGGTTGAGGTGAAGGGGCAGAAAATGGCGCCGCCGCAGGTGTCTGCAGAAGTTCTGAAGAAAATGAAGAAGACTGCAGAAGACTATCTGGGCGAAAAGGTAACCGAAGCGGTGATCACCGTGCCTGCGTACTTCAATGACAGCCAGCGCCAGGCGACCAAAGATGCTGGCAAGATTGCTGGTCTGGAAGTGAAGCGGATCATCAACGAGCCAACTGCTGCGGCCCTTGCTTATGGCCTGGACAAGAAGAGCGGTGATCGTACTGTTGCTGTGTACGACCTGGGTGGTGGTACTTTCGATCTGTCCATCATCGAAATTGCGGACGTAGACGGCGAGCACCAGTTCGAAGTGCTGGCCACCAACGGTGACACCTTCCTGGGCGGTGAAGATTTCGACCTGAAAGTGATTGAATACCTGGCCGACCAGTTCAAGAAAGACAGCGGCATCGATCTTCGCGGCGACTCTCTGGCCATGCAGCGTCTGAAAGAAGCGGCCGAGAAGGCCAAGATCGAGCTGTCCAGCAGCCAGCAGACCGACGTAAACCTGCCGTACATCACTGCAGATGCGTCTGGTCCCAAGCACATGAACGTGAAGCTGACCCGTGCCAAGCTGGAATCGCTGGTGGAAGACCTGGTTCAGCGCAGTCTGGAGCCCTGTAAGGTGGCTCTTCAGGATGCGGGCATGAAGGCCGGTGAAATCGACGAGGTTATTCTGGTCGGTGGTCAGACCCGTATGCCGCTGGTGCAGGAGAAAGTAAAAGAGTTCTTCGGCAAAGAGCCCCGTAAAGACGTGAACCCGGACGAGGCCGTCGCCATGGGTGCAGCGATTCAGGGCGCGGTACTGTCTGGCGACGTGAAAGACGTACTGCTGCTGGACGTAACCCCGCTGACCCTGGGTATCGAAACCATGGGTGGCGTGGCCACTCCGCTGATCGAGAAGAACACCACGATTCCGACCAAGAAATCGCAGACCTTCTCTACGGCGGATGACAACCAGACTGCAGTGACCATTCACGTCGTTCAGGGTGAGCGCAAGCAGGCGGCACAGAACAAGTCTCTGGGGCGTTTCGATCTGGCCGACATCCCACCGGCACCGCGCGGTGTGCCGCAGATCGAAGTAACCTTCGATATTGATGCCAACGGTATCCTGAACGTGTCTGCCAAAGACAAGGCGACCGGCAAGGAACAGTCCATCGTGATCAAGGCCTCTTCTGGTCTGAACGATGACGAGATCGAGAAGATGGTTCGCGATGCCGAGGCCAATGCCGAGGAAGACCGCAAGTTCGAGGAGCTTGTCCAGGCCCGTAACCAGGGTGATGCCATGGTGCACGCCGTGCGCAAGACCCTGAGTGAAGCCGGCGACAAGGTCTCCGACAGCGAGAAGGAGTCCATCGAGGCCGCCATCAAGGATCTGGAAGAGGCCCTCGAGGGTTCTGACAAGGAAGCGATCGAAGCCAAGACTCAGAAGCTGACCGAAGTGTCCTCTGAGCTGGCTCAGAAGATGTACGCGGATCAGGCCGACCAGGCTCAGCAGGCCGGTGGCCAGGAAGAAGGTCAGGCCAAGAGTGCTGACGACGCCGTCGATGCCGAGTTCGAGGAAGTCAAAGACGACGACAAGAAGTAATTCCGAGGTACATCAAGTAGTTGGGGAAACGCGGGCCGGGCTCGCGTTTTCCTCGTTATAAAAACAGGGTTTTGAAGCATGGCCAAGCGCGATTATTACGAAGTACTCGGGATCTCCCGGGATGCGGACGAAAAGGAAATTAAGCGGGCGTATCGAAAGCTCGCGATGAAGTACCACCCGGACCGTAACCCGGATGACAAGGATGCCGAGAACAAATTCAAAGAGGCCAGCGAAGCCTACGAAATCCTGGCGGACTCCAGTAAGCGCGCCGCCTACGACCAGTTTGGTCATGCCGGCGTAGACGGTCAGGCTGGCGGCGGCTTTGGCGGCGGTGGCGCCAGCTTCTCCGACATCTTTGGTGATGTGTTCGGTGACATCTTCGGTGGTGGTGGCCGTGGCCGAACCACCCGCGGTGCAGATCTTCGCTACACCCTGGAGCTGGATCTGGAAGAGGCTGTTAAAGGCAAAACCGTCAAGATCAACATCCCTGGCCATAAAGAATGTGAAGCCTGTGACGGCAGTGGCGCTGAAAAAGGCTCTCGCCCGGAAACCTGTGGCACCTGCCAGGGCATGGGCCAGGTCCGGATGCAGCAAGGCTTCTTCACCGTACAGCAAGCCTGTCCCACCTGTCGTGGCTCCGGCCAGATCATCAAGAATCCCTGTAAGAGCTGTCACGGCCAGGGTCGGGTGCGCCAGGAGAAAACCCTCTCGGTCAAGGTGCCGCCAGGTGTTGATACTGGCGACCGTATTCGCCTGTCCGGCGAAGGTGAGATGGGTGTAGACGGAGGGCCTCCTGGAGACCTTTATGTACAGGTCGCCGTTCGTGAGCATTCCATTTTCACCCGTGACGGTCGCAATCTTTACTGCGAAGTGCCCATCAGCATCGTCGACGCCACCCTCGGTGGCGAGCTGGAAGTACCAACGCTGGATGGCCGCGTAAAGCTCAAGATTCCGCCTGAGACCCAGACCGGCAAACTGTTCCGTCTGCGCAACAAAGGCGTCAGCCCGGTCCGCGGTGGCCCGGCCGGTGATTTGTTGTGCCGGGTGATTGTGGAAACGCCGGTGAACCTCACCAAACGCCAGAAGGAGCTGCTGGAAGAATTCCAGCAAACCCTGGATGGTAACAACGGAACTCATCATGCCCCCAAGAAAACCTCATGGTTTGAGGGTGTGAAAAACTTCTTCGACGAAATGAAATTCTGAGGGTAGAGCAGATGAGGGTAGCGATCATCGGCGCCGCCGGGCGCATGGGTAAAGTGCTGATCGAAGCGGTCGACGGTACCGAAGGCCTTGAACTCGGCGCTGCCATCGTCGAGCCGGGCAGCAGTCTGATTGGCGCCGACGCCGGTGAAATGACCGGCATCGGCAAAACCGGCGTAAAAATGGCCGCCAGCCTGGACGACGTCAAAGACGACTTCGACGTACTGGTGGACTTCACCTTCCCGGACCTGACCCTGGAAAACGCGAAGTTTTGCAGCGCTAACGGCAAAATGCTCGTGATCGGTACCACCGGCATGACCGACGCCGAAAAAGAGCAGCTGGCGCTGGCCGCCGAAAACACTCCGGTCGTTTTTGCGCCCAACATGAGCGTGGGCGTCAATGTCGTCCTCAACCTGCTGCGCACCGCCGCCGCAACCTTGGGTGATGACTACGACGTGGAAATCATCGAAGCCCACCACCGTCACAAAAAAGACGCCCCCTCGGGCACAGCCCTGCGTATGGGTGAAGTGGTGGCTGATGCTCTCGGTCGCGACCTGAAAGAATGTGCGGTCTATGGCCGCGAAGGCTTCACCGGCGAACGCACCCGCAAGGAAATCGGCTTCGAGACCATCCGCGCCGGCGATGTGGTGGGTGATCACACGGTACTGTTTGCAACGGAGGGTGAGCGCATCGAAATTACCCACAAGGCGAGCAGTCGGATGACTTTCGCAAAAGGTGCCATGCGGGCCGCGTTGTGGCTTGAGGGTAAGGCGGCTGGTCTTTACGACATGCAGGACGTTCTGAACCTGAAAGGTTGAGCTGCATACTCAGAGGCTGCGGGAGCAGGGCACCTTCTCGAAAATTTCGAAGGCCAGGGATGGCCTGAGAGAAGCGCACATGGATGTGCTCGTAGCGGTTTTCGGAAAGGCTTCCTGCTCCTCCGGCCGGGCCAGCGACATGGTTCAAAGTAGAATTCGACGTGGACAAAAATCGCCAGAAATCTTACAATAAGGCGATTTGACTGCACCAAGCGTACCTTTGAAAAGTTTATAAGAAAGCGGGACCGGGTTTTTACCTTGTCTCGCTTTTTTGCAACCTGAATTTGCGCTTGCGTTCCTGTTCGTGACGAACTTACGCCACTCGATGAGGATACAAGCCTTGAGCACACCAGCAATCCTTGCACTCGCAGACGGAAGCCTCTTCTACGGCACCGCCATCGGCGCAGACGGAGAAACCAGCGGCGAGGTAGTGTTCAACACTGCCATGAACGGCTACCAGGAAATCCTGACCGACCCGTCCTACTCGCGCCAGATCGTCACCCTGACGTATCCCCACATTGGCAACACCGGTGTAAACGAAGAAGACGTAGAATCCGACCGCATCCACGCATCCGGTCTGATCATCCGCGATCTGCCCCTGGTCGCCAGCAGCTGGCGAAACAAGGGTAGCCTTGATGGCTACCTGCGAAGCAACAACATTGTTGGCATTGCGGACATCGACACCCGCCGACTGACCCGCATCCTCCGGGACAAGGGCTCCCAGAATGGGGCCATCGTCGCTGGTGAAAACGCCACTGCCGAACGCGCACTGGAACTGGCTAACGCGTTTCCCGGCCTCAAGGGCATGGACCTGGCCAAAGAAGTCACCTGCAGCGAAGCCTACCAGTGGAACCAGGCCGAGTGGGATCTGGTAAACGGCTACAGTGACCGCTCCGAAGACAGGTTCAAGGTGGTGGCCTGGGATTACGGCGTAAAATACAACATTCTGCGGATGCTCGCGGCCCGCGGTTGCGAGATCACCGTCGTACCCGCGCAAACCCCGGCCTCTGATGTACTGGCGATGAACCCCGATGGCATCTTCCTGTCCAACGGCCCGGGCGACCCCGAGCCCTGCGACTATGCTATCAAGGCCATTCAGGAAGTGCTGGAAACCGAGATTCCGGTATTCGGCATCTGCCTGGGCCACCAGCTGCTGGCCCTGGCCAGTGGTGCAAAAACCATGAAAATGGGCCACGGCCACCACGGTGCCAACCATCCGGTGCAAGACATTGCCAAAGGCACTGTGATGATTACCAGTCAGAACCACGGCTTTGCTGTGGATGAAACAACCCTGCCCGCCAATGTGGATGCGACCCACAAATCGCTGTTTGACGGCACTCTGCAGGGCATTCGCCGCACCGATAAGCCGGCCTACAGCTTCCAGGGTCACCCGGAAGCCAGCCCGGGGCCCCATGATGTGGCTCCGCTGTTTGACGAGTTTATCCAGCTGATGGAAGCGCGATCTGCCTGAGGGCAAGGCCATCAACGATAGCTCACCGGCGCTGAATACCGCGCTGCAAGAATTCAAAAGTTGCTGACAGGTTTACCAAGACATGCCAAAACGTACCGACATTAAAAGCATCCTGATCCTGGGCGCCGGCCCCATCGTGATCGGGCAGGCGTGCGAATTCGACTACTCCGGAGCCCAGGCCTGTAAGGCGCTGCGCGAAGAGGGCTACCGGGTGATCCTGGTGAACTCCAACCCGGCCACCATCATGACCGACCCGGCCATGGCCGATGCCACCTACATCGAGCCGATCACCTGGAAGACGGTCGAAAAGATCATCGAAAAGGAACAGCCGGACGCCCTGCTGCCCACCATGGGTGGTCAGACTGCACTGAACTGTGCGCTGGACCTGGAAAAGCACGGCGTGTTGGAGAAGCATGGCGTTGAAATGATCGGCGCCAACGCTGACACCATCGACAAGGCCGAAGACCGCGACCGCTTCGACAAGGCCATGAAGAAAATCGGTCTGGAGTGCCCGCGCGCGGCCATCGCCCATTCCATGGACGAAGCCTGGAAGATCTCCGAAGACATCGGTTTCCCGTGCATTATCCGTCCATCGTTCACCATGGGTGGTTCCGGCGGTGGTATTGCCTACAACAAGGACGAGTTCGAGGAGATCTGTACTCGCGGTCTCGATCTGTCCCCGACCAACGAGCTGCTGATCGACGAATCCCTGATTGGCTGGAAAGAGTACGAGATGGAGGTTGTTCGGGACAAGAACGACAACTGCATCATCGTCTGCGCCATCGAGAACTTCGACGCCATGGGCGTGCACACCGGTGATTCCATTACGGTGGCCCCCGCCCAGACCCTCACCGACAAGGAATATCAGATCATGCGGAACGCCTCGCTGGCGGTGCTGCGTGAGATTGGTGTGGAAACCGGCGGTTCCAACGTGCAGTTCGGTATCAATCCGGATACCGGCCGTATGGTGGTGATCGAAATGAACCCCCGGGTGTCGCGTTCCTCGGCGCTGGCGTCCAAGGCCACCGGTTTCCCGATCGCCAAGGTCGCAGCCAAGCTGGCCGTGGGGTACACCCTTGATGAGCTGCAGAACGAGATCACCGGCGGCGTCACCCCGGCCTCGTTCGAGCCGTCCATTGATTACGTGGTTACCAAGATTCCCCGGTTTACCTTCGAGAAATTCCCCCAGGCCGACGCCCGCCTGACCACTCAGATGAAGTCTGTCGGTGAGGTTATGGCCATTGGCCGGACCTTCCAGGAGTCGGTGCAAAAGGCATTGCGTGGCCTGGAAGTGGGTTCCGAAGGTTTTGACGAAAAGCTGGAAGAGCTGGACTCCGAGAACAGCCGCGAAACCCTGACCCGGGAGCTGAACGTGCCCGGTGCCGAGCGAATCTGGTACATCGGCGATGCCTTCCGCGCCGGCATGACCGTGGACGAAGTGTTCCGCCACACCAAGGTAGACCCCTGGTACCTGGTGCAGATCGAGGACATCGTGCGCGAAGAGCAGGCTCTCAAGTCGGCCGGTAAGGCCGATATCGACAAGGCTACCCTGTTCCGGCTCAAGCGCAAGGGCTTTTCCGACGCCCGCCTGGCCAAGCTGCTGGGCATTTCCGAAGTCAGCCTGCGCAAGCTGCGCCACGACCTGGGCATCCGCCCGGTGTACAAGCGCGTGGATACCTGTGCGGCGGAATTCGCCTCTGATACCGCCTACATGTATTCGACCTATGAGGAAGAGTGCGAGGCAGAGCCAAGCGATCGTGAGAAGATTGTGGTCATCGGTGGTGGCCCCAACCGCATTGGTCAGGGCATCGAATTCGACTACTGCTGTGTGCACGCGGCCCTGGCCATGCGTGAGGATGGCTACGAGACCATCATGATCAACTGCAACCCGGAGACCGTGTCGACCGATTACGACACCTCCGACCGGTTGTATTTTGAGCCGATCACCCTGGAAGACGTGCTGGAAATCATCAGCGTCGAGAAGCCCAAGGGTGTAATCGTCCAGTACGGCGGTCAGACTCCGCTGAAGCTGGCGCGTGGCCTGGAAGCCGCCGGTGTGCCCATTATCGGCACCAGCCCGGACGCCATTGACCGCGCCGAAGACCGCGAGCGCTTCCAGCAGATGATCCAGCGCCTGGGTCTGAAGCAGCCGGAAAACGCCACTGTGCGCAGCCACGAGGAAGGCATCGTGGCGGCCCGCGAGATTGGCTACCCACTGGTGGTGCGCCCGTCTTACGTGCTGGGTGGCCGGGCCATGGAAATCGTCTATGACGAAACCGAACTGGTGCGCTACATGCGTAACGCGGTGCTGGTCTCCAATGACAGCCCGGTTCTGCTTGATCACTTCCTGAATGCTGCCATCGAGGTCGATATCGATGCCATCAGTGACGGCACTGATGTTGTGATCGGCGGTATCATGCAGCATATTGAGCAGGCTGGTGTTCACTCTGGTGACTCCGCCTGCTCCCTGCCGCCCTACAGCCTGAGCAGGCAGGTGCAGGACGAGATGCGCGAGGCCGTGAAGAAAATGGCCATCGAGCTGGATGTTATCGGCCTGATGAACGTGCAGCTGGCCTATCAGGATGGCGAGATCTACGTGATCGAAGTGAACCCGCGTGCCTCACGGACCGTGCCGTTTGTGTCCAAGGCTATCGGGGTGTCTCTGGCCGCGGTTGCGGCCCGGGTGATGTCCGGCAAGAGCCTGAAAGAACTGAACTTTACTCAGGAAATCGTGCCGACCTACTACGCCGTTAAAGAGTCCGTGTTCCCGTTCAACAAGTTCCCGGCCGTGGATCCGATCCTGGGGCCGGAAATGAAATCCACCGGTGAGGTGATGGGGCTGGGCGACAGCTTTGATGAAGCCTTTGCCAAGGCCGCGCTGGCGGTGGGTGAGCGGTTGCCGGCCCAGGGGGTGGCCTTCATGTCGGTGCGCGATGTGGACAAGCCGGGTGCGGCCAGTGTTGCCCGCGACCTGGTGGATGCTGGCTTCAGGATTATTGCCACCACTGGCACCGCCAAGGCGCTGGAAGCCGAAGGTATCGCCGTTGAGCGGGTGAACAAGGTTCGCGAGGGTCGCCCGCACATTGTGGATGCCATCAAGAATGGTCAGGTTCAGCTGATTATCAATACTACGGAAGGTCGCAAGGCGATTTCTGACTCGGCGCAGATTCGCCAGTCTGCCTTGCAGACCAAAGTAACCTACACAACCACACTGGCAGGTGGCGAAGCCTTCTGCCGGGCCATCAAGTTTGGCCCGGAGCGCACCGTTCGTCGCCTCCAGGAACTACACGCAGGAAAGTAAGGCTATGGCTGACAGAGTACCGATGACCAAGACGGGCGAAGACCGTCTGCGTGAGGAGCTGAAAAAGCTGAAGTCCGAAGATCGGCCGCGGGTGATCGCGGCCATTGCCGATGCCCGTGAGCACGGCGATCTGAAGGAAAATGCTGAGTATCATGCGGCCCGGGAGCAGCAGAGCTTTATCGAAGGTCGCATTCAGGAAATTGAAGGCAAGCTGTCCGTGGCCCAGGTGATTGATGTGACCACCATGGAGAACACCGGTAAGGTGATCTTCGGCACCACTGTGCATCTGGTTAACATGGAAACCGACGAAGAGGTTACTTACCAGATCGTGGGAGAAGATGAGGCCGACATCAAGGCAGGCAAGCTGTCGGTGTCCTCGCCGATCGCCCGCGCGCTGATTGGCAAGAACGAAGGGGACGTGGTGGCTATCCGTATCCCCTCCGGTACCGTGGAGTACGAGATTTCCGAAGTGGAATATATCTGACTCGGTTGTGCTGATCGGGTGTAAAGAAAAAGCCGGCTCTGGGGAACCAGGCCGGCTTTTTCGCGTCTCAGCTTACGTTATTTGTTGCGCAGCAGGTTCGACAGCTTGGGGTTCGGTTTCTTCGCCCGACGCAGAATGACGGCGATTTTACCGATCGTCTGGACCAGTTCGGCGCCGGAGCTTTCGCACAGAGCCTGAATGGCTTCCTGGCGGACTTCGCGATCCTGGCTGGCGACTTTGATCTTGATCAGCTCATGGTCGTTCAGGGCGCGGTCCAGTTCGTCCTGCAGCCCTTCAGACAGGCCTTTGTCGCCAACGATGATGACGGGCTTCAGGTTGTGGGCAATAGCCCGGTATTCCCGGCGCTGTTCCGGTGACAGACTCATGATGTAATCTCTTAATAGGTGCAATTAACAAAAGGTCAGCGGTGAATCCGCTGGCAACCACGTATAATTCAGCGATTGTAACAGATAGCGACTCATGACAAATGGCCGTATTCACTTACAGAGGGTGTTGTAATTCCGGTCATGGCGTCCCATATAGGTAGTATCGCGATCGGTTCCGGATGGGCCGTTTCTGGTTTACCGGCGTACAATTGGTGTAAGGTGTCGGAAAAGGATTGGCGGCCTTCAGGCGCTGATCCTGCAATTCACAGGTGATGATCCTTGAACGATATGGCAAAAAATCTGGTTCTCTGGCTAATCATAGCCGCCGTGCTGCTGATGGTGTTTCAGAATTTCTCTCCCACCACCACCGGCCAACAAGTTAACTATTCCCAGTTTGTCGAGATGGTCCAGCAGGGCCAGGTACGGCAGGTGACCATTGATGGTCTGCAGGTGCAGGGTGTCCGCAACGACGGCTCCCAGTTCCAGAGCATCCGGCCGCAGGTGTCTGACAACAAGCTGATGGATGACCTGCTCGCCAACAACGTCGAAGTGATCGGCAAGGAGCCCGAGCGCCAGAGCCTGTGGACGCAGCTGCTGGTAGCCGCGTTCCCGATTCTGATCATCATCGCATTGTTCGTGTTCTTCATGCGCCAGATGCAGGGCGGCGGTGGCGGCAAAGGCCCCATGTCGTTCGGCAAGAGCAAAGCGCGCCTGATGAGTGAAGACCAGATCAAAACCACGTTTTCCGATGTCGCGGGTGTCGACGAAGCCAAGGAAGACGTGAAAGAGTTGGTGGATTTCCTCCGGGATCCCAGCAAGTTCCAGCGTCTTGGTGGTCGCATCCCGAAGGGCGTATTGATGGTGGGCCCTCCCGGTACCGGTAAAACCCTGCTTGCCAAGGCCATCGCGGGCGAGGCCAAGGTGCCGTTCTTCTCTATCTCCGGCTCCGACTTTGTAGAAATGTTTGTGGGCGTGGGTGCCTCCCGTGTTCGCGACATGTTCGAGCAGGCGAAAAAACAGAGCCCCTGCATTATTTTCATCGATGAGATCGATGCGGTTGGCCGTCACCGTGGTGCTGGTATGGGCGGTGGTCACGACGAACGTGAGCAGACCCTCAACCAGTTGCTGGTGGAAATGGACGGCTTCGAAGGCAATGAAGGCGTTATCGTTATTGCCGCCACTAACCGTCCGGACGTGCTGGACCCGGCGCTGTTGCGCCCTGGCCGGTTTGATCGCCAGGTGGTGGTGAGCCTGCCAGACATCATTGGCCGTGAGCAGATTCTGAAAGTGCACATGAAAAAAGTGCCGCTGGCCGACGGTATTGATCCTGCGGTGATTGCGCGGGGCACGCCGGGCTTCTCCGGTGCCGATCTTGCCAACCTGGTCAACGAAGCTGCGCTGTTTGCGGCCCGTCGTAATCAGCGCCTGGTCTCGATGGAAGAGTTGGAGCTGGCCAAGGACAAGATCATGATGGGCGCCGAGCGCAAGTCCATGGTGATGAGCGAAAAGGAAAAGCGGAATACGGCTTACCACGAGTCGGGGCACGCGATTGTGGGCCGTCTGATGCCTGAGCATGACCCGGTCTATAAAGTGAGTATTATTCCTCGTGGCCGAGCCCTGGGCGTGACCATGTTCCTCCCGGAAGAGGACAAGTACAGCCACTCCAAGCGCTATCTGACCAGCTCGATCTGTAGTCTGTTTGGTGGCCGTATCGCCGAAGAGCTGACCCTGGGCTTTGATGGTGTCACCACTGGTGCGTCCAACGACATCGAGCGGGCGACAAGCCTGGCCCGGAATATGGTGACCCGCTGGGGGCTGTCCGAGAAACTCGGTCCTCTCCAGTATGACACAGACAGTGAGGAACCCTTCCTTGGTCGTTCTGCGGGGCAGGCGCACACGGTGTACTCGCCAGAGACTGCCCAGCGGATTGATGAGGAAGTTCGCAATATCATTGATGAGTGCTACGAAAAGGCCAAGCAGATCCTGATTGATAACCGGGACAAGCTGGACATGATGGCCGAAGCACTGATGAAGTACGAAACCATCGATCGTTACCAGATTGATGACATCATGGCTGGCAAGGAGCCTCGTCCGCCCAAAAACTGGGGTGACAGTGGTCCCGCCGGGGGCGTGAAGGCTGAAGAGCCTGAGCAGGCGCCGGAGCCCAGAAGCTCCGACGATGGCCGGCAGCCCGGCGTAGGGCGTCCTGCCGGCGAGCACTGACTCGCCGTCAAAGCCTGAGTAACTGAATGCGCCGCCCGGGCCCCCGGGCGGCGTTTGTTTTTGTCTCTCCGAAAGCTCTGCCTGTGGAAGCTGCGTTATGAAAATGAACTTTGCCGGTCGCGAACTGGATCTGTCTCGTTGCAACGTGATGGGTATTCTGAATGTCACCCCCGATTCGTTTTCCGATGGCGGACGCTTTAATTCCAGGGAGTCGGCGCTTGTGCGGGCCAGGCAGATGGTCAGTGACGGCGCATCTTTTATTGATGTTGGAGGTGAGTCGACTCGCCCCGGCGCAAGCGAAGTCTCGACCCAGGAAGAGCTTGACCGCGTATGCCCGGTGGTCGAAGCCATTGCCAAAGAGCTGGATACCGTGATTTCGGTGGATACCAGCAATCCTGTGGTGATGGCTGAAACTGCCCGGCTTGGTGCGGGACTGATCAACGATGTTCGTGCCCTGCAGCGCGAGGGTGCGCCAGAAGTGGCTGCAAAAGCAGGTGTTCCGGTGTGCATCATGCATATTCAGGGTGAGCCGGATACCATGCAGGACGATCCCCGCTACCGAAATGTGCGGCGGGAGGTCAGCTCTTTTCTGACGGAGCGTATGCGGGTGGCGGAGCAGGCCGGTGTTCGTGCCGATAACATTATTCTTGATCCCGGCTTTGGCTTCGGCAAGAGCGTGGAGCACAACTATCAGCTGCTCGCTACCCTTGAGCAGTTGCATATTCTCGGACATCCGTTACTTGTCGGGGTCTCGCGAAAGTCCATGCTGGGAGCGGTCACGGGTCGCGATGTGAATGAAAGGTTGCCGGCCAGCCTCGCTGCCGCGACAATATCGGCCATGAAAGGGGCGAGCATCCTCAGGGTGCACGACGTTAGGGAAACTGTGGACGCCGTCAGGATCGTAACGGCAGTGAAGGAGGCAATCTGATGACCCAGCGCAAATACTTTGGTACCGATGGCATTCGTGGCCGGGTCGGAGACAGTCCGATTACGCCGGAGTTCATGCTGCATCTGGGTTGGGCTGCGGGGCAGGCATTCAAGCGTGCGGGCCAGCGCAATAGCGTACTGATCGGCAAGGATACCCGGTTGTCCGGCTACATGTTCGAATCGGCGCTGGAGGCTGGCCTGGCCGCGGCGGGTGTTGATGTGAAGTTGCTGGGACCGATGCCGACACCGGCGATTGCCTACCTCACGCGAACTTTCCGGGCATCTGCCGGAATTGTCATCAGTGCCTCCCACAACCCTCATCATGATAACGGCATCAAATTCTTTTCTTCTGCCGGTACCAAACTGGACGACGCCCTGGAAGCCGAGATTGAGCGCTGGCTGGACCAGCCTATCGAAGTGTGTGAGCCGGAAGAGCTGGGCAAGGCGAGCCGGGTAGACGATGCGCCCGGTCGCTATGTGGAGTTCTGCAAAAGTACCGTGCCAAACGAGTTTACTCTCGACGGCATGCACCTGGTGCTTGACTGTGCTCACGGTGCTACCTACCACGTGGCGCCCAAAGTGTTCCGTGAGCTGGGGGCGAAAGTGACGGTGATTGGCGCCGAGCCAGATGGCTTGAACATCAACCTGAATGTTGGCTCTACCCATCTGGGCGCGCTGAAACAGGTGGTTGCCGAGAAAAAGGCTGATCTTGGTATTGCCTTCGACGGTGACGGCGACCGGGTGTTGATGGTGGATCGTGATGGTTCCGAAGTGGATGGCGACGAACTGTTGTATATCCTGGCTTCCCAGCGCCAGGCAGAAGGACGGCTGAACGGTGGTGTGGTTGGTACGCTAATGACCAACCTGGGTGTTGAGTTGGCTCTGCGCGAAATCGGCGTCGAGTTCGAGCGGGCCAAGGTTGGCGATCGTTATGTGATGGAGCGCCTGTTGGCCAATAACTGGCTGATTGGAGGCGAGGGTTCCGGGCATATGGTGATCCGGGATTGCACCACCACGGGTGACGGTATTGTCTCTGCGTTGCAGGTACTGCTGGCAGTGCGGAAGTCCGGCAAGACTATGGGAGAACTGCGGGCAGGTATGAGCAAGCTGCCGCAGAAAATGATCAACGTACGCGTTGCCGAACGGTTTGATCCGTTGGGTAGGGCGGATATTGTTGAGGCCATGGCGCGGGCAGAGGCTTCGTTGGGTGATGCCGGGCGCATTCTGCTGCGGGCATCCGGCACCGAGCCGCTGATCAGAGTGATGGCCGAGGGTCAGAGCGCGGACGATATTACCCGGGTGGTGGAAGAGCTTGCCCTGGTGGTGGAGCGCTCAACACCCTGATTTCGAAGGGTGGTTGTGTACCGCGGGTGACTGCTGTATAGTTCCGCCTCCCTTTTGCTCGGGACTGTCGAGGACAGAGATGCGTCGCAGAATTGTTGCCGGAAACTGGAAAATGAACGGGTCGAAAGATCTGGTGAAACAGCTGGTTGGCGCAGTTTGCGAGCAGTCCGGTAATGTTGGCAAAGATGTGGAGGTGGTTATTATCCCCCCTGCGATCTATCTGGGCCAGGTTGCCGAGCAGGGAGGTGGGCGGATCACTACCGGTGCGCAGAACGTGTCTCAGTGGCAATCTGGCGCATATACCGGAGAAATCTCCGCCGAAATGGCCCGCGATATGGGTTGTGGCTATGTGCTGGTGGGCCATTCCGAGCGCCGGCAGTTGTTTGGTGAGACGGATTCTGTGGCAGCCGCCAAGGTTGAGCAGGTTCTGTTGAGTGGCTTGGTTGCGGTGCTGTGTGTAGGTGAAACGCTCGCGGAGCGGGAAGCCGGTCAAGCCGAAGCGGTGGTTGCCGAGCAGGTTCGCAGTGGGTTGTCAGTTGTGGCTGATGATCAGTGGTCCAGGGTTGTTGTGGCGTATGAGCCGGTCTGGGCTATCGGAACCGGAAAAACCGCGACGGCAGACGATGCCCAGGCCATGCATTCGGAAATCCGCAAGGTGCTGGATGGCATGAATGCACCGGCTAATGAGATTTCGGTACTTTACGGCGGCAGTGTAAAAGCGGATAATGCGGCCGCTTTGTTTGCAGAGCCGGATATTGATGGCGGTCTCATCGGTGGTGCATCGTTGAAGGCCGAAGAATTTATCAGCATTTGCCGGTCTTTCCCGGTAGGTGTCTAAGCCGACACGTTTACGAGAGTCTGTATGGATTGGTTGGAAACACTGGTAGTTGTTGTTCACGTCGTGATCGCCGTGTCGCTGGTGGGCTTGGTTCTGATCCAGCAGGGCAAGGGTGCAGACGCCGGAGCGGCTTTCGGTGGTGGTGCGTCCCAGACCGTGTTTGGTAGTCAGGGCAGCGGAAGCTTCCTGACGCGGATGACCACTTTTATGGCGGTTATCTTTTTTGTGACAAGTTTTTCGCTGGCAATTTTTGCCAAGCAGCGCGCCGAAGTGGCTGGCGAGGCAGGTATTCCGGTTGTTCAGGAATCGTCTCAGGCAGGTGCGCAAGCTGAGCAGGCGCCCTCTGCTGATGAGCCTGCAGCCAACAGCGAATCCGAGGGTGGGGACGCGCTCCCCGAACTCGAGTAAAGAATGATGCCCGGGTGGTGAAACTGGTAGACACGCCATCTTGAGGGGGTGGTAGCGAAAGCTGTGCCGGTTCGAGTCCGGCCCCGGGCACCATATTAAAAGAAGACGGCTTGGCAAACCCAGGCCGTTTTTTTTGGTCAGTCCTTGACCAGTCCGCGTGGCGTCACTATACTCCCGCGGATATTGGAGCCTGCGAGCATCGAGGCTTCCAGGCAGGCCAGGTGTCTGTCGGCAGAGCGCTTGAAAGGGTTGGCGCTTTGCGAATTCTTGCAACAAAAGGCCCCATGTTTCAGGGGCTTTTTGATTAAGGGGCCTGGCGCAAAGGGCCCTGGTGCATAAAAGGGCTGATTAACAGCCCTTTTTTTGTTTTTGTACCCTGAAAATTCGGAAACGGAGGCGGCGACACTTGTCAGCCAAACTGAAACAACTGGAAGACATCCTGCGCCCGGTGGTTGAGGGTCTGGGTTATGAGTTCTGGGGAATTGAATTCCGCTCCCATGGACACCATTCCAAACTTCGGGTGTTTATTGATGATGCCGAGAACGGCATCGCGATCGACGACTGCGAGAAAGTCAGTCGTCAGGTCAGCGGGGTGATGGATGTGGAAGACCCCATCCAGACCGAATATACGCTGGAAGTGTCTTCGCCCGGTATGGACCGGCCGCTGTTCCGGCTGGAGCAGTACGAGGCATTTATTGGTCATAAAGTGCAGATCAAGCTGCGTATGGCGTTTGAGGGCCGGCGCAAATTCCTGGGCCTGATCAAAGGGGTGGAGGGCGACGACGTGGTAGTTGTAGTAGATGACCACGAATACCTGTTGCCCTTCGACAGTATCGAAAAAGCCAACATCGTGCCGGTTTTCGAGTGACACATTCGAATAAATCTATAGATGTATCGTTTATTTTGAGGGCAGGGCAATCCCATGAGTAAAGAGATCTTGCTGGTAGTGGAATCCGTCTCGAACGAGAAAGGTGTCGAGAAGGATGTGATTTTCGAGGCGATTGAACTCGCACTCGCTACCGCTGCCAAGAAACGTTATGAAGACGAAGAGGCGGATATCCGGGTTGCCATTGATCGCCGCACCGGAGAATACGAAACCTTCCGCCGCTGGCTGGTGGTCGATAATGATGCCGTTCCTGCGTTGGGCACTGAGCTGACCCTGCAGGAAGCGGAAGAGATCGACACCAATCTGAAGCCGGGTGATATGTACGAAGAGAAGGTGGAGTCTGTGGCGTTCGGGCGCATTGGTGCCCAGGCGGCCAAGCAGATCATCTTCCAGAAAGTGCGCGAAGCCGAGCGCATGAAGATTGTCGACAGCTACCGCGATCGTATCGGTGAGCTGGTGTCCGGTACCGTCAAGAAGGTGACCCGGGACAATGTGATTGTGGATCTGGGTGGCAACGCAGAAGCTCTGCTTCCCCGTGAGCACCTGATTCCCCGTGAAACCTTCCGGATGGGCGACCGCGTTCGTGCTCTGCTGCTGGAGATTCGCACCGATCATCGCGGACCACAGCTGATTCTGAGCCGTACCGATTCGCAAATGCTGATCGAGCTTTTCCGCATCGAGGTTCCCGAGATTGCCGAGGAACTCATCGAGATTCGCGGTGCCGCTCGCGATCCGGGCTCCCGGGCCAAGATTGCGGTGAAGACCAACGACCGCCGTATTGATCCGGTTGGCGCTTGTGTTGGTATGCGGGGCTCCCGCGTACAGGCAGTGTCTAATGAACTGGGCGGTGAGCGTGTGGATATCGTGCTTTACGACGATAACCCGGCTCAGTTGGTCATCAACGCGATGGCGCCTGCTGAGGTCGCCTCCATTGTCATGGATGAAGACCGTCACACCATGGATGTAGCCGTTGCCGAAGATAACCTGGCGCAGGCCATTGGCCGGAACGGCCAGAACGTTCGTCTGGCGACCGAGCTGACCGGTTGGACCCTGAACGTGATGACGGAAGAAGAAGCCGGTGAGCGCCAGGAGCAGGAATACAACCGCCTGCTTGAACACTTTACCGCTCATCTGGATGTTGATGAAGAATTTGCCGGTGTTCTTATCGAGGAAGGCTTTACCTCCATTGAAGAGGTGGCCTACGTACCGATGGAAGAAATGCTGGCGATTGAGGGCTTTGACGAGGAAACCGTCACTGAATTGCGCCGTCGTGCCAAAGACGTATTGCTGAACCAGGCGCTGGCCAGTGAAGAAGCCCTGGAGGGCGCTGAGCCCGAAGACGATCTTCTGAACATGGACGGCATGGACCGAGCGCTGGCATTCAAGCTTGCCGGCATGGGCGTGCGCACAATGGAAGATCTGGCGGAGCAGTCGATTGATGAGCTGCTCGAAATTGAAGGTATGGATGAAGAACGTGCTGGTCAGTTGATTATGACTGCGCGCGCACCCTGGTTTGAAGACCAGGCCTGATTCGGGAGAGGAGGACCAGTATGGCTGAAGTAACGGTAAAACAACTGGCCGCAGATGTAGGCGCTCCCGTGGATCGTTTGCTGAAGCAGATCGTGGAAGCGGGCCTGAAAGCCCGCAGCGAAAACGACGCTGTCACCAGCGATGAGAAGCAGCAGTTGCTGGCCTATCTGAGAAAAAACCATGGCGAGGCGGAAGCTGAACCGCGGAAGATTACACTCAAGCGCAAGACCACGACGACGCTTAAGGCCGGCAAGGCCAAGACCGTCAACGTAGAAGTGCGCAAGCGCCGCACCTATATCAAGCGTGCAGAGCTGCAACCCGAGCCGGAAGCAGAGGCGCCGGCACCGGAAGAGCCGGTACAGGCACCGGCGGCCGAACAGGCGCCGGAGGAAGAAGCGCCGAAGGTCGCAGCGGAAGCAGCACCTGCCGAAGCCCCTGAAACGGAAGCTCCGGCCGCAGCGGAAACCGAAGCCAAAGCTGCTCCGGAACCTGCTGCAGAATCCGCAGAGCCTGCCATCGCGCCGGAGGATATTCCCATGCCTCCGCCTGAGGATGAAGGTCGGGATCGCAAGCCGAAGAAGAAAAAAGAGAAGGTGCGTGAGCGCGGCGATGATATTGAAGAAGGCAAGCCGAAGAAGAAGCAGGCTGGCCATCGCGGTCCTCGCAGCCGTCCGGTAGAAGAACCGGTAGTACTGAGCGAAGACGAAGAGGAAACCACTCTTCGCAAGCCGCTGCGGGCCAAAAAGAAACCGAAAGAAAAGCGTCATGCTTTCGAGAGGCCCACAAAGCCCATGGTCAGAGAAGTACAGATTCCGGAAACCATCACCGTTGGTGATCTCGCCCAGCGCATGGCCGTCAAGTCCGCTGATGTTATCAAGACCCTGATGGGTATGGGGGTGATGGCAACCATCAATCAGGCGCTGGATCAGGAAACGGCGATCCTGGTTACCGAAGAGCTGGGCCACAAGCCCAAAGCGGTGAGCGAGGATGCTTTCGAAGAGGAAGTCCTGAGCGAAATCACCGGCCCGGACGAAGGCAAAGAGAAGATCAAGCGCGCGCCGGTTGTCAGTGTTATGGGCCACGTTGACCATGGTAAGACCTCACTGCTGGACCATATCCGCCGCGCCAAGGTTGCTGCCGGTGAATCCGGTGGTATTACCCAGCACATTGGTGCTTACCATGTAGAAACTGAACACGGCATGGTGTCCTTCCTGGATACCCCGGGCCACGCCGCGTTTACCGCCATGCGTGCTCGTGGTGCCCAATGTACCGACATCGTTATCCTGGTGGTGGCAGCCGACGACGGTGTTATGCCTCAAACCAAGGAAGCCGTTGAGCACGCCCGTTCTGCCGGCGTACCGATCGTGGTTGCCATCAACAAGATGGACAAAGAAGAAGCCGATCCGGACCGCATCAAGAACGAGCTTTCAGCTCTGGAAGTCATTCCGGAAGACTGGGGTGGCGACGTTCAGTTCGTGCCTGTTTCTGCACACACTGGTATGGGCATCGATGACCTGCTGGAAGCCGTCTTACTGCAGGCTGAAATCCTTGAGCTGGAAGCGTCCCCGGATGCAGCGGCGAAAGGTGTTGTGGTTGAATCCAGCCTGGAACGCGGCCGTGGTTCTGTTGCTACCGTGCTGGTTCAGAACGGTACGCTTCGCCAGGGCGACATGGTGGTGGCCGGTTCCTTCTTCGGTAAGGTGCGCGCCATGACAGACGAAGCCGGGCGCCAGGTGAAAGAAGCTGGCCCGTCGATTCCGGTCGAGATTCTGGGCCTGAACGGCACGCCAGACGCCGGTGACGAATTCTTCGCTGTGGCAGACGAGAAAAAAGCCAAAGAGCTGGCTGAATTCCGTCAGACCCGTGAGCGTGAGCAACGTCTCCAGCGCCAGCAAGCTGCCAAGCTCGAGAACATGTTCGAGAATATGGGCAAGGACGAGGTCAAGACCCTCAACGTGGTGCTCAAGACCGACGTGCGTGGTTCTCTGGAAGCCATTACCAAGGCCCTGCAGGACCTGGGCAACGACGAGGTTCAGGTGAAGATTGTTTCGTCTGGTGTTGGCGGTATCGCCGAGACCGACGTCAGCCTGGCCATGGCCACCAACGCCGTTATTTTCGGTTTCAACGTGCGTGCGGATACCGCATCCAAGCGTCTGGTTGAGCAGGAAGGTCTGGATCTGCGCTACTACAGCATCATCTATAACCTGATTGATGATGTGAAAGCGGCTTTGACAGGCATGCTCAAGCCGGAATTCCGCGAAGATATCGTGGGCATTGCTGATGTGCGTGACGTATTCCGTTCGCCGAAGTTTGGTCAGGTGGCTGGCTGTATGGTGACTGAGGGCACCGTATACCGTAACAAGCCGATCCGCGTACTGCGTGACAACGTGGTGATCTTTGAAGGCGAGCTGGAATCCCTGCGTCGCTTCAAGGACGATGTGGCGGAAGTCCGCAATGGTATGGAATGTGGTATCGGTGTTAAAGGCTACGACGTGAAAGTGGGCGACCAGATCGAAGTGTTCGATCGCGTCCGTGTTGAACGTCAGCTTGAGTCCACGGGGGCCTGATGGCACGGGAATACAGTCGCGTAGATCGCATCGGCGATCAGATGCAGCGAGAGCTGGCGCAGCTGATCCAGCGCGAGGTGAAGGATCCTCGCGTTGGTATGGTCACGGTTAATGATGTGAAAGTCAGCCGTGACCTCGGCTATGCCGATATCTATATTTCGTTGCTGTCCACCGAGGAACTCACCGAAGATTCACCCGAAGTGCAGGACTCCCTGACGGTACTGAACAAGGCCTCCGGGTTTCTGCGCGGGCAGGTTGGTCGCGCCATGAAATTGCGTGTGGTGCCCCATCTGCGGTTTCACTTCGACAAGCTGTTGGGGCAGAGCCGCAAGATGGATCGCCTGATCCGCGAAGCGGTTGGCGACAAGCCTGCCGTGCCCCGGGACGACAATGATGACCCGGTTTCCGACAACCCGGAGCGTGACGCTTGAGCCGAAGACGCAAAGGCCGTGACGTAAACGGCATCCTGGTGATCGACAAGCCCCAGGGCGTTACCTCCAACGGGATTCTGCAGCAGGTCAAGCGCCTGTATGGTGCGGCGAAGGCCGGCCATACCGGTGCGCTTGATCCGCTCGCCACTGGCGTGCTGCCCCTGTGTTTTGGTGAGGCCACCAAGTTCTCCCAGACCATGCTGGACAGCGACAAGGCGTATATCACCACCGCACGCCTGGGCATCCGGACAGAAACCGGAGACAGCGAAGGGGCTGTGGTGGAGGAAAAGCCGGTTCCCCAGTTCAGTGAGGATGAGGTGGAGGCCGTGCTGGCCCGGTTCCGTGGCGACATTCAGCAGGTTCCCTCCATGTACTCGGCTCTGAAGCATCAGGGCAGGCCACTGTACGAATACGCCCGCGAGGGCATCGAAATTGAACGCCCGGCCAGGCCGGTGACCATCTACGAGCTCAAATTGTTGGCGGTTCGGGAACAGGAACTGGATCTTGCGGTTACCTGTACCAAGGGTACGTATATCCGCTCACTGGTTGAGGATATTGGGGAGGTTCTGGGCTGCGGTGCTCATGTCAGTGCTCTGCGCCGAACGCTGGCATCCGGTTACACCCTGGCAAATGCCCACGATGTCAAAGACCTGGAAGCCATGCGTGAGCGTGGGGAAAGCCTGGATGGCCTGCTGCTGCCTCCGGAAACCGCTCTCACCATGTTTCCCGAGTACCGATTGTCCGGCGTGCCGCTGGTATCGATCTTGAACGGACAACCGGTTAGAATACCGGATCAGCCCTTTGAAGGTTTCGTCCGCCTGTATGGCGAGCATTCCTTTGTGGGGCTGGCAGAAGCATTGCCGGAAGGCGATGGCACTCAACTGGTGCCGCGCCGTCTGGTCAAGAACAGCAAACGGTAAACGCCTTTTGCTGATTAGCCGGGCTGTAGAGATGCGCGGTTCGGCTGAATACGTATGCATCGCAACCAATGAGGTGAAATATGGCACTGTCTGCCAGTGAGAAAGCTCAGATCGTTAAAGATTTTCAGCAAGGTGATGGCGATACCGGTTCCCCTGAGGTTCAGGTAGCTCTGCTGAGCGCCAACATCAACAAGCTGCAGGATCACTTCAAGGCCAACAAGCAGGATCACCATTCCCGCCGCGGCCTGATCCGGATGGTAAACCAGCGTCGTAAGCTGCTGGACTACCTCAAGCGCAAGAACGCTGACCGTTACCTGGAACTGATCCAGCGTCTGGGTCTGCGTCGCTAATCCGGTTTAGCGACCTGATGGCTGGCCCGGGGGTTCCCGGGTTCAGCCGTGCTTCTCTCCCGCTCCCTGCCTTGCTCATTCCGAACAAGCAGGAAGCGTTTTTTGCTGCAGTTGATTTGTCTGTGAAACCGAAGGATTTTCCCTGTCACAATGGAAAGCCGCTATTGATAGCAGGTTGTTGAAAAGCCCGGGAACTCTGGCCGGGGTTTTGCAACAGCCTGTTAGCTTTCAGACGGGTTGCCTTTCGGTTCACTGATCAGACTGCTGCAGTTGTTGGAAAATGGCGAATGAATGGGTCATTGGCCAGAATCAAAACCGCTGAAAATGCAGGAGTTTATTGTGGAACTGCAACCACGTATCAAGACATTTGAAATGGGTGGGGAAACCTTCACCCTGGAAACCGGTCGTATTGCCCGTCAGGCAACCGGCGCGGTACTGGTAAGCACCGGCGACACTTCCGTTCTGGGCACCGTTGTTGGCGCCAAAGAGCCCAAGCCGGGCCAGGGCTTCTTCCCCCTGACTGTGAACTACCAGGAAAAAACCTACGCCGCCGGTAAAATTCCGGGCGGCTTTTTCAAGCGTGAAGGTCGTCCGTCCGAAAAAGAGACGCTGACCTCCCGCCTGATCGACCGTCCGATCCGCCCGCTGTTCCCGAACGGCTACATGAACGAAGTTCAGGTTGTGCTGACGGTTATGTCTGCCAGCAAGAACCACGATCCGGATATCGCTGCCATGATTGCTGCTTCTGCAGCCCTGGCCATCTCCGGTATCCCGTTCGACGGCCCGATTGGTGCTGCCCGTGTGGGTTACACCAACGAGAAAGGCTACTTCCTGAACCCGACCTTCGAAGAGCTCAGCACTTCCCTGCTGGACATGGTTGTGGCTGGTACCGACGAAGCGGTGCTGATGGTTGAGTCCGAGGCCAAAGGCCTGACAGAAGACCAGATGCTGGGCGCCGTACTGTTCGGCCACCAGGAAATGCAGACTGCGATCACTGCCATCAAGGAATTTGCTGCCGAGAACGGTAAGCCGCGCTGGGAATGGCAGCCCGAGGCGGAAAACACCGAGCTGCTGAACGCCATCAAGGCCGAGTTCGGTGGTGCCATCGAAGAAGCCTACGCTATCCGTGACAAGATGGCCCGTTACGAGCGTCTGGGTGAGATCAAATCTGCTGCCGTTGAAAAACTGGCCGGTGAAGAAGAAGGCCAGCCTTCCGAAGAGGAAGTGAAGAAGTACTTCGGTAAGGTCGAGAAGTCTGTCGTTCGTCTGCAGGTTATCGAAGGCAAGCCGCGTATCGATGGCCGTGACAACAAGACCGTTCGCCCGATCAAGGTGGAAGTTGGCGTACTGCCGTCCGTTCACGGTTCCGCCCTGTTCACCCGTGGTGAGACCCAGGCTATCGTTACCGCTACGCTGGGTACGACCCGTGACGTGCAGATAATCGATGCCCTGGAAGGTGAGCGCAAGGACCCGTTCCTGTTCCACTACAACTTCCCTCCGTACTCCGTAGGTGAAGCTGGCCGTATGGGCAGCCCGGGCCGTCGTGAAATTGGTCACGGTCGTCTGGCCAAGCGTGGTGTAGCCGCGGTTATGCCGACCATCGAAGAGTTCCCGTATGCCATTCGTGCGGTTTCCGAGATCACTGAATCCAACGGTTCCAGTTCCATGGCTTCCGTGTGTGGCTCTTCCCTGGCGCTGATGGATGCTGGTGTGCCTCTGAAGGCGCCGGTGGCCGGTATCGCCATGGGTCTGGTCAAGGAAGGCGACAAGTTCGCGGTCCTGACTGATATCCTGGGTGACGAAGATCACCTGGGTGACATGGATTTCAAGGTTGCCGGTACCAAAGAGGGCGTCACGGCCCTGCAGATGGACATCAAAATTCAGGGTATTACCGACGAAATCATGGAAATCGCCCTGGAGCAGGCCAACGCTGCGCGTCTGCACATCCTGGACGAGATGAACAAAGTGATCGCCGAGCCCCGCGCCGAGCTGTCTGAGCGCGCTCCGAGCATCACCACCATCAAGATCCATCCGGACAAGATCCGTGATGTTATCGGTAAGGGTGGCGCGACCATCCGTGGTATCTGTGACGAGACCGGTGCTTCCATCGACCTGGATGACGACGGCAACGTGAAAATCTACGCCGCTGATGCCGCCGCCGCTCAGGCTGCTGTAAATCGGGTCAAGGAAATCACTGCCGAGATCGAAGTAGGCGCTATCTACAAGGGCCGCGTTGAGCGTATTGTGGACTTCGGTGCCTTCGTTAACATCCTGCCTGGCAAGGATGGTCTGGTGCACATTTCCCAGATCTCTGAGCGCCGTATCGAGAACGTAACTGACGAGCTGAGCGAAGGTCAGGAAGTTCTGGTCAAGGTGCTGGATGTGGACAACCGTGGTCGCGTCAAGCTGTCCATGAAGGAAGTCAAAGAAGGCGAGCAGCCGACTGACTTCGCTGACTAAGATCATTCTTGGTTAGAAAAACCCGCCCGGCCTGAAGCCTGGCGGGTTTTTTCGTTTATGGACCTCGTGGCCTCTAAAGGCCTTTTTCCATGAATTCCAGTACTGCCTCCCTGTATGCGGGAATCACAAACGTCGCTGCATGGGGCGTATCGGTCTGCAAGAACTCCTTGGGCTGCTCCGCCGCTTCATACAACCGGACACCGTGTTCAAACGGAATGATGCCATCCCGAACGCTGTGGATAACCATCACCGGCACCGGTGAGAGGTCAGCGATGCGGTCTGTACCTTCGTAGTCATCCGGGATGGTCCAACTCAGGGGGTACTGGAATGGCCAGGTGAGCCAGAACTGGTCGAGTTTTTCCCGGGCGATGTAGCGGAAGCCGGAGAAGGTGCCGTCGAGGATGATGCCGTCCAGGGCGGGTTGTTCGTTGCGCTGGGTCCATTCGCTGGCGAGGGCGATGCCCAGAGCGCCACCGAGGCTCTGGCCGAGCAGGTACAGCGGACGGTCTTCGGTGTGTTCCTGATGGGTCAGCCAGCGCAGGCCGGTTTCTGCGTCATGCAGGGCGCCTTCGACGTTCGGGGCGCCGGTAGACTGGCCGTAACCCCGATAATCGATGGTGAACACGTTGTAGCCCTGTTCCGGCAGCCAGGCAACGTTGAGGATGTGGGCGCTGACGTTCTGGGCGTTGCCGTGCAGGTAGTAGATGGTGCCCTTGGCTGGTTCGTCGGTGAGGGCAGGGAGCCACCAGCCGTGGAGGGTTTCGCCGTCGGCCGTGTCGAGGTAGACGTCCTCAAAATCCAGGTTAAGCCGGTCGGGTGTAATGTAGGTGGCGTTGTCCGGATAGAAGAACACGCTGCTGCAGCCTGTTTGCAGCAACGCTGCGATGGCCAGCAGTGTGACGATGGTCGTTCTGGCGCTCAGAAGTAGGCGTGTAGGCCGGCTTGCCATGTGCTTTGGTACCTGTCGTAGTGGTCTTCGCGGGTGAATTTGGCGAATAGGCTGAATTCCCGGCCAATGTGCCAGTTGGCTTCGGCGTACAACTGGTCTTGCCGGTGTTGGCTGCTGACGATCCAGGCTTTGGTTTTTACGCCGGTCAGCAGGCTGAAGCGGTTGTTCTGGTGCAGCAGGCCGAGATCTGCACCCGGGGCGAAGTCGTAGCCACGTTTGATGTCATCGTCGATTTCTACATCGGCCGTGGCAATGGCGAAGGCCTGTGTGTTCTGGGCCAGGCTCCAGCTGCCGCCGGCTCCGCCTTCGAGATAGGGCGCCAGAACGCGGTCATCGCCGGTGTCCGTGCGGCGGCCGCCAAAACCAACTTGCCAGGAGATCGGTGCAAAGAACTGGTTCCGGGGGCTCAGGGAGCGTATTTCCACGCCGGTGATCTGTTCCACCTGAAGTTCGTCGTTTTTGTGGTAGAGCCTGGCGTCCAGGCGCAGGAACTGAAGTTGTGCACCGGTACGGTAACCGGCGGGCGGATCCAGTACGTCGTGGTAGGCCGGCCGGATGGTCAACTGGGTGAACTCGCTGTGGGCCAACTGGCCGGAACCGAGACTCAGGCGAAAGGTGTCATGCCCCTGATCGTCGCGGATCTCTGGCTCATGCACGTCTGGAAGTTCTGCCGCATCCTCAATCTGGCTGCGGGCGACCAGTAGCTGATGAGACAGCGGCGCCGCGTGTTCCCGGGGCCAGCCTTCGGCTTCGCTCTGGTAGCGTACGTAATCGTACGTGGCATCCAGGAGTTGGGCGCGGTCGTCTTTTCCAAGCTTACGCACTTCGGGGTCGTTCACTGCCACATAGCCATTGGCCAAGGCTGCGGCGATGGTCTGGTGGTCTGCGGGCAGGCTGTCCAGGCTATGGGCTACCGAGGTGGCGGCAGACGGGCGGTAATGGATGCTTTCAAGCAGGCCGGCATCTCTCACCCAGCGCACGGTGTCAGACGGGATAGCGTGAGTGCTTACTTCGTCGAGCAGGTCTGTTCCCGGGCGGGCGGCGTCGATCAGGGCTAACAGGCGGTAGGCGCAGTTCTCATCGAAGAAATAGTAATCAAAGTTCTTGTCCTGAATTTCCCAGGTATGGGCCAGCAGGGTGTCAACCTCGTGTTGGTCGAGATTCAGGGTGTACTCCCAGAGATCCCGGTGTTCGATGTCGTTGTACAGCCGGATCATTTCGTAATAGGGCTTGATGGAGGTAATGCCCGGATAGCCACCAAAAATACCGCGATAGGCAAACAACAACTCGCTGTCATGTTCAGCGGCATCGGCTGCGTAGGAAATAGTGTTAGCAAGCAGCAGATCGGTTTCTTCGTCATCCTGGGGGGGATCGAGCCGCAAGAAGGTGTGGCCGAACATGGATGAGGGACTGTTCAGATAGGACGCAGCAAATACCAGGGTGACTTTCTCGGTATTCAGTGTGCCTGCCCATTCCTCGAAAGCGGGGCAGTTAACGGGTGTGTCCGGCAAATCCAGTTGCTCTCTCAGCCAGGCATCCCGGGCCGGGAATCGACAGCGGGCGTGGCTATCACCACCTCCGGGTTGTTGTATGGACTCCAGGGTGGCTTCCAGCTCGGCTCTGGGCGATGTTTTGCCGTTGTCACTCAGAAAGAACGCCGGGTCATCGGCCTGGCTGGTGTAATCGGAACCGAACCTGTCCTGATGATAATGGCCGAGGGTCAGCCAGGTTGGGTTGTGATGAAGGTCGTCCGGCAGTTTAACGGATTCTGCCTGTGCCCAGGCAGTACTGCATGCAAGCCATAAGACGGCCTGCCCGATACGGAGGGTAAAGCCCATGGAGTTGGTGTTTCCGGATTAGTGGCTCTGGGGTTTGTGCGCCGTCCATGGCGCCATTCTGTTCCATTGTCGCCAGTGATCAGGCGGCTACGTATTTGCTCAGAGCGTCGTTCTGCTCCAGCAGGGCCACGATGGCGTCTACGGCTTCACCTGAGGTGGTATCAGCGTTGGGGAAAATGGAAGCAAAGTTGTCTTGCAGTACTTTGCGGAAGGTATCACGGTCAGTTTCTTCTACACCCAGCAGGACTGCCAGAGTGTCCAGGTTTTCACCGGAACCGCGGGACATGTCGCGGGCAACCTTGTCGATGTTGCTGTCCATGTACATGGCCATGGATTGAACAGACTGGTTGGTCTGACAGCCCAGAGTGCCGGTGGTCATACCAAAGGTCTGGTTACCGAAGGTTCCGTTGGTGGTCGCGGCCAGTACATGTGGCGCAATGCCGGACTGCCCCTTCCAGATCATGGCTCCCACGCCACAGCCGGGCTGGGCGAAAGCCATGGAGGAAGCACCAAGAAGAATTGCACCTGCGATCAGTTTTTTCATTATCCACTCCTTTCTGTGGTTTTGCTTTGTCGCATACCCTGCAGCTGTCTGATTCCCTGGCTGCAAGACAACGGCCAGTATCTGGTTAGGGTTAGAGACCGTCAGTCTGAGTATAGATCAAAACAGGAAAGCGCAAGTGACGTCATTGTTATGGTTTGTTGCCTGTTGATGCCAATCAAAGCGAACACGTGTTCATATTTCTAAATGGAACAATAGATCAGTTTTTAGCCGCTATTGTTATATATGGCGCATTTCAGTATAGTGCGCGCGGCCATGAAGGCCATGTAACAACCTATGGAGAGTTTGTTTTGAAAAAAGCGCTTATTGCATCAACACTCGTTCTGGCCGGCGCTATGTCCGGTTGTTCCTCCCTCAACGTAAGTTCCAGCTCCATGCCTGTTACTGCTCCTCTGCAGACAGACGTGAAAGCAGACGTTGAAGTAGGCGAGAAGATTTCTGGCAAGGCTTCCGTTACCAAGGTTCTGTTCTTCACTATCGGTAGCGACAAGCAGTTCTCTGACGGCGTTTCCTACGGTGGATCCACCGGCGGTGGCCTGCCCTTCGGCGATCCGGTTGCCAAGGCCAAGTCTGCAGCAGCTTACAAGGCCATTGAGTCTTCTGGCGCAGACATCATCGTAGCTCCGCGTTACACCGTTGAAACTGAAGACTTCGTTGTTTTCGGTACCATCAACGTAACCGTTGAAGGCTACAAGGGCACCATCAAGAGCATCAAGTAAGCTGCTTTTGTGAGTCCCAAAAAAAAGCCGGAGCGCTGATGGCCTCCGGCTTTTTTGGTTTCTGGATGGGTTAACCACCCAGGTAGGCATCCCTCACTTCCGGGTTGGCCAGCAGGTTCTTGCCGGTGTCGTGCAGGCGGATACGACCGGTTTCCAGCACATAGCCCCGGTCTGCCAGGCTCAGGGCCTGGTGAGCGTTCTGCTCCACCAGGAACACCGTAATCCCTTCCTCTCTCAACTGGCCGATGATCTCGAAGATCTGCTGAATGATGATCGGCGCCAGCCCCAGTGACGGTTCGTCCAGAATGATCATTCTGGGTTTGCTCATCAGCGCCCGGCCGATGGCCAGCATTTGCTGTTCACCGCCGGACATGGTGCCGGCCCGCTGATGTTCACGCTCTTTCAGCCTCGGGAACAGCTCATAAACGTGATCCTGGCTTTTGCGGATTTCCGATTTGGTGTTGAAGAAACCGCCCATGTGCAGGTTCTCTTCCACCGTCAGCCCGGGAAACACCCGGCGGCCTTCGGGCACAATGGCAATGCCGGAGCGCATGATGTTGGAGGTGGCTTCATTGGTAATGTCGCGGCCTTCCAGAATCACCCGCCCTGAGCTGGCCTGCGGGCTGCCGCAGACGGTCATCAGCAGCGTGGTTTTGCCGGCGCCGTTGGCGCCGATCAGTGACACAATCTCGCCCTTCTTCACTTCCACGGACACGCCGTGCAGGGCCTCGATTTTGCCATAGTGGGTATGTACGTCTTCCAGTACCAGCATGGTGTCTCCTCAGGCCTCGCCCAGATAGGCTTTGATCACATCGTCGTTCTGGCGAACTTCGTCCGGTGTGCCGGCAGCCAGGGGGCGTCCCTGGTTGATGACGGTAATCCGGTCTGAGATGTCCATAACCAGGCTCATATCGTGCTCAATCAGCAATACGGAAACGTTGTAGTCCTCTTTCAGGCTGACAATCAGCTGGTTGAGGTCTTTGGTTTCCGCCGGGTTCAGGCCTGCGGCTGGTTCGTCCAGCATCAGCAGTTTCGGTTCGGTCACCATGCAGCGCGCAATTTCCAGCCGGCGCTGCTGGCCATAGGCCAGGTTGCCGGCCTCCCGGTTGGCCAGTTCCAGCAGGCCAACCCGATCCAGCCAGTAGGCAGCCCGGTCAAGGGACTTGCGTTCCCGCTCCCGGTAGTCGGGTGTCTTGATCAGGCCGGATATCAGGTTGGTGTTCAGGTGACGATGCTGGGCCACCAGCAGGTTTTCCACCACGGTCATCTGGCCGAACAGGCGCACGTGCTGGAAGGTGCGCACCATGCCCAGTCGGGAAATCTTGTAGTCCGGTTTACCCTGGACTTCATTTCCCTCAAACAGGATTTTCCCGCCCGTGGGCTTGTAAAAACCACTGATGCAGTTGAAGACCGTGGTTTTGCCGGCCCCGTTGGGGCCGATGATGGAGACTATTTCGTGTTCCTGCACGTCCAGGCTTACCTGGTCGACTGCCAGCAGGCCGCCGAAGCGCATGGACAGATTCTGTACTTCTAGCATGCCTGTCACTCCTGGCGTCTGAGTTCAATGTGAATGCGGCGCATGGGCATCAGCCCCTGTGGCCGCCAGACCATCATCAGTACCATGGCGGCGCCGAAAACCAGCATCCGGTAGTCGGAAAACTCCCGGGCCAGTTCCGGCAGGATGGTCACGGCAACGGCGGCAAGCACGACGCCCAGCTGCGAGCCCATGCCGCCGAGCACCACGATCGCCAGGATGATGGCAGACTCAAGGAACACAAACGACTCCGGGCTGATGAAGCCCTGTTTGGAGGCAAACACCGTGCCGGCAAAGCCGGCAAAGAAAGCACCAATGGTAAAGGCGGAGAGTTTCACCGCCGTGCGGCTCAGGCCCAGGGAGCGGGCTGCAATCTCGTCTTCCCGCAGGGCTTCCCAGGCACGACCAACGGGCATGCGCATGAACCGGCGGATGATCAGGGCTGTAATAACGGCCAGAACCAGAGCGATCAGGTAAAGGAAAATCACCTTGTGCTCACCGCTGTAGGCTATGCCGAAGGTCTCATGAAAGGAGGTGTTGCCTTCCTCGCGCACCCGACGGCCAAACTCCATGCTGAACAGGGTGGGATCGGGAATGCCCCCAATGCCGTTGGGGCCGCCGGTGACGGCAGTCCAGTTGTTGAGCAGAATCCGGATGATTTCACCAAAGCCGAGCGTAACGATGGCGAGATAGTCACCTCGTAATCGCAGCACGGGGAAGCCGAGAACCAGGCCAAACAAGGCTGCCAGGCAAGCTCCGATAGGCAGCGCCATCCAGAAGGAAATGCCGGCGTATTGGGACAGTAGGGCAAAGGTGTAGGCGCCAACCGCGTAGAACGCCACGTAGCCAAGGTCCAGCAGGCCCGCAAGACCCACGACGACGTTCAGTCCCAGTGCTAGCATAACGTAGATCAGAACCAGAGTGGCCAGATCCACAGCACCTCGGGAAACGAAGAAGGGCCAGAACAGGGCCAGCACGACAATGCCGGTAAGCACCCAGGATTCGATTTTAGCCCGCTTGTTCTCGGCCATCGGCTCCTTCTGGGTTTTGGGCATTGGGCTGGGGATGCTCTTGAGCCCACCCATGATCTGGTCCCGGAACAACTGGAACAGGAACACGACCACCGCGGCCAGCAACACGAGGACTACTGTGCTGGTGTCGGCGCCGGTCAGGGTCACGCTGATGCCCTGGGCTTCCAGGTTAAAGCCGATGATCGGGTAGGAAATGATCAGTGTGATGATCGCGCAGAAAAGCGCGTGTCGAAAATTGTTGGCAGCCATCAGATCTTCTCAACCTCCGGTTTGCCCAGCAGTCCGGTGGGTTTGAACAGCAGAATCAGAATGAGCAGGCTGAACGACACCACATCTTTGTATTCACCACTCAGGTAGCCCGAGGTCATGCTCTCGGCAACGCCGAGGATGAGGCCGCCCAGCATGGCGCCGGGAATGCTGCCAATACCGCCAAGAACGGCTGCGGTGAAGGCTTTCAGGCCGGCAATAAAGCCGAAGAGCGGATCCACTGAACCGTAATACATACCCAGCAGCAGACCGGCGACGGCAGCGAGCGCGGCACCAATCACGAAGGTGGCTGAAATAATGCGGTTGGTGTCGATGCCCAGCAGATTCGCCATGCCCAGATCCTGCGAGACCGCGCGACAGGCTCTGCCGATACGGGAGCGGGAGATGAACAGGGAAAGTGCGGTCATACAGATCAGGGTGGTGATAAAGATGGTGATCTGAATGTAGGAGATGGACATCGGGAAGGTATCTTCGGAGCCGAACTGGAAACCACCTTCAATCAATGCCGGGAAGCCGATGTTGCGGGAGCCCTGGGCGAGGTGGACATAGTTCTGCAGAAAGATGGACATGCCGATGGCGGAGATCAGCGGAATCAGACGGTGCCGCCCGCGTACCGGCCGATAGGCTACCCGTTCCACGGCCCATCCCATGGAGCTGGAGACAATCACCGCACATATGAGTGCAACGATCAGTACCAGTGGTAACCAGGCGATACCGAGGGTGGCCAGGCCCGTTATGGCGATCAGCGCGGTGTAGGCGCCGATCATGTAAACCTCACCATGGGCAAAGTTGATCATGCCGATGATGCCGTAAACCATCGTGTAGCCGATGGCGATCAGGGCGTAGGTGCTCCCGATCGTCAGCCCGTTAATGAGCTGTTGAAAAAAATACAGGAGGTCTTGCATGTTTGTGGAACTCCGAAAGCCCGCTCCCTCGCCTGGCTGCGACCGATCACCGGTGTCGCCGGTGCGGATGCAGTGAGGGTCTGCAGGAGCCCAGAAAAACACCTTCCCCCGGATCGCGGTGGGAAGGTGCTCTCATTATTACCGTTAGTTAACGATTTTGGCTCAGTTTACCGGAGTTTTACTGCCATCTGAATGCCATTCGTACACCACAAACTCGAACGACTTCATGTCGCCGGCTTTGTCGTACTGAACGGTGCCGATGGGGGTCTCGAAGCTTCCGGTACGAAGGGCCTGGGCCACATCGAACGGATCTTTCGAGTCGGCCGCTTCAATGCCTTCCGCAATCAGCTGTACGGCGGCATAGGAGGTGAGTACGAAGGGGCCGGAGGGATCTTCACCTTTGGCGTCAAAGGCTGCGATCAGTTCCTGGTTTTCCTCTTTCTGGTCGAAGCTGGGGGGCAGGGTAACCAGCAGGCCTTCGGCGGCTTCACCCGCGATGGTGTTGATGTCTTTGTTACCCACGCCTTCCGGGCCCATGAACTTGGCATCCACGTCAGACTGGCGCGCCTGGCGGAGGATCAGGCCCAGCTCAGGGTGGTAGCCACCGTAGTACACGTAATCGACGTCAGCTTGCTTGATTTTGGTGACAAGGGAGGAGAAGTCCTTGTCACCGGCGGTAATGCCTTCAAACATGGCAATTTCGATGCCGGCATCCTGCAGGGTGTCGCGTACTGCAGTGGCAATACCTTCACCATACTGCTGTTTGTCATGAACGATGGCCACGCGCTCAGGACTCTGGCTGGCAATGTAGTTGCCGGCAACCGGCCCCTGCATGCTGTCCAGGCCGATGGTGCGGAACACCAGTTCGTAGCCGCGCTCGGTGATTTCCGGGCTGGTGGAGGCCGGAGTGATCATCAGAATGCCTTCGTCTTCATAGATGTCAGACGCCGGCTGGGTAGAGCTCGAACACAGGTGGCCCACCACGTAGCGAACACCTTCATTGACCAGGCGGTTGGCAACGGTAACCGCCTGCTTCGGGTCGCACACGTCGTCCACTTCAACGGCCACCAGGTCTTCGCCCATAACACCACCGGCAGCGTTAATCTGCTCGATGGCCATGCGGGCACCAGAGAACTGCATGTCACCGTACTGGGCAACGGGGCCGGTCATCGGGCCGGCGATACCAACTTTGATTTCAGCGGCGGCCTGGCCGGCAGCCATCAGAGCAACGGACGCGCCTACAGCGGTAGCGAGTTTCTTTACGGAGGTTTTCATCGTGTTTTTCCTGTTTGTGTCAGGGTTATTCTTATGTTCTCAGAGACTTAAACAAACACCACAGTCTGTTGCTTGTCAAGCAAATCAGGCCAGGGTGTCTGCTCTGGAACACGGCGCAGCTATCGGGAAAGAATTAGCAAGCGCCATGCCGTCCTGAGCAGTGTCACGCGTCCGTGCTGTCGTCCTTATTTTGAAAGACAAGATTCCTGAAACTTTCGTGATCGTGCAGGTGTTCGAAGCTCGGGTCAACCGATGCGTCGTCCCGATAGGCTTCCGAGATCTCAATGGCTTTTTCCAGATTGCTGACGGCATCTTCCCAGCGGCCAATCTCGGCATAGGCGCACGCCAACTGGTAGTGTGCGTGGCCATTGTCTGGTGCCAGTTTCAGTGCGCGCTGGCACAAGCTGATGGCCCAGAGGGGCTCTTGCATTTCGAGTACGGCGTCGGCTTTATAGCTCAATGCCTCAACATCGTCCGGGCGCAGGTCCAGAATCTGGTCGTAGGCGGCGATCTTGTTCTGCTGCGAGGTTTCCTGGCTTGCCTTCAACCAGAGCGCGTGCACTTCGTTGGTGCGCTCAATCTCGGCCTGGTTCTGATGGATGATCTCGGACTTCTGCTGCAGTTGTTCTTCAATGGCCTTCAGGCGCTGTTCGTATTCCACCACCAGTTCGTTCACACGTTTCTCGGCCAGGCTGGTCAGCTGGTTGCGCATGTCGCGGATGGAGTTCCAGCCAATGACAACCAGAATGGAAGTGGCGCCGGCGATCAGGTAGAAAAAGTAAGTCACCGTGTCGGTGGCGTAGGACATGGTTTTGTCGGCCACAGACAGTTCCTTGTCTACCACTTTCTCGATCAGTTCGGCCCGGGTGTTTTGCATCTCCTGGCGCAACGCCTTGGTTTCCTCCAGCAGATAGAGTTCCACGAACGGCGTGTACATGGGTTTTTCCAGGGTGCGTGTGCTTTCCTCCAGGTCTTCCGCGGTCAGTTCCTCTTCCGGGCCGAGCTGTTGTTGCTGGGCAAACGCCTGGCCGGCAAAAGTGAGCACGAGGGCGAACATGAGGTAATACCTGATCATTAACCAGATCCATCAGTCAGTGAATTGAAGCGATTGCTGACCTTAGCATAGTGGCTGGCAGAAATAATGCTGCATTGCCCACCGAAAGGGGGAATGCCAACAAGAAAGCAAGCTAGTAAAACTGCACACTTGCAATCCTTGGTGCGAAGACCTCTAATAATTAGTGGTATAAATAATGGTCAGAAATCTCTTCCGGGGGACGGATGTGAACAGCTATGAGCAGGTTTTGGTGGCATTGCGCCGGGTAATCCGGGCCACGGATCTTCATTCCAAGCGACTCAGCAAGCACGCCGGGCTTACCGGCCCCCAGTTGCTGATCATGCGCACTATCCGGGATATGGGTGAGGTTACGATCGGCACGATTGCCGAGAACGTGAGTCTCAGCCAGGCCACGGTGACGACCATTCTCGACAGACTGGAGCATCGCAAACTGGTGTACCGGGTTCGCAGCACGAGAGACAAGCGCAAGGTTCACGCCCATCTCACGGAGGAAGGTGCTGAGATTCTGGCTCGCGCGCCCAACCCCCTGCAGGAGGACTTCATCCAGAAGTTCCAGAGCCTTGCCGAGTGGGAACAAACCATGATTCTGGCGTCGTTGCAGCGCGTGGCGAATATGATGGATGCCGATGATATCGATGCGTCACCGGTTCTGACCGTTGGCTCGGTACTGAAAGACGACGGCTGGAAAGAAAAAGCCTGACTTGGCTTTGAGGCCAGCCCCGAGCGAGGCTGGCCCGAACTTCCCTTAATGAACGCTGGAGCCTTGCTTCGGCTTGTTGCCAAAACACACCTGAAACACATCGTTGTAGTGTTTGGCAAAGTTCACCGAGATACCTTCTTTCAGGTAATCGGGAAGTTCCTCGTAATCCCCGCGGTTCGCTTCCGGCAGGATCAGGTTGTTGATTTTCTGTCGGCGTGCGGCAATCACCTTTTCCCGAATGCCTCCCACCGGCAAGACCTGCCCGGTTAACGTCAGTTCCCCGGTCATGGCCAGGTTCTGTTGCGGTGCTTCCTTGCGGGCAATGGACAACAGGGCGGTGGCCATGGTGATGCCGGCGCTCGGCCCGTCTTTTGGCGTTGCGCCCTCGGGCACGTGCAGGTGGACAAAGGATTTGTCGAAGAAAGTCGGGTCACCCTTGAACCGCTTGAGGTTCGAGGACACGAAGCTGTAGGCGATCTCGGCCGATTCCTTCATCACATCTCCCAGTTGTCCGGTGAGCTTGAAGCCCCGCTGGCTGCTGTGAATGCGTGAGGCCTCAATGCTGAGAGTGGCGCCGCCCATGGCGGTCCAGGCCAGGCCCGTCACCACGCCGGTGCCTTTCAGGGATTTCTCTTTCTTGAATGCCGGCTGGCCGAGATAGTCGGTCAGATCGCCAACACCCACTCGAACCGGGTCATCCGGGTTTTCCAGCAGGCGCACGATGCCCTTGCGGACAATCTTGTGCAGCAGCTTCTCCAGATTCCGCACGCCGGCTTCCCGGGCGTAGCCCTCAATCACCTGGCGAATGGCAGCGTCGCTGATGTTCAGCTGCTTCTTCAGCAGGCCCGCCCGCTTGAGCAGGCGAGGTACCAGGTAATGTTTGGCAATGGCCAGTTTTTCTTCGCCGATGTAGCCGGACAGGCGGATCACGTCCATCCGGTCCAGCAGCGGCCGGGGGATCGTGTCCAACTGGTTGGCGGTGCAGATGAAGAGCACTTTCGAGAGGTCCATGCGCACATCCAGGTAGTGATCCAGGAACTCCCTGTTCTGTTCCGGGTCCAGGGTTTCCAGCAAGGCTGAGGCCGGGTCACCCTGGTAAGAGCTGCCGATCTTGTCGATCTCGTCCAGCATGATCACCGGGTTGGCTACTTTGCTGTCTTTCAGGGCCTGTACGAACTTTCCGGGCATGGCGCCGATGTAGGTGCGACGGTGTCCCTTGATTTCGGCTTCATCCCGCATGCCGCCCACGCTGAAACGGTAGAACTCCCGGCCCAGGGCATCCGCCACCGAATGGCCGATAGAGGTTTTACCGACCCCGGGCGGGCCGACCAGCAGCAGTATGGAGCCGCTCACTTCGCCCTTGAACGTGCCTTCAGCCAGAAATTCAATGATGCGGTCCTTTACATCGTCCAGGCCGTCATGGTCCCGGTCCAGAATCTTGCGGGCCTCGGCCAGATCAAAATGATCCTGTGAATGCACGCCCCAGGGCACCTGGGTAATCCAGTCCAGATAGTTGCGGGTTACCCCGTATTCCGGTGAGCCCTGTTCCAGCACCTGCAGTTTCTGGATTTCATCCTTGAATCGCTCCTGCACGGCTTCCGGCGGATTCAGTTTGGCCATTCGCTCTTCGAAGCGTTCCACGTCCGCGGTTTTGTCATCCTTCGCAATGCCCAGCTCCCGCTGGATCACTTTCAACTGCTCTCGCAGGAAAAACTCCCGCTGGTGCTTCTGCACCTTCTCGTTTACTTCTTCGTTGATCTCGGATTGCAGGCGGGCGACCTCCTGCTCCTTGCGCATCAGCAGCAGTACTTTTTCCATGCGCCGGAGCAGGGGTACGGTATCGAGAACATCCTGAAGTTCGCGACCCGGAGCGCTGGTCATGGATGCACCGAAGTCCGCAAGGGGAGAGCTGTCATCGGGCCCGAAGCGTGACAGGTATTGCTTCACTTCTTCGCCATAAAGCGGGTTGGTGCGCAGCAGTTCCTTGATGGCGCTGATGATGGCCAGGGTGTAAGCCTTGAGTTCGTCGGCCGGTTCTTCGGGCTCCTGTGGGTATTCGACTTCCACCAGATAGGGTGGGCGACGGCGAAGCCACTGGACAATTCTGAACCGTTGCAGACCCTGGGCGATGAACTGAACCTTGCCGCTCTCGTTCTGGGCTTGATGCACGCGTACGGCGCAGCCCATGGTCTCAAGGTCTTCACTCTCGGGAATGCCGTTTTCGGCCTCTGGATTCTCGACAAAACAGATGCCCAGAACCCGGTGATCGGTTTCACCAACCCGCTTCAGGGTTTCCTGCCAGGGGTCCTGGTTGACCATGACCGGCTGCACCTGAGCAGGAAAGAACGGCCGGTTGGAGACCGGCAGAATATACATGCGCTGCGGCATAACCTGCTGTGGCAGCGCCAGGCTCTTGCTGTTTTCGTCTTTGCCGATGTATTCGGTCACGTCTTCTTCAAATTCTTCCAGGGAGTCTTTGCGGTTCTCGTCATTCATACCGGATTGCTCTCAAGGCGTGAGTGGTTAAAGACCTATGTAACGACAAAAGCCGGGTTTTCAAGCTGGCTTGATTTTTCCGCCGTTGGCTCCATATCTTCAGACAATTTCATTCATTCTGGTTCAGGTTCCCGACATATGAGCAATTCGCCGCATATCTTTGATGCCACCGCCGACAACTTTCAGCAGAAAGTGATGGAAGCCTCTGCTACCACGCCGATTCTGGTGGATGTATGGGCGGAGTGGTGCGCGCCCTGCAAACAGCTGATGCCGACTCTGCAAAAGCTGGCGGAGGAATATCAGGGTAACTTTCAGCTGGCCAAGGTGAATGCCGACGAACAGCAGGAACTGACGGCCTCCCTGGGGGTGCGCAGTCTGCCGACCATCATTCTGGTGAAGAATGGTCAGGCTGTGGATGGTTTTAATGGCGCCTTGCCCGAGAGCGAAATCCGCAAGATTCTGGAAAAGCACATCGAAGCCCCGGCGGAAGATCCTTACGAGAAAGCCCACGCTCTTTGGGAAGCCGGTGATGTGGACGGAGCCCTGGCCATCCTCACGGAGCTGAACCAGAAAGACCCGGAAAACCTGGATGTGCTGATTGATCTGGCCCAGTTGAAGGCCGAGCAGGGCGATCTGGATACCGCGGAGCAGGTGCTCAACAGCCTGCCGCCGGAAGAAAAAATGCAGCATAAAGCCAAACAGCTGGCGGCGAGGGTGAAGTTCCTCAAGCAGTCGGGTGAACTGCCCGCGCAGGCGGAGTTGGAGGCAAAACTTGAGGCCAACCCGAAAGATCCTGAGGCCCTGCATCAGTTGTCCCTGCACATGGTTTTGCAGGATAAAAACGCGGAAGCCATGGATTTGCTGATCCGGCTGATGCAGGCCGATAGCACCTACAAGGACGGCGTAGCCAAAACCACATTGGTGGAGCTGTTTGAGAAACTGGGCAACAACAATCCGGATGTGCGCACGTATCGTAGGAAGCTGTATACCCTGATGCACTGAGCCGGTTGGACGGTGAGCCGGTCGGTAGCATCGCTGACTGGCTCAATTATCTCTCCACGATGCTGAAACTCCCTCCCCAGCCCGACCATTGTGAGCTTTGCGAACGCCCGGTGGCAAAGCTCACAAGGCATCACCTGATACCCAGGCATCTGCATCGCAAGAAGCGCTTTCAGAAACTGTTTTCCAGGGAAGAGTTGATCACCCGTACGCTTTGGGTCTGTCGCCCGTGCCATAACGCGATTCACAGGGCGTGTTCAGAGTATGAGCTGGGGCTGAATTACAACTCGAGGGAAAAGCTGCTGGAGCTCGAGGAGGTGAGGGTGTTTGTTGGATGGATTCGGGAAAAGCCGGCGGGGTTTGTGCCTAAGAAGGGACGGTAAGGAGGCCCGTCACGGGGACGGGCCTGATCTTAAGTCAACGCCTCAGGCGTTGCCGTTCTTCATTTCTTCAAACTCATCCTCAAAGAAGAACTTCTCTTCTCCGAAGGCGGGCTCGAGCTCATGCAGCCAGGTGGCCGTTTCGCTGTATTTGGCGAAGAACGGTCGCTGCACCCAATCCGGGTTTCGGCCTTGCAGGAAGCGCAGTACGAAGACCTTCTCGCCGTTGATTTCGGTGATGCCCTGGATCTCCACTTTGCCGGGGCCGGCGCTCATGCTGGGGCCGCGGGCGGTCCGGGCCAGGCCGCTGACTTGCTTCATGGCCTCACGATAGATGTGGTAAGCCTCGGCCAGGGGCACCTCGAAGTAGTTCTTGGCACCGGTGTCCCGCTCTACGAACATGTAGTAGGGGATGATGCCCAGCTTCACTTCTTTCTTCCACAGCTTGGCCCAGGCATCGGCATCGTCGTTCACATGCTTGATCAGCGGGCCCTGGGCGCGGATCTCGGCACCAGTGGCGCGAATGCGGCGGATGGCCTCTTCCGCGATGTCGGTGGTGATCTCCTGCCAGTGGTTGTAATGGGCCATGATGGCCACGTGTTTGCCACCATCAACCAGCTTGGCGAACAGCTCGATCAGTTCGTCGGCGTCCTTGTCGGTCACGAAGCGATAGGGCCAGAAGGTCAGGGCCTTGGTGCCGATGCGGATGGTCTGGATGTGGTCGAACTCCGGTTGCAACAGGGGTTCCAGGTACTGCACCAGGTTCTTGGTTTTCATCACCATCGGGTCGCCACCGGTGACAAGCAGGTCGGTCACTTCGGTGTGCTCCTGCAGGTAGCCGTGCAGCTTTTCGGCATCGGTACTGGCCATTTTCAGGTCTTTATCGCCAACAAACTGCGCCCAGCGGAAACAGAAGGTGCAGTAGCTGTGGCAGGTCTGGCCCTGGGACGGGAAGAACAGCACGGTTTCGCGGTACTTGTGCTGCACGCCGTCCAGCACCTCTCCGTCCAGTTCCGGCATGTTCATTTCCATCTGCCCGGCCGGGTGCGGGTTCAGTGCGTCGCGGATTTCCTTGGCAGCGGCCTGGATGTCTTTCTTGTCGGCGCCTTCCCGGTGCAGTTGCGCCATGCGCTCGTAGTGTTCGTCCTTGAGCATGCCTTTCTGTGGAAAGACCAGTTGATAGATCGGGTCGTTGGGCACCTTGTCCCAGTTGATCAGTTCGTTGATCACATATTCGTTAACCCGGAAGGGCAGCACGCTGGCCACCACTTTCATTTCAAACAGGGTTTCCTCGGGGAGATTCTGGATCGCCTCAATCTTGTCGAGCTGGCGGTCGGTAAAAACCTTGAACCGGCGCTCCTCGAATTCCTGAACCGGTATTCGGTTCGGAAAGGTGACGATGGAGTTCATGGATCGCCCTCTGTTGTGAGCCAAAGACAAAAGGAGGTGTGCCTCCTTCACTGGTTAAAAAACGGGCAGGCAAGTATACATAAATCATAATTTATTTTCAGGTCTAATTAATAAAACGGAGGTCCGGGCGAGGGTTTTCGGTCGTTCAGTCGGTATCAGCGCCTATTTGTCGCTAAAGGATGCGAAAAGTCGTGAACGACAGTTTCAGATTATGCTTAGTGTGTTGATGTAAATGGGCGCTGGGAGGGGGTTCGACCTTGGTCGGAGATCGGTTGTTTCGTGATCGGAATATCGCCATTATTGCGTAAGTAATCTAAATAAATGGCGGGTATCTGTCATTCAAACAGGTGTTTGTTTGTTTCTTAGTGCCATTTTGTAGTAAAAGAACGAAAGTTTTGCTTCTGCTGGATAGTCAGGGCTGGCAGAACCGTTTTCCGCGCAATCGGTCCGTGCCAAAAGCCATACCGATAACCGTTCGCGCGGCAGGAAAAATGAGAAAGCTGTTCTATGCTTGAGAGAGGTCAATCACGCAGCTCAGCCTTTCTTTCAAGCTGACGTTTCCACAAAAAATACTGCATACCATCGCAGCTTATCGACTTCGCACCGTCTTTGGCCGCTGATCGTGGCCGGCGTTGCACCTTTTGATGCCAAGGGGAGGGTTTGATGTACCAGGATGATGATCCCATTGAAACCAGTGAATGGCTGGATGCGCTGGAATCTCTGATCGAGAACGAAGGCGTAGACCGGGCCAAATACATTCTTGAACGGCTTTCCGAGCGAGCCAGCCGCGATGGCACCGAACTGCCTTATTCCATAACCACGCCATTCCGTAACAGCATACCTGTGACCCAGGAATCTCGCATGCCGGGCGATCTGTTCATGGAACGTCGCATTCGCTCGCTGATTCGATGGAACGCCATGGCCATGGTGGTGCGCGCCAACAAGCGCCCGGGTGACCTTGGTGGCCACATTTCCACTTTCTCCTCAGCAGCCACTCTGTACGATGTGGGCTTCAACTATTTCTTTCATGGCGGTGGTGAGGACCGTGCTTCAGACCTGGTGTATTTCCAGGGCCACGCGTCGCCGGGCATCTATGCCCGTTCCTTCCTGGAAGGTCGCTTCAGCGAAGAGCAGCTGGACAAGTATCGCGAAGAAGTCGATGGCGAAGGTCTGTCTTCTTATCCACACCCCTGGCTGATGCCGGATTACTGGCAGTTCCCGACGGTATCCATGGGGCTTGGTCCAATTCAGTCCATCTACCAGGCCCACGTCATGAAGTACCTGCACAGTCGCGAGCTGATCGACATGGACGGCCGCAAAGTGTGGGCGTTTGTCGGTGACGGCGAGTGCGACGAGCCGGAAACCCTGGGCTCCATCTCCAAGGCGGGCCGCGAGAAACTGGATAACCTGATCTGGGTGGTCAACTGCAACCTGCAGCGCCTGGATGGCCCGGTGCGGGGTAACGGCAAGATCGTACAGGAGCTGGAAGGTGTATTCCGTGGCGCTGGCTGGAACGTCATCAAGGTGGTCTGGGGCCGCATGTGGGATCCGCTGTTCGAGAAAGACGAAGACGGCGTGATGCAGCGGGCGATGGACGAGCTGTGCGATGGCGAACTTCAGAACCTGACGTTCAAGGGCCCGGCCTATACCCGCAAGGAATTCTTCGGCAAGCATCCGGAGCTGGCCAAGCTGGCGGAAAATCTGTCGGACGAGGATATCAGCAAACTGAACCGCGGCGGCCACGACCCTTACAAGGTCTACGCGGCTTATCACAAGGCCGTGAACCAGGCCAACGGCAAGCCGACGGTCATTCTGGCTCACACCATCAAGGGTTATGGTTTTGGTGCGGCGGGTGAAGCCCAGAACACCGCGCACTCTTTGAAGAAGCTGGACATCGATACCCTGAAAGCGTTCCGGGATCGTTTCGGTGTGCCGCTGAAAGACGAAGAACTGGAAGACGTACCTTATTACCGTCCGGCGCCGGACAGCCCGGAGCTGGTCTATATGAAGAAGCGCCGGCAGGAGCTGGGTGGTTTCTATCCCAAGCGCAACAAGGATTGCCAGCCGCTGCAGATTCCCGAACTGGATATCTTCAAGCAGGTGCTGGAAGGGTCTGACGGCCGTGAGATCTCTACTACCATGGCCTTTGTCCGCATTCTGAGTGCCCTGGTCAAAGACAAGCGCATCGGCAAGCGCGTCGTGCCTATCGTGCCGGACGAAGCCCGTACTTTCGGTATGGAAGGCATGTTCCGTCAGTTGGGTATCTACACGGCGGAAGGCCAGAAGTACGTGCCTCAGGATCGTGACCAGATCATGTACTACCGGGAAGACAAGAAGGGGCAGATCCTGCAGGAAGGCATCAATGAAGACGGTGCCATGTCCACCTGGATGGCGGCGGCTACGTCATACAGTACCAACAGTTTCCCGCTGATTCCGTTCTACGTGTTCTACTCCATGTTCGGCTTCCAGCGGGTAGGAGACCTGGCCTGGGCCTCGGGCGACATGCAGGCCCGCGGCTTCCTGATCGGCGGCACTGCCGGCCGGACTACTCTGAACGGTGAGGGCTTGCAGCACCAGGACGGCCACAGCCATATTCTGGCCAACACCATTCCCAACTGTAAGGCTTATGACCCGGCTTACGGCTACGAGATGGCCGTGGTGATCCGTCATGGTATGAAGGAGATGTTTGAAGATAACCAGAACGTCTTCTACTACCTGACTATCGAAAACGAGAACTACGAACAGCCGGCGATGCCGAAAGACTCTGAAGACGGCATCATTAAGGGCATGTACAAGTTCGAGTCGGTGGAAACCAAGGGCCGCAAGAAGAGCCCGCGGGTTCAGCTGCTGGGCTCCGGCGCGATCATGAACGAGGTCCGTGCCGCGGCGCAGATGCTGAAGGACGACTGGGGTGTGGCCTCGGATGTCTGGAGTGTCACCAGCTTCAACGAACTGGCCCGTGATGGCCAGCATGTGGAGCGCTGGAACCACCTGCACCCGGATGACAAGCCGCGCAAGGCCTACGTCACGCAGTGCCTGGAAAAGGCTCAGGGCCCTGTGGTGTCGTCTACCGACTACATCAAACTGCACTCCGAGCAGTTGCGGGCATTCATCCCGAAAACCTACATGACCCTGGGCACCGACGGTTTCGGCCGCAGCGATACCCGCGAGAAGCTCCGTAACTTCTTCGAGGTGGATCGTTACTATGTGGCGGTGACTGCACTGGCCGCCCTGGCTAAAGATGGTGAGATCAAACAGGAGCAGGTTCTCGAAGCCATGCGCAAGTACGGAATCGATCGCAACAAACCGAACCCGGTGCTGAGCTAAGGAGACCGCCATGAGTGAACAGGAAATCAAGGTTCCCGATCTCGGCGGTGCTGATGAAGTCGAGATCATCGAAATCATCGTCAGTGAAGGGGATTCGGTAGAGGAAGAAGATCCGATTCTGACCGTGGAATCCGACAAAGCCTCGGTAGAACTGCCGGCCCCCGCCGCCGGCAAGATCACCAAAATCACCGTCAAGGTGGGTGACAAGGTGAAAGAGGGCGACGTGATCGGCATGCTGGCCGCCAGCGGTGATGCTGGGGGCTCGGACGATGCCGCGGATGATAAGTCGGAACAGACCGAGGAAAAATCCGAGGCGCCATCTGAGGCCAGATCGGAAGACGCCAAGCCGGCTCCGAAAAAGAAGAAGTCTGGTGGCTCTCGCACCGAAGTGGTGAAAGTGCCGTCGCTGGATGGCTTTGAAGATGTGCCGGTGATTGAAATCAACGTGGCTGAAGGCGATACGGTTGGTGAGGAAGACCCGCTGGTAACAGTGGAGTCCGACAAGGCCACCATGGAAATTCCATCGCCCTACGCGGGCAAGATCGGCAAGATTCTGGTGAAGGAAGGCGACAAGCTCTCCGAAGGTTCAGACCTCCTGGAAATGACCATCGAAGACGATGGTGACGACGAGGACGAATCGGCAGATTCCGGTGACAGCGCACAGGCAGACAGCCAGGAAAGCAAACCGGAGAAACCCCAGGGCAAACAGGAATCCGAGCCTCAGCCGCAGGGCTCTACCTACGAGCCACCGTCACCTGGCACCAAGGTGCACGCCGGTCCGGCCGTGCGTAAACTGGCCCGGGAACTGGGGGCAGACCTCACGCGCGTGAAAGGTTCAGGCCCAAAAGGCCGGATCGTGAAAGACGATGTGCACGCCTACGTGAAGAGCCAGTTGCAGCAGGCCCAGCAGGGCAGTGGCGTAGCCACTGGCTCTGGCATTCCGGGCGTGAAGCTGCCGGACTTCAGCCAGTTCGGTGAGATCGAGCGTGAAGGTATGTCTCGCATGATGGCGGCCACCGCCACCAACATGCAGCGCAGCTGGCTGAACGTGCCTCACGTGACCCAGTTCGACGATGCCGATATCACCGAAATGGAAGACTTCCGCAAGGCCCAGAAAGCAGCCGGCGAAAAGCGTGGCGTGAAGATGACCCCGCTGCCGTTCCTGCTCAAGGCCTGCGCTGCCGCGCTGGCGGAACTGCCTCAGTTCAACGTGTCTCTGGACATGGAACGCAAAGAGGTGGTGCGCAAGAAGTACATCCACATCGGCATTGCGGTGGATACACCACACGGCCTTATGGTGCCGGTGATCCGGGATGTAGACCAGAAGGGCCTGTGGGAACTGGCGGCCGAAAGCGCCGAGTTGGCCCAGAAGGCGAGGGACAAGCAGCTGAAGCCGGCAGAAATGCAGGGTGCCTGCTTTACCATCACCAGCCTGGGCGGCATTGGCGGCACAGCGTTCACGCCGATCGTGAATACGCCGGAAGTGGCGATCCTGGGTGTGTCCAAAGCCTCCATGAAACCGGTGTGGGACGGCAAGGAGTTCCAGCCGCGGTTGATGCTGCCGCTGTCGCTGTCTTACGACCACCGCGCGGTGAACGGAGCGGATGCTGCCCGGTTTACCAACCTGCTGACGCAGCTGCTCGGGGATATTCGGACCCTGCTGCTGTGATGTAGCCTTGTTGGTCGCACTGCGACGGTGTCGTTGCAGTGCGACCAGTCTTCCGCTCGGGCCTGGTCAGCTTGGCCAATGTCTGCACGTTATGAGCCACCCACCATCAGTGTCACAACAAACGACTGTGATACGAGGCTCCCATGACTCCCTCAGAACTGCTTTCCAGGCCATTCACGCTGCCGAATGGATCGGTTATCCCCAATCGCTTTGCCAAGTCCGCAATGAGCGAAACGCTGGGAAGCATTGATAATCATCCGACTAAAGAATTGATCACCCTGTACAGAGCCTGGGCAGACGGGGGTGCCGGGCTGTCGATCACTGGCAACGTAATGATTGACCGGAGGCACATCGGGGAGCCGCAAAACGTCGTGGTTGAGGATGAGGCCGATCTGGATCTTCTCAAATCCTGGGCCAGGGCCGGGCAGGGTGGCGGGAAACAGATCTGGATGCAGCTCAATCATCCAGGCAAGCAAAGCCCCAAGATGCTTAATAGAGACCCGGTGTCTCCAAGCGCGGTTCCCTTCAAGAAGGACCTGCGGGGGATGTTCGCAACCCCGCGTGCGCTCACGGGGCCGGAGATTGATGACATTATTCGTCGCTTTGCGCAGGCCGCAGCCGTCGCCAAAAAGGCGGGATTTGATGGTGTACAGATTCACGGAGCCCATGGGTATCTGGTTAGCCAGTTTTTGTCTCCCCATCACAATCAACGCACTGACGAGTGGGGTGGTTCTGCGGCGAATCGGCGGCGCTTTGTACTGTCTGTGTATCGAGAAATCCGCAAGGCTTGTGGTCGGGGATTTAATGTTGGCATCAAACTGAATTCGGCAGATTTTCAGCGCGGGGGCTTCACTGAGGATGAGTCTCTGGCTGTGATCAAGGCGCTGGTGGCAGAGGGCATTGATCTGGTGGAAATCTCAGGAGGAAATTATGAAAACCCCGCCATGGCGAAAGGTGCGGGAAGCGAGGAGGTGAAAGCCAGTACCCTGGCACGGGAGGCCTACTTCCTGAAGTTTGCTGAAAAAGTCCGTGAATTGACGGACGTACCCTTGATGGTCACGGGCGGGTTCCGCACAGAGCGGGGGATGGCACAGGCCATCGATTCTGGTGCCACGGACCTGGTGGGGCTGGCAAGGCCCTTGGTTGTGGAACCTGATCTGCCGACTCGTATTATGGCGGGCGATCCGGTTACCAGTGCGGTCAAGCCTATTAAAACCGGCCTTCGAATGATCGACGATATGGCTCTGATGGAGGTCAGTTGGTACACCCGTCAGATCGGAAGAATTGCCCGTGGCAGGACTCCAAAACAGCACGACCGGGGCCTGTTATCCCTGATGGAGGTGCTGGCGGTTATGGCTACCCGAGGCGTTCGAACACGGTTACGGGCGGGCAGCTAATCGGAGAGCCGGCTGTCCCCGGGGGCCAACCGGCCGCCTTTCTGATCAGTTGGCAAAGAACATCCAGTCGAAATAATCGTGCAGATCCTGCATGGCCCAGGCTTCCGCAGGTTGGGTCAGTTCAAACAACAGGTTTTGGTCTTTGGCGAGTTTCATGGCGTTACCTCACGTCGTTGCGATAGGAATGCGAGTTCGCTGTCGCCAGCGTATCAAGGCTTTTGCATTGGTCATGCCAAATCTTTTGACTGAAGGTAAGTCTATGAAAATGTTAAGTAAGGAATAATTGGCTTTGAAGCTGGAAGGTGAGAGCTGAGCAGGAATGGTGCCGGCGCACCATCCTGGAACGAAAAACCCCGGCCGAAGCCGGGGTAATTCTGAGTTAACTTCTGATAGGAAGGATCAGAAGTTGTACTGTGCTGCGAAGAGCAGGCGACTTGCATCACCATCGGTGCCGTCGACGTTTTCACGCTTCAGGAACTGATACTCGACGCCCATCATGACGTTCTTGAGTGGAGTCCACTTGTAGTTGGCCATGATCGCTTGGTTGGTTTCGCTCTCTCCATCGACAAGTAGGCCGTCATCTTCCGCGTCATCCCAGTCTACAGTAACTAGGCCGTAGCCAATGTTTACTGAGCGACCACCGCCCAAGTTAATGCCCGCTCCAATGGAGCCACCGTAACCGGCGAGGGTTTCAACGTCACCGCTCCCGTCAACGTAGGCACTTGCCGCCCCAAAATTGTCGCCAGAGCGGTACAGATAGGAGTTTGCACCATTGGTGTAAGACATTGTGCCTTGAACGGTGATCATGTCAGTGAGAGCCATTTTGGCAGCAACGAAGGTCGCAAACCCAAAAGCGTTCTCGTCATCATCTCCGTCATCATAACCTACCTGTTGGGCCAGGACTGCGGCTGAGTAGGAAAGTCCGCCAGCAGAATCCTCAATTCGTGCCGTGAGCGCCGGCATGCCCTTTTTGGTGCCATCGGAGTCTAGGATTGGGTCTCCGTCGTCATCGACGCCGTTCGCGACGATATTAGCACTGTATTCCTCCAGTGAGAAAGACAGAGGACCAGTGGTGTAGCGAGCCTGCGCAACTCGGCCTTGAAGGCCGGCAAGGCCCGGCAATGAATCGAAGTCCAGAGTAGAGGTGTTGCCAACGAAGCTGGTGAAGTTCGACCAGGTCTGGCCCATCAAAACACCATTATACTCGCCGAACGCGTGACGAAGGCGCAGGTTGCCCGGACGGAAGTCGCCTTCAACGGTAACGTTGAGACCCTCGGGAGAAGTGGTTTTAAAGCCGAGACGACTCTGGACGGCATCAGCTCCGAAGTGGCCATCAGCGGCGTCGTCATTGCCAGCCAAGCCGTCGTACGAACCAGAACGTGTACTCAGCGACTGGTCGCTGTCCACGTCGTAGGAGGCGTTCAGACGAGCGTAGCCGTAAACATTGACATCGTAATCTCCCGCACTGAAGCTGACAGCGCCAGCCTGGCTCGCCATGCCAAGAACCGTTGCGGCCGCCGTCGCACGAATTGCCATTCTTAATTTGTTGCTTTGCATTGTTGTTGTCTCCACACGTTTATTGTTGTTGGACCCACAGACAAAGTAGTTACGAATCTATGACAATTCAAACAGAATCGGTGATTATTTAGACGAATGTCTATAGGCCTTCGATTCAGTCATGGTGGCATCCGGAGGAGTACTTTGGTCGTAATGGGCAAGATGACTTTCAAACACGAGATGCTATCTGAACCTACGTTTGCCTTCGTCGATATTGAAACCACCGGTGGCAATGCCCAGCGGGATCGGATTACCGAAATTGGTATCCGCTTCTGGCGTAACGGGGCTGTTGTGGGGGAATGGCAAACGCTCCTGAACCCGGAAGCCCGGATCTCCGGGTTCATCGAACGACTGACGGGTATCTCCAATGCCATGGTGGCGAGTGCCCCTCGTTTTGAGACCATTGCCGACGAGCTGGAGCGGCACCTGGACGGGTGTATTTTTGTCGCCCACAACGCACGCTTTGATTACGGTTTTATCAAGAGTGAATTCCGCAGATTGGGGCGACTGTTCAGTGCCCGGGTGCTTTGCACTGTTCGACTTTCCCGGGCGCTCTATCCGGAGGCCGAACGCCATAACATGGATGCGCTGATCGCCCGGCACGGATTACCCGCTGTTGAGCGCCACCGGGCCATGGGCGATGTCACTGCCATGCTGGCGTTCTTTGAACACACCTTGCTTGAGCAGGGCGAAGACACCGTTGGTGCCACCATCAACCGCCTGCTCCAGCGCCCCAGTACACCCTCCAACGTACCCGCGGAAATGCTCGCTGACTTGCCTGCGGGGCCCGGTGTGTACCGGTTTTACGGTGATAACGATGTGCTGCTGTATGTGGGCAAAAGCACCAATATTCGCCAGCGGGTGGCCTCGCATTTTTCTGGTGATCATCAGAGCAGCCGTGGAATCCGGCTGTCCGAAAGCCTGCGCCGGGTGGAGTACACCGAAACTGCCGGAGAGCTAGGTGCCCTGTTGCTGGAGCTCAAACAGATAAAGACCCTGAGCCCGCTGTACAACCGTCGCTCACGGGCGGCGAAAAGTCTGGTCAGCATCGCCCTGCACCCGGACAACTCCGGCTACCTGAATGCCGAGTTGGCCAGAACCATCACGCCGGACCGGCTGGGAGATTACTTCGGCCTGTTTCGCAGCAAGCGGGACGCGTTAAGTGCGTTGCGGGGCATCGCCAGCGAAAACGACCTGTGCGGAAAACTCCTGGGACTGGAGCCGGCAACCCCGGGACCATGCTTTCAACGATCCCTGGGGCGGTGCAAAGGTGCCTGTGAAGGCGCGGAAGACGTCACCCGTTTCAATCTGCGCATGCAGATCGCCTTTCATAACCTGCGTCTGAAAACCTGGCCCTGGCCTGGCCCAGTCGCCCTGGCCGAAGAAAATCCGGATAACGGACGCACGGACTGGCTGATCATCTGGAACTGGATCCATTTAGAAACGCTGCGCAGCGACCAGCACACCGAGGCCGATCTGCACGACTATCAGCCCGGGGAAGACCCGGTCACCTTTGATCTGGATTCCTACAAGCTGCTCATTAAAGCGCTCCTGGGGAAAGATCGAAACCACCATCGCATCATCGAGTTACATGCTATAACACAACCGGCTGTTCTTATGCCCTGAGTGGCGTATTATGGGGAGGAATTCATCCACTCAGAGAGAGATCCATGAACAGAGAACCTGTCTCCCGCGAACTTTTTGATGAAGTCATGGTGCCCAACTACGCCCCCGGAACCATTATCCCGGTGCGAGGCGAAGGCTCCCGCGTGTGGGATCAGGAAGGCCGAGAGTTCGTGGATCTGCAGGGCGGTATTGCCGTCACCAGCCTGGGCCACGCCCATCCGGGACTATTGGGTGCGTTACAGGAACAGTCAGAAAAAATCTGGCACCTGTCGAACGTCATGACCAACGAGCCCGCCCTGCGGCTGGCCAAAACCCTGTGCGACCTCACCTTCGCTGAACGGGTGTTCTTTGCAAACTCCGGCGCTGAAGCCAACGAAGCTGCCTTCAAACTGGCCCGTCGCTACGCCTGGGAACACTACGGTCCGGAAAAACACGAGATCATTTCGTTCAAGAATTCCTTCCACGGCCGCACCCTGTTCACCGTCAGTGTGGGTGGCCAGCCCAAATACCTGGAAGGCTTTGAACCGGCCCCCGGCGGCATCCATCACGCCGAATTCAATAACCTGGACTCAGTGAAAGCGCTGATCTCCAAAGAGAAGACCTGCGCTGTCGTGGTCGAGCCCGTCCAGGGTGAAGGCGGCGTTATGCCGGCAGATCCCGAATTCCTGCAAGGGCTGCGAGAGCTCTGCGACGAACACAACGCCCTGCTGGTCTTCGACGAAGTCCAAAGTGGCGTAGGCCGCACCGGCTACCTGTACGCCTACGAAATGTACGACGTAACGCCAGACATCCTCTCCAGCGCCAAAGGCCTGGGCGGCGGCTTCCCCGTTGCCGCCATGCTCACTACCGCCAAAGTCGCGGCCAGCCTGGGCGTAGGCACCCACGGCAGCACCTACGGCGGTAACGCGCTGGCCTGCGCCGTGGCCCAGAAAGTCATCGACACCGTCAGCCAGCCGGAAATCCTCAAGGGCGTCAAAGCCCGCTCCGAAAAACTGCGTAAAGGCATGATGGACATCGGTGAACGCTACGGCGTGTTCTCCGAAGTTCGCGGTGCTGGTCTACTCTTGGGTTGTGTGCTGACCGAACAATGGCAGGGCAAGGCCAAAGACTTCCTGAACGCCGGCCTGGATGAGGGCGTGATGGTCCTGGTGGCCGGAGCCAATGTGGTGCGGCTGGCGCCTTCGCTGATCATTCCGGAAACGGATATTGAGGAAGCATTAGAGCGTTTCGAAGCTGCAGTGAAGAAGATCACGGCTAAGTAAAATGTAGCCCCTGGGGCTGGGTTCCCCTTCCGGAAATTTCGGAGGCCATGGATGGCCGGAGAGAAGCGCACAGGGATGTGCTTGTAGCGGTTTCCGGAAGGGGAACCCAGTTCCAGGGGCGGGCGAGCCTGCTCCAAAAATCCTGATGGTTCGATAGAGGAGCGCACCATGTGGCGAGTCAGACCAGCCAAACTGGATGACCTGCAACAAATCCTGGACATAGCCGGCGCCCAAACCGCCAGGCTCTCGTCCACCCTGCCCAAAACCGAAGAAACCCTGGCCCGGAAAATCAAACACGCCCAAGCCTCCCTGGCCGACAACGCCCCCGAAGGCACTCCGCGCCGCTTTCTGTTCGTGCTCGAAAACACCGACACCGGCGAAATCGCAGGCACCGCAGGTATCGACAGCCGCGCCGGCAACGGCCACCCGTTTTACAATTACCGGCGTGACTACCTCATCCACGCCTCCCACGAACTCAACGTCTCGCGCCGCGTCGAAGTCCTGTACCCGAGCCACGCCCTGACCGACCTGACACTGCTGTGCTCCTTCACCCTGAAAGAACAACACCGCAACACCCCGGTATTCGAGCTGCTATCCCGGGCCCGAATGATGTTCATTGCCAGCCACCGGGAATGGTTCACCAACCGAACGGTGGTTGAAATCCAGGGCATACAGCACGAAAACGGCAGCGTGCCCTTCTGGGACAGCCTGGGGCGACATTTCTTCAATATGGACTTTGAAACCGCCGATCAATATTCCGGCCAGCTCAGCAAAACCTTTATTGCCGAACTCATGCCGCCAAACCCGGTGTACGTCACCCTGCTCAGTACCGAGGCTCAGGAAGCCCTCGGCCAACCACACCCGCTGACCGAACCCAACTATCAGCTACTCCAGCGCGAAGGTTTTCTGCCCGGATGCTACGTCGATATCTTTGACGGCGGACCGGTGATGGAAGTGCGCACCGATAGCCTGAGAACCCTGGTGACCAGTCAGCCCAAAACACTGCACGGCAGCCACCAGAACGATGGTGAAACCTGCCTGATCAGCGCCGGCGAAGGTGAGCACTTCCGTTGCCTGTTGACCCCGGTGGCAGAAACGTTGGCGGATGATGTGAAAGTGCCGGTGAGTACCTGGCATGGCCTGGAAAGCAGCGCCGGCGACCCGGTAAGGATTTCACCGTTATGAGCATGCAAATACAGGGGAGGGCGTAACATGCTGGTGATCCGCCCGCTTCAGTCTGACGATCTGGAAGACCTCTATGCAATGGCCCAGAAGGCCGGCAAAGGCCTGACCACACTGCCCGCCGACCGGGAACTGCTTCAGCGCAAGATTGATCGCGCCCGTGAATCCTTCAATCAACGCTGTGCGCCGGAAGCGGCCCTGTACCTGTTTGCGCTGGAAGATATTCAGGCCAGGAAGACCGTTGGCATCAGTGGCATCGAGGCCCGGGTTGGCCTCGAAGAAGTGTTCTACAATTACCGGCTGAGTGTCACGGTCAATGCATCGAAAGAGCTGGGTGTGCATGTGCGCACGCCCACGCTGAACCTGTCCAACGACATGACCGACACCACCGAAATCTGCTCGCTGCTGCTTTCCGACGAGTATCAGGGCGGCGGCAATGGCCTGTTGTTATCCCGCTGTCGTTTTATGTTCCTGGACGATTTTCGCAAACGCTTTTCCGACAAAGTGTTCGCGGAAATGCGTGGAGTCTCGGACAAAGACGGTAAAAGCCCCCTGTGGGATGCCCTGGGCAGCAAGTTTTTTGACATGGAGTTCAGCCAGGCCGATATGCTCTCCGGGCTTGGCAATAAATCCTTCATTGCGGAACTGATGCCGAAATACCCCATCTACCTGCCGATGTTGCCAGACGCTGCGCGGGCGGTCGTTGGCATGGTGCACGACAATACCCGGCCGGCGCTGAAGATGCTGCAGGCCGAAGGTTTCAACTTCAACGGCATGGTGGATATTTTCGATGGCGGGCCTGTGGTTGAAGCCTTTGTCCATAACATTCGTACGGTGCGGGAAGCGGTCAACCGGCATGCCATGGTAGTTAATCAGAGCATGGATCTGGATGTGCCGGCAGAGCAACGGGTGATGATCTCGAACCGGTCGTTCCGGGACTTTCGGGTAACCACCATACCCATGAACTGCATCGGGCCCGACACTGTCAAAATTCCTAGAGTGCTGGCCGAGGCTCTTTTAGTTGAGTCGGGTGATCCGGTGCGTATAGCCCCCTTGAAGGAGGGTGCTTTGTCGCCGATCCGGCCAAACAATTCCGAACCGGGAGGTGGTAAATAATGGCAAACCTGACAGGCAATGTTTACATCGACGGGCTCTGGCTGCAAGGCCACGGAGCGCCCTTTGAATCGGTGCAGCCGGTAACAGGTGAAACGGTCTGGGATGGCAGTGCCGCCAGTCTCGAAGATGTGGACGCAGCGGTTCGGGAAGCTCGCAAGGCGTTTCTGGCCTGGCGCCGGAAAAGTCTCGCAGAACGCCAGGCGGTGGTTGAAGCTTTCGGGGAACTGCTTGAGGCCAACAAGGAAGAAATGGCCCATCAGATCGGCCTGGAAACGGGAAAGCCTCTCTGGGAGTCCCGCACCGAAGTGGCGGCCATGATGGGTAAAATTCCGATCTCCGTGAAAGCCTACAACGAGCGTACGGGTCACACTGAATCTGACGTGGCTGCCGGGCATGCGGTGTTGCGCCATCGCCCCCATGGCGTGGTCGCCGTGTTTGGCCCCTATAATTTCCCGGGCCATCTGCCCAACGGGCACATTGTGCCGGCCTTGCTGGCCGGCAATACCGTGGTGTTCAAACCCAGTGAACTGACCCCGGGGGTGGCGGAACTCACCGTCAGGCTCTGGGAAAAAGCCGGTCTGCCGGATGGGGTGATCAATCTGGTTCAGGGCGGTTCCGATACCGGCAAGTGCCTGGCCCGGCACCCGCTGATTGACGGTTTGTTCTTTACCGGCAGTTCTACCGTCGGGCACCTGCTGCACGAACAGTTCGGCGGCCAGCCGGAAAAAATCCTGGCGCTGGAGATGGGGGGTAATAACCCTCTGATCGTTCAAAATGTGTCAGACCTGGATGGCGCCGTGCACCACGCACTGCAGTCCGCGTTCCTTTCGGCCGGACAGCGCTGTACCTGTGCTCGCCGGCTACTGGTGCCCAAAGGCAAGAAAGGCGATGAATTTCTGGCACGGCTGGTGGAAGTGGCGGCCCGCATCACCGTGGCGGAATTCGATGCTGACCCGCAGCCGTTTATGGGCTCGGTGATTTCTGCCGATGCGGCAGACCAGCTACTCAAGGCTCAGGCTGCGATGCTGGAGAAGGGTGCGACCTCGCTGCTGGAAATGAAACAGCTCAAGCCCGATACAGGTCTGTTGTCGCCGGGAATTGTGGATGCGACCGGGATAGAGCTGGAAGACCAGGAGTTTTTCGGCCCTCTGCTGACGGTGTACCGCTACAAAGGCTTTGATGAGGCCCTGGAGCTTGCCAACAACACTCGCTACGGCCTGTCTGCCGGCATCCTGAGCGATGATCGCAAACTCTATAACCGTCTGGTGGAGGAAGTGCGCGCCGGTATTGTGAACTGGAATCGGCCACTTACCGGGGCCAGCAGTGCTGCACCGTTCGGTGGTGTCGGCGCCAGCGGTAACCATCGTGCCAGTGCCTATTACGCGGCCGATTACTGCGCCTGGCCGATGGCCTCTCTGGAAGCCGGCAAGAGTGAGCTGCCGGATAGCCTGGCCCCGGGCCTGAATTTTGACTGACAGGAACAGCTGCCATGGTTAAACATGCGGTAGAAGCAAACTTCGATGGCCTGGTGGGTCCGACCCATAACTACGCCGGGCTGTCCTGGGGCAATGTGGCCTCAAAATCCAACGTCAATGCGGTGGCCAACCCCAGGGAGGCGGCACTCCAGGGATTGGCGAAGATGAAGCGGCTGGCGGACCGGGGCTATGTGCAGGGCATTCTGCCACCACACGAGCGCCCGCACATTCCCACCCTCCGTGCGCTGGGCTTTGAAGGCAACGAGCGCCAGATTCTGGAAGCCGTAGCCAAGGCAGATCCCTCCATTCTGGCGGCGGTGTCGTCGGCGTCCTGCATGTGGACCGCGAACGCGGCTACCGTCTCTCCCAGTGCCGACACAGCCGATCACCGGGTGCACTTCACCCCGGCCAATCTCAGTGCCAAGTTCCACCGCTCCATTGAACACCAGGTCACGGGTCGTTCGCTGAAAGCGATCTTTGGTGACGAAAGTTACTTTGCCCATCATCCGGCGCTGCCGTCAGTCAGTCATTTTGGCGATGAGGGGGCGGCCAACCACACCCGCCTGTGCAGTCGCTACGGGGAGCCGGGCGTTGAGCTGTTTGTGTATGGTCAGATCGCGTTCAATGAATCCGCTCCGGCGCCAAGCAAGTACCCGGCTCGCCAGACCCTGGAAGCGTCACGCGCCATTGCCCGCCTGCATGGCCTGACCGATCGCCATGCCGTGTTTGCCCAGCAGAATCCGGCGGCTATCGATGCCGGCGTGTTCCACAACGATGTGATTGCGGTCGGTAATGGCAATTGCCTGTTCTATCACGAGCAGGCTTTTCTTGAGGAAGCCCGGGTGCTGGCAGACATCCAGGAACGCCTGACCGGTGCCGAGCTGGAAGCCGTGCGTGTTTCATTAGCGCAGGTGCCCATCGAAGATGCGGTGGCCTCCTATCTGTTCAACAGCCAGTTGTTGAACACTGCCGATGGTATGCTGCTGGCTGTACCGGGTGAGTGCCGCGAAGTGGCCTCGGTCAGCCGGTATCTGGATGAACTGGTGAAAGCCGACACGCCGATCACCGCGGTGGAAGTGTTTGATGTCAAACAGTCCATGCGCAATGGTGGCGGGCCTGCGTGTCTGCGCTTGCGGGTGGTGCTCAACGACGACGAGCTGCACGCTATCAACCGGGGTGTGATCCTGACCGATGCGCTCTATGAGCGACTGACCTCCTGGGTTGAAGCCCACTACCGCGACCAGCTCAGCCAGCAGGACCTGGCCGACCCGATGTTACTGGAGGAAGTGCGCAAGGCGCTGGATGAACTGACCGGTATTCTTGGCCTCGGCAGCATCTACGATTTTCAGTTGTAAGGCTGGTCAGCTCAGCGTACCGGCTCGCTGGAGATAGACCGGGTGAGCATATCCATGGTGTGACGAATGAGTGCTTCGGAAGGAAACTCCCCGGCCTCGGTGGATTCCGCCTGGCACAGCATGATCACGCCATGCAGGGCGCCGCGCAGGTAAAGCGCGGTTTGCGCTGGCGACTGGATACGGTCGCGGCTGATGGTGCCGTCTTCCAGGCCAAGATGAATCGCCGCTTCCATCAGCACCATCAGTTCGTTCTTTGAACACAGCATCTCCCTGGCCTGGTCTTCTTCCGCATCGGCGATGGCGGTGGAAGCCTTGGTCAGAGCGGTGAAGTAGTCCGGAGCTTCCACAAAGAAACGGTAATAAGCCTCTCCCATGGCCCGGATCTTCCCGAGCCCGGTATCGGTTGCCTGCATCGCCCGCTCAAACCGGGTCACCAGATCCTGCCCGGCCCGCAGCATGATGCCTCGCTGGATGGCGGCCTTATCCTTGAAATAGACATAGAGCAGAGCCCGGCTCAGACTGGCTGTGCGCGCAATGTCGTCCATGGAGGTGCGGTCGTAGCCCTTTTCTGAGAATACCAGTTCGGCGGCGTCCAGAATGGCGTCGTACCTGGCCTGTTTTTCCCGTTCCCGTCGTGACTTCAGCGGTTCATTCATTGTGATCCCGAGCTTTCCGGCTTTGGCTGCATGATAACTGAAAACCGATGAAAGCCGATTATTGACAATTTGTCAAAGAGTGACATGATGTCGGAAACAATGGGCAACCTCCGATGGACCGGAGGTCACAATCAACCTGTTCAGGGAAAGGGGCTGGAACACTATGTCTCTCACACTACGTCACTCTCCGTTTGTTCTGGCCAGTGCGCTGCTGGCCGTGCTGTCTGTCTCCGGCTGCCGCGGTGGCGGCGCCGAATCCGGCGAAAACGCTGAAAATACGCCGGTCGCCGTGCGGGTATCCGCTGTCACCGGTGGCCAGATGGAAGAAATCCCTCTGCGGTTTTCTGGCATTGTCCGTGCGGCCCAGCGGGCAACCCTGACATTTCAGGTCAGCGGGACGCTGAAGGAACGCCCGGTTGAGCTGGGGCAGACGGTAAAGCCCGGTGATGTGCTGGCGCGTCTCTACAATCCGGCGCTGGAACCGGCGCGGGATTCTGCGGCTGCCCGCCTGGAGGAACTGAGAACCCAGTTTGAACAGGCTCAGCGGGAGTGGGAACGCTCCAGCCGGTTGCATCAGCGAGGCGTGGTCTCGGAGCAGACACTGGAACAGATTGCCGCCCGCCGGGATTCCCTCAGGGCAAGCATGGCGACCGCCGAAGCCTCACTGGCCGAAGCCACAAGGCTGCTTGAGGAAAGCGTTCTGAAGGCGCCCTTTGCCGGGCAGGTGGAAGCATTGCTGGTGGAGCGGGATGAGTTCGTGGGAGCCGGGCAGCCGGTCATGCGGTTGTCCTCGCCGCTGGGGCGGGAAGTGGAGGTGCGGGTGCCCGCGCACTTGCTCGGTCATGTCCGGATTGGTCAGGAGCTACCGGTTTGGCTGGTGCAGGACCGCAACCGTGAACCTGCCACCGGCACTGTGGTGGAGATTGCCCAGGGCAGTTCCATCCGCGGGGAACTGCATCCGGTACTGGTCAGCCTGCCACCAAATTCCCTGTCCTCCGGTGAGCCGGTGGAAGTGGGCATTGCCCCGGTGCGGGAATCTGCCATTACCGTGCCCCTGCTGGCGGTCGTTCGCGACAGTACCGGAACCAGTGTGTTCCGGGTGCAAGACCAGGTAGCTCAGCGGGTTCCGGTGCAGGTCGACCGGGTCATCGGTGAGCGCGTCATGGTGCACCCGGGTGCATTGAGCCCGGGAGATCAGGTGGTGTATGCCGGTATGACCCGGCTGGTGGATGGTGACACCGTGGAGGTGCGCTGATGACCCGCCGACTGCTTAACTGTCAACGCTTGCTGGGCATGGTGGTGACCATGCTCTGCCTGCTCGGTATTGCCGCCTACAGCACCATGCCCCGTCAGGAAGATCCGAGTTTCCCATACCGGGCCGGTATGATCACGGTGAGTTATCCCGGTGCCAGTGCCGAGGCGGTTGAGCGCCTGGTGCTTCAGCCGCTGACCGATGAGTTGCGTCAGGTCGAAGAGCTGGACTGGAGCCAGGGCACCGCCAGAACCGGCGTGGCACTGGCCCGGCTGAAACTCCGGGACCGCATCTACGACACCGATTCGGCGTGGGATCGGGTTCGTCAGGCCATGGAGCGGGCGCGCCAGGATTTCCCCGATGATGTGGGCCTGATGGAGCTGGATGACCGTCTGATCGACATCCCGGCCGTGGTGCTGGCCGTGGGCGGTTCACCCTCAGTGACTGAGCTTTCGGAGGTGGCCGAACGCCTGAAACAGAACCTTCTGGATATCCCTGGCATCTCCCGCATTGAACTTGAAGGGGATGCCGACGAACAGATTACCCTGGCACTTGACGACGCCGCGCTGTATCGCCTGGGAGTTCCGCCCAAGCGGATACTCGACACCCTGGCCCGGCGCAACCAGACCATCCCCGGTGGCTTCGTGGTGGTGGAAGGCAAGCGCCTATCAGTATTGCCGAACACTGAGTTCACGGACATAGACGCGATTCGCGCGACGCCCATTGAGCTGCCAGATGGCTCCCAGGTGCCCCTGGCAGCGGCCGCAGAAGTCTGGCGTGGGCCGGCCGAGCCCCGGCAGCCAGAGACCTGGTTCGACGGCGAGCGGGTGGTGTTGCTGTCAATTATCATGGAAGAAGGTTCCACCGACGCCATCCGCTTTGGCGAGCGGATCCGGGAACGGCTGGACCAGGTGCGTCCAGACTTCGAGCCGTACCAGCTCCGCGAGATGTTTTTTCAGCCCGACAAGGTCTCTGACCGGCTGGATGACCTGGCCTGGAGCCTGGTGCTGTCGGTACTGATCATCGTGGCGGTGGTATTTACCGGCATGGGTATCCGCATGGGCCTGCTGGTGGCGTCCATCCTGCCCATGGTGGCCCTGATCAGCGTGGGGCTCTATGACCTCGGGGGTGGGGTGTTGCATCAGATTGCCGTTATCGGGATGGTCATTTCCCTGGGTATCCTGATCGACAACGCCATTGTGATTGTGGAAAACATACAGGGCCATCTGGATGAGGGCATGCGCCGGCTGGATGCCCTGCGCAAGGCGGTCGGTGAGCTGGCCGGGCCGTTGGGTGCGTCTACCGGCACCACACTTGCCGCCTTTGCGCCGCTGTTGATGGCCAAGGGCGGCGCCGCGGATTTCACCCGGGGCGTACCGGTGATGATCATGCTCACCCTTTCTGTGAGCTATCTGCTGGCAATTTCTGCCGTGCCCCTGCTGGCGGCGCGTTTTCTGAAGCCCCGGAAAAATATTCACAAAGACCGGCTTATCGGCCTGGCCAGCTACCTCGGTGGCCTGGTGTATCGGCACCCGGGCCGGTTGATTACCGCCGGCGCCCTGCTGGTGGTGATCAGCCTTGGCATGACCCCGTTCATGGCCCAGCAATTTTTTCCCAACGCCGACCGCCCTCGTGTCATCGTCGAGATGTACATGCCCGAAGGCACCGATCAGGCCCGAACCGCTGAAGTGGCCGCCGTTCTTGAACAGGCCATTCGGACCCGGCCCGAGACACTGGAAGTGCACCGCTTTGTCGGCTTTACCGGGCCGTCGTTCTATTACAATCTGCAGCGCTCGCCACAGGCGCCTAACCGGGCAAGGCTGGTGGTTCGCACGCCGACGCTGGCCGATACCACCGACCTGGTGAAATGGATCCGCCACGAGGCCGCCCGGTCGCTACCGGAGCTGGATATCACCGCCGGGATTCTGGGGCAGGGACCACCGCGGCCTGCGCCGGTAGAAGTCCGTATCTTCCATCCGGACGACAACGCCCGCGCCCGAGCCACCGAGCAGGTCTATTCCATTCTCAGGGGTGTTGAGGGCACGGTGGATGTTCGCCATGATCTCGACATTGGTGTGCCCAGCATCGCCATCAATGTGGACGACGCCACCGCCGCTCGCTATGGCCTCACCCGAGCCGATGTTGCCCAGAGCCTGTATGGCCAGAGCTATGGCGCCGTGGCTGAGCGTTATCGACAGGAGGACGACCCGATACCCATCGTGTTGCGCTCCCGCGAAGGCACGTCGCTGTCACTGTCGCGCCTGCTGTCTGTGAATACCTACAACGACCAGGGCGATGCCATTCCGCTATCGGCCGTGGCCACGGTGGAAACCACCTGGGAACCGGCGGCGGTTTACCTGCGCAACGGGGTACGGGTGAATACGGTCAGTGCCAATCTGGAGGAAGACTACAGCTTCAGCCAGGCGCTGGACGGCCTGTATGCGGGCCTGGAACAGAACCCGTTGCCGGCGGGCACGCGAGTGGACATGGGAGGAGATGCCGAAGGTTCTGACCGTGCCAACTCCGCACTGCTGACCGCGGCACCGATCGGCATGCTGCTGTTGCTGTTCTTCCTGCTGTTGCAGTTCAACTCCTTCCGGCGGGTGGGCATTATCCTGCTGACCGTACCGCTGGCAACTGTTGGCATTTTCCCGGGGCTGGTTCTGTCCGGTTCGCCCTTCGGTTTTCAGTCGCTGCTGGGGGTGATTGCTCTGGTTGGTATCGTGGTGAACAACGCCATCGTCCTGCTGGACGTAATGGATCGGGAGCTGGAACGGGGCCGAGCCATTGCCGATGCGGTGCGCACCGCTGTGGAACGCCGTACCCGGCCCATCCTGCTGACCACCGCAACCACCGTGGCCGGCCTGCTGCCGCTGGCGTTCTCAAGTTCCACCCTGTGGCCACCCATGGCCTGGGCCATCATCAGCGGTCTGCTGGCTTCGACGGTCCTGACCCTGCTGGTGATACCGTCAGTCTGCACCAAACTGATTAAACTGCCGGTGGGCGAACCCGAAAACGCGCCGGCCTGAACCTGGTGTCATGTGCAGGGCAGCTCAGACAGAGCCGGCCCTGTACACCTCCCTGGCTCGGATCATCAAACCCACCCGCTGGCCCACAGGCACCGCCCGGTTTGGAAACACCACCGCCTCCGGCGCGGTTCCGACCCGGTAGTCATCCTGATCATCCTCCCAGATCACCGTGCCAGGCTGATACTCCGTGAAGTTCGCCACATCGTCCGGAACATGAAACCGGAAAGACGGCCCGGTATTGAGCACCTCATGCACCACCTCAAACACCGTCAGATGATCAAATGGTGGCTGCACTGCGGGCGCTGCCTCGCCCCGGAAACGCCGGCGCAAGGCTCGCTCAATGCCTAGGAACCGTCGCAGATCATTCCGGCCAAACGGCTCCACCTTGCCCAGTTCAATGGTAAAACTCTCCGCCTTCAGTGTGCTGGCAGTGAACGATGAAAACACTGTCGATTCCTTATGCTGGAGCAACAGGGTCTCCACCTCGGCCTCCAGCAGGAACGCACACTGGCCGGCCGGAACCGACCGACCGTCCACGAACGGGTACAGCGCAAAGCGCTCCCGTTTCGACGGGCGAATAGCGGTATGCAGATCATAATGGCTTAACGCCAGGCCCTGATGCGCCATCGCAAACTGCCGACACATCTCCTCCAGAAATCGAGCCCGCCGGCCCTCCGCAAGCCTGGAATATTCCGGTTTGCCATGGGCACCATTGAACAACCGGTTCATGTTCACATCCAGAAACCGCTTACCCGCCACCATGGCAGGAGGGTTGCCCAGGATCATCAGCAGCGGGCACGCCAGCGACCAATCCCCGGAAAACAACTCCGACACCAGCGTGTTGAGCACTTCAATCGGCGCCGTTTCATTGCCATGCACACCGGCAGAAATGATCAGGGCTTCTTGGTTCGGGTTAGCCCTGTCAGCCGGTGGCGTCAGCCACAGAACCCCGTTGGCCTTGCGGGAGACCTGAGCGCCATCGGGCAGGGCGGTTTTGGTTTCGGGCAGATCAGTGGAAGCGTTGGCGAGGGTATGGCTAAGCCAGTCCGGGTGAAAGTCAAAGAGTTGATTCGTAGCCTTCATAGACTCCCCTGCAGCGTTTGGGGGCATCTGGCTGGATAGGCTTTCCGGGAATTTCGGAGGCCATGGATGGCCGGAGAGAAGCGCACAGGGATGTGCTTGTAGCGGTTCCCGGAAAGCCTATCCAGCCAGATGGCCATGCTCCCGGCGATGGGAGCAAAAGTTAGCCATTCACCGGCCGCTGATGCCGCAAAAGATGGTTTTCCAGCTTGCGGAAAGCAAACACCAGAATAAACGTCAGCGCCATATAACAAAGCGCCACGAAAATAAACGCATCGAACGGCGCATAAAACCGCGAATAAATATTCCGTGCCGCCCCTGTCAGGTCAACAATGGTGACCACACTGGCAATCGCACTGGCGTGCAGCATGAAAATCACCTCATTGGAATAGGCCTGAACCGCCCGACGCGCCGCGCTTGGCAGAATGATCCGGCGCATCCGCAGAAACGAGTTCATGCCATAGGCTTTCGCCGCCTCGATTTCACCATGGGGCGTAGACATAATCGCCCCCCGGATAATCTCCGTGGTGTAGGCTGCCGTATTCAGCGTGAAGGCCAACAGGGCAGGATACAGAGGTTCCCGGAAGATCTCCCACCAGAAAGTCTCCTGAATCCCCGGAATCTGCGCTACTCCATAATAGATAATGTACAGCTGGATCAGCAGCGGCGTGCCCCGGAACAGATAGGTGTAGATCCAGATTGGCCCGGACACCAGCGGATTCCGCACCGTACGCAGAATCGCCAGCGGCACCGCCACCACCAGGCCGATGACCAGCGACAGAAACACCAGGTGTACGGTCGTAACCAGACCGTCCCAGTACTCCATCAGCGTCATGGCCGTGAAAATTTCGTTCTTGTTCAACCACTCGGCAATGAAATCAGGCATCGTTTAATTCCCCTGAACCACGCCGACATTGGCTCGACGATCAAGCCACTTGATAAACAGCTCCGACCCCGCTGTCAGTGCCAGATACACGGCAGCCACCGGTACGAAGAAGTGGAAAGGCATGCGCTCCGCCTTGGCGGCTTCCTCCGCCACCCGCACCATATCGGTCAGGCCAATGATGGACACCAGTGCCGTGGTCTTGAGCAACACCTGCCAGTTATTGCCGATGCCCGGCAGGGCATGGCGTAACATCTGCGGGATCATCACCCGCCGGAAGGTATGCCAGCGGGAAAAACCATAGGCCTTGGCCGCCTCAATCTGACCGACATCCACGGCCAGAAAGGCGCCGCGAAAGGTTTCGGTCATATAGGCACCGAAAATCAGGCCGATGGTCACCACGCCGGAAATGAAAGGATCAAACTGGAAGAAAAAGTCGATACCGCGGGTTTCCCACAGATAATCCGAAAGCATGTTCACCGCTACCTGGCCGCCGTAATAGAACAGCAGCATCATCACCAGATCCGGAACCCCGCGAATCAGTGTGGTATAGGCGGTTGCGATGCCGGCGGCAACACGACTGCCGGAGAGTTTTGCACTGGCACCAACCAGGCCAAGCGCCAGGGCCAGGGCCAGAGACAGGAAGGCCAACTCAATGGTGATGACCGCTCCTTCTGCGAGGGCCGGGCCATAGCCTTTCAGATCAAACATGGGAGTATCCGGTCAGCGGGGGCGACGTGGCGCCGCCCCCGTGGTCATTACATCTTGATATCGTAGTTGAAGTACTTCTTCATGATGGTGTCGTAGGTGCCATCTTCCTTCAACGTGCGCAGGGCGGCGTTTACTTCGTCGGCCAGGTCGGCATCACGCTTGCGCATGGCAACGCCTACACCTTCACCCAGTTTCACGGGCTCGCCCACTTCCTTGAAGCCGTCTTTGGTCAGAACGGTCTGCTCACCGACCGGATAGTCAACAAAGACCACATCCAGACGCTGGCCTTCGAGGTCCAGTACCATGTCGTCAGCGGTGGTGTAGCGCTTGATTTCAACAATGCCACCCATGTTCTCTGTCACGTAGGTGTCCATGGTAGTACCGCGCTGCACGCCGACAGTCTTGCCTTTCATGGCATCCATATCGGTGACGTCGGTGCTGAAATCGTTGGGGCCGAACCAGCCGCCCGGGGTGTTGTAGTACGGTTCGGAGAAGAGCACGCGCTCGGCACGCTCCGGTGTGATCGACATGGAAGACATGATCAGATCAAATTTACGAGCCAGCAGGCCCGGAATCATACCGTCCCATGCCTGAATGACGAATTCGCAGTTGGCGTTCATCTCTTCACACATGGCGTCCGCCAGCTCTACTTCAAAACCGGTCAGCTCACCGTTTTCGTCTTTGTACTCGAATGGCTCGTAGGGTACATCAAAAGCAATGCGCAGGTTTCTTTCCTGAGCCTGGGCCGTACCGGCAACCAGGGCCAGGGCGCAACTTGCTGCAACAATCAGTTTTTTCATGTGTCACTTCTCCAGTAATTCGCCACAAAGGCTTTATTTTTTATGGAAGTTTCGGGAGCTTTTCTTCAACTCCTCGTCCAACACCGATTCAAGATAGCACTGGTGTTCAGAACTTGGGAGCAAGAAATTGCTTCATACGCTCGGAATCCGGGTTGTCAAAAACCTTGTCCGGGGTTCCCTGCTCCTCAATCACGCCCTGATGCAAAAACAGGACCTGGCTCGACACATCCCTTGCAAACGCCATCTCGTGGGTGACCACGATCATGGTTCGGCCTTCCTCGGCCAGACTCTGCATAACTTTCAGGACCTCGCCCACCAGCTCCGGGTCCAGGGCCGAGGTTGGCTCATCAAACAGCATCACTTCGGGTTCCATGGCCAGCGCCCGGGCAATGGCCGCCCGCTGCTGCTGTCCGCCGGACATCTGGGCCGGGTAATAGTCCTTGCGTTCGTAGATGCCGACCTTGTTCAGGTAGGCCTCTGCGCGCTCAATCGCTTCTTTTTTCGGAATCTTCAGAACGTGAACCGGCGCTTCGATAATGTTCTCCAGCACCGTCATATGGGACCAGAGATTGAAGCCCTGGAAGACCATGGAGAGGCGAGCCCGGATCAGTTCCACCTGGCGGTTATCGGCGGGTACCCGTTCACCTTTTCGGTTTTCGGTGAACCGGATTGGGTCGCCGTGCACAATAATGTCGCCGGAGGTGGGGGTTTCCAGCAGATTGATGCAGCGCAGAAAGGTACTCTTGCCGGAACCGGAACTGCCAATCAGGGAAACCACATCACCCTTACGGGTTTCCAGAGAGATGCCCTTGAGAACTTCCAGCTTGTCAAAGGTCTTGTGGATGTCCCTGCAAATAAGAGGCGCTGGTTCCGCCATGGCTGGCTCCTGAGACTGTCATACAAAGGCGCATGTTTTACGGACTGTTGCCGTGGAAATCAATACCGCTTTGTTGGGTTTTCGTGAAAGTTATTGGACTCGAGTGAGACTCGAATGACCTCTGCCCCCTGGTTTTCCAGGCTTCTCAATGAATCCTGAACAAAACGTACGTGGGCCATGGCCACCTTGCGGGCGGTTCTGGCCTTGCCCGCCATAATGGCCTGATAGATCTGCTTGTGCTGCTTCATGATTAACTGGCGCATCTCCGCCCTTGGATTCAGGTTGGCAACGGAGGCATGCACGGTCAGCAGCATCATGTTTTTCAGACCATTGAGCACATGTACCAGTACCGGGTTATGAGATGCTTCAATTATAGCCTGGTGAAAACCGTGGTCGGGTTTGGCGTTGCTGAGCGGGTCGGTGTCTTCCAGGGCCCGGTAGGCTTTGGTAATCCGGTGTAGATCACCTCGGGTGGCGCGCTGGGCTGCAAGTTCGGCCGCCTGGCCTTCCAACTGTTCGCGCACTTCCAGCAGGTCATAAAGGGTGCGGGGGTGGCCAGCAAACAGGTGCATCAACGGGTTGTTGTCTTCCAGATCGTCTGTGTTCGGGACAATGCTGGCAACAAAAGATCCCCGGCCATGCTGGGTTTCGATGACGCCCCGCCCCTGGAGTTCATGCAATGCTTCACGAATGATGGCCCGGGAAACCCCCAGTCTGGTCGAAAGCTGGCGCTCCGAGGGTATCTTCTGCCCCGGTGCCAGGCCGCCGTCGAGAATCAGCCGCTCTAGCCTGAAGGAAATTTCCTGCGATATCCCCATGTTTTCTACCTGACGGGTCTTGCTGGTCAGACCAGTTGCTGTTGTTCAAGTGCTCAGGAAGTCCTTCTCGGGTGTTGTCCTCCAGACCGCTAACTATGGCCTATAGCACCGAATTCGTCCATTTTTCCGCAATTAAAAACTGGTCTGACCAGTTGGCAATTCTCTGGACTAAACCGCACCTGCCTACGAATATCTTTTTAATGCTGGCATTTGCTGGTGTTGGATTACCTCTGCATAACAACAAAGTGAACGGAGATGTTTCGATGAACATCAATGATAACAACGACAAGCATTGTGATTCAGACGCAAACCCACCACGCCGGAGTTTTCTCAAAAAAATGGCGGTTGGTGCAGCCCTGGCAGGCGCGCTGACACTGGGCGCCGGTCAGGCCCAGGCCGCGACTACCTGGAAAATTCAGTCGGTGTGGGATGCGGGCACGGTTGGCTATGACCTGTTCGAGGAATGGTGCAACAGCATCAAGGAAAAATCCGGCGGAAAACTTATTTTCAGGCCGTACCCCGCAAAGGCGGTCGCGGCCGACAACAACGCGCTGTTTGATGCGGTACGTAATGGCGTACTGCAGGGTATGAACCCGTTTACCCTGTATTGGTCAGGCAAGATCCCGGCCTCGGTGTTCCTGTCCTCTTACCCGGCCGGCCCGGATCAGCCTCACCAGTGGGACACCATGTTCTATTCCCTGGGCATGCTGGAGAAAACCCGGGAGATCTACAAAAAGTACGGGCTGTTCTACGTGGGCCCGATTCAGCACGACGCCAACATCATTCATTCCAAGAAGCCGGTGAACAGCCTGGCGGATCTCAAGGGCATGAAGATCCGGGTGCCTGGCGGCATGGTGGCTGAAGTATTCCAGCAGTTCGGGGTATCCACTGTCAGCCTGCCGGGTTCCGACATCTTCCCGGCTCTGGAAAAGGGCACCATCGATGCGGCGGACTACGTGGGCCCGGCGGTGAACTATGAGCTGGGCTTCTCGCAGGTGACCGATTACATCCTGTTCGGGCCTCCAGGGGTGATGTCTATTTACCAGCCGGTGGATCTGATGGACCTGACGGTGAACCTGCGTGCCTGGAACGCCCTGGATCCCAAGCTGCAGCAGCTGGTTGAGGAAGAGGTGCGCAATTACTCCCAGAAGCACTACCTGACCATCCAGAAGCGCAACATCGAAGCCATGGAGAAGTTCAAGGCGGATGGAGACACCGTCACGCGTCTGAGCCAGCAGGATCTGCAGGAGTTCCGTCGCGCGGCAATTCCCATCTGGTACAACTGGGCGAACAAGAACGAGGATGCCAAGGCCATCTTCGATATGCAGCTCGAGTACATGATGAACGACACCGTGGGCTACGTCACCGAGGAAGACCTCAAGGCGGCTGGCAAGTAAACCGGCACTACCAACAACAATCAAAAAAGCGGGGAAGGGCAGGGAAGCCTTGGTTCAGGGCGCTCTCTCCCTTCCCCGCGTTGTCACTGACGTGAGGACAGTATGTCTGATCTGAGCAACTTTGGCTTTGTGCTGCCGCACTGGTTCTACTGGGGTTGGCTGGCGGTAATGCCGCTGCTGATGATGGCGTGGGACCGTTGGTCCAGTAGCCGTGGCGTGCAGGCGATTGACAAGAATGCCCTGGCAAACGAGAAGCTTCAGCAGATCGAAGCCGAAATGTCGAAAACCATCGAGTCGGATTACGCGAACTGGTTTACCCGGATTATCGACTGGATCAGCGAAAAATCTGGCGTGTTTATTTCCTTCTGGACCGTAAACGCCGTTGTTTTCTACTTTTTTGAAGTGGTTATGCGCTACATCTTCAATATGCCGACCATCTGGGTGCATGAGGCCAGCTTTCTGCTGTTCGGTATGCAGTACCTGCTGGCGGGCGCGTTTGCCCTGCTGCATGGCGCCCACGTGAGGGTCGATGTGATCTATAACCTGTTGCCTGTGCGGGGCCGGATTGGCATGGATATCTTCACCTCCATGTTCTTCTTCATGTTTGCGTTGGCGCTGGTGATTACCTCCTGGACCTTTTTCCAGAACTCCTACTCGATGGATGAACGTACCGTCGAGACCTGGGGCATCCAGTACTGGCCGGTCAAGGCCATGATGCTGCTGGGGGCTGTTCTACTTACCTTGGCGGGCCTGTCCAAACTGATCAAGGACATTGCCCTGTTCGTCAAGCTTGGCCGGGAGCAACACGCATGACTACCACTACAGTGAACAATCCGGGCCAGGGCAACCTCAAAGGCAAGCTTGGCACCTGGCTGATGATTCTGGCCACCGCTGCGCTGGCCTTTGTGATGTTTGTCGAGTTCGTCAACATTCTGTTCTACGACCCGTTCAGCGATGAGAAATTCCTGTTCAAGCTGGCCGGAAGCCTGGCCGATGTGAACATCGGACCGCTCACCTACCTGATGTTCGGCTCCCTGTTGGTGGCTTTGATGATGGGTCTGCCACTGGCGTTTGTTACCGGTGGTCTTGGGGTTGCCTTCATTTATCTGGTGGGCGACTCGCTGATGCTGAACATCATCCCCAGCCGCATCTTCCCGATGATGACCAACTCCGATCTGGCCGCTATTCCGCTGTTCATCTTCATGGCGGCGATGCTCGAACGGGCCGGGCTGATCGAGGAGATGTTCAACGTCGTCTACAAGTGGATGGGTGGTGTTGGCGGCGGCCTGGCCATTGCCACTATTGTGGCCTCTACTATTCTTGCAGCGATGGTCGGGGTTATCGGTGCGGCGGTCGTGACCATGGGGATCATTGCCCTGCCGGCCATGCTCAAACGGGGTTACGACCACAAAATCGCCCTCGGCTCCATCATGGCGGGCGGTACCCTCGGTATTCTTATTCCGCCCTCGATTCTGGCGATCCTCTATGCCGTGGTTGCCCAGCAATCGGTGGGTGAACTGTATCTGGGGTCGGTGATTCCTGGCGTTCTGCTGTCCAGCCTGTATGTGTTCTATGTCTGGATCCGGGCGAAGCTGAACCCCGAACTCGGGCCTCCCATTCCCAAGGAGGAACGCATCGGCCTGAAAGACAAGCTGCTGCTTCTGAAAGACCTGATTGCGCCTCTCATTCTGGTGTTCCTGGTGCTTGGCCTGCTCTTTGGCGGCATTGCCACACCGGTTGAGGCGGCCGGCATCGGCTCATTTGGCGCCATTCTCGTGGCCATGAAACACAAGGTGTTCACCATCGCGACTCTGCGGGATGCCTCGGTGACCACCGCGAAGGCTTCCGCCATGGTGCTATGGATCATGTTTGGTGCCTCGGTGTTTGTAGGTTTCTACATTCTCCAGGGTGGTCAGGACTTTATTACCGAATCCATTCTGGGCACAGGCCTACCGGCCTACGGCATCCTGTTCCTGCTGATGGTGTTGTTGGTGGTCCTGGGCATGTTCCTGGACTGGGTCGGCATCCTGCTGCTGGCGGTGCCTATCTTTATCCCCATTGTGGAAGCCCTGGAGTTCCCGGGTCTGTTTGGCCTGCCGGGCGTGTCTGGTGACGACGTGGTGCTGTGGTTCGGGGTGTTGTATCTGGTGAATATGCAGATGTCGTTCCTGAGCCCGCCCTTCGGCTATGCGCTGTTCTATATCCGCGGCGTGTGCCCGCCGGAAATTTCCATGGGCACCATCTTCAAGTCATCCCTGGTGTTCCTGGCCATCCAGGCCCTGGGCGTATTCCTGTGCATTGTGTTCCCGGCCATCACTACCTGGCTGCCCAATCTCGCTTATGGCTAACCAAGAGGAGTAAATCGTTATGTTGACCATTCATCGTCTCGACCTGTCTGATGCACGCATCCTGATTGAGGGTGCGGCGGCCAAGGCCCGTGAAATCGGCGTGCCCATGTGCATCGCAGTGGTGGACGAGTCCGGCACGCTGATCGCCTTTGAGCGTATGGACGGGGGCAAAGTGACCAGTGTTACCATCGCACAGGACAAGGCATTTACCGCTGCGGCCGCGCGCAAAGCGACCCACGACTACAATGCCGCCAACGTGCCGGGCAACCTCGCCTTCGGTATACATACTGAAGTGGGCGGTCGCCTGAGCACGGTAGGCGGTGGCCTGCCGGTGATGGTAGACGGTGAAGTGGTCGGCGGTATCGGTCTCAGCTCGGGCACGCCACAACAGGACATGGACTGTGCCCAGGCTGGCATCGACCATTTTGAAAGCAAACGCCAGTAACCGGTGTCTCTTATGAATACTCAATCCCGTATCAGCAAATCCCAGCTGGCGGAGCAGTTCCGGGCCTTTATTGACCCGGACTTCGTCATCACCGATGACGAAACCCTGAAACCCTATGAGTGCGATGGCCTGGCCATGTACCGGGAAATGCCCATGCTGGTGGTGCTCCCGGAAACCGTGGAACAGGTGCAGCGTGTCATGCGCATTTGCCACGAAAACGGTGTGCCGGTGGTGGCCCGTGGTGCCGGTACCGGTTTGTGTGCCGGTGCCATGCCGCATAAGGAAGGGGTAGTGCTCTCGCTGGCCAAGTTTAACCAAATTCTGAACATTGATCCGATTGGTCGCACCGCACGCCTGCAGCCGGGTGTCCGTAACCTGGCGATCAGTGAAGAAGCCGCACAGTATGGCCTCTATTACGGTCCGGATCCTTCCTCTCAGATCGCCTGCACCATTGGCGGCAACGTGGCCGAAAACTCCGGTGGCGTGCACTGCCTGAAGTACGGCCTGACGGTGCATAACATCCTCAGCGTGGAAATGATTACCGCCGAGGGGGACCGGGTGACGGTCGGCAGCGATGGCCTGGACAGTTGCGGCATGGATCTGCTGGCGCTGCTCACCGGCTCTGAAGGACTGCTGGGCGTGGTCACCGAGGTGAAGGTGAAACTGTTGCCCAAGCCGGAAGTGGCACAGGTGATCATGGCGGGCTTCGACAGCATCGAGAAAGCGGGCGACGCGGTGGGAGGCGTGATCTCCCACGGCATCATCCCCGGTGGCCTGGAAATGATGGATGGTCATGCCATTGTCGCGGCCGATGACTTCTGCGGAGCCGGGTATCCACGGGATGCCAAGGCCCTGCTGCTGTGTGAAGTGGACGGCACCGAAGAGGAAGTGCACGAACACATCGCAGAGGCCGAAGCGCTGTTCCGTAAGCTGGGCGCGACCTCCATTCGCACCTCACAGAGTGAGGAAGAGCGCGCGCTGCTGTGGAAAGGGCGCAAGTCGGCCTTCCCGGCGGTGGGGCGTATCTCGCCGGATTATTACTGCATGGATGGCACCATTCCGCGTCGCTATCTGGCCAAGGTATTGCTGGAAATGGAGAAGATGTCAGAAGAGTTCGGCCTGCGGGTGGCGAACGTGTTTCATGCAGGCGACGGCAACCTGCACCCGCTGATCCTGTTTGATGCCAACGTGCCGGGCGAGTTTGAGCGCACCGAGGCGTTCGGCAGCAAGATCCTGGAACTCTGTGTTGAGGTGGGTGGCTGTATCACCGGTGAGCACGGCGTGGGCGTAGAGAAAATCCGCCAGATGGCGGTGCAGTTCAATGATGACGAGCTGCAGCAGTTCCACGATGTGAAGGCGGCCTTCGACCCCACCGGAATTCTGAACCCGGGCAAAGGGGTGCCCACCCTGAAATTCTGTCAGGAATACCGCTCCATCGAGCACAAGCAACACAAGCACGAAAAGGCGGACACTGCCCATGGCTGATCAGATCCAAACGATACAGGAGCAGGTGCTCCAGGCCCGCAGTAACGGGCAGAAACTCAACATTGTCGGCGGCGGCAGCAAGTCCTTTATGGGGCGTCAGAGCGATGCTGATGCCAGCACTCTGAGCCTGGCCGAGCACACTGGCGTGGTGGAATACCATCCGGTAGAGCTGGTGCTGACGGTACGTGCCGGTACCACCCTGAAAGAAATTGAAGCGGTGCTGGCGGAGCAGGGCCAGTGTCTGCACTTTGAGCCGCCGCATTTTGGCGACGCATCCACCATCGGTGGCACCCTGGCCTGTAACCTGTCCGGCCCCGCCAGGCCCTGGACGGGCTCGGTGAGGGATCAGGTGCTGGGTATTCGCCTGCTGAACGGCAAGGGCGAACACCTGCGTTTTGGTGGCCAGGTGATGAAAAACGTGGCGGGATATGACGTTTCCCGTTTGCAGGCCGGCGCCATGGGAACGCTCGGGGTGATCACCGAAATCAGTCTGAAAGTCATGCCTAAGCCGGCGGCCACCGTTACCCTGGTGCGGGAGATGGCCATGGACGAGGTGGTGGAGTACATGAACCGCCGTGCCGGTGAGCCCAAACCCATCACCGGTGCCTGCTGGGTCGATGGCAAGGTGTACCTGCGCCTGGCCGGTGCAAAATCAGCGGTTGAGGCGACCGCCGAGAAGTGGGGTGGCGAGGTTATGGCTGAGGGTGACCAGTTCTGGCGAGAGGTTCAGGACATGCAGCACGGCTTCTTTGACGATCCGGAAACTCCTCTCTGGCGGTTCTCCCTGGATTCCACCGCCAGAACGCCGAAGCTGGACGGCCCCTGGATGATCGACTGGGTTGGCTCCCAGCGATGGTATCGCGGCCAGGCCTCACTCAGCGATCTGGAGCCACTGGCTCGTGCTGCCGGTGGTCAGGTCAGCCTGTTCCGGGGTGGTGATCGCACTGCCGAAGTGATGCAAAGCCAACCCGAGGCGTTGAAAACCATCCAGCGCCGCGTGAAACACTCGTTCGATCCCGACGGCATTTTCAATCCCGGCCGTCTCTATAGCTGGTTGTAATTATGCAAACGAATCTGGTTCAACAATTTGCCAATGATCCCGAAGGTCAGGAAGCGGAGGAGATACTCAGGGCCTGTGTGCATTGCGGTTTCTGCACCGCAACCTGCCCAACCTACCAGGAACTGAACGACGAGCGGGATGGCCCCCGTGGCCGCATCTATCTGATGAAGATGTTCCTGGAAGGCGGCGAAGTCACCGAGAAGACCCGTGAACATCTCGACCGCTGCCTGACGTGTCGAAGCTGTGAAACCACCTGTCCCTCCGGCGTGAAATATGGCCGCCTGGTGGATATCAGCCGTGGTTTGATGGAAAAAGAGCTGCCGCGCAAGCCGCAGGAAAAATGGTTGCGCTGGGCGCTGACCCGTTTCCTGCCGGACCGCCGGCTGTTCGGGTTGATGCTTCGACTGGGTCAGGCCTTCCGTCCGGTACTGCCGGAGCGGCTGCGCACCAAGGTGCCTCCTCGCCGACACGCAAGCCCCTGGCCCTCGTCGAGCCACAGCCGCGTGGTTCTGGCTCTGGCCGGCTGTGTTCAGCCGTCAGCTGCGCCGAATACCAACGCGGCTGCGGCCCGGGTGCTGGACAAGCTCGGTGTGACCATGGTGGAAGCCCCCGAGGCCGGATGTTGTGGCGCGGTGAACTACCATCTTTCCGAACATGAGCGTGGTCTGGAACAGATGCGCCGCAACATCGATGCCTGGTGGCCCGCCATTGAAGCCGGAGCCGAGGCCATCATCATGACCGCGTCAGGTTGTGGTGCCATGGTCCAGGATTACGGCCATCTGCTGAAAGATGACCCGGTCTACGCCAACAAGGCAAGGAAGGTCAGCGAGCTGTGCACTGATCTTGGGGCGTTCCTGCTGAAGGAAGACCTGGAGCCCCTGAAGGCCAGTGCCCAGGCCGGCAAGGTGGCGTTCCACTGTCCGTGTACCCTGCAGCACGCCATGAAACAGAATGGAGTAGTGGAGCAGGTGCTCACCAAAGCGGGCATCGACCTGGCGGCCACCAAAGACAAGCACCTGTGCTGTGGCTCGGCGGGTACCTATTCCATTACCCAACCGGAGATGAGCCAGAAGCTGCTGGATAACAAGCTCAAGGCGCTGACGGTGGATAACCCGGTACGAATTGTGACGGCCAACATTGGCTGCCAGTTGCACCTGGAGAGCAAAGCAGACGTACCGGTGAACCACTGGATCGAATTGCTGGACCGCTGATCCGTTCCTGAAAGTGGCGCTGGCTTTCGGTATAGTTACCAGCGCCTGTCCCGCTGCTGTGATGGTGGCGGGGCTCTCCCTCAGACTATTCACAGGATGTGAACCCATGCCAAGGAAACTGGCCCTGAGCCTGCTTTTCGTTACCGCGGCAGCGCCCGCCACTGCTGAAATCTACCGCTGGACCGATGCCAACGGGTCCATACACTTTTCCGATACGCCACCCAGGCAGGTGCGACATTCCAGTGTTTCGGTGAAACCACCGGTGACCGTCCCCATGGGCGATAATATCCGCCAGGCCGACCGGGTGCGGCAAAGCCGGGCTGAAGTGGAGCGCTTGCTGGCTCCCGGCAGCAAGGATCGCTATGCCCAGGCCAGAGAGGCAAAAAAGCAGGCGCAACAGTGCGAGAAATATCGGAAGCAGTTGGACCGGATTCAGGGTCAGTTGCGAGCCGGTTACAGCAATGATCGAGGCAATGGCCTGCGCCAGAAACGACGCAAACTCAGTCAACTCTATAGCCGGGAGTGCATGCTCGACCAGACCTGATTTCCGCGCTGGCTTCGGAAACCGCGCATTGCGGTCCTTTCCTGAATATTATTAGCTATCTATCTAGTCAGCGGAGGTAGCACTTGTCTCATTTTCAGCTCGCGTTATTACTTGGTATGACCGTCGCCCTGGGGCCTCTGGCTCTGGATGCGTATTTGCCCGCGTTCCCCGATATTGCTGAGGGTTTTGGTATTCCCCATGCGGATGTGGGCCTGACTCTGAGTGCCTATGTCGCCACCCTTGGTCTCGCACAACTGGTGGGCGGGCCTTTGTCGGATCGCTATGGCCGCAAGCTGATACTGTTTGTCGGGCTGACCATTTTCGCCATTGCCGCGATGATGATTGCCGGAGCCGATACCCTGGCGGAGTTGGTGGGCTGGCGAATTGTACAGGGCATCGGCGGTGCCTTCTGTGCGGTCTCGGTGCCTGCGATTGTCCGCGACCAGGTGGGTGGGCAGGAAGCGGCGCGCCTGTTCGGCCTGATTGGCCTGATCATGTTTATTGCCCCGGCCGCGGCACCTTCACTGGGTGCGTTGATGCTTGCGCTCGGCGATTGGCACTGGATTTTCGTATTTCTGGCCGGCTACGCGCTCTTGCTGGCGGTCGTGCTGCAAATCGCCCTGTTTCCCAGGTTGAAACCCAGGCCCCAGGCCTCGACGCCGGTGAAAACTCTGGTAACCAACTACATGCTGGTGCTTCGCCACGGCACAACCATGCGCTTTATCGGGATTCAGGTGATGTGCTTCAGCACCATGCTGCTGTTCATTACCCATTCGTCGTTTATCTACCAGGAGTGGTTCGGCCTGTCCAACGCCAGTTTCTCCATGCTGTTCGCGGCCAATATCGGATTGATGGCGGTGCTGAATCTGGTCAACCGGCCGCTGTTGCGGCGCGTCCCATCAGTCATCCTGTTGCGGGTACAGGTTATGCTGCAGTTCCTGATGCTGGTCGGGTTGGTTACCGTGGTCATTCTGGACGGGCCGTTCTGGGCGGTGGCGTTGTTCATCATTGGCGCCATTGGCTGTCAGGGCGGGATCGTGCCTAACAACATGGCCAATGCGCTGGAGTTCTTCCCGCATCTGGGCGGAACCGCCGCCGCTATGCTGGGCGCCTCTCAATTCACCCTGGCTGGAGGGATCAGTGCGCTGTCATCGGCTTTAGGAGGTGATGCACTGCTGCCTATTGTGCTGAGCATGCTGGTCTGCTCGGCTGGCGCGGTGGTGCTGGCGGCCGGAGCTCCAGCCGCGATTGCCCGGGAAAAGGCCAGGGCCGAAACCCTGGCCTGAGCTCGCTCAGGGATTGCGGCGCACATTGACCAGTAACGGGCTACCGGTGGCCGGGTCGTGAATCAGATCGCAGCTGACGCCGTAGAGTTCCTGCACCAGCTCCGGTGAGACAATCTCCGCCGGAGCGCCCTCCTCAATAATGGTTCCGTTTTTCATGGCGACCATATGGTCCGCATAGCGACAGGCACTGGCCAGGTCGTGCACCACCATGGCGATGGTCTTGCCTTGTCCGCTCAGTGCCCGGATCAACTCAAACACTTCAATCTGGTGGCCCAGATCCAGGGCCGATGTAGGTTCGTCCAGCAGTAACAGCGGCGTTTGCTGGGCCACCGCCATGGCAATCCAGGCCCGCTGTCGTTGCCCGCCAGAGAGAGTGTCCAGTGCACGGTCAGCCAGTCCGGCAACATCGGCGGCCTGTATCGCCTGATCGAAGGCCCGTTGGTCTTCTTTCGACCACTGTGCCATCCAGCCCTGATGAGGCTGACGGCCGAAGCGCACCAGGTCGGCAACGGTGAGGCCTTCCGGGGCGGTGTTGTCCTGGGGTAGCAGGGCCAGTTTCCGGGCGACCTCTTTGGACGGCAGGCGATGGATATCCTTGCCGTCCAGAAGCACCGAGCCGCCCTTGGGCGTATGAATCCGGGCCAGGCCATTCAGCAAGGTGGATTTTCCGCAGCCGTTGGGGCCCACGATGGCGGTGACCTGGGCCGTTGGCAGATGAAGGCTCAGATTCTCCGCTACCACAAACTGACGGTGCGCCAGAGTGATGTCGTCGGCGGCAAGGGTCGCGGTTTGGGGGTGGCTCATGTCAGGCTCCGTGGCGAAGGTCTCAGCAGTATCCAGAGCAGGTAAGGGCTGCCGACGATGGCGGTAATGATGCCTACCGGAATTTCCAGCGGCGCAAACAGCGTGCGGCCTAACAGGTCGGCAATCAGCATGAAGCTGGCGCCCGCCAGGGCCGCAGCCGTGAGCGGAACCTTGCCCGGGCGGCACAGGGCCCGGGCAAGCTCCGGCGCCAGCAGGGCAATCAGGCCAACCGGCCCGCAGACCGATACTGCCAGGCCCGTGAGCATCACCGACAAACCCAGGCCGATTATGCGGGTGGCTTTCAGTCGTGTGCCCAGGGCAATGGCCACCGCATCCGTGAACTGCAAGGTATTGAGGGCCCGGCTGAGGCTCATCAGAATCAGGTAGCCGGCCGCAAGGCCCACTCCGAGCACCAGCACACTCTGGCCGGAACGGGCATTCAGGCTGCCCACCGTCCAGGGATAGGCCGCATTGGCGGCATCAATCGCCACCCGACTGAGCATTACCTGGGTGACTGCGCCCGCGATGGCGCCAATACCGATGCCGGCGACGATAAAGCGATAGCCCCGGGTGCCATTGGCACCCGCCAGACCAAAGGCAATCGCCGTGGCGGCTGCCGCTCCAGCCAATGCCATGGCTGATGGTGCCAGCGATAAACCCACGCCCACCACCGACGCGACCGCAAAGGCGGTAGCTGCGTTATCGATGCCGATTATGCCCGGTGTCGCCAGACGGTTACGGGCCAGGGTCTGCATCAGGCACCCGGCCATGGCCAGCGCTGCCCCACTTAGTAGTCCCGCGATTACCCGGCTCAGACGAAGCTCGTTGATCACGAAATCGGTCATCGGGTCTGCGTGGCCGGCTAATGCCCTGAGGGTATCGAACAGGGAAACCTGCACGGTACCGGTGGCCAGCGAGATGATGGTTGCCAGGACTAACAGCCCGAGCAGGGCGGTATTAACCAGCGTGTTGCGTTTATCCGGCATGGCGAATCCTGCGGTCATAGCGAAGGCATCCGGCCGGCCCGGACAATGGCCAGCAGCACCGGAGCGCCAATCAGCGCGGTAACCACCCCCAGAGGCATTTCGGCGGGCGCGGCAATCAACCGGGAAAGCACGTCGGCACCCAGTACCACGGCAGGGCCAACAGGCACACACAGCCAGAGGGTCTTGCGGATATCGGGGCCGGAAAAGGCCCGGGCAATAAACGGCACCACCAGTCCGACAAAGATCAGGGGCCCGGCGAGGGCCGTTGCCGAGCCCACCAGCAGAGCAACCGTGAAAGTGATCAGGAAGCGGATTCGCCCCGGGTGATGTCCCAGCCCGACGGCCGCTTTTTCGCCCAGGGCCATGGCTGCCAGTGGTCGTGCCACGATAGCAATCAGGACCAGGGCGAGAGTGATGGAGGGAAGCGTTGCCCAAAGCATGGACAAGGGTTTGCCGGCCACGCTGCCGGTAATCCAGAAGCGAATCTCATCGGCGGCTCGCTGGTCCATCAGCATCAACATGGAGGTCAATGCCAGCAGCAGACCGGTCATGGTGGCCCCGGCCAATACCAGGCGCACAGGATCATTGCCCAGTCCCTGCACCCGGGTGGCGGCGATCACCAGGGCGCAGCCGGCCAGCGCCCCGAGCTGGGCGACCAGAGTGGTGAGTGTGGCGGTGGTGGCTCCCAGCAGGATGGCAAGGGCTACGGCAAAACCACTGCCAGCACTCACGCCCAGCAACCCCGGTTCGGCCAGGGGGTTGCGGGTCATGGACTGGAGCAGGGCACCAGCCAGGCCCAGTGCGAGGCCGGTGACCAGGGCAATGATGGTGCGGGGCAGCCGAAGTTCGGTGACCACGAACCAGGCTTCCTCCGTGCCATTGGCCATCAGCGCCGCCATGGCATCGCTGGCAGACACCGGGCCGGCGCCATAGAGCAGGCTGGCCAGTACCACCAGTAATAATAAAAATCCCGCAGCCAGAAGCGGCGGGAAAAAAGCGCGAGACGCAACCACGCTAGTCGGGGATAGAGCGTTCAACATTGGGCGCTTCAGGGCTGAATGGCAGTGACCGCGGCTTCGATGTCATCAAGAATGGCCAGTACCGCCAGAGGTCCGGTAGCGCTGGTCCAGAGTTGCCCGCTGACGGTGATCACCCGGTCGTGTTCAACCGCATCCAGGCGGGCAAAGGCCGGGGATTGGCGGGCTGCCTCCAGTGCTTTATCGCCATCTTCATTCAGTGTCGCCAGGAATACCCAGCTTTGATCCATGCTGGACAGGTTCTCCAGGCTCAGTGGTTCGCTATGGGGGCGACCTTCTTTAACCAGATCATTGTCATCTATCCGGAAGCCTACTGCCTGAAGAATCGAGGCCGAGAACAGGCCTTCCGCCATCACCAGTGGCCCCTGGGGCATCCAGCGAACCAGGGTGGCATCTCGCTGTGCTTCCGGGATGCGAGCCGCCACAAGGGCGGCCACTTCGCCAATGCGGGATTCGACTTTAGCAATCACCTGCTCAGCGGCCTCTTCCTTCCCCAGGGCTTTGGCGAACAGGCGGGTTTCCCGTTCCCAGCTGTCCGGCTGGAACATGGGAACATCTGACACGATCACCGGCGCGATCCGCGACAGCAACTGGTATTGCTGCTTATTGGTGCGCGGTGCTGCCAGAATCAGATCGGGCCGGACGGAGATAACCGCTTCAATATTGGTTTCGGCCGGTGCGCCCACAATAGCGATATTGCCTGCCCGGGACTTGATGTAATCGGCAACGTCGCTGCCGCCACGGGTAATTACAGCACCCACTGGGTTGGCATCGACAGCCAGTGTCGTGTCCAGGGCCCCCTCGTACAGTGTGACTACTCGCTCTGGCTGGCCGTTGACCGTTACCGGGCCATAGGCCGTTTCCACAGACCGGGTATCCGCGAGACTGGTACCCGCGCCCATGGCGGAGAGTGCCAGTACGGCAATGGATCGGAGAAGCGTCTGTCTGGGGGTGAGAGTGCGGCATGTCATGGTCAGTGCGCTCCGGCAGCGGGGTGTTAGATAGCTTGCAAATTTTAATGGAAAATAATGATAATGGTTCTCGTTAAGGTTTTAAAGTGATAAGTTGGAACGGTCAGTTGCAAATAATGGAACCAAATCATGTATGACTTGCAGGAGCTGGAAGCTTTCGTGTCGGTAGTGCGCACCGGCAGCCTGACCGCCAGTACCCGGGATCTGGGACTACCCAAGTCCACTCTCAGCCGCCGGATTCGACAACTGGAGGAGAATGTGGGGCAGCCACTGTTGCTGAGACAATCCCGGAAGATCGTGCCGAACGATGCCGGGCGTGTGTTCTACCGCTATTGCAACGACATTCTCGAGTTGGTGGTGCAGGGGCGGGAGGCACTGGACGAACTCAAAGCCGAGGTAACCGGCAAGCTGGAATTGCGTTGTCACGAATCTTTTGTGCGTGGCTGGTTTTCCGGAGTGGTTGAGTCCTTTATGGCTGACCATGACGACCTTCGTGTTGCGATTCACACCCAGAGGAACCTGCCGGAAGCGGTCGAGGACGGTGTGTGTATCTGGCTGGGCGAGACCGGTGAGACAGTGCTGCGCCAGGAGGTGCTCGGTGTACTCAAGCAGGGTATTTTCGGTAGCCCGGCCTATTTCCGGCAGCACGGCAAGCCGGCTGCACCGGGAGAGCTTGCCCATCATCCCTGGGTGGATCTGCTGGGTATGGCAGACACCGGGGTAATATTGCACCACTCCCGCCAGGGCAATTTTCCGCTATCGCTACCGGACCGTCGGTTTACCGTGGACCAGTTCAATGTGCAGGGTGACGCCATTGCCGCGGGCCGCGGCCTGGGCTTGATGCCGGTCTGGCTGGTGGAACGTCGGCTGACGGCTCATCCCGGCAGTTTTCAGTCCTGTCTACCGGAGTGGTATGGACCCGACCTGCCAGTGACCTTGCTTTATCCTCATGGTGTTCTTCCCCGTCGGGTGCGGGCCTTTATTGCTCATCTACGAAGCTGTATCCCGGAGGAATGGACTGGGGGCGTTGGTACTGCCACACAGGCTGTTCCGAAAAGCGGAACGCATCATTCCAACACCTGAACCCTTGCGCTGTGTTAATGTTCACGCCACTGATAATGATTCGCAAATGCGAAAACTGATACATCGTGAACGTTGCACAACACAAGGAGTTATTCATGCGCCGTCGTTTTCCTTTGCTGGCGTCAGCGGTTGCCCTGGCCAGTGCCAGCACCGCAAGTCTGGCCCAGGCCGAGCCCGTTGAGCTGGGTGAAATTGTGGTGACTGCCGCTGGCTTTGAGCAGAACATCTCGGATGCGCCGGCCAGTATTTCGGTGATCTCTGGCGAGGAGCTGGCGAAGAAGTCCTACAAGAGTATTGTCGATGCGGTGAATAACATCCCGGGAGTGTACGTAACCGGTGGCGGTGGTGCGCAGGACATCAGCATTCGGGGGATGGACGACAGTTACACGCTTTATCTGGTCGACGGTCGGCCGGTCTCAGCGGGGCGTTCGGTAAACACCAACGGCCAGGACGGTGGCAAGCAGATTGCTCTGCCGCCCATCTCCATGATCGAGCGGGTTGAAGTCATCCGTGGCCCGATGTCCTCGCTGTACGGTTCTGAAGCCATGGGCGGCGTTATCAACATCATCACCCGCAAAAACCGTGGTGAGTGGGCGGGCACTATCTCATCCGAGTACACCAAATCTCTGAACGATGTCAGCAACGACAGCCGGCAGACCAGCCTGTTTGCCGGCGGCGCACTGGTGGAGGATCTGCTCAGTGCGGAAGTGAATGCCGCCTGGGGAGGGGACGATGAGAGTGATTTTGCCGGTGCCGATGACTCCGCACGCAGCACCCCGGAAAGCAAGCGCAAGCAGGGTGGTGCCAAGCTGATTCTGACTCCGGATAGTCGCAACGAATTTGCCCTGAGTTACGACAGCTCCCGTCTGGAAGAGACCAGCACACCCGGCAAGAGTGTGGCAGAGGATGAAACCGGCTCAAACTACATCTATGACAAAGATGTATACGTGCTGTCTCATGCCGGCAACTATGGCGACTGGTTGACCCGCAGCTTTATCCAGCATGACCTGTCCGAGCGGGTACAGGATCAGACCAAGAAAGAGAAAGTATCGATGCTGGATACCCAGGCTACACGGTTCTGGGGCGACCATGTGCTGACGGTGGGTGGCCAGTACAAGAAGGAAAAGCTGACCGACGAAACCAACGGTTTGCTGACATCCAATATCCCAGGCGCCGTCCGCAGTGTTGATCGGTGGATCGCTGCGGTGTACTCGGAAGTGGAGTGGGGGCTGACCGAGCAGTTGTCGGTGACCACAGGGCTGCGTTACAACGATGACGAGCTGTTTGGCGGTGAGTTTTCACCAAGGGTTTACGCACTTTACGATCTGACGCCAGAGCTGACCCTCAAGGGTGGGGTGTCTACGGGATATCGTCAGCCGGGTCTGGCCGATGTGACCGAAGGCTTCGGCCGTGGCACTGGCGGCGGTGGCTCACCTGCGCCGCATCCACGGGCATTGATCATCGGCAACCCGGAACTGGATCCGGAATCCAGTATCAGCTACGAGGCGGGCATGGTGTTTGATAGCCGGGCCATGGGGCTGAACGCCAGCGTGATGCTGTTCCAGACCGATTTCAAAGACAAGATTGCCGAAGACCGGCTTTGTGAGTCTCCCAGTGGGGATCGCGATGACCCGGCCACCTGGACCTGCAGCTTTCAGGGCAACGACTACCTGTTCCTGAGTACCCGGGCCAACATCGACGAAGCCGAAATGCGAGGCGTCGAACTGACGCTGGATTACCGGCTGACCGACTCGGTCACTCTGAATTCCAGCTACACCTACACCGATTCTGAACAGAAGACCGGCGAGTACAAAGGCGAACCGCTGAACAAAATTCCTGAGCACATGGCTAACGCCAACCTGGACTGGCAAGCGAATAACCGCCTGAATCTTTGGTTCCAGGCCAACTACCGTGGCGAAACCAGCGATTACCTTGGCCGCCGTAGCATGTCAGATGGCACGCCGGGTTACACGCTGATGGATGCCGGCCTGCTTTACCAACTGACCGATTCTGCCCGGGTGACCGCGGGTCTGTACAACCTGGCTGATAAAGAAATCACCAATGATGACTATGGCGTGGTGCTGGATGGCCGTCGCCTGAACCTTGGCCTGGCGGTCGACTTCTGAGGATAGTAACCATGACTTCAATGAAACGGATTATGGCTTTTGCTCTGGCCGGCATAACCCTGACCGGGTGCGCGACCACGACGGAAGTAACCGGCCCCACGGTGATCAGCTACGATCACGGTGCACTGGACACCTTGCTGGAGCTGGGTCTGGAAGAAAAGGTTGTGGCCATTCCACACCAGAGCCTGCCGGATTATCTGGCGGACCTGGGTGCAAGGCTGCCGGACGCAGGCGGTCTGAAGACCCCCGACCTGGCATTGGCCACTGACCTGAAACCAGGATTGGTACTGATAACCGGGCGCCAGGGCGCGGAAGCCCTTGCGTCCTTTGCGAAGGCTGCTCCAGTGCGTGATGTCACGCTGGAGGGGAATAATCTTCAGGCCGCGGTGAATGACCGGGTGCTCAGCCTGGCTGGCTACTACGGCCTTGAAGAGGCGGCTGGCATAGAGCTGGACGCGCTCTGGCAGCACGTTGAGGCGCAAAAGGCGACCTTGGCCGACGCAGGTACCGTTACCGTGGTGACCCATAATAACGGGAACTTTTCACTCCGGCAGGAAGCATTGGTCTACGAGCTACTGGCGTTGACACCTGCGGCTGTGCCAGACAGTGTGCAGCCCGTGGTGCGTGGCGAGCGTACCTTCTATCCGGTAACAGCCGATGTTCTGGCGCAAATGGCGCCGGATACCCTGCTGGTGGTTGATCGCAGTGCCGCGATCGGGGATGAACCGCTGGCGCCGGAGACGTTGAAAGCTTCGCTGGCAGAGGCTGGAGTGTCTACCGAAGTCGTGGTGCTTAACCCAGGCCTCTGGTACCTGTCCGGTGGCGGCTTGCAGAGCGTACGGCTGCAAGTGGACGAAGTGGCGAACGCGGTGCGGTAACTTCCGCGCAGCAGAACCTTAAGGCCTGCCGGCAAACGCCGACGGGCCTTTTTTGTTTGCGCCGCTTTGGTCAATAATGCTCGGCTATGAAACTGATCCTCAGCAGAAAAGGCTTCGACAGTTCCGCAGGTGGCTGTCCCAATCCGGTCTTCCCGGATGGCAGTTGCCTGGCACTGCCCATTCCGGACGAGCAGTCGCCCATTCGCTATAGCCAGGTCCGGCGCCACGGCGAAAGCATTGGTTCGCTGGTGTCGCAGCTAACCGGGCAGCAGGCGTTTTCCAGACGTGGTGCGCATCTGGATCCGGATGTCATCGAAAGCGCCTATCCCCGGCTGCCAGGCTGGCGCCCGGTGCTTGGCCAGCACAGTTCGGCCCAGGCGCACCTGGCCAATCATGACATTGGGCCTAGTGATCTTTTTCTGTTTTTTGCGCTGTTCCGGCCGGTGGAACGTTATCGGAGACGATGGCGCTTTGTGCCCGGTAGCCGACCGTTTCACGCTGTCTGGGGCTGGTTGCAGGTGGCCGACGTCTGGCCTCTGGGCGACGCGTCGCCGGTACCGGATTGGGCTCGCTATCATCCGCACCTGCATGGCGAGCGATCAGCACAGAACAGTCTCTATGTCAGCGGCGACAGGCTTCAGATTCCAGGCTTGCATGAGGATTTGCCAGCCGCCGGAGCCGTGGAGGCTTTGTCAGATCAGCACCGGCTGACCGCACCCGGAGCCGCAAAGGTCACGGACTGGCGCTTACCGGCTGGCTTCATGCCCCAACCTGGTAAGTCACCCCTCAGTTATCATCACAATCCGGAACGCTGGCGCCTGGAGGATTCCTGGGAATACTGCCGCTTAAAGTGCGCGGCACGTGGTCAGGAGTTTGTCCTGGATCTGGAGCAGTATCCGGGAGTCAGTGAATGGTTGCTGACCCCGGGACTGCTCTCTTAAAAGGTGGTACTTAGCAGGTAGGCCGTATAGCCCACGAAGATAGCCAGCAGCCCGGCACCTTCCACACGATTGATACGCCCGGGCCCGCGAACTCCATAGCCCAGCACAAACAGGGCGAGGGTCAGGCCCACCATCACTGGAATATCCCTGATCAAGACTTCATTGGCCACCGCCATGGGGGCAATGGAGCCGGCAATACCGACCACGGCCAGGGTGTTGAACAGGTTGGAGCCCAGAATATTACCCAAAGCCAGATCATGCTCGCCCTTGCGGGCCGCAATGATAGAAGAGGCCAGTTCCGGCAGAGATGTGCCAATAGCCACAATGGTCAGGCCGATCACGAGGTCACTGACGCCAAAGCGAGTGGCAAGATCGACTGCGCCCCAGACCAGAATACGGGAGCTGATAATCAGCAGAACCAGCCCCACGACCAGCCAGAGCATCGCGTTGCGAATGGGCATGGGATGAGTGGCAAGCTCGGCATCCATTTCGGAGGCGAAGACATCATCGGTTTTTCTCATGCCAGACCAGATACTCCAGCCCAGCACCAGCGCAAACAGCACCAGCAGGCCGGCCGCATCCAGCCGGCTGAGTTCGCCGTCAAACAGCAGCCAGGCCGCCGCCAGGGTAACCAAGGCCAGAATCGGCAATTCCTTGCGCATCACCTGAGAGTGTACGGCAATGGGGGCAATCACGGCGGTGATACCGAGAATCAGGGCGATGTTGGTGATGTTGGAACCATAGGCATTACCCAGCGCCAGGCCGGGGTTGCCCTGAGAGGCCGCCAGCGCGGAAACCACCATCTCCGGTGCCGAGGTACCAAAGCCAACCACCACCATGCCAATCAGTAAAGGTGGCATTCCGAAATGGCCAGCCGTAGCGGCCGATCCTTCAACAAACCGGTCGGCACTCCAGACCAGAAGGGCAAGGCCGGCAAGAATGGCGAGAGATGCAATCAGCACGTTGTTGGCTCCCAGGTTGATGTCGGAGTATTTGACGGCAATCGCAATGGCCGCACAATTACACAGAACTACCTATCAGCCAGTGGCAATTCAGGCTCTCTTGAAACTGGCCAGGGCCACCGCTGCGGTCACGAACAGGCCACCAAAAACCCGGTTCATTTGCCGCTGGCGCGCAGGGGTGGTCATGAACCGGAACAGCTGGCTGGCGAGAATGGCATAGCCTACCATCACCAGGATATCGACAAAGATCAGCGTAGCCCCCATGGTTGCCAACTGAGGACCATGGGGCGCGCCCGCCACCAGAAACTGGGGGAACAGGGCAATCAGGAAGATGGTGGCCTTCGGGTTGGTGAGGTTTACCAGAGCTCCGTTCCAGAACTGCTGTCTTGGACTGAATCCGGAGAGGTCCGCCCGGGATGCTTCAATAGGTGGCTCCCTCCATTTCTGGATGCCGAGCCAGATAAGGTAAACCACGCCAATCCATTTGATCACTGCCAAAGCAGTATTGGAGGAGGCGACGATTGCGCCCAGCCCGGCGCCTACCAGCACGATCTGTGCGCCGTAACCGAATTGCTGACCGGCAATGGTGGGCAGAGATTTACGCACCCCGTAGCGAAGCCCGCTGCTCATGGAATTCACCGCGCCGGCACCAGGCGAAATACTGATAAAAACAGCTGCGACCAGAAAGGTCAGCCAGACAGTGAGTGTCATTGCTTACGCTCTTGCTGAATCCGAAGATGTTATACTAACCGCCACAAAACACCGGCCAGAAGAGGAGACTGTGAGATGGCCAGAAAACGGGCGAAAGCCACGCAGCATAGTGCTGTGCAACGGGAATTGAGAACACCAAAATACCAGATGCGTGTGGTTGAGGACAAAACCAAATACAAGCGCAGCCGGGACAAGACGGTTCGGTCGGAGGGCTTTCGCAAAGCCGCGTGAAAGTGGTTTTACGAAAGCCTTTCGTGCCCTCCTATCCCGGACAGTTCTTGCCAATCGCCGCTTGCCGGTTGTCATAAAAGCTTCATGAATGGCCGCTGGGTCGCTGTTATCCTGTAGTGTTTACTGACATGGAACACGGCAGGAGCCGCACAGGATGAGAATCATCGCCTTTTACAGCCCCAAGGGCGGGGTTGGAAAGACCGCCGCTGCGGTCAACACCGCTTATCTGGCCAGCCGGGACAATCTGAGGACCTTGCTCTGGGATCTGGACCCACAGGGGGCATCCAGTTTCTACCTTGCCGGAGCAGAGCCCGTGAAGGGCCGGAAACTCTCCAAACTGCTGGAGGGGAAATCGCCCATTGCCCGCTTTATTCACGAAGACGTTTATCCCAACCTGGATTTTATCCCCGCCCATTCCAGCTTTCGAAATTTCGACATCAAGCTTGAACAGGAGCACGGTGGCAGTGCGCTGAAAGACCTGCTGGCGCCTTTGTCGGAAGACACCAGCCTGGTAATTCTGGATTGCCCGCCCACGTTATCCCGACTTACCGAGCAGGTGCTGGATGTGGCTGACAAGGTGTATGTACCGGTGGTACCCACCTGGTTGTCCCTGAATAGCTGGGATCAGTTGAAAGAGTTTGTGAAGGATAAAAAACTCGGTGTTAAGAAGCTGCGTCCATTCTTTTCAATGGTGGATAGGCGTAAGAATCTGCATCGGGATGTGTTGGCGCGGGACGCAGAGAAGCTTGGCTTGCCTGCGCTTGCTGCCGTCCCCTATGCGAGTGCGGTTGAGCGTATGGGGGAAGAAGGGCAACCACTTGAAGTGCTGGCCCCAGGCTCACTGGCGGCAGGAGAATTCCGTAAACTGTGGTCGGGTATCAAAACGGATCTTTGGTCTCGATAGCCTGAAAAGTGGTAGAGTCTCGGCACTTATTCGACACGAGTGGAGCCTTGATGACACCCCTTGAAACACTGCAAATCGACACCGGCGACAACCCGCAAATCAGCATTATATGGTTGCACGGTCTTGGCGCCAGCGGTCACGACTTCGAGCCGGTGGTTCCGGAGTTCCGGTTCTCGCGGGAGCAGCCCGTCCGTTTCATTTTTCCCCATGCACCGGAGCTGCCAGTTACCATCAATGGCGGAATGGTGATGCCGGCCTGGTACGACATTCTTGCCATGGACGTCGATCGTAAGGTTGATGCCGAACAGCTTCGCGCGTCCGCAGCCATGGTTGCAGAGCTGATCCGGGCCGAGCGGGAGCGCGGTGTTGCCAGTGAAAACATCATTCTGGGTGGTTTCTCCCAGGGCGGTGCGGTGGCTTATGAGCTGGCCCTCAGCTATCCGGAGCGTCTTGGCGGCCTGTTTGCGTTGTCTACTTACTTCGCTACGGCTGATACCATTGAGCTGAGCGAAGCCAACCGCAAGTTGCCGGTATTTATCGGCCATGGTCGCTTCGACCCTATCGTGGCCGAAACACTTGGCCAGGCGGCACTTCGGAAACTTCAGGACCTCGGGTACGAGCCGGAGTATCAAAGCTATGGAATGGAACATAGCCTGTGCCTTGAAGAGGTGAGAGACCTGGACGCTTTCCTGTCTCGGTTGACCTCGGGAGACCGCTAACTCGGACGGGGACTCATCTTCCCCGTTCTATTCGCTGGTGGACTGGTCGGAGCTGTCCGATTCCGAACGACCTTTGCATTTGGGCTGAAGCTCTTCCTCAAGCCAGCGGCGTACCTCGTTGCGGTCTCTGCGCCGGTTTAGCTGCTCGCTGTGAATGTTGTGCGGGAATATTTTTGGTCTGCCGTCGTGGCGCAAAGTGAAGCTCCGGCGCACACCTACGGGGTAGGGGCTGGGGCCATGGATCACGGCTGCTCGGATTTCCACCCCGGTAATGTCCTCGAAAAGATAGTCGCTGTCATCGTCCTCGCTCTTCTTGCCGAGAATGACATTCCGGAACGAGCCCAGCACAAGATAGCCACCTGACGGCACCGGGCCTTGCCTGAGAGCATCCTGTACGTTGGAGTCATCCGGTGCGACGCGCTCGTATTCGGTAACGGTCAGGGTTTTCTTGTCTCCGGCCCGGGTATGTAGCACTACCTGTACACACTGCACGTGAACCGTTTCCTGCCCCATATTCACCAGCAAACACAGTGCATCCGGGTTCTCGTTCTGGGCATGGTGGATGACCAGATAGGGGCGGTTATTTCGTTTGTATTGCAGGAAAAAGAGCTGAAAGTAGACGATCCAGACAACCGCCATTACGGCGCTGCTGATTGGGCTGATGTAGTCCATTGGGGTGGCCTCCGGTTCCTTTTTCGGAACTAACTTAGCAGCCAGCCGGTCTAGGGTTCAAAGAAATGGATTGTGACAGTCTGCTGAACACGAAAAAGGTCTTGAGGTGTGTCAACGCAGCGACACAAATCCTGCATACACTGACCGTGACGTATCGAAACCGGTCCCTTGCCTGAGTACCCGAAGAGGTTTTGCCATGAACCCACACATGCTCGATATCGCACTTCCCGGAAACCCGAACCTGAAACTTCAAGAAGTCGCTCCTGACAGTGATGATCACCGCATTACCCACGAGAAGAGCACCTCCTTTGAAATGATTGCCGAAGATGGCCAGGTGGTCGGTTACGTTAAGACCTGGCATGAATCCGACGGCTATTCTGGCTATGTTCAGTTTGATTCCGAGGGAAATGTTCTGGACTGGAAGGTGCTCCGGGATCGTCAGTAAAACTGAACAATTACTGCAGAAGCTTGTGTTATCTATCGCCTGGCGCTGAGGCTAGACTGAGCAATGGTATATAACGGCGTGAACCGGTTTTGCAGGACGGTTTGCGCGGTAGATCGGTCTATTCAGCAAAAGGAAGCGTGCCATGTCCCTCAAGTTACAGACAATCATCTGCAGTACTCGCCCCGGCCGTGTCGGCCCAGCCATCGCTGAGTGGTTCAACGGTTTTGCCAACGAACAGGGCGGCTTTACCAGTGAGCTGGTGGATCTGGCGGATTTCAACCTGCCGGTTTATGACGAGCCCAATCACCCGCGTCAGCAGCAGTATCAGCACGAGCACACGAAAAACTGGTCGGAGAGTGTGTCCGGCGCGGATGCCTATGTATTCGTACTTCCGGAGTACAATTTCTTCCCGCCGCCTTCATTCATGAACGCGATCAATTACGTCTACAACGAATGGAATTACAAGCCGTGTGCCTTTGTCAGCTATGGCGGCGTCTCTGGCGGGCTTAGGTCTGCCCAGATGGCAAAACAACTGGTGACCACCGTTAAAATGATGCCCATGGTGGAAGGCGTAATGGTGCAGATGCCCTGGGAACTTCTGGACGAGAATCGCAAGTTCCAGGCGACGGAGCATCATACCGGATCTGCCTCGACCATGCTGACAGAGCTGGCCAAGTGGGCCGAGGGAATGAAGGCCATGCGTTAAGTTACTGACGCTCTGATTCCCGATCATTATTTGCCACAATTCGAGCATAAAGCTTTCGGGATTCTACCTCCGTCGGTCGTTTATGGTGAACGCATACCTAATGACAACGGAGGTGAACCATGAGCACAGTAGAGCTGATTGAGCAGTGGCTGGAGAAGTGCGACCAGGCACATCAGGCGCAGACACGCTACGACCGGGACCCAACGCCGACCAACTATTCCCGGCTTAAAAGAGCTCAGGAAGAGCGTGGAGCGGTGGAGCGGCGAATGGCTCCGTTGGCGGGTGCATAAGGGGCTCAGCGTTATCGAAATCCAAAACAACCCGGCCCGCTTCAGGTGGGCTAAGTTGCAGTGGCGTCTGGTGAGACATCAGGAATCACAAGCCTAACCTCCACACCCCCGCTAACGTTACCAATCTCTGCGGCACCTCCGTGGCTTTTCATGATCGAAGCCACGATCGAGAGCCCCAGGCCACCGGTTTGTGAGGCGTTCTGTCTTGCTGGATCACACCGGTAAAAACGATCAAAAATCCGGTCCAGGTGGTGGGTCTCGATGGGCTCTCCGGTATTGAAAACAGTCAATACACTTTCGGTGTCTGCATGGTGTGTTCTAACCGTTATGCTGCCATGTGCCCGAGTGTGATTGAGGGCATTATCAATCAGATTAACCAGTGCTCGTTGAACGAGGTCCGGGGCCGCATGCAGCTGCCCGTTTGCTTCGTTGTTCAATGTTACGGCCTTCTCTTCTGCAAGGTCGGAGAAATAGTCGAAAACCTGGGCCACCATTGAGTTAACCAAGACCGGTTCGCGCTGAATGTCTTCGCTTGTCTGCTCTGCGCGGGCCAGAAACAGCAGGCTATTGATCATGCGCGACAGGCGCTCGTACTCCTCCAGGTTCGACAGCAGAAGCTCTTCGTACTCGGTGCTTTCGCGTGGTTTGGACAGGCAATGCTGAGTTTGCCCCATCAGGTTGTTCAGGGGCGTACGCATTTCGTGGGCAAGGTCCTCGGAGAACTGAGTGAGCTTGGTGAACCCGGTTTCAAGGCGGGCGATCATTTCGTTGAGTCTGCCGGTTAACTGGCTGAGTTCCGGGTACCGATTCCGGGGTCGGAGACGGGTGTCGAGGTTGCTGATACGGATCCGGTTAACGTCATCTGAGAGCTCCCGAACCGGTCGCAGCCCCCGTTGGCTGATATGCCAGCCAATAAGGCCGCTTGATAAGGCTCCAATGATCAGCGCCCAGCCCAGGGTTGCCTGATAATATGCCAACATGCCATTCCGCTCGGTGAGGGTTCGCCCTGCAACCAGCGTTAAAGGCCGGTCGCCGATGCGGGTCGAATAGCTGGCCAGGCGGTAGTCCACCGGTGTTTCTCCGCTGGAAAAAACGACGGATGAACTCTGTGCCTTGCCCGGGACGGGCAGGCCCGGAGGGTTGATCTCAATAAGAACTTCGCCCTCATCGTTTAGCACCCAAAGAACGTTGTCGGTGTTGCCCAGCATATTTGCATAGAGCTGGGGCTGGCTCTGCAATTCAGAGACGGTACCCGCAGTGGCGAGCAGGCTCTCCATGCGCTCAAGCCGTCCCTTCAGCGTTTGATCATCGCGCCAGACCAGCTCTCGCTCCAGCGATGAATACAGGAAGAGCCCGATGCCGCCAAGAATGATCAGGCTCACCAGTGCAAACATCAGCGCCAGGCGCTGGCTGATCGACATCGGGATCACTCCGCCGGCTCCGGCTCTAAAACATACCCCATACCCCGGACTGTTTTGATGAGTTTGACTGGAAAGCCGTCGTCAACCTTCGCGCGTAGTCTGCGAATCGCCACATCCACCACTTTCGTATCACTGTCGAAATTCATGTCCCAGATCTGAGCGGCGATATCTCCTCGGGACAGAACTTCCCCCTGGTGGTTAAGCAGCAAATGCATAAGCGCAAATTCCCGGCTGGTCAGCATAGTGTTTTGCCCATTCCGGGTGACCTTCCGGCTTTTCAGATCGAAGGTCAGGTCCTCTACGGAGAATTGGTCGAGCTCCCTGGTTGAGGCCCCTCGCCTGAGAAGAGAGCGAACTCTGGCCAGCAGTTCTGCATAGGAGAATGGCTTTACCAGATAATCATCGCCACCGGATTCAAGGCCCTTTACGCGGTCTTCAATCGAGTCTCTAGCGGTGAGAAAAAGCACGGGGGTGTCCGCTCGTTCCCGCAACAGCTTCAGCAACTGCCAGCCATTGATGTGGGGCAACATGATGTCAAGGATCACCAGGTCATAGATCTCTTCATTGATGAGGTGCTGCGCATCCAGACCGTCATGGACAACATCAACCAGAAAGCCGGACTCGGTCAGCCCTTTCCGCAGGTATTCCGCCGCTTTTATCTCATCTTCGACAACAAGAATGCGCATCCCGACTCCATCTCAAGGCTGAAAAACGGACGTTGAAAGAGGCGCAAGGTTGCGGAAATTCTGACCAGTTTTCAGTGACAAATTAGTAACAAATGCGCAAACGTTCTGTTCCCGAGCGGCTGTCATTCTGCGACCACATTAACGAGATGACGGAGTGTGTGATGCGAAAAAGAATCTGGTTAGCAAGTGCCGCCGCTGGCGCGATGTTTCTCTCAGGTGGCGCTTCAGCGAGCGCAGAACCGCTGCAGCAAAAGAACATGTCGTTGGCACTGGCCAATCAACTGGTGAGTGCAACGTTGCAGGCCTGCCATGCTGACGGCCGAAGCGCAGTCGTTGCGGTGGTAGATCGTGGGGGAAGGCTGGTTGCACTCCAGCGGGATGACAATATTGGCCCACACAACACCGCTGCCGCTCAGAAAAAAGCGTTTACGTCTATATCGACTAAAACATCGAGCCGAGAGCTCTCCGCGATCGCCAGAAACAACCCCGAGTCCGAGAACCTCAATACGGTAGATGATCTGCTGCTATTGGGCGGTGGAGTGCCGGTCAACATTGATGGCGAGGTAATCGGCGCAATCGGTGTGGCCGGCGCAGGTGGCTCCGCCATAGACGAAGGCTGTGCATTGGCAGCCCTGGAAACCCTGAACAACTAAATAGCCGAGGAAGAGACATGATGAATTTCAAGAAAGCGATTGTAACTGGCCTGTTCCTGGCAGGCGCATCCGGCTCCGCGCTGGCTGCCGGAAATCCGTTGAGTGTGCACGTGCTCAACATTGAGAATGGTCTACCATCTCCGGATGTGACTGTGACTCTGGAGCGCCAGGAAGACGGCAAGTGGGTAGAGCTCAGTGAGGCGGTGACCAATGAGCAGGGGCGAATCAGCGCCCTCTATCCGGAAGGAGAAAGCCTGGTTAACGGCACGTACCGAGTGGTATTCGAGACAGGCGAGTGGTTTGAGTCTCAGGATACCGCGTCCTTCTTCCCGGAAATCCCGGTGGTATTCACGATGGACGGGGCACTGGAACACTATCATGTTCCGTTGCTCCTCAGCCCTTACGGATACTCTACCTATCGCGGTAACTGATCTGGGCTGATGGAATCCGGGCGTTCACCGGTGAAAGGTGAGCGTCCGGTTGTTTCTCGTTGTGTCAGAACCTACTCAATGATAGCTCAATTGTTAATACTGTAGGGGGCGGATACCGGCGACATGGTAGTCTGGCTATTGGGTATCAACTCTTGGGGTTATCGCCTGGGCAGTTCTATTTTGATGCGAATCGGGACGGCATTGGAGCAGATACGTTGAGACAACTTATTCCGGGTTCAGATGCCGCGCGGCAAAAGCAACTGACGTTAAGGTTGCTGATTGTCTTCATTTCAACGGTCTTGTTGTCGGCCTGTGCATCGCCAATTGCTGACCGATCGGAGTCCAGCGCCCTGAACCTGGATGATGCCGCCGATACCCGGCTAGGGCAGGCCATTGCGCCGCAGTTGGAGAGCTATCCTGGTAATAGTGGCATCCATACCTTGGCAAACCCTCGGGATGCCTTTGCCGCCCGCGTGCTGCTGGCGCGCGCCGCCGATCGAACTCTGGACGTTCAGTATTACATCTGGCATGGCGATATAACCGGAACACTGCTGTTGGAAGAACTGCATACGGCGGCTGAGAGGGGAGTGCGAGTTCGACTGTTGCTGGATGATAACGGCACCTCCGGGTTAGACGCCGAACTCGCTGCTTTGGCAAGTCATCCTTCCATTGAAGTACGACTCTTTAACCCGTTTGTGATCCGTAATCCCAAATGGTTGGGGTACCTGACGGACTTCTCGCGGGCTAACCGGCGCATGCACAACAAGTCATTCACGGCGGATAACCAGGCAACCATTGTCGGTGGCCGGAATATCGGCGATGAGTATTTTGGTGCCACCGCCGGCGTTCTTTTTGCGGATCTGGACGTGCTGGCCATCGGCCCGGTGGTGCCTGAGGTATCGAGTGATTTTGATCGATATTGGGCCAGTGCCTCTGCGTATCCCGTTGAACAGCTGTTGTCCGCGGCTTCCGATGCGGATTTGCGCGAGCTGGAGCGTTGTGCGCTGAAGCTTGAGAACGACCAGGCGGCGACAGACTATGTGAAGGCGGTTTCCGAATCCGATTTTGTGCGTCAGCTGCTGTCTGGGGCACTGGAGTTCGACTGGACCAGAACCCGAATGGTCAGTGATAGCCCCGCCAAAGGGCTTGGGAGATCTGAAAGGGAAGATCTGCTGGCGTATAAGCTTGGCGAGATTCTTGGAGAACCCGAATCCCGGGTCGCATTGATTTCCCCGTACTTCGTGCCAACCCGGGCGGGTGTTGATGCGTTTGCGGCTTTGGCGAACAAAGGTATTGAGGTAAGCATACTGACCAATTCGCTTGATGCCACCGACGTAGCCGCTGTTCATGCGGGTTATGCCAAACGTCGCAAGGCTCTGCTTAAGGCCGGTATCCATCTGTATGAGATGCGGCGGCTCTCGCCTGATGTTGAGCGGAACCAGAGTGCCGGGCCCTTCGGTAGTTCGGGCTCCAGCCTGCATGCCAAGACCTTTGCCGTTGACGGCGAGAGACTGTTTGTTGGCTCCTTCAATTTCGATCCCCGCTCGATCAACCTGAACACCGAGCTGGGCTTTGTGATTGAGAGCCCGGCGCTTTCAGAAAAGATCCACGAGGCCTTTGAAGAAAGCATCCCGTTGCGGGCTTACGAAGTTCGACTAACCGAGAACGGTGAGCTTTATTGGATAGAGCACGTTGATGGCGATGTCATTCGCCATGAGCAGGAACCCAATACAGGGTTTTTGCAACGCACGGGGATTTTCCTGTTGTCGATACTGCCAATTGAGTGGCTGCTTTGAATAAGGAAAAGACAATGAACTCAGCTGTACATCTCGGCTTTACGCTGTCTCTGTTGCTTGGCGGGACTGCTGTGGCCCAGGAAGCGACACCGCTGTCTGCGCCGGACTCCACTCCAGATGCCCTTGGTCTGATGCAGGGCTTTCCTCCGGCGGCCGACAAAACGATTCGTTTCACGGACCCGGACTATTTTGCCTTTCCCAAGCTGCGCTGGACGGTTTGTCATTTCCGGGAGCTGATGCCGACGACCGCGGTTCGTAATGGCAGCGAGGTTGCCAGTGAGCTTCCTGTAGACATCGATGCCGGCATAGACGGAGTCGAGTTCTTGCCACTGGGGGGTGATAAGCCGATGACCTGGCACGACGCCTTCGACGCCAATTACACCGATGGCATCCTGGTTCTGCACCAGGGCAGGGTGGTTTATGAGCGTTACGATGGCTGCCTTGATGAGCACACTCTGCACGGCGCAATGTCCGTCACCAAGAGCCTGACGGGGCTTCTCGGCGAAGTTCTGGTGGCGGAAGGCAAGCTGGATGAAACCGCTGTGCTGGGAGACATCATTCCCGAACTGGCGCGCAGTGCATTCGGTGATGCAACGGTTCGCCAGGTTCTGGATATGACCACCGCGCTGGACTACTCGGAAGACTACTCTGATCCTGATGCCGAAGTCTGGACCTATGCCAGGGCCGGGAGCCCGTATCTGGTGAGCGAACAACGTGAAGGGCCTCGAAGCTACTTCGATTACCTGAAAACGGTCAGAAAAGACGGAGAGCATGGTGAAGCGTTCGGCTACAAAACCATTAATTCAGATGTGGTGGGCTGGCTGATCGCAAGAACGACCGGGGTTTCGGTTGCCGACTACTTTTCCGAGCGTATCTGGTCAAAGATCGGGGCAGAGCGTGAAGCTTTCTATACGGTCGATTCCATAGGTACTCCATTTGCGGGTGGCGGATTCAACGCCACGTTGCGTGATATGGCGCGAATCGGTTTACTCGTGCTGAACGAGGGTAAGTGGGCCGGCGAGCAGATTATCCCGGCCCAGGCGATTGCCAGTATTCGCAATGGTGGCGACCGGGCGGTGTTTGCCAAAGCCGGATATGAACTTCTCGATGGCTGGAGCTATCGTGGCATGTGGTGGGTCAGCCACGACGACCACGGGGCGTTCGCGGCGCGCGGTGTGCATGGCCAAACGATCTGGATAGATCCTTCTGCCGATATGGTCATCGTCCGCTTTGCCTCCAACCCGGTTGCCGGCAATGCGGCGAATGATCCGACTTCCTTGCCGGCTTACCGGGCTGTGGCGGATTATCTGATGGCTCAACAGTATGTTGGCTCTGGTACCAAACGTCTGCTGGATGACCTGTAGTTATTTCAGGAGCGGTCCCGAACATTTTGCGAATTGGTTCAGAAATTTTCTAAGAGCAGGCTATTCATTCGTTCCGCAACTGGTGACCACAGAGCGAGAGTAGTCGCGTAGCACATCCAAACTAGGGTCATTGAACTCAGACCGGTAGGTTTCGTTGAAAAGGTTCGAGAGATCTTTGTACGAATTATTATTCGTTCCGTCAGAAAGGGCGATGTGCTCGAATATTTCGGTCATGGTATTTCTGAGGCACTCAGCTTCTGGCTGGGTCGACTCGCGACAGTATTGAGTCAACTCCTGGCGGGCGCCGTTGCGGTCGCTACCATTAGCAATTGCTAGAAATCGCAGGACGCTAATATATCGGGCGATAATAAGTTCTGGATCGTCGGCTGACGCTGGTTTCATCGCACTCAACACGGCATTGGCTTCGTCAAAGTCGTCAACGTTGCCGGTATCAGCACCCCGTAGAATTAGAAACCGCGCCACATTGTTGCCTACTACGTAGTCGTGCTCGTCACCGATCTGACGCACGACGGCGATCGCAGCATCGGCGCCCGACGTGTTGTATTGATACTCTGCCGTGCACAGAAGTTCGCTTCGGGCATTGTTATCACAGGCGGTGAGAGCGGTCAGAAGGGAAAGTAAGCCGAGTATTTTCCAGTATGGCATGAAGAATTCCGTTTCCAGTGTTGTTGCGAGGCGCCCTTTAGCTAAAGGACTGTACACGTGCAGCGCGGAGTTCCTACGTGCGGTGCAAGAGACGGTCAATGCTGTATGAGAGTGGCGAGAGGTCCAGAAACAACAAAGCCCGCACAAGGCGGGCTAAGTCATTGAATTCATGGTGCCCGGAGGCGGAATCGAACCACCGACACGGGGATTTTCAATCCCCTGCTCTACCAACTGAGCTATCCGGGCGTGTTGAGCTGTGTGCTGCAACGGGGCGCTATTAAACCGGTTTAGGGTTTGGGAGTCAAGGCCGGCCGGCAAAAATTTTCGGAAGTTTTTGCCGGTTGTTCAGGCCTTGATCAATCGTCCTATTTTTCAGGTGGTACGTAGCCTTCGGCCTGGTCGAACGGCTCGTTGTTGAAGAACCGGTCCATCTGCGCCTGCAGGTATTTCCGGTTGTTCACGTCCATCAGGTTCAGGTGTTTTTCGTTGATCAGCATGGTCTGCTGGTTCTGCCATTCTTCCCAGGCCAGCTTGGATACGTTCTCGTAGATATCCTGGCCTTTGGGGCCGGGCATCGGGGGCATGGCCAAGCCTTCCAGTTCTTTCTGGTACTTGCGGCAGAATACAGTGCGGCTCATGTCGGCTCCTGTGCTGAGGTCAGTATGCCGGCATGATAACAGACCATCCGGCACCTTGGCTTGATTACAGCAGGGTGGCTTGCTCGGGTTCCGTCAGCAGGGTGCGGATCGGGGCGGGCAGTCCCAGGTTGAGGGCTTCATCCCGGTGCAGCCAGCGCAAGCGGTCGGAATCGCCAACCTGGGTGTTGCCGGCCAAGGGCAGGCGTACCGGTTGTATGTGCAGATGATAATGACTGAAGGTGTGGCGAAAACCGCTGATGGGTTCCGGGCTGTGGCAGTTCAGCCCGAGCTCCCTGGCACAGGCGTCCTGCAGTTCATCTGCGCCATAGGCCGGGTCAAGTTCGGGCAGGCTCCACAGGCCGCCCCAGATGCCACTGGGTGGCCGGCGTTCCAGTAAAATTCGGCCCTCTGCGTCTTCCAGGATCAGCATCCAGGTGGTTTTTTCCGGTTTTTCCTTCTTGGGCTTTGAACCCGGGTACAGGCGAATCTCGTCACGGGCGTAGGCCAGGCAGCCATCCTTCACGGGGCAGGCCTCACATCCGGGCTTGCTGCGGGTACACACCATGGCGCCCAGGTCCATGATCGCCTGAGTGTAGTCTTTGATCCGGGCTTCCGGCGTGTGGCTCTCCGCGTGCTCCCAGAGCTGGTTCAGCACGGCAGTCTGTCCCGGCCATCCGGGAACGGCATGGTAGCGCGCCAGCACGCGTTTCACGTTGCCATCCAGAATGGTTGCGCGTTTTTCAAAGGCCTGAGCGACAATGGCAGCGGCGGTAGAGCGGCCAATTCCTGTGAGGCTTTCGAGTTGCTCCTGGTCGGCCGGGAATTCGCCGCAGAACTCATCCACTACCTGTTTTGCGGCCTTGTGCAGGTTGCGTGCCCGAGCGTAATAGCCCAGGCCGGACCAATGGCCGAGCACATCATCGACCGGCGCCGAGGCGAGGGCGTGGACATCGGGAAAACGGGCCATGAAGGCTTCAAAGTAAGGAATCACGGTAGTTACCTGGGTCTGTTGGAGCATGATCTCCGACACCCAGACCCGGTAAGCGTTGCGGTTGTGATGCCACGGCAGGTCGTGCCTGCCGTGTTGGTCGTACCAGCGAAACAGTTTGTCGGCGAAACGGTCCGGCATCAGTTGAACAGTCCCTTCAGGGCGTCCTTCACCTTCCCGCCGGCATCCTCGCCCAGCTTTTCTTTCAGTTTTTCCTGCACCTTCTCTTCTGCTTTTTCTTTGGCGCGGTCCACTTCTTCACGGGCTTTTGCCTTGGCAGCGTTGGCCGCAATGTCTTTCAGGGTGTCCCGGAAGCGGGAGCCATCAAATGAACACAAGCCGGCCGGGTCTTCGGCGAAGTTGCCCCGGCATTCCACCGGAATGACCACGTTTTCCACATACTCGGTCACGCGACAGGCTTCGTCCCGGTGAATTTCACCAACAATGCGCAGGCCGAGTTCGTAGTCCAGGTCAGTTTGCTCAAGATCAACGGTGCCGTTGCCCTCCAGGCGCATGCCCGCAAGCGCCGCGACCAGGTCGGTATTGTTAAGGGTGTTACCGTCGATTTTAAGAGTACCGCGCATGTCGTTGAACGGGGTAGTCGTGCCCCAGTCAGTGGTCGTCAGGGATTCCTGGTTGGCGAGGGCGATACCCTGGCAGGCCATACGGGTCAGGTTCATCTGGCGGAACTCGCCTTCGGCCAGGTTAAAGCTGATCTCGCCGTTGGCGTTTTCACGCAGGGCAGAAATCCGGTTGCCAGTGGTATCGACAGCCACTTTCATATTGGCACCGCCAGAGAGCATGTCTACCTCGGCCAGATCGGTTAACAACGGCAACGTCCGTACGTTGGTAACGTCCGAGCGGATGCGCCATTTCGGGTTGTCGGTACGGGCGTCGATGGTGGCGTTGGCGCCAAAGCTGCCGTAATAGAGCTTGCCGCTGAATTCGTCCACTTGCAGCAGTCCATCTTTGGCGGTGGTGCTGGCGGCGATGTCGTTGATGGTGAGGTTGCTGACAATCAGCTCGCCCAGGCCGAAATCAATGTCCAGCAGCAGGGTGCGCAGAGTGTCCAGTGGCAGCAGGTCGGTTTCAGGCTGGGATGCCCCAGTTGTTTGAGTGTTGCTGTCGGTCTGTGTTTCGCCGTTGCCTGCTCCTTGCGAATCGCCTTCGGCCGAGGGCGGCAGGTAACGATCAGCATTCAGCTTGTCACCCTCAAGGTCGAACACCAGCCCACCTGTGGCGAGGTTGTAGCTGCCGCCACCGTTGAAGCGGGTATCATCCAGGGTAATGACAAGGTCAGACAGCGCGACAACGCCGGGCTCGCCACCCAGGTTGGTCGATAGCGCGATCGCTTTCAGTACCTCAGGGTCCGTGGTTTCAATAGCGGGTTGTCCCAGATTGTTGAGAAGCTCCTTCAGGGAAAACTCGGAAATCTCAATGCGACCGTCCAGAGCCGGTTTGTCGCCAAAGCCTTTTACATTCAGGTTGGTATTGAGGCTAAGATTGGCCAGGCTGGCGGAGAAGTCGCTCAGGGCCGCGGTTTCGTTTTCCAGGTTGGCGGCCAGGGAACCGGCCAGTTCTGCGGTCACCGATTCGCCACCAAACGGCTCGCCCGACATATCAAATACCGCGTTCAGGCCAGATACCGCAAATTCGGTGAGCGCCTGGTTTGCCTGGATGCGGGCCTTGATGCTGCCGTCTACCGCAAACTGCGGCTGGCTGGTTTCAACGCGGAAGCGGATATCCAGCGGGAATTCGGAGCCGAGGGTGATATCACTGGCGGTTACCGTGAAGTCTTCCAGCGTAACGGACTGGCCGGTGCTCAGATCGTTGTAGTGAACGCTGGCGTTACTGATTTCAACGTTCTCAACATTAAAGTTTAGAGCCTCGCCGCTGGCGGATTGTGACTCTGGCTCGGCGGTTTCCTGGGCGGGTTGTTGTTCGGCAGCATCGGTGCCGGCCTCTGCGGTGGCGGTTTGCTCCCGCATTATCCGGGTCCAGTTGCCTTCGCCCTGCTCGTTAAGTTCCAGGTGGGCATCCAGGCCATTCAGCAGGAAGGTGTTTACCTGCGGAGACATGGCAATCAGAGACCAGAAATCAATCTGGGCAATCAGTTGCTCCAGTGCGACAAACCTCTCTCCGTCAAGGTTGGCCTCTACCTCATTCAGCTCCAGGCCCAGAGGAATGAAAGACCAGCCGATGTCGCCCTCCAGCATCAGGTCCAGATTGGTCTGCTTCTCAACAGCCGCTTCAATCTGGGGTTTGTAATCGTTGGGGTTGATCACCGCAACCGCAATGGCGACGGCGGCCACTGCCAGTAACAGCAGCGCAATAACGGCGTAGATCGCATAGCGGATAACTTTCATGGCTGGGTTCCTTTTCCTGTCGGCAGGCTGGTAGCCGGCGTTTTATTGCGTGAATAAAGCAAAGGATAACGCAGGGTTAGCAAATTAACAGTGCAGGAATATGACAATGCGGTAGTCTTGGTTCAAAATACACCCCCAACTTATCCGCCGGGGCAGCCAGCCCCGAGGCACAAATAAACATAAGAAGGAGTCGGCTGTGGCCATTACCGTATCGATTGAGCTGAACCGGGATCTGGAAATTCCGGCGAGCTATGATGAAGTCTTCGATCTGTTGGCAGACGTTCCAAAATCTGCCAGCCACTTCCCGAAAGTCGATAAGCTGGTGGATCTGGGCAACAATGCCTACCGCTGGGAAATGGAAAAAGTGGGCGTCGACAAACACGCTATCCAATCGGTTTACGCCTGCACCTACCACGCTGACAAAGAGGCCGGCAAGATCACCTGGTCGCCCATCAAGGGCGAGGGCAACGGGGTTGTCAGTGGTTCCTGGACCCTGAGTGCCAAAGGCGACAACGCCACCGCAGTGAAATTCCAGACCAGCGCAGAGCTGACCGTTCCCTTGCCGAGCCTGCTCAAGCTGGCCATCAGCCCGGTGATCAAACACGAGTTCAACAGCCTTGTGGACACCTACATGGCCAACCTGAAAAAAGCGTTCTGAGCTATCAGGGTGATTGATCCGGTTGCGGGACTCCGGTTGAGTTAACAGGTATAATCCGCAAACAAAGTTTACGGTAGCAAGCCAGTTTTCAACGGAGTCTCCATGGCCGAACGCAAGGCTCGGGTAGAACGCAATACCCTCGAAACCCAGATTACCGTCGAGATCAACCTCGATGGCACCGGCAAAGCCAATTTCGACACCGGTGTGCCTTTCCTTGAACACATGATGGACCAGATTGCCCGCCACGGCCTGGTGGATCTGGATATTACCTGCAAGGGCGACCTGCACATCGATGACCACCACACCGTGGAGGACATCGGCATCACTCTGGGCCAGGCCTTCAAGCAGGCTGTGGGCGACAAAAAAGGCATTCGCCGCTATGGCCACGCTTATGTGCCCCTGGATGAAGCTTTGTCACGCGTGGTCATCGACCTGTCCGGCCGCCCCGGTTTGCTCATGGACGTACCCTACACCCGCGCCAGCGTGGGCGGGTTTGACGTCGATCTGTTCGCAGAGTTCTTCCAGGGCTTTGTGAATCACTCCATGGTGACCCTGCACATCGACAACCTGAAGGGCAAGAACACCCATCACCAGATCGAAACCGTGTTCAAAGCCTTCGGCCGCGCACTGCGCATGGCGATTGAAATGGACGAGCGCATGGCGGGCATCACCCCGTCCACCAAAGGCGCCCTGTAACCGGTCACCAATAGGAACAGAACCACCATGAAGACCGTCGCCATCATCGACTACGGCATGGGCAACCTGCATTCCGCCCGCAAAGCCGTGGAGCACGTGGCCCCGGACTGCACCGTACTGGTTACAGACGATGCCGCCAAAATCCGTGAAGCTGACCGGGTGATTCTGCCCGGTGTGGGCGCCATCCGTGACTGCATGGCCGAAATGCACCGTTTGGGCGTGGTTGAACTCGTCAAAGAAGTCTCCCAGGACCGCCCGTTCCTCGGCATCTGTGTTGGCATGCAGGCCCTGATGGCCCGCAGCGAAGAAAACGGCGGTGTGGAAGGTATCGGCCTGTTCCCGTCTGAAGTCCGCTACTTCGGCGACAACCTCACTGAAAACGGCGAACGCCTGAAAGTGCCTCACATGGGCTGGAACCAGGTGTACCACACTCAGGACCACCCGCTATGGCACAACATACCGGACGGCGACCGCTTCTACTTTGTGCACAGCTACTATGCCGAAGCCAAAGGCAATGCCGACATGGCCGGCCGCACTCATTATGGTGTCGACCTGGCGGCAGCGGTGGCGAGAGACAACATCTTTGCAGTGCAGTTCCACCCTGAGAAAAGTGCCCGGGCGGGGCTGCAGTTGCTGGAAAACTTTACGAACTGGACCGGAAAATGCTGATTATCCCCGCTATCGATCTGAAAGACGGCAAATGCGTAAGACTGCGCCAGGGCCGCATGGAAGACTCTACTGTATTCGGTGACGACCCCGTCGACATGGCTACCAAGTGGGTAGATGCTGGCGCTCGCCGCCTGCACCTGGTTGATCTTAACGGCGCTTTCGCCGGCGAGCCGGTAAACGGTGAGATCGTAAAGGCAATTGCCGTGAAGTACCCGAATCTGCCTATTCAGATTGGTGGTGGCATCCGCTCGGCGGAAACTATTGAGGCCTATCTGAAGGCTGGTGTGCAGTGGGTCATCATCGGCACCAAGGCGGTTAAAGAGCCTGAGTTCGTCACCGAAATGTGCAAGGAATTCCCCGGCCACATTATTGTGGGTCTGGACGCGAAAGACGGTCGCGTCGCCACCGACGGCTGGGCCGAAGTCTCTGAAGTCATGGCGGTAGATCTTGCCAAGCGCTTCGCCAACGACGGCGTATCCTCAATCGTTTACACCGACATCGCCCGTGACGGCATGATGCAGGGCGTGAACGTCGAAGCCACCGCCAAGCTGGCAGAGGAAGGTGGCATCCCGGTGATTGCGTCTGGCGGCGTTACCAACATGGACGACCTCAAGCGCCTGGCCAACGTTGCCGACACAGGTGTCATCGGTGCTATCACCGGCCGCGCCATCTACGAAGGCACTCTGGATGTGGCGGAAGCGCAAGCCTATTGCGACAGCCTGAAAAACTGAGGACTGACAATGGCATTGGCAAAACGCATCATCCCCTGTCTGGACGTCGACAAAGGCCGTGTGGTTAAAGGCGTGAATTTTGTCGATATCCGCGACGCCGGCGACCCGGTGGAAGTGGCCCGTCGCTACAATGAGCAGGGCGCGGACGAGATCACTTTCCTGGACATCACGGCCAGCAGCGAAAGCCGCGATACCACCTACGAAACGGTAGAGCGCATGGCGGCGGAAGTGTTCATCCCGCTGACCGTGGGCGGTGGCGTGCGCACCGTCGATGATATCCGCAAACTGCTCAATGCCGGAGCCGACAAGGTCTCCATCAATACGGCCGCAGTCTTCAATCCCGAGTTTGTGCGGGAGGCAGCGGAGCGTTTTGGCCGGCAATGCATTGTCGTCGCCATTGATGCCAAGCGTGTGAGCGCAGAAGGCGAGGAGCCGCGATGGGAAATCTTTACCCACGGCGGTCGCAAGCCAACCGGGCTGGATGCCGTAGAGTGGGCGAAGAAAATGGTTGAGCTGGGGGCAGGGGAGTTGCTGCTGACCAGTATGGATCGTGATGGCACCAAGATCGGCTTTGATCTTGGCCTGACCCGTGCCATCAGCGATGCGGTAGTCGTACCGGTGATTGCTTCAGGTGGTGTCGGTGAGCTACAGCATCTGGCGGATGGCGTTACCCAGGGTGGCGCAGACGCGGTGCTGGCGGCATCCATCTTCCACTTCGGTCAGCACACCATCCCTGAAGCCAAAGCCTTTATGAAGGCTCAGGGCATCGAAGTCCGCGATTAATTGCTGCGTGCATAGGCAGGCCGAATGGCCTGCTTCTCACCTTCCGCAAACATCTCCCGATTACCGTTACGCATGGCCCAGAGACCACTGACCGTGGCGATGGCAATGCCCTGTTCATCCAGCATCGGCAGGTGCTTCTCCAGATAATCCACGGTGACCTTGTGCGGGTGTCCGATACCGATGGCCGTGCCTTTTTCCCTGGCGGTCTGAATCAGCAGTTTGAACTGTTTGTCGACAAACTCTTCCGTCTGTTCGTGATCGAGAAACACATCGCGCGTCAGGCTCGGGATGTTGTAGGCATCGGCCACACTGCCGGCGATGGAATTGGCAATGGTGCGGCTGTCGACGAAATACACCGGGTAGCGGTCCAGCTCTTTCATGACCCAGTCCATGGGTTCCAGTTGCTGGGTAAGCAGGCTGCCCATGTGATTGTTCACACCGCTGACAAAGGGAATGGACTGCAGTGCCCGGCGCAGGGTGGTGGTGATGGTCGTCTCGTCCATATCCGGTGTCAGTCCGCCCGGGCCGAGACCGAAGTTGCGGGTGTTGGCCATCGGGGCGTGCAACATGATTTCCTTGGATTGGGCGTGGGCCAGCTTCGCCAAGGGAACTGTGTGGCGCCGGTAAGGCAGGAAGGCCAGTGTCAGGGGCTGGTCAAGCTTTGCCAGTCGCTCGCCCTCGTACCGATTGTGGCCCATGTCATCAATAATGATGGCAATGGTGGGCTGCTGGGGTTCACCCGGCCCTGACGCAAACGCAGCGACAGGGCTGATGGCCAGAAGCGCCAGCAGCGCGAGGGTAGAACGTAAAGTCACTGGGCGTTTTCCTGCGGCTTGCTGTCGTTCTTCCGGTTAAGGATGTGCAAGCCCTTCAGCAGGTTCAGGGCCGACCGCAGCTGATAGTCCCGGTCGGCCGCAGAAGCCTGTGCTTCCGCAGCCTGTTCTCTGGCCTTGCGGGCCTCCTCCTCATTCTCCCCTTCAAGATGACCGCTCAGGTCGGCTTCGGTGAAGAATGGTCTGCTGTCGAGTTCTTTCAATTCCGCCGGGCGCACCTCGATGTCCGGCTTGATGCCGGTGGCCTGGATGGAGCGACCATCCGGCGTGAAATAACGGGCTGTGGTCATTTTGATGGCGTGGGTCTCGTCCAGCGGTATAACCGTCTGAACACTGCCCTTGCCGAAGGACTGGGTACCCATCACCACCGCACGTTCATGGTCCTGGAGCGCGCCGGCAAGGATTTCCGACGCGGAAGCAGAGCCACCGTTGATTAGCACGACAATAGGTGTGCCAGCCATGACGTCGCCGGGTTTGGCACTGAAGCGCAGGCGTGAACTCTGGATACGGCCTTCGGTGTAAACAATCAGGCCTTCGTCCAGCAGGGCATCCGCGGTCTCTACGGCAGCTTGCAACACACCGCCGGGGTTGTTGCGAAGGTCAATGATCAGGCCGTCCAGATCGTTGCCGTGTTCGTCTTCCAGATCGCTGAGGGCTTTCAGGAACTGCCGGCCAGTCTCGGCCTGGAATTGCGTGACACGGACATAGCCGTAGCCGTTATCGATCATCCGGGATTTAACGCTGGTGACTTTGATCACATCCCGGGTGACATCAATCTCGATAGGCGCACTTTCGCCCTCGCGCATGATGGTCAGAGTAAGCACCGTGCCGGGTTTGCCGCGCATCAGGTTAACGGCTTCTTCCAGCGACATTCCTTTCACCGGCTTTTCGTCCAGCTTGATGATCAGGTCGCCGGCTTGAACGCCCGCTTTCTGGGCCGGGGTGTCGTCGATGGGGGAGATGACTTTGACAAAGCCGTTCTCCATGCCCACTTCAATGCCAAGCCCGCCAAATTCCCCGGAGGTACTTTCCTCCAGTTCCTCGTAATCCTTGGGGGCCAGGTAGGTAGAGTGCGGGTCCAGGTCGGACAGCATGCCTTTGATGGCGCTCTCGAGCAGTTGGGTGTCGGAGACATCTTCCACGTAGGCGTCTTTGATGCGGCTGAACACTTCGGTGAACTTGCGCAGGTCTTCCAGCGGCAGTTGTTCTTCCGGGTCTGGAAGTTTCAGTTCAACCCGCTCGCCACTCTGAATGGAGTCCAGAATCTGCTGGGTCTGAGCGTCCTGATCCTGCGCCAGGGCCAGTCCGGGGGCTGTGAAACAACAGGTGGCAAGAATCATGGTGCGCAATGGCGAGGTCTTGAGTGTACTTCTGGCCCGTTTCATTCACATATCCTGTTTGGTTTCCAATAGTTGGACTGGTTCCTGACCCGGACAGTATGGCGCCCGCAACGCCGTTTGTCAGCCCTGTTATGGCTTGCCCAGCCAGCTCCTGGGATTCACGGGTTTGCCGTTGCTACGTACCTCGAAATACACGGCCGGGTCCTCGGTGCCGCCGGTGCGTCCGGCCAGGGCAATGGTCTCGCCCGGGCGCACCCAGTCACCGGGGGTTGTGAACAAGCTGCTGCTGTGGCCGTAGAGGGTCATGTAGCCATCGCCGTGATCAATGATGGTGATCAGCCCGAACCCGCGCAGCCAGTTGGCAAATACCACCCGGCCATAGTGCACGGCCTTGATTTCGGCTTCTTCGGCGGTGTTCATCAGGATGCCGTTACGGCGCAGTTTGCCATCGGCGTACACGGCGCCGTAATTGCTGACTACCCGCCCTTTCGCGGGCCAGGGCAGTTTGTCACGGCGGGATTTGAACGGGCTGGATTCGTTCGGGGCCGGAATGCTGGCAATGGCCTGCTGCACCTCTTTCAGCAATTGCTCCAGGCGCTGGCGATCGGCTTCCAGGGACTGGCGCTCGCTACGGCGGTTCTGGATGTCGTCATTCAGGGCGGCCAGTGTTCTGGCCCGGTCCTGCCGGCTCTGGGTCAGTTGCTGCTGGCGCTGTTCCAGATCGGCTTCGGTCTTGGCCAGTTCGGTGCGGGTGGCCTGAACGGCGGCGCGGGCGGCTTTCAGTTCCTGAAGGCTGCGCTGGAACGCTTCCAGGCGGGAGACGGTATTCTTGCTCAGGTATTCGTAGTAGGTCAGGGTGCGGGCAACTTCGCTGGGCTCAATCTCGTTCAACAGCACTTTCAGAGCCGGCGCGTCGCCTTCCATCCAGGCTGCCCGGATCTGTAGTTTCAGGTTTTCCCGTTGCTGTTCGAGGGTATTGGCCAGCTCGCTTTCCTGGGCGCGAAGCTCGGCCAGGCGCTCCTGCTGTTCCCGGACCTGCTGCCGAAGGGTACGGCGTTCCCTGGTCAGGGTGCTGATTTTGCGCTCGGTGGCCGCCAGTTGCTGTTCAAGGGTTGACCGGTCTTCTTCGGCATCGGCCAGCCAGCGGTCGATGTCGGCGATACGCTCTTTCAGCGCCTCGACCTGTTCGGGGGTCACATCCTGCTGGGCGCCCAAAGGTGCAGCCCCCAATGTGAGGGCCAGCACCATGACGGTCAGTTTACGCAACACCTTTACCGGCGGAGCGATCAGTCGAACTCGACCAGGCTGTGCCCGGTCATTTCCGAAGGCTTTTCGGTACCCATCAGGGCCAGCAGTGTCGGTGCGATATCGCACAGGCTGCCGTCATCCCGGAGCTTCACCTTGCGGTGGCCGGTGTAAACCAGAGGCACAGGGCCAATGGTGTGGGAGGTGTGTACCTGGCCGGAGTTGGGGTCGGTCATCTGCTCGCAGTTGCCGTGGTCGGCGGTAATCAAGGCTTCGCCACCCACTTCATCCAGGGTCTCAACCACACGCTGTACACACTGGTCCAGGCACTCGGCGGCCTTGATGGCGGCGTCCAGCTTGCCTGTGTGGCCAACCATATCGCCGTTGGCGTAGTTGCAGACGATCAGGTCGTATTTGCCGCTCTTGATAGCTTCAACCAGTTTGTCGGTAACCTCCGGTGCGCTCATTTCCGGCTGCAGGTCGTAGGTGGCCACCTTGGGAGACGGCACCAGAATGCGATCTTCACCTTCAAAGGGAGTTTCCAGGCCGCCATTGAAGAAGAAGGTCACGTGGGCGTATTTCTCGGTCTCGGCAATGCGCAGCTGAGTTTTACCTTGCTTCGCCATGTACTCGCCCAGGCCGTTGGCCAGTTGCTCGGGCGGGTAGGCGCAGGAGGTTTTGATGTCAGCGGCGTATTCGGTGAGCATCACGAAATCTGCCAGTTCCGGGTGCTTGCGGCGGTCGAAACCGTCGAAGTCTTGCTCTACGAAAGTGCGGGTCATTTCCCGGGCGCGGTCGGCACGGAAGTTCATGAACAGCACGGCGTCGCCGTCATTGATGATGCCCTCGGGCTCGCCATCGGCCCGGATGTGGGTGGGCTTCACGAACTCGTCGTTCTCGCCGCGCTCATAGGCCTGCTCCAGTGCGGCCACCGGGTCGTCGCTGATGAACTCGGCTTCGCCCAGGGTCATGGCGTTATAGGCCGCTTCCACGCGATCCCAGCGGTTGTCCCGGTCCATGGCAAAATACCGGCCAACGATAGTGGCTACCCGGCCAACGCCCAGGCTTTTCATTTTCGCGGCGGCTTTTTCCAGAGAAGGGCGGGCACTGCGTGGTGGCATGTCACGGCCATCCAGGAAGGCATGGATGTAAACTTCTTTGGCGCCACGGGCTGCAGCCAGCTCAGCGGCCGCCAGAATATGATCTTCATGGCTGTGGACGCCGCCCGGAGACAGCAGGCCCATCAGGTGTACGGCCTTGCCATTGGCAACAGCCTTGTCGATGGCGTTGCAAAGGGCCTCATTCTTCTGGAAATCGCCGTCTTCGAGATCTTTGTCGATGCGCGTCAGGCTCTGATACACCACGCGGCCGGCGCCGAGATTCATATGGCCCACTTCGGAGTTGCCCATCTGGCCCTGGGGCAGGCCAACAAACATCCCTGAGGTGTTGATAAGGGTTTTCGGCTGGTTCTGCCAGATCCTGTCCCAGAACGGGGTGTTGGCGTTGGAGATGGCATTGTCTTCCGCCGGGTCACGGTGGCCCCAGCCGTCGAGAATTATCAGTGCAGTGGGCTTGCGCGTCTCGGTCATCGTGTCGTCCGCTTGGTTGCAAAAAGAACAGAATTTGAGTGGGGCAGATTGTAACCGTTTTCATTTACTCAGACCACGCGCGTTCGCTGAAGCATTGCTCATGATCACGATGTGCTGGCGCTATCATGGCGGGGCGACTGCCTTCTGTGAGCCGGTGTGGGTGTGTATAATCCGGCCAAACCAATTGTCAGGGTAGTTTCATGGACCGCTTGTTTGAATTTGTTGTTAATCACTACATTCTGGTGTCGCTGTTTGTGGCGTTCCTGCTGGCCATCATCGTGCTGGAATCGCGCCGGGGTGGTGCCAAGATCTCGGCCCAGGGCGCGGTTACGCTGATCAACAAGGATGAAGCGGTGGTGTTGGACATCCGCGATCGCAAAGACTTCAACGAAGGCCGCATTACCGGCTCGGTGAACATTCCGCTTAATAGTCTAAAAAGCCGCGTTAATGAGCTGAGCAAGCACAAAGACAAGCAGATTATCGTTGTCGACAAGATGGGCCAGCATGCCGCCATGGCGGTCAAGCAGCTCAATGCCGAGGGATTCAGCAATGTGGTGCGTCTGAATGGTGGCATTACCGACTGGAAGGCCAGCAACCTGCCACTTGTGAAAAAGTAACAGGGCTTGATCTGAGTGCCGATCTGACGCACTGTTTCACATTACCATTCGGAACCTGGCAGTAGACTGTTCCGGCAGACGACGACATAACAACGGGCCTGGCCCCATAATACGAGAACGAAAGGACTGATCATGGCTGAGAATCAGCAAGCCGCAGGCAACGACAACCAGAACCAACCACAGTTTGCCCTTCAGCGCATCTATGTGAAGGACCTGTCTTTTGAATCGCCCAACTCTCCGCTGGTTTTTCAGGAGCAGTGGAAGCCCCAGGTAAACCTGGATCTGAACACCTCCCATAACAAGATCAGCGACAACCAGTATGAAGTGGTTCTGTCCCTGACCGTAACGGCCAAGGTCGGTGAGAAGGTGGCGTACATCGTCGAAATCCAGCAGGGCGGCGTATTCATGATCTCTGGCATTGAAGGCCCGCAGCTTGGCCAGATGCTCGGCGCCTACTGCCCGACGATTCTGTTCCCCTATGCCCGCGAAGCGATTGACGGCATTGTGAACAAGGGCAGCTTCCCGGCCCTGATGCTGGCTCCGGTTAACTTCGACGCGATCTATGCCCAGGCGCTCAAGCGCAAGCAGGAAGAAGCGGCGGGTGAAGCCAAGGAAGAGCAGACTCACTAAGCGCTGCTGCTCAACGAAAAAAACCGGCTTCGGCCGGTTTTTTTGTGGGTGATTACCCGGGATAGGTCAGAGCGAGCCCTCAAACCCAAGTTGCCGCCAGGCCTCATAAACCACCAGGGCGGCGGTATTGGAAAGGTTGAGGCTGCGACTTTCCGGACGCATGGGTACCCGAAGACGGTGTTCGGCGGGTAGCCCGTTGCGCACGTCTTCCGGCAGGCCCCGGGTTTCCGGCCCAAACATCAGGTAGTCACCGTCCCGGAACACTACCTCGTGGTAATGGCGACTTCCCTTGGTGGTGAGACCGAACAGCCGCGAAGGCTGCTCGGTGGCCAGAAAGCTGTCGTAATCCGGATGGATCTTTACCGTAGCGTATTCGCTGTAATCCAGTCCGGCACGCCGCATCTGCTTGTCCTCAAGGGAGAATCCCAGGGGTTCAATCAGGTGCAGCTGGCAGCCGGTGTTGGCGCAGAGCCGGATGATATTGCCGGTGTTCGGCGGTATCTCCGGCTCGTACAGGACCACGTGCAGCATCAGCGCTCAACGGCCAGGGCCACACCCATACCACCGCCAATACACAGCGTGGCCAGACCTTTCTTGGCATCGCGGCGGGTCATTTCGTGCAGCAGGCTGACCAGAATACGGCAACCGGAAGCGCCAATCGGGTGACCCAGGGCAATGGCACCGCCGTTCACGTTTACCTTGGCGGTGTCCCAGCCCAGGTCCCGATTAACGGAAATTGCCTGGGCGGCGAAGGCCTCGTTGGCTTCGATCAGGTCCAGGTCGTCAACAGTCCAGCCCGCCCGCTCCAGGCAGCGCTGGCTGGCCGGAATCGGGCCGGTGCCCATGATGGCAGGGTCCACGCCGGCATTGGCGTGGGCTTTGATGGTTGCCAGCGGGGTCAGGCCCAGCTCTTTCGCCTTGTCTGCGCTGCACACCATCACCACGGCAGCGCCGTCGTTCAGGGAGGAAGCGTTGCCGGCGGTTACAGAGCCGTCTTTCTTGAAGGCCGGGCGCAGTTTGCCCAGGCTGTCGCCAGTGACGCCGTCGCGGGGGCACTCATCCTTGTCCACCACCAGTGGATCGCCTTTGCGCTGGGGAATGGTGACAGGAACAATCTGGCCGTCAAAGTAGCCGGCCTTTTGCGCAGCGACGGCTTTCTGCTGGGATGCGGCGGCAAAGGCATCCTGCTCGTCCCGGGTGATGCCGTATTTCTCGACGATGTTCTCAGCGGTGATACCCATGTGATAATCGTTGAAGGCATCCCACAGGCCGTCGGTGATCATGGTGTCGATCATGCTCCAGTTGCCCATGCGTTGACCGTTGCGGCTGTTGGGCAGTACGTGGGGCGCCTGGCTCATGCTTTCCTGACCGCCGGCCAGGATCATCTCTGCATCGCCGCACTGGATGGCCTGAACCGCCATGTGCACGGCTTTCAGGCCGGAGCCACAGACCTTGTTGATGGTGATGGCTGGCACGGAAGCTGGCAGGCCAGCATTGATGGCAGACTGTCGGGCCGGGTTCTGGCCGCAGCCGGCGGTGAGTACCTGGCCGAGGATAACCTCATTGATCTGGTCGCCGGCGACACCGGTTTCTTCCATCACGGCCTTGATCACGGCCGTACCCAGCTGGTCTGCACGCAGGCTGGACAGACCACCACCGAAGCTGCCGATGGCGGTGCGTTTGGCGGCAACAATAACAACATCACGCATGAGAACTCTCCGTTAATCTGGGCACCTGGTTGGGTGGCGCCCGTTTATAAGAATGGCAGGCATTGTAGCGGCAAAGCGCTTGCCGGCCAAAACAACGAAGGTCGGGGTTGTTCTGGTGCGGGTGATCACATATTCAGGCTGCGGCCGCCATCCACCGACAGTATCTGGCCGGTGATAAACGGCGCGTCGCATACCAGGTAGGCAATGGCACCGGCAATGTCGGCGGGGTTGCCGGTGCGGGCCAGGGGCGTTTTATCGAGAATGGCCTGCTGGTGGGCTGCGTCCACGGCTGATTCGCCTTCCGGCCAGAGGATGGCGCCTGGCGACACGCCATTTACCCGAACATCCGGCGCCAGATCTTTGGCCCAGGAGCGGGTTAGTGCTGCCAGCCCCGCCTTGCTGGCGCAGTAAAGGGGGTGCTCCTTCAGTGGTTTCTCACTGTAGATGTCGATCATGTTGACCACACTGCCGGAGGCCGCTTTTAGCGCAGGTAAACATTGCTGAAGCAGGAAGAAGGGGGCTTTCAGGTTGGCGCCCAGTATCGTGTCCCAGTCCTGTTCGGAGGCATCTTCGGTGGGGTTGGGGTAAAACACGGAAGCGTTATTGACCAGCGCATTCAACTGCCCCCACTGCGCGCAGGCCTGTTCCGCCAGTTGCCGGAGCTGGTTCATGTCGGTGAGATCGGCGTGGTAACACACGGCGGATTCCGGGCGCTGCTGGTTCAGCTTGTCGGCCAGTGCGCGGGCCTGTTGTTGACGGCCACGGTAATGAATCACAACATTCCAGCCGCGAGCATGCAGGGTTTCTGCTGTGTGGGCGCCCAGGCGATGGGCTGCACCGGTGATCAGGGCGACGGGGTGGGGCATGGGATATTTTTCCTTATTCCGGTAAGTGCAGTGCCTCAGTAATACGGGCTACGCGCTCTTTCCGGATTGCTTCGCCCAGAGCTTTACCCTGAATGCCTTTTTGCAGGAACGGGTGAGGGGTTACGCTCTGGGCCCGATGTGCGGCCAGTTCCAGTTGCTGAACTAAATGGGCGGGTTCGCTCTGAAGGGTGCAGGCGAGGGTACCCAGCAAAACGCCGAAACGATCGGGCCGGCGCCAGAAATCGGCTGTGTCCAGAAGCTCCATTGCGAGTTCCGGTGTCAGCCCGGTTTCAGGCGATGCGCCGTTCAACTGAGCCATGAACAGGCAGGCCAGGTGGGTCAGTTCCCGACAGTCGTTGGGGCTTTTCATGGCTTTAGCCCTGGCAACGGCGTCTGGCTCGGGCACGCCACTGAGCAGCGCCGCGTAATGCTGGGCGGTAGACCCCTGTTTGCGGTGGATGCACTGCAGGGCGCTGAGACCCTGGCTGAAAGTCTGTTCATCGGTCAATTCAGGGATCAGCACCTGCAGGGCGCCGAGCTCCCGGAGCACATCGAAGAACACGCCTGGAGCCTGTTCATGCAATGCCCTCTGAACTTCCTGCCACACCCGCTCCGGTACCAGGTCTCCGAGTTCGCCACTGGTGACCATCTGCCGCATCAGCGCCATGGTCTCCCGGCAGATGCTGAACCCGAGTGGCTGCAGGCGCGCGGCGAAGCGGGCGGTGCGAAGGATGCGCAGGGGATCTTCGGCGAAGGCTTCAGAAACATGGCGAAGCTTTTTCTGTTCCAGGTCCACATGGCCGTTGAACGGGTCCACCAGGTCGCCGTTCTCGGTTTCTGCCATGGCGTTGATGGTCAGATCACGGCGGCGAAGATCGTCTTCCAGGGAGACATCCGGTGCACTGTAAACGCTGAAACCGTGGTACCCGCGCCCCTGCTTGCGCTCGGTCCGGGCCAGGGCGTATTCCTCGCCGGTGTCCGGATGCAGGAAAACCGGAAAATCCGCCCCTACCTGTTTGAAGCCTCGCTGGAGCATGTCTTCCGGGGTGGCACCAACCACTACCCAGTCCCGGTCTTTAACGCCCAGGCCGAGCAGCTTGTCGCGGACAGCGCCGCCCACCAGATAGGTTTGCATAATGCAGTTTGTTCCTGATTGCCAATTCATCGGTAACCGCGATTATCCGGCCGCGACCGTCCAGAGGCAAACAGGCGGAGTGAAATAAGAAAGCCCGGGCTGCGCAGGGCAGACCGGGCTTTTGCGGCCGGGGGCGTCGGCTTAGAAGGAGGTGCCGAGTTCCAGGGCTGCGCCGACATCGGCGCTGCTGTACAGGGCGCCGATATCCACGCGAACACCAATGATATTCAGGCCGAGACCCGCGGTGAACTGAGTATCTTCCTCGATGCCGTCGTTGTCGTCGTTACTGGCCAGGTTGTGGCGAACACCGGCACGCAGCTGGGCGTAACGCCAGGCGTCGAATTCCGCGCCCAGGGCCAGCCACTGGGTATCGTCTTCATACCCGAAGGCTTCTTTCTTGGTCAGGTCCACTTCTGCCGTGATTACGTGGTAGTCGCTCTTGTGGGCGATACCTGCGGTGACCATCGGGTTGAGTTCGAGGGTGTATTTTTCTTCGCTCGGATGATTCTGGGCCGAATCCAGTTCCATCGGGATCAGGTTTTTGACGACGACGCCGGCGTTCCACTGGTTTTCAGCACCGAAGGCATAAGCAGCACCGATGTCCAGGTTGAAGCCGCTTTTGTCAGTTTCGTATTCGTCACTGTCGAAATCATCATCCTCGAAGTCTGAGATTTCTTCGGTGTACTGGAAGGTTTGTAGTTGCACGTATTTGGGGGAGACGCCAAGCTGCAATGCGTTGCCATTAGAAAGCATAAACGAGTGAGCGATGCTGATGCCGGCTTCTGCTACTGCAGAGGCCAGGATTCTGCCGCGTGAGTTCAGCTCTGTATCAAGATCTGTAGTGGCGGGCGGGCGAACGCCATTAGCGATGTCATTTAGAAGGTCAAGATCGTTTTCGTCCAGTTCACCGCGCACAGTCGCTGTCAGACTGGCGTTGGCGAAGAAGCCAAAGGACAAGGAATTTGAGGGGATAGCAAGGCCAAGTCCCAAGCCTGCATTGGCACGCATGGTGTCGCGGTCAAAGGCTTCCAGGTTGTCTACGAGTTGCCGTGCTTTGGCTTGGGCATCGGCTTGATTGGAAAACTTCAGGTCCTCAAACTGCTCGATCTGGTCCTGGATATCATCAACCTGATCAATCACCTCTTCCTCATCGGCCGCACGCGCATTCACAGACGGCAGCATCAGGCCGAAATCGTCTGCCCAGCCGTGCTGTTCAGCAGCCATCATGGCAGGGTTGGCACTCGGTGCAGCAGAGGGATGGGCAACGGCGACGCCGGTTCCGCCCATGGCGAAGGAGCGGGCAGACATAAAGGCTTGCGGGCTTGCCAGTGCAGACGTGGTGGCAACAGACAGGCCGATGGCCAGGGACAGTTTGCTGAGGCGGTTTGCTTTCATGGGCGGTCCTGAGTTGGTTTTATTGCATGAACAAATCATTAAGTGTCTGAAAGGTTAGACCAGTTTATTTCGTGACGCAGCGCACAACCGGTAACGGTTTGTTCTGTATGTGTAAACAAAGGCAGCTTTTTGCCGCCTGCATGGGCAAAGAGTTGCGCTGAATAATCGAAACCGTCCAAAGATCATTGGCTTGTCGAATGTGGCGTGATTTTTTCATGGTTCTGGTGAAAGTGTTTTCCGGAGACAAGATAATGACGTTGCGCTGGATCCTTGTTCCTGTTCTGGCATTTGCCGTGGCCGCCTGTGCGCCGGTAGGCAGCTACCGGAACGATCAGGCCAGGACCGAAACCTTTGAGCCCATTACGGTTCGGGTCAGTGGTTTTGGTACTTATGAGAATGTTCAGGCCGACCGGGTCAATACCCGCAAGCGGTTACTTGCTCGAAGGGCTTCACAGCTGGATGCCTACCGGAATCTGGCAGAGCGGGTCTACGGTACCGTGATCTACGGCAGTTCCACGGTGAATGACTTCGTTCTGCAGAACGACAGTTTCCGCACCTATGTGGACAGCTACATTCGCGGCGCCCGGATGGTGGCGGTGAATGAGCATAGCGATGGCGTGGTGGAAACGGTGATGGAGCTGCGCCTGGAGCCAAGGTTTCGGGAATGTGTGGCGAAGGTGGCGGACGATCAGGTGCAGGATGTCTGTGCCATTCCCATGCCCAGGCGGAATGATCGTGTAGGGGATGTTGAGGCCCGTCGCACAGATTCACTGTACTACCTGGATTAGGTCTGTTGATGAACGCCGTGATTGAACCGGTATCGTTCCGGTGGGTTGAATTGCCATGATGAGATCAATGCTTCTGTTCTGGGTGCTGAGCTTGTGTACCGGCCTTGCCCAAGGCGTGGTCCTTGAAGGCGTGGGGCATGCCAATATCCGGGAGAATAATCTCGATCAGGCCCGCACTGAGGCGCGCCAGGCGGCCATGCGAGACCTGGCGCTGCAATATCAGGCCAGGGTCAGCACCCGGGATACCATGGAGAACGGTCAGCTTGTGGGCTCTCATACCGAGCTGTCGGCCATGGCCCAGGTTCGCAATGCCACGATTGTGGATGAGTACCGAAGTGGCAATCTGCTGCGGGTGATTGTCCGGGCAGAGATGTCGGATGCCAAAGGCAAGGCTGGCAGCTGCAAGGCCGGGCAGGCATCCGGTTTGCGTAAACGGGTGGCGGTAACCGCGTTCCCGATCACCCGTCCGGAGCAGGGTGGCGGTGCGGCCCTGGATGACGCCGGCGAACAGTTGCCGCGGGAACTGGTGGCTCGCTTGCAACAACAGGGGCAATTGCAGGTGCTGGGGGCGACATCGTTACAGCTGTTCAGCAACCTGCCGGATGCGCCCACGTCTCAGAAAAACCCGGCCAGCAATCAGCTGACGAATGTGGTTCAGCTGGCCCGGGAACTGGGGGCTCAGTTTGTGGTGGCAGGTGTGATTCGGGATATTGGCCTGGCCGACCCCGGCGCCTGGGGCAGCTCAATTCTGGATCGTATGCAGCGAGGTATCGGGATGGCCGACACCTCGCGCCGGTTTGAGGCCGAAGTGATGGTGTTTGATGGCTTCAGCGGTTCCCCGGTCTTCCGGCAGCGGTTTGAAACCTCGGCACGGTGGCAGCCGGATGGCAGTGGTACCGGAGGTTTTGCCTCGGCGGGCTTTGAAGGTTCCGAGTGGGGGCAGGCGGTTGAAGGTGTCATTGCCGAGATGACCGCCGCCGTCAACAATGCTCTGGCCTGTCAGCCATTCATGGCCCGGATAACCCGTGTGGATGGCAACCGGGTGACCCTCGCCTCCGGCGCAACGGCGGGGCTGCGACCGGGGGATGAACTCGATCTGTACCGCAGCCAGCGATACTTCGATTCACTGGATGGTACGCCTGAGCTGTCCGATACCGGGGTGACGCTGACACTGGACAACGTGCATCCGGATTTCAGTAACGGGCGAATCCCCACGGAAGGTGGCCTGATCAACGTTCAGCGCGATGACCTGGCCATTATCTGGTAAGTCTCAGGCGGCCTCGGCCGCCGCAATATCCCGGATCTTGCCGACCATGGCTCGCAGGCCGTTGCCCCGGGTCGGGGAAATATGGCGGAACAGATCCAGCTGCTCGAACAACTCATCGATATCGGTGGCCAGCAGCTCTCGCGGCGTCTTGCCATTCAGGGCCACCAGAATGATGGCGGCCAGGCCGCGTACAATCATGGCATCGGAGTCGATCAGCAGGAACAGTTTGCCGCTGTCCTCATCGTACAGGTGAATCAGCCATACCTGACTCTGGCAGCCATGTACGTAATTTTCTTCAACCCGCTCATCATCGGGAAAACCGGGCAGCTGTTTGCCCAGGTCGATGATGTAGGCGTAGCGTTCTTCCCAGTCGTCCAGAAACTCAAATGCATCCAGAACGTCTTCAAGGGTGGTGTCTTTGCCCAGGGGGTTGTTCAGAAATTGTTCCTTGCTGGCGGTCATAGCATTCCCAGTTCAAGTTTGGCTTCGTCGGTGAGCATATCGTTGTTCCAGGGCGGATCAAAGGTCAGCTCAACGGTAACCTTGTCCACATTAGGTACATGCTCCACCTTGCGCTTCACATCGTCGGTGATTACCGGCCCCATGCCGCAGCCAGCCGCGGTCAGGGTCATTTTGATGTAAACGTGATTGCCGTCTTCTGTGCCGTTCTCAATCCGGCATTCGTAAATCAGGCCCAGGTTGACTACGTCCACCGGGATTTCCGGGTCGTAGCAGTTACGCAGCGCTTCCCATACCTGGTTTTCGTTGATGGTGCCGTCTTTCGGGGTCTCGAAGCTGCTTTCCAGCGGCTGCTTGCCCAGGGCATCGGCGTCGTGGCCTTCAATGCGGGCAAGATTGCCGTTGACCGCCACGGTGAAACTACCGCCGAGGGATTGGGTAATGGTCACAAAGGTGTCTGACGGAATCATGATTTCCGTTCCGGCAGGTACCAGGCGGGCTTCCACTTCGCGTTTGGTCAGGACGACTTCGCGTTCTTGCATGTTTGATCAGTCCTATCTTTGTGCTTTACGCCACCGTGAAGCTTTCACCACAGCCGCACTCAGCGGTGGCGTTGGGGTTGCGGAAGCGGAACAGGGAGTTCACACCCTCGGTGACAAAGTCGATTTCGATGCCGTTCACCAGTGGCAGGTGTTCCTGCTTTACGAACACATCCACGCCGTCGATGGTAAAAATACGGTCATCGGATTCCGGTGTTTCTACCCACTGGGTTTCGTACTTGAAACCGGAACAGCCACTTTTTTTGATGGCCAGGCGAATGCCTTTGGCTTCCGGTTTCTTGTCCAGTTGTTTGCGAACGTGTTTGACCGCCGTCGGGGTCATGGTCACGTTCACATCGCTTGGGGTGAAGACTTCGGCTGTCATGTTTCCACCTCCTCAGGCAAACAGGCGCTGAATTTTCTGCAGGCCGGTAAACAGTTTCTCGACCTCTTCCTGCGTATTGTAGAACGCAAACGAAGCCCGGGCTGTACCGGGTACTCCGTAGAAATCCATCAATGGCATGGCGCAATGGTGGCCGGTGCGGATGGCGATGCCCTGCTGGTCCAGCAGGGTGCCGATGTCGCTGGGGTGCAGGCCGGCAATCTTGAACGACATCACCGGTACTTTCTGCTTCGCGGTGCCGATAATCTCCATGCCTGGCACGGTCTCGACCAGTTCATTGGCCCGGCGTAGCAAGGCATCCTCTGCTGCTTCCATGGCCTTTCGGTTCAGCGAGTTCAGATAATCGATGGCGGCGCCCAGGCCCACTGCTTCGGCAATAGCCGGGGTGCCGGCCTCGAATTTGTAGGGCAACACATTCCAGGTGGTTCGCTCGAAGGAGACCCGCTCAATCATTTCGCCACCGCCCTGGTAAGGCGGCATTTCTTCCAGCAGTTCGGCGCGGCCATAAAGCACGCCAATGCCCGTGGGCCCGAACAGCTTGTGGGAAGAGAATGCATAGAAATCACAGCCCAGAGCCTGAACGTCCGGCTGGAAGTGGGGCACCGCCTGGGCGCCATCCACCAGGGTCAGTACCCCCTGTTTTTTCGCCTGTTCGATCAGGGGCGCTATTGGGTTGACGGTGCCCAGCGCGTTGGACACGTGGGTGATCGCCAGCACCCGGGTGCGCTCGTTCAGCAGGCTGTTGAACGAATCCAGGTCCAGCTCGCCTTGCGGTGTCACCTGGATGGGCACAACCCTGGCGCCGGTGCGCTCGGCCACCATCTGCCAGGGCACAATGTTGGCGTGGTGTTCCATGTGGCTGACCAGAATCTCATCGCCGGCTTTCAGGCGCGGGGCCAGGCCATTGGCCACCAGGTTGATGGCTTCGGTGGTGCCTCGGGTCCAGATGATTTCTCGGGTGCTGGACGCGTTCAGAAACTGGCGCACGGTTTCCCGGGCGCCTTCAAACGCAGCCGTCGCTCGATCACCCAGGGTATGGGCGCCACGGTGCACGTTAGAGTGCATCTCGCGGTAATAGCGATCCATGGCATCCAGCACGGACTGTGGCTTTTGCGCCGACGCGCCGTTGTCCAGATACACCAGCGGCTTCCCGTTGATCTCCTGATTGAGAATCGGGAAGTCACGGCGAATGGCTTGCACATCAAACACCATTGACTGGGTGTTGTTTGCCATGGACAGATCAGTCATGCCCCTCAGGCCTCCTGAAAGGTTTGCTCAAAGAAATCACTTAACCGCGCCTGGGCGGTTTCACGCACGGCTTCCACCGGAATCTGTTGCACCAGTTCGTTAATGAACGCCATGGTGAGCAGAACATTGGCCTGCCGGCGGCCGATCCCGCGCGATACCAGGTAGAACACGGAGGTCTCGTCCAGCTGACCGATGGTGGCGCCGTGCGCACACTTCACATCGTCGGCGTAGATTTCCAGTTCCGGTTTGGTGTCAATCTCTGCCCCGTTGGACAGCAGCAGGTTCTTGTTGTTCATATCCGCATTGGACTTCTGGGCGTCCTGGTGGATATGAATCCGGCCGTTGAACACGGCATGGGACTGGTCGGCTGCAATATTGCGATAGGTCTCTTCGCTGTTGCAGTGGGCCGCGACATGGTCAATAGACGTGTGGTTGTCGTAGTGCTGTTTGCCCTGGGTAACCACCACGCCATTGAGCTTGGTTTCCGCGCCTTCGCCTTCAAGCCGCACCTGCAGATCGTGCCGGCGCAGGGGGCCGCCAAAACCAACGCAATGGCTCTCGAAGCGCGAGCTGCGTTGTTGCAGTACACCGGTAGCACCAATGTGCTGAACATTCTCGCCTTCCATGTTCAGGCGGATGCTGGTGACGTTGGCGCCATCGGTCAGATTGAATTCAGTTACCGTGCTGACCAAGGCGGATGCTTCACCACTGGAGGTGTATTCCTCCACCAGAGTCAGCTGGCTGTTGGCGCCGGCTTCCACGTAGATACGTGGATAGGCGGAGCCGCTGGCGTCAGCGCTGGTTTCATGGATGATGAACAACGGCTGATCCAGCACTGCGCCGGGTTTCAGGCGAATGAACAGGCCATCCTCGAAGCGCGCCCCGTTCAGGCGGGCGAATTGGACCTGATCGTGATTCAGGGTGCTGCCCAGCTTTGCAGACAGGGCTTCAGCTTCGTCGTTAGCCAGATCGTTGAAGCTCAGGATCTCGATACCGTCGAGATCCGGATACTCGCTGGCTTCAGGAATCATCACGCCGTTGATGAAAACCACTTTGTAGCCGGGCACAGCGAGACTATTGCCGGTCTTGCCTTCGGCCGGCAGGGAAATGGCCATATCGTCGGCCAGCTTCAGGTACTTGCTGGAGTACTTCCAGTTCTCGGTCTTGCGAGTAGGCAGCGGCATATCTACCAGCGCGCTGGCCCGCTCCTTGCGCAGCGCCAGCAACGGCTCCGGCAGGGATTCCCCGGCCGGGTGCAGGAAGGCGCTGGAAAGCATGGGTACAGATTTCATTCCACGGCCTCCTGATCAGTTGCTGGTGTCGTCGTCTTTAATGCCCAGCCAGCCGTAACCTTTCTCTTCCAGTTCCAGGGCCAGTTCACGACCGCCCGACTTGATGATCTTGCCACCAGCCAGTACGTGCACATAATCCGGAACAATGTGGTTCAGCAGGCGCTGGTAGTGAGTGACCATCAGAATGGCGCGGTCTTCCGAGCGCAGAGCATTCACGCCATCGGAAACCACTTTCAGGGCGTCGATGTCCAGGCCGGAATCGGTTTCATCCAGAATGGCCAGTTTCGGCTGCAGCAGCAGGGCCTGCATGATCTCGTTACGTTTCTTCTCGCCACCGGAGAAGCCTTCGTTCACACCGCGTTTCAGGAAGGCCGGGTCCAGGTCTACCTGTTTGGAAACTTCCTTGGCCAGCTTCATGAACTCAGCCGCGTTCATCTCATCCTGGCCCTTGTGCTTGCGCATGGCGTTGACGGCGGTGCGCAGGAACTGCAGGTTGCTCACGCCCGGGATTTCCACCGGGTACTGGAAGGCCAGGAAGATGCCTTCGCGGGCGCGTTCTTCGGTTTCCAGATCCAGGAGGTTGTCTCCGTTCAGGGTGACTTCGCCCTCGGTGACTTCAAATGCGTCGTTGCCTGCCAGAACCTGTGACAGGGTACTCTTACCGGAACCGTTCGGGCCCATGATGGCGTGAACTTCCCCGGCCTTGATCTCCAGGTTAATGCCCTTGAGGATTTCTTTGCCCTCAACGGAGGCGTGCAGGTTTTTGATACTCAGCATTTGTAGATGTCTCTCTATATCCTGAATTTCGATCTATAAATTCGTACCCTTTGATGCCCCTGAAAACGTTCGGGACAGTGAGCGGTTGAGTTTTCCGGGATCGTCAAAATCAGGGATGATTTTGTCGAGCGTACAGGGATGTATTCACAGCGTATCCCGGAAAGCTCCACCGCTCGCTGGCCTCCTCCGAGGCCAGCGGGGCATAGCGTTTAACCAACGGACCCTTCAAGGCTGACTTCCAGCAGCTTGCCAGCTTCAACCGCAAACTCCATCGGCAGCTCCTTGAACACCTCTTTACAGAAGCCGTTCACAATCATGGACACTGCCTGCTCCGGGTCGATACCGCGCTGGCGGCACAGGAACATTTGCTCGTCGCTGACCTTGGAAGTGGTCGCCTCGTGTTCCACGATCGCCGACTTGTTCTTGCTCTCGATATACGGGAAGGTGTGCGCGCCGCAGCGGTCGCCGATCAGCAGCGAATCACACTGGGTAAAGTTACGCGCGCCCTCTGCGCCCGGGCCGAATTTCACCAGGCCGCGGTAGGCGTTGGAGCTCTTGCCGGCGGAAATACCCTTGGAGATGATGGTGCTGCGGGTATTCTTGCCCAGGTGGATCATCTTGGTGCCGGTATCGGCCTGCTGGTAATTATGCGTCAGCGCGACAGAGTAGAATTCGCCAACACTGTTCTCACCGCGCAGCACACAACTCGGGTACTTCCAGGTGACGGCGGAGCCGGTTTCAACCTGGGTCCAGGAAATCTTGGAGTTCTTGCCGATGCAGGCGCCACGCTTGGTCACGAAGTTATAGATACCACCCTTGCCGTTTTCATCGCCCGGGTACCAGTTTTGTACGGTGGAGTATTTGATCTGGGCATCGTCCAGAGCCACAAGCTCAACCACGGCCGCGTGCAGCTGGTTCTCGTCGCGCATGGGTGCGGTACAGCCTTCCAGGTAGCTTACGTAACTGCCTTCGTCGGCGATAATCAGGGTGCGTTCGAACTGGCCGGTGTTGGCGGCGTTGATGCGGAAGTAGGTGGACAGCTCCATAGGGCAGCGCACACCCTTGGGTACGTACACAAAGGTGCCGTCAGAAAACACCGCCGAATTCAGGCCCGCAAAGAAGTTGTCGCCGTGGGGAACCACGGTGCCCAGGTATTTCTGGACCAGTTCGGGGTAATCACGAACGGCTTCGGAAATCGAACAGAAGATCACGCCGGCTTTGGCCAGAGGCTCTTTGAAGGTGGTCGCCACGGAGACGGAATCAAAGACTGCATCCACGGCAACGCCGGCCAGTTTTTCGCGCTCGTGCAGGGGAATGCCTAATTTTTCGTAGGTTTTCAGCAGCTCCGGATCCACTTCATCCAGACTTTGTGGCATATCCTCTTTGCGCTTGGGCGCGGAATAATAGGAAATCGCGTTGTAGTCGACTTTCGGATAGCCGACATGAGCCCAGTCTGGCTCTTCCATTTCCAGCCAGCGACGATAGGCTTTGAGGCGCCACTCCAGCATCCATTCCGGCTCCTTCTTGATCGCGGAAAGGCGGGCAATGACGTCTTCGTTCAGGCCGGGTTCGAACGTGTCGGCTTCGATTTCTGTCACAAAACCGTGTTCGTATTCCCGTTTGATCAGCTCTTTCACCTCGTTGTCGGTGGTCGCCATGATCGTCGCTCCGTAATTCTCTCATCCAGGGCTTGCGCCCTTTGTGTCATCGGCAGCCCTTGGGCTGGCGGATGGGTGTATTCGGTTTGCTGATGTCGCAGTGGTCGCTCTCTCCGTGAGTACGCCCTGCAATCGGTTTTTGGATGACGGGAAGGGCTGCTGGCCGGTTTCCCGTTGCTTCTGGCGAGCGATTATACAATACCAGAGTAAAATAGTCAGGTATTAAATCGGTTGTGTAGGGATTATACCTTAATCGGCCTTTGGGGCACTAAGGGGGCGTACAGATCGCCCCCTCGAGTTTAACGGCCGGCGTTTTCGGGAAAAATCTTGGTCAGATAGGTGAAGTCCAGTTTTTCCGGCACGTTCGCGGGTTTAGGAATTTTGACGATGTGGCCGCTGCCTGGTGCGCACTCCATGGCCTCGCCGTGGCGGTTTTCCATGGTGTTGGCAGAGAATCGCAGGTTGCCGGCCGGGGTGATGAGCTCCAGCTGGTCGCCGGGGGCGAATTTATTTTTTACGTCGATGGTGAGCCACCGCTCATCCGCGTCGGCAATGGTGCCTACCACCTGCTGGGTGCCGAGATACGAGGAGCCCTGTTCGTAGGTCTGGTATTCCTGGGGTACGTGCCGGCGCAGGAAGCCTTCGGTGTAGCCGCGGTTCGATAGGGCTTCGAGTTCGTCCATCATGTGCATGTCGAAGGGTTTGCCGGCGAGAGCGTCGTCGATGGCTTTTCGGTACACCTGGGTGGTGCGGGCTACGTAGTAGGTGCTTTTGGTGCGGCCTTCGATTTTCAGGGAATGAACGCCCATCTTGACCAGTTCCGCCACGTGCTGGACGGCGCGCAGGTCTTTGGAGTTCATGATGTAGGTGCCGTGTTCGTCTTCGTAGGCCGGGATGAAGCCGCCGGGGCGATTGGGTTCTTCCAGCAGGATTTCTTTGGGCTCGCAGGTTTCCACCGCATCTGCAGAGGTGGCGATCAGATCGCCAGTCTGGTCATGGCTGTGCTGGACTTCTTTATAGTTCCAGCGGCAGGCGTTGGTGCAGGCCCCCTGGTTGGCGTCTCGATGGTTCATGTAGCCAGACAGCAAGCAGCGGCCGGAGTAGGCCATGCACAGGGCGCCGTGTACAAACACTTCCAGTTCCATCGCTGGGACTTTTTCGCGGATTTCGCGGATTTCCTCCAGGCCCAGTTCCCGGGACAGGATCACGCGGCTGATGCCCTGGCGGCGCCAGAATTCCACGGTGGCCCAGTTGACAGCGTTGGCCTGCACCGACAGGTGGATCGGCTGATCCGGCCATTTCTCCCGTACCAGCATGATGAGGCCGGGGTCAGACATGATCAGGGCGTCGGGTTTCTGTTCAATGACCGGCTCCAGGTCTCTCAGGTAGCTGCGCACCTTGTTGTTATGGGGTGCAATGTTGGAGACCAGGTAGAACTGTTTGCCCAGTTCGTGCGCTCGTTCAATGCCTGCGCCCAGGGCTGCAACGTCTTTGAAACTGTTGTTCCTTACTCTCAGCGAATATCTCGGCTGGCCGGCATAGACGGCATCTGCGCCATAGGCGAAGGCGGTTTCTAGATGTTCGGGGGTGCCGGCGGGAGCAAGCAGTTCCGGGGTGGTCATGGTATCTCCGGGTATTAACTGAAAAGCGGATGGATGCAGGTAGGGCATTCTGAAAGCGGGCATTGTGCCGCAAATAATCCACTGCGCCATTGATCTTGCTCAAAGGTCGTATTGATTGATTTCGGCTAACATGTGTACGCTGATGGAGTTGGCAGTTTGGGCCAGGACGATAGGCAGGAGGAACCAGCATGGCATTAGAGCCATTAAGGCCTGAAAATTCAAAGCGTTCGCTGAGTATGAGGGTCAGCAAGCTGATCCGGATTCAGTTGGAGCGAGGGAAAGTAGGTGTTGAGACGGTGGCCGGGCAGTTGAATATGAGCCGGTATACGTTGCACAAGAAGTTGCGCCAGGAGGGGCTGACGTTTGCGGCTCTGCTGGAGCAGGTTCGCCGGGAGCAGGCGATCACCTATATGAAAGATAAATCCAAGCCGCTGGTGGAAATTGCCGAGCAGCTCGGATTTTCGGAATTGAGCGCCTTCAGCCGGGCGTTCAAGCGCTGGATGGGAACGCCGCCGGCTGAATACCGCTCGCTTCGCTTGTCCTGATCAGACTTTCTTGAAGATCAGGGTGGCGTTGGTGCCGCCAAAGCCGAAGCTGTTGCTCATTACCAGGTTCAGATTCTGGTTGTCCATGCGTTCACGCACGATCGGGTAGCCTTCGGCGCCTTCGTCCAGGGTCTGGATGTTGGCGGACGGGGCAATAAAGCTCTCCCGCTGCATGATCAGGCTGTAAATGGCCTCATGTACGCCCGCGGCACCCAGTGCGTGGCCACACAGGGGTTTGGTGGAGCTCAGTGGCGGGATCTTGTCGCCAAAGGTTTCCTTGAGCGCTTTCAGTTCGGTTACATCACCTGCCGGCGTGCTGGTGCCGTGGGTGTTGATGTAGTTGATCTCGCCGTCGATGTTGGCCATAGCCTGCTTCATGCATCGAATGGCGCCTTCACCGCTGGGTGCAACCATGTCAGCGCCGTCGGAGGTAGCGCCAAATCCGACCAGTTCCGCGAGGATGGTGGCACCGCGGGCTTCCGCGTGTTCCAGGGATTCCAGTATCAGCGTACCGCCGCCACCGGAAATCACGAAACCGTCACGGTCGGCGTCATAGGTGCGCGAGGCCTGTTCCGGCGTGTCGTTGTACTTGGTGGACAATGCGCCCATAGCGTCGAACATCAGGCTCAGGGTCCAGTGGATGTCTTCCCCGCCGCCGGCCAGCATGACGTCCTGGCGGCCGAGGGCGATCTGATCGGCAGCGTGGCCGATGCAGTGGGCGCTGGTGGCGCAGGCAGAAGTGATGCCGTAGTTGATGCCAGTAATGCCAAAGGCGGTGGTGATGGATGCGTTGATGGCGCTACCCATGGTGCGGGGTACCCGGTACGGGCCCACCCGGCGAAGGCCTTTGTCGCGGTGAGTGTCGATGGCGTCCAGCAGTTCGACGGTGGAAGCACCACCAGTACCAAATACGGCGCCGGTGGTGTTTGCACGCAGCTGTTCGTCGGTCAGGCCAGCCTGCTCAATGGCCTCTTTGGCGGCCAGGTAGCAGTAGCCTGCGGCGGGGCTCATAAAGCGCCAGATCTTGCGGTCGATCAGTTCTGACAAATTCAGGTCGATCTTGCCGGCGACGTGGCTGCGCAGGCCGTTGTCCCGGGCTTCTTCGCTGAAGGCAATGCCAGAGCGGGATTCGCGAAGTGACTGGGCCACTTCTTTCTGGTTGGTTCCAAGGCTGGAGACGATCCCCATGCCGGTAACTACAACGCGACGCATTGTGCTAACTCCTAAAAGTCATCAGTCGATGTGAACAGGCCGACCCGAAGGTCTTTGGCGGTGTAGATTTCCCGCCCGTCCACTTCCATACGGGCATCTGCGATGGCCATGGTCAGTTTGCGGCGAATCAACCGCTTGATATCCAGATAGTAGGTGACCTTTTTGTTTTCCGGCAAAACCTGTCCGAAAAACTTCACCTCTCCGGCCCCCAGGGCACGCCCCTTGCCTTCACCGCCACTCCAGGCCAGGAAGAAGCCAACCAGCTGCCACATGGCATCCAGGCCGAGGCAGCCGGGCATTACCGGGTCGCCCTCAAAATGCACTTTGAAAAACCAGAGATCCGGGTTGATATCCAGTTCCGCCACCAGGCTGCCTTTGCCATATTCGCCGTCATCGGCTCCGATGTGGGTAATACGGTCGACCATCAGCATTTCGTCGATGGGCAGGCGCATGGCGCCCGGGAACAGCTGGCCGTGGCCGCAGCGGATCAGGTCTTCTTTGTCAAAGTGATCAGGATACATGTTGCCTGTGTCTCTGTTGCAAAATGATTTCTTCTACTTTAGCGCCTGTTCTGGGAACGGCTATTGACCTTTAGTGGATGATTGCCGCCCAGAAGTTCCCCGGACCCGCAGCCAGAGCCGGTTGATGGTCATCAAGGCTAATTTTTGTCCGGTTTGATACTTTCGTCGAATCTGTGAAGTTCGCCATATTTGGGAGGGCCTATGTCTGCAGATGAGGAATTCATCGATGGACAAATCCGGTTCGAGGCGGGCCGGGTATTGGTACACCTGGAACGGTTGCTGGATCATCCTTCGGAGGCTGTCTGGAATATGCTGACCGATTCGGTGCATTTGGCCAACTGGTTGGCTGCCGGGTCTCTGGAGGCTCGTGAAGGTGGCCGGGTTCAGCTGGATTTTGGCAACAGTGGCATGCCAATCGACTGTACCATTACCGCCTGCCGGCCTCATCGGCTGCTGTCTTATTCCTGGAGTTCTGGCGATGCCCCCGAGCGGCCGCTGACCTGGGAATTACTGCGGGAAGGAGTCTGTACCCGGCTTTGCCTGACGCTGTCGTTGCCGGACGATGAGGTGGTGCCTATTGCCTGCGCCGGTTGGGATGCCCATCTGGAAATGCTGATGGCAGCACTGGAGGGCATCAGCATTCACTTTCCGGCAGCCCGGTTCCGTGCGGCCCGATCCCATTTTGAAAAGCTGCTGAAAGAGAAAATGGCGGCCTGAAGTCCTGCCGCCGAAAACAGAAAGGCCGGCTCGGTTACGCCCCGAGCCGGCCTTTTCGTATCTGGCACTGGATCAGCCTTCGCGCCCGTCTGGCCGGGGGGTGGCCAGAATGCCGGTGTAACGCACCAGGAACAGGCCATAGGCCAGCATCCACAGCAGGGTGCTGGTGCCAATGCCGGGGTGCCAGGGAATCAGGTTGAAGGCGGTCAATACCCGAATAACCGCAGCGAGCTGGATGGCCACGAACGCCAGGACCATGCCCTTTGGCAGCACCAGCGGGCGGCCGGTGTGGCCCAGTGACACGCGAGCAATCACGCCCAGAATCAGGCAGCCGATGGCGCCGGTACCGGCGGCATGGCTCCAGGCATTGGTTGGCCATCCGGCCACCAAAGAGCCTGCCAGCAGAATCAGTGCAACCGGCACCCAGAGAATGGACAGGTGCAGAATCCAGAGCAAGGGATCTTTGCGCACCAGCCAGCCTTTCCAGTTATACAGGCGCACCAGCATCAACGATGCAGCAACCACAGCAATGACGGCAGTGACGGTTTGCCAGCCCGTCACCAGGGATGTCATTAGCAGGATCATGGAGAACAGTGCCGCCATATCCAGTGCCGGAATCATCCTGACTGCCTCGGCATTGCCGCCACGTTGGCGAAGCCATCCGGCTGAGAACGCAGGGGTAATCCGGCCTCCGATGATGCTGATCAGCGCCATGGCCATGATCAGTGCTCCGTAGCTGAACGCCATATTCAGGCGGGTAACAAAGCCGATCTGCATCAGCCAGAGCAGCCCGAGGACCAGCAGAATCATCAGCTGCCGCTTCTGGCGGGCCTTCCACACTCGCCAGCCGGCATCGATCATCACCAGGGGCAGGAACGCCAGATTTACGCCCTGTACCAGCCAGTCCGGCAGGTTGCCGCCAAAGGCCAGCAACAGGCGACCGGCCAGCCAAACGCTCCAGAGACCTGCAAGCAGTGCACCGTGGGTTCGGTTGGTCTGGGTCCAGACGCACACGGCGGTGAGCAGAAAGCCTGCGATGGCGGCAGACAAAAATCCGAACAGCATTTCATGCTGGTGCCAGAACAGGGCGGGCAGGGCCAGTGGCAGTTGAACCACGCCGGTGACTTCCAGGACCCATACCGGGATGGCAACAATGGCCAGTACCGTCATGGAAAGGAAAAAAATCCGGAAAGGATAGGAAAAGAGTTGGCTGAGGCTGGCAGACGCCCGTTCAGGGGAAGTCGGTATGGCCTGCATAGATGTCTCCCATATACATGTATTCTGGGTATATGTTAAACCTTCTCGCCTGTATTAACCATACCTGCTTGGGGGTAGTTTGCGTACAATGGCCGCAACCCGTTTGTTAACAAAGGAACTTCCATGACGTCGTACATGATCCTGAAGCACCTGCACATGACCACCGCCTACCTAACCATCACGCTGTTTGCCCTGCGGCTACTGCTTGATGCGGTCGGGCGACCAGGCTGGCGCCAGACGCCGCTGCGGTTCATTCCCCATATTAACGACACCATCTTGCTGGTCGCTGCCATTGCACTGGTGTTTGTGGCGGGTTATTCCTCTGCCATGCCGGGTTGGCTGATCACCAAGATCGTGTTGTTATTCGGTTACATCATTGCCGGGGTATTTGCGCTGAAAACCACTGTAGGCAAGCCCACCCGCATTGTGGCGGCGGTACTTGCACTGGTGCAGGTGACGGCTATTTTCCATCTGGCCATGGCCAAGCCATTCTGAATCAGCGTTTCTCGCTGACCTGCTTCGTCAGTTCCTGCAGCTGTTCCTGTACAGCCCGGAGCTGACGGGCAATCTCATCCCTCTCATCGTGGGCCTTCTGGGCCTGTTTGGCGTTCTGCTCCTCGCTCATTACCTCCAGTATCGCCCCGATCATCATGTTCAGGAACACAAAGGCCGTCAGGAAGATAAAGGTCAGGTAGTACAGCCAGCTCATGGGATAGTCTTCCATGGTGGCGTACATCACGTCGGTCCAGTCCTCAAAGGTGGCAACCCGGAAAAGCGTGAGCATGGCTATGGCGACATCACCCCAAAGCGTTTCGTCGACGCTGGCAAAGAACATGGAACCCATCGCGGCGTAGATGTAGAAGATGATGAACATCAGTAGGGCAATGTAGCCCATGCGTGGAATGGCTTTCAGTAACGAGTTGATCAGAAAGCGCAGCTCGGGCACCACTGATACCAGTCGAAGCACCCGGAATACCCGCAGTAAACGGCCCAGCAGCACCGCCTCGGAATTGTCCAGAGGGATCAGGCTGCCGATCACCACAATGGTGTCGAACAGGTTCCAGCCATCCATGAGAAAGCGCCGTTTGAGCGGGCAGGCGGCGAACCGGAACAGGATTTCGATCAGAAAGAACAGCGTGATGGCGTTGTCCATCACCGACAGACTCTGTTCCACCAGAGGTGGCAGATCATAGGTTTTGGCGCCGATGGTCAGGGCAGACAGAATGATGATGGCGATAACCACAGTCTGGAACACCTTGCTCGATTCAATGCGCTTGAGCTGGGCGAAACTGCTGGCGGGATTCATGTCCATGGACATCTCGACGGCTCCGGGAGAATTGAAACGCGGCAATTCTAAAGCTCCGGAGCCGGCGGTGGTAGGTCTGTGGTGTGAGTTTAATCGACCTGGTGGAGGATTTGTTGCCACTCGGCATCACTGACCGGCATGACCGAGAGCCGGCTGCCTTTGCGTACCAGAGGCAGTTCACTGAGCTCCGGTATGGCTTTGAGTGTGTCCAGGGAGATCAGCGCCGGCAGTTTCCGTTCAAACTGCAGGTCGACCGCTTGCCAGCGAGGATTTTCTGCGGTGCTTTTCAGGTCGTAGTAGGGAGACTCCGGGTTGAACTGGCTTGGGTCCGGGTAGGCGGATTTCACTACGCGAACAATACCGGCAATGCCTATGCGCTTGCAGCTGGAGTGATAGATAAAGACCAGATCTCCCTCCCGCATCTTCGCCAGGAAGTTGCGGGCCTGGTAATTGCGCACACCATCCCAGGGAATAACACCCTCAGGCTGACGGGCAAAATCATCAATGCCGCATTCAGAGGGTTCGGTTTTAACCAGCCATTTTGCCACCAGCGGGACTCCACTCGATCATTGTCGGGCCAGTATACAAAAAAGCCCCGAAGGCGGGGCATAAAGCACGAAACGGTGGCCGGGGTATTTACCCGTGTTGGTTGGAGTTCCGCATGGCGGCATCTGCTGCCGGATGACGGTTCATGGGATAGAACAACTGCGGGGAGGCCAGTTCCGGCAGATCGGTCTGCTCGGTCTGGGCCGCCCATTCCACCCGTTCCGCCTTGCGGATGGCGTAGTGCATCCAGGCCAGGGCTGCCGCCACAATGGCGAACATCAGCATGAAGCAGCTTTGCCAGATGCCGGTTATGTCGTTCAGCACACCAAAGGTGAGTGGCAGGATGAAACCGCCGATACCGCCGATCATGCCCACCACACCACCCACGGCACCGACATGCATCGGGTAATACACCGGAATGTGTTTGTAGACCGCCGCTTTACCCAGTGACATGAAAAAACCGAGGATAAAGGTGAGCACCACGAACATGGGCAGGCTCATGGCCAGAGTGAAATGGATATCTCCCTCGATGCCATGCACCACATAGCGGGTTGGTGGATAGCTCAGCAGGAAGGTACAGACTGCTGAGGCAATAAACGTCCAGTACATCACGCGTCTGGCGCCGTAGCGGTCCGACAGCCAGCCCCCGAGGATGCGGAACAGGGAAGCGGGGATGGTATAGAGCGCGGCGATCATGCCGGCGGCCTTGATGTCCAGACCATAAACGCCGATCAGGTAATGGGGAAGCCAGAGGGCCAGGGCGACAAAGGCGCCGAACACAAAAAAATAGTACAGGGCAAAGCGCCACACCCGAAGCTCCCGGAGCGGCGCCATCTGTTCGGCAAACGATTTCTGTTCGGCGTTTCGGCGTTGTTCGGCCAGCGGGTCGGTTTTTGCCAGTAGCAGGAAGGCGATACCCATGATGGCCAGCACCGTTGCGTATATCTGCGCGGTTTTCTCCCAGCCGAAGGCTACCAGCAGAAACGGGGCACCGAAGTTGGTCACGGCAGAACCGACGTTGCCGGCGCCGAAAATGCCCAGTGCTGTACCCTGTTTAGCCGGTTCAAACCAGGCCGCAGTATAGGCCACCCCGACAATGAAAGCGCCGCCGGCCAGGCCCACCCCGAGGGCCCCGACCAGCATCATGGCGTAGGTGGTGGCAAAGGTCAGCAGATACACGCAGGCCGCCGTGGTCAGCATCAGAATACCGAACACCCAGCGCCCGCCGTAACGGTCGGTCCAGATGCCCAGGAATAAACGACTGATGGAGCCGGTAAGAATCGGCGTGGCCATCAGCAATCCCAGCTGGGTGTCGGACAGCGCCAGCTCTTCACTGATGCGAATGCCGATGATGGAAAAGATGGTCCAGACGGCGAAACAAAGGGTGAAGGCAAAGGTAGAAAGGCCCAATGCCCGATATTGCTGAGCTTTTGCGGGCGTGCTCGTCATGGTCTCTCCTGGCCAGATAACTCTCCTCTGAAACCATACCAAAAAGCCGGATTTCTGGGCCGACGCATTAGAGGTACCTCCTGCTGGGTGCAAAGGGGGTAGGTCAATGGTCACTATCCCGGGAAAGGTGATATTCCGGGGCTTTCTCTGGTGGGGTACGCGAGTTCAGGCTTGATCAAGATCAATTATGGCAGCTGGGTGCTATGGGGTAATGCTGACTGATATCAACTCGAATGCCTCCGTTTTGGGGGGTGTGATACCGGGAGAACCCCATGAACATCATGATTGCCTACGACGGTTCCCGAAACGCGAAACTGGCGCTGGCCCAGACCATCACCATGTTTCGGCGGCTGGAGCCAAAAATCACGCTGGTTGCGGTGGCAGAAAACCCACGCGACATCACCTCCGGCAATGAAGACCTGTTTCAGGAAGAAGTGAGCGAGCTGAAACAGCATCTGAAAGATGCGCTGGAAGTGTGCGAAAGCGAGCAGGTGAGTGCTGAAAGCCTGATGCTTGAAGGCGACGCCCGCAAGAGCCTGTTGTTTGCGGCCGAGAAAAAGGTACGGCCAGACATGCTGGTCATCGCACGCCACAGTCATGAGCCCGATGGCGGCTTCATTGCCCGATCACTGACCTATTTCGTGGACGAACTGGATTACATGACCTTCGGCAGCGTCAGCTCCTTCCTGGCGCGCCGGATCCAGTGCCCACTTCTGATTCTGCCCAGCCGTTGATGGCCGGGATTACCTGTTTCCATTGTCTTAGCCCCGGGAGGCTGAAATGAAAGTCGCTGACGTATTCCGCGTCCGCAATCCTGAAATCAGGGCACTACACCTGACCTGGATTGCCTTCTTTATTACATTCTATGTCTGGTTCAACATGGCGCCACTGGCGTCCAGCATGCTCAAAAGCGTGGACTGGTTGACCAAGGACGACCTGCGCCTGTTTGCCATCTGTAACGTGGCGCTGACGATTCCTGCTCGCATCATCGTGGGTATGGCGCTGGACCGCTTCGGACCGCGGCGGGTATTTTCGGTGCTGATGGTGGTGATGGCCATACCGGCACTGGTGTTTGCTTTCGGTAACACCATGTCTCAGTTGCTGGTCAGTCGCCTGGTGCTGAGCTCCATCGGTGCCAGCTTTGTGGTGGGTATCCATATGACGGCCATGTGGTTCAAGCCGAAGGACATAGGCTTTGCAGAGGGCTTTTATGCGGGCTGGGGCAACTTTGGTTCTGCGGCGGCGGCCATGTCACTGCCAACCATTGCCATTACCATGTACGGCGGTGAAGACGGCTGGCGTTGGGCCATCGCCCAGAGCGCCATCGTGATGGCGGCATACGGCGTCTACTACTGGTTCGCGATTACCGACGGCCCTGCTGGTACCGTGCATCGTAAACCCCGTAAGGCCGTGGCACTGGAAGTCAGCACCTGGGGTGATATGGTCAAGCTGATCCTGTGGACCATTCCTTTGGTCGGGGTATTGGCTATTCTGGTGTGGCGTATCCAGAACATGGGGTACCTGTCTGCCACCGGGGCTGCTATCTGTTACGCGGTGATCTTCGCCATTGTCTGCTATCAGATTGTTCAGATACTGCGGGTAAACGTACCCATCCTGAAGAAAGGCGTGCCTGAGGACGACAAATACCCGTTCAACAGTGTGGCTGCCCTGAACAGCACCTACTTCGCTAACTTTGGCGCGGAACTCGCCGTGGTCTCCATGCTGCCGATGTTTTTCGAAGAGACCTGGAGCCTGAGCGCAACGGCAGCGGGGCTGATTGCGGCCTCTTTCGCCTTCGTGAACTTGATGGCGCGTCCGATGGGCGGCCTGGTATCTGACCGCATGGGGAACCGCCGCTTCGTGATGCTCAGCTACATGTTCGGCATTGCGGTAGGCTTCGGCCTGATGGGGCTGCTGGATTCCAACTGGCCGCTGATTGTGGCTGTGGCAATTACTGTGTTCACGTCCTTCTTCGTACAGGGGGCAGAAGGCGCCACCTTTGGCATTATCCCCTCCATCAAGCGCCGGTTAACCGGCCAGATCTCCGGTATGGCAGGGGCTTATGGCAACGTCGGTGCGGTGGTCTACCTGACCATCTTCACCTTCGTTACCCCGACCCAGTTCTTCTTCATCATCGCCGCTGGAGCCTTTGTTAGCTGGATACTGTGCATTATGTGGCTGAAGGAACCCGAGAGCGGCTTCTCTGAGGAATACCACGTGTCTTCTGTCGATCTGCAGATCGAAGAAGAGGAGCGCCAACGGTTGGCGGGCCAGACAGCACGGTAAAAACGTTCCCTTTACAACGGGAGCTGTGACAACCCGCCGCGGAGCAATCCCGGCGGGTTTTTTGTATGCTCGGGGGCAAGTGGTTGCAGCAGGAGAGGGATCATGGGGTTCTGGGAACGCTGGCCCGGGCTGCTGGGGGCGGCAAGCGCCAACGAGCCGTAGGCTTTACGCCTGCTACTGACCAGAGGTGTCGATCCCGACATCCAGGAATACGAGAACGGACAGACCGCGCTGATGATGGCGGTGCGCAACCGCAATCCGGAACTGGTTCGATTGCTGCTCTCTGCCGGGGCAGACCCGGAGCTGGTTAATAAATCGGGAAAGAGCGCCAGAGATCTGGCGCTGGTCGCAAGTGCCGGGGAGGGGGAGCCCATGCAGCAGGTAATCAATGCCCTGGGCTGTGAGCCCGCAGCTGTGGAGAAGCGCTGATCGTTGGCAGTTCCATGCCGCCATAAAAAAGCCGGCCCTTGTGGGGCCGGCGAGCAGAGGTCTAACGCTTGGATTCTTGCTGTTACGGATTCTTGATGTAGGCGTTCTTGCGCAGGTAGAACCACCAGTTAACCACCAGGCACACCGCATAGAACACTGCGAACCCGTACATGGCCACTTCTGGCGTGCCGGCCTGGATCTCCTGGCCCATCACCCGAGGGGCGATGAAGGCGCCGTAAGCGGCGATTGCTGAGGTCCAGCCCAGTACCGGGCCCTTCTGCTGCTGGTTGAAGATAAAACCAATGCTGCGGAAGGTGGAGCCATTGCCAATACCGCTGGCGGCGAACATCACAATGAACAGGATCAGGAACAGCGCAAAATAGCTGTTCGGATCAGTTGAGTTGTAGGCCAGCATCATCACGTAGCCGGTGGCGACCGAAGCGACAACCATCACCACCGAGATGATCTGGGTAACGATGGAACCGCCCATCTTGTCGGAAATCCAGCCGCCGACCGGACGAATCAGGGCGCCGACGAATGGCCCCATCCAGGCCCAGGTCAGAGCGCTGGGTGCATCCGGGTTGACCACACGGGTCATGGCGCCATCCGCTCCCACTTCCATCATGTTGCCGAAGATGACGCTGATGGACAGCGGCAGGGCGGCAGAAAAGCCGATGAAAGAACCGAAAGTCAGAATGTAAAGCACGGTCATGGACCAGGTGTGCTTGTTGCTGAAGATGGCAAACTGGTTCTTGATGTTGGGCTTGATGTCACCTGGGATCAGTCTGAGCAGCGCCACGGTCAGCACGATGGTGATGGGCAGGGCCAGCCACATATTCATGACTGACAGAGCCCAGACGCCGGCGATAGAGGTCAGCAGGCCAACGCCATAGAGACCAAGAATCTTGCCGAAGGCAGATATCGGGCTGCCGGGATTTGGAGTCACCACCTTGAGGTTGTTCATGCCGAACCAGCCCGCGAAGGCCAGCGGAATCAGAAAGACCAGCCAGATGAAGCCGGCGTTCTGGATCCAGGTGTCGGTGCCGGCCTCAATACGGCCGATCAGGGTGCCGCTGGGGCTTTGCAGTTGCATGGGGTCACCGGCAAGAGCGCCGAACACGCCGACGGTCATTACCAGTGGAATCAGAATTTGCATGGTGGTCACGCCGAAGTTACCCAGGCCGGCGTTCATGCCCAGACCGTAACCCTGTTTGCTCTTCGGATAGAATGCACTGATGTTGCTCATGGAGCAGGCAAAGTTACCGCCGCCAATACCGGACAGCAGTGCCAGCGCCTGGAACACGATGAACGGTGTATCCGGGTTCATCAGGGCGACACCGGTGCCTAAGGCCGGGATCATCAGCAAGGCCGTGGTCAGAAAAACGGTATTGCGACCGCCGGCAATCTTGATCATGAACGAGGCCGGAATTCGCAGGGTGGCGCCAGACAAACCGGCAATGGCAGTCAGCGTGAACAGCTGTTCAACGGTGAAAGAAAAACCCAGGTTTTTCATCTGGGTGGTGATCATTCCCCACATCAGCCAGATGGCGAATCCCATCAGCAGGCTGGGGATGGAAATCCACAGGTTGCGGGAGGCGACTTTCTTGCCCTCCCGCTCCCAGAACTCCTCACTTTCGACATCCCAGTGTTCAATGTCGGCGTTGGTTTTTGCCATGGTTAAGCTCCTCGTTTCTTTGACCCGGAGCCACCGGAATCAGTGGCTTTCACGGCGTTGGAGTCATTTTGCAAACGAGGCGGGTATTTCAATCCTGATAAATATCAAGGAAGGTTGTCGGTAAGATGATCTCGCAATTCGGCTCTTTTTCTGAAAGGCTTGGTCGCTTTTAAAAGCCTTTTAAAACATAAAGTTATGTTGGTGGTATGCCGTAGGTAGTAGTTGCTTTTCGAGTTGGCGCAGTAGAGGTAGCCAATCATTTCCGGTGGCTATGGCGGACCGTGCCGGGTTTTTGCGTAAGCGGATATAGGGCCATTACCTGACCGGCGACGCCTGCAAAGGTCAGAGCCCAGCAGCTGGAGGAGAACCATAGAAGTTCAGGTTGGGAGTAGGGCGTGGCCCCCGCCAGGTAGCGGCTTATGGTGGCGGCTGCCACCAGTATCGCGATGGCGATAACCTGCCATGCTGGCGGAAATGTCCGGCGCGCCCGCTGCCAGGCCAGTCGAAGCATCACGCTCCCCGAGAGTGTCCCCAGCGCTCCGACAACAATCAGGTGCAGCGCGGGAAGAACCGGCCGTCCGGCCAGCAGGTGCGTGCCTGCGAACGCCGAGCCGATGGCCAGCCACAGATAGCCAAGGGCCAGCACCAGCAGGTCTGGCCGGTTGCTGCAGTGCCAGAGCTTCCATCGGGCGATCCGGATAACCACCAGCGCACTGGCTGAGATGAGAAGAAGTCCGGCCAGTTGTTCGGTGGCACTGAACAGCATCAACGTCATGGCGATTGGCAGGACGACCAGCAGCGCTCCTTCTATGTTTGGTTGCACCCGAGCTTCCAGGGGGATCCCCCGTTTTTCCAGAGACCCGGCCACGGCCGGCGCAATAATCCTTCCGCCCATAAACGTCATCAGTAATAGCAGGCCCAGGATGGTTGTTTGCAGCAGGCGACGGGTGTCTGGCAAAGGCAGGCCGGCTTGTGTCAGAAAGTAGACCAAAGCCATCAGGCAGAGCACGAGAATCAGCGGTCCGGCAATTTTGTTGCGCCATTTCTTGGCCGCCTGAAACCGCGGCACTACGTGCCATGCCAGCAGCAATGCAAAAGCCGGGCTGAGTAACTGTGCGAAGAGTGTTTCGGGTGCCAGCAGCCAGGCAAGCCGGGCCGCTAACCAGAGCCCAAAGAGCAGAACGAGGGCCCGCCGGGGTTGCGGCCCGAGTGTGTAACCGGCGATCAATGCCAGTGCGAAACCAAAAATCAGCTCATGGCCATGGCCAGCACCAATCAGCCCCGGGGGCCACCCATAGCCGGATAGCGCTGCGTAGATGGACAATGGAACCACCGTAGCGGCCCAGAGCGAGGCCGCCGGGAAAAACAGCCAAAAGCTGTGCATATTGGGTTGTGTTGAGCGTGCCACAATGTCATCCGGAGTAATGAGTCGACTGAGTCGGAGTGTCAACGTTGGATGGGTTGTGGTCAATGCTTTGCTAACGGTGCGTGACGGCCACGCATTCAGACGGAATGAGGAAGAACCCCGTAATAGATAGCGCTGAAATGGCAGGCACTACCGCCAATGACGAACAGGTGCCACACCGCGTGCATGTAAGGGATGCGATCGGCCAGGTAAAAGGCTACACCGGCGGTATAGACAATGCCGCCAGCGATGGTCAGTTGCAGAGCCGTCTCACTGAGGTTGGCCACCAGGTCGGATGACGCGAAGGTGATCAGCCAGCCCATCGCGATGTAGATGCCTACCCGTGCCAGCTTGAAGCGGTTTTTGAAGATCACCTTCAGTACCACGCCAGTCAGCGCCAGGGACCAGATGACGGCAAACAGTGTCCAGCCGGTGGTGCCACGCATGTTGATCAGCAGAAAGGGTGTGTAGGTACCGGCAATCAGCAGGAAAATGGCGCAGTGATCCAGGGTCTTGAAGGCCGTTTTCAGGCGTGGATGGCGGGCGCCGTGGTAGAGCGCAGATGCCATGTATAAAAGAATCAGTGAGGTACCGAATACGCTGAAACTGACAATCTTCCAGACATCCCCCAGTTGGCTGGCGCCTGCGATCAGGGCGACCGTCCCTACCACACTCAGCAGGGCTCCAATACCGTGGGTGGCGCTGTTAATCCACTCTTCTATCCTGTGATGAACGGAATCTGGCTGACTGAGGCTGTGCGTCATGGTTCTGGTGAGTGCCTTTTGGAAATTGCGATTCAACGAAAGTATAGGGTATTTCAGCGTACAAGTGTACGCAAATTTTGGCGCATGAACATTTTGTGACTTCATTCAGAAAAACTGAAGGACCTGCCGGAAATCTTCCGTTTTTGTCTTGCGGTCAGAGCCGTTAGGCTTTGAATCATTGAACGCACACACAGGAGATTGTTGCGATGGCGAAAGTTCTTGTTCTTTATTACTCCATGTACGGTCACATTGAGACCATGGCCAATACCGTGGCAGAAGGCGCTCGCGGTGTTGATGGGGCCGATGTTGTTGTTAAGCGTGTTCCGGAGACCATGGCCGATGAAGCCTTTCTGAATGCCGGTGGCAAGGCCGATCAGGGCGCCCCGGTGGCAGACCCGAAGGAACTGGCGGACTACGACGCTATTATCTTTGGTACCCCGACCCGCTTCGGCAACATGGCGGGCCAGATGCGTACATTCCTGGATCAGACCGGCGGCCTCTGGGCTGAGGGCAAGCTGCATGGCAAGGTCGGCAGTGTCTTCACTTCTACCGGCACCGGCGGTGGTCAGGAACAGACGATTACCTCGTTCTGGACCACTCTTGCTCATCACGGCATGGTGTTGGTGCCGCTGGGTTACGGCATACCGGAGTTTTTCGATATTTCAGAAGTGAATGGCGGTACGCCCTATGGCGCCTCGACCATTGCCGGCGGTGATGGTAGCCGCCAGCCCAGTGAGAAAGAGTTAGCCATTGCCCGTTTCCAGGGCAAGCACGTGGCGGAACTGGCGATCAAGCTGCACGGATAATTGCACTAGGGAGCTAACTCAGGTTTTGGCGGCGGACGAAGTTCCGCCGCTTTTTTATGGGGTTTTATTCTGATTGGCAAAGGCGGTTTTCAGGCGGGAGAAAGTGGCTGGCACTACACCCAGCCAGGAGGCAAGCTGGTTGTCTGGCACCCGCTTGATCAGCTCCGGATACTCATCCAGCAGCAACTGATAGCGTTCCCGGGCCGACATGGTGTGTTTGCGGTACTCCCGCATGCTGGTCAGCTCTGCGATTTCCTCTGTCAGTACCAGGGCAAACTTGTGCCATTGGCCATCGCCGTAGCTTTGGATGGCCGAGCGAAAAGCCGCAAAATCGGCCACCCACAGGGTGGCAGGCAGAACGCTGGTCAGGCATAAGGTGTTTCGAACGGTACGGCTGCGACCAAAGACTGGCCAGATCAGGTCACCTTCGGAAAAGAAATGGTGGACGGCGACCTTGCCGGCCGGGGATTCCCGGAATAACCGGAGGATGCCGTACTGAACCAGATAGACATTGGCCCAGGGGCGGTCGTGCTTTTCCAGCGGGGTTTCCGGGTCTACCCGTTGTTGCTGAAACAGGCTGGCAAGATGATTGAGAAACCGGGCCTCCGGGTTATCCCGATTTTCGTTCAGGCAGATACCAAAGGCGTGGCTCAGGCCATTCAGTAGTGCCACTTCGGCAGGTGCGACACTGTAATGAATCAGATCATCACTGTCGCTACCCAGCAGGCATGGTGCGGAGGCCACGGGCGGCCTGAAACTGCTGTTCATATCTTGACCCCGGCTGCATTAGCTTAGGTCAATTATCCTACCATGAAAGCTACATTCGAAATGACTTAAACCATTAAGCCTGTGTTACTCAGTCGATAAGGGTCAGTGGCTGGTGCCTTCCTCGTAGTTGATCTTGTTCCAGACGTTGTACTTGCCGGACGGCTTGTTCATCGGAATGCGTTTTTCCTCTTCCAGGGTGTCTGCGTCATAGACAATGATGGCGCCATCATTGTCCCAGATGCTCAGCAGCAGCTTCTCGCCATGGCGGTCGAATTCCACGTGAGCGGCTACCTTGCCTGGCTCCGGCTGAAGCGTCTTGACGATCTCCAGGGTCTGCTTGTCGATGATATGTACCTTGTCAGCATTGGGGCCGAAGAATACATCTGCCCAGGCGTAACGGGAATTTTCGTGACTGCGCATGAAGAACCCGGGACCTTCGGTTTTCAGAGTCTTGATCACTTCCCAGGTGTCCATGTCGATAATGGAGATGGCGCCGGCCCGGAAGTGGGGGGTGGCCATTACCCGGCGGCCCTCATGCTCCCAGGTAATGCCGGAACCGAGGTGGGGCATGCCGGGCAGCGGCAGTTCAGCCGTGGTTTTGCCGGTATCCAGGTCGATCACCACGCCGTGTTTGCCATCCCGGGCAGCACCGATCAGGTGCTGGTATCCGGGGTCGAAAAAGAAGTCGTCCAGCAGGGTGTCGGTGGTCATCCGGCGCACCTTCGCTTCACGGTTTTCGACGGTGACCTCCCAGGCTTCGGGGATGTCTTTAAGGGCTGCGATAAAGCTGTCTCTGGGCGGTGCGGCGTAGACGGCACTTACCCGGGAGCTTTCACCAGCATCGTTTTCGACCGGGATGATATCCAGCATTTCCAGGTCGGCGGCATCGAACAGCACCATGGAGTGGGGCAGGTAATTGGCTGCCAGCACATAGTTGCCGTCAGCGGAAACCGCGATGTTGCGCATATTGATGCCGGCGCGAACCTCCGCCACGACTTTCAGATTGTAGATGTCGTACTTGGTGATCCAGCCATCTCGGGAGCCAAAGTACACATAACGGCCGTCAGGGCTGTATTTGGGGCCGCCGTGCAGGGCGAAGCGGCTTGGGAAGCGGTGGATGGGCTCCATTTTGTCGCCATCGAGCAGTGTGACATGGTGGTCGCCGATTTCCACCACCAGGAACAGGTTCATCAGGTCCGCCTCAAACACTGGCTCATCCGGCAGTGAGCCCTGGGGGTGGCTGACCTCCCGGCTGCTGCGGATTTCCGCCTCGCCCCATTTCAGCTCATGGCTCGGGGGCTGATAGATGAAGTCGGTCAGCGCCGCGATCTGCTGGTCGTTGAGGATGGTTTTATAGCTAGCCATCTGAGTGGCCGGTCGTCCCTCCCGGATGACCTGCTCGGCCTCGGCTTTTTTCAGCCGGCCCAGGTTCTCCGGCAGCAGCGCAGGGCCCATACCACCGAGTCTGTCCGGGCCGTGGCAGGCCGCGCATTGCTGCAGGTAGAGGGTCTCTGTGTTCTGGCTTTTGGCCTGTTCGGCCAGGGCCGGGCCTGTGATCAGGGCGCCAGCGATCAGCAGGATGGTGTTCAGGCTTGCTCGGGCTTGGTTCAGGTTCACCAGCTACAGCTCCCGGTTGGTCAGATAACGTTTTGCGTTCAGGCGGGCCGTTGGCCGGCGGTGACGGCAGGCTCGGTCAGGGCGCTGTTCCATCCTGCCTGGGCCGGGCGGGCCAGCTTGTCCGCCAGTTGCACCACCTCGCCCACAATAATCAAGGTGGGTGGCTGGAAGTCTTCCCGGTCAATGGTGTCTACCAGGTCTTTCAGGGTGGTGACCGTCATGTGTTGCAGTGGTGTGGTGCCGCGCTCCACCAGAGCCACCGGGCAGTTTTCTGAAAGGCCGTGGGCCGTCAGTTCGCGAACAATGGTCGGTGCATTGTGCAGGCCCATGTAGAACACCCGGGTCTGCCCTGGTGCGGCCAGTACCGGCCAGTTGAGTTCCAGAGTCTGGTCAGCCTTACGGTGACCGGTGACGAAGGTCACGCTCTGGGAATAATCCCGGTGGGTCAGAGGAATGCCGCAGTAAGAGGCGCACCCCGCCGCAGAGGTAATGCCGGGCACCACCTGGAAATCGATGTCATTGTCCACCAGGAACTCAGCTTCTTCTCCGCCGCGGCCAAAAATATATGGATCGCCGCCTTTCAGGCGCACTACCCGCCGCTGTTTCATGGCCAGTTGCACCAGCAGTTCGTTGGTTTCTTCCTGGGGTACGTAGTGGCACCCGCTGGCCTTGCCCACATGAATGCGTTCAGCACGGGGGTTCACCAGTTCCATGATCTGCGGGGAAACCAGGCGATCATAAACAACGGCATCGGCCTGCTGAATCAGCATCAGCGCGCGCAGCGTGAGTAACCCTGGGTCACCCGGCCCGGCACCGACAATAGCAACTTCTCCCGGCCGCAGAGGTTGTTCCGCAAGCTGGAACTCCACCAGGCATTTTTTTCGCGGGTTTGTGGTCATGGCGCGTTCCTTAAAGATTGTGAACCGGGATTTCGATCACCGGAGCGGCGACCCGTCGCGGGGTGTTATCAACTACCCCGATTTCCTCGTTGGTGAGATAGCAGCCCGGATCTTCCTCCCAGAAGTCGCCAGACACGTTGTAAGCCCGTACCCGGGTATTGCCGTTGCAGATATTCAGGTATTTGCAGTCTGCGCAGCGCCCTTTTACCGGGCGCGGATGCTGGCGGAAGCCCTGCATCAGCGGATCGGTGGTTTCCGACCAGATCTTCGAAAACGGGGTTTCCCGCACGTTGCCCAGGTTGTGATCCCACCAGAAGGTGTCCGGATGCACCACGCCGAGGTTGTCGATATTGGAGATATTCACGCCGGAGGAGTTGCCGCCCCAGTTGGTCAGCCGCTGGGTGAGGGCGTCGACCTGGTCCGGGTAATGCTCTTTGGCCCACTCAATCAGAAAGGGACCGTCAGCATCGTTGTTGCCGGTGACGTACTCCCGCTCGATACCGCGCTTGAGTTCGTCGTGGCAGTGGTTGAACAGCAGGTTCATGGCATCGCGGGTCATGTCGTACCAGGCATCCCGCTTCTTGTTGCGGCCGCCCCGGCCGGAGTAGTTCAGGTGCGACAGGTAGAACTTGTCGATCTGGTGCTCGTCCAGCATCTCCAGCATGGCCGGCAGTTCCGGGTAGTTATCCTGGGTCAGGGTGAAGCGCAGGCCCACTTTGATGCCGGCTTGCTTGCACAGGGCTACGGCGTGCATGGACTCTTTGAAGGCGCCTTTTTTCTGGCGGAATTCATCGTGGGTGGTTTCCAGGCCGTCGATACTGATGCCTACGTAGTCGTAGCCCACCTCGGCGATTTTGCTGATGTTGTCTTCGGTAATCAGGGTGCCATTGGTGGACAGGCCCACGTAGAAGCCCATAGCTTTAGCCCGGTGGGAAATATCAAAGATGTCGGGTCGCATCAGGGGTTCGCCGCCGGAGAGGATGAGTACCGGTACGCCGAAGGCTTTCAGGTCGTCCATCACCTTGTAGACTTCCTGGGTGGTGAGTTCGCCCTTGAAGTCGATGTCCGCTGAAATCGAATAGCAGTGCTTGCAGGTGAGGTTGCAACGGCGGATCAGGTTCCAGATTACCACCGGGCCGCTGGGCTTGGGGACCGGGCGCACCGGTACCGGGTTCATCAGGCTCTTGATGTAGCGGGTCATGCGAAACATAGTTTTTCTCTCTCATCGGGAGTGGCTTTCTTGCCTCTCCGGGCGGGCCTTTACCGGCTCTCTGCCCTTCTAACTATCCCCCTGCGGGCGCTGGGTATCCATACCTTTGATGGAGTACTTCAGGAGGTACGTGCTACTGCTTATCTGTTTGTTTTTTCAGTCGTAATCCTGTTTTTTTCAGGATGGCGGAACTGTACAGGATGGTGTGTCCGGTGCAGGCGTCGCCGAGTACCTCGCGGATTTGGGCTGCCTTGTGCTCGACTTCCTCGCGGCTGATCCCATGCACCATGGCAAAGAGGTTGAAGCTCCAGTAGGGGAGGTGTCTTGGTCGGCGGTAGCAGTGGCTGACAAAGGGCAGGCAGCCGACTTTCTCGCCGAGTTCGGCGATTGCATCATCCCGGACATCCCACACGGTCATGCCATTGAACCGGTACCCGAGTTTGTAGTGATCCGGTACCGCCGCGACTCTCCGGATGACCCCGGCTTCCTGCATTCGTTGAAAACGTGACAGCACCTCGTCTGCGGGCATGTCGAGCTGTTTTCCCAGTTCGGCCCAAGGGTCGGAAACCAGCGGTAATCCGGATTGGGTGGCAACGATGAGTTCACGATCCCGGTTACTCAGCACCGGGTCAGACTTCAAAGTGAAGGTGGACATGGAACTCCTGCTCCTTGGGCATGTTGTAGACCGGGTAGCCCGTAAGTAACTCAATCCGCTTGATGGTTTCGTCAATGCCTTCCGGTGTTTCCGTGGCCAGAACAAACCACATGTTCAACTCATGCTCGCGGCGGTAGTTGTGGGCTACCTCGGGGAAGCTGTTCACCTGCTCGGTCACATTGGCGAAATCTTCTTCCGGAATGCGCATGGCCGCGAGCGTCAGGCCGCCGCCCATTTCGCCTGCATGAAACATGGGGCCAAAACGAGTCAGGGTCCCGTTGTCCAGCAATGCCTGGAGGTGCTTCAGCAGAGTTACTTCTGATACACCCAATTCATCGGCCACGTCTTTGTAGGGGGTTCGCGTAAGTGGCAGGCCGTATTGCAGGCGGTTGATGATGGCACGCTCCAGGGGCGTGAATTCGGGTAGTACAGGCATGTGGTCTGATGGCTTTGAACGCTCAGCAATTGCTGACATAACGGCCTCCGCGCTGCAGGTAGGCTTTGTTGCTGAACAGGATGGCGTGATCCACATTGCTCAACTCGTGTTGCTCAATCAGACCAGCGAGCTGATTCAGAACCCGTTCGCGACTGACGCCGTGAATCATGCAGAACAGGTTGTAGGGCCAGTCTGGCAGGCGTCTTGGGCGCTGGTAACAGAGGGTGACACAAGCGTCGGCTGCCATGGCATTGCCGAGCGTCGAAACCCGATCGTCCGGTACGTTCCAGACCACCATGGCGTTAGCCCGATAGCCCAGGGTGCGATGCTTGACCACCAGCCCCAGGCGTTTGATCAGGCCCTGCTGCTGCCACTGGCTGACAGCGTTCATAACCTGTTGTTCGGACAGCCCGGTGCGCTCGGCCAGGGTCTGATAGGGGCGAGGTGTCAGGGGGAGGCCGTTTTCCAGCTGCTCGCGTAACCTCAGCAGGCCCCAGGCACTCATGGATTCGGTATCAAACAGGTAGCTGTAGTTCGGGCCGGTGGCTGGCAGGTTCATGGTAATGCCTCCCAGTCGATGTCAAAGCCCAGGTCGATATGATAACCCTCGACCATTGGCAGTCTCAGCATTGGCAGCTTCAACTGGTGTTCCAGTTCGTCCAGCCGTTCCTCCAGGGTGTCTTCATCCGGAGCGGTCATCACGAACCAGAGGTTGTAGGTGTGCTCCCGGGCGTAGTTATGATTCACCCCCGGGGCACGGTTGATCCGGGCCGCCACCAGATCCATCTGTTCTTCTGGCGCGGCCACGGCAGCCAGCAGGCTGGCGCCTGCCTGGCTGTGTTCGAAAACCGGTCCGACCCGGCTGAGCACCTGCTGTTCCTGCAGGGCAGACAGTCTCTGGATAACCTCCTCCTCGGTCAGGCCCAGTGCCCGGGCCATTTCCTCGTAGGGGCGTTCGCAGACCGGCAGATTACGCTGGTAACTGTCGATCATTTGTCTGTCTGCCGCATCCAGTCTCATCAGATTGCTCCTCCGGGCCGGGGCCGGGATCAGTACACGTCGTGCTGGGTGTTGTAAGTGTTGAACTTACCGGTCGGGGTAACCAGATAGTCACCCTTGATCACCTTCTTCAGCTTGCGTGTCTTGTCGTCAACCACAACGATGGCGGATTTCTTGTCCTGTGCATTCCAGACAGAGAACCACACTTCATCGCCCGCCTTGTTGTATTCCGGTTGAACCACGCGCTTGGGACCTTCGCCCAGATCAGCCCAGTCGGCAATCGGCAGCACCTCATAGCCGGCATCAAAGTTGTTGATGTCGAAGACGGCGACGCTCTGGCTGACGGCTTCCGCTGGGTTGAGGGCCGTGTCAACGTAAAGGTTGGTAGACTCCGGATGGGTCTTCACGAACAGTGAGCCACCACCCTGGCCGTCCACGGTGCGGACCACCTTCCAGGCTTTGTCCGGGTGGCCTTCCGGGTCGGTACCGATCATCTGGATGGTCTGATCACCCAGGTGAGAAGTCGCCCAGACAGGACCATGCTCGGGGTCAACGAAGTTGGCGCCACGACCGGGGTGCGGAATCTTGCCAACATCAACAATCGCCTCCAGGTTACGATCCTGAGCATCCACAACCGCAATCTTGTTGGAGTTGTTGGCCGCTGTCAGGAAGTAACGCATGCTGGCATCCCAGCCGCCATCGTGCAGGAATTTTGCTGCATCAATGGAGGTGATGTTCATGTTCTCCATGTCTTCGTAGTTCACCAGCATGATCTTGCCGGTTTCCTTCACGTTGACGATGAATTCCGGATGGGCGTGGGACGCGACAATGGCAGCTACCCGAGGCTCAGGATGGTATTCCTGGTCGCCTACGGTCATGCCCCGGGTGCTCACAATCTTCTTGGGCTCCAGGGTGTCGCCGTCCATGATCACGAACTGCGGTGGCCAGTAGGTGCCGGCAATGGCGAGCTTGTCTTCCCAGCCCTTGTACTTGGAGGTTTCGACAGAGCGTGCTTCCATACCGACCTTGATCTTGGCGACGGTTTTAGGCTCTTCCATCCACAGGTCGATCATGTTGATCAGGGCGTCACGACCGATAACCATCACGTAGCGGCCGGAGGCAGACATCCGGGAGATGTGTACCGCGTAGCCGGTATCGATGATCTTCACGACCTCCTTGGAATCACCGTCGATCAGGGCGATCTGGCCGGCATCACGCAGGGTGACGCTGAACAGGTTTTCCAGGTCCAGGTCGTTCATTTGCTTGGTCGGCCGGTCTTCCGGCGGAACGATCACTTCCCAGGTTTCCTTCATGTCAGCCAGGCTGAATTCGGGAGGCATGGGAGGCTCGTGCATGATGTACTTGGCCATCAGTTCCACGGTTTCTTCATCGAAGTCACCGGAGGTCAGCCAGTTCGGCATACCGGCCGGGGAGCCGTAACTGATAAACGCCTTGAGGTAGTCGATACCGCGCTCCTGGGTGATGTCCGGAGTCAGCGGTTTACCGGTGGCGCCTTTACGCAGTACGCCGTGACAGCCGGCGCAGCGCTGGAAGTAGATCTGCTTCGCTTTCTCGAATTCCGCATCGGTCAGATCCGGCGCACCGGGGGAGCGAACAATCTTGGCAGATTCCGCTTCTACCGCACTGGGGGTGCCTTCATAGGCCATGGTGGACTTGTCAGGGTCTTTCGGGGCGGCCTGTGCGTTCATTACGCCCAACGACGTAATGGCCACTGCCAGTGCCAGCGGCTTGATCATCAGTTTGGTTACTCTCATCAGGTTCTCTCCTTGGGGTTCAAGAGTACTCCTAGGTTTCTCTTGTTATGGCTTATGAACCTTGATTAATGTCAGAAAGATGCTGGTTTTCAAGAGAGTACCTCGCAGGTGGTAGATGGCGTATGCCTAAAGATCACTGGATACCTGCCAAAAATTTAATCAATATCAAGGCCATGAAATTGTTGGGATTGCAGCATGACTGTGATCCTTCAGGAGAGCGCTGATGAAACGGTCCGCACTGGGCGTATGCTGGCAAGTGGGTGTATTGGCTACCGCACTGATGCTGTCGGCAGGCGCCGTTGCCGGGGCACCGGAAACCGAGGATGAGTTGGCCAATTTTGTCATTCAGGATTGTGGCTCCTGCCATGGTCTGAAACTGAAAGGTGGCCTTGGCCCGCCCTTACGGCCTGAGGATATCGAAGCCCTGCCAGAGACAGCCGTTGCCGCCATCATTCGGGAGGGCGTTCCCGGTACGGCCATGCCACCCTGGAAAGCTCTGCTGAGCGACCAGGAAATTGCCTGGATCAGCAGGCAGCTGAAATCCGGCGCCTTGATTGCTCCCGAAGTCGATTCTTCCCGAAGCCGATAACCGAAGGACCCACGATGAAACGTCTGTTTGCACCGATTGCACTGATCATCGCCGCCACCGTGACCACCGGCTGCCAATCCCTGTCGGCATCTCCGCCTGTTGAGCTTCGCGGCACAGGTGACCTGGGTTTGATCATCGAACGGGCCACAGGCTCGGTATTGGTGGTTGACCACTCCGAACACGAAATCCTGGGCCGGGTAGAAGGGCTGGGCGATTTGTCTCACGCCTCAGTGGTGTACTCGCGGGATGCCCGATACGGTTATGTCTTTGGTCGTGATGGCGGGCTCACCAAAGTCGACCTGCTAACCCGCACGGTGACTGACCGGGTGATCCAGTCCGGTAACAGCATCGGCGGGGCTATTTCGCAGGACGGCCGTTACGTGGCGGTATCCAATTACGAGCCCGGTGGCGTGAACATTTTCGACAGTGAGACCCTGGATACCGTGGCGGAAATTCCGGCGTTTTACACCAACGCCCAGGGCGAGCAGGATCAGTCCAAGACGGTGGGCCTGGTGGATGCCCCGGGCAACCAGTTTGTGTTCAGCCTGTTCGAGGCCGGTGAAATCTGGACCGTGGATATGCACAGTAATCCGCCCGGCGTATCGCGCCATGACGCCGGCAAAGAACCCTACGACGCCCTTATCACTCCCGATGGCCGCTTCTACATTGCCGGCCTGTTCGGGGAAGACGGCTTGTCGATGGTGGATCTGTGGGAGCCGGCACAGGGCGCACAGACCATTCTGCCGGGTTACGGCAAGGGTGAGCAGCGCCTGCCTGTGTACAAGATGCCGCATCTGGAGGGCTGGGCCATCGCCGACGGTTATGCCTTTGTGCCGGCCGTCGGTCGCCACGAAGTACTGGTGGCGGAGATGGAAGACTGGAGCATGGTGCAGCGCATTCCGGTGCAGGGCCAGCCGGTGTTTGTGATGGCCAGTCCGGACAACCGCCAGATCTGGGTCAGCTTTGCCCACCCGAAGAACGATGTGGTGCAGGTGATTGATTCCCGCACCCGGGAAATCATTCGCACCCTGGAGCCGGGCAAGTCCGTACTGCACATGGAATTCACCCCGCGTGGTGAGGAAGTATGGGTCTCTTCCCGGGACAGTGATCGGGTGACTGTCTATAACACCCGTACTCTTGAAGAGGTGGCTACCCTGCCGGCGCGGAAGCCATCCGGAATCTTCTTTACCAACCGGGCGCATCAGCTGGGTCTTTGAGATGAAACCAGCGATCGGCACCTGGCTGTTTCTGATGCTGGCCAGTAACGCAGGCGCGGCTCAGGAGTATGGTTCCGTGCGGGTTGAGGTGATGACGGAGGCGCGCTCAACCACGGTCGCCAGTTATCGGTTGCAGCGCTATCTCGAGGCCCGGGACTGTGAGGCCGAGCTGCTGTTCAATCGGGCCGGCGACAGTGACCTGGTTTACCGGCCCGATGGTTCTGATAACCGGCGTGTGCTGGACGCCGTCAATGCCTTTGGCAACTACCCCGTTCCGGTCTGGGTAACCCGTAGAACTGCTGGGGTGCGGTCGCTGGAAGAACTGGACGACCGGGATGTGTCTTTGGTCGCTGGAAGCGATCCGGTATCCGGTCGTCTGGCTTTGCGAGCTTTGGCCTCGGTGGGTGTAACCCCGAAACCGGGCCAGCGATACGAAGCGGGGGATTTCAACTCGGCCCTGGGTTTGTTGCTGCATAACAACACCCATGCATCGGTCTCTGAACTTGGGCTGGTTACGCCGTTTCTGGAATCCCAGGGCCTGGCCATCACCTGGCAGGGCGAGCCGGTCCGTGGTGCTGGCTGGTATGCCAACGCTAAAACAGACAGCGCGAATCCTGAATTGCAGCCGTGTCTGAAGGCATTGCTGCAGCTGAAGCGCAGCGACGATCGCCAGATATTCAATCTTTTTCCGGAATGGGTGCACGGCTTTGCCACGCCCGATTCCCAGCCATAAAAGGAAGCTGTTTATGACCTTCTACCAACCCGCCGGCAATGAAGTCGAACTGTTCACCGCCGCCGCCGAAAACGGTCTGCCGGTACTGATCAAAGGCCCCACCGGTTGTGGTAAAACCCGCTTCGTCCGTTACATGGCGGAGAAGCTTGGTCGACCGGTCTATACCGTTGCCTGCCACGATGACCTTACCGCCTCTGATCTGGTTGGCCGGCACCTGATCGGTCCGGACGGCACCTATTGGCAGGATGGCCCGCTGACCCGGGCGGTGCGGGAAGGCGGAATCTGCTACCTTGATGAGGTGGTGGAAGCACGAAAGGATACCACGGTGGTACTGCACCCGCTGGCGGACGACCGCCGGGAGTTACCCATCGAGCGCACCGGAGAGCTGCTGAAAGCCGCCCCTGGATTCATGCTGGTGGTGTCCTACAATCCTGGTTACCAGAGCCTGCTGAAGGGCATGAAGCCCAGCACCCGGCAGCGGTTCGTCTCCATGAGCTTCGATTACCCGACGCCGGATGTGGAGCAGACCATCGTGCAGGAGGAGTCCGGTTGCGATGCCGACCTGGCGAAGCAATTGGTGGGGCTGGCAACCTCGTTGCGTAAGCTGAAAGACCACGATCTGGAAGAAGCAGCGTCTACTCGCCTGCTGATTCACACCGCATACCTGATCGCATCCGGTATGCCCCACATCGAGGCCTGCCGGGCCGGGATGATTGAGCCGCTGTCGGATGATGCGGTGACTGTGAATGCACTGATGGAGGTGGTGTATGCCGTATTCGGGCAGTCCGAAGACTGAACCGCCCGGGGCGATTGCTCCGGTTATCTGGTATTTGCTGAACCTGCTGGCGTTGCCGATTATCGGCTTCGTTGTCTTGATGACGATTGCCATGAAGTCCGGTGATGCGCATGCGTTGCGGCGGGCTCATAGCAAGGCGGCGGTTTATATGTCGATACTGGGAGCTATGCTGATCAGTTCGGGGGTTGCTGTTTGCTGGTTTATTTACGGCAACACCGGTTTGTTCTGGACTTACGCAATCGTCTGGGCAGTGGTGCTGCACACGTCGTTCGTACTCTGGGGAATGATTTCCCTGGCTCAGGCAATCGGCAACAAGCCGCCTATGTTTCCGCGGCGATTGTTGTAACTTGAGGTTTGGTGCAAGGCAGGACCTACCCGACCCCGCCGTTCGATCCTTCTCACGGGATTCCGCGGCGTGTGCTATTAGCCTGCCAGGTGAATTCCTGCCAGAACCGAGACAACGACAACCGCCCAGCCCTGAGCTGCCATACGCCAGCCCCAGGGGGCATGTTTCATTTCCATAAAGTGATCAACGAGTAAAACCGCTTTTACGATCACCAGCCCAAACACCAGCCAGACCAAAACCGACATGTCCGCACCGGCCTGCAAGGCCAAAACTGGCGTCATCGTACAGATCATCAGCGCGATATAGACCACTAGCATCAGAAAGTCTCCTCAGGCCAGGACATAGAGCATCGGGAACAGCACCAGCCACACCAGGTCGACCATGTGCCAGTAGGAGGCGCCGGACTCCATGCCGTTCATGTCGTCGCCGTTGTAGTCGCCTTTTTTCACCTTTACCGCCAGCACGACGAGGATGATCTGGCCCAGCACCACGTGCATGAAGTGGAAGAACGTCAGGAAGAAATAAAACATGAAAAAGGTGTCGGTGCCCAGGTTGTAGCCGTTGGCGTAGAGATCGGCGTATTCGTAGAGCTTGCCGAAGGTGTAAACAGACGAGGCCGCGATGGCGGCCCAGAGCAGGGCAGTTGTGCCGGCTTTTCGGTCCCGCAGGCGATGAACGGACAGGGCGACCAGGTAGCTGGCGGTGATCAGGCCAATGGTGTTGATCAGTCCGGTCCAGGGATGTAGGGCCTCCTTGCCGGCGGAGAAGGTGGCCGGGTCCAGGCTTCGGGCCACGCCGTAGCCGATGAACAGGATGCCGAACACGGCCAGCTCCGCGAAGATGAAAAACCATACCGCGATGTCACCGGGCAGATGCCGCCTGTGGGCGGCGTGAGCATCAGCCATTGCGTTCTCCGTTAACGGGTCAGGTTCATGTATAGCTTGGGTAGTTGACCGGGCAGTTGGGTCGGGTCTTTGATCACCACGAAGTTGCTGCTGCCGAACACGTAGGGCAGGTATTCGTTGGCTTCTTCGTCGATGGTCACGCAGAACGGTGTCAGCCCTGCCTTGTGGGCCTCCTGTACGGCCATGCGGGTGTCTTCCACGCCGTAGCGACCTTCGTACAGGTCCAGGTCGTTGGGTTTGCCGTCGGTCAGCAGAAGCAGGATTTTCTGGTGCTCTGGCCGGGTCTGTAGCAGTTTTATGGACTGACGGATGGCGGCGCCCATACGGGTGTAGTAGCCCGGTTCCAGGGCCTGGATACGGCCTCTTGTGGTGTCGTTGTAAGGCTCGTCGAAACTCTTGATGTGGTGGAAGCGAATGTGGTCCCGCCGCCTTGAGGAGAAGGCAAACAGGGCAAACGGGTCACGGCTGGCGGTGAGCGCCTCGCTCAGCAGTTGCAGGCCATCCCGGGCAATGTCGATCACCCGCTGGTGGTTATTGATGTAGGTATCGGTCGACAGGGAAATATCCGTAAGCACCAGGCAGGCCAGGTCCCGCTGGTTCTGCTTGCACTGGCGGAACAGCTTCTGATCCACTTCCCCAATGCCGCGTTTGTGCTGCACCATGCGTTCCAGGCATGCGTCCAGGTCCAGCTCTTCCCCTTCCAGCTGCCGGCGTTCCCACTGGCGCAGAGGTTTCAGCGCGCTGAACTGGCGGCGCAGGGTCCGGGCGGAGCGATTCAGGTGCGCTGGCAGCGGCGAGGGCGTGGCGTCTTTGCTGAGCAGTGGCTGCAGGCAGCAGAATTTTGCCCGGTAATCCTGGCGGCGCCAGTCCCATTCCGGCAGATGAATGCCCGGGCCCAGGCGCAGGTCGTCGTTTTCTTCCGAGGGCAGGTCCAGGTCGAACTTAATGGCGGAAGAGGCTTCGCGACGGTCCTGGGAGACGGAAATCATGTCCATGTCGTCGGCCACGGCGTCGGCGTCTTCTTCTTCGCTGTCATCGCCGGCGCGGTCGATGGGAATGAATTCAGACCAGGAAAACAGGCTTTCCAGTCGAAACAGCATCAGCCCCTGATCCTTGTCGAACGCGTCCACGCGTTCGGCACGTCTGCGTTTCCGTTTTTTAGCCAGGCCACCGGATTTGGACATGGTGTTGTCGTCGCCAATGATCTGGCCTTTGAGTTTGCCCCGGCCCAGCACCGGGTAGAGCCAGAGTACCACCGGCCAGGGGTCGGTCAGGGCTTCTGGCAGGTCGTCTACGCTGCCCGGGTGAATCAGGGCCTGACGAATGGCCGCCTCGCGCCTGGCTTCGTTGCCACGCAGGCTGTCTGGTTCTGGGCGCCACTGCAGCGTGTGTTTTACCAGCCGCTGGTACATGGGCTCCAGGCCCGGCCAGCGGCTCAGCAGTTCCTGCACCATGGCCTGATTGCCGTGCAGCCAGCTGTGATGGTGGATTTCGCCGAGTGAAGCCAGAGCCGCCAGCCACAGGTACAGCTCCCGGTTCACTTTGCGGGATGGGAACAGGGCCAGTCTGTCTGGCAGGCGCAGGCTTTCTTCATCGCGCCAGGCCAGTTCAAATTTGCGGTGGGTGCCAGCCAGCTTTTGCAGGAATCGCCGGCGAATCTGGAAATGCCGGGGCTCAGCAGTCACCAGACTCAGCGCAGGGTCTCCGCCCATGGCCCGGAACATGACACCGAGTGTGCGGGCTTCGTCTTTCAGATGCACGGCATACTCGGGGAATTCGCCCATGGCCTGGCGGGTTACGTAGTCGTGCCATTTCAGTCCGACCCACTCTTCCATCTCGTGTCCTCGTCGTTCAGGCCCGTGATTGTCGCGGGGTGGATTCCACCTGGCGCACAGGAATCAGTACGGTCTGTTTGCCAGGTTCGCCGGGCTCCCAGGTCAGCAGGGAGCCTTCGGGGTTGTCTTTCTGTACTTCCCGGCAGGCGCTCACGCACTGCAGGCACTGGGTACAGCTGAATTTCGCCCGCTTATGGCTGCGGGTGGGCAGTCGCATGGGGCAGGCCTCGTCGCAGGCCTTGGTGCAATCGCGGCAGGCGGCAGCGCGCTTGGTGTCGAAAGTCACTACCCGACCCTTGCCGTTGGTCATCCAGGCAATGCTTTGTACCAGTCCCACTGCGCAGCCGTATTTGCAGAAGAGGTGCCGGGCAAACAGGAAATCAAAGGTGAACACCGCGGTGGCTACCGCGAGGAAAATGCCCGGGTACAGGCCAAGTTGGCCGGTCACCAGGTCGGTATACAGGGGCATGGGTGGCAGCAGGTATGAAAGTAGTGCCAGGGCCCAGGAAAAACCAATGAGCGCGCACGCCAGGGTCAGGCCGGCCCAGTGAATGGCTTTGCCCGTGCTGCCTTTTTTCAGGGCTTCCCAGAGGGTTGGGCGGCCGGTTATGCGGGTCATCACGTCGTTGATGGCTTCCACCACGGAGAAATGCGGGCACAGCCAGCCGCAATACAGGCGGCCCCACTTGAAGGCAATCCAGAGCACCAGTGGTACCAGCACGAGGATGGGCAATACAAACCAGAACAGAATCTGGCCAGCCACCTCGGCCGGGGTGCTCTGGGCGACCCAGTCCAGATTAAGGTTAAACGACAGGGGAAAACCCAACAGAATGAATCGGGTTTCGGTCAGGTCATAACGAAAAATATTGAGTACGGGCGCAAACAAAAACAGCAGGAAGAAAGCGCTGCGGGTAATCAGGCGCTTCTGCTGAAGGGTGTTTTTCGGGTTGACGGTTTGCGCATGCACAGAGGTTGTCCAGGATCTCGGGAATCTGCCGGGGCCCGAAGGCCCCGGCGATCAGGCTTTATCATGCGTCTGCCGTGGCAGGCCCCCGGACTTCCTCAGCCGGGCTCGCTTCGCCCTTGATAAAGAAGCTACCGAAGTACACCACCAGGCCGGCCATGAAGAAGGCACCGGCGACAAATCGCATCCAGTAGAACAGGGCGATCTGATCCTGGCCTGCCATGAAGGACAGCGCTTCACCGCTTTCCGGAATACGCTGCAGCCAAACCTGCAGGACGCCGGCAGCGGTCAGGAACAGGGTGATGAACACCATGGAGATGGTCATCAGCCAGAAGCCCCACATTTCCACAATCTGGGCGGTATTGCTGTTGCCGTAGGGGCGACCGCGCATGATTGGCATGGCGTAGGAAATGATGGTCAGTACAATCATTACGTAGGCGCCATAAAAGGCCATGTGGCCGTGGGCTGCGGTAATCTGGCTACCATGGGTGTACCAGTTCACCGGAGCCAGGGTGTGCAGGAAGCCCCACACGCCGGCGCCCAGGAATGCCATGACAGTTGTACCCATGGCCCACAGCATCGCGGCCTTGTTCGGGTGGTTGCGGCGGCGACGGTTGATCATGTTGAAGGCGAAGACCACCATCATGAAGAACGGAAGCGGTTCCAGTGCAGAGAACACAGAACCCAACCAGAGCCAGTATTCGGGCGGCCCGATCCAGAAGAAGTGGTGCCCGGTACCGATGATGCCGGTAATCAGCGCCATGGCGATGATCACGTACAGCCACTTCTCGATCACTTCGCGGTCTACACCGGTGAGCTTGATTAACACATAGGCCAGGATGGCACCCATGATCAGTTCCCACACGCCTTCTACCCACAGGTGGACCACAAACCACCAGAAGTACTTGTCGGTGGCCAGGTTACCGGGGTTGTAGAAGGAGAACAGCCACAATACGGCCAGGCCTACCAGGCCGGTGATCAGCACGATGTTGACCACGGTCTTGCGGCCTTTCAGCGCGGTCATGGCGATGTTATAGAGGAACGCCACCACGACCACGGCGATACCGATCTTGGTTATCGTGGGTTGCTCCAGGAACTCCCGGCCCATGGTGGGTAGCAACTTGTTCATGGTGACTTCTGCCAAGGTCGCGTAGTCCACAAACAGGTACCCCAGGATGGTCAGCGTGCCGGCTGCCGCGAACACCCAGAACAGAATCCACGCCAGCAGGGGGCTGTGCAGTTCGGTCTGGGCTTCTTCCGGAACCATGTAGTAGGTGGCGCCCATGAAGCCGAAGAGCAGCCAGACAATCAGCAGGTTGGTATGCACCATCCGCGCAACGTTGAAAGGAATTTCCGGAAACAGGAAATCACCGACAACGTACTGGAGACCCAGAATCAGGCCGAACACAATCTGGCCGGCAAACAGAATCAGGGCAAAGATGAAGTAGGGCATGGCGACCCTTTGAGATTCGTATTTCATATCTGCTCCCTTACCCCTCGATGTTGGGTGGCCAACCGTTGTCGTCGATCTTGGATGTCCACTCCAGGAAAGCGGCCAGGTCTTCGATCTCGGAATCACTCAGATTGAAATCCGGCATCTGGCGCCGGCCCGGAATATTCGTGGGCATGGCGTTCATCCAGGCTTTCATGTATGCCTTGAAGACCTCAGTATCACCGCCGCCACGGCGGTCAAACACGTTGGCCAGTTCGGGAGCGAAGTAAGCGCCTTCGCCCATGATGGAATGACAACCGACACAGTTGTTCTCTTCCCACAGATGTTTGCCGCGCACCACCTGTTCGGTGAGCTCGTCGCGGTTATCCCGCTCGGGCATAGCACGCAGCTGAGTGTCAAAAGTCAGGGCCAGGAACAGCAGGACGAAGAAGGCACTTCCCCCCAGATATATGTTCCTGGCCATGCTTTTGGTAAAGCGCTCGGCCATTGGTCTCTCTCCTTGGTTGTTACGAATACCTGACTGCCCCACTAGGATATAAAGATGCATCCCTAATGCTATTGATGATTATCAAAGATGATCCCGGGTTTCTCTATTGCGCTGGGGAGTTACCTCTTGATGGGTAGGTGGTAGACTGCCCCGCTGGTTGTATTTTCAAGGTTTTACGCCCGGAGAGATCATGTCTGCCGCCCTGGCCCTGCTGCTTAAACTTCTTCCGCTTTATGTCACCGTTGCACTGGGTTGGATAGCGGGTCGGTTCCTGGAAGCCAGTGGCCGACATATAGCCGGCATCATGCTCTACATCGTCACACCGTCAGTGGTGTTTTCCGGCGTAATGGCGGCGCCGCTGAGCCCTGAGGTGATTCTGCTCCCCTTCCTTGTTTTCGGAACGTCATCGGTACTGGGGCTGGTTCAGTTGAAACTGGCCAAAAAGGCGCTGTCCGATGGCAGTGCAAACATAATTCCCCTGTGCGTAGGCTCGGGTAACACCGGTTACTTCGGGGTGCCAGTCGCATTGCTTTTGTTCGGGGAAGAGGGGCTGGGGCTTTATATTGTCTGTATGCTGGGTACGACGCTTTTTGAGAATTCCGTTGGCTTCTATCTTGCCGCAAGGGGCCGGTACAGCATCAAGGATGCACTGTGGCGGGTGCTTAAGCTGCCTTCGGTGTATGCCTTTCTGGCAGCGGTGGTCCTGAATCTGGCCGGGATAGGCATTCCGGATATTTTCGTGCCGCTGTTTGATAACCTGCGAGGTGCCTACAGCATTCTAGGTATGATGATTATCGGCATGGGCATTACAAGCTTCCGGGGGCTGGCCGGCAACCCTCGGTTCACGGCGCTGGCATTTTTCGGCAAGTTTGTGATCTGGCCATTGGTGGCTATTGTGTTCTGGTGGGTGGATTCAGCGCTTCTGGGAATCTACGAGCCGGCGGTGCATCAGGCCATTTTCCTGATTTCCATCACACCGATTGCCGCCAATACCGTGGTGATTGCGACTTTGCTGGAGGCCTCACCCAGGCAGGCAGCGGGTACTACGTTGCTTAGTACCTTGTTTGCCCTCGGTTTTATTCCAGTGATGATTGCTTTGGCGTTCGGCGCCGGATAAAGCCGGCTCCGGCAATCAGCAGTCCGGAAGCGAAACCCAGTGCATGGGCCTCCCAGATTACCGGCCCTCCAATCAGGGCCGTGGTCTCGGAACGGTCCAGTCCAACGCCTTCCAATACAAGTTTCACGGACAGTGCTGCAAGCAGTGTGATGGAAAACCAGCGATCCGTTTTCAGCCCTCTCATTGCCAGAATTGCGGCCAGGCCGTGGATACAGCCGGAGAATCCTCGATAGCTGGCCAGGTCTGGCCGGAGCGACAATAGCCCCAGGGAGATCGCTGCGGCCATCAGCAGTGTGATCCAGAGTAACCTGTCGGCAGGCAGGAAGCGTGGGAACAGAAGAGCGAGAATGAGCACGCCTGCCAGATTCAACAGGAGATGGTTCACGTTCAGGTGAACCAGGTGACCCGTAAACAAGCGCCACCACTGTCCGGATGTGATTGTGTCCGGTTGCCACTGCAACAATTGCGGTGGAAGAAAAAATGAAAATACAAGCACCATGCATAACAAGAGTGCCGACCTGTTAACCACTCGAACCCTCATGCGGGACATGTCTCTCATAAATGCAGATTGTTACTGGTTCGGGCTGGTCTCGCCCTGCCAAGCCTATTAGTTTGCGCGAATTCCAATTGCCTTAACAGAAAAGGATTCGCCCGTGAGACGTTTGCTGTACCTTTTCCCGATACTGGTTCATGTCTGGCTGTTGTTGTTTTCAATTCATGCCAGTGCTTCGGAGTCACTGGAGTTGTGGATAGATGGCCAGGATTACGAAGTTGAGCTGCAAGCCAACAATCGGCTGGTCTCAGCCCTGGGGGCGCACCAGGCACTCGCCTCGGGCCGCCACTTCCAGGGTAAGGTGGCGGTCGACCCGGACAGCTGGGTAAGGGTGTCTCGCCTGCAGAATGGCTGGGAAGGTATGGCCTACCTGTTTGGGCGTATGCATGTGATTGGTGGCCGGCAGGACAGTCAGCAGTTGGTCACTAAGAGCTTTGGGTTTGATGTCGCTCCCAGCTGCGGTGTTGACCATGTACACAGCAGTGCCGTTATTGCTCCTGATCGTGTTCTTACGCCAATGATGGCGCAGGCGGTGTCTGCGAGCTACGACAGCCTCTGCGACAGCCGGGTAGAAGGAGCCTGCCTGCTGCTGGAGCTGGAGGTGGTGTTCGATCTCGAATTCCAGCAACGTTTCCCCGATGATTTCCAGGACCGGGCCGTCAGTATTCTGAATCTGGTGGAAGGGTTCTATTTCGAGCAGTTTGGTATTGGCCTGGACACCCTGAGTCTTACTTTCCTGAAGACGAATACCTTCACTACATCCACTTCAGCGAATGATCTGCTGGATGATGTGCAGACGCAGGTGGCCGGCGGTAATCTTCCGTTTCAGCAGAATCGGCGCGCCCTGTTGCATCTGGTGAGCGGAAGGGATTTTGATGGAAGCACGGCCGGGCTGGCCTGGGTGGGCACTCTGTGTGATGGCAACGGTTACGGTACCGGCGTCACCAATGCGTTTGACTCCAACGTGCTGACCGCCGTCGTCGTTGCCCATGAGCTCGGTCATAATTTCGGTGCCAATCATGATGAGCAGCAGAACAGCTGTTCGACCGGATTCATCATGAGCCCCTGGGCAAACCCGGATGCGACCCGGTTTTCGTCGTGTTCTGAAACCAACCTGATTAATACCATTAACCAGCAACCGGCGCTGGAACAGTGCTTCAATTTTCCGGCCGATACCATGCTCACGGCAGTAACAACAAATCCTGAGAGGGTACCGGGACAGAGCCAGTTCCAGGCCTTTTTTGATATTGGCTATCAGAGCGCTTCTGAAAATGCAGACCGGCTGGAAGTGACGGGCGAACTGTCGGGCAAAGACACCCGGCTGGAGATGGTCACCGTTGACAGTGTGCCTTGCGAGATCTCATCCCGGTCCTATAGCTGTTCCGATCTTATCCCCGATGCTCAGGGACACCAGCTCGCGATTCAGGCATATTCAGGCACCGAAGCCAATCTGACCCTGAATCAACGGGTCTCCCTGATCAGCTTGAGTGGTGAAGTACTGGATTTGCAGCCGGCCAACAATACGCTGGAAAGCCGTTTTGAGGTGACGCCCACCGCGGTTGCGGCACCTGGTGACCTGGTGGTGACACCGGAGGCCCGGAGTGCGTTTCTGCAATGGCAACCAAGCGAGACCACAGAAGCTGGCTATGTTGTGCAACGTATGGCCCCTGGCGAGACCGCCTATTCCGACCTGTCTGTGACCTTGTCTGCGGGCACGAATCAGTACCGAGATGCGTCTTTGATCGCGACTGGTGAGTATGCCTATCGCGTGGTGGCCGTGCTGGAGGGCGTGCGTTCATTGCCCGGCAATTCAGCGAGCATAAGCTGGAACAACGCCCCTGTTGCTCCCGAGGGGCTGACCGCTGTGGCCGAGGCGGGCCGTGTACTGCTGGCCTGGACCGAGAATGCTGGTCCTCAGACCGGATATCGGATTGAACGCCGCCGTACAGGAACTGAATATACCCCGTGGCAGTTGCTGGCAACGGTTCCTTACGGTACCGAGAGCTATGTCGATGAGACACCGGTGGCGGGTTATACCTACGAATACCGACTGGTTGCTATCAACGGTGGTCAGTTTGCCAGCAGTGAGACGGTTCCGGCAATCATGCCGGAGCTCGAGGAAACCTCGACCGACGAAGACCAGGGTGGCGATTCATCCGGTGGCGGTGGCGGCCTGGGCGCGGGGTGGTTGCTGGTTGCTCTGACGGCCGTGATCGTCAGAAGGAGGCGGTGGTGGAACGTCAGATAACCTGCACAGGCCTGGTGCTGGTGGTGTCATTGCTGGCGGCGGGTTGCGCCGGCGCCGGCAAAGACAATACCCCGGTGCTGGATTTTCAACAGGCTCAGGCCGTTTGGCAAGCCCATGGTATCGACAGTTACGAGGTTACGGTGTGGCAAACCTGTTTCTGTCCTCCCGACCTGCTCCAGCCCATGCGAGTTACTGTGCGCGAGGGAACGGTGATCGATGTTGAAGGTTTGGAACAGCCGATCAACCATCCGGATATTCTGGACCCCAGGCGCCTGACCATTGATGGTTTGTTGGGTGTTATTGATAAAGCCCGGCACAGTGCAGAAACCCTGGTCGCTGAGTACGATCAACGCTATGGGTTCCCGGTACGGCTGGAAGTGGACGGTAGCCCATTGATCGCAGACGATGAATTCTCCTACCGTCTATCGGATTTCCAGCCTTTCTGAGGGACTCAGGTCTCGCTCGCCTGCAATTGTGCGTCACGCTTCGCGTCGTTGATATCGGCGCGGGCATGGCGAACCACGCTAACTCCGGCGGTGACGGCCAGCGTACCCATGATGGCTGCGACGATCAGATCTGGCCAGGCACTGCCGGTGCCGAACACGCCAAGTGCGGCGGCCATAACGGCCATATTGCCGATAGCGTCGTTGCGGCTGCAAAGCCAGACCGAGCGCATGTCTGAGTCACCGTCCCGGAACCGGAACAGCATCACGGCAACAAAGACATTGGCGGCAAGCGCCAGCAGCCCCACCATGCCCATGGTCAGTGGCTCGGGCGTGATGCCGCTTTGCAGTACCCAGACGGCCCGGCCCCAGACCACCAGTCCGAACACGGCCATGGTCAGACCTTTTACCATCGCCGCCCGCCCGCGCCAGAGCATCCCCATTCCCAGAACGCTCAGAGAAAGCAGATAGTTGGCGCTGTCGCCAAAGAAATCGATGGCATCGGCCATCAGGGAAACGGACCCGGATTGCAGGCTGGCGAAGCCTTCCACCAGAAACATCACCAGATTCACCCACAGCGCCAGCCAAAGCGCTTTTCGGAACCCCGGGGCGGGAGTTTTGGGTTCAGGTGCAGAACAGGAACACGCCATAGAGACCTCCAATGTTTAAGTGTCTCCATTAAAAACCCTGTAGTTGCTACAGGGTCAACACCTGCTAATCGTGATGGCCTGATCCATGAGTGCCTGGTACATGGTTATCCGATGCGGTGGGTTCCGGGATGGTGGCTAATTCGTCGCTGAGCCCGCCCAGAATCCCACATTCCCGGATGGTCCGCGGGTCTGAACAGGCGTTCTGTAGGTTGACCAGCATCTGTTCCAGGCTTTTCAGTTCGTTGAGCCTGGCCCGCACATGTGACAGGTGTCGAGCCAGCAGAGCATTGACGTCTGAGCAATCGGCAGTGGGTTTTTCAGCCAGCCGGATGAGTTCACGAATCTCGTCCTGAGCCATGTCCAGATTGCGGCAGCGCCGGATAAACAGGAGGCGGTCGAGGTGTTCCTGACGATAATAGCGATATCCGTTTTCGCCGCGCTCTGGCTTGGCCATCAGCCCGATTTTTTCAAAATAACGGATAGTTTCTACCGGAACACCGGCCTGCCGGGACAACTCTCCAATTTTCATGATGTATTCCCTTGAATGCCTGACATCGGTCAAGTCTCAGCCCGAAGACGATACTGTCACTATGGTACAGTGGCGCGGTGGTTTCATGGAATGAGGAGGCGACTGTGCTGGAGCGCCTGCAACACCGACTGGGCTTGCAGACAATACCCGGAGTGTTCTTTAGCTCAGCTGCTATTGCCGCGCTGTTTGTGGCTTTGGCGATTCCTTTTGACCAGGCTGTGGCCAGCAGTTTCGGGCAGTTGACCGGATGGGTGGCCCGTAACCTGGGCTGGTTCTATATCCTGGCGGTGTCTTCGCTTCTGATTTTTCTTCTTGGTCTGGCGCTCAGTCGCTACGGCAGCATTCGCCTTGGGGCGGATGACAGTCGGCCGGACTACTCGAATCTCACCTGGTTCACCATGCTGTTTGCTGCTGGCATTGGCACTATCCTCATGTTCTGGGGGGTGGCTGAGCCGGTGTCCCACTTTGCCAATCCGCCATTCGATGGTGTGCAGGGCGGCACCGAGCAGGCCGCTACCGACGCCATGACCATTGCCCTCTATCATTTCGGCCTTCACACCTGGACCATCTTTGCCATGCCGGGCCTGGCCATTGGCTATTTCTCCTATCGCCACAGCCTTCCCATGCGTATCAGCAGCCTGTTCTACCCGATTCTTGGTGAGCGCACCTTTGGTCCATGGGGCTGGGCGGTGGACGTTATCGCGGTGTTGGGCACGCTGTTCGGGGTGGCGACGTCGCTCGGGCTGGGCACGTTGCAGCTGAACAGTGGACTGAATTACCTGTTCGGTGTTCCTTCCGCGGGCTGGGTTCAGGTTCTGCTGATTACGGTTATTGCCAGCATTGCAGCGACCTCGGTAGCGCTAGGTCTGGACAAAGGGGTGCGGCGGCTGTCCCAGGTGAATATTCTGCTGGCGATTGTGTTGCTGCTGTTTGTATTTGCTCTGGGCCCTACCGTGTTTATTGCCGAAGGTATGGTTCAGAGCGTGGGTGATTATTTTGATGCCTTGCCCTGGCTGGCGTTCTGGACAGAAACCTTTCGCGAGTCGGACTGGCAACGCAACTGGACGTTGTTCTACTGGGCCTGGACGATTTCCTGGGCGCCCTATGTGGGTATTTTCATTGCCCGGATTTCCCGAGGGCGAACCATTCGGGAGTTCGTAGCCGGCGTACTGTTTGCGCCAACCGCGTTTACGCTGGTGTGGTTCGGCATCTTTGGTCTCTCTGCCATCAACGTTGAGATGAATGGCCTGGTGGCACTGGCGGATCAGGTGCAGAGGGATCCGTCGGTGGCCATCTTTGCATTTCTTGATGTTTTTCCGCTGGCGGAGGCGGCTTCTGCTCTGAGTGTGGTCATTATTGTCATTTTCTTTACCACGTCATCGGACTCCGCCTCCCTGGTGATTGATATGCTGACACGCAGGGACGACCAGCCTTCGCTGATTCGCCAACGGATTTTCTGGGCGGCGGCCCAAGGGGTAATTGCGGCCACTCTGTTGCTTGCCGGCGGGCTGGATGCTCTGCAGAACGTGATCACTTCACTTGGTTTACCGTTCTGTATTCTGCTGGTTTTTATGGCGGTGTCCCTCTATCGCGCCCTGCACGCCGATTATCGCGGCTACAGTGTGGATGAGCTGGTGCGAGGCCGCGCCTTCCCGGAAGTGGAAGCCGATTCTGAACCCAAACAGGAGAAAGGTTATGTACCGGAAGCTGCTGATCGCGATTGATCCGAAAGACGACGGGGAGGGCAAGCGTGCACTGGAAGCGGCCCTGAAGCTTCTGGAGGAGGGTGGCGAGTTGCACCTGGCCAGTGTCTTCAACCCGGGTGGCAGCGGTTTCTTTCCTCACGTCACCGAAGAAGCACCGGAAGACAAAGAAGAACAGGTGCGGCACCACCTGGATCTGCTGGCCCGGAAATACCTGCCCCTGAACCGGGAGGCGATCCTGCACGTGGTGGCCGGTTCGGCCGGTGAGAAACTGGTGGCACTGGCCGGCCAGCTGTGTGCAGACCTGATGATTCTGGTCTCCCGTGGCGGCGGCAGCCACTGGCCGTTACGCAAGGCAACGGTGGAGTATGTGTCGGTCAATGCCCCTTGTTCGGTGCTGGTGCTTCCCAGTATGGAGAAAAACGAGAGCGACGGACCTGTAGAGAGCGAGTAAGGTCCTTGTCCATTGGGATCAAAAAAGAGGGAGCTGTGATGCCGGTTCAGAGTCATGGCTGCCAGTCCTGGGCCGGTTCTGTGTCGGCCCCTTCCGACTGCCATGACGGTTAAGAACCCGGTCCGTCTCTGTCTGGCTCACTTGCCGCTTCCTGAACTCCCCGACCGCCTTGCGAGCCACCCGTGCTGCCTGCTCATGATCACAGACTGGTGAAATATAGGTATTGCCGCCAAAGCGCTGCTTCTGGGCCGGCGTCATCAGCCATGGGGTGTGGATCATCTCCGCCGGGACGCCGGCCAGCTCCGGTATCCAGCGGCGGATGAACTCACCTTCCGGATCCAGTTTCTGGCTTTGCAACACCGGGTTGTATATGCGCAGGGCGTTGATGCCGGTGAGCCCTGATTGCATCTGGGCCTGGGGATAGTGAATGCCGGGCTCGAAATCGGTAAACAGTCGAGCCAGGTGCAGTGCCGGGTCCCGCCAGTGAAGCCATAGCTGATAACTGGCCACCGCCATCAGCATGGCCCGCATGCGGAAGTTGATCCAACCGGTGTGCTCCAGGCTGCGCATGCAGGCATCCACCAGCGGCCAGCCGGTCTGGCCCTCCTGCCAGCGATGCAGTCGCTCGCTGTTGTTTGGTCCGGTTTTCAGGTGCTCCAGTTCCCGATGCATGGCACGGAATTCCAGTTCCGGTTCATCCTCCAGCTTCTGGATAAAGTGGCAATGCCAGTGCAGCCTTGAGCGAAAGCTGGTGAGGCTTTTCTTCTTGCGGGGCAGCGTGTTGCGGTGGTCTCCGGTCTCTTTTGACTGCTGATAGACATCGCGCAGGCTGATGGTGCCCCAGGCCAGGTGAGGGCTGAGCCGTGAGCAGGCGCGAGGTGCGGTAAGCGGTGAGGACATGTTGTACTGATAACCCACGCACCGCCGTTCCAGAAACGAATCCAGCAGGGCAATGGCCCGTTCGCTGCCGCCGGCCTGACGATCCGGGCACGGGCCACCGTTAAGCTGGGCGGGTGCGGGTAAGCTCTGCGGCCAGCCGGAGGTATCCGGCGAACGAATCCCTTCGGGTGCAGGCAGGCGTGTGCTTTTGATGATCCGGTTCCAGTGCTGGTCCCAGTCGTCTCGGTTGACCAGTCGCCGAACGACACCAAAGCCCTGCCATTCGCGGAACTCAATCTGCTGGCTCTGGCACCAGGCAATCACCGCTTTATCCCGTTGAAAGGTCCAGTCCCCGCCGGTTTCCTGATGGCAGAACACCTGTGTGATGCCGTACTGCTGTTTCAGGTCATCCAGGGTTCTGATGACCTCCCCGTGAGCAATCAGCAGATCACTGCCCAGGCGTTTTAACTGCTTGCGCAAGGATTCGAGAGACTCCGCAACGAACTGCCACTGCCGGCGGGAGGTGTCCGGTTGCTGCCAGTATTCCGGCTCCACCACGTACAAGGGCACCACCGGCTGCCCCGATTGCACAGCGGCGTAAAGTGGGCCGTGATCCTCCACCCGTAAATCCCGTTTGAACCAGACCACGACTGCCATCAGTGCGGCCCCCGATTGCGCCGGCAACGCTCACTGCAGTATTTCACCTGGTCCCAGTCCTTTGCCCACTTCTTGCGCCAGGTGAAAGGGCGGTGGCAGGCCGGGCAGATTTTCTCAGGTAAGTGCGGTTTTTTGTGCATGGGCGGTTTATGGGTTTAACTGAAAGAGGTGTGTGGATATACGTGACTGAGCTTCCAGAGGTTTTGCCATGTCCCGATTCGACGACAACATCCTGCCACCCTCGGTCCTGATCTTCGACTGGCACGGTACCCTGGTGGACACCCATGATGCCATGTTCAGCGCCATGGAGGAGATGTTACCGCAACTGGAAGAGCTGGGCCTCGTGGAGCAGTTGCTGCCTGAAGACCAGTGCCGCACCGAAGACGATGCCCGGTTGGTGCGTTACATTCGCATCTATCGCCGATTGCACCCGCGGATTCTGGCTGAGCGCCGGGTCTCCCGAACGGATATTTTCAACGCCATCTTTGGTGAGAACAAGGCTGCCAAGCTGATCGCCCATAAAGCCTACAACCAGGCCTACCGGAAGTACTTCGGCCAGGTGAAACCGTTTCAGCCGGGCGCTTATGAGTATCTGTCGGCCCTGAAAGCCCTGGGCATCAAGCTGGCGGTGTGCACCAACCGCAACCGGGAGTTCCTGGACAGGGAGTTGCAGATTGTCGACGAAGGCCGCTGGCTGCATTTGTTCGATGCCACCGTGTGTGCTGATGACGTCACTGAATACAAGCCGGATCCGGAGGTTATCCTCAAAGCGCTTGAAAAGCTGTCGATCCAAACGGATGAACACGCCTGGTATATCGGGGACAGTTATGTGGACATGCTTACCGCCCACCATGCCGGTGTGGCTGGAGTGTTCTACAACGGTGCCTGCTGGGAGCAGGACCGGATCAGCACCTGGTTCACCAAACGGGATGCCCCGACGGCCGTTCTGGACCACTTTGAAGACCTGATGGATCTGCTCGCCCTGCTGGAGCGTGAGCATCCGGAAGCGTTTGCCGCTAGCCCTGCGGAGGTGCGCCCGAAAGCTTTCCCGGCTCCGGAGCGGCCGGAACCCCGCATCGAGCCGGACTGGCACCCGGCCGTGGTCAAGCTGATTCGCCCGGCGGTGATCCTGTTCGACTGGCACGCCACCCTGGTGGACACCCTCGATGCCATGTACCACGCGGTGGATGACATGCTGCCGGATTTCCACAAGCTGGGATTGATGGACCGGATGGTGGCGCCGGAAGACAGCAAAACGCCGGAAGACGCCCGACTGGTGGCCTATGTCCGGGAGTTTGCCAAACTGCACCCGAAGGTGAAGGCAGACCGTAAAATCTCCCGCACCGATATTTTTGAAGTGCTGTTCGGTGAGGATCAGGACGCCAAGCAGATTGCCCACAAAGCCTTTAATCATCACTACCGGAATCACTACGGCACCGTGAAAGCCTTCGAGCCCAGGGTGCGGGAAATGCTGGAAGGGCTGCGCAAGCTGGGTATCCTGGTGGGCGTGATCACCAACCGCGACCGGGAGTTTTTCGAGCACGAACTGGCGGCGGTGGAAGATACCGGCTGGACACACCTGTTTGACGTTAACGTGTGTGGTGATGATACCCCGCTGCGCAAACCCCACCCGGATCAATTGCTGCTGGCAGTGCAGAAGCTGGATTACCCACCGGACCCCAGTGTGTGGTACGTGGGCGACTCTACCACTGACATCATTGCGGCCAAACGGGCCGGTATGACCGCGGTGTTCTTCAACGGCGCCCAGTGGGATTTGCCGTGGCTGAACCGGATTTTTCCCGGTACTCACAAACACCCGGACAAACCGGATGTAGTGGTTAACGATTTCTCCGAGTTCTGGGCTCTGGTGCTGGCCTGCGAAGTCGGGCCTCCCTGACTCTGGAAGATGTTGGTTATTCTACCGAGCCGGGGGCGGGGGGATTGTGAAGAGCGTGTTCGATGTCGAGCCCGAGTACCAGCACGCCTTCGAGTCCGTTGTTGAGTTTATTCAGCGGCACCGGAAAGCTGACCATCACCTGGAAACGGGCGGTGGAGGCATCGTAGCGAATCGGCGAAATCCACATGTCGCGCTTTCTCTCAACGCCTCGGTCGGTTTCAAGGGCGATTTCCTGAACCTTGGGCTCGTCGCCCTGCCAGTAGTCTGAGGACAGGCGGCTCATGGCGACCAGCGCCCCGGCTTTGTCAGTCAGCAGTACCTCGGTAACGAGTGGCGAGTGGCTGGCCTGCCAGGCTGTCATTGCCCGGGAAGCCGGCAGCTCAAGTATTTCGCCAGCCAGCGGTGTCGGATGGTGGGGTGCCAGCGCTTGCCAGAGCGTGTCCTTGGTCAGGATATCGGTCAGGTTGTCATAGGTCGGCCCCTGGTAGATGGCATTGGTCAGATTGATGTTGCCAGAGAGATCAGCCATCAGTGCTTGCGCCAGCCTCTGAACCTCGGACGCTTCCTGTTCGGACAATTGCATACTGGGCATTGCACAGCCGGCAAGGTGTGCGTTAAATCCGGACAGGAAGCGAGGGTGGTTCGCAGAAAAGCGAGAGCTCACATACAGGTGCAAAGGCGCATACCGAACAAAATCAGAATTCAGTGACCAATCTACCCCGGATTTCTGGTCTTGCAGGTAGTTCATGGCACGCTGATCCATCAGAGCGAGATCAATCCGCTTTCGTACCAGAAGCGCTGGAAGCTGCTCAGCCCCTGTAACCGTGATAAACGGTTTCAGATCATTGTCTTCCAGCCAGATGGCTTCATTGCTGCCACCGACCACGCCAATTCTTGCAGTGCCGGGGTCCGGTTTGGCTTCGGCGGTAAAGAACCAGTGCCATTTTTCCAGGGCGACCGGGTGCGAGCGAACGGCGGATTGGTCCAGTTCCTCGGATGACCCGACGGCATAGTAGCCGTCCACCAGGTTGCGTTCCAGCGAGTAACGGGCCCGGCTTTGCGGCATCAGACTGATCCTGGCCTGAAATCCGGACTTGTTCAGGGCGCAGCGGATGGTTTCCGTGGTTTCACCGGTAACCACCGGAATCTGGGGTTCCGCATACTGGTAAGGCGGTGCCAGAAAGGTATACAGGCTGAAGCCATGGTGGTCTGCCCTCACGCTCAATGAGGCCATAACAAGGCTCAATCCGATAATCAGGCTGCGGGCATCCATGTGCGCACTCAAGCGTCCAGATTGCTGACAATGGTATGAGCATAGCAGTCATAATCCCGCTTTTCCGTACCTCATTTGGCGTAGTCGGATCACAGTGTTTCGATATTGGCCAGAACCCAGTCTGCCCTTGCCCGCAAGGCTTCCCGCCGCTCTGGCTTCTGCTTGTCCCAGTTCCGGTACATCATGGTCATTCGTGGATTGTTGGCAAAATCCTCGCGGTGCCGGTCAATGAAGTGCCAGTACAGGCTGTTGAACGGGCAGGCGCGGTCTCCGGTAGCGTCCTGCACCCGGTAGTGGCAGTTCTGGCAGTGGTCAGACATGCGCTGGATGTATTTGCCGCTGGCGGCGTAAGGCTTGGAGCCCAGGTAGCCACCATCGGCGTGCATTACCATGCCCAGGGTGTTGGGCAGCTCCACCCAGTCGAAGGCGTCGATATACACCGCCAGGTACCAGTCACAGATGGCTTCCGGTTTCACCCCGGCCAGGAGGGCAAAGTTACCGGTGATCATCAGTCGCTGGATGTGGTGGGCATAGGCGTTGCGGGCCGTGGCGTTGATGGCCTTGTGCATGCAGCGCATCTTTGTATCGCCGGTCCAGTAGAACCAGGGCAGCTCACGGCTGTTGCCCAAACGGTTTTCCCGGGCGTAACCGGGCATCAGCAGCCAGTAGATGCCGCGCACGAATTCCCGCCAGCCGATGATCTGGCGGACAAAGCCTTCCACGGCATTCAGCGGCGCCCGGCCGGCGTGCCAGGCCCGTACCGCTTCTTCACACACCTCCATGGGATCCAGCAGGCCGGTGTTGAGATAGGGGGACAGGATGGAATGGAACAGCCAGTCTTCATTGTCTGATATGGCATCCTGGTAGTCGCCGAAGCAGGGCAGGGCGAAGTCGACAAAGTGGGCAAGCGCTTCCTGCGCCTGTTCGGCGGTAACGGCGTAGTGGAAATTTTCCGTGGTGCCGAAATGCTCTGAAAAGTATTCGTTTACCAGCTCGATCACTTCGGTGGTGATGGCATCCGGTTCCTCACGGAACGGGGCCGGGGCGGGAGGCTTGCCGGCCCATTTCTTTCGGTTGTCGGTGTCGAAGTTCCACTGGCCACCTTCGGGCTGGCCTTCGGAGGTCATCAGCAAACCGGTTTTTTTGCGCATTTCCCGATAGAAGAATTCCATGCGCAGCTGCTTTCGGCCCTCGGCCCAGCGGGCGAACTCGTCAATATTGCAGACGAAGCGGGTATCTGGCCGGATTTCCACTGGGATGCCCAGTGTTTTGTGCCAGCGGCTGATCTGTTCGTGTAAACGCCACTCACCACATTCTGTCGTAATGACTCGCTCCGGTTGGCATTCCCGCACCAGCTCCGCTATTACCTGTTCAATAGACTGTGCCGGATTGTCCGGGTGATAGCGCTGATAGTGAACCCGCCAGCCATCCTCCGCCAGTGCATCGGCAAAGTGCCGCATGGCACTGAAAATGAACACCAGCTTCTTCTTGTGATGGTTGGTGTAGCTGGCTTCACTGTGGACCTCGGCCATCACGACCAGGTCGTTGTCCTTGTCTGCGCCCTCAAGGGCAGAGAGACGGTGGCTGAGCTGATCACCCAGGATCAGGATGAGATTGGCCATGACGGGCTCCGGCTGAGTTTATCCTTTAGAGGTAGGCAGAATACGCCATGGGCGCAAGGGTGGTTCATTGGGTATGCTGGTACACTCAGCTGATTCGCATCAAATCGTGCCGGCCGCCGGTCAGGCATAATGCCCGCTTTCCGGCATGCCGATCCTATTCGACGTTAGAGTTTTACTATGGCTTCTGATACCGCTGCAGCAAACAATCTGCCCGCTTTCATCTGGGATGAGGCGCTCATCCGCCGTTATGATCTGAGCGGACCTCGCTACACATCCTATCCAACAGCGGTGGAGTTCACCCCGAACTATTCCATTGAAGACATGGTCAAGGCGGCTGGCCGCAGCAAGGCCGCTGGCGGGCCCATCTCGCTGTATACTCACCTGCCGTTCTGTGCGCACCTTTGCTACTACTGCGCCTGCAACAAGGTGATCACCAAGAAGCGCGACAAGGCCATGCCCTATGTGGAGCGGGTACTGAAAGAAGCGGCCATCCAGTCGAAACTGTTCGGTGCCGACCGCCCGGTCAAGCAACTGCACTGGGGTGGTGGTACACCTACCTTCCTGCCCAGAGATGTGATGCAACACCTGATGGCCGGTTACGGTGAGTTGTTTAACCTGCAGTCCGGCGACGATCGGGACTACAGTGTCGAAATCGATCCCCGGGAAGTGGACGAAGATACTCTGTCCACCCTCTGGGAGCTGGGTTTCAACCGTATCAGCCTGGGTGTACAGGATGTGAATCCGGAAGTGCAGAAGGCGGTGAACCGTATCCAGCCCCGGGACATGACTGAGTCGGTATTGAACGAAGCGCGCCGCATCGGCTTCCGCTCCATCAACCTGGATCTGATCTACGGCCTGCCGTACCAGACTCCGGAAAGCTTTGCCGAAACCCTGGAATCGGTGATCGAGATGTCGCCGGACCGGCTTTCGGTGTTCAGTTACGCGCATCTGCCGGACCGTTTCTATCCGCAAACACGGATTCAGGCCGATACACTGCCCAGTCCGCAGCAGAAACTGACGATTCTGCACAACACCATCAACCGTTTGCTGGAAGCTGGTTACGAATACATCGGCATGGACCACTTCGCCAAGCCGGACGACAGCCTGGCGGTAGCCCAGCGCGAAGGCCGCCTGCATCGGAACTTCCAGGGGTACACCACTCACTCGGATTGTGACCTGGTGTCCCTGGGTGTATCAGCCATTGGCCAGACCGACGATGCCTACTTCCAGAACAACCACGACCTGCCGTCCTGGGAGGCGTCCATCGATGCTGGCCAATTGGCGATTATTCGTGGCGTGGGCCTGACCCGCGACGACCGCATCCGACGCTGGGTGATCGGCCAGCTGATCTGCCAGTTCCGACTGGACCGCAAGCAGTTTGCCGAACAGTGGAATGAAGATTTTGACCGCTATTTCGCGGATGAAATGAACCGCCTGAAGCCGATGATTCAGGACGAGTTGATTGCGGATTGCGGTTCTTTGCTGCAGGTTCAGCCAGCCGGTCGCCTACTGATCCGGGCCATTTGCCAGATCTTCGATCTGTACCGCAAGGAAGGGGCGAGCCAGCGGTTCTCCAGAATTATCTGACTGGAGAACAATGAGCACAAACGCAAGAGGGCTGCCACATGGCAGCCCTCTTGCGTTGTCGTGGAGGGTTTTCTGATCAGGCCACTTTGAACTCATTGGCCAGATCCTGTAACTGGCGGGCCAGCCGCGCCTGTTCCTGGGTGACCTCGGTGATTTCCTGGGAGCCGGTCAGGGTCAGGAGGGCAGCTTCGCTTACAGATTCCATATTACCCGCCAGTTCGCGCGTGACCGCAACCTGCTGTTCCGACGCAGTGGCAATCTGGGTCGCCATATCGGAAATGCTGTTCACGTCCATCAGAATGTCAGCAAAGGTCTGTTCCATCTCCGAGGCTTGCGCGCTGGTTTGGTCGGCCAGTTTGTGGCTGGTGATAATTGAACGGCTGGCGTTGTCGGTGATGGTCTTGAAGCCGTTGATGATATCTTCGATCTGGGTAGTGGATTCATGGGTTTGCTGCGCCAGTGTGCGAACCTCATCCGCCACTACCGCAAAGCCTCGTCCGTGCTCGCCCGCCCGGGCGGCTTCGATCGCTGCATTCAACGCCAGCAGATTGGTCTGGTCGGCAACTTTCCGGATAACATCAACCACATCGCTGATGGTCGTGCTGCGTTGTTCCAGTTCTTCGATAACCTGGTTGACGTCCTGTACTGACTTCGCCAGTTCCCGGATCTGGGAGACACTGGTGTGCAGCACCTTCTCGCCGGTCTGGCTTTTCTCCATAGCCCGACTGGAGGCGTCCGCCACCTGCTGGGTGTTGTGAGAAATCTCCTCTGAGGTTGCCGACATTTCTTCGGTGGCAGCGGCCACCTGCTCAATCTGTTGTTGCTGGTTCTTGATCTGTGAGGAATTCTGGCCCGCGGTTGAGCTGGTTTCCTCGGTGGCTGTGGCCAGCTGTACGCTTGCCTTGTCGATTTGCAGCAAGGCCTCGCTAAAACGGCCAAACAGTTCATTGATTGCCTCGGCTATGGTGCCAGTCTCGTCCTTGCTGGAGACCGGAATCGCCTGCGACAGGTCCTTGTTGTCCATGGCGTTTCGAACACCTTCCAGCAGCTGATTCACCTGCTGATGAATGGCGCGAATAATCACGGTCATTAACAGAACCACCAGAACGATTGACGTCGCGGCAATGGCCGATGCCCAGATCAGATTGCTTCTGGCGGCATTCACGCCAGCGGTGCCCAGTGCTTCAACCTGTGACAGCATATCAGTGCGGATGCCGTTAATGGCCTGTATGCGGTTGGTAGAGGCTGAAAACCAGTCACTGGCTTCCAGGCCGTACATACCGGAAGGGCTGCTCAGAAGCATATCTCGCTGATCCAGCATTTTTCGGTGCTCGGCGGTTTCGGGAAATGACTCAATCCGACCACGGATATCCGAATTTGCACTCAGCATGGTGATTGCGGTCTGGAAATACGCTTGCTGACGCCCTGACAGGGCCGCTATTTGCCCAACTGCAGGCAGGTCGAAGTTGCCGCTGCGCACCAGTGACGCCCCTGCAGCCCGTTCACGGCCTGCCATTTCGGCAGCTTCGGCAAGGGCAAGGTAGGCATTGATCTGCCGGGCCAGCTCGGGCTCAGATGCCCGGCGCACCAGCAACGGAATACGGTTAAGGATTTCCATGATCAGGCTGGTGTAGCGGGCGCCGGATTCGGCACCAGCCAACACCCGGTTATCAATATCCCTGCGCAGACTGATTAGATTGCCAATGTCCCGCTGGAATTTGTCGACGCTTGCCTGAATGCTGCCGTCAAAACGGGCTTCTTCAGCCAGTGCCTTGATTCCGTTCTGGTAGGCGCTCAGGTTCCTGTCAGTATTTTGTCTCTGGGATTGAAGGTTGCGGGCTGCCTCGCGCTCGCCGTCAGAATCCGGGGCGCTGGAAATAAACACGGCCGAACGGCCCCGTTCTTTCTGCAATTCCTCAACCAGCGGATCCCCAAGCTCAGCCAACTGAACCAAGGTATTGAGCTGTTGCATGTTGTCCAGGTCATCCATATTACGGGAGATGCTCTGGACCGCGAAAAATACAATGACCAGCAGCGCAGGCAGCACCAAAGTAATCAGCTTGCCTCGCATGGAGAGGTTGTTGATAAAAGTCATGGGAGGGCCTCATCATTGAGAATGGCGTCCATTGTGGATAAGTGTAGCAGTTCAGACCATTGACGCCTTGGGGTACCTGAGGGGGTAGATTTCCACATGTAAGTGCTTGTAATAAAAAGTTAAAGCAATGAGTTTTATGCAGTTTTGGTTCAGGTAGGGGTTAATGCGTAGAGTATTACCAAAGGGGTATTTGACAGGTTTCTGTCAATCCGCTGACAAAGGTCAAGGTGGGCTAAGTCGCTGACCGGTAAGGTGCACGGCAACGTGCTCAGCGGAGAAAACCATGGAACTTGTATGCCCGGCTGGTAGCCTTCCCGCCCTTAAAACCGCCGTGGACAATGGAGCCGATGCGGTCTATTTCGGCTTCCGGGACAGTACCAACGCCCGCCAGTTTGCTGGCCTGAATTTTAACGACAAACGTGCAGCCGAGGGCATTGAGTACGCTCATTCAAAAGGCAGTCGTGTGTTCTGTGCCATCAATACCTATCCGCAACCGGATGGCTGGGAACACTGGAAAGCCGCGGTGGATCGTGCCGCCGGCCTTGGAGTGGATGCCATTATCCTGGCCGATATGGGACTGCTGGATTACGCTGCAAACAGGCACCCGGATATCCCCCGGCATTTGTCGGTTCAGGGTTCTGCCACCAGCCATGAGGCCCTGTCGTTCTACAAGGACAACTTCGATATCCGCCGGGCAGTGTTGCCGCGCGTGCTGTCTCTGGATCAGGTTCGGGGTGTGGCCAAGCATAGCCCAGTGGAGCTGGAAGTTTTTGCCTTCGGCAGTCTGTGCATTATGGCGGAGGGTCGCTGCTACCTGTCTTCTTACCTCACGGATGAATCCCCCAACACCCGGGGTGCCTGTTCACCGGCCAAGGCGGTGCGTTGGCAGGAAACCTCTCAGGGGCTGGAATCCCGCCTGAATGAAGTGCTCATTGATCGCTATGGCCCCGGTGAATCCGCCGGTTACCCAACCCTGTGCAAGGGCCGGTTTGAAGTGGAGGGCAGCGTGTACCATGCCATCGAAGAGCCGGTAAGCCTGAATACCTTGGATCTTCTGCCGGAATTGAAGGGGCTGGGTATCAGCGCAGTAAAAATCGAGGGCCGCCAGCGCAGCCCGGCCTACATTGCAGATGTTGCCCGAACCTGGCGCCAGGCCCTGGACCGGGTTCAGGCCACCCCTGACAGCTTTGCTGTAGACAGTGCCTGGAACCGCACTCTCGCCGGTCTTTCCGAGGGTGGCCTGACCACCATCGGGGCCTACCATCGCAAGTGGAAATAAGGTTTTGCCCGCTATGATGAAACTCTCTCTTGGCCCGATTCTGTGGTTCTGGACCAAGCAGTCCGTATTCGATTTCTACGCTAACGCTGCGGAGTGGCCAGTAGATACCATCTATCTTGGCGAAGTGGTGTGCTCCCGCCGCCGGGAACTGAAGCCCGATGACTGGCTCGACCTGGCCCGGGATCTGAAGGCTTGTGGCAAGAACGTGGTGCTTTCCACATTGACGCTGATCGAATCCGAAGCGGATCTGCGGCGACTTCGTCGGTTTTGCGAACAGGATGAGTTTTTGGTGGAGGCCAACGACCAGAGTGCCCTGCAGGTGGCGATCCGCAACAAGATTCCGTTTGTTACCGGCCCGTCCATGAACATCTACAACACGGCCACCCTGAAGATCCTCGCCAGACAGGGTCTGCAGGGCTGGAACCTGCCAGTGGAACTGGGCAAGGAAACCCTGGAGCAGCTAATCAGTGAGCTGAAGGGCGAAGGTCTGGATCTGCCCGCCGAGGTATTTTCCTGGGGCTTCCTGCCATTGGCCTGGTCGTCCCGCTGTTTCACTGCCCGTCATTACAACCTGCCTAAAGACAACTGCGACTTCCGTTGTCTGGAGCATCCTGATGGCATGGAGCTACGTTCCCGGGAAAGCCAGGAGCTGTTCCGGATTAATGGCATTTCCACGCTCTCCGGCTCGCGCTACGACCTGATGAGGGAACTACCGGAGATGGAGCGTATGGGTGTCAGTACCGTGAGACTGAGCCCGGAGCATCAAGGTATGGACCAAGTGGTCAAACGCTTTGATCAGGTACGCCGGGGGGAAGTGCCGGTCGCCGACCCGCTGAAGCTGGTGGAGGCCCCGCCATGTAACGGGTACTGGCATGGCAAGCCGGGAATGGATCTGATCGTAAAGTCTGTGTAAAGCCCGTTGAGCGTTGATTGAGGTCAATAGATAGCCGATGTACCAGGAGTAGCTTGCTAGGGTACTCAAACTGCATTGGGGTTTATTGTTATGGCTCGCGTCCCGCTATTTTTCTGGGGCCTGACTGCTTTGGTCAGCGTCCTGTGGTTTGTTTCCGACAGCCTGTGGGTTTCCCCCTTCGCTTACTTTCCGTTCCGCTCTGTGTTTGTGCAGTTTTCCGGCATTCTGGCCGTAGTGATGATGGCAGTTGCGTTGGTGCTGGCACTGCGTCTCCGGTCTCTGGAGCGTTGGGTTGGTGGCCTGGACAAGGTGTACCGGCTGCACAAATGGCTGGGCATTGGTTCACTGGTGCTGGCTACGTTGCATTGGTGGTGGGCCAAGGGCACCAAGTGGATGGTGGGCTGGGGCTGGCTGGAGAAGCCGGCCGGCAAAGGGGCCGGACAGCAACTCGCCGGCCTGGAAGCCTGGTTCAGGGGGCAGCGGGGGCTGGCAGAAACCCTGGGAGAATGGGCTTTCTACGCCGCGGCCGTATTGATTGTGCTGGCATTGGTAAAAGCCTTTCCTTATCACCTGTTTCGTAAAACACACAAACTGCTGGCGGTGGTCTTTCTGCCCCTGGCCTGGCACAGCTTTATCCTGATGAAGTTTGATTATTGGGCAGCGCCGATTGGCTGGCTGACCCAGTTCGCTGTTGTCGCCGGCAGTATCGCAGCGGTTTTACTGCTGCTTGGCTGGCCGGGCAAGGTCCGAAAGGTGCCGGGGGAGGTGGTTTCGGTAACCCGATATCCGGAGCTGAGAGTTTTCGAGTTTCTGGTAAGGGTCGAGCAGGGCTGGTCCGTCCATAACCCCGGGCAGTTCGCCTTTATTACGTCGGATGCTGCGGAGGGCCCTCACCCTTATACCATTGCTTCAGACTGGAACCCGGAAACCCGATGTCTGAAATTCGTGGTCAAGGAACTGGGGGACCATACCCGCCGGGCCAGCCACCGGATCTGCGAGGGCATGCCGGTTACACTGGAGGGGCCCTATGGCGGTTTTGATTTTGAAGATGATTGCCGCACTCAGATCTGGGTAGGCGCGGGCATCGGCATTACTCCGTTTATTGCCCGGATGGGGCGCCTGGCTAGCAAACCGGATAATCGTACTATCTACCTGTTCCACCCCACTGCCGATGTCAGCGAGGAGGCTCTGACAAAGCTGCGGGCGGATGCCGAAGCCGCGGGCGTTAACCTGGTTATTCGATGCAGTCGTACCGAAGGCCGACTGACACCGGAGGAAATTCGCGATGCGGTGCCGGATTGGCAAGGCGCCAGCCTGTGGTTCTGCGGCCCGGTGGGCATGGCCCGGACCCTGTTCAACGAATTCCGCAGATGGGGCCTGCCTGCCCGGCGGATGCATCGGGAGTTTTTTGAGATGCGGTAAATGCGTTATGTCATGGCGGGTTTTGAATTCATAAGGGGTGAAGGCTAGGCTCAAGGACACCATTAGCCGGTTGGGAGGTTTCTATGGACATCCGCCTGAAACGAGCCTACGACCACGCTGCCCGCTCAGATGGCCCGCGTATTCTGGTGGATCGCATCTGGCCCAGGGGCGTTGCCAAAGAAGACGCAGACATTGCCCATTGGCTGAAAGGGCTTGCGCCATCTTCAGAATTGCGGAAGTGGTTCGGCCATGACCCGGACAGATGGCCCGGGTTTCGAGACCGCTACTTCAAAGAGCTCAAGTCTGATGGGGCCGCAGAGGACCTGGATTTGTTCCGGCAGATCCTCAAGGAGCACAAACGCGTCACGCTGGTATTTGCCGCCAAAGATACCGACCATAATAATGCGGTGGCGTTGCGGGATTTTGCGTTGAGCGACCAGCTCTGAGACAGCCCCGCTCACTGATTTAAAACCACTACATTTATTGGCAGTTGAACTATGCTCAAGACGGTGGTTGCCGTTTTGGGAGTCCTTCTGTGACCAATAATGTGCCGAATGCCTTCGAAATCTTCCCCTGGAACCGGAATTTCGAGACCGGCATTGATGATATTGATCAACAGCACAAGGTGCTGGTCAATATCCTGAATCGACTGGCGTGGCACTTTGCATCGGACACCTCCGAGTTAACGCCCGATCAGATTCTTGATGAGTTGCTTTCCTACGCCGCGTTTCATTTTGAATACGAGGAAGCGATCTGGAACAAAACCCTCAGTGAAGCAGCGATGGCGAAAAGCCACTGCGAGTCACACCAGATGTTTTTTGCGCAGGTTGAGGAGCTGCGCAACAGCCGCGAACCTCAGGAAGAGGTGTTAACCAGACTGTTTGACTTCCTCACACGCTGGTTAGCCTTCCATATCCTCGAATCAGATCGCCGAATGGCTCTGACGGTTGAGTTGGTTCAGCAAGGCCTGGAAGTCAGTGAGGCAAAAAACCGGGTCGATGCAGAGCTGAGCGGTTCCGCCTCGGTGCTGGTCAACGCGCTGCTGGAAATTTACGGAAAGCTTTCATCAAGCACGATTCAGTTAATGCGGGAGAAAATGGCCCGCTTGAGGGCCGAAGACGAGCTGTCCCGAATACAGCATGAAAGGTTGAATCAGGCCCTGGAAGAACAAGCCCGAGAATATCAGCACCATCTGGAAACGCTCGCTTATACCGATGCCTTGACCGGCCTCTGGAACCGAAACGGCATCGTCCGCCGGATTCGTGAATACCTTGCCGATGACGTGAGAGCTGAGAACTCGGCAGCCCTGGTGTCTATTGATCTTGATAATTTCAAGGATCTCAACGACTGTCTCGGAGAAGATGCGGCAGACCGATTGCTCGGCTTGCTGTCCCGGCGGTGGCTGGATGCGATCCCGGCGGATGCCTGCCTGGCGCGAACAGGTGGTGATGAGTTTGCATTGTTGCTGCCGGATGCCAGCCAAGCCGAGTCGCGGCTGGAAGCCCTGCGTTTGACGGCCAGTCAGCCATTTGAACTCGACGGTGTTGAGGTTTCCGCGGGGTTTACGGCTGGTGTTGTCCTGTTTCCGGATGGCGCGGTTGAGGACGCAGACAGCTTGCTGAGGCAGGCGGATAATACCCTGTATCGGGCAAAACACGAGATGCGCAGTGGCTGGCTTTATCTTGATGCCGGCGAGCGGAGCCAGTATCGAGCCCGTCAGTTGTTACTGGAGGACATCCGCAGGGGGCTCAACGAGGATGAGTTCCGGCTTTATTTCCAACCCAAGGTTAATCTCCGGACTGGAGAGGTTTTGGGCGTTGAAGCGCTGATCCGGTGGCAACATCCCCGGGAAGGGCTGCTCCCTCCGAGCCACTTCCTGCCCGCCATTGAGCATCACACGCTGAATATTCAGGTTGGTGAATGGGTGTTGAGAAACTCTCTGCTGCAGATACAACGCTGGGAGCAAGAGGGTGTCAGGGTCAATGTCAGTGTTAACATCGCCGCCAACCATCTTCAGTCTGATAACTTTGCCGGGCACCTGAACAAAATCCTGTCGGCGTTTCCGGGGGTTGACCCTGTCAGGCTAGATCTGGAAATCCTGGAAACCGCTGCACTTGGGGATTTGGATAAAGCCGTACAGACCATTGCGGATTGCCGTGAGCTTGGGGTGACCTTCTCCCTGGATGACTTTGGTACGGGTTACTCATCGTTGTCTTATCTCAAGCGCCTTCCTGTCGATACTCTGAAAATCGATCGGGAGTTTGTATCCGGCATTGAGGATAACGGTGAAAACCTGTCGATTCTTCAGGGGGTGATCGGTCTGTCGCGGGTTTTCGGGAAGCAGGTGGTTGCAGAGGGCGTGGAAAGTGTCAGGCAAGGTGAGATTCTGTTGAGCCTCGGGTGCGAATGCGCTCAGGGATTTGCTATATCTCCGCCCATTGAAGCGACCCTGATCCCTGCCTGGATTAACCGTTGGAGAACGTTCCGGGAATGGGCGCTTACCAGGGTTTCAGAAAATCCCTGAGCCGCAGATGCCAGTCCAGGCTGTCGAGCAGGTTTTTCAGGGCCAGCCCCAGTTCAGTATCCCCCTCGATAACCAGCCGGCGCTGGAAGAACAACTGATCGGGGTCTTGCCTTCGCTCCGCCAATGTACGGAATGCACCAACGGACCCCCGAATAGTGGCTTCACCAGGCCCGTTCAGCACCCGCAGGCGCCCGGCCCAATAACCGAGGGTAATGCCTGGCTGGCCGCCATTGATTTCGAGGCGGATTCGACGTCCCTCGAAATCGTTGAATTCACCTTCTGCAATGGCGTCCGAGAAAAGCCGGTTGAGGGGTGCTTCCGCTGCCAGTTGTTTCAGGGGGAGGGGGATTCGCTGATCAATGCCGTTCAGGAGTGGCACCGGTGAAGGGGCATACTCCTGGATGACGGCTATGGTCTGGCCCGCAAGGGGATTGTGCTGGAGTTGGCTGCTCAGGCGTTGCAGTTGCGCGAACCCGGGTGGTGTGGGCAATTTGCCGAAACTGGGCAGGGTAGGCAGCATGGCAGGCTCTCCTGAAATCATGAAACAGACAGGGAGAGCCTACCTCAAACCGCAATAAACGGATTTGATATAACTCAGGGGAATGTACAGTCAGCCCTTGTGCAGACCTTCCTCGACTGCCCAGACGGCCACTTCCACCCGGGAACGCAGGTTCAGCTTTTTCAGGAGGTGCTTGACGTGGACCTTGACAGTGCCGTCACTGATGTCGAGTTTACGCCCGATCATCTTGTTGGACAGGCCTTCGGCAATCAGCCGGAGAATGTCTTTCTCCCTCGGCGTCAGGCTGTCGAAGTCGGGGCGGCTGGTCTGCTGCGGTTTGTTGGAACGCAGGGCTTCGGCCAGCAGGGTCGTGAGGCGATCACTGATCACCATTTTGCCTACGGCCGCCTGATGCAGCTGGGCAATCATGTCCTCCGGCTCCATGTCCTTGAGCAGGTAACCGTCAGCCCCCGCGCGCAGTGCCGCAACTACATCGTCTTCCTGATCGGAGACGGTGAACATCACAATGCGGGAACTGACATTCTGTTCCCTGAGCTTTCGCAGGGCTTCGATACCGTCCATTTCCGGCATGTTCAGGTCCATCAGGATCAGGTCCGGCTCCAGCTCGGTGGCCAGACGGATGCCATCGGCGGCATTGCTGGCTTCGCCAATCACTTCCATGTCGTCTTCCATGCCGATCAGCTGCTTGATGCCCTGGCGCAGCAGCGGGTGGTCGTCGATCAACAGAATGCTTGCGGGTGTCTCAGACATTGTTTCTCTCTTTTGTCCTGCGCTCGGCTCAGGCCGGCGTAGTTTCCGTTGGAATCAGGTTGCGGCTCTTGGGTACGAATGTTAGCGCGACTTCCACGCCGCCTTCATCCCTGTTTCGCACATTAACCTTGCCGCCGAGTGTGCGGGCACGGTCCTGCATAATAATCAGGCCATAGTGGTTCACGGGCTGGTCGCCACCCGGTAATCCCTTGCCATTGTCCTGTATGCTGGCCCGCACTTGTGGTGAATCGAACACTACTTTGACCGCTATGTCAGTGGCATCGGCGTGTTTGACGGCATTGGCCAGCCCTTCACGAATGATCTGCAGGGTGTGGATTTCCTCATTAGGCGACAGCGTCTGGGGCGGCAGGTTGTATTCAAACGCTACCGGTTTACCGAGGCGCTCTGAGAATTCGTCGATGGTTTTGCGCAGCGCAGTCGCCAGATCCGGCGTATCCAGTTTCAGCCGGAAGGTGGCCAGCAGTTCCCTCAGCTGGCGGTAGGCGCTGTTCAGGCCGGTACTCAGTTCATCCAGGATGTCGTCGTGGATGGGCTTCTGCTCGCCATCAATGTTCAGCCGGCGCATACGGGTCACCTGCATTTTCAGATACGAGAGCGATTGTGCCAGGGAATCGTGTAGCTCCCGGGCAATCACCGTGCGCTCTTCCGCCAGCGTCAGCTGTTGTTCTTCGGTGATCTGTTTTTCCAGGAAAATGGCAGTTGCCAGCTGGTCGGTCAGGGTTTCCAGCAGGCGGCGAGAGGTCTCCGGTAATCCTTTCTCAGCCGGATACCAGACCTCCAGGGTGCCCAGCAACTGCCCGGGAGTGCGGATGGGCAGCAACAGCCGCCGGCCGTCATTGTTTTCCAGCGGCATCTCATCATAGACCTCCGGGGTTACCAGACAGGCATTGCAATGGTGATCCCGGCAATAGAAGGGGCGTTTGGGTGTGGCGGTGGTAATGGCCTCCACCGGTTCTGCCGATTCCTTGTCATGCAGGAACAGGCGGATGGGACCGATGCCCAGCAACTGCTCCAGGTCCTGCAGCATCGGAATGGCGCCACTGCACAGATCATGATTGGCGAATAGCCCCCGGCTGGCGGAGTGCATTACCTGCAGAGCCGCGTGGCTGATTTCAAGTTCTTCGGTTTTTTGCCGGGCGCGGCTTTCAAGCTCGTAGTAGGTCAGCGCCAGTTCACTGGTCATCTGGTCAAAGGCCTGGCCCAGTTGTGCCAGCTCATCGGAACCTTTGAGATCGGCTTTGTGGCTGAAATCCTGTTCGCCCACGGCGGTGGCAATGCTCACCAGTTTTCGCAGGGGCCTGAGAATCCGGTTTTTGAGGTCCAGAAACAGGGCGAGCACAATCAATACCGAGAACACCATGCTGATGATCTGGATAAGGTGCAGCAGGTCGATTCGGGCCTCGGTGCGTTGTTCCAGCATGGAGACCAAGCGATCCACTTCTACCGTGTAGCTCTCCACTGTCGTGATCATTTCGGCGGATAGAGGGGCGCCAGTCTGGTGGCTCTCCAGTGACGGCCTGAGCTGATTGGCCCAGCCGTATTCCACGGTTTTATATTGTTCGACGAGGGGATGATCATCGGTGCGGGGAATGGAACGGATGATGGCGGGATCCCTGAGCCTGTCCTCGTACTCCTCAATGCGTTGATCAAGGGTGTCAGTGTTTTCTACGGGATCTTCAGAGGCCGATCTTGCCGCCAGTTGGAATGCTCCCATACGCAGTGAACCGGCAAGGTTGATAGCAGTGGCATTGCCCTCAATGCTGTTGGACACAGCCAGAGTGGTGGCCATGCTGACAATGGCCGTCAGCACGATGGCGCCGATAACAACTGCCAGTCGATTTACTAGCGGGCTTCTGGAGGTCATGGATAGCTTCAAGGCTCAAGGGATGTGGATAGTGACAGGCAGCAAAATTATCGTGGAAAACGCGCCGTCGTGATACCTCCTTGAGGATAGTCAATTACCCCAATGGTTTATAACCCATCATAGCCTTTGACCCTTGCTCAGGCAAAAGTTGAGACTAAAGAATGGGATTCAGGGAGCGTGTAATGCAATCGGAACGGGATGAGGAGAGGTTAGCATCTCTGGCAGTAGTGTTGCCGTTGGCGCTGACTGGCTTTGTGGTGGCTGCCGGTTGCTGGACACTGTTTGCGGTTGCCGGTGTGCATCTCCGAGCCGATCTGGGGCTGAGTAGTTTACAGTTTGGCGTTCTGCTGGCCATGCCCATGGCGGTCAGCGCTATCCTGGCGATTCCGGCCGGGCTTGCGGCGCAGCGATATGGTGCCCGTGAAGTCATGCTTTTGTGTCTGTGCGGTCTTGCTGTGTGCATGGGGATACTGCTGCTGACGAACACCTACATTGGCTACCTTATTGCCGCCGCCGGGCTGGGGCTGGCTGGCGGCTTCTACGGCGCCGGCCTGCAGTTCGTGGTCAGTCATTGCCAGCCCAGGCGGCTGGGTCTCGTACTCGGCGTTTTTGGCTCCGGGGTAACCGGAGCAGGTTTCAACTATTATCTGGTGCCGCTGTTCCATGAGGCGTTCTCCTGGCAGGGTGTACCTCTGGCCTACCTCATTACCCTGCTTCTGGTGATCGCGCTATTGATTATGCTGACCGACGCCACGGGTGAGGAAGATGAAAGCCGTGAACGATCAGCCAGGGAAATTCTCGGGGTGATCCGGCAGGGTCGGAATCTACCCCTGTGTTTGTATTTCGGTGTGGTTGCCGGCAGTTTCTTTGCGCTGGCGTTGTGGCTTCCTGATTTCCTCTCAGGCCAGTATGGTCTTACGCTGGATTCCGGGGCCCGCCTTGCGCAATGGTTTGTCATTCCCGGTGCCGTGGCTCAGGTGGCCGGTGGAGGCTTGTCAGATCATTTTGGTTCCGCCCGGGTTGCGACGCGGGCACTGGCGGGTTGTCTGATGGCACTCGTGGTGTTGTCCTATCCCCCCATGACTTTGTTCATTACAGGCGTGGAAGAGGAGCTGGTTGTGGAGTTTGCTTTGCCAGTTGTGCTTGAAAGCGCGTTGGTCGTGATTCTGGGGGTGGCCATGGGCACTGCTATGGGGTCCCTTCAGCGTATGGTGATTCTGGCCAATCGACAGGAAGCGTCCCTGTTTGCCGGTGTATTGCTGGTCAGCGCCTGTGCCGTTGCATTTGTCCTGCCAGTTGCGTTTGGTGGCTTGAACCTGTGGCTGGGCGTGCGTACAGCGGTATTCATGATTCTCTTCCTGTTGCTGAGTGTCAGCCTACTGCTTTTCTCCCGACATGCCCGCAGAGAGGAGCGAAAGATGCTTCTCCAACCCGGGTTATAGGTCGCCTACCCACAGGGTGGTACACCCGGGTTATGTGGTAGTAACCACGCAGATTTCAGGGGTTTGATCCCACACAATGGTCTCCATTCGGAACAACGATCCGGCAAACGGGTTGATGGAGAGAGAGACCATGAGTCATTTGATCGACAAGTTGAATTACTTCAGGAAGAACCGCGAATCGTTCTCCAACGGTCACGGTGAAACCCACGAAGTGAACCGCGACTGGGAGAACAGCTACCGCCAGCGCTGGCAGCATGACAAGATCGTGCGCTCCACCCATGGCGTGAACTGCACCGGCTCCTGCAGCTGGAAAATCTACGTCAAGAACGGGCTGGTCACCTGGGAAACCCAGCAAACCGATTACCCCCGCACCCGCCCGGATCTGCCCAACCACGAGCCCCGTGGTTGCCCTCGTGGAGCCAGCTACTCCTGGTATATGTACAGTGCCAACCGGCTGAAATACCCGCTGATGCGCAAGAGCCTGATGAAGCTCTGGCGTGCTGCCCGTATCCAGTTCAATGACCCGGTGGAAGCCTGGGCCTCTATTGTTGAAGATCCCGCCAAGACCGTCGAGTACAAGCCTCGCCGTGGTATGGGCGGTTTTGTCCGTTCCAGCTGGGACGAAGTCAACGAGCTGATTGCCGCCTCTAACGTCTACACCGCCAAGAAGTTCGGCCCGGACCGTATCATCGGTTTCTCTCCGATTCCTGCCATGTCCATGGTCTCATACGCCGCGGGCAGCCGTTACCTGTCCATGATCGGTGGCGTCTGCATGAGCTTCTACGACTGGTATTGCGACCTGCCGCCCGCCTCCCCGCAAACCTGGGGTGAGCAGACCGACGTGCCGGAATCTGCCGACTGGTACAACTCCGGCTACATCATTGCCTGGGGCTCCAACGTACCCCAGACCCGTACCCCGGACGCCCACTTCTTCACTGAAGTGCGCTACAAGGGCACCAAGACCGTTGCCATTACCCCGGACTATGCGGAAGTTTCCAAGCTGTCTGACGAGTGGCTGAACCCGAAGCAGGGTACAGACGCCGCTCTGGGCATGGCCATGGGCCATGTGATCCTCAAAGAGTTCCATGTCGACAAGCCCAGCGAGTACTTCACTGACTACGTTCGCCGCTACACCGACATGCCCTACCTGGTCATGCTGGAACAGAAAGACGACGGTAGTTTCGTGCCGGGCCGCTTCCTGCGCGCCAGTGACCTGGTCGACGGCCTGGGTGAAGAGAACAACCCCGAGTGGAAGACCATCGCCATCGACGAGGCTTCCGGTGAACTGACGGCGCCCAACGGCTCCATCGGATATCGCTGGGGCGAGAAGGGCAAGTGGAACCTGAAGCAGACCGCCAAAGGCGCCGATGTAAACCTTCAGCTGTCGATGGTTGAAAAGCACGACGAAGTCGTCGATGTCGCCTTCCCGTATTTCGGTGGTATCGAACACGACCATTACAACCACGTGGAATTCAAGGACATCCTCAAGCACAAGCTGGGTACCCGCAAGGTTCAGCTGGCCGATGGTTCCGAAGGTCGCGTGGTGACTGTGTACGACCTGATGGTCGCCAACTACGGCATCAGCCGCGGCCTGGGTGACGACGATGGCGCCACTTCCTATGACGAAGTGAAGCCGTACACGCCGGCCTGGCAAGAGCAGATCACCGGCGTACCGGCCGAGAAAGTGATCCGCATCGCCCGTGAGTTCGCCGACAACGCTGACAAGACCAAGGGCCGCTCCATGGTTATCGTTGGTGCCGGTATGAACCACTGGTACCACATGGACATGAACTACCGCGGCCTGATCAACATGCTGATTATGTGTGGCTGTATCGGCCAGAGCGGCGGTGGCTGGGCCCACTATGTGGGTCAGGAGAAGTTGCGCCCGCAGACCGGCTGGCAGCCGCTGGCCTTTGGTCTGGACTGGCAGCGCCCGCCACGCCACATGAACTCCACCTCCTTCTTCTATGCTCACTCCGGTCAGTGGCGCTACGAGAAACTGGGCGTGGATGAAATCCTGTCGCCGCTGGCAGACAAGTCCAAATTCGGTGGCAGTCTGATCGACTACAACGTACGCGCCGAGCGCATGGGCTGGCTGCCGTCTGCGCCGCAGCTGAACCGAAACCCGCTGACCATTGCCGCGGAAGCCGAGAAGGCCGGTATGGAGGTGGCGGACTACGTGGCCAAGTCCATGAAGGACGGATCTCTGGCCTTCGCCAGTGAAGATCCGGAAGCGCCGGAAAACTGCCCGCGTAACCTGTTCATCTGGCGCTCCAACCTGCTGGGCTCCTCAGGTAAAGGTCACGAGTACATGCTCAAGTACCTGCTGGGTACCAAGAACGGATTGCAGGGCAAGGATCTGGGTGTCGAGGGTGGCGCCAAACCGGAAGAAGTGAAATGGCGCGACCAGGCGCCGGAAGGCAAGCTCGACCTGCTGGTGACCCTGGACTTCCGTATGTCCACCACCTGTCTGTATTCCGACATCGTTCTGCCGACCGCAACCTGGTATGAAAAGAACGACCTGAACACCTCCGACATGCACCCGTTCATCCACCCGCTGACCGCTGCCACCGATCCGGCCTGGGAAGCGCGCAGTGACTGGGAAATCTACAAGGGCATTGCCAAGTCCTTCTCCAAGGCTGCCGAGGGGCATCTGGGTGTCGAGAAAGACGTGGTTACCCTGCCGCTGCTGCACGACGCGCCGGCGGAGCTGGGCCAGCCGTTCGATGTGAAAGACTGGAAAAAAGGCGAGTGCGACCTGATTCCGGGCAAGACCGCGCCCAACTTCATTACGGTGGAGCGGGATTACCCGAACACCTACGCCCGCTTTACTTCCCTTGGTCCGCTGATGGACAAGCTGGGTAACGGTGGCAAGGGCATCAACTGGAACACCGAGAAGGAAGTCAACTTCCTGAAGGACCTGAACTACACCCACCTTGAGGGTGCCAACGCAGGTCGCCCGAAGATCGAGAGTGCCATTGATGCCGCTGAGGTCATCCTGACCCTGGCGCCGGAAACCAACGGTCAGGTGGCGGTCAAAGCCTGGGCGGCGCTGTCCGAGTTCACCGGCCTGGATCACACTCATCTGGCTACCAACAAGGAAGAGGAAAAAATCCGCTTCCGGGACATCGTGGCGCAGCCGCGCAAGATCATTTCCAGTCCCACCTGGTCTGGCCTGGAAGACGAACACGTGTCCTACAACGCCGGCTATACCAACGTGCACGAGCTGATTCCCTGGCGCACCCTGACCGGTCGTCAGCAGTTCTATCAGGACCATGAGTGGATGCGCGCCTTCGGCGAGAGCCTGCTGGTGTACCGTCCGCCCATCAACACCAAGGCCGTGGGCAGCATGATCAACCAGCGCAGTAACGGCAACCCCGAGAAAGCGCTGAACTGGATCACCCCGCACCAGAAGTGGGGTATCCACAGCACCTACAGTGACAACCTGTTGATGCTGACCCTGTCCCGTGGCGGCCCGATTGTCTGGCTGAGTGAAGACGACGCCAAAGAGATCGGCGTGGAAGACAACGACTGGATCGAACTGTTTAACGCCAACGGCGCCATTGCGGCCCGTGCGGTGGTGAGTCAGCGAGTGATGCCCGGCATGGTGATGATGTACCACGCCCAGGAGCGGATTGTGAACATACCCGGCTCCGAAATCACCGGGACCCGTGGCGGTATTCACAACTCGGTTACCCGGGTGTGTCCGAAGCCGACTCACATGATTGGTGGCTATGCCCAGTATTCCTACGGCTTCAACTACTACGGCACCGTAGGTTCCAACCGGGACGAGTTCGTGGTGGTCCGCAAGATGAAGAACGTGGACTGGCTCGACGGTGAAGGCAATGACTATGCTCAGGAGGCTGTAAAATGAAAATCCGTTCCCAAGTCGGCATGGTGCTGAACCTGGACAAGTGCATTGGTTGCCACACCTGTTCCGTCACCTGCAAAAACGTATGGACAAGCCGTGAAGGCATGGAATACGCCTGGTTCAACAACGTTGAAACCAAGCCTGGTATCGGCTACCCGAAAGAGTGGGAGAACCAGGATAAGTGGAAGGGCGGCTGGATGCGCGACAGCTCTGGCAAGATCCGCCCCCGCATTGGTGGCAAGTTCCGGGTACTGGCGAACATTTTCGCCAACCCCGACCTGCCGGAAATCGACGACTACTACGAGCCGTTCGACTTCGATTATCAGCACCTGCACACCGCCGGTGATACCAAGCACCAGCCGGTCGCACGGCCACGCTCGCTGATCTCCGGCGAGCGCATGAAGAAAATCGAATGGGGCCCGAACTGGGAGGAAATCCTCGGGACGGAGTTTGCCAAGCGCCGCAAGGACAAGAACTTTGACCAGGTGCAGGCCGACATCTACGGCCAGTTCGAAAACACCTTCATGATGTACCTGCCGCGTCTGTGCGAGCACTGCCTGAACCCGGCCTGTGTTGCCAGCTGCCCGAGCGGTGCCATCTACAAGCGGGAAGAAGACGGCATTGTGCTGATCGACCAGGACAAGTGCCGCGGCTGGCGGATGTGTGTCTCTGGCTGCCCGTACAAGAAGATCTACTTCAACTGGAAAACCGGCAAGTCCGAGAAGTGCATCTTCTGCTATCCGCGTATCGAAGCCGGCATGCCCACCGTGTGCTCCGAGACCTGCGTTGGCCGGATTCGCTACCTGGGCGTGCTGCTTTACGACGCCGACCGCATTGAAGAAGTGGCCAGCGCCCCGGGCGAGCACGAGCTGTACGAGAAGCAGTTGGAAATCTTCCTCGACCCGTTCGACCCGAAAGTGATCGAGCAGGCGAAGAAAGACGGCATCCCGATGAATGTGATCGAAGCTGCCCAGCAGAGCCCAGTGTACAAGATGGCGGTGGACTGGAAGCTGGCCCTGCCGCTGCACCCGGAATACCGCACCCTGCCCATGGTCTGGTATGTGCCGCCCCTGAGCCCGATCCAGTCTGCGGCGGAAGCCGGCAAGGTTGAGTTTGACGGCGTACTGCCGAAGATCGAGAGCCTGCGGATCCCGGTCAAGTACCTGGCGAACCTGCTGACCGCCGGTGATGAGAAGCCCATCGTACTGGCCCTGAAGCGGATCATGGCCATGCGTTTATACAAGCGCGCCGAAACCGTGGAAGGCAAGGAAGACCTGCGAGCCCTGGAAGCGTGTGGTCTGACCAAGGCCCAGGCCGATGAGATGTACCGCTACCTGGCCATCGCCAACTACGAAGATCGTTTTGTGATTCCCACCAGTCATCGTGAGCTGGCCAAGGAAGCCTTCCCGGATGCGACCGCTTACGGCGAGCGCGGCGGTTGTGGCTTCAGCTTCGGTGATGGCTGCAACGGTGGTGACAGCGATTTCAGCCTGTTCGGCGGCAAAAAGCAGACCACCAGCATGGTCAGCAAGCTGGCGACCGTGAAGCAGGTTGACCCGAAGCAGCTGCAGGACTGAGGAGGCCGCGATGCAACTTTTGAAAGTACTGGCGCGGGTACTGGAGTACCCCACCGAAGAACTGCAGCAATCCAAAGACGCCCTGGTCGCCGCTGTCCTGGAGGACAGCCGGCTGCCGCGGCAAAACAAGGAACAACTGCTGACCTGTATTGATCGCCTTTGCGATGGTGACCTGATGGATCTTCAGGAAGCCTACGTGGGCACCTTCGACCGGGGCAGGGCCACCTCCCTGCTGCTGTTCGAGCACGTGCATGGCGAATCCCGCGACCGCGGCCAGGCCATGGTCGACCTGATGGAGCAATACCGGGCCAACGGCCTGGAAATTGATGCCAAAGAACTGCCGGATTACCTGCCGCTGTTCCTGGAATACCTCTCCACCCGCCCCTGGGAGGAAATCCTGAACTGGCTGGAGGATATTCACCACATTCTGGGGTTGCTTGGAGAGCGCCTGTACCAGCGTGAAAGCCTCTACCACGTTGCGATGGATTCCCTGCTGGTGCTGTCCGGCCGCAAGGCCGACCGCCAGGAACTGGCGCAGCTCGTTGCCTCGGAAGAGCGCGACGACACCCCCGAAGCACTGGACAAGGTCTGGGAAGAGGAAATGGTGAAATTTGTGGATGACCAGGGCAGCTCCTGTGGCACCGGTGGCGTGGTTGGACAGCGCCGCCGCGAACTGGAACAGACCCAGACCATTCACCTGAGTGATCAGCTGATGACGGACGCAACGCCCCGTCCGGCAGGGCGCGCCTGAGGCGCAGGAGGAAAAGACAATGTCCTATATCAACACACTCTTGTTCGGAATCTATCCCTACATCGCCCTGCTGGTACTGTTTGTCGGTACCTGGGCGCGTTATGACCATGGCCAGTTCACCTGGAAAGCCCATTCCAGCCAGATGCTGCGCAAGAAAAACATGGTGATGGCCAGCGTGCTGTTCCACGTCGGCGTACTGGTGATCTTCTTCGGCCACCTGGTGGGCCTGCTTACTCCGCACTGGGCCTACGAGTGGATCATCACTCCGGGCCAGAAACAGGTGATGGCGATCCTGGTGGGCGGTATCGCCGGCGTCATGGCCATCATCGGTGGCGGCATGCTCGCCTGGCGTCGTATGACCGACCCGCGGGTTCAGGCCAGCAGCACCTTCGCTGACAACATGATCATCATCATTCTGGTGGTTCAGTTGGTCCTCGGTATGCTCACCATCCTGCCCACCATGGGCCACCTCGACGGCAGCACCATGCTCAAGTTCTCCGCCTGGGCCCAGGGCGTGTTCACCCTGGAAGGATCTGGCATCGCCGCCTACATTGCCGACGTGCACTGGATCTACAAGACCCACATCTTCCTGGGCCTGACCATCTTCGTACTCTTCCCGTTCACCCGACTGGTGCACATGCTTAGCGTGCCAGTGGAGTATTTCGGGCGGAAGTACCAGGTGGTTCGCAAGCGCGCCTGAACGGATACAGCCACCCTCTCTTTCCGGGAGGGAGGCTGGCAAACTGATTGACGGAGAGTCGCACCATGCAACTGATCCCCACCGGCGAAGCCGGCAAACCCAGAAACCAGTTCCCGCCGGTCTACGTGGGTGAGATTCTCATCCACGTAGACGACATCGCCCGGGAAATGCAGCACCACCCCGCGGAAGAGCTGGCGGAAGCCTGGCACGAAGCAGCCAGAAGCCTTGCCATCCGTGAATTGTTACTGCAACAGGCCAGCCGCCTGAACCTGGACAGCATCGAAGACGAAGAAGACCGGATAGCCCGGGTGCTGGAACTCGAGCTCAAAGTGCCAGACCCGAGCGAACAGGACTGCGAACGCTTCTACGCCGCCAATCCCATCCGCTTCTGCAGCCCTACCATCATGGCCGTCAGCCACATACTGCTGGCTGCCGCTCCGGATGATATTGAAGAGCGCATGCGTCAGGAAGAAGCTGGCCGACAGCTGCTGTCTGCCCTCCTGGACGGCCGCTCGCAGTTCAACGAATTGGCTAAACAGTATTCCGCCTGCGAATCCCGCCACCAGGGCGGCAGCCTCGGCCAGATCAGCAAAGGCCAGACCGTCGAAGAATTCGAACGCCCGGTCCTGAGCCTGAACGAAGGCCTCCACCCCGAGCTGATCGAAAGCCGCTATGGCTGGCACATCGTTCGAGTAGACCAGCGAATCAACGGCGAACTGCTGCCTTATGAACATGTAAAACCTCAGATTCGCCAGTACCTGAGCGAAAGCGTGACCCGCCGGGCATTCCGGCAATATCTCCAGGTATTGGCTGCGGAAACCGGTGTGGAGGGCGTTGATCTGGAGCTGCCGGATTCACCCTTGATGCAATGACTGCTTGGTTAGCAAAGCGAATAATTGAGCTAAGTCAATTACCCAGGAATAACCGCAAGGATACCCCCATCGGGGGAGCGATTTTTCATCAGTATCCTTCTAGTATTTAAAATAAGATTTTGAATGCATGAATATGCAGAGAGGGTACAACCATGGCCATGACACAAACTGCGGAACAGCGATATACCAAGCCGGTGCTTGTCGCCATCAACAAACCACTTGATGAAGAAGACAGCCTGGAAGCGCTTCGCAGCCATGCCCTGTTCTGCAATCTGCGCCCGAAAGACCTCGATAGTCTGATCCAGCAATCACGCCGGCTCAGACTCGGTCACCACCAGCTGCTGTACCGTCAGGATATGCCGGCTCATCACTTCTTCTTTGTGATTTCTGGTCGCTTGCGTCTGTATCGCCTCGATTCCTCCGGCGTAGACCGAACCCTGGACAGTATTGCACCCGGAGACTGTTTTGCTGAAGTCATGATCTACGCCAATCCGCCCAGGTATGCCTGCTACGCGGAGGCCCTGAAGTCCAGCGAAGTGCTCATGATCCCGGTTAAAGCTTATCGGGAATTGCTGGATCGGAATCCCGAGTATGCCCAGGCGGCCCTGAGCCACTACGCCATGCGTGCGGTGTCCAGATTCCACGATCTTGAGATCATGACCGTCCAGAATGCCCGGGACCGTTTGATTCGTTACCTCATTGACTTGCTGCCGAACGGCGCGGAAGAAGGTGGCGAAGTCGAGTTGCCGTTGCCCAAATGCCTGGTGGCTTCACGCCTGGCCATGCAGCCCGAGACTTTCTCCAGAATACTGGCAGATCTCAAGTCAAATGGTTTGATCAGAGTGAATCGCAGCAAGCTCTTTATTTCCGACCCTCAGCGGCTGATCGCTATCAGCCAATAGCCTCTCCGGGCCTCCGGGCCCGGCTTTTTTGACCGCCTTGAACACCAGGGGATAGTGATGATCAGCAGTTACCAGGATCTTGTTCAGGCCAGCCGGAAAGAACCGGAGCCCCAGCGCTTTCTGTTCGTTTTTTGCAAAGCCGAATTACCAGACGACGCCAGTGCGGCAGAACGGGCTGCTTTTGAGCGCGGCGAGGGTGGCGTACTGACGCCGGTCATCTGTGTCGACAAAACCCCCGATGAGGTTCCTTATTTCGATGTGTTGGCGGAGGAATCCCGCGCGACAGGCCAGGACTGGGACATGGTCTTTGTCGCGGCCATGTCGGGCCGTGGCGGCCATGCTCCTTCCAGTGATGAAGCTCAGCAACCCCTGACGATGATGGTGGAAAGCATCCGCATGGGGCATCTGGGTAACTACCTTCCCCTCAATAAAGCCGGCCACGCCATTAGCCTTGACTGAACTCAAGGCGCCTCTGGTGGGCCGAGGACTATCCTCAAAGAGGTATTTGATTTTCCTCAAAATTGAACGACCCTTGATGTAATCCATGGGGTATTGGGAGTTGTAGTGAGAAACGTCCTCCGTTGTGTCCTATCCATCTTGATGATACTTGCGGCTCCGCTGAGCTGGGCCCAGCCGTTATCGGAATACAGCCCTCCGGCCGGACGCCAGCTCATCGAAAAAGCCTTTCCGGAAGCGACAGAACTCCAGCCGATGGAGGGCAACCGTGCCATCCAGCAGGTGTATTCCGGTGAGGAGCTTATAGGCTACGCCTACCAGTCCCTGGACTTTGTCCAGACCCCCGCCTATTCCGGCAAACCCCTGAATGCCATGGTGGTACTCGATACCGCCGGAGAAATTCGTGCCGCTAAAGTCATACATCACGATGAACCCATCCTGCTGGTGGGTATCCCCGAAAGCAAGATGCATGAGTTCACTGACCAGTACACCGGTCTGAAAGCTGACCAGCGGGTGACCGTTGGTGGCACGTCTACCGAACGCAAGGTGGCGGTGGATGGCTTGTCCGGCGCTACGGTCACCGTGATGGTTATTAACGAAGTCATCATGCGCACTGCCCACCGGGTGGGGGTCGAGATTGGGTTGATTGAAGGTGGCAAAAGCAACCGTCCGCCCATGGCCAATGTGAACTCGGAACAGTTTCAGGAGAAGTCCTGGCAGGAGTTGACCGGTGACGGTTCCATTCGCCGCCTGGTGTTGACCAAAGGGCAGGTCGACGACTCTTTTGTGGGGACCCCTGCCGAGGGCATCGAAACTGCAGACGCGGGCGAACGCGATGACATCCTGATCGAGCTCTACGCTGCTTATCTGGATGCGCCGACCATTGGCCGCAACCTTCTGGGTGAAAACCAATACCAGTGGCTGATGTCGGAGCTCCAGGAGGGGGAACATGCCATCGCGGTGATGGCCAACGGTGAATACTCCTTTAAAGGTTCTGGCTACGTACGGGGCGGCATTTTTGACCGGGTGCAGATCCGCCAGTTTGGCGACACCTTCAACTTCCGGGATCTCGATTTCCATCGGCTCAGCGACGTTTACGGTGAGGGGATGCCCGAGTTTTCGGAAATGGCGATCTTTATCGTGCGCCAGCAGTACAACTTCGATCCTGGCACGCCCTGGACGCTGGAGCTGACTGTCAAGCGCCAGACCGGCCCGCTGGACAGTGAATTCCAGGTGTTCCCTCTGGAGTACCAGTTGCCAGACCAGTACTACACCCGCCCGGAACCGGTTCTGACCGACGAAGAGTGGCTTGAAAACCAGCCGCTGTGGATTCAGGTGTGGTACCAGAAGCAGTTCCAGATCACCGTGTTGGGGCTGGGTATCGCCGTGCTGCTGTTCATCCTGTTCTTCCAGGACTGGCTGGTACAGAAGCCGAAGATGATGCGCTGGATTCGCCACGGCTTCCTGGTTTACACCCTGTTCTTCATTGGCTGGTATGCCCTGGGTCAGCTTTCCATCGTCAATGTGCTGACGTTTGTGAACAGCCTGATCAGCGGCTTCAAATGGGAAACCTTCCTGATCGATCCGATCATGTTCGTGCTCTGGGCCGTGGTGGCTGGCATCGTCCTGCTATGGGGTCGGGCGGTCTACTGTGGCTGGCTATGCCCGTTCGGCGCCCTGCAGGAGTTGATCAATGAAATCGCCCGCAAGCTCAAGGTACCGCAGTACACCGTGCCTTTTGCCTGGCACGAGCGCCTGTGGGCCATCAAGTACATCATCCTGCTGGTGCTGTTTGGTATTTCTCTGGAGTCCATGGCCACTGCCGAGCGCATGGCTGAAGTGGAGCCGTTCAAGACCGCTATTACCCTGCATTTTGACCGCACCTGGCCGTTTGTGACCTACGCCGTGCTGTTGCTGGTGGTCAATATCTTCACCCGCAAGGTGTACTGCCGCTACCTGTGCCCGCTGGGTGCCGCCTTGGCGTTGCCCACCAAACTGCGGGTGTTTGACTGGCTCAAACGTCGCAAGGAATGCGGTAACCCCTGCCGTCTCTGCGACAAGGAATGCGAAGTCCAGGCGATCCATCCGGATGGACACATCAATTACATGGAGTGCCACTACTGCCTGGATTGTCAGATGACCTATTTCGACGACCACAAGTGCCCGCCGCTGATTGTGAAGCGCCGTGGCAAGCGCCGTGGTCACAACGCACCCGGCCACCCAGAGGAAATTCCGGTGGTGCAGGTGAACTGAGTAGTCCCGAGGAGCCAGCCATAAGGCCCCGGTAACGTCATGAGAAGCAATAACCGCCATAACCAATAACGGAGTTGGATGCTATGAAAAAAAGAGATGATCTGACCAAGGACACGCCGGAGGTTTCCGAAGGTGGTCTGAGCCGTCGTCGCTTTATGGGTGCGGCTGCGCTGGCCGGTGTCGCTGGTGCAACCGGTCTGGGCACCTCGGTCATGTCCCGTGAGACCTGGGCTGCAGCTGCTGAAGAAGCCCGCAACAAGGCTCACGTCGCCCCGGGCGAGCTGGATGAGTACTACGGTTTCTGGAGTGGTGGCCACCAGGGCGAAGTGCGCGTGCTTGGCGTGCCCTCCATGCGTGAACTGATGCGTATTCCGGTATTTAACGTGGATTCCGCAACGGGTTGGGGTATTACCAATGAAAGTAAGGAAATCCTGGGCGGTGATCAGCAGTACCTGAACGGCGACTGCCACCACCCGCACATTTCCATGACTGACGGTCGTTACGATGGTAAGTACCTGTTTATCAACGACAAGGCCAACACCCGGGTTGCCCGTATCCGTCTGGATATCATGAAGACGGACAAGATTACCCACATCCCGAACGTTCAGGCCATCCATGGTCTGCGCCTGCAGAAAGTACCCAAGACCAACTACGTGTTCTGTAACGCCGAGTTCGTCATCCCGCAGCCCAACGACGGTACGGATTTCAGCCTGGACAACAGCTACACCATGTTCACCGCCATCGACGCAGAAACCATGGATGTGGCCTGGCAGGTCATCGTTGACGGTAACCTGGATAACACCGATGCCGACTACACCGGCAAGTACGCTGCTTCTACCTGTTACAACTCAGAGCGTGCCGTTGATCTTGCGGGCACCATGCGTAACGACCGCGACTGGGTGGTTGTGTTCAATGTGGAGCGCATTGCTGCAGCGGTAAAAGCCGGCAACTTCAAGACCATTGGCGATTCCAAGGTGCCGGTTGTCGACGGCCGAGGCGAATCCGAATTCACCCGCTATATTCCTGTGCCGAAGAACCCGCACGGTCTGAACACCTCTCCCGATGGCAAGTACTTCATTGCCAACGGCAAGCTGTCACCAACGGTATCCGTGATTGCCATTGATAAACTGGACGATCTGTTCGAAGACAAGATCGAACTGCGCGACACCATCGTGGCCGAGCCGGAGCTGGGTCTCGGACCCCTGCACACTACCTTCGACGGCCGTGGCAATGCCTACACCACGCTGTTTATCGACAGCCAGGTGTGCAAGTGGAATATTGCCGATGCCATCAAGCACTACAACGGTGACAAGGTAAATTACATCCGTCAGAAGCTGGACGTGCAGTATCAGCCGGGCCACAACCACGCATCGCTGACTGAATCCCGCGATGCTGATGGCAAATGGCTGGTTGTTCTGTCCAAGTTCTCGAAAGACCGTTTCCTGCCGGTTGGCCCGCTCCATCCTGAGAACGATCAGCTGATCGATATTTCCGGTGAGGAAATGAAACTGGTCCACGATGGCCCGACCTATGCCGAGCCGCATGACTGTATCCTGGTACGTCGTGATCAGATCAAGACCAAGAAGATCTACGAGCGCAACGACCCCTACTTCGCCAGCTGTCGTGCCCAGGCGGAGAAGGACGGTGTGACTCTGGAATCCGACAACAAGGTCATCCGTGATGGCAACAAGGTACGTGTTTACATGACCTCCGTTGCGCCTCAGTACGGTATGACCGAGTTCAAGGTGAAGGAGGGTGATGAAGTCACTGTGTATATCACCAACCTCGATATGGTTGAGGACGTGACCCACGGCTTCTGTATGGTGAACCATGGTGTGAGTATGGAGATCAGCCCGCAGCAGACCGCTTCCGTGACCTTTACGGCAGGTAAGCCAGGGGTTTACTGGTACTACTGCAACTGGTTCTGTCATGCTCTCCACATGGAGATGGGCGGGCGGATGCTCGTCGAAAAGGCCTGATAGAGAGTTGCCTGACTTGGGGTCCCGTTTTCGGGGCCCCTGGTTGCTTATCACTATCCCGAGATCTATTGATGTATCAACTATTGCGTTATGGAGTGGCCCTGTCAGTCGCTCTGTTTGCGCTCTCCGCCAACGCGGACCTGCAGCAAGAGCTGGATAACCTGGCCCCGGGCTCGTCGTTTCAACTTCCTCCGGAAACTCTGTCTCCACTGGCTATCAGGGTGCCCGGGGTATCTGTGTCCTGCGCTCCGGAAACGGTGATTGACGGTGGCGGGCAGGGCAATGCGGTTGAGATTCTGGCAGAGGCGATCACCTTTTCCGGTTGCCAGGTTCGCAATTGGGGCAAAGACCTGAACGAACTGGATGCGGGAATTTTCGTGGCCCGCGAAGCGCAGGGTTCGGTGGTGGAAAACAACCGTCTTCAGGGCCCGGCATTCGGCGTGTGGCTGGATGCAACACCGGATGTGACCGTGCGGGAGAATCACATTCGCGGTGATACCAGCTTGCGGTCCCAGGATCGTGGCAATGGCATTCACCTGTTCAACACCACGGGTGCGCTGATTGAAGGTAACGATATCAGTGAGACCCGGGATGCCATTTATATCGAGACCGCGAACCGAAATACCATTCGCGGCAATGTGATGAGTGACCTCCGGTACGGCATTCATTACATGTATTCGATGCATAACCTGTTGGAAAACAACGTCACGCGGGGTACGCGTACCGGGTATGCGTTGATGCAGAGCAAGTACCTGAAGGTATTCAATAATCGTTCCGAGAATGACGAGAACTACGGCATTCTGATGAACTTCATCACCAACTCCGAGTTGCGCAATAACGTGGTCACCGGAGTGTCCCAGGGTCAGAGTGCCGGAGTGGTCATTTCCGGTGCCGAGGGTAAAGCGGTGTTTATCTACAACTCGCTGTACAACACCTTCGAAGGCAATTATTTCGGCCACAGCAATATCGGTATTCATCTCACTGCGGGTTCCGAGGAAAACCAGGTGTTCAACAACGCCTTTGTGGAAAACCAGCGCCAGGTGAAGTACGTGGCCACTCGCACCCAGTTCTGGGCCGAGGATGGCAAAGGCAACTACTGGAGTGACTACCTGGGCTGGGATCGAGATCAGGACGGCCTCGGCGATGTGCCTTATGAACCGAACGACAACGTGGATCGGCTGCTGTGGAAGTATCCGGAGGCCAAAGTACTGATGTTCAGCCCGGCGGTGGATACCCTGCGTTGGGTCCAGGATGCCTTCCCAGTAGTGAAGTCTGCCGGGGTGAGTGACCCCCATCCTTTGATGCGAATTCCCGACCACCTGCAATCGGAGATCCGATGAACTGTTTTCGACTGGAGAACGTCAGTCACCGTTACGACAAGGCCACGGTGCTGCACGGGGTAGATCTTCGGCTGGAGCCGGGGGAAATTCTGGGCCTGTTCGGCCACAACGGCGCGGGTAAAACCACCTCGATCAAGCTTATCCTGGGCCTGATGCAGCCCACCGAGGGCAAGGTTTCCGTGCTGGAAGGCTCGGCTGGCGATCCCCAGGTAACCCAGCACATCGGCTACCTGCCGGAGAACGTGATGTTCTACCCGCAGCTGACCGGCCGGGAGATTCTCAGCCACTTTGCCCGCCTCAAAGGCGCACCGCTGAAGCAGGTGCCTGAACTGTTGGAGCGAGTGGGCCTGGGAGACGCCATGGACGCCCGCACCAAAACCTATTCCAAAGGCATGCGCCAGCGTCTTGGCCTGGCTCAGGCCCTGCTCGGAAAGCCCAGGCTGTTGATGCTGGATGAACCCACCGTCGGCCTGGACCCGGTTGCAACGGCGGACCTATACCGCCTGTTGCGCCAGCTTCGGGATGAGGGGGCGGGCATTGTGCTCTGTTCCCATGTACTGCCAGGTGTCGAGCCATACATTGATCGGGCCGCGATTCTGACCGAAGGCGCCCTGAAAGCATCTGGAGACCTGCCGTCGCTGCGGCGACAGGCGAACATGCCGGTCACCCTGACTCTGCAGCCTGCCACGAGCCTGTCGGCGTTGGAAAAAGCCATTGACCAGGCCGAGCAGCGCGCCGGATTGATGATGAAAAGTGAAAACGGACGATTGCAGGTAGACGTGAGACCCCAGGAAAAAATGGAACTGATCAAGACCCTGATGGCCTCCGGCGAAGTGGCAGACCTGGGCATCCATCAGCCCAGCCTCGAAGACATCTACGTGCACTTTATCGGCTCGGGTGGCCTGGCTCACCGGGGAGGAGGCCAATGAACGCCATCTGGACCATCGCCCGTAAGGAACTGAGCGACAGCTTCCGCAATCGCTGGCTGGTTGCCATCTCCCTGGTGTTCGCCACCCTGGCACTGGGCATCGCCTGGTTCGGTGCCGCCGCCTCCGGGCAGGTGGGCTACGCCTCCACACCTGCGACCATTGCCAGCCTGGCCAGCCTGGGGATCTTCCTGATCCCGCTGATTGCACTGTTGTTGGCCTACGACGCCATCGTGGGGGAAGAGGAGGGCGGCACCCTGTTACTGCTGATGACCTACCCCCTCAGTAAAAGCCAGTTACTGTTGGGCAAATTCCTCGGCCACGGCCTGACCCTGGCGCTGGCCACCATCATAGGCTTCGGTGTGGCTGGTATTGCCATCGCCGTGTTGGTGGAAGATGTCGCCATTGCCGCCCTGGCGGTGGCCATGGGGCGTTTTGTGGGCTCTACCGTTTTGCTGGGCTGGGGCTTTATCGCACTGGCCTACCTGGTGAGCGTGCGGGTGAGCGAGAAACCGGTTGCTGCCGGGCTGGCCCTGGCGATCTGGTTTTTCTTCGTACTGATCTTCGACCTGATGCTGCTGGGTACCCTGGTGGCCAGTGAAGGCAAACTGAATCCCGAACTGCTGCCCTGGCTGCTGATGCTCAACCCCACTGACATCTACCGCTTGCTCAACATCGTTGCCTTCGGCGACAGCGGTCAACTCAGCGGTGTACTCAGCCTGGGTACAGACCTGCCCATCGGTGCGGCGGGCCTCTGGCTGGGCCTTATCCTCTGGTGCGCCATACCCCTGGCCGGCGCACTGTTACTGTTCAAAAACCGACGAATCTGATCCTGACCGGAGACACACAAACATGGCAAACCCAGCAACCAAATGGCTCATCGCCGCTTTCACAGCCACTCTCCTGGCCGGCTGCTCCGGAGATGAACCCGAGATCGTTGAAAAACCCGACCCGGTCCACTTTGAATCCGGCGACGAATGCCATGTCTGCGGCATGGTCATCACTAACTTCCCGGGCCCAAAAGGCCAGGCCTTTACCGAGCGAGAACAGAACATCCGGAAATTCTGCTCCACCAAAGACATGTTCGCCTGGTTCCTGCAGCCTGAAAACGAAAACCGGGATCACACCCTCTACGTCCACAACATGGCCGAAAGCCACTGGGACAGCCCGGATGACACCCACCTGATCGACGCCCGCGAGGCCTTCTACGTGGTCGGCTCAAACCTCAACGGCGCCATGGGCCCAACCCTGGCCTCGTTCGCCAGCGAAGCCGACGCTACAGACTTCGCGGCAGAGCATGGCGGCAACGTGCTGGCGTTTGCCGACGTCACGCTGGAGCATCTGAATAATGGTATGACGATGCACGATATGAGCGGGATGGATGATATGGCTGGGATGCACGATGCAGATGAAGCTGGAATGGCTGATGATCACAGTAGCCACAGTACAGAGCATTAAAGTGGCAGTTTCACAAAAATAAGGTCGAAAGGTCTTAACCTGGGTTTACTGGTCTTGGGAGACTATGTCTCCAAAGTTCGAGATAGTGGGTGCGGGCAAGCTTTCCAAAAATTTGCGGAGCCAGGGATGGCGGAGCAGAAGCGACACAGGGGCTCAGCCGAGCGCTTATGAAGCGAAGCTTCATGCGAAAGCTGAGCGACCACAATCTGTGATTGTGGGCCGGACCCCGAAGGGGTGCCGTAAGGAGCGTTTTTTGGAAAGGCTACCCGCACCTGATCAAACGCCAGAGTCAGCAGGCTACGTTTATCAGTTTGCAGAAAAGGTCAGCCGCCAGTCATATTCATAAACCGAAGAATCTGCACATCCCCATTGCTGGAAAAATGATGCCGCTCCGGCTTCAGATCCATGGCCTTGATGATCGCTTCCTGCAGTTTGTCATCCGTCACCGGATGCCCCCGCAACACCCGGCGAAGATCCACCGAATGCTCATTGCCCAGGCACAGCAGCAACCGCCCCTCCACCGTCACCCGAACCCGATTGCAGGTCGAACAGAAATTGTGGGAATGCGGCGAAATGAACCCGACGCGAACCTCGCTGTCCGGCATCCGGAAATAACGCGCTGGACCGCCGGAGTCCTCAGTTGCCGGAATCAGCTCATGGTGCCTGCGGATAATGTCGCGCACCTCCTCACTGGTGCACAGCGCCAAACCACGGTCATGCTCTGAAATCTCCCCGAGCGGCATCTCCTCGATAAAGCTGATGTCCACCTGCTTTTGACGGGCAAACTCAATCAGCTCCGGAATCTCCTCGTCGTTGCGGCCTTTCATCACCACCGTATTCAACTTGATACCACGGAAACCGGCGTCCCGGGCAGCATCAATGCCATCCAGAACCTGGCTGATATTACCGGTGCGGGTAATGGCGCGGAATTTGTCAGCGTCCAGAGAATCCAGACTGATATTGAGACGCTGCAAACCGGCCTTGCGCAATGATTCCGCCATGGTGGGCAACTGACTGCCGTTGGTGGTCATGGCGAAGTCACGGAGGCCATAAGTGCCGACTTCGCGTACCAGCTCGAGGATATCGCGGCGCACCAGAGGCTCTCCGCCGGTCAGCCGGATCTTCTCCGTCCCCAGAGCAACAAAGTTCCGTGCCAGCCGGGCGATCTCTTCAAGCGTCAATACCTGTTGGCGCGGGAGAAAGGTCATGTCTTCCGCCATGCAATACACGCAGCGGAAGTCACAGCGGTCGGTCACCGACAGGCGAACATAGTTTACTGTGCGGCCAAAGCGGTCTGTCAGTCGGGTCTGGGGCATTGAAGCCAGGTCCTGTTGCAATATCACCATGAGTTTAGGGCAAGTATGGCAAAGCGCGCGGCGGATTCCGATACCCCTCGGGGAGTATCTCCCGCGACCTTGCAAAGCCATCGGTCTTCCTCTATAACATTTAAATAAAATATATGTTAAAAAGTGGAGCGACACTAATCGCAATGGTGTTGCCAGTTTAAAACCCATCGAAAGCCTGGGAGATCGCTATGTGGCTCTACGAGAAATGGCTCGCTCGTGCTAATGCGGGTGTTCTGGTCAGTGTGCTCGGATTACTGTTAACCGTTGCTTTGGCATATCCTCTAGCGGCCAGATTGCCAATCGCGGTTCAGATACTCGCCCACATGGGAACGTTAATCTTCGCAGTCGGGGTGAAAATCGCGTATGTCGCCCGCTTGGCGTTCCTCAGTAAACTGGGAAGACCTGTGCACTGAATCACGGTAGAATAGATGCAGTTATGAACGGTCAAGAGGCCCACGCCATGGGCGCACAGCCAGGTAAAACCGGTTTCCGGATTCTTGCGTATATGAGTGTGGGGTTGGCGGCAGCGGGTGTGGTTTTGCCGCTTTTGCCAACAACCCCTTTTGTTATTCTCGCGGCCTTTTTCGCCAGCAAGAGCTCCCCGGCCTTTGCCCGGTGGTTGGAAGACCATCCGACGTTCGGCCCGGCGATTGAAGAATGGCGCGCCCGGCGTGCCATTCCACGCAAAGCCAAGTTGCTGGCCTTTGCCATGATGGGGCTGAGTTGGAGCATGCTGGTCTGGCTTGGATCGCCGGTTCTGGTACTGGCTGTCTCGGGGCTGTTTTTACTGGGTGTTGCCGGCTATATGCTGAGCCGGCCATCCTACTGATGTTTTTCTGTCATTTTGGAGTCATGAATGCACATCACCCGTTATACCGATTACTCACTCAGAGTGCTGATCTATCTGGCTGCAGAGGGTGATCGTCTGGCGACCATTCAGGAAATTGCCGACAGCTACGACATCTCCAAGAATCATCTGATGAAAGTGGTTCACCAACTGAACAAGAAAGGGTACATCGAGACTATCCGTGGCAAGAAGGGCGGGATGAGGCTGCATATGGCGCCGCAGGATATCAATATCGGAATCCTGGTGCGCGAAACCGAGCAGGACCTCAGCATCGTGGAATGTTTTTCCTCCAAAAATGCCTGCAAGATCACTCCGGTATGCGGACTTAAATCCATGTTTGGTGAAGCCCTGAAAGCCTTCCTTGAGGTGCTTGATCGATACACGCTCGCCGACGTGATTCAGGACCACCACCGACCACAGCTGTTGCGACTGCTCCAGATTGCTTGATTGCTGAACTGACGCACTGCTGTATTTGCAGTGCGTCAGACCTCCCAGGCTTCATCGAGTATCCAGAGTTATACGTTTACGGGGTTCGCGGACCTCCGTTCCGGCAGTGAATATCGCAGGACTCTCTGCAGCACAGTTTTATACTGGCTCATAAATGAGCCGGTGTTGTAGTGAATGCCGTGTTTGCGACAGATTTCCTGCACCCGCTCGGAAACCTCAGGATACCGGTGTGCTGGCAGATCTGGAAACACGTGATGCTCGATCTGGTAGCTCAGGTGTCCACTCAGAATGTGCAGCCAGCGGCCACCCGTGAAGTTGGAAGAGCCGGTAAGCTGGCGCAGATACCAGTGGCCCTTGCTCTCACCTTCGCATTCCCGCTCTGTAAAGGTTTCTGCATCCTGAGTGAAGTGACCGCAGAAAATCACCGTTGAGGCCCAGAGGTTCCGGATCAGGTTAGCCCCGACGTTGCCGGCCAGCACGATCGGGGCCACTGGCAGAGTCAGCAATGGAAAGAAGACATAATCCTTGAATGCCTGGCGGCCGCCTTTACGAAAAAAGTCTTTCAGGAACGGCAGTTTCTCGCGCCAGGAAATCTCCCGGCGACGTAGCTTCTCGGTTTCCAGTTCATGCAAACCTACACCCCACTGAAAGAACACGCTCAGCAAGATGTAGTTGATGAACTGCAACGTGTGCCAGGGTTTCCAGGGCTCTTCGTCGCTCAGGCGAAGCACCGCATAACCGTAGTCCCGGTCTTTGCCGATGATGTTGGTGTAGGTGTGGTGCTCGTAATTGTGAGTCCGGCGCCAGGACTCACTGGTGCACACCGTATCCCACTCGTAGGTCTGCGAGTTGAGGGTGGGATCGTTCATCCAGTCGTACTGGCCATGCATCACGTTATGGCCAATTTCCATATTCTCCAGAATCTTGGCCACGCCGAGGGTGGCCGTTGCCGCCACAAACACCGGCGGAATAAAGCCGAAGGGCATCATCACCCGGCCGCCGACTTCAAGGGCGCGGTGCAGGCGAACGATCTTGCGAATGTAGCGGGCATCCCGCTCGCCAAGATCGGCCAATACTTCATCGCGTACGGTATCCAGATCTTTCTGAAGTTCGTTGAGCTGTTGTTCGTCAAGTTTGATCATAAGGTCTCCTTGCGGCTGTATGAGGCCGCGCTCGAATTCTGTGTGTCAGGCTTCCAGAGTCACCGGGCCACGGGGTACGGAAATGCAGAGTTGAACGCTTTCCTCTCCGGGGCCGGAGGCTTTACCCGTCAGCCGATTGATCACGGTGCCGCTGGTTTTTCGGCAACTGCATTGGTGGCAGATGCCCATACGGCAGCCGTATTGAGGTTTGAGGCCCGCGGCTTCTGCGATCTCCAGCAGTGTGGCATCGCCGGAAGAGTCCACATTGAGGTCCGCGCGGGCAAAACTCACCTCGCCGCCGAGTGTTTCATCCCCCAGAGGGGAGGAAATCGGAGGGGCGAAAAACGTACAGTGAATCTGTTCTTCGCCGAGACCGCGCTGGTAAAGCAGGTCATTGGCGAGATCCATCAGCCCGCCCGGTCCGCACAGATAGACCTCGCGGGCCTTCAGACCGGGCACGGAATCCAGGTCGGCGTCGTTGAGGTAGCGCGGCTCGTCGGTTTCGTGGGTGCATATAATACGGACCGAGAGTGCCGAGTATCTTGCCGCCAGTGCTTCCAGTTTTTCACTGGCGATCACGTCCTCCTGAGTGCGAACAAAGTAGAGCAGTGTGACCGGTGCCCGGAAGGGCTCTGCCGCCATGGTCTCCAGCAGGCTTAGAATCGGCGTAATGCCGCTGCCCCCGGCAATAAACAGCACCGGTTTGGGCATGGCTGGCATCAGAAAGTCGCCAAAGGCTTCGGTCAGGCCCAGTACCGCACCTTCTTCCAACTGATCATGCAGCCAGTTGGTCACCAGCCCTCCGGGCAGGCGCTTGATGGTCAGTGTGACCACGCCGTCGTTCTGCCAGAGCAGGGGGGAGCTGGACAGACTGAAGGTGCGTTGGCGTCGCACACCATCAATATCTACACAGATGTTCACGTGCTGGCCGGCATGAAAGCCACTCCATCGGCTGGCAGGCCGGAGCACAAAAGTCTTGGTGTCGTGAGTTTCGACCAGAATGCGCTCCACCCGTGCAGGTGTGTACGCTTGTATCCACATGGGATTGATGGCCTCCGCCAGTGGATCAAAATAACTGGCAGGGTTGCTTCGATTCAGTAGCTGTCGGGCAAGCCAGTGCATGGCGCGGGTCTGGTTCATTTTTGCCAACATAGGTTTTCTCCAAGGTTTGTACCTGATCGTTGGTAACGATGTGTACACTTGTTCACTTATGTGTACGACTGTACACAGTGAGGGTTGCCGTAACAATCAGGGGGGCGCTTCGTTGGCTCGAAATGACAAGTTTTGCGGACTTTTCTGCCGTCAGATGTGTACACTTGTTACCGCAACTATCGTGATAGGAAGACTATGGCAGACAGACCGAAACGCAGGCCCGGCGAAACCCGAGAGAAGCTGATGAACGCAGCGCTGACTCTGGTGGGCAAGGGGCGACACTTTGCCAGCCTGGGTATTCGGGAAGTGACCCGGCAGGCCGGCGTGGTGCCAACGTCGTTCTACCGTCACTTTCGCAGCATGGACGACCTGGGTTTGCAGCTGGTGGACGAGCTCGGGCTGGTCCTCAGGCGGATGATGAGGGAGGCCAGGGCCAACGTGTTGCAGGCCGACAAGCTGATTGAGGAATCGGTGGGTATCTTTGTGGCCCATGCCCAGGCCAACCGCAGTTTTTTTCTGTTTATGGCGCAGGGGCTGGCAGGCGAGAGCCGGGCCGTTCAGGAAGGGATTCGCAGCGAGATGCGGTTTTTTGCCAGCGAACTGGCCAATGACTTACGCCGGCTCCGGCTCATGGAGCACCTGAGCGATGCCGATCTGGATATGACCTGTGATCTGGTGGTGCGCACCGTCGCCTTCAGTCTGACCGATCTGCTCAGCATTTCCGAAGACGACGATTATCAGATCGGCCAGGTGCGAAAACGCACCACCCGATTCCTGCAGATGATTTTTGTCGGGGCTGGTCACTGGCAAAGCGACTGACCCCGTCCTGGGTTACTTGCGGGTTCGGGCGCGCTTCTTCTTCGGCGGCAGTATCAGCGATTCCAGCTCATCCAGAGCCTCACCGGTATAAACCGCCAGTTTCTGCATGCTCGGCAGCGTATCCCGGCAGCCGGTAAAACCGAAATTCAGCGATCCGGCATAGCTCAGGCAGGTGATGTTCAGTGCGCCGCCGTGAGCAATCAGCGATACCGGATACATGGCCTCAAGCCGGGCACCTTCATAATACAGCGTGTCTTCCGGGCCGGGCACGTTGGAGATAGTCACGTTGAAGACTGGTCGCATCCGCCCCCCGAGACCCGACATCAACTGCAGAATGTAGGGTGACATCAGCAGCATGGTGTACTGGGTCAGGGCACTTTTGGGAAGTTTCTGCAGGTGCTCCTTGGCCCGTCGGGTCGAGGTTTTGATCTGTTGCAGGCGGTTCAACGGGTCAGCTTCGTCGGTGGCCAGCGAGGCAATCATGAAACTGATCTGGGTGCCCGTACCCTCGTCGTCTGCCGGCCGGATATTCACCGGTATACCAGCCGTCAGCGGGTTGTCGGGCAGATTGTTCTGCTCGGCCAGAAAGCGACGCAATGCTGTGCCACACAGGTAAAGCACGATGTCGTTCAAGGAGCCGCCGGAAGCATGGGCCAGGTTTTTCAGCCGGTCCAGTTGATAATGCTGGGTGGCGAAACGTCGCTGCGCGGTAACCCGGTGATTGAGCACCGAAACCGGGCCTGTGAAGGGCGCGGTCAGTCCGTCTTCCGGGTGTCGAACCGAATGCACCAGGCGATTGCCGGCCTGCCATAGCCTGGGGGCCATGTCTGCCTGGAGTTTCAGGGCGTCCATGGCCTGGGAAACCGCAGCGGGCACGCTGGCCTCTTTGTCGGTTTTTGCGCCACGGCGTTGATGCGGGCGTACCGTCCAGGGCGGTGGCATATTGCAGCGTTCCGGATCGGTGGTGAGTACCCTTTGCATCAGCCGTACGCCACTGATGCCGTCAATCATCGAGTGGTGCATTTTGGTGTAAAGGGCGAACCGGTTGTTTTCCAGGCCTTCAATAACGTGGCATTCCCACAGCGGCCGGGAAAAATCCAGGGGATTAGAGTGCAGCCGGGATACCAGAATACCCAGTTCGCGCTCACCGCCGGGGCGGGGCAGGGCTGAATGCCGGACGTGATAATCCAGATCGATATCCTTATCGACTTTCCAGGCCGGGGCGATCACGCGCCCGAGGAAACCGGACCAGGCCAGTTTGTATCCCCAGGGTGGTGCCACATCGCCGGCTTCTTTCATTCGAGTGACCATGTCACGCAGGAAGGTTTCTGGTGCGCCTTCAGGCAGTGAGAAAATCTGAAGTGTACCCACATGCATCGGGGTGTCTTCAGATTCAACCGCCAGCCAGGAGGCATCCAGGGTTCCGAGACGTTTCATTCCTTGTCATTCTCCGCCAGTCATTTGTGTTTTGGTTGTTTCCTGCAAGTATACTGATATCGGTAGGTTCACACGATCAAAACCGGGATTGGGCTCCAATCTTTTTGCAGGGTTTCACGGTTACATAATGTCGCGAACCCATGCTCCCGGTGACGTGGTTCGTGTGCTAATTTCTACGGCCATAGACACTGATAACAAAAATATTCGGAGGCTTTGTGGAATCCAGCCCGCTGATCTCGGCAGGTTTGCCGATCGCATTGTTCATTATCATGATCGGTATCGGTATGACGCTTACCCTGAGGGATTTTCGCCAGGTGGCGGTGTATCCGAAGGGCATGATTGTGGGCACTTTCGCCCAGATTCTCCTGATGCCGGTGGTGGCATTCGGGCTGGCCTATCTGTTCGGCGTGTCGCCGGCCATAGCCGTTGGTCTGGTGATCATTGCGGCCTGCCCCGGAGGCACCACGTCCAATCTGTTTGTGCTTCTGGCCCGGGGCAATATTGCGCTCTCCATCGTGCTGACGGTATCGGCCAGCCTGATCACCATTCTTACCCTGCCACTGTTTACCAACATGGCGCTGCAGCATTTCATGGGCACGGAAGAGGACATTTCGCTGCCGGTGGGCAAGACCATTGTCATGCTGGTGGTCATTGTTTTGCTGCCAGTGGCCATCGGCATGCTGGTGCGAACCCGCAGACCGGAGCTTGCGCGCAAGGCCGAGAGCCTGGTCAGCATCTTTGGTGGCATCGTGCTGGCAGTGCTGATTGTGGCGTTGCTCTATGGCGTTCGGGACCAGATGTGGGATCTGCTCAAACAGGCAGGCCCCTCCACTATTGCCCTCAATGTCGCCGGTATTGTCCTGGGCTTGCTGGCGGGCAGGGTGGCCGGACTGACCCAACGGGAATCCCTGGCGGTGGCAGTGGAGCTCGGTGTGAAGAACGGCACCATTGGTTTGATGGTCACCCTCACGTTGCTGGAGTCCAGCACCATGTCGATTCCCGCTGCCGTTTACGGTGTGCTTATGTTCCCCATTGGCTTCCTGCTGGCAATGTATGGCCGGAAGGTGATTCCCAAAAGCAACGTGGCACATGCAGCTGGGGAAGCCTGATTGATGAAGTTTCTGAACGGTGTGACGTTACTGCTGGTTTATCAACTGACAGGCGAGATTCTGGTACGACTTCTCGGGCTGCCGATCCCGGGGCCGGTGCTTGGCATGGTCATGCTGTTCGTTACCTTGATGATCCGAGGTAGTGCCCCGGATTCCCTGAGCGAAGCCTCCAGCGCGTTACTGAGCCATCTGTCTCTGCTATTCGTGCCTGCGGGCGTGGGGATGATGACGCATTTCGGGCGTATAGTGGATGAGTGGCTGCCGATCACCCTGGCTCTGTTTCTGAGCACGGTGATCACCATGGTTGCCACGGCGTTGATTATGCAACTGACGACGCGCTGGTTTGTCCGTTCCGTTTCAGAACAAGGTGGGCAGCATGAATGAACCGGGTTTGCGCGACATCTGGGTCTACCTGTCGGCGTCGCCACTGCTAGGGCTGACCATTACTCTGGTGGCCTACGGGCTGGCCTACCGGCTCTATCTGAAAACGCATTCCAACCCGCTGGCCAATCCAGTCGTTACCTCGGTGGCAATGCTGATTGCCCTGTTGTTGGCAACGGGCACCTCATACAGCGATTACTTTGAAGGCGGCCAGTTTGTGCATTTTTTGCTGGGGCCGGCAACGGTGGCGCTGGCAGTTCCTCTGTATCAGCAGTTTCGCCGGCTCCGTCAACTCTGGTTGCCGGTCGCCATATCGCTGATCAGTGGGGTGGTTATTGCAGCTGGCAGTTCGGTTGGGCTGGCGAGAATGCTGGGGGGCTCTCTGGAAATCCAGATGTCGCTGGCACCTAAATCGGCAACGGCACCGGTGGCCATGGGTATTTCCGAGAAGATTGGTGGTTTGCCATCACTGACGGCGGTGCTGGTGGTGTTGACCGGTATTACCGGTGCAGTGCTGGGCACCAAGCTGTTTCAATGGTTGCGCGTGAAAGACGACACCGCCAAAGGCATTGCCATGGGCGTGGCGGCCCATGGTATTGGTACTGCCCGGGCATTTCAGGTCAGCTCCCAGATGGGCGCGTTTTCAGGCCTGGCGATGGCGTTGTCAGCCTTTGCTACCGCGCTTCTGGTGCCCTGGCTGGTGGATTTGCTGCCCGTGTAACTGGCGTAGGGAGGCTCCTTGAACAAACCGATTTTGCTTCTGCTTCTGGCACCTGCGCTGACCAGCGTTGGCAGCCTGGCTTTTGGGCAAGCATCGGAACCTGAGGAAGGCCTGGTGCTGGAAGTCACCTCTTCCAGACTGGTTCGCGACCTGTACGAAACGCCTGCGGCGGTTTCTGTGGTTCAGGCGCCGGATATCCGCCAGGGCCAGCAACGCCTACAGCTGGACGAATCCCTGAATACTGTACCGGGGCTGTTTTTCCAGAACCGTTACAACTTCGCCCAGAACCTGCGCCTGTCTACCCGGGGGTTTGGTGGCCGCTCGCCCTTTGGTATCCGGGGCATCCGCATTCAGGTGGATGGCATTCCCTACACCCTTCCGGATGGCCAGTCCCAGGTAGATGCGATCGATCTGGATTCCGCCCAACGCATTGAAGTTATTCGCGGGCCATCCTCTGTTCAATATGGTAATGCCGCCGGCGGGGTTATCGATATCACCACCGCACAGGGAGATGAGTTGCCCGAGGGGGCGAGATTCAGGCTGGACGGTGGCAGTCACGATTATCGCAAGGCCACTATTCAGGGCAACGGAGTTCGTGGCGATACCAGTGCTATTGCCACGCTGTCCTGGATGAACGTGGAGGGTCACCGTGACCAGAGTGAGGCAGAGAAGGGGCTGCTCAATGCCCGGCTGTCCCACGACATCGAGGCCGGGCGCAGGCTGATCGCCACGTTCAATGCTCTGCATAATCCCAAGGCCGAAGACCCGGGCGGGCTGTCGGAAACCCAGGCAGAACGGGATCCGGAGCAGGCCACGGCCAATGCCGAACGGTTCGACAGCCAACAGTTCGTGGATCAGCAGACCCTCGGGCTGCAGTACCGTGATGCTGTCGCTTTGCCCGGCGAGCTCCTGGTCAACACCTTCTTCAGCCGGCGGGATTTCGCCCAGCAACTGCCATTCCCCGGCAGCAATCGCGTTGCCTTTGATCGCCAGTTCTATGGGGTAAGTTCCCAGTACCAGCAGGTGTCGACGCTGGCGGGGCTGCCACTCACCTGGGTGACGGGCGTGGACGTGCATCGGCAGTCAGATGACCGGCGGCGCTACCGGGCCGAAGCCGGTGTCATCGAAGCGCAGACCCAGCAGGAGACCCAGAACGCCACTAACGCCGCCGTATTCGCCCAGAGCGACCTGGCCGTGACCGAGCGCCTGAATCTGTCGCTGGGTGGGCGCTGGGATAGGTTACGGCTTTCCATTGACGATCAGTGGCTACAGGATGGCGACAACTCCGGTAGCCGAACTTTCCGGGAATACAGCGGTGTGGCCGGAGTCAGTTATCGCATGGCGCCTCGGCATCAGGTGTACGCTACCCTTGGCACGGCCTTTGAGTCTCCCACCTTTACCGAGTTTGCCAATCCATCTGGTGCCGGCGGATTCAATCCCGATATTGACCCCCAACAGGCCCTCAACCGTGAAGTGGGCATCCGTGGGGTTATTGGAGACGGTGTCAGTTATGACCTGGCCTTGTTCTCGATTCGGGTAGTGGATGAAATTCTGCCTTACGAGATTGATGGCCGAACCTACTACGAAAATGCCGGCAAAACCCGCCGTGACGGTCTGGAGTTGGGGCTTGCCTGGGACCTGTCCTATGCCCGGCGGCTAACCAGCGCCCTGACCCTGGCCGACTATGAGCTGCGCGATTTCACCGATGAGCAAGGCAATAAGGCAGACGGCAATGACATCCCGGGCCTGCCCTCAACGCTCTGGGTGTCGGAGCTGGAATGGCGGGGCCGGGCAGGCCGCTTTGCCGCGGTTGAATGGCAGTATGTGGGTGAGGTGTACGCCGAGAACAGCAACCAGACCGAAGTAAGTGATTACTGGCTGATAAGTGCCCGCGTTGGCGACACTCTGCGGTTCGGAGAACAGGCGCTCAATCTGTATGCCGGTATACGCAATCTGCTGGATGAGGATTACTACGCCAACGTTCGGATTAACGCCAATGCCAACCGGCCAGTGGCTGAACGCGGCTATTTTGAACCCGGTCCAGGAAGAACTGTTTATGCCGGGCTGGAATGGGTATTCTGAGTAAAATTTTGAACAACATCAGGACCGCTCGACCATGAAAACCAAGTTTTTGCTCGACGAAGATCAGATGCCGAAGTACTGGTATAACCTGCAGGCGGATTTTCCGGAACCGCTGCCGGCGGTTCTGCATCCGGGCACGAAGAAACCGGTGGGCCCTGCGGATTTGGAGCCATTGTTTCCGCAGTCTTTGATCGAGCAGGAAATGACCACGGAACGGGAAGTGGAAATTCCGGAACCCGTTCGCGATGTTTATCGGATGTGGCGGCCTGCGCCCATGTTCCGGGCGCACCGGCTTGAGAAAGCCCTCGGCACCCCGGCTAAGATTTTCTACAAGTACGAGGGTGGCAGTCCTGCTGGTAGCCATAAGCCCAACTCGGCGATCCCTCAGGCTTTTTTCAACCGGGAGGCCGGTATTCGGCGGCTGACTACCGAAACCGGCGCTGGCCAGTGGGGAACCTCGCTCTCTTTTGCTGGCTCTCTGTTCGATATTGATGTGACCGTGTTTCAGGTCCGGGTGTCCTATAACCAGAAGCCCTATCGCCGCGCGGTGATGGAAACCTATGGCGCCAACTGTGTTGCTTCTCCATCAGAAATGACGGAATTTGGTCGTAAAGTGCTGGCGGAAAATCCCGACCACACCGGCAGTCTCGGTATTGCGATTTCCGAGGCGGTGGAACTGGCTGTTCAGGATCCGCACACCAAGTATGCGCTGGGCTCCGTGCTCAACCATGTCTTGTTGCATCAAACGGTGATAGGCCTTGAGTCCATGAAACAGATGGAGATGGCCGATTGTTGGCCAGACGTAATCGTCGGGTGCACTGGTGGAGGCTCCAACTTCGCGGGTATTGCTTTCCCGTTCATGGGGCATGCGCTGAGAGGGGGAGAAAAGCCCCGGATTGTCGCGGTTGAACCCTCTGCTTGCCCGACGCTGACCCGGGGGAAATACGCCTATGACTACGGCGACACGGCACAGATGACACCACTGACCAAGATGCATACCCTGGGTTCAGGTTTTACACCGCCGGGGTTCCATGCCGGCGGCCTTCGCTATCATGGAATGGCTCCCATGGTGTCGCACGCCAAGGAGCTGGGACTGTTCGATGCTGTTTCCTACACCCAGCGTGAGTGTTTCGAGGCGGGTATCCTGTTTGCCCGCAACGAAGGTATCGTGCCGGCCCCTGAAGCCAATCATGCCGTGAAGGGCGCGATTGACGAGGCGTTGCGGTGCAAGCGCGAGGGCAAGGAGGAAGTGATCCTGTTCAACCTCTGTGGTCACGGGCATTTCGATATGGCGGCCTATACCTCGTATTTTGCCGGTGAGCTGAGCGATCACGAGTACAACGAGCAGGAGCTGGCCATGGCATTGTCAGGTTTGCCATCCGTCGGCGTGTGATTACTCCCCGCTGCCAGGCCGGAAAACGGTACCACCACCATCCGCGTTGAGTTGCCGGATGATGGTGGGTACTCCGTGCTCATCCAGATGAACATCGCCAATCCCCGAAGCGTTCCACAACCGTTCCCCCGCATCTCTTCCTTTTGGTAGTTGCGGGGTGATCTTCATCCGCCGCCGTTTGGTGAACCAGTTCAGAGGCGACCAGGGCGCAAACAGCCAGCGGTTCAGTCGATCCAGCCACTCCAGCAGCCCGTTCGGAAACTCGTTCTTGATGCCGCTGCTGGTGATTTGCCAGATACGGGGGCTGTTTCGCTTGTGGCGCAGGGCGACGTCGTAGGCGAAGGAGTAATGCACGTCCCCTGAGAGGATGACAAAGTGCCTGGGCGTTTTCGGATGCGCAAAAATGTTCAGCAGCACACTGGCGGCTCCCCGGTGGGCCATCCAGTTTTCTGCATCCACCAGAAGCGGCTTGCCGAACCAGGTAAAAATCCGTTGGATGATCTCAATCAGCTTGACCCCGAAGATGGGGGCGGGAGACACCACCACGACAGCGTCTTCACCAATGATCGCCTGTTGGAAATCGGTCAGGGTTTCCCAGTCCATCAGGCCCGATGGGTGGCTGCGGCGCATCTCGTTGCGCCAGCGGTGTGTCCGGGTGTCCAGCACCACCAGTCTGGGGCGCGTATCGAGCGTATAATGCCAGTGATCGAAGTGGAGCAGCTGATCAATCAGCGCATCCTGTCTGGCCTTGTCGAGTTCATGCTGGTTGTCGGTTGACTGGAACAGACTGCGACACTCCTGTAACAGGCCAGCAAAGTGTTGAGGCTGGTTTCCCCATCCCTGACACAGCAGGTAGCCAAGCAGGGCATTGCCAATGATTCGCCGTGAAAACGGATGTTTATAGGCGGTGGTTTCCCAAAGCGCCGAGAGGTTCCAGTCGTCGGTAACGTCGTGATCATCGAAGATCATGTAAACCGGCAGGTTGGCCAGTGCCCGGGCGGCGCTTGGCAGTGTTTCCCGGAAACGCTCAATGGTTTTCCGCTCCTTGCGATAGCGTTCTACATCATCGGAGTTAGTGACCGGTTCCGCACCGGTGACAAACTGCCAGGGCGTTGGTGACCACACCAGCAGGTACATGGCCACCACTTCGGCAAAGGAGATCAGGTGGTTGCCCGCATTGGCCGTGGTGAACACCGGTTTGCGCACGCCACCAAAGAAGCGCTCGGTCAGATCCTCGTTGAATTCCGACTCTGGCAGCAGTTTGTCGCGATGGTAGTATGCCTGATCTTTGGAAGTAAGCTCACGGCTGTGGGACAACGAGGCGCCCTCAAGCGGCTCCTGAAACAGGCCCAGTTGGTGGATAACGCAATGGATGGCATGCAGCATCGGGCCGGCAACGTCATCGGCGTAGATCTGGTCCCCGGTCAATAACAGCAGCGCCGGGGTGTCCTCAAGCGTGGTTGCCGTTTGTATCTCCCGGTCAACACGAGCCAGGCCGTCTGCCGAAGGGTGGTGAGGGCGCCGGCAGGAGCCGTGCAGAATTCTGTCCAGCCGGGATTTGATCATAAAGCCCGGGCGGGCCTGGTCGTCGGGGCACAGGTGTGGCGCCCAGTCCCGAATCCACAGGGTATCGGCATCACGGTCTGTTTGGAGCCCCAGGTCGTACTCAAGGCGGACATCGGTTGGCAGTGGTTTCTCCGGCGTGATACTGATCAGGTTGAGCCAGGCCCGGGTGCCGACCTGCAGTTGGCTAAGCTCGTTCTCCGCCAGGTTCCGGTTGATCAGGTGCGCGTCGTCGTGGGAGAGGCGCAGGAAAAGTTCTGTTGGCCGGGATGTGATCAGCCAGAGGGTAAGGGCATCCTGCGCCGTATGGCGCAGGAGGGGCCCGGCAAGCACCGGGGGGAGGGTGCTTGCCGGGCCGGTTGTGTTTTCAGAGCTGTCTGGTTTGCTCAACCTCAGTCGTCCCTCTCAACCTTTACCGGTTCCGGGTTGCCCGAGCGGAAGTCGATTTCCAGTTCCCGGCCATTGTCGTCTTCGCCTTCCACTTCAATATAGCCGTTACGGTCAACCTTGAATTCTTCCAGCATGTGCATGCCTTGCTGCTGTGCGGCCTTCATATAAGTACGCACGTCGTCAGCGTCCAGACCGTACACTTCGCCTTTGGGCTTGCGGCGCTGCTCCCGGTCGATCTCGCCGTTGCCGTTCAGGTCCAGTTCCACGAACCAGTCCCGGCCCATCCAGCCTTCGAGCTCGATTTCATTATCATGGTCGTCGTCAAACTCGATGCTTTGGAAATGGCTGATCCCGTAGTCGCTGCCAACCTGCAGCATGCGTTCGGCATCGTCAAAGCTGCCTTTGGCGAAGGCTGCGGGAGCTGCGACAAGGCCGCTGATCAGTGCGATGGTCAGAGTCTTTTTCATGGTGTTCTCCTTGCTTCTCTGTGTATGGAAAACTGCCGGTTCTGCCCTTTCGGCTACCAGCTTTAGCCTAGATTAACGGGGCAGGGCTTTCAGCATCGTGATAGGCTCATTCATGATTCGTTCATCTGGCTTTTGTCACCATAAACACCATGACCAGACCTCGTTTAAATTCATCGTTGTTACCTGCCGACCGGTTTTCCCGCCGGGTGTTCCGGGTATTGTTGTTGACTCTGTTTGCGGTGGGCGCGTTGCCGTTTGCCCAGGTGGCCTGTGCCGATGATGACGATGAGTGGCGGCGCCTGCACCACGAGGTGAAAGCCGGCCGTATCAAGCCCCTGAGCGAAATCCTCGACAGCCTGGCCCGTGACTGGCGCGGAGACGTGATCGATGTGGACATCGAGAAAGATGATGGTGAGATCCTCTATGAGATCGAGCTGTTGGGCCCGGAAGGGCAGGTAGTGGAGTTTGAGATCAATGCCCGGACCGGAGAGGTTCTGGAGATCGAGGGCAGGAACATTCAGGGCATGAAACGCTGATGAAAATTCTTCTGGTGGAGGACGATGCTGCGCTGGCACAAGGGCTGGCCAGTGCCTTGCAGGATGCCGGGCTGCTGGTGGAGGTGGCCGATGACGGCCGCACGGCTGACTTTCTGGTGAGTACCGAACGTTATGATGCGGTGGTGCTGGATCTGGGGCTGCCGGATGGTAATGGTACCCAATGGTTGGCAGGTTGGCGGGAACGGGGCATTGATCTGCCAGTGCTGATTCTGACCGCCCGGGAGCGCTGGTCCGACAAAGCCGCGGGGTTTTCGGCCGGTGCCGATGACTATGTCACCAAGCCCTTTGAAACCGCGGAAATCCTGTTCCGCCTGCGGGCCCTGGTGCGCCGGTCCCACGGCCACGCCCACCCGGTGATTACCGTGGGTGACATTGCTCTGGATACCCACGCCGGGCAGGTCACCCGCTCTGGTATGCCGGTTTCACTCACGGCCCAGGAGTTCAGGCTGTTATCGCATCTGATTCACGCCGCGCCCAGAATCGTGTCCCGCACCGAGTTGTCCGAACATGTCTATGACGGCGACCAGGAGCCGGATTCCAATGTTATCGATGTCCAGGTCAGCCGGTTGCGGCGCAAACTCGGCGCCCAGGCTATCGAGACCATCCGTGGCCAGGGCTACCGTATGAACGGCCACGGAGAACCATCCTGATGCTGACACGTCTGCGCCGCTGGCCGGTGGCGCTGCGGATGCTGGTGTCTGCTCTGGTATTGGTCCTGGTGGTGTTGCCGCTGGCCGGTACCGTATTGGCCTGGAACTTTCGCCAGACGCTGAGCCAGTCCTTTGATGAGCGCCTGTTATCGTTCCTGAATGTGGTAATTGCCGGCATTGAGTCTGACCCTCAGACCGGTGAATTGACCCCCGGCCCGCAACTGGGCGATCCGCGCTTCGAGCGGGTGTATTCCGGCTGGTACTGGCAGGTGAACGACAACAGCGGGCGGGTGATCACCTCCCGGTCATTGTGGGATCAGCGACTGCCGCAGATCAGTGGCCGGGGGCCGGACTGGGCCCAGGCCCCGGGGCCACGTGGCCAGCTTCTTCGGATAGTGGAACGGGATGTTCAGTTGCCGGCGTTCGAGGGCTGGTTGTCGGTGTCTGTGGCGGCTGACCAGGGGGAGCTGGATGCCCAGGTTGCGCGCTTCAACCGATTGCTGGTGGTTTCGCTGACCACGCTCGGTACGCTGTTGCTGGTGATGATCGGGTTGCAGATCCGCTGGGGCCTGGCACCGCTTCGGCGCCTGGAGCGGGATCTCCGGGCCATGGAGTCCGGCCAGACCCGTTCACTGACCAGTGATCTGCCCGAAGAACTTGCGCGGCTCTCCGAAGCCATGAATCAGGTGCTTGAACGGGATCAGATACTGATTGAGCGTGGGCGCACGGCTGCGGGCAATCTGGCCCATGCCCTCAAAACGCCGGTGTCTGTGCTTACCACCCTGAGTGATCGTTTGCCGCCGGCACAGAAAACCCCTTTCCGTACCGAACTGAACCGCATCGATGACGCCGTGCGTCATCATCTGGCCAGGGCTTCAGCGGCCGGACCGGCCGCCCTGGGGCGTGTGGATCTTGGTGAAACCCTGGAGCCGGTGCTGTCGGCACTCAATACTCTCGCGCAACGCCGTGGCGTTACCCTCGAAAGCGACCTGGGCGATACGGGCGCGGTTCGGCTTGAACAACAGGATTTACAGGAAATTGCGGGCAATCTGCTGGAAAATGCCATCAACTGGGCGGAAAGTCAGGTAAAATTTCGGGTAGAAGGCTTGCCGGATGGTCTGGCGCTGATGGTGGAGGATGACGGCCCTGGCCTGTCTGACGCCGATATCGAGCAGGCTCTGACACGGGGCACCCGGCTGGATGAAACCCGGTCCGGTTCCGGTCTGGGTCTGGCGATCGTCAAAGAGCTGGCTGAACTGTATGGCGGCACGCTGACCCTGGCCCGATCTCCCCTCGGAGGGTTACAGGCCAGCGTGCGCTTTCCATCTCACTCATCGTCCAAGGCCCGCGGCGGGCAGTGATACTCCTCCACCAGCGTACCTTCATCCACGCTTTCCAGGTGCACATCAAAGCCCCATAGCCGGTGCACGTGCCGCAGCACTTCATCCGTTTCGTTGCCCAGCGGCACCCGGTCTACCGGGATGTGTCGCAGGGTTAGCGAACGATCACCGCGAATATCCACACTCCATACCTGAATGTTCGGCTCCCGGTAACTGAGGTTGTATTGGCGGGCCAGCTTTTCCCGCAGCGCGCGATAACCGGGCTCATCGTGAATGGCGGTGACGGTGTAGTGATCTTCCCGATCGTCGCTTTCGATGGCGAACAGCTTCAGATCACGCATCACCTTCGGTGAGAGAAACTGCTGGATAAAGCTCTCGTCCTTGAAGTTGTGCATGGCGAAATGCAGGGTTTCCAGCCAGTCTGTACCGGCGATGTCCGGGAACCATTCCCGGTCCTCATCGGTAGGGTTTTCACAGATACGTCTAAGGTCGGTGAAGATGGAGAAACCCAGGGTGTAGGGGTTCAGGCCGGAATACCATGGGCTGTTGAAGGGTGGCTGGTATACCACGGCGGAGTGGCTTTGCAGAAATTCCAGCATGAAGCCATCGTTCACCAGCCCCTTGTCGTACAACCGGTGCAACAGCGTGTAGTGCCAGAACGTGGCCCAGCCTTCGTTCATTACCTGGGTCTGGCGTTGTGGATAGAAATACTGGGCCAGCTTGCGCACGATGCGCACCAGTTCCCGCTGCCAGGTTTCCAGCAACGGCGCGTTTTTCTCGATGAAGTACAACAGGTTTTCCTGAGGCTCCTCCGGATATCGGGGCCTGCGGCGAATCGGGTCCCCGTCGTCCTCTGCTTTGGGGATGGTTCGCCACAGATCGTTGATGCGGCGTTGTTCGTATTCTTCCCGCTCCTTCTGCCGGCGGGCCTCCTCGGCGGCTGAAATCGGGGCAGGGCGCTTGTAGCGGTCAACGCCGTAGTTCATCAGTGCGTGGCAGGAGTCGAGAATCTCTTCCACGGCATCCACGCCGTGTCGCTCCTCGCACTCCGACACATAATGCCGGGCAAACACCAGGTAATCGATGATGGCACTGGCGTCTGTCCAGGTGCGGAACAGATAATTGCCCTTGAAGAACGAGTTGTGGCCATAGCTGGCGTGGGCAATCACCAGGGCCTGCATGGGCAGGGTGTTCTCTTCCATCAGGTAGGCGATACAGGGATTGGAATTGATCACAATCTCATAGGCCAGCCCCATCTGGCCCCGCTGATAGCCCTTGGAGGTTTGCAGAAACTGCTTGCCGAAGGACCAGTGATGATAGCCCACTGGCATGCCGACGGAGCTGTAGGCATCCATCATCTGCTCGGCGGTAATCACTTCAACCTGGTTCGGGTAAGTGTCCAGTCCGAACTCGGCGGCGCATTTGGCAATTTCCTCGTCGTATTTCTGGATCAGTTCGAAGGTCCATTCCGAACTGGTGGAAATGGGCTTACCTGCCTTGGGTTGTTCGCTCTCCGGTGCGTTCGGGCGATCAATCAGGCTGCTCATGCCGCTTTCCTCTCGAACAACTGTCGGAAGACCGGGTAAATGTCGCCAGGATCGGCAATCTGCTGCATGGCGAAGCTCTGGGGAAACTGCTCCATGATTTTCTCGTATTCGTACCAGAGCATCTGGTGATCCTGGGGCGTGATTTCGATGTAGGAGTAGTACTGAACCAGCGGCAGGATTCGCTCAGACAGCAGTTTGCCGCAGATGGGTGAGTCGTCGTTCCAGTTGTCGCCGTCGGACGCCTGGGCGGCATAAATGTTCCATTCCGCTGGCGAGTATCGGGCTTCGACAATCCGGTGCATCAGTTTAAGGGCGCTGGAGACAATGGTGCCCCCGGTTTCCCGGCTGTAGAAGAACTCTTCTTCGTCCACTTCCTTGGCGCTGGTGTGGTGGCGGATAAACACCACTTCGATTTTCTTGTAGTTCTTCTTCAGGAACAGATACAGCAGGATAAAGAAGCGTTTGGCGATGTCCTTGTGCATCTGGGTCATGGAACCGGATACATCCATCAGACAGAACATGACCGCACTGGTGGCGGGTTTGGGCTGCTTCAGGTGTTGCCTGTAGCGCAGGTCGATCTCGTCAATGAAGGGAATGCGTTTGACGTTGGCTTTCAGCCGCGCGATTTCCTCTTCCAGCACCTTGATCTGGTCTTCATGGCTGAAGGCCGGATCGAGATCGTTCGGTGCACTTTTCAACGCCTCGAGCTGTTTTTCCAGGTCCCGGATCTTTTTCTTGCGCGCACCGCCCAGGCCCAGACGCCGGGCGTGGGCGCCCCGAAGGGAACGCACCACATCCAGCTTGGCGGGCACTCCCTGGGTGGTGAAGCCCGAGCGTACATAACTGAAGGCTTCGGTGTCCTTGAGTTTTTTCCGGGCCAGATTGGGCAGTTCCAGATCGTCGAACAGGAAGTCGAGAAACTCTTCCTGGGTAATCTGAAAGGCGAACTCATCCATGCCTTCTCCGTCCGGGCTGGCCTGGCCTTGCCCCTGGCCCTGGCCACCGCCGCTCTCGGGTTTGGGGATGGTGTCCCCGGCCACCCATTCCTGATTGCCGGGGTGCACCACCTCTCGCCGGCCACCGTGGCCATGGTGGAAGATAGGTTCGTCAATATCCCGGGCGGGAATGCTTACTTTCTCGCCCCGTTCGATATCGGTGATGGAGCGCTTTTGCACGGCATCCGACACCGCCTTCTTGATGTGGTGGCGGTAACGGCGCAGGAACCGTTCCCGGTTCACTGCGCTCTTGTTCTTGCCGTTCAGGCGCCGGTCAACAATGTGGGTCATACCCATGGTACTGCTCCCGCTGGCCGTTAATGGGATTTCCGGACGCGCAGGTACCACTCGGCAAGCAAGCGAACCTGTTTCTCCGTGTATCCACGGTCAACCATGCGTTCCACAAACTGTTTGTGCTTCTTCTGGTCTTCCTGGCTGGCCTTCGGATTGAAGGAAATCACCGGCAACAGGTCTTCGGTGTTCGAGAACATCTTCTTCTCGATCACGCTGCGCAGCTTCTCATAGCTGAGCCAGGACGGGTTCTTGCCACCGTTGTTGGCCCGGGCCCGCAGCACAAAGTTAACCACTTCGTTGCGGAAGTCTTTGGGGTTGGAAATGCCCGCTGGTTTCTCGATTTTCTCCAGCTCGTCGTTGATGGAGGAACGGTCCAGAATCTCGCCGGTTTCCGGGTCCCGGAACTCCTGATCCTGAATCCAGAAGTCGGCATAGGTGACATAGCGGTCGAACAGGTTCTGGCCGTACTCGCTGTAGCTTTCCAGATACGCCGTCTGGATTTCCTTGCCGATGAACTGGACGTAGTGGGGCGCCAGGTATTCCTTGATGAAGCGCAGGTATTTTTCCTGCAACTCCGGCTGGAACTGTTCCTGTTCGATCTGCTTTTCCAGCACATAGAGCAGGTGAACTGGGTTGGCGGCAATCTCGGTGGTGTCGAAATTGAATACTTTTGACAGGATCTTGAAGGCAAAGCGGGTAGACAGGCCGTCCATGCCTTCCATCACCCCGGCAGCATCCCGGTACTCCTGGATGGACTTGGCCTTGGGGTCGGTGTCCTTGATGCTCTGGCCGTCGTATACCTTCATTTTGGAGAAGATGCTGGAGTTTTCCGGCTCCTTGATCCGGGACAACACCGAGAACTGGGCCAGCATATCAAGAGTGTCGGGTGCGCAGGGCGCTCCGGACAGTGAGCTGTGCTTCAGCAGCTTGCGATAGATTTCAATCTCTTCAGTGACCCGCACACAGTAGGGCACCTTGACGATGTACACCCGGTCCAGGAAGGCTTCGTTGTGCTTGTTGTTGCGGAACGTCTGCCACTCGGATTCATTGGAGTGGGCCAGGATCACGCCGTCGAAGGGCACCGAGCCCATGCCCTCGGTGGTGTTGTAGTTGCCTTCCTGGGTGGCCGTCAGTAGCGGATGCAGCACCTTGATCGGTGCCTTGAACATTTCCACAAACTCCATCAGCCCCTGGTTGGCTTTGCACAGGCCGCCGCTGAAGCTGTAGGCATCCGGATCATCCTGGGAATAGTCTTCCAGCATGCGGATGTTGACCTTGCCCACCAGGGCCGAGATGTCCTGGTTGTTGTCGTCGCCCGGCTCGGTCTTGGATACACCGATCTGGTCCAGCACGGAGGGGTAACGTTTAACCACCCGGAACTGGCTGATGTCGCCGCCAAACTCATGCAGGCGTTTGACTGCCCAGGGTGACATGATGTTTTTCAGGTAGCGGCCGGGAATGCCGTATTCCTCTTCCAGAATCGGGCCATCCTCGGCCGGGTCGAACAGGCCTAGCGGGCTTTCGTTTACCGGAGAACCTTTGATGGCGTAGAAGGGGACCTTCTGCATCAAGGCCTTGAGTTTCTCGGCCAGGGAAGACTTACCGCCGCCAACGGGGCCGAGCAGGTAGAGAATCTGCTTCTTCTCCTCCAGACCCTGGGCTGCGTGGCGGAAGAACGAAACGATGTTTTCGACGGCATCTTCCATGCCGTAAAACTCGTCAAATTCGGGGTAACGCTTGATGACTTTGTTCGAGAAGATGCGTGACAGGCGGGGGTCACGGGAGGTATCGATCAGTTCTGGTTCGCCGATGGCAATCAACATCCGCTCCGCGGCGGTGGCGTATGCCGTTGGGTCCTTTTTGCAGATCTCCAGGTATTCCTCAAGGGAGTATTCCTCCTCCTGAGTCTGTTCATACCGGTCTTTGAAGTGCTGCAGAATGCTCATAGATGGCCCCTCGCTTACTCTTGCCTGTTATAAATTCACGCAATGTCCCCGTTGCTGTTTCGCCGCCTGTCCCGGCGGTGTGTCTGGTTAAGGAATGAATGGGATGGTGTTAAGCAGGTATACGTTATCCGGAGGTTTCCGGCCTGCTTAATCTGAGCTTAGTTCAGAGTTCGGGGGTTGGACAGTGAGCAGTCAAATTAGGTTCATTAAATTATGTTTCGGGCGGTAAGCGAGGGACTTACCGCCCATGAGCGAAGGTTATTTCTTGACGAGGGTAAATACGCTCTCTGTGGCGCCGTTTCTCAGGCCCCGGCGTTTGGCAAACGGGTTGTCACGGGCCATGTCCCGTTTCAGCACCTGGTTGATCTCATAATCCTCACCGTAGAGCCTGAACACTTCGTCGTCGGTAACGTTGAACGGAGGGCCCTGCATTTCCGAACTGTCGTAATCCAGCGTGATCAGCAGGATTCTGGTGTCGTCCGGAATAATAGCGGTGAGATGATTGACATAGCTCTTGCGCATCTCCGGGGGCAGGGCGATCAGGGCAGCCCGGTCGTACACCAGGCGAATGTGTTTGAGGTCGTCCGGCACCAGCTGGAAATAATCCCCACACCAGATCTGCAGGTCGTCATGGCGGAAGGTGGTAAAGGGTTCGCCCGGGTGAACGCTGGCTTTCTCCTGCGCTTCTTCGAAAAAGTCCTTGCAGGCAACCTCGCTTAACTCCACGCCGATAATCGGATGCCCGCGATCGTGCAGCCACCACATGTCATGGGCTTTGCCGCACAGGGGAACGAACACGGCGTCGGTGCCGTTGCCTGCCAGTTCGGGCCAGTTGTCATGCAGGTACTGATTAACCGTGCCTTCGTGGAAGCCGATTTGGTCTTTTGCCCAGCGTTCGTGCCAGAATTCGTGTTCCATGGGTAGCCTCCCGGAGATTGATCGTTTTCCTCAGTCTACCTTAATCTGTGGGGTCGATGAGTCAGGAGAAAAGTATGAAAGCCGTTTTTCTGGATGCCGCAACACTGGGCGAGGATGTGGATCTGAGCCCCATTGAAAACATGACCGGTGGACTGACCTGCCACCCGCGCACCAACCCCGAGCAGGTGATTCAAAGGATTCAGGGCTTTGATACGGTGCTGGTGAACAAGGTTGTGCTGGGCCGTGAACATTTTGAAGCCTGCCCGGAACTGAAAACCATCGCGGTGGTGGCAACCGGTCTCAATAACATCGATCTGGAGGCGGCCAGGGCCCACGACATCAAGGTAACGAACGTTACCAATTATGGCCGTTCCACCGTGGCCCAGCACACCATGGCCCTCATCCTGGCACTGGCCACCCGGCTGCTGGATTACAACCGGGGTGCCCGCAACGGCCAGTGGGCCAAAAGCGATATGTTCTGCCTGATGGACTACCCGATTATGGAGCTGGAAGGCAAAACTCTGGGCATTGTCGGCTACGGCAATCTTGGCCAGGGTGTGGCGGAACGGGCAAAGGCGTTTGGCATGAACATCGTCCTCGGCTGCCGGCCCGGCCAAGAGCCTGGCGAGGTGGATGGCTACCCTCGAATTCCGCTGGATGGACTGTTGGTGCAGGCTGACGTGCTATCACTGCACTGCCTGCTGACAGAAGAAACCCGCAACATGATTGGCGCCCGGGAACTGGGTTTAATGAAGTCGTCGGCACTGCTGATCAACACCAGTAGAGGCGGCTTGGTTGATGAATCGGCTTTGGCTGACGCCTTGCGGAATGGCGACATTGCCGGTGCAGGCTTTGATGTGTTGACCGAAGAACCTCCCCGCAATGGTAACCCGCTGCTGGCAGACAATGTTCCCAATCTGATTCTGACCCCACACTCGGCCTGGGCGAGCCAGGAGGCGCGGCAGCGAATTGTGGAGATTACGGCGCGTAATCTGGCGTCAGTTACCTGAAGTCGGGTGAAGGAAGCCCGCCGTCAGGAGGATTTGTCCGGGTGTACAACAAATACCCGGTTTCCGGGTTGTTTACTGACAGCTGCCTGATAAGCTTGAAGAAACACTGACAAGCAGGATGTTACGTGGCTTCCACCCAGATGAAAGAGCGGCTGCAGGCTGCTGAAGACTGGATACTGTCCAATTCCAACCCACCGCAGACCTGGCCCTGGACCTGGCTGTATAAATCCGGGCGCTCGGCTTATGCCCTGATCCGCGATGTGATCAGTGGTCAGCTGACACTGCACGCCATGAGCCTGGTTTACACCACGTTGCTCAGCATTGTGCCGTTGCTCGCCCTGAGCTTTTCCGTGCTGAAAGCGCTGGGTGTGCACCAGCGCATGGAGCCATTCCTGTACCAGTTCTTCCAGCCGATGGGCCCACAGGGTGTGGAGGTGGCTGAGCGAATCCTGGGCTTTGTCGATAATATGAAAGTCGGTGTGTTGGGCTCGGTGGGTCTGGCCTTGTTGGTGTACACCGTCATTTCCCTGGTTCAGAAAATCGAGCGCTCGTTCAACATGATCTGGCGGGTGCCGGAAATGCGCTCCATGGCGCAGCGTTTCAGTAACTATCTGAGCGTCATCATGGTCGGCCCCTTGTTGATGGTTTCGGCTATCGGGGTAACCGCCACCATATTCTCTTCAGAAATCGCTCAGAATCTTATGGCCATCGAGCCGTTTGGTTCGTTGATTGTCCTTGCCAGTCGATTTACACCATTTTTCCTGGTGGTGGGCGCGTTCACCTTTGTTTACATCTTTATCCCTAACACCCGGGTGAAGCTGCGCTACGCGTTTATCGCCGGGCTGGTGGCCGGCGTTTCCTGGCAGGCTGGCGGCATGCTGTTTGCCTCGTTCGTGGCCGGCTCGGCCAAGTATGCGGCCATCTACTCCGGTTTTGCGGTCGGTATCATTCTGCTGATCTGGACGTATCTGAACTGGATGATCCTGCTGCTTGGCGCCAGTCTGGCTTTCTATCTGCAAAACCCGGGGGCCGTAGCCAAGCGCCGGAATGTCCAGCTGGCGCCGGAATTGCAGGAGCGGGTAGGGCTTGCCCTGATGTGGATGGTGGCCAAGCCGTTCAGCCGCGGTGAACCGGCGCCTCAGCAGGAGTCTCTGGAGCAGCAGTTGCGGATTCCCGGCGAAGTCACCCGCAAGATCAGCGACAAGCTGATCCGCGCCGGATTGCTGAATCTGGCGGGGCGAGATGGCGATCAGCTGGTTCCAGGGCGAACACTGGATCTGATTACGGTCGGCAGTGTGCTGCGGGCTGTGCGCAAGGACGAAGACCGGGTGGTGGATCGTCTTCCAGCCGGTGCCATGCCGCGGGAGTTGATCGATCTGGCGCCCACCAGCGATGACGTCAGTTTTGCCAGCCTGCTGAATGCCGATATACCGCCCGGGGCGGACACTGTCAAAGCACCGGCGTCAGGTCCGAACCTGTGAACTTTTGCCTTCCTGGAGCATTCTGAGCAATACGGTACGTACCCTACCCAGTTGCTCCGGGGACAGGTGCACAATGCGAATCAGATTCTCTTCTGACAGGTTTCTCTGGCGGGCATGGCGCAGCACCTCCCGGGTGCCCAGAAGCAGGCCGTCGGTCAGTGCCGAGTGCGCCTGCCGCGGCGCCGGTCGTTCTGCCGATAACAGCCAGGCATGGTATTTGGGCGGCAGAGTCCAGACATTCGCCAGTAGCTGACAAGTGGCCCACTGATAGCGGGCCAGGGCCAATCTCAGCAACGCCGGCTCCGGTTCACTGCCGGAGCCCCTGGTGCGGTAGATACGCCCCAGTTCCCTGCGAATGGTGATGTACGCCAATGCTGGCAGCAGGCCAACCATGAAGTGGGCGCTGGTGTCGTCCCGGTGAATCTTGGCAATCATTTCCGCCGCTCGGGCGCAGGTCAGGCCCCAGCGCCAGGATCGTTGGGCGAAAAGTGCCTCGCGGCTGTTTCGGGCCGCCATCATAGGCCGCATAACCGCTGCAGCAATCACGTTCCGGATGCCGTCCACACCCAGCACGAACACCGCCTGGTCAACGGATTCTATGACGTGTTCACTCGGGCGGAAGTAGGGGCTGTTGGCCACCTGGAGCAACTGGTCGGTCAGTGACGGGTCACTCAGAATGATGCGGGTTAGCTCTTTGCGTTCGGTGGCTTCATTGGACAGTGCTCGCATCAGCATGGGTAAACTGCCAGGCTTCCTGGGTAGTTCTTCCATTTCGTTCATTTGCAGGCGCCGCTCGAGCTCGGCCAGTTCCTTTTCGCCACTATCTGTGCCGGCACGAAGGCGCGCGGGTTCCACATCAAGCAGCCAGGTGAACAGGTGGTCTTCCAGTTGGCCAACAATGTCGCCTTCATCGTTGCTATTGCCGGGCTGGCTGGTGCTGGAAGGATTAAAAAGCCGGGTTTCGGAGGCAGCCTGTGGGACGGATTGAGTGCTGTTGAACAGGCCTGATATCCAGGAAAAAAAGCCCGGCATCCCTTGCCTCCGCATAGCGTGTATAAAGAATGGACTGGTTATCTGGCCAGTATAGTAGCGTAATGCAACCCTGCACAGCCCTGACAACGATCAGAAAAAGGACTCGCCAAAGACAAAGACCAGTTGGCACACACCGGCCACCAGACCCAGGAAGGCGCCCACCAGGATCAGTTTGATCTCGTCTTCCTGGAAGCACGGGCGCAGCAGATCCTGGAATTCTTCCGAGGACAGGGCATTCATCCGCTCCACCATGATGGACTCCACCGCCCGGGCACGGTCTCGCTCGAACACGGGGTTGTTGAAGGAACTCTGGGATATCGCGATGGCTTTTTCGCCCACCTGGTTTTTCAGGGTGGCAAAACCCGTTGGACCGAACGCCATCTGGGTCAGGGCCTTGCCCATGCCTGCGGTTTCATCCACCAGTGGTTTGATGTGTTTTTTCACCATGTTGCGGGCGCGGTCACCTTTGGGTCCTTCGAGGATGGCGTTGATGATGTTGCCCACGGTCAGTATCTCGTGGGTCACGATGTGACAGAAGGATTCCGCCACTTCTGGCTGGCGCTTGAGGAACAGGCCCTGGATGCGCAGAGGGCCGACCTTGTGTTCATGCAGGGGCCGGAAGATCACATTCAGCGCAATCCAGTTGGTGGCCCAGCCCACCAAGAGGCCAAACAGGGGTAGTACCCAGATGGCCGGGTACAGGTACCACACGCCCATCTGGATAATGCCGAACAGAAAGCCGAAGTAGAGGCCGGAATTGATGATGAAGCGGAACTCCACGTCACCGCACTCCAGAAATATCCGGTTGAGCAGCTTTTTATCCCGGGCCAGGCGCTCGATGACCATGCCTTTGATGTCGAGCAGGTCTTCAATGTTGTCGGAGATGTCTTCAACCAGGTTGTCGACCAGTTGCGGGGTGGATTTGCGTACCCGGTCATAGACCATTTTGCGGGCCGAGGCGGGCAGGTTTTCCCAGAAGGTGGGGTATTCCCGCAGCATGAGTTCGTCGACATATTCCTCGATGCGGGGGTCGACGGTATAGATGATGTGGGCGGCCAGGACTTTTGGGTCGATCTGTTCGAAGATCTCCTGGACGGTACCGATTTTGGAAATGGTGGCATCCACGCTTTTGGCGGCCATTTTGCGGGCTTTGGAGGGAATAATGCCCTGCCAGCCCAGAAGCGGTGGCTTGCCGATGAACTCCAGAGGGTAGAAGGTCATTTTGATGGCGAGCCAGTTGGTGCTCCAGCCGATGAGGGCGGCGATCACGGGAATGCTGAGGTATTGCCAAAATTCCGGATTGGTAAGTAGGTTTATCATCCTGGGCTCTTAATTGTTTTCTTGGGTGCAGGCGCCCATACAAGGTGGCATTCCCGCCCACTTTTTGTCAGACAAGATAATGTTGTGCACCGACAGCTCTGTCAATGACTGGGATGCCAGGACGTGACGCCATGAATAGTCACCCGCCTGTCTCAGGAGCCGATATCCCCCCAGAGCCACTGACACAGGGCGATGGCGGCAACGGGTGCAGTTTCGGTGCGCAGTACCCGGGGGCCCAGGGCAACGGGCAGAAAACCGTTGTCCTCGGCCAGGGCAATTTCTTCAGCGGTCAGGCCGCCTTCGGGGCCGATCATCAGGGCGATGCTGGAGGGCTTTTCGAGGGTGTTCAGGGACCGTTCGGTGCGATGGTGTAGCACCAGGCGCAAGTCACAGGCCCGGGCGTGTTCCAGCCACTGTTGCACGGTCATAACCGGCTGTATTTCCGGAACCCTGGCACGGCCGCACTGTTCGGCGGCGCTGATGGCAACCTGTTGCCAGTGGCGAAGACGCTTGTCTTCCCGGTCGCCTTTGAGTTTGACGTCGCAGCGTTCGGTAGTCAGTGGCACGATTTCGCTCACGCCCATTTCCACCGCTTTTTGTACGGCGTAGTCCATGCGGTCGCCCTTGGACAGGGTCTGTGCCAGTACTACTCTGAGGGAAGATTCTGTTTCGTTTTCAGCGGCTTCCGTGACTGCCACCTGCACGTGTTTCTTTCCGGCTTCGGTAATGGTGGCGTGATAGTCCTGACCGTCACCGTTGAAAAGCAGAAGTGCCTGGCCTGCCTGCATGCGCAGGACCCGGCCCACATGGTTGGCGGCGTTGTCGTCCAGCTGGCACTGGCCGCCGACAGCCAGGGGGCTGTCGGTGAAGATGCGTGGGATTCTCATGGCGGCGGTTCTCAGTCCTTGACCGCGATTTCGATGCCTTCGGTGGCCACCTGAGCCAGATGGCGAATCTGTTCTTCGGTGATCACGTAGGGCGGCATGAAGTACAGCACGTTACCCAGGGGGCGCAGCAAGGCCTGGCGGGTGAGTGAATGCTTATACACTCTGATGCCACGGCGCTCCTGCCAGGGGAACGGGGTTTTGCTGGCTTTGTCTTTAACCATTTCAATGGCCATGGTCATGCCGTGCTGGCGGATGTCGCCCACGTTCGGGTGGTCGGCCAGATGGGCAACGGACTCGGCCATACAGCGGGACAGCTGGCGGTTGTTTTCGATGACGTTCTCATCCCGGAAAATGTCGAGCGTGGCCAGGGCGACGGCGCAGCCGATGGGGTTGCCGGTGTAGCTGTGGCTGTGCAGGAAGGCGCGCATGGTTTCGTAGTCGTCGTAAAAGGCGTTGTAGACGTTGTCGGTGGTGAGCACCACGGACAACGGCAGGTAGCCGGCGGTCAGGCCTTTGGACAGGCACATGAAATCGGGGGTGATACCAGACTGTTCACAGGCGAACAGCGTACCGGTGCGGCCAAAGCCGACGGCAATTTCATCCGCGATCAGGTGCACCCCGTAACGGTCGCAGGCTTCCCGCAGTTTGGTGTGGTAAACCGGGTGGTGCATGCGCATGCCACCGGCGCACTGGATCAACGGCTCCACCACCACAGCGCAGATTTCGTCGTGTTTCTCGGCCAGCAGTTTGTCCATGGCCTCGAACTGGCGCAGGGCGTACTCTTCATCGGTTTCGCCCGGCTCTTTGTTGTAGGCGTCCGGTGAGGGGGCGGTCAGCACTTCCATCAGCAGCGGCTGGTAGGTGTCCTTGTACAGGGCCACGTCGCCCAGGGCCAGCGCGCCCAGGGTTTCGCCATGGTAGCTGTTGCTGAGGTTAACGAAGTTCTTTTTGCCCGGTTTGCCGTGGTTTTTCCAGTAGTGGTAACTCATCTTCAGAGCGGCTTCGATGGCCGAGGAACCATTGTCGGCATAGAAACACTTGTTCAGGCCTTCCGGCGTTACCTCGATCAGCCGCTCCGACAGATTAACCACTGGCTCATGACTGAAACCGGCCAGAATCACATGTTCGAGCTGACCGATCTGTTCCTGAATGGCGGAGTTGATGCGCGGATTGGCGTGGCCGAACAGGTTAACCCACCAGGAGCTGACGGCGTCGATGTAGCGGTTGCCCTCAAAGTCCTCCAGCCAGACACCTTCGCCCCGTTTGATGGGGATCAGGGGCAGGGTTTCGTGGTCTTTCATCTGGGTGCACGGGTGCCACACGGATTTAAGATCCCGTGCGACCAGATCGGCATTGCGCATTGTAGTCTCCTGTCAGCTCCCGGGCCGTTTGTTCGGTTTGTTAAAATCCTCACATGATACTTGCCCGGGCCATCGCTTAACAGCGCCAGAATGTGAACCAATCGGTCTGGCTTGCTTGCCCGGTTTGCTTGCCCGCCCGGCCAATGTTGCCACGCCGGGCGACCGCAACAATAGGGGTAAGACAGGTTCGGAGGTAATCATGGAACTCAATCTGGAGCACCCCTACGAGCGGGGGCTTGATCAGGTGATCGAGCGTTTCTTCGATGAGGCGCATATTCGCAACAAAAACGAGCAACTGGGTGCCCGCAATCTCAAGGTGACCGAGCTGAAAAAGGACGAAATGTCGGCCAAACTGGTGATCGAGCGGGAAATGACCGCCTCGGCACCGGTGCCGGGTGTGCTTTCCGGTTTTCACCGGGAATGGAACCGGGTGCGGCAGGAAGAGCACTGGTTCCGCAAAGACGATGACGAGTGGCACTGCGAGTTTCGGGTGCGCATTGACGGCGTGCCGGCGAAGATCAAGGGCGCGATGCGGCTGTTGGGCAACGGCGACCGTTGTATCAACTACGTGAGCCTGTCGGTGCTGTGCGAGGTGCCGTTTCTGGGCCGGAAGATTGCGAAGTTTCTGGCGGATGACTCCCACGCCAAGATTGAACGTGAGTATGACGTCATCCGCCAGTTGCTTTAAACGCGAGGGTCAGTGAGCCAGTACCCGGGACAGGAATGCCTGGGTGCGCTCATTCTGAGGGTTATCGAACACCTCGTCGGGTTTGCCTTCCTCGACAATCTGGCCTTCGTGAATGTAAATCACCCGGTCGGCCACCTCGCGGGCGAAGCCCATTTCATGGGTGACGACCATCATGGTCATACCTTCTCTGGCCAGCTCCCTCATGACATCCAGTACTTCCCCGATCATTTCCGGGTCCAGCGCTGACGTGGGTTCGTCGAACAGCATCAGCCTGGGTTCCATGGCCAGAGCCCGGGCGATGGCCACCCGCTGTTGCTGGCCGCCGGATAGCTGGCTGGGGTATTTATCGGCCTGGTTGCCGATGCCTACACGTTCCAGCAGGCGTTCGGCGGTGGCGTTGGCAACCACTTCGGCCGTTCTTTTCACCTTCATGGGCGCCAGCATGATGTTCTTTTTCACCGTCAGGTGCGGGAACAGGTTGAACTGCTGGAACACCATGCCCACTTCCTTGCGGATTTCCGCCAGGCTGTTCTGATTCCCCCCTTTCGGGGCCAGAGGGTGGTTATCCACCTCAAGCGAACCGGATTCGTATTCTTCCAGGCCATTCACGCAGCGAATCAGGGTGGATTTGCCGGAGCCACTGGCGCCTATGATCACCACCACTTCACCCTGTTCCACGGTCAGGTCGATATCCTTGAGGACATGCAATTTGCCGAAGTATTTGTTCATGCCCTTCATTTTTACAATCTGTGTCATTGCTCGGGCTCCTTCAGGCAGACGCGACACCACGGCGCTCAAGCAGCCGCAGGATCAGTGACAGGGACAGCGTAATGGCCAGGTACATGATGGCCACCACAAAATACACCTCGAATGCGGTGAAGGTATTGGCAATGTACACCTGGCCCTGGCGTACCAGTTCGCCCACGCCGATGACCGAGAACAGTGAGGTGTCCTTGATGCTGACGATGGCCTGGTTGCCCAAAGGCGGAATCATGCGTCGGAAGGCCTGGGGCCAGACAATGTTCCAGAAAGTCTGGGAGCGTGACAGGCCCAGAGACAGACCGGCTTCGGTCTGGCCTTTGTCAATGGACTGCACGCCACCACGGACGACTTCGGAGATATAGGCACCGGAGTTTAGGGCGATCGCGGCAATACCGGCTGTCAGCGGGTCGATCGGGCCGCCAACCAGGTCGGGCAGGCCGTAGAAGATAAACAGCACCTGTACCAGGATGGGGGTGCCGCGGAAAATCTCGATGTAGGCAGTGGCGGGCCAGCGCAAGAACCAATTCTTGTTGATGCTGAGCAGGCCGAACACGATGCCCAGAACAAAACCGATGGCCAGGCCACCGAAGGAAATCATCAGGGTGTAGGGAATACCCTTGGCCAGGTAGGGAATGGAATTGATGGCCGCCTGCCAGTCAAACTGAAACTGGAATTCCACAGTGTGTTTCTCCGTTGGGTTGGGAGGAATCGGCCAGGGCATTGTGTGCCCCGGCCGGTTCGAGTGGCGGGTTACTTGTCTTCAGGCATGGGGCCGAACCATTTTTCATAAATGGTCTTGTAGGTGCCGTCTTCCTTGATTTCTGCCAGGGCCTCGTTAACCGGGCCGACCCATTTACTGCCGTTTTTCAGGGCAATACCGTACTGCTGGCCTTCATACAGGGGGCCGACGGTCTTGACCTTGCCTTTGCCGCGGGTGCTGGCGAAGTAGCCAACATTTGGGGCATCGTAGAAAACCGCATCAACGGCACCGGACATCAGCGCCATGTACATGTCCGAGCTGCCGGGGTACGGCGTTACACCGTCGTTGTCGTCCAGGCTTTTCATCAGGAAGTCATAGCTGGTGCTGCCAATCTTGGTGCCGACTTTCATGCCTTCCAGGTCCGACATTTCATCAACGTCGCCGTTGTTCTGGCTCACCAGGATACGCAGACCGGAATCGTAGTAAGGATCGGAGAAATCGACGATTTCCTCGCGTTCATCGGTAATGGTGATGCCGGCGATGGCAATATCCACGTTGCCGGTTTGCAAGGCCGGGATAATGCCGTTGAAGTCCATGGTGTTGAGGTCGTAATCAAAGCCTGCACGTTCGGCGACTTCGGCAATGATCTCCATATCGAAACCGATCATTTCTCCGGTTTCCTGGTCCATCATTTCAAACGGGACGAAGCTTGGGTCGGTGACCACGCGCAGGGTCTCTGCGCTGACTGAGGTTGCGGCTACAGACAGTGCCAGGCCAGCACCCAGTGTTTTCAGCCATTTCGTGCTCATGCTTTCTCCTTTCTGTTTTTTATGCCCCGTCTGCCCGGTAAGGCAGTCTGTGAAAGCACTCTTTGTGGCCGTGCATCACAGGGAGCGTTGATGGGGATGCATCAGATACAGTTTAGACTATGGAGACAGGATTTGCAGGAAATCAGGCGGTTATGAAAGGAAAGAGGGGCCGGAGCCCCTCTCTGCAGCGGCCGGGAAGGCGTGTCAGAACGCGATTTTCTCCCGGTCGCTGATGCCCAGATTCTTCCAGATGGAAAGGCTGGGTTCAGCCTGGTTCAGAGTATAGAAGTGCAACCCTGGAGCCCCGGCCTTGAGCAGTTTTTGGCACATTTCAGTGACCACTTCCTCACCGAACTTGCGGATGCTGTCCGTGTCGTCACCGTAGGCTTCCAGCTGCTTGCGGATCCAGCGCGGGATCTCCGCGCCGCACATGTCCGAGAACCGCACCAGGCTGGAGAAGTTGACGATGGGCATGATGCCCGGTACCACCGGAATGGTGACGCCCATCTGCTCCAGACGGTCGATGAAGTAGAAGTAGCTGTCAGCATTAAAGAAGTACTGGGTGATGGCGCTGTTGGCACCGGCCTGTACTTTCCGTGCGAAGTTCTTCAGGTCTTCTTCGGCGTTGCGGGCCTGAGGGTGAAACTCCGGGTAAGCAGCCACTTCCAGATTGAAGTGATCGCCGCTGTGCTGCCGGATAAATTCCACCAGTTCGTTGGCGTAGCGCAGTTCACCGGAAGCGCCCATACCCGATGGCATATCGCCGCGCAGGGCAACGATCCGGTTGATGCCGTTCTCTTTATACACATCCAGCAGCTCGCCGATTTCTTCCCGGGTACCGCCCACGCAGGAGAGGTGCGGTGCCGTGGAGATGCCCTGCTGGTGCAGGTTCAGCACAGTCTCGATGGTGCGGTCCCGGGTGGAACCGCCCGCCCCGAAGGTGACCGAGAAGAAATCCGGGTTCACCTCGGCCAGCTGGTTACGCACCGCTTGCAGCTTCTCCTTGCCCTGATCGGTCTTGGGCGGGAAAAACTCGAAACTGAAGCGGCGTTTGAATTGCTTCTGGGATTCCATGTTTGTGTCCGATTAGTACCTGTAGCTTTCCGGCTTGTACGGGCCTTCGACCGGTACACCGATGTATTTCGCCTGGTCTGGAGTCATCTTGGTGATCACGCCACCAAAGCCTTCCACCATGGCGCGGGCCACTTCCTCGTCCAGCTGCTTGGGCAGAACCTGTACGTAAACGCCCTTGGCCTTGGAATCTTCCGGCAGGTCGGCAAACTTGCGCTCGAACAGATACATCTGTGCCAGCACCTGGTTGGCAAAGGAGCCGTCCATGATACGGGACGGGTGACCGGTGGCGTTGCCCAGGTTCACCAGGCGGCCTTCCGACAGCAGGATCAGGTGGTCGTTGCTGGCCTTGTCGCGGTAGATCACGTGCACCTGCGGCTTGACCTCGTCCCACTCCCAGTTCTTGCGCATGTAGGCGGTATCGATTTCGTTATCGAAGTGCCCGATGTTGCATACCACGGCGCCGCTCTTCAGCGCTTTCAGCATGTTGGCATCGCACACGTTGACGTTACCGGTGGTGGTTACCAGCAGGTCGGTGTTGGCCAGCAGATCCTTGTTGATGCCCTGCTCGGTGCCGGTGTTCACGCCGTCAATATATGGGGACACAACTTCAAAACCGTCCATGCAGGCCTGCATGGCACAGATCGGATCTGCTTCGGTGACTTTGACGATCATGCCTTCCTGACGCAGGGACAGGGCGGAACCCTTACCTACGTCGCCGTAGCCGATGACCAGCGCTTTCTTGCCAGACAGCAGGTGGTCGGTGGCACGCTTGATGGCATCATTCAGGCTGTGACGACAACCGTACTTGTTGTCGTTCTTGGATTTGGTCACCGAGTCGTTGACGTTAATCGCCGGGATCTTCAGGGTACCGTCACGCAGCATTTCCTGCAGGCGGTGCACGCCGGTAGTGGTTTCTTCGGTTACGCCGTGGCACTTGGCGATCACCTGCGGGTATTCCTTGTGCAGCAGCTCGGTCAGGTCGCCGCCGTCGTCCAGGATCATGTTCGGCTCCCAGTCGTCTACGTCCGCACCGACGGTCTTGTGCAGGCACCACTCGTATTCTTCGTCAGTTTCACCTTTCCAGGCAAACACCGGGATCCCTTGCGCAGCGATGGCGGCTGCGGCCTGATCCTGAGTGGAGAAGATGTTGCACGAGGACCAGCGTACGTTGGCGCCCAGTTCGACCAGGGTTTCGATCAGCACGGCGGTCTGGATGGTCATGTGGATGCAGCCCATGATGTTGGCGCCTTTCAGCGGCTGTTCCGCTTTGTACTTCTCGCGCAGTTTCATCAGGGCGGGCATTTCGCCTTCGGCGATCTTGATTTCCTTGCGGCCCCAGTCGGCGAGGGTGATGTCGCGGACTTTGTAGTCCTGGAAGTCGTTCAGTTTTTCGGCCGGAGTGCTCATGGTGTTCTCCTGTCAGTTTGGTTTGGGCGTATTCGGTGAAATGGAATACGCCCAGTTATCCGGAATGGTCTGTTCAGATGCCCGCAGCGTCTTTCAGGGCTGCCGCACGGTCAGTTTTCTCCCACGGGAACGCGGTGAAGGTCTTGCCACCGACGGTCATCTCGTACGGATCACGGCCGAAGTGGCCGTAAGCTGCGGTGGCCCGGTACATCGGGTGCAGCAGGTCGAGCATGTTGGTGATCGCGTACGGACGCAGGTCGAAGTGCGCGCGAACCAGGTCGATGATCTTGTCGTCGCTGATCTTGCCGGTGCCAAAGGTGTTCAGGGAAATGGAGGTCGGCTGAGCTACACCGATGGCGTAGGACACCTGAATCTCGCACTTCTCGGCCAGCCCGGCGGCGACGATGTTCTTGGCGACGTAACGTCCGGCGTAGGCAGCAGAACGGTCAACCTTCGAGGGGTCTTTGCCGGAAAAGGCGCCACCACCGTGACGGGCCATGCCGCCGTAGGTGTCTACGATGATTTTGCGGCCAGTCAGGCCACAGTCGCCCACCGGGCCACCGATCACGAACTTGCCGGTCGGGTTGATGTGGAACTGGGTGTCTTTGTGCAGCAGGTCAGCCGGCAGGGTGTGCTTGACGATCAGCTCCATCACCGCTTCTTTCAGGTCGGCCTGGGTGACGTCGGGGTCGTGCTGGGTAGACAGAACCACAGCATCGATACCCACAACCTTGCCGTTCTCGTAGCGGCAGGTGACCTGGCTCTTGGCGTCCGGACGCAGCCACGGCAGCAGGCCGCTCTTGCGGGCTTCGGCCTGGCGCTGAACCAGGCGGTGGGAGAAGGTGATCGGCGCCGGCATCAGCACGTCGGTTTCGTTGCTGGCGTAGCCGAACATCAGTCCCTGGTCGCCTGCGCCCTGGTCTTCCGGCTTCTGGCGGTCAACGCCCTGGGCGATGTCGACGGACTGTTTGCCGATGATGTTGATCACACCACAGGTGTCGCCGTCGTAGCCTACTTCAGAGGAGGTGTAGCCGATGTCTTTGATCACACCGCGTACCAGGTCTTCCAGATCGACCCAGGCGCTGGTGGTGATTTCACCGCCGACGATGGCCACGCCGGTCTTGACCATGGTTTCGCAGGCCACGCGCGCGTGCGGATCGTCGGTCAGGATGGCGTCCAGTACCGCATCGGAAATCTGGTCGGCCAGTTTGTCCGGATGGCCTTCGGAGACCGATTCGGAGGTGAAGATGTTGTAGTCAGACATAGGTGTGCTCCTCTTGAGCGATTGCAAATTCGTACCGGCTCCGTCCTGTTTGACCTACCGGCTGCCTTGGTTGTTGTTAGGGCATACGTAAAACTACCTACACCCATATCAAAAGTTTTTGATATTCCTGTGACGGCGATTGGTTACGCCGCTTCTGTACTCTTCCAGAATTCTCTTACCTGTACCTGGAACCCGTTGCGCAGGCCTATAAACAGCTGTTCGCCGGCGGTCAGCCCGGCGTCGGCCGCCCAGGAAGTCAGCTCTTCCGGCTCGAAGCCCAGCCACAGGTCGCCGCAGTTTTCTTTGGCCCAGTCCTGGTCGTGACTGCACAGATCACTGACGACCAGACAACCGCCACTGTTCATCAGGGCTGCGGCGTCCAGAAAAATGTCCGCCGGGCTGGGCACATGGTGCAGCACCATGTTGGCTACGATCAGGTCAAAGGCGTCGCCCCGCGCCAGCAGGGTGTCGGTCACGCCTTCGATCAGGTCGACGTTGTTCAGGTGTTCCTCTATGCAGGTGCGCGTCGCCTTGGCCAGCATGTCCTTGCTGTTGTCCAGGCCAACCACATGCTGGAACAGCTCCGACAGTACCGGCAGGAACCCGCCTTCACCCGGTCCGATTTCCAGAACGCTCCGCCATGACTGCCTCGCCGCACGCTTGCGAATCAGTTCCGCGGTAGGCTCGGCGTACAGGTCAAAGGCTGCAATCAGTTCCTGCTGTTCCCGGAATTGTTCGGAGTGCCGGGAGAAAAAGGCCTGGGACTGTCCCGCCCGCTGCTCTCGTATGGCTTCAATCTTTTCATTCAGGTGCCGGGGCAGGGCAACCCTGTCGACGGTTTCGAAAATCTGGCGGATCGCCTGGTCGGCCAGTTTGTCACTGTCCAGATTCAGCGGGCGACGATAGAAAATGGCATTGCCTTCCCGCTGGGGCTCCAGCAAGCCGGCCTTGTGCATCACTTTCAGGTGATGGCTCATGCCGGACTGGCGCATGTCGAACATCTGGCTCAGCTCCAGCACACCGAAGGTGTCCCGCCGCAGCACCCGCAGGATTTCCAGGCGCAGGGGGTCGCCGCTCGCCTTGAAGATCGGGGCCAGTACGTCCACAGAGGACAATTCGTTCGCATGTGCATTGAGTGAGGTCATGGTTGGCAAGTGTAGGGGCGTTCGGTTGGTCGATCAATAGCCATATCAAAATTTTTTGATATAGATTTATGAGTTCTGTGAAATCAGTCGGTTTGGTGATTTTGTGCCGGCTTCATCGGAAAACCACTACATATGGATTTGCCCCGGCATACCCTAATCGGCGAAAATACGCGCCTTCTTTTTGAGCAGTATTTGCAGCTTGAAGTCTTTTCCTGAAAAACACTGGAGAATTGTCAATGCCGTCCCGTAAAGATCTCGCCAACGCCATTCGCGCGCTGAGCATGGATGCGGTTCAGAAAGCCAAATCCGGCCACCCGGGTGCGCCCATGGGTATGGCGGATATCGCCGAGGTGCTGTGGAACGATTACCTCAGCCACAACCCGGCCAACCCGCATTGGGCCAACCGTGACCGCTTCGTGCTGTCTAACGGCCATGGCTCCATGCTGCAGTATTCCCTGCTGCACCTGAGCGGGTACGACGTCAGCATTGATGACCTGAAGAACTTCCGTCAGCTGCACTCCAAAACACCGGGCCATCCGGAATACGGTTATACCCCGGGCATCGAGACCACCACCGGCCCGCTGGGGCAGGGCATCGCCAATGCTGTTGGCTTCGCGCTCGCAGAGAAGGCACTGGCTGCTCAGTTCAACCGTCCGGGCCACGACATTGTTGACCACTACACCTATGCGTTCCTGGGCGACGGCTGCCTGATGGAAGGTATCTCCCACGAAGTCGCCTCTCTGGCCGGCACCCTGGGCCTGGGTAAACTGGTGTTCTTCTATGATGACAACGGCATCTCCATTGATGGTGAAGTAGAAGGCTGGTTCACCGACGACACGCCCAAGCGTTTCGAGTCCTACGGCTGGCAGGTTATCCCCAATGTTGATGGTCACGATTCCGATGCCATCCGTGCGGCCATTGAAGCTGCCCGTGCTAACACCGCACAGCCCACCATTATTTGCTGCAAGACCATTATCGGCTTCGGTTCCCCCAACAAGCAGGGCAAGGAAGAGTGTCACGGTGCCCCGCTGGGTGACGATGAAATCGCTCTGACCCGCGAAGCCCTGGGCTGGCAGCACGGCCCGTTCGAGGTGCCGTCCGAGATCTACGCCGCGTGGGATGCCAAAGAAAAAGGCCAGGCTGCACAGAGTGCCTGGGAAGAGAAATTTGCGGCCTATGAGAAGGCCGAGCCGGAACTGGCCGCCGAGTTCAAACGCCGCATGGCGGGTGATCTGCCGGCAGACTTCGCCGAAAAAGCCCAGGCCTATATCCAGGAATGCCAGGACAAGGGCGAGACCGTTGCCTCCCGTAAGGCGTCCCAGAATTCCCTGAACGCCTACGGCCCGCTGCTGCCGGAGCTGATGGGTGGCTCTGCCGACCTGGCCGGTTCCAACCTGACTATCTGGTCGGGCTGTAAAGGCGTGACCAAGGAAGACGCCTCCGGTAACTACATATATTACGGTGTGCGCGAATTCGGCATGGCGGCCATCATGAACGGTATCGCTCTGCACGGCGGCTTCGTGCCCTACGGCGCTACCTTCCTGATCTTCATGGAATACTGCCGTAATGCCGTGCGCATGGCCGCACTGATGAAGCAGCGCTCGATCTTTGTCTTTACCCACGATTCCATCGGTCTGGGTGAAGATGGCCCGACCCACCAGCCTATCGAACAGCTGGCCAGCCTGCGCACCACCCCGAACATGAGCACCTGGCGCCCGGCCGACACCGTGGAGTCTGCGGTGGCCTGGAAAGCGGCCCTGGAGCGTAAGGATGGCCCGACTGCCATGGTTTTCTCCCGCCAGGGACTGCCGCACCAGCAGCGTGATGCCGAGCAGCTGGCGAATGTGGCCAAAGGTGGTTACATCCTGTCTGACAGCGAAGGCACTCCGGAGCTGATTCTCATCGCCACCGGCGGCGAAGTGGGCCTGGCCCAGGACGCTGCTGCCAAGCTGCGTGAGCAGGGCAAAGCGGTGCGTGTTGTATCCATGCCGTCCACTGACGTATTCGATGCCCAGAGTGCCGAGTACAAACAGCAGGTGTTGCCGCTGGAAGTCACCAACCGCATCGCCATTGAAGCGAGCATTGCGGACTACTGGTACAAGTACGTGGGCCTGGACGGTCGCATCGTTGGCATGACCACCTTTGGTGAATCTGCGCCGGCCGGTGAGTTGTTCAAGGAGTTCGGCTTTACTGTCGACAACATCCTGGAAGTGGCTGACGAACTGCTGGACGCCTGATGACCAACGCAACGCCGTTTCGAATTGCCATCAACGGGTACGGCCGCATCGGCCAGTGCGTGTTGCGGGCCCTTTATGAACACGGCTATCGCGACCATCTGCAGGTGGTCGCGATCAACGAGTTGTCGGATATCGACACCATTGCCCACCTCACCAAATACGACTCCACCCACGGGCGGTTTCACGGTGAGGTGGCCGTGGATGGCGATAACCTGGTTGTGAACGGCGACCACATCCGCGTATTGCGTCACCCTGAACCCGAGGAACTGCCCTGGCGACTGCTGGATGTGGATCTGGTGCTGGAATGCTCCGGCGCCTATTCTGACCGGGCCACGGCGGAAAAGCATATTGAAGCCGGTGCCCAGCGCCTGCTGTTTTCCCAGCCGGGCGATCCGGATGTCGACCGCACGGTGGTCTTCGGCATTAACGACGGGGACCTGAACGGTCAGGACGTGATCGTAGCTGCGGGCTCCTGCACCACCAACTGCCTGGTACCGGTCATCAAGGTCCTGGACGATGCCTTTGGCGTAGAGCAGGGCAGTACCACCACGATTCACGCCGCCATGAACGACCAGCCGGTCATCGATGCCTACCACCATCAGGACCTGCGCCGTACCCGAAGTGCCCTGCACAATATTGTGCCCGTAGACACTGGCCTGGCCCGCGGTATCGAGCGCTTGTTGCCTCATATGGAAGGCCGTTTCAGCTCGGTCGCCATGCGCGTGCCAACGCTGAATGTCTCTGCCATAGACATGGTGGTTAACGTGCGTGAGCCGACCGACATAGCCACAGTGAATCAGTTGCTGTGCGGTGCATCCGCTGGCTCATTGAAGGGTATCCTCGGCTATACCGATGAACTGCTGGCCAGTTCTGACTTCAACCATGATTCCCATTCCGGCGTGGTCGATGGCGGGCAGACCCGAGTCACCGGTGGCACCATGGTGAAAGTGTTGTGCTGGTTTGACAACGAGTGGGGCTTTGCCAATCGCATGCTGGATGTCAGCAGAACCTGGTTGAGCAAAACCTGAAGAATATTGTGGGGGCTGATCCCGAAGGGAGTCAGGCTCCAGCCTTAGGCTTAGAATTTGCACCTTTGAACCCATAACTACGGAACCTGATTATGGCCATCAAGAAAATGACTGACCTGAACCTCGCCGGCAAGCGGGTTCTGATTCGTGAAGACCTGAACGTCCCGGTCAAAGACGGCAAAGTATCCAGTGACGCCCGCATCCGCGCCTCGCTGCCCACCATCAAGGCCGCCAAAGACGCCGGTGCCAAAGTCATGTTGATGTCCCACCTGGGCCGCCCGGAAGAAGGCGTGTACGACGAAGCCTCCTCCATGAAACCGGTTGCCGAACACCTGGGCACCCTGCTGGGCCAGGAAGTCCGCCTGATCAAGGATTATCTGGACGGCGTTGAAGTGGCCGACGGCGAAGTAGTGCTGTTCGAAAACGTTCGCTTCAACAAAGGCGAGAAGAAAGACAACGAGGACCTGGCCAGGCAATACGCCGCCCTGTGCGACATCTATGTGATGGACGCCTTCGGCACCGCTCACCGCGCCCAGGCCTCCACCCACGGTGTGGCCCGATTTGCCCCTGAAGCCTGCGCCGGCCCGCTGCTGGCAGCGGAGCTGGAAGCACTCGGCAAAGCCCTGGATAACCCAGCCAAGCCGGTCGTTGCCATCGTTGGTGGCTCGAAAGTCTCCACCAAGCTGGACGTGCTCAACGCTCTGGAAAAAGTGTGTGACCAGATCATCGTTGGTGGCGGCATCGCCAACACCTTCCTGGCCGCAGCCGGCCACCCGGTAGGCAAGTCCCTGTGCGAACACGACCTGATCGACACTGCCAAAGACATCGCCAGCCGCGTGGAAATCCCGCTGCCGGTTGACGTGGTGGTCGCCAGCGAATTCGCTGAAACCGCCACGGCGACGACCAAAAACATCTCCGACGTCAGCGACGAAGACATGATCCTCGACGTAGGCCCGGAAACCGCCGGCCAGTTCGCTGAACTGCTGAAAAACGCCAAAACCATCCTGTGGAACGGCCCGGTTGGCGTGTTCGAATTCGACCAGTTCGGTAACGGCACCAAGGCACTCGCCCAGGCCATCGCCGAAAGCGACGCCTTCTCCCTGGCCGGTGGCGGCGACACCGTCGCTGCCGTTGACAAATACGGCGTAGCTGACAAGATTTCCTACATCTCCACCGGCGGCGGCGCGTTCCTCGAATTCGTGGAAGGCAAAACCCTGCCGGCAGTAGCCGTGCTGGAAGAGCGTGGTAATTAAGACGCCACTCCAAAATCCAAAACGAACAGAATTCAAACCTCAAAACGTCAACGAAGGAGACAACCCATGGCCCTGATTTCGCTGCGGCAACTTCTGGACCACGCCGCCGAGCATGGTTACGGTGTGCCAGCCTTTAACGTAAACAATCTCGAACAAATGCGCGCCATCATGGAAGCGGCCGACAAAACCGACTCCCCGGTCATTGTCCAGGCCTCCGCCGGTGCCCGCAAATACGCCGGTGCGCCTTTCCTGCGCCACCTGATCCTGGCCGCCATCGAAGAATGGCCGCACATCCCCGTGGTTATGCACCAGGACCACGGCACCAGCCCGGCCGTATGCCAGCGCTCCATCCAGCTTGGCTTCAGCTCCGTGATGATGGACGGCTCCCTGGGTGAAGACGGCAAAACGCCGACCAGCTACGAATACAACGTCGACGTGACCCGTCGTACCGTTGAAATGGCCCACGCCTGTGGTGTCTCCGTAGAAGGTGAGCTGGGCTGCCTGGGCTCCCTCGAAACAGGCCAGGCCGGTGAAGAAGACGGCATTGGCGCCGAAGGCACCCTGGATCACAGCCAGATGCTGACCGATCCGGAAGAAGCCGCTGACTTCGTGCAGAAAACCCAGGTCGACGCTCTGGCTATCGCCATCGGCACCAGCCACGGCGCCTACAAGTTCACCCGTCCGCCTACAGGTGACATCCTGGCCATCGACCAGATCAAAGCCATCCACGCCCGCATCCCGGACACCCACCTGGTTATGCACGGCTCCAGCTCCGTACCTCAGGAGTGGCTGAAAGTGATCAACGAATTCGGTGGCGAGATCCCGGAAACCTACGGTGTACCGGTGGAAGAAATCGTCGAAGGTATCAAGCACGGCGTGCGCAAGGTCAACATCGACACCGACCTGCGCCTGGCCTCTACCGGTGCTGTTCGTCGCTTCATGGCTCAGAACCCGGCGGAATTTGACCCGCGCAAATTCCTCAAGGCCACCATGGTTGCCATGACCGATATCTGTGTCGCCCGCTACGAAGCCTTCGGCTGTGCCGGCCAGGCCAGCAAGATCAAGCCGCTGAACCTCGAACAGATGTTCGAACGTTATGCGGCTGGCGAGCTGGACCCGAAGGTCAAGTAAGACCCGTCTTGAAGCCCCCGACCTCCGGGGGCTTTTTCTGATGGGTGAGCTGAAAGCCCATCGCCCGTGTTGATCCCCGCACTTATCGCTGCAACAAAGAACAGGATGCCAACGGCAAGGGTTGTCGCTTCGAAGATTGGTATTGCTTAACGGCAGATTTTTGCGTTTTGGCCTGGATGGCCAATACTTGAAGGCATGCTCGTGCCGGTAATGGCCAAGGATGCCTTCCAATGAAGCTGTTCCACTGCGGTCGATGTGCCAACCTGCTTTATTTTGAAAACAGTCGCTGTACCCATTGCGGAGCTGACCTGGGCTTTGCCCCGGATGTCATGGATTTGCTGGCGATCGAGCCGGAAGGCGATAACACCTGGGCGACGGTCGCACGTGGTGATCTCTACCGGTTGTGTGACAACTATCAGAATCAGCGAGCCTGTAACTGGCTGATCCCCAAAACCGATCCGCATACCTTCTGTGTTGCCTGTCGCCTGAATCGCACAATCCCGGATCTCAGCATCGAGAAGAACAATGACCTCTGGCGTCGTCTCGAAAAAGAGAAACGGCGGCTTGTGTATTCCGTATTGCGCCTGGGACTCCCGTGCGAACCCCGGAACGAAGATCAGCTTGGGCTGGCATTCGATTTTCTGGCCGATCAGCCGGCTATGTTTGACGAGCGTGAAAAAGTAACGACAGGCCATGCCAATGGCGTCATTACCATCAACATTGCCGAAGCAGACCCGGTGGAACGCGAGCGGATGCGCAACCAGATGGCCGAGCCGTATCGCACTGTTTTAGGGCATTTTCGCCATGAGTCCGGACACTATTACTGGGATCTGCTTGTCCGGAGTAGCCCGTGGCTTGGCAAATTCCGGGACCTTTTTGGTGATGAGACCAGGGACTACAGGCAAGCGCTGGACCAGCATTACCAATACGGCCCGTCCTCTGACTGGCAAAGCCGATACATCAGCGCCTATGCCAGCAGCCATGCCTGGGAGGACTGGGCAGAGACCTGGGCACATTATCTGCATATGGTGGATACATTGGAAACCGCCTGGCAGCTCGGTCTGCGTGTGAATACCTTGCAGCCCGAGGAAACAAGCGGCGAAACAGGCCCTGCCTTCGACCCCTGCCAGACCGGTGATTTCGATGCGCTGATCAGGCATTGGTTGCCTTTGACGCTTGCGCTCAACAGCCTGAACCGAAGCATGGGGCACGACGACGCCTACCCCTTTGTGCTGGCGCCTGCGGTGGTGGAGAAGCTCCGTCTGGTGCACCAGATCGCTCACGGACGTTAATGAAAGGATCCCGAATGAAAAAGAACAAAGCGATTGACTGGAAAAACTACGATCCCAACGACTTCTACGATGAGCTGATCGCTGCCAAAGGGAAGCCCAGACGAGCCGCGACGGCGATTACCGACTACCTGGGCAATCTCGGGTCCGAGGAGATCCAGGCGCGCCAGCAGGCTGCCGAACTGGCGATACTGGAGATGGGGATCAGTTTCACCATCTACAGCGAGGGCGAGAATATCGACCGGGCCTGGCCTTTCGATATCATTCCCCGGGTGATCTCGCTCCGGGAGTGGGAAAACATTGAACAAGGGCTGGCCCAGCGCCTGACGGCCCTCAACATGTTCATTAACGATATCTACAACGACCAGAATATCGTCAAAGACAAGGTCATTCCCAAGTACGTGTTCGCCAACTCCAAAAACTTCCGCGAGCAGTGCCGTGGTTTTACGCCGCCACTGGGGGTCTGGGCCCACATTTGCGGATCGGATCTGGTGAGGGACAAGGACGGAAAGGTATATGTTCTTGAGGACAACCTGCGGGTTCCTTCCGGTGTTTCCTACATGCTGGAGAATCGCCAACTGACCAAGCGGGTGTTCCCGGAACTGTTCGACAACAACAGTATCCTGCCGGTGGATGACTACACCAACCAGCTGTTCGACATGCTGGCGTCGATTTCTCCAAGGCCCCAGGATCATCCAAGAATTGCGGTACTCACTCCGGGGATTTTCAATTCGGCCTATTTCGAGCACTCGTTCCTGGCGCAACGCATGGGTGCCGAGCTGGTGGAGGGGGCTGATCTCGTCGTTGGTGAAGACGATTGCGTGTACATGCGCACAGTAGAAGGCCTGGAGCGCGTGGACGTGATCTACCGGCGCATTGATGACGACTTTCTGGACCCGGAAGTCTTTCGGGCAGACTCTACCCTGGGCGTGCCGGGCCTGATGCGAGCCTGGCGCAATGGCAAGGTTGGCCTGGCCAATGCGCCCGGTGCCGGAGTGGCCGATGACAAGGTGATCTACGCCTTCGTGCCGGACATGATCCGCTATTACCTCGATGAGGAGCCGATCATCCCGAACGTGCCCACCTATATGTGTGTGAACAAGCAGGACCAGGAGTATGTGCTCGAGCACCTGGACGAGCTGGTGGTCAAACCGGCGAATGAGTCCGGTGGTTACGGCATGCTGGTGGGGCCGCATTCCACCAAGAAGCAGCGCACCGAATTTGCCCGTCTGATCAAGAAGAACCCACGCAACTACATCGCCCAGCCCACGTTGAGTCTGTCTGTCGCTCCCACGCTGTGCGACGAGGGTTTGGCGCCGAGGCACCTGGATCTGCGGCCCTTCGTGCTGCAGGGCGTGCGAACCTACGTTACCGCCGGCGGGCTCACGCGGGTGGCGATGCGCAAGGGCTCCCTGGTGGTGAATTCTTCCCAGGGCGGTGGAAGCAAGGATACCTGGATCGTGGACGAGGAGAATTGATGTGCTGTCACGTGTAGCGGAAAGACTGTACTGGATGGCCCGATACCTTGAGCGGGCCGAGAACAATGCCCGGATGATCATGGCTTTCAATTCCCTGGCACTGGATATGCCCCGGGAGACCCAGCTGTCCTGGAAGGGACTGGTGGCGGTGACGGGCATGGGTGCGCTGTTTGACCAGCACCACCAGAAGGCCGATGAGCGCAACTGTGTGAAGTTTCTGATGGCCGACAGTTACAACCCGAGCTCCATCGCCTCCTGCATCAAGGCTGCCCGGGAGAATGTTCGCACCACCCGGGACCAGGTACCGACCGACGCCTGGGAAGTCATCAATGAACTATATCGTTACATCCAGGAGTACATCGACCAGGGGGTGGGGAAACGCGCGCGATACGATTTCCTGAACGAGATCGTCGGCCGCTGCCAGATGCTCAATGGTTTGCTGGCCGGGTGTATGAGTCACGACGAGGGCTACGACTTCATCCGGGTGGGTCGCAACCTTGAGCGGGCCGACATGGCCACCCGTCAGATTGAAGTGGGAGCTCTGCAGTTCCTCGATGGCTGGGACGGCACGGAAACCTACGGCGGGCTATTGTGGACGAGCGTTCTGCGCTACCAGAGTGCCTTCCAGATGTACCGCCACAACGTGCGGCGCAAGGTCAGCGGGCCTCTGGTGATTCGCTTCCTGTTGCAGAACGAACCCTTCCCGCGCTCGGTGCTACACAGTCTCAGCGAAGTGGCCGGTGCCCTCGGTCGCCTGCCCAGGAACGAGATTCCGCTACGCACGGCGCTGCAGGCGGTCCGTCACACCCGTGAAGGCGACGTGGATGCGTTGATCCGCAAGGAGGACGTGATCCTGTTCCTGGAGAACCTGCAGCTGGAGATCGGTGAACTTCACGACGACATTGCAGAGACCTGGTTTCCTGTCTACGAGACAGCCTGAAACTCCCAACACTATTCGCCTGCGAGATAGGTTCCATGTCGATTCACGTTGCCCTGAGTCATACCACCCATTATCGCTACGAGCGCCCGATTACCCTGGGCCCTCAGATTGTTCGTTTGCGACCCTGTCCACATGCGCGCACCCGGATTCTCAGTTACTCGCTGAAGGTTGAGCCCGAAGGTCACTTCCTGAACTGGCAACAGGACCCGCAGGCCAACTATCTGGCCCGGCTGGTGTTTCCGGAAAAGACCGACGAGCTGAAAATCACGGTGGACCTGGTTGCCGAGATGGCCGTGATCAACCCTTTCGATTTCTTTCTGGAACCCCGGGCGGAGACCATTCCCTTCGACTATGAGGAATGGCAGACGGCGGAGCTGGCGCCTTACTTGCAGAAACTGCCGGAAACACCGGAATTCCGGAAGTGGATGGCCACCATAGACCGCAAGGAAACGCCCAGCGTCGATTTCCTGGTGGGCGTAAACCAGCGGCTTGCCAACCGGATCGATTATCTGATCCGGATGGAGCCGGGCGTACAGACGCCGGAAGAGACCCTGAAAAAAGGGTCCGGATCCTGTCGGGATTCCACCTGGTTGCTGGTCCAGACTCTCCGGCACCTGGGCCTGGCGGCGCGGTTCGTCTCTGGCTACCTGATTCAGCTCAAGGCAGACCTGAAAGCCCTGGATGGTCCCTCGGGCGCGGAGGAAGACTTCACTGACCTGCACGCCTGGTGCGAGGTCTTCCTGCCCGGCGCCGGTTGGGTGGGACTGGATCCGACGTCTGGCCTGTTTGCCGGTGAAGGGCATATTCCGCTGGCCTGCAGCCCGGATCCGTCCTCGGCGGCGCCCATTTCCGGCATGGTGGAAGACTGCGAGGTCGAATTTGAGCATCAGATGAGCGTCCAGCGCATCTGGGAAGCGCCGCGGGTGACTAAACCCTACACCGAGGAGCAGTGGCAACGCATTGTGGATCTGGGGCATGAGGTGGACGAACGCCTGACCGAGCTGGATGTGCGCTTGACCCAGGGCGGTGAACCCACCTTCGTGGCCAATCACGACCGTGATGAGCCGGAGTGGAACACCGAGGCGATGGGCCCCACCAAGCGGAAAAAGGCCATCGAGCTCTACCATCGGATGCGGGACCGGTATGGAGCCGGTGGGCTGGTGCACTTTGGCCAGGGCAAGTGGTACCCGGGCGAGCCGCTGCCACGGTGGTCCCTGAACTGTTTCTGGCGCAAGGATGGTGAACCAATCTGGCAGGATGAACGGTGGCTGGCGGACGAGCGTACTGAAGGCAAGGCAAGCCCGGAAGATGCTCACCGGTTTTTGGGGGCCCTGGCGAGGGAACTGGGTGTCGATGAAAAGCACCTGTTCCCTGGGTTCGAGGATGTCTTTTATTACCTGTGGCGGGAACGACGGCTGCCGGTCAACGTCGATCCCTTCGATGCCAGGCTCGACAATGCCCTGGAACGGAAGCAGCTTCAGCAAATTTTCAGCCGGGGGCTGGATAAGCCCGTCGGCTACGTGCTGCCACTGCGTGTTTCCGAAAAGGAGAAGGCCTGGGAGACCGGACCCTGGTTCCTGCGCAGTGAGCGCTGCTATCTGATTCCGGGCGGCTCACCCATGGGCCACCGACTGCCGCTGGACAGCCAGCCCTGGGTGGAAGAAGCGGATTACCCCTGGATACACGAGCAGGACCCGTTTGCCCCCCGTGGTCCGTTGCCCGCCAGTGAGCAGATCCGTCAATGGAACAGCCGAAGCCAGTCTGGCCAGCCGTCTTCGGAGCGGAAGCCGCCGGCAAAAGGCAAGTCGGCCCCCGAGATTGTCCGCACGGCCCTGTGTGTTGAGCCCCGGGAGGGCATCCTTCGCGTTTTCATGCCGCCGCTGGCGGAGCTGGAACCCTATCTTGTGCTGGTCTCGGCCATCGAGAAAACCGCCGCAGAGCTCAAACAACCGGTCTTGCTGGAAGGCTATGAGCCACCTTCCGACCCACGGTTGAGTCATTTCCGGATTACCCCGGATCCGGGGGTGATCGAAGTGAATGTGCAGCCGGTCAAGACCTGGGACGAATTGGTAGAGCAGACCGAGACGCTCTATGCAGACGCCTACGAATGCCGGCTTACGTCTGAGAAGTTCATGATGGACGGCCGTCATACCGGTACCGGTGGCGGCAACCATTTTGTGCTGGGTTCGCAAACGGCCGAAGATTCTCCGTTCCTGCGGCGCCCGGATCTGTTGCGCAGCCTGATCAGCTACTGGCACAACCATCCCAGTCTGTCCTACCTGTTCTCCGGCCTGTTCATTGGCCCCAGTTCCCAGGCCCCCAGGATTGACGAGGCCCGCAATGACCACGTGTTCGAAATGGAGCTGGCCTTCAAGGAGATGGAGCGGTTATGCCCGGTGGGCAAGAAAATCGCGCCCTGGATGGTGGACCGCTTGCTCCGGGACCTGCTCACCGATGTCACCGGCAACACCCACCGGGCCGAGTTCTGTATCGACAAGCTCTATTCCCCGGACGGTCCGGGCGGGCGTCACGGTTTGCTGGAGCTGCGTGCCTTCGAGATGCCGCCCCATGCCCGCATGAGCCTGACCCAGCAGCTGCTGTTGCGCGCGCTGGTGGCACGCTTCTGGGAGCAACCCTACAAGCCGCCAGGGCTGGTGCGCTGGGGCACCGAACTGCACGACCGGTTCCTGCTGCCTCACTATGTCTGGCAGGATTTCGAAGATGTGATCGACGATATGAAGGCCCGTGGTTACCCGCTGGAGAGCGAGTGGTTCGCGCCCCATTTCGAGTTCCGGTTCCCCCGGATCGGCGACTACAAGGTCAAGGGCATCACCCTTGAACTGCGATCCGCCCTGGAGCCCTGGCACGTCACCGGTGAGCACGGTGCAATTGGTGGCACTGCCCGTTATGTGGATTCCTCCCTGGAGCGTCTGCAGGTGAGGGTGCGCGGTGCTGCGCCGGATCGTTACCAGATCACCTGTAATCAGGTGCCTCTGCCACTTCAGCCTACCGGCATGGTGGGCGAGTCGGTCGCCGGGGTCCGTTACCGGGCCTGGCAGCCGTCGCAGTGCATGCACCCGACCATCGGGGTGGATGGGCCGCTGGTGTTTGATATCGTGGACACCTGGAACGAACGCAGTCTGGGCGGGTGTGAGTATCACGTGACCCATCCCGGTGGCCGGAATTTCGAGACGCTGCCGGTGAATTCGTTCGAGGCTGAAGGCCGCCGTATGGCGCGTTTCTTCCGGATGGGACACAGCTCAGGCCAGCAACCCCTGCGGCCGGTGCCGGAGCACCGGGAGTTCCCGTTCACCCTGGATTTGCGGTATCACAAATAACATGTGTGAACTTACCGTTTGATACTGGCTCAGGGGGCTGGAAAGCGGCTATGCTTCCAGCTCATTGACTAACGGAGCCCGAATTCACGGTGGCGAAGCAGCGCGCAGTAACGGACATCCTCCGCCAGTACCATCCGGTGCCGGATCGGTTTGATGAGCTTGGTTCCCTGGGTTCCGGGCCAAAGCCCCATTGGCGGCCGTTGTTGCAACAGTTGAACCTTGAGTCGGTCGCCGGTCTCAATCTCAGGGCTCAGGCGGTTTCCAGCGCGATTGCCGAAGACGGGGTAACCTACAACGTCTACGAAGATCCCCGTGGCGATACCCGGCCCTGGGAGGTCGATCTGCTGCCGCTGGTTCTGGGCGCGGATGAGTGGCAATGGCTTTCGAAAGCGGTCGCCCAGCGAGCTGAACTGCTGGACAGCGTTCTGGGCGATCTGTATGGCGATCAGGCGTTGCTCAAAGAGGGGTTGATGCCGCCGGCCCTGGTTTACGGTCAGGCTGGTTTTCAATGGCCCTGCCAGGGCATACAGCCGGTGAGTGGCCGCTTCCTTCACCTTTATGCAGTGGACTTGGCGCGGGCGCCGGATGGCGGCTGGTGGGTGATGGCGGACAGGACCCAGGCCCCTTCGGGGGCGGGTTACGCCCTGCAAAACCGGTTGGTCATCTCCCGGGCGTTCCCCGCGCCCTTCCACAACCTGCCAGTGACCAACCTGGTGGAATTCTTCCAGGGGTTCCAGAACAGTCTTGCGAGCATGTCTCCGGCGCGAAATGAGACCGCGTTGTGTGTGCTTCTGACACCGGGCCGTTTTAACGAAACCTATTTCGAACACGTATTTCTTGCCCGCTACCTCGGTTTACCTCTGGTGGAAGGTCAGGATCTCACCGTGCGCGATGACACGGTCTACCTGAAAACACTTCAGGGCCTGCGTCGTGTGCATGCCATCTATCGCCGGCTCGATGATGGCTTTTGTGATCCGCTGGAACTCCGTGCCGATTCCGTGTTGGGTATCCCCGGCTTGCTGGGTGCTGTGCGAGCCGGCAAAGTGCTGATGGCAAACGCCCTGGGCTCCGGCGTTCTTGAAAGTGCGGCGCTGTTCGGTTTTCTGCCGGAGATTTCAAAAAAACTGCTGGGTTCACCTCTGGCTATGCCATCCGTGGCCTCCTGGTGGTGTGGTGAAAAACCCGCGTTGGACTATGTCATTGAGCACCTCGATGAACTGGTCATCAAACCGGCATTTGCGAGTATGCGCATGGAGCCGGTGTTCGGTTATCAGATGAAGGGGGCAGAACGGACCGCACTCATCAAGAAGATGAATGCCCACCCCCATGCTTTTGTCGGGCAGGAGTTGGTTCACCTTTCTCAGGCCCCGGTCTGGAAGGGTGATCAGAACCAGCCGCTGGCAACCCGGTCTATTGGCCTGCGCCTGTTCGCGGCGGCCACGCCCTCCGGCTGGCGGGTGATGCCCGGTGGATTGACCCGTGTCGCCATGGATGAGGGCGTGGAGGTCATCTCCATGCAGCGGGGCGGGTTGTCGAAGGATACCTGGGTACAGTCGCGTTACACTGCGCCATCCAAATCGCTGATCAAGAAACGGTTGCAGGTTTCCGACCTGCTGGATGGCGAGCGGGACACTCCGTCCCGTGTGGGCGAAAATCTGTTCTGGATGGGCCGACATTCTGAGCGGGCGGAAGGCACGGCTCGCTTGCTGAGGGCGGCGTTCAACCGGTTGTCGGGGCACGATCAGGCCAGTGAGGAGGCACTGCTTGGGCTCCAGCAGGCGGCCGAGCAGTTCGGTACGCTTCCTGAGCCGGAAAAAGATGCCGTACCCGAGCCCCTCCCCGAGGCTTTGCTGAGAGCAGTAAGTGACCAGGAATCCCCGGGGTCGATTGCGTCGATCATCCAGGCCTTGCTGTTCAATGCCAGCCAGGTCCGGGATCGGTTATCCACAGACAACTGGCACACACTCAACCGGGTCGGGAAACCTCTCAGTCCGGCGCCGGCGACGCCAGAACAATCAATCCGGGCGTTGAATCTGGTGTTGCTGGATTGCATATCGCTGGCTGGATTTGCCATGGATGACATTACGCGGGACGCCAGTTGGGTTTTCCTGGTGATCGGGCGGCGCCTGGAGCGGTTGGCCAATCTGTGCACCCTGATTTGTGTGCCGCTGTTCAGTGACCGTTTCAGTCGTAACGCCATGCTGGAGTGGCTGCTGGAAGTGGCAAACTCGGAAGTGACCTACCGGACCCGATATCGCCGGACACCAGAGCTTCTGGGGGTGCTTCACACCATTGTGATCGACGCGAGCAACCCCCATTCTGTGATGTTCCAGTTGCGCCAGTTGCAGAAGGATTTACCCGAAATGGGTCAGAAAACCGGACAGCTGTTTTCCCCGGATCTGAACGACTCCCTGCGTCGTTTACAAGGGTTGGATCTGCACCCGTTTGAGCGCAAGCATCCGGATCAGGCCTGCGGAGCTCTGGCAGAGCTCTTGTGTGATATCCGGTCAGAAGCCTATCGTGTATCGGATGAAATCCAACGGCAGTGTTTTATTCACACCCGGTATTCCGACCGGCCGGTGAAAGCGGATTAAGGCGCCTGTCATGACATTTGTCCGTTACCATGTGCGTCATGAGACCCTCTACCACTACGACCAGGTGGTGGGTGAGTCTCATCACCTGCTCAGGCTGACTCCGCGGGCGCTGCCCTGGCAGAGGAATCTTGAGCATCACCTGGCGATCTCACCGGATCCATCGGCACGTCGTTCCTTCCTGGACTGCTTTGGCAACCGGATTACCAAGATTCATTTCACTGGTGATCACGACTATCTGGAGATCATCAGCGAGTTCTGGGTGGAGCTGCGCGATCGACCGAAGCCGTCGGCAACTGCGGCAAAAGTACCCTGGGAAAGCGTGCGTGACAGCCTGCGGTATCGGGCGGACAGGACGTTTTCGCCGGCACATCTCGAAGCCACGGCGTTCCGGTTTGTGTCCACCAACGTACCCATCGATTCCCAGTACGCCGCTTATGCACGCGAGGCATTTCTCCCCGGACGCCCCCTGGTGGAAGCAGCGGATGCCCTGATGCGGATGATCCATCGCGACTTCCGCTTCGATGCGACGGCGACCGAAACCTTCACCCCGGTGGAGCAGGCGTTCAAGGCCCGTCGTGGGGTCTGCCAGGATTTCTCCCATATTATGATCGCCTGCCTGCGTTCGGTGGGACTGGCGGCCCGTTACATGAGTGGTTATATCCTGACTCACCCGCCGGAAGGAAAGGAGCGGCTGGTCGGTGCCGATGCCACCCATGCCTGGGTAGCGGTGTTCGTGCCGGATTTCGGTTGGCTGGAGTTGGACCCCACCAACGCGCTGAGGCCCGACCTGGAGCACATTACCCTCGGCTGGGGGCGAGACTTCTCCGATATAACGCCGATGCGGGGCGTGTTGCTGGGCGGTGGTGACCATGAACCGGAGATTGCCGTGACCGTTGTTCCGGAGGAGGAGTTTGCCTCGCTATACGGAGATGGAGAAACCTACCTGGAAGAACTCTCTCCCTGAGTTGAGGCCGTCATTCACTGCCAGGGCTAAAACAAAGCATTGTCTAGCCCTTTCTCGCCAGCCGCTCCAACGTCAACAACGTATCGGTGTAACGAGCAAATCGTGCCAGATACTCCGGTGACAACGTCTGCATCTCAGCAATAGCACGGCTTACCAACCGATGCGCGTTCATCGGCCCCGCTTCTTTCGGTGTGCTTTCAATGGCGTGTCGAATTCGCTCGGCAATAACGTGATGGCCCTGGTTTGCCTGGGCTCTGATCATGGCTTTCAGGGGGCGCGGGTTATTGGGTGCTGAGGCTGGATGTGCCTTTGGCGGCTCTTGTGGCGACTGCCCGAATACCCGTTGTTCCAGAACCGACTGCGGCGCTTCAACCGATGCCTCTGGGGTTTCATTCAGCTGGTTCAGCAACCCGGAAAGAGGCGAATTGCCGCCGACATCGGGGGTGGGCTCATCGCGCTGCCCGGCACTGTCCAGCCTTGCCTGATAGTCCGATATCGCCTGTTCCAGCTTCCGCCAGTGCGTCGTTCCCTTATGCAGCCCCTTTGCGCGCAGTCTTTGCTCGAAAGACTCCAGATAGCGGAATCGAACCGGGTCATTCTGATCGGCGCCGTTTTGCCTCAAGCTTTCCAGCAAGGAGGGGCCGGGGGCTTCGCTCATGGTCAATCACCTTCCCCGGTTTCAGTATCCTCAGCCGACGAAGGCGCCCGAGGCACGGTACTGATTTCCACCCGCCGGTTCTGGGCCCGGGATTCGGCATCGACATTGGGTACGGCCGGGTGGTGAGGACCAAAGGCGGCAGCGAATACCCGGTCATTGGGCAAGCCCAGCTCTGTGAGGGTTCGGGTAACCGTCAGGGCCCGCTGGGCCGACAGGCCCCAGTTGTCCTGATAACGGTTGCCCGGATGCATCGGCAAGTCGTCGGTGAATCCGCTCACCATCAGCAGTTCATCGTGCTGTTCCAGGTAGGCCTGTAGCGGGCGAATCAGTGATTCCAGTACTTCTTCACCTTCGGCCTGCAACTGGTCTGAATTCAGCTCGAACAATACGTTACCGCTGATGCCGATACGGCCATCGCGGAACGTCACCAGACCTTTGGTGAGCGGATCTTCGAGAGCTTGCTCCAGAGCCATCCGGCGCTGTTCTTCGGCTTCCCGCTTCTCGATCTCCTCGGCCAGGGACTGGCTGAGCTCCAGCTGAATGCCGATCACCCACACAAGAATCAGCGCCAGAATACCCACAAGCGCCGCCATCAGGTCCGAGAAAATAGCCCAGACCGGTGCCGATTGCTGTTCGCCGCCTTCCAGCTGTTCCATCACCCGGCCTCGCTGGATTCTGCCCGGCGCAGCGCCGCAGCGGCATCAATCACATCTTTCTGGGCACTGACGCTGAGATCAATCACCTCGCGGGCCTGGGCGACGTAGTAGGCCAGTTGCTCATCGTGCCGATTGCCGGCCTTGTCCAGCGCTGCCTGGATGTCCGCCAGGCCGGCGATGACCTGCTGGTTGGACTGGCTGAACAGCTCAATGGCCTGCATGAACGCATCGCTCAGGGCGCCGACTTCCTGGCTGCTGCCGGTAATGTCGTTGCCCAGTTTGCCCAGTTGCTGGCTCTGTTCCTGGATCAGGGTGTTGAAGCGCTCGCTGATGCCGGTCAGGGTTTCGCCGGCGCCGCGGATCAGCGTATCCACCGCCTCCCGCTGACTGTCAGCGGTGCTGCGCTGGTTCTCCAGCAGGGTGTCCAGCTCCTGAACCAGTCGCTGGCGTTCCTCCAGCAGCTCGTTTTCCCGCTCGCTGTTGCGGGCGATTTCCGACTGCAGCTGTCGGATCACCTCGGCGGCGGCCTTCGGTGTTTCCGAAGCCGTCTCAATCAGGCGGGTCATGGGCGCTTCCAGTGCAGTGCCCAGCTCACTCAGGTGGCGTGCTGCTGTGGCTTCCAGTTGTTCCATTCGCTCGTTTGCAGCCCGGGCTCGTTCGCTTTCCTGTTCCCGGAGTTGATCGAGCTGAGCGCCAACGGTGCTGAGCAGTTCCGCCAGCCCGGCCTGTTGCTGCTCAATCAACCCGGTGCTGCTGGTCTGGAAATGGCTTTGGTATTGAGTCAGCGCCTCATTGAATGCTGCCAGCATGTCGTCACTTTGAGCCTGCTGTCGGGCCAGACCGGCCTGCCAGTGTTGCGACACCTCAGCTCCGGCATTGTTCAGGCGTTCACAGCTCTGTACCAGTTGTTGCTGCTGTTCCTTGAGCCAGGTTTGGTGCTGATCGTTGATGGCGCCAAGCCAGGTGTGGAGTTGTTCCTGCAACTGGCTTTGAGTTTGTTCGTTCTGCTTTGAGAGGGTCGCCAACGTCTCCTGGTTCTGGGCCTGCTGTGCAATCAGATTCTGCTGCCAGCGTTCGCCGGCTTCTGCAGTGGTTTTCTGGAAAGCGGCGGTCAGTTCCGCTAACTGCTGGCGGGCATCATTAGCCCAGCTTTGTTGAAGGCTGTGAGCATCTTTCTGAAGCTGCTCCATGGCATGGATAACAATGGGCTCAATCCGTTGCGAAGCCTGTTTTGCGCTGTCATCCAGCGCCGATTTCAGGGATTGGGCCACAGAATCGGCCAGTGTCTGGTAGTGGCTGCCGACCGTGCTGTGGAATTCCTGCTGGTTTCGGGTCAGGGACTGTTCCAGTTGCTGGCCGAGCTGCTCCATTCGTGCCGTCATGCGTTCCATGGCCGAGGCCATTTCGGGCAAGGCTTTGGCCTGGCTCTCCAGAGCCTGAAACGCCTGATGGCGTTGATGGTCTGTAGAAAGATGATGCAGCTTGTCTCGCAGCGCACTATCCAGGGCGCGGGAAGCCTGCAACCGATCCCGACGGCTCAGGGTGGAGGCCAGCCCCAGCATAGCGGAGGCGGCCACACCGGCAATGGAGGTGCCAAAGGCGAGACTCAAACCGGCAATCGGAGCGGCCAGTGCGCTGCGAATAGCGCTCAGTTCGGTGCTGTTATCCAGGGCCGAGGCGGCGCCGCCAAGGGTCACAATCATGCCGGCAAAGGTGCCCAGCAGGCCCAGCATCACCAGCAGGCCGGTCAGGTAGGGTGTCAGTTGCGGGCCGGGTAATGCGGCGGCATGGCCCTCGATTCGCCGTTGCACCGGGAGCTGCATCGGGGCGGGCAGTGTGCCAAGCCAGTGGTTAACCTGCTCCTGGCTTTCAGGTAACTGATGAACCTGTGCGTTCAGTTCGCGGGTCTGTCGGCGGAAATTCACCAGTTCGCCAAAGCCGAGGCAGTAAACGGCGCCAATCAGGCCGGTAAACGCCAGCGCCAGCAGGTCGGAACCGACAAATCCGGCACCAATCCAGGCTACCACGGCCAGGCCGATGGCAAACGCCAGGGTAAAGAACAGTTTACTCATGGGGTGTTGTTAACCTCTTTGTGGCAAGCCTCCAGCAAACCCAGAACCGGTTCCAGCCGAACATCCAGTTCAGCGAGTAACAAAGACTGCGCTTCCTCGCAGTAACGGTGGAACCAGTCGGCCGTTGTGGCCGGGGTAGGGCATTGCTCCGGGGTGGTCGATCGGTGCTCGAATCGTTGTTCAAGTACCTTGGGAATATGGGAAAAACACTGTGCGGTATACCCGGCCATCGTTTGATCAAACACCGCGTCCAATTCGGCCAGGTGAGCCAGCTTCGGGCCCTGATCTTTCATCGATTTTCGAACCTTGTCCCGCAACTGACGGCTGTTGGCCGCCACCTTACGCTGTAATGTCAGCCAGGCATTGAGAGCGACTTCAGGTTCGGGTTCACCATCAAACTCCAGATCTGAGCCAAATCCGCGAATACGCTGAACCAGCGCTCGGCGTATTGTCGCCAGCTCATCGGTTAACCGGTCTACCACGGCACCCTGAGGCGTGCCTGGCGGTTTCGCCCGATAACCAATGGCCGCATCCAGGGTCATGGTGTCACCCAGGCCGAACAGCCGGCTGAGTCGCTCTGCAAAGCAGGGCAACTGGCTGCCATCCAGCGTTGTCGCTGAATCATCCAGTTGGCGCAATAGCCTGGCTCTGGGACCAGTATTTGCCAGAGGTTGCGAGGGCATTGGCTGGGGTTTCACTCCGGTTTCCGCACAGGTAGCGTTCAAAGCTCGCTATTCTACTGGCTAAGCGGAGTGAATGATAATGACTGTAGCGTGAGAAATGAGCGCCTATCTGGCCTCAGGCACCGGCTCAGGCCGGCGCCAGGCAACCAGGAAAATCATCAGCCCGGCTACGGCGGTTGCAGCTCCTACGTAGCCAGTGGACTGCCAGCCGAAGCCGGCGGTAATGGCCATCCCGCCCAGCCATGGGCCCAGGGCATTGGCAAGATTGAATGCGGCGTGATGGGAGGCAGCCGCCAGAGTCTGGGCGCCGGTTGCCACATCCATCAGGTGGGTTTGCAGCGCCGGGCCCAGAGCCACCATTAAAGCGGTCAGGAAACAGACCACGAGCAAGACGGGCAATGAGCCTGTGGCAGAAGGAAAGACGCTCAGAATCATGGCGCTGAATACCAGGATCACGCCAACGGCCCGGAATTGCAGCCGGTCAAACAACCAGCCACCAAGCAGGTTGCCCACAAAACCGCCCAATCCGAATACCACCAGGGCCACGGGAATCCAGGCAGCATCCACTCGAGTGACTTCCAGCAGTGTCGGGGCAAGGTAACTGAACACAGCGAACATGCCTGCGAAACCGATAGCGCCAATGGCCAGTGCAAACCAGATTTGTGGTTTGTTAAAGGCGCGGATTTCGCTTAACGGGCTGTGCCTTTGTTCCTGAGGATTTTTGGGCAGGAACAGGGTTACCAGCACCGCGGTGAGTAAAGACACCAGGCCAACAAAACCAAAGGCATAGCGCCAGTCCATGGATTGCCCCATTACCGTGGCCAGGGGATTGCCGATCAGCAGTGCAAGAGTCAGCCCCATCATGATCTGGCTCACCGCCTTGGCCCGCTTGTGTACCGGCACCAGTGAGGCTGCCACGAGGGCCGCAACACCGAAGTAGGCGCCATGGGGCAGTCCGGCGATAAACCGGAAAAGCAGTAGGGATTCGTAATTGCTGGCCAGGGCACTGGCCAGGTTGCCCAGCGCGTAGAAGGGCATCAGTAGTATGAGCAACTGCCGCCGGAAAAGTTGCGCACCGAGAATGGCCAGAATGGGTGCACCGACCACCACGCCCAGCGCATAAGTGGAGATAAGATGACCTACCTGTGGTTCAGAAACGCCGAGATCCTGAGCAACATTGGGCATCAATCCCATAATGGCGAATTCACCGGTACCGATACCAAAGCCGCCCATCGCTAACGCAAAAACGATTAGCCAGGTCGGAAGGCCCGAATCGGGATTGTGGGTGGCGGCGCTCAATCTGATCTCCTTGATTTCATCAGGGAAGAGAAAGCCCGCCATTGTCAGGATTGGGTGCGCTAGCAGCTATAAGCGATTATGAGGATGGACGTTAGCTTACTAATTCAAGCCGTAGCGGCGTTCGCGCTCAAACCGGAAAAAGCCCTCTTCCTCTTCCCGTTCGATGGTCGGGGCAGAAAACCCGAAATGTTCCTGGCGAAGATCCGTTAACGCGGCCTCCAGTTGATCGCCGTTCAGGCGGTTCTCCAGGGCGCGTCTTTCGGCCATATAAGCTTTGCCTTTCTGCCATTTTTCCTCCCGGCGCTGGTCTTCCTCGGCCAACTGGCGAACGGTTTCTTCGGAGTAGCCTATCTGGCGGCGCAGAGCGTTGATGGTTTGCTGGCGTTTGTCTGCCGGCAGGCTGGCGAGTTGTTGTTGAACGCTGTCCATGGAGAACAGGGCGTGGCCGGTCGCACCGGAACCCGCCAGTTGCCGGGCCAGATCGGCACCATAGAGTTCGTCTGCGGTGGTCTGTAGCTGGTGAGCCAGTTCGGTCAGTGGCATCTGGTTGGCCTGGTCCAGCCGCGCCAGAGTCTGCTGGAACTGGTCCGATTTGGCTTCCACCGGGTTCTGCTCCTCGGCCCAGATCTGGCTTGCCAGGGGGCCGAAAATCGCTTCGCGTTGCTGCCAGAGCTCGGCGTAGCGTTCCATGTCCGGCAACCCCTGTAAACGAAGCTCGTGATTGTCGAGCCACCGGTTATACAGGTCCAGCTTGGCCATTAACGCGAAAATGCTGTCGGCCAGTTCCGGAAAGGCCGTGGTGACGGCGGACTGGAAAAGCTCGTCACCGGCATCCGGATAACGCGCCAACAGGTTTCGGCGTTCGTTATACAGACGTGCCTGGGTGGCCGGCTCGGTGATGGTGTCGCCGTACAGTTCCAGGTACTTAACGGCCAGTTCAACAACGCGTTGGTCGCCGCTTTGGGTTGGCTCGGTGGTGGGCGTCGCTGCCGCACGCGAGGGGGTGGAACCATTGGGTGCTTGCATAGCCGCCGGCTTTGATGACTCGGGCCAGTAATGAAAACCGCCCGCAATCACTAAGGCCAGGGCACCGAGCGCCAATACGGAATTGAGTGGTTTCATTGCAGCGGTCCTGCTATTGGTTTTGCCGTATGCGGTCCCGGCCGCCGTTCGGCCGGGACACCTGGGGCTCAGAGGAGCGGTTGCAGTTTCGGCCAGATCAGATCAGCGATCTTTTTCGAACCGCTATCCGCCGGGTGGATACCATCAAAGATGATGTCGCGGTCGTTGATTACCCAGCGCGGATCCACAAATGTGCAGTCCAGTACCGAGTTCTCGCAGGCCTTGGCCAGTGTGGCATTGCCGTAGTCCACCGCCTCTTTCATGTCATCCAGCCGGAACAGGCCGTTTTTGGTGTAGTAGTAGCCGGTAAGAATGCCCTTCTGAACGCCGGCTTCCGCCATCTCGTTCAGGAAATCCACGCCTTCCACATAGATATCATCGATGAAATCCCGGCATTGCTGGCTCAGGCGCCCGAAGCGCCACCAGGGTGTCTTGCAGTTGTTGGAGTTGAAGGCAATCGCCGGAATCAGAATATCGTTCCCGCCGGCATCACCGACAATGGTTTTGATATCCGGGTTGTCTGTGACGGCTTCCCGGAACTGATTGGGAATAGACGGGGCAATCAGCTCACCGGACAGCTCTGCACCGGAGACCGTGTAGCGCCGGAAGGTTTCGCCGGCTTTTGCTTCCAGCTGATTCTGGATTTCACCGGAGAGGGCAAAGATGGAATCGCCAACGAAAACGACCTGGTCGTTATCGGCGTCGGTCACCTTGTCGTTACTGAGCAGATAGCCGAGTTCACTGCAGCCGGTAAACAGCAGTGCTGCGCCAAGTGCCATGGCTGGTTTGAGGGTTTTGCCCAGGAGATCGGGCAGGAACGAACGGTGTTCATTAATTGTCATTGTTTGAACTCCTTGTGTAAGGGATAGACGGTCCGTCTATGGGTACTGCCCTTTCAATATCGTCCATGGGCGCTGGTTTGCAGAATGGTAGAAGAGGCTTCGGAGTTGTCAGATCCGGCCATCAGTCGGTCATTGTGAACCGCCTCTCAGTGCTTGACCTGTCTCAAGTGGCGATCAGCACTGGCTTGTATTTTTTCCATCAGCGTCAAATATAGGTAATCAGAGAAACCTATTTGCTCAGATGCGAGGAGCACCATGGATTTCAAAGACTATTACGCCGTCCTCGGTGTGAGTGAGTCTGCCACGCCCGAGGAAATCAAGAAGGCCTACCGTAAGCTGGCGCGGAAATATCACCCGGATGTCAGCAAAGAAGCCGATGCGAGCGACCGTTTTAAAGATGTGGGCGAAGCGTATGAAGTACTGAAGGACCCCGAGAAACGGGCCGAGTACGACCAGTTGCGCAAGTACGGCACCCGAGACGATGGTTCATTCCAGCCGCCACCGGGCTGGCAGAGTGCCTCCGGCTTTGGCGGCGGAGGATACACAGAGGCCGACGCTCGTCAGTTCAGTGATTTTTTTGAGGAAATCTTCGGCGGCGGCCGGCGTGGGGGCTTCGGTGGTGGCGGTTTTCGCCAGAGCATGAGAATGCGGGGTGAGGATGTGCATGCCCGGCTGGCCCTGTTTCTTGAAGAGGCCTTTAACGGTTGCGAGAAACAGGTGTCGTTTACGGTTCATGAACCGGATGACCAGGGCCGCCTGATACCACGCCAGAAAACCCTGAAAGTAAAGATCCCCGCGGGTATGCGGGAAGGGCAGCACATCCGGCTCAAAGGCCAGGGCGCGCCCGGCGTTGGTGGTGGTGAGTCTGGCGATCTGTTTATCGAAGTGGAACTGGCGCCACATCCACACTTCAGCATTGAGGGCCGGGATGTGCTCGTGACTGTACCAATCTCCCCGTGGGAGGCCGCCCTGGGTGCGACGGTCACAGTACCAACGGTGAGCGGAAAGGTGAATGTGAAGGTACCGAAGGGGGCCACCAGCGGGCGCAAACTCCGGCTCAAGGGCAAAGGCTTCCCGGGTAAACATCCGGGCGACCAGATTGTGGTACTGCAAGTGGCCATGCCGGAACAGCACACGGCGGAAGCTGAAGCACTCTACGAGAAGCTGGCTGAGCTGGAGAAAGGCTTTAATCCGCGCAGCAAGCTGCACGTGTGAGGGAGGCGAACATGACGAGCAAAGACCGGATTCTGACGGTGGAAGTCACCAACACCGATGGCAGCACCTTCTCGCTTCGGGAAATCTGCGAACGTGGGGACTGCCATGCAGAGTTTGTGATCAAACTGGTGGATTATGGAGTCATCTCGCCGCTGGACGAGGTGCCGGAAATGCGCCAGTGGCAATTTGACGTGGCCGCTCTGAGTCGTCTGCGGAAAGCGCTGCGCCTGCAGCGGGATCTCAAACTCAACCTGCCCGGGCTGGCGATGTCACTGGAGCTGCTGGACGAAGTCCAGGACATGCGGCGGGAGGTGGACCGTCTGAACCAGCGCATTCGCCAACTGATGGGCGAGTAGCCGTATTATTGTCCCGGGGGCTGAACGCCTGTATCAGCGCCCGGACTTTTCCAGTGCCTGTATTTCGGCGTAGATCTTCTCGGCCTCCTCCATCAGCGTGCCGTGACTACGCAAATCGCCATTGCGCTGTGCATGCAGCGCCTTGGCGAGCTTTTCCTCATAGGCTTTCTGCAGTTTTTTCTTCGGGTCGCCCTTCAGAAATCCCAGCATGGCTGGCTTCTCCTCTTGTTCAGTGTTCCAGCATATACGCTGTCGGGCCGGCGAAGTTCACTCCAGAGCCTGGATTGCTGCCCACATAGGCCCGCCTTTTGCTATACATAAAGACAGAAACTCGGCAGGGAGCCGGCTGTCGGTGTGCAGGATGCTTTGCGCGCGAACACTAGCGGAGTCCCTATGTCCATACGCTTTTTCAAACACCTCGTGACCAGTCGTCTGTTACGGCCGGTGTTCATTGTGCTTCTGGTCGCTGGCCTGATTCAGGTCGTTGTCAGCCAATGGTTGATATCGAACCAGGTTGAGCGGCTGGTCGAAACCGCAGGCACCGCGCTGGTGGCCAGCAGCAATAATGTCAGCGCCTCGTTTGGTGAAACCCGGGAAGATGTCCGGGGCCGGCTTGAGCGCATGCGCCAGAAAACCACCGACGAACTTTCCGCGGAACTCACCCGCCAGCAGACCGAGCAGCAGGAGCGTGTGGCCGGTAATGTTCGTACAGCCGTTATGGCGGAAGCCCAGGGGCTTGCCGAGGTGCTGGCTGCCGTCGCTGCGCCTCTGATCTGGGATCGTGACATCCCCCGCCTGACCGATCTGGTGGAACTGGCCGATGCCAGAGAGTCTGTTCTGTTTGCGATTTACTACGATCAGTACGGTGAACGTCTCACCCGCTATGTGGATCGCACGGACGATCGTGTTCGCACTCTTATGGAGCAGGGGGAAGGTCGTGGTGCTGCAAATCGGGTCCTGGATGCTGCCAGCCGGGATCCCGATGTGGTGATCATCAGCGCGGATATTGCGCCACAGGGTTCGGCTATTGGAGAGCTGAAACTTGGGTTGTCGCTTGAGGGCATCAATCGTGACCTGACTCGGCTAGAGGCGGAATTCGGAGCAACCATTGCGGGCAGTATTGATGCACTCAGGGAGACACTTGGCACCGAAACGGAGCAGGTGAACCAGCGGTTACAACAGCAGCTCGCAGCCATGGACACAGAAACCCGCACGAGCATGAATAACACCGTGCAGGCGTTGAATGAAGAAGCCGAGAGTCTGTCCACCAAGCTGTCGCTTCTGGCGGTGGTGTCGGTCGTAACCCTGGTTGTGCTTGTGGCCCTGGTGCTGGGCGGCGGCGTATTGCCCAGGGTTTACCGCCTTAGCCAGGCGATCTGGGGGATTGCCGATGGCGAAGCCGATCTCACCCGGAGAGTCTCCCTTAAAGGCAATGACGAACTGACCGAAATGGGGCACGGAGTAAACCGGTTTATTGCTCGGATCCAGGAACTGGTCTCAGACGTCAAGGCGTCGGCAGAGTCCGCCGCCGGCCAGGCGCAGGCCCAGCGGGATATCAGTCGCCGCGCCGTGGCCGCGGTGAATCGTCAGGAGCAGGGTGTCGCCCAGGTTTCCGGCACCATGGAGATGATGTCGCGCAGCATTTCCGAAGTCGCCGGTGATGTGCAGGATATCGCCGGCGAAGTCCGAAATGTCAGCGCCGAAAGTGCGGCCACGGCGGAGATCTCCCGAGAAGTGCGTGATCGTCTCGACAGCGTCGTGCGGAACGTTGAGCAGGCGGTCGCGGCGGTCAATCAGTTGGATACCCAGAGCAAAGAGATTGGCTCGGTATTGTCCGTGATCGGGGCTATCGCGGAGCAGACCAACCTGCTGGCACTGAACGCCGCCATCGAAGCGGCGCGGGCTGGCGAGTCCGGTCGAGGGTTTGCGGTGGTGGCTGATGAAGTACGCACTCTGGCCAGCCGAACCCAGGAGTCGACCACCGAGATTCAGGCCATTATCGAAAGGTTGCAGCAGGGCAGTCGTCAGGCCGTCTGCACCATTAACGATGTGTCCGGTCAGGTCGCGGAATCCTCAACCGAGTTCCACCGGGCCGATGAGCACTTCGACCGCATTAACCAACTGCTGGCCAGCCTTCAGCAGCGGGCCCTTGAGATCTCCGGGGTGGCGGAAGATCAGAGTGGGCACGCCAGCGAAGTCAGTGTCAGCGTGCGTGAAATCGCCGATTCCTCCCGGGAAACCGTTGATTCCATAACGCAATCGGACGAGGCCAGCGGTGAAATAGCAAGCACCCTGTCGGCCCTGCAAACAAAGGCATCCCAGTTCCGGGTCTAGCAGACCCGGACACGTTTCCAGAAACGATTCACGAAATTTTCATCTTTCCTGACTGGACAAATTGAAAATTTGGGATTATTTTCCCATTTAATTGTTTGGGAAAAATATCCCAATTATTGTGGCGCTGAAAAATGCGCCGGATTCTGTCAAATCAGTCGGGAGAAGGAAGATGAAGCGCAACGGACTTTCAAAAGCGATCAACTTGGTTCTGGTTGGTACCTTGGCCGGCGGTCTGGCCGCCTGTGGTGGCGGTGGCTCCGGCTCCTCCGGTTCAGTGGGTGCGAGTGGCAATGCCGAGGGCACCAGCGTTGGTGCGGTGACCGGTTTTGGTAGCGTGTATGTCAACGGAACCCGGTTTGCGACCGATGGCAGCGTTAGCAGTGACGACGGCATCGAACGTGAGGGCCAGCTTGAAAAAGGCATGGTGCTGAAAATCAAAGGTGACTGGGACGAGCGGGGCCAGGGCCAGGCCGACGCTGTGTTCTATGACGATACCCTGAGGGGACCACTGGTTGCGGCAACCTGGGATGCCACCGCCAGCACCGGTCAGTTGGAGTTGCTGGGGCAGGTGGTTGTGCTTAACAACCAGACGGTATTCCGCGGAGCCACACCGGTTGAGCTTGCGGCCGCGCCTGCCAACTATCGGGTTCGGGTAAGCGGCTGGCGGCTGGATGACGGCAGTTTCCGGGCCAGCTTCGTGGGTGCGCGTCTGCTGGGCTCGGATTTTGACGATGTGAATGAAGCTGAGCTTGAAGGCGTGGTCCAGAACCTGGATGCGCAGTTGCAGACCTTCACCATCAACGGTTTCACAGTGGATTACACCAGCGCAGTCGCGGATGACGACTTCAGTCTGGACCAACTGGAGAACGGGCTTGCGGTTGAGGTGGAAGGTCAGCTCAACGCAGACGGCGATGTCCTGCTTGCCGAGGAAATTGATGATGAGGACGACCTGTTTGACGACAACGATGACGTTGAAATTTCCGGTGATATCTACGATTTCGATGCGTCTGCCCGCACCTTCCGGATTAATGGCGTGCTGGTTCAGCTGAATGCTGAGACTGAGTTTGACGACATCAGCGAGGGCAGCCTTCAGGATGGCGTGTTCGTGAAAGTCGAGGGTGATTTCCGCAACAACACTCTGCTGGCGGAAGAAGTGGAAGGCCGGGAAGGCGATGCGGAACTGGACGGCATCATCCAGCAGATCGATCTGGACAATGAGTTGCTGGTGGTCAGTGGCGTTCGCGTTCAACTCACCGCCAATACCCTGATCGACGACGATGACAGCGATAACGACCTGCGTAATCGGGTTGATGACATCAACGCCTTCAGCGTTGGGGACTATGTTGAGGTTGAAGGTCGTCAGCGTACTGATCACCTTGAAGCCTTCACCATTGAGCGGGAAGACAGCGACGAAGATGATAACTTTGAGCTGGAGGCCAGAATCGATGCCATTTCCGATACGTCGGTGACGGTGATGAATCTGGAAATCCTGCTGAATGGCTTCAGCGTTGCGGGTCTTCAGGTTGGTGATGAAGCCGAGGTTGAGTACGACCAGACCATCGGCGGAGAGTATGTGTTGACCGCAAACCCCGAAAACTGAGGTCGAAGGACACAGGTTGCGGGGGATACCGCAACCTGTGTCTGGTTTTCCGGGGCAAGATGGGAATACAATCCCAAACATGACTGATGCCAAATCCAATCCCCTGCACCAAGCGCTGTTCCGCATTTTGCGCCCGATGGCCAGACTGCTGTTGCGCAATGGCGTTCCGTTCGGCGAGTTCTCTGAGCTGGTGAAAAGGGCGTATGTGGAGGCTGCGTTGGAGGATTTCTCTGACGGGCGCCGCAAACCAACCGATTCCAGAGCGGCAGTGATGACAGGCCTGACCCGCAAAGAAGTGCGAAAACAACGAGAGATATTGGCGGGGCAAAGCCCGGTCAGTGAACGAACCTCTCATGCAAATCGCGCGTCGCGTGTGGTGTCCGGATGGGTGCACGATGAGACCTATCAGGCAGCGAATGGACAGCCCGCGGTGCTGGCATTCGAGGGCGCCGGGAGCTTCAGTGAGCTGGTTCGAAAATACAGTGGCGATATGACTCCCAGAGCGGTACTGGATGAGCTCCAGCGGGTTGGGGTAGTCGCGGTTGAGCCGGATACTGGGTTCCTGATCCTGAAACAGCGGGCGTATGTGCCGGCCGGAGACAGCGAAGAAATGCTCCAGATCTTCGGAGAGGACGTATCTGATCTTGTAGCCACTATTGATCACAATCTGGTGAGTCGGGATGTCGGGCGTGAGCCGCTGTTCCAGCGCACCCTGACCTATAATGAAATACCACCAGAGGTGATCGCTGCGTGGCGTGAACAAGCCGCAAGGCAGTCCCAGGCCCTGCTGGAAGATCTGGACAGCTGGTTAGGGCCTCACGACCGGGGAGTATCCGGCCAGGAGGGCGGCGAATCGGTACGGACCGGCGTCAGCATTTTCTATTTTGAAGAGCCGGTTCAGACGAACAAGAGCGGAGACGAATGATGATGGCTCTTAATGTCCCGACCGGACAACCCCCGCGCTGGCAAACCACCGAACTGGTCAGCATGCTGCTTTCGCCGGGTGCCCGCCAGGTGGTGAGATACTGGCTGAGTTCCGAGCATTTCCTGGATGAGCAGAAACACCCGAAGGTGGTGCTTGCAACGCCCCATGAACCCCATTCCTTTGTTGACCTGGTGCAAATCGCCAACCCAAACCTGGTGCCTTCGGTCGTGCTTGCGGAACTGCTTCGAAAGGGCATTGTGGAAACCCTGGAGAGCGGTCACGTTCTGTTAAAGAGAAGCGCTTATGCTCCCTGGGGTGCTACCGGTTCACTGAGCCTGGGCAATTACGATGATTTTGTTGACATCGACAAGCTACGACGACGCCACAACGACAGCTGACAATCAGTGGCGGGCCCGGATGGCCTGCAGGAGAGAACAATGTTCAGAGCAGTAACGCTTCACAGAATGCTGAAACTGGCCGCCGCACCGATCGCACTCGGCGTGTTGAGTGCCTGCGGCGGCGGTGGCGGTGGTGGAGTCGACGTTGCCGACGGCGGCATCCGAGGCACTGGCTCCAGTGTTGGGCCGGTTTCCGGTTTCGGCAGCGTCTTCGTCAATGGCGTGAAGTTTGAGACGGATGGTCGCGTCAGCAGTGATGACGGCATTGAGCGTGAAGACCAGTTACAGGAAGGCATGATCCTGAGGATCGAAGGCGAGTGGCGGGTTGATGGCCGGGGGAATGCGGAGTCGGTCGAGTATGACGATACCTTCCGCGGGCGTGTGGACAATCTGATTCAGACCCTGGATGCCGACGGTATGGTCGAATTGGTGCGGTTCACCATCTATGAGCAGACTGTGGTTGCCGACCAGCAGACGGTGTTCAAGGACATTGCGCTTGAAACCCTGGCAGACGGCGATTTCGTGCGCATCAGTGGCTGGCGTGAACCGGACCCCAACGGTCGGTACCGGGCAAGCCACATTGGTTTGATGACGCAGGATGAAACCAACGTAGAGATTGAAGGCCGCATCGACGAGGGTTCATTGCAGCTGAATCTGAATCAGTTCAGCATTAACGGGCAGTTGGTCTCGTACACTGACAGCGCGTTCGCCGGGTCGCTGACGGAAGCCGATCTGGCAGATCTTCTGCTGGTGGAGGCCGAAGGTACGATCTCCAGTGGCGTATTGATTGCCCGGGAAATCGACGAAGGCGAAACCCGTCGCTACCGTCGGGGCTCCGGCGATGACATTGAGTTCTCAGGCCCCGTGAGCACCGACTACAACGCATCGACCCGCTCCTTCCACATCAACGGCCTGATTGTCTTTGTCGACGACAACACCGAGTTTGATGATGGTTTGTCGGCCTCGGATCTGACCGCCGGCATGCTGATACAGGTTGAGGGGGATTTCCAGGACAATGGCTCCGTACTGGCTGAAGAAATTGAAGCTCGTGAAGGCAACGCGTCAGTAGACGGTGTCCTCGACGTCAACACGCTCAACTTCAACGACCAGACCTTCCGGGTTGGTGGTGTGTTGGTGCAGCTCACGCCACGGACGATCATCACCGACGATGACAGCGATCTGCGTCTGAAACTGGCGGACCTGAACGGCAGTTATCAGTTGGAAGTGGAAGGGATTGAGCGGCAGTCCGGCTCTGGCGTTGTGCTTGAAGCGATAAAGGTTGAGCGCAATGAGGAAGACAATGGGCCAGCGGCGGATCGTGAATATGAAAGCCAGGGTCAGCTCACGCACGTGCAGGGGACTGTGTTCACGGTACTGGGAATTGATGTGCAAACCACGATAGATACCCAGTTTGAAGGCACCAGCCGCGACGAGTTGATTGATGCCTTCGATGCCGGGCAGCGGCCGGTACTTGAAGTAGAGTATCGTGAGCCAACACCGGGCAACTTCGTGGCCGATGAAATCGAACTGGAAAGCGAAGACTGAGCCATGAACCACCTCGCCCACACCTTCCTCGCACCGGACTCACCGGAGGCGAGAGTGGGCAGTATCCTCGGGGATTTCACCCGGGGACTGGACTGGGATCATGTGCCGTCGCCGGTGCTTGCAGGCGTGCGGCACCACCTGGCGGTTGATGTATTCACCGATCAGCATCCGCAGGTGCTGGCCAGTAAAAGCCTGTTCTCAAGGGAGCGCCGGCGCTTTGCCGGCGTGGCTCTGGATATCCTCTACGACCACTTTCTGCTCCGGCACTGGGAACAGTTCAGTGACTGGGACAAAAATACCTTTATCCGGACCGTATACCAGGAACTGCAAAGCCACCAGGCGCTGATGCCCGACAACATGGCGGTGGTGACCCGTCGCATGGTCGAGCATGACTGGTTTGGCGCCTATCAGGATCTGGACAACATCGGCTATGCCCTCGATCGCGTGGCCAGCCGAATCCGCTTTGCCAACCGGTTTACCGGCATCATCGACGAAATCCGGGCCAATGAATCGGAACTGGAGGAACATTTTCTGGCCTTCTTTCCGGAACTTCAGGCCTTCGCCAACCGCTATCCGGAATCATCCCATCAGGCGTGAACGGGCCTGCTGATATTCCTCTTCCAATCGCTGAACCAACGCCTCAACCGACACCACATCATGAATCTGGCTCACACCCTGACCGGCGGACCAGACGGTCTTCCAGGCCTTGGCCTCATCGTCCATGGGCTTGAGCTTCTCGCCGTAATTCACATCGCCGGCCTGGTTCAGCTTCTGCATATCAAAGCCAGCGGCCTCCAGGCTCTGGCGCATAAAGCTGGCCGGTACACCGGACACCGCCGGGGTATGGATGATATCCGCTGATACGGCTTCGATGATCATGTTCCGATAGGCATCCTCTGCCTCGGATTCCTCGGTATTGATAAACCGTGTGCCCATATAGGCCAGATCTGCCCCCAGCGCCTGGGCTGCCAACAGATCCTCTCCGTGGGACAAACCGCCGGCCAGCAAAATGGTGCCATCGAACACCTCACGGATTTCATGCACCAGTACAAACGGGTTGGTGGTACCGGCATGGCCACCGGCGCCGGCGCTGACCGCAATGATGCCATCCACCCCGGCTTCTGCCGCCTTGCGGGCGTGTTTCTGATTGGTGACATCGTGGAATACCAGCCCGCCGTAACTGTGCACGGCTTCCACCACCTGGCTGGCCGCGCCCAGGGAGGTAATGACAATTGGCACCTGATGCTTTACGCACAGTTCAAGATCCGCTTGCCAGCGCGGGTTGGTGCGGTGCACCACCAGATTCACGGCATAGGGCGCGGTTGTCGCGCTTGGTTGCTGCGCTTGCCATTGCGCCAGCTCGTCATTCATCTGCACCAGCCATTGCTCGAAACCCTCACTGCTGCGCTGGTTCAGGGCTGGAAAACTGCCCACGATGCCGGCTTTGCAACAGGCAAGGGCCAGGCGGGGTGAGGAAATCAGAAACATGGGGGCGGCAATTAACGGAAGACGAAGCTGATTTTGGAGCTGTGCGGGAATTGGCATGTTGAGTCCTTGATTTTTATTGGAACTTTCTCAAGCTATGGGGGATCTTAGCCTGTTCCCGCAGAGCCGCGAAACCGGTTTTCTGAGATAGTGTGTTATTAACCTCCAGACAAGGAGCCCGTCATGGGTGAAGCAAAACGACGTAAACAGACCGGCGCCCCCTCGCCACGCAACACGCAGGGCCGCAAATCACTGATCATCGTCCTGTCACTGGTGATCGGGGTGGCCGTCATTGCCGGCCTGTATTTCGTCACCAAACCACCGGCACCCAGCTCCGAGGCACTTCCCGTGGCGGCCCCCAACGCCGACGAATTCCCGGCCATTGTCGACCAGTACGGCGTCTCCGTTGGCAACGAAGACGCGCCGGTTGTCGTCCGCGAGTTCGCCGACTACCAGTGCCCGGCCTGCGCCCGCTTCGCCGAAGCCAGCCAGCGCCTCAAGAAAGAATATGTGGAGTCCGGTAAAGTCCGTTTCGTCTATTTCGACCTGCCTCTGCGCCAGCATCAGAACGCCATGCCCGCCGCCCTGGCCGCCCGTTGTGCGGGTGATCAGGACCAGTACTGGGCCATGCACGACAAACTCTACGGTTCCCAGATAGACTGGAGTGGTTCCAACGATCCGACGGCCACCTTCACCCGCTACGCCAGTGACCTCGGCCTGGAAGAACGCCGCTTCCGTCGTTGCATGGAAACAGAATTGCACCGGGAAGCTGTCGAACAGAGCCTGCAAGTGGCTGTCCAGCTCCGGGTCGCCAGCACACCCACGGTCATGGTCGACAACATCCAGTTGACACGGCCCGGCTGGGGCCAGTTGTCGGCGGTTGTAGAACGGGAGTTGGCCAAAGCGGAGTAATGCGGCCATCCGCAACTTGCATCGGGGGCCTGGTTGATTAAACTTTGCCCCCTCGCGCCCACCGGCCGTGACAAATATCAAATCATGCTCCGGATTTACGATCCGGCCCGCAGGAGAAAACCATGAGCAACGAAATCGTCGTCTGCGCACTCTACAAGTTCGCAGTCCTCAATGATTACAAAGATCTACGCCAGCCCTTGCTGAACCTGATGCTGGAAAAAGGCGTGCACGGCACCCTGCTGCTGGCCCGCGAAGGCATCAACGGAACCATCGCCGGCAGCCGAGAAGGCATCGACGCTGTGAAAGCGTGGATTGGCAAAGACGACCGCTTCAACGGCATCGACTACAAAGAATCCTTCGTCGATATCCAGCCGTTCAAACGCACCAAGGTCAAACTCAAGAAAGAAATCGTCACCATGGGCGTCGATGGCATCGATCCCAAGCGGATTGTCGGCACCTACGTGGAGCCGCAACAATGGAACGACCTGATCTCTGATCCGGACGTTGTCCTGGTCGACACCCGTAACCAGTACGAAGTCGAGATCGGCACTTTCAAAAACGCCGTCAATCCGGCCACTGACACCTTCCGCGAGTTTCCTGAGTATGTGAAGCAGAACCTCGACCCGCAGAAGCACAAGAAAGTCGCCATGTTCTGCACCGGCGGTATCCGCTGCGAGAAGTCTACGGCTTATCTGAAAGAGCAGGGCTTCGAAGAGGTGTATCACCTCAAGGGCGGCATCCTGAAGTACCTGGAAGAGGTTCCCCAGGAGCAGAGTCTGTGGCAGGGTGAGTGTTTCGTATTTGACGACCGGGTAACGGTGAATCACAACCTGGAACGTGGCGAATACGACCAGTGCCACGCCTGTCGCCGGCCGATTACCGAGGCCGACAAGCAGCGCCCGGAATACGAACAGGGTGTCAGTTGCCACCAGTGCATCGACAGCCTGACCGAAGAACAGAAAGCCCGTTTCAAGGAGCGTGAGCGCCAGATGCGCCTGGCCCGTGAGCGGGGAGAAGAACACGTCGGCGGCGAGGCCGCACGTATTATTGCTGAGCGAAAGGCCCGCAAGAAGGCCGAACGGGAAGCACAGGCGCGCAGGAGTCTGGAGGGGGAAAAGCAGCGTAAGTCTGCTGTGAATTAACAGCCCCTGAGTAAGGAGACAGTATGTTGATCAGAAAACCCCTGGCGGTTGCCTGCCTGGTGGTGGCCCCCGTGGCCTGGGCCCAGGAAAGCGGCAACGTCGAAGGTGAGGCTGAGCTTGGCATTTTGCTGACCTCTGGCAACACCGAAGAAACCAAGGTGAATGGTCGGCTGGCTCTCAAACATGAGACAACGATGTGGCGGAATACCGGCGAGTTCAGTTCCCGGTACACCGAAGCTGACGACGAAACCACCGCAGAGGAATATCAGGCTGCGCTGGAATCCGACTACAAGTTCGATGAGCAACAATACTGGTTTGTCAGAGGTTCCTGGGAAGACGATCGTTTCTCCGGTTACGACTTCGAGTCTACCTTGAGCACTGGTTACGGAAACCGAGTCTGGCAGGTGGGAGAGCGATCGTTCCTCGACCTTTCTGGAGGCTTGGGTTATCGGTATAACAAGCTTGAGGAGGTGAATGACGATGGCGACGACGCCGAAAAGGAAGCGATCGCAAGATTAGCCGCCCATTTCGACTACGCCTTATCCGACACCGCCCTGTTCCGGCAGAAGCTCAGTACCGAAATCGGACTGGATGAGAACAACACCATCAGCCAGTCCGAAACGTCCCTGCAAACCAGTATCGTGGGTTCGCTGTCGATGAAAGCGGCGTTCCGGGTAAAGCATGTATCCGATGCGCCCGCCGGTACTGACAAGACCGACACAGAAACGTCATTGTCGTTGCTGTACGGGTTCTGACACACCCGGTAGCCACAAACAAAAACGGGGCAGGGGAAGAATCCTCTGCCCCGTTTGTTTTTGGGGTTATACGTTGTTTCTCAGGCCCAGTTCGTCCGGGTAGGGCGTCAGGTATTTCTGGGAGTGCAGGTAGTCTACCGGTTCCTTGCGTTGGGCCAGGCGCAGCAGCGTCATGGGCACCACCAGAGGTATCTCACCGCGCCGGTAGGCTTCGATCTGCTCCAGCAGAACGGTTTTTTCCTCGGCCGACATGCCTTCTTTCAGAAAACCCAGCAGATGCTGCATGGCATTCACATGCGAGCCACGGCTTACCCGTTGGGTCATGGCTTCCATGAACTGATGGATGTAGCGGTCGGCAATCTGTTCCAGAGGTTCGGATTTGAGGTCGCCCAGCATCGGGCCCAGTTGCCGGTAGATCTTTTCTGAATGGGCCAGCAGCGTGAACTTGTGGCGGGTGTGGAAATCAATCAGCGCCTGCTTGGTCAGGTTTTCGCCTGCCACGTTCTGCATCCAGTCGTCGTAGGCAAATACCCGTTCAATGAAGTTTTCCCGCAGCATGTCATCGTGCAGGCGGCCTTCCTCTTCCACCGGCATCAGCGGGTAGGCTTTCATCAGCGCCTCGGCGAACATACCGCGGCCATCTCTGTGCATGAAACTGCCTTCGGCGTTGTGAATCTTGATGCGTTCCATGCCGCAACTGGGCGACTTCGCCATCAGGATGTAGCCGCGAAGGTTGGCCAGTGAGGGTAGCACCTCGGCAATGAAGTTCTGCATGCCTTCGGTGTGGTCTTTGCTGCCCTTGCTTTCCACCAGATGAAGACCGTCTTCATGCTCCCGCAGATGAATGGCGGGGCGGGGAACGCCAAGGCCGGCTTCAAGTTCCGGGCAGATAGAGCGGAACTCGAAGTGCTTTGCCAGCACCTGGGTACAGTAGCGGGAGTGTTTGTGGCCGCCGTCGTGCCGAACTTCCTTGCCCAACAGGCAGGTGCTGATGCCAACCGGTATACCGCTCACAGGCTTCTCCAATACACAAAAGTGACGTTACTGATACCGCTTACGTTCATTCAGTGTAAACCGATCAGAGCAATGCACCCAAGGTACTCATGAAGACGTTTTGTTGCGTTTCTCCCGGGCAGCCAGGCTGGTCGCGTAAATGCCCCGGACATCCCGGGCAAATTGCTCGATGGAATAATCCTCGGCAAAGGCCCGGGCTTTGTCCGACAGCTCGGTGCGCAGTTTGTCGTCCTCAAGCAGCCGTTGGGCTTTCTCAATCCAGCGGGCCTGGTTCTCCGGAGTCTTGTAGCCGTTCAGGCCGTCCCGAACCACATCTTCAATGCCGCTGGAGCGAACCGCCACCACCGGCAGCCCGGCAGACATGGCTTCCAGAATGACCATGCCCTGGGTCTCGGATTTGGAGGCGAACAGGAAGGCATCGCCAAGGTTGTACCAGAGCGCCATCTCCTCCGGCTGAACCGCGCCCACCAGGGTAAAGTGAGAGCCCAGCTCCAGGCTGTCAATTTTCTTCTGTAGCCGGTCCCTCTGGTGGCCATCGCCAATCATCAGAAACCGGAATGGCACGTCGCTTTCCTGCCGCAGCCGGTCGATGGCTTCGATCATGAAGTCGATGTTCTTTTCGTTGGAAAGCCGGGCCACGCTGATAAAGACCTTCTCGTTGCTCAGCGCCAGTTTTTTCCGGAGTGTCTCCACATCTGCGGGCTTCACAGCCTGGAAACGCTCGTACTCGATACCGGTGGGTTGTACGAAGGTGGGGGTGGTCACCCCGATCATCCGCAGGTATTCCTCGGTGGAGTAAGTCGGTACGATCACGCCATCGCAGCGGTTGGCGAAGCGTTTGATCAGAGCGTGGGAAATCAGGTTCCGGAACAGCATCCCGGGCAAGGGGACAAAGTGAGCGTAGTGCTCCAGACGGGTGTGATAGGTATAGATGGCCGGAATACGCAGCTGACGGGCCATAAACAGCCCCAGACTACCCAGCCAGAACGGATGATGCAGGTGAATCACATCCGGCCGGAAGGCCCGCACCTGCTTGCGGATACGGGCCAGGAAAATATTGGCCAGACGGAATTCCCGTTTCTCGCCCATGGCCAGCAGTGATGGTACCCGAACTACCGCATCCTCATGACTGGGCTGGTCGCGATACCGGGGCGCGACAATCTGGGTGCTATCTCCCAGATGTTCCAGGCCACGGCGCAGCCGTTCAATGGAAATCGGAACCCCGCCAATGAAAGGCAGATAGTTGTTGGTGAACATGGTGACCCGCAACGGCTTTTCGAGCCACGGGGTGGGGTCGAGGTCGTAATCCGGGTAGTAATCCTTGCCGATGAAGATAACCTGGTAAAGCTTGATGGTGAGCGCCAAAAACACCGAGACGATCAGGATGAAGTTCAGATAGCCGGTGTAGAACAGGGAATACACGAAGAACCAGAAGCTCTCCAGGCGCTTCCAGACCGGATGCTGGCCCACTTCCAGACGCTCCATCTGGTAGCTGACGTCGCCGTCTGGAGAGACCCGTACGTCCACGTAGTGGTAGAAGCTATCCTCCGTATTCAGCACCAGCCCGCCGGCACCCCCGGTGGTGATGTAGGGCGTGCCATCCACCACTTGCTCGTCAAAGAGCGACAGGTTGGCCGAAAACACCAGGTCGATGCCTTGCTCCCGAATCAGCTGCAGCAGCTCCTCCCGGAAGGCGGGAGGTTGCAGGTAGTCGTCTTCATCGTCGAACAGGGCTGGGGTTTCCGGTTGCAGAAGCGGGTGGCCAATAAACAGGATGTGGGCGTTGCTGGTGTCGTGGGCCAGAAGGTCCCGGAGCCAGCGCATCTGCCAGCGCCAGGGCGTTTTCCCGGTGCTGTCCAGGAAGATCAGCCGGGTATTACCGGCCCGCACACTGTAGAAATGGGGCCCGAAATGATCATAAAACCGGAAACTGCCAAAATTCTCGTATTCGTGCGGGCCGAAGGTGAGCAGATAGGGAATGTCCAGGTGGCTCAGGGTGCCATACAGTGCCCGGTATTTATCCTCGCCACCGCCGCTCACGGCATTGCCGGACGACACCAGAAAGTCCACACCGGCCTGATTCAGGGTCGGGATAAACCGGCGCTCGAAGATGCCCACGGAATTGTTGATGTTGCCCACCACCGCAAAACGGATACCGGAGCCTGGCGGAGTGCGTTGGTGGATGCGTTCAACCTGCTCGCTGTGCAGGGCCTCAAAGTCCTGTTTGAAGAAATTCAGGTACACCTTGTAGCCCACCAGCGCCACCACAATGGCCAGGCACAGATAGAACAGCAGTTTAAGCGGGTTACGACGGATCATTCCGGCCTCCGGTGGCTTTTGATCAGTTCCCTCTGCATCACCAGCAAACCGATGAACATGCCCAGGTAGATAGTGAGAAAACGCCAGGCAATGGTGACCAGCACCAGATGATTGCCCGACAGGATATCCCGGAAGAAACTGCCGAACACGCCCTCTGATATGCCAGAGGCCCCGGGGGTGGGGGAGAAATACATGATGAAGGTGGTTACCACCAGCAAGCCCAGAGTGGTCAGGTAATCCACCTCATAGCCCAGGCCGTGGATCAGAAGGGCGGGAAAACTGAACAGGCTGAGCAGGAACACGGCGGTGAACACTACCGACAGCAGAACGTCCCGTGGCGCGCCACGGAGGTATTCGCTGAAACACAGGGCAAACCGCAGCATTTCCCGCCGTAATTTGAACTGCCAGCGGTCGTGCCGCCGGTGGTTGATCAGGTGTGCCTTGCGCAGGCCTGCGACAAGAGCGCTCAACGGCAGGATCATCCAGCGTGTCCGGAACAGCAGCACGGCGAAGAATCCCAGATAGAGCGACACAAACACCGCCAGTGCAGTGCCGATACCGGACGACCAGATGCCGCCGTCCAGGGCCTCCAGGCTCAATAGAAAGACCGGTGTCAGTGAGAAAATGAACGCCACCGCGAGTACCGTGCGGATAGTGGTGGCCGCCGTGGCGCGGGCCACGGGCACCCCATGGCGGGTGAGATACCAGATCTGGGCAAACCCGCCCCCGGTAGCCATGGGCGTTACGTTGGAGAAAAACAGATTAATGAACACCAGCCGGAAGATCTTGCGCAATGGCAGCCGGTGCCCCAGCGCCTTGAGGGTGTAGTGCAGGCGCAGACCATCGGCCATGAAGTAGATCAGCAGCAGGGCCGCGACCGGCAACAGCAGAGTGGGAGAAAGCAGGCGATCGTCGAACTGGAAACTGCGGCCGGCGAAGCGGTCGTAGACCGCATACAGGCCGGCGCCGGTCATGACTAGGAACAACAGGGCGAAGGCCGTAAGCCGTCGCCAGGAAGTCCGTTTCTGGTAGTTGCTGTCAGTGCTGTTGGTCATGCTCTGCCCGTCTGTTGGTGGCGGGCAGTGTACCCTGTGCAGGGCAGTGCTTGTCCAGTTTGGCTTAGTGACCGTAAACCATCAGATTGGTGTTGGTGATGGCAAAGTCTGTGAACTGAACCGAGCCGATGCTGGTGTCACCCATGCGGAATACCGGCATGTCGATATCAGCCCGGAATTCCACATCGTGTACAGAAAGGCCTTCTTTGCCAGAAGCGGCACTGGTGCCCCGGGACAGGTTAGCCTTGGCATGGGCCATACCAAAGTGCCCCAGGGTATCCGCGCCACGGCGGTTATGGATCTGTAGCCCTTCAATGCCAACGGCGGCGAAGTTGAACAGCAGGATCACGTCGGCTGCGTCCCAGTTCAGGCTACCGTTGCTGATTTCGAAATGGGTATCGAGCTGCAGTTCGGAGCCGGACACCACGTTGCCATTGGCCAGGGTGCGCGTGGCGCCATCGTTATTGCGGATAACCAGATCGGTGGGGCCGATGTAGCCCTGCAGCAGGATGTTTGAGAATAAACTGGCGCTGCCTTCACTGCCGGTGGTGGTAATACTGTCGATAGCCAGTTCAAAATCCACCGCCTGCAGGTAATCGGTCAGGCTGGTAGGGTCGCCGTAATCGCTGGCCCCCAGGTGAATCACCAGGTCGCCGCTGTCGAACTGTTTGCCGAAACTGCCACCGACGGAATATTTCGCCAGCGCGTCCGCGACATCGGGATTACTGGTATCGAGCAGGCCAGCGTTGGCGCGGCGTGCTATCTCGGAGAAACCGTGCTCCAGAACCTCGCCACTGCCCGCGATATCAATCGTCAGCTTCATGTTGTCCAGCACGGTATCGTTCTGGCCGGACAATCTCAGGCCGTTGACCCCCAGGGAGCCTTCATCGGTCCAGATCAGGTGATCAATATTGAGTTTGGTTTCCAGTTCAATGGTTACACCGGCCTGGCCAGTCACACCCGCCAGGGTTGTGTCATCCAGCGGCTGGAATTCGGCCATGGCAGGCACGGCTAATGAGGCGCCGGCCATCAGGCTCAGGCAGGCGAGGGATTTTCTGGCCTCAGGAATGAGAAAAGACATGTTGGCCCCGGTTCGTTCGACGATTTGTTGTTATTGATTGATTCAGAACACCTGACGTGTGCTGATCAGCCGCAGGGACAACACAACCAGAGCTGCGGTCGTTAAAAGTTACACATTGTTACTTTAAGCCTGAAGGCGGGGGTGATCTGTGAGGCTGGTCACAACCTGAACAGTCGTGACCGGTGTTTCAATCCAGTGCCTGGCGGATGAGGTTTTTCTGATGTTCGGCGAAGCCTCGGATCAGCTCAGTGGCTTTGGGGGCATCTCTCGCCAACACCGCCTGCGGCAACTCCGAGAAAAACGTACTGGTGGTCGCGAGACCCTGGCGATAGCGGTCTGCTCCGAGATAATAGGCACGGCTTACGGCAGGCTTGAAGTTGGACAAGGCCTCGGTCAGGTAGGGGTTGGCGACAACCTCACAGCAGGCTTCCATCACGTTGAAGCTGGCTTCCACCACCCGGGTGATGTCGGGTTGGGGTTCTTGTATGCGCTCGACCACCTGAGATACCGCGGCCAGTACCCGGTCTCTATCGGATTCCTTCCAACGTTCGCACAGGCGCGAAGCCAGCATCATCAGCAAATGCATGTAGACGTCGTAAAGCTCTGCCGCGTACTCGGCATTCAGCTGGGTTGCGGAAGCCCCTTTCCGCGGCGTGATTTCCACCAGGTGCCAACGCTCTAGGGTGTAAAGCGCCTCTTTCACCGATGCCCGGCTCACTTTGAGTTCCGAGGCCAGGGTGGCCTCCTGAATGCGTTCTCCGGGGGGAACCTGGCCGGTCATGATTCGCTCTGCCAGATAGTTGGCGATCTGCTCCGCCAAAGTGTTAGGCACCTGAAAATCCATAAGAGCTCTCTGAACAGGTTTAACAAGCCGGTTGGCTAAGGAGGGCAAAGCACCGGCAGTCGAGGAAATGCGCATGAGTCTATCACAGCCTGTAACGGGTCAGGGATGGTCCGGCGGAAGATATCCGGTTCGTGAACCTTGTCATCTCCAGAATAACATTTTGTTTGACGACTGCAATATTGTTAGACAATAATGCATGGAGGCTGGGGTCTCATCAAACGCCCGGTTCCGATTCCTACAACAAGGAGCAACCATGAGCTCAGAGTCCATCACTTTCAGTACAGCAGCCGGTCGTCGCCGGCTGTTGTTAACCCTTAAAAAATACAGCTACCTCATTGCGATGATTCCGCTGGTGTTGCCTCCGTTATTACTGGCTGTGGGGGAAAGCACCGGTCTGGTCAACGCCTTCTCCTGGGGCGTCCCCGTGGTTGTGTTTGGCATTATCCCTCTGCTTGATCTGATGCTCGGAAAAGACGCTCTGAATCCTGATGAACAATCCGATGTGCCGCGGCTTAATCAGGAAAAGTATTACCGGGCCGTGACCCTGATCTGGGTCGTCGCCTATGCAGCGTTATTGGGATGGGGTGTCTGGGTACTGGCCTCCGGCGTTTTCAGCCTGGTGGGCGCCCTTGGCTGGGTTGTATCCATCGGTATCGTCGGCGGTCTCGGGATCAATGTGGCCCATGAACTGATTCATAAAGACGACAAACTCGAAACCTGGGCCGGCGGATTCTTGCTTTCCATGGTTTGTTATGCCGGGTTCAAGGTTGAGCACATTCGTGGCCATCACGTGCATGTTTCTACACCAGAGGATGCCTCATCTTCCCGCTACAATCAGTCGCTCTACAGCTTTTTACCACACGCATACGTGCACAACTTTCTGAATGCCTGGAAGCTTGAAGCAGAGCGCCTCAAACGCAAAGGTCATGCTCCAGTCAGCTGGCGCAATGAGTTAATTTGGTGGTACGGAATCAGCGCGCTGCTGCTGGTTGTGTTCAGTGTCGCGTTCGGCTGGCTGGGGGCGCTGTTTTTCCTGGGCCAGAGCTTTATCGCGTTCACGCTTCTTGAGATCGTCAATTATCTGGAGCACTACGGCCTGCATCGTCGCAAGCTTGAAAACGGTCGCTATGAACGAACAACACCTGAGCATAGCTGGAACAGCAATTACTTTCTGACCAATGTGTTCCTGTTTCAGTTACAGCGTCACAGCGACCATCACGCCTACGCCAAGCGTCGTTACCAGGTCCTGCGCCATCATGAAATTGCACCCCAGCTTCCTGCCGGTTACGCCACCATGGTGGTACTGGCCTGCTTCCCGCCACTCTGGCGCAAGGTTATGAATCCGAGAGTGGAAGCCTACTACCGAGGGGAGGAGCATCAGCTGCAATCCTGAGTCTTTCAGGCTTTCCCAGCTGGCGTCTCCGGGCGCCAGACCGACTTCAGAGTGTCTCTGAAGAACGCCGGCTTAGGTCGGCATTAACGCCCTGCGGGTACCTGTCTCTGGCCCGTGGGGTCTTTTTTGCTCTTGAAATTACCGCGGGTCGCACAAAGGTATAGGGTTCGAATCCTTGAACTAAAAAGGGAAACCAACATGCCCAAGCATTTTGAGCAGGCCCCGGGCCTGTACGATGACCCCGTTCCCGAAACCGAAGGCTATGTCTTTAACCAGACCATGATGCGCATCAAGGAGCCTGAGCGTTCCATGGACTTCTACACCCGGGTACTGGGCATGCGCCTGGTTCGCAAGCTGGATTTCCCGGAAATGAAGTTCACGCTCTACTTCCTGGGCTACCTGGACGACAAGCAGGCCCAGTTTGTGCCAAACGATGATGGCCACCGGACTACCTACACCTTTGGCCGGGAAGCGATGCTGGAGCTTACCCATAACTGGGGCACCGAAGACGATGCCGACTTTGCCTACCACAACGGCAATGATGAGCCCCAGGGCTTCGGCCACATCGGCATTGCCGTGCCCGATGTCTACGCTGCCTGTGAGCGCTTCGAAAAGCTGGGCGTGGAATTCGTGAAAAAGCCGGACGACGGCAAAATGAAAGGCCTGGCGTTCATCAAAGACCCGGATGGCTACTGGATTGAAATCCTGCAGCCAGACATGCTGGAGAAACAGCGCAAGGACAGCTGATCACTACGCTGTTCCTGACCCCGGCGTTCAGCTTTCCTGACTGGCGCCGGGCGCCTTGCCATAGCGCGAGGCGACAATCACCGCCACCGTCAGAATGAACGCGCCCGCAACGCCAATCTGCCCCAGTTCCTCTCCCAGAATCAGCCAGGCCAGCAAGGCAATAAACAAAGGTTCGAGCACGACGACAATGCTGGATACCGTCGCCGGCGTGGTTTTCATCCCGGTAAAAAACAGCAGATAGCCAATGCAGGTGGGCACCACGCCAATGTACAGCACCATCAGCCAGTGCTTTAGCCCCATCGTCTCCAGCCCCGCAAAGCCGCCACTCAGGGCCACCACGGGCAACAGCAGCAGTGCGGCGGTACCAAAGCAGATAAAGGCGGTGGTAAACACCGGTGTGCCGGTTGAGTTGTAGCGGCTGGTCAGGGTGAAGCCGGTGTATACCGCCGCCGCCAGCAGCGCCATCAGAATGCCTGCCAGCCGCAGGGTGCCGGCTGTGTCCATGTCACTGACTACCAGCATGCCCGTGCCCAGAATCGCGGCAATCGCGGCCAGGATAGTGAGCAGCCCTGGTTTCTCGCCCAGCAATGGGGCAGCCAGAATAGCCACCAGTACCGGTGGCAGGCACAGGGATATCAGGGTGGCAATGCCAGCTCCGGTCAGATCCACCGCCAGCAGATAGCTGCCCTGATAGAACGCCTGGAACAGCCCCAGGGCGGTGAGGGTGAGCATGGCCTTGCCGCTGAGCGAACGCAAAGAGCTGCCGGGTACCGTCTGGCCGGGATTGCGGGCCACCAGCTGCCGCTGCTCGCGCCGCATCAATAGCCAGAAGAATGGCAGCGCAACCACCAGGCGTAAAAAACCGAGGGTGATGGCCTCCAGCTCCGTACCGTTGAACAGAAACTTGGCGACAATACCTGTAGTGGCCCAGAGCAAAGAGGCCAGGGCAATAAGAAGTGCTCCGTGGATCATGACAAACTGCCGGTTGGAGAAACAAACAGGCAAGGGTATCAGCGGTAAGTGCGTGGCGCTATAAGGGAAAGGAGAGGGGCAGCGAGGCTGCCCCGGGGCTTATTTCACGGCGAGGCGGTCGGCGTTCTTTTCAACCGTACGCGCACCAATACCCTTCACATCAGCCAGTGCTTCAATGCTGGCAAAGGGGCCGTTGGCTTCGCGGTAGTCGACAATGGCCTGGGCTTTGCTCTCACCGACACCGCTCAGAGACGCCAGAGTGGCTACATCTGCGGTGTTGATGTTCACGGCGGGCTGCTCGCTGGCGAAGGCTGCAGAGCCAGTGATCAGGCTGAAAAACAGAACAAGGGTGGCCAGAAATGAGGTTGGTTTCATCGGTGATCTCCTGATTGTAATAACGTTGTTATGAACAGTCAGGCACGACAACCCATTGAGAGTATTGGTGATTCGAAACGGTGCAGAACAAAAAGGGGGAGGTGGGTGCGAGGGCGGTTTAGTGCACGGAAAGGGACTACTGTCCGTGTAGTCCCCAAATTCCGTGGCTGACCCCTGCCTGATCCATCAGGCTGCGCATCATCCTGAGCACTTCATCCTTGCAGTCATCCCTGTAGCCCTGATCCATCGGGCAACTCCGAATCCGTGGAGTTCTCATCCGTGAGCCAACGTCCGTGCTGGCTTGTCATCCCTGACAATGCTCATTCTACGGAAGATGAAATTTCGGAAAATCGGACATCCGCCAGACGGTTTGTGCGAGATATCCCACAGAGCTGTGAGCTTTACGGTGAACCTGAATTCATTGTTTTCAGGGTGTTTTTGCGGGCAATTTATTGCCTGAAAATCAGCGCGCTACCAGATGGTGCAGTGGGGTTTGCCTGCTCTGCACCAATTGAGGGCGGCGGGTTGGCCGAGGCACCGGATTGAGGCCTGAAACGGCGCACCAATTCATTGCAGAGCCGGTCCGGGCATGTTTTTTGTTTTTTAACATCATGTTTTGTAAGTGCTTTTTTGGTTGTTGGAACGGCGAATGCAATTGGCTGTTTGCGTTTGACGACCCAAAACCAACGAAAAGGACGCACAACATGAGCATCAAAAAACACGTGAAACTGGGCCTCTCTGCATTGGCGCTATCTGTCTCCCTCGGTTCTATCAATACAGCGGTTGCCGCCGAAGACCCCATCAAAGTCGGTATTCTCCATTCCCTGTCCGGCACCATGGCCATCAGTGAAACCGCCCTGAAAGACACCATGCTGATGCTGATCGAAAAGCAGAACGAAGCCGGTGGCGTACTTGGCCGGCAGCTCGAGCCGGTGGTGGTTGATCCGGCTTCCAACTGGCCGCTGTTCGCGGAGAAAGCCCGTGAGCTGCTGGAGAAAGAAAAGGTCGACGTTATCTTCGGTAACTGGACCTCGGTGTCCCGTAAATCCGTTCTGCCGGTGGTAGAGGAACTGAACGGCCTGCTGTTCTACCCGGTTCAGTACGAAGGCGAGGAATCGTCTGAAAACGTGTTCTACACCGGTGCGGCCCCCAACCAGCAGGCGATTCCTGCGGTGGATTACCTGATGAACGACCTGGGTGTTGAGCGCTGGGTTCTGGCGGGCACGGATTACGTTTATCCGCGCACCACCAACAAGATTCTGGAAACCTATCTGAAAGACAAAGGCGTGGCCGCCGGCGACATCATGATCAACTACACGCCTTTCGGCCACTCTGACTGGCAGACCATCGTGTCTGACATCAAGAAGTTCGGCAGCGCCGGCAAGAAGACCGCCGTGGTTTCCACCATCAATGGCGACGCCAACGTGCCCTTCTACCGTGAACTGGGCAACCAGGGCATTTCCGCCACCGACATTCCCGTGGTTGCGTTCTCCGTGGGTGAACAGGAACTCTCCGGCATCGACACCGCTCCGCTGGTTGGCCACCTGGCTGCCTGGAACTACTTCATGAGCGTGGATAACGACGCCAACTACGACTTCATCGACGCCTGGGTTGCCTACAAGGGCGACGATGCCGCCGTGACCAACGACCCGATGGAAGCCCACTACATCGGTTTCAACATGTACGTTGAAGCGGTGAAGAAAGCCGGCACCACCGACGTGGATGAAGTGAAAGACGCCATCATCGGTGTGAGCGTACCGAACCTCACCGGCGGATACGCCACCATGATGCCGAACCATCACATCACCAAGCCGGTGCTGATTGGCGAGATCCAGGACAACGGCCAGTTCTCCGTGGTCTGGGAAACCCCGTCTACCGTGGCTGGCGATGCCTGGTCTGACTTCCTGCCAGGTTCCAAGGACCTGATCAGTGACTGGCGAGCGCCTCTGCGCTGCGGCAACTTCAACGTGGTCACTGGCAAGTGCGGTGGTGGCTCGGCTGACGTGGCCTCCAACTAAGCTCCAACCGGGCACAGCCGGGCAGGCCTGAGCCTGCCCGGCACCGCTCCCGAATTCCCAAGCCAACAGGAATGAATCATGAGCATTCACCGATTGCTCGCCAGGATGGTATTGGCTGTCTGTCTGGCCCTAGGGGCCACACTGGCGAATGCCCAGGCGCAGACGAATGCGCCCGAAGCGCTGCTGAAACGGCTCGTAGAAGCCGGGCAAGCTGAAAAAACCGACTTACTCAAAGCCCTCTCCGAAACTGGCGACGAACGCGCCCGGGGCTGGCTGGAAGCCGTTCGCGACGGCAAACTCGCGATGATTGAAGACACCGGTGCCCTGGTAATTGTGGTTAACAACCGGGGCCGCAACTGGCAGATCGCCGACGCCCTGACCGGCGAAGACCTGGGTGAAATGTCGCGCCGGGATCTGCAAAGCCTGCGGGTGAACAACGCCCTGCGGGCCGACATCGAGGGTATCCTCTCGGTGATCGACCTGACCGTGGCCGACCCAGGCCAACGCCTCGATGCTGCGCGCAATCTGCTGGGCGAAGTGAATGAAGCGCTGGCCACCCAGCTCCAGGCCCGTTTGCAGGTGGAAGACAACGGCCAGGTGCGTGACATGCTCACCAATGCCCTGGCCATTTACCAGGTGGAGAAGGGCGATGTTGAGGCGGTTGCCACTTTGTCCGGCAGCCTGAACCCGACCGTGCGTGCCGCCCTGAATAATGCCGTTAACAGCGATGACCCCGCGCTGGCGGCTGCGGCCGAGGAAGCCCTGGCCAGCATTGAACAGAAACTCAAACTCAACCGCGCTGCCGAGACCCTGTATTTTGGCCTGTCCCTCGGCTCGGTACTGGTGCTGGCCGCCATTGGCCTGGCCATCACGTTTGGTGTGATGGGTGTGATCAACATGGCCCATGGCGAGCTGATCATGCTCGGGGCCTACACCACCTGGGGCATGCAGCAGCTGTTCCCGGGCCAGCCCGGCCTGGCCCTGATCCTGTCCATCCCGGCCGGTTTCCTGGTGGCGGCGCTGGCGGGCATCGCCATTGAGCGCAGCGTTATCCAGTACCTGAAGGGCCGCCCGCTGGAAACCCTGCTGGCCACCTTCGGCATCAGCCTGATTCTTCAGCAACTGGTGCGTACGGTGATTTCCCCCCTCAACCGCACCGTGGTCACGCCCGAGTGGATGAGCGGCTCAATCATGGTGAACGAGGCGTTGTCGCTCACCCTGAATCGCCTGTACGTGATCGGCTTTGCCCTGGTGGTATTCGCCGGGCTGATGCTGATCATGCGCAAGACCCGCCTGGGGCTGGAAGTCCGTGCTGTTACCCAGAACCGGGCCATGGCCCGCTCCATGGGCATCAAAGCCACCAAAGTGGACATCATGACCTTCGCCCTGGGCTCCGGCGTGGCCGGGCTGGCGGGCGTGGCCCTGTCGCAGATCACCAACGTCGGCCCCAACCTGGGCCAGAACTACATCATCGATTCGTTCATGGTGGTGGTGTTCGGTGGCGTGGGCAATCTCTGGGGCACCCTCATTGCCGGGCTTTCCCTGGGTACCATCAACCAGCTGCTGGAACCCTGGGCGGGTGCGGTCCTCGCCAAAATCATGGTGCTGGTGCTGATCATCCTGTTCATTCAAAAGCGGCCACGCGGGCTATTCCCGCAGAAAGGCCGTGCGGCGGAGGGCTGAGTTATGGCGACATCACAAACCTGGCTGCTCCGGCCCTTTCAGGAGCGTTCCACCCAGCTTTTCCTCGGTGTGCTGTTCGCCGCCCTGGTGGTGGTTACCTTCCTGCACCTGTTTATGCCGGAAGACAGTGCCCTGCACGTAAGCGCCTACACCGTTACCCTGCTGGGCAAATACCTCTGTTACGCGCTGCTGGCGGTGGCAGTGGACCTGGTGTGGGGATATCTGGGCATTCTCAGCCTGGGCCATGGCGCCTTCTTTGCCCTCGGCGGCTACGCCATGGGCATGTACCTGATGCGCCAGATTGGGGATCGCGGCGTGTATGGCGATCCTGTATTGCCAGACTTCATGGTGTTCCTGAACTGGCAGGAGCTGCCCTGGTACTGGCAGGGCTTCGACATGGCCTGGTTCGCCTTCGTCATGGTGCTGCTGGCCCCGGGCCTGTTGGCGCTGGTGTTCGGCTTCCTGGCTTTCCGCTCCCGGGTAACCGGCGTGTACCTGTCCATCATCACCCAGGCGCTGACCTTTGCGTTGATGCTGGCATTCTTCCGTAACGAGATGGGCTTCGGTGGCAACAACGGCCTGACCGACTTCAAAGACATCCTTGGCTTTGACCTGCGCAGCGATGCCACCCGGCTTGGCCTGTTCCTGGCAACCGGCATCGCGCTGGCAGTGGGCTATGTCGTGTGCCGTGCCATTGTGACCAGCAAGCTGGGCCGGGTCAGCGTGGCCTGCCGCGATGCCGAAGCCCGTACCCGGTTCCTTGGCTACCGGGTAGAGCGGGTGCAGCTGTTCGTGTTCGTGGTCTCCGCCATGCTGGCGGGTGTGGCCGGCGCGTTGTACGTACCCCAGGTGGGCATTATCAACCCCAGCGAATTCTCGCCGCTGTTCTCCATCGAAATCGTGGTGTGGGTTGCCCTCGGTGGCCGCGCCACCCTGTATGGCGCGGTTATCGGCGCCTTGCTGGTGAACTACGCCAAGACCGTGTTCACCGGCATCATGCCGGACGCCTGGCTGTTCGCCCTGGGCGCGCTGTTCGTGCTGGTGACGGTGTTCCTGCCCAAGGGCATTGCCGGGCTGTTGCAGAAACGCCGCCAGACGGACGAGGACCAACCCGGCGCTCAGGAGGCCACCGCATGAGCATCTTTGAACAACTTGCCAACCGGGATCAGGTATTTGAGTTTCTCACCCCCGTGGCCTCGCCGGTTGACGTGCGCCACGGCCCGATCCTGTACATGGAAGACGTGAGCGTGAGCTTCGATGGCTTCAAGGCCATCAACAACCTCAACCTCACCATCGACGACGGCGAACTGCGCTGCATCATCGGCCCTAACGGGGCGGGTAAAACCACCATGATGGACATCATCACCGGTAAAACCCGGCCCGATACCGGCTCGGTGTGGTTCGGCAGCCGCCACAACCTGCTGCGCATGAACGAGCCGGACATTGCCACCCTGGGCATTGGCCGCAAGTTCCAGAAGCCCACTGTGTTCGAGGCCCTGACCGTATTCGAAAACCTCGAACTGGCCATGGCCGCCGACAAACGCATCCTGCCCACCCTGACTGCCATCATGACCGCGGAATACCGGGACCGGATTGACGAAATCCTGGAAATGATCGGTTTGCAGGCGCTGCGCGACAAGCCCGCCGGCATCCTCTCCCACGGCCAGAAACAGTGGCTGGAGATCGGCATGCTGCTGATGCAGAAACCCCGGCTGCTGCTGGTGGACGAGCCCGTGGCCGGCATGACCGAACAGGAAATGGAGCGAACCGCTGAACTACTCACCAGCCTCGCGGGCAAACAGTCCGTGGTGGTGGTGGAACACGACATGGGCTTTGTGCGCTCCATCGCCCGCAAAGTCACCGTACTGCACCAGGGCAGCGTGCTGGCTGAAGGCACCATGGACCAGGTCTCCAACGACCCGGACGTGATCAAGGTGTATCTGGGGGAGGAGGCCTGATGCTCAAGATTGAAAAGCTCAACCAGTTCTACGGCGAAAGCCACACCCTCTGGGACCTGGAGCTGGACGTGCCCCAGGGCCAGTGTACCTGCGTGATGGGCCGTAACGGCGTGGGCAAGACCACGCTGATGAAATGCATCATGGGCGAGGAAACCGTGAAAAGCGGTTCCATCGAGTTTGCCCGGGATGTGGAACTCACAAAAAAGAAAATCGAAGACCGCTCTCGCCTGGGCATCGGCTACGTGCCCCAGGGCCGGCAGATCTTCCCGCTGCTGACCGTGGAGGAAAACCTGCGCACCGGTCTGGCGGTGCGGGCCGATGGCAGCAAGCAAATCCCCGAGCGCATTTACGAGCTGTTCCCGGTGCTGAAAGAAATGAAACACCGCCGGGGCGGCGACCTTTCCGGCGGCCAGCAGCAACAGCTGGCCATTGGCCGGGCGCTGGTGATTGAGCCGCGCCTGCTGATCCTCGACGAGCCGGGGGAGGGCATCCAGCCCAACATCGTGGCCCAGATTGGCGAGGTGATTCGCCGGTTGATTGAAGAAGACGGCCTGACCGTGCTGCTGGTGGAACAGAAACTGCCGTTCGCCCGCAAATACGCCGACCGCTTTGCCATCCTCGACCGGGGCCGGCGCGTGGCCGAAGGCGACATTGCCGGGCTGACCGATGAACTCATCAAACAGCACCTGACCGTATGACCGCCTACCAAGCCATCGACCGCCACGCCTCCGGCCACCGTTTCGACACCGAACGGCGCTGGGCGGCGGCCCTGGAACTGGGGTTTGAAGTCCGCGCCGAGAGCGAACCTGCGCCGGTAACCCGGCTGGTGCGCCGGCGCCACCATGGCCCCCTGCGGGTGCAGCGCCCCTTCTACCCGGAGGGCAAAACCGGCTGCTGCCATGTGTACCTGCTGCATCCGCCGGGTGGCCTGGTGAGCGGCGACGAACTGCGCATCGAAGCCTCTGTGGCCGAAGGTGGCCACGCGCTTCTGACCACCCCGGCCGCGGCGAAACTGTACAAGGCCGACAGCCATGGCGTGGCCTGGGGCCAGCACACCCGGTTGCAGGTAGCCAAAGACGCGATCCTGGAATACCTGCCCCAGGAAACCATCGCCTTCGACGGCTCCCGTGGTTTGCAAACCACCACCATTGAACTGGCAGCCGGCGCCCGAACCCTGGGCTGGGAAGTGCTCGCGCTGGGCCGCCCGGCCAGCGACCTGCCGTTTGCCACCGGCGAACTGGAACAGCGTTTCCATTTAAGCCTGGACGGCCAGCCGCTGTGGCTGGAGCGCCAGTTGCTGGACCCGAAACACCGCCGGTTCAACGGCCCCTGGGGCCAGGGCGGCGCCACTGTACAGGCCACCCTCTGGGCCGTCGGCCTGGACGACGAAGCTGCCGCCATCGACGTGCTGAGAGCACAGTTACCAGACCACAATCGCTGGGCCGTCACCCGGCGCCGGGGCGTGCTGCTCCTGCGCTACCTGGGCACCGAACGCAACGAAGCCTGGGCCCTGTGCGAACAGGCCTGGCACCTGCTGCGCCCCATGCTCGCCAGCGTACCGGCCCATACACCCAGAATCTGGCTTACCTGACGCATAAGAGACAACGGAGTCATCCATGGAACTCACCCCCAGAGACAAAGACAAGCTGCTGCTGTTCACCGCCGCCCTGCTGGCCGAACGCCGCAAAGCCAAAGGCCTGAAACTGAACTACCCCGAAGCGGTGGCCCTGATCAGCGCCGAAATCATGGAAGGCGCCCGCGAAGGCCGCACCGTGGCCGAACTGATGAGCTCCGGCACCGAAATCCTCACCCGCGAAGACGTGATGGACGGCGTGGCTGACATGGTCCACGAAGTTCAGGTGGAAGCCACCTTCCCGGACGGAACGAAACTCGTGACGGTTCACAACCCCATCGTCTAAGGAGCAGACACATGATCCCCGGTGAATACCAACTCAAAGACGGCGACATCGAACTCTGCGCCGGCCGCGAACGCATCCAGCTGGACGTCGGCAACACCGGCGACCGCCCGGTGCAGATCGGCTCCCACTACCACTTCGCCGAAGCCAACCCCGCCCTGGACTTCGACCGCGCCAAGGCCCGCGGCTATCGCCTGGACGTGGCCGCCGGCACCGCCATTCGCTTTGAGCCCGGCCAGACCCGATCCGTGACGCTGATTCCGTTTGCCGGAACGCGCGAAATTTATGGCTTCCGGGCGGAAGTGATGGGGCCGTTGGAGGACACAAAATGAAAATCAGCAGACAAGCCTACGCCGACATGTATGGCCCCACCGTCGGGGATCGCGTCCGCCTGGGCGACACCGAGCTATGGATAGAAGTAGAAGAAGACCACACCCACTACGGCGACGAAGTAAAATTCGGCGGCGGTAAAGTCATCCGAGACGGCATGGGCCAGAGCCAGCGCTGCGACGACGCGGTGATGGACACCGTGATCACCAACGCCCTCATCCTCGACTGGTGGGGCATCGTCAAAGCCGATGTAGGCATCCAGAAAGGCCGCATCGCCGCCATTGGCAAAGCCGGCAACCCGGACACCCAGCCAGACGTGACCATCGTCATCGGCCCCGGCACCGAAATCATCGCCGGCGAAGGCAAGATCCTCACCGCCGGCGGCATCGACCCCCACATCCACTTCATCTGCCCCCAGCAGGTAGAAGAAGCCCTGATGAGCGGCGTGACCACCATGCTCGGCGGCGGCACCGGCCCGGCCACCGGCACCAACGCCACCACCTGCACGCCCGGCCCCTGGCACATCGGCAAGATGCTGCAGGCCGTGGACAGCCTGCCCATGAACATCGGCTTCCTGGGCAAAGGCAACGCCAGCCTGCCGGAAGCGCTGGAGCTGCAGGTAAAAGCTGGCGTAATCGGCCTCAAACTGCACGAAGACTGGGGCACCACCCCGGCCAGCATCGACAACTGCCTGACCGTCGCCGACCAGTACGACATTCAGGTGGCCATTCACACCGACACCCTGAACGAATCCGGCTTTGTGGAAGATACCCTGGCCGCCTTCAAAGGCCGCTGCATTCACACCTTCCACACCGAAGGCGCCGGCGGCGGCCACGCCCCGGACATCATTACCGCCTGCTCAAAGGACTATGTACTGCCATCGTCCACCAACCCGACCCGGCCCTACACCGTGAACACCATCGACGAACACCTGGACATGCTGATGGTGTGCCACCACCTGGACCCGAACATTCCGGAAGACGTGGCCTTTGCCGATTCCCGCATTCGCCGGGAAACCATCGCGGCGGAAGACATCCTGCACGACATGGGCGTGATCTCCATGATCTCCTCGGATTCCCAGGCCATGGGTCGGGTAGGCGAGGTCATCTGCCGAACCTGGCAAACCGCCCACAAGATGAAAGTGCAGCGCGGCCTGCTACCGGAAGACCAGGAACGCGGCGCCGATAACTTCCGCGCCAAACGCTACATCGCCAAGTACACCATCAACTCCGCCATTACCCACGGCATCGCCCATGATGTGGGCTCGGTGGAAGTGGGCAAACTGGCGGATCTGGTGCTATGGAGCCCGGCGTTCTTCGGCGTGAAGCCGGCCTGCATCCTCAAAGGCGGGATGATTGCCGCCGCACCCATGGGCGACCCGAATGCCTCCATCCCCACGCCTCAGCCGGTGCACTACCGCCCCATGTTCGGCGCCTTCGGCAAGGCGGCCAGCGCCACCCGCCTGACCTTTGTCAGCCAGGCCGCGCTGGACGCCAATATTGGTGAAGAACTGGGCCTGGACAGCCCGCTCTCCGCCTGCAAAGGCGTGCGGGAGGTGCGCAAGCAGCACATGAAACTGAACGACGCCTGCCCGCACCTGACCGTAGACCCGCAAACCTACGAAGTGCACGCCGATGGCGAACTGCTCACCTGCGAGCCGGCGACAGAACTGCCCCTGGCCCAGCGCTATCACCTTTTTTAGTCAATACAGCTCAAGGCTGCTTAATCAACACAGCTTAAGGCTGTTCTGAGAGGAACGAACGGATGTTGGAACTGACTAAACGCATCACCCACGTAGACGCCAGCGAAATCCACGACAACCTGGTGCTGCCCTACGAACTGCGCATTCGCGGCCGCCTGCGCGCCACCACCGAAACCAACCTGGACGTGGGCCTGTTTCTGGACCGTGGCCCGGTGCTGAGAGACGGCGACCTGCTGGAAGCGAAATCCGGCGAGATTATCCGCATTCGCGCCGCGGAAGAACCGGTGGTCACCGCCCGCGTAGAAACCGGCCTGCCGCTGGCCCGCTTGTGTTACCACCTGGGCAACCGCCACGTCACCCTGGCGATTGGTGAAGACGAGCAGGGCGCCTTCGTGCGCTTCCCGCCGGATCACGTACTGGAAGAACTGGCCGAACGCCTGGGCGCCACCGTGGTGCACCACACCGCCACCTTCGACCCGGAACCCGGAGCCTATAACCAGGCCGGTCAGGGCCATTCGCACGGTCATAGCCATGGCCATTCCCACGCGCACTCGCACGGTGAAAGCCATGACCACACTCACGTTGCTGGACATACCCATGCTCACGGCCACAAACACACCCACTGAGCCGGTAGCCATGGCGGGTGAAGGTGAACCCGGCGGCGACCTGGCCCTGCTGGGGCTGATGCAGCTGGTGAGCCCGGCGTTGCCCATCGGTGCTTTTGCCTGGTCCCAGGGCCTGGAAAGCGCCTTTGAGCTGGGCTGGGTGAACAACGAAGCGGAACTGGCCCAATGGATTGAAGGCGTGCTGGAAGACGGCCTTAGCCGGTGTGAACTGCCCTTACTGGCCCGGCTGCAAACCGCCTGGGCGAACGACGACGGCGCCACTATCGCGCACTGGAACCAGTGGCTGCACGCCACCCGGGAAACCGCCGAACTGAGCGACGAAGACACCCGCCTGGGCGGTGCCCTGAAAACCCTGCTGGGCAACCTTAACCTGTTGCCGCAGCAAACCCTGATTCCGGCCGAACCCGGCTACATCACCCTGTTTGCCTGGGCCGCCCAGGTACGCCGGGTGCCGGTGCGGCAAACCCTGCTGGGCTTTGCCTGGGCCTGGCTGGAAAACCAGCTGGCGGTGGCCTGCAAAGCCTTGCCGCTGGGCCACACCGCCGCCCAACGGATTATCGAACAACTGCGCCCGGCACTGGTGATTGCCACCGACCAGGCGCTGGCACGGCAAGACCACGAACTCGGGCCCATCCTGCCGGGCCTCGCGCTCGGCAGTGCCCTGCATGAAACCCAGTATTCACGGCTTTTCAGAAGCTGAATAAAAACATCAAGGAGATACAGCCATGACACATTGTCTGAGAGTAGGCGTCGGCGGCCCGGTCGGGTCTGGTAAAACCGCATTGCTGCGCCAGCTATGCACCGCCCTGCGGGACCACTACGACATCGCCGTGGTCACCAACGACATCTACACCCGGGAAGACGCCGACTTCCTGTTGCGCCACGAAGCCCTGGCCGCAGACCGCATCCTGGGTGTGGAAACCGGCGGCTGCCCGCACACCGCCATCCGCGAAGACGCCTCCATGAACCTGGCCGCCATCGACGATCTGCAAAGCCGTCACCCGGGCCTGGAACTAGTGCTGGTGGAATCTGGCGGCGACAACCTCTCCGCCACCTTCAGCCCGGAACTGAGCGACCTCACCCTGTACGTGATCGACGTGTCCGCCGGCGACAAGATCCCCCGCAAAGGCGGCCCAGGCATCACCAAATCCGACCTGCTGATCATCAACAAGATCGACATTGCCGAACAGGTACACGCCTCCCTGGACGTAATGGAACGGGACAGCAAAAAAATGCGCGGCGAACGCCCCTTCGTGTTCACCAACCTGTACGACGGGGTAGGGCTGGACACCATCATCAGCTTCATTCTCGAGCGCGGCATGCTGCCGGAAAGGCGTCCTGAAAAACTGGCCGAAATGGCCTGAGCAAACGAACCAATACGATTACAGAACCACCAGGAGCAACACCATGAAACTGACTTCAAAACTTCTCGCCACCGCCGCGCTGCTGACCGCCTCCGCCACCGCCATGGCCCACCCCGGCCACACCGAAGGCGGCTTCACCAGCGGCCTGCTGCACCCCATGCTCGGCCTGGATCACCTGCTGGCCATGGCCGCCATCGGCTTCTGGAGCGTGCGCCAGAGCAAACTCATGAAAAACGCCACCCCCGCCTTCGTCATCGGCGGCATGGTATTCGGCGCCGCCCTGGCCTGGGGCGGGCTGAGCCTGCCGGGCGTGGAAACCGGCATCACCTTCTCGGTATTGGTCGCGGGAATCCTCATCGCCACCCTGGCCAAACTTCCGACCGCGGTCGGTGGCACTCTGGTTGGTGCGTTCATGCTGTTCCACGGTTTTGCGCATGGCGCGGAAATGCCGGAAGGCGCTACGCTGGCGGCTTACCTGGCGGGCTTCTCCATCGCTACCCTGGCCATTACGCTGGTTGGGCGTGGGCTGGGTAGCTTGATGTTGAAGGCGGATAGCCGGTTTAGTCGGGGGATTGGGGGAGTGCTGGCTGTGGCGGGAGCGTACCTGGCCGCAGCTTGATTCCGTAGTTCCTTTACAAAGGAAAAAGCCGCCCGGGAAACCGCGCGGCTTTTTCAGTATATGGTTTACAAAATTTGACCTTGACGGTATGGGAAGTTTACTGAAGAGTAGGTTAGTGTGTAGTTATAAGAAACGGATTGGCAGCTGTTAAGGAAAACCGATGGACTTCGGCCAGCTATTCAACACCCTCCTGAACTCTCTACCGAATCAAGTCTGGTATTTCGTACCGCTGTTCATCCTGTTACCCATTCTGAGAACACCCTGGTTCAAAGGCAAAGCCGGCGAAGCCATAGTAAACCTCGCCGCAAAGCTGTTTCTCGATAAAACTCGCTACCACCTCATAAAAAACGTCACCTTGCCCACCGAAGACGGCACCACCCAGATCGACCACATCGTTGTGTCCCGCTACGGGGTGTTCGTGGTGGAAACCAAGAACATGAAGGGCTGGATCTTCGGTAACGCAAAACAGCGCTATTGGACACAGAAGATCTTCAAGCACTCGCAGAAATTCCAGAACCCGCTGCATCAAAACTACAAACATGTGAAGACTTTGCAAAGCCTGCTGGGGCTCGGCGATGAGCAGGTAATTTCGCTGGTGGTGTTTGTGGGGGATTCAACTTTCAAAACGCCGATGCCGGACAACGTCACTTACGGTGGTGGATACATTCGCTTTATCAAAGCCCAAACCGAGCATCGGCTGTCGGATGCTGAGGTTCAGAAGGTGATCGACGCTATTGAATCCGGGCGGCTGGCGGCTACGTTCAGAAATCACCGGCAGCACGTGGCGCATGTGAAGGAGATCGTGGCCAAGAAAGAAAGTGTGCCACGGTGCCCGAAGTGCCAGGGTGAGATGGTAAAGCGCACGGTAAAGCGCGGAGAAAATATTGGGAAGGAATTTTTTGGGTGCAAGGCATTTCCCAAGTGCCGGGGGATGGTTGGAGCTTCGATATTGCAGTAACGAAGCTGTCAAATGATTACGGCGCGACCAGAGTGTTGATGTGGCGTAGTGCATTGATTTAAGAAATTTAATTGACGAAATCTCCGCTTTGATTCTGAGCTTTTATTGACGCTCAAATGATTACAATAATAAAGGGGGCTATCTAATCACTGTTATGTCAGATTTGCCTCTGCCACATACTAAGGATAAGGAAGAGTATGAAAATACAAGATGTAGTTGCAGAAGGTTTCGATGATTTTATCAAGGATGCATTATCTGGTTGGAAAATTCATCAACTTACTGATATTCAACAACGTGCGATACAAGCAGGCGTAATGCTTGGACAGAGCATGGTTGTTAGTGCACCTACTTCTTCAGGAAAGACGTTAGTAGCTGAGCTTGCGGCTCTTGCTGGCCTTCGTGGGGGCAGGAGGATTATTTATCTTGTTTCCCATAAGGCTCTCGCCGACCAAAAGTATCTAGATTTCTGTCAGCGTTTTGGAGAAGAAGCCCCAATTCCATTAGCTTCAATTGGATTAAATACTGGTGACAGAGAGGAGGGAGATATAGATGCGCAGTTTACAGTTGCGACTTACGAAAAGGCCTTAGGGTTGCTGTTGGCTGGTCAGCTCAGATCACACGATGCGTTGGTTATTGCAGATGAGCTTCAGATTCTTCGTGAAGACGGAAGAGGACCAGAGATCGAAACGTTGTGTTCAGCATTACGGCAGCGGGGGATGGGGCAATTTATTGCGCTTACTGCGACGGTAGAGAATGCAGAAGACTTGGCTGGCTGGATGGAGTGTACGTTAGTTTCGAGTAGTCACCGAGACATTCCGCTGCATCAAGAAATTTGGTTCAATGGGCAGGCCTTTAGAACAACATTTGGGCAAGAGCAAGGTGAAATCGTTGATATTGGTAGTAAGGCTCCCTCTAGCGTGGAGGAAGTTGTTTCAAGATTATTATCACTAGGCCGAGGGCCTGTTCTTGTATTCACTGAATCGCGTCGAGAGGCCACGCAGCTAGCCGAATCCTTCTCGAGAAGTCGCCCTAAGCAAAACCGTGGGATTGCTTTATCCAATCAGCTAGAGCTTTTTTCAGAGCCTACAGAATCTTCTAATAGTCTTAGAGAACATGCAGAGAGGCATGTGACATTTCATACTGCTGACCTTTCCCCGCAAGAAAGGCAAGTAATCGAACGAGGAATTGGAGAAGGTGACATCGATGTTTGCTTCGCTACTTCAACCCTCGCAGCAGGTGTAAATTTTCCATTTCGGTCAATCGTATTCTGGAAACTAACATATCAATGGGGAGATAGAGCTGGTAGCCGGATCGCCAGATGGGATTACAGGAACATGTCTGGCAGAGCTGGTCGATTAGGTCTGCATCCAGAGGGATTTTCTATCATAATTCCGAGGAATCAAGTTGAGCTTCAACATGCCAATCAGCTTGTTCTCCCCGAGAATGATGAGCTTGAATCTCGCTATTTTTCAGTGGGCTTAAGGAAGACGGTTCTTGCGATTATTTCTGCTGGACTTGCCGCCAGCTATGACTCTGTTATTGAATTCTTTAAAAATACATTTTATTGGTATCAGACCCTTGATAAAAATCCAGTTAAACTCCAGATTTTGAAGGCAAAGACCAGAGAATCAATTGAATGGTTACTAAATCATAATTTGATGGTGTCTGAGGGGGCCGAGTTAGCGGTAACACATTTTGGTGCGATCACGGCGACAACAGGTTTATTGCCATCTACAGCAGTGCAGTTTTCTAATCTATTGACCACCCATCGAGAGCGTCTTGAGGAGTCATTTGAACAAGTTGTACCTGGGTTGATTCATGCAATTGTGATGTGCGATGAGTTTAGTGGCGAAAAACCAACGCGCTATTTAACGTTTCAACCTGCAGAATATGAATCTGTCTCTTTTCTACGCGGACAAGAATTGCTGACTGCTCTAAACCCTTCTAATCTTCGCGCTGCTCAATGTGCCCATGCAGTATTTCTTTTTTCCCAAGGAGAGCAGGAAAGAAAAATAGCATTCAGGACTAAAGTATCGTCGGGGCAGATTCATCGTCTTTCAAATGATGTAGCTTGGGTGTTGGACGGACTTCAAAAGTTGTCATGTGTACCAGAATTTTCTTGCTCCCAAAATGTAACTAACCAGTTGGGGATGCTGACTCGTATGGTTCGATGGGGAGCTCCGGCCGAAGCTTTAGATGTGCTTCGAGTCTCTCAGAGGTATCAGGTCCCAGGTGTAGGGCGACAGCGTGCTATGGCCCTAGTAGCTCAGGGAATAACCACTCTAAAAGATGTGCTGTTAAGTGGAGTGGATAAGCTGGCATCCATTCTGCGCAACCCAATACGTGCAGAGGCTCTGGTTGAGGCCGTTGAATCCGTATCTGGTGTATCCGAAGACAGGCTAGCCAATGCCCACACTCGAGTGGCGCAGACTGTAGGTGTGGATCAGCTAGTCGAAAATTGTAGTACGAGCTTTGATACAGAGTACGAAGAAGCCATATTAAAACTGTTAAAAGAAGAAGCTTCTTGGATAGTCACAGAAGTTGATGATGGTAAGCGCCAAAACGTCCCAGATTTAATGCTCGAGCTAGGTGACAAAACGGTCCTCATTGAATGCAAAACGACTCAGAAAAGAAATCCGTTAATTGGAAAAGAAGAAGCGTGGGCTGTTCTTCAAAAGTCCGCGGACTTTGATCCAGCTTATAGGCGTATAACCCTTGGCAAGCCGCGCTTCGATGAAACATGTAAAAAGAAAGTGGCTGGAGCGCATGATATTACATTGATTGAGCACACCGTTTTTATTGAGGGCGTTTTGCGTGTGCTACTGGGTTCAGTTTCTGCAGAGGATTTTATTGAATGGCTGCAGCAACCTGGGCTTAGTGACTTGAGCCGACTAGATGGTAAGCCTACCTATCAAGAATAAGCGCATTCTGGGCATGTGATAATGAAAGGTGACGCAACAAAGCGCTGCTGCCGGACAGATTTAGCGCTGCGCTCCAAATTTGCCGCAGAGCGCGGCTTTTAGATGCCACTTGGCTGCATGGAACGGAGGACAAGATGAAAATAAAAGCCGTAACCGTGAACCGGTTTCGAAGCTACTCAAGCCCGGTGACGGTTCAGGTTGAAGACCTTCTCGTTCTTGTTGGCCGAAATGACATTGGGAAATCAACGATTCTCGAAGCATTGGACATCTTTTTCAATGAAGGTAAGGGATGCGTCAAGATTGACAAGGACGATATAAACAAAGATTGCCTTGCTCAAGGGCAGGATTGCATTGAAATTGGAGTCGAATTCACTGATCTTCCTCCAAATATCGTTATTGACGCCACGAACCAAACGACAATGCAGGAGGAATACTTACTAACGTCAGCGGGAACCCTGCATGTCATAAAGAGATACCCAAATGCGGGGAAGGAAAAGGTATTTATTAAGGCCAGTCACCCCGCAAACCCAGAATGTGCTGACTTACTTCTGAAGAGGAACGCTGACCTCAAGAAGATATTGGAAGCTGGCGGCTTTGATTGCCCGGATAAAACAAAAAATTCTGAGCTACGCAGGGCTATCTGGCGTGGGCAGGCAAACTTGCAGCTAAGTGAATGCGAAATTGAAGTTGCCAAGATTGACGCCAAGAGCATATGGGAGCAGCTCAAGGCATATATGCCGCTGTACACGCTGTTCCAGTCTGATCGAAAGAATAGCGATTCTGACGATGAAGTTCAGGATCCAATGCGAATCGCTGTTAGAGAAATCCTCGGTGATCCACAAATTCAGGCAGACTTGGCGCAGGTCTCGGACACGGTGAAGGCACGTTTGGAAGAGGTGGCTCAGAGGACCCTGCAGAAGCTTGGTGAAATGAACCCAGCCATAGCCAATTCCCTTGATCCTCGCCTTCCTGATTTTGCCAGCCTTAAGTGGCCGGATGTCTTCAAGAACGTATCTATTACCGGCGATGACGATATCCCCATCAATAAAAGAGGGAGTGGAGTAAAGCGCCTCGTGTTGATCAGTTTCTTCCGTGCAGAAGCAGAGAGGAGACAAAATGAGGCTAACTTGCCCGATATTGTGTATGCCATTGAAGAACCGGAAACATCTCAACACCCAGAACATCAGCGCGCATTGACTGATGCTCTGATCGCCCTGTCGGTATCGCCCAACACCCAGGTGTTGCTCACAACACACAGCCCCGAGATCGTAAAACGTTTGAAGTTTGAGAACATCATCCTGATTTCAGATCAGACTCAAGAGCGAGTCTCACCTGTTCTGGAGCATGAGTTACCTTATCCAAGCCTTAATGAAGTGAATTTTTCGGCTTTTGGAGAGGCTTCCTATGAATATCACAACGAACTATATGGGTTCATTGAGGCGGAAGGACGGTTGATGGAGTACAAGGCTGGCAAACCGCAGCGTCAGTACATTCGTCTCCGCCAGGATGGTTCTACAGTATCGCAGCAGATCGTTCTTACGGAGTACATTCGCCATCAAATTCATCATCCTGAGAACGACCAGAATGTATCGTTTACCGCAGAAGAGCTCACAGAGTCGATCGAAGCTATGCGGTTATTTCTCCAAGTTTGAGTCGCAGGGAGAGGTAGCATCTAACAGGGAACTGCACTCGGAAAAAATATCCGGTGGAGAAAACCGGGACAGATCTATTTTTCCGGGCTTTTGATATAGAGAACGTTCTTATCTCGTATCGTCATGTCGAAGAGCTCACTGGCCCGGATAAGATCGCTTAGTTTCTTGTACCCGTAGTTTACGGGGGAAAAAGAGCTGTTATTGGAAATGTACTGGCCGACCTTGCCGAGGTGGGCCCAGCCATCATCGTCAGCAGTCTGTTCCACCGCAGTTCGTAGAGTTCGTACCAGGACAGTGTCGCCCCTCAGTTGATTACGGCCCCATTTGGTTTCCACGGTTGGTTTTGGCGTTCCACCGCTGATGACGTTATCGGGTTCCTCCGTGTCTTCGCGCAGGTTCTCTGTGTAGATGAATTGCGAGCAGGCGTTGACGAAAGGCATGGGGGTTTTGCGCTCGCCGAAGCCAAAGACTCGCAGCCCGGCTTCAAGAATTCGCATTACCAAAGGCGTGAAGTCGGAATCGCTGGTCATGAGCGCGAAGGCATCGACGTTCCCGCTGTAGAGCAGGTCCATGGCGTCAATGATCATTGATGCATCGGTCGCGTTCTTGCCGGTGGTATAGGCAAACTGCTGAACCGGCCGGATGGCGTTAGCATGTAGTTTTTCGATCCAGCCCCCCAATTGAGGGCCGTTCCAGTTTCCGTGGGCATGGCGAACGTTCACGGCACCGTATTTGGCAAGCTCCTGGAGTACTCCTTCGATGGATTGGTGACTGACGTTGTCACAGTCGATGAGTAGAGCGATTTTGTAGTTGCTGTTCATCGTGCTTGAGCTGTCCTTGTCTCAGATGGTGGTCCTGAATACTAGCAGTAAAGCCGGAACCGCGGAAAACCGGGACAGATCTATTATTGCTGTTGTTTGGGCAAGCTGCCCCGCTTTTCTGGAGACATTACCTCTTCCCACTCAGCCTCATCGCCCGGTGCTGGCAAAAACCGTCCAAACTCGATCATCCGGGTGGCCGGAATGCACTGCAGATAGATCCGGACATAATCAGCTGTGATGTCCACCATTTGGGCGCTGTGGAACGCTGTGGTTGCCTCGGCGATTTGTGATCTCTGCTGGGGCGAGAGAGCCGGATCCGCGACCGTGACAGTGCTAATGGGCATGGGATACCCAAGCCATGGGGTTGTACGTTTGCACCGGATGTCGCCACTATGGGCGCGAAGCGGGCATGTTTCACAATAGCGACTCTTATCTGCCCCGCTACGCGCACGGGCTGCTGTCGCGCGTTTCGCGTTGACTGCGCGGTAGGCTTCAAAGGCAACAGGAGGATGACATTGCCGATCATGGATCTGGAGAGCTGGACGCTGTTACAGAGCATCGTGGTTTTCAGCGTCTGTGCACTGGTCATTGCAATTGCGGGCACACGCATCACACGGGTGGTCGACCAGCTCGCCGACCGGACCGGGCTGGGTGAGGCAACCGCTGGAGCCGTGCTTCTGGGGGCCGCGACCTCCCTCAGTGGTTCGGTGCTCTCGGTAACAGCGGCCTACCGCGGGCACCCGGAGTTGGCTGTGAGTAACGCTCTCGGGGGCATCGCGGTACAGACCTTTTTCCTGGCTATTGCCGATATGGTCTACCGGCGCGCAAACCTGGAACACGCGGCGGCCTCGGCGCCGAACATGATGCAGAACGGACTGCTGATCGCGCTTCTAGCATTGCTCCTTCTGGCACCGACCTTGCCGGATGTGACCGTCTGGAACATCCATCCAGTTACCCCGATACTGCTGGGCTTCTATTTCTATGGCACCCGGCTCATACAGGGTGCCGGCGACAACCCTATGTGGTACCCCTCCGTTACTAGCGATACCCGGCAGGACGAGCCGGAGAGCGAGAGCAGCTTGCCATCATTGAGCCGTCTCTGGACCGAATTCCTGGTGCTCTACGGGCTTGGTGTGGTGCTGATTTTTGCTGGCTGAATAGCAGCGCCATCCATGAGCAATGAGGTCTCTGAGACTCACGAACTAAAAGCATGCGAGCCAAACAATGATCGAAACGCGCCTGGCATTTCAGGGCGATGGTACAGCCTCTGGCGGGTTATGTCTGAGATCCGAAGGGTTAACGGGAGCCACGCAGTGCTTTATCGTGTAGTCAGATGAATGCGATGCAAACAGGGGGGATAGCGATGAAGGCACCAGGCGATCAGCTTCGCGTGTACTACGATGGCGCCTGCCCAAGCTGTGTCAAGGATCGCAGGCTTTATGAGCGACTCTCGGGCAGGACCGGCGAATCGGTGGAGTGGGTGGATATCACCGGCCGTGACGAGGAGTTGGAGGAACGTGGTATAGACCCGAAAGCCGCGCTTCAGGAGCTCCATGTGGAAGATGGCCAGGGCAACATCCACCGGGAACTGGATGCCTATATCCTGTTGATGTCGCGGGTCTGGCTGCTGAAACCGCTTGCCTGGCTGATTGGCTTGCCGGTAATTCGGCCAGCGCTGGCAAAGCTGTATCACAAATGGGTGAGCGAGCGGCTGGAGCGAACCGGGCGCATGCCGTTGTAACCGCCGGGCCCTTACTGCAACTGGTATTTGACCGGCTGCAGCGGTTCGGGTGCCGGGTCGCCCAGGGCTTCGGCAACACTGATTTCATGAATGCGGCAGATGGCATCCAGCGGCAGGTCGTTGGTGTGTCGGCCAAAGGGAAACTCAAGCTGTTCAGACAGGCGATCCAGCCCGAAAAACGTGTAGGCCACGATGGCGGTGAACACCGGCGTAAACCAGCCTGCGACGCCTACCAGCCCGAACGGGAGCAGGTAGCAGAACACATACGCCGTGCGGTGAGCCAGCAGGGTGTAGGCAAAGGGCAACGGCGTGAGGGCAATGCGTTCCGAGGCCGCCTGAATGCCCGCGAGGCCATGAAGGTGCTGGTCTAAGGCCGCGGTTGCTACAGAATCCAGATCGCCCGCCTTGTGGGCTTCGGCGAGTACGTCTCCGGCCCGGTGCAGCATGAAGGCGGCGGGGTTGCGGGTGCTCAGGGCCTGGTCAATGAGTTCGGGCGCCAGTGACCCGGGCAGATCAGACCGTACATCTTCTCCCCGCAACTGGCCGCGCAGCAGGTGAGCGTGAGCAAGGCATCGAGTCAGAAGCTCCCGGCGTCGCTCCGGGCTCAGGTAAATGGTGCCAGTCCGCGCCAGGCTGCGAAATTCGTACACCATATGCCCCCAGTGTTTTCTGGCTTCCCACCAGCGGTCGTAGGTGGCGGTGTTGCGCACGCTTAAAAAGATGGACAGGGCGATGCCCATGATCGTGAACGGCAGAAGTGTGTAGTCGACCATGCCGTCGAGGTAGTGGTGGCGCGAAACCCAGGTAACCGCGGCTGCAAACATTCCCGTAAGCAGAATGTGCGGCAGAATGTGGGGGACAACAGACCCTTTCCAGGCCAGCATCAGCCGGAGCGGCCCGGGGCGTTCGCGAACAATCACGGTTAACACTCCTGGGGTTGATGGTGGCCTTGCCTGAGGGTTGGCCGCTGTGATTCCTATGCCTTTTTACGGAGAACCCACTCGTTACACAAGGGGGTAAGCTTTTTTAAACGAGGGGGCGGCACTCTGGCCGTTGCCTGGCATTACCCTGTGGTTTCAGGGGCAACCAGATCAGGCGGCGGATTTGTGGCAGCAGTCACTGTCGCAGGGTGATAGCAGGTAAGTGCTCGAAACTTCGAGAAACTGTTCGATAATCTGTGTCATCAAGATTCCCTCTGATGGTTTATTTGAATGGCAACCTAATAGGTTGGGGCGCATTCCTATAAAAAAACTTCGGAAAACCGAAACACATTGAGACCGTCTGGCGCCGAGGCTGGAGAGAATCAGGCAAATATCAGACAGGATCGGACAGCACCTTTCAGTGCCAGAACCGTAAAATGTTCCCATACCTTGGACAATGCACTTCGCGTTGCCCATTTTCCTGTTCATTCCAGAAATTATGCAAGGAGATCCCATGAAAACGGTCGGTTATGCGGCGTATTCTTCTGATGCGGAAATGGTGCCTTACCACTTTGAGCGCCGTGCCTTGCGGGCAAACGATGTGGCGATCGAGATTCTTTATAGCGGTGTGTGTCACTCGGATCTTCACACGGTGAACGGCGACTGGGGCCCCCAGCCCTATCCGTTGGTGCCGGGCCACGAAATTGTCGGTCGGGTGCTGGAAGTCGGTCCGGAGGTTACCCATTACAAAGTGGGCGACCAGGTGGGCGTTGGCTGCATGGTGGATAGCTGTCAGGAGTGTGACCAATGTGCTCACAGTGAAGAGCAGTATTGCCGTCACGGTATGACGCCCACCTACGGCGCGCCGGATCGAATCTCCGGTGAAATCACCCAGGGCGGCTACTCGAAGCACATCGTGGTGCGTGAGGAGTTTGTGCTGCGTATTCCGGAAACTCTGGATCTGTCCCGCGCTGCACCCATTCTGTGCGCCGGTATCACCACTTTCTCGCCGTTGCGCACCTGGAACATCGGGGAAGGCAGTCGGGTTGGTGTGATCGGCCTGGGTGGTCTCGGCCACATGGCGGTCAAGCTGGCAGTAGCTATGGGTGCGGAAGTTACCGTGTTGAGCCGCTCGAAGAAAAAAGAGGAAGAAGCCCGCTCTATCGGCGCGACCGGCATTCTGGCCTCAACCGATGAAGCCGCCATGGAAGCTGCGGCGGCGTCCATGGATCTGATCATCGATACCGTCCCGGTGGAGCACGATGTAACACCCTATACCCCGCTTCTGGATATCGACGGCACGCTGGTGATCGTGGGGCAGGTGGGCCCCATGAAGGGGTTCATGTCGGTGCCCATGATCATGGGGCGTCGCCGGGTTGCCGGCTCCCTGATTGGTGGCATCAAGGAAACCCAGGAAGTGCTGGATTTCTGCGGTGAGCACAACATCCACCCTATCTGTGAAGTGATTCGCCCTGATCAGATCAACGATGCCTTCGAGGTGATGAGCAGGGGTGATATTGCGCACCGTTATGTGATGGATATGTCGGCGCTGTCCGTCGAAGGCTGATTCTCCTCTGCATGCGCTGAACGCCTCGTTCAGCGCATCACCACCCCTCCCGAAAAGCGATCAAATTCTTCCGCTGTAAATTCCGATTGTTTTATCGACAGTCCCATGGCGCTTGAGCCTCTGACACCGACTTACTTTGATAGTGGCGGAAAGCGGTTGATGCGTGTTCTTGAGATGCGATTTTTCGTGCCGCTTGATTTCTCTTCTCCTGCCCTGATTATTTCTACCATCAGCCAATCAGAGGCCTGTTCATCATGACTGACGTTCGACACCTGGTATGTCCCCATTGCCACAAAGTGAATCGCGTACCGGCCGACAAGTTGTCCTCCGGCGGCAATTGTGGCGCCTGCAAACAACCGCTTTGGCCGGATCAGGTTCTGGAGCTAACGGAGCAGACCTTTGCTACCCATACCGGGCGTAGCGATCTGCCCGTGTTATTGGATTTCTGGGCCAGCTGGTGTGGCCCGTGCAAAATGATGGCGCCCCAGTTCGAGCAGGCCGCGAAGGCCTGGCGCGGAAAAGTGCGCTTTGCCAAGCTGAATACGGAACAAGCCCCCGGGCCGGCCGGTCAGTTTGCGATTCGTAGCATACCGACCCTGATTCTGTTCCAGAACGGCCGGGAGGTGGCGCGCCAGAGTGGCGCCATGAATCAGGCCCAGATCAGTCAGTGGCTGCAAGCGCAGGGTATTCGCTAGGAAAAATCGGGACAAAGGTGCCTTAGTATGAAGTTTCTGATCATCGGTGTTTTCGTCGCCATCGTGGCTGTCCTGATCTGGCGTAGTAAACAGAACACTGCCCCTGAAGAGCAGGCCTGTGCCATCGACATCGGCAACCTGCTGAAAGCCAATCCGGATGTCCAACCACAGGCCATTGCCGATGTGTTTCAAAAGCACGGAATTGATAGCTCCCGTTGCCAGAAGGTGGGCGCGATGGTGATGCCGCAGTTGCGAAAGCAGGGTTTGAAGCCGGAGGATGCCAGGATTGTGATGAGGCAGGTGAGGGCGGCCTACCCTCTTGTGCCCTAGGCTGAATCAATTGAATTGATGATCGGAGAACGCTATGGCAGGTGGATCGTCACGAGATTGCCCGTTTTAGCATCAATTTTCCCGAGCCCTTTTGCTGCGGGGCTTCCGGGCGCTTAATCCGAGGTTTCCAACACAGTTATCCACAGGTTTTGTGAGTAAAGTTCGTGATAAAGCCGGTCAGGAATCAGGCCGACGGTCTTCCGGGGTTTGGTTCGGCCCGCCGGTTCAGCTCCACTTCAGTTTGGGCGTTTGGTAGGACTGGATGGCCGAGAGCAGTTGCGCTTTGTTATCCGTGTGGATAATCATCTCTGCATGGTGCGGTTTCAGGAAGCCGGAATCGGTCATGTTCGAGATCATCTCGAACAATTTATCGTAGAAACCGTGGACGTTGTAAAAGGCGCAGGGTTTTGCGTGATAGCCGAGTTGAGCCCAGGTCCAGGCTTCGAAGATTTCTTCCAGGGTACCGACGCCGCCGGGCAGAGCCACAAAGGCATCGGCCATTCGGGCCATGGCGGCTTTTCGTTCGTGCATATCGGCAACAATTTTCAGCTCGGTGAGGCCTTGATGGGCCAGCTCCCGCTCTTTCAGGTACTCGGGAATCACTCCGTACACTTGAGCGCCCTTTTCCAGAAAGGCGTCTGCGACCACGCCCATCAGGCCGACGTTGCCACCGCCGTACACCAGATCCACTCCGTTCATTGCCAGGTAGTGCCCCAGAGCACGGGTTGCCTGGGCGAATTCCGGGTTTTCACCAATGCTTGAACCACAAAATACGGCAATTCTCATGGGTCTTACGAGGCTCCATCGATTCGGTTCAGAGGGGTGAGTGAGTTCTTCACTCTGTTGTGGTTGGTCCGGGCGTCTTTAGGTGCCGGAGCCTAATAGAATGCCGCCTCCGGTCTGCCCAGTCTAGCCGTTGATCGTGCATCCGAACCCGGAAGCTAGTTGTTCAGGCTTCGTAACCTGTTGAAGTATAAATAAAATGTAAGAGGTGGCGTCTCGTGTGATTCTGTTATTCTCGAATGGTTCAAAACTGACAGGTGCCCGGTGGGGCGCTGAGAACAGGCTCTCCCACCCGCGATACAGGACAAGTCAGACCAACTGGACCATGGGATTTACATCATGAATATGAAATCACTGCTCGTTTTTCTGTCTCTGAGTGCCACCTCGTTGGGTGCCGTTGCGGGTGATACCGCCGACGCCGCGCTGGGTGGAGGTATTGGCGGCGCACTGGGGGCCGCCATCGGCAACGAGGTGGGTGGCAGAGACGGAGCGATTCTTGGCGGGGCTGTCGGTGCGGCAGCGGGAACGGCCGTGACCACCCGGGACCAACGGGACCACGATCGCGATTATGATTATGATCGCCGCCGGTATGACGATGATCGCGGGTCTTACCGGAAGTCTCGTGGCCATTTCTGCCCACCGGGGCAGGCGAAAAAGGGTAACTGCTGAGACGCTTGTGTTGCTGACGAAATGTAACGCGTCTGCACTGGGGCGGGCATGATTCGTATAACCGTATGGGTGTTGGTGCTTGGCCTTTTGTCCGGGTGCCAGATATACCGGAAGTCGAACGACCCGATACACCGGGCGCCACCCCCTGACGCGACAACCGGGCAACTCACTCCGTTCAGCATGATGACCACGACGTTTCAGCGGGACCGGTACCGGCTTTTTCTGGCCGGGGGTGGTGAGAGTGTTAGAGACGGAGTGGAGCAAGCTTCGCTCTTCACCCTGACCTCGTTGCAGGCCAGTGTGCCGGAGGTGCCGGATCCCGAAGGCGAACTGGTGGTTTTTGAGAGCGTGACGTACGAGCCGTTGTCGGATAGTGACGTTACCGGCACCTGGTCATTTGACCAGTCGGCATGCCGGATCCGATTACGGACGGCGGAGGGGCGCGTTTTCGCGACACTGGAGGGGAAGCCTGTTTCTGTCACCATACACTCAGGAATACCCGCCCAGGCGCCGGTTCTGCAGTCCACGACCGGTTTTACGGTCACCGAGTCCAGGGTTCCGGAGCTGGAAGGCCGTGTGTTTTTCGATTTGTCCCGTCACTGGCCGTGCCTCTGATTCAGGACGCTGGAGGCTCTGGCTGCTGACTATGCTTTAAATGAAGCGGGTTAGTGACTCTCTGCATCGTCAATCCATCCAGTTCCAGGGGGGCGCGTCCAGAAGCCCCTGGCCAAGAATGCGGGTTTCACCCAGCTCTTTGTTCAGTGCGATGGAATGGCAATCGTCGTCTGCTTCCAGAGCGGCTACCAGTCGAGGGGCATGGGAAACAACCCACACCTGGGTTTCCCGCGAGGCGCGAATGATCAGTCGGCCGAGGGCCGGAAGCAAGTCGGGATGCAGGCTTGTCTCTGGTTCATTCAACACCAGTAGTGATGGTGGGCGGGGTGTAAGCAGCGCGGCGACCAACAGCAGGTAGCGAAGGGTGCCATCAGAAAGCTCGGCCTGATTCAGGGGGCGGAGCAGGCCGGCCTGCTCAAATTCCAGGACGAAACGGTTGCCTGCGTCTGTGCTGAACCCGAGCCTCGCTCCGGGAAAGGCATCTTCAATAGCGCTGTGCAGGCCCTCCCGGTCGCCGATTTCGTGAATGGTACGCAGGGCTGCAACCAGGTTATGGCCATTGTGGTCCAGCACCGGGGTGCGGGTCCCGATTTGCGGGGTGCGGATGCTGGAGTGTTGATCGGTGCGGAACTGATCGTAAAAGCGCCACTGCCTGATGGCCTGCCGGACGGCATGGACTTCAGGTACAGCCACAGGATCACTGATCTCGCTCAGAATGCTCTCATAGGTGTTTAGCCGGGTGTCGTAGACCTCCCATTTCCGCCCTGAACGTACTTTGACAACCGGCCCGACGCGATCAATCAGACAACTGCTTGGGCGGTAGACATCACCCACCCAGATACATTCGCGTTTTATTTCAGGGTCGAGCTGAAACATGCTGGGTTCCTGATAACCTGCAAACCCCGTAGAGGCCGGAATCCCAAGAGAAATCGCGTAGCCGAATTCTTCGCCGGCAAACCCCAGCCGTAGGCGGGATGGGGTGTTCCCGGCGGTCCCCTGAACGGGCGCTGAGCCGTCCCGCATCTCCCTTGAGAACTCGCCGGGCCCTGCCCAGAAGGTGTAGTCCAGGCCGCCTTCTTCCGCCAGGGAGGAAATCAGGTTGCCTTTTGCCGTTTCCGCCAGCAGGCGCAACGATTTATAGAGGTTTGATTTGCCACAGCCGTTTGGACCGGTAACAACGTTCAGGCCCGCCAGCGGCGCGACCACGTCTCTGAGGCTGCGATAGTTGGAAACGGCAAAGGCTTTGATCATGATCCGGGCCGAACCTGTTTCTTGAAGAAGGTTGGAGGAGCATATCATTATCCGACCCGACGTTTTGGGTTTGGTTGATCAACGAGATCCAGGAGGCTGCAAGGGAGTTTGTGGGTTGGTTTCGAGCTGCCAGTCGAGTGTTTTATTTCTGAAACGGCTGGGTCATCTTCGCGGCTTATTCTGCCTGCTCATTTCGAAGCCGATATGGAGAGTGCTTGATGAGCAGGGTAATCCTTCTAGCGTTAATGCTTGTGGCCATTACCGGGATGGCAGGGTGTAGCGACGATTCTGACAGCAGTGATGATAATAAAATACCGCCAGTAACGAATCCTGAACCGGATCCAGATCCAGATCCAGATCCTGAGCCCGAACCCAACATTCTTCTGGATGAAGACTTCGAAGCCATCGCTGAGGGTAAGCTCCCTGAAGGCTGGATGGTGATGGATGGCGCGGAAGAGCTTTTCTACACAAAAGAGGGAAGCTTGTTCGTTGATGGCCGCGGTAACAATTACACGCCGGTGGCCGTGCGTTTGCCCGAGTTCCTGCAGGACCAGGGAAACTATCGTATTGAAGTGTCTTTCACCATTGCAGAGGCGAACACTACTTCTCGTTGGGTCGGCATGCAATATCGGACCGGTCTGGGAGTAGAACCCTACTACCAAATGGCCATTCGCCAGAACGCGACGGCCGCCAACGGGACGGAGCATGCGTTCCGAAACACCGGCCAGTGGAGCATTGTTGACAAGGCCGGGTTCTCGGAAGTGATTGACCCTGCCAAGCTTTATACTGCAACCATCGTGGTTCACGGTGATCGCGTTCAACAGTACCTCAACGGCACCCTGCTTCAAGACTCTGTGCTAGACAGCGATTTCTCACAGGGCGGTGTTGGCTTTCAGGCGGCGGGCAGCCTGTTGCGGGTTGAGGACGTTACCGTTACGGAACAGCTGAAGGCGTTGCCGCCATTACCTCCGATGGTGAGTGTGGCTGAGCCGGAGACCGGTGCGTCTATGGCTCCGAGCATCACCAACCTTTCACCGGTCGCCGGCGATCTGACGGCGTCGCCCGCAAATTCAGTTTTCCTTAAGCTGGATGACCAGTTGATGTTGTCTGGACAGAATGGTGGAAGCCTGGGGTACCTGGACCAAATGCTGGATGCCGGTGAGTTCACCGCTATGCCGATGTTGTATGTAACCAGCCAGGCTGCCGTTGACGCTCTGAAGCCCGTGGTTGAACGTCATCAGTTCTTCGACCTGACACTGGTGTCAGACAACCAGGAGTTGCTGAAAGACGCGCGGGAAAAAATGCCGTTTGTTCGGGCTGCCGTGGATTTTACTCATGCGAACCTGGTGGCTGGACCGGCTGATTTATTGCGCATTGTACAGACTACCAATCAGTCAAAAGCCAAGATTGCGATTCTGCCGGAAAGCTTGCTGGACAAAACGTCTGTCCAGTATATCCAGAACCGCCTGATCTCCGTCTGGGGGCAGCTGGAGCAACCGGAATATGTGCAAACGGTTGATGCTCTGACGGCGGGTGTTAATGGCCTTCTGACGACGGACCCGGACCAGGCGCTTGCGTTCTTCACCGCGTTGCCGGAGAACACTCTGTTGAGAAAACCGCTGGTTGTTGGCCACCGTGGCGTTCCTTCCCAGGTGAGCGAGAATACCGTTGCGGGCGCTCTGAAAGCGGTTGAGCTGGGTGCAGACGCCGTTGAGTCGGACATCTATCTGACCACCGATAACCAGGTTGTGGTGATGCACGACGGCACTGTCGATCGCACCACCGATGGCACCGGTGCAGTTGAAGAGAAATCGCTGGCAGAGCTCAAGGCCCTTACTGTTGATGGTGGCCACTCTGTGCCAACCATGGATGAGTTCTTTACGGCATTGAAAGGTAAGCGTGCGGTTCACTTTGTTGAGATCAAGAGCGGCAAGCCTGAAATCGTTGAGCACCTGAAAGCGGCCATTGAACGCCATGGTGTTCACGATCAGGTGATTGTTATTTCCTTCAACTCTGACCAACTGCTTAAGTTGCAGGAAGTCATGCCCGGTGTGTCTGGCGGTTTCCTGACAGGCTTCAGCTCAGACAGCAATATGGAAAAGAACCTGCGGACGATTCTCAACGCCACTCAGCAGTATTCGTCCACGTTCAACCCGTCCTACGGTAGCCTCGCTCCGGAAGTGATGGAAGCAGCAAAACATCGCGGCACCACTTTCTGGCCGTGGACGTTCCGTAATCTGGCTGACGCAGAAAAATACTATCTGGCCGGCACGCACGGGCTGACGACGGACTATGCCCAGTGGTTCAGTGACTATCCGGTTACGGTTGAGCCAGTTAAATCTGATCTGGTAGTTGCGGCAAATTCTGCCCTGTGGGCGGATCTCACAGTCACAACTCAGGTTGGTAACAACATGACAGCGGCTACTTCCGACTTCCTGGTTCTGGAAAGCACGGTTTCTTATGCGAACACGAGCGGTACGGTGGTGTTTGAAGCCCCGGGTAGTGCAGTTGTTGTTCCTCTGTATGAGTACACCCTCACTGAAGGTGGTAGTTACTACCTGGTAGGAGCTCGCCAGCAGGTAACCATCAACTGATGGAAAAGGCCGGGCCAGACATTTGGCCCGGCCTTAACGCGTCTGAGTTTTCGGCGTTTCTGGAGTCCGGAAATATATCAGATTACTCGGGCAGAACTCGGCGGTCGCCAGAGACCATTACCTGGAGTGCCTATGGCCTATCAGTGCCTGAACACAACGGCGGAACAGTTCAGCCGAGAAAAACCGGTGTTCGCCGGGCTGCTCTGCCACGAGTAGCTGGCCACCGGACTCCTGAATTCCTCCCTCAATCATCAGGTTGTCGCTCATCTCGAAGTCTTCAATGCTGTGGCCTAGTTCATCCCGGTCGGCTGAGCCCGCGCGTTCACGGTAGTGCCTGCGGTCCATTGTGAATCCGAAAGCTGCTTTGCCCTGGCCGATCATGTAGCCGACTTCGAACACCGTGCCCGGGTCCGCACTGATGCCGCGGAAGGGGGTGAGGTTGGCAATGATGGCGTCGCAACTGTCCATCAGTTCGCGGTTGGCCTGGTAGATTCGGTGGCCGCGCGTTGGTTTCGTTTCCTGGTCGGAAAACGTCAGGGCGGTGTCCAGTGGGTCTATGCCTTCACAACCGGCTTCGCGCAGCAGGCGCTTTTTCTCGGCGACGATGGCGTTGTGTTCTTCGTGTGGGAAAAACACTTCCGGGCCGGCCAGGTAGATGCGTTTGGGTTTTGTCATGGCGAAGTCGTTTCCTGCTTCAGTCCTGCAATTGCCCAAATCCAAACCGTATTGGACTGGCGATCAATGCTGAGAGGCTGGGTCGTATTCAATTGCTTCCAGTTTTACCCGAAAGCCACAGGCTGCTGCGTATTTGTTGAGCGTTCCCCAGCTTGGGTTGCTACGGCCTCTCTCAAGCCTCGAAATGTTGCTTTTGTTGGTTCCGAGCTTTTTCGCAACGTCTTCCTGAGTAAGGCCTGCTTTAGTCCTCATTGCGATCAACTGGTCGATCAGGCTGAATTCTTCCTGGAGGGCATCGTACTCCTGGCGAACTTCCGGATTTTCGAGTGCCTTTTGTCTGAACTGTTTGAAGTTCATGATTTTTTGACCTCCTTTAAACGCTCTTTCGCGAGCTCTAGGTCTTTCTTCGGTATCTTTTGATCCTTTTTTACAAACACGTGCAGGATGATGATCCGTTTGCCCTGCATATAGCAGAAGATTCCTCTACCTATTCCTTCTTTGGCTTTTGCTCGGATTTCAAACAGCTCACCACCTAAAGACTTTGTGTGCGGCTCTCCAAGGTTGGCCCCGTGCTTCTCCATCAATTCCATCAGCCGAATCATTCTGGCCTGAATCTTTGGCGGCATCTTAGTCAACTCTTCGCCTACTGAGTCGTAGAATTCAATCTCCCAATCCATGGGTGCTCCTTTGCCTTTTGGTTATCATATACGATAACTCTGGACTTGAACACTATCTTGATAGCCGCCTCAACGAGAGTGAAGCTGTGACACATAAGCGGTAATAAAAGCGTTTTCCTGGAAGGCTTTCAGGCCTGTGTCGGCAAAGGCGATGGGCACGGGGTTGTTGGCCAGAGTGGATTTAACCAGGGCCGGTGGCACCAGGGTCACGTTCAGCTCAGAGTCGGCAATCAACTGGATGGCGGCTTCCATTTTGAAGCTGATGGCGCCACCGGCAAACTTGCCTTTTTGCATCCGCTCTTTTATCGCGACCGTGGCCACTCCGTATTCGGCCATCAACTCCGCAAAGGTGGCCTGAAACGTTTTCAGGTCGTCCCGGCTGTGATTTTTGGGTAGCGAGAGCTTGCGTACGTTGCTGTCCGGCAGGTTAAATTGGCCCCGGTCCATATTCAGCATACACACCACCGCATCGCTGCCGGTCAGTTCTACTCCGCATACAATCATAATAATGCCCCCTATGCCCCGGTTATTCTCAGCCGCAGCATTTCTTGAATTTGAGTCCGCTACCGCAAGTGCAGGCGTCGTTGCGGGAGGGAGATTTTGCTGTGGTGACTGTTCCCGTTTTATTCAGGATAGCGGTGAGCTCGTTGACGGATTCAACGGCGCCCTCGCGGGTATCAACGGAGATGGTCGCGTGAAGTTTCGCCGCGGCCACCTGGGCTTCAACTTCTTTCTTGCGTGCTTCACTGGTAACCACCAGCGTTAGTGGGTACTTCTTGCTGCCGCTCTTTTGGCTGGCGTTTGTCTGAAAGCCGCCGTAAGCCGTGTGGTGCTGGCGGGCGTCTTGCCGACCTTTATAGAAAAATTTATCTGACATGCTGATATCCTGAAGGAGAGAATACCCAGGCGACGGCCGGGCGCAATCTTTTAGCACGCTTGATGAAACAGTGATATAGGGAAAACCGGAAAAGACTAATCAAGGAAGCACCACGTGAATCAAAAAGGCTTACTCACCTCATGGAACGACGCCAAGGGTTTCGGTTTTATCACGCCAGAGAACGGTGGCGAGCGTCTGTTTGCCCACATCAGCGCCTATCAGGGCCGGGGCAGGCCCTCGGCCAGCCGCAAGGTGGTCTACGCACAGACAAAAGATGAGAAGGGGCGGCTGAGGGCGTCCAGTTTCCAGTACGCTGGCGTGGCGAGACACAGCGCAGCGGTCGCCACTGGCGTTTGGTTTGCTCTGTTGATTGCCGCAGCAGTCGCAGGGGCGGTTTCTGTGTTGTACGTTCAGGGTTATGTGCCAGTGCTGTTGCCGGCGGCCTATGGCGTAATGAGTGTAGTGACCTTCTTGATGTATGCCGTCGATAAGGGGGCAGCTGAGAGCGGCAGGAGGCGTGTCCCCGAGGGGCGGTTGCATCTGTTTGAACTCCTGTGCGGCTGGCCGGGGGCACTGGTGGGCCAGCAATTCTTTCGCCATAAAACCAGAAAGACCTCGTACCAGGTGTCTTTCTGGTTCAATGTCGTCCTCAATCTCGCAGTGCTTTGCTGGTTGTTACTGTGGCCGGGCGCTGAGTTCGTCAGGCAGGCGCTGGAGATCAGGCCGGTTATGCTTCTAGGATTCAATTTCCAAGGTTAATTAATTTGTTTCGGTGTACCGAAATCGGTACGATTGGGTGTCAAGGAAGAGACTGTGTGACAGGGAAAATAGTACGAGTTTTATTTTATCGAACGGCCAACGGCCGTGAGCCAGTCAAGGAATGGCTTCTGAGCCTGAGTAAGGATGATCGTTCTCTGATAGGAACAGATTTGAAAACGGTGGAATATGGCTGGCCTCTGGGTATGCCGTTGGTGAGGGGATTTTCGGGCAAAGCCAATTCTGACCTGTGGGAGGTTCGAAGTGATCTCTCAGGCGGTCGGATTGCACGAGTCATATTCACGATGTTTCGAGGCGACATGGTGTTGCTGAATGGTTTTATCAAAAAGACTCAAAGAACACCGGATCAAGAATTGAAGAAGGCGAGGGATCGAAAGAAAGACCTTGTCTGAAAGGGAGTGAATGCGATGACACAGCATAGACATATCGGGAGTACTCTCGATGATCTGCTCGAATCTGACGGTACGCTGGAGCAGGCAGAAGCCGAAGCACTGAAGCGCGTGATAGTCTGGCAGATTCAGCAAGCAATGGAGCATGCCGGCGTGAACAAAACCCAACTGGCAAAGCGTATGCACACCAGTCGTACCGTGGTTAACCGCCTTTTAGATGAAAAGGACACAGGAGTAACGATTACCACACTTGTGAAAGCGGGGCGTGCACTGGGGATGAGTTGGACTTTGGAGGCTGGCGAGGGTACCGGTTCTTATCAGGCTGCCTGAGCCTGGTTTCAGGTTCAGTTGCTCACCGCCTGAAAATCAACATTTCGTTGTTAGCGGGCATGGCATAATCGTCCTTCAGCGCCAAACCCGTAGTCTCGGCCAGCACCGATAGATCTTCGATATCGCGGATGCCCATATGCGAGGCTTTGGCTTTCAGCGACTGATCAAACGCCTTGTTGCTCTCGCTGGTGAACCCGCCCTCATGCTTGAACGGCCCGTACAGGCAGAACGCACCGTCTTTTTGAAGGCAGGCGCCGACACCTTGAAACATCTTTTCAACTTCCTCCCAGGCCATGATGTGAGCTGTGTTTGCTGAGAATGCCCAGCGACAGGCGGGCACAGGCCATGGCATTTGGTTTACGTCCAGCTCAAGGATTGGGAGGACGTTGGGCAAGGCGGCCTGTTGCAGTCGGGCAACGGCCAGGTGCGCCGCTCTGGGGTGGTCGGTGGGCTGCCATTTCAGGTGGGGCAGAGCCGCAGCGAAGTGCTCGGCGTGCTGGCCGGTTCCGGTTCCTATTTCCAGGACGGTACCTGGCGCCGTAAAGACGTCACGCAGCTTTTCCAGGATGGGCGCTTTGTTGTTTTCGCAGGCTTGGGAATAGGGCAGGTGGCTATTCATGAATGCGTCTCTCCTTTCCCTTGAACGGTATCATAAAACGGTGTTTTGGCCATGAGGCAGCTATAATGGGCGCCTTTCATCATTGCAGAGAACGCTATGCCAATCGAAAAGAATCAAGTGGTCCTGTTTCACTACATCGTGAGAGACGAACAGGGCAATGAAGTGGAAAACTCTCGTGGAGGAGAGCCGAACGCTTACCTGCACGGCCATGGTGGCATTATTCGGGGGCTGGAAGACGCTCTGGAAGGCCGCGAAGCAGGCGATACGTTCAGCGTGACGGTGTCACCGGACAAGGCCTATGGCACCCGCAAGCCGGATGCGATCCAGCGAGTACCCATCAAACATCTGATAGGCGCTAAGCGCTGGAAGCCGGGCATGATCGCTCAGGTACAGACCGAACACGGGCCTCGCCATGTGCTCGTTGCCAAGGTTGGCCACAAGTTTGCGGATGTGGATACCAACCACCCGATGGCTGGCAAGACCCTCACTTTTGATATCGAGATCATTGAGGTGCGCGCGGCGGAGGCCGACGAGATCGCCCATGGCCACGTTCACGGCCCGGGCGGTCATCATCATTAAACAGAAGCAGCTGATCACCGCCAGTGGGGCCGGGGGCTACTCGGCTTCGACGGTTTCGTTCAGCAGTTCCGGCTTTTTCAGTGCCTTGGTGAACAATTCTTTTTCTTCCGCAATGGCCAGGGCGCACTGTTCTGCCAGTTCTTCAGACAGGCCGCCGACCTTACGTTGCAGGAAGGTGGTAATCTCTTCTGACAGTTCAAGAACCTTGTCTCGGGCATCGGCTTCTGCTTTGGACGAAAACAACATTTTGTCCGGGTTTTTCAGTGCCATGTCCAGTCCGTCCCTCTCGGAATAGTAGAGTGCTTTTACGCCCATGGTATGCCATCGCCTCCGGGGTAATGATGGTTGGTAAGACCGTTAATGAAATCGCAGCTTATCACGGATAGTGTATATTTATACAGTATTTTGCTGCGTCATCCTGTCCTCTTTTGCTGTTCCAGCGCCGGACCTGGCCCCCGTATGATGGATTGTCAGACATCAGCTCCGGAGTCCTGAAATGAACGCCAGAACAACCATAGCCGGTACTCAACACACGCCGCCTCCCAAGACCAAGGCGCCCATTCCCGAAGTTCGTCAGCCGGATTTTGACCTGGCGGAAGACGTGCCCAAGTATTGGTGGGATAACGATCCGGCCAAAACGCTGTTGCTGGCGGCCCTGTCTGCAAGTTTCCCGCCTGGTGAGCGGTTCTTTATTGACTCCGTGCGCCATTATCAGAAAGAGATTACAGACCCGGAGCTAAAGGCGGCGGTGCGAGCGTTCATCGGCCAGGAGGCGCACCACTCGAAGGAACACGAGGCCCTGAACGGATACATGCAGGCGCGCGGCATCAACCTCAAACGCCTTGAGCGCGAGGTGCTGTGGCTGATGAATGTGCTGCGCAAGCGCCTGAGTCCGGAGCGCCAATTGGCCCATACGGTGGCGGTGGAGCATTTCACGGCACTGATGGCAGAGGAATTCCTCCTGAAATATGACGCTTTGGAAGAGATGGACCCGCGTATGGCTCCCATCTGGGCCTGGCATGCGATTGAGGAATCCGAGCACAAGGCGGTGGCTTTCGACGTATACAAGACCATCGGAGGCAGCGAGTTTGTCCGGTTGACCGAGATGATGGTGGTTAGCGTGCTGTTCCCGGTCTCTAGCGGCATTCACCTGATTCAACTGATGAAAGAGGACGGCCAGTTGTTCAACCTGAAATCCTGGGCGAACGGTCTCAATTACATGTGGGGCAAGCCAGGTGTATTCCGCAAACTCCTGCCCTCTTACTTCAAGTACTACAGCCCCGGTTTTCATCCCTGGAATCACGATGCCCGTGATCTGGTGGAGAAAGCCAAACGGAAATGGCTCGCTCCGGTGATGAAAAAGGCGGCTTGACGGTCACCGCATTTGCTACCATGTCGGACTTTTCACTGGGTTGATGATCTAAGTCCGGCAACATGAATGCTCCTTTCCAGCTTCGGCCCTATCAGCAGGAAGCCGTCGACGCCACGCTGAACCACTTCCGTAAATCGGATGAATCTGCGGTCATTGTGCTGCCGACCGGTGCCGGTAAGAGCCTGGTGATTGCCGAGCTGGCTCGCCTTGCGCGCCGAAAGATTCTGGTCCTGACCCATGTGAAGGAACTGGTGGAGCAAAATCACGCCAAGTACCAGAGTTATGGTCTGTCGGGGGGCATCTATGCTGCTGGGCTAAAGCGCAAGGAGAACCACCATCAGGTGACCTTTGCCAGCGTGCAGTCGGTGGCGGCGAATCTGGACCAGTTCCGGGATGAATACTCGCTGGTTATTATCGATGAGTGCCACCGGGTGAGTGGCGAGGAAACCAGCCAGTACCAGCGGATCATTGAGCTTTTACGGCAGCAGAATGACTCCCTGAAGGTGCTTGGGCTCACCGCCACTCCCTACCGCCTGGCCATGGGATGGATCTATCGTTACCACTACCGGGGTTTTGTTCGTGGTTCTGATGACGAACAGGACAAGCCTTTCCGGCACTGCATCTACGAACTGCCCCTGAGCTACATGATCAACCGTGGCTATCTCACCCGGCCTGAATTGGTCAACGCCGCCGTGGCCCAATACGATTTCTCCACGCTGACGCAGGACCGTTTTGGCGAATACGCCGAGAAAGACGTCAACCAGTTGTTGAGCAAACATCAGCGGGTGACACGTGCCATCATCGAACAGGTGATGGAGATGGCGGCCGAGCGCCAGGGGGTGATGATTTTCGCGGCGACAGTGCAGCACGCGCAGGAAATTGCCGGGTATTTGCCCGAGCAGGAAACCGCCCTGGTGACCGGCGCGACTGATCTGCGAGATCGCGACCAGCTGATCCAGCGCTTCAAACAACGGCAGTTGAAGTACCTGGTGAATGTGTCTGTGCTGACGACCGGGTTTGATGCCCCCCATGTGGACCTGATCGCCATCTTGCGGCCTACTCAGTCTGTAAGCCTGTATCAGCAGATTGTCGGCCGAGGCTTGCGGTTGGATGAGGGGAAACGGGATTGCCTGGTGATTGATTACGCTGGCAATCATGTCAATCTGCATCATCCGGAAGTTGGGGAACCGAAGCCCAACCCCGACAGTGAACCGGTGCAGGTGTTCTGCCCGGGCTGCGGTTTTGCCAACATCTTCTGGGGCAAAACCGACAGCGACGGTCGTGTCGTTGAGCATTATGGCCGCCGGTGCCAGGGTCTGCTGGAAGCCATAGAAGATGACGCTGGGCGGCCACAGCAATGCGACTACCGGTTCCGCTTCAAGGAATGTCCACATTGTGGTGGTGAGAACGACATCGCTGCCCGCAACTGCGGGCACTGCCACCAGGGGATTATCGACCCGGATGATCAACTGCGGGATGCCCTGAAGCTCAAGGATGCCATGGTCATCCGCTGTGCCGGCATTTCTCTGGCGGGAGAAGGCCAGAAACTTCGGATGACCTACCACGGAGAAGACGGGGAGGAACTCCGGGAGTCTTTCGATTTCAGCAAGCCAGGCCAGCGCGCCGTGTTCAACAAGCTGTTTGGCCGACGGTTTGCCAATGGCCAGGCTCCGAAAGTCTTTGCCCGGGCAAATGAGGTGCTGGAAATGCAGGTGCTGTTACCCGTGCCGGATTTCGTGATTGCCCGCAAGCAGAAGCAATACTGGCAAGTGCAGGAGCGAATCTTCGATTATCGGGGGCAGTATCGTAAGGCCTATTGACTGGTTAAGCGACGCTACGGTGGCGCGTTGGATGCCTTCTGGTCTATCGCCCTGTATGATTCGGATATAATCATCTGTCAGCTTTTAAGCGGTGTCTACTCGGATCATGTCGGCTACCTTTCAAACCACGGTGCTCGTGCTGCTACTACTTGGAGCGACGGCAGGGCATGCAAAGATCTACAAATGGGTAGATGAGCACGGCAAGGTGCACTTCAGCGACCGCCAGGACCATAGCGTTAAACAGGAAGTGGTTGACGTGAAGCCCAGGGCCTCCGAATGGTCGCGTTTTGAAATCCGCATTGAAACGGTTGATCTGGAGCTGACCGCCGAGGAAAACCAGCAGATTGTCGATGGCGTGAACCATGTTTACGAGTTTTTCGACCGCGTGCTGTCTTTCGATATGTACCGGACGGTGCCGGTTAATATTCTGATTTTCAAGGATATGGCCAGTTACCGGAACTACCTGATTCAACGGGACAGGGGCTGGGCGGTTGCATCCTACGGTTTGTACATGCCATCTGAGCATCAGATCGTGGTGTATATTCAGGAGGACAGGGAACGCACCTTCAGGACCATCAAGCATGAGGTCAGTCATGCGGTTGTCAATTCCATCGTCCCCTACGCTCCCGCCTGGTTGAACGAGGGGCTTGCCGAGCAGATGGAGATGCTGGAACGGGATGACGCCGGCCTGTATTTCGAGAGCCACCCGGAAAACCGATGGATTGTCGCTAAAGCCCGTGAACAGGGTCGGTTAACCGGCATCGACCAATTCCTGAAGCTGCCCAGCAACAAGTGGCGACACTCAGATATGTCTGGTAGCGGCAGCGTACGTGCCCAGGCTGGCCAGTTTGTCTACTTCCTGCTTGCCAAGCCCACGCGCCGCAGTTTTCTGGTGCGGCTGATGCATAACTTCAACCGAGGTGACCGCACACTCTCGTATTACCTGGTAGACGACAACTACATCGGCGGGGTCAACATGCTGGGCCTGGACTGGCGACGCTGGCTGCATGCCCAGGGTGAGGGTTCGGTGCGGTTTGCGTTCTGACACTTTAGGCGGGGGCATTGTTGTGAAGGTTTTCAAATCATTGGTGACTGCCGGAGCGCTTGTGCTGTCGGGTTGCACCAACGTGATCGGGGACGTGCCCCGTTCCATTCATCTATCCTCGTCTGCCGGGCAGGAAGCAGGGGAGCTGTTGTCGGTTGCCCGCGATTTCTTCACCGGCTCGGGGTATCAGTGTCATGCCGACCAGCCTGCAGACAGCCTGCGTTGCAGTCGACCACTCCGGGACCTGTACATTCATCAAACTACGGCAGTGGTCCGCATTTATTCAGACGATCACGCCACCCCTGAGGTGACACTGGTGACAACGCGCTGGGATGAAGGGCTGATTCCCAGTGAGTTTATTTCGGACGAATTCCATAACCCGGATGTCGAGGCGTTTTGTGAGTACGTGAAGGCGCAGGCTATGGGAGCGTGTCAAACCATCTCGAGCTAGGGTCTGCCGTTGTCAGGGGGCAGAACCGAAAACCAATGGCGGCAACAATCGGATGGAAACCATTGGCGAAGTCGGTTTTACTCATCGCGACGACCATGATTAAAAGGGTGATGAGATGTCCCGCTCCCCGGAACAGGATAGCGATTGGATGACAGGCGTCGGCGACTCTGCGGCAGGAGAGAGTGCACGGGTGGCCAGGCTGGTCAGGGTGGCACAGCACATCGAGATGCACGCCGATGAAGCACTCACGCTCTCGAGCCTGGCGAAGGTGGCCGCTCTGTCACCGTCCCGTTTACAGAAACAGTTCAAGGCGGCGTTTGGTGTCTCTCCAAAAGCCTATCAGGATGCCGTCCGCATGCGGCGCTTCAAGCAATCCCTGAAAGACGGGAGTAAAGTGACGGACGCGATATTCGCCTCCGGGTTTGGTTCGGTCAGTCGTGTCTACGGTGAAGCGAACCGTAGCATCGGTATGCCCCCCAGGGCCTATCGGGCCGGTGGTGCGGGTGAAGCCATTGTCTATGCCGGCCGAACCACCGCACTGGGGCTGATGATGATGGCGGCGACGGATAGGGGTGTTTGCTTTGTGGAATTCGGTGACGATGAAGCGTCGCTGGTTGGCCGACTGAGGTCGGAATTTCCTGAGGCTGAGCTGACCGCCTCACCAGCCCGGAACGCCCCGGAACTTGATGCCTGGATGGAAGCCCTGGATCAGCATATCAGTGCGGGAGGCCCACGGCCGGATTTGCCGTTGGATATGCGAGGTACCGCGTTTCAGGTCAAAGTCTGGCAGTTTCTGTTGAGTATCCGCGAGGGCGATGTCCTGAGCTACAGCGAGGTGGCCGCGAGGATCGACAAGCCCAGGGCAGTGAGGGCCGTGGCGTCGGCTTGTGGCAAGAACCGGATTGGCGTGCTGATTCCCTGCCATCGGGTACTGCGAGGGGATGGCGGCCTTGGCGGTTATCGATGGGGATTGGAGCGAAAGCGGGTGTTGTTGGAGGCTGAGCGGAGGAGTCTTGTGCGTTAATAAACGACCCTGAAGCACTCCCCCGGCAATTATTTCCTGTTTCAGCTACACTGTTGCTTTGATATTGGCGAACAGGCCGATATCCAATCGGGGAAATCTCATGAGCAAGAAAGTCGTCAAAGTTGTTTTAACGTCTGCAGAGATTGAAGAGCAGACGGCTGCCTTTTTAAAGTCCGGTGGGCGCGTTGAGTATGTGGCTAAAGGTAAGAGTTCGCAGTTGACCTCGGCTGGCCCGAAGCAGATTAATCTGAAGAGTAATTAAGAGATTTTTAAAAAAGGTAGCCTCGGCTGCCTTTTTGTTTATGTGCCACTCATATCAGTCGAACCACACCATAAAATATCGTAACCACTGGCCGGCAGCAGGCAAGCTACACTCTTCTGAATCATGGATCTGATATGAGGCATAGCTGCGGTTATGAGTCACAACGAGGAAAGCCCGGGTGTCGGGTCGGGTTCGGGTGAACAGGACTCAACCACGGCCCTGATTGAAGCCATCAATATCCGCAGCATGTCGTTGATTGTGCTGACCAGCATCGCCTCCCTGTATTTTATCGACTGGGCCCAGCCTGTTCTGCTGCCCCTTGTGGTCGCAGTTTTGATCAGTTACGCCCTGGATCCGTTGGTGGCGACACTGGATCGGATTCACATACCCCGTCCATTGGGTGCAGCTCTGGTTCTTTGCGCACTGATAGCGATTCTGGCGGCGGCAAGTGTGCCACTCAAGCAGGAAGCCATGGCCATGCTGGACAAGATTCCCCAGGCCATCAAGGAGCTTCAGCGTGAAGATGCGTCTGCGTCCGAGGATGAAGAAAGCATCATGGAAAAAGCCCAGATTGCCGCCAAGCAGATTGAGGAAACCGCCGAGAAAAGCCAGGAGGAACCGGCTGTTCAGGCCGGCGTGACACCCGTGCGGCTGGTGGACGAGCCGATGGACGTTCGTGATTACGTGATCCGCAACTCGCCGGCCACATTAGTGCTGATTTCCCAGATGTTTTCTGTGCTTTTACTGGTGTTTTTCCTGCTTTCCGTCGGCAAGCTATATCGGCGCAAGATCGTTAGAATATCCGGTCCGTCGTTCCGGCGTATGCGCAAGGCGGCACGAATTATGAACGAGCTGCATCACCAGGTACGCCGGTTCCTTTTTGTCATGGTCATCAGTGCGCTTTTTGTCGGCATTCTCACCTGGCTGGCATTCCTGCTATTAGGAGTTGAACAAGCGGCTTTGTGGGGCGTGGTGGCTGGTATTGCCAGTGGTGTGCCGTATCTGGGGCCTTTCCTGGTTCTGGTCGGCTCTGGGGTGGCCGCATTTCTGCAGTTCGGCGAGCTCAATACTGCCGTGATTGTTGCGCTTACATCGCTGGTCATCACCAGTATTCAGGGGAATCTGCTGATGCCGTGGCTGACGAGTTACGTCTCCAGTTTGAATGCCGTCGCCATTTTTATCGGATTGTTGTTCTGGGGCTGGTTGTGGGGGCCAGTGGGCTTGATTGTGGCTACGCCCATTCTCATGATCGCAAAATCCGTCTGCGATCATGTGGTGAACTTTCGTCCGGTAGGGGAGTTGTTGGGGAAATGAACGGCTTTTTAGGCATTTTGTTATCGATCGGCGCGGGATTCGATATCGGTCACCTGCCCGTCCCTTAGCGTTACAACTTGCCGGAATTGGTTACTCGAGAATTCATACAACCACTCCTGAACCAACACGGGTTGGGTTGTTTCCCAGTGTTCCCGGTTTTTATGTTTTGAAGGGATCTGCCATTCCACCCTTTTGGACGCTGGCTCTCCGCACCGGGCTATCAGTTCGTATTCGGTTTTCGCATGGCGAAGCGTGCTGGTGCTGCAGCTCGGAGATCGGGCAACATGGAAGCCGTAGCCCAAACTATCCACACGAACGAGTTTGCCGTTACGAAAAACCAGTCGCTTGATAAATTGTTGTGGGCCTGGATTGTAGTACCAGTGCTCTTCAGTTTGAACGACGCCAAGACCAGGCATTGTTGCTGTTGGATACTCCGATACATAGTCAGGTCGCCCGCAGGTTTTTTCGACTTCCAGGGGCCAGGCGCCATCGCCTACCAGCGAGGTGCCACATCGAAGTTCGCCTTTGCTTGCCTGTGCCAGTGTCGTCATGGCAAGTAGGCATAGAAGTTTCTGCAATCTGGTCATGGGTTAAATGTGCGCCTTTCGACTGACCTTTTTCAAGATCAAGAGTCTAAATTTAATAATTGAACTCGAGGACAACTAACTAACCCGGAATTTGTTAATACTGCTAATAGTACGGCAGGGGTAATATGTTTGCTCCGAGGGGAGATAATCACAGGGAAGGGAGCAACATGAGCTGGTCTATCACGTTTTGGGATCGCACTGCAGCCCGCTATGCCAAACGGCCAATCGCGGACCAGGAGGCCTATCTCCGAAAACTGGCACTGACGCAGGAATTCCTCCGGCCGGAGATGGATGTAATGGAGTTTGGATGCGGAACCGCATCGACGGCCATCATTCATGCCCCGAAAGTGCGTTCTTATCTCGCCACTGATGCGTCTTCAAACATGATCGAAATCGCCCGGCAGAGGGTAGCTGAATCTGAACAAGACATCAGTAACCTTCGCCTCGAGGTGGCAACGCTGGATGAGCTGCAGAAGCGTCAACAACGGTATGATGCCATACTCGGCCTCAACATCCTGCACCTTCTGCCGGACCCGGACCGGGCAATTCGTCAGGTTTTTCAAATGCTCAAGCCGGGGGGCGTTTTCATCAGTAATACCGCCTGCCTGCAAACCACCCGTCGTTATCTGAAACCTGTTGTGGTACTGGCCCGCTGGTTGAGATTGGCGCCTGCCGTTACCTTTCTGTCGCGAGAGGCTCTGGAACAGAGCCTGAACGATGCTGGATTCCAGATTCAGCATCGTTGGGTGCCCGAACGTTCGCCGGATGTTTACTTTCTGATTGCAGCCCGTCCGGGTTGATTTTTTACAGGCGCTGGTTTGTGTGGTCGGGATCTCAATCGTTGATGACATCCCGCTCGAATCGGCCAAGCACGACCACGATAATCAGTGAAAGCACCGTCACCATGCTGGCAAGGGCCAGGGTGCCAAGGCCGCAGGCTACGCCAATGGCGCCGGATACCCAGATGGAGGCTCCCGTGGTAATGCCCTGAACATTGCCGCGGCTCTGGATGATACTGCCGGCGCCCAGAAAGCCAATGCCGCCAATCACGCCTTCGACAATGCGTGTGGGGTCTATTCGGGCGGAAGGGTCGCCTTCCGCCGTGGCGAGCAAAATGTGCATGCCCATCATGATGAATGCGGATGCCCCCACGGAGACGAGCATGTGCGATCGCAGTCCCGCTGGCTTCCCTCGTAGTTCACGTTCAAGCCCGAGCACCAGTGCCAGGCCAGCCGCCATAAGCAGTCGAATGACCATGTCCATTAAGGGGATTTCGCTTTCCAGCACAGATCGTCTCCTGGTCTTTCAGTTTTGTTTGTATCTGCTCACGCAGATTAGCAGGTAAGGCCGGGATCGTCCTTTTATGAGGTTACTGCCGACACGGTTCCGTGCCATATTGGCAATTCCATATCCTCGGGATCTTCGTTGGGGCCACCGGTCCGGCTCTTGAATGAGCCTTCCTCAATCGGTATCCGGAACAGCGCGGTTGCCTGGCGCTCCTTCTGGTTCGGTGCCCGTACCTGCTCCCAACGCCCTGGCTCAATCTGGTTGATGATGGCCCGGAATGCGGCGTCGAATTCTGCAGTGTCCTCTACGAGTTGGGCGCGGCCGAACAACACCAGAGATTCGTAGTTGGCGCTGTGGTGGTACGCAGACTTGGTCAAAACCCATTCATTGGTGACGGCAAACGAGATGCAAAGGAGTTGGCCCGAGCCGAGGCGTTTTGACAACCGGCCTCCATTGAGGGTGTGAACGTACAGGTGGCCATCCATTCGCCAGGCGGTAATCGGGATGATTCGGGGCTCGCCGTCCTCCACAAAGCCCAGGTGCGCGGTTTTGAGTCGGTCAATCAGCGTATAGGCAACCTGGCGGTCCACCGACGCTCTTTTTGTGGCCCGCCTCACGGTGCTCCTTGGGCAGGACGTGAGAGGTGAGGCTAGTTGAGTATCTGGCTGATTCATTCGCTGGTCCTCAAAGTTGTAGGTTGGACAGTTGCGTTCTATTTCACGTCACTTCTGATACCCTCAAAAGACCCAGATTGTGTTTTTTTATAGGACCAGTGGTTGTGATTGATGATATTCGGTTTGGTGCTGACCAACCTCTGCAGCTTCAGCTCTATCGACAGTTGGCTGATCGAATTCTGGCTCAACGTTATCCTCCGGGACACCGGTTGCCGTCCAGTCGCCAGATGGCGGAGGATCTTGGCGTCAGTCGGAACACAGTGAATGCGGTCTACGATCAGTTGAAAGCAGAAGGCTTCCTTCAGAGCCAGGCAGGTAGGGGAGTATTCGTTCACGAGGATATCGGGTCGGCTATCGAACCGGCTGGAAAAAAATTGCAAATACCCTCTGGCGGGAGTTTCCGACTGCCTTCACTGCCAAACAGGTTGCGTGGGACTCCCCGCAGAGCGGAAGATGCCTGCCTGCCATTTCAGCCCGGCCTGCCGGATCTCGATGCCTTTCCCGTCAACGCCTGGAACCGCGTGCTGCACCATCAGGAAAGCCGGCGGGGGCTTCGCGGTTATGACAGTACTCAGGGCTACCTGCCGCTGCGGACGGCCATTGCGGACTACCTCCAAACGTCGCGTGGCGTGCGTTGCCATGCCGATCAGATAGTGATCACCAATGGTGCGCAGCAGGCTTTGTCGTTGCTGGCGGATGTGTTTCTGAGCCCCGGCGATCGTGTCCTTTGCGAGAATCCGGGCTATCGAGGTGCCCGCAACGCGCTGGGGCGCCTTGGCAACCCGTTGGTGCCCATTCCCCTGAAAAATCAGGTTCTTGATGTGACCGCTTTGCCACATCTGGGCTCTGCCAGGTTGCTGTTCTGCACCCCCACCCATCAATATCCCATGGGGGGGATTCTGGACCTCTCCCAACGGATGGCCCTGGTGCAGTGGGCTCGGCAGAACGATTGCTGGATAGTGGAAGACGACTATGACAGCGAATTTCATTTCTTCAACAAGCCGTTTGCGGCGGTGCAGGGTATGTTCGACAATGCGCCGGTACTTTACGTGGGAAGTTTCAGCAAAACGCTGCTGCCGGCATTAAGAGTGGGATATGTCGTTCTTCCGGAGGAAGTAGTGGAGCCGGTGCTCTGGGCCAAACAGGTCAGTGGTGGCGAAACGCCCTTGCTGATACAGGCCACTATTGCCGAGTTTATGGAGAGTGGCCAGTTCGTTCGACACGTTCGCCGGATGCGTCAGTTGTATCGGGACAAGTGGCAGTACTTCCAGAACGCGGTGCAGAGGAAACTCGGGGATCTGGTGCACCCGGTGGCCGAGAGTGCGGGTATGCATCTTGTGCTTGAAGGCCGGTTTGATGACTCAGCCTTGAGTGGATGGCTGAGGAAACAAGGCTTTGGCAGCACGCCATTGAGTGCGCACTACATCGGAGATACCGCATCATCCGGTCTGGTCATGGGGTTTGCCAGTGCCAGTGAGCGGGAAATGGAGGATTGCGTCAGCATCCTCAGAAGCGCGTTAACCCGAATGTAACCGCAGCTTGTAATTGACTCAAAATCCGTCGGAATAGCAAAGGGAAGCAGCATGACAACACCATCCGAGGCGAGACAGCGCGCCATTCTGGATCGTCTTGACCGGTTCAGTCGTCTGATGGACAGCAGCATCGGCCTTCCATTTACCAGGTTCCGGATTGGCATAGAGGCCATCATCGGGCTGTTACCGGTGGTTGGTGATATGGCTGGCCTGATCCTGTCGGGCTATGTGCTGGTAGAAGCGCAACGGGCGGGCGCCAGCAAGGCTGTGAAGTTAAGAATGCTCAGAAATATGGTCATCGATTTTCTGGGTGGCCTGTTGCCGGTGGTGGGAGATGCCTTTGATGCCGTGTATAAGGCGAATACTCGCAATACCAGACTGCTGAGAAACTATCTTGAGAAGGAATTGGCGATTGAACCACCGCCACCGCCGTTCCCCTGGGGAACGCTGATTGGGTTGTCGATTCTGTTTGCAGTGATAACCGGTGGTTTGTCGCTCATTCTTTGATCACCCGAACTGACTATGGATAGAGCATGATGCTGGACGCACTTCAGGCCAATGGCCTTATGCAGATACTACTACTGACATTGATGGCCGGTCTTGCAATGCCTGTGGGCGCAGCACTGGCATCGGTGGAGCGTATTCACCCGCGCTGGCTGGAAACCGAGGTGCGGCACAGTGTGATCGCGTTTGGCGGTGGCGCGCTGCTGGCGGCTGTTGCGCTGGTACTGGTGCCAGAAGGGACGGCTAACTTGTCCATGGTGGGCATCGTTGTCTGTTTTGCCGGAGGCGGTATCAGCTTTATGCTTCTGGATCGATGGCTGGCTGCCAACGGCACACCGGCGAGCCAGTTGGTGGCCATGCTTTCGGATTTTGTACCGGAAGCCATGGCCCTCGGCGCCACTTTCTCGGTGTCCAGTGAGGGCGGAATTCTGCTGGCCGGCATCATTGCGTTGCAGAATATTCCCGAGGGCTTTAACTCCTATCGGGAACTGGTGGATGCGACCCATTATCGAGGATTGAAGATTGTGGGTGCCCTGGCGCTGATGGCGTTGCTTGGGCCGGTGGCCGGTGCCCTTGGCTACTTTCTGCTGTCGGATGCCCCGAGTGTAGTATCCGGCATCATGCTGTTTGCGGCAGGCGGTATTCTCTACATCATTTTCCAGGACATAGCGCCTCAGGTACGCCTGAAAAAACACTGGGCGCCACCATTGGGTGCGCTTGCAGGCTTTCTGCTTGGGGTGATGGGAGAGGTCGCGTTATCCGGATAGGGGACGTTCCGGCGTAGTTTGGCTATCATTCTGCCCTTTATGCGTTGTTTACTTTTTATTTTCCCAGAACAGGAGACTAACCGTGGCGGATACATCACTTAAGGAAAAACTTTCCAGCGCAGTCAAGGACGCAATGCGGAGCAAGGACAAAGATCGCCTGGTGACGCTACGTATGGCTCAGGCTGCGGTGAAGCAGATTGAGGTCGACGAGCGCCGGGAACTCACTGATGACGATGTTCTGAAGGTGCTGGACAAGATGTTGAAACAGCGCCGGGACGCCGCTGCACAATATGATGACGCAGGCCGGGGCGAACTGGCAGACAAAGAGCGCTCGGAAATGGTGATCATCGAGGAGTTTATGCCTGCCGCGCTGTCTGAGGACGATCTGGATGCGCTTATCCGCGAAACCATTAACGCGACGGGAGCCTCCGGTATGCAGGACATGGGAAACGTGATGAATGAACTCAAGCCTCAGGTGCTCGGCCGGGTGGATATGGGGCATCTGAGCAAGAAAGTTCGAGCTGCGCTGGCGGGTTAAGCCAGCGCTGGGACCACGGCCTGGTCAAGCGAAGTCGTAGTCTCCACCTTTCTCCAGTGCTCTCTGGTACGCGGGGCGCGCATGCACCCGCGCTACCCAGGCCTTGATGTTTGGCCTGTCGTTACCAACGATGCCCCTGGCGACGGATGCCTCCAGAGGAAAGCTCATCTGAATATCCGCCGCACTCAGCTGTTCCCCAAGAAACCAGGTGTTTTTGGCCAGTTGTGACTCCACGAAGTCCAGGTGGGTCTTGATCATCGGGCCGATAAAAATCTGGTTGGTTTTGTCCGAAATTCCTTTGGCGATCGGCTTGATAAAGAACGGCATTGGGCTGGTCTTCACCTTTTCAAACACCAGGCGCATGACCAGCGGTGGCATCAGTGAGCCCTCGGCATAGTGCATCCAGTAGGTGTAATCCAGCCACTGTTGGCCTCCGGCTTCGGGCAGCATGGTGTCTTTACCATAAGTGTGCGCCAGATATTCGATGATGGCACCGGATTCGGCAACCACCAGATCTCCGTCGGTGATGACCGGGGACTTTCCGAGGGGGTGCACCTTCTTGAGACTGGCTGGAGCCAGCATGGTTTCAGGGTCGCGCTCATAGCGCTGGATCTCGTAGGGTACGCCTAGTTCTTCCAGCATCCAGAGAATGCGTTGTGAACGTGAATTATTGAGGTGGTGAACTGTGATCATTCGGAAGCTCCGTTCCCGTTTTATAAGTGGTCAGGGTATACAGTAGGCTGAAAAAGGCTGATTGGTTCACTCGAAATGTAGTATTCCGCTGTTACCTATCCCTGTTGAAAGTGGCGCATGATGGATATGCATTGTTGATCAAACAGGGAGGAATGAACATGTCGAATAAAAAACTGTTGCTGCTGGCCGGCGATTTCACCGAAGACTACGAGACCATGGTGCCGTTCCAGGCACTGACCATGCTGGGCTACGAAGTACACGCGGTTTGCCCGGAAAAGAAATCCGGCGACAGCGTGAAAACCGCCATCCATGATTTCGAAGGTGACCAGACTTACACCGAAAAGCCGGGTCATAACTTCGCGCTCAATTACGATTTCGATAAGGTTCAGGTTGATGACTATGCCGGGCTGGTGATTCCCGGTGGTCGGGGCCCGGAGTACCTGCGCCTGAATGAGCGGGTGATTGAGATCGTGCAGGCGTTCAACAACGCGGGCAAACCCATTGCGTCGGTCTGTCATGGTGCCCAGATCCTGGCTGCCGCCGGTGTGCTGGAGGGCCGCGAGTGCAGTGCCTATCCGGCCTGTGGACCGGATGTGAAGATGGCCGGTGGTCGCTACATGGACATTCCGGTCGATCAGGCACACGTACAGGGTAATCTCGTGACGGCTCCGGCCTGGCCTGCTCATCCAGCGTGGTTGGCGGCGTTTGTTAAACTGCTTGGTGCTGAGATCTCGATCTAGTCTTAACCCGGCAGCCTCCGCTGGAGGCTGCCGTTATCACAGGAGACGGACTCCATGTGTGAACTCTATGTGAAAGCCGACCCGATCCTGTTTGAAAGTCGGTCCCGTTCTCTCCGTATCCGGGGGGTGGTCACAACGCTTCGGCTTGAGAACCAGTTCTGGGATATTCTCCGGGAGATTGCCGAAGTGGACGGCATGACCACCAATCAGCTCATCACCAAACTCCACGAAGAGGTGATGGAACTGAGAGGTGAAGTAGAGAACTTCGCCTCCTTTCTCCGTGTAAGCTGCACACGCTATCTGGCGCAGCGCGAAGCCCGTCCCGTTCCCCTGATAACGGCTCATTCATCGGGTAAGGCCCAGTCCCGGGTCGCGTCGGTCCCTTGAATTATCGGCCGTCCGGGCGCAGCTAGTAGGGTAGGTTCATTTCACAAAACTGACAGGGGAGGCACCCCATGCATGTATTCATTGCCGGAGCCAACGGGCAGATCGGGCGTTTTCTATTACAGGAAATCGCGGATAGCAGGCATGAGGCACGAGCACTGGTTCGCCACGCAGATCAGGGGCCGGAGTTGCAGCAGCTTGGTGCCACGGAAACGGTGATTGGCGACCTGGAGCAGGATTGCAGCGAAGCGATGCGGGGCTGTGACGCCGTTATCTTTACGGCCGGGTCCGGCCCCCATACTGGTCCGGACAAAACGGTAGATGTGGATCAGGATGGCGCGATTCGACTCGTGGATACCGCCAGGGCCATGGGCGTCAAACGTTTCATCATGGTCAGCAGTATGCGAGCTGAAGAGCCCGAAAAAGGCCCTGAAAAGCTTCAGCATTACCTGCGTGCCAAGCGTAATGCCGATGAACACCTGAAAAACAGTGGTCTGAATTACACCATTGTGCGCCCTGGCCGACTTACCAATGACGATGGCAACGGTAAGGTGTCTGTCAGCGAGCGACTGGACGCGTTCGGAGAGATTCCTCGCCAGGACGTTGCCCGGGTTCTGTTGGCTGTGCTGGATTCTGACAATACCGGCAATTGCGTTTTTGATGTAGTGTCTGGAGATGTGCCGGTGCGTGATGCGCTGGCGAACCTGTAAGCCGCATCCGCCGGCATGATCAACAAGAGAGCCGCAATGAGCGATAACCCGTTAGCCTCGATTCTGGAAATGGATGGCGAAGAACGCTATGACTATTTTCTGGATGCTGTGGTGGAAGAGCGTGAGCTCTGGATACTGGTCAATGGCGATAACCAGTTTCTCAAAATTGTCTCGGAGGAAGATGGCGTCGGATATCTCCCGGTGTGGCCCGCTGAGGGCTTTGCAGCAGATTATGCAGGGCCTTCGGGTGACCTGAGCCCCAAAGCGATTTCATTGCCGGACTTCTTCAAAAAGTGGGTGCCCGGGTTAAGCCGTGACGGGCTTGAGGTGGGTGTTTTTCCGGGCGCCGACAGTGAGCTATGGATAACGCAGCCGGAAGAGCTGAAGCAGGATCTTCAGGAAGTGTTGTCGGGATCTTTCTGATCCCGGCTACACCAGAAAATTCCCCCTCTCTGATACGGTCAGTTCCACTTCTTCGCTTCGATCCTTTAGGGCGACCCCTGAGGTGCCCAGTCGCCTGGCTTCCTTAAGAAGGTAGATCACTTTCTCGCTCGCCTGTTCCACCCCCAGTCCGGCAGGGCGGATGTTGGATACGCAGTTGCGGCGGGCGTCTGGCAGCCCCGGCTCGGGATGATGAGTAAGGTAGACGCCGAGGCTGTCGGGTGAGCTGAGCCCCGGTCGCTCGCCGATCAGTACCACCACTTGTTGTGTCCCGAGCACCTGGCCTATGTGGTCGCCAATCGCTACGCGCCCCTGTTCTACCAGCAGGGGTGCTGCAACCCGCCACTCAGAGCCGTCATGGGCCAGTTTCCGGAGGAAGCTGCGCATGAACGCCGGGGCGTTTTGCTGCACGGCTCTGGCTGACAGTCCGTCGGCGATCACTATGGCCAGATCAGGGGGCTCAGCAGAGCCTGTTTTCGACGATTGTAGACGGCTGCTGGATGATTCGCTCAGAACACGCCCCAGATCCGGCCTTTGCAGGTAGCAGGCCCGGTCTGGTGCCTGGCTCTGAAGTTGAATCGGTGGGCCCAGGGCCGACATCTCGGGTATCTGCTGGAATTCGACGATCAACTGCTCAATATCCAGTGGATGGTGCACGGCATCCCTGGCGCGGGCATGGGCCAGCTGAAACTCAAGAAGCTCTGCTGTGGGGAGGCTGACGCCCGCCCTGCCAAGGCCGATGCGGGCTGGGGTGTACTGGCGCAGACCTCGCCAGGGGTTGTGAACGACGGTCGGGAACTTTGAGTCGGTCATGGTTATGCTCTCCTTCGCGGGCCGGAGAGGCTGTGGCGGAAGGCCGCTGGTATGTCGTTATTCAGCGCCACCCCATCCGAATCCTCGAAAATCTGCATGGCACGCAACCATTGCTCGAACTCCGGTGCCGGTTTCAGGTTGAGCACACGGCGGGCGTAAAGGGCGTCGTGGAATGACGTGGTCTGGTAATTGAGCATGATGTCATCCGACCCTGGAATGCCCATGATGAATGTGCATCCGGCGACTCCGAGCAGCGTCAGCAGGTTATCCATATCATTCTGGTCGGCTTCGGCGTGATTGGTGTAGCAGATGTCGCAACCCATCGGCAGCCCGAGCAGCTTTCCGCAGAAATGATCCTCCAGGCCTGCCCGGGTGATCTGTTTGCCATCATAGAGATATTCCGGGCCAATAAAGCCGACCACCGTATTCACCAGCAGCGGGTCAAAATGACGGGCGACCGCGTAGGCCCTGGCCTCGCAGGTTTGCTGGTCAACGCCATGGTGAGCATTGGCGGAGAGGGCGCTACCCTGACCGGTTTCAAAGTACATTACGTTTTGGCCGACGGACCCGCGTTTCAGGCTCAGGGCGGCTTCCTGGGCCTCTTTCAGGGTGGCGAGGTTGAACCCGAAACTCTGGTTGGTGGCTTCGGTGCCGCCTATAGACTGGAAAACCAGATCTACGGGCGCTCCCTGCTCGATGGCTTCGAGGGTGTTGGTCACGTGCGTAAGTACGCAAGACTGAGTTGGAATGTCGTAGCGCTGGATTACCTCGTCGACCATGGTCAGTAGCCGCTTGGTTTGAGCCACGTTATCGGTCGCTGGATTAATGCCGATGACGGCGTCGCCATTGCCATAAAGCAGGCCATCAAGAATGCTGGCGGCGATGCCTGCCATGTCATCTGTAGGGTGGTTCGGTTGCAGCCGGGTGGAAAGGCGCCCCGGCAACCCGACGGTGTTTCGGAACGCTGTGGTTATCTGGCATTTCTGCGCAACCAGGATCAGATCCTGGTTGCGCATGAGCTTGCTGACCGCAGCCACCATTTCCGGCGTAAGACCGGGGCGTAGTCGCGCCAGCATCTCCGGCGAGGCGTTATCGCTCAGAAGCCAGTTCCGGAAATCGCCGACCGTCAGGTGAGAAACGGGGGCGAAGGCGGCGGCGTCATGAGAGTCCATGATCAGGCGGGTTACCTCATCCGTTTCATAGGGAATCAGGGCGTCGGTCAGAAATGTCTTGAGTGGCAGGTCGGCCAGACACATTTGTGCCAGTACCCGCTCTTCAGCCGACGCTGCGCCAACGCCGGCGAGATGATCGCCTGAGCGCTCTGGCGTTGCCTTTGCCATCAAGGTCCCCAGGTCCCTGAAATCCATGGTCTGAAATCCCATACGGTATGTATACCGGCCACTCATGGTCTTCTCCTTTAGTCCCGGGGTGTCTCTGCCGAACCCACGATCAGATTCCTTTAACTACACTGTAGTTTCTTGAAGCGGATGCTGTCTCTCAATTTGCCAACCGATTGGGAAACTGACTCGGTCTAAGGTTCTACTGCCTTGAATTGCGACAGGTGCTAGACTTGGAACCCCTGCAGGTGTAAGGAAACCCTCAATGGCGCTTGGCCGTTTGCTGTTTCTGCACCTTCCCAAGGCTTATCACGTTCGTTCAATCGATATTGTTGAAGAGCGCTCCTCACGCGTCGTCAATCGCCTTTCCGTTAACCTCAATGAGGCTGACGCCCACCCTGCCATGTATCGGGGAACACTGGTGTATCCGTTCGAACTGCAAGCCGGGAAAACGACGGTTGTGTATGTGCGTAGTCACGCATACTCACACCAGTGGTTCTCGTTGAAGGTATACGATGACGAGAATTCCCGGCGGGCGCTAGCCGGCGGGCACCTCGATATTGCCCTTATGGTGGGGATGATGCTGGCGCTGGTCTTCTATAACGGCCTTTTGTATTTCGCCACCAGCAAGAAGGAAAACATTTACTACTCGCTCTATCTGATTTCAGGCCTGGTCTGGATCGCGCTGTCTTACGGTTTGGTGGCGAAGGCGTTCAATGCCTACGGCGATGCAGTGTTTGTTCTGAACCTTTTGTTGATAACCACGCCGATTTTCCTGCTGTTGTTCATGATGGCCATTTTCGAAACACATGAGTGTTTTCGAACCGAACATCGCGTGCTTCAAGGTATGCTGGCATTGCTGGTGGTGACGTTTGTTTACGGCCTGTTTGATATCGCGACGGCCCTGAAGCCTGCCAGCAGTCTTGGCGCCCTGATGATGGTAGTGACCTTCTCGGTGAGCCGTTGTCGGTTATAGCCATTGATATCGATCATTTCAAAGCGGTCAATGACACCCATGGCCACAATGTGGGCGACCTGGTTCTGGTAGAAGTTGCCTCCGTATTTCGTCAGTTCAGCCGGGACAGGGATCTGGTCGCGCGCTTCGGTGGTGAGGAATTCGTCATTCTTCTGCCGGGTGCGGATCTGGCAGAGGCGTTTGGCTGTGCTGAACGTATCAGGAACGCTGTCGAAGCCATGATCATTGATGGAGGCGATGGGTTGTCGGTTCAAGTCACAGTAAGTGTCGGTTTGGCTGAGGTAAACCCCCTTCTGGAATCTGTGGAGGGGGCGGTCAAACGGGCCGACCGTTCACTGTATGAAGCCAAGGCCGGGGGCCGCAACCGGGTTTGTGGCTATGATGGTCCGGCAGGCAAGGCCCTACCCACCTGAGGGTGGAGATCCGCCAATGGCGTCTCGCACATTAAGAAGCGCTAATCACGTTGTTTGAACCCTGTGCTAGAGTTGGAGTGACCGTGGTTGCTTTTGGATACACGCAGCCATAGCCGAAATAGCAGTAATCATACTGATAAGGAGGCAAGATGATGGAAGCGAAATCCGGTCAACAAAATGAGTACGAACAGGTCCGTGAGGATCTGCGCCGTCTTCAGGAAGATATGGCCAAGCTGACCAGAAGCGTCGCTGAAGGCCAGAAGAACAACATCAGTCATCTCCGAGACGAGATACGCCGCGAAAGCCGGGAAGCGTTTGACCAGGTAAAGCGGCGGGGCGATGAAGCCCTTGATCGCGCAAAGGATGTCAGCGGCAAAGCGGTGGAAAACGTGGAACACAAAATTGAAGAGCGTCCATTCCTCAGTATTGTTCTTATGTTTCTGGCCGGGTTGTTGGTGGGTCGCTTGTTGGATCGCTGATGATGCCTGACTCGGCCTGGTTGCAGGGCGCGCTGCGCAAGGTAGTGGCGGCAGTTCTGGGTTTACTGCTGGCGCTGGTTTTGATGGTGGCCCTGCTCATTACCGGTTTTTACATGCTCGTCAACGCCGCCACGCTGGCCCTGGCTCCTGTGCTGGGTGAAGCCGGTGCGATGGCCGTGACGGGCTTTTTCTGTATTCTCCTGTTAGTGCTTTTTTTCTATCGTATGACGCGGTCGGCCAGGTCTCACGGACAGGCCGATTCCGGCGAAAGTTCAGGCATGTCATCGCCGGTAGAATCTTTAAGGAACCTGATTCGAAAGAACCCTCTGGAATCGGCGTCTATTGCTTTTGTGCTGGGCATCGCCGAACAGGGAGATCCCCGGTTGAAGTCTCTGTTGCTTCAGGGCGGTATGGTTTTGATGAAGGAAGCCGAAGCTGAACGTGCTGCCAAGCCCGAGCATATGTCTGGCTCACAACCTTCCGATAGCCAGTCGGAAACAACGCAGTAACAGACCAAGAGCAAGACATGCCACCATCACCATTACAGTCAAGCCTACCTGGTGCGCCGGAGAATAAACGCGCACTCTGGTCTTGGGCGCTCTACGACTGGGCAAACAGTGCCTTCTTTACGATCATTCTTACGTTTGTCTTCGCCCAGTACTTCAGCGTCTCAGTGATTCAGGATGAAGTGGCGGGCACGCGGGCATGGGGCAACATCGTTGGTATAGCCGGGGTGGTGATTGCCATACTTGCTCCAATTCTCGGTGCTATTGCCGATCAGTCAGGCCGGCGCAAACCCTGGTTGATCAGTTTTACACTCCTGTGTGTGATTTCGTCGGCCATGTTGTGGACGGTGACGCCGGATCAGAGTCAGTTCTGGACGGCCGCTCTGTGGGTGGGGTTGGGTACACTCGGGGCTGAGTTCGCTTTCATCTTCTATAACTCGATGTTGCCGGATCTGGCTCGGCCGGAGCGTACCGGACGGTGGTCTGGCTGGGCCTGGGGACTGGGTTATGTGGGCGGTATCGCCAGTCTGGTGGTGGCGCTCTACGGCTTTATCGAAGCGGACGGCACGTTTTTTAACCTTGATCGAGACGCCGCAGAGCACGTGCGGGCAACCTTTGTTCTGGTGGCCGTGTGGTATCTGGTATTTGCCTTGCCGGCGTTCTTTTTTATCCCGGATCGTCCGTCAACCGGTTTGAGTCTGGGGGCGGCGACGCGGGCCGGGCTGGCCCAACTGAAACAATCCATTGCTCATGTACGGCAGTACCGGGACATCGTGCGGTTTCTGATTGCGAGGATGCTGTACACCGATGGCCTGGCGACGATTTTTACCTTCGGTGGCGTCTATGCTGCCGGCACGTTCAACATGAGCCCCACTGAAGTGCTGCAGTTCGCCATTGCCCTGAACGTCACTGCCGGGCTGGGCGCGCTGGGCTTTGCCTGGATTGACGATGCCCTGGGTGGTCGCAATACCATCCTGCTGTCGCTGGTGGGCCTGGGCTGCAGTGCGTTCGCGATTCTGGTGGTGGATGGGGCCACCGCGTTCTGGATATGGGGCATGATTCTGGGCATTTTCGTTGGGCCGCTGCAATCGGCCAGTCGTTCTCATCTGGCCCGTGTGGCCCCGCCGCATCTGCAGACTCAGATGTTCGGCCTGTTCGCCTTTTCCGGGAAGGCGACCGCGTTTGCCGGCCCTTTGCTGGTGGGTTGGGTGACGTCGGTTACCGACAGCCAGCGTTGGGGCATGAGTACGATCTTGCTGTTCCTGCTGATCGGGTTTGTGTTGATGCTGAAAGTGCCTGCGACTGAGGCCCGAAAAGCGAAGGACTGACACGGTATCTGCCCCAGCTTCGGCTATTCTGATTCATAGCCATCCCACAACAACAAGATCCTGAGGGGCGTTTTGCCATGGCCAGATATGACTTCATCATCAAGGGCGGCCGCTATTTCGACGGCACCGGGGCACTCTCGTTTACCCGCAACCTTGCTGTCAAGGATGGCCGGGTTGTCCGTGTGACGGCCGATCCGATTGCTTATGACGATGCCGAGCGCGTGATCGATGCCTCCGGGCTTTGGGTGATGCCAGGCTTTCTCGATACCCACACGCACTACGATGCCGAACTGCTGGTAAGCCCAAGCCTCTCGGAATCTGTGCGTCACGGCGTGACAACCGCGCTGGTGGGTAGCTGCTCTTTGAGCATGGTGTGCAGCGACTACGAGGATGCCTCGGATATCTTTACACGGGTCGAGACCGTACCCAGGGAGCGGGTGTTGCCAATTCTGAAAGCTCACAAGACCTGGTCGACGCCGCGTCAATGGGTGGAACATCTTCGTCAGGTTCCTCTGGGCCCAAACATTATCAGCTTTCTCGGGCACAGTGATTTGCGGGTGGGGGTGATGGGACTCAGTCGGGCAACGGATCTCTCAACGCAGCCCACCGAGGAAGAGTTGAAAACCATGGAACGCTTGTTGAAGGAGGCATTGGATGAGGGCTTCCTGGGACTTTCGACCATGTGTCTGAAGTGGGACAAGGTGGATGGCGACCGTGAGTGGTCCAAAAGCCTGCCCAGCACCTACGCGCGCTGGAGCGAGATTGCGCGCCTGAATAAACTGGTGCGGGCCTACAACCGCGTGCACCAGGGGGCGCCCAATGCGGCCACGCCATTACAGATCCTACAGTACGTGCGTGAATGTCTGGGGTGGTTGCGCCAACCGCTCAAGACAACACTGATCAGCCAGATGGATCTCAAAGGCAGCGCTTACCTGACCAATCTGACCAAACTGACCTCGCGGGTGACAAATGCGCTTCGGGGCGACTTCCGTTGGCAGGTATTGCCGACGCCCTTCACCGTGTATGCCGATGGCATTGATGTCGTGTTCTTCGAGGAGTTTGGCGCCGGTGAGATGGCGCTGGACCTGAAAGATGCGGTGGAACGTAATGATCTCCTGAAAGACGAGTCGTACCGTCGACAATTCCGGAAGTTCTATGGTGAGAAGCTCAGCCCCCGGGTGTGGCAAAGGGATTTCGGTGATGCCATGATTATCGACTGCCCGGATGCAGCCCTGATCGGCAAGAATTTCGAAGAGGTGGCCAGAGCCCGTGGTGTGCATGTCGTCGATCTGTTTCTGGATCTGGTGGTGGAGTTCGGCAGGAATATTCGTTGGTACACCACCGTCGGGAACCATCGAAAACAGGTACTCAAGCGCCTGGTGAAAGACCCTCGGTCGCTGATTACCTTCAGTGATGCCGGTGCCCATATTCGGAATATGGCGTTCTACAATCTGCCACTGCGCATGCTCAAGCTCGTTCATGAGTCTATCAATGACGGAGACCCCATCATGACCATGGAGCAGGCCGTACATCGGTTGACGGGAGATCAGGCCGACTGGTTCGGTGTGGATGCGGGCAAGATTCGTGAGGGGGACCGCGCCGATGTTGTGGTTATTGATCCGGCGGGGTTCAATCAGGACCTTGAGCAGGTGCACTGGGGCGAGATGGAAAACTTTGATCTGCAGCGTTTGGTCAATCGCAACCCCGGCATTGTAAAAACGGTTCTGATCAACGGACGGCTGGTGGTCGACGACGAGGAATTCTCGCCGTCATTCGGTCGTGAAATGGGCTATGGACAGTTTATCCCGGCGAGGTAATTAATCAGGTTATGGCCAAGGCCTCTTTTGCTAGAAAGTCACTGCGGCTGATGTTCTGGGTAGTTGTAGCCGTACTGGTGCTGATGTTTTCAATTATCCTGCTGTTCCGGTTCGTGAACCCTCCGACCTCGGCCTTCATGCTGGGTTATCAGATGGGTGATGCCCGCGAGCCTTTGCAGCACGAATGGGTGCCAATATCTGAGGTATCCGAATGGATGGCGCTGGCGGTGATCGCCAGTGAAGACCAGCGATTTCCGGAGCACCACGGGGTTGATTTCAAGGCTGTTCATAAGGCGGTCTCTGAATATCAGGCTGGAGAGGGCTTGCGAGGTGCCAGTACCATCACGCAGCAAACGGCCAAGAATCTGTTTCTCTGGAATGATCGAAGCTTTGTCCGAAAAGCCATCGAGGCGGGTCTGGCACTGGCAATTGATGCGATCTGGCCTAAACAGCGGATTCTTGAAGTCTATCTGAACATCGCAGAATTTGGACCGGGCATCTACGGTGTGCAGGCAGCCAGCCGCGCCTACTACCGAATTCCGGCGGGCGTGCTGTCGCCACTCCAGGCTGCACATCTCGCTGCAGTCCTTCCTAACCCGAACGTGTTGAGCGTGCTTTCGCCCACGCCTTACGTCCAGGAACGAGTGGCCTGGATTGAGGGGCAGATGGCTCGGCTATCGAGGGCGGGGTATCTCGCCGAAATCAACGCTGGCAGGTAATGCCAAACCGTTGTTGAAGGTTCACCGGCTCTTTGATGAGTGGGCCTCGCTCCGGCACTGGGAGGGTGTCATACCAAACCGGGCTTTGAATGCCCGACTGAACTGGCTGGCGTCGTTGAAGCCGCAGGCGAGAGCGATGGCGGTGATTTTTGTGGTTGATTGTCGCAGATGATCGCGTGCCCGGATGAGCCGTTGTTCCTGTACATATTGGTAGGGGGCGCAGCCAAACGTGGCCCGGAACAGTCTTGCGAAATGGTAGGGGCTGAGGTTCACCCAGCCGGCCATTTCCGACAGTGTGAGAGGCTGGTCCAGTTCCGCATGAATCTGCTCCTGTAACAGTCGCCGGTACTGATGGGACAGTTGCCCGGTAACTGCGGGAGGTGCTTTGGCGACGCTGGCGTGTCGGCTGACCACCTGTAGCAGGAGCCACTGTGCCAGGTGATCCATCGCCATTGCCTGGCCGGGTGCCTGCCAGTCACTCAGCACCAGGAGTTTGCCTGCCTGGGCCAGGATCGGATCCTCACGGTGGTAGCACTCGTTCAGTTGAATCTTATCCGGGTCGGAATCCCAGGTTTGACTGGCACATCGCGCGACATCGACATCATTGAAATAGAAATGGAAAAACTCGAATTGTCCGCCGATTTGCCAGATGGAGCAGCTGCCCGCAGGAAACAGGCACACGGCGCCGGGAAAGCCGCGGCTTACCGCCTTTCCGTTGACCATCCGCTGGGCTTGCTGGCCCTTGTCAATGTAGATGCTCAGGGCGTGATGGCGAGGGCGCTCGTAGCGAACCTCCCCCTGACGGTTCTGCCACTGGGCGAGGGTTTTTCCATGCTCCAGGTCCATCATTCTCTGCGGCGCAACGCCCGCCGTGCGAAGGCTGTCGGCAATGTCCAGCTGCCCCCGTCTGTCTTGCAGCGGTGACGGGTTTGTTGTCGTTGGGTTGTCCATAATGCAAGGCCTCCGCAAGAATCATCCACGGTTCCGCAGGATCTGACAAGCTATCGCGCGTTCGTTTCCATAATCTGACCACCTGACGCCCGAACTTGCCATTTAACTGGGAGCCTCTGAATCATGCCCATTAGTGCCCATTATGGACTGACTGTATTGATATGGGGTCTGACCTGGACGGCGATTCGACTGCAGGTCGAATCTGCGTCTGTGGATTTGGCAGTGTTCTATCGCTTTGTGATGGCTTCTGTGGTTGCACTTGCGGTTCTTGCCGTTACCCGGCGGCTGAGCAGGTTGACGCCTGGCCAGCATGGCTGGCTTTTTTTGCAAGGGCTGACGCTATATAGCGTGAATTTTCTCCTGATCTATCGGGCCGCCGAATCGATGACCAGTGGGTTGTTGGCGGTCGTGTTTTCTCTGGCGGCACTGTTCAACGCGTTCAACGGTTGGCTCTGGTTGCGAACCAGGCCGACAGCGAGGCTCTACCCCGCCGTGGCCCTTGGTGTGACCGGTGTCGCGCTGCTGTTCTGGCATGACCTCCAACTCGGGAATGCCACTGGCGCGAGTATACTGTTTGCGGTCGCTGGAACCTTCTGGTTTTCCATGGGTAACCTGGTGAGCGTGAAGGTGAGGGCCGCAGGGGTTCCGTTGTTTACGGCCAATGCCTGGGCAATGGTTTATGGAGCACTTATTCTCGGATTGTGGTGCCTGATCCAGGGGGTAGAGTGGATGCTGCCTGCCACCTCAGTATTCTGGGGAGCGACCGTGTTCCTTGCCGTTCCCGGCTCTATTGTGGCGTTCTACTGCTACATTACGGTCATCCAGGTGCTGGGCGCCGACAAGGCAGGCTATGCCGCGGTACTGTTCCCGGTTGTCGCTCTTTCGGTCTCCACCTGGCTGGAGGGATTCGAGTGGACGACGCCGGCTATGCTGGGCGCCCTGCTGGCCATATTGGGAAACTATGTGTTGTTTCGTCCCGGCAAGCGTCAGAGCGTCAGCGCAACCAGCGTTCCCGAGCAACGGACCTGACTCTGTTGCTATGGGCTCACTTTGTCGTGCAGGACTCATCGCACCCGTTCGCACTGATCTCTTTGGGGGCCATTTTTAAAAACACACCCAGTGCGGCCAACAACAATGCTGTACTCGCAATAATAGCAACCGGATAAACGAGATTCCCCGCCAAATCAAGCTGGCTGTATTTGATGATCATGATCAGGCCTTCAAGCGACATGGCCACGCAAACGGTACTGATGAAGCGGGGCAGGGTGCGGCGCATCATAGTCACTATATCGTGAGTTTCTGAACGGCCGCTGTATTCCGAGCGGATCACCATCGCCAGTTCGTAAACTGCCAGTGCGATAATGCTGCCGTTAACGCCATTAATCATGGCCTGCATCAAGGGCTCATCGGAGTTCAGGAGTTCAAAGACATCGACGATGGTTGCTGCCACAAGAGCGAAGGCCAATCCGAAAAACAACCAGGAGAACAGCCTGGCGAACAAACCGCGTACTGGAATACTTCTCAACCTGTCGAGCATGCGTTTTCACCGTGACCTGTGGATGTGATGAGACAGGCTACGGATATTTCGTAAAGGCTGCGATTACAGGTTGCACACAGCGCGGTAACCTTGAAGCAAAGGGCGAGTTGATTATTTTACCTCCGCTCATCGCCAGGCCTTGTGGTTGCGCCGTTCACACCGGCTATCCTTGGGTTGCCAACACAGTTATCCACAGATTCTGTGGGAAAACTCTTTGCTGTTTCGGTCTGCGGGACGGTGATCCAGCTTTTGGTTCAATGGTCAATGTCCTACAAGGAAGCAGGACAATATTGGGCATTGCTAAACGGCAGGTTTTGTTAACGTCCGCCCCCTTGGACGGGCCATCTACATGGTCGACATTCCTGGAAAACACATTAAGGACTTCCTGCTGTGAGCACCCCAACCGATACTTCTTATGACACCCCTGTTATCCCGAGAAAAGTTCCGGCCGGCCCACCACTGAACTGGATTTCGGCGGCGGTGCGACTGCTGCGCAGTAACTGGGGCGTGATTCTGCCTGCCTATCTGCTGGTGTTTCTTGTTCCGGCGCTGATTCAATATGGTGCGATGGAGATGATTTCCGGTGGCAGTGTCTTTGGCACCGTGGTGCTGGTGATTGTCAGCATTTTCGTAACGCTGCTACTCAACGCCGGTATGGTGGCTCTGTTCCACAGCGCAGCCGAGGGGGCTCCCCGGTTTACCCAGGTGTTTTCCGGCTTCAGCGGGCACACGATACTTCATACTTTCCTGATGGTAGTGATGATGATTGTCGTCGGCATTGTACTGTCCGTTATTGGCTACGTGATCGCAAGTATTGCCGATTTTTCGTTTTCATCTGTTAGCCGCTATGGCATGGGTGGTTTCATGGATGATGGCTTCGGGCCCTCAGCAGGTATTGCTGCGATTCTGCTCATGTTCATTGCAGTGCTTTGCGCGCTGGTTCTGTTCGGTGCGTTGTTCTTCTATGCAGTCCCGTTGATTGTGGTTGCCAGGCAGGGGGCTTTTGAGGCTGTTCGTAACAGCATGCGCGCGTGCTTCAAGAACCTGTTTGTACTGCTTTTCTTTGCTGTGAACGCGGTGGTTGTTACTCAACTGGTACTGTTCCCCACGTTCGCAGTTGGTGCGTCAACCACATCCATTATTGGCATGACGGTGATTACAGTTGTCGTTTCATTTGTCTGGGGTGCGGTTCTCGCGGGTGCGTATTATCTCTCGTTCCGGGATATCCTGTTGGGCAAAGGCGATACCGATTCAGCCAACGATATCGAGGCCACTGTTCCCGCCTGAACTGACTGAGAAATAAGCTAATGGTGGGTGCGCCAGCACCCACCGAACCTGGCGAAGCAAGCATCTGGTCAGATTGATCATTTTACCTGCGCTTTTCGCCAGGGCCTGCCACTACACGCTTTGCACTGCCTATCCTGTCGTTGCCAACAATGTTATCCACAGATTCTGTGGGCAAATCGCCGAGTGATCCGCAGCCGTGCAGGTTCGTAATTCCCCGTAGTTGGGTGCAATTTAGGGAGAGTTCCGGTAGTGTCGCGCCCTTTTTGCCGCAAGGACCCATTCCCAATGACCGCCGAGACTATCCCTAAACCCAAGGCAGGAGAGAGCGTCTGGAGCGACAGTGACCCCGTGGTGCTCGTTCTGACCATTGGCTTTATTCTGCTGTTTGTTGGTGCTTCTATTGTCGATGCCGATTACGTGGCTGACCTGATTGGTCACGGTTTTTCGTGGACCGCAAAGTATCTTGGTTCTTTTTTCCAGCTGCTTCTGCTGCTTACGTTCTTCGTGGCCGTTGCCACGGGCATAAGTGGGGCCGGCCGGGCCAGGATTGGAGGGCTGGATGAGCCGGAGATTGGCCGGTTCCGCTGGTTATCGATGATCATGTGTACGTTGCTGGCCGGTGGCGGAGTCTTCTTCGCAGCTGGTGAGCCGGTCTACCATTTTGTGGTCACCCCGCCGGCGTTTGATACCGAGGCCGCATCCCCTGCCGCCGTTGCACCTGCGCTAGCCCAGTCATTTATGCATTGGGGGTTTCTCGCCTGGGCTGTGCTTGGTTCACTAACGGCCATCGTGCTCTCGCGCGCGCACTACTCACAAGGGCAGCCACTGCAGCCACGTACCCTGCTTTATCCCGTGCTAGGCGAGCGTGTTGTCAGCGGGCGCCTGGGTGGAGTGGTGGATGCCGCCTGCGTGATCGCAGTGGTTGCCGGCACCGTGGGCCCGATCGGCTTTCTGGCGACACAAATGAGCTTTGGATTGCATGAGCTGTTCGGTGTCTCCGATGGCTACGGTACTCAGCTCATGGTTCTGGCCGTGCTGGCAGGGGTATACATGACATCCGCAATGACCGGGCTGCATCGGGGTATCCAGCTGCTCAGTCGTTTCAACGTCATCCTGGCACTGGTGATTGCCGGCGTTATTTTTGTGTTTGGCCCCACGCTATTCCTTACGGACGTCTACCTGCAATCCATGGGCGAGTATCTGGGCTCGTTTTTTTCCATGGCGACCATGACAGCACAGACGGCGCCCGATTGGTGGATGAAGTGGTGGACGGTGTTTTTCTTCGCCTGGTTTATTGGTTACACCCCCTTGATGGCAGTGTTTGTATCGAGAATCTCACGGGGTAGAACCATCCGTGAAACCATCATGGCAGTTGCCATACTGGCACCCATCGCCACGACCATCTGGTTCACGTTGCTGGGTGGCTCAGGCATATACCATCAGCTTTCAGGCACGTTTGATCTGACCGACGCCCTGAACAGCTTCCGGTTTGACGTCGCCACATTGACGGTTGCGCAGGCACTGCCGGGAGGCACCTGGATGGCGGCCGCAATCCTGTTGCTGACCACCATCTTTGTGGCAACAACCGGAGATTCGATGAGCTACTCCATTGCGATGGTGGGGGCCGGCCATGACGAGCCGCAACCCTGGATTCGCGTTTTCTGGGGTGGCGCCATGGCACTGATGGCCGCGATTCTTCTCTATATGGGGGCCGGTCAGATTGGGGTGTTGCAACAGTTCATTGTCATCACAGCCATTCCGGTGTCGTTGATTATTCTCCCTTCTTTGTGGACCGGTCCCCGGGCCGCAGCAGCCCTGGCGAAAGAGCAGGGGCTGGCTTAGGTTTTTACTTTTCCCCTCAGGGATTTGATCTCCCCACGGCGGGTTTTGTTATCCACACGCCGCCGTTGGGAGGATTTCGTCGGTCGTGTTGGCCGGCGGGCTTTTTGCGGTTTTACTGCCTCCTGAATGAGAGCCTTGAGTCGGTTCAGCGCGTCCTCTTTGTTCTGCTCAAACGTGCGGAAAGACTGCCCCTTGATCACAATCACGCCGTCTTTACTGATGCGCTGGTCGGACAATGCCATCAAACGTTCTTTGTAAAACGGCGGCAGGGTGGAATGCAGGATGTCGAACCGTAGGTGTACGGCAGAGGCAACCTTATTCACATTCTGACCGCCGGCCCCCTGGGATCGTATCTGCGTAATCTGGATTTCCCAGTCTGCCAGTTCGACGGCATTGGATAATTTCAGCATAGTGGCACGTGTTGAGAGCTCGGATTCGGGTGTTTACGAGTATCATCCTACGCAATCCGGCAACCAATCAGAAGCGATGAACACAGGGGACACCGAATGAATGTGATGGTTTTAGGCGCTACCGGCCTGACCGGAGGCATGGTGGTGGAGAAGCTCCTCGAGCAGCCGGAGATATCGACTGTGATCGCTCCGGTTCGCCGGCCGATGGTCGTGGAAAATCCGAAACTGGAGCAGCGCTTCATGGATTTTGATGCGATGGAGGCTCAGCCTGACGCTTTCCAGGTGGATGTCCTGATCTGTTGCCTTGGAACAACCCTGAAAAAGGCAGGCTCCAGAGAAGCCTTTCGCAAGGTCGATCATGACTATGCATTGAAGGCAGCTCAGATGGCCCGTAACGCCGGTGCTCGAGCATTGATTCTGATGTCGGCCATCGGAGCATCGTCGCAATCCCCGGTTTTCTACAATCGAGTCAAAGGAGAGCTTGAGAACAATGTCCGGGCGCTGAAATTTCCTTATCTTGCGATCTACCACCCGAGCCTGTTGCTGGGGCAGCGCAAGGAGGCTCGAACGGCCGAGGCTCTTGGTGTGGCCGTCATGCCGGTTGCGAATCGGGCGTTGATCGGGCCACTGAGAAAATATCGGGCGATTGAAGCGGAAGCCGTAGCGTCGGCCATGGTCAACGAGCTCGAGACCATTAGCGGAATCACTTCGGGCGGTGCAGTGGTGAGAGTGTGGGAGTACGACGATATCTTAACGATGGGCAATCGTCGCTAATGCTGTCCTTCACCTGATGTAAAATCCGGGTCACTGTTCCCGGGCGATCGATGAGGTTGATTAATGAAATATGTACTTTTTCCTTTTCTGGTGTCTTCCGTACTCATGGCGACAGGTTGCAGTCGCCCGGAATCGCCCCAGGAAGTATCGGAAGCATTTTGGCAAGCTGTACTTGAAGAGGATGCTGAAGCGGCCGCAGATTATTCAACCCTGGTCGATGAAGCGGCATTCGATGGTTTTGAACAGCAATGGCAGAACGTGAGCATTGAGTGGGGGCGTGTGGTCATTGATGACAATCTGGCCCGGGTAACCACCACCCTGAGTGGTCTGGAGGGCCGGAACGAAGCCACGGAGTCCTTAACCTATCTGGTACGTAAAGGTGACGACTGGCTGGTGGATTATTATCGCACCGGCGATGCCCTGAAACAGGGCCCAGTTTGGGGAAGTCTTGTTGGGCAGCTGGAAAAACTGGGTGAAGATCTCAAGAGTCGCTGGGCAAATCAATCCGATGAGATGGCGGTAGAGCTTGAGAGGCTGGGGCGGGAGTTGCAGCAGCAGGCCCAGAGTATGAATGAAGATATGTCGGCGTTGGCTGAAGAGTACGGTGACCAGCTGAGCCAGCATCTGGAAGCGCTGTCTGAATCCCTGCGGGAAGCGCTTAAATCTACCCCATCTGCAACGCCGCAGGACAGACGTACCTTGAACGAAACGGTAATCAGGCTTGAAGACCAGCGGGAGCAGTTGTCTGAAGTCAACTTGAAGACGCTTGCGGAGAGCACCGCGACCGCCGCCGAAGCCCAGCTGCAATTGGGCGAATTGAGCGAGGAGTTTGCGGCCTACAAGGCGGAATGGCGGCAACGTGTTGTCGACATGCAAGCAGAAATGGCTGAGTTTCTGGAGAATCTGAAGACCCGCTGAGCCCAGGGTTGCCTCGCCCTTCTTTGGTGCATATTTTTTATGGCGCACCCCGATGGTGCGCCTCACTCATCGTTTGAATCTGGCAGTTGCTACTTCCCTTCAGGTTTTGAACGGTCCGCCGGTTCAGGCCCGCTCTTTGCTTAGCTTCCTTCTGAAAGCAGGTATGTTTGCACCACCTCGTTGTAGTGCAGGCATGCAGTACCGATTGAGGAAGGCGCGCTATGACTTTACGCAGTGATTCCATGAACCTTTCATCCGATGAGCGGGGCTGGTTGCCCTGGTTTGGGGCCACAGGTAAATTGCGGATGGGATGGTCCTGTTTTTTGAACCGCCAGCAATATGCAACGAATGAAGAGATATTCGAGAGCATCGCGAAAACCCGTCGCGAAGCGCTGATTAACTGGGCAAATGGCAAGTGGGCCTTCCTTGAGGGGCTTGCGGCACGACTTGAGGGTAGCGAACACGATAGCATTTCAGAGGTACTGGATTCGGCCGTTACGCGCCTCCGGGAAATTTCCGAGCTTTTCGTTGTGAAAGAAGATGGCTCTGTTGTCGCCTCGACGGTGACCGGCAGAAACGGAGCCGCAGGCCTCATGCCCACGGCCGTGAAACGAGGGGTGAGAGAGCGGTTTCTCCACGGGCCCTACAGTGACCCGGTCACCTTGCAGCTTGGTGCCACAACTTCCAGATTTCATGACGATGTCACGCTGATGTTCTACCAGCCGGTCGCTCTTGCTGGCAATCAGGCAGCAGCAGTCTGTGCCCGGGTTCCGAACGATGTCATGAGTGACCTGATTCAGCGCGAGGCCGGGCACATTTTTGAAGAGTCTGGCGACAACTACATTTTCATGATCGACAGTCAGTTTGATCCATCGATCAGACCGGGAGTTGCCCTGTCGCGCTCGCGGTTTGAAGACGCTACCTTCAGTCACGGCGACAACCTCAAAGACGGAATCCGTACGGGCTTCGGTACAGTACGGATTCGGGAACACACCGAATTCGAAATACGTTTTACCGACCCGGCTACGGGGCAGTTGCACCCGGGGGTACGGGAAACCATGGCCCGTGGTGAAAACCTCTACGTTAAGTACCCCGGCTATTCCGACTATCGCCATATACCGGTGATTGGCAAGGGCGTGACCTTCCAATTACCCGGGTCTCCTGATCGTTGGGGCATGATGTGTGAAGGCGACCTGGAGGAGGTGTATCGGAAACGTTCGGTCAGCTATCGACTGACGGCGCGGCTCGGGGTCCTTATGGCGCTTATCTGGGCAGCCAACGTTGCGGTTTCGGCAAGCGGTGCTCCTCTGTGGCTGGAAGCCTCCGTGAACGCGATGGTTGCGCTCCTGGGGCTTGTCATCTTCCGGGCAAGTTCCGCCAAGCCACTGGCAGATAGCCTGTCATCACTCGCGGATGTCATACGAAACATTGCCGAAGGAGGCGGGAATCTGCGCCAGCGTCTCGATGTCGGCAAGACCAAGCGGGATGAGAGCGGGGATCTCGCGCGCTGGATGAACAGCTTTCTGGATACCCTCGACGGCATGGTGGGGCAGGTCATCAGTCTTGCGGGTGAATCCCGCTCCGCCAGTGAACACCTTGTGGGTCAGAACCGCCAGGCGGATGAAAAGATTCAGCAGGTGGTACACGACATAGAGCAGATGCTGAAGGGCGCAGATCTGCAGCAGAACGAAATCGAAAATGCCTCGACCACGGCACAGGAAATGCGGGTAAGCATGGAAGATGTGGTGGCTCGCGCCAAAGATCAGTTTGCCCGTGTCAGCCGTGAAACCGAGAGCATTCGCGACGTTATCGTGCGTTCGGCCGAGGGTATTCGCGCCGCGAGTGAACGCACGGACGAGATCGGCAAGGCGGCTGAAATGATTAACGACATTGCTGCCCAGACCAATCTTCTAGCGCTCAATGCAGCCATAGAAGCGGCTCGGGCTGGTGAGGCAGGGCGGGGATTTGCAGTCGTCGCCGATGAGGTCCGGCAACTGGCCAGTCGGACAGCCCAGGCCACGACGGAAATTGATGAGCGTCTGTATCGGGTGCGGGAAGAAACTCAGCGCGCCGTAACCACAATGGAAGAAGGCATGGCAGAGATGGAGGCCCGTCTGGCTCAGGCCCGGGCGGCGTCGGATGACAATGCCGAACTGCATCACATGGTCGACAAGCTCTTCCGGGCGATCTCGGGCATTGCGGAAACCAACGCGGTCCAGAGTGCCCAGACCAGTGGCGTTGCTGACAGCGTAAGCTTCATGACGACGGTGATCGCGGGGTTGACGGCCAGTTCTGAGATGACGCACGTGTCGGCAAACAAGCTGAAAAACCTGACCGGTCAGTTTCAGGTGAGCAATGCCTGAAAGAGAGTGGCCGGGGCGCTTCAGCCCCGGCCAATCGGTGGGCCCGGGAATCAATCCGTCAAAAGCGTTTCATACACCTCTGCCAAAAGGGCGCCGTCCAGCAGGGACAACAGTCGGTTGTGTGATACGGAGACGCCAGACCACGTCTGGTTCCAGCTGCCGGTACAACCATAGGTGATCAGGGTAGTATTGTGGTGGGCGTAGTCCAGGCAACGCCCGCTTCCCTCGTTCCGCAACTGCTGGTTTTCCTCATTGTATTGCCAGCGCTGGTTGGCATTATCGGCCTGGCATAAGGTCAGTCCGAGCCTGCCGCTGACAGGCGTCAGGCATTCCCAGGGAGTAGCCGTCGGATGGATCCGGCCTTTCAGGTCCATGGTCCAGCGGGGAGTGCTGTCAAGATCCTGAGGCAGCGGCGTGAGAGCCACATAGCCATCTTCATCAAGGTTGCTATCGAAGAACAGATTGTTGCCGCGAATGACGTCACCGCTGGGGACCAGATCATCGGCCGAGTCAATCAAGCCGTTTTCGATGAGCGCGTGAAGCAGCCGGCTCCGGGTTTCCGACACCGTCAGGTTGGCGCGCCGGGCCTGTTCGAGAATGACGGCAATCTCTCGGGTTGCCTCGTCCTGTTCCTTCAGTTGTTCAAGGCGCTGCCAGGCTTCAGTCGACAATTCATTCTGCAACTCAGTATCGGTATAGCTTGCAACCAGGGTTGCAAGTTCACCGCTCATCACCGCGAACTGGGCGTTGTCCAACGCCGCCAACAACGTTTCAACCTCGGCTATTTCGCGTGCGCGCAGCTGTTGATAGCCTGTGTCCTGACCAACGATGCCAACCGGAGGCAGTTCAGGAATTGATCCGTCAAAGCTTGTTTGGGTCAGAGTCTGGATGTCGCCATCACGTCGACAGAACAAGCTGGCGCTGGTCGGCCTGAAATCGGCGTGCAGATTGAAGTGCAGCTGATTGATGCTGCCGGCATTGTGCCGGCCCGGGGCCACGGAAACCTGCTTCTGCTTGCCTTCGGCGTTGCTGACTTCCACCCAGCAAAGGTCGCCGGCAGCGCTCAGGTCTGGCTTCGGCAGTTCAAATACGTTGCCGTAGTTGCCGTGGAAAACCGGGTAGATGACAGCGGCTGTGCCATCGGGATCGTAGCCGCCGAGAATTGTGGCTACCGGAACGCCGACGCTTGCAGGGGCAGGATGGGGGCTGCTGTAATTTTCATACTGGCCGGTCGTTGTATTCCACTTTTTGTAACCGGAAGGGAAGCTGGTGTCCGGCACGGGCAGCCGAGCCACATCGTTCTGGATGATTCGGGCGGAATAACCAGTGTAATGGGTGTACACAGAGAATGGCGAACTCTCCCAACCTCCGGACATGGAGTCTTTATGGAAGGCGAAATCACCGTTCTCCTGAATGCCGGTTATATTTGCCCGCATACGATTTCGGTGAGCAATGTATCCCCAGCCGCTGTCGGCGTGATGTACCGCCCAGCGGCCGTCTTCCGTTAAACCCTGGCCGGGATAATGCCCCAGTCCGTAGGCATGACCCCATTCATGGCTGGCTTCGTTACCCCATGAGGAATAAAGCGTTCCAATGCCATTGCCGCCACTCAGTCCATGGTACACCCGACCATTCTGATACATGCCCCAGGCGTGATGATTGGTGATCTGCTTGAAAACGTGCGGGTATGCCTGGTTCATGTGATGGCTGGGATAGCCAAAGTTGGCCATGTTTATGCCCACACTGACCTGTGACTTGGCGACATCCCCACGCATATCACCGCTGTAGACGCCGCCATCATCCTGACTGGCGCCATCTGCGGTTTTGTCGTAGATCACGCCCGATCTCAAAATAACGCGATCAAGTACGGTATCGGCATAGCTCCCCATGACCAGTCGGGATACCGGCATGGTCTGGAAATAATCGGTGGCGGCCATGATGGGATCGCGAAGCGTGAAATGACCGTTTTCCTGGCCCGGCTCTGTTAGCATGCCCAGTCGAATACTCTGGAACACAATCTGGGAGGCCTCTCCGACATCAATGTTTGCCGCGGGCAGGTAACCGGAGCTTGAGCTGCTGGCGTCGTGGTCAGTCACAAAGCGAAGGGACAGTCCATTCTTTACGGTGTCCCAGGGCAACCGGACTGACCAGGCGCGGTTCGAGTACTGGATCGCTGGTGAATTGTTTGTATCGGAGGTCGGCAGAGCGTTGGGGTGGGCCATGGGCAATGTCATGAGCGGCTCACCGTGCAGGCTTACCTGGACGTCAATGGTCGTTGGTTTAACCGTCTGGTCAGGGATGAACAGTAAGAGCGTATCCCGAAGGGCCGTCAGCCTGGGCATATACTTACTTTGGGTTTCGTCAGCCTGGTTGCGCTCGAAATTGTTTGCCGGAGCAACGGAATGGGTTTGCACGAACTGGACTTCGCCCTTCAGTTCACCACCTGAAAGATCATTTCTCAGGGACCGGGCCTTGCCGTTGAAGTCTGTAGCATAGAAATCCCTGGCTGCACGGTCGATATAGGCCGCAGAGTGCTCGACCTGAAGGTTACCTTTCAACGTGATCGTTTGCTGACCATTGGTAGCTTCGATTACCACGGGAACCCGGGCAGATACATCGTCGGCATCGGGCTTCCCCGCAATGATGCCGGTGGCAGTGTTTATCGACGCCCACTCGGGAAGTTGGCTGGCACGATAGGTCACGTTGCCGGAGAGAGCGGCCGCTTTCGCCTGAAAACTATAATTCACCTGGGCAATGGCCTCCGGCAGATTCAGGGTACCGCTGGTGTGGGTGCGCGCCTGATCATCGCTATCTGAGGAGCTTCCGCCGCAGCCTGCAAGCAAGAGTCCGGTTAATCCAAGTACAACGGTTTTTCTCGAAAACATCTTGAATCCCTTTGAATTTTTCCCGTATTGCAGTTTTTTGCAATTGCGCGAGGGATTCTGACGGTTGTCCCGCACTCAGGACAGAAAGTGCCTGTAACAAAAGTGTAACAATGTCGAGTGAGTCACAGTTGGAGCGGTAGGAGGCGGTTCTGGCTGGCGCAGATCACTGGTTTTGGTGTACCTGACGACAAGTGGGCAAAACGGGGCACGGCCCCGGAACTCGAGTGTGTTCCGGGGAAGGTGCGGGCTCTTGATCAGAGCCCGTAAGAACGCGAAATGGTGTCTATCTCACCGCTTTCCTGCATGGCCTGGTAAGCCGTATTCAGGGCTTTGATCAGGTCGGGATCAGAGTCCTTGTTAATGGCCAGGTACATCGGGGTTTCGCGGAAAACAAGAACTGCCTCAAGGCCGGTCACGTCGGAGGCATCGGCGGCCAGGTAGGGGCCTGCCAGGCCATCGGCCACCCATAGATCGATCTGATCCTGTTCCAGCCGCTTGGCATTCAGTCCATTGTTGGTGATGGCGGAAACGTCGAATCCTTTGTCTTCCAGGTATCCCGTCATCACATCGCCCTTGTAGCCACCGATACGGTAGTCACGGGCATCCTCAATATCGTCCAGTTTGATGCTGGAGCCGGGCTTGGCGAACAGGGTCCACTTGATGCTGGAGAGTGGTCCCACCCATTCAAAGAAAGGCTCCCGCTCGTCTGTCTTGGATACGCAGTAGATACCATGGTCTTCGTGCCGTTGGGCGCGGTTCATGCCATAGCTGAGGTCACGCAGTTTGATGCTGTAGTCGACCTTGGCATTCTCAAGAACAGCTTTGAGCACATCGGTGCAGAGGCCGGTGATTTCGGATTCTGAATGGGCAAAGGGCTGACCGCTGGTGGTCATGTTATAAGGAGGATATTGTTCGGTGTAAACGCGCAGTTGCTCGGAAGCGGTGGCACAGCCGGCCAGAACGAGCATGGCAGCGAGAAGTCCGAGTTTCCCTTTCATGAGGATGCTCCGTTTTCGGTTCAGAATTTGGGAGTTCACTATGGTATTCAACCGGTGTTCAATGAGGCAGCTCGGATTGTTCTTCTTTACAATGGCGCGCCACTCTGTTTTAAGGATTTGTAATGAAGATGCCCGTTGTCACAGTAACGCTGGTTTCTGCCGCATTGCTCTACGTATTGTGGGACCAGACCAGGGGAACCCCGGCTCCGGCCAGTGCAGAGCGTTTCAGTAACCTGGCGACCAGCCCTGCAAGCCGGGGGGAGGTACTTGATTTTGTGGTCAGCCGGGTTCCCGTTTTTTGCAGCGAGGCGACGGGACGGGATAGCGGGGAGACATTCAACGATTGTGTGCAGCGAGCAAACAGTCGATCCTCATCCTGCCGGCGAACGATGGTCGGCCGGTTTCCGGATAACGTGATGTCTGAAGCAGTATTCCGGGATCTGTCGATTACCATGATCAATTGCCTGGTGCCTCAATCCGGGGTGGTGCAACCCTGACGTAACGACACGACAAGGATAAGTCCATTGGAAGCTTTGTTTTATCTTTTGGTTGCGGGTGTTCTCCTGCTTGTGCCAGTTGGCTCATTGCTGGGATTTCTCGCTTTTCGCCAGCGGGATCGCCATGCCAGCCGGATCGAAGCTCTGAGCGAGGAGGTTACCGGTTTAAGGCATGAACTGGAGGCGCTGAAGCGTCAACAGTTTCAACCCCAGCCTGGGAGTGATGAGGCGGCATCGGCTGCCCAAGCGGTGCCCGATACCGCTGACGCCGATGTTGATAACACCGCGCTCCCGCTGGAACCGGAGCCTGCGCCCGCCGAGCCGGAAGCGGTTGTCCCATCCCCCGACTATCGCCGCCCTTCTGTGGAACCCCGCTTCGCTCAGGCACTGAAAGAGAACTGGATGGTGTGGTTAGGCGGATTGAGCGTCAGCCTGGCCGGTATTTTTATGGTCAGCCATTCGATCAGCGCCGGTTTGATTGGTCCCGCACAGCAGTTGCTGATGGCCCTGGTGACCGGGGTTGCTCTCCATGCTGCGGCTGAACTCCTGCGGCGACGCCATCTGGGCACGGATCAGGTCTTTGCGGCACTTGCCGGTGGTGGAAGTGTCACGCTTTATGCCGCCATGCTGGCGGGTGTTCATCACTATCAGCTGATCGGTCCTGTCCTGGCGTTGGTCGGGCTTGCGCTGGTGTCACTTGCCACCATGGCCCTGGCGCTTGTCCATGGCCCACTGCTGGCCATTATGGGATTAAGCGGCGCCTATCTTGTGCCATTACTGGTTGGCGGGGAAGGCGGCAGTTCGGCCTTTGTGCTCAGTTACAGTGTGGTGATTACCACCAGTTCTCTGTTATTGATGCAGCATGTTTACCGGTCCTGGCTCTGGTATGGCACGCTCGCCGGTGCAGGTCTGTGGTGGTTGCTGGTGGCCGCGAGTGAAACCAACAGTCTGGCGATTGCCTGCTATCTGCCGGTGCTCCTTCTGCTCTTCTCTTTTTTGCCCGGTCGCCGACGGCTGAGCCCTGAACGTCGCCGCGAAGCTTTGTTGGCGGTGCTGTCGGTCTGGGGTGCTTCCATATACGGGCAACCCGTTGATGCCCCCTCTTTCCTGGTCTGGTTGCTGATCCTGCCGTTGGCTGTGCTGTTGCCTCAGAGTCGGCAACAGCTCTGGTATCTGCCCTGGGCGGCAGTGCTCGCCACGTTTGCCGGTTGGCTGGCATGGTCCGGCCGCTGGAGTGCCGAGGTGCTGTTCATGCCGCTGGCTCCGAATTATCACCAGGATTTCCTGACGTATCTGATTGTGGCCTCAATTGTGGTGGTGTTAACCGGTCTCTGGCAGTGGCGGAGTCAATTAACACTCAGGCGCTGGGCGTCTCTGGTCATGCTCGCGCCGGTCGTCTGGCTGGTGTTGGGCTGGTTGCTGATTCAGGGTGGCCAGGCCTCGGGTAATTGGGCCATTGCGTCACTGTTGGCCGCTGCGGTTTACGGTGGGCTGGCGTGGCAGCTGGAGCGAAACCACGCGTATCGAGCGGGCCTGGTCTGGGCGATTCTGGCCGCCCATGGGTGTTACTCTCTGGCGGTCGCCATGTGGCTGCAGGAAGCCTCGATGACCCTGGCGCTGGCGGCCCAGTTTGTCAGCCTCGTCTGGCTTGGGCGGCGTTACCAGGCGCCGGAGCTGTTTCTTGTTCTCAAAGTCCTGTTGGCGATTGTTGTGACCAGGCTGACGTTTAATCCCTGGTTGCAGACCTATGAGGGCGACGGGCACTGGTCGCTCTGGACCTACGGTGGAGTAACGATGTTTGCGGCGGGTGCCGCCTGGCTGGCCCGGGCCGAAGCCATCAGGCCCTGGCTGGAAGCGGTCACTCTGCATTTGCTGGTTTTGTTCCTGGGGGCCGAACTCCGCTACTGGTTGTACGATGGCAATATATTTGCCCATGAATACGGGTTCACCGAGGCGTCAGTCAACACCTTGCTTTGGGGGGCCTTGAGTATGGTCTACGTGTTCCGGGCCAGCGTGGCCGGGGCTCTGGGCTGGTTGTATCGACTGCTGGCCCGTGTGCTGCTGGTCCTCAGCGTGCTGAGCTATCTGGTGCTGGTTGTGGTACACAATCCATGGTGGGCAACCAGCGTGGTTGGTGACACCCCGGTCTTCAATATGTTGTTGCTGGCCTATGGCGCGCCGGTTCTGCTGGCCCTGGCGAACAGCCGGTTCTCGGATCTGGTTCCGGTTCGCTGGTCTCTGTGTGTCGCTGCCGGGGCATTCGGACTGTTCACGTTGCTCGAAATCCGGCAACTGTGGCAGGGCTCGGAGATGACGATAGCCAGTGGCATGAGCGAGGGTGAGCTTTATACCTATTCGGTGGTGGGCATGCTTTACGCCATTGCCGCAATTCTCTGGTCCACCCAGAACCGGAGTGCGTTGCTGCACAAGGCCGGAATGATTCTGCTTGGCCTGGTCATCGGCAAGATCTTTCTGGTGGATATGGCAGGGCTGCAGGGGCTGTGGCGGGTTGCTGCCTTTATGGGGCTGGGGCTGGCGCTGCTTGGCCTGGCGTGGATGTACCGGCGAACCTCCGGCTCCGGGAAGGCGTCAGAATCCTGAGACCGTTGATCGGGATTTTGGCGTTGCCCATGACCGGTGTTCGCTATACAGTTAACAAACACTCACTTAATTCTGGCAGTAGATGAGGAAATCCAGGTGACAGAACTCGTAACTTACGAACTGAACGACGGCATTGCCACCATTACCGTGAACAATGGCAAGGCTAACGCTCTGAGCCATGAGGTATTTGACGCGCTGAATGCCGCGCTGGACCAGGCAGAGCAGGATAAGGCCATTGTCATTCTCACGGGCCAGCCGGGGATGTTTTCCGGCGGCTATGATCTCAAGGAAATGCAGAAAGGCCCGAAAGAGGCCATGGCGCTGGTTAAGGTGGGCTCTACGTTTACCCGTCGTCTGGCTGCATTTCCGCTGCCGGTTATTGCCGCCTGCAGTGGCCACGCCATCGCCAAGGGCGCGTTCGTTCTGCTTTCAGTGGATTATCGAATCGGGGTAGAGGGTGGCTTCAAGCTGGGCCTGAATGAAGTGGCCATTGGTATGACCATGCACCATGCGGGCATTGAGATTGCGCGCCATCGTATGCCGGCCCCTTACTTCTACCGCTCGGTGGTAAACGCTGAGATCTTTAACCCGGAAACGGCTATCGCGGCCGGCTTCCTGGATGAAATTGTGGCGCCGGAACAGTTGGCGGAGCGCGCCACAGCGGTGGCAACGCAAATGAAGCAACTGAACATGCGCGCCCACAAGCAAACCAAGCTCAAAACCAAGGCCGCTTATCTGGAGAAGCTGGACTGGTGCATTGAGCAGGATGCAGCCCACTTCGACGTACTGGGCTGATCCCTGACGGGGCCACCTGTCTGGTGGCTCCTGTCGCTTCAGTTGGTTTCCCGGTAGTTCACCAGATCGTAACGCTTCTGGTAACTGCCGTTTTCTCCCGCACACAGCAATCCCGCCTGGACCGGGCAGCCCTGATCGTCAAGCATCAAGGTGCCGATATTGCGGTCACTGGTCAGGAAGAAGTCGCTGTCTTCCGGCAGCAGGTAACGTTCCTGGTTTTTGCCCAGTAACTCGCCGATCCTGTTGATGGCCCTCAAGCCGATATTCTCACCCATGGGTACGTTGTTGCAGGCGCTGCTGCAGATCTGCCAGAGCACGGGCCCCTGGCTGGTTTGACGTCTTCGGGCAAAGGCGTAGTGAACGTCGCCAGAGAAAACCACCACATGCTCAACGCCGGGTAGCTGGCAGCAGGACGCTTTCAGAGCCTCGAGCGATGCCGTGTCAGCGCTCCAGGGTTCCCGGTCCAGGGTGCGTTTGAACATGGGAAAATTCAGCTGCAGGTATTCGATATGACTGAACCCGTAGGTGGGGGTCGGTGAGACCACAATCAGCGTGCGACACTGATGAAACCCGGAGAGTCTCTGGCCCAGTTGCTGGATCTGCTGATCAGACATCAGGCCAAGCGAGTGTTTGCCTCGCTTGCTGAATTCCCGGTGCGTGCGGGTATCCAGCACCGCCACCGGCGGTGTCTGTTCCAGTTCGTAGCCCCAGTACCGCTCAAGCAACCAGTCCCATTCTTTGTGGTCGGCTGGCGTATTCTGTTCGAGAAGTGTTTTGAGTTTTGCCACTTCGGACTTCACCAGAGAGGGCTGATTGCCCCAGTGCTGGCAGAGGAAGTAAGTCTGCAGAGCGTTGATCAGCACATACCGGCCAATGGGCGTGGTGCTCAGTTGCCGGGCGTTCTGTTTCGAGATGTTCCAGTCGTCGGTTACTTCATGGTCATCAAAGATCATGTAGGTCACCGTGTTGGCGAGCAGTTGGCGGACCTCCGAACGGGCCAGATGTGCAAAGCCAGACAGATTACGGTGGTCTTCTGCGTGTTGTCGCTCCGTGTAGACATATTGCACCGGCGGGTTCCGGCCATCCCGGGTATTGGCGGGCTGTTTGGCAAGCCGTGGCTTGAGTTCGTCGTGGCCCGCGAAGTCGAGGCCAAACTGGTGTCCGGCGCCTGAGAAGGCAAACAGGTACATGCTCAGATATTCGGCACGGGTCAGCAGGTGAGAGCTTTTGGCGCTGGAGCTGAATCCGTAGGGGCTTCGGGTTACCCAGTGCCGGTCATCCAGTTTCGACAGCCGGAGCAGGTCTTTGCCCGCCGGCAGGTTTTTCAGATCATCGGCCAGTCCAAGGTGTTTCTGCAGCTTGCCCAGATAATCCAGCAGCAAGGGTGACACATCGTCGGCGTAGATCTGGTCGCCGGTCAGAAACAGCTGGCTTGGCCGGCTCTCCTTGCGCAGATTCTCCGCCAGCAAACGGGCGCCCCGGGCAAGTTGGTCCGGCTTTTTGTCTTGCCCTGGGGAGTGAGGGCGCCGGCAGGAGGCCTGAATGAAATGCCGATGTTCCCGGGGCAGGTAAACACTGGGCAGCTTGTCCGTGCCAGGGCAAAGTGTCGCGAGCAGCTGGCTGTCTCCAAAGGGCTCGCCATCCAGTACTATTTCATAGAAGAGCTCATTGGTTTGGTGATAAGGCTCGGCGTTGTCGAGGGGAAGGTCCGTCGACAGCATGCAGATAAAGCAGTTATCGCCTGCTGGTATGAACTCGGCGTCGCAGTCTCTGGTAACTGGTGATGCTCTGGCATCATCCAGATAGGTATTCAGTTGAATGCTCTCGGGACGCTGGTCTAATACCAGCCATAGGTTGAGCACGGTGCGATTGGAGTGGCGTACGATAGGGCCGCAGATGATCATGGGAAACTCCTTTCCGGTATGTGAATCCTTTCGGGGGTAATGCCCGCTTTGTTGTTGTCATTAAAACGTGCAGTATATCTGATCAAATTAACCGCAGGGATCGCAAATGCAGTGTTTATGCCGCCTGTGATCGCATGTCCTTGCCTTGCTAACAAAGTTATCCACAGAAAGTGTGGGTAAACACACAAAGGAATGACCGTTTCATGACCGATAAACCTGCAAAAGCTGTTTCTGCTTCAGCTATTGAAAAGCATGTGTATAAAGTGTTCCCGAACGATATGAACTCCCACAATACGGTGTTCGGGGGCATGATCATGGCGAAGTGTGACCGCTTGGCACTGGTGGTCGCGGAGCGGCACTCGGCCCATGTCTGTGTGACGGCGGCGGTGGATTCCATTCATTTTCGCGCTCCCGCCAAAGGCAATGACACCTTGTTGTTCAATCTGTCGCTGAACCGTAGTTGGGGCTCCTCCATGGAGATCGGTGCGAAGGTGGAGGCCGAGAACAGCTATACCGGCGAGACTCGCCATATTCTGTCCGCCTTCTTTACCTTTGTGGCACTCGATGAACAGGGCAAGCCGGTGGATGTGCCCCAGGTAATCCCGGAAACCGAGGACCAGAAGCGCCGTTATGCCAAGGCACAGATACGCCGTGAAGGGCGTTTGCGCACCCGGGATGAATTGTCGAAGGCGAGTGGCTGAGGGCTATCGCATATTACCGCCAGTCGTGGTATACCAGCCCCCGTGATGACTAACTATTCTGGAACCGGATGTCATGCCTAAAGCAAGTGAAATCAAAAAGAATCAGGCGGTTGAATACGAAGGCCGCGTCTATTTCGTGAAGGATATCGAGCGCTCCGTGCCCCAGGGCCGTGCCGGAGGCAGCCTTTACCGGATGCGCATGTACGATGTGGTCACCAACCAGAAACTGGATGAGACCTTCAAGGACTCGGACATGCTCAATCTGGCCGACCTGGTGCGCCGGGAAGCGACCTTCTCCTACGCTGATGGTGATGAGTATGTGTTCATGGATACCGAAGACTTTACTCAGTACATGCTCAACCGCAGTGCCATTGAGGATGAGTTGCTGTTCATTACTGAGGACACCCAAGGGGTAATGGTGATTCTGGTGAGCGAAAACCCGGTGGCCATTGACCTGCCGCCGACGGTGGAACTGACCATTGAGGAAACCGACCCGTCCATCAAGGGTGGCTCGGCAACCGCCAGAACCAAACCCGCCCGCCTGACCACAGGCCTGGTGGTACAGGTTCCTGAGCACATTTCCACGGGTGACCGAATTCGCGTGAACGTGGAAGAGCGCAAATTCCTCAGCCGCGCCTGATGATATGACAAGAGGTCAGCCGATTGAGCTGACCTCTTGTGCGCTGAGATGGCGGTAGCTGCCAGGCTCTAGCCCATCCACAGTCAGCCCGCCCATGCTTTCCCTGTGCAATGAGGTCACCCGGTTGCCCACGGCGTGAAACATGCGTTTTACCTGATGATAGCGGCCCTCGTAGATCGTCAGCCGCACTTCCCGCTCTCCTAATGGCTCCAGCGACGCGGGCGAGGTTCTGAGTTGTTCGTACTCGAACCAGATGCCTTCCCTGAACCGATCCTCTGTCTCCGGTGAGATGGCGTAAGCCGTGGTTACCCGGTATACCTTGGGGATTTTAACCGCCGGTTCGGTCAGCCGTCGGCTCCAGACCCCGTCACTGGTGAGGATCAATAGTCCGGTGCTTGCCCTGTCCAGTCGCCCTGCGATGTGCACATGCGGCCGAAGCAATGGGTCAATCAGTTCCATAACGGTGGGATGCTGGTCATCCCGGGTGGCGCTCAGATAGCCCGATGGTTTATTCAGCATCAGGTAATACGAAGGGGCCGCGCTCTGGATGATTCGCTGGTCAACGCACACTTCACGAAACCGCGGGATGTCAAGGTCCGGATCATGGCAGCGCTCGCCATCAACATGAACACGGCCGGCGGCGAGCAGGGCCTTGGCCTGTCGGCGGCTAATACCGTTCTGATTGGTGAGTATCCGTAAGAGCTTCATGTTGTGCCCGACAAAAAAGGAGCTCCGAAGAGCTCCTGGTGTGCTGTCTGATTTGCCATCAGCTATCGGCTGTGTCGCCCTCCCAGCGGGCAATCTTCTCACGGTCCTGATCTGACACCACGTCTGATTCCAGTGATGCCCGTTGCTCTGGTGCAACCAGGCCCTGGGCGGCCATATCCCCGGTTCTGCGCGCTTCCTGCTCCTGGCGGATATAGTCGAGCCGCTGTTCCCGGTCGGCCTGCTTTTCGCTCTTTATTTCGTCGTTGCGGCGACGGAACTGGTCTTCCAGTTCGCCAACCACGCTGTTGATGAATCCATCGCATGGCGACAGGGACAGCAGATACCTCGGCTGCTCCAGGTTTTGCTGGCCAGAGACCGCAAACGTTGAGCTGACCGCTTCGGTTGCCAGAGCGAAGTAAGTGGCGTCGAAACTGAAGACATCCTGTTCACTGGACGCACTGTGACGGTCGGCGCCGCGGTAATGAGTTGCCCGCATCACCGTGCCTTCACAGTGCATATCGAACAGGTTGGACTTGAAGAAGATCTCGGCCCAGAACAGATGGCAGATTCTGGACAGTGTCCGGCCGAAGCCGAGCAATAGCAAGCTGGCAAGCAGGATGGCGGCAGTGGCGCCTGCGGGGACGAACAGCAGGTTCAATGCCTGGTCGACATCGAGCCGGGTAGCGCGAAGCTGATCCAGAGCGTAAACATGGTCCATCACGCGATCGGCACCCAGCCAGAGCAGCAGGGCACCCGCCAACAGGAGTATCTGGCCAGCGATGGTTCCGCTTGCCCGGGCCCAACGCAGGGATTTTGGCTCTTCGCGGTCTTCGACAACAGGTTGTATCTCGACCAGAAGGTCGCCGTTGAACTGCTCATTCTCCCGGTTGGCATCACCGGTGTCGTTGCTGTCCAGATATACCCGGTTCGGCAGCTCCTGCTGACGTTTTTGCATCAACACCAGGTCGCGCAGCGTCGTGAAAATCTGGCGTGGGTGCAGATCGAATCGCCAGCTGTTGTTAAGTTCAGAGCTGCTGGTTGCGATGGGCACCATGCCAATGCGTGCTTTGATTAAAACCACCGCAATGGCCGCTGTCGCCAGAGCACAGACGATAGTCAGGGTCAGCAGGGACCCGGTACGGAAAACCGGTTCAAGCAGGGGCATCAGGCCTGCCAAATCCTGGCGGGCACTGACGTGCAGACTGTCCCAGAAGCCAAGCCAGCCCTGGGCAGTCAGGATCGGCACTGCGATGGCACCGATGATCACCAGCGCCAGTCCCTTGCTGGTGGTCTGGCCCAGAGTGGTCATGTTACTGCGGGACAGCGGGTTGCCGAGTTTGACCCACAACAGGCCCAGGTACACCAGCAATGACGCTTGCAGGATCAGTGAGATAACCGTGCTGCCAACATCCGCGCCTTCGGTGCCTGAGAACACCATGGTGACCACCAGGCTGGCCACCAGAAAGGCGGCGATGGCCACGAAGCTCTTGGTCAGTTTCATGGCCAGATTCTGAGCGACGTTGCGAATGGGCCAGGGGGTGACAATCAGGTTGGGAAAGACCGAGTGAACCGCCCGGGCGAACCAGCCGGTGGGCTCGATAAAGGTCGGGTTGCTCTTGCTCATGAGCATGTTGTGGAGCATTTTGGAGTTATACAGGGTCGGCTCGCGTTCGTTCACGGCTTCACGGGCAACGTTTTTGGCCAGTGAGGCCGGCGCGGCGCGGCCCACGAAGAAACGCATGACCTGGAACAGGCCTCCGCCCAGCGCCTTCAACCCGCCCATTACAAACAGGCCGCCGATCAACAGGTTAACCCAGGCCCTGGGTTTGTCGGTACCAAGCAGGGGTTGAATCTGAAACAGGAGATAGACGCCAATCGCCAGCAGAATTGCACCACGAATGGACCGGACCAGCCCTTCGAACCGGAATGGATTCCGGATGTTGAGTTTTTGAGCTCCGTACTCAAATGCCATGCTTTGTTCCTTTACATGAGTAAGAGAGGGTGTAGAGAGGCGCAGAGTTTAGCCTGAAAACTGTGAACAATTACCGGAAAATACATAAAAAAATGTAAAACGGAGTAAGATTTTTCGTGGTCGGCAGGGCGGATTTTATAAGACCCGGATTTTTTTCATCAGCGCGGGCCATCCAACCGGCAGTTGTTCTTCCAATGCCTTGAGGACTGAGTCGGGTATCTGCCAGGGATCAAACGCCCGATTACAGCCATAGATAACCCAGTTGTTGGTTTTGCTTTTGAAGGTGAGCAGACACGGGAACTGGCGTTTCAGCTCGCGCAGCAGGTTACCGTCCGGCTCCGGCATGCGGTGATAGTTAAGAACGAGCCAGCCGTCAGGTTTGAGTGCCCGGGCACAGGCCTTGATGAACCGGCGTTGGGCTTGAAGGGGCGACATCCGGTCTGCGCTGTACAGATCCGTGACAATCATGGCGGTGCTGGCCCCCGGAAGCGTTTCCAGTGTATGCCAGGCATCGGCGACGGTGACATGAAGGCGCTCATGTTGCGGGAACGAGAACCAGTCCCGTGCGGTCTCGAACACCTTTTGACGCAACTCCACCACATGAACCTGACTGTCGGGTAACAGGCGGTGTATGCCGTGGGCGACGACGCCTGCGCCCAAACCAAGCACAGTGATGTGGTCGGGCCTGGCGAAGGCAATGGGCAGCAGCATGGCACGGCTGTATTCGTGGACGGGAACATGGGGTGCCCGGCGCAAAATTTTGCTTTGCTCAAACACGGAATCAAAACTGAGAATCCGGTGTTTGCGATCATCAATCACCAGAATATTGCCGTAGCGGTCGTTGGCGACATGCACGATATCGCCCTTGATATCGGGCCGTTTGATGATGGTGCCCATCAGTTGGCGGCGTAGCGCTGGTGCAGGATACCTACACGTTCCACGTAGGCTTTGGTTTCCGCGTAAGGCGGAATGCCCCTGTAGCGGCCAACGGCGCCGGGGCCGGCGTTATAGGCGGCGGTCGCCAGGCGAGTGTCGCCATTAAAGCGTTTGAGCATTTTGGCCAGGTAGTCGACACCGCCGCGGATGTTTTCGCTGGCCTCCAGTGGGTCTTTTACGCCCAGTTCCTGTGCCGTCCCCGGCATCAGCTGCATCAGTCCCTGGGCACCGACCGGTGAAATGGCCTTGGGGTTGAAGGCAGACTCGGCATGTATAACGGCTCGCACCAGGGCCGGGTCAACATTGAATTCAGCTGCCGCGGTCTGGATTTCACTGCGATAGGGGCTCAGGAACAATGGCGTTTTGTGCCAGTCGACGCTGGATTCCGGGTCACAGGCGTAGCAGTGGAAGCGGATAACATCGAAGTCGGCGTTGCCCGGGCGCTGGCTGCTGTAGGCCACGACACCGTGTTCGTCGGTGTAACGATACACGGTTTCACTCTTGGTGGAGGCTCGTGGCTGGCTTTTGCTTTTCACATTGGTGAATTCCACCCGTCCGTCCGGATGCACGATGCGTTTGATGCTGTCGGCATGGGTCGTAGCTGTCGCGAGAAGGAGTCCGGTGACAAGGGCAATGGTGACTCTGGTTGTCAGGGATGTACCGCTGAAATTCATCAAGAACCCGAAGCTTTGTTTCTGAATGACACACTACGTCTATTATCGCGGTAGATGGCCGTTCAAGTGTAGGAGTTTCGTGCCTTCATGATACCGATTGTTCATGGGGTCACAAATTGGCCGTTGTCTTCAGGCATCGCCGGCAATCGGTCCGGCTGGCGGCGGAAGTCGCTTGCCCGACCAGTTCTCCAGCAGCCGGCAGGCAACCAGGTCGCCGGTCACATTGATGGCGGTTCGGCACATATCCAGGATTCGGTCCACGCCCATGATCAAGGCAATGCCTGCGGCTGGTACACCCACCGATTGCAGTACCATTGCCAGAATGACAATGCCGACCCCCGGGGTAGCCGGCGACCCTATGGAGGCACCTACTGCCATGGCGACCACCAGGGCCATACTGCCAACACTGAGGTCGATGCCGTAGACCTGGGCCAGGAAAACGGTCGCGACGGCCTGATAAAGCGCAGTGCCATTCATGTTGATGGTGGCGCCCAGGGGGATTACAAACTGGGAAACCGACGGGCGCACCCCCAGTTTGTCCTCTGCGGTGCGGATAGACAGGGGCATGACAGCGGCGGAGCTGGAGGTCGAAAATGCCAGCAGCAAGACATCACGGGTATCCCTCAGGAACTGCAGTGGCCGTACACCTGCCAGCAGTTTGAGAATGACCAGATAAAACCCCATCAGGACGGCGAGGCCGAACAGCACCGTTGCCACATAGGAGGCCATGCCAATCATGGCACGAAAACCCAGGGTAGTCGTCAGTTGTGCCATCAGGCCAAACACGGCATAGGGGGCGAGGCGCATGGCCCAGCGAACCACGGTCATGCAGATTTGCTGCAGTGAATCGAGCAGGTCGAGCATCGGCTTGGCTTTGTCGCCCGACATACTGACCAGCGCAACGCCGATGATGATGGAGAAAATCACCACCTGCAGCATCTGCCCTTCCACCATGGCGTCCAGGGGGTTGCCGGGCAGAAGTCCAATCAGTGTTTGGGGGATGGCGTCCAGGCCGGGGATGTCGGCGGCCACCGGCGCGGCATCGGCTGGCGGTGTGGTCAGGCCGGTCATCAGATCTCCCGGGTTAACCAGGCCGCCCACCCAGAGGCCGATGGTGGCCGCAATGGCGGTTGTAATGACAAAAAACAGGGTAACCCGGGTACCCATTTTCCGGAGTTGTTCCAGGTTGTCGCTGGCGGCCAGTCCTCGCACCACCGAGGCAATCACCAGTGGTATGACGATCATCTGTATAGTGGCGAGGAAGAGCTGTCCCGGAAACGCCAGCCAGTTACCGATCAAGGTGCCCGTGTTCGGTTCGACCAGGCCGACCGAAGGACCAAGCAGGGTGCCCACCACCAGACCAAGCCCCATGCCAATGAGCACTTTAAGCCAAAGCCTGCCTTTGACCAGTGTGGCCAGGTAGACGCTCAGATGGCGCAGCGAGCGAGGTGCATTGTCGGTGGTCTGAGCTGGTGTGTTATCCATGATCAACGTGTCCGTGTTGCCGTTTTTCTGTGCCGGTGACAGGCAGGGATCGGGCCTTTGAAGACAATAACCTTAGGATAGTCAGGCAAACTATGCATCTGGATCAATTTCTTTGTGATTCCGCTTCGGTCTACGACTGTTTGGGCTAAACTGCAGAGAACGCTGACGATAAGGAGCTTTTATGCCGTTCTCTCCGAACCACCTTGCTGAGCTGAACCTGTTATTGCAGTTTCCGTCCGCCTCTACCCAGGAGGGCATCAAGGTGCACGCTCACAGTGCGGCGCCGGAAACGCTGCGCGCGGCGGAATCCTTGTTTGCCAAAGGGCTGATAAGCCAGAAGGATGGTGGTTACCTGACTCCGCTTGGTTGCGAAGCGGTGGAGTTTACCCAGAAGCTTCAGACAATGCTCACCGCCCCATAGGGTGACTGTGTCTCTGTAATGGCAAGGCTGTACCTGTTCCCGGCCTGATTGGCCGGGTATAGTCGAGGCTCTTTTTCCAGCCTCTGCCGGGACTTATGCCACCGATCTATTACTCCTTTTTTGTGCCCGCCCTGTTTGTCTGGTTGTGGAGCACCGGGTTCATTGGCGCCAAGTATGGTCTGCCTTATGCGGAGCCCTTTACCCTGCTGCTGATCCGTATGCTGCTGACGCTGGTGCCGTTGGCTATTCTCGCCGTGGCCATGAAATCCCGTTGGCCGGGCTGGCGTGGGGCCGGACATCTGGCGATTACCGGGTTGTTGGTGCAGGGAACCTATCTGGGCGGGGTGTTCTATGCCATCGATCAGGGCATGCCTTCAGGCCTGGTCTCACTGATTGTTGGTCTTCAACCGCTGGTAACAGCGCTGGCAGCCGTTCTGATTCTGCGGGAGTCGGTTGCTGGCAGGCAGTGGCTGGGGCTGGTCATGGGGCTGGCCGGGGTGGCGTTGGTGTTGGCGGAAAAGCTGGGCAGCGGTGCCAATGGTGGTAGTTTTTCATCGGTCACCATTCTCTGGGCCGGCTTGTCGTTGATCGGAATTTCCCTGGGTACGGTCTATCAGAAGCGCTTCGGAACCGGAGTGGATCTGATATCTGGCACCATGATTCAGTACACAGCGGCTGCAGCGTTCTTCGCGATTGGTGCCTTCACGCTGGAGACCCGGCACATCGAATGGACAGTGCAATTCAGTCTGGCGCTGGGATGGCTGGTGTTCGGGCTGTCGGTAAGTGCCATTCTGATTCTGATGTGGCTTATTCGTCGCGGTGCGGCTTCGCAGGTGGCCAGTCTGTTTTATCTAGTGCCACCGGTAACGGCACTGGAAGCTTTTATTCTGTTCAATGAGCGGTTAGGGCCGTTGGCCATTGCCGGGGGAGTGGTGGCGGTAGCCGGGGTGGCCCTCGTGGTTACTGGAGGGCCACGACCGTTAAATCGCTGATGCTATACCTTTGGCCCCTTACCGCGCAGGGCGTTAACAACCAGCGACACCACCAGAAGCACCAGAAAGACGAAAAACAGTATCTTCGCGAAGCTGGCCGCTGTGCCTGCAATACCGCCAAAACCCAGAATTCCTGCGATCACTGCAATTACGAGACAAACAATAGCCCAATAGAGCATTTCCTGTCCTCCATTCAAGGGTTGCCCTTTAACCGTGGCACAGGGCTTCCCGGTACGCAATTTTCAGCGGGCTTTGTGGAGGGATGGTAACGGCCCCGTCATTTGGCCATCGCCGCACTAGAGTTCTTTTCAGTCCGTTTTTCGGGTCGGAAACACCGACGTGGAGAGTGTTGGCTGGCAGCCAACCACCCCTCTTGCTTGCTCATGGGCGTGCAGGTACCAACGCTTGCCGCCGTCCGGGAACGTAGTGCTGTCCACCTGAAACTCTGCGGTGCCCACGGTTGCAGGAATGGGCGTGCCATCGGCATGGCGGTAGACACAGCTGGTGCCGATGGTCATTGGCCGGGCAACGGGCAGCTCGATAAAGCCGTCGCTGCGCACGGTCGGCGCTTCTCCATTGATGTCGGTAATCTTCAGGCAGGGGCCAAAATGAATACGATCCTGGTCGCCGACGGGTTCCTCCAGGCAGTGTGTGGCCTTGAGAAAAACAACATTACGGTTGGCCCCTTCCTTTGTTTCTGGGAGGTTCTGGCAACCGGTCAAGGTCACCGTCAATGCTGTGATGCCGGCGGCAATCAGATGTTTCATCGGGATCTCCTGCTTGTGCCAGTAATGTGTAAAGAATAAGGGCCACTTAAGTGCCTTCAGGCTTTCAGGCAATAGCGTCGTTCCGGGCGCCCAACGCTACCATAGTTTACCTCTGCGCAGAGTTCACCGATGCCGACCAGGAATTCCAGATAGCGGCGGGCCGTTGTCCGGGAGGCTCCGATCTCGGCCCCCATTTCTTCCGCGCTCCAGTGCCCACCTGTGGCAACTACCCCTCTGATTTTGTCCAGCGTGAGGCTGTCGACACCTTTCGGCAGCCGTTCAGGCACGGAGGGTTCGGTGTCGGTGGTGGCTCTGGGTAACAGTGCATCTACCTCTTTCTGGGCGAGCTTGTTCAGTGCCAGTAGCTTGTCCAGATGCTCCCGGTAGCGATTAATGGCTTCTTGCAGGCGCTCGAACACCAGGGGTTTCAGAATATAGTCGAATACGCCCCCACGAAGGGCGCTACGAAGTATTTCTACCTCTTTGGCTGCAGTAATCAGAATGACGTCTGACCGACGGTCACGGGCTCTCAATTCCCGGAGCAGGTCCAAACCATTGCCGTCGGGAAAGTAGACATCCAGGAGGATCAGTTCAGGCTCCAGTACGTCGATCAGATCCCTGGCATCGGCCAGGGTATGGGCTATGCCACAGAGTTCCACCTGTTCAACACGCTCAACAAACCGGCGTTGAATCTCGGCGATCTTCGGATCGTCTTCAACAATAAGCAGTCGGATCGTGGTCACGGATGTCCTCCCGCCATTGGCGTTTTCGGTAAGTAGAGCGTAAAACGACTGCCACATTCGGACAGGTTTTCAACCGTCACAGAGCCTCCCCAGCGATCGACAAACTGCTGAACCAGGTGCAGGCCGATCCCGTGTTTCTCACCTTTGGTGCTGAAGCCACGCTCGAAAATCCGGGCCCGATCCGGCCCGGGAACTCCGGGGCCCTCGTCTTCAACCTCGAAAATCAGCTCGTGCCCCAGATCGGTCATCGACAGTGATACCCGGCCGCCGTTGCCCGCCTTGTGGAGCGTGGCTTCAAGCGCATTGTCAATCAGGTTACCGAGAACGCTGACCAACTGATCCCTGGGCAGCTCCGCCGGGAGGTCGGCCATCTGGCTGCCGGGGTCTATTTCCAGGCGCAGGCCCATTTCCTTCGCCCTATTGTACTTTCCGAGCAGACAACCAGCGATAATCGGGTCTGGCACCGCTTCCAGCAGAAGATGCAGCAGCGCCTGATGGTCGCTCACCTCGCTGCCAATCAGATTGAGCGCCTCTTCAGTCGCGCCAATCTGTATCAACCCGGCGATGGTGTGAAGCTTGTTCGAGTATTCATGGGTCTGGCTGCGAAGGGTATCCGCATACTGTTGTATTCGCGTGAGTTGTCTACTCACCTGATCAAGCTCATCTCGCCGGCGAAAGCTGGCTACCACGCCGATGATCTGCTCACCCTGGCGAACTGGCAGCCGATTGACCACCATTTGTCGTCCTCTTAACCAGACTTCACGGTCGAAGTCGGGCTGTCCGGTTTGCAATACCGACATCAGGCTGCTTTCCGGCAGAATGTCCAGAATGGGCTTGCCTGCGAGAGGTTCGTTCTCAGGCAGTTCCAGTGTCTCATAGGCTGCCCTGTTGGCGGTGGTTATTACCCCGTCCCGATTGACTGCAATAATGCCTTCACGAACGGATTGCAGGGTAGCGTCCCGCTCCTGGAACAACCGGGCGATCTCCTCTGGTTCAAGGCCGAAGATGGCACGTTTGAATCGGCCGGCGATGATGATGGCCGAGAATACTGTGAACAAAAGCATGAGCCCGACAACACCATAGAGAACAAAATTATATCGACGTATGGTGTTCTCAACCTGCTCGAGACTGTAACCCACCGATACGATCCCGATAATATTGCCCGTTTCCGGAGTGGATACCGGAGCCTTTCCTCGCATGGACTCCCCAAGGCTGCCTTTGGCGCGAGCGACATACGCCTGGCCGTGTTGCAGAGCCTGTTGGCCGTAATCACCATCATCGTCACCCATCGAATAACCAATCCGGGTCGGGTCCGGATGCGCCAGACGGATTGCCTGGTGATCGCCTATGACAATAAACAGGGCTTCATTGGTTTCGGTAAGCCGACGGGCCAGTTGATTGAGCGCAGGGATGTTTCTGGTGCGGACGCCCTCGATAACAGCCGGTGTGGCGGCAACGGTTTTGGCGACCATCAGAGCGCGCTCGCCAATTTCCTCATACAGTGACTCACTGAGGTAATAGCCGGCAAAACTGCCAATCAGCACCGTTTGCAAGGTGCCGAGCAACCCCAGGGTCAGGATCATTCGGGTTTTCAGTTTGGTTTTTCTTAACACGGATAGAGCACGGCTTTTTGTCGTTTGCTTTTCAGGGTAATCCATCCTCGCGGCCACCGCCCGTGATCTTTATGCACAGAATGCAGAAAAAAGCCTTTAAAGGCGTTACGCCCACAAGCTTCTGTGTCTCGGGTTTCACCTAATAGTCTGCCCTTAATCGCCTCACCGGAGAGCCCTTCTTCATTCGTTCCGGTGGCCTGGCGATCATCACAAAAACAACTGAGTAAGGTGACCACAATGATGTTCAAACGATTCCTCTCTCTGGCGGCGGCGGCCGCCGTCAGTACCTCTGCAATGGCTTGGCAACCTTCTGGCAAGGTTGAGTGTCTGGCACCGGCGGATCCCGGAGGCGGCTGGGACTTTACCTGCCGGAGCGTAGGCAATGTGCTGCAGGATCTCAGCCTGGTTGATGGAACAGTGCAGACCGTCAATATGGCCGGCGCTGGCGGAGGCGTTGCCTACGCTCATACCGTGAGCAAGCGCGCAGGTGATAACAAGCTGCTGGTGGCGGCTTCCACGGCAACGACAACACGCCTGGCCCAGGGCCAGTTTCCTGGCATGAATGCGGATATGGTCACCTGGGTGGGCGCACTGGGCGCCGACTACGGGATTATCGCGGTAAGCAAGAATTCCAGGTATCAGAACCTCAAAGAACTGATGGATGCCGTGAAGGCCAATCCCAAGTCCGTCAAGTTTGCCGGTGGCAGCGCACGGGGTGGCTGGGACCACCTGAAGGTGCTGATTGCCGCAAAAGCGGCGGGTGCGGAAAAACTCCCATCGATTCCCTATCTGTCCTACAACAATGGCGGTGAAGCCATGACTCAGGTTGTGGGTGGCCAGGTGGATGCGTTTACCGGTGATCTGTCTGAGGCGACAGGGTTCATGGAGTCCGGAGATTTGCGAGTGATCGCTGTTCTGGCCGATGAACGATTGCCAGGAAAATTCAGTGATCTGCCCACAGCGAGAGAGCAGGGCATTGATGCGGTAGGGCCAAACTGGCGGGGCTTCTATATGCCTAAAGACGCGGATGAAGCCGCCAAGCAGTATTGGGTAGATGCGGTCGACACCCTGTACGCCAGCGAAGAATGGAAACAGGTGATGGCCCGCAACGGATTGATTCCGTTTCACCCTCCTGCCAGCAAGTTTGACGAATTCGTGCGCAACCAGGTGCAGGACATTGAAGCACTCTCTCGTGAAATCGGGTTACTCAAATGACGGGCTTCGGTGATCGTATTCTCGGCCTGGGTCTTCTGGTCCTGGCAGTGGCTTATGGCTGGGCTGCGCAGCAGTGGCCGGAACCCTTTGGTGGCGCTGAGGGGGTCGGCCCAGAGACCTTTCCTACCATCTTGTCGGTGGTTCTGGTGGCCGGAAGTCTGTATCTGATGATCAAGCCTGACCCGGATGCCCGGTGGCCGCTTGGTAAATCGGCACTGGAACTTCTGGTCTCGGTGTTGGTTCTGGTGGTGTATGCCTTGTTGCTGGAGCCGCTGGGATTTGTCATCGCGACAACGTTGGCTGTCGGAACGCTCAGCTGGCGCATGGGAGCAGCGCCTAAACGTGCCTTTCTTACCGGTTTAGGCAGCGCCGTCGTGGTGTTCGTCCTGTTCAATTACGGGTTGTCGTTGAGCTTGCCGGCTGGCCCGCTGGAGGTGCACTGATGGAAACCCTTGGCTTTCTGATGGAGGGGTTTGCCGTTGCGCTGACTCCGTACAACCTGATGTTCGCTCTGTTTGGCGCATTTGTGGGAACCCTGATTGGTTGTCTTCCGGGACTGGGGCCGGCCAATGGTGTGGCGATTCTTATACCACTGGCGTTTACGTTGGGACTTCCGCCCGAAACCGCCATGATTCTGTTGACCGCAGTCTATGCAGGCGCCATGTACGGCGGGCGAATCTCCTCCATTCTGCTCAACATACCGGGCGATGAACCGGCGATGATGACCTGCCTGGATGGCTACCCGATGGCCCGTAAAGGGAGGGCCGCTGATGCCTTGGCGGTTTCTGCCATCGCATCTTTCTCGGGTGGCCTGATCGGGACCATCGGGTTAATCATGCTGGCGCCCGTGCTGGCCAGGTTTGCCCTTACCTTCGGCCCTGCCGAGTACTTTGCGCTGTTTCTGCTGGCGTTTGCCACACTGGGCGGGATCACCGGCAAGAACCCCATGAAGACGGTTATTGCGGCGGCATTGGGGATCATGATTTCCACGGTGGGTATTGATATTTCCACGGGAACCCAACGCTATACCTTCGGTGTGCTTGAACTCTATGAAGGTATCGATTTCATTCTGGCCATTGTGGGTCTGTTTGCCATCTCCGAGTTGTTGTTTTTCGTGGAGCATCGCATGGGGGAAGGGCGAGAGAAAATGCAGGTTGGCAAGCTCAGCCTGAGCCTGAAGGAGTTGGTAACGACCATACCAACACAGCTTCGCGGCGGGATTCTCGGCTTTATTTCCGGTGTGCTGCCGGGGGCGGGTGCTTCTCTGGGTAGTTTTATCAGCTACACCCTGGAAAAACAGGTGGTCGGCAAAAAAGGCCGTTTTGGTGAAGGTGACATCCGGGGCGTTGTTGCGCCCGAGGCCGGTAACAACGGGGCATCCTCGGGTGCCCTGGTCCCCATGCTGACATTGGGTGTGCCGGGCAGCGGCACGACCGCTGTCCTGCTGGCGATGCTGATTTCGCTGAATATCACACCGGGCCCGCTGATGTTTACCCAGAATGCCGACATTGTGTGGGGCGTTATTGCCGCGCTGCTGATTGGCAACGTCCTCCTGCTGGTGTTGAACATTCCGCTGGTGGGATTCTTCGTAAGGTTGCTGTCTGTTCCGCCGATGTATCTGCTGCCAATTGTCACGATGGTCGCGTTTGTCGGGATCTACTCGATCAGCCACAGCACCTTCGATCTGTATTTCATGATTGCCTTCGGTATTGCCGGCTATTTTCTGCGCAAACTTGAGATTCCTCTGGTTCCCATCATTCTGGGCCTGTTGCTGGGGCCGGAAATGGAGAAAAACCTGGGACATGCCCTGGTCCTGTCGGACGGCGACTGGAGCATTCTTTGGGGGAGTCCTCTCGCCATCGGGCTATGGACTGTCGCCGGCCTTGGCCTGGTGCTGCCTTATCTCGTGGGGCCACTACTTCGCCGGAGGATGAATGCGGCGATCAAAGAGTCCCCTGTCAGCGACTAACCATATCTTCAAGGCTTTTCTGACGAGCTGCCTTTGTCAGTCTTTGCACCGGGCTTTGCCCGGTGTTTTTTTATGATCGCACGAAACTAGTCCGTGCGTGCCGTGGGACGATTGTCATCTCTGGGTGTAAGTGACTGTCCGCCCTCAGAGTCTGCACGCAGTGCCTGCAGCAAACGGCGGTCACGATCATACACATCGTTCCGGAACTGGAGAACGCCGGCCGGATCAATCCAGGTGGTCCAGTATTGCAGGTACACAGGCACCGGTTCCGATAGCACTACGGTTGCCGGTTCGGCGGTTGCCAGGGTCTGCTCAATTCGCCTCTTGTTCCATCCGTTGGTGCTGGCCAGCAATCGTTCGGCCAGCTCAAAGGGGCGTTCCAGACGGATGCAGCCGGAGCTCAGGGTTCGCTCCAGACGAGTGAACAGCGATTGCGCCGGTGTATCGTGGAGGTAGATATCGTACCGGTTCGGGAACATGAATTTGACCTGGCCCAGCGCATTCTGGGGGCCGGGTTGCTGAATCAGCTGGTAGGGAAAGTTGTTCTTCGAGAGTTCCGTCCAGTCGATTTCTGCTGGATCGACTTCGCTCTGGTTTGCGCCCCAGCCCCTGAAAACCTTGAAGCCCAGGCGCTCCAGATACTCCGGATCTGACCGTATGATCGGTAGCTGGTCTTCGATCATCAGCTTCCGGGGTACCGTCCAGGTCGGATTGAACACCAGGTAGCGAATGCGATCGCTGAATACTGGCGTCTGCCGGTATCGCCTGCCAACAATTACCCGTTGGCGGTGGACCTGCTCGCCGTTCTCTACGAGCACCAGCTCAAAACCGGCGATGTTGACGACGACATAGGTTTCTCCCAGGGATTCCGGTAACCACCGCCAGCGTTCCAGATTGGCGTCCAGGCGGTATATCCGTTCCAGGGGCAACAGGTTCAGCGCTGTCAGGGTGTCTGGGCCGATGATTCCGTCTGGTTCCAGGCCGTGTCGGGCCTGGAATAACGGGATCGCAGTGGCCAGAACGTCGTCGTAGTGTTGGTGATTCGAGGCTTCTGGCGAATCGCCGGAGAGGTCGCCCAACAGTGCCAGGCGACGACGAATGTCGGGTATGCGGTTATCGGTATCGCCTGGTCGGATACTTGGTCCCGAAACGATAGCCGGCCAGTCTGCGCTGATCAGCTCACCCAGCGCTTTGCGTCGTTGTACCAGTTGATGGTAGGCCGCAGAGCGGGGTTTCAGATCCTGCAGGGTGGTGTAGACGGTGCCGCTGGCGAGGGCTTCGGACAAGACCGGCTGCATCTCCCTTTGCTGGCGGTTGGCGGTCCATTCCGCATGGATGGTCGTGGGGTTGACCTTGCCGTGGTGTAGGTGGGACGACAGTAGCAGGAAGGCATCCGAGAGTACAAGGTCAAGGTCAGTCTGTAATTCTTCGGCGCTGTCATTGAGGTCTTTCAGGGCAAGTGCTGCAAGGGTGTCGTAGTGGTAGTCGCGGGGGTTGAGACCGTCACCGGCCACTTCCCGAATGGCTTCGAGCAATTCCCTGCGATTGCTCGGGTCCTGCCAGGCCAGCGTGTACCCTCTGGCTTCGTAGAATCGCGTCAGTGCTTCCTTGGCATATAGCCGGGATTCCAGCACCGATACCGGGTAACCAGCCTGCAGGGCTTCAATGCGGTTGATCAGTCCATCATTGCCCTGGGCCCTGGCCGGAACCGCAAACACCAGAGCCAGGAGAAGCCCGTACAGGATGAGTGGGTAACGTGCTTCCTGCATTCTGCGCCTCCATTGCGGTGTACGATCAGAGGCTGTCCCTGCAGTGTCCGTAATGCCGGGGCAGTCTATCTGACGGCAGTATAGCCTGATCGTTCAATCCCGGTAGGGGCAAAGCGCGGTTGGCTTCTGCCGCCCGAGACTGCGGGCGGCAATGGCTGGGGCTTAGCCAGCGCGCCCAAACATACGTTCAAGGAAACCCAGTTCCCTGACATCGGGCACGGGCAGTTCATCCACCTGCTCCATGGCCTGGCGCCAGAAGGCCTCAGGCGTGTCCAGGTGCTCGACGGTCTTACGTTCTTCCGGGCTGTAATGATTGTGTTCCCCGGTCATGCCGGCGTCGGCCAGGGACTCTGTCCACAGGTAGATCGCCGAGCGGATGGTGCGCAACAGGCGGCAGTACACTTCACGGCTGAGATTGATCGCCAGTTCCGCCTTGAGGTTGATTTGCTTTTGCACATGGGCCATGTCGTCTTTGTCCAGCAATGCCCGATGACCATTGCCTTTCTTGCAGTTCAGGCACACCTGCTCCAGGGACTTGATGCCCTCCGGAAGGTCCAGGTGACCGTATTCCGCGGTCTGGCGCTCATCCACCGGCGCTGGAATCCAGCCGTACTGGGGAGATTTTGCAACAATGTGACCGGGCAGGTCGCGTCGATAGGGCGGGGCCTTGTCCTTGTCGGTGTAGCCATCAAATTCTTCCCGCAACCAGGCCGCCATTTTCCGGTGGCGTAGCATGGTGGCGAGAGTAATGGCCGAGGGTACGACGTCCGTTAGCAGGTCGCTGGCGTCCTGGGTACGTTCCTTAAGATGGTCCACGGATGTTGACATGGTCTGCGCTCCATTCGGGCCGCTTTATGGGCCCTGATCTTTTTGTTGTTGTCTGGTTCTCCTGTGTCGGTATCGGGAGTAACCTGTGGTTAAAAAGTAGTCAGTCCCGGGTGTTCGCACTGTTGTAAAAAAGTTATGCCTTTGTAACGACAGGTAAGCATGAGGAGGGACGCCTTATGAACAAAGACGGACAGGATCTGAGTGATATGCGACGGGCCATGGTCCGGTGCCAGCTGGTGCCTCGGGGCATTTCCGATGGACGGGTACTGGAGGCCATGGAGTGTGTGCCCAGAGAGCAGTTTGTTCCCGAACATCTGCGCTTCGAGGCTTATGAGGACCACCCGGTACCCATTGGCCAGGGGCAGACCATTTCTCAGCCTTACATCGTTGCCCTGATGGCAGAAGCTCTGTGTCTCAAGGGCCGCGAACGAGTGCTCGATATTGGCTCCGGCTCCGGCTACGCCGCCGCCGTCCTGGCCAGTGTCGCTCTGGAAGTATTTTCCATTGAGCGCATTCCGGAACTGGCGGCCCAGGCGCGCAAGAATCTGGACCGAACAGGCTTCACCCAGGTGCATGTGAAATGCGCAGACGGTACGTTAGGCTGGCCAGAGGCGGCGCCATTTGATGGCATCTGCGTGGCTGCCGGAGCCCCTGCGGTGCCGGCGGCCCTCAAGCAGCAACTGGCGGTCGGCGGGCGGCTGGTGATTCCGGTGGGCACAGAGGGCGGCCTTCAGGAACTGCTCTGCATCACCCGACTGTCGGATTCCGAGTATGAGCAGGCGAGCTACGGCGATGTTCGCTTTGTCCCGCTGCTGGGTGAGGAAGGCTGGCCCTGAAGCCTTCCCTGGTTTAACTATGGGTGCTCTCGAAAATCCGATCGGCGGAGGCGGCAACAAAACCGCTATAGAGTTTGCCGTTGGCCATTGGGTAGCGCTTGGCAAATTCGTAAAAGCAGCTCGGAATGACTGCGTCCTGGTCGGTAAAGTGCGCGGTAACACGGTCGGCCATAGTGGACGACTGTTCCAGGCAGTCCTGCGGTGAACCTTTCACTTCTCCACCACTGGCATTCACGGAAAAACCCTGTTCTTTCAGCAGCGTGTTGATGTCTGGTACCGAGTGAATCGTGTCCAGGTGGTTTATGCTCACGGTAAAGTGGTTGGCGCGATAGCCCCAGGCTGCCAGCCAGCCGGCGTATTCACTTTCCTCAAGCAACTGTCGATAGGTTGAGTAATCCAGATTCCAGTGTCGGCCTGAGTAGAGAAAGTCATCAGCCTGCACCCTTTTCGGGTCGATCTGGTCTACCAGACCCTGCACCACCGCTTGTAGCTGGTCTGAGCATTGTTCGACCAGCAGTTCGGAGATAAACACTTTTGGCACCTCCGGGTCCGGGTGCTCGTAATGCCGGGCGTATAGCTTCTTGGCTTCAAAATGGTATTCGCCACCGGGTTGGTAACCTAAAGCCAGAAAATGCGCAGCCAGGGCGTCCAGACCCACCGGCGCGAGGTTGAAGGTTCTCAGGGCGATGTGATCATTCACGATGGCGGTGTTCTCGCGCTCGGCCAGCAGGCCATGAATGCGGTCTGCCGAAGGTGTTACGGCCCGGTAGTCTTCCCAGAGCGCGCGAAACAGGGTGTCGACGTCAGAGTGCATAGTGAACCTCCGCAGAATCTGTGACATGGATTGAGGCCGCCGGAATGGCTTGCTGGCCCAGGGGCAGGGTTCGTACCGATGCGCCCACACTGAGGCCCAGCGCATCGGCCTGCTTGGTTGAAAGCTCGATCCGGCCGCTGGCCAGGGCGTGAATGTCTGTATTCACAACCATCGCTCGAAAGTCCTCGAGCCCGGTATTGGTCACAAGCACCGGGCGGCCTGTGTCTGGAAGGTGTTGGTTTCCGGTTGTGCTGATCTCTGCCGACATCAGTGCAGCTCCCCGGACACTACGGATGTTATCTGTCCGGCATTCAACGGTGGGGCCGGCGTCGAACAGATCCACCATTCCCCGAGGGCGGAACCCCTCTGCCTTAAGCATGGCCAGCGCGGGCCTGGTGTCCGGATGCACCTGACCGATGACAGCCCGGGCCGGGTTGCTCATCAAATGAGTGTAGAGCGGTAATGAGGGCATCAGGTCCTCGACGAAGTCCAGTGAACCGGCACCCGCCAGTTGCGTGACCTGGCTGAAATCCAGATCAATAAAGTGATCCCGCAGCCAGTCCCAGAAGGGCGACTGGCCGTGTTCATCGGCCACACCCCGCATCTGGGCAATGGCCAGGTTCGGAAAGCGGTCCAGATGTTGGGCGATGAAGGCGAAGCGGACTTTGGAGAGTAATTTGCCGGCATTGGCGCGGCGAAAAGCCGGGCGCAGATACAGTGAACAGAACTCCGTACAGTTCCGATAGTGCACGCAGCGGGTGAGCGCGCCCACGGAGCGCCGGAGCCCCAACTCTCTGGAGTGATGAGTGAGGGTGCTGTGGCGAAAATGGTAAAGCGGTTGCGACCGGCCGGTTCCAGAGGTAATGCCGGTTGTACCCATGATCTGCCCGGAAGTCTCCTCTTCAAGCACAAACAGGTAGCGTTGTTCGCTGTGGTCGACGGCCTGTGAGCGGAAGCTGCGAATTGAGCCCTCAATTTTTCGGGATAGCCGGTCTTTGTCCGGCATCAGGGAAGTAAATCCCGGGCCGGACTCGCAGGCTATCTCGTACAGATCGTTCAGGTCGTCATGACGAACCGGGCGAATAATCATGGCGGCACCTCAAAATTGTTTTTTATCAGTATGAGTGCGTAAGCCGCCGGTTTGCAGTGTCAGTATGTTCGAAATGATCTATTGTTTTGTTGAAATGATAAGTTTAGGGGTCAAAATGACAGAAAGTCGCGATCAGAAACTGCTTGCTCTGCTCCGGCGCAATGCCCGTACGAGTGTGACCGAACTGGCCAAAGCACTGCACGTGTCCCGATCGACGATTCAGAATCGCATTGCCAGGCTGGAGGCCAGCGGTGTCATTCGAGGCTATTCGGTGATCCTGGGAGGGGATTATCTGGAAGGGCAGGTGGAAGCCCACGTGTCTATCAAGGTCCGGCAGAAGCTGACCGCACGAACCAACACGGAACTGGAGCGTATCAGCCAGGTGGCACAGTTATTTGCCGTGAGCGGGGAATATGACCTTATAGCGATTGTCCAGGCCCGTACTCTGGAGGAGTTAAGTAAGGTGCTGGACGACATCGGCAATCTCGAAGGCGTCGAACGAACCAACTCAGCCGTCGTGCTGGAAACCCGCTTCAAACGTTAGCGTTTAACGGTCAGGAACCGAGCATGCCTGCCCAGGCGCTGTAGAGAAAGGCACCGGAACCGACCAGAATCAGGGCCCAGGCTGGAAAGATCAGAACAGAGCGCGTTGACGATTTCATAACGACCTCCTGAGGTGATGACAATCTTTACGCTGCAACTTTCAATCTAGACCAGACTTGACGGATGTCACGAAGTATTTTGAGTGACAGGTCTCAGATTCGAGCTAAACGGCCAATCACCGGGATTGTTATTGCTATTGAGGGAGTCGGAAAGTTGGCTAGTATGGAGAGGAAGAAAACAATAACAAGGACGCACAATGGCCGTAGATCCGAACAAGCAGACTTCGCTGCATTGCCTTTATTACTGGGCAGAGCATACTCCCGACAACGTTTTTTTGACCCAGCCATACCCCGACGGGCGCGTTGAAGATATTACCTGGCGTGAAGCCGCCGACCAGGTGTCGCGCATGGCCGCTCACCTGAACACGCTGGGGTTGCCTCAGCGAAGCAATATCGGGATTCTGGGCAAAAACAGCGCCCACTGGATTCTGTCCGATCTGGCCATCTGGGCAGCAGGGCACGTCAGCGTGCCGCTCTATCCAACTCTGAATGGCGAGACCGCAGCCTATATTCTGGAGCACAGTGAAGCTCAGATGCTGTTTCTCGGCAAACTCGATGGCACGGCCGATGGCTGGCATGACATCAAAGGCCATATTCCCGAGCAATTACCGATTATCTCGCTGCCCCTATCGCCTCGGGACGACACGCCCAAATGGCAGGACATCATCGCCGAACAGTCCCCGGCGATACCGAAACTGCCCGATCCCGATGATCTGGCCACCATTGTTTACACCTCTGGCAGTACCGGGCGGCCGAAAGGCGTGATGCACAGCTTCCGGACCATGATCTCGGTTGCTGACGGGCTGCAGCAGCTATTCCCCGTATCGGCCAGCGAACGTATGTTGTCCTATCTGCCCCTGGCCCATGTGGCCGAACGGGCGGCGGTGGAGACCCAGTCACTGTATTACGGTTTCCATCTGTACTTTGCCAACTCGCTGGATACCTTTCAGGAGGATCTGCAGCGGGCCCGGCCAACCCTGTTTTTCTCGGTGCCTCGCCTGTGGATGAAATTCTACCTGGGGGTGAATGCGAAGTTGCCGCCCAAGAAGCAGAAATTGCTGTTCAATATCCCGATTCTGAACACGCTGGTTAAGAAGAAGGTGCTCAAACAGCTGGGGCTGGATCATTGCCGGGCGGCACTCACCGGTGCGGCTCCGCTCTCGGCAGAGATCATCGGCTGGTACCGAAGCCTTGGTCTGGAGTTGCTGGAGGTCTACGGCATGTCCGAGAACTTCGGCTATTCCCATGCCAACCGTCCGGGCCAGGCCAAGGTGGGCACCGTTGGTATGGCCAACCCGGGTGTTGAGCATCGAATCGGGGAAGGAGGCGAGGTTCAGGTGAGGAGTCCGGGCCAGATGCTCGGTTATTACAAGAACGAGGAAAAAACCCGGGAAGACCTGACGGATGACGGTTTTCTCAAAACCGGTGACATGGGTGAAATTGACCGTGATGGATGCCTGCGCATTACCGGGCGGGTAAAAGACCTGTTCAAAACCTCAAAGGGGAAATACGTGGTGCCGGTGCCTATCGAGAACCGGTTCAATCACCCCAAGGCGGAAGTGGTGTGTGTGGCGGGTGCCAACCAGCCCCAGCCGTGCCTGATGGTACTGCTCTCCGAGGAGGCCCGCGATGAACTGGAGCGGGGAGGCAGTCGCAGCGAGCTGGAACAAGAGCTGGCGGAGGAACTGGACTCCGTGAATGCGGAATGTGAGTCCCACGAAAAGGTGGCTTTTGTCGTCGTGGTACGTGAACCCTGGACCATGGAAAACGGTATGCTCACGCCCACCATGAAGATCAAACGCAATGTTATTGAGGATTTCTACAACCGTAAGATGGACGAGTGGTTTGAGCAGAAACGTAAAGTGATCTGGGAATTCTGACCGGGTACAAGCGAACAAAAAAACGCCGGCATGGAAACATGCCGGCGTTTTTTATTCAGCAACCCCGAAAGGCGTGCAGTCTGTTTTAGTGGCCGCCCTGAACCTGGGGCATATCCTGCGCCACGGCTACCGCCTTGCGATTGAAAATTCGCACCTTGCGGCTGATAAACTGCATCGCCTGCCTTGCGGCAGCGCGGGTATACTGGCGCCTGACCTCAGTACTGTTGTGGAGGATACTGGACGGCAGCGGTTTAACGGTTGCGATATGGTTCTGAGTCATAGCGCCTTCCTCCTTCATCTGGTGGATTGTTAGCGATCTATCTTTAATTTACGTTTAATTCTAAGGATTCTTTTTTGCAGCTTGAATACGTTAAAATCCGTACCCTTGTTGCAAATATGCAGTGATTATGGACTGGGATTATCTTCGATATATAAGGGCCCTTGCAATAGGCGGAACGCTTGCAAAAGCCGGTGAAATTCTGGGTGTTCACCAAACGACTGTTTTACGGCGACTTGATCAGATGGAAGAGTCGCTGGGGGTGCAATTTTTTGAGCGTAACCAGAGCGGATTGCAGCTCACACCCGTGGGAGAAATGGCCTTTCGGGAGGCTGAACGGCTGGCTACCGATATGGAAAACCTGGAACGCAAACTGGTGGGGGATGATTCCGCACCGGTTGGCAAGGTTCGTGTGGCCGCCGAAGACGTGATGATGAATGAACTGCTCAGCCCGATTCTGGCCGAGATGGTGCGCACCTATCCCGAGATTGAGCTGGAAGTTCTCACCGATAACGATGTGGCTAATCTCAGCCACCGGGAAGCCGACCTTACCCTTCGGCCGGAGAACAAGCCCCAGGCAACGCTGGAAGGTGAACGGATTGCCGCGATTGAATCCGCGGTCTATGGCGCAGCAAAATACTGCCGCCGGCACCGGAACATGGATATCGAGAATCAGCCGGAAGGCTGTACATGGATACTGCCAGACGAATCCTTCAGCCACCTGGCAACGGGGCGTTGGTACCGCAAACAGCTGAAAAATGTCACGTCGGTGATTCGCTGCAATAGCCTGCAGTCCATGCATGCCCTTGCCCGGGCCGGGGCAGGCCTGGCGGTACTGCCCTGTTACCTGGGCGACGCCACCAGGGAATTGCGGCGGCTGTCCGATCCTCTGGAGGGCGAAAGCATCGACCTCTGGCTCCATGTAAACCAGGATACCCAGCAGATGGCCCGGGTCAGAATGGTCATGGAGTTTCTGGTAGAGCGCTTGCAGGGTCTGGAGTCGGTGATCGAGATTTCGGGAGCCCTGTAGCTCAGTCTTCAGCCGAGCAGAACGGCCAGAACTGGTACCAGCGCCAGCACTGGAACTCCGCTTCGCACTGCTGCAACTGGTTGTGGTAGCGGTAAGCCCTGGCCCGGACCCGGCTGGCCAGGGCCTGAAGCTGCGGCTTACGGTCGAAGGAGCGCCGGGCATAGCCGGTTCTGCCTTCATGGTAGGCCAGGTACAGTTCCCTCGGGGCGGTATAGGGGATACCCAGTTGCTGGTGGCTCAGGCGGTTATACCAGCCGACGAAATCCAGGGCGTACTTCATATCGCTGCGCACCGTCAGCCAGTCACCATCGTTTGCTGTCAGGTATTCCTGCCAGGCTGGATCAAGGGCCTGAGCGTAACCGAAGGCTGTGGTTGGTCTTGCCCACGGAATCAGACCCCATAGCCGGGTACGCGGTGGTCTGGCATGGCTTCGAAACGATGATTCGTAATAGACAAAGGCCATCTGGGTGGCAATGGGGGTTCCCCAACGTTGTTGTGACGCGCTGGCATAGTCGTACCAGACCGGATGCTCCCGGAAAATGTCGCAAAGATTTTCCGGTCTCGCCGGGGGATCCGGAGCCAGCAGGCTGAAGCGGAGCGTGGCCCAGATCCCGATCAGTAAGCCGGCCACCGGTGGCCCATACCATTTGGCCAGGCGAAGCCAGCGTGCTTTTTCAGCCTTATGGCGGCCCTTTTTCTTTCGGCCTGACCTGTTGCGTATTCCTACCAAACTGTCATCTCCTGAACCCCTGGATTGCTTGCTGCCAGCCTTGGGCCCATGGCATAAGAGAGTCATTGCATTAGCCAGGATGATAGGTAAATGAAGCGATTGGCCCTAGTTAAACCTGTTTTAGTCGTTGCCATGCTTGGCGTGGGCTCAGCTCAGGCGGCCCCGGATGCCGCCAGCGTGCTCGAAGCCTCCCCGATTGACGACATTGTTGAGCAATACCCGGCGATGCTAAGCCAGGGTATTCGGGAAGGGCTGAAACAACGCGGCCAGGTGCCGCCCATGGTGGCGGATACCGTTGGCTATGTCGTGAGCAGCAGTTTCAGCGCCGACAAAATTGAGCAGCAGATCATTACCGATCTGCAAGCACAGCTGACGGACGAACAGCTTCAGGCGGTAAGTGAGTGGTACCAGACACCCGTCGCCCGGAAAATTTCGAGCGCAGAGATTGCCGCCTCGGCGCCGGAAGCCTGGCCGCAGATTCAGGCCAGCGCGCCGGAATTGAATCGAAAGTACAAAGGCACTCCCAAAGCCGAGATGTTCGATCGATTCGACCGGGCCGCCCGGGCAACCGAAAGCGCGGTGGATACCACCATTGCTGTTCAGTTGGGGTTGGCCACTGCCATGTCGGCACTCAGCAGCGAATCAATGCACTATGAGCAGTTGGAGCGCCGTATCGAAAACCAGCGAGGAATGCTTCGGGGTGTGGTTGGCCAGCAGGTCTACGACAGCTATCTTTATACCTACGACAAGATCAGCGCTCAGGAGCTGGCATTGTACCTGGACTTCCTCGAAAGCCCCGCCGGTAAGCAGTTTTCTCAGGTTGTGACCAGCAGTATTCAGCAGGCGATCATGGAGCCTGTCGAGAGCATTGGACGGCAGATATCGAGGTTTATGGCACCGCCGGCAGGATCGGAGTAGGACGCACTCCGGCCGGCGTCGGAGATATTCCGAACACCGGCCGGGCCAATCATCGGATCAGCTGCGGCTGGTGACTTCCAGCAGGTGGTAGCCAAACTGGGTCTTGATGGGGCCGATCACAGTATTGAGCTCGCTGTTGAAAACGGCTTTGTCGAACTCCGGAACCATCTGGCCCGGCCCGAAAGAACCCAGGTCGCCGCCGTTACGGCCGGAAGGGCAGGACGAGTGCTGCTTGGCGACTTCTGCGAAATCCTGGCCACCTTCGATGGCTTTCTTCAGTTCCTCACACTTGGCTTCACTGTCTACCAGAATGTGGCGTGCGGTTGCTTGTGCCATGATCAATTTCCTGTCGTTGGGTGAATGGAACACAGACCGGAATGCTGCCCGCAGCGGCGCCCTGAGGCAAGTGGTTTTTGTCCGTGTTTCTGCGGCCTCACAGTCTCTGGTGCAAACCTGTACAATGCCGGCTTTCTTTTCGCCGGCGCTCGTCGGCCTCTACTTCGACAGGTTTGTTTCTTGATCTCCACCGCCAATCTCACCATGCAGTTCGGGGCGCGGCCCCTGTTTGAAAATGTGTCGGCCAAATTCGGCAACGGCAACCGTTACGGCCTGATCGGGGCGAATGGTTGCGGTAAATCCACCCTGATGAAAATTCTGGGTGGTGATCTGGAGCCATCGGCGGGCCAGGTCATGCTGGAACCGAATACCCGGCTGGGTAAGCTCCGTCAGGATCAGTTTGCCTATGAACAGTGCTCAGTGATGGACACTGTGATTATGGGCCACGAAGATCTCTGGAATGTGAAAAAAGAGCGGGACCGCATTTATTCGCTGCCAGAGATGAGTGAGGAAGACGGTATGGCCGTGGCAGACCTGGAAGTGCAGTTTGCCGAAATGGATGGCTACACCGCGGAATCCCGAGCCGGTGAGTTGCTGCTGGGCCTGGATATTCCTCTGGAGCAGCACAACGGCCCCATGAGTGCTCTGGCGCCGGGCTGGAAACTGCGTGTGCTGCTGGCACAGGCTCTGTTTTCTGACCCCGACGTACTGTTGCTGGATGAGCCCACCAACCACCTGGACATCAACACCATCCGCTGGCTGGAAAACATTCTGGTGGCCCGCAACAGCACCATGATCATCATCTCTCACGACCGTCACTTTCTGAACAGTGTATGTACCCACATGGCGGACCTGGATTATGGTGAGCTGCGTCTGTTCCCCGGCAACTACGACGAATACATGACCGCCGCCACCCAGGCCCGAGAGCGCATGCTGGCGGACAACGCCAAGAAAAAAGCCCAGATTGCGGAATTGCAGCAGTTCGTCAGCCGCTTCTCCGCCAACGCCTCCAAGGCCAAACAGGCCACCTCTCGCGCCCGTCAGATCGACAAGATCCAGTTGGAAGAGGTGAAGCCCTCAAGCCGCGTGAGTCCCTTTATCCGCTTCGAGCAGGGCAAGAAGCTGCATCGTCAGGCCGTGACTCTGAAAGGTCTGACCAAGGGCTTCGATGAAGGCCCCTTGTTCAAAAACCTGGATCTGCAGATTGAGGCGGGAGAACGCGTGGCTGTTATTGGCCCGAACGGGATTGGTAAAACCACACTCCTGCAATGCCTGGCTGGCGCTTATGAGCCAGATTCCGGCGAGGTGAAGTGGACCGACAGTGCCGAGGTTGGATATTTCGCCCAGGACCACACCGCGGATTTTGCCCGCGACGAGACCCTCACCGACTGGATGGCGCAATGGACCACCGGCGGCGAACAATTAGTGCGCGGTACGCTGGGGCGGATGCTGTTTTCCGGTGATGATATTGGCAAGTCTGTAAAGGTAATCTCGGGGGGTGAGCAGGGCCGCATGCTGTTCGGCAAACTGATCCTGCAGAAACCGAATGTGATGCTGATGGACGAGCCCACCAACCACCTGGATATGGAGTCTATCGAGGCTTTGAACCTGGCGCTGGAGAACTATCCGGGAACGCTGATTTTCGTAAGCCATGATCGCGAGTTTGTCTCCTCGCTGGCGACGCGGATTATTGAGCTCACAGCTGATGGAGTGACTGACTTCAGTGGCTCCTATGACGATTATCTTCGGAGCCAGGGCTACCTATGAATGAACCACAGGTTGTAAGCGCCACCCGGCAATGGGTTGAAGAAGTGGTGGTTGGTTACAACCTCTGCCCCTTCGCCAGGCGCGAGTTGGTCAAGAACCGCGTGCGTTTTGTCGTCAGCGAGGCGGAGAACGAGGATGAGCTGCTACAGGCGTTGCAGTCAGAGTTGCAGCGCCTGGAAGACGAGCCGGACGTCGAAACCACGTTGTTGATCCATCCTGGTGTGTTGCAGGATTTTCTCGCTTACAACGAATTTCTCGATGCCGCGGATGCCTTGCTGAGCTATCTGGAGCTGGAAGGTGTCTTTCAGGTTGCCAGTTTCCATCCGGACTATCAGTTCGCCGGCACCGATGCAGAGGCCGCGGAAAACTACACCAATCGATCACCGTACCCCATGCTGCACCTGTTGCGGGAGGCGAGTCTGGAAGCGGCTATTGATCACTATCCGGACGTAGATGGTATTCCCGACCGGAATATTGCGTTGATGAATGAGCTCGGTGTGGAGAAGATGCGTACTATTCTGAAACGGTGCACCGACGCCGAAACCTGACATTCCGAGCCTCTGAGTTGTAACGGAAATGACTGAGCATCGAACCCGCCCATTCAGTTCCAGCCAGCGCCTGCCCGAGCTGGAAACGCCGCCTGTGATGCATAACCCGAACGAAGCCGGGGCGTTGCTGGCGGAGTTTATCCAACAACATCCAAGATTGATGATTCTCACCGGAGCCGGCGTGAGCACGGATTCCGGTATTCCGGATTATCGTGATGGCGATGGTGCCTGGAAGCGTAAGCAACCGGTGCAGCATAAGGCGTTCATGGAGGACTTCCTCACCCGCCAGCGATACTGGGCGCGCAGTCTGATTGGCTGGCCGGTCATGCGTAATGCCGCGCCTAACCCGTCCCATCACTACATTTCGGATCTGGAACTGCTCAACCACAGCAGCCTGGTGGTTACCCAGAACGTGGATCGTCTTCACCAGAAGGCGGGCACCCGGGCGGTGACGGATCTACACGGGCGGGCGGACGAAGTCGTGTGTATGGGCTGCGGCTATCGTTGCCCCCGGGATGAGGTACATGACCGTTGCGCCGAGCTCAATCCCGGATTTCTGAAGTACACAGCGGAGACGGCACCGGATGGGGATGCCGATCTGGATGTGGATTTTTCCGAGTTCCGACCGGTGGACTGCCCCAGATGCGCCGGTATCCTGAAACCGGATGTAGTGTTCTTCGGGGATTATGTGCCAAAGGACAGGGTGTACTCTGCGCTTGATGTACTCAAGGCGAGCGATGGCCTGTTGGTGATCGGTTCGTCGTTGATGGTGTATTCCGGCTTCCGTTTCTGCCGCTACGCCAGCGAGTGGAAAAAGCCCATTGCCACCCTGAATCTGGGGCGGACCCGGGCTGAGGATCTGGTGGATCTGAAACTGAACGCGAGGATCGGGGAGACCCTGAAGGCCTCCCTCGATCAGTTGTGAGCGTTATTTACATCAGGTTGTAGATGAACACCACGCCCACCGCAATCGGGGTGATGAAGCGCACGGTGACAAACCACAGGTTGAACGTACCCGGTGACAGGGCCAGCTCCTTCTCCATGGCCGGTTTCGACATTACCCAGCCGGCCATCAGCGCGACCAGTAGCCCACCCAGCGGCAGCAGGATGTTGGCGGTGAAGAAGTCCAGCAGGTCGAAGATGGTTTTGCCTTCCAGCATCGGGATGAAGCCCAGTGGTGAGAAATCCGCCCACAGGTTCAGCGACAGAATAGAGGCAATACCCAGAGCCCAGCACACCACACCGGCACCCAGCGTACTGACGGTGCGGTTCATGCCTTTTTGTTCTTCCAGCCATTCAACGATCGGTTCCAGCAGGGAAATGCCAGAGGTCCAGGCGGCGAAAATCAGAAGTACAAAGAACAAGGTGCCGAACAGTGAGCCCATGGGCATCTGACCGAAGGCCAGGGGCAGGGTCTGGAAAATCAGGCCAGGGCCAGCACCGGGCTCCAGGCCGTTGGCAAAGACGATCGGGAAAATAGCCAGGCCGGCCAGCAGGGCGACACCGGTATCAATCACCGAGACGGTAATGGAGGTTTTGGCGATGGAAATATTCTTGGGCAGGTAGGAGCCATAAGCCATCATCACTGCCATACCCAGGCTCAGAGTAAAGAATGCGTGTCCCAGTGCCACCAGTACGCCGGAGGTGGTGAGCTTGGAGAAGTCCGGCTGGAACAGGAAGGCTGCCGCCTGGCCAAAGTGGCCGGTGGTCATGGCGTAGCCGACCACAATCAGTAGCAGCACAAACAGTGCCGGCATCAGAATGCTGACGGCCCGCTCCAGGCCGGAGCGCACACCTTTCGCCACCACCAGCATCACCAGGGCCATGAACACCGTGTGCCACAGCAACAGGGTGCCGGGATTGCTCAGCAGGCCGGAGAAAATCGCACCCACGGCATCTGCGGTCTGGCCGGAGAGCTGGCCGCTGGCGGTGGTGCCAACGTAGGAAATGGCCCAGCCACCAATCACCGAGTAAAACGACAGAATCAGGAAGCCTGCAAGAATGCCCACGGCGCCGACCAGTTTCCAGGCCGGGTTCAGTCCGTCCCGCTGGGCGATCGCCTTGATGCTGTTAACCGGGCTGTGGCCACCACGACGGCCGATCATCACCTCGGCCATCATGATGGGAATACCGATGATGGCGATGCACAGCAGGTAGACCAACACAAAAGCGCCACCGCCGTTTTCGCCGGTTACGTAGGGGAATTTCCAGATGTTTCCGAGGCCCACAGCGGAACCGGTGGCCGCGAGGATGAACGCGAGCCGTGATGACCAGAGCCCGCGCTGGGCATTGGAGCCCTCAAGGCTGCCGGAATAGGCAGCAGAACCGGATGATGAGACAGACATGGTTTTCTCCCGAAGGTCTTGTTTTTGTTACTGGGGTTAAAAATGGAGCCGCAGAGACTGCGGCTCCCAAGGGGAAGCACCGGTGTCAGGTTATCCGGTGCGAGACAGCCGCTGGGGCGCCAGCCCAGCACCCGCGGCATGCTTGGTGAACCGTTCTTCAGCCAGTTCATTGGCAATTTCACCGGTAGGGAGCCCGGTGCGGTCAGAACGGTTAAAAATTTCGGTCAGGGTGTCGCCGATGGTTTCCACATGGGCGCGCACTTTTTCCGGGGATGCCCCTGTGCGTTCGTAGAACACATCAATGATGCCGCCGGCGTTAATCGCAAAGTCTGGAGCGTACAGAATGCCCCGCTGTTTCAGTGCCGCGTCGTGTTCCGGGCGATCCAGCAGATTATTGGCCGCGCCTGCGACGATACCGGCGCGAATGGCAGGAATACTGCGGTCGTTCAGGACGGCGCCCATGGCGCAGGGTGCGATAACATCCACGGGCAGAGTCAGTATGTCTTCCGCCGAGGCGGCGTGTGCGCCGAGCTGGTCGACAGCCCTCTGCATGTTGTCGGCGTGAATATCGTTCACCCAGAGTTCAGCGCCAGCGTCTTTCAGGTGTTGGGCCAGGCGGAACCCGACATTACCGATGCCCTGGATGGCTACTTTCAGGCCGGTAAGGTCGTTGCTGCCGAGCCGGTGTTTTACTGCTGCTCTGAGGCCAACAAAGGTGCCGTAAGCGGTGACAGGAGAGGGATCCCCGTTACTGGGGGTGCCGTCGAATCCGGTACGGTAGGCAACGCCGGCCACATGGCGGGTATGGCGCCCCATCACTTTCAGATCCGGCACGCTGGTGCCGGAGTCTTCGGCCGCAATGTAATGGCCTCCCAGGCTTTCCAGGTGCTTGCCCATAGCCTCCAGCAGGGCTTGTGTTTTGTGCTTGCGCGGATCGCCAATAATCACGGATTTGCCACCACCGAGGTCCAGATTGGCCAGGGCCGATTTGTAGGTCATGCCCCTGGACAGGCGAAGCACATCTCGCAGCGCTTCTTCATCACTGGCGTAAGGAAACATTCGGCAACCGCCTAAAGCGGGGCCGCGGGAGGTGTTGTGAATAGCGACAATGGCTTTGAGGCCGGTTTCGGCATCGCAGAAAAACGACAGGTGTTCGTGGTGATCGAACTCCGGATGGCTGAACAGCATGTTGAAATCCTCTCCCGCACAGCCGGATCCCGGCGGCAGGTTCTGTCTTGTTTTTGTCGGTCTGGCTTGTGGCCAGGGTGTCGATTTCAGGTGTCCTCCCGAAGGATTGGTCGGGTTGCCCTTTTGGGGCCGGACGAAATTCAAGCTAATGCAAGTTTACGTGAACGTCAACCTTGGCGGCCGGCGGAATTGTGAACTTGTTTGATTTAATCATCTAACTGCCTGAGCACTGGTAAGAAAAAAAACGCTTAATGGTGGTTTCTACCTATACGCGTTTTGCACTATCCGGCTTAGCTTCTTCAGATGTCTGTCGCCTCCTATCCTTATCAGTTTGATTCGCGGAAAGTCCGTTCCGAGTTCTTCCGCCTGCTCCCCATCTCATTCTTTGTGGTGGCGTTTGGTGCTGCCTTTGGTCTGGCCGCCATTCAGGAAGGGTTGACGCCGCTGCAGTCTATCCTGATGAGCACGACCGTGTTTGCTGGCGCTTCGCAGTTTGCGGCGGTGGATATCTGGGGCGCCGATGTCTCGGTTCTGCCTTTGATCGCCGTGGTTTTTGCCATCAATTCCAGGCACCTGCTGATGGGCGCCTCGCTATACCCGATGCTCAGGGAAGTCTCTCCCGGGCGGCGTTATGCGCTCTTGCTATTGCTGACCGATGCCAACTGGGCGGTCTCGGCCCAGGATTACCAGAATGGCAGGCGCAATCTGGAAGTGATTATCGGGGGTGGCTTGGTTCTGTGGCTGGCCTGGATTGTTGGTACAGCCCTGGGCGTCTACTTCGGCGGTTTGTTACAGAACCCCAAAGCTTTCGGGCTGGATATGGTGCTGGGTTGCTTCCTGCTGGCCATGGCACTGGGTGGCAATAAATCCCCGCGGGTGCTGGTCGCCTGGTGCGTTTCCGGCGCAGCCTCCCTTGCCGCCTGGAAATGGCTACCGCCCAATATGCACGTGGTGGTTGGTGCGATCGCTGGTGGTCTGGTCGGTTTGTTCTGGCTGGAACACAAAACCGAGGTGGCGGATAATCAGCGGGAGGTGTCTGATGACCATTGAAACTACAACCTTCGGTGTGCTGGCGCTGATCACTATCATGACCGTGGTGACACTGATTACCCGTTTTGGCGGCGTGTTCGTGATGTCGTTTGTGCGCATCAACCCGAGGGTAGAGAGTTTTATCAATACCATGGCCAGCTCGGTGCTGATCGCCATCATCGTACCCATGGCGGTGGCCGGCGATCCGGGTGCGCTGGCAGCACTGGTAGCCACGGCGGTTACCATGCTTGTACTTCACAAGCCGCTTCCCGCTATCGCTATTGGCCTGCTGGCCGCTGCGACCGTTCGTTATTTGCTCTGACGTCGTCGGTGGGTGTGGTTGAAATCTGCTCAAGTTTTCGGTGATGGTGCCGTTAAGTGACCCAGTGTCACTGAGGTACCGCACCATGATTGCATCCAGCCAGATTTCGCTGTTTCAGGACAGCAGCCGCCAGGTCTCGGCGTTTGATAGTTCCCAACTGAGAGTCCGCCAGTCTGCCGCCCCGGTACCGCAAGGGCAGACCAATCGGGGCACCGAAGTGTCGCTGATCCGACAGGCGGCGTATCGCTACAGCAGCCAGGAGCAGATGGCCTTTTCCAGTACCAGTGAGGTGACCGGGGCCAACCGAGCGGCCACCTTCACCAGTTCGGAACTGGTCGAAAAGTCTTCAGAGCTGTTCCTGATGGGGCAGCAGGCGCTGACGGTCAGCCGAGCCGCCCTGGGGGGTGAAGCAGCCGCGGAATCGCCGAAGAGTCTGTCGGTATCTGCCGGTCGCTATATGTTCTACTCCGAAAGTGAAACCCGCAGCTTCGCGTCAACTGGCAGTATTACCCTCGACAATGGTGAAACCATCGACTTTACCCTGTCGCTCAGGCAGTCCCAGTCCCGTAGCTATGAATATTCCGAGCTGATCCAGATTCAGGAGCGTCCCCTGACTGATCCGCTGGTGATCAACTTTGGTGCTTCTACCGCGAGACTGACCGACACCCTGTTTGAATTCGACATGACGGGCAACGGCGAGACGGCGCAGTTCGCCTCTCTGGGCGCGGGCAGCGGATATCTGGTTTTTGACCGCAATGGTAACGGTAAAGTGGACGATGGCAGCGAATTGTTCGGCCCGGAAAGTGGATCTGGCTTCAGCGAGCTGGCTGCGTTTGATGACGATGGTAATCGCTGGATAGATGCTAACGATGAGATTTTTCAGTCCCTGTCGGTGTGGGTACAGACGGCTGATGGCGGCCAGGATCTGCGCTCGCTGGCGGAGGTTGGTGTCCAGGCACTGTATGTCGACAGCGTGGACGACCGCTTCACTCTGACCAATCCTCAGGGCGTGCCCCTGGGGCAGATCAAGGCCTCTGGTATTTACCTGACCACTGACGGTGAAGTTCGGACTCTGGAAGAGCTGGACCTGGCGGAACAGAACACCGAGTCGGCCCCGGCGGTGGAAACCGTTCTTGGGGTTCGTAACGCTGAACCCGAGATGAGCGGCGCAGCTTCTGCACGAGAGGAAGCGATCCGCAATGCCATAGAAAAACTGAACGAAATTCGTGAGAAGCAGCAGGCGTTTATTGAGGCTTCAAAAGAGCAGGGCGAAGAAAAGTCCCCGCTGGATGGTTATCTGAAGATCATTGATAAATTGCGGCTGGAGTTGCTGAACAGCCAGGATGAGAAGAAGCAGGCAGCCAGTCGGTATCTGGAATTCGCCAAGCTTTGACTTTGGGACAGTGCAGCTCAGGGGTGGGGGTGGTCTCCCAAAAATGTCGGAGGCCATGGATGGCCGGAGAGAAGCGCACATGGATGTGCTTGTAGCGGTTTTTGGGAGACCACCCCCACCCCTGAGCGTCTAGCGAGCTGGTTGCTCGTGCATGGGGTTTGTGTCAAGCAAGGCCAGCTCGCCGAGTCCCGGTAATTTGATACCCAGCGCCATGGGATTGATACCCAGCGACAACCCCAGAATATTCACTTCCAGACCCTCTCGAACCCCGGCCAAGACACCGAAATATCCACCCAGGGATAGTTGATAGCCCGCGCCACCCGGGCTTGGGGCGATCAGCCGGTCCCCCAGGTAGTCCTTGCCAATGGCGTGGCTGGGCAGGGCTACGTCGAAATCCGGCGTTTCCCGTATCACCCAGGCTACGAAGGTGTTGCTGTTTGGCCCCGGCCAGGCTTCGTATTGGGTGGGGTAGGGATAATTTTCCACTGCCTGGTAGATCTGCGGAATCAAGGCCGCGGCTTTCTCTCCCCGAATATCTGCATACAGTTCCGGCCTGGCGCCGTACCAGAGTCTGTCCGGGTCGCCGGGGCGGGAATTGACCACGTAGGTGCGCCAGCCGGTGACCTCGTGCACCTGATAATAATCAGCGCCCTGTTCTTTGGTCGCAATCCAGGTATGTACCGCAAAGTAGCCTCGCCAGCTCCAGGCGCGTGCGCCATAGACCTGAATAATGGCTTCCTCCACCTGTTCCGGTCGAGGCGCTATACCGGCGCTTTCCCGGCTGGCGGTACGCCAGCTCTCCGCAACCTCAAGGCTGCTGCTGGCGGCCAACAGAAGGGGGCCGCCCAGAAGCAACAGCAGGGCGCCGAGCAGGCCCGCGGCGTATTTGAGAAGTCGTTTCATTTACAGGTCCGGTTCGAGTATTTCCAGCATGCTACAGGCGAGATGATACGCCTTTTAACGGTCAATGGATGAAGCAGGTTAAAGAATGGTAGTTTGCCCAAGCTCACGCTGGCTTCTAGGCTCAAGGTGTAAATATTCTTGAGTCAGGAGGCTGTCATGTCTGATCACCATGTCTACAAAAAAGTGGAAATCGTAGGCTCATCAAAGACAAGCATTGAAGATGCCATTCAGAACGCGCTGGATGAGTGTGGGAGAAGTGTTCGCAATATGGAGTGGTTCGAGGTAACGGAAACCCGTGGCCACATTGTCGACGGAAAGGTCGGTCATTATCAGGTGGGCCTGAAAATCGGTTTCCGGATTGCCGATAGCTAAGCAAACTTAGCCGCTTCTTATGGCGCGGTGCCGGATGGTGGTCACCAGGTGATTCAAAAGCTCCCGAGCCTCGCCCTCATGCAGGCTGTGAAACTTGTCGTGCAGGACTCTCCGGTCGTGATCGGAAGCGCCGTGCCGGACTTCCTTCACCAGGTCCAGGTACTGGCAGGCGGCGAGGTGGGCCTTGATTTCCACGTCAATGAGCCGGGTGAGCAGTTCATCCACCGTTTCGTGACAGAAGGGGCGGTGCTGGTTCAGGTGATTTCGGGCGTCCAGCGCAGCGTTTCTGGCCTCCAGACGTAAGTCGTTGGCGGATTCACCGGTTTCGACAGTTCGCAGAAACTGCCCCAGGCGTTCGTGCAGAAGCCAGATGGCCGGCCAGGTCTTCTGGTAGGCTTCCATTTCCGTTTGGTAACGGGCTTGGTCCAGTGAGGAATGGCTGGTCGACGGGCTATGATCTGAGCGGTTGAACTGGCTGACCCGGATGTCATCCATTTCACGCCAGAGGGTGTCCGACCTTTCCCTCAATGCGCTGAGCTGGCTCTGGTTTTTGTTCCGTAACCGGGATGCCAGTATCAGGCTGAGAAGCGCCAGCACAAAGGCACCCAATGCCACCATCAGGGGTGGATCAAATGAGGTGAGTATGCTTCCTGGCAGACCGGTATCCATGGCCGTTCACCTGATTGAAGTCCGTCCTGGTCAATCAGTATACAGACTATTGCGGTGTTTGTTGTTTAAACGGCAGTAAGGTTTCCGCCTCTGCAAAATACCCTTGTACCTGCTCTGCTTCTTCCCGGGTGAAGTCGGCAATGGCGTCCCGGAAGCCGGGGTGCTGTATACCGTGCCAGGAATGGGTGATCACCGGTTCAAACCCCCGAACCAGTTTATGTTCGCCTTGGGCGCCGGCATCAAAATGTGTCAGCCCAAGCGCCAGCGCCAGCTCGATGCCCTGATAGTAACAGGTCTCGAAATGCAGGTGATTGTATTCGTCCAGACAGCCCCAGTACCGGCCGTAAAGAGCGTTTTGCCCCGACAGAAACAGGGCCCCGGCGATCATTTCGCCCTGTTTGACCGCCATGATCACGTGCATATGCTCGGGTAGCCGTTCTCTCAGCAATTCGAAAAAACGTTTGTTCAGGTAAGGTCTCTGACCCCGTTTCAGGTAGGTGGCCTGGTAGAACACATAAAAGGCGGCCAGAACCTGGTCTGGAATATCCTTGCCATGGAAGCGGGCAAAGGTGATGCCCTGTTCCGCCACATGCCGGCGTTCCTTGCGGATGGATTTACGCTTGCGGGAATTCAATGCTGCCAGATAATCCTCGAAGCTGCGGTAATTGTGGTTGTGCCAGTGGAATTGGCAGCCGATGCGATGCAGTTCATCGTCATGCGCCAGCAGTTGCTGGTCCTCGGCGTTGGGAAACAGTAAGTGCCAGGAGTGTGCGCCCAGTTGGTGTGTCAGGGTATCCAGCAAGTCGTGCAGGCGTTCGGGTGTCAGCTGTCGTCGCCCCCCGGTGTCCAGCAACAGTCGAGGTCCGGCAGAAGGCGTGAACGGAATGGCGATCAACAGCTTTGGATAATAGGGCAGGCCGTATCGCTGGTAGGCGTCGGCCCAGGCCCAGTCGAACACATATTCACCCATAGAGTGGGTTTTCAGGTAGGCGGGTGCCAGGCCCACAATCCGGCCTTCGTGCTTGAATACCAGGTGGCTGGGGGTCCAGCCCGTTTCGGTGCGGGTGCAGCCGCTCTCTTCCAGTGCCTGAAAGAATTCGTATCGAAGAAACGGATTGGAGACCCCCGCCAGTCGTTGCCAGTCCGATTTCGGGATGGCGGCAATACTGGCTCGGGTCTCCAGAGTGAGTTCGCGTGGCGCGTTTTCTGACATGGTTGGTTTCAGGTCGTTGACGAATACCTTCTACCATACGCCAGAACCCGTCATTTGATCACTCCTTGTCTTGCTTCCCACTGTTGCTACAGCGTTGCTGCATTTTTTCCTGCCATTGATTCATGCGTTTTTCCTGTTTGGCCTGTCGTTCCTGATGAATCTCCGCCCAGATCTGGCGCTGTTCCTCATTCAGTTTCAGGCGATCGGCCATTTCTGCCCGATACGTTTCCCTCTCGGCCCGGCGCTCCTCACGGTTAAAGGGGCCTTTGCCTTCACGGAAGTTCTCGCACAGTTCCTGTTTGTCCCACTTGCCGTTCTGGTTGTGTTTGCCGTGCCGTTCCGCGAGAACAGCCGGGCTGGCGGCCATCAGACTTGCCACCAGTACACCGGCGGTTAACAGGGTGGTTTTTACTTTCATTGGTCTTTCCTCGTCGTTGTTCACAATGGATGATGGCCATGCTACGCGGACGCAACGTCAGATGGTGTCAGGGCTACGTAAAGGTTCGGTAAAGGCCGGGAGACCGCCCGCAGCGCTGCAGGATGGCCATGCTAGACTGTGACCGGCACATCCCAGAGAGAAGACTATGCAGAACCGGGTACTGTTGATTGAAGATGACGATGAGTTACGGGAGCTGTTAGCCCGTTACCTGGCCAGCCAGGGCTTCAGTGTGCGTGAGGCCGCCAATGGTCGTGATGGACTGGCTCTCGCTCTGGGCCAGGATTGTGACATTGTGGTGCTCGATATCATGCTGCCTGATATCAATGGTCTGGATGTTCTGAGGGAACTTCGGGGCAAGACGCACTTACCCGTGATCCTGTTGACGGCCCGTGGCGATGAAACTGACCGAATCGTCGGCTTTGAAGTGGGCGCCGATGATTACATTCCCAAGCCCTGCAATCCCAGAGAGCTGGTGGCGCGGCTTCAGGCCCTGCTTCGTCGTATCGCCTGGGATCAGAAAACCGAGGTGGACGCCAGCCGGACTTATGGTGACTTGCGGGTGGAGCCTGGACAGCGCCGCATCTACCAGAATGACGCGCCCCTGGAACTGACCGGCACCGAGTATGAAGTGCTTCAGGTGTTGCTGGCCCATGCCGGCAGCGTGGTCCGCAAGACCGATCTCATGCAGTGGGCGCTGGGGCGCCGCCTTGAGGCCTACGACCGCACTCTGGATATGCACATCAGCAATCTTCGCAAGAAACTGGGCAATGATGACCCACCCCGCATCGAGACGGTGCGAGGACTGGGATACAGCTACCGGATACCCACATGTTGAAGCGCTTTATGTTTCCTCTGTTCTGGCGGATTTTTCTATCCATCTGGCTGGCCATGGCGGTAACCGTGGTGGCCAGCCACCTTGCCTCGCGTTATCTGTTGGACCGGGAACGCCAGGCGATTGAACGCCAGGTGGGTTTACAGGAACTGGCTCGCGAAGCTCTAGTCATTCGTGAACAGCGGGGTCGGGGGGATGCCTGGCGCTTTTTGCGTTCGGAAGGTGAACGCCTGGATTTGCACCTGATGCTGATCGAAAAGGAACAGGGCCAGCATCGACTGCCCCGGGCGATTCGGGAACGCATCCAGTCCGGTTGGTACCCCCACAGGCCAGCTGTTCTGGATCTGCAGGAGGGCTATCAGCTAGTTGCCTGGCCCCGGATGGGCGGCGATGGTTGGCTGGACCCGAGAATGTTCCGGTTTGTGGAGATGGGGCTGGCGTTCCTGTTGATCTCCCTGGCCTGTTGGTGGATTGCGCGAATGGTCTCGCGGCCGTTGAGACACATGGAGGGGACGGCCCGGGCGATTGCCGGGGGGGATACTGGGCTGCGGGTTGCTGGTCGCATTGCCCGGCGCCGTGATGAAGTGGGCCAGTTGGCGACTGCATTTAACGGTATGACAGACCGGCTGTGCCAGCTGCTGGATCGTCAGAACCAGCTGTTGCGGGATATCTCCCATGATCTTCGTACTCCGCTGGCACGCCAGCGGGTGGCTATTGAACTGGCTTCGGACAGCGGCGCCGATGAGGCATTGATGACCAGTATTCTGCGCCAGAACGAGCGGCTGGAAACCATGACCGGCCAGATTCTGACCCTGTACCGGGTGTCCGAGAACGGCGGTGATATGGCGCGTGAGCCGGTCAAGCCGATGGTCCTGGTCAATCACGTGCTTCAGGATGCCGCCGATTATGCTGAGCACCAGCGCGTGGAGTGCAAACTGGTGGCCTCGGAGGAGAGCAAAGCGGTGTCTGTGCTTGGCGACGGTGGTTTATTGCAGCGTGCGTTTGATAACGTGCTGCAAAATGCCCTGGACCACACGCCGCCGGGCAAATCGGTGAAGCTCTCTCTGTCCACGGGCAATGAGAGAATCCGTTTGATCGTCGCTGATGAGGGGCCGGGTGCTCCTGAAGACCTGCTACAACACTTGTTTGAGCCGTTTTTCCGGGCTGACAAATCCCGAGGTGGCAAAGGTTGGGGGCTGGGGCTCGCTATTGCCCGTGATATCATTCAGGCCCACGACGGGCACATCAGTGCCCGCAACCGGGACGAGGGTGGCCTGGAAGTGACCCTTGAGCTACCGGTCTTTGTCGGAGGCTGAGGAATCGGCGCTCGGGCTTTGATCCGGTGCGTTGTCACTGCCCGGTTTCAGCTTGCTGGCGGCAGAAAAATCAATGCCTTCCTGCAGCTCGTCCTCATCAAACCGGATGCCGCAGGCGGCCTTGCGTATCCGTGCAGGGGCCGCGGTCCCGGGTTGGGTCTGTTCGTTATCTTCGGTCGTCATAGGATCGCCCATGAGTAAGGATTACCCGATTCCTGCAGGATACCTTGAGCGGGAAACGGAAGTGAAGAAAAGCCGTTTTATTGCCCGAGTGTATCCCGTCAGTGACCGGGACGACGTACGAACATACGTTGACCAGGCCCACCGCGACTACCCCGATGCCCGTCATGTCTGCTGGGGGTATCAGATCGGCCGGCCCGGCTCTGCGGCCGAGGCTGCCATGAATGATGATGGTGAGCCTTCCGGAACCGCCGGCAAACCCATTCTGGGCGTGATTCAGCACAAGGATATGGGCGACGTACTGGTGATCGTTATCCGCTATTTTGGTGGTATCAAGCTTGGAGCCGGTGGCCTGGTTCGGGCCTATGCCGGCGCCGCTGAAAGTGTCTTGTCCGCCGTTGATCGCGTGGTGCAGCAGGCACGTGTGCAGGCAACGGTGCAGTTCGGGTTTGCCGATGAGCAACCGCTGCGGCACTGGTGCGACGGGCATGAAGGGCGTATCGACGCGATTTCCTATACTACGCGGGTGACAGCCAGCGTTTCCTTGCCTGTGGCTCAGCAACAGGACTTCAGCGCTTTTTGTGAGTCCCAGAAGATGGATTACCGTTTTGAAACCTGACTGACTGAGGCAGGCCGGTAGACCTGGGCACGCGTATACTGGAGACATATGGGAACAACGGAGTTAAGCCTATGCGTATTATCATGATCGCTGCTTTGGCGTTGGCCATAACCGGCTGTGCCAGCAATGTGGTGACCGACTACAATCCAGCCACCGTTTTTGGCAATTACAGCAGTTGGGCCTTTGCCAGCAACGCCCAGGACACTGGTTTCACCTCGCTGGATGACGCCCGGGTTCGGGACGCGGTAGAGCGCGAGCTGAACCGGAAGGCGATGAAAAAAGTCACGGAGACTGAAGCCGATCTTCTGATCAGCTGGCAGATTGTGGCAGAGGAACGGCTTGAGCAGGTAGGCGTTGGCCTGGGGTTCGGGTTCGGCCATGGCAACTTCGGCTGGGGCCTCTCATCGCCGCCACCGGTGCGAGAGGTAACCGAGGGCAAACTGGTGGTGAGAATGGTTGATCGGACCACCGAGGAAGTGGTCTGGCAAGCCGCGAGCCGGCGCTATCTCAATGAAAACCAGTCGCCGGAAACCCGTCGGAAATTGATTGACGAGGTTGTCTCGGAAATGTTTTCCAAATACCCTCCGGGCCTGAACTGATTGCAGATAAAGGCGTAACCATGGGTATGAACAAGCGCAAAGGCGGCCTTGTGTTCTCCACGGACCAGGGGCGGATGTGCCCGGAGTGCCGTAACCCGGTGGATGACTGCACCTGCCGGGGAGCGCAGAGGCCGGCCGGAGACGGTATTGTGCGCGTCAGCCGGGAGACAAAGGGGCGCAAAGGCAAGGGCGTGACCCTGGTGACCGGTATTCCGCTCGACGACAAAGAACTGAAAGCCTACGCCAAACAGCTAAAGGCCAAATGCGGTACAGGTGGTACAGTAAAAGACGGAGTGGTGGAGATACAGGGCGACCAGCGAGATATTCTGGTGCCGTTACTGGAGCAGAAAGGCTGGACCGTCAAGCGCGCGGGCGGCTAACGTTCTGAAGCTACCACAGTTGATCAATCAGGGGAGGCAGGCATGCACATAGCGGTACTTGGGGCAGGCGTCGTTGGTATCACCACCGCGTGGTACCTGCAGAAACAGGGGCACCAGGTAACCGTGGTCGACCGACAGAACCAGTCAGGACTGGAAACCAGCTACGCCAATGGCGGGCAGGTATCGGTGTCCCATGCCGAGCCGTGGGCCAATCCTTCGGCGCCCCTGAAAGTCGCAAAATGGCTTTTCCAGCCGGATGCCCCACTGTTGTTCCGGCCCCGGCTGGATCTTTACCAGTGGCGCTGGGCGCTGTCGTTCCTGGCTCAGTGTACCTCTGCCAAAGCCGCCCATAATATCCGCCAGATGGTCAATCTCGGTACTTACAGCCGTTCATGCCTGCAGTCACTGCGAGACGAACTGAAGCTCGATTATGACCAGTTAGCCAAGGGCATTCTGCATTTCTACACCAACCCTGCCGAATTCGATGCGGCCCTGGAACCTTCCCGCATCATGCGTGATCTGGGCTGTGACCGTCAGGTTATCGATGCTGGTCGTGCGGTTGAGCTGGAGCCAGCCCTTGAACCGATCCGTCATCGTATTGCCGGCGCGACTTACACCGCTGATGACGAAAGCGGCGATGCCCGAAAGTTTACCCAGGCTCTGGCTGAGAAATGTAAAGAAGCCGGGGTGGCTTTTGAATATGGCACCGAAGTGCTGGGTTTTGATCGGGCGGGTGACCGGATCCTGGGAGTGCTGGCGCTCAAGGACGGCAAACACCACACGCTTCGGGCGGACAGCTATGTGTTGAGCCTGGGCAGTTTCAGTGCGGTACTTGCCCGCCAGCTCGGGATGTTCCTGAATATCTATCCGGCCAAGGGTTACTCTATTACCGTGCCGGTGAAAAACGAAGAAGCAGCTTTTAACGTCAGCCTGACCGACGATGAATACAAGCTCGTGTACTCGCGTCTGGGTGACCGAATGCGTGTCGCTGGCACGGCAGAACTGAACGGTTACCGTCGCGACCTGAACTTTACCCGTTGTCGGGCGATTGTCCGTCGGGCTGCGGAAGTCATGCCCGAGGCTGGCTATTGGGATCAGGCCGAATTCTGGACCGGTTTGCGGCCCGCAACGCCATCCAATGTGCCCTACATCGGTAAAAGCCACTTCAGCAATCTGTACCTCAATACCGGGCACGGTACCCTGGGCTGGACCCACTCCTGTGGCTCGGCGGCCGCTCTGGCGGATATTGTGGCTGGCAAGAGTCCCGAGGTGGACTTCACCTTCTCCGGTCTCTGAGCAGCCGACGATTCCGGCAGTGCACAAATAAAAACGCCGGCGTCTGTTACCAGGACGCCGGCGTTTTTGCTTCCCCGGAAGATTAGTCTTTCAACTGATCTCGAATCAATTTCTTGTTGATCTTGCCGACGCTGGTCTTGGGAATGTCTTCCACAAAACGCATCTGCTCGGGAATCGCCCATTTATTAATGTCGCCACTGTCGACAAACTGTTGCAGGTGCTGCTTGATATCCTGCTCAGAGATGGATTCTCCGGGCTTCAGGGTGATCAGGGCGTAGGGACGTTCCCCCCATTTCTCATCGGGCACACCTACCACCGCAGCCCCGGCAACGGCAGGGTGCTGGCTGATCATGTTCTCCAGGTCGAGCGACGACAGCCATTCGCCTCCGGTCTTGATCACATCCTTGATGCGGTCTTTGATGGTCAGCGTGTTGTCCGGCTCCATGGAGGCGACATCACCGGTGTGTAACCAGCCGCCTTCCCACAGTTCCTCGCCTTTGTCCGGCTGTTTGAAGTAGCTCTGGGTCAGCCAGGGGGCCCGGGCGACCACTTCACCTTTGGCTTCGCCATCATGGGGTACCGGTTTGCCATCAGGATCGACAATTTCCAGTTCCACCATGGGCACGGCTTTACCGGTCTTCACCCGGATTGCGGTTTGCTGCTCCAGGGGCAGTTCAAGATCCGCCGGGGAGAGGTGCGTGGTGCTCAGCAGCGGGCAGGTTTCCGACATGCCGTAGCCGGTGAACATCTTGATGCCCAGTTTCGCCCCCGCATCGCACAGGCCTTTGGTCAGGGCGCTGCCACCGATGAGCACATGCCAGTTGCTCAGGTCGGCGGTCTTGATGGACTCGGTGGCCATCATCATCTGCATGATGGTGGGCACGCAGTGGGAGAAGCTGACTTTGTGCTCCTTGAGCAGATCCACCAGCAACTCGGGTTCATAGCGACCGGGATAGACCTGCTTTATTCCCATCATGGTGGCCGCGTAAGGCACGCCCCAGGCGTGAACGTGGAACATGGGCGTAACCGGCATATACACCGAGGATGAACGCAACAGCGGCATTTCGTCGAAATGGGAGATGCTGCCGGCCATGGAAAGCGTATGCAGTACCAGCTGGCGGTGGCTGAAATACACGCCTTTCGGGTTACCGGTGGTGCCGGTGGTGTAGAAAGTGGTGGCGACGCTGTTCTCGTCGAAATCGGGGAAGTCGAAGTGGTTGCTGGCCCCCGCGAGCAGGGCTTCGTACTCGCCGTGGGTGTCGAAAGAGGCGTTGCCCGGCTTGTCGCTGTCGGTTACCTGAATCCAGGTTTTGACGGTTTTGATCTCGTCTTTCACGCCCTCGATGATGGGCAGGAAGTCATCGTGCACCAGTACCGCGTCGTCTTCGGCGTGGTTCATGGTGTAAACGATCTGCTCCGGCGACAGGCGCACGTTGACCGTGTGCAGTATGGCGCCAATCATCGGAATCGCAAAGAAACACTCAAGGTACCGTGGGGTATCCCAATCCATCACAGCCACGGTATCGCCGGGTTTGATACCGGCGTCTGTCAGGGCATTGGCAAGTCGATGGATGCGTTCGACAAGATCCTTGTAGGTGTACTTGCTGCGATCGGCGTAAACGATTTCCTGGTCCGGGTTGTAGCGGGGGCCGGACATCAGTAACCGCTTGATCAGGAGCTGGTACTGGTGGGCATTGTCAGCCGGTTTGAGAATTCGGGGTTGAGCCATGTTGTTGTCCTCTTTCTCTGCTTATGTTTGTTGTCACGGTAAGAAAGACGGGCTGAGTGGGGCTTATCCGTAGGTACAGAGATAAGCAGTATCGGCATCCGTTTTTGCTTTGAAGCTTGCTTGCCCCGCTACCTCAAAGCTCTCGCCGGCGCCGAAGGTTTGCCAGTCTTGCTGGCCTGGCAGCAGCACGGTCAGTTCACCGCTGACGACCGTCATGGTTTCTTTTTCTGAGGTGCCGAATTCGTATTCCCCGGCACTGATAACACCGATTGTGGCAGGCAGTGTGCTGGACTGGAAAGCCACTGATTTTACCTTGCCATCGAAGTATTCATTGACTGTCAGCATGTCTGGTATTCCTTGAAATGGTTTGCAGCCTACTATACTGGAAATTCCTGTGCTGCCAATCACAAACTATTGGTTTGAGGTGCCTTTTTCAGTGTGGGTTGGCATCTCTGGCTCTAGCTCCTCTAGACCGCTACTGAGCTTATGGGTCTCCGGGTCGTATCGTTCCTGCAGTTCATCCTTGATAGTGCCTGCCCATAGTTTGGTGCCGGTGAAATAACCGGCTCGGCCTATGACATGGGCGGCAATGGGAGCGGTCAAAAGAATGAAGATAACAATGGCAACGGCGCGAGCGGCCACGGTGCTATCCCCGAAATAGAACGCCACGCCACCCATGGTCATCATGGCCCCGAGGGCACCGGCTTTGGTCGTGGCGTGCATACGGGTGGGGAGATCGGGCAACCTCAGAACGCCGATGGCGGCCAGTACCATGAAAGCAGCGCCCACCAGGAGCAGGACCGATACCAGTATTTCAATCATTCTTTACGCCTCCCCGCTCGACGAATCTGGCGAAGCCGATGGCTGCCAGAAAGGCAGTCAGAGCGATAACGATGGCAACATCCAGAAAACTGGCCACGCCGGTGTCAATCGCGTGCACTCCCACATAGCCGACCACGATGGAGGCGATCAGCTCCAGTGCGACCACCCGGTCCGGCAGGGATGGCCCCCGGGTGAGCCGAATGAAGGCGAAGAGCAAGGCCAGTGACAGCATGAGATAGACAATATTGATCACCACATTCAGCATGACTGGCCTCCTAGCGTGTCACCTTCAGGATTCGGCGTTCGAGTTCTCTAAGGTCGTTTCTGAGTTGCTCTTCGTCGTGAAGAAACATGGCATGGATAAACAGCACCTTTCGATCATCAGAAACGTCCAGGCTCAGGGTCCCGGGTGTGAGAGAGATAACACTGCTGACAAAGAGAATTTCCATATCGGTCTCAGCCCGGAGCGGAAACGCGATCACCCCCGGCTTCATGTGCCAGACAGGCGTTGCGATGTCATAGGCGACCCTCAGATTCGACTTCACCAGTTCTTTCAGGAAATACACCAGGAAAGCGGCGAGACGGGGAATCCGGCGGGAATACCCTTTCAACACCGGCACCTGTTTCTGCAGCACCATGAGGGCGACGTAGCCAAAGATAAAACCTGCCAGCAGGTTCATGGCCGTGATACTGCCCGTGAGGGTTACCCAGGCCAGAGCCAGCAGTAAATTCCAGAACAGGCCGATCATTCAGGTTGCCCTCCCAGAACCGCTTCTATGTAAAGCTGCGGGTTCATCAGTTGCTCGGCGGCGGATTCTGCAAGCACGTAAATGGGCTGACCATAGAGGCCAATGATCAGTGTACACACCGCAAGCCCCACCACAGGGGTGTAGTAGGCCCAACTGCGTTGGTCTTTGATGTCACCATTGAGCCGTCTGGTGTCGGTAACGTGCTCGGGGACTTTCTTCCAGAATACTTCCGCCCAGATCTTGATCATGGAGTAGAGGGTCAGCAAGCCCACCAGCAGGGCGACCGCTGCGACAAGATATTCGCTGGATTCCAGTGTGGCACGGACAACAACGAACTTGGCGAAAAAGCCGGACAAGGGCGGAATACCTGCCAGCGACAGGGCCGGAATCAGGAATAGTAACGCCAGGTAAGGGCGCTGCCGATACACGCCACCCAGGTCTTTCAGCTCATAGCTGCCCAGCAGGCGATAGGTGATGCCGCTCACCAGGAACAGATTCGTTTTAACGATGATGTGATGCATGATGTAAAACACACCGCCAATCAGCGCCAGGGGCGTAAACAAGGCTAGTCCCAGAAGCATGTAGCCGATCTGGCTGACGATGTGGAAGGACAGAATCCTGCGGAACTCGAACTGTGCGGCGGCGCCGAGTACACCGGTCAGCATGGTCAGTGCCGCCGCCCAGAGCAGGATGGTGTGGGTGTATTCCACATCCTGGGTGAATATCAGTGTAAATACCCGATAGAGCGCATACACCCCGACCTTCGTCAGCAATCCCGCAAACAGTGCGGATACTGCGACCTGAGGGGTGTGGTACGAGGCCGGGAGCCAGAAAAACAGTGGGAATGCCGCCGCCTTGATGCCAAACGACACCATGAACATCAGCGACACAACGGTGATCATGCCGGGATCTTCAACTCGGCTCACCTTCTGGGCGATATCCGCCATGTTGAGGGTGCCCACCATACCGTACAGCAGGCCGACGGCTGACAGGAATAGGGCCGATGAAAACAGGTTCAGGGTAACGTATTTGATGGCGCCTTCCATCTGGGCACGCTCGCCACCGAGGGTGAGCAGGGCAAAGGAGGCCAGCAGCATGACCTCAAACCAGACGAAGAGGTTGAAAATATCGCCGGTCAGGAAGGCACCAGCGACCCCGGCAAGCAACAGGTGCATCAGCGGGTAGTAGCCGAACCTTTCGTGGCCCGGAGGCGTTGAAGCCAGGGAGTAGATGGCGATGGCGAGCCCGATAATGCCAGTCAACACAATCATGATGGCGCTGAGGATGTCCGCCACCAGCACAATGCTGAACGGCGCCGGCCAGCTGCCCATTTCAACCACCAGAAAGCCTTTGTCGATGGTTGAGCGCATCAGCCAGATGCTGGCGGCCAGCAAAAGAGCGGTGGCTACCACGCCAACCAGGCGTTGCAGCTGAACCGAGCGCCACAGCGCCAGGGACAGGGCGCCGGCGGTCAGGGGGATCAGAATCGGGAGAACAACTTCCAGGTTCAAGTGTCGGTATCCTTCATCTTGTCCAGATCATCGGTGCCCACAACTTCGTATGCCCGGCGGATCAGAACCACCGCAAAGGCCAGAACGCTGAACGCGATCACGATAGCCGTAAGGATGAGGGCCTGGGGTAACGGATCTGCCACCGTTCCAGCCACCTGCTTCGCGCCGTCGGCTATCAGCGGAGGTGCGCCCCGGGTTAGACCCGACACCACAAAAATCAGCAGGTTTGCCGCATTGCTCAGAATGATCAGGCCAATAACGATTTTCACGATGGAGCGTCTGAGCATCATGTAGATACTGGCCGCGAACAAGATACCAACCACAAGGGCCATCAGGCTTTCCATAGCGATGCTCCCCCTTCAAAAAACTGTGTTCGCCTCATCCCTCAACCTCCATCAGACCGATCACGAATGTCATCAGTGTGCCAAGGACCGCCAGATACACGCCAATGTCGAAGACGAGTACGGTCGATAACTTCAGGTAGCTGTCACCCGGCAGCGGAAGCTCCCACCAGTGGGCGGTGAGCATGGCCTGACCAGACAACAGGGCCGGAATTGTGGATGCCAGCCCGAACAGCAGGCCGGCTGCCAGGAGATCCTTCGGGTGCACCCGAAGGAGTTTGCGGGTGGCTTCCGCGCCGAAGGCGAAGGCGTAGAGAACAAACGCGCTTGCAGCGACCAGGCCCCCGATGAAACCGCCGCCGGGTTCGTCGTGCCCGCGCAAAAGCAGGAACACCGAAAACATCAGCTGCAGCGGCATGATCGCCAATGCCGCGGTGTGGAGAATCACGGTGTTGGATTTCATGGCTTGTACTGGTCCTCCGCCCTGAGCTTGATCATGGAGTAAACGCCAATTGCGGCAAGACCCAGTACAAATATTTCCCCCAGAGTATCCAGTTGCCGGAAGTCCACCAGAATTACATTGACGATATTTTTGCCAAACGCCAGACCATAGCTGTTTTCAACGTAGTAGCTGGAAATGCTGTCAAAGTACTGGATATCCAGAACAGCAAGAATGATGAGCGTCATCACCACGCCCGCAAACACTGCGACAGACAGGTCCCGGTAACGTTCCCAGGACGAGGACAGCTTGGCAAACGGTGGCAGCCGGAACAGCACCAGCACAAGCAGAATGACGGTGAGGGTCTCCACCAGTAGTTGGGTAATGCCCAGATCCGGTGCACTGAAGTGAATGAAGGTCAGGGCCACACCAAAGCCCAGTACCCCCAGCGAAGCAACCGAGCCAAGCCGGGACCGGGTGACACAGGCAAAGACGGTCGCAGCGACAATCAGCAGCGCGATTCCCCACTCGTAGAAATAACTGTCACTGAAGTCAAAATCCAGCTGGAGACCATGCCGGGTCAGCAGGGTATAGCCTGCCAGAGAGAAGGTGATAAGAACCAGTACCAGAAGATAGATTCCGAGAACGCCGTTCTGCAGGAGCCGGGTCTGCCAGCCCGCAACCTGACTGATCCCTTCCATGAAGCGGAAATAACCCGCCTCGGGGCCGATTCGGCTGGCGGCGGTATTAAGCGCATACAGGGTTGGCTGCAGTCGGCGCCAGCCTACCACCAGGAACGAGCCTGCCAGGAGACTGAGACCGGAAAGCATCAGGGGAAGGTTGATGCCATGCCAGAGGGCGAGGGCGGTTTCTACCGGGTAGCCGGAGACTGCTGAAATAGCGGCGTCCAGAACCAGATTTGCGGGCAGAGATGGCATGATTCCGAAAACCAGGGCGAGCAGTGCCAGCACGCCGGGGCCGATCAGCATTGTAAACGGAGCCTCGTGGGGCAGTTTGGGCGTTTTAACAACCGGCCCGAAAAAGGGCTTGATAAACACCAGACCGGCGACGGCCACCACCAGCATGGCCGAGAGAACGGCGGCCACCAGAAGCCCGGTTTGCCATATTGGCGCATTCAACAGCGACTCCAGTAACAGTTCCTTGGCCACGAACCCGAACAGTGGTGGAAGCCCTGCCAGTGATAGGGCGGCAAGCCCGGTAATGACGGCCGTTTTGGGCATGCTGTGCCTCAGGCCACCCATCCGGGTAATATCTTTGGTGCCGGTTTCGTGGTCCAGGGCGCCGGCGAGCATAAACAAGGCGCCCTTGTACAGGGAGTGGGCCACCAGGAAGCAGATAAAAGCTGTGATGGCCAGTTCAGTACCCACACCCACCAGCATGGTCAGGGTGCCCAGCGCCATCACCGTGGAATAAGCCAGAACCTTCTTGATGCCGGTGCTGCTGTAGGCAAGATAGGCGCCGGTGAGCATGGTTAATGCACCAAACACCAACAGGGAGCCGCTCCAGAACATGTCTCCACTCATTGACGGATTCAGGCGGGCCAGCAGATACACGCCCGCCTTCACCATGGTCGCAGAATGCAGGTAGGCCGAAACCGGGGTGGGTGCCGCCATGGCGTTTGGCAGCCAGAAATGGAAAGGCGTCTGCGCGGATTTGGTAAAGGCGCCAATCAGTATGCAGACCGCGGCCGCGGTGTAATATGGGTGCTCATGAATGGACAGTTCTGACGCCAGAAGGCCCGAGAAGGAGGAATCCCCGGTGATAAAAATCAGCAGGATCAGGCCCGCCATCAACACGAGCCCGCCACCGGCGGTTACGAACAGGCCCTGGAGCGCACACTTTCGTGCCTCGGCATCTTCATGGTTGAAGCCGATCAGCATGTAGGAAGTGATGCTGGTCAGTTCCCAGAACACAAAAAAGGTAATGAGATTGTCCGAAAGCACCAGTCCAAGCATGGATGCCATGAAAGACAGCATGATGACGTAGAACCGGGCGAGGTCTTTGTGGCCTTTCAGGTAAGAACCGGCGTAGATCAGAATGAAGGTGCCGATGCCGCTGATCAAAAGGGCAAACACCAGGGACAGGCCATCGACCATGAAGTCCAGGGTTATCCCGAGCCCCGGCATCCAGGGCGTTTCAATCAGGAGCCTTTCACCACCACGGATCGTGGGAATCAGGCTGGCGAAGTAAGCTGTGAGGGAAGCGGGGAGCAGAGCCAATACCCAGCCAATGTAACTGCCTGCCAAACGATAAAGCGCCGGTACCGCGACCGCCAGCAAAAAACCGGATAGCACAGCCAGTAACATCATGGGAGATGGTTCCTTTTAGATCTGACTTTAAGTGTTTTTACAGATTCTGGTTGCCGGTAGCCCTTTGATAAATACGATCCTTTTTTACAAAAGGCTCACCGAGCCCATGGTTGCAAGGGACTCACTGATCCCAGCTTTGACCGCGAGTGTTCTTGGAGGTTCTGACTTCCAGGTGCATCGCGGCTTTTGCCAGGAAGTTGGCGCTGATGGGCGCCGTCATGAACAGGAACGCCGTGATCAGGATTTCCTCTATCCCGATGCCTCGTCCAAGCGTGCTGAAGTAAATCACGGAGCTGATCACGATGGCGCCAACGCCAACCGTGGTGGCTTTGGTTGGGCCGTGTAGTCGGGTGTAGAAATCCGGCAGTCGAGCCAGACCAATGGCACCGATCAGGGTAAAAACGCCACCGATAATCAGCATGGCGGAAATGGCGTATTCTGCGAAGGTGCTCATAGGGTGTCCTCCGGGTTATTCAATGACGCTGCCGCGCTTGAGGTATTTGGCCATGGCGACGGTTCCAACAAATCCCATAACCGCAATCAGCAGCGCAGACTCAAGGTACATGCGTGTTTTCAGCGTGATGCCCAACAGAATGATCAATGCGATGGCGTTAATGTAAAGGGTGTCCAGCGCCAGTATCCGGTCCGGCGCATCCGGGCCCTTTATCAGGCGGTACACGTTCAGCAAGGCGGCCAGCGTGACCATGGCAATGGTGATGTAGAGCGCGGTTAGCATCATTGGAACATCTCCAGCAAAGGCTTTTCGTACCGGTTCCGGATAGTGTCGATGACTTCCTGCTCGTCCTCGGCGTCCAGGGCATGAATCAGCAGCAGTGTGTTGTCATCGCTCACATCCGCGCTAACGGTGCCCGGCGTCAGGGAAATGGTGCTGGCTAGAATGCTGATAGCCAGCGGATCCGTTAGTTCCAGGGTGTAGCAGATGAACATCGGCCGTGGTGCGCGAGGGCTCAGTATCAGCCTTGCCACATCAACGCTGGCGACCACAATGTCCCACAGAACCCGCAACAGGTAGGCAGGTGTCTTCCAGGCCTTGAGCAAGGTGGGTGGATCAGGCCAGAAACCCTGGGTCATCAGGGGGATTATCCAGGCCAGGATCAGTCCAAGAACAATACTGCCGCCACTGATGCCGTCACTCAGAAATTGCCACATGACGAACAGGGTCAGGCTCAGCCAGGGGTGGGGAAACCTCAGTCGATCAAGCATCAGTCATCCTCCCCGACCATAGGCATCTGCAGGATTTCGATATAGGCATTGTTATTGTGTAGCTGTTCGGCCGTTGCATCGGTATAGCGTGTTATTGGACCGGCAAACACGACCAGGACGATCGCCAGTGCGGTGAGCGCGCCTGCTGCTACAGAAATCCGACCATTCAATGGGTCCGGCTTTTCCAGGTGACCGTCGACGGTTCGCCAGAAAACAATACTGCCGGCCCGACTGTAGGCAATGATTGTGAGGAAGCTGCCAACCAGCAGCACTGACCAGAGCCAGGCCATTTCGAAACCGGGCTCAACGGACTGTAGAATCAGCAGCTTGCCAATGAAGCCGCTGAGCGGAGGCAACCCGGCGGCGGCAACGGCACCGATCAGAAAAAGCACGCTCAGGAAGGTGCGGTTATGCATCCTGGGAGCGGTGATGATGCGATCGTTCGCGCTGCCGCGCTGGTTGGCTATCAGTTCCGATACAAGGAACAGGCCGCCGACGGTCCAGGTCGTGCTGAGCATATAGAACAAGGCGGCAGACAGGCCGGCTTCGGAGCCCAGAGAGATGGGAGCCAGCAGGGTGCCCACGGATATGATCACCTGCCAGGCCACAAGCGTCTTCAGGCTACCAGAGCCCAGAGCGCCTATGACGCCCATGGCCAGGGTGGCCAGAGCGATCGGGAACAGCCAATCCATGCCGAGATTGGCAAGCTCACCGGCTTCGTCGCCAAACACCAGCGGGTATACCCGCAGGATGGCGTAGATGCCCACCTTGGTCATGACCGCAAACAGAGCCGCAACGGGCGCCGTGGCTTTGGAGTAGGCACGGGGCAGCCAGAAACACAGCGGCAGAATGGCGGCCTTCAGGCCAAAGACTACCAGCAGCATCATGCCGCCGGTCTTGACGATATTCAGGCTTTCACCGGTTACCTGGGGAACCTTGACCGCAAGGTCTGCCATATTCAGGGTGCCGGTGACGCTGTAGATCATGCCCACACTGATCAGGAATATCGCCGAGCCGATCAGGTTGAGAACCACGTAGTGGAGGCCAGGTACAGTCCTTATGGTGCCTCCACCATGCATCAGCAAGCCGTAGGAGGCGATCAGAAGCACCTCGAAGGCAACGAAAAGGTTGAACAGGTCACCGGTCAGGAAGGCGATGTTGAGGCCCATCAACTGGAACAGGAACAGGGCGTGGAACTGTCGGTTACCCTCATCGGCGCCGCCGATGGCATACAGGTGACAGAACAGGGCCAGAACAGAGGTCATGACCAGCATCAGCGCGGCCAGCCGGTCCAGAACCAGGACAATCCCGAACGGCGGCTGCCAGTTGCCAAAAGCATAAATGCGGTAACTGCCGTCGTTTGCCAGCACCAGAAGGACTATGGCCGAGACCAGGATCAGCACGGTGGTTGCCAGTGCCAGGGTTCGACGCAGCGTGATGGGGGCATAGCCCATCAGTGCCTGCAGAATGCCGCCAAGCAGAGGAATCAGAATCGGAGCGGTAAGCCAATGGTTCATTTACCGGTTACCTCCTCGTCTTCCTGCTCCGGTGCTGGCGATTTATAGGGTTGTTTGCCATCAACATGGTCATCTTCGTTATCCGCAAGGTTTCGTAGCGACATCACCACCACAAAGGCCGTCATGGCGAAGCCAATCACGATGGCCGTTAAAACCAGCGCCTGCGGCAGTGGGTCGGCATAGCTTTCCGCAGTGCCGATAATCGGTTGCTTGCCGGTAGCCAGCCGGCCAGTGGAGAACAGGAAAAGGTTTACCCCGTAAGACAGGAGTGTCAGGCCAACCACCACGGGGAACGTGCGCGCCCGCAGCAGCAGATAAACGCCGGAGGCGGTCAGGGCACCAATCACCAATGCATAGACAAGTTCCATTACGCGCCCTCCCTCTTACTCTTGATGGCCGAATGCGGCGATATGCGGCCAATGGTCACCAGCGCCAACAGGGTGGCCCCGATTACCGTGAGATAAACACCCAGGTCGAAGACCAGTGCTGACGCTACCTCGAACTTGCCGACTACCGGCCAGGTGATATAGCCGAATGTTGAGGTCAGGAACGGATAGCCGAAGGCCAGGCTGGCCGCGCCGGCAATGGTTGCGAACAACAGGCCCAGGCCAATGACGTTGTGATATTTGAACGGAATCCGGTCCTGGGTCCAGTTCAGGCCACTGGCAATGTACTGGAGGATCAGGGCTATCGAGGTGATCAGACCCGCGATAAATCCGCCGCCGGGCAGGTTGTGGCCACGCAGGAAGATGAATGCCGACACCATCAGGGACAGCGGCAACAGTGGCCGGGCAATCAAGCGCAGCATTAACGGGTAGGCATCCCGTGACCAGGCATGGCCTTCGCCATCACTGGGTGGTGGCGTCAGCGGCGTGTTTTTCAGCAGCGCGTAAATGCCCAGGGCAGCAATCGCCAGAACGGTGATTTCGCCCAGGGTATCAAAGCCCCGGAAGTCCACCAGGATGACGTTGACCACGTTGGTGCCGCCACCGCCCGGTTTGCTGTTCTCAAGGAAGAAATCGGAAATCGAACTGAACGGTTGCGTCAGCATGGCCAGGGTAACCAGAGTCATACCAATACCGGCAATACCCGCGATGGCGATGTCCCGGAAGCGACGTTTCAGCGGTGTTTCCACGGGTGTCCAGCCAGGCATGTAGTAGAGCGCCAGCATGAGCAGAACAATGGTCACCACTTCCACCGACAACTGGGTCATGGCCAGGTCGGGCGCCGAAAAGCGGGCAAACGCCAGTGCAACGATCAGGCCGACCACGCTCAGCACAACCAGCGCGTAAAATCGCTGCCGGTGCACGGCAGCCGTCAACAGGGCACAAATGATCAGCACGCCTGCGGCAATGGCCGTGGGCCAGTCCACAGGGCTCAGCCCGGTCTCACCAATGAAGATGCCCAGATCCAGCAGTGGCATGGCAGCGACTGCCAGCACGCTGACCACAAGCAGCATGCCGTATCTTTGCAGAGAGCCGTTCTCGATTCTTGCCGTAAAGCCGTTCGCCAGGTCGACGATCCGCAGTACGATCGCTTCGAATACGGCCTTCTCGTCGATTTCCTTGAAGCGCGCGTGGAAATCAAAGAATTTCTGGCGCTGGCTATACATGATTAAACCGCCAAAGAAAGCCGCAAAACTCATGATCAGTGGCAGGTTAAAGCCATGGATAACCGCCAGTTGATAATCCGGCACCTCGCCGCCAAGTGTGGCGTGGGCGGCAGCGTAGAGCAGAGGCCCGACCGATACTGCCGGGAACATGCCTACCATGATGCAGGCGAAGACCAGGATCTCCACCGGGATTTTCATGTACCGGGGCGGTTCGTGGGGCGGGTAGATGGGCAGATTGACGGGCTTGCCGTTAAAGAACACGTCGTGAATAAAACGTGCGGAATAGGCGACCGCAAAAATACCGGCCAGCGTGGCGACGATCGGCGGCAGCCAGGCCCAGATGCCGGGCAGATTCAGTTGCAGGGACTCGGCAAAGAACATTTCCTTGCTCAGGAAGCCGTTCAGCAGCGGAACCCCGGCCATGGATGACGCGGCCACCATGGCCAGAGTGGCCGTATGGGGCATGTATCGCCACAGGCCGTTAATCCGGCGCATGTCCCGGGTACCGGTTTCGTGGTCGATAATACCGGCGGCCATGAACAGTGAGGCCTTGAAGGTGGCATGGTTGATGACGTGGAATACCGCTGCCACCGCCGCCAGCTCGGTACCCATACCGAACAACAGCGTGATCAGGCCCAGGTGGCTGACGGTGGAGTGCGCCAGCAGCCCTTTCAGGTCGTGCTTGAACATGGCCACGTAGGCGCCAATCAGCAAAGTTGCCATGCCGGTAAAACTGACCATGTAGAACCATTGTTCCGTACCAGCCAATGCCGGGTACAAACGCGCCATCAGGAAAATGCCGGCCTTGACCATGGTGGCAGAGTGCAGGTAGGCCGAAACCGGCGTGGGCGCCTGCATGGCATGGGGCAGCCAGAAATGGAACGGGAACTGGGCAGACTTGGTAAACGCGCCCAGCAGTACCAGCGTCAGGGCGACGGGGTACATGGCGTGGGCTTTGATAACATCGCCGGCGGCCAGCACATCGTCCAGTTCAAAACTGCCGACAATGTTGCCGATGATCAGAATGCCCGCGAGCAACGCCAGCCCACCGCCACCGGTCACCGCCAGCGCCATGCGGGCGCCGCGACGGGCGTCCTGTTTGTGGTTCCAGAAACTGATGAGCAGGAACGAGGTGAGACTGGTCAGTTCCCAGAAAATCATCATCAGCAAGAGATTGCTGGAGAGTACGATGCCTAGCATGGAGCCTTTGAAACAGAGCAGCAGCGCGTAAAACTTCCCGATATTCTCGGCCGGCTTCAGGTAATAGCGGGCATAGAGAATGATCAACACGCCAATAATCAGAATCAGCAGTGCGAACAGCAGAGACAGTCCATCGAGGCGGAAGCTGAAGGAAATGCCGATCGCCGGTAACCACTCCCAGGATTGCAGGACGGTGCCACCGTTGGCCAGTGTTTCCCAGTGCGGGAACAGGGCAGCCAGGGCAATAAGCGCCGGAACAGAAGAGGCAATCGCAATCGCTGTCCGCCCCCCAAGGGCAAACAGCGGGGCAGCTATAGCCCCCAGAAATGGCAGAAATACAACCAGCGGTAGCGACATCGCAACCTCGTTATCGGTGTTCTTTTACATGAGTACCAAAGGCGTGTTTGCCTGAGTCTAGTCTCCGACCAGCCACCGTGCACGATGAGCATCGGGATCGGGTCGGCATGGTTCAGGGTGGATTCAGCAGGAAACAGGCGGGTCCGGGAAATACGGAAGGCGTCCCCGATGCCGCGCGATGTCAGCGGTAACGGGTGGGCGGGTGATTCTAATGCAGCCGAAGGACCTTGCGGTCATGGTTGCTCCGTCAGTCAAACTTGAAATGCGATGATACGTGGCCCGTCGGTCAGGTCAAGTCAACTTGCCATTGATCAAGTGTATACTCCCGATAAATATTCGATGAGAGTGCGCCATGACCAACGCCTATCCCAACCTGCTGAAACCGCTTGATCTGGGGTTCACTGAGCTCAAGAACCGGGTGCTGATGGGGTCGATGCATACCGGCCTCGAAGACCGTTTCTGGAATATCCACAAGTTCGCCCGGTATTTTGCCGAACGGGCGGAAGGTGGCGTCGGGCTCATGGTAACCGGTGGCTTTTCTCCCAACCTGGTGGGGCAGCTGGCCCCGCTGGCGTCTACGATGAATAACCGTGCGACTGCTTTGCTGCATCGTCATGTGACCGGGGCCGTGCATGAAGCGGGCGGAAAAATCTGCCTGCAATTGCTGCACGCCGGTCGTTATGGTTATCAGCCGCTGATTGTGTCGGCCTCGGCCACCAAGGCACCGATCAGTCCGTTCAAGGCCAGAGCCCTCTCAACAAAAGGTGTGGAACGGCAGATCAATGACTTCGTGAATGCCGCCAAGCTGGCTAAATTCGCCGGCTACGACGGCGTTGAGGTGATGGGCTCCGAAGGTTATTTTATCAACCAGTTCCTGTGTGAACGCACCAACAAGCGAACCGACAAGTGGGGTGGGCCCTACGAAAACCGAATGCGCTTGCCGGTGGAAATCGTTCGCCGCATGCGTGAGGCGGTCGGGCCGGAATTCATCATTATTTACCGCCTGTCCATGCTGGATCTGGTGGAAGGCGGCCAGACCTGGGAGCAGATCGTCACTCTGGGCAAGGCCATCGAGAAAGCCGGTGCAACCATTATCAACACGGGTATTGGCTGGCACGAGGCCCGCGTTCCCACCATCGTGACCTCGGTACCCCGCGGCGGCTTTGCGGATGTGACAGCCAAGTTCTATGGCGAGGTGGACATCCCGGTGTGTACCACCAACCGTATCAATACGCCTGAAAAAGGCGAGGAAATCCTTGCTGCCGGTAAGGCTGACATGGTGTCCATGGCACGCCCGCTGCTGGCCGACAGCGAGTTTGTCCGCAAGGCGGAACAGGGGCGCGGCGACGAGATCAATACCTGTATCGCCTGCAATCAGGCGTGTCTGGACCATGTGTTCCAGGCCAAGCGCGCCTCCTGTCTTGTAAACCCCCGGGCCTGCCACGAGACCGAACTGGTGCTCACGGTAGCGCCTGTCGTCAGGCGCGTAGCGGTGGTCGGCGCCGGTCCCGCTGGCCTGGCAGCAGCCACCACGGCGGCAAAACGGGGGCACAAGGTGACCCTGTTTGAAGCTGACGACAAAATTGGCGGCCAGTTCAATTACGCCAAACGTATTCCGGGCAAGGAAGAGTTCTACGAAACCCTGCGCTATTTTCAGCGTCAGATTGATCTGCTGGAAATCGACCTGCGGCTCGAAACCCGTGTGGGGGCCGACGAGCTGATCGAACAGGGCTTTGACGACGTGATCATCGCCACCGGCGTCAAACCACGAACACCGAAGATTGAAGGCATCGACCACCCGAAAGTCCTTGGGTACCTGGATGTTCTACGCCACAACAAACCGGTGGGCAAGTCGGTGGCTGTGATCGGGGCTGGTGGTATCGGTTTTGATGTCAGTGAATTCCTGACTCACGACTTTGGCAAGCACCCGGAAGGCGAACAGGTGAGTGTGGCTGAATGGCAGGCGGAATGGGGGGTGAATCCCACGTTTGAGGGCCCCGGCGGCCTGGCTGAACGGGCGCAGACCCCATCGCCCCGCAAGATCTATCTGATGCAGCGTAAAACCGGCAAAGTCGGCGGCGGCCTGGGCAAAACCTCAGGCTGGGTGCACCGAAGCAGCCTCAAGCATCGGGACGTCGAAATGCTCCGGGGTTGCCGTTACGATCGAATCGACGATCAAGGCCTGCATATTACCCTGACCGACAAGGACGGAAAGACCGGCGAGACCAGAGTTCTGGCCGTGGACAACGTGATCATCTGCGCGGGACAGGAAAGCTATCGGGAACTGTTCGACCAGCTTGCTGATAAAGGCGTGAAAGCGCACCTCATTGGCGGTGCTGATGTGGCGGAAGAGCTGGATGCCAAAAGGGCCATCCGTCAGGGAACCGAAATCGCGGCAGCCATTTAAAAAGTGACCTGCTACGTCATCAGTTGACCGGAAGTGGCGTTCGATAGCTGTTGTCTGGATAAATGGCTATCGAACGGTTTTCAGGGCATTGGAAATCGCCTCTGCTTCGGCTTCCAATACCTGGCAACGCAGGCTGTTACCCTGCTGACTGGCCTGCGCGAGCTGCTTGCGCTTCATATCGTATAGCCGGTTAAGTACATCGGCCCGGCTCTGCTTCAACGGTGCGTTCATGGAAACGACCTCCCCCGAAGGGTTAATACTGTCAAGATTATTTACGTACAGCGGCAAAAAATCGCCTACAAGACAGTTTGATGCATAACCCGCGCCACAGAAACACTACCAAAGACTGAATTGTGACCTGTAACACCATACTATCGGCCGAATTTCGCCCGATAGGCGCCCGGTGAAAGCTTCGTATGCCGACGAAACAGCCGGCTGAACGAGCTCACATCCTCGTATCCGACTGCCCGGGTGACCGACTCAAGCCCTCCCGTTGAGGATTCGAGTAGCCTGCGAGCCTCCTCCACACGGAGTAGCTGCAGATAGCTGGACGGTGAATCCCCTGTCGCCTGCCGGAACCGACGTAACAGCGACCTTTCGGACAACCCGGCGAAGCTGGAAAGCTCTGGCAATGAAACCGGCTCTCTGAAATGCGCCTCTAGCCAATCCTGAACCTGGTGAATCACCTTGTCTGAATGGTATCGCTTGGCCTGCAGCACGCTATAGGGAGCCTGGCTCGTGCGCCCGGCGTCAATCACAAACGCCTTCGCCAACTCCCGGGCCACCTGCGCACCTGCCAGCCGCTCAACCAGATACACCCCCAGATCCCACCAGGCCATACCACCCCCGGCGCAGGCCACAGGGCCATCAACCGTGACCAGCTTGTCGGCATGGAGATTTACAGCCGGAAACTGCCGTCTGAACTGTTCACCAAACCCCCAGTGTGTGGTGGCCTCCCGACCGTCCAGTAACCCCGCCGCCGCCAGCAAAAACGCGCCGGTACAGTTACTGGCCACCCGAACATCGCCGGGCGTCGCAGTCTGAAACTTTGAAAGCCACTGAATCAGGAGGGGGTTGGTTTGCAGAACTTCATCAATGGGTGCACCAATGGTCGGAATAATCAGCAGGTCATCGGCACCCAGTTCGTCAATATCCTGCCAGGAACCATCCGCCAACAGGGTCACGCCATTGATGCATCGGCAGGGCTCGCCATCCTCGGTCAGCAGCCGGGTTCTGAACCATGCCGTCGGCTGCTCGCCATGAATTCGGGCCCAGGTCACCCCGGCCAGGCGAAACAGGTCGATCATACCGGTGATGGCGCTGGCCAGAGCCCCATTAAAGCCGATGATGGTGACGGTTTTCAATGCAGGAATGCTCCGTGGTTGTGTGAAGCTTGATCAGCCGATGCTGAAGTAGGCGGGAGGTGTGGGGGAGCTTTCAGGGAGTGTGCGCAGCAGGGAAGCTGCGCTCAAGCCCCCATGGATGGCTTCACGGCGTCTCCCGGAAAGCTCCCCCACACCTCCTGCCGGGCGTCAGTCACCACTAGGTTGTGGCGGATTCAACCAAGAATAAGTCAGAAATGACAATTCCAACAACCATAGCCGTTATGAGACGCTATGACCAATCAACAGGAGACCAAGAATGACCGACACCCTGATCGACCGCCGCGACCTTGCCTTCCAACTTTATGAGGTGATGGACACCGAATCCCTCATCCAGCGCGAGCGCTTCAGCGAACACAGCAAAGAAACCTTTGACGCCGTCATCGAAACGGCCGACAAAATGGCGAAAGAAAAATTCGCCAACCACAACAGTGCTGCCGACAAAGACGAACCCAAATTCGTCAACGGCCAGGTAGAAATGCTCCCGGACGTCAAACAGGCCTTCGATGCCTACGCCGAAGCCGGCTTCCTAGCTGGCCGATACGACTACGACCTCGGCGGCATGCAATTGCCGGAATCCGTCATGGCGGCCTGCAACGGCTTCTTCACCGCCGCCAATCCCGGCACCGCCGGCTACCCGTTTCTGACCACCGCCGCCGCCAACCTGATTCGTGTATTCGGCAACGAAGAACAGAAGGCCAAATTTCTACCCAATATGCTCAGCGGCCGCTACAGCGGAACCATGGCCCTGACCGAGCCCCATGCCGGCTCCAGCCTGGCAGACATCCGCACCTCCGCCACGCCCACCGACGACGGCCACTACCTGATCAAAGGCGCCAAAATCTACATCTCTGGTGGCGAGCAGAGCATCACCGAAAATATCGTTCACATGGTGCTGGCGAAAATCAAAGGCGCACCGGCGGGCGTAAAAGGCATCTCCCTGTTCATCGTCCCGAAATTCCATGTGGACGAGAACGGCAATCCGGGCGACCGCAACGGCGTCAGCCTCGCCGGCCTGATCCACAAACTCGGCTATCGCGGCACTACCAGTACTGCCCTGAGCTTCGGCGATGATGCCCCCTGCCACGGCTACCTGGTAGGTGAACCCCATCAGGGCCTGAAGTACATGTTCCAGATGATGAACGAAGCCCGCATCGGCGTTGGCTTTGGCGCCGCTGTGATTGGCTATCGGGGCTACATGCACAGCCTGGAATACGCCAAGGACCGCCTGCAGGGCCGCAAGGCCAGCGAAAAGAATCCGGAAAGCCCTCAAGTACCCATCATCGACCACGCGGACGTACGCCGCATGCTGCTGGCCCAGAAGGCCTACAGCGAAGGCGGCCTGGCGCTCTGCCTCTGCGGCGCCCGCCTGATGGATGATCAGCACACCCACCCGGATGAGCAGAAACGAATGGAAGCCGGCAAGCTGCTGGATTTGCTTACCCCGGTGATCAAAGCCTGGCCCTCGGAATACGGTCCGAAAGCCAACGATCTGGCAATCCAGGTCTACGGCGGCGCCGGCTACACTCGCGAATACCCGGTCGAGCAGTGCTGGCGCGACAACCGCCTGAACCCCATCCACGAAGGCACCAACGGCATCCAGGCTCTGGACCTGCTGGGCCGTAAAATCTGGCAGGACCAGAGCCACGGCCTGCAGTTGCTGATGCAGGAAATGCAGGTGGATCTGCAGGCGGCCACCACCGAGCGCTGCCAGCAGTGGGCTTTGTCTCTGAGTGAGACTTTGCAGCAGGCGGTAAAAGTCACCCAGAGCCTGGGTAAATCCCTGATGGGCGGCGAAGTCGACAAAACCCTGGCTAACGCCAGCTGCTATCTGCACCTGTTCGGCCACATTATCGTGGCCTGGATGTGGCTGCGGCAGGCCAATGCCGCAGCCCACGCACTGGGGTCTGCCAACAGCGAAAGCGAACGCAACTTCTACCAGGGCAAACTGCAGGCCGCCCAGTACTTCTTCCACTGGGAATTGCCCACCGTGGCTCAGGATCTGGTGCTGCTGCGGAATCAGGATGATACGTGTCTGAATATGAAGGCTGATTGGTTCTGAGTTTGGTGCTTTTGTTCTTGATGTAGCCCGCTGGTTTGAGAGCAGGCACGATCGGCTGGGAGTCCTTTCAGGGACACGCTACGAGCACGTCCATGTGCGCTCGACTTTGGCCATTCATGGCCAAAGACGTTCCCTGAAAGGACTCCCAGCCGTTCGCGCCCGCACATGGGCATAGCCTGTTGACAAGAAAACATGAAAGGAAAGCGCAATGGCTCTGGTAAATGTTGATAAGAAAAATCATGTTTTGCTGATCGGACTGAACCGCCCGGAAAAAATGAACGCCATGAACCGGGCCATGTACCACGAAATCGCTGCCGCCTATTACCAGCTCCAGAACGATCCGGAGCTGCGCGTGGCAGTGATGTACGCTGAAGGTGACCACTTCACCAGCGGCCTGCAACTGGATGACTGGGCCGGCGTGTTCGCCAACGGTAAAGGCATTGAACCCGGCGAAGGCGAACTCGACCCCTTCGATATTACCGGCGATAGCCTCACCAAGCCGGTGGTCTTCGCCGCCCAGGGCATCTGCTTCACCTGTGGCGTCGAGATGATGCTCAACACCGACATCCGCGTGGCCGCGAAAGGCACCCGCTTCGCTCAGTTGGAAGTGAAACGCGGCATCTTCGCCTGCGGTGGCGCCACCATTCGCCTGCAGCGCGAAATCGGTTGGGGCAACGCCCAGCGCTACCTGCTCACTGGTGATGAATGGACCGCGGAACAGGCTTACCAGTGGGGCCTGATTCAGGAACTGGTGGAACCCGGCGAACAGCTCAACAAAGCCATGGAAATCGCCGAAAAGATTGCCAAAGCCGCACCTCTGGGCGTTCAGGGCAGCCTGAAATCGTCCAAGATTGCCGTGTCCGAAGGCCAGGAAGCGGCCAAGGAACGTATGTTCCCGGAACTACGCCCGGTCATGGCCAGCGAAGATGTCAAAGAAGGAATTCAGTCATTCCTGGAGAGAAGAGAGGCGGTGTTCAAAGGCAAGTAGCAGGATTGCCCCAACCCGCAGCCGGCGCCCAACCAACAGGCTGGGGCCGGCAATCAAACCACGAAATCAGGCAGCCTCAGACTCAGAAGAAGAGCCAGCCCGCCGAGCCGCAGCCTCCGCTGCCACTTTCGCAGCATAGTCCGCATACTTGGCCATCAACTCCTCCTTGCGATCAGGGTCCCAGTTGATCTTCGACAGATCCCCTTCATAGTGGTCAATCACCCGCTTATCCATCGTCTCGTACCACCACTGGGGCAGGTAGGCCGGCAACAGCATCGATGCGTACCCTCCCGGCAACTGGGGCGCCTTTTCAAAATGGCGCAAGGCCTGGAAACTCCGGGTCGGATGGGCGTGGTGGTCAGAATGCCGTTGCAACTGATACAGGAACAGGTTGGTCACAATGTGATTACTGTTCCAGCTGTGTTCCGGCTTCGTGCGCTCATATTTGCCATTCTTGTCCTTCTGCCGCAACAGACCATAGTGCTCGATGTAATTCACACTCTCCAACAGACTGGCGCCATAAACCGCCTGTGCCGCCAGGAACGGCACCGCCCTCGGGCCGCAGACCAGCGTCGTGGCGCCAAAGAACCCGGCCGTCATGGCCCAACCCTGTAGCAGTTCGTTATCAAGACTCCAGAAGCTCTTACCCTTGCGTTCCAGGCGTGCCTTTTCGATCTTGACCGACGACTTGATGCCGCCGAACACGGTTCGGGGCAGGAACTTCCAGAAACTCTCGCCCATTCGGCTGCTGGCGGGGTCCTCAGGTGTGGCTACCCGCTTGTGATGACCAAAATTATGTTCAACCACAAAGTGGGTGTAGGCGGTGGGAGCCAAGGCGGCCATGGCCATCAGTTTGTTCAGTTTATTGGACTTATGGCCCAGTTCATGGGCGGTGTTGATGCCTACCCCGTTGATGGCGCCTACGGTCAGGGTCAGGCCGATCTTGTCCTCAAGTGGTGTGTTTTTCCGGCTGGCCAGCCAGGCGCCCATGAAGGTCATGGCGTACTGGGTGGGGATAAACGCCTTCACAATACGGTCGTAATACTTGTCCTGCTCCAAGGTCTTTACCGCCGATTCAGGAGGATTGCTTTTGTCTTCACCAATCGCCCGGTCCAGTGCCGGAATAATGCCGTGCACCAGTGCCGGCCCGGTCCAGGCCAGAGCCTTCAGTCGTTTCGGGGCCAGGGCGTAGCCAGTCAGAGCGGCAAGGCCAATGCCTGGAAGCGCAGGCCCCAACAGCCACATATAGCGCTTGGGATCTTTCCAGGTCTCGGCCTTGGTGGCGGTGTCTTTTGAATCCGATGTCCCGGTTTTCCGGGGCGCGGCGACCTGGTGCGTGTCGAGCGAGGATTTCACTTTGGCGTTCATATGGGCTCTCCGTGGAACTCGTTGTGTTTGTTTGTTCAATTTATGTCGGACAATCTGGCAATACAACAAGTAAGGGGGTCTGGTTAAGCGAACTGGCCTCTAATGACAATCAGGCTCCAGCTGGCGAATCCAGAGCTTGTGGTCCAGACTTCTGGAAACAAAAAAAACAGGGAAGCGTCGAATGAGTGCCACCAATCCATCTCCGGCTACTATGTCCTGGACGTTGCAACAACGGCTTCAGGAATACGCGCGCGCCATGAAACTGGCGGAAATCATCTATCAGGACCCGAATGGGCAGGTCTGCGTGGTTCACGGCGTTATCCGGGAAGTGCTTAGCCGGGCCGGGCGGGATTTCGTGGTGCTGGGAAAAGGACAGGTGGTCTCAGCGGACCACATCATCATGATCGACGGTGAGCGGTTAACGAAAGGGTAATCGCCCGGTAATTGCTATTGACCGCGGGCTGCCTCTACTCTGTTGGCGTTGTACACATATACCGACAGAGGGACATGTTATGAACAAGTTTACCTTGAGCGCACTCGCACTGGTTGCCACGCTTGGACTTTCTGCCTGCAGCTCCGAGAGCGATGAAGGCGCGGATTTTGAAGAAGCGGGTGAAAATGCCGAGGAAATGATGGACGACGCCGCTAACGCCACCGAAGAAACCTGGGAAGAAGCCACGGGTCAGGATGAAGGCGTGATTGGTGAAATGCAGGAAGGTGCCGAAAACGCCGGCGACGAGATTGAAGAAGCCGCGGATGAAGCGGGTGACTCCATGGAAGAAGCAGCGGACTCCATGGAAGAAGGCTACGACGAAATGACTCAGTGATCAGCTGAGTTGCATCGCGCGGTTGCGGGGCCTTTTGGCCCCGTTTCTGTTTCTGCCTCGCCGGTTGTCATCGAACGTTCAACATTCTGACTTAAATCTGTTTACGTCCTGTCACATTACTTGCCGACACTTGCCTCTCGAAATAAAGGACTTGTCCACCAATCCGAGAGAGGCAAACCATGGCCAAGCACGATCTTGATCCGAATTACCTGGACCCGAACTACGAGCCAGTCGTCAATCATTCCGAAAACACCCCGTTCCATCAGGTACTGTCTGCCAGAATGCAGCGTCGTACCGTCATGAAAGGTAGCGTAGGCGCCGCTCTGGCCAGCGTTATGGGGTTGGGGCTTGCCGGTTGTGGCAGTGACAGTGATAGTGACAACGATGGCGGTACTACCGGTGGAAACACATCCAGCACTGAACTGGGTTTCAAGGCTGTCCCTACTTCAACCGCGAATCAGGTCGTTGTTCCCGAGGGATACTCCTCTGAAGCGTTTCTTCCCTGGGGCACGCCAATTACCGGGTCTTACCCGGCCTATAAGCCGGATGGCACCAATACCGGAGAAGAGCAAGAGCAGCAAATGGGCATGCATCATGACGGCGTGCACTTTTTCCCGATTGATCTGAAAGCCGGTGGTAACAGCTCCAGCGAAGGTCTGTTGGTGATGAACCATGAGTACATCAATCAAGGCGCTTTGCATGCCAACGGGGCTACCTACATCAACGGTATGCGTCCGGCCGATGAAGTGCGCAAGGAAATCGCCGCGCACGGTGTGTCTGTGGTTCATATCAAACGCGACAACAACGGCAAGTGGGATATTGTTTTCGGGAGTCCGTTTAATCGCCGGGTTACGGGTAATACCGAAATGGATATCCGTGGTCCGGTGCGTGGTTACGACAAACTGGTCACCAAATACAGTCCGGATGCAACGGAAACCCGCGGTACTCTGAACAACTGCGCGATGGGCCCGACGCCGTGGGGAACTTACCTTGCGGCTGAGGAAAACTGGCACGGGTACTTCGCTAATAGCGATGCAACGCAGCCCCGGGAGCAGACCCGCCATGGCGTCGGCGATTCAAGCCGCTACGACTGGGAGTTGGCTGACAGCGGTGCGGATCAATACGTGCGCTTTGATGTTACCCCGACGGGTGCGTCGGCGGCGGATGATTACCGGAATGAGGCCAATACCTACGGTTTCATGGTGGAAATTGATCCGTTTACTCCAGAGAGCAAACCACAGAAGCGAACCGCGCTGGGCCGCTTTGGTCACGAGGGTGTGATTTTTGCGCCGGTTAAGGAAGGTGAGCCGGTCGTATGTTATTCCGGTGATGATTCCCGTTTCGAGTACATCTACAAATTTGTCTCCTCAAAGCCTTATTACGCTGCAACGGCCGGTGGCTACCTCCTGGACGAGGGCACACTCTACGTGGCTCGCTTTAATGACGATGGCTCGGGCGACTGGCTGGCGCTGGATCTGAACGATGCGGATTTTGCTGCCAAAGTGGCTGCGGCCCAGGGCGAAATGGTTGGCAACGTTCAGTTTGACGGTTTTGAGAATCAGGCTGATGTTTTGTTGAACACTCGCCTGGCTGCCGACATCGCAGGTGCGACCCCGATGGATCGCCCGGAGTGGGGGGCAGTAGATCCGAATTCCGGTCAGGTTTACTTTACGCTGACCAATAACTCCCGCCGGACGGAGGAGCAGGTAAACGCGGCAAATCCGAATGCCAACAACCGCACCGGTCATATTATTCGCTGGAGCGAAGACGGCAACGATCACACTGCGACCAGCTTCGACTGGGATATCTTCGTGTTTGCCGGTGAGCAGGGCACGGAAACCGTGGTTGACGACCAGGTTATCGTATCTCTGACTGATGACAACATCTTCAACAGTCCGGATGGCCTCTGGTTCGATTATAACGGTCGCCTCTGGATTCAGACCGATGGCTCCGATGCAGCACCTTATCAGAACAACATGATGCTGGCGGCTAACCCGGAAACCCGCGAGATCAAGCGTTTCTTCGTTGGGCCGGTTGGCTGTGAGGTTACAGGCGTTGTCTCCACACCGGATGTGAAGACCATGTTCGTCAATATCCAGCACCCGGAAGCAAACTGGCCGGATGCCAACGATCCGCGTCCGCGTGATGCAACGGTTATCGTTACCCGCGATGACAGCGGCGTTATCGGTGCCTGATCAGCCATAACGGTTGTCAGGCTCTGCCAAAAAGCCCGGGCGGACTCGTTCCGCCCGGGCTTTTCTCTTCTGTATTTCAGATTTCCTTCCAGATGCCGATAAACCCCTTGGGCACTGCAATAGTGGTATCTTTAATCCACTAAAGTAGCAGTTATTAACTCATATCATTTCTTTACTCTCCGGGATGGCCTGCAATAACAACATGCTTGCGTTAGCAATGACAAAGATGAGGGCACCATGGGTTTACTCGATCGCACTGCAATTTTATGGGGGGTGGGCATTGCTGTTGCGCTCGGTATTGCCTGCATTCTGGTGGCTCCGTTGATGGGGCTCGATGCCGCCTCTCTGTTAATCGGGCTCCTTGTGGGCCTTGCTGCTGCGGCTTGCTATCTGGTTTTACGGGTGCTTGAACCAATAGAGCGTGGAATCAACGACCTGAATGATGGCTCCCTGGCTGACAATCATCCCTTGCGGGCTCAGTGTGCGCAGCTTCTGGCGGATGCCCGTGCGGGCAAGGCCCTGGTTGAAACCCTCTCGGCCAGTGCCGACAAGAATGCCATCTCGGCCGCCGAAGTCTCGTTTGCGGCGGATCAGGTGAAGCAGCGCCTGGACCGACAGGTTGAAGAAACCGCTCAGATGGCCGACTACGCCGGCCAGATCACGGAATCGGTTCGGGAATCATCGGAACAGGCCACCAACGCCGCCACCATGGCATTGCAGAATCGCGAAGTCAGCGTGGAGGGGCGTCAGTCATTGGTGTCGGCCATTGAAAATGTGCGCCTGGTGCATCAACAGTCGGAAGAGAACCTCAGGTTGATTCAGGCCCTGCACGAAAAATCCGGCAAGATCCAGGGCGTGACGTCCACCATTCAGGGTATCGCCGAGCAGACTAATCTTTTGGCACTGAATGCCGCCATTGAGGCGGCCCGAGCCGGTGAACAGGGCCGCGGGTTTGCGGTGGTGGCCGATGAAGTCCGGCAGTTGGCCGGGCGCACTGCCCAGGCCACCAGTGAAGTGGCGGACACCCTCGACGAAATTCAGAATGACACAACCAAGATTGTGTCCCGCATTGAATCTCTGGCGAAAACCGTGGAAGACGGGCTAGCATCTGTAGAGAGCGTTGGCGGCCAGCTGGATCAGATTCGGGATCAATCCGACCGGGTTCAGCAGCAGGTTGCCCGTATTGCCGAGATTGACCAGAACAACGAGCAGAGTCTGGCCCAGGTGTTTTCGGCTATTGAGTCTGTCCGTGACCATATATCCGAAAGTGATACCAGTGTGGCATCGCTGGCGGACCAGGCTTCCACGTTGATGGAGCTGGCGGAGAAGGCGAATGCTGCCTTTGCGCTGAACAGCAGCGAAAGCTACCACCGGCCGTTTTATGAGAAAGCACTGGAAGGGGCGCAGCAGATTGGCCAGTTGTTTGAGGCGGCAATTCGAGAGGGCCGTTTGAGTGAAGCGGCGCTGTTTGACAAAAAGCGAACACCGATTGCCAACACCCAGCCCCAACAGTATTCCAGCAGCTTCGATCGGTTTACTGACCAGATGTTTCCGGCAATACAGGAGCCCATCAAGAAATCCCATGAGGCCATTGTGTTCTCCATCGCCTGCGCGCCGGACGGTTATGTGCCTACCCATAACAAGGATTTTGCCCACCCGCCGAGTGGTAATCCGGAAGTCGACCTGGTGAAAAGCCGCAGCAAGCGACTGTTCAATGACCGCACTGGCATACGCTGCGGGAGTCATACCGAAAGCATGCTGCTCCAGACCTATCGCCGGGACACCGGTGAGATCATGCACGACCTGTCGGTGCCCATCTATGTGAACGGTAAGCACTGGGGCGGTTTCCGGGTTGGGTATCGGCCGGCGGGGAATTGATCGCACTGGGCTCCAGCCAAGGCTGTGATAGACTGCCAGGGACGTAACAAGGAGAACACCTGTGTCCGAAACCGAGTATATCCCCGCAAAACCTGACGGTCAGCAATCACAGGAGCCCAGCTCTGCGAGGAATCTGGCGGTGGTGGTTTACATCCTGCAGGCGTTGTCTTTTTTCCTGGGGGGGCTGACGGCACTGGTGGGCGTGATCATCAACTACGTCAAACTGGATGATGTCCGTGGTACCTGGATAGAGCCCCATTTCCGCTGGCAGATCCGCACCTTCTGGATTGGTTTGCTGTGGACAGTCATCGGGGTGATTACCACCATGCTGATCGTGGGCTGGTTTATTCTGCTGGGTATTGCGATCTGGGTGATCTACCGAATTGTCAAAGGTGCCCTGGCCCTGAACGATGGCAAGACCCCGATGTAACGGGGTCTTGATGGCTCAGTCTTCCGTCACTTCTTCAAGGCGTAATGCGCTCAGCATGCCCGCCAGCCCCATCAGTCCCAATACCAGAATCACCGCCACGTCCGAAATCATGGAAATGGCGGCTGTGAACCCCCCGGTTACCAGCAGCAACACACCGATAACGGTATTGCTGACCGCTGTGTAGTCTGTCCGTTTGTTGCCTCCGGCCATATCCACCAGATAGGTTTTGCGCCCCAGACGCACGCCGGCATGGGCAATACTCAGCACAAAAAACGCGACGGGATAGAACCAGGCACCGCCAAACCCGGGGCCCAGCACCAGTGCAAGAACACCAACCACCAGGCAGACCGAGCTGGCCATGGCGGCACCCCGAATCATCACTCGGCGGCTGGAGGTGTCGGCGGCCCAACCCCAGAAGCTGGCGCTCAGGGAGCTGGCCAGACTGCTGGCGAGCAGAAAGACGCCCAGCATCCAGCCAATATCGGATTCCTGTTGGGCGAGCACCACGAAATAGGGAGACGCCAGAGCCGAACACAAAAGCAGTGCACGAGTGATGACAAAATGCCTGAAGGGCGCATCGTCCCGTAGCAGCGACAGACTTTTAAAAGCCTCGTTGATCGCGTTGCCACCGCCCCCTGTTTCCCCGGCATACTCTTCCACATTGGCAAACAGAACCCCGGCAATCACCCACAGCGTAGCTGCCAGGAGCAGCAATGTGGTGTAGAACGCAATGCTGGGGTCGCCCCGATCCCAGAACAGCAGTCCTGTGAGCACCACCGTGGCGGTGCCCCCAATGGTGGTTGCCAGCCCAGACAGCCGGCCCCGGCGGGTTTTGGGGATACACTTGCCCTGAACGTCTTTCATGGAGACCGAGCAGAATCCCCGGGCCAGTGAAAACACAATAAGCGCCGCGACAATGCCGCCACCTGCCGCATAGCCTTCAAGAAACCACACGCTTGCCGCCATCGCAGCCACGCTGACGGCCTGCCCGAAACTGCCCAGGGTCCAAAACCATTTGCGCACCGCCTTGCGACGCACCCAGGCGGCGATCACCATCTGCGGCACCATGGAGCCGGATTCCCGGATAGGCACCAACCAGGCTACCAGAGCCGGTGCGCCAACGGCACTCATCAGCCAGGCCAGCACGGTCTTGGGGCTGATCAGCAAGTCGCCGAGTTTGGTGAGCACATTGCTGAACAGAATCAGGAAGAAGTTTCGGGGTACTTCCCGACAGGCTTCCTCCGGGATGTCTTTACAGACCCGTGCGTCCTCTTCGTTGGCAATCAGTCCGTAGAGCTGGTCGATGGTGTCGGGTTTGGTTGCTGGCAAAGGGCCGTCCTCCGGAAAAATGTTTGCCAAGCATACCAGTTAGCTCGGGTGTGCTTAAGCGGGAGGACCAGCGGTGCCGGTCAGACCAGGTGGTGGTCCCACTGTACCGGTAGCCGCGCGATGTCTTTCGCAGGTTGTCCGGCGCTCAGTTGCACCAGTCGGCCCTGTCCCGAGGACACCAGGAAATCGCCTCCTGCCAGAGTCTGAATGCCGGCGCAGTCAGTGATGCGGGCTTTGGCAACCAGCTCCCCGGTCTTGCCGCGGAAGACAATAGCGGTGCCGCCCACGGGGGAAGCGGCGGCGATCAGGTCGTTTTCAGGATGGGCCACCACGCTGGCGATGTAGTTGCCGAGAGCGGCCTGGGTTTCCGGGTCAAAGCGATATTCCCGGAGTTGCCCATCTTCTATGCGCGCCAACAGCGGAGGTCGCTTGTAGAGCGGTCCCTGGTACTGGTAGGCAACATAGACTTTGCCTTCGGTACTGACGCTGACGTGGCGGGAGCTCTGCTGGTGGTGGGCAGGGGGAAAGCGGCCAACGATCTGGCCGGACCGGCGGTCCATCAGAATCAGGGCCGGTTGCATGGTATCCAGATTGAGTTTGATGCGGTCGTAATCAGGGTGAGTCAGAATGCCGCCCAGGCCGATGACCAGAGTGTTGCCGTCCGGATGCAGGGTAAGCTCATGGGGCCCGATGCCGGCCAGTTCAAAGGTGTCCACCCGTTTATAGTCCTGCTCGGCATCGTAGACGGCGACAATGCCTTCGCCGGGCTGGTAGCGGCTGGCCGTGGCGTAAAGCCACCGGCCATCAGGTGAGAACACGCCGTGGCCGACAAAGTGTTCGCCTTCCGGGGCCATGATGCGGTGTCTGCGTTGGCCGGTTTCTGCATCAAACACATAGAACGACCAGCCCGGTCGGCGTTCAAAAAACAGAGTATCGTTTCGGCCGGGCCGGTTACAGCCGCTGTGGCATCGCGTGTCTACCGGCGCCTGCCACTGAACGTTGCCGGATCGATCAAAGGCACTCACGCCAAAGCGTCCATCCGGCAGGCCAACCGCGCCGGCATAGCGTTCGGGCTGTGGGCCGGTTTTGCGGGGGAGCAACGAGCACCCGGTGAGGGTGGCGGCCATAGCTCCGGCGACGGTGGCTTTGATCAGGGTTCTGCGATAGATGAGCATGGGTATACCTGTTCAGTCGCCGTCACTTGAGTTGAAGCCACGCACTACGCCAAGCGCCACGGCGGCTTCGTCATTGACCAGCGTTGAAAGCTGGGAGACATCCACAAAGAGCCCTTGCAGAATGCGGAACCGCTCATCACTCTCCATGAGCGTTGTCATGGCAGCATGGGCTTCCGGAAAGTTGTCAGCCACTTCCTCAAACTGCCTCTGAATGCGCTCTGCCAGTCTGGCCTCGCCGTCGGTTTTCAGCAAAGTGATCAGTCCGGGAAGGTAGAATTTCTCGAGCCCTGCCACTGTTGCTTCCACCGCCATCAGACTCTGGCCACTGCGCCAGGCATCGGTGATGTAAGGGTTGCGTTTGCCATTGCCCCTTAGCCCCATGGGCTGCGCCAGTCGTCGCTCTTCCAGTATTTCAAGCGCCTTCATACTGGCTTTGATGGTGGTGTCGCGGTATGGCCCGGTGTCCAGATAGTGTTGTTTGAAGCTGGCCCAGCTGTCTGCGAGACCCCGGGCATTACGTGCCATATGTCGGGTGACCGCCGAGAGCACCTCACAGTTTTTGGCTGCGGGCAGGGCGTTTTCTCCACTGTTGAGTTGCTCATCGAATAGCAGGTATTCGGCCATGGGAAAGCCCTGAACCGCTACCCCGGATTGGTTGATCACCTCGGCGTTAACGGGAGCTTCGGTGCCAAGCAGATACCGGGCCTTGCGAGCGACCAGGTTTTTCGGGTCCGGCCAGAACTGGAATTGCCAGGACAGGTTGTTGTTCTCCACCGGGCCGAAGTCAACAAATCGGACCCGCTGCCAGGCCAGGAAGGCATCGAGCCAGGCATCGTTCAGGGCCGGTCGGCTGTCGGACGTTGGCGTATTGCAGTAACCGACTGCCGCCGATGCCAGTTGTTCGGTTTTGGTTGCCAGCGATTCGTAGCCGTTTTGAATAGCGCCATGCCACTGTTCGCGGGCCCGGGTATCGGCGTTGGCCGCGAGTGCCGCCGTAGTGCAGACGAGCAGGGCGGAGGCGAAGAACAGTCTGGTGATCGGTTGCATAGTGGATCCTCAGAGTGAATTCAGAAAATCGATCAGGGCGCTGCGCTCCGGCTCGGCCATCTGACGATAGCGGTCAGCTGCCGGCTGGGCTTCGCCACCGTGCCAGAGAATGGCTTCTTCCAGCGTGCGGGCGCGGCCGTCATGCAGAAAACCGGACTGGGGGTTAACCACCTGGGCCAGGCCTATGCCCCAAAGCGGTGGCGTGCGCCACTCGTTGCCGTTAGCGAGGAACTCGTCCCGGCCGTCTGCCAGGGCCGGGCCCATGTCGTGCAGTAACAGGTCGGTGTAGGGCCAGATGGTCTGGTTGCTCAGATCCGGGCGGTCGGCCACTTCTCCGGTCTGGTGTTTCGGGGTGTGGCAACCGGCACAGCCGGTTTCATTGAATAGCCTGGCGCCTTTCTGCACGGATTCAGCGCCCAGATCCCGACGGGCAGGGACCGCCAGACTCTTGGCGTAGAAGGTGACAAAGTTGGCGACCTTGTCGCTCACTTCGGGCTCACCACCGTGAGTAAACCGTTCGCACTGTTGTTCCGGGGTGCAGTCGGTGGTGGGTTTGATGGACGATGTCAGGCCCATATCGCCGGCGAAGGCGCCCATGCTTTGCTGGTGCACATCCGGTTCCGCGGCTTTCCAGCCAAACCGGCCCGGCAGCGTTTGCTGGCTGGCGACATCCCACACCTGATTAAGCTTGCCGGAAATCCCGTTGTTGTCGGTATCTTCCGGATCGGCCAATGCCTCAAGATCGGCAATAGGGATGGCTTCCAGCAGTCCCATGCCGATCATTTGTGGTGCCACCCGGGGAGAGACCAGCAAATTTGCCGGCATAGGACCATAGTTGGGGTTCTCGATGCGATATTCCGGTTTGCGCAGTTCAACCACCGTTCCATCCCCAAGTATTTCCTGAACTGGCTCCCAGTCAATCACCAGATCCGCTTCCGGTTTTGCGGCCGGCAGGGCCGCAGTCTGCAATTGACTGCCGTAGACCGGTGCGGGTTTGAAACCGTGCTTGCGCAGGAGTTCTGCATCCTTGACCGGATCGGCGGGTACTGCCAGCCGCAGGAACAGGGAGACAGGCGGTTCATCAACGCCGGGCGGGTGTCCACGGCCATCCTTGATGTGACAACCCTGGCAGGAGTTGGTATTGAACAGGGGGCCCAGGCCGTCCCGGGCATCGGTGCTGGCCGGTGCTTCCACCCAGGGATTGCGGAAGAAACTGTTGCCAACGCTGAAATCCAGGCGTTTGGTCATGGACAGGTTGCCCTGGGGCAGCGAGTAGGCGTTGGTGTCGGCCTGATTGACCGTGCCTTCACCGCCTGTGGCCGGTGTAGTTTGTATCGGGTAACCAGCGTGAGTCTCTGCAATCAGGGGTTGAGTGCTGAAGGCCAGCGGCAACAGACAGAAGATGAGTGCTCGTTTCATAACTACTCGCGTTTCAGAATGGAAGAAGCCATGGAAAATCGACCTTCGGGCATAAAGGAGGGTTTTCCATGGCTTGTTCTTGTTAGCAGGATACCGGGAGTTTCTATCTCCCGGTATCCGTTTACTGCAACCGGATTAATCAGAATGAATGGCCGGCGTCGTCCGGTGACAGAGCTTGAATGCCCAGTTGCCGTGCAGCCTGCTCGATAGAGCCGGTCTGCTCAACCAGCGCCATGATAGCGCCGTTGACAATGCGGGTGCCTTCCGCGTTGCCCGGGGCAATCATGGTGTCAAAGGCCATCGGGTTCTGGCTGCTTTCGGCGCGGGCTTTCATGAGCGCCAGGGCTTCCATTGACGCGTCCAGCTGACGGTTCAGGCGAGCATCCAGCTCCGGGTTGGTTTGCTCAACCAGATCAGACAGGGACGGGCCTGAAACCACAGAGCCATCTACGCGACGATAGGTGCCGGTATACACGTTCTGGATGCCCTGGCCGTTGTAGTAGTGCGAGTTGTGGGTGTTATCGCTGAAGCAGTCGTGTTCGTCCTCATAGGAGTTGGCTTCCAGGGCAACTTTCATGCGCTCACCGGCCAGCTCGCCGAGGGACAGGGAACCCATACCGAACAGCATTTTCTGGATGCCCTCGTCGGCGTTTGCGGACGTCAGCTGGGAACGGTAGTTGTCTGAGGTGCCCGGGGCCCACTGGGCAACCATCCACTCCAGATCATCGACCAGCAGATCAGTCACGGCATCCAGGTACTGGGCACGGCGCTCACAGTTGCCGTTGGTGCAGTCGTTGCCTTTGGCGTAGTCAGTAACTGGGCGCTCGCCTGCGCCACCTTCAAAACCGTGCAGATCCTGGCCCCACAGCAGGAATTCGACCGCATGGTATCCGGTGGCTACGTTGGCTTCGGAACCGCCGACTTCGTTCAGGTCAGCCAGCAGTTCGGGGGTGAGTGTTGCCACATCCAGAGTTTCCCCGCCGACGTTAATGCTGTTGCTGGCGACGATGTTGGCGGTTGCACCGGCATTACCGAGTTCGTGCTGGTAGTCGTCGGCTTTGACGTAGTCGATCAGGCCTTCGTCCAGTGGCCAGGCGTTCAATTGGCCTTCCCAGTCATCCACGATGGCATTGCCGAAGCGGAAAACCTCTGACTGCTGGTAAGGAACCCGTGAGGCCAGCCAGGCTTCTTTTGCCGCTTTGAGGTTGGCTTCGGTGGGGTTGGCAATCAGGCGGTCAGTAGCCTCGTCCAGCGCGCGCGCAGTAATCAGGGCATCCTCGTAGGTGGCATGGGCCAGATCGGCGTAATGGGTTACCACCGATGCTTTGGTGGCCGGCGCACTGTGCTCGGCGGACCAGGGCGCGTTTGCGCAGCCCGCGGTAAGGGCTGTGGCAATGGTCAGTGCCAATGGGGCTGGGCGAAACAGGTTTTTCATTTCAAACTCCATGTTGATGAGGTCTTTTTGCAAATAAGAAATATTAGCGTTCAGATTATGGGTTTGGAAACCCTACATAGCAAGGGGTTTTTGATATAGGTGATTGTCGGGCCGCTTGCGTGGCCAAGGTGACTGCGGCTTAATGGGCTCCTGATTCCGGGAGCCTTTTATGCTGAGTTATCTTCACGCCTTCCACGCCGGCAACTTTGCCGATGTTCAGAAGCATGCTGCACTGTCACTGGTGCTGGCCATGATGCAATCCAAGAAATCTGCCATAGCCTGTTTTGACACCCACGCGGGCAGCGCCCGTTACGATTTGGGCAGCGAGCGGGCAAGAAAAACCGGCGAAGCCGATGCTGGTGTTCAGGCCTTGTGGCGGATCCGGGAGCAACTGGCCACCGGCGACTGGCAGCCGGTTCTGGAGGTATTGGCGCGGTACAACCCGGGTAATGGGCCGCTACGGACGTATCCGGGCTCGCCGGCATGGTTTGCGGAATTTTGCCGTCCGGGTGATTCCGTCACCGCTTTCGAGCTGCACCCTTCGGAAGAGCGTCAGCTGGCTCAGTGGGCTGATGAATCGGGGGTGAAGGTGCGCCATGAGGATGGCCTGAAAGGGCTCCTGAAATGCTTGCCGCCGGCACAGCCACGACTGTTGGCGCTGATTGATCCTTCTTACGAAATCAAAACCGATTATGAGGCCGTAGCCCGGACATTGATGGACGCGTGGAAAAAATGCCGCCATGGCGTCTATCTTATCTGGTATCCCCTGTTAACCAGTGGCCTGGAACAAAAGCTGATGGATTCGCTGAGGGAGTCCGGCTCGGTGCGCAAGATTCTTCAGTGCGAGGTTATGCTGGATCAGCCGCCCGAACGGGGCATGGTGGGTTCCGGCATGCTGATTGTGAACCCGCCCTGGGGGTTCGATGAACGTTTTGCGGCCATGATGTCGGATCTGACCGGCCCCGATCGGCTCGGTCTGTCGCCTTCCATGGATTGGCTGGTGCCTGAATAGGCCCGGAGTATCGCCGTTGACTGACAACAACCAAGCTGATCACCCATGCCTGCCTGGCGGGCTGATTCCTCTGGAGCAATGGCGGGTTCCGGAGACCTCCGTCCGCAGAACCATTCGCAGTGGTCTCCGGGATATTCTGGATCAGTTAAAAGCGGGCATTCATCCTGACGAACAGGCGTTCAGAAGTCTGGATGATTTGCCTACCCTGTCGGAACGCCAGATTCAGGACTATGCCCCGGTACCGGATCGTGAAGAACTTGCCCGGGCTTTATTGAACGAGCTGGAACAGTTGCGCCGGTCAGGCGGGCAGTCACGCAAGGCCAGTTTTCTGGTGGCACCACCATTCTCAGGTATTGCCGAAGCTTTGGGGGCCTCGGGTCGGCGGGTGATCGCCCCGCCGCACAATCTGTTAATGCCTGAAAGAGACATTACCGGCTGGTGGGATCGCCAGCTTCAGGACGATGACTGGGTAATACCGGAACTGGCAGATTTCTGGCTGCGACACCGGTCCGGTCTTGGCTTACTGCGTGAATTATTCGCGCGCCTGGCGCGGGATAAAGTGGGTGAGGGCATCATTGGCTGTTCCAGCTGGTGTTGGCAGTTCTGGACTCAGTACCTGCCAGAGCTCCACCTGGCCCCATTGACCCCCAGCCCTTTGTCGGGGGATCGTCTTACCAACTGGCTTGGACATCTGGCGGGGGAGCGCTCGCAAGGACCACTGACGGCGAGAATGACCCAGGATGGCCTGTATGTACTGCCGGCGCCAACCGGGGACGACGAGCGAAAATACAGCCTGTTTACCCGGGATCTGGCCACTTTGGCTCGGGGAAATCCGGGGGTTGCCCTGGCTATCTGGCGCCGAACTCTTCGGGCACGGCCCGAGGATGAGGCGCAGCAGCAAGGGGAAGGGGATGCACATCAAGAGGGCCGCAAGTGCTGGGTGGCGCCACTGGATCAGCTGAGTTTGCCTGCCGTGCCCCAGAGTTCAGCCCGGCGGTCCGGCTACCTGCTGCATGCGTTGTTGATGCATGGCGGCCTGAGCCTGGGGCAGCTGGAGCTGACGTCGGGATTGCCTGGCGAGGAATTGCGGATAGCACTGTCCCGGCTGGAACGAGCCGATGTAGTGACCGGGGATGAGCAGGAAGGCATCTTTCGGGTGCAGGCACTGGCGTATCCGGCTGTGCGGCGGTATCTGCAATCCAAAGGGTATCCGGTGGACAGCTTCTAGGAGAAACGGTTATGGGCGATTTCGGTATCAAGGACGCGCTGTCTTCAATTACCTCCGAGGCTTTGCTGGAAGCCCTGGCGGTCATTGTTGCGGCTTCGTTGCTGATCCTGATGGTTCAGAAAGCAGTTCCGGTACTGGCTGCGAAACTATCGGGAAAACCGAGGCTATACCTTCTCGCATCCGTTCCTCTTTTCCGGCTTCTGGTCATTGTTCTGACGATCATTGTGGTGGTGCCCATTCTGGTAGAACCCTCATTCGAGAACATGATTGCCATCTTCGGTGCCTTGGGTCTTGCCTTGGGTTTTGCCTTCAAGGACTACGCCAACAGCCTCATTGCAGGCATCGTTACGCTCTATGAAATGCCTTACCGACCGGGTGACTGGATCGAAGTGAACGGTCGCTATGGTGAGGTGCGGAGTATCGGTACCCGGGCCGCAGAAATCGTGACGCTGGATGATACCGTGATTGTGATTCCTCACAGCCTGCTATGGAATACACTGCTGGCCAATGGCAATGACGGCACGGATAACCTGATGTGCGTGGCCGAGGTTTTTCTGGACCCGAACCACGATGTCGGCCGGATGCTGGGCCTGTTCCGGGATGCGATCTTTGCCTGCCCGCTCACCAAAACCTACCAGCCGGTGCTGGTCACGGTTGCCGCACGGGAAGCCGGTATGTGCTATCGGTTGAAAGCCTACCCGCTGGAGCCCAGAGAGCAGGCGCGTTTCATTTCAGACCTGACCGCAAGGGCCGCGGAGATCTGTGGTGACGAGGGTGTCCCGATGGTCTCCTACCCTTATCTGCAGGCTCAGAAAGCCTGATCCGGGCAGGGCTGATCAGTCACCCGCAATCGACGTTGCCCGCTGAATCAGCGCCTGGCCTTTCTCTCCGGTCAGTTCGATAAAGCGTTGCCGGGCGGGCAGGCTCGCATCGCGGAAGGCCGCCCTTTCATCTTCCGTCAGCCGTACGACCCGGATACCGCCCTGTTCCAGTATGGTCTCCAGCCGCTCCTTGTTCAGGTCCTCCTGGAGAGTCCAGGCTTCCTCGGATAACTGTGCAATGGTTTCCTCCAGCCATTTCCGTTCCTGCGAGGGGAGTCCTCCGAACCAGTCCTCATTGGCCACAACAGATGCGATAAACCGTGAGGCCCTGGCCATGGTCATGACGTTCTGGACTTCATGGAACCCCATTTCCTCAATAGCAAACACCGGGTTGCTCTGGCCGTCGATGTTGCCGAGCTGGAGATCGCTGTATACCTGGGCGAAAGGCGTCTGTACGGGGTCAGCACCATAGCTTCGGAAAGCCTCTGCTGCGGTTTCCGAGGTCATGGTGCGAAATCTTAACCCCTGGAAATCGGCGGGGGTTCTCAGGGGGTTGTTGGCCGTCCAGGTCATCCAGCCTTCCGGCACGAACCCCAGCAGTTGCAGGCCAGCGTTGTGGTAGGCCGGTTCAAATGCGGAAATAAACTCGGGCGCCTCCAGAAGGCGACGGGCCGGTTCCTGTTCTTCCGGAAGCAGGAAGTGAAGATTAAAAAGGCCGGTTTCCGGAACGGTATCGGCCAGGTGGCCGGGCGAGGCAAAGGCCAGGTTGACTGAGCCGTTGCGAGTCAGTTCTGTCAGTTGGGCCGAGGTGCCCAAAGAGCCATAAGGAAAGACATCGACCTCAATCCTTCCAGCAGACAGCGCTTCGACCTGTTCCCTGAACTGCTGTGCGTAAAGATGCTGAACACTGCCTTCAATCTCTTCCAGGGCAAAGCGCCAGGTGACCGGATACTCTGGTTTGCCGTCCGCCGAACTCTGCGCGGCTGACGAGGAGCCATTGTCGGAGCAGCCGGTCAGCAGCATCACTGCCGCAGTGGCAACGAGGCTGAAGCTGAGAAGCGGGTGGCGTTTGGTCATTGTATTCAGGGCTCCAGAATCCGGCGCATTTGAGTCTAGAGGGAAAAGGTAACACAACAGACCGAGGAGAAAAGGCCGATGTGTAAACGCCAGACGAACAGCCACAAAAAAGCCCCGCCGAAGCGGGGCCAGACGACGAACCGGAGGCAGGAAATTTACATCAGAGCGTCAACGCGGTTGCGTACCTTCGGCTCACTGCTATAGGCGGTGGCAATGGCGTTATAGGTGGGGATATCGATACCCACGTCTTCGATCACCGAGACCATCTCGTCGTTGGCTTCCATCTGCAGTTCCTGGGCCTTCTGCTGAGACTCGGCTGATTCGATCTTCTCGATGTATTCTTCGCGCACTTCCATAACACCGGATTGTGCCTCAATGAATTGTTTCAGCTCAGCATCGCTGTAATTGGTGCTTTGGCTGCCTGCGGCGGCGGGGTTGCTGTAACCCGAGCCCTGTTCGGCCGGGGCCGGGTTCTGTTGTGCTATCACCGGTGCGGTTGCCAGCAGTGCCAGAGATGCGGTGATGGATACAAGCAGTTTGTTCATAGCTTTACTCCTGGTTTTAATGAGGCCGGCTCGGTCGTCCAGCCACAAACTTGTGAATGTCGATGTGACAGTAGCGATTCCCGTGCCAGGTTTTAATTTCTCTATAAAGTCAATAAAAACAGTGGTTTATGGGTTTTCTATGGTTAAAGCTCAGTAATCTGTCTTGTGGCAAAATGCCACATGTGGCAGAAAGGCTGTGACATTTCTGCAGAGTGGTGTTTATGGGAAAACGGGTGGGAGCACTGTTCCGGTCGCTGCAATTAACGTTGGTGCTCAGTATTGTAGTGCCGCTGCTGCTGTTCAGTGGCATTGCTATCTACATTGGCATGGGGGCGGTAGAGCGCGCTCTGAACGATCGCCTTCGTGAAGACCTGGAACTGGTGGCGCGAGCGGTCAGCGGGCCGGTGAGTAAGGCGCTGGCCGAAAGCGATGAACTGGTCCTGGGCGAATCCCTGAAATCCATCTTCCAGATCGGGCGCATTTCCGGGGCCTCGGTGTTTGACGCCGGGGGTGACCGGGTGGCCAGTCTCGGTGTTGCTGACTCCGATGTCACCAATAGCGCCAGCGCCGAAAAGGCAATCGCCAGTGGTGAGCTCGGGGGCGCGTTTCGCTGGGTGGATGGCGAGTCGGTGTTTTCCCAGTTCACGCCGCTGGTTGCGGAAGACGGGCGGATTCAGGGTTTGTTGCAGGTAACGCGGCAACGCAGTGATTTCCATGATCTGGTGGCCACCAGCCGTTGGTGGGCAGTGGTGATCTGGTCGATGATTGCGGCCACCATCATCCTCGTTGTCGTTCTGGGGCATTACCGCACCGTGGGGCGACATGTGAACCGTTTGCTGGAGAGCATGGCTTCTCTGCAACCGGGCGCCTGGCGGTTGGAGACATCGGAGGCAGGGCCACAGGAGCTGCGTCAGATTCAGCAGGGCATTCGTGCTCTGGGCGAACGAATGGCCGAGGCCGAGGCGGAAATCGAAGACAGGATTGCCCGGGAACGGGCCCTGGCAGAACAGCTGGAATACCAGGAGAAAGTGGCGATGATTGGCCGGGTCGCAGGCGGGGTAGCTCATGAGCTGGGGGCGCCTCTGAACGTTATTCAGGGCCGGGCCCGCATTCTGGCCAGGGCCGGGCTGGAGCAGGAGCAGCAACGGCATCTGGATGATATCGAACATCAGGTGGACCGGATGACCATGATTATCCAGCAACTGCTGGACTGTTTCCGGCATGTGCCCGAGTCCCGGCGACCCGTAAACCTGGCAGACATTCTCGAGGACGTCGTTACCCGCGCCCGTGAAGACAGGCGCTGCCAGGCGGTTTCGCTGCAAGCCGACGCTTTTGACAGGCCGATGCCGACACGGGCGGAGCCGCTCCGGGTTGGCCTGGCGTGTCTGAATGTGGTGAGAAATGCGTGTCAGGCTGGCCGGGAACAGGTCGCGCTCTCTGTCGGCGAGACCGGGGAGTTTTGGGTGTTCCGGGTCGAGGACGATGGCCCTGGTATACCGGCGGAGCATCACGCCAGGGTTTTCGAGCCGTTCTTCAGCACCCGCCCGGCTGGCGAAGGCACGGGGTTAGGGCTGGCAGTGGTTCAGAGTGTCATGAAAGAACACGGGGGGGCCGTTGAGGTGATTGATAGCGAGTTGGGTGGTTGTGGTATGGCGCTGTATTTTCCGAAAGAGGTGGGGCAATGAGCAGCCGGCCTGTCACGATCCTGCTGGTCGAAGATGACGCCAGCCTTGGCCAACTGCTGATGGAGGAGTTGGAAGTGGATGGATACCGCGTACGCAGGGTCAGTATGGTGGCCGAGGCGCGGACTGCTCTGGCAGACGAACGCCCGGGCCTGATCGTGTCGGATCTGCGCTTGCCCGATGGTGACGGTCTGGAGATTCTGTCGCTTCAGCAGGCCGAGCATCCCGGTATTCCCTTTATCGTGATTACCGCGTTTGGGACGGTGGACCAGGCGGTCGATGCTTTGAAGGCCGGCGCTGATGATTTTCTGACCAAGCCGCTCTCAACGGATCATCTCCGGTTAAAGATCAAACGGTTGCTGGCCCAGGCGGATCTGAACCGGCAGTTGGCGGAGTATCAGTCCGGGCGCGGCGGCGATGAAAGCATGGGCTTGATCGGCGGCAGTGCGATGATGGATCGCCTCAGGTCAGACATTCGCCAGGTTGCCCGCAGTCAGGCCGCGGTTCTGATTAATGGCGAAAGTGGAACCGGGAAAGAGCTGGTTGCGAGGGCAATCCACCAGCAAAGTGAGCGCTCAGCACGGCCGTTCCTTGCGGTGAATTGTGCCGGTATACCGCGAGACTTGATGGAAAGTGAATTCTTCGGTCACGAGGCTGGTGCTTTTACCGGTGCACGGCAGGCCCGTCGGGGGCTGTTTGCAGAGGCGAACGGTGGCACCTTGCTGCTGGACGAGATTGGTGAAATGCCATTGGCTCTGCAAGCCAAACTGCTTCGGGTGTTGCAGGAGGGCTGCATCAAACCAGTGGGAGCTGTCCATGAGGAAATGGTGGATGTTCGCATTCTGGCGGCAACTCATGTGGATTTGCTTCGGGCTGTTGAGCAGGGCCATTTCCGCGAAGACCTGTATTATCGTCTCGAAACCCTGTCGTTAACGGTGCCTCCCCTGAGGGAGCGGGATGAGGATGTTGAATTGCTGGCCATGCATTTTCTGGGTGAGGCAGCACGTCGTCACAGCCGGGGGTTCCTGAAGTTCAGTGACGTTACGTTAAGGATACTCCGCGATTATCCGTTTCCGGGCAATGTGCGTGAGCTGTCCAGTGCGATTGAGCGGGCGGTCACTTTTTGTGAAAGCGATACCATACAGCCCGAGCATTTGCCCGAACGCATCCGGAAGCGCCAGGGCGGGATTGTTCAGGCTGCCGTTGCCGCTTCGCCCGGGAAACTTTCCGAATGGCCCACCTTGGAGATGCTCCAGCAGGATTACGTGCGCCGGGTCATGGCTGCCGTTGATGGTAATAAACGCCGGGCGGCCCAGATACTCGGCATTAATCGCAGAACACTGTATCGCTGGCTGGAGTCGGATTTGGAGCATGGGCATGACTGATCAGAAACAGGCCATGATGTACGGCCTTGCCACGGTGCTGCTGTGGTCGACCGTTGCTACCGCCTTCAAATTGTCACTGGCGGATCTTGCGCCGGTTCAGATGCTGCTGGTGGCCTGTACCGCATCCATCGTCGTGATGGCGGCTATCCTCATGCTACAGGGGCGCTGGGGACTGGTGTTCCGTTTGCGGCGGGGCCAATACCTGCAGTCCATGCTGATGGGGCTGATCAATCCCTGTCTGTATTACTTTCTGCTGTTTGGCGCGTTCGACCGTCTGCCCGCCCAGGAGGCCCAGCCTCTGAACTACACCTGGGCACTGGTGCTGGCCTATCTGTCGGTGCCGTTTCTGGGGCAGAAACTGCGCAGGATCGATATTCTGGCGGGGTTGGTGTGTTACGCCGGAGTGGTAGTGATCGCCACCCGCGGTGCCGTAACCTCGCTCTCATTCTCGGACCCCCTCGGTGTCTCGCTGGCGTTGGGCAGCACGCTGGTTTGGGCGTCTTACTGGATTATTGCCACCCGGGATACCCGGGACCCGGTGGTAGGCCTGTTTCTGAATTTTCTATTTGGACTGCCGGTCATTGTGCTGGTGTGCTGGCAGACGGCGGGGTTGGTCATGCCGGTCGGGAGTTCGATGGCCGCTGCGGTTTACGTCGGCGTTTTTGAAATGGGCATAGCCTTTGTGCTGTGGTCCCAGGCCATGAAAAAAGCAGAAAACACCTCGAAAGTGAGCAATCTGATTTTTATCTCGCCTTTTCTGTCCCTGGTGTTTATCTACTTCATTCTGGGCGAAGTTATTCTCACCTCGACCTACGTCGGGCTGGTGCTGATCATTGCGGGATTATGGCTGCAGCAGAAGAAAGTCCGTGACCGGGAGCAGGCGTTGAACCATGGCTGAGAACTGGTATCTGTACCTTGTTCGCACCGCATCGGGTAGCCTCTACACCGGAATTGCCACAGATGTGGAGCGGCGGTTTGCCGAGCATCAGGCGGGGGCACCTAAAGGTGCCCGGAGCCTGAGAGGTAAAGGGCCGTTAACCCTGGAGTTCCATGTACCTGCCGGCGACAGGAGCCGCGCCTCCCGACTGGAATGGCAGGTCAAGCGCTGGCCCAAGGTTCGAAAGGAAGCTTTGATCCGGGGTGTCGTCAGGCTTGAAGATGATGCCTGATGTGGCGCCCGGCAACGGCCAGTGCTTCTCTGGCCCGGTCAAGCTGCGCGGCGTGCACCTGGAATACATGCCAGAGATTGTTGTAGATCTCCAGCGTGGTTTCCACGTGTTCCTGTTTGGCCGCCTCCGCTAATCGACGGGCGTCGTTGAGCAGAACTTCCTGGCTTCCGACCTGAATCAGCAGGGGAGGCAGGCCACTCAGGTCGCCGTAGACAGGCGACACCAGCGGGTGCGTCAAAGGCACGCCGTTGGCATACATTTTCGCGGCTTTGAAGGTCCAGGCAGCGTGCAGGACCGGTTCACATTCCGGAGTGTAAAGATCCTTTTCTGACAGATCTGTCCAGGGCGAGAAGCAGGTGACGGATGAGGGTAGTGGATGACCGTGGTCCCGCAATCGCATGGCCAGTACCACCGACAGACCGCCGCCGGCGGAATCTCCGGCCAGGGCAATGGAGCCGGGGCTTACTCCCTGGTTGATCAAGGCCAGATATACGGCTTCGGCATCGTCTGGAGCGGCGGGAAACGGGTGCTCCGGCGCCAGCCGGTAATCCGGGATCAGTACGTCGCAGCCAGAGAATTTGGCCAGATGGCCGGCAATGCCCCGGTGGGTATCGGCAGAGCCCATAACATAGCCTCCGCCGTGAAAATACAGTACGGTGCCGCCAGAACGGTCTTTCGGGGAGGCGCGCAGAACCGGTACCTCGCCCAGGTCTTCCCACGCGAAACTGACGTCTTTAGGCGGGTAGGATGTTCGATAAGCTTCCCGGGTGTATCGGCGCTGCACCGATAACGGAAACGCCCGGGACAGGACGGGCTTCACAAAACGGTGCATGGTCCCTCTCAACCCGGCCTCAAGAAGCGGCTGGAACATCTGTGTTCTCCCTTGTGAATGCGTTAGGATGACTGGCATTTATGGATTCATGACAGGCGTTTAACTCTACGTGTACTGGAAAACAGATACCATAGAAATACCGAATTGGGACAGACATTCCCTGCTGGACCGTCTGGAACCGTTTGATCCGTCCGCCAGCCGGGAACTGAGTTCCGAGATGGAGGCGTATTGCCGGTTCTATGGCCTTGATCTTTGGGTTGAGCATCCGGATGTGGTCTACCATCAGGGGTACATCTGTGCCGAGCGGCATGAAGTGATGGTGCATTACTTCCGGCTGCCGGAGAGCGCCAGCCCGAAAGGCACGGTGTTCATTCTGCATGGTTATTTTGATCATGTGGGTCTGTATACCCAATTGATTGACCGCTGTCTTGGTGCAGGCTTCGATGTTCTGGCCTACGATCAGCCCGGGCACGGATTGTCGAGTGGCACGCCGGCCGCCATTGGCAGTTTCCTGGAGTACCAGGCCGTACTGTCGGAAGTAATGGCGAAGGTCAGGGACAAGATTCGGGGGCCCTGGTACGCAGTGGGGCAGAGTACGGGTGGCGCAATATTGATTGACTACCTGCTGTCGAACCACCACAACCGGGAGTCCTCGGCGTTCCGCAAAGTGGTGTTGCTGGCGCCACTGGTAAGGCCTATGGGCTGGCTGGGGGCAAAGATTCTCCACAGTCTGGTCAAACCGTTCCTGACTCGCTGGAAACGGGTATTCGGCCCGAACAGTGGCGATACCCGCTTTCTTCGGTTCCTGCGGGAACACGACCCGTTGCAGGCAAGAGCGGTTCATGTCGATTGGGTGACTGCATTGCGACAATGGGTGCCGCACATTGAGTCGGCGAGGCCGGTGGATTTTCCGGTCACCGTGGTGCAGGGTGAGAAGGATCTGACGGTAGACTGGCAGCACAATCTGAGGATTATCCGGAATAAATTTTCCTCAGTGAAGGAACGAAGAATACCGGACGGTCGTCATCATCTTGTGAACGAAGCGCAGGATTTGCAGGCGACGGTATTCAATACCATTATCGATACATTCTCGGAGTAAGCAGTGGCTGTAGTGCCAAAAGCTCCGGACCAACGATTACAGAAGCGGGAGAAGACAGTGAAAAAGACAATTCTTGCCTTTGCGGTAGCAACTGTTGGCCTGAGTGGCTGTATGACCTATGACCCGTATACCGGGGAAGAGAAAACTTCGAACGCCACCAAGGGCAGTATTATTGGCGCGATCGGTGGTGCTGCTATTGGCGCAGCAACCTCCAGCAGCAGTGATCGTGGCAAAGGCGCACTGATTGGTGCCGCTGGCGGTGCGGCCGTGGGTGGCGGTATCGGCTACTACATGGATCGCCAGGAAGCCCAGCTGCGCCAGAAGCTGGAAGGTACCGGTGTTCGCGTCGTCCGTAATGGTGACCAGATCGACCTGATCATGCCGGGTAACATCACCTTTGATACGGATCAGTCCACCATCCGTTCCGGTTTTACCGGCACTCTTGAGTCTGTGGCTCTGGTTCTGAAAGAGTTCGACAAAACCATCATCCAGATTGAAGGCCATACTGACAGCACCGGTTCAGACAGCTACAACCAGCTGTTGAGCGAGCGTCGCGCGTCTTCTGTCCGTGACTTCCTGTTGAATCAGGGCATTGAGCCCCGTCGTACCCGGGCCACCGGTTATGGCGAGCGCTACCCGATTGCTTCCAACGATACGGCGGCTGGTCGTGAGCAGAACCGTCGCGTTGAGCTGACGCTGGTGCCGATGCAGTAATATCCTGCTCAGCATTCAACAAAAAAAGCCCCGGTTTATGCCGGGGCTTTTTGCTTTCTGGCTGTCGCAATCAGTTGGTGTTGCTCGGCAGCCATTCGTCGATTCGCTTCTTCAGATCCTCCAGCTGATCTTCGCCGGAGTCCTTGAGTTCGCCCAGTTTGCTTCGGGCAGTCTCGATGTGGTCTTCAACGGCCTGAATGCGCTCTGAAAACTCTCTCTGAATTTCGGCTTCCGCTTGGTCATCCTTTGCCTTGGCCATCTTTTCGTCGGCTTCGGCACGCAGGCTGTCGATCTGTTTGCTCCAGTACTCGGTCTGGGTTTCCAGTTTCTTCTGCAGAGATTCCTTCAAGGACATAATTACCTCCATGCTGGGCCTGTTCCGGCCCGGTTTGAATGACTGGTACTTTTCAGCATGGCTACGTATGGCCGAATCTCAAGGGCGGCAGCATGAAGTTTTGTTGAAATGCGGCGTTGTGGCCCGAAATGGCATAAAAAAACCGGAGCTCCCAGGGGGATGCTCCGGTTCTTGAAGGCAGCTGTCTGTCAGAACAGTACGCGGCAGCGAATAGTGCCTTTTACCTGGCGGAGCTTTTCCAGCGCCAGCTCACCGTAGGCCTTGTCCACATCGACCACCACATAACCAATATCTTCCTTGGTTTGCAGGTACTGGCCACAGACGTTGATGCCGTTTTCGGAGAACACCTGGTTGATTTCCGACATTACGCCCGGCACGTTCTCGTGAATGTGCAGCAGGCGGTGCTGGTTCGGGTGCGACGGCAGCGCCACTTCCGGGAAGTTCACCGAAGAAACGGAGGTGCCGTTGTCGCTGTACATGGCCAGCTTCTCGGCCACTTCGCGCCCGATGTTTTCCTGGGCTTCAATGGTTGAGCCACCCACGTGCGGAGTCAGGATGCAGTTGTCGAACTCGCGCAGTGGCGAGACAAACTCTTCGTCGTTGGATTTGGGCTCCACCGGGAATACGTCGATGGCCGCGCCCAGCAGTTTACCGGAGCTCAGCGCATCGGCCAGGGCGTCGATATCCACCACGGTACCGCGGGAAGCGTTCATCAGAATGCTGCCCGGCTTCATCTGGGCAAACTGCTCGGCCTTGAACATGTATTTGGTTGCCGGAGTCTCCGGTACGTGCAGGGAAACCACATCGGAAATGTTCAGCAGTTCCTGCAGCGTGCCCACTTGCGTGGCGTTACCAATCGGCAGTTTGGAAACCACGTCGTAGAAATAGACGTCCATTCCCAGGCTTTCGGCCAGCACGCTGAACTGGGTGCCGATGTTGCCGTAACCGATGATGCCAAGCTTCTTACCACGAATTTCGTAGCTGTTCTTGGCGGATTTCAGCCACTCGCCACGGTGGGCTTTGGCGTTCTTTTCCGGCACGCCGCGCAGCAGCAGGATGGCCTGGGCCAGAACCAGTTCTGCCACGGAACGGGTGTTGGAGAAAGGCGCGTTGAACACGGCCACGCCACGGCGGGTCGCGGCCTGCAGGTCAACCTGGTTGGTGCCGATACAGAAGCAGCCCACAGCCACCAGCTTCCTGGCGGCTTCAAATACTTTCTCGGTCAACTGGGTGCGAGAGCGGATACCAACGAAGTGCGCATCGGCAATCTTCTCGATCAGCTCTTCCTCACCCAATGAATGGGTCAGATACTCGATATTGGTGTAACCCGCGGCATTCAGGGTATCAATGGCAGATTGATGCACGCCTTCCAGCAGCAGGATCCGGATTTTGCTCTTTTCGAGAGACGTATTTGACATGGGCTTGCTTCCGAACCTTTCGTCACGTGAAATGACCTGCAGCCAGGGATCGTCGGCCTGGCTCACAGAACAGGGGCGGTATGATACCATAAACGCAGATTTTCACAGCGCGCCGGTTTGCCTGAATCAATTCTTTGTGAGTGATCTCTGAACAGGCCCTGGCCCAACTTCGAAGAGACTGACACATCCATGAGTTCCGAACAGATCATCGCTTCCCTTAAAGAGCTGGTTGCCACCTCCGAAAACCCGGGCAAGGTTCTCACCGATCCTGCGGATCTGGACAATTACGGCAAGGACTGGACCAAAATCTACCCGCCCAAGCCGCTGGCCATTGTCCTGCCGAAAACCACGGAGCAGGTGCAGGCGCTGGTGAAGTTTGCCAATGACAATCAGGTGGCTCTGGTACCTTCGGGCGGACGTACCGGCCTGAGTGCCGGCGCCGTGGCCGCCAATGGCGAAGTGGTGGTAGCGTTCGACAACATGAACCAGATTCTGGATTTCAACGCCAGTGATCGCACCGTACGTTGCCAGGCCGGGGTGGTGACCGAGCAACTGCAGACCTTTGCCGAAGAAAACGGCCTGTACTATCCGGTGGATTTTGCCTCCGCCGGGTCGAGCCAGCTCGGTGGCAACCTGTCCACCAATGCCGGCGGCATCAAGGTCATTCGCTGGGGCATGAGCCGGGACTGGGTTGCCGGACTGAAAGTGGTGACCGGTAAAGGTGATGTGCTGGATCTGAACAAGGATCTGGCCAAGAACAACACCGGCTACGATCTGCGACATCTGTTCATCGGTGCCGAGGGCACCCTGGGTTTCATTACCGAAGCCACCATGAAGCTTACCCGCAAGCCGGATGACCTGACCGTGCTGGTGCTGGGCCTGAACGACCTCACCAACACCATGGATGTCTTGCAGGCTTTCCAGAAAAAACTGGATCTGACCGCCTACGAGTTTTTCTCTCACCAGGCCATGGGGCATGTACTGGCCCACGGCCAGGTTCAGGCACCGTTCGAGACCGAGGCGCCATATTATGCGTTGCTGGAGTTCGAGGCTGTTTCTGATCAGGTAATGGACGATGCCATGGCACTGTTTGAGCAGTGTGTGGAAGAAGGCTGGGTGCTGGATGGCGTCATCAGCCAGAGTGAAACCCAGGCACAGAACCTTTGGCAGCTGCGCGAGCGGATTTCCGAATCCATCGCGCCGCGAATTCCCTACAAGAACGATATTTCGGTGGTGGTTTCCAAGGTGCCGGGCTTCCTCCAGGAAATCGACAACGTGGTTACCGAACATTACCCGGACTTCGAGATCATCTGGTTCGGCCACATTGGTGACGGCAACCTGCACCTGAACATCCTCAAACCGGAGGACATGGCGAAGGAAGATTTCTTCGAAAAATGCCAGCAGGTGAACAAGTGGGTATTTGAAATTGTCGAGCGTTATCAGGGCAGTGTCTCTGCTGAGCACGGTGTGGGCATGACCAAGAAACCCTACCTGCAGTACACCCGCAGCGAGGCGGAAATTGCCTACCTGCGCGGTATCAAGCAGGTGTTCGATCCCAATAACATCATGAACCCGGGCAAGATCTTCGACTGATGCAAGAGCACATTGTTGTACTCACCGGCGCTGGAATCAGCGCCGAAAGCGGCCTCTCCACCTTCCGGGACAACGGTGGGCTGTGGGAGCAGCACAGTGTGTACGACGTGGCCACGCCGGAGGCGTTCGAGCGCAACCGGGATCTGGTGCTGAGGTTCTATAACGAGCGCAGGCGGCAACTTCAAACCGTCCAGCCCAATCCTGCGCACCGCTTGCTGGCGGAGCTGGAAAGCCGTTTTCAGGTGACCGTGGTCACCCAGAATGTGGACGACCTGCATGAGCGCGGCGGTTCGAGCAATGTGCTGCACCTGCACGGTGAACTCACCAAGGCCCGCAGTTCCACCTATCCGGACCTCATTTACGACATCGGCTACAACGACATCAATCCCGGGGATACCTGTGATCGCGGTGCCCAGCTTCGGCCCCATATCGTCTGGTTCGGCGAAGAAGTCCCGATGCTGGATGCGGCGGCAGAGGTGGTGCGCACCGCAGATCAGTTGCTGATTGTGGGTACGTCGCTGCAGGTATATCCGGCGGCAGGGCTGGTCTACGAGGTGGACATTGATGTGCCCATCACGGTGATTGATCCCGGCGAACCTGCGTCCGTCTCCCGGGCACGCGTGATTCGCAAAGGGGCCTCGGAAGGGGTGCGGGAGTGGGTTTCGCGTTATTTGTGAACTTGGCGTTAGCCTCGGAGGTATTTCTCCAGTTCACTTCTGAATGCTGCCTGGACACCTAAGCGTTTTAGCATCCAGTAATGCCCCGCAATCATCCGGTCTATGAAAATACTCTCGACCGGTGGTTTGAAGTAATCCAGGTATTTGAATACCGTGCTGGTTTTGGCGGCCACGTGTTTATGGATATCGGCCTCGGCGAAGTCGTAGGGCTCATCGTTCAGGAACGGGATGATCAGGATATCCCTCCACATGGCGTAATAGGCTTCATCGACCGCCGGTTGGCTGTCCACGCGAGCGCCCAGGTCGATCAGGTACTGGTCCAGGGCCTGGTAGTCCTCATCCAGCGCTGCGATCAAGGCTTTGCGGTAGGCTTCGACAATCTCCGGTTTGAGTTTCTTCACGCAGCCGAAGTCATACATGATAATGGTGCCATCCGGCCGGTAGGCGAAATTGCCCGCGTGAGGGTCGCCGTGAATGCACTGGAACCGGAACAGCTGATCGGCCATGATCGTGAAAATCCGGTGGCCAATCAGGTTGAGGGTTTCCTGGGAGTAGTGTTCCGGCGTGACCTTGCTGACGTGGTCGCCCTCCACCAGCCCCAGGGTGAGGACCCGACGGGTTGAATGGCTGTCGACCACCTCCGGGATGATCACCCACGGCTGATCTTTGTGGAATTCGTGGAACAGCTTGAGGTTTCGCGCCTCGTTCTCGTAATCCAGCTCTTCCTTCAGTCGCACCCGGATTTCGCCGAACAGCTGGTCAACCGTCTCCTTGGGCATTTTCAGCAGGCCGCCGAGCTTCAGGGCCAGTCGTAGCTGTTTGAGGTCGGAGTCGCAGGATTCATCCACGCCGGGGTATTGCACTTTCACGATCACATCCGTGCCATCGTGCAGGCGGGCGCGGTGTACCTGGCCGATGGAGGCAGAGGCGTAGGGTGTTTCCTGCAGGTATTCAAACAGCTCGCCAACCGGCTTGCCCAGCTCACTTTCCACCTGTTCCAGAATCACCTCGAATGGCATCGGTGGTGCTTCTTTCTGGAGTTTTTCCAGCGCGTCCGAGAATTCTTTGGGCAGGAAGTCCTGGGTCTGGGAGGCTATCTGCCCCACCTTCATCACCGCCCCCTTGAGCTCGCCCAGGGTATCGGCAATTTGCCCGGCCATCCGGGTGTAGCTTTCGCTCTGGGCGCCTTCGTCATTTTCGGTGCGGAACATGCGCCGCGCTCTCTGGCCGGCGTACTGGCCCGCCACCGTGGCGGTCATGCCTGCGAGTTTGAAGAAGCGTCCTGTGCGTGAAGTAACGGGTTTCCTGGCCATGGTAGTGCCTGTTCTACGGGAAGTTTGTAGCTCGTCTGAATATCCGTATCCGTGTTGCGTTCAGACCACTGTGGTCTCCACAAATAACACATCTTCCAGCTCCAGGGACAGAGTCTGGCCGCTGACAAGCGGGCCAACGCCTTTGGGCGTGCCAGTCAGCACCACATCGCCGGGTAACAGGGTGAACTGGGTGCTCATATGAGCAATCAGGGGCACGATCGGGTTCAGCATGTCGCCGGTATTCCCGGTCTGCTGGCGCTGGCCGTCGATATCCAGTGTGAAGTTCAGGTTGCCCTTGGCAAGTTGGTCGGCGGCAACGAACGGTGAAAGCGGGCAGGCGCCGTCGAAGGCCTTTGCGCGCTCCCAGGGGTGTCCCTTTTCTTTCAGGCTGCTTTGCACGTCCCGCAAGGTGAGGTCCAGGGCCAGGCCATAACCGAGAATGGCACTTTCCACTTCGCTGGCGGAGGCATTGGTCAGGGGGCGGCCGATAAGTACGGCCAGTTCGGTTTCAAAGTGCACCGCACCCTGGCCTCTGGGGTAGACCAGCGGGCGGGTGATATGAACCGCTGCGGTGGAGGGTTTGATAAACAGCAGCGGTTCTTCCGGTACCGGGTTGTTCAGCTCCCGGGCGTGTTCGGCGTAGTTGCGCCCCACACAAACGATTTTGCCAAGGGGAAGATGAACCGGTGTTCCATCTTTCCAGTGATGCTGATAATCGCCCATGGTGGCGCCTCCGCTCAGTCTCCTTCGAATGAGCAGACAGTATAAACCTGCAGACCTTCTTCCTGCAGCTTGCGTGAGCCACCCAGATCCGGCAGATCAATCATGGCTGCGACCTCTACGATTTCAGCACCGATACGGCGGATCAGACGGGTTGCGGCCAGCATGGTGCCGCCAGTGGCAATCAGATCGTCCACCAGGATGACCTTGTCGCCGGGTTTGAAAGCGTCTTCGTGCAGCTCGACGGAAGCCGTGCCGTATTCCAGTTCGTAGTCTTCCACCAGGGTGTCGAAGGGCAGTTTGCCCTTCTTGCGCACGAGTACCAGAGACGCATTCAGCTCGTAGGCCAGCGCCGAGCCAATAATGAAGCCCCGGGCATCGACGGCGGCAACCGCATCAATGTGCTGGCCATGGTAGCGATGGACAAAGGCATCGATCAGTTTACGAAATGCCGTTTTGTCCTGAAGGACCGTGGTGATGTCCCGGAAGGAGACGCCGGGTTTGGGCCAGTCCGGCACAGTGCGGATGGCTTTCTTGATGCTCTCGGAAAAATAGTCCATGGGCGGATCCGGTGATTACTCTGGGCGCCGCTCAGGCGGCGTCCAGGAACATGAATTTCAGAACAAATACAACGGCAATGGTAACGACGCTGGCGTTAAGATCGGACCAGCGGCCAGACAACGCCTTGATCACGGCGTAGGTGATGAAACCCAGGGCAATGCCGTTTGCAATAGAGAAGGTCAGCGGCATGGTCAGTGCCGTGACGATCGCTGGTGCGGCGTCGGTGATGTCATCCCAATCGATCAGTTTGAGGCCGCTTGCCATCAGCACGGCGACGTAGAACAGGGCCGGTGCGGTCGCATAGGCAGGGATGATGCTCGCGATCGGTGACAGCAGCAAACAGGCGAGGAAAAGCAGGGCCACGACAACAGCCGTCAGTCCTGTGCGACCACCGGCGGAAATGCCAGCGGTTGATTCGATATAGCTGGTGGTGGTTGAGGTACCCAGGGCTGCGCCTGACATGGTTGCGACGGAATCCGACATCAGAGCTCGTCCGAGACGGGGCAGCTTGCCATCTTTATCCAGCAATCCACCACGCTGGGCTGCTCCGACCAGGGTGCCGGAGGTATCGAAAAGATCCACGAACAGAAAGGCAAAGATAATGCTGATCATGCCAACATTCAGTGCGCCGGCCAGATCAAGTTGCATAAAGGTGGGGGCAAGGCTGGGTGGGGCAGACACAAAACCTTTGTATTCCACCATGCCAAGCATCATGGCGGCCACGGTAACAGCAAGGATGCCGATCATCACGGCGCCAGTGATTCTGCGGAATGAAAGTGCACAGATCAGTACGAATCCTGCGAAGAACAGCAGGCTCTCAGCCACTTTGATGTCGCCCAGACCCACAAGGGTCGCAGGGTTATCTACCACGATGCCGGCGTTTTTCAGTGCGATCAGAGCAAGAAAGAATCCGATGCCGGCGGAAATGCCAAAGCGTAAGGACATCGGAATGCTGTTGATGATCCATTCCCGGATCTTGACCACACTCAGAATGAAGAAAATAAACCCGGAGAGAAAGACAGCGCCCAGCGCCACTTCCCAGCTGTATCCCATACTGCCGACGACCGTGAACGAGAAAAAAGCGTTCAGGCCCATGCCGGGGGCCAGGGCAATTGGATAGTTTGCCCAGAGGCCCATAATCAGCGTACCGATGGTTGCGGCCAGACAGGTAGCCACGAAAACGGCTCCGAAATCCATGCCGGTGGACGACAGGATGCTGGGGTTGACCACGATGATGTAGGCCATGGTCAGGAAGGTGGTAATGCCAGCTACCACTTCTTTACGGACAGTGGTGCCGTGGGCCTGGAGTTGGAACAGTCGTTCAAGCATGACTTGGGTCTGCCTCTAGAATGCCTGGATTAGGGAGTTTGAAAGTCAGTTTGCGTGCGGAAAACGTGAATTGGGTGAAAAAACGGCAATGTTACCGGCTCAGGCGCCTCACGCCAAGGGATGATTCAGAGTTCAGTTCAGCATCTGGTCTCGTTGCAGGCGGATATCAAAGCGCACCGCGAGCATGCGAACAATCACGATAAACAGCAGGCCAATAGTCAGCGCCATGGATTCGCTCTCCAGCAACCACTGGCACACAAAGTACAGCCAGCAACCGGCGAAGGCGATAGAGGCGTAGATCTGGTCCTTGCGGAAAATAAAGGGAACTTCGTTGCACAGGGTGTCACGCAGGGCGCCGCCGAAGCAGCCTGTCATTACACCCAGCATGGAAGCGATAAACCAGGAGTGGCCCAGATCGAGAGCCAGTTGCGCACCGAGAATGGAAAAAATGCCAAGGCCGATGGCGTCCGGGAAGACGATTCTCGATTCTTTCAGGGAATGGGCCCGGCTCCAGTAGCTGAACACGATTGCCATGGCCAGGATCATAATCGGCTGCTCCTGGTGCTTGATCCAGTACAGCGGGTGATTGTCCATGATCAGATCCCGCAATGTGCCGCCACCCAGAGCGGTAATAAAACCGATGGCAAAAACACCCACCGGATCCATGTTTTTGGACCGGGCGACGATCATGCCGGAAATGGCAAACGCCACAACGCCAATCATTTCAAGAGTATAGATGATGTCAAACATGGGGCAGCTCTGATTTGACGAAATTCGGTCCGGGGCGTGGGTGAAAGGCTGGAAGAATAGCGGAATTCGTCCCGGGATTCATCTTCAGGCGTTGATGGCCGATTCGGCCAATGTGATCTGTTGCGCGACAGTTACGCGTATCACTGCCTTGTTTCCCGTTTGATTGATCCGGAGTACTGCAATATGGCCCTGATGCGACTCGCCTACGCCAGCGAAGCAACGTTTGAAGCCCAGCCCCTGGAAAAGGGTGTCGAACCCCACGTGGCCAGAATTCTCATGGTGTCCCGAAGAAATAACGGTCGGGCAGGCCTGGTTGGTGGCTTGTATTATGGCGACAACCGGTTTTTCCAGTACCTTGAGGGCGAGGAAGAATTTGTCCGGGAAACCTTCGAGCGAATCCGCCAGGACTCTCGCCACCGCAATATCCGCATGCTGATTGAAGAGCCGCTGGACGTCCCGACCTTCTCCAACTGGTCGATGAAATATGTACCCCTGTCATCCGACGTGCAGGCCTTTCTGGACAAGCACCAGTTACCGGACTTCAACCCGGCGACGTTCTCCAGCCACCAGTGTGAGGAAATGATTGGCCTGATTCGGCGCTCTAGCGAAGACCAGAAACTGGTCAATCACGACGAGGACAGCCCAGCCCGGGTTCAACACTCACAAACCCTGTCTACCGGCGTCAGGTATGGGCTTCTGGCCGCCGGTGTGATGATCATCGTCGCCGTGGTAGCGGGCGCTGTACTGTTCTGAATTCGCCAGCTTATCAGCCGGGCTTATTGCCATGAATAAGCAGCCTTGATTTGCTTCACGGGCTCTGTGCGTTTAGCTTGATCCGGGTCAATTACAACATCAAATCAGACCCGCCCTGACGTCATCAGGGTAAGACAGACAGCCCAGGAGCAACCATGAAAGCCATTCTGTGCAAAGAATATGGTCCGGCAGAGAATCTGGTTATCGAAGACATTGCCAGCCCGGACGTAAAAGGCAGCGGCGTAAAAATCCGGGTCAAGGCTGCAGGCCTGAACTTCCCGGACACCCTGATCATTCAGGGCAAATACCAGTTCCAGCCGCCCATGCCGTTTTCCCCCGGTGGCGAACTGTCCGGTGAAGTGCTTGAAGTGGGCGAGAAAGTCAGCCGTTTCAAACCCGGAGACCGGGTAGCCGCTCTGACCGGCTGGGGTGCGTTTGCCGAAGAAGTGGTTGCTCCGGAAGCCAACCTGTTGCCAATTCCGGACTCTATGTCCGATGAGAAAGCAGCGGCTTTCATGATGGTGTATGGCACCTCCTATTATGCGCTGAAACAGCGAGGCAACCTGCAGCCCGGCGAAACCCTGCTGGTACTCGGCGCCAGCGGCGGCGTCGGCCTGGCGGCGGTGGAGCTGGGCAAGGCTATGGGCGCGAAAGTGATCGCGGCGGCCAGCTCTGCTGAAAAACTCGCGGTGGCCAGGGAGGCCGGTGCTGATGAACTGGTGAACTACACCGAGGAATCGCTGAAAGATGCGGTGAAGAAACTGACGAAGGGCAAAGGTGTGGATGTCATTTATGACCCGGTCGGCGGAGATTTCACCGAACAGGCCCTGCGCACCATGGGCTGGAACGGCCGCCATCTGGTGATCGGCTTTGCCGCAGGGGATATCCCCAAGATTCCTGCGAACCTGACGCTGCTCAAGGGCTGTTCTGTGGTAGGCGTGTTCTGGGGTAGTTTCACCCAGCGCGAGCCGCAGACCAGCGCCCAGAACATGATGGAGCTGTTGCAGATGTATGCCGACGGCAAGATCGATCCCAAGGTCAGCGAAGTGTTCCCGTTCGAGGAATATGCGGCGGCGCTTGGGGCACTCACGGGGCGTCGGGCCACTGGCAAGATCGTTTTGCGGGTTGAAGAATAGTTCTTGGAGCCTGAGGGATAGCCTCCCTCCTAGCCTTTAGGTTTCGGTGTGGCCCGCGCTGGGGAACGCTTCCAAAAAACCGCTACAAGCACATCCATGTGCGCTTATTTCGGGCCATCCATGGCCCTCAAAATTTTTTGGAAGCGTTCCCCATCACGGCCGGTCAGCTTCACAGTAATAGTCAGGGAGAAAAGCTAGGTTTTTCAGTAAACTGACTATCACTCCTTGGCTCGGAAGTGAGTGCGGGGTGCCCCTCCCAAAAATGTCGGAGGCCATGGATGGCCGGAGAGAAGCGCACATGGATGTGCTTGTAGCGGTTTTTGGGAGGGGCACCCCGTACTCACTGTCACCAAGCGTTGCAGGCTAGGTTATGAGGCCCCTCTCCAAAAGTCAGGATCAAAACCGAACATCCCCCGAATCAATATCCGAGACTAGCTCCGGAGTCAGCAAAGTATAACCGGACGAACCGGGCAGCCAGGCGTACACATCGTCTTCCGACCGCTCCAGAGAATAGCCGAGCTTCTGGATGTCCACCTTCCGGTACTTGAACGTTCCCGTCTTCTCGATGGCATTGGTCACCCGCACAAACACCGGCACCGCATAGGCCGGCAGATTCTCCTGCAGATAGTCAAACAGCTTGTTGATATCGAAGGACGAACCATTGGACTGAGGCACCAGCGTTACCATGCCCGCCTTGCCGTTGGTTTTGGGAATCTCGACACCGTACACAATGGCTTCCTCCACCATGCCGGAGCCATCAATGATATTTTCCACCTCCGTTGTCGACACGTTCTCTCCCTTCCAGCGGAAGGTGTCGCCCATGCGATCGACAAACTGCAGGTGACGGCAGCCGATTTCTTTTAATACATCACCGGTATTGAACCAGGCATCGCCTTTCTTGAAACCATCGCGCAGGATGGATTTCTCGGTGGCTTCCTTCTGGGTGTAGCCCTCGAATGCCCACTTCTTGTTGATCTCCCCGATCAACAGGCCGGGCTGGCCTTTTTCCACTTCCTCCAGACGGCCCTTGTCGTTGCGGATCGGGTCCCGGGTGCCTTCGTGGTACTTGACCAGTTTGTAGGGCGCGGTGGAGAAGCCCACGGTGTTGTCCATGTTGAAAAAGTTGCTGAAGCCGATATTGCCTTCTGATGAGGCATACAGTTCAGCCACTTTGTCGATGCCAAAGCGTTCCTTGAATTCTTTCCAGATGGAGGGGCGCAGGCCGTTGCCGATCATTTTGGTCAGGCCGTGGTTGCGGTCCTGGCTGCCGGGAGGTTGATTCAGCAGGTAGCGGCACAGCTCGCCCACGTAGCCGAAGGTGGTGGCGTTGTAGCGGCGGACGTCGTCCCAGAAGGCGCTGGCGGAGAATTTTCGGCGCAGGGCGATGGCAGAGCCACCGGCGAGGACCGAGCCCCAGCACACCAGCAGGGCGGTGCCATGATACAGCGGTAGTGTACAGTACAGAACGTCTTCCGGTTCCATGGCCAGGGAGAGCATGCCAAAGCCGCCGTAGGCTTTGATAAATTTGCGATGTGAACCGGGCGCCGCCTTGGGCAGGCCTGTGGTGCCTGAGGTGTAAAGATACACGGCGGTATCGCCCATGGTTACCGGGTTGCTCAGGACCGGGCGGGTTGAGGGTCGGCGGCTGACTTCCAGGGCCAGATTGACGTAGCCCTCCGGCGCGTCACCAAAGGTGTTCAGAGTGTTGCCGTCATGCAGGTAGAGCAGGGGATGCGTGTGCCGGAGCTGAACCTCTCCACGAACCGACTCGGCATTGTCGATCAGTCCGCTACCAACCACCAGCAGTCGTGGCTCGATCAGGTTGATACTGTGGGCCAGCACTTTGCCTTTCTGGGAGGTGTTCAGCATGGCGCAGGCCACGCCGACCTTGGCTGCGCCAACCACGGTCGCCAGTAGTTCCGGTCGGTTTTCCAGCAGTACCGCAATGGCATCGCCCTTTACCAGCCCCTGATCTTTCAGGTAATGGGCAATTCGATTGCTCCAGGCATCCAGTTCTGCCCAGGTAATGCTGCGATCATCGAATAGAATGGCAGGGCGCGTGGGGTGTTTGTCAGCGTTGCGCTCTACCAGCTTGCCAAGGGTCAGCTCTTTTTTGTCGTCCTTTACCCGGTAGTAGTAAAGCCCTTTTGCCACGAAGGGAAATTTTTTCAGAACCGTGGGCAGGCTGCGCATGATGTCGCGTGCGGTTACGATGTCTTGGCTCATGGTGCGTCCGTTTCAGTCGTCATTGTCTTTGTAGGTTTTGAACCGCGGACCAACCCATTGCTCCGCGGCTAATCCAGGAACAGATCCGGCAGCAGTGGCTTGTCGCCTGCGGCATACCGGTAGTGTTCGAAGTCCTTCACGCCATCCTGACGAAGTACATCCTCATCAATCAGCGCTTGCCCGGTCAGTTCGTCCGCACTGCGGGACAGTATGCTGACCGCGGCATCGGCCATGATTTCCGGCTTTCGTCCCTGCGCCATCAATTGAGGTCCGCCCACTTCGTGTTCTATGGCGGCAGTGGCAATCAGAGTCTTTGGCCACAGGCAGTTCACGGCAATGCCAAAGCGTCGGAACTCCTCGGCCATGCCCATGCTGAGCATGGTCATTCCGTATTTTGTGGTGGTATAGGGCCCGTACTGGGAAAACCACCGGGTATTCAGGTTCAGCGGCGGCGACAGGCTGAGAATGTGGCCGCCGGATTCCTTCAGCCAGGGCAGGGCCGCCTGACTGCAGGTGAATACGGCCCGGGCGTTGACCTGATGCATCAGGTCGTATCGGCTCACTTTCAGGTTTTCGACACCGGTCAGGCGTATCGCCCCGGCGTTGTTCACCAGGGCATCGATACCGCCAAAATAACCGGCGGCTTCGTCGATTCGCTGGCGGACCTGTCGTTCATCCCGCACGTCCAGTACCAGCGGTAGCGCCTGGCCTCCGGCGTTGCGAATTTCCTCAGCGACCGTGTGGATGGTGCCGGGTAGTTTCGGATGCGGGGTATCGGTTTTCGCTGCAATGACCACGTTGGCGCCTTCCCGGGCGCAGGCCAGGGCAATAGCGCGGCCGATTCCCCGGCTACCGCCGGTTATAAACACTGTGCGCTGCTGTAGCCGGCTCATGATTCTGCCTCCTCAGTGGACTGCACGTCTGCCAGAAGTTGGCCACGCTTGACCTGGTCTCCTTTGCGGGCGAGCAACTGGCCAACGGTGCCCGTGCGATCCGCCTTAACCGGATGCTCCATTTTCATGGCTTCCAGAATCACCAGGGTCTGGCCCTGTCCCACCTGATCTCCCTCTGCCACCAGTACATCTATAATGGCACCGTCCATAGTGGCCTGGACCTTGCCGCTGCCGGTGCCCAAGGCACCTTGGGCGGGTTGGTGCGTAATATCCCGAACGCACCAGGAACGGCCGAACGCCTGCAAATATAGGGAATCTCCGCTCCGGTAGTATTGGCACCGCTGACGAACCCCGTTGTCGATAATGCACAGCAGGCCTGGTTCCTGGCTTTGCAGTTGCAATTCATAGTGTTCTTCGCCGTGGGCCACCAGCAGTTTGTGGCCACTGTGCCGAACCAGCAGTTCCACGGTTTCGTCCCGGGCCTCAAGCTTCATCGGCATGACGGTGGCGGGGGCGTTACTCCAGCCTTTCTGGGCGGATTGGCCGAGGCTCAATGCGCAGGCGCTCAGGGCCAGCTCGCGGATGGTGAGCGGCTGGGGCGCCAGTGACGGATCATTCTTGAAGGCCTGCTGCAGGAAGGCCGTGGTGGCTTCACCGGCACCAAAGGTGTCATCGGCGATGATGCGGCTGAGGAAATGGCGGTTGGTGGTCACACCAAAGACTGTGGTGTCTTCCAGCGCCCGGATCAGGCGGCGACGGGCTTCGTCCCGGTTCTGGCCCCAGGCGATGACTTTCGCCAGCATGGGATCGTAGTGGGGGCTGACCACGTCACCGGAGCGCACGCCGGTATCAAACCGCAGGCCTTCGCCTTCGGCCGGGGTGAACTGGTGCAGGGTACCGGTTTGCGGGGTGAAACCACTGGCCGGGTCTTCGGCGTAAAGTCGCACTTCGATGGCGTGGCCATTGAGTTGGATGTTATCCTGGGCCAGAGGCAGCGGGCGGCCTTCAGCGACCATCAACTGCCAGGCCACCAGATCCTGGCCGGTAATCAGTTCGGTGACCGGATGTTCTACCTGTAGGCGAGTGTTCATTTCCAGGAAGTAGAAATTGCGGTCTTTGTCGACCAGGAATTCCACGGTACCGGCGCCCTCGTAACCGCAGGCCAGGGCCGCTTTGACAGCAGCTTCGCCCATGGCCTTACGCAGTTCCGGGGTGACAAAAGGTGAGGGCGCTTCTTCAACCACTTTCTGGTGCCGGCGCTGTACGGAGCAGTCCCGCTCGCCCAGGTAAACGGCGTTGCCGTGGTGGTCTGCGAAAACCTGGATTTCCACGTGCCGGGGTTCGATGACCGCTTTTTCGATGATCAGTTCGTCGTCACCGAAGGCCTGTTTGGCTTCTGAGCGGGCCCTTTTAATGTTGTCGGCCAACTCGCTCTCGCTCTCGACCAGGCGCATGCCCCGGCCACCGCCACCTGCGGAGGCTTTGAGCATGAGGGGGTAGCCGATGTCCTGGGCTGCGGCGATGAGTTCATCATCACTAGCGTTGTTGCCTTCGTAGCCAGGGACTACGGGCACGCCGGCTTCCTGCATGGCGATTTTCGAGCGGCGTTTGCTGCCCATGAGTTCAATGGCGTTTTCGGGAGGGCCTACAAAGGTGAGGCCGGCCTGTTTGACGGCTTTGGCGAAGCCGGAGTTTTCAGAGAGGAAGCCGTAGCCCGGGTGGATGCAGTCGGCGCCTGTTTTCCTTGCGGCATCGAGGATGGCGTCGGCGTTGAGGTACGACGCGGCAACCTGTGCCGGGCCGATGCAGACGGCTTCGTCGGCTTGTTCAACGTGCAGGGCGTTGGCGTCGGCTTCGGAGTAGACGGCAACGGTTCGGTAGCCCAGCGCCTTGGCTGTACGGATGACCCTTACGGCGATTTCGCCTCGGTTAGCGATTAAAAGTTTTTTTAGCATACGCGTTACCTATCTGGTTACTTTGCCGCCTGGGTTGGGTGCTCGTCCGCACCACCACCAGGGTGGGCTTCCGGAAAACCGCTACAAGCACGTCCATGTGCGCTTCTCTCCGGCCATCCATGGCCTCCGACATTTTCCGGAAGCCCACCCTGCCAGTGGCGCTCCCCGAACCTTGTCGGAGTCTGCCCAACTACGGTCAATAGACATTATTTAGTTGTTATTGATTGGGGAGCTCTGCCCACTTGGGCTCACGCTTTTGCATGAACGCCATAGTGCCTTCCGTGCCCTCGGGCCCCCGGATGGCGGCCGCGAATTTTTCAGCGGCGTCATCGAGTAAACCGGCCATGGCTTCATGTCCCACCCGATGCAGCAGGGCCTTGGTTTCTGCCGTGGCATTGGGGGCGCACAGGCGTATCCGTTCCAGGGCCTGATTCAGCATGGCGCTCAGCTGTTCTTCGGATTCCGCAACCTGGTGAACGATGCCGAGTTTGCAGGCTTCCGTTGCGTCGATTCTCAAACCTAGCAGCGCCAATCGACGGGCCTGGGTCAGGCCGATGCGTTCGACAACGAACGGGGCGATCTGGGCCGGGATGACGCCGAGGGTGGTTTCCGGCATACCGAATTTGGCAGTCGGGCCGGCGATGGCCAGGTCGGAGACGCAGGCCAGGCCGAAGCCGCCGCCCATGACGGCGCCTTCGGTGATGGCGATGACGACTTTGGAGGATTCGTTGACTTGCTGGATCATCTGGCCGAAGGCGCGGTTGAGTTTGTAGAACGGGTCATCGCGGCCTTCGCCGGCTTTCTGGCTCCGGGCGCCGGCCATGTCTTTGATATCGCCGCCGGCGCAGAAATGTCCACCTGCGCCGCGGATGACGGCGGCGCGGATGCTGATGTCGTTTTCGATCTCGCTGAAGATGGTGGACAGTTCAGCGACCATCTGCAGACTCATAGCGTTGCGGACGTCCGGGCGGTTGATGGTGATGAACAGGGTAGGGCCCTGTTTTTCGAGAATCAGGGTTTCGCAATGTGGTAGCTGCTGTTCCATAAAAGGACTCCACGTAAAATGTTCGGGGCTATGAGGCGGGGATCCCTTTTCGGGACCGTTGAGGGCCATGGACGGCCCGAAACGAGCCCACATGGATGTGCTTGTAGGCGTGTCCCGAAAAGGGATCCCCGCCTCATGGCCCTCCACCAAGCCCTGCCTGCCCACAAGGCCTTGCACAGCGTCAGTCGCGTTTCTTTCCAGGCAAGGTGCCCATCAGCTTGCAGATGATGCCCAGCATGATTTCGTCGGCACCGCCGCCGATGGAGACCAACCGCACATCGCGGTAAGCCCGTGACAGGGGGTTGTCCCACATGTAACCGTTGCCACCCCAGAACTGCAGGCAAGCATCGGTCACTTCTCGACCCAGACGCCCGGCCTTCAGTTTCGCCATCGACGCCAGCTTGGTGACATCTTTGCCCTCAATGTGCAGCTCACAGGCCTGATAGGTCAGCGCGCGCAGCGCTTCGATTTCGGTCTGTAACTCCGCCAGGCGGAAATGAATGTACTGGTTGTCGATCAGCGGCTGGCCAAAGGTCTTGCGCTCGCGGCAGTATTCAATGGTCTGCGTGACACAGTTTTCCAGGGCCTTGATTACGTTGGCGGCCCCCCACATGCGCTCCTCCTGGAACTGCAGCATCTGCATCATAAAGCCGGTGCCTTCTGCGCCGATGCGGTTGCGTTGGGGAATTCGCACGTCGTCCAGAAACACCTGGGCGGTTTCTGACGAACGCATGCCCAGCTTGTTCAGGTGCGGGCTGAAAGTGATGCCCGGTGTGTTCATGGGCACGATCATCAGGGTTTTATTCTTGTGGGGTTTGTCGTCGCTGGTGTTGGCCAGCAGACACATGAAATCCGCTTTCGGGGAGTTGGTGATCCACATCTTGGAGCCGTTGATGACGTAGTCATCGCCGTCTTTCTTAGCCGTGGTTTTCAGGCCGGCCACATCGGAGCCTGCGCCCACTTCACTCACACCGATACAGCCCACCATATCGCCAGCAATAGCCGGGGCCAGGAAGTCCCGTTTCAGTTCATCGGAACCGAAGCGCGCAATCGCGGGAGTGCACATGTCAGTCTGTACGCCCACGGCCAGCGGAACACCGCCGCACTTGGCCATGCCCAGTTCTTCAGCAGCCACGAGGTTGTAGCTGTAATCCAGACCCATGCCGCCGTATTCCTCCGGCTTCTGAATGCCCAGCAGGCCCAGGTTGCCGAGTTTCTTGAACAGGTCGTGAATGGGAAACTCGCCGGCTTCCTCCCATTCATCGCAGTGCGGATTGATTTCCTTTTCGACGAAATCACGGACGGTCTTTCTGAGGGCTTCGTGTTCGGCTGTGAATTTCATTGTTGTTCTCCCGGTAAATCAGTGTGGAAATCAGAAACGGGCGACGCCGTAAACGTTGGGTCGCAGTGGTCGTTGTTCGGCTTCACGGCAAACGGAAAGCACCATGGCCAGGACACGGCGGGTATCCCGCGGATCGATCAGGCCGTCGTCCCAGAGTCTGGCAGTGCCGTAGAGGGCGGTGGAGCCGTCTTCCAGCTTTTTGGCGGTCGCCTGTTCCAGGAACGACAGGGTCTTTTCGTCCGGCTCGATACCGCTTTTGCGTTGTTTTTCTTCAGCCACGATGCGCATCACCTTACCGGCCTGGGCGGGGCCCATGACGGCGGTGCGGCTGTTGGGCCAGGCGAAGATGAATCTCGGGTCCAGGCCCCGGCCGCACATGGCGTAGTTGCCGGCGCCGTAGGAACCGCCCACCACCACGGCGAGTTTTGGTACCCGGCAGTTGGCCACGGCCTGAATCATCTTCGACCCGTGTTTGATGATGCCGTTCTGTTCGGAGTGGGTGCCGACCATGAATCCGGTGGTGTTATGCAGAAACAGAATAGGCGTGCCTGCCTGATCGCAAAGCTGGATAAACTGCGCAGCCTTGGTGGAGCCGGCAGGGGTGATCGGACCGTTGTTGCCGATAATACCTACACTGTGGCCGTGAATCCGGATGGTGCCGCACACCGTCTGGCTGTCGTAATCGTTCTTGAAATCCAGGAATCGAGAGCCGTCGGCGATGCGGGCGAGGATCTCGCGCACGTCGTAGGGTTTCTTGGCATCGGAAGGAATTGCGCCCAGCAGCTCTTCCGCCGGATACAGCGGCTCATCCCACTGTGGTTCCTGGCGTAGTGGCAGATTTTCGTTCCAGGGCAGGGCGCCCAGAATCTCCCGGGCCTGGCGGATGCCATCCGCATCGTCTTCCGCCAGGTATTCGGCGGTGCCGGCAACGGTGGCGTGCATTTCTGCTCCACCCAGTTCCTCATCGGTGGCGACCTCACCGGTCGCGGCTTTTAAAAGCGGCGGGCCGGCCAGGAACATCTTCGCCTGCTCGCGTACGGTAATTACGTAATCCGACAGGCCCGGTTGATAGGCCCCGCCGGCAGTGGCGTTGCCATGGACGACGGTTACCTGTGGAATACCGGCTGCAGACATCCGGGCCTGGTTCGCAAAGCCCCGGGCGCCCAGCACGAAGATATCGGTGGCATAGTTCAGGTTGGCGCCGCCGGATTCTGACAGCGATACCACCGGCAATTTGTTCTCCATGGCGATCTGCTGCAGTCGCAGGGTTTTGTCCAGACCGGCGGGAGTAATGGTTCCGCCCTTGATGGCACTGTTGCTTGCGACCACCAGGCAGCGTACTCCGGCTACTCTGCCGATGCCGGCAATAATCCCGCCTCCGGCCATGGAACCGTCTTTGTCATCATGCATCTTGTAACCGGCCAGGGAGCACAGCTCCAGAAACTCACTGCCACGATCCAGCAACCGATTGATGCGATCCCGCGGTAGCAGCTTGCCTCGCTTGGTAAACTTCTCCCGGGCCGATTCCGCCAGGTCCAGAACCTTTTGCTCCACATCCCGGAAAGTCGAGATATGCGCTTCCATGGCCTCGACATTGGCCCGGAACTCGTCGGACTGGGGGCTTATTGTTGTTTCCAGTACCTGCATGGGAAATCCTCAGTCGTCACTCAACACTTTCGGCGTTACCGCCCGATGGAAACCGTTATAGGGCTCGTTATTCTGCGCCTTCGGCATCGGCCACACACGCCCACCCTGGGACGCCGCGCCGTCAATCCGCAGACAATCACCACTGATAAACGCCGCGCCCGGGCTAAGCAGGAAACAGATCGCCGAACTCACCTCTGATTCTGTACCCATCCGCTTGATCGGCACCGCATCCGCCAGGCTGCGAATCCACGACTTCATATGGGTCGGGTAGTTGTCCATCCCGCTGGACGCAATCCACCCCGGCGCCACCGCATTCACCCGAACCCCGGACGGCGCCCATTCGACCGCGGCCGTCTGGGTAAAATTCACCATCCCGGCCCGTGCGGCCCCTGAGTGGCCCATGCCAGGCATACCACCCCACATATCCGCCACAATGTTCACAATCGAACCGCCGGTTTTACTCAAGGCCTGGGTATAGGCCTCCCGGGAAATCAGAAAACCGCCGGTCAGGTTCGTGCGCACCACGGTTTCCCACCCCTTCTGGTTAATGCCTGTTAACGGAGACGCAAACTGCCCGCCGGCATTGTTCACCACCCCGTTCAGACCGCCGTGGGTCTCAATAATGGCCTTCACCGTGGTCTTGACCGACTCCTCCTCGCGAATATCGCAGGCATGGGCGCTGGCAATACCGCCGTCTTCCTCAATTTCGGCCTTAACCGCGTCTACCTTCTCCTGCTTACGACCCACCAGCGCAACCCGGGCACCGAGCGCCGCCAGTTCGTGAGCCGTGCAGCGGCCAATCCCCGAACCGCCACCGGTGACAATAAAAACCTGGCCTTCAAACAAGCCCGGGCGAAGAACAGACTGATAACTCATACAAAATTCCCTATTCCAATCCAAAGAATCCACGAAAAACGTTCGGGCGCTCCGCCGGGGTACAGCCTTCCGGGACCGTGCGCAGCAGGGAAGCTGCGCTCAAGCCTACACGGACGTATTTACGGCGTGTCCCGGAAGGCTGTACCCCGGTGGGCGCTTGCACCCAAGCTCAGGGAAGTAATGCCCTGTCGGGGCTCTTGCCCCAGAACCGGGGTTAATACATTCATTGAGGAACCAGATTCGAAGGCACAGGCACTGGAAACTCCAGCAACTGCTGAGCAAACGCCTTACCCTGCGGATCAATTCTAAGCGACGCCACACCGCCGCCACCTAGACTGTGCTCCAGCAAGAAATTGAACGCATGCAACCCAGGCATAGACCAGCGAGTCACCTTGCCGGACTCAGGATTCAGCGTATGAGCCATCCACTCGGCCACCGCCTGTTCCGTTAACGCAGCCTCAATATAAGGAACATACTCTCGATCCCGCGCGATCACCCCGATATTGCTGTGATCGCCCTTATCCCCGGACCGCGCCCAAGCCAGCTTGAGCAGCGGCACTGTGGTATCCGTTGCCACCTCCATCCGGGACTCCGGCTCAGCCGCGAGATCGCCCGGATTGAAACCACCTTCGGTCGCTACCTCCACCTCAGACTTCTCACCAGCCAGATCCACCGAAACCGCTACCTCCGATTTCGGTACCAGACAGGAATACAAACGAATCTTCGGCCACACGGTTGGCCGACCGCCGACAATACCGGTGATGCCAGGCGCCATACCGGTAGCGGCCTGGGCAATTTCCCTGGAAAACAGCACCAGGGCTTCTTTCTTCGGATGGGCGGTGGCAATCTTCACCACCACTTCCCGGCATTGGTCGCCCTTGCCATGGGGGCCATAGGTAGTCTCGGTGCCCAGCAATTCGATACTGGTTTCGGAATAATCCGGCAGGCCGCGCTCGGCAAACATCGCTGACGTCCTGGCCAGAATAGCCTGCGCCACTCGTTGTGCTTTGGCGCGGGCATCAAGGCCGGCCAGCAGGAACGTCACTGTGCACTTGAATCCATCTGGCCAGGTGCCTGACACCTTGTAGCTGTCTGTCGGCGGCAGTCCCCTGGCACCGGACACCCGGACCTGGTCCTTGTCGATTTCCTCCAGTGTCACCTGAGTGAAATCGCAGGTTACATCTGGCAGCAGGTAAGCCCGTGGGTCGCCAATCTCATACACCAGCTGCTCGCCCACAGTGCCCCTGCTGACCATGCCGCCGGTGCCCTCGGGCTTGGTCATCACAAAATCGCCAGAGGCGCTGACCTCGGCGATGGGAAAGCCCATATTGGCGTAGCCATCAGCCACCTGTTCCCAGTCGGTGAAATTACCGCCGGTAGACTGGGCGCCGCATTCCAGCAAATGCCCGGCCAGGCTGCCCTGGGCCAGTTTGTCGTAGTCGTTCCAGCGCCAGCCGAATTCATGCACCAGCGGCGCCAGCACCAGCGCACTGTCTGCGACACGGCCGGTGATAATGATGTCGGCACCCTGTTCCAGGGCCGCCACCAGGCCGGGCGCACCCAGATAGGCGTTCAGGCTCACCATCATGGCGGGGAAGGGCTGACCGGTGGTCATTTCAGTAATGCCGGCATCGCCCAGCTTTTTCTTTTTCATCAACAGATCATCGCCGAGCACCAGCGCAATCTTCAGATCGACGCCGGCCTTTTCACACAGGGCCTGCAGAGCATCGCGGCAAGCCACCGGGTTTACTCCACCGGCATTGGCCAGAACCCGGATGCCTTTATCCTTTATCTCGCCGAGCAGAGGCGCCATCACCGTCTGCACAAAATCCCGGGCGTAGCCCTGAGTCGGGTCTTTCATCTTCTGGCCGGCCATGATCGACATGGTGATCTCGGCCAGGTAATCGGCGACCAGGTAATCAATATTGCCCTGGCGTACCAGTTGGGCAGCGGCGGTTTCGGTATCGCCCCAGAAAGCGGCGGAGCAACCGATACGGATGGTTTTGTTGGCGTCTGACATGTTCTTGGCCTTGTTCTGATACCCGCACTGGCGAGAGGTTATCCAACGATCGAAACGACAATACCAAGCAAGCGCTTGGTTTGTAAACAGGCAAATCTCGGGTAGAATAAAAAGTCCCAGCAAGACAACCGGATGGCCTTTGTGAACCAGAACCCAATCCTGCAATCCCTCATTGCCGAGCAACTTGTGTCTGATCCCTCCAGCGCCCGCGGGCGCCTGTTAAACGAAGCAGCAAGACTGTTCAGGGATAAAGGCTACGAGCGCACGACGGTGCGGGATCTGGCGGCGGCTGTGGGTATTCAGTCAGGGAGCTTGTTCCACCATTTCCGCACCAAGGAGGAAATTCTCAAGGCGGTGATGGTCGAGACCATTCGGCTGAATACCGCCTTGATGCAGGCCGCTGCCGACCAGGCGGATTCAGCGAGAGAAAAACTGCGGGCGCTGATCAGGGCAGAACTGGAGTCGATTAACGGCCAGACCGGAGAGGCCATGGCGGTGTTGGTGTATGAGTGGCGCAGTCTTTCGGAAAGCTCCCAGGCTGAAGTGCTGGAGTTGCGGGATATCTATGAAAACCTGTGGTTGTCTACGCTTCAACAGCTGTCGAAGGAACACCAGCTTGGAGCGGACCCTTTCATTACCCGAAGAATGTTGACCGGCGCCCTGAGCTGGACGGTCACCTGGTATCGCCCGGAACGGGGTGGTCTGACCCTCGATGGACTGACCGATCAGGTGATGGCGATGCTGGGTCTTGACCAATGTTAATGTGCACAAGTCACAAAGTGGCACGCTTGTTCCGAAACGGAAGATAAAAATAACTTATTGTTCTGAATCAATTAATGCTGTTTATTTCTTTTTCAATCTAGGCCATTGGCCTGATCGGCATAATGATTTCGGCAGTCAAGCCATTTCTGTCTGACAATAATCCTCGCATCCTTTGTATGGTTCGAGCGGCGGTCGAGGTCTATCCGGCGGTTGTTCAGGGATTGACGAGAATCAATTGTGATAAAAATACTCGCGAACCCATACATACAAAAACAATGTCAGACAGGTCGAATTATGATCTCTTCAATGGTCTCTCAAGCGCGCCATTCAATGAGTCGTGCACGCCATTTGATGTTGGCAAGTGCGATACTCTTGCTGGCCGGATGTTCAACGAATCCTATCTACACCACCACGGGCATCGTGCTGTCCAATTATGCAGAATCGGAGGCCACACCGTATGTACTGAAAATGTCTGACACGGGCATGGCATGTGCGCTCGGAGAGGGCACTGATTCTTTGGTGTACTCTTTCTCGCGGGTGACAGAGGCGCCCGATTCAACCGGCTCTCTGCTTATGCTGTTGGCTGGGAATTGCATGGAATACCGAGCCTGGGAAGCTGAATTGGCTTATCTTCGTGCAGAATATCGAGGTGATGTGCCCGCTGCCAAGGACGCTCGGGAACTCGCCAAACGACTCTACGCGCGCACCGCAGAACGTCGTCATGAAGCCTTCAAGCGAGCTATGGCTGCATACGATTTCGACCCTTCCGCGGAACCCCTAGAGTGTCCGTTTCTGTATAACGATCAGGATGAGCTGACCTTCCTGTTAGGTTTGCTGACTGGCATGCAGGCCATTGTAAACGACTCCAACTCTGGTGCTCTCGCCGGTGTGCCCCGCAATATTGCTCCGCAGGCCGAGCGTGCGGCCCAATGCGTGGATAATGAAAAGTGGGGCGGTTTGCCAAATGCGATCCGGGCGCTGGTGTGGCTGCTGTTGCCGGACACTCGCCCGGAGCTTTCACCGGATCCGTGGCAGGTACTGGAGAACAGTGCTGAGCTCAGTGTTGACTCTGGTATTCGTGCTTCTTTTGCTGTTCAGGTGGTTGCTGCCGAAACCTTCGGCCGGTCCCAAGTGCTGGAACAGGCTATCGCCGGTTTCGTTCAGGCGGAAGAGAGCTTTGAGGTGTGGAGCGATTACCAGCTGGTCGACGAGGTGGCTCTGAAGATCATTCAGTTCTCCTCAGATAGGCACTGGAGCGCCAATTACGGCCACCGCACACCACGGAGCTTCTTCGGCAAGTTGAGCCCGGAGCGCAATACCGAGAACGTTGAAACCATGGATCTGGAAGGCCTGCTCTGAGGCGGGCTTTTCAGTTATCTCTGCCCTACAGATAAAAAACACAAGAATGACCCGGAGGTCGTCATGATCCGCAAATCCCTCGGAGCCTTGTCTCTTGCCATTGCCGCCCCGCTGGCCTCTGCCCAGTCGGTTTCCATGTGTGTGTTTGACGTTATCGGCGCCAACGGTGATGTATACAACATGGTTAAGGACTACGCCTTGGAAATGAAAGCCCATGGCGTGGATTTCCAGCTCAAGCCCTACACCGATGAAGGTGTGGCTATTGGAGACTTTAACGCTGGCCAGTGCGACGCTGTTGCCGCAACTGATCTCCGTACTCGCCCGTTCAACCGTTTCACTGGAAGCATAAGTGCCGTTGGTGCGCTGCCTAGTTATGGCGATCTGAAAACGCTACTTGCTACCCTGGCGCAACCGAAGGCCGCGTCTCTTATGAAGGATGGTGACTATGAGGTGCTGGGTATCGTGCCGGTGGGCGCCGGCTATCTGTTCGTGAACGACCGCAGTATCGATACCGCGGGAGAGCTGGCTGGGAAGCGCATTGCCACACTGGATTACCAGAAAGACGCTATCCACATGGTGAACTATGTAAAGGCGACGGTGGTTCCCTCTGATATCACCAACTTTGCTGGCAAGTTCAACAATGGGTCGGTTGATACCGCCTATGCGCCTGCATTCGCCTACCAGGCCCTGGAACTGTACAAGGGGATTGGCAACAAGGGCGGCATTGTCGACTACCCGCTGGCTCAACTCACCATTCAGATCATTGCCCGTGACAGCGTGATCGAAGATGACACGGCGCAGAAGGCCCGGGAAGTCGCCTGGGGTATGTACCCGCAGGCAATGAATCTGATTGAGAGCCAGGAGAGCGGGATTCCGGAAGAGCAGTGGATACGGATTCCGGAAAAGGACATCGTTGGCTACCAAGAGATGTTCCGCCAGAACCGTCTGGAAATGCGCGATGGTGTTGGCGGAGCCCCCAGCGTTTACCACCCGAAAATGTTGAGCTTGCTCAGCAAGATCCGGTGCGCCAGCAACCCCGGCGCCTCCGAGTGTACAGCGGAAAACCGGGAATAAACGGAGAGTCTGACCATGAACTGGCGAGCAATAACTGAAACGGGCGTAAGAACGCTGTATCCCATGCACAGGTTGCATGGAGTGATTCTGTTGCTGTTGCTTTTTGCGACCCTGCTGTTGGGGATGGGCAATTCGTTGCATTCCCGGTTGCTGTGGGTTGGCGAGCAGGTGTGGCCAAACTATTACCTGCTTAATCCGGATGCGACCGAGCCCACCTGTAACCTGTTCATGGACATCGATAAAGAAGTGGAGCGCCGGGTACAAGCCTATAAGCCAGACCCCGACGACCTGTTCAGTTCGCCGCCGGATCCCCAGGCCATCCGACAATCCCTACAGAGTAACCTGGCGCTGTGTGAGCAACGTCACCTGCAGTTTGCCGAAAACCAAAAGCACGCTACCTGGGCGCTTGGTGTCTACAAGGCTGTGGAGCAGGGGCTGGCCGACTTCCTGCTCGATAACATTGATCTGACCAAGTTTCTGTTTATCGGCATGTTTGCCCTGGCGGCAGCCATCGCGGCCCTGGATGCCGACCATATAGCCTTGCGGCTGCCCCGTAACCGGGCGGAGTGGCGTTTGAGTCAGGGCCTGCAATTCACTGTAAATGGTTTGATGGTGCTCTCGCTGAATGCCTACATGGCCCGGTTGACGCAGTCGCCGGGGTCTGAGGCAACCATTGTCATGCAGTACGCCTGGGCGGGTGTGTTCGGGCTGTTCATGATCATCAACGCCGTCCGTTTCGTCTATGTGCCGGAGCGTATGCGGGCGGGCAGCCTGGCGCTGTCGTCCGGACTCGTGGTGCCTCTGTATTGCATCATGGGCCTGATAGCCATGAGCTATTTCTTCTTTGTAGATGGCTACTCCTCCGGGCTGGCGATCTATTTCGGTATGATGTCGAACCTGTCGTCCATGTTCATCAACATCGGTCTGTACGTGCTGGTGGGCATGATGCTCAAACAGACTCGCGTTCCGGAGCTGCTGCTGAATCTGGTGAAGCCTTTCAACCTGCCCGCACCCTTGCTGGCTTCGGTGATTATCTTTGCCACTGCCTTCCCGACTGCCTTTACCGGGGCCTCAGGTATTTTCATTCTGGCCGTGGGCGGAGTTGTCTATGATGAGCTGCGGCGGGCCGGGGCAGGGCGTCAGTTGTCACTGGCCACCACTGCCATGTCTGGCAGCCTTGGGGTAGTGCTCAACCCCTGCCTGCTGATCGTGGTGGTTGCCGCACTCAACAAGGAAGTGACCACCACGGAAATGTACGGGTGGGGTTTCTGGGTGTTCATCATGTCTGCCAGCCTGTTCTCCTTTGTGGTCTGCAAGACCGAAGGTAACTGGAAGCCAAGGCCGGCTCCGGGCGCATTCCGCGCAGCTGTCATGGAGCTGCGTCCGTTGCTGCCCTACGCATTGACGGCAGCGGTAGTGATTCTGGCCATCTGGGCGATCCTGGGGCTTAAGTTCAACGAGTACAGTGCGCCCCTGATCTTGCCGTTGGTTATGCTGGCGCTGGTTGCCCTAGACGCCGGCCGGAATAGCCGTGATGAAGGCCAGAGCCGCACCAGTGCGTTTTTCTCCCGAAGCACGGCGGCAGCGAGCGACTCCGCCGTACACATTGGCGCACTGCTGGCACTGATTGGTTTCTCGATCTGCCTGGGCGGTATTCTTGAGCGTTCTGATATTGTTCATGCACTGTTCCCGGAGGACCTGACCAGCCCCTGGATTGCCATGCTGGTGATCGTGGTCATGCTGACGGTGATCGGGATGGTTATGGATCCGTTCGGTGCCGTTATACTGGTTTCCGCCACCATCGCCCAGCCGGCCCTGCAGATTGGCATTGATCCACTGCATTTCTGGATTGTCTGTCTGGTGGCATTCGAGCTGGGTTATCTCAGCCCGCCGGTTGCCCTGAATCACCTGCTGACCCGGCAGGTGGTGGGTGAAACCGAAGTGCTGGCGGCAGAACGTACCGGCACCTTCTGGCACCGGTATGAGCGCCTGTTGCTGCCCCTGGTTGTGATGATTCCCACGCTTTTGCTGGTGGCCTTTGTGCCCATGCTTTTCTACGCTTTGTAAGGCTGGAAGAAGCGAAGTAGTATGAACGAACCCGCGATGGCAAGGCCCGCGGGTTTTTTCATGGTGCCCGTGGAGGTCTGGCACAGGTCGATCAGGGATGTCTGGCCGTATACTCGGTAAACAGTTTCAACAAAAGATAAAGAGAGAAGCCGTGAGATTGTCGATTCTTGCTTTTGTTCTGGTGCCAGGGATGGCATTGCTCACCGGTTGTGGCGGTGGATCCGGCGGTTCTGATGCCGACGAGCCGATCACACCTCCCAGTCCGCTTTCCGGGGTGATCAGCATAGAGGCCAACAGCCGGGTTGATCAGGATACGATGGACCAGTTGGGGCTTGAAGGGGCTATTCCAGCGCCGGGGTCCCAGAGACTCCCCGATAATTTCGTGCTGGCCGGCTATGTCAGCGGTAGTAGTGGAACCTATCCCCCCAATCAATCTGATTGCCAGCCGTTGTTCTATTCCGCCGATTCTAATGATACTTTCACCGTCCCATTGGCGCCGGGCGAAACGCTTGTTTTGCAGAGTTTTGGTAGCTGCGTGGGGGATCCAGCGCTGGAGCTGGAGCTTGACTCACAATTTGTGGGGACAGCGTCAATTGGTAGCTCTGTCGTTCTTACCAGCTTTACTGAGACACGTGATTACACCGTCAGGATAACCAATCAGAATTCTGAGCCAGCTAGATACATCCTCGCCAAGACTGTCAGCATGACGTCGGATGGCCTGTCCTTTGAATGGCCTGATCACGAATTTGCCGAAGACCGGGCGCTGATCACGATGTCGGGTGATCAGGGCCGGCAGATGGCGCTGACGTCCAGCCAGGGCATTACCCCCAGACACCTGGGCGGCGAGAGTTGGTTGTTAACCCGGGCTGCGCCGGCATCTGTGAATACCAATGCCAACCAACGTAAGCATGAAACCCTGAACTGGATTCGGGATCTCCGGACGCAGTCGGGCTTTGCGCAGGTGCAGCCGGATTATCTGTTCAGCAGGCAGGCAGGCACCCCCATCAGCGAACCTTTCTATCCCCGGCAGTGGCACTATGGTTTGATCAACGGGCCGGCGGCATGGCAGCTGGTTCCGGATGGTGGCGCGGGGGTGAATGTCGCGGTACTGGATACGGGTATTCTTCGGCTGAATTCTGGCCAATGGCACCCGGACCTGGATGACAACATCGTTGCCGGGCGGGACTTCGTGGATAATGACAGTAATCCCGTAGATCCCGGTAATAGCATTGGCGGCGACGTATTCCATGGCACCCATGTGGCCGGCACCATCGGTGCTGTTGTAGATGGGAACGGTATCGGCGGCATCGCCTATGGCGCTGGCATTATCCCGGTGCGTGTGCTGGGTGAGGGGGGTACCGGCTCAGCCTCGGATTTGATTGCTGCAATTAACTGGGTGGTTAATGAGGGGGTGGCGGATGTCGTCAATATGAGCCTGGGGGGATTGCCGCAGATTCCCCAGCTGGAGTCTGCTCTACAAAAAGGCGTTGAGAAGGATGTACTTTTCGTTGCCGCTGCAGGCAATTCATCAACCTCAGTAAAATCTTATCCAGCGGCTTCGCCCTACGTATTGGCTGTCAGTGCTGTGGATGGCGCCGGCAATCTGGCGGGCTACTCGAATTTTGGCAGCTGGATCGATCTCGCTGCGCCGGGGGGTGATGCCAGTCGCGATGGCAATCTGGATGGTAGCTCGGATGTGGTCTGGAGCACCAGCGGTGAAGTAACGGCAACTGGTCCGCGGGCGGGCTATCTTGGTCTTCAGGGGACCTCTATGGCGTCGCCCCATGTGGCAGGCGTTGTGGCTCTGATGAAGGAGGTCAGCCCGGGCATTAACCACGCCCAGGTAATCCAGGCCCTCAGAAATGGCGAGCTTACTGATTATAGCGGCAGCCGAAGTGATGCTCTGGGTTACGGAGTGATTGACGCTGCCAAAGCGGTCTCTGCCGCCTCTAGCACTTTTGACCAGACGGTACTCTCTGCTTCCCCGGCGGTGGTGTCATTGAGCAGTGAGGGCCAGGACCAGCAGAGGATTGATCTCAATGTTTTTGGTGATGATGAGGTTTCCGGTATCTCGGTTAGTTCTCTCCCGGACTGGCTTTCGGTGGTTGCGGATAATCTGGATTCGAGACCCTATTCACTGACCCTGGCATTACTCAGAGACCGGCTTGTAGCTGGTGAGGCGGCAAAGGGCACTATTGAAATTTCCTATTCGGTGAACGGCTCAGCGGAGACTCTGTCCATTCCCGCGATTGGCCAACTGATCAGCGACCAGGAGGCGAGAAATGCCGGTCGGCACTTTGTGTTGCTGGTGAATACCGAACCTGATGCACGCGGGTTTTATCTGGCGGAATCCCAGGTGGTAGTGGATGCTGAATCCGGCCAATATCCCTTCCGTTTCGAGTTTGATGATGGCGAGGAGCCGCGGCGTTTGAGTGAGGTTCGTCCGGGTGACTACTATCTGGTGGCAGGAACAGACCATGATGGAGATGGCCTGATCTGCCAGCCTGGAGAAGCTTGTGCAGAATATCCGGTTGCGGGTCTGCGTGAGATTGTTTCCATTACGGATGAGTCAAGCCTCTCTGATATCCGCATGACCACCAGTTTCTCGCGTCCAACAATATCTGAGTCCACCCCCGATATCCTCCCGAGGCCCGGCTTCAAAGGCTACAAGTTGCTGGAGACCGGCACGGCACCCTCAACCAGCGACGGAGCAAAAGCAGTTCAATGAAAATGACTCTGGTTCGATCATTCATCACCTCCGCTACGATGCTGCTTCTGGCGGCGTGCAGCGCCACGGGCGGTCCCGGCGAGGGTGAGGGTGTCATGGTGCGGCAGATTACCCAGTCCGCTTATTGCGGCCTGACGGGGCCGGGGGTGGCGTTTTTGCGTTCGGAGGCCGATCGCGAAGCACTCCTGGATGTGAGTGGCCAGAATATGGCCACGGATGTGGTGCGCAAGGTTGATCTAAGCCGGGAGGCACTGGTGATGGTCACGCTCGGCCAGAAACCAACCGCCGGTTACAGCGTCGGGCTCCAGTCCGCGCTGGCGCAAGGCGAGAGTCTGGTGCTCGACATGCGGGTGAATGAACCGGCGCCGGACATGATGGTGGCCCAGGTGATCACCTCGCCCTGTTCGGTACTTGCGGTTGAGCCTCGGGGCTGGCAGCAGATTCGTGTGCAGGGCCTGGCTGAGCAGCCACTGGTTCGGACGTTTGAAAACTGAAACCACTTGGCGCCGCCACAAAACAACCGTTGATCTTTCAGCCTGAATCCCTAAGCTATGGCGCAACGATCATTTGCGGAGCCGTGCCATTCCTATGAGCGAGCAACAGTACAACGCCGATGCCATTGAAGTCCTGAGCGGTCTTGATCCAGTGCGCAAGCGCCCGGGGATGTATACCGACACGTCGCGGCCCAACCACCTGGCTCAGGAAGTCATTGATAACAGCGTTGACGAGGCCCTCGCCGGCCACGCCCGGCGGATTGATGTGGTGCTGCACAGCGACAATTCCCTGAGTGTGGAGGACGACGGCCGGGGCATGCCGGTCGATCTGCACAAGGAAGAAGGACTTCCCGGGGTGGAGCTTATCCTTTCCCGGTTGCACGCCGGTGGTAAATTCTCCCAGGGCAACTACAACTTCTCCGGTGGTCTGCACGGTGTGGGTGTTTCCGTGGTCAATGCCCTGTCCACGCATCTGGAAGTGACCATCAAGCGGGATGGCCAGGTGCATCGGATGACGTTCGCCAACGGTGACAAAGCCTCCGAGCTGGAAGTGGTTGATACCGTAGGCAAGCGCAACACCGGTACCCGCCTGAAGTTCACGCCCGACCCCAAATATTTTGACAGTCCCAATTTTTCGGTCAGCCGCTTGCGCCACAACCTTCGTGCCAAGGCGGTTCTTTGCCCGGGACTGACGGTGACCTTTCTGCAGGAGAAGACCGGCGAGAAAGACGAGTGGTTCTACGAGGACGGTCTTCGGGATTACCTGAGAACGGCTCTAGCCGATATTGAAGCGGTGCCGCTTGAACCCTTCACCGGCAGTTTCTCCGGCAACAAGGAAGCCGTGGACTGGGCTATCCAGTGGCTGCCAGAGGGTGGTGATGCGGTACTGGAGAGTTATGTCAACCTTATTCCCACTGCCCAGGGTGGTACCCACGTCAATGGTTTGCGCACCGGCCTGCTGGAAGCCATGCGGGAGTTTTGTGAATTCAGAAACCTGCTGCCCCGGGGGGTAAAGTTGTCGCCCGAGGACATCTGGGAACGGGTAGCCTATGTACTGTCGTTCAAGATGCAGGAGCCCCAGTTTTCCGGCCAGACCAAGGAGAGGCTGTCTTCAAGGGAAGCCGCTGCCTTCGTCTCCGGGGTGGTGAAAGATGCTTTCAGTCTGTGGCTGAACCAGCACACCGACATTGCCGAAGCCCTGGCGGAACTGTTTATCAGTAATGCCCAGCGCCGGTTGAGGGCGAGCAAAAAAGTGGCCAGAAAGAAGGTGACCTCTGGCCCGGCGTTGCCCGGCAAGCTGGCGGACTGTTCCGGCGGTGATACCGCGAGATCGGAGTTGTTCCTGGTGGAAGGTGATTCCGCCGGAGGTTCCGCCAAGCAGGCCAGGGATCGGGAATTCCAGGCAGTCATGCCGTTGCGGGGTAAAATTCTGAACACCTGGGAAGTGGACTCGGGTGAAATTCTGGCGTCCCAGGAAGTACACGATATTGCAGTTGCTATTGGTGTGGATCCTGGCTCTGACGACCTTGCCGGCCTGCGCTATAACAAGATCTGCATCCTGGCCGATGCGGATTCGGACGGCCTGCACATCGCCACGCTGCTGTGCGCTTTGTTTGTGAAACACTTCCGGCCGCTGGTGGCGGCCGGGCACGTGTTCGTGGCAATGCCCCCGCTGTACCGCGTGGATCTCGGCAAGGAAACCTTCTATGCCCTCGACGAACACGAGAAACAGGGCATCATCGACCGCCTGGCCGCGGAAAATCGCAAAGGCAAGATTCAGGTAACGCGCTTCAAGGGACTGGGCGAGATGAACCCGTTACAGTTGAGAGAAACCACCATGGCACCGGACACCCGCCGCCTGGTTATGCTCACTCTGGAAGAAGGGGATGACACCGACGAGCGGATGGACATGCTGCTGGGCAAGAAGCGTGCTTCCGATCGCCGGGCCTGGCTGGAAGCTTACGGAAACATGGCCGACGTGGCGGTTTGATATTCCATAATCAGCTATAAAAATCGATAGTTATTCTTTCTCAGAATTGCTTTGCCTCGCTATCCTGCCAGTTTTCAAACCGGAAAAGACCGAGTTATGGACTGGCAAGGATGGTTTTCCCTGGGGTTGGCGCTTACCGCCCTGCTATTGATGAGTTCAGGCCGCTTTGCACCGCATCTGGTGATGATGGCGGTGCTTGTGGTGCTCAGTGCCAGTGGCATCATCTCCGCCGATCAGGCGCTGGCCGGATTCAGTAACAGCGGCTTGATCACCGTGGTGGCTATGTTTGTGGTGGCCGCAGGCATTCATCATTCCGGCGGCGTCGATCTGCTGGTTAACCATCTGCTTCGCAATCCCAAATCGGTCCGTTCCGCGCAGGCTCGCATAGCTCTGCCGGTTTCCCTGCTGAGTGGCTTCCTCAACAATACACCGGTGGTTGCCACCATGATTCCCGCCGTCCATGCCTGGTCCCGGAAGATCGGTATTTCACCCTCCAAGTTGATGATTCCGCTGAGTTACTCAGCGATTCTGGGCGGCACACTGACACTGATTGGCACCAGCACCAATCTGGTTGTTAATGGTCAGTATCAGCAACTGACCGGTGAGGCCGGGTTCTCGATCTTTTCCATTACGGCGGTTGGTTTACCGGTGGCCATTATCGGTCTGGCGGTCATGCTTCTGGTCATGCCGCGGGTGCTGCCAGACCGTAAGGATCAGCAGAAGTTTGGCTCCATGAGGGAGTTCACGCTGGAAGTGGCGGTGTCCTTTGAAGGTCCGCTGGTGGGCCGGACCGTGGGTGAAGCCGGCCTACGGGAACTGGAGCGATTGTATCTGGTGGAAATCGAGCGGGATGGCAGTGTGGTCACTGCCGTCCCCTCGGAAGAACGGCTGCGTGGCGGTGATCGGCTGGTGTTTGCGGGCGATACCCAGGCGATCTCAGACCTGTTGCGCATCAATGGCATCGTGCCGTCGGTGCACGACGATGAGCCCAGTCTCAGTCAGGATCGTGCCGAGCGGCGGTTGGTGGAAGCCGCTTTGTCTCCGCAATCGGATGTGCTGGGCCTGACCATCCGGGACGCAAGGTTCCGGGACCGTTACGGCGCCGTGGTGCTGGCGGTGGCCCGGGGCGGCGAGCGTGTGTCAGGCAACCTCGGCAACATTCGCCTGAAACCCGGCGATGTCCTGCTGCTGGAGGCGCGTCCGGCCTTCGTCAGCCGTCAGCGCTACAACAAGGATTTTCTGCTCATCAACGACCTGGAAACGGAAACGCCCCGACATGACCGGGCCTGGCTTTCCTGGGGTATCCTGCTTGTGTTGGTGAGCCTGGCGGCCTGCGGGGTGATGAGTATGCTCAACGCCGCCTTACTGGGAGCCGCTCTGATGATCCTGTCCGGCTGCTGCTCGGTGGGGCAGGCTCAGAAATCGGTGGATGTGCCGGTCATCCTCACCATCGCAGCGTCCTTTGCGCTGGGAGCGGCATTGGAGGAAACCGGAGCAGCGGCGTTTATGGCCGAGGGTATTTTGGCTTTCAGTGCAGGCCAGGTGCTGCTAACACTGTTTCTCGTATACTGCGCTGTGTCGTTTCTGACCGAGGTCATCACGAACAATGCCGCAGCTGTACTGGTGATTCCGGTTGTGCTGTCGATGACCGGGAGCATGGGGGTGCCTGCAGAACCCTTTGTTATTGCAGTGATGATGGCAGCCTCCGCCAGCTTCGCCACGCCATTGGGGTATCAGACCAATATGATGGTGTTTGGTCCTGGTGGCTACCGGTTTTCCGATTTCGTGAAAGTGGGGTTGCCCATGAATGTGCTGGTGGGGTTGGTAACGGTCGCGGTGATTGCGGTGGTTTACGGGTTGTGATCCGCGTTGGCAAGAATATCGCAGCAGAGTACCCGGAGTTTGCCGTCCTGACGGAAGGCCAGTGACAGGGTCACGCACATGTAGGCGCCAGTGACGCACAGATAGGGAGTGGTCACATGAATGTTCTCTGGCTGGGCCAGCGCCTGGCGGAGATACTGCTGGCGAAACCAGTCTGCACTGCTGGTGTTTTCCAGTGGTCGGAATCTTGGGTCCTGCTTTTTAACGGCGGACTCGGAAACCAGAGTGTCTTCCAGCTGAACGCCCTGATCGTCCACCAGATAGCAGCGGGAAACCGTGTGGTGGCTGAGCAGCTCAAAGCAGGCCTGATCCATGGACAGACCCTTCTGCAGGCGTTCGATCACCCGCCGGAAAGGCCCGCTGAAATGGTTGACGACCAGTTGGGTCGGGTCGTGGCTAATCTGCTTGCTGCTTTTGTACTCTTCGAGCAAATCCTCGAAATTCATTGTGCTTTGGGGCAGTTCGTCCAGTTCCAGGCAGGGTCGGCGAAAGTAGAAGCCCTGTACAAAGTCGACACCGGCATCAATGGCAATCATGGCCTGATCCCGGGTTTCCACTCCTTCCAGCAACACCAGGCAGCCAGATTGATGCAGCAGGGATACCATGCCGTTCAGTATCTGCCTGGCGCGGCGATCTTCGGTTGCCCGGGTCAGCAGGGTACGGTCCAGCTTGACGATGTCCGGTGACAGATTCCAGATGCGCTCGAAATTGGAGTGCCCGGCACCAAAATCGTCAATGGCGGTCAGACACCCCAGTTTGCGGTAGTAGGCAACGGTATCCCGTAGCCGTTCAGCATCGTCGGTTGGCTGTTCAACGATTTCCATTACGATTCGATGTGGCGGCAGCCCGGTTTTCTCAAGCAATTGTCCAAAAAAGGAATCGGATTGAGAGCCGGAGGTGACCACCCTCGGGGAGACGTTCAGGAACAGCCAGTTGACCTGATCCTTGATCTCGCTGTAGTTGCGAATGTGCAGGTACCGGCAGAGTCTGTCCAGCAACAGATTTTCGGCTTCGGATGCGGGCAGCTCGAACAGGTGCAAAGGCAGAACAGCTGAATTGTCGTTATCGAAGGCCCGGATCAGGGCTTCATAACCGACGGTACGTTTGTGGGAAATGCTGTAAATCGGCTGAAGGGCGGTGCGCAGTTTGAGCCCGCGAAAATCCGCTGTCCACACCTGACCCTGCTGATTAAGCATGGGGGAAAGCAGGTCTACTTCCGGCGCGGGTAGCGAATCGGGAAGATTGTGGGACATAGGCAGGTCTGTACCCTTCAACGAATACATTGGCGCAGTACTGAAGTACACGCCAATCTGTTAGCCACTGTGCCTGTGTCCCTGGCACGGACGCCTGAAATTCAGGCGTTACCTCATCAATTCGTCGAAGGTTGCCAAAAAACAAGAACCATTACCACTACTTAATGCATAAAAGACGAAACAGTTTGTATCTTTCAGGCATTAAAACGGTGGTAAAGAAAACCCGGCAGTAGCCGGGTCTGTATCAAATCAGTTGTTGCTGGGTACTACCACAGACTCGTCAAATTCAAGTTCCATGTCGTTTCCTCTCGGTCACTGAGGCCCCGGACGGGGCGGATTAGAAGTATGGTTAAAGTTTATCGCTGTCATAATTTTCAACAATCCGTAAAACCGCATACGACCAAAGTGGTTGCTGTCAAGTGTTTGCGGATCGTGGATGCTATGGTCAGAAAATCTGATGCAGGCCAGCAAAACATTTTGATTTTGGTCAGCTCTCTGTCCTTCTAGACTATGCTGATCTTATCTGGAGGACGTGGAAAAGCCGTTTGGGTCCACATCAGCAACGGAGGCGATTGTTTTTATGCAGGCAAAGAATTCAGAAGACGCATACGGGTGGGTGGCAATCCTGCTGCATTGGCTGGTGGCCGTCACCATTATCGGCCTGTTTGCCCTGGGCTTCTGGATGGTCGATCTCTCTTATTATGATCCCTGGTACCGACAGGGGCCGGACATCCACCGCAGCGTGGGTATTCTCCTGTTCATGGCGATGGTGCTCAGACTGGTCTGGCGGCTGTTAAGCCCGCTGCCCAGGCCTTTGCCCAATCACCAGCGCTGGGAGGTGGTTTCTGCTCACCTGGCGCATGTGGCGCTGTATCTGTTGATCTTTGTCGCCATGATCAGTGGCTACCTGATTTCAACGGCTGACGGCTCTGCGATCCATGTGTTCGGCTGGTTTCAGGTGCCATCGGTGACAGGCCAGGTGAAAGGCCTCGAAGATACGGCGGGAGCCATCCATTACTGGAGCACCTGGGCGATTGTCGTCCTGGCCGGCGTTCATGCGCTGGGGGCGTTGAAGCATCACTTGATCGACCGGGACAGTACGCTTCGCAGAATGCTTGGGTTGGCCTGACAGTTCCGGGACAGCTAACTCTCTTAACGCAACGCAAAACAGACTCAAAAGGAGTGAATAATGAAGAAGATTCTTCTGGCTTCAGCCATTTCAGCCGCGATGGTTGCCTCTGTGCAGGCAAACGAGCACAGCGGTACTTACGCCTTCGATACCCAGGGCACGCACCAGTTCGTAACCTTCAAGATTTCCCATCTGGGCTACAGCTGGCTGTACGGTCGATTCAACGATTTTGATGGTGAGTTCACCTACGATGCGGACAATCCCGAAAACAGCTCTGTATCAGTAACGATCGATACCTCCAGCGTTGACAGCAACCATGCCGAGCGCGACAAGCATTTGCGCAGCGAAGACTTCCTGTACGTGAGTGAGTTCCCGGAAGCGACGTTCAAGAGCAAGCGCGTAGTGGTTGACGAGGCCGGTGAGGCGGACATCATTGGTGATCTGACTCTGCGTGGCGTTACCCGGGAAATCACCCTGGATGCTGAGCTGCTTGGCCACGGTGAAGACCCCTGGGGAGGCTATCGCATGGGTTTTGAGGCTGAAACCGAGTTGCGCCTGAAGGATTTCGGCATTCCCATGGATCTTGGCAAAGCCTCCGAAACCGTGGAAATCGAAATCTCGGTAGAAGGCATTCGCCAGTAATCGGATCCTTCCGGCGATGACGCGGCGGTCCGGTTAAACCCGGAACCGCCCTGTCTGTTGTTCCAGCTCCCTGACATAGCTCTCCAGCGATTTGGCAATGCCATCGATGGCTTTGGACCGATCGGCACTGGCCGCAGCCAGATCATTGATATCAGTAATGCTCCGGTTAATTTCATCTACCACCTGAGTCTGCTCTTCGGTGGCGGACGCCACACTGGTGTTGACGTCGGTGATACTGGAGATCGCTTCCAGAATGGCCTGGAGTTCCTGTTCCGCTTCCGTTGCCAGCCGTTCGGTTTCGGTGGCCTCCTTGCTGCCGGTCTCCATCACGCTCACGACGTCCGAAACACCGGTCTGCAGCGCGGTTATCATGGTCTGAATATCTTCTGTCGACTGGCCGGTGCGTTGCGCCAGAGTACGGACTTCATCCGCCACCACGGCGAACCCACGGCCTTGCTCACCGGCCCGGGCAGCCTCAATGGCGGCGTTCAGAGCCAGCAGGTTGGTCTGCTCGGCAATGCCGCGAATGACATCCAGCACCGAAGTAATGTTGTCGGAATCCGCAGAAAGTTTGCGGATAACCTCAACCGCTTTGGAAATCTGGGCGGCCAGGCGGTGCACCTGTTTCGACGAGTTGCGGATGATCTGGGCGCTGTTGTTCCCCTTGGTTTCCGCTTCGCGAGTGATCTCTGCGGCGCGGGAGGCGTTCCCGGCTACTTCTTCAATCGCACTCTGCATTTCGTTGATTGCGGTGGCCACCATGGAAATGGAGTCGGTCTGGCGGGTCACACCATCGTTGTTGTCCCGGGCGGCAGTGGCCAGCTCGGTGGCACCCGCACCGAGATCGCGACTCAGATTCTGAATGGACCCGATCATGCCCTGCAGGTTTTCCAGTACCTGGTTGAAACTTCTGGCCAATTTGCCGAGATCATCCTCGACCGTTACCGGAACCCGCTGAGTCAGATCGCCTTCGCCCTGGGCAATGTTGTCGAGCTGATCCCGGAGGGCGCTGATCGAAGAGATGATCAGTTTCATGAATACAAAGAACAACGCAATGGCGATAATGATGGCAATCACGGTGATCGCAAGAACGGTGGCCGAACTGGAAGTGCCTTCGGCGGAGGCTTCAGCGGAACGTTGTTGAGCCTGCTCGTCAGCGTGAGCACCGGCGTTGTCGTAATAATCCCGGAGTTGGTCAAACAATGGGGCTGTTTCTGTGGCAGCGAGACTCCGGGCTTGTTCCGGATTGCCGTTTGAGGCCAGCTCCATCACCCTCCGAGCGGACTGTTCCCAACGATCAAATGCCCCTTCGAATCCGTCGCTGACATCCGAAATGCCCGTTCCTGCAAGGCGTTGAGAGCTTTCCAGGAAGCGCTGCCTGGCTTGCTCGGTGTTTTCATTGAAATCCTCCAGAGCTCCGGAGGTGTCTTCATTGTTGAAGGCCTGGTCCAGCAGTGTCATTTGGGCCACCAGTGCCTGATAGAGATCGCGGTCACCATTGAGGATCTGGCTGACCGAAGGCAGGTAGGTGGCGGCTATGTCGTCGGTATCGGAAACCAGATTACGTGCCGTCAGAACGCTGAAGACACCGACGATGACCAAGGCAAGCGCCGTGATGGCAAAAGGGAGTGCGATTTTGGTGCGTAATCCGAGTTTCTTCAGAGCGGTCATCTAACCCCCCAGGCTTCGACGTTAATGTCTTATCCAAAGCGTAGCAGGGGGGGCAGATTTGTCACATTTGAGATGCCAGGCCCTTGATATGGGTCAGGATTTGCCGACGGTTTCGGCGGATGAAGGTTCGTCAGTCTGTTCACAGGCACGGCAAAGATGCCGTTGACGGAGGAACTGGGCGGCGAAAATAACGGCCCATATCAGTACCCCCGCCCAGATATAGGGCTCGGGAACCTGGAAGGTACCACTGATGGCAAACTCCACCAGGAGCATCAGGGCAACGGCCAGAACCGCATTGACCATGGCCGTAACCATGGCTTGCCCGCAGGCTTTGAGATTGGGTTTCATAGGTTTCCGCTTGTTCAGAGAGTAAACGGCGTTCTAATCACTGTGGCGAGAATACGGCTCACCTTACAGAGTCTCCATGCGGGAATTCCGCTATTGGAAATTGGTGTATCGGGGCTGGCGTCCATATAATGTGCGCCACAACATTGATAGGCATCCAAGGCAAAGAGGCGTCCATGCCAGAGTTTCAGACAACGGATGAAGGTTTCGAGCGGGTATCACTCCGGGACTACACCGAGAAGGCGTACCTGGACTATTCCATGTATGTCATTCTGGACCGGGCTCTGCCCAACGTAGGGGACGGGCTCAAGCCCGTACAGCGGCGGATTGTATACGCCATGTCGGAGCTGGGGCTGAAGTCCACCTCCAAGTACAAGAAATCGGCTCGTACCGTGGGTGATGTGCTTGGTAAGTTCCACCCGCACGGCGACAGTGCCTGTTACGAGGCCATGGTGCTCATGGCCCAGCCGTTTTCTTACCGCTACCCGCTGGTAGACGGGCAGGGTAACTGGGGGTCTCCGGATGATCCCAAATCCTTTGCCGCCATGCGATATACCGAATCGCGGCTGGCACCCTTTGCGGAAGTGCTGCTCAGTGAGCTCGGGCAGGGAACCGTGGATTGGGTGCCAAACTTTGATGGCACCATGGAAGAACCCTCGGTGCTTCCGGCCCGGCTTCCGCACGTGCTGCTCAACGGTACCACGGGTATTGCCGTTGGTATGGCGACGGATATTCCACCCCATAATGTTCGGGAAGTCACAGCCGCCTGTGTTCGTTTGCTGGATCAGCCCGATGCGTCCGTAGATGAGCTGTGTGAGCACATCAAGGGGCCGGATTTCCCAACCAGGGCTGAAATCATCACTCCCCGCAAAGACTTGCGCCAGATGTACGAGACCGGGCGAGGTTCGCTGCGGATGCGCGCACGCTGGATGCGCGAGAATGGCGAAGTGGTGATCACTGATTTGCCCCACCAGGTCTCCGGAAACCGGGTGCTGGAGCAGATTGCCCAGCAGATGCAGACCAAGAAGCTGCCCATGGTGGCAGACCTGCGCGATGAATCGGATCATGAAAATCCGACCCGTCTGGTGATTGTGCCCCGCTCCAATCGGGTTGATCTGGACGGGCTGATGGCTCACTTGTTTGCCAGTACCGATCTGGAGAAGACCTATCGGGTCAACATCAACGTGATTGGCAACGATGGCCGGCCAGGCGTAAAAGGCTTGTACACCATCCTGACCGAGTGGCTGGCATTCCGGAAAACAACGGTAACACGCCGTTTGCAGCATCGCCTGGACAAGGTGCTGGCCCGGCTGCATCTTCTGGAAGGCTTGTTGATTGCCTACCTCAATATTGATGAGGTAATCGAGATTATCCGCACCGAAGACAAGCCCAAGGCCGAACTGATGGCGCGCTTTGGTTTGTCGGCGGAGCAGGCCGAGGCCATTCTGGAGCTGAAATTGCGGCACCTGGCCAAGCTGGAGGAAATGAAGATCCGCGGCGAGCAGGATGAGCTCTCCGCCGAGCGCGATGAGCTGCAGGCCATTCTGGGCTCTGAAGACCGGCTTCGTGAACTGATCAAGACCGAACTCCAGCAGGATGCCGAGACCTTTGGTGATGAGCGCCGTTCGCCGATTGTCGAGCGGGAAGAAGCCCGCGCCTTCAGCGAAACCGATCTGGTATCCAACGATCCGGTGACGGTGGTTCTGTCGGACAAAGGGTGGGTCCGTGCCGCCAAAGGGCACGACATCGACCCCGCTGGTCTCAGCTACAAGTCTGGCGACCGTTTTGCCCTGGCGGCGAAGGGGCGCAACAACCAGCAGGCGATTTTCCTGGATTCCACCGGCCGGGCCTATTCATTAATGGCCCACAGTCTGCCGTCTGCCAGGGGGCAGGGCGAGCCCCTGACCGGGCGGATCAATCCCCCCTCCGGAGCTACTTTCTCCGGTTTGTTGATGGGTAATCCCGAGCGTAAGACACTGCTGGTCACCGACGGTGGCTATGGTTTCGTCACGTCGCTGAACGACATGATCAGCAAGAATCGCGCGGGCAAGGCCGTGGTCAGCGTACCCAAAGGCGCCAGAATCATGCCACCGGTAATGATTCCGGAAACGGCATCGACCCTGTACCTGGCGGCCATATCCAATGAGGGCCGCATGCTGGTGTTCCCGCTCAGCGAGCTGCCGGAGCTGGCCAAGGGTAAAGGTAACAAGATCATCAGTATTCCCTCCGCCCGGGTGCAGAATCGCGAAGAATACGTGGTTGCTGTCGCCGTGTTTGGTGAAGAGGATCAGCTGGAAGTGAAAGCGGGCAAGCGCAAGCTCGGCCTGCGGTTTGGCGATCTTGAGCACTACCTGGGTGAGCGGGGCCGTCGTGGTCACAAGCTGCCACGGGGCCTGCAGCGTGTGGATGGTATTGATGTGATTCCTTCGGCTGCGCGGGCCGAGGAAGAAGCCCAGAGCGGGGAGAATACAGACAGTGAGTGAGCTGGTGCTGGTAAACGTATCGGGCCGGGACAAACCCGGCCTGACCTCGGAAATCACTGGAATCATGGGGCGTTACGATGTCCGCATTCTGGATATAGGCCAGGCGGTCATTCATGACCATCTGACCTGGGGCATTCTGATCGAGATCCCGGATGAGTCAAAATCCTCTCCGGTGATCCGGGATTTGCTGTTCCGGCTGCACGCGCTGGATCTGCAGGTGCATTTTGCGCCGATTACCGAGCAGGAATATCAGGCCTGGGCTGAGGGCCGCAACCGGGCCTGTTACATCGTGACCCTGCTGTCCCGAGACATCAAGGCTGAGCAGATCGCCAGGGTGTCGGCGATTACGGCCCGCCATGGCCTGAACATTGACAATATTACCCGGCTGTCGGCAAGGCCGTCGCTGAACACCTCGGAAAACCGCATTGCCTGTGTCGAGTTCTCGGTACGGGGAACGCCCTCGGATCTTGAACAGCTTCGGGCCGATTTCCTGCACATTGCCGGCGAGATGAATGTGGATATCGCCTTCCAGGAAGATTCGATCTTCCGACGCAACCGCAGGCTGGTGGTGTTCGATATGGACTCCACGCTGATTGAAGCTGAGGTGATCGACGAGCTGGCCCATGAAGCGGGAGTCGGTGAGCAGGTCGCTGAGATCACCGAGCGTGCCATGCAGGGTGAGCTGGATTTCAGTCAGAGCTTTGCCGAGCGCCTGGCCCTGTTGAAGGGGCTGGACGAGTCGGTGCTTGAAGGGATCGCCAACCGGCTGCGAATGACCGAAGGGGCCGAGCACCTGATTCGCAGTCTGAAGGCGCTGGGCTATCGGACCGCCATCCTGTCTGGCGGCTTCACCTATTTTGCTCGTCATCTTCAGGGTAAGCTGGGCATTGACTATATCTACGCCAACGAGCTGGAAATTATCGACGGCAAAGTAACCGGTGAGGTGAAAGGTCAGATTGTAGATGGTAAGCGAAAGGCGGAGTTGTTGCTGGAAATAGCTGAGAAAGAGCACATTTCCCGGGAACAGGTGATTGCCGTTGGGGACGGCGCCAATGATCTGCCAATGCTCAGTCAGGCGGGCCTGGGAGTTGCTTTCCGGGCCAAGCCGCTGGTCAAGGAGTCGGCACGCCACTCCATCTCCACCTTAGGGCTGGATGCCATCCTGTATCTGATCGGGTTCCGGGAAAGCGAGACCAATCAAACGCTTCAGAATACCCACCTCTGAAACCAAAAAAGGGCGAGAATGATCTCGCCCTTTTTTGGTTAAGCGGCCGTTGATCAGTTGTCGCCGAAGTCGTAGTTCATCTCCGGTACCGGCGCCTGCAGGTAGTAGCCCTGAATGTAGTTCACGCCTGCCTGCCAGAGCGTCGCAAGAACGCCGGCGTTTTCCACCAGCGGGATGATGGTCAGCTTGCCGGCATTCTGCAGGCTCTTGACCATTTCCTTGACCTGCTCTTTGGCCTCGTCACTCTTCTGGATCTCTTCCGTGAACGAACCATCAATCTTCACGTAATCCGCCTCAATGTGCTTGAGGGTGTTGAACGGATTGAGTGCGCAGCCGAACTGGGAAATGGATACCTTGCTGTGCAGTTCGTGCACCGCCTTGGTGAAGTCCTTGGCCTGCTTCATGTAGTTGTTGGCATCGCCTTCGCGGATCTGGAAGATCAGCGAATCTCCCGGCAAGCGGGCAGCTTTGAGGGCAACGCTGAGCCAGGGCGTGAAGGTCTTGTCCTGCAGCGTCTCGGCTGTGATGTTCAGGAACAGGCGAGTGTCGTGGCCCCTTGAGCGGTGGCTCGATAGCTGCTTGATGGTTTGCAGGATAACCCAGCGGTCGATCTTGATGGCGGTATCGCTGGGTCCCATCGGCGGCAGGAAGTCATACGGCGAGACTTCTTCGTTGTCTTTGTTGAGCATCCGGACAAAGGCCTCGTAATGCTCCTCACCCTCACCGCGCAGGTTGATGATGGGCTGGAACAGCAGCCGGAAACGGTTATCGTCCAGAGCCTTGAGAATGGCCTCCACCGAGTTGGTTTCATCAAGGCTCTCGTATTCAGCCGGGTTATAGACCAAGATGCCGTTGCCACGCTCGTGGCCTTCCTGTTTTTTCACATCGGCCGAGGCAGTATGGGCCCGGCCCATGAGTTCTTCGGCCTTTGGTGAGTTTTCCGTGATCGCGGCGATACCGATGGACACGGTCAGCGGAACCGTCCGGCCGTTGATGTCGAACAAGTGGTCCTCGACCGCTTTACGGATGCGCTCGCACAGACTTTCCATGCTGGCTTCATCACAGGGCAGGCACATGACGCAGAAGGCATCGTCGCTCAGGCGGGCCAGGGTAACCTCGTCGCCGGCCTGTTCCCGAAGCAGGGTGGCGAGATCGCCCAACAACAGATCCGCGCCGGAGATGCCGACCTGGCTCTTCATGCTCAGGAAATTATCCAGGGCAATGTAGGCAAGGGCGCCGGTCTTGTTGTCTTTGCCAGCCGTGGCGATAGCCTGGGCCAGGGCATCCATCAGGTACTGACGATTGTACAGGCCGGTCAGCAAATCCTGGCTGCTGATCTGTTTCAGCTTTTCCTCCAGCTCTGCATCACTGTGTTCCGGTTGCAGAACGATCTGGGTACAGGCCTCTCCGTCGTAGGTGGCTGCGGACACCGACATGGTGACATTCAATTCGTGGTCGTCACTACGGCGCGCGGTGCAGTTCAGAGTCATGCCATCTTTGCGCTCTTCGGCGAACGCTTTCATGAACTCCTTGTACTTCTCCTGGCTTTCCGGCGTAAGGGTATCGAGCACCGGAATACAAATCAGTTCGTCGATGTCGTCGTAGCCGAGGAATTCCATATAGGACTGGTTGGCATAGATGTGCATGCCATCGTTGATGTAGGCAATGGCATCCTTGGAACTTTCCAGCAGCAACTGGCAACGCTGCTCGGCCTCACGCAGATGAGATTCCAGTACCCGGCGTTTGCGGCGCTCATCAAGAGCTGCCAGCTCCCGCTTGACCACCAGAACGAGCTGGTCGGTGTACTGAAAGGGTACGGCATCCTGGGCACCGGCACGGATGATGTTGACGGTACGCTCGCGGCTGTATTCCTCGGTCAGCAGAACGAAGGGGATGTCCTTGTCCATGCGCTTGACCATGGCCAGAGCATCGTCTGCCGCGAATTCCTGTTCCAGGTCGCGTGCCAGCAGCAAGTCCCAGTTGGAGGTCTTGAGCGCTTCTTCCAGATCTTCTTCCGAGGTAATCCGGTGAGCGCGGGTAGCCTTGCCGGAGTTGCGGAGCAAGCTGACCATGGATTCCGCATCGTTTTGTGATGGGTCAAGAATCAGCAGGTGTACGGTCGTGTTTTTCTTCTGCATTCGTCAGACGTCTCGTGGTGCCGGATATTCACGGATGAATGATGCAGGGGTTGGCCAGCAATAACAACCCTGGCCATGCCGGCAGTTGACGGGCCGCACTATTTAAAGCGACGGCCACAGTGAGTCAAATTCGTCTTCCGTAGTGCCTGGCGTTGATGGGGGAGCACCACGGCCGGCAGTTGGGGTGATGGGATTCTGGAGTTTCAGTTCGAACTGGCTGATGCTGCCAGTGGCCGAGACCTTTTTCAGTAGCTGTCCCTGGTCTTCCCGGCCATCTTGCAGCAGCGAGATCCGGCTGCCGGTCTGGAACGGCAGTCGCGGGGTAATCAGTGTCGCGGCCTGATTGACCACGCTGATTTCGGGCAGCAACAGGCCCCTGAGGTACTCGCTGCTGTTGCCGACTTTCTGGATAAGTCGCACGGCACAGGGCGCGGCGCTCGGCGCCAGTAGCTCAATGCCCACCTGAGTGCCCTGGTTGCGGATCTGGCGCAGCCAGCGCACAACGGCAATGCTCCAGGGGTGCGAGCTCTGTTCTCGTACACCCAGAATTTCACCGGCCTGGAGTGACGCCGGGACATTGCTCTCCCAAGCTACGCAGTAGCCGCCCGGGCTGGTGTTGACCAGTAGCGCATGGTGCGATCGCGGCCGGTTTTTGTCCTGGCTGCCGGAGGGCTGATGACTGCCACCACTGGTACGGAAGTTGATCGGGGCATCGGCAGAATGCAGCCGGTCTTCGTTCGGGCCGGCATCGTGTGCGCCGGACCAGGCATCTGCCTTGCGATTGGCATTCCGGATAAACAGGTTATCGGATTCGAGATGACTGCTTTCGTTGCCATCCAGGAACTCCGAGAACGCTTTCTGGCCGGCTACGAAGTAGTGCGCAGCGGTGAGACCTACGCACACTTCCAGCGTGCCCTGGCTGGCGATGCGGTTAAAGTTGCGCTTGGCCAGAATGCCGAGTGCCTGGCTCAGGTGCGTAAGTAAGGTATCGCTCACCGTGGAGGGAATCTTGAGGGCTTCGCCTCCATGGCCGTCTTGGCGCCTGGCGTGCAGGGTCTCTGCCAGCAGGGTGGATAGATCGCGGGTGTCGAAGCTGAAGCTTTCATTGCCCGGTGTATTTTCGAGCAGGCTGCGGTAGACCGGCGGATTGTCTTTTTCCATATTGATGACGAACAGGCTGTCGGGGCCCAGATCCGGGGCACACTGGCAGTGCTCGGTCCAGGATTCGAACAGGTCATATACCTGTGTCAATTCGGCCTGACGCAGTTGGTTAGGCCGCGCACAGCCAAGCAGAAGAATACGTTTGTAGCTGTCGACAACCGTACTGGCTCGTCGGTGCGTGAGGGTGTCGTCATCCACCTCCATGTTGGCCAGTTTGTTCCGGTGCGCAAAACGGAACATGCGATGGCATTCCAGCCAGCTGCTGGCCGGGCTCGGACAATACAGTTGATGGGACCGAAGTATGGTGGCGGCCAGCTCCGACATTGCCCTATGGATTGCCGTGGCAATTTGGCGCCGGTGTTTATCTACTCCGCCATTGTCGACGTATTCCAGCAGACAAAGCTTGTACCCGGCGGCCAGATGCAGCTGAAGTGCCTGGGTCAGATTGGCAATCTTTCGCTGCTTTTCAGGCAGCGCGATGGCGAGCCCGAGGAAGTGTCGCGATAGCTCATTACAGACAAAATGAATCTTGTCCCGCACGATTTCCAGAAATTGCAGGCGCTGGAGCGGCGACAGGAACAGATGGTTCAGCTCAATGATCGCGTGATATAGCTGACGAGATGCCTCACCGGTATTGGCCATCGGCAACTGATCCGCCCAGGCGCGAAAGGCCTTGGGGCTGGTGTCGCAAAACGACAGGCTGGCTGTTTTCTGTTCAGGAACCTTGAGCTCTGGTTTCAGGATCTTACCATCCATGTTCTCACGCCAATGTCGGGACCGCGGTAGATGTAACTCAGCGAAAACGCCGAAAATACAGGTCGTTATTGTTTATGGATCTTGCACTTTAAGATAGCAAAGCAACGACAAAAAGCGAGAAAATCACGAGTTGACAATCTTTGACAAGTGAAAATGGGCCATCTTTTGCGACAGGTCTCACGAGCCCAGGTCCAGTGGGGTCTTGCTGGCGCGGCCGGGAAGCTCCCGAACCAGCTTTGGAACCAGGAAGCCGGGCAGATTTTCCAGCATTTCGTTAACTATCCGGATGGCGTCGGTGTCACTCACGGAGAAGTGCCGGGCACCGGAGACGGGATCAAAGGCGTGCAGGTAATAGGGCATAACCCCCGCTTCGAACAGCGTCTCGCTCAAGGCTGAGAGTGTGGCGCTGCTATTGTTGACACCTCTGAGGATTACGCTCTGGTTCAGCAGGGTAACCCCGGCCTCGCTCAGACGTCGGAATGCCTGGCGGGTGGCCTGGTCGATTTCTGCCGGGTGATTCACGTGCACCACCAGGACCTTTTGCAGTCGGGTTCGGGACAGCCAGTCAATCAGGCTGTCGCATACCCGCTGTGGTATCACCACGGGCAGGCGGGAATGAATGCGCAACCGGCGAAGATGGGGGATGTCACCAAGCAGTTCGGCCCATTGCGAGAGCAGGCGGTCGTTCACTGCCAGTGGGTCACCACCACTGAAAATCACTTCGTTGATTTCCGGGCTGGCAGACAGGCTGTCGATGACCTGGCGTCGGTCTTCCGGCCCAAGACGGTGATCGCCGTAGGGAAAATGCCGACGAAAACAGTAGCGGCAATTGATAGCGCATTGTCCCGTGATCATGAGCAAGGCACGGCTGGTGTATTTGCGAATCAGGCCGGTGGTCTGGATGGCCGACGCCTCTTCCAGCGGGTCCGATACAAAATCCGGATGAATCTCCGCCTCCTGGGCGACAGGAAGTACTTGCCGCAGCAAGGGGTCATCCGGGTTGCCTGGCTCAATCCGTGCCAGGTAGGGCTCGGGCACCCGGATCGGAAACAGTCTGTGGCCGCAGGCGGCGCCTCTGAACCAGTCCTCCGGAGCGAGCCCCAGACGTTCCAGCAGTTGTTCCGGCGTCGTGACCGATTGGCTTAGTATCTGTTGCCAGTCCGGTGTGTTGCCTGGTTCAACCCGGACATCGGGTGGATGGCTGGCATCGCGGGCTTCTATACGGGCGGGGGTTCGCTGTATCATAGCGACCTTTGAAATTTTAACGACAGTCTGTCAGGTGGACATTTCATGGCTTCATATTCTACCAACGAATTTCGCAGCGGTCTCAAGGTTTTGCTGGATGGCGACCCTTGTATCATGCTCGAGAATGAATTCGTCAAGCCGGGCAAGGGCCAGGCATTCAACCGGGTCAAGCTGCGCAACCTCATGACCAACCGGGTCTGGGAGCGTACCTTCAAATCCGGAGAATCTCTGGAAGCGGCCGACGTTGTCGAGCAGGATATGGAATACCTGTATACCGATGGCGAGTTCTGGCACTTCATGCTGACTGATGGCTCATTCGAGCAGTACGCGGCTGATGCCAAGGCGGTTGGCGATACCGTCAAGTGGCTGAAAGAGCAGGACGTTTACACCGTGACTCTGTACAACGGCGCGCCGCTGACCGTGACCCCGCCGAACTTTGTCGAGCTGGAAGTGGTTGATACCGATCCCGGCATGAAAGGCGACACTGCCCAGGGTGGCTCCAAGCCCGCGACCCTGTCCACAGGTGCCGTTGTGAACGTGCCCCTGTTTATCACCATTGGTGAGGTGCTGAAGGTTGATACCCGCTCCGGTGAATACGTCAACCGTGTCAAAAGCAGCTGATCATCGATCATGACTGATCGCCCTGTCTGGCAGCCCTCTGCCTCCCGGGCCGCTTTGGAAAGCCGCGCACAGCTTCTGGCCCACGTGCGCGGCTTTTTTTCTGAGCGGCGGGTGCTGGAGGTAGAAACCCCGGTACTGGGACGCCACGGCGTAACCGACGTCAATCTCGATGGCATTCCCTCTGCGGTCGACGCTGGCGGCGTTCAGGGGGGCTGGTTGCAGACCTCCCCTGAGTATCACATGAAGCGGCTGCTGGCCGCAGGTTCAGGATCAATATTCCAGATTGCCCGAGTGTTTCGTAACGGTGAGCGCGGCAAACGTCACAATCCGGAATTCTCCATGCTGGAGTGGTACCGCGTTGGCTTTGACGATCAACAACTGATGCGGGAAGTCGCAGATCTGGTCTGTGGCTGGCTGGAGTGCTCGCCGCCGGTAACCGTCAGCTACCGTGAGGCGATGCAGTCCATTGCGGGTATCGACCCGATGACCATCACCGACCGGGACCTTGAACGCTACTGTGAACAGTGGCTGGAGCCGGAACAGCTGGCCGGCCTCGGCCGGGATGGCTGCCTGGATCTGGTGATGAGTTTCGTGGTGGAACCGGAATTGGGCCGAGAGCAACCGGTTTTCATTAACCGCTATCCCGCCTCTCAGGCAGCTCTGGCGCGCATCTCTGAGCATCAGGGCTTTAGAGTGGCGCACCGGTTTGAGCTCTACATTCATGGCCTGGAGCTATGTAATGGTTACTGGGAATTGACCGATCCGGCCGAGCAGCGGGCCCGTTTTGCCGCCGACAACTATCTCCGGCGTGCCAGTGGCAAGCCGGAGATGGCAATAGACGATGCTTTTCTGGCGGCGCTGGATAACGGCTTGCCGGACTGCGCGGGTGTGGCTCTCGGCCTGGACCGGCTGCTGATGCTCAAGCTTGGCAGTCGCAACATTCAGGACGTTCTCGCGTTTCCGATTGAGCGGGCCTGAGCCTTGCTATTCGACGTCTAGTTTGCCGAAGGCTTCGCCCAGCTGAACGGTCTTTTCGGCCACCTGATTCGGCTGCCATTTAACCGCACCCTTGGGCATCACCAGTACCACGGTGGAGCCCAGGCGGAAGCGGCCCATTTCCTGACCTTTTTCAAACTTAACGGCATCGTCTCCGTGGTACTGCCATTGCATAACTTTGCCGGAATTGGGGGCTACCACGCCGGCCCAGGTGGTTTCCACGCTGCCTACAATCATCGCGCCGACCAATACCATAGCCATGGGGCCCGCCTCGGTGTCGAACAGGCAAGCCACCCGTTCGTTTCGGGCGAACAGGTTCGGCACATTTTCGGCGGTTACCGGATTGACTGAGAACAGCTTCCCGGGTACGTAGACCATTTCTTTCAGGGTGCCAGCCATGGGCATGTGAATACGGTGGTAATCCTTGGGCGACAGGTAAATAGTGGCGAACTCGCCTTCCCGGAAGGGCTCGGCCCGTTCGTCATCGCCGCCGAGCAATTCAGTGAGACTGAATGACTGTCCCTTGGCCTGGAATACACGGTCTGTGCTGATCTGGCCAATCTGGCTGATGGCGCCGTCCACCGGGCTGGTGAGGGTTTCCGGTGCGGGGTCTATGGTGCGAGCGCCCGGCTTGAGTGCACGGGTAAAAAACGCGTTGAACGTGGGGTAGGCGGTAAAGTCTGGCTCAGCGGCCTCGCTCATGTTCACGCCATAGCGGCCGATAAACCATTTGATCACACGGTTTTTCAGGGCTGGAGTGCTCTCGCTGTCGGCCAGACGGCCTGCCAGGCGGGAAACCGCCAGCTGGGGTATGACGTATTGGCTAAGAACAAACAGTTTATCAAGCATTCCGGGAGACTCTTGCGATCATAAAGCGCGGTAGTCTACCAAACCCGGCGCAGTGTATAGAAATTGTTTCACAGCTTCGCTGTTACGGTTGATGCTTGCTATTATCAGATCACATTTTGGGTGTTCCCGGCTGAGCCAGCTTCGGGTAGTAACCGGCCCCGGCCGTTAACCAGACAAAAGGCGTACATAGTCACCATGTTATTGATCATTGGAGCTGTGGTCGTTGTTGCGTGCGTTCTTGGTGGGTACGTTCTGCACGGCGGCAATCTGGCGGTTTTGTGGCAGCCGACAGAAATCCTGATTATCGGCGGAGCGGCCGTTGGTTCATTTATCATCGCCAACCCGTTACACACGGTAAAAGAGGTGTTTCAGGCGTGTATCCGGTTGCTGACCGGGTCTCCTTTCAATAAATCCTATTACATGGATTTGTTAAGTCTGCTCTATGAGGTGTTCGACAAGTCCCGCAAGCAGGGCGTCATGGCCATTGAGGAGGACATCGATAATCCGGAGTCGAGCCAGATCTTCAGTCGTTATCCGGCGATTATGAAATCCAAACACCTGTTGGATTTCATCACCGATTACCTGCGTATCATCAGCTCTGGAAACATGGCGCCGCATGAGCTGGAAGGCATGATGGAAAACGAAATCGAAAATCGACAGCACGAGCTTGAAGAGCCTGCTCATGCGGTCAACAAGATTGCTGATGCTCTGCCAGGGCTGGGTATTGTCGCCGCCGTGCTCGGGATCGTTATCACCATGGGGTTCCTCACGGAAGGGCCGGAGAAAATCGGCTTGAGCGTTGCGGCAGCACTTGTTGGTACCTTTCTCGGCATCTGGATGGGGTATGGTTTTGTCGGGCCAACCTCGATTGCGCTTGAGCATGCCGCCAAATATGAGCTGAAAGCCTACGAGTGTGTTAAATCGGCCATTGTCGCGACGGTGTCAGGACAGGCTCCCCAAATGGCAATCGAATTTGGGCGCAAGGCACTCCCTACTGAAAAGCGACCGGGATTTCAGGAGCTCAATGACCACGTTCGCTCAAAGTAACAAAAAGCCTGGTTAGCCTCGGAGAGTATCTTGGAAGAACAGCCGATCATCATCAAACGCAAGAAAAAGGTTGTCGGCGGGCATCACGGCGGCTCCTGGAAAGTTGCGTTTGCCGATTTTGCGACCGCGATGATGGCGTTTTTTCTGGTGCTCTGGCTCACCGCCACGGCGAGCCCCGAACAGAAAAGGGCGGTCGAAGGCTACTTCAAGGATCCTGTTGGCTTTACCGAAGGCGGCTCGCCCAACCCGGTAGACCTTGAGGGCAGTGCCTCGGTCATTGAGGAATCTACCCAGGATCAGGAGGCCAGCACCATTCAAATTGAAGACGAGGTGGTGGATGAACTGGCGGACACTCTGGAGCAGCGCCGAATGCAGGAGCTTTTCCAGGAGTTGCAGGAACGGATCGAGCAGAATCAGACCCTGCAGGAGTTCAAGGATCAGTTGCTGATCGATATTACTGACGAAGGCCTGAGAATTCAGATTGTAGACCGGTCCGGTCGGCCCATGTTCGACAGTGGCCGGGCAGAGTTGAAGTACTACTCTCAGGACATTCTGTTTGAGTTGGCCAAGACCCTGGGGTCAGTCAACAACAAGCTCAGCATCACAGGTCATACCGACGCCACGCCGTTTAGTGGCCGACCGGGTTACACCAACTGGGAGTTGTCGGCAGATCGCGCCAACACAGCGCGTCGAGCGCTGGTGGCTGGCGGCGTCCGGCTGGAACAGATCGCCCGGGTGGTGGGATTGAGTGATTCGGTGCTGTTCGACAGGAGCAACCCCACGGCGCCGGTGAACCGCCGCATTTCCATTATTGTTCTGAACAAAAAGACCGCCGACAGTATCGAGACCGGGGCAGGGCGCTCCGATCAGCCGCTGATTGATCTTACTCGCCCGACGGAGGAGCAGGAGCAGCAGGCTCTGGAACAGCTGGAAGGTGGCGACTGGTTCCAACCGAAAGAAGAGCCCGCTCCGGGTGAGCTGAATTGGTAGCGTTGGTTCTGTGGGTTCAGGTGAGCTTGAGACCACGAGCCTGCTGATCGGTCATATCCTGAAGGATGCGATGAAAGCTCTTCAGGCGTTCCGCTGAAATCTCGCCAGCCTCGGCTGCTGCGTCCAGAGCGCAGCCCGGATCTCCCATGTGCCGGCAATTGCGGAACTTGCAGAGCCCGATCAGCGGCCGGATTTCCCGAAAGCCGTATTCCACTTCCTGCGGCGTCATGTGCCAGAGACCGAACTCCCGGATACCCGGAGAATCGATCAGATCGCCCCCCCCGGGCAGGTGGAACAGTTTTGCCGTGGTGGTGGTATGCACGCCTTTGCCGGTACTCTCGGAGACCGCGCCCACCCGTAGCAGTTCATCCGGTAACAGTGTCTGAATGATGGAAGACTTGCCCACGCCGGACTGACCCACAAAGACACTGGTCTGATTCCGCACCAGAGCTTCTACTTCCGGGGCTGGCGTGCCGGCGGTTTCTGCGGCTGAAGTGCGCGCCACCTCATAGCCCAGCGCCTGATATCTGGCCAGCAGGGCTTCGATCTGATCCCGGTTGTCGTCGTTAATCAGATCTGTCTTGTTCAGCAGGATTACCGCCGGAATGTCAGAGCTTTCAGACGCCACCAGATAACGATCGATCAGGTTGTCGTGGGGCTCGGGCTCGGGGGCAATTACCAGAATGATATGGTCGATATTGGCGGCCACCGGTTTTAGCGCGCCAAAGTTGTCCGGGCGCTGCAGCAGGTTTTCCCGTTCACAGCGGGCAACAATCACGCCGGTTTTGCTTTTGCCCGGGCGCCAGACCACCCGGTCTCCGGTCACCAGGCTGTCAATGTTGGCTCTGACGAAACAGCGGAACACCTGCCCGGATTCCGGGCCTTCAAGCGCCTCGATATCCAGTTGCTGGCCGTAGTGAGCAATCACCAGTCCATTCTGCTCAGGACCAAGCTCACCGGCGGCGGCTTGTTCTTCCACCGCTTTTTCCTTGCGTGCAGCTCTCACCGTCCGTTCTTTCTGGATCTTTTCGATGCGCCATTGCTGGCGTTTGTTCAATCGTCGTTTTGCCATCTGCGTTCAATCGGTTAACCGGCGTTTGGGTATCACATCATACGTGAATCGTGGACAATACACAGAACTTCATCCACCCGACAAAACGGCATAGGTAACAGCGAGATGAGTAACGGCGACCGCCTGATCTGGATTGACCTGGAAATGACCGGTCTGGATCCCGAGCAAGAACGCATTATCGAGATGGCCAGCATCATCACCGACTCCCAGCTGAATATCGTGGCAGAGGGGCCGGTGATTGCCATTCATCAACCCGACAGCCTGCTGGAGCAGATGGATGAATGGTGTACCCGCACCCATGGTGCCAGTGGTCTGACCCAACGGGTCAAAGAGAGTACCATCAGCGAGGCAGAGGCCGAGCAGCAAACCCTCGAGTTTCTGGGCAAACATCTGGAGCCAGGACAATCCCCGCTCTGTGGCAACAGTATTGGTCAGGATCGGCGGTTTCTGGTGAAATACATGCCCAAACTGGAAGCCTTCTTCCACTACCGCAATCTCGATGTCTCAACGGTAAAGGAGCTGGCCCGCCGCTGGCGCCCGGACGTGCTGGAAGGAGTCAAGAAACAGGGCAGTCATCTGGCTCTGGACGATATCCGTGACTCCATCAATGAACTGCGTCACTACCGGGATCATTTCTTCAAGCTATAGTCCGTGCTGTTTCAAGGCCCAGGCCACGTGCTCGCGGACCAGTTCCGACGGGTGGTCGGCCCGGGCTTTGAGTGCCTCCACCACCGGAATGGTGCTGGGGGCGTTGCCCAGTCCCACCGCCAGATTCCTGAGCCAGTTTTCATAGCCGGTGCGCCGTATTGCTGACCCTTCCGTGCGCTTCAGAAACTCCTGCTCGGTCCACAGGAACAGCCCCGCCAGGGATGAATTGTCCAGACCATGCCTCGGTTTGAAGTCTTCCTCGTCGGTGGGCTTGTTGAACTTGTTCCAGGGGCAGACCAACTGACAATCGTCGCAGCCGAATACCCGGTTGCCCATTTGTGAACGCAGCTCCTCCGGGATCGGTCCTTTCAGTTCAATAGTGAGATAGCTGATGCAGCGCCGGGCATCCAGTAGGTGAGGGCCTACAAAGGCGTCGGTCGGGCATACGTCCAGGCAGGCAGCGCAAGAGCCGCAGTGTTGGCTGTCGAACGGTGCATCCAGGGGCAGAGGGGCATTGGTGAAGATTTCACCCAGAAAAAAGAACGAACCGGCTTTGGGGTGAATCAGCATGTTGTTTTTGCCAATCCAACCCAGTCCGGCCCGTTGCGCCAGTCCGCGCTCAAGTACCGGCGCGCTGTCGACAAATGCCCGGTAGTCATAGCCGTTGACAGCCTCGTCAATCCATTTTGCCAGCGTGGCCAGGCGTTTGCGCATCAGTTTGTGGTAGTCGCGCCCCAGGGCGTAGCGAGTAACGTAGGCCCGTTCCCGGTCAGTAAGCACTTGTTTCGGGTTGTCAGGTGCTGGCAGGTAATCCAGTCGGACGGAAATGACCCGGGTGGTCCCGGGTACCAGGGAGTTGGGTGTGTAACGTTTGTCGCCATGGTCGGCCATGTAGGCCATCTGGCCGTGGTAACCTGCTGCCAGCCAGCGCTGCAGGCGTTCAGCGTGAGGCCCCGTCTCCGCCTGGGTAATCCCGGCATCGGAAAAGCCCAGCTCCCGTGCCCAACGGCGGATCTGTGCAGGCAGGTCCGCGAGCTCTGTATGGAGCGTTTCTGAAGCTGGGTGTTCTGGAGTAACGGCCATAGTGGACTGCTGGCAGGTGCGGCCCTGCGAAGATTTAATTTGATTAAGTTATGACCTTTTTTCCTGTTTTGCTATGCTTTACAGGTATCTGGCCAATTTTCTTAAACCGGTTTCTGTATCTGGGAGTTCCCGGCAAATGCCCTCTGTTTCCGAGCACAGTCTACCAGAAGCGCTCTATTCCGCCGACTCGGTGCGGGCGATGGATCGCTATCTGATTGAACAGCAGGGGGTGGATGGCTTCGAATTGATGCAAACGGCAGCTAGATCGGCGTTCCGCCATCTGGTGGCATTCTGGCCTGGTGCGCAGCCTGTGCTTGTGTTGTGCGGAGCTGGCAATAATGGCGGTGATGGTTACCTGGTGGCCGCCAACGCTAAGCGTCATGGCATTGATGTGGCGTGTGTTGCCGTGGCGCCGACGGAAAAGCTCACGGGCGACGCCCGGTCTGCGTGCCAGAAAGCCCGGGCCGATGGTGTCGAGATTCTTGAAGGCAGTGCCCTGTCCGATGCCGATTTGCAAGCGCGGATGGATAGCGCTGCGGTGGTGGTAGATGCCATGCTCGGTACCGGAGTAACCGGAGCGCCCAGGGAGCCCTTTGCCAAGGTTATTGGTCAGTTGAACCATTCCGGAAAGCCTGTGTTGGCAGTGGATTTGCCGTCCGGCCTGGATGCCACAACCGGTGCCGCGACAGGGGATGTGGTGCATGCCGATGTGACGGTCACTTTCATCGGCGCCAAGACTGGCCTTTTCACCGGCGCAGGCGCGGGTGTCTGTGGTCAGGTAATGTTTGAAGCGCTGGGGGCGATTAACGCCGGTCAGCAGAGCGGGGAAATGCCCTTGGCCGAGCTTTATCCCTGGGCGCGATGCCAGTCCTGGTTGCCGGAACGCCCTGCTAACGCCCACAAGGGCATGTTCGGTCATGTCCTGGTGGTGGCGGGAGATCACGGTTTCGGCGGGGCGGGCATCATGGCTGCAGAGGCGGCCTCCAGGGCCGGCGCCGGGTTGGTGTCATTGGCCACCCGGCCGGAATACGTTACCGCTGCGCTGGCTCGTTGTCCGTCGTTGATGGTCAGGGGTGTAACCCACGGGTCTGAGTTGCCGGCTTTACTGGATAAACCCGATGTCGTGGTCTGCGGACCCGGGATCGGCCAGTCCTCCTGGGGACAGCAAATGCTGCAGCAGGTTATTGCCAGTGGCAAGCCCAGAGTGTTGGATGCAGATGCACTCAACATCATGGCCGACCGCGCCCCGGCGCCGGCGGACAACCATGTGCTGACGCCTCACCCGGGAGAAGCGGCCAGGCTGCTGGGCTGTAGTGTTCAGGAAGTCGAGGCGGACAGGATGGGAGCGGCAGCACGCATACAGAAGCTGTGGCATGGCATTGTCCTGCTCAAAGGTGCGGGTACGGTTGTTGCCACCGGCAGCGGAGTGCCCGGCATAATACCGGGCGGTAATCCGGGGATGGCGACAGGGGGCATGGGCGATGTGCTGTCGGGCATCCTGGGGGCGTTTCTTGGGCAAATTCCGTCCGCCCGCCAGGCGGTAATGGCTTCAGCGGCTTTACATCTGGCGGCCGCGGATGAGGCGGGGCAGAATAAAGGCTATATGGGGCTGCTCCCGACTGATGTGATCGCAGCCATACCGCAGGTGCTGGCAAGGTCGGAGCGGCCTGAATGTTTCAATGGCCGGGGGAATCGATGAGTATTTTTGGAAATGAACGCCGGTTGTTTCTGGAAGACGAGGCCGAGACTGAAAGGCTCGGGGCTGAGCTGGCCCGGTTGGCCGGCCATGCCCGGGAAGGCCTCACTGTCTTTCTCGACGGCGAATTGGGGATGGGCAAGACGACCCTGAGCCGTGGTGTTATGAGAGGGCTTGGCCACGAGGGTGCCGTCAAGAGCCCGACCTATACACTGGTTGAACCCTACGAACACCTGGAACCGCCGGTGTACCATTTTGATCTGTACCGGCTGGGTGACCCCGAGGAACTGGAATACATGGGAATCCGGGATTATTTTGCCAGCCAGAGCATCCGGATTATTGAGTGGCCGGAGCGTGGTCAGGGAGTCTTGCCTGATCCGGATCTGGAAATCCATCTTGAACGGGAAGGTCAGGGGCGCTCTGTGGTATTGCGCGCCCGTTCGGAGCTTGGGGCTTCCTTGCTTAATGAAATAGAACTGATAGGGCCGGATTCATGAAAATCTTGGTGATTATGGCGCTGTTGCTTTCAGCCAGTACAGTTTTGGCCGGTACCCGGGTCGAGGGGGTGCGTTTGTGGCCGGCTCCGGATCATACCCGCCTGGTGCTGGACACTGCCGGTCTGGTTGAGCACAACGTATTCTCTCTGAGTGGACCGTCCCGGCTGGTTATTGATCTGAAGGATGCTGCTCTCGGCACGGATTTCAGCAAGGTCGACCTTTCCGGCAGCCCCATTCAGCGTATTCGCAGCGCGCCAAGGAATGGTAATGATTTGCGGGTGGTGCTGGATCTGAAAAGTGATATCAAGCCTCGCAGCTTTGTGCTGGAGCCGAATCAGCAGTATGGCCATCGTCTGGTGGTCGATCTGATTGATGAACAGGGCAGCCGTCTCGATCGGGCGACGAGCCCGACGGTGACCCAGGATTCTGCCGGTAAGCGTGACATTATCGTGGTTATCGACGCCGGTCATGGCGGCGAAGATCCGGGCGCAATCGGGCCTCGGGGGACCCGGGAAAAGGATGTCGTGCTGAGAATGGCAAAGCGTCTGGCCGATCTGATCAACCAGCAGAAAGGGTTCACTGCCAAGCTTACTCGGACAGGCGATTATTACGTGGGCTTGCGGAACCGCACCTTGCTGGCCCGCAAGTACAACGCGGATCTGTTCGTGTCGGTGCACGCCGATGCCTTCAGAACGCCGCAGCCACGGGGAGCATCCGTCTTCGCGCTGTCTCAGCGCGGTGCCACCAGTGAAACGGCTCGATGGCTCGCCCAGAGCGAGAACCGTTCAGATTTGATCGGTGGTGCCGGCGGTGTCTCTCTGGATGGTCGCGATGACATGCTGGCCGGGGTATTGCTGGATCTCTCCATGACCGCAAGTATCAACGCCAGTCTGGGGGTTGGAGATTCCGTGCTGGGCCGGTTGGGCCGTGTGGCCAAGCTTCACAAACAGGGGGTGGAGCAGGCGGCATTTGTGGTTCTGAAGTCGCCGGACATCCCCTCGATTCTGGTGGAGGCCGGTTTCATCTCGAATCCGACCGAAGAGAAGAATCTTGCCTCCGAGTGGTACCGCAACAAGCTGGCCAACGCCATTTTCGATGGCATCGAGCAGTATTTTCGTCGCACACCACCTCCCGGCACGTTGCTGGCCTGGGAAAAACAGCAAAACCGGGGTGGCACCGACGTCAGCCAGTACCGGATACAGCGAGGTGATACTCTCTCGGGCGTTGCCCGGGAGAATCAGACCACCGTCAGCGAGCTGATGCGCTTTAACGGGATGAACGATGATCGTGTTATGGTAGGGCAAACCATTCGCATCCCCTCATCCTGATCAAGAGGTAGTCCCCGGATATGCCCCACATCCAGTTACTGTCCCCCCGGCTTGCCAACCAGATTGCTGCCGGGGAGGTGGTAGAACGTCCTGCTTCTGTTGTTAAAGAGCTGGTTGAAAATGCCCTGGATGCCGGGGCCTCGCGCGTCGATGTGGAGATCGAGCAGGGTGGGGCAAAACTTATCCGGGTGCGTGACGACGGCTCCGGTATTGAAGAGGCGGACCTGCCTCTGGCCCTGAGCCGGCATGCCACCAGCAAAATCCTGACTCTGGATGATCTTGAGGCCGTGGCCTCTCTGGGATTCCGGGGTGAGGCATTGGCCAGTATCAGCTCCGTGTCACGCCTGACCCTCACCTCCCGTACCGAGTTGCAGGAAGCGGCGGCCCGTGTTGAGGTGGAAGGTCGCGACATGGATGCTCGCATCTCACCGGCGGCCCATCCCGTGGGTACCACCGTTGAAGTGAGGGATTTGTTCTTCAATACTCCTGCCCGCCGCAAATTCCTGCGCACGGAAAAAACCGAATTCAACCACGTTGAAGAGTGTGTTCGCCGTCAGGCTCTGAGTCGATTCGATACCGGTTTTACCCTGCGTCATAACCAGAGAGTGGTGCAAAGCCTGCGCCCTGCTGAGACGGATCTGGACAAGGAGCGTCGGATTGGTTCGCTGTGTGGCCAGCAGTTTATCGACAATGCGGTGGTTATTGATGCCGAGGCCACCGGGTTGCGCCTTTGGGGTTGGGTGGCGCTGCCGACCTTTTCCCGCAGTCAGGCAGATCTGCAGTACTTTTTTGTGAATGGCCGGGTGATCCGGGACAAACTGGTCGCCCATGCAGTTCGCCAGGCCTACCGGGACGTTCTGTACAACAACCGTCACCCTGCATTTGTGCTGTACCTGGAGGTAGATCCGGCTACGGTGGATGTCAACGTTCACCCAACCAAGCATGAGGTTCGGTTCCGCGACGGCCGGCTGGTTCACGATTTTATTTTCCGGACTCTGCATCGAGCCCTGGCGGATGTACGCCCGGACGATCATCTCCGTGGGGCGGCGGCCCAATCCTTTGGTCGTGAGTCTGCGGTTGTTGAACCCGAGCATTCGGCTGGCGGTTTCAGTGCCCCGGGTACATCGGGACCCTGGCCCACACAGTCGCGCACTGAGGCTTATCCGTCGTCGCCCGGGCAGTCACCCCAGCAGGAGTGGCGGGCCAGTGATCAGATGGCGTTTTACCAGTCGTTGAATGAGGGTGGCGGTGTTTCAACACCCGTTGCCCGGGCAGAAATGCCAGCGGCGTCAGCTTCGGTTACGCCGCCCAGGGATGATGCGGAAGAGCCGCCACTGGGTTATGCGATTGCCCAGCTGCACGGAATCTACATTCTGGCCCAGAGCCGTGCCGGCCTGATCGTGGTGGATATGCATGCCGCCCATGAGCGTATTACTTATGAGCGCATGAAGCGGGCACTGGTCGAACAGGATCTTAAGAGCCAGCCTTTGCTGGTGCCCCTGTCACTGGCTGTGAGCCAGAAAGAGGCGGCGCTTGCGGAGAGCCATGGTGAAGAGCTGCAGCACCTTGGTCTGCAGATTGAGCGTATCGGGCCAGAGACGTTGGCAGTGCGGCAGATCCCGGCATTGCTCCGAGGGGCAGACACTGAGCAGCTGGTGCGCGATGTGCTGGCAGATCTGATTGAGCACGGCCAGAGTGATCGCGTTGAAGCGGTCACCCATGAATTGCTCGGCACCATGGCCTGCCATGGGTCGGTGCGGGCAAACCGGCAGCTCACGATTCCAGAAATGAATTCGTTGCTTCGCGATATGGAAGCAACGGAGCGCAGCGGACAGTGCAACCATGGCCGTCCCACCTGGACCCTGGTCACCCTGTCTGAACTGGACAAGCTGTTTCTGCGGGGGCGCTAAGCGGTGATTCCCGATAACCGCTCCCAGCAGGGTTCATTGCCGCCAACGATCTTTCTGATGGGGCCGACTGCGTCGGGCAAGACCGATCTTGCCATTGAGCTCTGCCGTACGTTGCCCTGTGAAATCATCAGTGTGGATTCCGCGATGGTTTATCGTGGCATGGACATTGGCACTGCCAAACCTTCGCCTGAAGAACTCGCCCTGGCACCACATCGATTGATCGATATCTGTGATCCGGCGGACACCTATTCCGCGGCGGATTTTCGCCGCGATGCGTTGGCGGCCATGAGCGAGATATCTGGCCGTGGCCGGATCCCGTTGCTGGTGGGTGGCACCATGATGTACTTCAAGGCGTTGCTGCATGGCATGTCGAATCTGCCTTCGGCAAATCAGGCGCTGCGGGCAGAAATTGAGCGGGAAGCCGAACGCGATGGCTGGGGCGCCCTTCATGAGGAGTTGGCAGAAAAAGATCCCGAGGCTGCGCGCCTGATTCATCCCAACAATCGCCAGCGACTGATGCGGGCCATTGAGGTGATCCGGCTTACAGATAAGCCGATCTCCTCGTTCTGGCAGTCAGAATCGGGAACTTCCGGGCAACATCCGCAGTCTGGTATTGAGGATTACACGTATTTTACCAGCTGGCAGGCAGACGAAAGCGCTGGCCTGCCGTATACTGTTTTTCAGTTTGCCCTGGCGCCTGCCGAGCGCTCTGTGCTGCATTCGCGGATACAGAAACGGTTTCTGGCAATGCTGGAAGCAGGCTTCCTTGATGAAGTCCGTGCCTTGATGGCGCGGGGTGATCTCAGCCCCGATCTTCCCTCGATGCGTTGCGTGGGTTATCGACAGGCCTGGGATTACCTGTCAGGCAACGAGGATTACGACAGCTTTGTTGCCAAGGGCGTTGCCGCCACCCGTCAGTTGGCGAAACGGCAGCTTACCTGGTTGCGAAAATGGCGAGATGTACACTGGCTGGACTCCGCCGACCCGCAAGTGGTGCTGGATACCTTGAAAAAATCCGGGCTTCACACCACATTTAACGTTGAATAATGACGATCTGCATTTACTTATAAACAGGAGAAAACACATGTCAAAAGGGCACTCTTTACAAGACCCTTACCTCAATGCATTGCGCAAGGAACGCATTCCGGTTTCCATCTTTCTGGTCAATGGTATCAAGCTTCAGGGCCAGATTGAGTCTTTTGACCAGTTCGTGATTCTTCTCAAGAACACGGTGAGCCAGATGGTTTACAAGCACGCTATTTCCACTGTGGTTCCTGCTCGTAACGTCCGGCTACCGCAGCAGAACCCGGCAGGTGAAGGTGAGTCAGAAGACTGATAACGCCTGTTTTTCCCGCTTTCACACCCGCGCTCCAGGACAGCCTATGTGCTTGAATGGTCGCGGGTGTTTGTGTTTATGGAGTTGATGAAACTTGTTTGAGCGTCCAGATGTCGGAGAACGGGCGGTTCTCGTTCACATTGATTTTACCGCCCATGACGATACGGAAGATCCGGGAGAGTTCCGGGAACTGGTGACCTCCGCTGGCGTAGAGCCAGTTGCTACGGTAACCGGCACCCGGAAACAGCCCAGCCCTCGTTTTTTTGTGGGAGAAGGCAAGCTTGAGGAAATCCGGGATGCGGTGGCTGCCTCCGAGGCCGATGTGGTGCTGTTCAATCATGCCTTGAGCCCGAGCCAGGAGCGTAACATCGAGCGAGAGCTCAAGTGCCGGGTGCTTGATCGCACGGGCGTGATCCTGGATATCTTTGCGCAGCGGGCTCGTACCCATGAGGGGAAACTGCAGGTAGAGCTTGCGCAGCTGGAGCATATGTCTACCCGGCTGGTGCGGGGCTGGACTCACCTGGAGCGCCAGAAAGGGGGTATCGGCTTGCGGGGGCCGGGTGAAACCCAGCTCGAAACCGACCGCCGGCTGCTGCGCGAACGCATCAAATCCATTCACCGGCGCCTGGAAAAAGTCCGCAAGCAACGGGATCAGGGCCGTCGCGCACGCAAGCGTGCCGACATACCCACGTTGTCGCTGGTGGGTTACACCAACGCGGGCAAGTCCACGCTGTTCAACCGAATTACCACTTCCAGCGTATATGCAGCAGACCAGTTGTTCGCGACCCTGGATCCGACCCTGCGCCGTCTGGAACTTCCCGACATCGGGCCGGTCGTAATGGCCGACACCGTGGGCTTCATCCGGCATTTGCCGCACAAGCTGGTGGAGGCCTTCCGGGCGACGCTGGAAGAAACCACGCAGGCCACGTTGCTGTTGCATGTGATCGACTGTCACGACAGCCGCCGGGATGAAAACATCGAGCAGGTGGAAAATGTGCTGGCCGAAATCGGAGCCGATGAGATTCCGATGCTACAGGTGTTCAACAAGATTGACCTGCTTGATGGTTTTGAGCCCCGCATTGATCGCAACGAAGAAGGATTGCCGGTGCGAGCCTGGGTGTCGGCCGTAAGCGGTGAAGGCCTGCAGCTGCTGTTTGACGCCATCGTCGAGCGTCTGGCAGAGGATGTGGTGCACCACTTTGTGCGCCTGGGTCCGGCCGATGGCAAGCTCAGAGCGCTGCTGCACGAGGCCGGTTCGGTTCTGAGCGAAGAGCATTGCGACAACGGCGATCAGGTACTGGAAGTCCGGCTGCAGAACCGGGACTGGCTGCAGCTTTTGAGCCGTGCCGGTGTGCGTGAAGACGTGATCCGGTTGGAAAGCCGGCCGGTCTGAACGGCCCCTGCTATTGCCGGGGCCTTGATAAATCCCTAGTATTTGCAGCCATTCGATTAAACACGAACGGAGAGAACTATGGCCTGGAATGAACCGGGTGGAAACCGTAACGACAACGATCCCTGGGGAACCGGTGGTGGTCGTCGCGGCAATGATCAGGGGCCGCCAGACCTCGACGAAGCGCTGAAAAAAGGGCTCGACAAGCTCAATCGCATGCTTGGCGGCAAAGGCGGTAATTCTGGAGGTGGCAGCAGCTCCGGTGGCAGCGCAGGTGGTTTTGGTGCCATTCTGGCCATTGCGGCCATCCTGGTCGCGGGCTATGTCATCTACCAGTCGTTCTATACGGTTGACGAACAGGAGCGGGCGGTGGTGCTGCGCTTCGGTGAATACAACCGTACCGAGGAGCCGGGTCTCCGCTTCAAGGTGCCCTTGATTGACACCGTCAACAAGGTTCGCGTTACCAGCATCCGTACTGCCGAGTCCTCTGGCCAGATGCTGACCCAGGATGAAAACCTGGTGACCGTGGATCTTCAGGTCCAGTATCGCGTGGGTGATGCCCGGGCGTACGTGCTGAATGTACGGGATTCCAACCAGGCCCTGGCTTTTGCCACCGATAGTGCCCTGCGTCATGAGGTCGGTAGTTCTTCACTGGACGACGTACTGACTGAAGGTCGGGCGGAACTCGCCGTGCGGGTTGAGCAGCGCCTGCAAAGCTTCCTGAGAGATTACGGAACCGGCCTCGAGATTGTCCGGGTCAACGTCGAGAGCACCCAGCCTCCAGCGCCGGTACAGGACGCGTTCCGTGAGGTTCAGCGTGCTCGCGAGGATGAGCAGCGTCTGAAGGAAGAAGCGGAAACCTACCGCAACAAGATTGTTCCCGAGGCCCGAGGTCAGGCACAGCGCATGATTGAGGAAGCCAACGCGTACAAGCAGGAAGTAATCGAGCGGGCACGCGGTGAAACTGCACGCTTTAACCAGCTGCTGGCCGTGTATGAGCAGGCCCCGGTCGTTACCCGTGAGCGCATGTATATCCAGGCACTGGAGCAGGTGCTGGGTAACAGCAGCAAAATCCTTGTCGATACCGAGAGCAGCGGCAACATGATGTATCTGCCCCTGGATCGTCTGACGCAGGGTTCGCTTTCGTCATCTGGCAGCCGGATGTCCGGCAGCAGTGGCCAACAGGTGGATATCCAGACCCTGACCGATCAGGTGTTGCAGGAGCTGCGCACCCGCCAGGACACCAATACCCGGAGGAGCAGATAAGTTATGGGACCTAAAGGTGTAGTGGGCCTTGCAGGCGCCCTTATTGTTGTCCTGCTCGTGCTGTCCAGTGTTTACATCATTCCTGAGACCCATCGGGGCGTGAAACTTCGCTTCGGGGAGCTGGTTGAAACCAATATTCAGGCTGGCCTGCATTTCAAAGTGCCGGTTATTGACCAGATCAGGGAGTTTGATATCCGGGTGCTGACGATGGATCTGCCTTCCCGCCAGTACCTGACGGTTGAGAAGAAGCCGCTGGATGTGGATTCCTATGTTGCCTGGAAGATCCTTAACGTGGATCAGTTCTATCGCGCCACGGGTGGCGATGAGTTCCGTGCGCAGACCCTGATCCTGTCTCGCGTGGACAACGGTCTCCGGGATGAATTCGGTATCCGTACCATGCATGAGGTGGTGTCCGGTCAGCGGGACGAGCTGATGCACACGCTACGTGATCGGGTCAACGAGACCTCCATCAAGGAGTTTGGTATCGAAGTCCTGGATATTCGGGTGAAAGCCATCGAGTTCCCCGGACAGGTGAGCGAGAACGTCTATCGGCGGATGGCCACGGAGCGCCAGAAGCTGGCCCAGGAATTCCGTTCCCGGGGGCAGGAGCTGGCCGAGGGTATCCGTGCTGATGCCGACCGTCAGCAAACGGTGATCCTGGCCAACGCCTTTGCAGAAGCCGAAACCACACGCGGTGAAGGTGACGGGGAAGCGGCCGCCATTTACGCTCAGGCCTACGGTGCCAACGAGGAGTTCTACAGCTTCTACCGCAGCCTGCAGGCGTACCAGAATACCTTCTCCAGCAAGGACGACATCATGGTGATTGATTCCGACAGTGACTTTATGAAGTTCCTGAAGAGTCCTGCCGGCGCTAACTGAGCCGGCTGACACCAGCCAAGCCGGAATCTGCGGGGAATTTTTACTGAACCCCTGGATTCCGGTTTTTTTGTGCCTGCCAACCGTGTAAAATTCTGGCGGTTTTGTGTCGGGTTTTCTGAGCCCGAGCGCCTAAATCCTGAGTTACCCCCTGGTCCTATGGCCAGCGTGGGAGAAACGGACAACAGAATCTCATGACTGTATCTGATCGCTGGTTACTGCCTGACGGGGTAGAGGACATTCTGCCGCCGCTGGCCGGGCGGATCGAGTCCCTGCGCCGGGATGTTATGGATACCTGCCAGCGCTGGGGCTACCAGCTGGTTATTCCTCCGCTGATTGAATATCTCGAATCCCTCTTTACCGGTACAGGCCACGACCTGGAACTGCAGACGTTCAAACTGACCGATCAGCTGACCGGTCGGATGATGGGTGTTCGCGCCGATATGACGCCCCAGGCTGCCCGCATAGACGCCCATACCTTGGGCCAGGACGGCATTACCCGGCTCTGCTATGCCGGACATGTGCTGCATACCCGACCTCGCCACATGCTGACCGGACGGACACCGATACAGGCCGGTTGTGAGCTGTTTGGCAGTGGCTCCGAAGCTGCCGATATGGAAGTGATCAGTCTGATGCTGGAAACCCTGCGCGTGGCCGGTTTGCCCAGGCTGCATCTGGACCTGGCTCACGTTTCGATTTATGAAAGCCTGGTTTCTGACGCCGGATTTGATCGTGATACCGAAGCGGCGGTGTTTGATGCCATGGCACGCAAGTCCGTACCCGAGCTGGATCGCCTGCTGGGTGAGTGTGTGCCGGGCTCTGCCGGTTTCAGGTTGCGCCAGTTGGCCAGGGTCAGCGGTGGGGTAGAATCCCTGGCCGATGCCCGGGAAATTCTCAGTGGCGCCTCCGGTGCTATTGATGCGGCGCTGGATCAACTTGCCCGAGTGGCGGACATGTTGAACCGCGATTTTCCGGAAGTCAGCCTGGGCTTCGACTTTTGTGAATTGCGCGGATACAACTATCACACCGGTTTGGTCTTTGCGGCCTATGTGCCGGGCCATGGCGATGCTGTGGCGAAAGGTGGCCGATATGACGCTATTGGCAGTGACTTTGGTCGCGCGCGGCCTGCCACCGGGTTCAGTCTGGATATCCGCGCACTGGTGTCGCTGGGCGAACGCCCGTTCCGTAAAGCCGGAGCCATATGGGCGCCAGCGGACAACGATGCCAGGCTGGAAGGCGTGATTTCCGGCCTGAGAATGACTGAAACGGTGATCCGGGCATTGCCGGATGATCGTGAGACGGACCCTTCGGAGCGAGGGTGTGACCGTCAACTGGTGAATCGTGATGGCCAATGGGTGGTAGAAACCATCGCCTGAGCCGTTTTTGTTTAATTTCCGGGGTAAATCTTCAGGGCGTGTGCTTCTGGCCCGTCTGAATTGAGAGAGAATCATGGGTAAAAACGTAGTTGTGCTGGGCACCCAGTGGGGTGATGAAGGCAAGGGCAAGATTGTTGACCTTCTGACAGACAAGGTGGCTGCCGTTGTCCGCTTTCAGGGCGGGCATAATGCCGGTCACACACTGGTGATCGAAGGTAAGAAGACGGCTCTGCACCTGATTCCGTCCGGCATACTGCGGCAGGATGTCCAGTGCCTCATCGGTAACGGTGTGGTGCTCTCGCCGGAAGCCCTGCTGAAAGAAGTGCGGGAGCTGGAGGCTAACGGTGTTGCCGTTCGTGACCGCCTGAAAATCAGCCTGGCGTGCCCGATTATCCTGCGCACCCACGTGCGTATTGATCAGGCCCGCGAACGTGCCCGTGGCATTGACAAGATTGGTACCACCGGCCGGGGAATTGGCCCTGCGTATGAGGATAAGGTTTCCCGCCGGGGTGTTCGGTTGGGTGACCTGTGCAACCCCGCCGATTTCGAGATCAAGCTGCGGGAAATCATGTCGTACCACAACTTCGTTCTCACCGAGTACTTCAAGGAAGAGGCCGAGGATATCGATGCGGCCCTGGAAGAGCTCAAGCAGATGGGCGAGGAAATCCTGCCCATGGCCGCAGACGTAACCGATATTTTGCACGACTACCGCAAGCGCGGAGAGCACATCCTGTTCGAAGGCGCTCAGGGCTCGTTGCTGGATATCGACCTGGGTACCTATCCGTACGTGACGTCCTCCAATACCACCGCTGGCGGCACCGCTACCGGCTCCGGTTTTGGTCCGCTGTATCTGGACTATGTGCTGGGTATCACCAAGGCCTACACTACCCGGGTAGGTTCCGGCCCGTTCCCGACCGAACTGTTTGACGACATGGGCAAGCACCTCGCCGTCAAGGGCAACGAAGTGGGCACTACCACCGGTCGTTCCCGCCGTTGTGGCTGGTTTGATGCGGTCGCCCTGCGCCATGCTATCCAGATCAACAGTGTGTCCGGTATCTGCCTGACCAAGCTGGACGTTCTGGACGGTCTGGAAACGGTGAAGGTGTGTATTGGCTACAAGACTCCGAACGGCGAAATCACCCGTCCCCCCATCGGCTGCGACAGCTACAGCGATATCGAGCCGGTGTATGAGGAGCTGCCGGGCTGGAGCGAGAGCACGGTTGGCCTGACCAGCGTGGATCAGCTGCCGGAGAACGCCAAGGCCTATATCCGCTTCTTGGAAGAGCAGATTGAGGCGCCGATTGATATTATTTCCACCGGTCCGGATCGTGTGGAAACCATTACTCTGCGGCATCCGTTCGGAGAGTAAGTTCAGAAGCTAATAAAAACCGCCTGTGGTGGATGCCCCAGGCGGTTTTTTTGTGCCGGTTTTCTGGTGCAGGGTGTCAGGGCTTTTCTGCGATCAGTGTCGCCCGCTTGGGGCCCGGGTAGCCTTCAATGGTTTTCGAGGGATTGTCTGGGTCCAGAAAGTCCGCCAGTGAATTGAAACGCATCCAGTCGGTCTGGCGCTGCTCATCGGTGGTGGTCTCACTGACGTCTACCACCCGGGCGTTGCGGAACCCGGTTCTGTCCAGCCACCGGAGCAGGGTCGGGCAGCTCGGCAAGAACCAGACGTTGCGCATCTGGCCGTAACGGTCTTCGGGCATCAGGCTGTAGCCCTCCGGGCCGTCTACAACCAGGGTTTCCAGCACCAGTTCGCCGCCGCGACGCAGCGTGCCCTTGAGTTCCAAAAGATGGTCCAGCGGTGAACGACGATGATACAGCACGCCCATGGAGAAGGTGGTGTCAAAGCATTCCATGTCGGCCGGGAGGTCTTCCATGCGCACCGGGAGCAGATCGACCGGAGCCTGGCCCAGATACCCTTTGACTGCCAGGAACTGAAACATGAACAACAGCCCCGGGTCGATGCCGATCACCTGCCTGGCCCCCGCTCCAGCCATGCGCCAGCAATGGTAGCCGGAGCCGCAGCCCACATCCAGAATGGTGCGCCCGGCCAGATCCGCCAGATGCGGCGCTACCCGGTCCCATTTCCAGTCTGATCGCCATTCGGTGTCAATGTAGGTACCGAAAAAATCGAACGGGCCCTTACGCCAGGGCATCAGTCCCCGCAATCCGTTCTCAAGGCGGGTCATGGCGTCTGGATCCAGGCCGCTGGGGCTGGTCAACGTGATTGCAGACCGATTCAGGTCGACCCTGGCATCGGCAACATCTGGCAAGGACTGCAGTGCGTTGTGCCAGCGTTCCATATCGCCGTGGGGGTTGTCCTCAAACCGTCGAGTGAGTTGTTCTTTCAGGGCTGTGGTCCACCGGGTGTTACCGGTTTCGTTCAGGTAGGAAAGAACGGGATCAAAGTGCTTGTGCCAGTCAAACAGTGCCATGGTATGTCTTTCGGTGGATAAGTCAGGAGTTCTTGATGGCCAGCATCGAGACAAAGTTGAAGCACTGGTACCACACCAGTACCTGGTCAAAGCCGGCGCGCTGCAATCGATCCCGGTGGTCTGCCAGGGTTTCCGGGATCAGTACTTTCTCGATGGCGGCACGCTTCTGGCTGATTTCCAGATCCGAATAACCGTTGGCCCGTTTGAACTCGTGGTGCAGGCGGGTCTGGATGTCCTGTTCCTCGTCGGATTCAAATCGGATCTTCTCGGACAGAACCAGCACGCCGCCGGGCAGGGTGGCATCGCTGATGCGGGTCAGCAGGGCTAGCCGCTGCTCGGGCGGCACAAACTGCAGCGTGAAGTTCAGAGTGGTGACGGAGGCATTGCTCAGCTCGGTGCTCAGGATGTCCTCGCAGCGTAGTGTTACCGGCAGGTCGTGATCATCCAGGGCGACATAATGCTCGCAGCGCTCAATCATGGCCTCGGAGTTATCCACGCCCACCAGGGTGCAGTCCGGGTAGGGGATGCCATGGCGCATGGCAAGCGTGGACGCGCCGAGCGAGCAGCCCAGGTCGTAACAATGTGAGCCCGGCTGAACGTACTGTTCTGTGATCACCTCAATCATCGGGATGATGGTGGTGTAACCGGGTACAGAGCGGCGGATCATGTCCGGAAACACCCGGGCGACGGACGCGTCAAAGCGGAAATCCTCGGGATTGCGCTCAGTGGCAAATAACCGGTCGGTCAATTGCTCCGGGGGCGTGCGATTACTCATCGCCCGCTCCGGCCTCGCGCTCATCGGGGCGAGGTGTCGCCAGATCCTTGTCGGTAGGGGACGGCCGTGCGCAGCGAACCCCACGGTTTTTGTAGTCGACCAGAATGCCCCGGAAAGATGGATCGACATCGGCAGCAATGGCCAGGTAGCCATTCTCACAAACGGCGTGCAGCTCCGAGGATTTGCGGGACATACGGAAGGTTTCGCCGGGTTTGACGTGAATGGCGGTAAATTCACCCACCGGAGCGTGGTCCTTGTTGTCGGAGTGATCAATCCGGCCAGACGCTTCCAGCACCAGTACCGTGCCGACGATGGCGGCAACTCCGGTAACAATCAGGCTTTTGGCTGTGAAACGCCGTTCGTTATCGCTCATGGGTACCTCGTGTCAGAAAGTCAGAATTGGCCCGGCACGCTGATAGCCGGTTCCTGTAGTGCGGCCAGCTGTTCCCGTAAGGACAGGATCTGGTCTGACCAGAACCGCGGCTGTGAAAACCAGGGGAAGAATCTCGGGAAGGCCGGATCTTCCCAGCGCCTTGCCAGCCACGCACAGTGGGCGACTTGCCTGTAGCATCGCAGGGGTTCAATCAGGTGGCGCTCGCGACGATTGAAATCCCGGAACATTTCATAGCCTTCGAGCAATTCGCCAAGCTGGGCGCCCCGCTCACTGGCGTCTCCGTTTAGAAGCAGCCACATGTCCTGGACTGCCGGGCCGGTGCGGCAGTCGTCCAGATCCACAAACAGCATGGTTTCGTCCCGGCACAGAATGTTGCCGGCGTGACAATCACCGTGAATGCGCAAGGTGTCTACCGGGCCGGCTTCGGCTATCCGTTCACGGCAGTTGGCGATCAGGTCCGGAATCAGGGAATTCCAGGCCGGTCTGAGATCATCCGGAATCCAGTTACCTTCCACCAGCAGCTGGTTGTTCTGTTCCAGCCCCGCCAACAGATCAAACCCAGGTCTGTGCTCAAACGGTTTCAAGGCACCAATGTTGTGAATCTGCCCCAGCCACTGGCCCAGTCTATACAGGGTGTCGGTCACACTGGTATCCGGGGCCTGGCCGCCGCGTTGCGGAAATACCGCGAATCTGAAATCCCCGTACTGGCCGAGGGAATGCCCGCCCGGCAGCACCAAAGGGGCAACCACGGGCACCCCGGCCTCCTGCAGTGACAGGGTAAATTCGTGTTCTTCCAGAATCGCCGCATCTGGCCAGCGGCCTGGACGGTAGAATTTGGCAATTACCGGTGGCTTGTCTTCAATGCCGACCTGATAGACGCGGTTCTCATAGCTGTTCAGGGCAAACAGCCGGCCGTTGACCTCGAATCCCTGCGCCTCAATGGCATCCAGAATGACTTCCGGGGTGAGGGCATCGTAGGGATGCGAGGATGGGGTGATCGCCGGAGGTTCAGTCTGCATAGGGCTCAGAATGTGGTGTCGTATCGGGTTTTCATGGATTGCAAATGGTACCAGTTTTCGTCCAGCTCCCAGCGAATGCGGTTGACCCGACCCGTGGCCAGGACGAGATCCCCGGCTCTGGCCTGAACCTGGGCAAGCTCCCGTTCTGCTTTCTGCCAGTCGCGATGGGTGTCTGCCAGATGGCGCATGCCGGGGAATACGGCGGTCAGGGCCTTCTGGGTTGATACCGAGTGGGACCGAAGAGAACTGATGACGGCAGTATCTCCCTCAACCCTCAATACGCGGTGCTGGTACGGGTAACCGGCGACGACTCTGTCTTCCTTCAGTTGCGCGTTCAGGTGGGTCACTTCAAAGCCACGCCAGCCAATCCAGCCAACAAAAAGCGCGGCAACCACCATAACGGTAATAAACTGTTTTCTATCAGACATCGCCAGGCTCCATGCGTTCGTTCTGTCTTGGGGCAAGTATAACGGTTCTTGGCGGGCAGGTAATGCAACCAGCGTTGATCTGCGGTAATTTCCCTGCCAGAGAGCAGGGTAGAGGAATGCGGAGTGGCTCAGGAGCAGTTCAGTATACAGACCGTAGTAATCGGCGCCGGCGTAGTAGGACTTGCCATTGCGCGTGCGCTGGCCCGTTCGGGGAGAGAGGTGCTGGTGCTGGAAGCCGGTGCCGCCATTGGTGAAGGCATATCCTCCCGCAACAGCGAAGTCATTCATGCCGGTATCTACTACCCGGAGCATTCCCTCAAGGCTCGATTTTGCGTGGAAGGCCGGCAGCAGCTTTATGAATATTGTGTCAGCCATAAGGTTATGCATCGAAAATGCGGGAAGTGGATCATTGCCAGTGACGCCGCGCAGGCCGAACGTCTTGTTGGCATTCAGGCGCAGGCGGGCCGAAACGGTGTGTCCCTGGCGTTATATGAGGGCACTGCGATGGCGTGCCAATTGCCCTCAATCCAGGCCACTGCCGGGCTCTGGTCTTCGCAAACCGGGATCGTAGACAGTCATGGCCTGATGCTGGCGCTGCAGGGTGATCTGGAAGACGCCGGTGGTCAGATTGCGTTGAACAGTCCGGTGGTGTCTGCCGAATCCGGTCCGGAGGGGCATGTTCTGAAGGTGGGTGGGACCGGAGATCTGTTGCTGAAGGCTCGGGAAGTGGTTAATGCTGCTGGACTTGGCGCCCCAGCACTTGCGGGGCTATGGTCGGGGTTGCCCGAGTGTGCGAGGCCGAAACAATGGTTGGCCCGGGGTGTTTATTTCAGCTTCAGTGGCCGCCATCCATTCAATACTCTGATCTATCCCATGCCCGAACCCGGTGGGCTTGGCATTCATCTGACTCTCGATCTGGCTGGTCAGGCCAGGTTTGGGCCGGATGTGGAATGGATTGACGAAGAAAGCTATCGGGTCGATCCGCAGCGTGTTCGTGGATTTGCCGACAGTATCCGGCGCTGGTGGCCGTCCCTGGACGAGGCCCGTCTGCAGCCGGCTTATGCGGGCATTCGCCCTAAACTGGCGGGCCCGGATGGCGGCTTTGCCGATTTCCGCATCGATGGCCCTGAGAAACATGGTGTTGACGGCCTGGTCAATCTGTTCGGGATTGAGTCGCCCGGACTCACCTCGTGTCTGGCCATCGCCGGACACGTACTGACAGAACTCGCCAATTGATCAGCCGGGTGTACGCGCCAGTGCCCAGACCTGGATTTCCTTCGCTCCCGCTCTGGTGAGCACCGAGGCCAGCTCGCGAACGGTGGCTCCGGTAGTGACCACGTCATCAACAATGGCGATGTTTGCCGGCACCGGTCCGGTAACCTCAAACAGCCCCTGAAGATTGGCCAGTCGGCTTGTCCGGTTCAGTTTCCGTTGTGCGTGAACCCGTCGCGTTCGTCGCACCAGACGGGCGTTGACAGGCAGGTCCAGCCGCCTTCCCACCGCCTCGGCAATATCCTGGGCCTGATTGAAGCCCCGTTGCCAGCGCCGGGTCCAGTGCATGGGGGCGGGGATCAGAACCTGCGGCCGGCCCTCGGCTGCCAGATGATGCTCAATGTAGTCGGTAAAACCCGCCAGTAATGGTCGCGCGAATTTGTGCTGGCCGTGGTATTTGTAGCGGCCGATCATGCCATCAACCGGGAACTGGTAACGCCAGGGGATCAGCGAGCGGCTATAACGCGGTGGTGAAGCCAGGCATTCGCCGCAATGTCCATCCGGGGTTGGAAAGGGCAAGGGCAGAGCGCAGGTCAGACAGCACCAGCGGTTGGCGGGCAGGTCGTTCCGGCAGTCCTGGCAAAGGCCATCCTGGGCAGCGCCTGCGAGGCAGATGACGCAGCGTCCGGCGCGTCTTGAGCTGTTAACCTTAACCTTTGTCGAGGTTGACAGCGAGATCAGTCCGTTTATCATCGCGGTTTATCCGTAAACCAAAAATCCCGGAAAGGTTAACAGGACTCTCACATGACTGCCACCGCTACCCGTCACGACTGGACGCTTCAGGAAGCTCGCGAGCTTTTCAATCTTCCGTTCAATGATCTTCTGTTTCGCGCCCAGAGCATCCACCGGGAGCACTTTGACCCGAATGAGGTTCAGGTGAGCACGCTGCTCTCCATCAAGACCGGTGCCTGCCCTGAAGACTGCAAGTATTGCCCGCAGAGTGGTCATTACAACACCGGGCTTGAAAAGGAGAAGCTGCTGGAAATCGAGAAGGTGGTGGCTGAGGCCCGCGTTGCCAGAGAAAAAGGGGCATCCCGGTTCTGTATGGGTGCCGCCTGGCGTAGCCCGTCAAAGAAAGACATGCCCTACGTTCTGGATATGGTCCGCCAGGTGAAATCCCTGGGCCTGGAAACCTGTATGACACTGGGCATGCTCAAAGAAGAGGAAGCCAGGGAGTTGGCAGACGCTGGCCTGGATTACTACAACCACAACCTGGATACCTCCGAGAAATACTATAACCACATCATCACGACCCGTACCTACCAGGACCGCCTGGATACGCTCGACAATGTGCGCAAGGCCGGTATGAAGGTTTGTTGTGGCGGCATCATGGGTATGGGTGAGGATGAGGATGACCGCGTCGGTCTGCTGGTTCAGCTTGCCAATTTACCCCAGCACCCGGAGAGCGTGCCGGTGAACATGCTGGTGAAGGTGAAGGGGACGCCGCTGGAAGATGTGGAAGACCTGGACCCATTTGATTTCATTCGCATTATCGCCGTCGCCCGAATCATGATGCCGGCTTCCCATGTACGTTTGTCCGCGGGCCGTGAGCAGATGAATGAGCAGATGCAGGCACTCTGTTTCATGGCGGGAGCCAACTCCATTTTCTACGGTGAGAAACTGCTGACCACCTCGAACCCGGAGGCGGATGCGGACATGCAGTTGTTCCGCAAGCTGGGCATCCGGCCGGAGCAGCGGGAGCAGTGCGCGACCGAGGAGCAGGAGGAAGAGGCCATTGCCGAGGCGGTGGAATATGAGGCCACACGGCACATGTTTTACGACGCGACCCGGGAGTCTGCGTGATTCCGCATGCGTGACTTCGCCAAAGAGATAGAAGAACGAAAGCAGGCCGGGTTGTACAGAACCCGCCGCCTGATCGCCGGCCCCCAGCAGCCGACGCTGACGGCGGATGGCCGGTCGTTGCTGTCGTTCTGCAGTAACGACTATCTGGGCCTGGCCAGTCATGGCGAAAACATGCGGGCGCTGGAGCAGGCGCTGCCGGAGGTCGGCCTGGGCGGAGCTGCTTCGCATCTGGTTTGCGGCCACCACGAGACCCATCATCGCCTTGAGCAGAGGCTGGCAGCGTTCACTCGGCGGAGTTCGGCGCTGTTTTTTTCCACCGGGTACATGGCAAACATGGGTGTCATTTCCGCACTGGCGGGCCGTGGCGATACCATTTTCTCGGATCGACTGAATCACGCTTCGATCATTGACGGCTGCATTCTCAGCCGCGCCCGCGTGCGCCGCTATGCTCACGGTGATGTGGCCGCGTTGGAAGCCATGCTCTCAGCAACCTCCGGCCACAAACTGGTGGTTACCGATGGCGTGTTCAGCATGGACGGAGACATTGCGCCACTCACGGAACTGGCTCGCGTCTGTAAGGCTCACGATGCGCTTCTGGTGGTGGACGATGCCCATGGCATTGGTGTTCTCGGGCCACAGGGCCGGGGGAGCGTGCTGGAAGCCGGGTTGTGCCAGGAGGATGTGCCGGTGTTGATCGGTACTCTGGGCAAGGGCGTGGGAACCTCCGGGGCCTTTGTCGCTGGCTCTGACGTGTTGATTGACTACCTGGTACAGAAGGCCCGGACCTATATCTACACCACCGCCATGCCGCCGGCACTGGCCGCGGCAACCTGCGCCAGCCTGGATGCTGTTGAGAGCGGTGATGAGCGACGCGCTCATCTTGACGCGTTGATTCAGCAATTCAGGGCAGGTGCTCAGGATCTGGGTTATGAGCTGATGCCATCCCGAACGCCCATTCAGCCCATCATGATCGGAGATAACTGGACCGCGCTGGCGCTCAGCCGTGCACTGGAGAATGAGGGTCTGCTGGTAACGGCCATCCGACCGCCCACGGTGCCGGAGGGCGAGGCCCGCTTGCGGGTTACGCTCAGCGCCGCCCACACGGAAGCGGATGTTGACCGGTTGCTGCGGGCCCTGGCGAAGAGCCGTTCCATCCTGAGTGAGGCCGTGGCCCGGGAGCCAGTGCTATGACCATCTATACCCGAATAGAGCCAACGGCTCCTGTTGAGGGCGGAACCGGAACCAAGCAGTCGATTGCTCGCGGCTTCGGTGGCGCCAGTGCCACCTATGATGGTGCCTCCCGCCTACAGAAAATCATGGGCGACTCCATGCTTGCCGAGCTTGCCGACAGCACGGTGCCCGAATCGGTTCTTGATCTAGGCTGCGGAACCGGCTGGTTTAGCCGGAAGTTAGCGGAGCAATACCCGAACTCGGTGGTTACCGGCGCAGACCTTTCACCTGGCATGCTGGCAGAGGCTGCTAATCGTGGCCCGGGATCGATCCACTGGTTGCACGCCGATGCCGAACAACTTCCGCTGGCCGATAACAGCGTTGACCTTGTTTTCAGTAATCTGATGATTCAGTGGAGCGCCCGGCCGGAACTGATCCTTCGGGAGTGCCGCAGAATTCTCAGGCCTGGCGGACGACTGGCCATATCGACACTGCTAGACGGCACCTTGTCTGAATTGAAGCAGGCCTGGGCCGAGGCCGATCCGGGACAGGCGCACGTAAACCGGTTTGTTCCGGAAGCACAGTGGAAAGCGCTCGTGGAGACGGTTCTGCCAAACGCAAAACAGGTTACTGAAACCATCTCACTGCCGTACCAGTCACCAATGCACCTCAATCGTGAGTTGAAAGAACTCGGTGCGGTGTTTAAAGGCGAAGAGCGCCGGCGGACGGTGACAGCGCCGGGGCGTTTTCGGGCGATGTGTCGTGCCTATCCGACGCGAGCTGACAACGTCGTTGAGGCTGGGTACTGTGCGGCTTGGGCGTATTGGGTTGGTTAGTTGAGCTGTTCGTATTTAGTGGTTGGACTTCCTCTGAAACATTTGGGCGAGGGTGCCATTTCTCCTTCCAGGACTGTTGAGGGCCAAGGACGGCCCGAAACAAGCGCACATGGATGTGCTTGTAGCGTGTCCTGGAAGGAGAAGTGGCACCCTCGCTTGCGCCAAAAGTAGGAATATAAAGCATGGCGAAACATACTTTCTTCGTTACAGGCACCGACACCGGCGTCGGCAAAACCATTGTCTCCGCCGCCATTCTCGAGGCAGCCAAAGCCGCCGGCAAACGTACCCTGGCCATGAAGCCTATCGCTTCCGGCTGCGACCAGACACCTGAAGGCCTGAGAAACGAAGACGCCCTGATGTTGCAGGCCGCCATCACCGAAAAACTTCCGTACGACACCATCAACCCCATCGCCCTGGAACCAGCCATTGCCCCCCACGTAGCTGCCCAGCAGGCCGGAAAACAGGTCACCGCCCAGCGAATCGTCGGGTTTTGTCGTGGCATGCAGATCCGCCCCGCCGATCTTCTGCTGATCGAAGGCGCCGGTGGCTGGCGAGTACCACTCAATGATCGAGAAACCTACGCAGCGGTGCCGGGAGAGTTGAAACTGCCGGTGATACTGGTTGTGCCGCTGCAACTGGGGTGTATCAATCATGCCATGCTCAGCGCCGAAGCGATTCGCGCCGACGGACTGGTTGTTGCAGGCTGGGTAGGTAACCATCCCGAAGAACAGGTGATGAGTTGCGAACAGGATACCCTGAACTACCTGTCCACCCACCTCGGCGCCCCTTGCCTCGGTGTGCTTCCCTGGTTGGAAAATACCGATACCGCCGAGATGCCGGCGATCCTGCCTCGGTATCTGAATATCACACCACTGATTGAAAATTGACCAGAAATGTGAGTTAATCAGGTCAAAGGTTCGTCACAGGAATGGCTGCTCATGATCAACAACACACTTGCTATCGGGATTCAGGGTATCCAGGACGGCATGGTGGGCATGGAGAACGCGGCCCGGAAAATTGCCCGAGGTGGCGTTGACGGTCCTCAGGGCTCAGCGGAGGGCGCTGGAAATCTGGTGGAACCCATGATCGACCTGAAACTATACGAGCGCAGCGTCGAGGCCTCTGCTCAGGTCGTTAAAACCGCTGATGAAACGCTGGGTACCCTGCTGGATATTCGCGCCTGAGCCAGGTTTCTGTGAACGTATTCTCCTCAATCGCTCCCATCTTCTCCGGCTCTCCCACCGGTGCGTCCACGCCGGTCGCAGGCAGTGGCCGAACACCGGAGGCTTCCGGTGAAAAGCCTGCCAGTGGCGATACTTCATCAACCTCAAAATCGGTTGAGCAGTCTTCCGAAGGACGAAAATCCGACCAGTCTTCCGAATCACGCTCCGACGCGGGCGAGAATCCGCAAGGCCTGACCGATGAAGAGCTGAAGCAGCTGACTGACCTCAAAGCCCGGGACAGGGAAGTGCGTGCTCACGAGGCGGCGCATCAGGCTGCTGGTGGGCAGTACGCGGGTGCTATGTCGTTTACCTACCAGCGAGGGCCGGATGGCGCCCAGTATGCGGTAGGCGGTGAAGTTCCCATTGATGTTTCGCCGGTGGCGGGGGATCCTCAGGCCACCATTGAAAAAATGCGCGTGGTGCGGGCTGCTGCCATGGCGCCTGCCCAGCCCTCCGGTCAGGATCGCGCTGTTGCCGCCCAGGCCATGCAGACCATGTTGCAGGCACAGTCGGAGCTGGCGGCAGGTGAGGGCGAATCCCGGACGGCGGAAGCCTCTGCCCGTGTTGAGGGAAGCCAGGGTGATGCTCGCAGTGCCCGTTCCCGCGAGGCGGAAGAGAGCTACCGCAATGTGTCTGCCATGGCTGGCGACTCCCGCTACTCCGAGTCTGTGACCTCCCTGTTCGCCTGATTTCTCTGTCTTGTCTTTCTTTTCGTCTTCCGATCCTGCCCCGGCACTTCTGCCCTGAAAATTTACTGATCGAACACAAAATCAACACAAATTTCAGTCAAGGCTATTGACAATTCTGTGCCCCAAAACGTATGTTTCAAACAAGTGTTTAATTAAGGCCGTGATGCGCTGCATCATGGTGTCTGAGCAAACCCGAGGCCAGAAGCTGTAAACCCGTTTCAGCTGAGACCCAGAACCGAGGTGGATTCCATGCCTGAATACAAAGCGCCCCTGCGTGACATTAAATTCGTAATGAACGAGCTGCTGAACAGCGAGCAGCACTACGCCAATCTGGAAGGTGCCGAAGATGCAACTCCGGATATGGTCGATGCCATTATCCAGGAAGGTGCGAAATTCTGTGAGCAGGTACTGTCTCCGCTGAACCAGGTGGGTGACCAGGAAGGCTGTACCTGGAGCGAAGACGGCGTGAAAACCCCGACCGGCTTCAAAGAAGCGTACCAGCAGTATGTTGAAGGTGGCTGGCCGTCCATGACTGCCGATCCCAACTACGGTGGCCAGGGCCTGCCGCATTCCATCGGCCTGGTTATCAGTGAAATGGTTGGTACCTCCAACTGGTCCTGGGGCATGTACCCGGGTCTGAGCCACGGCGCCACCAACACCATCGAAGCCCACGGCACCGAAGAGCAGAAGCAGACCTACCTGACCAAACTGATCAGCGGCGAGTGGACCGGCACCATGTGTCTGACCGAGCCGCACTGTGGTTCTGACCTGGGCACCCTGCGTACCAAGGCCGAGCCGAACGCTGACGGCAGCTACAGCATCACCGGTACCAAAATCTTTATCTCTGCCGGTGAGCACGACATGGCCGAGAACATCGTCCACATCGTACTGGCTCGTCTGCCGGGCGCACCGGAAGGCACCAAGGGGATCTCCCTGTTTATCGTGCCCAAGCAGTTGCCGAACGAAGACGGCTCTGCCGGTGAGCGCAACGCCGTTTCCTGTGGCTCCCTGGAGCACAAGATGGGTATCCACGGTAACGCGACCTGTGTGATGAACTTCGACGGCGCCAAGGGCTGGCTGATCGGGCCGGAGAACAAAGGCCTGAACTGCATGTTCACGTTCATGAACACTGCCCGTATCGGTACTGCCATACAGGGCCTGGGTTCTGCCGAGCTGGGCTTCCAGGGTTCCCTGGCCTACGCCAAGGAGCGTCTGGCTATGCGTTCCCTGAGCGGTCCTAAGAATCCGGACGGCATCGCTGACCCGATCATCGTGCACCCGGACGTACGCCGCATGCTGCTGACCCAGAAGGTTGTGGCTGAAGGCGCCCGCGCCCTGATCTACCTGGCTGGCCAGCAAGTGGACGTGGTTCACTCTGGCAAGACCGAGGAAGAGCGCAAGCACGCAGACGCGCTGCTGGGCTTCCTGACCCCGATCGCCAAGGCATTCCTGACCGAGATCGGTTACGAGTCTGCCAACCTGGGTATGCAGGTCTTTGGTGGCCACGGCTTCATCACCGAGTGGGGCATGGAGCAGAACGTTCGTGATTCCCGCATCGGCATGATCTACGAGGGTACCACTGGTATCCAGGCGCTGGATCTGCTGGGCCGTAAGGTTCTGATGACCCAGGGCGAAGCTCTGAAAGTGTTCACCAAGCAGGTTCACGTCTTCTGCAAAGAGAACGCCGACAACGAGCAGCTGAAAGAATTTATCGAGCCGCTGGCTGCGATCAACAAGGAGTGGGGCGATCTGACCATGAAGGTTGGTATGACCGCCATGAAGAACCGCGAGGAAGTCGGTGCCGCTGCTGTGGATTACCTGATGTACTCCGGTTACGCGGTATTCGCTTACCTGTGGGCCCGCATGGCCAAGGTAGCACTGGACAAGATGGCCGAAGGCACCTCTGAGGAGATGTTCTACAACGCCAAGGTTCAGTCTGCACGCTTCTACTTCAAGCGTCTGCTGCCGCGCACCCGGACCCACGCAGAAACCATGCTGGCCGGTGCAGACAGCCTGCTGGACATGCCGGAAGAAGCCTTCGCTATCTAAGGCGGGGTTGCTATCTGGTTGATGGCACAGAGAAAGCCCGTTCTCCCGCAGGAGGCGGGCTTTTTTCATGAGTTGCCGGCGTGTTTTGAGGTAGAATAGCGCGCCATAGAACAACAACCTTGTTTCGGACACATAGCCGAGCGGGTGGGCTCCGACCTCCAACAGAAGAGGCATCAACACCGCCCCCCAAGTGACTGACTGAATTTCTGGAGAGTTTTACATGGCTGATTATCAGGCACCCCTTCGTGACATGCGTTTCGTTCTGAACGAAGTGTTTGACGCACCCTCCCTGTGGGCGTCACTGCCAAAGATTGCAGAAAACGTAGACCCCGACACCGCTGACGCCATCCTTGAAGAAGCGGGCAAGATCACCAGCGGCGTACTGGCGCCCCTGAACCGTGAAGCCGACGAACAGGGCTGTAAGTGGAACGAAGGCGAGGTTTCCACTCCGGAAGGCTTCAAAGAAGCCTACCAGACCATCGTGGAAGGTGGCTGGAACGGTCTGGGTGGTAACCCGGACTTCGGCGGCATGGGCATGCCGAAAACACTGGTAGCCCAGTTTGAAGAAATGATGCAGGGCGCCAACATGGCCTTCGGCCTGGCTCCGATGCTGACCGCCGGCGCCTGCCTGGCCCTGGATGCCCACGGCAGCCAGGAGCTGAAAGAAAAGTATCTGCCAAACATGTACTCAGGCGTCTGGTCTGGCGCCATGGATCTGACCGAGCCTCACGCCGGTACCGATCTGGGTATTATCCGGACCAAAGCTGAGCCGAACGACGACGGCTCCTTCAACATCACCGGCACCAAGATCTTCATCACTTGGGGCGAGCACGACATGGCGGAGAACATTATCCACCTGGTGCTGGCTAAACTGCCGGACGCGCCGAAGGGCCCGAAGGGTATTTCCTTGTTCCTGGTGCCCAAGTTCATGGTGAACGACGACGGTTCCCTGGGCGAGCGTAACCAGTTCAGCTGTGGTTCCATCGAGAAGAAGATGGGTATCAAAGGCTCCGCCACCTGCGTGATGAACTTTGACGGTGCCAAAGGCTGGCTGGTTGGTGAAGAAAACAAAGGCCTGGCCGCCATGTTCACCATGATGAACTACGAGCGCCTGGGCGTTGGCATTCAGGGTATCGGCGCTGCTGAAGCCTCCCTGCAGAGCGCCCGTGAATACGCCAACGAGCGTATCCAGAGCCGTGCGCCGACCGGTGCCCAGCAGCCTGAAAAAGCCGCTGACCCGATTCTGGTACACCCGGACGTGCGCCGCATGCTGATGACCATGAAGAGCTACGTAGAGGGTGGTCGTGCCTTCTCTACCTACGTCGCCCAGTGGCTGGATATCTCCAAGTATTCCGACAACGACGAACAGCGCAAGCATGCCGAAGGCATGGTTGCCCTGCTGACGCCGGTCGCCAAGGCCTTCCTGACCGATCGCGGTCTGGACACCACCATCATCGGCCAGCAGGTCTTTGGTGGCCACGGCTTCATCCGCGAGTGGGGCCAGGAACAGCTGGTACGTGACTGCCGCATCACCCAGATCTACGAGGGTACCAACGGCATCCAGGCCATGGACCTGATGGGCCGTAAAGTGGTGGGTAGCCAGGGCAAACTCTACGAACTGTTCGCCCAGGACGTTGCTGCCTTCATCGAGGCCAACAGCAGCGACGAAGCTCTGCGCCCCTATCTTGAGCCGCTGGCGGCCTCCCTGGAGCGCCTGTCAGACGTTACCGAGCACGTGGTGAACCAGGCGGCTAACAACCCTGAAGCCATTGGTGCCGCAGCCGTCGATTACCTCGATATGTTCGGCTACACCGCTCTGGCGTACATGTGGGCCAAAGTGGTCAAAGCTGCCGCTCCGAAAGCCGAGGGCGATACCTCTGGCTTCTATACCGGTAAAGTCAAGACCGCTCGCTTCTACTTCGACCGCCTGTTGCCAAAGACCGTGTCTCTGGCCGAAGGCATTCGCAGTGGCAGCGACGCCATGATGGCGCCGGCTGCTAACGAAATCTGATCAGATTTCTGAAGCAGAAATGAAAAAAGCAGGCCTTGATGGCCTGCTTTTTTTATGGATGCTATTAATTCAGGTTTGGGCCAGGAGGTGGGGTAGAGCTTTCCGAAACCTTGTGGAGCCAGGGATGGCGGAACAGAGCGTACATGGAAGTATTTACAGCGTGTTTCGGGAAGCTCTACCCCGCCTCCTGGCTTGCGTCAGTCTATAGACGTTCTATCAGCCCAGGATTCACTACAAACGGATTCTCATTGCCCTGAATTTCGGCAATTCGCTTATGCCGGCTCAACTCCCGGTCATCCGGGGGATCCAGTTTGCTCCAGCCTTTGAACACCGGCGTGGCCCCCAGCCAGGGCAGGCCATAAGTATCTACCATATAGGCCATGGTGCGGGCAACGTCGCCTTTAACCCGCTCTGGCGGTTCAAAGAACTGGGCGCTTTCACGAATCCCGCAATCATCGGCGCCCGTGGTCTCGCCAAGATTCTCATACCGGGCGTTACGCCGCCGCATTTCAACGCGGGTTCGTACCGGTACCATGTTATGAAGATCAGACGTAATTTGCCGATAGCGATTGTCCTGGCGGCACTGGGAGGTGGTTCCGCAGTCCAGGGCAGTGCGAATGTCGGCTAGGGGGTAAACGTAGCCATCGGTCATGACAAAGCCCTTGCCAGTGAAGGGCGCATTACAGAAGAACGACGAGCCGCCGTCGGCATACAGGTTACCCCAGAATTCACTATCAATGACCGTTTGAGGATCACTGAAACGGGTATTCTGGCCCACGACCATGCCGGTGGTAAGTGAGAAAGTCAGGGTGACGGAGAGTGCGATTATTTTTTTCATATGACCGTTATACCTCACAGCACGTGTCATACGCCGTGGCCAGCCAGACGGCTAGTTGATGGCAAAATGAACAGTTCGACGAAATTATGACGAACTGTTCAGTTTTTACTGTGAAGTATGGCACAGAGGCAGTGAGACAAAAGCCTCTGTTTACGGAGAGATGTGTTTATTTGTTAACCAGTTAACGCTTTATTTCAGTTTGTTACGGATGTTCTGGTAACCGGTTTTCAGATCCTCTCCCAGCTTGCGAGCAGTTTCCCTCGCCTCATTGCTGGCATTCTCGGCATCATGGAAAATCTGATCCAGCTTTGACCGGAACCGATCCCAATCCTGCTCCAGATCGTCCCATTCGTCTTTTACATCTTCCCTTGCAAGGTGCAACTGAACGCGCGCCTCGTCACGATATTGCTTGATCTTGTCGGACAGCTTGTTGAAATCGTCTTGCAGACTCATGGTATTTCTCCTTCCCTGATGAGTTGGGAGTTCTACAATGCGCCCGAACGTGAAAAAGTGTCAAGTCCCTGAGTGGGCCGGTGTTATCCCGCTTTGATTCAGATCAGCTGGCCCGCTTGCCGGCCAGAATAAGGGAGAGATCCCGGAGGTGATGCCAGGGGGAAAGATCATCGAAGCCCTTGGCAGCCCGATCAATCAGACTACAAAGGTTGATTGCCTGGTGTAACTGGGCCAGTGAAAGTCTTCGAGCCGCTTGCTGGACGGCGGACGAGCGCTTTGGCTGGAAAACGCCGCGCTTTTTCAGAAAGCCCGCGGGGTTTTCTCCACCGGGCAAGGCGGTCTTGAGCTCAACAATCAGATGAAGGTCACGAACGAGCACAGTGAGTAGTCCAAGAGGGTTTTCGCCCTCCTGCTCCAGCACCCCGATCATGCGGCAGGCGTGGACAGCTTTACCGGATAGCAGTTCAGTAACCAGTTCAAAGCCGTTGAACCTGGCGCTGTCCTGCACGGCCTGCTCTACGGTTTCTTCATCGATGGTTTTGCCGTTGGTGAGCAGTGTCAGGCGGTCCAGCTCCTGACTGGCGGCCAGCAGGTTGCCCTCCAGGCGCTCTGCAAGAATACCGAGTGCTCCACGGGTCAGGCTGAGGCCTTTTGCGGTGGCCCGTTGCTGCAACCATCCGGGAAACTTGTCTCCCTCGACCGGCCAGAGCGGAACGTGCACGCCGTGGCCCTGAAGTTCCTTGTACCATTTGCGTTTGGTTTCGGCGGCATCCAGTCTGGCGCTGATCAGCAGGAGAATGACGTCCTCTGGCGGGGATTGCAGTACCTGCTCCAGAACCCGGCGGCCATCCCCGAGTTTGCCGGTGGGCAGATGAATCTCAATGCGACGTTTTTCAGCGAACAGAGACAGGGCGTTGCATTCGTCAGCAACCGTATTCCAGTCGAACTGATTGTCTGCGTGAAAGGTGAGCCGGTCCAGATAGCCAGCTTCACGGGCGGCGGCGCGGATCTGGTCACAGCATTCCTGAACCAGCAGGGGTTCATCGCCGGAGATCAGGTAAACCGAAGCCAGGCCTTTCTTCAGAAGTTGCGGGAGTTGGCCGGGCTGGGTTTTCATGGTGATTCAGGCTCCTCACCATCGGCGGTGTGTTCCTGAACCAGGGCATCAATTCGTTGTCGGGACATAGGCGCCAGCCGGAAGATAACTTGTTGGGCAAGGCGATCGCCCAATTGTTGCCGCAATTCGTCTTCCTCGCGCTGTTTGGCGAGTACATTGGTCTCGTCGTAGCGGTAGGTTTCACTGGCGTTCAGGTCGGTGGTGGCAATCAGCGGGATCTGGTCCTTGGTCACCAGCTCCATGGCGACCGTGTGGCGCAGAATGTACTCAGCCGCCGCTGCCTGTGCGGTAATGGCTGAAGCCCGGCGGTCTTGGCGGTAGTCCGACAGGCGCAGCAGGTAGTCTGCATGGCCCGGATTCCGCAGCTCGATGCCACCGAGCTCCAGCTGCTCACGCAGAGACTGGCAGAACTGTCCGGGCAGGGAGGACGGGCAGTCAATAGCCAGGGGTTGCAGGGCAGCCGGAACGGGGGAGCTGCCCCGTAACTGAAAGCCACAGCCGGTCAGGGTGAGCAGCGAGGCAAGCAGTGCCAGAAGGCCCAGCTTTTTCAGTTCAGGGGCAGGGCAGGGCATCTTAGTTAGCCACCACGTTCACGAGTTTGCCAGGCACAACGATCACTTTTCGTACGGTCTTGCCGTCGGTGAAACGCATGACGTTTTCGTTCTCCAGGGCAAGCTTCTCCAGATCTGCCTTGCCAATATCCGCCGGTACGTTCTCCTTGGCCCGGACCTTGCCGTTCACCTGCAGAACCACCTCGATTTCGCTACGAACCATGGCGCTTTCGTCGGCAACCGGCCAGGAGGCGTCGACCACCGTGTCAGAGTGACCGAGGGCCTGCCACAGGTTGTGACAGATGTGCGGCACAATTGGGGAAAGCACCAGCACGGCGGTATCCAGGGCTTCCTGACGCACTGCGCGGGTTTGCGGCTCGTCATCGCTGAGCCTGCCCACTTCGTTGAGCAGTTCCATGACAGCCGCGATGGCGGTGTTGAAGGTCAGGCGGCGGCTGATGTCATCGCTGACTTTGGCGATGGTTTCATGGGTCTTGCGGCGCAGGTCTTTCTGAGCACCATTGAGGCTGGCAGGATCAACCGCCGGAGCTTCGCCACTGGCGGTATGCTCATTGACCATCCGCCAGAGGCGTTTGAGGAAGCGATGGGCGCCCTCAACGCCGCTGTCGGACCACTCCAGCGACTGCTCAGGTGGTGCCGCAAACATCATGAACAACCGCACAGTGTCGGCACCGTGCTGATCGATGATGGCCTGGGGATCGATGCCGTTGTTCTTGGATTTGGACATTTTGGTAACGCCACCGATTTCCACAGGCTCGCCGTCCGATTTCAGCACCGCTCGCACTACCTGGCCCTTGCCATCGCGCTCAACCGTCACATCGGCCGGGTTGTACCAGGTTTTACCGCCATTTGCTTCATTGCGGTAGTAGGTCTCGGCCAGAACCATGCCCTGGGTCAGCAGGCGCTTGAATGGCTCGGAACTGTTCACCAGACCAACGTCGCGCAGCAGCTTGTGGAAGAACCGGGCATACAGCAGGTGCAGAATCGCGTGCTCAATGCCGCCGATGTACTGGTCGACTGGAAGCCAGTAATTGGCGGCGGCCGGATCCAGCATGCCCTTGTCGTAGTTCGGGCTGCAGAAACGGGCGTAATACCAGGAGGACTCCATGAAGGTATCGAAGGTATCGGTTTCCAGGGTGGCTGGCTGGCCGTTGTATTCGGTCTTGCACCAGTCCGGGTCGGCCTTGATCGGCGACTGGACGCCGTCCATTTCAACGTCTTCGGGCAGACGAACCGGGAGCTGGTCATCCGGTACCGGCATCTCGGTGCCGTCTTCCAGCGTCATCATCGGGATGGGCGCCCCCCAGTAGCGCTGCCGGGACACACCCCAGTCACGCAGACGGTAGTTCACGGTACGTTTGCCGATGCCCTGGGCTTCAAGGTAATCCGCAATTTCCTCAAACGCCTCTTCGCTGGTCAGGCCGCTGTATTTGCCGGAGGACACCAGAACGCCTTTCTCGGTGAAGGCCTGCTCCTGGATATCGATATCGCGGCTGTCGTTCGGTGCAATCACCTGTTTGATGGGCAGCTTGTACTTGACGGCAAATTCGTGATCCCGTTCATCATGGCCGGGAACCGCCATCAGCGCACCAGTGCCGTAGTCCGTAAGTACAAAGTTGGCGACCCAGACCGGGATTTCTTCCTGGGTCAGCGGGTGAATGGCCTTGAAGCCGGTATCTATACCTTTCTTTTCCATGGTCGCCAGCTCGGCTTCGGCCACCTTGCTGTTACGGCACTGGTCGACAAACTCGGCCACATCGCGGTGGCGCTCGGCCGCCGCCTTGGCCAGAGGGTGCTCAGCGGCGACTGCCATGTAGCTGACGCCCATCAGCGTGTCCGGGCGGGTGGTGTAAACCGTCAGACCGCCTTCCTGCTCTTTCAGCGGGAAGGTCAGCTCGGTCCCTACCGATTTGCCGATCCAGTTGCGCTGCATGGTCTTGACCTGCTCGGGCCAGCCTTCCATGTCTTCCAGATCGTTCAGCAGTTCTTCCGCGTAGTCGGTAATGCGAATGAACCACTGCGGAATTTTTTTCTGTTCGACCAGCGCACCGGAGCGCCAGCCCCGACCGTCAACCACCTGCTCGTTGGCCAGTACGGTCTGGTCAACCGGGTCCCAGTTCACGGTGGACATCTTCTTGTACACCAGGCCCTTCTCGTAGAGGCGGGCGAAGAACCACTGTTCCCAGCGGTAGTATTCCGGGTCGCAGGTGGCCAGTTCGCGGCTCCAGTCGTAGCCAAACCCCAGCTGCTTGAGCTGGTTCTTCATGTAATCAATGTTGGAGCGAGTCCACTTGGCCGGTGCAGACTTGTTGGCAATCGCGGCATTTTCGGCAGGCAGTCCAAACGCGTCCCAGCCCATAGGCTGCATCACATTCTTGCCCTGCATGCGCTGGTAGCGGGAAATCACGTCGCCGATGGTGTAGTTGCGAACGTGGCCCATGTGTAGCTTGCCGCTGGGGTAGGGGAACATGGACAGACAGTAGTACTTGGGCTTGCCCGGCTCTTCCTTGACCTTGAAGGTCTCGTTGGTTTCCCAGAAAGTGCGGGCGGTCTGTTCTACTTCACGTGGGTTGTATTGTTCGTCCATTCCTGCCATTGCCAAAAGTACCCTGTGTGAAAAGGATGTTCGAGAAAAGGCCGAACATTCTAACGCACACGCGGCTTAACAGGTAGTCTGCCAATTCTGCGGGTTTGTGCCAGACTGAGAGTATGGTGAAAGGTGCAGATAAGGAGCCCAAATGAGCGAGCCAGAACGCAGTCACCTCTCCGGAAAAGCCCTTGAGGTCTACGACCGAATGCTTGAGCGGGTACAGACACGCCTGCATGAGCTACAGGAAACGTCGTTGCAGACGCTGGAGGAAGAAGTTCAGAAAGCGATAGAAGTGGAATACGAGGTCGAGGAAATGACCCGGGAAGAAGCGGATCTGCTCGGGGCGTATCTTCAGCGGGATCTGGAGCACCTGTTGCATTTCGTGGAGGAGACCGGGGAAGGCCTGGGAGAATGGCTGCAACTGGATATCGCGTTACTGGAACACACCCTGGCAGACCGGCTTCTCTCGGTGGCCGATCAGACCCTAGTTGATACTCTGGAATTGAAGCAGAAGCTGGAGAATCAGGACGTCAGTCACTACATCTCCGGTGAAGTGGCCACGGCGGGTATGTTCCGGTGCATGAACTGCAGCCACATGCTTTGTCTGACCAAGACCAGCCACCTGCATCCCTGCGAGGCCTGCGGCTCCCATTACTTTGAGCGGGTAACCAGCCGCTGGCCACCGAAAGAAAGCTGAAGCCATCGTCTCGAGCCTGCAAGCCATCTGAGCAGCAGGCTCAAGGCGCTCAGTTTTTCGGAATCACCCGTTCTCGGATGAACACAATCAGGATGATCGCCAGCGTCAGCACCGGCCAGGATCCTGTTTGCATGTAGGGTGTGCTCCCGGTTGCCGTAAATACCTCACCGGTCAGTACCGCGCGCTCGAACTGGGGGATGCGCTCGGTAATCTCGCCCTTGTGATTGATGATCGCAGTGACACCGTTGTTGGTGCCCCGCAGCATATAGCGGCCGGTTTCCAGGGCTCTCATGCGGGCAAGCTGCAGATGTTGCAGCGGACCGATGGAATCACCGAACCAGCCGTCGTTACTGATCGTCAGCAGCAGATCGGTGTTGCGGGCATTGAATGCCACGAAATCGGGGTAGGCCACTTCATAGCAGATGTAAGGGGTGATTTTCATGCCATTGGCGACCAGCGGCGCTTGCTGCTCTGGCCCAGGCGTGAAGCTACTCATGGGCAGGTCAAAGAAACCGATCAGCCCCCGCAGCAGACCCTGAAGTGGCACATATTCGCCAAAGGGCACTAGCTTCTGTTTGTGGTACATGCCCTCGCCATTGCCGATGGCCATAATGCTGTTGTGGAAGGTGTAGTCTTCAATCTGGCCGCTGTAGCCATACCAGGGGATGCCGGTGATCAGCGTGCTGTTTTCCCCTAACTGTTCCCGGATATGATCAATGACCTTGCCAGCCTGGTCCTGAGGAATGGGGATGGCTGTCTCTGGCCAGAGGATCAGGTCGGTTTGCCAGTGCGCATCGGTCATGCCGAGATAAGCCACAATCTGATCGCGCAGGAAATCAGGATCCCACTTGATCTGTTGCGGTATGTTGCCCTGCATCGCAGCAAAGCTGACGGGTTCTTCGCTGAGCTCGGTCCAGTCAGCTTTGTTCATGGCCGGGGCGATCAACCAGGGCAGCAGGGCTGCTACCAGAATGGCTCCAGCAGTGACCTTCCTGTCAAGTTTGAACAGCCACCAGGCGCCGTAAGTAGCCACTGCGGTAACGGTGATCCAGAAGGTAATGCCATGCACGCCAGTCAGCGGCGCCAGCCCGGCCAGGGGGCCGTCGGTATGGGCGGTGCCCAGATAAAGCCATGGGAAACCGGTCAGCAGCCAGCCGCGCAGCCAGTCACCCAGAATCCAGATGGCAGGGAACAGCAAGAGTCGGCGTGGTGCGCTGTCTTTGGCGAGTTTGCCCCAGAACCAGAACGCCAGCCCATGGAACAGGGCCAGCCCGGCAATAAACAGGACCATGAGTACAATGGCCAGAGGTACCGAGGTATTGCCGTGTTCGCTGATGCTGACGTAAATCCAGCTGGCACCGGAGGCGAAGAGACCAAGCCCGGCCAGCCAGCCGGAGCGGAACAGCTTGTCCGGCGCCTGGTGCACGGTGACCAGCAGGATCAGAAACACCGACAAGGGCCCCAGCCACCACAGATAGAATGGCGAGAAGGTCAGTGTTTGCAGAGCGCCGGCAATCACAAGGATTGCGGCGCCCAGCCATTTTCGGGTGGTGAACGGGAGTTTCAGTGGCGGGTGCTGTGGATCATGACTCACTGCGGGTTACCTGCAACAGACGGATGACTCGGTTATCGGCGTTGGCAATAGTAAACTGCAAGCCGCCGAATTCAACCGTTTCGCCCCGTCTGGGCAGGTGTCCAAATTCTTTCAGTACCAGGCCGCCAATGGTATCGAACTCTTCTTCGTCCATGTCTGTCTCGAAGAATTCGTTGAAATCATCGATGGGCGTCACGGCCTTCACCGCAAAGGTCCCGTCGCCCCGGGCCTTGATATGGGTCTCCTCATCGAAGTCATGTTCGTCTTCGATTTCACCGACGATCTGTTCCAGCACGTCTTCGATGGTGATAAGACCGGCGGTTCCGCCATACTCATCCACCACAATCGCCATGTGATTGCGATTTTCCTTGAACTCCTTGAGCAGCTGGTTCAAACGCTTGCTTTCGGGAACAAAGGTGGGCGGCCGCAGGATTTCGCGGATGCGGTTCCAGTTCAGATCGTTGTTGAGGGCAAGAGGAAGCAGGTCTTTCGCCAGCAGTACCCCGATGACGTCATCCTGGCTCTCGCCGATGACCGGAAAGCGGCTATGGGCGGAAGACATAATCTCGGGCAGGAACTCTTTGGGTTCCTGAGATGCCTTTACGGTGATCATCTGGGAGCGGGGGATCATGATCTCGTCCACTCGCATGTCGATCACCTGCATGGCGCCTTCAATGATGCTCATGGAATCAGCATCAATAATGCTCTGGGATTCAGCATCCCGCAGGATTTCCAGCACGTCCTCGACGGACTCAGGCTCGCTGGAAAAGGCCTGTGATATACGCTCCAGCCAGGACTTGTTGCCCTGACTGCGACTCGACTGATCGTCGCTCATGAGTCTGGTTCCGTTTCCTCTGCTTCGTAAGGGTTAGCAAATCCGAGCTGCGCCAGCAGCCGGATCTCGAGGGCTTCCATGACCTCGGCTTCATTATCTTCAATATGATCGTAGCCCTGGAGATGCAACATACCGTGCACCACCATATGGGCCCAGTGGGCGACAGCGTCTTTGCTCTGCTCCCGCGCTTCCTGTTCAACAACTGGCGCGCAAATCACGAGATCTCCGGCCAATGGCACCGTTATACCCGCTGGTGCTTCAAATGGGAAGGACAAAACATTGGTAGGCTTGTCCTTGCCCCGGTACTGGTCATTCAGCTCACGGCTCTCGTCGTTATCGACAATACGGATGGTTACTTCGGTTGGATTCTCATCCTGCCACGCCGCCTCTGCCCAGGCTTCAAACAACGCCTCGCTGGGTACGCCCGTGCCTTCAAACGCCATCTGAAGGTCCACAGTTACCTTGCTCATTGGCCTGTGGCACTCCCGTCGTTGAAAGAATCGTAGGCTTCAACAATGCGTTGAACCAGGGGGTGACGCACCACATCCTTGGCGTCGAAACGGGTAAAGCCAATACCCGGGACCTTGCTCAACACGCTGGCGGCATGAATCAGCCCGGAATTCTGTCCGCGGGGCAGGTCCACCTGGGTGGTATCGCCGGTAATGACCGCGGTAGAGCCAAAGCCTATCCGGGTCAGGAACATCTTCATCTGCTCCCGGGTGGTATTCTGGCTTTCGTCCAGAATAATAAACGAGTTGTTCAGGGTGCGGCCGCGCATGAATGCCAGGGGTGCAATCTCGATCACGCTTTTCTCGATCAGGCGGGTGACCTGATCGAATCCCAGCATTTCGTATAGTGCGTCGTAGAGCGGGCGCAGGTACGGGTCCACCTTCTGGGCCAGATCGCCAGGCAAAAAGCCCAGCTTCTCGCCGGCCTCCACCGCCGGCCGAACCAGCAGAATACGCTTCACCTGCTCGTCTTTCAGAGCCTCGACAGCACAAGCCACTGCCAACCACGTCTTACCGGTACCCGCGGGCCCGATGCCGAAGTTGATGTCGTGGGTGCGAATGTTATGCACATACTTCTGCTGATTCCGGCCACGGGGTTTGGCGGTCAGCTTCGGTGTCTTGATAACAGTGACCTGGCCTTCATCGTAAGGCACATCATCCGGCAGCCGTTCCAGGCCGGTTTCGCGGATGAACAGGTGCACGGTATCGGGCGGTATGTCATCACTGGCCTCGGTTTCCCGGTACAGATGCCGGATAACCTCAGTTGCCGCCGCTACGTTTTCAGTGCTGCCTTCCACCCGAAAGTGATGCCCGCGCCGGCCAACTCTCACTTGCAGGCGCTGCTCGATCATTTTCAGGTGTTCATCAAACTGTCCGCACAAGGTTGCCAGGCGGCGCTGGTCCACCGGGTGCAGGTCAAATTGTCTGGTATCGTGAGTGTTCAATCTTGCTCCGTTTCGTTGGACTCCCCTGGTTGGGAGTCAGCATTTCTATGGGTGGAGTATGGCCGATGCGTGGTTATGCTTCCACAGACACGCTACGAGCACATCCCTGTGCGCTTGTTTCGGGCCGTCCCTGGCCCTCAACAGTCTGTGGAAGCATAACCACGCACCGTCCTTTCTGACTATGTGCAGGCTCGAAAAGAAAAAACAAGCGAAGGAACATTTCAGCGGCGTCGGTTTTCTCTGCGCTCTGGAATAATTTGAGAGCCTGTCCAGGTATTACTGGCATGCTACTGTATGATATGCGGAGGCGGGCTGGATCAGCCTCCCAAAAATGTCGGAGGCCATGGATGGCCGGAGAGAAGCGCACATGGATGTGCTCGTAGCGGTTTTTGGGAGGCTGATCCAGCCCGCCTCCCAACGCCACACAAAGAGCACATGGGTGCCGAAGCCTAAAACAACTCGGAACTAACCGGCACACCACGAAGAGAGTTCGGGTAGGCCTCGACGATTTCTACGTCGATGAAATGACCAACCACCTCAGGATTCTCGTGGCGGAAATTCACAATACGGTTGTTCTCCGTACGCCCCGCATACTCGCCCGGATCCTTCTTGGACAAACCAGTCACCAGAATCCGCTGAGTAGAACCCACCATCTTCCGGCTGATATCCATCACATTCTGATTCAGGCGATCCTGAAGAATGCTCAACCGCTGCTTCTTCACCTCCATCGGCGTATCGTCCGGCAAGTCAGACGCCGGTGTACCCGGGCGGGCGCTGTAGATGAAGCTGAAGGACATGTCGAAGCCGATGTCGTTGATCAGCTTCATGGTGTCCTCGAAATCCTTGTCGGTTTCACCCGGGAAGCCGATGATGAAATCCGAAGAAAAGCTGATGTCCGGGCGGATCTTGCGCAGGCGGCGCAGCTTGGATTTGTACTCCAGCGCCGTGTGGCCCCGCTTCATCGCTGCGAGGATGCGGTCAGAGCCGCTCTGTACCGGCAGGTGCAGGTGGCTGACCAGTTCGGGAACCCGCTCGTAGACTTCGATCAGCGCATCGCTGAATTCCACCGGGTGAGAGGTGGTGTAGCGGATGCGATCAATGCCGTCGATGGTGGCGATGACTTCGATCAGTTCCGCCAGGTCCATTTGATCGCCGTCGTGGGTTTCGCCACGGTAAGCGTTCACGTTCTGGCCCAGCAGATTCACTTCCCGCACTCCCTGGGTAGCCAGATGAGCCACTTCGGCGATGACATCGTCTACAGGGCGGCTGACTTCCTCGCCGCGGGTGTAGGGCACCACGCAGAAGGTGCAGTATTTGCTGCAGCCTTCCATGATGGAGACAAACGCAGAGGGGCCGTCGGCGCCGGGCTCAGGCAAATTGTCGAATTTTTCGATCTCCGGGAAACTGACATCGACCACGCCAACGCCATTACCCTTGGTGCGTACCTCGGTGATCATGTCGGGCAGGCGATGCAGGGTTTGCGGGCCGAATACCATATCCACGTAGGGCGCCCGGTCGATGATGGCCTGGCCTTCCTGGCTGGCGACGCAGCCGCCGACGCCGATGATCAGGTCGGGTTTTTTGGTTTTGAGACTTTTCCAGCGGCCAAGCTGGTGAAACACTTTCTCCTGGGCTTTTTCGCGGATGGAGCAGGTGTTCAGCAGCAGGATGTCGGCGTCATCGGCGTTGTCGGTGACTTCGACCGCTTCGCCGGTTTTGAGCAGGTCTGCCATGCGGGCAGAGTCGTACTCGTTCATTTGGCAGCCGTGGGTTTTGATGTACAGCTTCTTGGCCATGGGTCTCACGTAGTTTGGTGTGTTGGCGCCGGGGTGGAGTGGGGCGCTGGCAAAAATGGACTGCGTATTATAACGGGGTGCTTAAACTTCAACCACCGTTGTCTCGGTATTCCTCATTTGGCTCTGTGCTATTATTCGCCGCTTATGTGCATGAAGGCTTTTGGGGTGGGCTTTCCAAAAACCGCTACGAGCACATCCATGTGCGCTTCTCTCAGGCCATCCATGGCCTTCGAAATTTTTGGAAAGCCCACCCCAAAACCCTTCCCAGACACCTGTACTGGATTCTACAAGCTTGAATGTTGGTTTGTGGGAGCCGGAAAATCATCGCTAGCCAATTTACTTATGACTCCCGAACGCCTCGCCCGAATCAAGCAAGTCCTCAACACCCGTCAACCCGACCTGCGGGTGCTGACGGATCAGGTGCACAAACCCAGAAACCTGTCGGCCATTATTCGGTCCTGCGATGCCTTCGGCCTGGCCAATATGCACGTGGTCTGGCCCAAGGAGGGTTTTCGGGCATTTCGTAAGACAGCCGGTGGCAGCTTTCATTGGGTAACAACGCATACCCATCCGACCATGGATAACGCGGTAACGGAGCTGAAGGCCCAGGGGCACAAGCTGTATGCGGCGCAATTGTCAGACCGGGCGGTGGATTTTCGGGAGGTGGATTACACCGTGCCGTGCACGATTATCATGGGTAACGAAGTGGACGGTGTGAACCCGGTGACCGCCGAGCAGGCGGATGAGCATATTGTGATTCCGATGATGGGAATGGTGGAATCGCTGAATGTGTCTTCAGCCTGCTCGATTATCCTTTCCGAAGCCCAGCGTCAGCGGAAGCTGGCGGGGATGTTTGACCAGCGACGGATGCCAGATGAAGAGTACAACCGTCTGCTGTTCTGTTGGTGCCAGCCAACAGTGAAGCGGTACTGTGATGATCGCAACCTGCCGTATCCGCCTATTGATCATGAAACCGGGGAGTTGATCGATGGCGTGGGCTGGATGCAGGAGGTCAGGAAGCTCAGGGCCAATCGCCCCCGGTGGGACGATCAACCGGAGAATGTGGCAGAGGACTGAGTTTTGATCAGTCCTCGCGGGCTTCCAGGTACCGTTGCAGTTGTTCTCGCAGCGCCTTGGGCAGGCGGGTGATGGTGAGGGCATCTTTGTCACGGTCGTAGTACACCGCCTGGTTCACCAGGTCCGAGGAAAAAGACACGCTCATACCTCCACCGGAGCCCGCAATACGCACCAGTTTCTTGACCTTGCGGTGGTCCGGGTGCAGTACGCCGGTTTCCGGTAGTTCGGCGTTCTGGCTGGCGAATTCCTTGAAGCGCTGGGGTTGGCTTTCGTCCAGGTAATTTGACAGAGCTTCGATTTCCACGGGCTCGCCCAGGGCGTGCTGGTCTTTGCAGAATTCGTAGGCCTTGGCGCGCACTTCGCCGGCTTTTTCCGGTTCGCTGGTTTTGGCGAACGCTTCCACTGCGTCCAGGAAGGTCATGGTTTCTTTTTCCACGTCCACGCTGTTGGTGAAGGCGCACAGGCGGATGAACAGTTCGCCGGGGTCGCCGGTGCCTCGACCGTGGATCAGGGTCATGTAGTTTTCGCTGCAGTTGGCATTGCGCCAGTCGTCCAGCTCAATCCGCACGGCCAGGTTCAGGCGCGACAAGCTGAGTACGTCGGTGGCGTCCAGTTTCTGGCTGCCGTCGAAGCGCATGGCGCTGTCGGTTTCCAGGATAAACAGGTACACCACTTCGGCATCGGCCAGGGCGTCGTGTACGATCATCAGGTGGCCGTCGAATTCTTCCTGGCTGCCGGTCAGCAGTTCCTGCCACTGGCCGAAAAGACGGTCAGTCATGGCCGCGAAGGTCTGTTTGTCTTCCAGGTAGTCTTTGAGCCAGGCGCTGAAGGGGCATTCGCCGATGTCGTCTGAGAAGCGGCCGTATTTCTTGCCGGGTTTGCTGTTGAACAGGCGCTTCATCTGCTTGTGCAGGGCTTCGTAGTCGCCGCCCGGTTCCTGCAGGGCCTCGCCCGCTACGAGGCGGGCAGGTTGGCCCGGCTGGTATTGGCTTGCGAAGGCGGTGCGCAGATGTTTGATGGCCATGGGTCAGCTCCTGTCAGATTCAGTCGGCTTGGCGGAGCGTGATTGTGCCACGGTTGGCAGAGAAAGAAACCCCGGTCCCGACGTCTTCGTTCGGGCCGGGCTTCTCAATGGGCGGGTATGGAAATCAGATTCGCTTGCTGCGAATCAGTTCCTGGACCAGTGTCGAGACGGCGCCGGGAATGTCAGCTTCGTTCTCTGCGTTGGCACTGGCGTTGGCAATGTCCGAACCCAGGTTCACGGCAATGGCTACCAGCCCGTGAGCGGTCAGCAACTGCGCTACCCGACGGCGTTCGTCTGCGTCGCCCGCATTTTCTTCGGACACCACGACGGCGGTCTTGCCCTGATCGAACAGAGCTCGCTCAACGGCCAGTGCCAGTTCCGGGCCATGTTTGCCGTTACAGGCGATGATGGCCGGTTTCTGGGCCAGGCGTCGTTCGCGTTCCTCGGCGGTGACCGGGTCCAGGGATTCCAGGCCATCGGCCAGGCCAGCGATCATGCCCGCCCCGATGGTTACGTTGGTCAGGCGGTCAATGACGATGAAGCTGCCGGTGGCGTGGTTACGCTGATAGGCGTCAAACGCGACCGGTTGGTTCAGGGTCAGTTCGCACAGGCCGATCTCGTTCAGGGCCAGTTGGCTGGGATTGGCTTGCTGATCCAGAGTGTTTACATCGGTCTGATGGTGGATTTTCTTCACGGTACCGGAAGTAAAGGTGGGGCCCAGCTTGATGTCATACAGCCGGCCGGTTTCCAGCGGTGCGTCGGTCATCCAGACAATGTTGGCGTTGAAGCGGTTGTGGACTTCCGGTTCGTCCTCCACTTTTACCAGCATGTCGCCACGGCTGATGTCGATCTCGTCTTCAAGTGTCAGGGTGACCGCCTGGTCGATGTAGGCTTCGTCCAGGTTGCCGTCGAAGGTCACGACTTCCTTTACTTTGCTGGTACGGCGTGAGGGCAGGGCCATCACTGCATCGCCAGGGCGAATCACGCCGGAGGCGATGGTGCCGCAGAAGCCGCGGAAATTCAGGTTCGGACGGGTCACGTACTGCACCGGGAAGCGGAAATGCTCCAGGTTCTTGTCACGGGACACCTCCACCGTTTCCAGAATTTCCATCAGCGGCTGGCCGGTAAACCAGGGGGTGTTCTCGCTCTTGTTGACGACGTTGTCTCCATCCAGCGCCGAGATGGGAACAAACCGGATGTCCTTGAGGCCCAGTCGTGAGGCGAAGGCCAGGTAGTCGTCGCGGATTTCATTGAAGCGCTCTTCGCTGAAATCCACCAGGTCCATTTTGTTCACGGCGACCACGATGTGCCGGATGCCCAGTAGCGAAGCAATGTAGGAATGCCGGCGGGTCTGGGTGAGTACGCCGTGGCGGGCATCAATCATCAGGATGGCCAGTTGCGCAGTGGATGCGCCGGTGGCCATGTTGCGGGTGTACTGCTCATGGCCCGGGGTGTCCGCGATGATGAACTTGCGCTTGTCGGTGGAGAAGTACCGATAGGCGACATCAATGGTGATGCCCTGTTCCCGCTCGGCCTGAAGGCCGTCCACCAGCAGTGCCAGGTCCAGTTTTTCGCCGGTGGTGCCCATTTTCGCGCTGTCAGTTTTCAGGCTGGCCATGTGATCTTCATAGATCATCTTGGTGTCATGCAACAGCCGGCCAATCAGCGTGCTCTTGCCGTCATCCACACTGCCGCAGGTGAGCAGGCGCAGGAGTTCCTTGTTCTCGTGTTGCTTCAGGTAAGCCTGAATATCTTCTGCAATCAGATCAGACTGGTGTGACATGTTAGAAATACCCTTCCCGCTTTTTCTGTTCCATGGAGCCCGCTGAGTCGTGGTCGATCACCCGGCCTTGTCGCTCTGAGCTGGTGGCCAGCAGCATTTCCTGAATGATGTCGGGCAGGGTGTTGGCCTCGGATTCAATGGCGCCGGTCAGCGGATAGCAGCCCAAGGTGCGGAAACGTACCGATTTCATCATCGGCTTTTCACCTTCTTTCAGGGGCATGCGGTCGTCGTCCACCATGATCAGGGTGCCATCGCGCTCTACCACGGGCCGCACGGCTGCGTAATAGAGCGGCACAATGTCGATGTTTTCAAGGTAGATGTATTGCCAGATGTCCAGCTCAGTCCAGTTGGAGAGCGGGAAGACCCGGATGCTTTCGCCCTTGTTGACTTTGCCGTTGTAAATATTCCAGAGCTCCGGGCGCTGGTTCTTCGGGTCCCAGCGGTGGTGTTCGTCACGGAAGGAATATACCCGCTCCTTGGCGCGTGATTTTTCTTCGTCCCGGCGGGCGCCCCCGAAGGCGGCGTCGAACTTGTACTTGTTCAGGGCCTGCTTCAGGGATTGGGTTTTCATGATGTCCGTGTGCTTGGCGCTGCCATGAGTAAAGGGGCCGACGCCTTGCTTTACGCCTTCTTCATTGATGTGCACGATCAGGTCTAGCCCGAACTTCTCCGCTACATTGTCCCGGAACGAGATCATGTCCCGGAACTTCCAGGTGGTATCCACGTGAAGCAACGGGAACGGTGGCTTGCCCGGGTAGAAGGCTTTCAGGGCAAGATGCAGCATCACGGCAGAATCTTTACCGATGGAGTAAAGCATGACCGGGTTGTCGAACTCGGCGGCCACTTCCCGAATGATGTGGATGCTTTCGGCTTCCAGCTGTTTGAGATGGGTGAGGTTATATGTGGTCATGTTCATCCGTTGCCATGGAGGGCGAAGTAATGGCTGTAATTTAGATGAACAACTATATCAGAGCAGCTTAGGGTATAAGAAGGAGTGCTGTAAGAATTTCAGGTTCTAATAATATAGCCTTCGCCGGTGTCTCGAGGCGGGTGTAAACGCCAGCGACGTCGCCACTAGCTTCCGTCAGTGAGCTTCGCTGGAGGGATTACGTGCGTCCGAAAGCAATTTGGCAACGTAACGATCGACATAGTCAAAGCCGTTACCTTCGAATTCACAGAACTGGATACCAATCTGGAACTCGTCTCGGGCAATGCGACGCATGTGTACGATGTTCCCATCGGCAAGCACCGTGACCGGCTGGTTTGCAATGACGGGCACCGAAAAACGGGTTTTGACTTCGATCCAGTGGCCGGGGGCCGGTGTTTTCAGGCCCGGAACCAGCTGTTTGACGGTGTCCTGATCACAGGAGAGCATCACGCCTGAGCGGGACAGGTTGGATACCTGGCAGGTAAGGCAGCAGCCATCCGGCTTTTCGATGGTGATGTCGGTTGAAACGTCCACCCGCTGCTGGTTTCGCAGATTGGGTTTGGCGGCAAGAGGTTTCATGTTCACTCTTCTGGCATGTGTGGTTTGAAAAGAAGTTGCCTTTCCCATAAACGCCTTCCAGAAAAACGCATAAACGATTGAAAGTTTAGCTGTTTAAAAAGTGAACAGCAAGAATCCTGTCGGTAATTGTGGCACTTTTACTACAAAATTCTGAACACGGTGTCACAGTTTTAGTCGGTAAGTTGATCTGCGTCAGCGGATTTGTGGTGGCGGAGTAGGTGGTGCTACTGCTGCAGTTCTTCCGGTCGTGAGGTAAAATTGCCCGCTACACTCATCGGGAGCATGGCTCCGGACATCCTGCAGGCTTTTATGACCGAGAAAACGCAAAACGCGCCCCAGAGCGGAAAAGTAGGCTTTATCAGCCTTGGTTGCCCGAAGGCGCTGGTAGATTCTGAACGTATCCTGACCCAGTTGCGCCTGGACGGCTACGATGTGGTGCCCACCTACGACGACGCCGATATTGTGGTGGTGAACACCTGTGGTTTTATAGATGCCGCCAAGCAGGAATCCCTGGACGCCATTGGTGAGGCAATCAGTGAGAATGGCAGGGTCATCGTCACCGGTTGCATGGGGGTTGAGGCCGACCGGATCCGTGAAACCCATCCGGGCGTGCTCGCAGTGTCCGGTCCTCATGCCTACGAGGAAGTGGTCGGCGCCGTCCACCAGTATGTGCCGCCGAAGAAAGAGCATGACCCGTTTGTGGACCTGGTGCCGCCTCAGGGCGTCAAACTGACACCACGACACTATGCCTACCTGAAGATCTCTGAAGGCTGTAATCACCGTTGTACCTTCTGCATTATTCCCTCAATGCGGGGAGACCTTGTCAGTCGCCCGATTGGCGAGGTGATGGACGAAGCCAAACGGTTGGTGGATGCCGGAGTGAAGGAGATTCTGGTGATTTCCCAGGATACCTCCGCCTATGGCGTCGACATCAAATACCGCACCGGTTTCTGGCAGGGTCGCCCGGTGAAAACCAAAATGCAGGCGTTGTGTGAAGCGCTGGGTGAGATGGGCGTGTGGGTACGTTTGCACTATGTCTATCCCTATCCCCATGTGGACGACATCATTCCGCTAATGGCCGAAGGCAAGATCCTGCCGTACCTGGACATCCCGTTCCAGCACGCCAGTCCGAGAGTACTTAAAGCCATGAAGCGCCCGGCCCATGACAGCAAGACCCTGGAGCGCATCAGGAAGTGGCGGGAAATCTGCCCGGAACTGACCATTCGTTCCACCTTCATCGTGGGTTTCCCGGGGGAAACCGAGGAAGATTTCCAGTACCTCCTGGACTGGCTGGACGAGGCTCAGCTGGATCGAGTCGGCGCCTTCACTTATAGCGCGGTGGAAGGGGCGCCGGCGAACGAGCTCAAAGGTGCGGTCCCCGAGGACGTGAAGGAAGATCGCCTGGCTCGCTTTATGGCCAAACAGGCAGAAATCTCGGCTGCCCGCCTTAAGGCAAAGATTGGCAAGACCATTGATGTGCTGATTGATGAAGTGGACGAGGAAGGTGCGATTGGCAGATCAAAAGCCGACGCGCCTGAGATTGACGGGATGGTCTACCTGAACGACGAAACCGACCTGGTTCCCGGTCAGATCGTTCAGGCCGTGGTTGAGCATGCCGACGAGCATGATCTCTGGGCGGTTCTGGTTTGACCTGATCAATGCGTCGGCGAAGCGGGGCAGCCAATCGGTTGCCCCGCTTGCGTTTGGGGTCAGGCGATTTCGATCAGCACTTCGCCTGGCGTGACCCGATCGCCTTTGGCGACATCCACACCTTTCACCGTGCCATCAACACTTGTATGTACCTCGGTTTCCATTTTCATGGCCTCGGTAATCAGCACCGCCTGGCCAGCTTTTACGGTGTCACCTTCCTTAACCAGCACGTCCACCACATTGCCCGGCATGGTCGTGGTGACGTGGCCGGGATCGGTGGCCTGTTTCCGACCGCTGCCGGCGCCGGCTTCGTATTCGTTCAGGGATTCAAACACCACTTCCTGGGGCATGCCGTCCAGAGACAGATAGAGCTTGCGCTTGCCCGGTCCTGAGCCGCCAACACCGGTAACGGCCACTTCGTAGCTTTCGCCGTGTACGTCAATGCGGAACTCGGTGGCGATGGCGGTGCCCAGGCGGTCCCGGCCCTTGTGCTCGGCCGGTAGCAACTCTTCGGGCTTCAGTGTGCCATCCTGCCGTTGTTGCAGATATTCCCGGCCAAGATCCGGAAACATGGCGTAAGTCAGCACGTCTTCCTCGCTGGTGGCCAGGCTGCCAATGTCTTCTCGCAGCTTGTTCAGTTCCGGGCTAAGCAGGTCGGCGGGGCGACCGTCATTGACGGTTTCGTTGCCGATAGCCTTTTTCTGGATTTCGGCGTTCACCTCGGCAGGTGGCTGGCCGTAACCTCCCTGAAGGTAGCGTTTCACTTCGTTGGTGATGGTCTTGTAGCGTTGACCAGCCAGCACGTTATAGACCGCCTGGGTCCCCACAATCTGGGAGGTGGGGGTGACCAGTGGCGGGTAGCCCAGATCCTTGCGCACACGGGGAATCTCGTCGAAGACCTCGCGTATGCGGTCCAGGGCGTTCTGCTCTTTGAGCTGGTTGGCCAGGTTGGACATCATGCCGCCCGGCACCTGATTGATCTGTACCGAAATGTCCTCGCGGGTAAATTCGCTTTCAAACTGGTGGTACTTCTTGCGCACTTCCCGGAAGTAGTCGGCAATCTCGCTTAACAACTCCAGATCCAGCCCGGTGTCATAGTCCGTGCCCTTCAGGGCGGCCACCTGGGATTCTGTTGCAGGATGGCTGGTGCCGTTGGCAAAGGCGGAAATGGCGGTGTCGATACGGTCTGCGCCGGCTTCCACCGCTTTCAGTTGGCACATGGCGGCCAGGCCGGCGGTGGCGTGGCTATGGATGACCAGAGGCAGATCCACGGACGATTTAATGGCTTTGGTCAACTCGTAGGTGGCGTAAGGAGTTAGCAGCCCGGCCATGTCCTTGATGGCAATGGAGTCGGCGCCCATGGCCTTGAGTTCCTGGGCCTGCTTCACGAAAAGCTCGGGTGTATGCACCGGGCTGGTGGTATAGCAAATGGTACCCTGAGCGTGCTTGCCCGCCTTCTTCACCGCTTTCATGGCGGTTTCCAGATTGCGCAGATCGTTCAGGGCATCAAAGATGCGGAACACATCAATGCCGTTGTCGGCGGCTTTTTGCACGAAGGCTTCCACCACATCGTCAGCGTAGTGACGGTAACCCAGCAGGTTCTGCCCCCGCAGCAGCATTTGCAGGCGGGTGTTGGGCAGCGCCTTGCGCAACTGGCGCAGGCGTTCCCAGGGGTCCTCTTTCAGAAAGCGCACGCAGGCGTCGAAAGTGGCGCCGCCCCAGACCTCCAGGGACCAGTAACCCACCTGGCCCAACTTGTCACAGATCGGCAGCATGTCTTCGGTGCGCATGCGGGTCGCAATCAGGGACTGGTGGGCATCACGAAGGATAAGATCGGTAACTTCAATTTTTTTGGCGTTGCTCATATTCAATCCTCCTGTGGATTACCAGCCGGCGTGGGCCGCGATCGTGGCTGCGATGGCCAGCGCAATTTCGCTGGGGTGGCGTTTGGTGGAATAGTTCAACAGCTCCGGATGGCTGGGCACGAAACTGGTGTCAAACACGCCAGCCTGGAAATCCGGATGATCCAGTATTTGCTGGTAATAGTTGGCGGTTGTGGTGATGCCATGCAGGCGCATGTCATCCAGAGCCCGCTTGCCGCGCGCGATAACTTCATCCCAGGTCAGTGCCCAGACCACCAGTTTCAGGCACATGGAGTCGTAGTAGGGCGGAATCTCGTAGCCCGTGTAGATGGCGGTGTCCACTCGAACACCTGGGCCACCGGGGGCGTAGTAGTGGGTAATGCGCCCGAAACTGGGCAAGAAGTCGTTTTTGGGATCTTCGGCGTTGATGCGGAACTGCAGCGCATAGCCCCGGTACGAAATATCCTCCTGCCGGTAGCTGAGGGATTCCCCCGCGGCGACCCGCAACTGTTCCCGGACAATATCCACCCCGGTAATGGCTTCGGTGATGGTGTGCTCCACCTGCACCCGGGTGTTCATCTCCATGAAGTACACCTCGTTGCCCGAGAGTAGAAACTCCACCGTGCCGGCATTCTCGTAGCCCACTGCTTTTGCGGCCTTGACGGCGAGGCTGCCGATGTACTGGCGCTGTTCCGGTGTCAGTTGCGGGCTGGGGGCGATCTCAATCAGTTTCTGGTTACGACGCTGAATGGAACAATCGCGCTCATACAGGTGAATGGCGTTGCCCCGGCTATCCGCTAGAATCTGCACCTCGATATGGCGCGGATTGACGATGCATTTTTCCATGAACACCTCGGCCGAGCCGAAAGCCTTGGTGGCCTCCGAAATCACCCGTGGGTACTGGGTTCTAAGCTCCTCCGGTGTATCGCAACGGCGAATCCCCCGGCCGCCACCGCCGGAGGTGGCCTTCAGCATCACCGGATAGCCAATCTCATTAGCCAGCTTCAGGGCCTCATCCAGATCGGCCAGATTGCCCTCGGAGCCGGGAGTAATGGGCACGCCGGCCGCCCGCATGCTGTCGCGGGCCTGGGTCTTGTCACCCATCTTGTGAATAACGTCGGATTTCGGGCCAATAAAGGTCAGACCCTTTTCTTCGCACAGCTGAGCGAAGCGGGCGTTCTCCGACAGGAAGCCATAACCAGGATGGATGGCATCGCAGCCCACCTCCAGGGCGAGATTGACGATGCGGGCGGGATCCAGGTAGCCGGCAATCGGATCCTCGCCCAGGGAGTAGGCTTCATCAGCGCGCTTGACGTGCAAGCCGTAGCGATCGGGCTCGGTGTAGATCGCCACAGCCCGGATCCCGGCCTCGGCGCAGGCCCGCACGATACGCACCGCAATTTCGCCTCGGTTGGCGATCAGTACTTTCTTCAACATGGGCGATTCCTCGTTTCGTCGTCCCGAATGAAGGTGTTAAAAGCCTAACGATGGCAACTGATGAGTTAAAATTGATATTATTTGGGTTATATATAAGTAATGACTTATGAATAGGTGAGGCGGGAGAACTTGTGCCATTAAGTGTCCAGAAACTGGCTAGCCGCCTTACATTTCGGCAGCTGCAGGTGTTCAAGGCCGTTTACGATCTGAAAAGCTACAGCAAGGCCGGTGCTCTGCTTGGACTGACCCAGCCCGCCGTATCCAGCCAGATGCGTCATCTGGAGCAGGCAGTTGGGATGCCTATGTTTGAGTACGTGGGCAGGAAGTTGTATTGCACCGCCGCTGGCGAGGAGATGGCAGCTTGCGTAGGCTCGGTGTTTCGCGAGCTGACGGACATGCAGAACCGGATGGCGGCGCTGGAAGGTCGCGTGGCGGGGGATCTCAAGCTGGTGGCGGTCAATACCGCGCAGTATGTGGTGCCTTATCTTTTGCGGTCGTTTCTGCAGATTAACCCGCAAGTGAATGTTTCGGTCGCAGTGGTCAACCGGGCGGCTGCCCTGGAACGGCTGAGCGATAACAGCGGCGATCTGGTCATTATGGGGATGGTTCCTCCAGACCGGCCGCTGACCTCGTTTCCCTTTCTGGATAACGAGTTGATTCCGATTGTTCCTGATGGCCACCCACTGCTAAATCTGCAGTCTATCAGTGCCGGGGAGTTTCTGAAGAACCAGCTTCTGACCCGTGAGCCCGGTTCCGGCAGTCGTCTGGCGCTGGAGGTTTATTGCCAGCAGCACCGTTTGAAAATGGAATCCACCATGGAACTGGGTTCGAACGATGCGGTAAAACACGCGGTATTGGCGGGGCTCGGAGTGGCGGTGGTGCCGAAGCTCAGTGTCGTTTCAGAGCTGGCGCTGGGCTCGCTTCATGCCCTCAACATAACCGGGTTCCCCTTGCGCCGTAGCTGGTGTGTGGTCTACCCTCAGGCCCGGCATCCGACGCCGGCCATGCAGGCCTTTATTGATTACATCCAGCAAAATATTGCGCAGTTTGAACGGGTGTTTCGGCGGCTGGCTTCTTAATGTTGGTGTTCTCCTTCGCCCAGCCTTCTGAGTCTGGAGTTAGCCACAGCGGGAGACGCCTCCCAAAAAACGCTCCTTCGGCACATCCGTGTGACGCTTCTGTTCCGCCATCCCTGGCTCCACAAATTTTTGGGAGGCGTCTCCCGCTGTGGCTCATCAACGTCTCGCAAGCCTTCGTACTGACTTGATGTTGCGAGGCCCTTTGAGCATTGTTTTTCCGAGCGTGCTGCAAACACGTTTGATCGGCAGGGTTTGGGCTTCCTTCCCAAAAATTTCGGAGGCCATGGATGGCCGGAGAGAAGCGCACATGGAAGTGCTTGTAGCGGTTTTTGGGAAGGAAGCCCAAATCCTGCCTGCACCAAAATCGGCAGGCTAGGGCCCAGATAGAGGGCCCCAACCTGGTTAGAGGTCTAGCCATCCAGCTTGCGAACGAGAATCTCATTGAACAGCTTGGGATTGCCCTGGCCCTTGGAAGCCTTCATCAAAGGCCCCATAAAGCCGCCAAGCATCTTCTTGCGCTTCTTCGGATCTTCTTCGTTCTGGTATTGAGCCACCTGATCCGGCATGCCGGCCAGCACCTCATCCACCATGGATTCCAGGGCGCCGGTATCCGACACCTGCTTCAGGCCCTTGGCTTCGATAATGGCATCGACATCGTTGTTTTCGCCCGTCCATAGCGCGTCGAACACCTTCTTGGCACCGGCGGAGGACAGTGTGTTATCGGCGATGCGGGTCACCATGGCGCCCAGTTGTGCGCCGGTAATCGGCGCCTCGGCGACGGACTTCTCCTCCGCATTCAGGCGAGCGGAGAACTCGCCCTGAATCCAGTTGGCGGCCAGCTTGGCATCTTTGCCGTGTTCCACGGTTTCTTCGAAGAATGCAGCCAGTTTGGCGTCGGCAGACAGGATGCCGGCGTCATAGTCGTTCAGGCCGTATTGCTCCTTGAAACGCGCCCTGCGAGCGTCCGGCAGTTCCGGCAGGCGGCTGCGGGCGTCTTCGATGAAGGCATCGTCGATTTCCACCGGCAGCAGGTCCGGGCAGGGGAAGTAGCGATAGTTGTTGGCTTCTTCCTTGGTGCGCATCGAGCGGGACTCGTCCCGGTCACCGTTGTACAGGCGGGTTTCCTGCACAATCACGCCGCCGTCTTCCAGGATATCCATCTGCCGCTCCACCTCGTGGGCGATGGCCTGTTCCATGAACCGGAACGAGTTCAGGTTCTTGGTCTCGGTGCGGGTGCCCAGGGTGTCAGAGCCTTTTGGCTTCAGAGAGATGTTGACGTCAAAGCGCATGGAGCCCTGGGACATATCGCCGTCGCAGATGCCCAGTGAAGTGACGATGCTGTGCAGCTTTTTGGCAAAAGCCACGGCTTCCTCGGCGCTGGTCATATCCGGCTCGGTCACCACCTCGATCAGCGGGGTGCCGGCGCGGTTCAGGTCGATGCCGGTCATGCCATGATAATCCTCGTGCAGGGATTTACCGGCGTCCTCTTCCAGGTGGGCGTGGTGAATGCGCACGCGCTTGGTGCTGCCATCGGCCAGGTCGATGTCGACGTAGCCGGGGCCAACGATGGGCTGGGCCAGCTGGGTGGTCTGGTAGCCCTTGGGCAGGTCCGGGTAGAAGTAGTTCTTGCGCTCGAACACCGAGCGACGGCCGATTTCTGCGTTGGTGGCCAGGCCGAACATTACCGCGTAGCGGAACGCCTGTTCGTTGGGTACCGGCAGGGTGCCGGGCATCGCCAGGTCAACCGCGTTGGCCTGGGTGTTGGGCTCGGCACCGTAAGCGGTGCTGGAGCCGGAGAAAATCTTGGTCTGGGTGGCGAGCTGAACGTGAATTTCCAGCCCGATCACGATATCCCACTGCATGTGTTCGTCTCCTAATCCGGGCTTATTGAGGTTCACGCTGGTGCCAGTCGGTCACCTGCTGGAACTGATGGGCGGCGTTCAGCAGGCGCGCTTCGGAGAAGTAATCCCCGATAATCTGCAGCCCCACCGGCAAGCCGTCGACAAACCCGGCCGGAACCGACATGGCCGGAATGCCTGCAAGGTTAATGGCGATGGTGAACACGTCTTCCAGGTACATGGACACCGGATCGGTGTTCTTCTCGCCCTGCTTGAACGCCGGCGTTGGCGACACCGGGCTCATCAGCACGTCCACTTCCTTGAACGCATTGATGAAATCCTGCTGGATCAGGCGGCGCACCTTCTGGGCCTTCAGGTAATAGGCATCGAAATAACCGGCGGACAGGGCATAGGAACCCACCAGAATCCGGCGCTTCACCTCGTTGCCGAAGCCTTCCGCCCGGGTGCGGGTGTACATGTCCATCAGGTCTTTCGGGTCTTCGCAGCGGTAGCCATAGCGCACGCCGTCAAACCGGGACAGGTTGGCGGACGCCTCCGCCGGAGCGATCACGTAATACGCTGCGATGGCCAGCTTCGCGTTTGGCAAGGAAACCTCCTTCACCGTCGCGCCCAGCTTTTCATACTCGCGAATCGCGTTACGAACCTGCTCTTCCATAGCCGGAGCCAGCTGGTCACTGAAGTATTCCTTCGGCAGGCCAATCTTCAGGCCCTTCAGCGGCTCGTTCAGGGTGGCCGTGTAATCCGGTACTTCCCGGTCAATGCAGGTGGAGTCCTTCGGATCGTGCCCCGCCATCACATTCAACATCAGCGCGGCATCTTCTGCCGTGCGCGCCATCGGCCCGCCCTGATCCAGGGAAGAGGCAAAGGCAATCATCCCGTACCGGGATACCCGGCCATAGGTCGGCTTCAAGCCGGTGATGCCGCACAATGCCGCCGGCTGACGGATTGAACCACCGGTATCCGTGCCCGTTGCTGCTGGCACCAGTCGTGCCGCTACCGCAGCCGCAGAACCACCAGATGAACCACCCGGTACCCGCTTGTCACCACCGGACAGGCCCCAGGGGTTGGTCACGGCGCCATAAAAACTGGACTCGTTAGACGAGCCCATGGCGAACTCGTCCATGTTGGTCTTGCCAAGGCACACCGCGCCAGCCGCCTTGAAGTTAGCCGTTACCGTCGCGTCGTAGGGAGGTACAAAATTATCCAGCATTTTCGAACCGCAACTGGTGCGAATGCCGCTGGTGCAGAAGATATCCTTGTGAGCAAAGGGCACCCCGGTCCACACCGTGGCCTTACCCGCCGCCCGCATCTCGTCTGCAGCCCTGGCCTCGGCCAATGCCTGCTCTTCGGAGATGGTAATAAAGCTGTTGTACTTGCCGTCTTCTGTCTTCAGACGGTCCAGGAACTGCTGCGTCAGCTCCACACTCGAAATCCTGCCACTCTCCAGCTCTCTGGAAAGTTCTGCTACAGACTTGTTATGCATGATAAATCCCGAAATCTCTGATGGACGACCAAATCACTCAATAACCCTGGGCACCAGATACAACCCATCCTCGGTAGCCGGCGCAATCGCCTGGAACGCCTCCCGCTGATTGGTTTCGGTAACCACATCCGGCCGCAGCTTCTGCACCGCATCCAGCGGATGAGCCATCGGCTCCACCGAATCGGTATCCGCGGCACTCAACTGATCCACCAGATCCAGAATATTGCCCAGATCCTTTTCCAGAGCCGAAACCTGCTCGCCGTCCACTTTGATGCGGGCGAGCACGGCAACTTTCTCGATGTCCTCGCGGGAAATGCTCACGTTGCCTCCAAAAAGCGTGTGTGAAAACAATTTAATGTCAGGTTAGAAGCCAGGAATAGCGTATGGGGATGCTTGTGAGGATGGCTTTCCAAAACTGTGCGAAGCCATGGATGGCGGAGCTCAAGCGACACAGGGATGTGCCGAAGGAGCGTGTTTTGGAAAGCCATCCTCACAAGCAGCCATGCTCCACGGTTAACTGCGCGCGGAATCCTGGCGACAACAAAGCCAGACATATTAGCAGAACCGCGCGCAACATTGGCCCCGTCTAAAGCCATAAAATGTGAGAATGGTAAGCCCCGAAGCCCCGATGGCGCCTTGCCTGAGTAGGTGCTCACTGCTAAAGTTGCCGCATTCTTTTCTGCAACCGCAACTCTCAGGTTGAAACAACACGAATGTTAATCAAAAGACTCCGAGGCTTATTCTCAAGCGACCTGTCCATCGACCTGGGCACCGCCAACACCCTTATCTACGTGCGCGAACGCGGCATTGTACTTAACGAACCCTCTGTCGTGGCCATCCGCACCAATAACTCCCAGAAAATGGTCGCTGCCGTCGGGTCCGAAGCCAAACGCATGTTGGGCCGCACCCCGGGCAATATTACCGCCATCCGTCCCATGAAAGATGGTGTGATCGCCGACTTCGTCGTGACCGAAAAAATGCTCCAGCACTTTATTCACAAAGTGCACGAAAACAGTTTCATTACCCCGAGCCCCCGCGTACTCGTGTGTGTGCCCAGCAAATCTACCCAGGTAGAGCGCAAGGCCATCCGCGAATCGGCCCTGGGTGCAGGCGCCCGCGAGGTGTTCCTGATCGAAGAACCCATGGCGGCCGCCATTGGTGCCGGCCTGCCGGTGGAAGAAGCCAGCGGCTCCATGATTGTCGACATCGGTGGCGGTACCACCGAGATCGCCATTATCTCCCTGAATGGCATCGTCTATGCCGAATCCGTCCGGGTTGGTGGCGACAAGTTCGACGAAGCCATCGTTACTTACGTCCGTCGCAACTACGGCAGCCTGATCGGCGATTCCACAGCCGAGCGTATCAAGCATGAAATCGGCTGTGCCTATGAAGGCCTGGAAGTGCGAGAAATCGACGTTCGTGGTCGCAACCTGGCTGAAGGTGTGCCCCGGGCCTTTACCCTGAACAGCGAAGAAATTCTCGACGCGCTTCAGGAATCCCTGGCCCAGATCGTCCAGACCGTGAAGAGCGCCCTGGAGCAGTCTCCGCCTGAACTGGCCTCCGACATTGCTGAGCGCGGCATTGTGCTGACCGGTGGCGGTGCGCTGCTGCGGGGCCTGGACAAGCTCATCAGCGAAGAGACCGGCCTGCCGGTCATTATTGCGGAAGATCCGCTGACCTGCGTAGCCCGTGGCGGCGGTAAAGCCCTGGAAGTGATTGATCGCGGTGGCATCGGAATGTTCTCCCAGGAGGGGTAACCCCGTGGGAGGGCTAAGCCATTAAGACCATATTCGTCCAGGGGCCGGTACCCGGTTTCCGGCTGTTTCTCGTCGTTCTGTTATCGGCAGCGTTAATCGCTGCCGATGCCCGTTTTGACAAGCTCACCACCGTCCGCAGCACTCTTGCCACCGGTCTGGCACCGGTGTACTGGCTTGGCAATGCCCCATATTCCTTTGCTGACTGGTTTTCCGGCCTGTTTGTTAGCCGTGATGATCTGCAGCAGGAGAACGAAGAGCTCAAAACCCGCCTGCTGATTCTGGAGCGTCGTGCTCTCAAGTACGCGGCTCTGGCGTCGGAGAATAACGAGCTGCGCCGGCTGCTGAATTCTTCCGAAGTACTGGATGACCGGGTCATTGTGGGCGAAGTGGTGGGGGTCTCCCCGGATCCGTTCTCCCACGAGATCATCATTAACAAGGGCGAGAGTGATGGTGTCACGACTGGTCAGGCGGTACTGGACGCAGAGGGCCTGATGGGCCAGGTGATCCAGACCAGCCAGTTCACCTCCCGTGTCCTCCTGGTGTCCGACAGCAGTCACGCCGTTCCTGTTGAGGTGGTACGTAATGGTCTGCGTTCGATTTTGCTGGGTAACGGCGAAACCGATGAGCTGGATCTGGTTCACGTACCGGATACTGCTGACATCCGCGAGGGCGACATGCTGGTCAGTTCCGGTCTTGGCGGGCGATTCCCCCGGGGCTACCCGGTGGCAGAGGTCAGTTCCATCGTCAAAGAGCCGGGGGAGCCTTTTGTGACCATTCAGGCCGCGCCCAAAGCCCGCCTCAACCAGAGCCGGCTGGTGCTGATCGTATTTCAGCCGGAAGAGCGTTCGGTGCCCGAAAATGGGCAGGCGGCCCCGGATAACGAGGAGGCAAACTGATGTTGTCTGTCATCAGTTATCCGCTGTTCGCCATCACCGTGGTGTTATCGTTGGTGTTGAGTATCTCCCTGTTCCCGGTGGACTGGTTTCAGTTTCGCCCGGAGTGGCTCGGACTGATTGTCTTCTACTGGACCTTCCGCGCCCCGGCCCAGTTTGGCATTCTGATGGCCTGGTGCCTGGGGTTGTTACTGGATATTCTCGAGTCTACCCCGCTGGGCGTGAATGCCATGGGCATGGCCCTGATCGCCTTTCTGGTGCTGACCATTCACCAGCGGTTGCGGATGTATCCGCTGCCCCAGCAGTGCCTGATGGTGTTTCTGTTATTGGGCATCAACCAGATGCTGGTACATTTCGTGAAACAGTTACTGGGTGCTGAAAGCGCCGGTTTCAGCTACTTGTGGCCAGCCTTGACGAGCGCTCTGGCCTGGCCTGTGGTCAGTGGCGTACTGGACACAATCAACCGTAAACTGGGATAACTGTATGAGCTGCCTCATTCTGGCCTCGGCATCACCGCGCCGCGCTGAGTTGCTGAGACAGATCGGTGCTGACTTTCAGGTGGCGCCTGCCGAGATAGACGAGACTCCGCAACCGGGTGAAGCGGCTCAGCACTATGTTGAGCGCCTGGCCCGGGAGAAAGCCTCTTGTGTTGCCGGTGAGGCCCCGGGTGCCTGGGTACTGGGGTCTGACACCTCTGTTGTTGTAGACGGAGAGATTCTTGGGAAACCGGAGTCCGATACTCAGGCTTGTGAGATGTTGCGCCGGTTATCTGGAAGAACCCATCAGGTGATGACCGCGATCGCTCTGGCGCAGGAGCAGAAGTGTCGGTCATTGGTGGTGGTCACCGATGTCAGCTTTCGGGAGCTCTCAGAAGCCGAAATTGTCGCCTACGTCGCCACCGGTGAACCCATGGACAAGGCGGGAAGCTACGGAATTCAGGGACTTGGTGGTATCTTTGTTCGGGAACTCAAGGGCAGCTACAGCGCTGTGGTGGGTTTGCCCCTGCAGGAAACCGCAGAGTTATTGGCAGATGCCGGCGACCCTGTCTGGCGCCACTGGCCATGCAGTAAGGAGAGCCAAGCATGAGTGAAGAGATCCTGATCAACGTGACTCCGGTGGAAACCCGGGTCGCCCTCGTTGAAAACGGCATGTTGCAGGAAGCCTATATCGAGCGCACCAGTCGCAAGGGGATTGTCGGCAACATCTACAAGGGCAAGGTCGTTCGGGTGCTGCCCGGCATGGAAGCCGCGTTCGTGGACATCGGCCTGGAACGGGCGGCTTTCATTCATGCGTCCGACGTCGTCAGTGGCCAGACATCTGGCGACGAACCGTCAGACGCCCCCAGGACCGTACCGGATATCCGTACCCTGTTGCGGGAGGGGCAGTCCCTGGTGGTGCAGGTAACCAAGGACCCGATTGGTACCAAGGGTGCGCGACTCACCACCCAGCTTTCCATTCCCTCCCGTTATCTGGTGTTCATGCCAGGCGTCTGCCATGTCGGGATTTCCCAGCGTATTGAAGATGATAATGAGCGCGCGCGGCTGAAATCCCTGATCGAGGAAGGTGCAGCGGAACACGATGATGTGCAGGGTGGCTATATCATCCGCACCGCGGCAGAGGCTGCCTCGGCCGAAGATCTGATTGCGGATATGACCTACCTGCACCGGCTCAGCCAGTCGATCCAGGAGCGCATTGCCAAAGCGCCGGCACCCTCGGTGGTCTATCAGGACTTGCCGTTGTTTATTCGCACCATCCGGGATCTGATCCGACCGCAAACGGAAAAAGTGCGTATTGATAGTCGCGAGAGCTATCAGCGGGTAATGGAGTTTGTTAAAGAATTCGTCACTGAGTTTGCTGAAAAGGTGGAGTACTACCCGGGTGAGCGGCCTATCTTTGACCTGTATTCGGTTGAAGATGAAATCCAGAAAGCCCTGAGCCGTAAGGTGCAGCTCAAATCCGGTGGCTATGTGATCATCGATCAGACCGAAGCGATGACGACCATCGACATCAACACCGGTGCCTTTGTGGGCCACCGCAATCTGGAAGAGACCATCTTCAAAACCAATCTGGAAGCCGCCCGGTCGATCAGTCGTCAGCTTCGGCTGCGGAATCTGGGCGGGATCATCATCATCGACTTTATCGACATGGAAGATCCCGAACACCAGCGCCAGGTGCACAGGATGCTGGAGAAAATGCTGGAACGGGATCACGCCAAAACCAAGATCACCGGCGTTTCCGAGCTGGGCCTTGTGGAGATGACCCGAAAACGCACCACCGAAAGCCTGGGTCAGGTTCTGTGCGAGCCGTGCCCGATCTGTGATGGCCGGGGATTCCTGAAAACCGCCGAAACCGTATGCTACGAAATCTTCAGGGAAATCCTGCGCGTTAACCGTGCCTATGAGGCCGAGAATTACCTGGTGATGGCGTCCCAGAAGGTGGTGGACCGCCTGCTGGATGAAGAGTCAGACAACGTTGCGGACCTTGAAACCTTTATCAGTAAAACCATTCGCTTCCAGGTTGAGCCTTTCTACAGCCAGGAACAGTACGACGTTGTTTTGCTCTGACACCTGAGCAGCAGGGCGTTGCAGGGAGCTGAGTCTTATGTCGATCCGCGAGCCGGACAGTTCGCAACCAGCCGAGGATGAGCGCGGTCTGGTTGCCCGCGGGTTGGCGGTCTTTGCCAGTGTGGTCTGGTGGTCCATCCTGACGCTGCTGGTGTTATTCGCACTCTATGTTGGTGTCGGTCGCCAGCTCACCTCTGATATCAACAGCTTTTCTGATGAACTGGCGGCTTCGCTCTCCGAAGCCACAGGCCTGGATGTGTCTGTTGGCCGTTTATCCTCCCAATGGTATTGGCTGGATCCTTCCATTACCGCCAAAGACATCACCATCAATTCTCCGGATTCAGACCGCATTGCCGCGGAACTTGAGCACCTGGAATTGCGGCTCGATTTTTTTGCCTCCCTGTTCCGCTTCCGCCTGGTGTTCCGCAATTTTGACGCTGACGGTCTGGCGTTAACGGTGGTGCGCCCTACCGAGGAACCGTTTATCAATCCGGTCGAAGAGATTGCGGAGCTGGCCGAGCCGGGTGCGCCGGAACTCCAGGAGTGGATTCGCCTGGCTGGCCGCTGGTTGTCGAATCCGGAAGTCCGGGTGACACGGGTCAGCCTGGCGCTGGGCCCAAGCCGGCAGAACCTGCGTTTTCTGGATATTCCACAGCTTGATCTGTCCTACCAGGGAGGCTTGTTCCAGGCCGCAGGCCGGGCCATGCAGAGCGGTACGACCACACAGCTGGCCAGTTTTGCTCTGGTAGGACAGCGGTTTTTCAGGGGTGAGTTTACCGGTCAACTCTACCTGGATGTGGATTCCGGTCGACTGTTCGACGGCCTGATTGATGATCTGAACTGGCGAGGCATACGGGTTGAAGGCTTCGATCTGGGGGGCAGTGCCTGGCTAAGCTTTGAGGATGGCGAGCTGCAGCAGGTTCAGGGCCAGGTTCGCACCCCCTATCTTCAGTTAGGTGTTAACCGTGAATCTCTGGCGCCTCTTGAAGATATTCAGGCTCACTTCGGTTGGCGGCGGGGGGAGGCCCTACGTTTGCAGAAGCTTCGCTGGGACTGGATCGGCGATCAGGTTCTGCCGTTCAGTGTTCGCATCGAAGACGGTCAGGATGAGCTTAAGCTGGTGGCAGACTCACTGCCGCTCAAGCCTTTGCGGCGATTGGTTCAGGCCCTGGAGCTGCTGCCGGATGCCGCCAGCGAGGCGCTGGAGCATTATCAGCCTGCGGGTTTTCTGGACGATATGTTGTTTACTCTGCCAGAGCAGGGCTCCCGGTTCTCGTTAAGTGCCAGATTGCGGGAGTTCGGGGTGCGGGCCTGGTCTGGCGCCCCCCGCGCCGAGGGGCTATATGGCTTTATCCAGATGAATTCAGACAGTGGCAGGGTGACCCTGGATACACCAGAACCCGTCATGCTGGGCTTTCCGCAGTTGTTCAACACTGACTGGACGCTGGACTCCCTATCCGGAACCGTCGCCTGGACCCTGGAAGGAGGGATCACCAGGGTATTCTCCGATGATCTGGAGTTTATCTATCGCTCAGATACCCGGTTAAGCGGCGCTTTTGACCTGCGGCTGGATCGATACGGGGAGGACAATCTTGGTTTGAGCGTCGGCGTAGAAGGCGGCAATGCCGATATGCTGGCGGATTTCGTGCCGGCGAATGCTGTGGGCGAAGGGCTTTACGAATGGCTTACCAACAGTATTCCGGAGGCCGGTATCCGGGGGCAGTACTATGGCCACGGCCGTATCGATTCCGCCGCGCCGTCTGGATCGTTTGTTTCCTCCATGTGGTATGAATTCGATAACGCCACGATTCGATACGACCAGCGCTGGCCCGCTGTGGAGCAGGCCAGCGGGCGGGTCGAGATCCAGAATGCCGACACCCGGGTAGCGCTCGCTCGGGGCGAGATCGGTGGGTTGGAGCTGGAAAACGCCAGTGTTCGGGTCCTTCCCGGAGATGGGGAAACTGGCACGCTGGTGCGCGTAGATGCCGCGTCGACGGTTCCGGCAGAGAGAATACCCTGGTGGCTGACCAATACTCCGTTAGGGGAATTGTTGGGATACGGTAACACCCGGACCCGTTATGAGGGGGAGTTTGAGCTGGACCTTGGGCTGGAGCTACCGCTATCGCAAGGGCAGGACACCCGGGTTACGGCGCAGGTAAAAACCGACAATGCCGGATTCCAATTACCGGATGCGGGACTTCACTGGCAGAATATTCGGGCTGACCTGACTTATGACAGTGTTGATGGATTTTCCGGGCCACCGGTCACTGCCCGTTTTTTCGATCAACCGGTCAGTGTCGTTTTTTCCACCGCGGAGGCCGGCGATGCCATGCTGATACGCCAGCAAGGTGGTCTGAAGCTGCCAGGCTCCCTGGCGGCCTTTGGCCTGGCTAACGATGCGGCGCGCGGGCTTTCCGGAGAGCTTGTCTACACCGCTGAGCTTGAATTAGGCGGTGCCGGCGAGCCGGTGATTTCCCTGTTTTCAGACCTTGAAGGTCTGCAGGTGGATTGGCCCAAACCACTGGCAAAGACCGCGCGCGAGCGAATCCCCCTGTCGGTCCGGGTTGATCCGTTCCAGAGCGAAGGCGTGGCGATCGCTGCGCAATGGCAGGATCGTCTGGACGCTGAACTCCGTTTTAAAGAGACGGGCTTCGAGCTGGTCTTCGAACATTTGAATCTGGGCGCTCACCATCTGACCAATATCGCCATTGATGCGCTTGAGCTGGAGGACCGGTGGGTCGTTCATACAGACTCGGATCGGGCCCGGGGCAGGGTGGTGTTACCCAGAGAAGGAGGCACGGTAGAGGCCGACTTTGCAACCCTGCGCCTGGTACGGGAGACCAGTGCCGCAGAGCAGGACAACGAATTTCTGACTCTTGAGGAGCAGTTGCAGGCGTTCAGGGAGCTGGATATGGGAAATTGGCCCGACATTGATGCCAGAATCTCGGATCTCCGGCTGGATGGCGAGTCAGCGGGAAGCTGGCGTTTCAAGCTGCGCCCTGAACCCTATCGGTTGCGTGTGCAGGAGGTGGAAGGCCGGCTTGGATCCCTGGTGTTGTCCGGCGATATGACCTGGAGCATTGTGGATGACCGGGAAACGACCCGGTTTACTGGTAAGCTGGAGGGCGGGGCCCTTAAGGATCTGGAAGCGCTGACTGGCAGCACCATTCCGATGACCAACGAAGAAACGGCGGTTGAACTGGATCTGGATTGGCCGGGAAGCCCGAACAACATTGCTCTCAGCAAGATAAGCGGCACGGTCAGTGCCCGCCTGGACGACGGCATGATCATGGAGCAGAGCAATTCGGCGCAATTGTTCCGGATCTTCAACCTGCTGAACACTGATACGCTCTGGCGCAGGTTGCGGCTGGACTTCTCGGATCTGTACGAACGGGGCGTCGCCTTTGACGCCATTTCCGGTAAAGCCAACATCATAAATGGTCTGGTGACCATGGATCCGGAACTGCAACTGGTGGGTCCGTCCGGCGCGTTCAAACTCAGTGGCAATACCAACATGGCCGAAGAAACGTTGGATATGCGCCTGGTACTGGTACTACCCGTGACACAGAATCTGCCCCTGGCTGCCATACTGATGGGGGCGAGCGCCCCCATCGGCGGCGCCTTGTTCGTGCTCGATAAAATTCTGGGCGACCCGTTGAGCAAACTGACCAGTGCCACGTACAGTGTCACAGGAACCTGGAGCAATCCGGAAGTGGATCTGCGGGGCGTGTTCGATACCGGTGAGTAAGGAGGCCATGATGGTTCAGGTAGCGGCAATACAAATGGTCAGTACCCATGACATCGATGCCAACCTTGAAGAGGCCCGCAGACTGCTGGCTGAAGCGGCAGGCGCAGGGGCGAAGGTGGCGGTGTTGCCCGAGAACTTCGCCGTTCTGGCGACCGCACAGATGCTGGAGTGCGGCCGCCGGGAGGCGGGTAGCGAGCCTGTTATCCGTCGCTTTCTGGCCGAGCAGGCCCGGTCATTGGGGTTCTGGATTGTCGGCGGTTCCCTGCCGTTGGCCAGTCGGCGAGATGGTTCAGAGTTAACAGACCGGGTACGGGCCACCTGTCTGGTGTACAACGATCATGGTGAAGAAGTGGCCCGCTACGACAAGATTCACCTGTTTGACGCCATGGTTGAAGACGCCCACGGCCAGTATCGGGAATCGGATACCTTTGAGCCGGGTGATCAGGCGATTACGGTGGATACGCCGGCCGGACGACTGGGGTTGGCGATCTGTTACGACCTTCGCTTTTCAGAACTGTTCCGGGCCTTGAGAGAGCAGGGCGCCGAATGGGTCTGCCTGCCCAGCGCCTTTACCTGGCAGACGGGCAATGCCCATTGGCACGCCCTGATACGCGCCCGCGCCATTGAAAACCAGGTCTGGGTGGTGGCGCCGGGGCAAGGGGGGCAGAACAGTAGCCGGCGAAGAACCTATGGCCACAGCCTGATCTGCGATCCCTGGGGTAAGATCGTCAGTGAGTTCGACGAAGGTCCGGGCATGGCTTGCGCCAATCTGGACCTGGAGCAACTGCATCAGTTGCGAAGCCGTATGCCCGTGTGGGAGCACCGGCGGCTCTGATTACTGCTCGGCGTCGTCGATCCATTCCCGCAGAGCCCGGAACAGCTTTCGGGCCTGGCCGGTATTCTTGCCTTTTTCGACTTCCTTGCGGGCATTGCGCACCAGATTGCGCAGGTGCTGTACATCGGCCGAAGGGCAGTAATCAATAAACTCTCCTACCACCTTGTCACCTTCGGAAATTATCCGGTCGCGCCAGCGCTCGGCCAGATGGTGTCGGCGGGTATGCTCTTCGCTGCCAGCGTGGAAGGCGTCGATGGCACGGCCAATAGCTTCGGGGTCGTCCTCCTGGCGCAACACCTTACCAATGTACTGCAAGTGTCGCCGGCGGGCCTCACGCTGGGGAATCCGGCGTGATTCAATGATCGCCGCTTTAAGGGTCTCGCTGATGCTCAGGGTGGCCAGCTGTTCGTCGTTCAGGTCCAGCATGCGTTTGCCCAGATCCTGAAGCGCGTGCATTTCGCGCTTCAGCTGCGATTTGCTGGGGCCAAGGTCGTCCTGGAATTCGTCGTCAAATTGGTCAGTCATGGTAGGTCACAGGTTGCTCAGGCATAGAAAATGGTGGCCAGTCCCAGGAAGGCCATGAAGCCGACAACGTCGGTTACGGTGGTGAGTATCACACTGCCGGCCAGGGCCGGGTCAATGTTCCGGGATTTCAGGAACAGCGGCAAGACGGTGCCCACCAGCGCCGCCGCCACCAGGTTAATAACCAGTGCCGCTGCGATGATGGCGCCAATCAGCCAGTCCTGGAACCAGACCACCGCGGCGGTGGCAACCACCACCGCCCACAGCAGGCCATTCAGTACCCCGGACAGAAACTCACGGTTCAGCAGCCAGCCCACGTTGGCGCCGCTGATCTGGCCAACGGCCATGCCCCGGATTACCAGGGTCAGGGTCTGGCTACCGGCAATGCCGCCCATGCTGGCCACAATTGGCATCAGTACGGCCAGTGCAACGACTTTGGCAATAGTGTCTTCAAACAGTCCAATCACGGCCGATGCGGTAAAGGCCGTGATCAGATTAATGCCCAGCCAGACCGCGCGCCGGCGGGTGGTCTTCATCACCGGGGCAAAGGTGTCCTCGTCTTCATCCAGACCAGCCATACTCATCAGGGAATGGTCTGCGTCCTCACGGATAACGTCGACCACGTCATCGATGGTGATCCGGCCCAGCAGCTTGTTGGTCTCATCCACCACAGGGGCAGAAATCAGGTCGTAGCGTTCGAACAGAGTGGCGACCTTGGTATCGGACAGCGACACGGGAATGGGTTCAATGTCTGTGTCCATCACTTCCCGAACGGTAGCCGCGGGATTGGATACCAGCATCCGGGTAATGGGCAGCATGCCGATAAACTCGTCCCGACGGCTGACCACAATCAGGCTGTCGGTCATCGGGGGCAGGCTGCGGTGACGGCGCAGGTAGCGCAACACAACGTCGATGCTGATGTCCGGCCGCACCGTGATGGTGTCGGTGTTCATCAGGCCGCCAGCAGTGTCCTCCGGGTAAGCGAGGACTTCCTCTACCCGCTGACGGTCTTGCTCGTCCATGGTGTCCAGGACTTCCTGGATCACCGTGTCCGGCAATTGCTGAAGCAAGTCGGCCAGGTCATCCGACTCGAAATCTTCCAGAATGTCCGCCAGCTCCTGCGCGTTCAGCTGGCTCAGGAAGTAGCTACGAATATCGTCGCCAAGGTACTGGAGGACTTCCCCTTCCAGCTGCTTGTCGACCAGGTTCCAGAGCAGGGCCCGTTGGCGTGGTGGCGAAGATTCCAGAAGGTGAGCAATATCGCTGGGGCTCAGACCGCCATTCAGAATGCGGGCCACCTGCTTGAGGGCACCACTGTCCAGCGCTTCACTGAGTGAGCGAAGGCGTTGGCGGGCCTGGCTTTTTTCCAGAATGTCGGTCATTGAACCACCTGCGATCAGAAAACCTTTGCATTATAGCGGAGTTAGGTGGCACACGTGAGAAAGGATTGTAGGTGAATGACGAAACCGGAGGTTATTCTCCTTCACCAAAATAATCGTTGATCAGGGCAGCCAGCGCGTCGATGGCATCCTGTTCGTCCGGACCATCGGCAACCAGTTCCACTTCGGTGCCCTGGCTGGCGGCCAGCATCATCACCTGCATGATGTTCTTGGCGTCTACGTCCCGGCCTTTGCCACGGATTCGCACCTTGCTGTCAAAGTCTGATGCGGTGGCCACAAGCTTCGCCGTGGCCCGCGCATGCAGGCCGAGTTTGTTGATGATGGTGATGGGGCGGCAAATCATAGGCGCTCAGATTTCTCCCCGGGTTTGAAGGTGTGGCAGTTCGGTGTGGCGCACCTGCACATTGCGGTAATTATCGCGGAAATAGCGCCCGAGCTGCTCACACACATAAACAGAGCGGTGCTGGCCACCGGTGCAACCGATGGAAATGGTCATGTAACTACGATTGCTGTCGGCAAACGAGGGCAGCCAGGTATTCAGGAAGCCCGTGACGTCATCCACCATCTGACGTGTCAGCGGTTCCCGTTCCAGAAATTCGATGACCGGCTGATCAACGCCGGTGTGCTTGCGCAGGCTGGTGTCCCAGTATGGATTGGGCAGGCAGCGTACGTCGAAGACGTAGTCTGAATCCACCGGCACGCCGTGCTTGAAGCCAAAGGACTGGAACAGCAGTGCCAGTTCCTGATCCTTGCGGCCGGCCACGCGCTGCTTGATCATGTCGCGTAGCTCGTACATGGAGAGCCCGGTCGTGTTGACATAAAGATCGGCCAGCTTTGACAGGGGTTCCAGTAATTGCTTTTCGTTGGTGATTGCCTCCCGCAGAGACGTCTTGTCATCGCTTAGCGGATGCTTGCGGCGGGTTGCGTGAAAGCGTTGCAGCAGTGACTGTTCGTCGGCATCCAGGAATATGATTTCAACCTCGACACCGGTCTGCTTCAGTTGCTGGTAAATGGTTTCAAAATTGGCCAGCTCGGCGGACAGGTTACGGGCATCAATACTGACGGCCATTTTTTTCAGCCGGCCGGGCGCTTCCTGGGTGGCCGCCTCTCGGGTCAGCGGGAACAGCAAGCCAATGGGCAGGTTGTCGATGCAGTAGAATCCCAGGTCTTCCAGCACATGCAGGGCCGTACTCTTGCCGGAACCGGATCGGCCACTGACGATAATCAGCTTCATGGGACTGTTTCTCCTTCAATCTGCCTGGCAGCCTGTCCAGATGTCAGGCTGATCTCAGTGATTACTCTCCGCCATACGCTGGTAAAGGGTCGCGGGATCTTCACTCTGGCGCAGCCGGGCGCAGAAAGTACTGTCATTGAAGCGCTCCGCCAGCTGGCTCAGTAACTCCAGGTGTTCACTGGTGGCTTCTTTGGGGACGATCAGGGCAAACACCAGATCTACCGGCTGGTTATCGATAGCATCAAAGTCTACCGGCTCCTCCAGAGTCATCAGCACGCCGATGACGCGGTCCAGGCCTTCCAGTCGGCAGTGGGGGATGGCAATACCCTCACCGATACCGGTGCTGCCCAGCCGTTCGCGGGAGACCAGATTGTTGAAGATCTGGGTGTCGCTGAGGATTTCATCCTGAAAGTGAATCCGTTCAGCGATGAACTCCAGCACACGTTTCTTGCTTGAGGCCGGCACCTTACAGAGGGTCAGTTCAGGGGCAAGAATATTGTCGATGGTCAGGGATGGCTCGCTCATGGATCGACTGCATGTCCGTAAAAAAAAGGCTGCGGCCGGTTAGCCCCGCCGCAGCTCGTTTCATGAAACACCCGGTAAGGTTCGCGCTTCAGCGACCGCCGTTACCGTGCATCCGGTCTACGTTCTTTTCCTTGTGCTTGAGGATCTGACGGTCCAGCTTGTCGACCAGAGCGTCGATTGCGGCGTACATGTCCTCATTTTCTGCCTTTGCGTGAATCTCACCACCAATCACGTGCAGCGTGGCTTCCGCCATCTGGCGCACCTTCTCGACCTCCAGGGTGACCTGGCAGTTACTGATGTGGTCGAAGTGACGCTCCAGCTTCTCGAACTTGGTGTTGACGTAATCCTTCAGAGCGGGAGTTAGTTCTACGTGATGGCCTGAAATGTTGAGTTGCATAGGCGTCTCCTGTTGTCATACTGCCGGCGTGCTTGCCGGCTTGCGTGCCAGTGCATCTTGCACCGGCGAAAGTTTAAACCAGGCGTTTTCGTTCGTTCGAGGGAGGAATATGCATGGCCTCCCGGTATTTGGCCACGGTACGCCGCGCCACGTTGATTCCCTGTTCCCCTAGCATGGCTGCAATTTTGCTATCGCTCAATGGCTTTTTCGGGGTTTCCTCGGCAATCAGCTTCTTGATCATCGCCCGGATGGCTGTAGACGAGCATTCGCCGCCCTCGGCGGTGCTGACGTGGCTGGAGAAAAAGTACTTCAGCTCAAAAATACCGCGGGGCGTGTGCATGTACTTCTGGGTGGTAACCCGGGAAATCGTGGACTCGTGCATTTCCACCGCCTGGGCAATGTCAGACAGGATCAGAGGCTTCATGGCTTCTTCGCCCTGATCCAGGAACCCTTGCTGGTGTTCAACGATGCGGGTGGCCACTTTCAGCAGGGTTTCATTCCGGCTTTGCAGGCTCTTGATAAACCATTTCGCTTCTTGCAGCTGGTCGCGCAGGTAGGTGTTATCGGCACTGCTGTCAGCCCGGCGGATCAGTGAAGCGTAGCTGGCATTCACCCGGATACGCGGAGCGATTTCCGGGTTGAGTTCAACCCGCCAGCGGCCTTCGTGTTTGCGTACGATAACGTCCGGGATAACGTAATCCGGTTCGGCCCGGTCCACGACATCGCCAGGGCGAGGGTTCAGGCTGGTGATCAGGGCCAGTACCTGTTTCAGCTGGTCTTCCTTGAGCCGGCTGCGGCGCAACAGCTGTGCGTAGTCCCGGTTGCCAAGCAGATGCAGGAACTGGGTAACCACCAGTCTCGCCTGGCGCAGCCAGGGGGTATCCGGTGGCAGCTGGTTGAGCTGAATCAGCAGGCATTCCTGGAGATCCCGAGCGAACACGCCGGGCGGGTCGAAGTGTTGCAGGCGGTGGAGTACCGCTTCCACTTCGTCCAGTTCCAACGGGTCTTCTTCGGTTTCGTCCAGCAGGCCTGCGTGAATGTCCTCAATGTCAGACGTCAGGTAGCCGCGCTCATCCACAGCATCCAGCAGCGCGTGGGCAATGGCCTGATCCCGCTCGCTCAGAGGCGTCAGGTTCAGCTGCCACTCGAGGTGATCCTGCAGGGTTTCGGTAGGCGAGTTCCGGGTTTCGAAATCCGATTCGTGCTCGTCTTCGCCTTTGCTGGCCGGAGCCGGGGCAGACTGGTAGATGTCGTCCCAGGCGGTATCCACTGGCAGATCATCGGGAATGTTGTCCGGAATATCGTTCTCGGACGACCAGTCCGGGCCGTTCTCGGTTTCGTCCCAGTCCGGGCTCGCGTCCTGGTGGCTGTCGTCCTGGTTGGCCTCAGAGCTGGAAGCTTCACTGTGCTCGTGCTCTTCGCGCTCGTCGCCTTCAGGGTGCTCATCGTCCTCTGAGGTTTCCAGCATGGGGTTGGACTCCAGCGCCTGCTGGATTTCCTGCTGGAGATCGAGGGTAGAAAGCTGTAGCAGGCGTATGGCCTGCTGCAGCTGGGGCGTCATGGTCAGACTCTGGCCCAGCTTAAGCTGTAATGAGGCTTTCATAACCATGGCTCAAGATCCATAACTCATGGGCATCCCGGTTGTTGCTTTGCCGGCGCACAGGCCGAAAAAAATGTTGTACGCTGGTTACTTGCCATTGTCTGTGAACAGTATAAGCAAGTTTTTTGCCGAGTTTACTTGCTACAGATCATCAAAACAATCAGACCTCGGATAAACCCTGTTTTATCAGGTCAGAGCCGGAACTCATCACCCAGATACACTTCTTTCACCTGCTGGTTTGCCAGAATGGCTTCGGCATTGCCGGAGGCGATGATGTGGCCGCCGGAAACGATGTAGGCATTCTCGCAGATGTCGAGGGTTTCCCGAACGTTATGGTCGGTAATCAACACGCCAATACCTTTATCCCGCAGGTGCCGGATAATGTGCTTGATGTCACTGACGGAGATAGGGTCTACGCCCGCGAAGGGTTCGTCCAGCAGGATAAACGCAGGCTCCATGGCCAGCGCCCGGGCGATTTCAACCCTGCGGCGTTCGCCGCCGGATAGCGCCATACCCACGCTGTCACGGATGTGAGTAATATGAAACTCTTCCAGCAACTCTTCCAGCTTGGCCTCCCGTTCCGCCCGACTCATGCCTTTGCGGGTTTCGAGGATGGCCATGATGTTGTCCCGCACGGTCAGTTTGCGAAACACGGAGGCCTCCTGGGGCAGGTAACCGATGCCCTTGCGGGCGCGCCCATGCATTGGCAGCGGGGTGATGTCCTGGGTGTCGATGGTGATCCGGCCGTGATCCGCAGGCACCAGGCCCACGATCATGTAGAAGCAGGTGGTCTTGCCGGCGCCGTTGGGGCCGAGCAGGCCGACAATCTCGCCGGAGCGAATTTCCAGAGAAACGTCCAGCACCACTTTTTTCTGCTTGTAGCTTTTTGCCAGATTACTGGCCCTGAGAACTGCCATCCGAACCTTTCCCGTCACTGGATTGAGCTGAATTACGAGGCTGAATCACCATTTCCACCCGGCCGGAGCCGCCGTCGGATGGCGTGCCGCCTTCCGCAGTAACAACGCGGCGAACGGTGTCGTAGTGGATGACGTCGCCCCGGAATACGTTGCCGTCTTGTTCAATAACGGCCTGGCGTTCAAAAATAACCAGGTTTTCATCGCCAGACCAGGTGATGTTCAGGGCCTTGGCATCGGTCGTGCCTTCGCCTTCCTGGCCGGGTTGCCGGTAATGGGCGGGGTTGCCGGCGGCTTCAATCCGGCTGACACCCTGTTGGTTGCGGTAAAGTACCACCCGATCCGCGTCCAGCCGGGTTTCGCCCTGAATCAGTTCGACAGCGCCGGTGTAAACGGCCGTTCCGGCGCTTTCATCCAGACGGGCCGAATCTGCACTGACCTTTATGGGGATATCGGAATCCAGGTTGAATGCCGATGCCGGGCCGGCCAGCAATGCCATGGCCAGAATCGCTGGCCGGCAGAAAGATCGTTTACCTGACGGTTTCATATTGTCCCTCTACCCGGGAGTTGAGTTCGAGAATGCGTTCGTTGATCCAGGCTTTCATACCGGTGGAGCGGGTGACGCCGAAAGGCTCGGTGATGGTCACCGGCTGGTCGGTGTAGACGGTGCCGTTGCTGTTGTCCAGGGTCAGTGCCTCGGTCTCCAGAACGGCTTCGCGGCCTTCGGACTGTCGGGTCAATTGGACGTTCCCCGTAAGTTCCAGCTTTTCATTGTTCTGCTGAAGGCTACCTTCATTGGACTCAATGAGCCAAGGGTCGGGGCTGCCCTCACTGAAAAGCCGGGCTATCGGCGTATCCAGATGAGCCGTGCCGGTTGCTTCAAACTGCTCAATTCTGGGGCTTTTGAGATCAATCTGGAGGTTCCCTTGCTCATCCCAGGCGCGGTATTGGCCGCCGATCACAAAGCCGTCGGGCTCTGCGGGCCCCCGTAGTTCGCTGGCGGCATTCCGCGAACTGACAGGCTCGTCACTTTGCCACAGCAGAAAAACGGTTGCTGTTACGGTGGCGGCAAGGGCCAGGGCTGTAATCCGCCGTTTGCCACGATCGCCGAAAAGCCGCTCGGTGATCATGCTGGCTCGTCCAGATAGGGGGCAAGAGTGTTGTCCAGGTGCCCTTGCGCCCAGAGCAGGAGATCGCAGGCCTCGCGCACAGCGCCCTGTCCACCGGGGCTGCGGGTACAGTAGTCGGCGTGTTGCTGAACCAGCCAGTAGCCGTTGGGTACCGTGATGCCAAGGCCGGCAAAACGCAGCGCGGGTAGGTCGGGCAGGTCGTCGCCCATGTAGGCAATCTGCTCCGGCGCAAGGTTCATATTCCGGATCAATTCCAGCAATGCGATTTTTTTGTCTTCGCGACCCTGCATCAGGTGCGGGATGCCCAAGTCCGACATTCGTCTTTCCGTAAGAGGAGAGCGTCGTCCGGTAATCACCGCCACGGTGATGCCTGCCTGCATCAGTTGTTTCAGGCCCAGGCCGTCAAGAATGTTGAAGGCCTTGAGTTCATCGCCGCTGGCACTGAAATAGAGGCGGCCATCGCTCATGATGCCGTCCACGTCCAGGGCGATCAGGCGAATGTCCGAGGCTTTGGCCTTCAGGGCTGCGTCCCAGTGGGTTTGTAACGGATGCGCTGTCTGAGTCATCAAATCACTCCGGCCCGGAGCAGGTCGTGCATATTAATGGCGCCCACCAGGGTGCCGTTTGCGTCGGTAACCGGCAAGGCGTTGATCTTCATTTCTTCCATGATATTCAAGGCTTCTGCCGCCAGGTGGTCTGCCCGGATGGTTTTGCCGTTGCGGGTCATCACGTCCTGGATGGGGGTAGTGTGCACATCCACAGATTTGTCCAGGGTCCGGCGCAGGTCGCCGTCGGTGAAGATGCCCGTCAGGGTGCCGGCGGCATTTACGACCGTGGTCATGCCCAGGCCCTTGCGGGTTATTTCCAGCAGTGCTCCGCTCAGGGTTGTGCCCTCGGCAACCTGAGGAATCTGGTCACCGGTGTGCATGATGTCGGATACCCGTAGCAGCAGGCGGCGTCCAAGGCTGCCGCCAGGGTGGGAGAACGCGAAATCCTCGGCGCTGAATCCCCGGGCTTCAAGCAGCGCCACGGCCAGGGCATCCCCCATGACCAGGGTGGCGGTGGTGCTGGAGGTCGGGGCCAGGCCCAGCGGGCAGGCTTCAATGGCCACGCTGACATCCAGGTTGGCAACGGCCTCCTGTGCCAGTACGGAATCGGGTTTGCCTGTCATGCTGATCAATGGCGCGCCCATTCGCTTGATCAGAGGGAGAATGGTGACCACTTCGCTGGTGCTGCCGCTGTTGGATATGGCGATGACCACATCCTGGGGTGTTATCATGCCCAGATCGCCATGGCTGGCTTCGCCGGGATGAACAAAAAAGGCGGGCGTGCCCGTGCTGGCGAGCGTGGCGGCAATCTTGTTGCCGATGTGCCCCGATTTGCCCATACCTGTCACCACAACCCGGCCTTTGCAGGCCATGATGACCTCGCAGGCGCGGCTGAAATCACCGTTTATACGGCTTTCCAGCGCTTCAATGGCTTCGCGCTCGATGCGGATTGCCCGTAGGGCCGAGTTGCAAAAGTCCTGGGTGTTGAAGGTATTTGATTCGGTCATGTCGGCTGGCTGTCTGCTCGATCTGGGATTTGAGGCCGAAGTATATCACTTCTGGTGCCCCCGGCTCGCCTGCATCAGGGATTCTGATCATTGCCATCAAGACATTTTACGTTGCTTTAATTGAGGTCTGGGAGAGCTTGTCATAATGTAGGCGCTCCTTGAAAGGGATGGATTATGGAGTCATCTGCGTACATAACACTTAGGGATGTGGTGTTTTCCCGTTCCGGGCGCCGGATTTTTGATGGAATCAGTCTGGATATTCCCAAAGGGAAGGTGACTGCCATCATGGGGCCCAGTGGTACCGGTAAAACCACGCTCCTCAGGCTCATCGGAGGTCAGCTTCGCCCGGATTCCGGCCAGGTGAGTGTGGCAGGCCATGACGTGCCCCGGCTAAAGCGCAAGGCGCTTTACCAACTGCGCGAAAAAATGGGCATGCTGTTCCAGAGTGGCGCGCTGTTTACCGATCTCAGTGTCTACGAGAATGTCGCTTTCCCGCTGCGTGTGCACACGTCGTTACCCGAAGATATGATTCGGGACATTGTTCTGATGAAGCTGGAGGCGGTGGGCTTGCGTGGTGCCAGAGAGCTGATGCCCTCAGAGTTGTCCGGTGGCATGACCCGGCGCGTCGCTCTGGCCCGCAGTATCGCACTGGACCCGGAGTTGATCATGTATGACGAGCCCTTTGCCGGGCAGGATCCGATTGCCATGGGCGTGCTGGTCAAGCTGATCCGGGATCTCAACAGTTCCATGGGGCTGACCAGCGTTCTGGTGTCTCACGACGTGCCTGAATCCCTGAGTATTTGCCATTACGCCTGCATTATTGCCGACGGCAAGGTGATCGGTGAGGGCACTCCCGAGGAGCTGCGGGCGCATCCGTCTGAGCGGGTTCAGCAGTTTCTTGAAGGGCAGCCTGATGGCCCGGTGCCGTTCCATTACCCGAGTGGCGATGCAGCGGCTGATTTTGGTGTGGGAGGACGGTCTTCATGATGGGTCGTATTGCCGGCCTGGGGCGGCTCGGGCTCGCGATCATCGCCTCCTTCGGTCGTTCCGGGCAGTTTCTTTTCGGCGTGCTGGCCGGCGTCCCCAGGCCTGCAACAGGTTTTCCCCTGCTGGTCAAACAGCTTTACGCAGTCGGCGTGTTGTCGCTGGCGATTGTGGTGGTGTCTGGCTTGTTCATCGGGATGGTGTTGGGGCTTCAGGGCTATACCATTCTCAGCGATTACGGCTCGGAGTCGGCGATTGGTCAGATGATTGCGCTCACGCTGGTGCGCGAACTGGGGCCGGTAGTGACGGCCCTGCTGTTCGCCGGTCGCGCGGGCTCCGCCCTGACGGCAGAGATCGGCCTGATGAAGGCGACGGAACAGCTCTCCAGTATGGAAATGATGGGGGTAGATCCGTTGCGCCGGGTCGTTGCACCGAGACTTTGGGCCGGTTTTCTCGCCATGCCGGTACTTGCCATGATTTTCTCGGTAGTGGGGATCTGGGGCGGCATGCTGGTTGGTGTGGAATGGCTGGGCGTGTTTGAGGGTTCCTTCTGGGGCAATATGCAGTCCTCCGTCGATTTTGTGGATGACGTGCTTAACGGCTTTATCAAGAGTGTGGTGTTCGGGTTTGTATGTGCCTGGATTGCGGTCTACCAGGGCTATGATTGCGTGCCCACCTCTGCTGGTATCAGTTCGGCGACCACCAAAACCGTGGTCTACTCATCGCTGGCAGTGCTCGGTCTCGATTTCGTACTGACTGCCGTCATGTTCGGTGATTTTTAACAGGATTCAGGGAGCCTTTCATGGCACAGAGAAGCATAGAAATCATTGTTGGGCTGTTCATGATTGCCGGTTTGGCCGCGCTCATGTTTCTGGCGCTGCAGGTGAGTGGCCTGTCGCCGAAATCCGCGGAGCAGACCTACACGCTGTACGCGAATTTCAACGATACCGGTGGCTTGACGCCCCGAGGCAAGGTTTCCATGGCTGGTGTCACTGTCGGTACCATCGAATCCATTACCCTGGACAGGGACACTTTCCAGGCGCGGGTAACCATGTCTATCCATGCTGAGGTTGATAACATCCCGGCCGACAGTGCAGCAGTAATACGTACATCCGGACTGCTGGGTGAGCAGTACATTGATATATCGATTGGCGGGGACCTGGAATCGCTAAACGCGGGGGATACCTTTTATTCCACCCAGTCCGCCATGAATCTGGAGCGGCTGATCAGTAACTTTGCCTCCGGCCGCTGAGCCGGGGTAATGCACAGGAGAAACTAATGAGTGCCCTTAAACACCGTTTAACGCTGATGATTGCCATGTTCGCCCTGTTGGTGGGTCAGGCCTGGGCAGGGCCGGAGGAGGATCTGAAACGTTACGTGGACGAGAACACCCAGAAGCTGGTGCAGAAGCTCAATGCCGAGAAAGGGTTGTACGAAAAGGATCCGGAGGCGTTCTATGCCAGCATGGATGAAACCCTTCAGGAGTTTGTCGATTTTCGCCGGATTGCTGCCCGGGTGATGGGCCGATATGCCCGCCAGACCACGCCAGAGCAGCGGGATGCTTTTGTCGAGAAGTTCAAGCGCAGCCTGTTTGACAGTTATGCCCAGGCCCTGGTTTCTGCGGAAGATTTCGAGATCATCGTCAAGGAAGCCACCATCCTTCCTCAGAATGAGGATCGCGCTTCGGTAGAAATGGAGTTGATCAGTGCCTCCGGCAACCGTTATCCGGTCACTTACTCAATGTACCGGACAGGTGACGACCGCTGGATGATGGAGAACGTCATCGTAGAGGGCGTTAACATCGGCCTTGCCTTCCGGGATCGCTTTGCTCAGGAAATGGAAGAGAATCGCGGCCAGGTTCAGGCGGTAATTGACGGATGGGGTGATGCGGTTGAGGCCCTGAATCTGGATGAGCAGGTGGATCGTTCATGAGTGAGCGGACCCCGGGCATCGTTCGGGACGGCACAACCCTTCGCGTAACCGGCGATGTCGATGCCGACACAGTCCTGGCGCTGCGCAAGCAGGGCGAGCAGGAAATTCAGCAGGCCGATGGCATGCTTGAGATTGATCTGTCCGGGCTTGGCACCGCCCACAGTGTGGTGCTCTCGATGCTTTTGTGTTGGCAGCGTCTGGCGTTGAGCCGGCAATGCCATCTCTCCTTCACAGGCGCCAGTGAACGACTTCGTTCATTGGCCGCACTCAGCAATCTTCAGGATCAGATTCCCGGATTTGCCGAGCACAGCTGACCGGCGCCCGGGAATTGGTTACAATTCCGCCCCTGATTTCAACTAAGTCGAGGAATCCTTATGGACGCCGCCCAGGTTACCGAACTTGTCAAAGAAGCCCTGCCCGGTTGCGAGGTTCAGGTACAGGTTGATGGCAACCACTATCTTGTTGTGGTGGTGGGTGACGTATTCGAGGGACTGCCCACCATCAAACGGCAGCAAATGATCAACAAGGTGCTGTTCCAGCATGTCATGGACGGCACCATTCACGCCCTTCACCCGAAAGCCTTTACCCCGAGCGAGTGGGCCGATCAGCAGGCCGGCGCCTGAACCGAACAGGATAATTACCGTGGACAAACTATTGATCAGGGGTCGAAAGCCCCTGGATGGCGAAATTCGCATTTCCGGTGCCAAGAACGCGGCCCTGCCCATTCTGGCGGCGACACTGCTGGCGGATGAGCCGGTCACCGTCGGCAACCTGCCGCACCTGAACGATATTACCACCATGATCGAGCTGCTCGGTCGTATGGGGGTGGAGCTGCTCATTGACGAAAAGATGAGTGTTGAAGTGCACGCCAACACCATCAAGCACTTCCATGCACCGTACGAGCTGGTAAAGACCATGCGCGCCTCCATACTGGTGCTCGGCCCGCTGGTGGCTCATTTTGGCGAAGCCGAAGTCTCCCTGCCGGGTGGCTGTGCTATCGGTACCCGGCCGGTTAACCTGCACATCCACGGTCTGGAAATGATGGGTGCCGACATAAAGGTGGAGAATGGCTACATCAAGGCCAAGACCAATGGCCGGTTGAAGGGTGCCCACATTTTCCTGGATACGGTCACCGTAACGGGTACCGAAAACCTGATGATGGCAGCTGCGCTCGCCGAGGGTAAAACCATCCTCGAAAACGCGGCCCGTGAGCCGGAAGTGGTGGATCTGGCCGAGTGCCTGATCGCCATGGGTGCCGATATCAAAGGCCACGGTACCGCGACCATTGAAATCAATGGTGTGGAGCGCCTGCACGGATGCCACTACAACGTGTTGCCGGACCGGATCGAGACCGGAACCTACCTGGTGGCGGCGGCTGCGACCGGTGGTCGGGTGAAAGTAAAAGATACCCGGGAAGATATCCTGGAAGCGGTGCTGCTCAAGCTGGAAGAGGCGGGGGCGCACATCACGACCGGCCCGGACTGGATTGAACTGGACATGAAAGGCAAGCGGCCCAAGGCTGTCAGCCTGCGGACCGCGCCGTATCCGGCGTTCCCAACGGATATGCAGGCTCAGTTTGCGGCCATGAATGCGGTCGCCGAGGGTTCCGGAACCATCGTCGAAACCGTATTTGAAAACCGCTTCATGCACTTGCAGGAACTGATCCGGATGGGTGCAGACATTACCCTTGAAGGTAATGCGGCCATCATCAAGGGCGTTGAACACCTGACCGGTGCTCCGGTGATGGCAACCGATCTGCGGGCCTCAGCCAGCCTCGTGATCGCCGGTCTGATGGCAGACGGCGATACCATTGTCGACCGCATTTACCACATTGACCGCGGTTACGAGTGCATTGAAGAGAAATTGCAGCTGTTGGGTGCCAGCATCCGCCGTCTGCCAGCCTGAATTTGACCAACGGGAACCCGGAAGGATACATGACAGATTCCATCACCATCGCCTTGTCGAAGGGTCGCATTCTGGAAGAAACCTTGCCGCTGCTGGCGGAAGCGGGCATTGAGCTTGTCGACGACGTGAAAAAGTCCCGCAAACTGGTGTTTCCCACCACCGACCCGAACGTGCGGATTCTGATCATCCGGGCGACCGATGTGCCCACCTATGTTCAATATGGTGGCGCGGATCTGGGCGTTACTGGTAAGGATGTTCTGATGGAGCACGGTGGCGACGGCCTCTACGAACCGCTTGATCTGAACATCTCCCGTTGCCGGTTGATGACCGCAGGCAAAAAAGGCGAGCAGCCACCGGCAGGCAGGATTCGTGTTGCCACCAAATTCGTCAACCTGGCCCGGCGCTACTATGCGGCTCAGGGCCGGCAGGCCGATATCATCAAGCTCTACGGGGCAATGGAGCTGGCACCGATCCTGAATCTGGCCGATGAGATTGTTGATATCGTGGATACCGGCAATACCCTCAAGGCCAACGGGCTGGAGCCAAGAGACCTGATTGACCACATCAGTAGCCGACTGGTGGTTAACCGGGCCTCCATGAAGATGAAACACGGCCAGATAAACCCCATAATCGAGAAGATGTCCGCGGCCGTTGAACGACGCCGCGATTCGTAGTGTTACTCCAAGACAGGATCTGAAAAATGACCGACAGAATCACCAGACTGAACACCACCCAGAGCGACTTTGACAGTGCGCTGGCCCAGCTGCTGGCCTGGGACGACAGTGTGGATCATCAGGTGAATGAGTCGGTTCGGCATATCCTGCACGAGGTGAAGACCCGGGGCGATGCGGCAGTGCTGGAGTTTACGGCCAAGTTTGATCGCCTGGACGTTGGCTCCATGGCTGAGCTGGAAATGGATAAAAGCCGTTTGCAGGCAGCTTTGGACCGAATTCCCCAGGATCAGCGTGAGGGTCTGGAAAAAGCGGCGGAACGCATCCGTGACTACCACGAACGCCAGAATCAGCAATCCTGGCAATACCAGGACGAAGACGGAACCGTGCTGGGCCAGAAGGTAACGCCGCTGGATCGCGCCGGTCTGTACGTGCCGGGTGGCAAGGCGGCCTATCCTTCGTCGGTACTGATGAATGCGATTCCGGCCAAAGTCGCTGGTGTCTCTGAAGTCATCATGGTGGTGCCGACCCCGGATGGTGTGGTGAATGATATGGTGCTGGCAGCGGCCGCCATTGCCGGGGTAGACCGCGTGTTTACTATCGGTGGCGCCCAGGCCGTGGCCGCGCTGGCCTATGGCACGGACACCGTGCCCTCTGTCGACAAGATCGTCGGCCCCGGTAACATCTTCGTGGCTACCGCCAAGCGCGAAGTATTCGGAGTTGTCGGTATCGACATGATTGCCGGCCCTTCGGAGATACTGGTGATCTGTGACGGCAAGACCGACCCGGACTGGATCGCCATGGACCTGTTTTCTCAGGCCGAACACGACGAGCAGGCCCAGAGCATTCTGGTCAGCCCGGACGCAGACTTCCTGGATGCGGTGGAAGCCAGTATCAACAAGCTGCTGCCGACCATGGAGCGAGAAGAAATTATCCGCACCTCCATGCTGGGGCGGGGTGCACTGATTCAGGTGGCAGATCTGAAAGAAGCCGCAGAAGTGAGTAATCGGATTGCGCCGGAGCACCTGGAGCTCTCAGTGGAAGACCCGCAGGCCATGCTCGACGACATCCGCCACGCCGGTGCGATTTTCATGGGCAGGCACACGGCCGAAGCCCTGGGTGATTATTGCGCAGGCCCGAATCACGTTTTGCCAACCAGCGGCACCGCACGGTTCAGTTCACCTCTGGGTGTGTACGATTTCCAGAAGCGCTCTTCCCTTATTGGCTTTACCGCTCAGGGCGCTGATCGTATGGGGCGGGTGGCATCGGTTCTGGCTCGTGGCGAAGGTCTGACTGCACACGCACGTTCAGCGGAGTACCGGATCAATGAGTAAGTACTGGAGCGACCTGGTCAGTGAACTCAAGCCCTACGTGCCGGGTGAACAGCCGAAAATGGCCAATCTGGTGAAGCTGAACACCAATGAAAACCCGTTCGGCCCATCGCCAAAAGTGATTGAAGCCATTCAGAGAGAGTTGAATGACAGCCTGCGCCTGTATCCGGACCCGGAAGGCCAGGCCCTGAAAGATGCCATTGCCGAATACCACGTGGATTTTGGAATCAACCCCAAACAGGTGTTTGTTGGCAACGGTTCCGATGAAGTGCTGGCGCATATCTTTCAGGGGCTTCTGAAACACGACAAGCCGATCCTATTTCCGGACATCAGCTATAGCTTCTACCCTGTGTATTGTGGCTTGTTCCAGATCGAGAGTGCGGTTATTCCATTGACCGACAGCTTTGAGATCGATCCGAACGACTACAAGCGTGACAACGGCGGCATTATCTTCCCGAACCCGAATGCGCCGACGGGACGCTACCTCGGACTTGGGCACGTAGAGGATATCCTGCAGGCCAACCCGGATAGCGTGGTAGTGGTTGATGAAGCCTATGTTGATTTCGGTGGCGAGACGGCGATTCGTCTGGTGAACCAGTACCCGAACCTGTTGGTGTGCCAGACCCTCTCCAAGGCCCGTTCACTGGCTGGCCTGAGAGTTGGCTTTGCGGTTGGTAATGAAGATCTGATCGAGGCTCTCAACCGTGTTAAAGACAGCTTCAATTCCTATCCGCTGGACCGTCTGGCTCTGGCTGGTGCCGTGGCTGCGTTTGAGGACAAGCAGTGGTTCGAGGATTCCTGCAGTGGCGTGATCCGCGAGCGCGAGCGGGTGACCAGGGAGTTGGAAACGCTTGGTTTTGAGGTGCTGCCATCCAAGGCAAACTTTGTTTTTGCCCGCCATCCCGGCCATGAAGGCGCTGAGATTGCAGCGAAGCTTCGGGAGCAGGGCGTTATTGTCCGGCATTTCAACAAGCCACGAATAAGTGATTTTCTGCGAATCACGATTGGTACGAGCGATCAGAACAATGCTCTGATAAAAGGTCTCGGTGTGCTGTAAGGCCTTGTTCCTAGAGGCGGGCTCGCCAAGAATTGAGCCCGCTGGCGTGCAGAACTTCGGTGGTAGTGATGGGCGGGAGGGGCTTTCCGGAAACCGCTACAAGCACATCCCTGTGCGCTTCTCTCCGGCCATCCATGGCCTCCGAAATTTCCGGAAAGCCCCTCCCGCCCATCACCGCTTAACTGCGTGCACGCCAGCTTACGATGATCATGAGTCAGACAGAGCAGGAGAGGTGTCATGGCCCTTAGAAACGAAATCCTCGTTAAAATAGCCGAATGGCTCCAGCCCGACAATTTTCAGGACTATGCCCCCAATGGGCTGCAAGTAGAGGGTAAGGAGAGCGTAAGCGTTATCGTGACGGGAGTGACGGCATCGCAGGCACTGATCGACGCCGCAGTCGAACAAAACGCAGACATGATCCTTGTCCACCACGGCTACTTCTGGAAAGGTGAAGACCAGACTATTCGTGGTATGAAGAAAAACCGGATCAAGCAGTTGCTGGATAACGACATCAACCTCGTCGCCTACCATCTGCCACTGGACGATCATCCGGAGTACGGTAACAACCGGCAACTGGCGAAAGTGCTCGGAATCCAGAATCCGAGGCCGTTGGGTGGGCTGGTCTGGCAGGGTGAGTTGCCGGAGCCCTTGTCAGTGGAAAAGTTTGAGTTAGAGATGGCTCGGGCTCTGCACAGGCAGCCGTTGCACGTTGGTGCCGGGGCAGAAAAAATCAAAACCGTCGCCTGGTGTACGGGCGCCGCTCAGGGCTTTATCAACGTTGCCTTGGAGGCGGGCGTAGACGCCTACATCAGTGGTGAAATCTCGGAGCCGACAACTCATACCGCCCGGGAATGCGGCATTCATTACTTTGCGGCGGGCCATCACGCGACAGAGCGTTATGGAGTGCAGGCGTTAGGGGCGGCGATTGCTGAGGCGTTTGGTGTTACACACCGTTTCATCGATTGTGATAATCCGGTATGAAAATCGTTGTCAGGCTGCGCGTGGCGCAGCCTCTGATTCCGAATCAAGCCGGGCGCTTCTCGCCCTTGTCCAGGCCGTAGTCCTCGGCAAGCGTGCCTTTGGCCTCAGGGTCGGCCTTGGGTGCATAATCCCTGGGGGGTTCTGAAGGCTCGCCATCACTGCCATGCTCCAGTCTGCCCTTGGATTTCTGATCCAGCTCTTCCATCCAGTCTTCGTCATTGCACAGACGGTTGGCGCCGCGGGCCATATGCTGGTTCACATCCCGGTAGGCGTCGTTGAACCGGCGCAACAGGTGCGCGGATTCCATAAAGTGCTCGTTCACCTGGGCCTGATAGCGCGTAAACTCGCTGCGCAGCTCTTCAATCTGCTGCTCCGCCCGGCGCTGCCGCAACGTTGCTCCCTGGCCGGAACGGCCAACCAGAATCCCGATGACAATGCCAACTACCAACGCGGCAACTGCCGCCAGAATCAGGTTTGTCATATGAAAATCGTCCTTATATTGCCTGGAAGTGAGCCAATCCCCGTAAACGGAGTATAACGCCCCAAACCGATTGAGCCCATGCTGAAACACTGAGCCAATCGTCGTATTGCCCCGAGAGCCGCCCGGCGTGGCGAAAAAACGCGAAATAGGCGACAATACCGCGCCGATTTTTCACTCGACTCAACTATTCAGGAAGCCTGATGACTGCAGCCACGTCCTCCGATACCGTTGCGAACCTGACCCCTTGGGAGCGTTACCAAAAGGATCTTGAACGCCCGGATTTTCACAAGGACCCCGCCCAGGTAGATGCAGTCCAACGCCTGCAGGCACTGTACGATAAATTGGTGGCTGCTGAAAACGAGCGCAACAAAGGGTTGGCCAAACTGCGCCGCAAACTCAAGAAGGGCCGGGAAGAGCCGGTTAAAGGCCTCTATTTCTGGGGTGGTGTTGGCCGGGGTAAAACCTATCTGATGGATACCTTTTTTGAGTCGCTGCCATTCGAGCACAAAATGCGGGTGCACTTCCACCGTTTTATGCAGCGCGTTCACAACGAATTGAAGGCTTTGAAAGGGGAGAAAAACCCCCTTGAGATGGTGGCTAAAAAGTTTGCGGACGAGACCCGTGTCATCTGTTTCGACGAGTTCTTTGTTTCCGATATTGGCGATGCCATGATCCTTGCCACGCTGATGGATGGGCTTTTTGGTCGTGGTGTTACCTTGGTGTGTACGTCCAATATCGTCCCCGATGGCCTTTATAAAGATGGCCTCCAGCGCGCGCGGTTCCTGCCTGCCATTGAGCTGGTAAAGAAGTACACCGATGTGGTGAATGTGGATGGCGGCGTGGACTATCGCCTGCGTACCCTGGAGCAGGCAGAGCTTTATCACTGTCCGCTGGATGATGAGGCGGATATCAGCTTGCGGAACAGTTTCGACGCCCTGGCCGTCGAAGCGGCGAAGCACAGTAAAACCATGGAAATCAACGGTCGCAAGATTCCGGCCCAGGCCCACGCAGACGATGTGGTCTGGTTTGACTTCAAAGACGTGTGTGACGGCCCCCGAAGCCAGAACGATTACATCGAAATGGCGCGCCAGTTCCACGCCATTATCGTCAGCAATGTACCGGTGCTTGGCGGCGACAAGGACGACCAGGCGCGCCGTTTTATCAACATGATCGATGAGTTCTACGACCGCAACGTCAAGGTCATTATCTCCGCTGCAGCGCCCATCACCGAGCTCTATTCGGGCGGGCGCCTGAGCTTTGAATTCGAGCGCACGGAATCCCGATTGCTGGAAATGCAATCCCAGGAATATCTGGAAGCGCCCCACAAACCATAACCAGAATCATAAAAAACCAACAGAGAGGTCACAGCATGAGTCAGGACAACGTTGTCATCGTGAGCGGTGTTCGCACCCCCATGGGTGGTTTTATGGGTAGTCTTGCCCCGGTTTCCGCGCCGGAACTGGGCGCAATTGCCATCGCTGAGGCGGTGAAGCGCGCCGGCCTGCAGCCTGCCGATATTCAGGAAGTCATTATGGGTAATGTGCTGCCGGCTGGCCTGAAACAGGGGCCCGCTCGCCAGGCCATGCGCAAGGCGGGACTGCCAGACAGTACTGGCGCCACCACCATTAACAAACTTTGTGGCTCCGGCATGAAAGCCACCATGTTCGCCCATGACCTGATCAAAGCCGGTTCAAACGACATCATGGTAGCCGGTGGTATGGAGAGTATGTCCAACGCGCCTCACATTTTGCTGGGCGCCCGCCAGGGCTACCGCATGGGGCCTGGGCAGGCGCCCCAGGACCATATGTTCCTGGATGGCCTCGAAGACGCCGAGACTGGCCGTTTGATGGGATCTTTCGCCCAGGAAATGGCGGACAAGAAAGGCTATACCCGGGAAGAAATGGACGACTACGCGATTTCCTCCCTGAATCGTGCCAAGAAAGCGATTGAAGAAGGCCTGCTCAAAGAAGAGATCATCCCCGTTACCGTCAAGACCCGTAAGGGAGAGGTGGTAGTAGAGGATGATGAGCAGCCCCACAACGCCAACATTGAGAAGATTCCGACACTGCGCCCGGCGTTTGCCAAAGACGGTACCGTGACTGCGGCAAACGCGTCTTCCATTTCTGACGGCTCCTCAGCACTGGTGCTGATGCGTGAATCCGAAGCCGAAAAACGTGGCCTCAAGCCCCTGGCGCGGATCGTTGCCCATAGCACTCAGTCCCAGCATCCCAGCGAGTTCACCTGTGCGCCAGTGGGCGCGATCCAGACACTTTTCCAGAAAACCGGCTGGACCAAGGACGATGTTGACCTTTACGAGATCAACGAAGCCTTCGCCATGGTGGCCATGATGCCTATCAAAGAGCTGGGCCTGGATCCGGACAAGGTGAATATTCACGGTGGCGCCTGTGCCCAGGGGCATCCGGTTGGGTCTACCGGTTCCCGTCTTCTGGTTACCCTGATGCATGCCCTCAAGCGCTATGGCAAAAAGAAGGGTGTTGCCGCGCTCTGCATCGGTGGTGGTGAAGCCACCGCAATGGCGATCGAAATGCTGTAAGACGACAGGTGGTTGCACTCCTGAATCTTGTCTATAGTGAGGGAGTGCGAGCCCCGGCTGAACAGAGAGTGACAGCAAAATCATACTTTTGACTGATCAAAGCCCCCGAAAGGCTTAGCTATAGTGCAATCATCACGGCACTGTGTGTACAGCCGTCAGGACACCTAACACCAGAACAATCGAGCAGCGACTCAGAACAACAACGGAGTAGCCTTCCAATGACAAGAAAAACTCAACCGTGGCAGCGTTGGACCAAGTTACCACTTGCCGTAGCCATAGCCGCCGGCGTGTCCGGCCAGGCAGCAGCATACTCGTTCTACATGGGTGATGTTGAGGCTCAGTTCAATACCACGTTATCTGCCGGTGCTTCCTGGCGAGTAGAAGAAGCTGACAAGCGTCTTCTGGCTCCGCATGATGGGCGGGGTACTGCTTCCACCAACAACTATGACGACGGTAATCGCAATTTCGACAAAGGCGATACCATCTCCAAGATCGTCAAGGGTAACAGTGAGCTGTTCCTGGATTATGCAGTCGACAGTCAGTATCTGACCCGCGTAGGTGGTTTTGTTCGTGGCCGCTATTGGTATGACTTCGAACTCAAAGACGAGAATCGCCGTTACGTAGAGCTCAACGAGAAAGCAAAGGATAATGCCTCAGGCGGCGAAATCCTCGATGCCTACGTGTTTTCTGACTGGTACTTCGGCAACATCCCGGTGAGCCTGCGCTATGGTAAGCAGGTAGTGAGCTGGGGTGAGAGTACTTTTATCCAGGGTGGTATCAATACCATCAACCCGGTAGACGTTCAGGCGTTCCGTGCTCCAGGCTCCGAATTGAAGGATGCGTTGCTGCCGGTTGAGATGTTCTACATGTCTGCCGGTGTCACTGAAAACGTCTCCGTTGAAGCCTTCGTTCAGGCCAAATGGGAGCCGGTGCGCCCGGACGATTGCGGAACCTTCTTCTCTACCATTGATTTTGTCGCCGATGGCTGCGGCCCTATCTGGCCGTCAGGTGCAGTGAGCGAAGCACAAAGTCAGCTGCTTGATGCAACAGATGCATTGGGCCTTGGCGGCTACGCCATTAATCGCCTTGCCGATGTAGAGGCAGACTCCAAGGACCAGTTCGGTGTGGCTGTTCGTTGGTATGTGCCTGAACTGAATGATTCTGAATTGGGCTTCTATTACATCAAGTACAACAGCCGCCTGCCGTACGTAAGCGGTGTGCTGAACGACGGTCCTGGGCCCCAGGCGGGTGGGTTCCCTGAGTACTTTATGGAGTACCCGGAGAACATTGACCTCTACGGTATCAGTATCAACACAACCACGCCCGGCGGCTGGTCACTGGGTGCCGAGTACAGCTTCCGTGAGGATGTGCCCCTTCAGTGGAACGCCTTTGAGCTGATCTATGCTGGTCTGCAGCTGCCGGGGCCCGATGGCCCAGTGAGTCTTCTGCAGCGTCAGCGTCAGGAAGAGCTGGGCACAACCGATATTAATGGTCTCAGGGCGTCCGGTAACGATCGCTTTAACGTATCCCAGTTCCAGTTCACTCTGATCAAGTTCTTCGATCAGGTTATGGGCGCCAGCCGTCTGTCCCTGATCAATGAAGTAGGCATGACCTGGGTCCACGATCTGCCCGGTTATGACGAGGCACGTTATGGCCGCTCCGGCACCTTCGGCGTTGGTCCAGTGCCGACCTCTCAGGGTGATGCCTGTTCTCAGCCAGTTATAGGTGGCGCGCCGCTTAACCTGAATACTGACTACTGTGAAAACGACGGCTTCACCACTGATTTCTCCTGGGGTTACCGTACCCGTCTGGTATGGGACTACCCGAACGTGTTTGCAGGTGTAAACCTGTCGCCGCAGCTGGCCTGGAGCCACGACGTAGAAGGTTATTCCCCGCAGCCGGGTGGTGCCTTCAACGAAGGAAGCAAAGCGCTTGGTCTGTCCGTTCAGGCGGTTTATCAGAACAAGATCACAGGCAACATCGGCTACACAAACTTTTTCGGTGGCAAACCGTATAACGAGTTGACCGACCGTGATTTCGTGAGTGCGAGCGTTTCCTACTCATTCTGAACCGGACCGAATTCGTTCAACGAGGTAATTTAGATGAAATTAAACAAGAAACTACTGGCCACAGGTGTACTGGCTGCAAGTCTCTTTACCGGTCAGGCCTGGGGCGCGGTTTCTGCAGAAGAAGCGGCCAAGCTGGGCGATACTCTGACCCCGATGGGTGCGGAGAAGTCTGGTAATGGCGGTGCCATCCCGGCATGGACTGGCGGGTTAACAACTCCGCCAGCGGGCTACAAGGGCGACGGTATCTATGTAAATCCGTTCCCGAATGAGCAGCCCGAGTTTGTCATTGATCAGAGCAATGTTGATCAATATGCCGACAAGCTGTCTCCGGGCCAGGTGGCGATGATTCGCCAGTACGCCGATTACAAGATTCCGGTCTATCCGACCCATCGTACGGCGGCTTACCCGAAAGAAGTGATGGATGAGACCGTTGAGAACGCCACCAAGGTGGAGTTGATTCAGGACGGTAACGGGCTGGGCAATTACGAGAGTGCAACGCCGTTCCCGATTCCCCAGAACGGCCTCGAAGCTATCTGGAACCACATTACCCGGTATCGCGGTGGTTCGGTGCAGCGGAACGTTGGCCAGGTCACTCCTACAGCCGGTGGCGACTACTCAGTGGTCAAGTTCCAGGACGAACTGACATGGCGTACTTACCTGAACGATTATCAGCCAGGTGAAGACGACAACGTTCTGTTCTACTTCAAGCAGGCTATTACTGCGCCAGCGCGTCTGGCGGGTAACGTACTGCTGGTACATGAAACGATTGATCAGGTGAAAGAACCGCGCCGGGCGTGGATCTACAACGCCGGTCAGCGTCGGGTTCGTCGTGCTCCGCAGGTTGCCTACGATGGTCCGGGTACTGCGGCTGATGGCATGCGTACCTCTGACAACTTCGACATGTACAACGGCGCTCCCGATCGCTACAACTGGGAACTGCTGGGCAAGAAGGAAATGTACATTCCGTACAACTCCTACAAGCTGGTGGATCGCGGCCTGAGCTACGACGAAATCATCAAAGCCGGACACATCAATCAGGATCTGACCCGTTACGAGCTGCACCGTGTGTGGCACGTGCGTGCAACCCTGAAGGACGGTGAGCGGCATGTATACGCCCAGCGTGACTTCTACATTGATGAGGACTCCTGGCAGGCAGCGGTTATCGATCACTACGATGGCCGTGGCGAGCTCTGGCGTGTCGCTGAAGCCCACGGAATGCAGTTCTACGATCAGAACGTGCCCTGGTACGCGATCGAAGTACTGTACGATCTGCTCTCCGGTCGTTACCTGGCTCTTGGCCTGACGAACGAAGAGAACCAGCCGTACACCTTCGGTGTCGAGCGTCAGTCACGGGATTACACGCCGGCGGCTCTGCGTCGCGCTGGAACCCGTTAATAACAGCGTTTCACCGCTGTCAGGAAAAGCGAGCCTTTACGGCTCGCTTTTTTTTGGCCGTTGGTAAGTGTCTTCGCGTTAAAAAATCGCCTCTAACCTCTTTTTTCCCCGTCAATTTTTTGCAGCAAGCACCTGCTTTGGTTTAACCTCTCCCTCAAGACTCATACTAAAGGCGTACCCCATGCAGGACGCCATGCCGTTTTCGGCCTAAGCAAGACTCTTATTTTCCGGTTTGGGCGTTCGTCCGGCCGGTTTCAAATGGGGCAGTACGTGAAATCCTTTAAAGAAGGCTGTGCAGCCAACGACGAGTTCCAGACCGCGAACTCCAGTCTACAGAGCGGTGAGCTGGTGCGGGATCTTATGGAGCACCGGCTGAGGGTGCCATCTGTACCAGACGATACCCTGGCGAGGCCGAATCTGGATCGAATGATATGCCAGGCCTTGCAAGCCGGTAGACTGCTACAGCTAGAAGCACCCGGAGGTTACGGCAAGACTCACGCCCTGGTCAGTGCGCTGGCCAGTGCACCGGACGTGAATGTTCGCTGGATCTCCCTGAACGCCGGGGACAACGCTCCCTCCCGTTTTCTTTCCATACTTGCGATGGCATTGGGATTGGCAGAGGTACTGCCGCCGAATGGTGGAACCTTTGAAGACCATTTGACGATGCTTCTGGTCAATCGGGATCGGCAGGCCCGCGAGGTCAGAGAAGTACTGGTTCTGGATAATGTCCATCATCTTACCAACCCGGCGGTCAGCGGCTTATTGCACCAGTTGGTTACCCACCTGCCTTCGGGTCTTTCAGTTGCTATGGCTTCTCGGCTTCCGGTGCCCTTTGAGAGTCACACACTGGAATTGAATGGCAACTACACCAGGCTGGGTCCCGATATTCTGGAGTTTTCACGGTCTGAAACCTTTGAGTTTTTTGCGAAAGCGCGCTCCGACAGCCTGATTACCAGCGTCGCGATTGATCATTTATTCGGGCTGACTGAAGGTTGGCCAACGCCACTGGCACTGTATCGGCGGGAGCTGAAACAGGGCGGGGAGCGTAGGGCCCTGCACGAAACCCCTTCGGTAGAGCGTTTCCTGAAAGACTGTATTGCGGCCCAGCTGGGGTCCGCTCAGTTGAAATCACTGCGGGCGATTGCCGAGCTGGACAGCTGTTCGGATGAGTTGTTTTTCGCTATCGAGCCCTCCGTCTCAGAGTCGGGGATGCCACCGTCTGAGGCTGCTGACCGTGGTCTGCCCCTGAAGCCGGTCCCTGGCCGGGGCCGGTGGTATCGCCTGAACCCATTGCTACAGGCCTGGCTGCAAACCCCGGTGATGGGGGGCTACATCACCCGAATGCTGATGGCCAGCCGATGGTTCGAGCAGCGCCAGCAATTCCCGGAAGCATTAAAGTATGCGGTCCTGGCTGGCGATAGCGATGAGGTCGTGCGCATTGCCTCCGAGAGTACCGAGGCGCTGTTACTGGGCCAGGATACTGCCTCTTTGTTGAGCTTGAGAAAAAACCTGCCTGCAGAATTGCTGGAGCGAAGCGCCCGGCTGCGTATTGTTTACGGCTGGGTACATGCCATTGGTGGTCAGTTCCAGCAGGCAAAGCAGCTTCTTGAAGGCTTCAATGACCGGGACCGGAACGAGCATGAGGGCCGCATCTACGCTTTGAAGGCGTTTATATTGCGCGGTGAGGGCTTTGTGCAGCCCGCGTTGGCCATGGCAGACAAGGCGCTGGCGATGGGTAGTATGTCGACCCAGGCGCAGTTGGTGACTCAAATTGTTCGTTCGAGCGCGCTTTGTGCGGCCGGGTCTTTTCAGGAGGCTCGGGATGCCAATCGTGTTGCTTCCAAGCTGGCCCGCGAAGCTGGCGATTCGGGGTCCGAGGCCCTGGCGGTATACGCCCATGCCCGCATTGAACTGGGCAAAGGGGCACTGCGCCACGCGGAGCAACTGTTGCGAACCGGGCTGGATACGGCCATGCAGGAGCTTAGCCGGCCTGCACGAATTGGGGAAACCCGCCTGCAGCTGAATCTGGTTCTGGTGCTCTGGCATCAGGGGCGTCTGACGGAAGCCGATCGACTATTGGTCAACTGTGTCCGGCATGCCGAACAGACCCGTGATCTTGGGTTGCTGCTCGCCATGGCGTTGAGGGTGCTGATGTGTCGCGCCCAGGGCCGGATGGATGATGCCTTCGTCTGGGTGGGCCGGGCAGAGCGCACCATGCATACCTGGCAGGTGGATGAGAGTCTGTACGTACCGGTTCTGGAAGCGTTGAAGGCCAGCTGTTGGCTGGCTCAAGGCCAACACGACAGTGCGACGCAGGCGATCGCCAAACTGGAACCTTACCGTAAAGGTGGATGTGTTCCAGAGCTTTTCCCGATGATGCCAGGCCTGCTGGATTGCTTGCAGGTGCGGGCTGATATGGCCAATGGCGACCTGGTGAGAGCCCGGGAACATCTGGATGCTGTCTCAGAGAAATACGAGGGCGGCATGCCCTGGGGGCTGCAGCTGCATGCGGGTTTGCTGGATGCTGTTCTGCTGGAAGCCGAGAAAGGCCTTCCTGCCGCCCGGAAGAGGCTGGAGAGCGTCGTTGCCCAGGCGAGCCGGGAGCATTTTATAAGCCCCTTTGCAGAGCTTATGAAAGAGCTTGGCCCGTTGATGGACAAATGTTATCGCCATCTTGATAACGGGGACTTCACCGCAGCGCTTGGGCGGCTGTTTGGTTGTGAGCCCGTGGCACCGGCGGCAGACCCCCTGGCCGAGCCTATCAGTGATCGAGAGCAGGGCGTTCTGGAATTGATCGCCCAGGGGCTATCAAACCAGGAAATCGCCGACAAATTGCACATTTCGCTGCATACCGTGAAAACCCACGCCAGAAGGATAAACGCCAAGCTGGATGTTAAATCACGGACCCAGGCAATTGTCCGGGCCCGGGAGCTGGGGCTGCTGTAATACCGCAGCCCCGCAGGGATTATTCGTTAGCTGTTCTCGGCCAACAGTGTTTCAATTCGCTGGTCTTTCTCCGCCCAGATCTCACTTACCCATCTCTGGAAGTCGACCCTGACCTCGCGGTTGTTTTCGTAATCCATTCCAAGAAAACGCTCCGGCACTTCGCGGGTGCGAATATCGATCACGATCTTGCGCACCCGTCCGCACAGGTAGTCCCAGATGCCGGGTCGACCACCGGGATACACGATAGTGACATCCAGCATGGTATGAATCATCTCGCCCATGGCGCCAAACACAAAGGCCGTGCCGCCCGCTCTGGGTTTCAGCAGATGCTTGTAAGGTGAATTCTGGCGCTGGTGTTTTTCCGGGGTGAAACGGGTGCCTTCCATAAAATTGAAAATGGTCACTGGTGTGTACCGGAATTTTTCACAGGCGGCCTTTGTCGCTTCAATGTCCTTGCCTTTCAGTTCCGGGCGTTTGGCGATCTGTTCCTTGGTATGTCTGTGCATAAACGGGAAATCCAGAGCCCACCAGGCAACTCCTAACAAAGGCACCCAGATCAGCTGCTTTTTCAGGAAGAACTTCAGCAGTGGGATTTTGCTGTTCAGGACATACTGAATAGCGGGTATATCAGCCCAGCTCTGATGGTTGCAGGTGACAAAATACCAGTGCTCCTTGCTGAGTTCGTCCGCACCACGGACATCCCATTCCACCCGGTGGAGCAGATTCATCAGGGTGTTGTTGAAGCCGATCCAGTACCAGGCAATGGCATTCAGCACGATAGTGCACGCCTTACGAAACGGAAGGACTGGAACAATGAGTTTGGCCAGTGCTACCAGCAACAGTAGCGGAAGGAACAACAGGGTGTTGATCAGTATCAACAGCACCGCAAGGATGCCTTTTAGCGGCGCGGGCAAGAAATCAAGCATCGGAGAATCTCGAGTCTGTCAGGTTCAGGGATTAGCCTTCAAACGGGCTTACTTGGCCACCGGATCCACCGGGCAGGAGGGTCGTGTCCGGAATGGCGGATGCCAGCCGTTCAAACTGCGCAGGGGTCCGGTCACCCAGCAGGGTTCTGAACTCCTCGTCGTAGAACTCCAGATTGTTGTAACGGATCATGGCGCGAATCTCTTTTATATACTCTTCCCCACGCTCGGAATAGCCAAGCAGGCCTTCTGCAAGCTCCCACCCAGACAGGGGTTTCTGGGCATTGCGATCAGCGAGCCGAATATCCCGAACCGTTTGATAGGTGGGATGACGGTTCAGATTCTGAATGTAGGAGCGCACGGAGTAATAAGGTGACGGGAATTTTGCCACTTCGTGATTGGCACCTTCGATTCGACTCTGCGGAACCAGCCCGCAGCCCCGGGAGAAACACCATTGACCAAAGAGATTGTTACCTTCGGTCGCAAACCGGGAGGTCCCCCAGGCGGATTCATTCGCTGCCTGAGCCAGGATCAGAGACGGAGGAATGACATCGAGGCGTTTCCGAAGCAGGGCGAACTGCTGGTCAGTTCCGGCTTCAGCCTTAATTCGCAGTCGGTCTCCCTGGCTTGTTAGCCATGCGAGTTCATCTTTAGTCAGGGCTTCCTTTCCCTCAAGCGTGGCAAGGTATTCCCGCTCCAGCAGAATACGGGAATTGGCAAGCACTATCCTGGGATAGAGGTAAGAGAAGAACGCGACTTTCTTTTCAGTGGTGTCCTGATAGCTTGAGAAGTCCGGAAGACCCTCATTCGCCCAATTTGGAAGCGGTGGCAGAGAAGACAGCGTAACTTCGCCTTCGCCTTCTCCCGGCAGGGTGTTCTGACTTGCGGTTGGTGTGTAAATAGCACCCGCAACAGCAAACGCAAACAACGGCATCAACAGCATCAGCGCCCGGTTAACTGCAGTCATAAACCCCTCGTTACTATCGATATGGCTTGAATTATAACAGGTTATACGGGGCTGTCCGCGGTTCAGGTTTTAAGGCGCAGAGGATTCCTCAACAAGCGTTGCGAGCAATAGCCCGGTTTTCATTTCCGGGCCGGTATCGTCGCTGATAACCAGGAAGACCTGGTTGCCGGCCGCGGTATAGAAGCCGCGCATCTCGTATTCTCCGGCGCTGGTAATCGAAATGCCCCCTTCCAATGTTGTTGTGAAGCTGCCATTAAATTGCATCGGCAGTTCTTCAGGGGCCACCACCTCGTTGTCTTCGATAAGGTGGTTCACCATCATGGTTGTGCCCTCGAAGCTGGCAGAACTGTTCGCCAGGGTCAGCTGTGCATTGTTCACGTGGTAGAGCCGGTTTTCCTCCTGGGTCACGCCAACGATGGCGCCCTGTAACCGGTAGGTGCCTTCTGTCAGTGCTCCGTCTGTGAGCGTTTTTCCTGCCACCAGGAGGCCACTGCCCAACGTGCCATCATTGAGGTTAAAGGCCATCAGATCCTGATTTGGGGTTGCCGCCCCCAGGCCCATGTCGGGGATGCCAAAGTTGGGGTCGTTGAAGTTGGTTCGTTCGTCGATCTCGTTGCGGAACAATCCCAGCCGCCCCATATAAATATCACCCGAGCTCAGGCGGGAACGCCGGTTAATCAGATTCCAGGTGTCGTTGCTGGTATCGGGTGTGGCCACGCCACCGGAGGCGTCGCGGGCCAGGGTGAACTGGTCCACATTGGCGGTGCCGTTCAGAGTCTGACCGTTCGCTGAGCCGAATGCCCATTGACCATGTCCGGTTTCGAATGTTGCAGGCGCCCCATCGGCGAAGCGGGTGGCGAGGTAAGCCACGTTATAGGCCTGTCCGGCCATATCGGAGATCTGGAATGCCTCCGCACGTTGGAGGTGTAGCTCGAATACGCTCAGGTAGTGGTTTTCAAGAGTGTTCCGGCGTTTGAGCTTGCCGTTATCATCTTCCAGCGCGATCGCTTTGCCGCCGGTGAAATAGTTGGTCAGTACCCGGTCTGGCCCGCTCTGGTCACTCACCGGTTCGGAAGTAAAGGCATCCAGATAGTACGGGTTTCTGGTCCAGCCATTGATCAGGCTGCTGTTTCGTTTGGTGATGGTTTGGTACAGGGCTCTTCCCGCCAGCAAGCGAGCCGGTGTCTCGGTGGTCAGTGTAGCAGCACCCGGGGCACTGGAATGGCTGTTTCGTTCCCAGGTTTCGGTCCCGCGCTCGAAAAAGAGCTGCTCTGGAATGCCGGAATTATTCCGCTCGAAAAAACCGTGAATCTGCGTTTGGCGATCGTAAGGTATGTCCGTGGCCAGAGACGTGATGTTCAGGTTGAAGGCATCGAACGACGTGAGCGTCAGTGCGGGATACAAAAAGGCGCGGTTGTCCTCGGTCAGCCGCTCTACCTGAGCCATGCGTACGCCCCACTGGCCGGCTCCTGCCACATTGGATTCGCGAAACGTCTGGCCCAATTCCAGGCCGAGAAACACGGAGTTGTAATCCGCCGCACTGGCGGAAATACGGTCTGAGGATGCCTGGCCGAGCAGTGCGTAGTCCGCCATATCTGCTACATAGCTGGCAAAATCAGCCCGGTCGGCCAGGGTAGAGGTCGCTTGGGTAACGTTAGCGTTCTCCGGAATATCAATCTCAAAATCGTGTACCTGATCGGCAAGAGTTCCCCATACATACTTGTTCAGGCACGACGCGTTATCCACGCAGGCCAACACGGTCTGAAAATCATTGGTGGAGTACCGGCGCCAGAGCACCTCGGTAACCAGGTAATGGGAAAAGGGGTTCACCTTTACATCCCGGTCGGCGTCTGCTGCCAGAGCGGTCATCGTGGCGGTGCCATAACGGGCCTCAATGATCACATCCGGACCAACGGGAACGCCGTTGTCAAAGGTCAGGATAAAGTGGCCGTCCGTCCCTTTTTCAGTGGAGTAACGAACATCATCAAAGGTTTGTGCGCTGGTGTTGGTGCGGTAAACCCGAACCTGATCGGGAATCACAATACGAAGGTTACGCCGTGTTTGCTCGCCCTCAGGTGCCAGATTAACGGGTAATTCCATGGTAACCCGTACCTGATTTGGCTTCAGGCCCCGGGCGTTGCTGGAATCCCCGGTGCTGCCGGAACTGAAATCATCCAGCGCGTTCTGAGTGTTGCCAAACCGGTTGGGAATGTCTTTGGCGCCGTCAATCGCACTATCTCCGCCCCCACAGGCGGAAAGCAACAGGGAAGTAGCCAGTATGGAAGGGATTGTCAGTCTCATGAAAGCGCAGTCCGGTTTGCAAATGTCCGGACAGACTAGCAGTAATCAGGAGGGCAGGGCGTGAATGGCTGCACGAATCGGTCACCCGGCAAGGCGCCGGGTAACCGAGGCGAAGGGGTTAGAAGAAGATCTTGATACCTGCCAACACGCCCTCATCCAGATTCACATCTGGAGAACCGGCAAAATCCAGTTCTGTATTCAGGTAACGGTAACCGGCAAACACTTCCGCATTACGGATAACACGGTAGCTGCCCCGAAGTTCTACGCTGGTCATGTCGTCGGAATCTCCGAACGACAGAATGCTTGGAGCGTAGTGCAGGCTGCCGCCAAACGACAGACCGGGCACGGTCGGAATGTTCACCGTGGCGAAACCGCCAAGGCCGATGGCACCGCCATCAACATCGTCGTCATCCCAGCCGACGCCACGCATGCCGATGCCGGCAGTTGTTGGCAGATTCCCAAGGGCAGTGCGGCCCTGGGCATGAAAATCGGCGTTGATAATGTGGCGACTACCTTCATGGTAGGTGTATCCAGCACCCATTTGCAGCTCTTCCTGGCTGCCGAAGAAGTTAACCTGACCCTTGACCGAATCGTTGGTCAGACTCAGATCCAGGTCACTTGCCAGAACCGGAGCGGCGGCAAGAGAAAGTGCCAGTGCTGAGATGCGGGTAATCTTCATGTGTACACCTTTATTGCTGTCGTTATGAGAGCGTGGCCGGCGCAACTGCCGGTATATGCGATAGTTTCAACGTCAACGGATGTTAAACATCTGCCGGGTGGTTAACAACTTAAAAGCCCGTAAGTGGCTCGCAACCAACACGTTAGTGACGGGTAACCTCGCCGCCCTGGTCGAGATCATCGGGCGAGGCGTTTTCAGCGGGCACCCGATACTCCTCATTGGCCCAGGCACCCAGATCGATCAGTTTGCAGCGCTCAGAGCAGAAGGGGCGCCAGGGGTTGGTCTCGCTCCACTCCACGGATTTCTTACAGGTGGGACACTCTACATTCATGGCATGATTCCGGGCAGGTGACTTGCGGCTTCATCAGGATGTTGCAGAAGCCTGACAATATTGTTCCAGCACTGCCCGTAGCATTTCAAGGTTGACAGGTTTAGCCACAAAGGAATCCATGCCCGCTTCGCGGCAACGTTCCTCGTCTTCTTCCATGGCGCTGGCTGTCAGTGCCACAACCGGTACCCGGCTGCGACCATGGTTGGTTTCCCAGGCCCGGAGCTGGCGTGTTGCTTCGTAGCCGTCCATCCGGGGCATAACGCAGTCCATGAAAACCACATCAAACTGGTGCCATTGCCACAGAGAGGATGCGGCCTGCCCGTCGTTTGCCGTCATGACTTCGCAGCCCAGTTTTTCCAGCAATCGCCGGGTAAGGGTGCGGTTTACGGGATTGTCTTCCACCAGCAGCACCCGCATCCGACCGCAAGGGATTTCTCGCTGACGACTTCCGGCATCCGCCATGGTCTTCAGAGAAAAGCGGGTAAGAAACCGGCGTTCCTGTTGTGTGTCATGGGTAAACAGCTGGTTCAGGATCGGAATCAGGTAGGATTCCCGGAGAGACTTGCTCAAGAAGGCATCAGCACCGGCCTGGCGAAAATGCTCGGCGTCCCCTCGCTGGGGGTTGGAAGACAGGATCAGAAGCCTCATTTCGGCCCATTGGGGGTTGCTCCGTACCTGGCGGCACAGTAAATCCGCATCCATGTCGGGCACGAAGCCGTCCAGAATTGTAGCGTCGTAGGGAATGCCTGCATCGAAGGCTTGTCGCAGGGCGGTCAGTGCTTCCCCGGCTGACCGCACGGCATCAATATGAACATCGTACCGGGATAGCATCTCCAGAGTAATCTTGCGTGACAGCTCGTAGGAATCAACGACCAGTACCCGCCGGCCCTGCACCTGCCGAGAATCCGGCCGCACCTTGGCAGAGCCATCGGTCGCCTCCTGGAGTGACAGTTCAACCCAGAAAGTCGAGCCCTCACCCGGGCGACTCTCAAGATCCATCGAGCCGCCCATCAGATCGACCAGTTGGCGGCAGATGGTGAGCCCGAGCCCCGCACCAGGTAACTGACGCTGGAAGCGCTGACCAAGTTGAACATAGGGCTCGTATACCAGAGGTATATCCTCTGGATTTATACCAACCCCGGTATCCTCAACCGCCAACCGAAGGCGCACTTTGCCCTCTTTTCTGCCAAGAACCTCAATGCTGATCAGCACGTGGCCGGAATCTGTGAATTTGATGGCATTGGATAACAGGTTCAGCAACACCTGGCGAATGCGCACCGGGTCTCCCGTCAGCGCCCAGGGCAGGTTTTCATCCACCCGTACTTCCAGGGCCAGACCTTTTTCCCGGGCCCGGGAGCCAAGCATGTGAATCAGATCGTTCAGGGTTTCGCGCAGGTCAAAAGGAATAGCCTCAAGCTCCAGCTTGCCGGCTTCCATGCTGGAGATATCCAGCAGGTCATTGATGATGGAAGACAGGCTTTCCGAGGCATTGAGCAGGGTATTCACATACTCCCGTTGCTCCTGGTCCAGAGGCGTGTCGGTCAGCAAATTGGCGTAACCGAGGACAGACTGAAGCGGAATACGCAGCTCGTGGCTGACATTGGCCAGGAACTGATTCTTGGCGTGATTGGCCCGGATGGCTTCGTCCCGTTCGCCCTGGGTCTGGATGGTGGTCTGCCTTAAGGAGCGGGTGTCCTCAAGAATCTGCAACCGCATCTTGTTCAATGCCTGCTCCAGTTCGGAAAGCTCATCGGGCCGGGAAGGGTTGCGCCGGCGCAGCTTGAGAGGCTCAACAAGTGCATCCAGATTCAGCTTGGCCGCATAGTCCGCCATGGTCTCGAGGTGGCGGGACAATGCTACCCGTACAATCAACAGCAACCCCAATGTGCCCAGCATCACCACAATGGACTGGAACAGGAGATTCAGCAGGGCGCGATCGAGGATATCCTGGTATACCTGTTCAATGGACGAAACAATGGTCAGTTCCCCCACTCGTTGCGGACGGTCGAAACTGGAACGGTTGAATTCGAGGGGGAATGTCTGGGTAATTACCCGGCCTTCAGGGTAGGAACCGGTACTGAATTCTTCGCCGGTGGTCGTGATTACCCGTGCATAGCCAATAAAAGGCATGGAACGCATGTCGTCCAGGCTATTGGCTACTTCGCTGAAATTCATCACCCACAGGTTGGTGCTCATGCCGCCAGCGATAAGTTCAGCGGCGCGCTCCTGACTGCTCTGCAATTCCGATTTCTGGCGTTCGAATTCGCCAATCATCTGAACACCCGTTGCCACCAGTGACAATATCAGGCTGTACAGCAGCACCCACCCAAGCAACCGCAGTGCCAGTGGGCGCAAACCCAAACGCTTGAAGAACTGGTTTGAAGGCAAGGCACAAGTTCCCTGTGTCGACTACAAAATCACCAAGGTGCATCTTAACAGACGGATATCACTTCCACACGCATGATTGAATCTTCGTTCACAAATCGAAACCGAACGTTCTTGTCGAACAGGTTGGCTCCGTAGATTCGTTGTTCATCCCGTCCTCGGCGGAACGACGGGCGCGGGTCGTAACTGACGACGTCCTCAATCAGGGCGCGGAAATCCGGATAGTCGGCCTCCGGAAGCTGGCTTAGCTGGTCAGAGGCTTCCGGTGCAAAGGTCACCTCCAATCTGTCGGTCGGCGCGCTGTCTGCCCAGCCTAGTGATGCCTCCGGGACAGAATCCGAGAATGGCAGGTAGGGCTTGATGTCGAGAATCGGTGTGCCTTCAATCAGGTCGTGATTACTGATCTTCAGGACCAGTTCGCCATTCTTGCGAGCGAGCCCTTCGTTCCTGACGACTGACAGGCCAAGACTGTTCGGGCGAAAAGGCGAACGGCTGGCAAACACACCGATTTTCTTGTTACCCCCAAGCCTCGGGGGCCGAACCACCGGGCGCCATTCGGCGCGAACGGCTTCATGAAACTGGAAGGTAAGCCAGATATGGCTCGCTGACTCAAGGCCCCGGAAAGCGTCTTCACGATCAAAGGGACTTTGTATAACCAGTTCCGCGTGGGCATGGCGGGTAAGGCCGGGTTGCCGGGGAACGCCGAACTTGTCCTGAAAGCAGGAGCGAGTGATGGCAATCGGTTTGAGTGTCAGAGCTTCCTCGGCGGGCCGGCTTTTATGCAGTGGTCTGCTCATTTCTGATGTCATTCCCGGTCAATGGTGCCTGCAAAGTACATTTCGATTCGGAATACGATTGACGCCTGGTCGTCAAACCCGTCATCGCGCCGATACTCCAGGGCCGGAATCAGCTCCGCGAACAGCCAATTGTCATACACCCGGTAGCGCCATGTGATATCTGTAAAGTAGCTTGTGGTGCGCCAGGTTGGCTGGCTCTCGCCAAGCACGCCAATACGAGGGGTGATCACCGACCGGGTATTCAGACGTTTCTGCACGCTGTGAACATGGGCCCCGACAAATTCGCGCTCAGAATGAATCCATTCCAGCTCGGATGAGTTGTAGTAATGCCAGCCGTTACCCAGTGAGCGGTTTAAACCAACCCAACTGCGGGCCCCCCAGCCTTCGGTATGATAATAGTAAAAACGTTGCTGGGCATTGAGTGCCCAATCGTTGTCGATTTTCCAGCCCTTGCGCGCTTTCATACGCCAGAAGAGTTCGGGTGGCAGCCTCAGTCGGCCACCAATATCGGTCGAGAGGTTGATGGCATCACCGACATCGGTCAGAAATCTCAGGGCGCCGGTTGTTTCAGTGTCGGTTCGCTCTGGCTCTGTCAGTTGCCTGTCTCGCTCACGCTCCGCCAGTGGGATCAGTTCCTCGCTTTCACTCTCTACTACCAGTCGCAGTTTCTCCTCAGCGGTGGGTACATCAAGACGAAAACGCACCTCCGGTTCGAACTGGGCCAGGTCGCTGTACTCTGATTCTGCTGCAAACCCCAATCTCAGGTAGCTTTCGTTATTTGGCAGCGCCTGGGGAGATCCGGAGAGTGTCCGGTCTGCCCATGCGCCCAAAGACTGCACGGTTGAGCCATGCTGACGTTCCTGCCGAATAACCCAGTCGCTGACTCCCAGCCACCAGGAATCCCTGGGCTCTGCCCAGAACTCATCGGGTTTGAAGGTATAGAACGAAATCGGCAGGCGCTCCGGCGCCAGAAGGGCGGGCACCGAGATATCACGCATGGTGATAACCGGTTCTGCCGCTTTCGTGAAGGAACAAGCGAGGAGGCCGGTGGCAAGTGCAGTAAGAATAAGTGCGGGGCGGATCAGACTATGCTCCTTGGCTGAAATCCGCCAGAAAACGTTGGTGCAGAGCGTGTACTGAAGCTTCCACACGCTCCAGCGGCTGGGCATTGTCGATAATCGCATCGGCTTTTTCGCGGCGGGCGGCTCTGGGCATTTGGGCGGCGAGTATCCGCTCCACCTGTTCGCGGCTATTCCCGTCTCTCGTCATGGTGCGGTTAATCTGAGTTTCTTCCGGTACATCCACCACAACAATCCGCTCCACCAGTTCGTGCTGGTTGGTCTCCAGAAGCAGGGGAGAGACCAGCATCACGTAGGGTAGATTGTAATCCTCGGGTGACAGCTGGCGGATCAGTTCCTGGCGGATAATGGGGTGCAATAATCCCTCCAGCCAGCGTCGTTGTTCAGGGTCCTCAAACACTTTTTGGCGCAGGGCAGCACGGTCCAGTTCGCCGTTACCCTGAAGAATACTTTCGCCGAAGTGATCAGCGATGGCTCTGAGGGCTTGTGTGCCTGGTTCTACGACCTGTCGGGCGACATCGTCAGCGTCCACCCAATGCACGCCAAGAGCGCCAAACATGCGGGCAACGGTGGATTTTCCAGAGCCAATACCTCCGGTGAGGCCGATAACCGAATAGCGGGACATTCAGACTCCTAGGTACCCGAACCACAAGGCCTGGATTTCAGGGCCGAACCACAACGAGAGTAAGCCTGCAGCGGCCAGGTAGGGGCCGAAAGGAATCGGCACTTCACGTCCGTGTTTGCGGAATACCATCAGACTGATGCCCACTATCGCGCCCACCAGAGAGGAGAGCAGAATCACCGCAGGCAGCAGTTGCCAGCCCAGCCAGGCCCCCAGCGCCGCTAACAGCTTGAAGTCCCCGTGCCCCATGCCTTCCTTGCCGGTGGCCAGCTTGAACAACCAGTACACGCTCCAGAGCGAGAGGTAACCTGCCACAGCGCCCCAGAAAGCGCTGCCAAAATCCGTCAGCACACCAAAGTAGTTAAGCACCAGTCCAAGCCACATCAGGGGCAGGGTGATGCCGTCTGGCAGGAGTTGTGTGTCGAAATCGATCATGGTCAGCGCCACCAGCGCCCAGACCATCAGTAGTGCCCAGAGCGCGGTCTCAGAAGGCCCCAGCAGATAAACCGTTACGACGGAAAAAACCGCAGTCAGTGCTTCAATGATGGGGTAACGCGGCGAAATACGTGTTTTGCACGAAGAGCATTTGCCACCAAGCATTAGCCAGCTGATGACCGGAATGTTCTCCCAGGCACGAATTTTGTGGCCGCAGGACGGGCAGGTGGAGGCCGGCTTTGAAAGAGTTATCCGCTCTTCTGACTTGCGGTCGCCCTCCGGCACTTCCAGAAACTCCTCGCACTGGCAGCGCCATTCCTGTTTCATCATTTTTGGCAGGCGCAAGATGACAACGTTTAAAAAGCTGCCGACACAGAGAGAGACGAATATGACGACCAGATAGAGGAGCCAGGGGGTGGACAGGATGGTTTCTAGGGGGAGCATTCAGAGACTCAATTAAATCTTTGTTTTGACCCCTCTCCCTCGAGGAGAGGGGTACGAAGGTTGGGATTAGCCGACGACCTGGCCCATCTGGAAGATTGGGAGGTACATACCAATGATCAAACCACCAACCAGAACACCCAGAACGGCCATAATCATCGGTTCCATTAGCGCAGTCAGGTTGTCGACCATGTCGTCAACAACTCCTTCATAGTGCTCAGCTACTTTTGCGAGCATTGCGTCCAAGTTGCCTGACTCTTCGCCGATGGCTGTAAGCTGGACAGCCATAACTGGGAAAACGCCTTGCTGGCGCATGGATGCTTGTAGTTGTGTACCACTGGAAACATCATTTTTGATGTTCATGACAGCATCGCGGTAAACGGCATTGCCGGTGGCGCCCGCTACGGAATCTAATGCATCCACTAGAGGAACGCCCGCTGCGAAAGTTGTTGATAAAACTCGGCCGAACTTTGCTACGGCTGACTTGTCCAGTATTTCACCAACTACAGGTAGCTTCAGAGTGTATTTGTCTACCACGTCTGAGAACTTACCAGATCGTCTCTTGGCCTCCTTGAAAAGGAATATTGTTCCGACGATGCCAAGGAGAACTATGAACCACCATTTTTGCATCCACTCTGAAATATTGATTATAAATTGAGTGAACACGGGCAACTCCGCTCCAAAGCCTTCGAACAAAGTTTCGAATTGCGGCACGACCTTCACCAGCAAAATAGCGGTTACAACGATTGCAACCACTATTACTGCTATAGGATAGGTCATAGCCTTCTTGACCTTCTTTTTAAGGAGTTCTGTCTTTTCGAGGTAAGTGGCTATCCTGTCAAGCATTTGCTCAAGTGCGCCGGCCTTTTCGCCTGAATCGACCAGGTTGCAGTATAAGTCATCGAAGTACTTTGGGTGTTTCCGGAGAGCAGAAGCGAATCCAGTACCGGATGAAATGTCGTTTCGGATGCTCATAACGAGCTCCTGCAAGCCCTTGTTTTCTAGACCGTCAGCAACAATGTCGAAGCTTTGAACCAGGGGTACCCCAGCTTTCATCATCGTTGCCAACTGCCGCGTCAGCATTGCAATATCAAACGGAGATATTTTCTTGCTGCCGCCGAAGAGAGGTTTCGGCTTCTTTTTAACTTTGTCTGGAATAATCCCTTGCTTGCGCAATTGGGCTTTTACTAAAGCCATGTTCGAACCGGAAAGTTCGCCTTTAGCTTTGTTGCCTTTACGGTCTTTACCTTCCCAGATGTATGATTCCAGCTTCTGCGCTTTTTCTGCCATGCTTAATCCTTCGTCACACGGTTGGCTTCTTCAAGGCTGGTCACGCCCTCAATAACCTTGAGAAGTGCCGATTGCCTGAGGTTTCGGAAGCCTTCCGCCTGAGCCTGCTTTGCAATTTTGATGGAGCTGGCCTCTTCCATAATCATACTTGCCAGCTCGTCGGTAATCTTGACCACCTCGTAAATACCAACGCGGCCTTTATATCCACCATTGCATTTATCACAGCCCTTAGGGCGGTACAACGTGAAGCCTGTATCAATTTGTTCTTGTGTGAACCCTTCCTTCAAAAGCACGTCTTTAGGCACATCGGCGGGTTGTTTGCAGCTACTGCAGAGCCTTCGACCCAAGCGCTGGGCAATGATCAGGCTGACCGATGTGGCTATGTTAAAAGCGGGCACCCCCATGTTCATCATACGGGTGAGTGTCTCGGCTGCGCTGTTCGTGTGCAGCGTGGAAAGAACCAGGTGTCCGGTCTGCGCCGCTTTGATTGCGATGTTGGCAGTTTCCAGATCCCGGATCTCACCCACCATGATCACGTCCGGATCTTGCCGGAGGAAGGCGCGCAGTGCCTCGGCAAATCCAAGTCCTACACGGTTGTTTACGTTTACCTGATTGATGCCTTCCAGGTTGATCTCTGCCGGATCTTCTGCCGTCGATATATTGATACCTGGGGTGTTCAGAATGTTAAGGCCGGTGTAAAGCGAGACGGTCTTACCTGAACCAGTCGGCCCTGTAACCAGAATCATACCTTGAGGCTGGGCCAGGGCATCCATATAAAGCTGTTTCTGGTCTTCTTCGTATCCGAGCACGTCAATGCCAAGTTTTGCCTGACTGGGATCAAGAATCCGAAGAACGATTTTTTCGCCCCAAAGGGTTGGCAGGGTGTTTACACGGAAATCGATCGCTTTGGTTTTGGACAGCTTCATTTTGATCCGGCCGTCCTGCGGTACCCTGCGCTCAGAAATATCTAGCTGAGCCATGATCTTTACCCGGGCCGAGATCTTTGGTGCCAATTTAATAGAAGGCCGTGAAACCTCTTTCAATATGCCGTCGGTACGGTAGCGCACACGATAAACTTTTTCGTAAGGTTCAAAATGAATATCTGACGCACCACCACGAATGGCATCCAAAAGCATTTTGTTTACATATTTAACAATCGGCGCATCGTCAATGTCTGTAGCAGATACGGCGCCATCGTCATCCTCGCCTTCACCGCTTTCTGTTTCAACGCCCTCCAGATCGGCATCGTCCAGATCACCCATTGTCGTGTCCTGGGATTCCAGGTACTTATCAATAGCCGCGCGTAGCTTTGAGTCATCAACTAGAATGGCATCTGTACTCAGGCCAGTATTGAATTTAATCTCATCCAAAGCTTGGATATTGGTGGGGTCAGAAACCGCAATGAAAAGCCGATTGCCCCTTTTGTAAAGAGGGAGGGCGTTATGCTTTCGAACCAACTTTTCGTCGACTACCTTCTCCGGCATCATTTCCGGGAGGAATGAATCCAGATCCAGTACCGAAACACCGAATTCCATCGCGGCAGAAAAGGCAAGCCTGGAACTGTCGGCAAGTTGATTTTGAGTCAAATAAGTAATCAGTGGAATTCGGTTCTGGGACGCTTGGATGAATGCGTCTTTTGCGGTTTCCTCGTCCAGAAGGCCGTCATCTACAAAGCGGCGGGCAAGGCCCGTCAAGGTCACGTTTCGGTTGCTGGTCGCCATAAATGCTCTGAGAAAAATCGTCTAAGTGGCTGAATCGCGTGTTTATACCCACAGAGTTTAGATGTGTGCTTGGCGTTTGGAAAGCGGAGCCGGTCTCAGACTTGATGTTTCTCATAGACCTGTAGCGTTCATCGGCTGGTCGAAATGGCGCGCCTAAGTGACAAAAAACGTCACTCTGAGACCGCGGGCGCCAACCTGATTTGCTTTGCCTGTCGCTGATTGGTATCGCCAAGGTTTGTAACCTGTTGTGAATCGGTTATTTTTAACAACATCTTGCAATTGGCATGAACGATGCTTAACTTGTTGCAAGCTCAATGTGGTGAAAGGGCAAGGCTCCACCGCCCCAGAGCTGAAAAAGTGAAACGACAACTCTAGAGGTCGACAAAATGCAGAAAATCCAAATGAACAAAGGCCAGCAGGGCTTCACTCTCATCGAACTGATGATTGTTGTGGCAATTATCGGTATTCTGGCTGCAGTAGCTATTCCCGCTTACCAAGATTATATTACTCGTAGCCAAGTGTCTGAAGCTTCTGCTTTGACTGGCGGTCTGAAGGCTCCTCTTTCAGAGTACGGCGCTGATAAAGGTGCATGGCCGTCTGGTTTGGTTGGGCCTACTGCAACCCCGTCTGCTGGCCAGCTGAATGCAACTCTGATTGGCAAGTACGGTACTGTGACTACTACTATTGGTGGTTCCTACCCGACTGGTACAGTAACCTTCACCATGACAACTGGTATGGCTAGCGGCGGTACCTTCCAGATGGTTACCAACGACGGCGGTGCGTCTTGGGCCTGTGGTACAGCTACTGTTAACGGTATCACTGCCAGCTCAACTATTGATCCGAAGTATCTGCCGAACGCTTGTAAGCCTTAATGGCTTAGTGCTTACGCAGATTGGAGCCAACAGCCTCTCGTAATGAGAGGCTGTTTTTTTTGTGGGAGACAAAGAGTGAAAGGTTTTAGTGACGTTAGGTTTAGAGTGCTTTTGTCCTGTGTTCTGCTGATTGGCTTGGGATTGTTTTTGTACTCTTCAATTCTGAGTTTTGAATATGTCTGGGACGATACGCTACTTTTCGTCGATAAAGTTTCACTTTTGAATGAGCCGCTTAGTTGGGAGCTTGTTTCTCAGCCGGTTCTTTTTGGCACATCTTACTTCCGTCCGTTGGTTTTTCTCTCGTGGTACGCAGAATTTAAGTTCTGGGGACAATCCTCCACGGTTTCTCATGCTATTCACTTGGTGCTTTACCTACTGAATTGTCTGCTCGTATATGGTGTTGCCAGAATATTTCTAGAATCCTGTGAGAGGCGTGAATTAAAATCTCTATTAGCTGCCTTGGTGTATTGTGCACACCCTGTTTTAATTGAGACGACCGCTTGGGTATCCGGGCGTTTTGATCTTTTCGTCTCATTCTTTATGTACTTGGCCGTTTTGATATATTTTTCTGACAAGGTGAAAGGAAAAAGCGCACTGGTTGGCTTATTTTATGTGTGCGCTTTGTTTAGCAAGGAACTTGGTCTGGTTTTTCCATTTATCATCTATGCGTTATGGATGGCTAAGTACGGGACTGGTAGCTCGTTGTTGGTGAGCACAAAGCGCTTCGTTGGTGAGAATAGGCCGCTCCTTATACTGCTGGTCGTAATATCGGTTGTTTATTTACTTCTGAGGTCATATTCGGTTGGTGGAATCTATCATCGAGAGATAAGCTGGCTTTATGTGTCGGAAGCGTATTTTTCAGATTTTCTACCATTCAAAGCGCTGTTGTTCTATGCCTACCGGTTGGTACTTCCATTCCTCGCAGGTGGTGCATTGCACCCGTATGAATACTATTGGACCGGATTTTATGAAAGTTTTCTGGCTATCGCTTTCGCGCTTATGGCTTTTGTTCTAGTAGTAAGGGGGCTAATCAAGAATGAAAGACCGATTTATTGGCTAATCCTCGCTGGTCTTTTTTGTTTGTCGTTGGTTCTTCATATTATCCCTCTGACCGTTGGGGAGAACTTGGGTCATGATCGATTCCTTTCTTCGGGGCTGGCATTTTTTGTAATTGCGGCTATGCGGCCAGATTATGTGGGGCTTTTGACACAAATAAAGGTACGTCGAAAAGTCGCTGTGGGAATTGTGGCTAGCTGTGTTGTTTTTTGGGGAGCGATAGTTGCCTTCACTCACCATAGTTTTCTCAACGTATGGAAAAACGAATTCTCGTTATGGCAGGAGAGTTACAGGGTTTACCCTGACTTTAAGCCTGGTACTTATAACTATGTATACAGCGCGCTTAAATCAGGGCGACTTGAGATTGCTGAGGAAGTCTTGCAGGAAATTGCTGAAGAGGAAGGTTTTGGTGTTTCCGAACAGAGTTTGTATGCAGATCTGTTGGTGAGAAAAGGTGATCCGGAAGCCCTCCGCTATCTCGAGGGGCTGGAAGTCGCTCTGCCGAAGTTCCATCAGGGTGAAGTTCCAATCTATATGATCACGAGTTTTCATGTTACTCCGAAGCAGCTCGGCGGCTTTTACTCTACTTACGCAAGTGCCTTGGTCGTATTTGAAGGCGATTTGGAGAAGGCAAAAGAATACAATGATATTGCTGCCTGGTATCTCGAGAAGGGGGAGGTGCTTCCACTGTTATACCAGCGAGCTGCTATAGAATACCTTTTGGGGAATTATGATGAGGCTCTCGATAAGCTTGTTGTGATATCTAGTTGGAATTTTGCTCACAAAGAAGATTTGGTTGCCTTTTTTGAAATGTTGGTTGAGAAATACTGTAGTGGCAAGGAGTCACTTGAGCCCTGCGAGCAGTTTGATCAGAAGGAAGCGAAATGGTTGCAGATAGAGGAACAGCTCGCGCGTGGACTGGGTAGTTGATTAAGGAAAGGTGAGACACGTATTCGTCTTGTGTTAGACGTTTGTGAGGCTATGTAATTAAAGGCGCCTTTAGTGACGAAATTCGTCAGTAAAGGCGCCTGTTTTTTCCTTTTGTGTCACGGTTTGCAGGCGGCTGGAAGGTATTTTGTGTCTATGGTCGTTGCAGACGCAGAGTCGGCGTTGTTGTTGTTTGCCTTTCCGCATGCCCAAGTTTTTCCTCCATCCACAGTCGCCAAGGCGAGCGTCGATCCACTCGCCCTTCCTGTTGTTATCGTTATCGTCAGCGTGCCGGTTGGATAAGTTCCATTGATTGTTGGATTAACCGAGCTGTATTTTCCGATGATCGTCGCATTTAATTGACCAGCGCTCCCAGAGGCTGTCGTGTGGGCTAGAGTGGGCCAGGCATTGTGTTCGTGCCCATATGTACTTACTTGTGATTTCATGCCCATAGCGAGTGCAAGAGACTCTGATACCTGCGTCCTGGTAATGTTGTTTTGATATGCAGGTAAGGCGATAGCAGAAAGTAGCCCAATTATGGCTGTCACAATCAACAGTTCGATCAGCGTAAAGCCTTGTAGAGTATTTCTGGATTTCATTTCGCTCTCCGACAGGCAGAATGAGGTTGTTTACATAGAAGGTTTTAAAAGCTGAGCATAATTCATGCCAGTAGATGGTAGGAGGTTAGCCTGTGTCGACCTGCTCAGGCCGTTACTGGAGAGCGATGAGGGGATAATTGGGATCTGGTTAGAAATTGGCTTATTGAGTGATATGGCGGTGCGCAGTTCCTAAGTGAAAGGTACGAATTTTCCTTGTTTCCTATTCCACATATAGCCATGATCAACACTGGATAGCATGGGAACGTCTCCCAAAGTGTCGCCGTAGGCAAATGTCTCGCCAAGTATTTTGCCTTTTTTCCACAGTTCAATCCGCGCTGATTTTTCTTTCCCGAAGCAATTCTTGTCTATTATCTTGCCGTTTCTTTTACTTGAATCGAGTTGGAGCTGTGTGCAGATCACGTCGTCGAAATTCTCGTTATGTGCCCACGAGTTCAAATAGACATCTAACGAAGCGCTGACTAAAACGCATATATGTCCAAGCTTTTGATGCCAGCGTAGCCGGTCCATTCCCTCAGGACGTAACATTGTCGGAACTATGTCATGGCTAAAGCGGTCACCTTTTGTCCGCAAAACACCTATATCCTGATTGGCAAGGTAATGCCTAAGTACGAGTTGTTTCGCTAAGTCATTCCTCAAAACTTTGGCCAAGTAGGCAGCTAGCACAGGGCTAACTAAAGCTAGTTTAGTGTAATAGGTTGGTGAACCGACAACGTACTTCAGAAAGGGCATCAGGGTGTCGGATTTCGTCAGTGTCCCGTCGAAGTCGAAAAATGCGACGGAGGGTGCCCCGTGGGTTGCGCCGGGCATCATTAAAGAGACATACGTTTAAAGATAAACTCGGGAATCATCTTGATCACAATCATAATTCCGCGCCAGAACCCCGGGAGGTAAACTTCTCCCTTTCCCTTCTTCATAGCATTGATGATGCCATTAGCCACCCTCTCGGGAGTGCTCCAGAGAAAGCCGGAGGTATCGAATTCAGAGGTCATAGGGGTATCAACGAATCCTGGTTTTATCGTAACGACATCGACATTCGATTTGCTAAGACGGTTGCGTAATCCCTGGAGAAAGATAGAGACCATTCCTTTAGAAGCGCCATAAACATAGTTACTCTGTCGACCCCTATCGCAAGCTACTGAGCTTATTACGGCGATTACTCCATGCTGTTGTTCCTCCATTAGATTGGCAAGGGGCGTAAGCAGAGTCACAACACTCAGTGCATTGGTTTCTACTTCGCGCAGAGTCTGAGCCACGCTTGCCTGACATGCCTGCTGGTTCGGGAGAGTCCCGTGGGCTATTAGCACGGCATCAATTTCTCCGAGAAAGCTCTTTGCTTCATCAATCAGGCGCTGGTGCACCGCTATATCTGTTAGATCGGCTGAAAACCCATCAATACGCTGACTGCCGCCTGCGCGTACTTTAAGGTCTTGGATTATGTCTTCCAGTTTCTGTTCGTTGCGTCCAACGCAATATAGATGTGAGCCTTGAGAGACTAGATTTCTGGCCACTTGTTCCGCAATAGCGGAAGTGGCACCAAAAATAACAACACGTTTGAGAGAGTTCATACGGTTACACGTCGCCAAAAGCTAGATGAAAATTGTGGATCCACGAATTTACTGAATTCATGCCATACAGGGTAGCCAGACTGAAACAAGTCGGCGGGCATTCGGGCGTCTTTTGCAGGGTATAGTGCTCCTCCAGCTGCCCGGACGACGTCATCTAGAGCGGACAAAAGCTTTAAAGTCCTGCTGCCTCTATTCGGGAAATCCAAAGCCAGAGTGGTACCCGGTCTGGGAAAGGATAGCATTCCCACAGAGGGTTTTATCCCGAACGTCTTAAGAACAGCGAGAAATGACCCATCACCATGCTGGGCGATTGTTTCTAGTAAATCTGTAACCGCAGCTTCGGCGTTCTCTGGCGGGATCACGCATTGATACTGATAGAAGCCTTTTTTGCCATAAATGCGATTCCAGTTTTGGATTGCATCTAATGGATAAAAATAGGGCGCATAATGTACGAGAGTTCCCTGAGGCTTCACAAGTTGCCGATAATATAAAGCGTTGAATGCTTTAAGGCTAAAATGGTTAACCATTGAAAACGGAGGATCGATTAGCATTCGCTTATCGCGAGATCTGTAGTTCAAGGATTGACTTTGAGCAGGTGCGTGTGCTCCGGCGAGCAAGATCCCTCTTCCTCTTGATTTGCCTTTTGCAAGACAATCTATCCAGGCGACGGTATAGGGCCAATTTGCTTCTGCTTCCCGATTCAGTGTCCAGAATTCGCCGAGATTGGCGAAGCGCTGGGACTGTACCCATATCCATGGATTCAGAATTGGCTTGAGTTGAATATCAACCCAACGGATAAGACCTGTCAGTCCAAGGCCACCGATGGTGGCGTAGAACCAGTCTGGATTGCGTTCTGAACTGCAATGAATTACTTCGCCATTACTCCGCCATAACTCTAGAGCCTTTACATGGTGGCCAAAACAGCCCGAATCATGGTGATTTTTACCATGGACGTCGTTGGCAACGGCTCCGCCGACGGTTGCAAGTTGAGTACCTGGCGTGGATGCCAGAAACCAACCTTGCGGTACGACCAGAGCAAGAATCTCGCGCAAGGTCATTCCCGCTTCGCAGCGAAGCTTGCCTTGTTTACGATCGAACTCTATAAAACGGTCCAAGCCTCGGGTAATTAGGAGCGTACCTTTATCGGTTAAGCAGACATCTCCGTAACTGCGCCCGTTTCCGTATGGAAGTAGCGGTCTTGGAAACGTGTCGGGAATAGCCGTTGCGCGACTGGTGAGGGAGCAAATCGCGTCCGGGGAAATGTCAGGCAACCGGTTCCATGATAAGGGTGTTGTCATATGGCTTTAGTTCCTGATGATTCATCGTGCCGACTCTTAATCAGGGCTACAAGGCCGATGAGAACGGCAAACCAGAGCGTTGCCAAACGGATGAATACTGTGGCTGCTATTGCATCTGGAGTGGACATGCCCTTTAACACTAGCAATGAAATCATCACCGCTTCGGCGCTACCCAATCCGCCTGGCAGGAAAGACAGAGCACCCACTAACATGGACAGGGCGTAAACAAATACAGCAAATGAAACGGAAATCTCGGCTCCGAGCCAGTCGAGTACCCAATAAAATGCCACTGCTTCAGCGCCCCATGCAGCGACACTGATCAGTGTGGCAAAGAAGAGGATGTCAGTGCGTTGACATCGTCTGGCTCCTTTAAGCGCAAGGATAATATGCGATGCCAGTATTAGGAGCCTTCGTTTGCTCTTGGTTGACCAATCAAGCAGTTTGTTGAGTACCGTCTCACTCGATATCAAAAGTAGAACAGTAAGAATGCCCAAAGCGCCAAGCAATACTGCACCCTGTGCTTGGGGAATCTCTGTCATTCCCAGCAGTGCAAGTAAAACGACAGCTACAAGATCTGACAGGCGCTCGCTGATGAATGCTGCGAAAGAGAGAGAAAACGGAATACCACGCTTGCTTAGGAGAACTCCACGAAATGCCTCGCCGGCTTTACCGGGAGTAGTTGTTAGCGCAAAACCGCTTAGATAGATACGAAGACTGGGGCGCCAGTGCAGGCGATGCCCAAGGCGAGCCAGGTATAGCTGCCAGCGAAAGAATCGCAGTCCATAGTTTACCAGCGACATTCCAAGAGCTAGCAAAGTTCCCAGCAGACCAATTTCAACAAAGGCGGCGACCACGTCATGCCAACCGCCCCAAAGCGAGAACGCCAGGTATCCGGACATAGCAACCGCGATTGAGATTATGAGTGCTCTAAGTCTCCATCCAGTCATGTAGTCAACTTGTTCACTCATGAAAGCACCCAGAGTGTGATGCCAACCCAAGCCATCACAGTTGTGAGTAGGTGGGGATCCTGGGCCAAGTCTTTTGCCGTGTCATTGCCTTTGGCACGGCGATGTAAAAGATAGAGATAACGGAATATGCCGTACACTACGAACGGAAGTGTGTATATCAGGTTGTCGCTGCCATGAATGGCAACAGTCTGTGGCGAAACCGTGTATAGGCCATATGCGATGATCGTGCAGGCGGCGGTAACGGATATGAACTGCTCAAGCATTTGCGGACTGTAATCATCCAGAACCCTTCGTGTAAGGTTGCTGTTCTCGTAATCGCTTGACTCCAGCATAAGCAGCTCTGCTCGACGCTTTGCGAACCCGAGAAATAGGGTCACCATCAGGCCGCATAATAGCAGCCAGGCCGAGGGCGCTATTCCCAGCCCCACTGTTCCAGCGAGTATTCTGAGCATGAATCCTGCTGAAATGATGAAAACGTCGAGAATAACAATGTGCTTCAGGCGCCAAGAGTAGAGAATGTTAATGGCCAGATAGGAAATTACAAACAGCAATACCCACCAGCTCGTCAAAGTTGAAAACATCACAGAGGAAAAAATCAGTGTTCCCAACAATATCTTGGCTAGCCGAAGGGAAATTGTTCCGCTTGGTAATGGTCGATTTCGTTTGACTGGATGGGCTCTGTCCGCCTCGATATCCAGAATGTCGTTCAGGATATACACGGCGCTTGCCATGGAGCAAAAAGCGAAGAATGCGAGCAATGTTAAAGAAAGAGTGCCTGAATCCCATTTGTGAGCGAACAGTGGGCCTAGAAGTACAAAGCCATTCTTCAGGTATTGGTGGGGCCTGATCAATTTTAGAACTGGTCGCATTCCCGACTCATCCTTGCACTAGATGGAACGAAGAAATTTGACCGAGTCTACCAGAATCTTCCTCTAAAATTGCGTTGACGTTGGCTCTGACAAGGTATGCTCGATAGAAAAAACGTCGACTATTGAATTGCCTAGTATAGCGACTGAAAGTTAGCTTCCAGCCAAATACTCCGCCAATGCCTCAATCTCTTCCTCCGACAAAACCCCAGCCACCCCAATCATAGGCGTGCTGTGCTTGGTCGGATCCATCTGCCTGAACCGCCTCAACGCAATCCCGAGATACTCAGCCGGCTGCCCAGCCAGGCGAGGCATATCTTGGAAACCTTGCGCGTTTTCACCGTGACAACCCGCGCAGCGCACTGCAAACAATGCTTCGCCAGCTTCAGCCTTGGTCTGGTCTCCATCAGCGCGAGGCTTAGCGGTCTGCTGGCTGTAATAAACCGCAATATTAATCCGCTCTTCCAGGGACAGTGTTTGCGCCAGCTTGGACATCACATAGTCCTCGCGGGTGCCATCTCGGAACTTTTCAAATTGATTGAAAAGGTAGAGTGGATGCTGGGCGGCCAGGTTGGGAATGTAGTCACGCTTGCTGTTGCCGTCCTCGCCGTGGCAATAGCCGCAGAAGCGGATGCGCTCGTGACCGGCCTCGTAGCTGGCCTGGCGCTTGGCGTCATTGGCCATGATGGCGTTCAGTCGTGACATTGCATCTTCGGCAGAGCTGGCTGAAACCATGGGAGAGGCCGCCAGGCCGACGACGATCATCAGTTTCCTCAAATGCGAACTACCCAACATAAGCCACCTACTTCTTCGGAAAGGCCAAAGAATAGTCGGCTGCCCCGGTTGTGGTCTTGCCAAAGATCAAAAATTCGGAATTCAGGGCGTTCGCATCGTCCAATGTTTAAAACAAGCGAGATCGTGACTACGCTTGTTGGCAGGCGCTCACCATGCGGAGCATCGGTATCTTCTTTAACAGCAATGGATAAGGAGAACAGTATGCATAGCAAGAAACAGAGATTATCCCTTGTCACAACGTCCGCTGCTTTGATTCTGGCGGCTTCACAGGTAGTCGCAGAGCCAAAGCTTGAGGTGGAAATGTTTGAAGCCGGTGTGGAAGGCCAGGGGGATTCAATAGGCACGGTTACACTCACCGCTTACGATCAAGGCGTACTTATTGAGTCTGATCTCACTGGTCTCTCGCCCGGAGTTCACGGCTTTCACCTTCATGAAAGCGCGGACTGCAGCCCAGTAGAAAAAGACGGAAAAACAACGCCTGCAGGGGCCGCAGGTGGGCATTACGATCCAAAAAACACCGGGAAGCACAAAGGCCCGTTCGATAAATCCGGACATCTTGGCGACCTGCCGAGGTTGCACGTTGGCCAGGAGGGTAAAAATGCCCAGACCAATATTGCGCCGCGACTGCAGCTGAACGATTTTAAAGGCCGGGCCCTGGTGATTCACGGTGGGGGAGACAATTACTCGGATTCACCCCAGCCTCTTGGGGGGGGCGGTGCCCGAGTGGCCTGTGGTGTTGTTGCGGGTTAAAACCTTCATCAGGCCCCGGTGATTACCGCTGACCGGGGTCAATTCCTCTCTCCACAGCACTCCCTTCACCGGAAAATTACGTTAAGCTTTGTCTATCGCCAACCAGACAAGGACTTACGCGCCTATGAAACTCCGATTCCTCGGTGGTACAGGCACCGTCACCGGCTCCCGTTATCTGCTTTCCGACGACAATCACCGCATGCTGGTGGATTGTGGCATGTACCAGGGCGTGAAAACCCTGCGCCGCCGAAACTGGGCCAAGTTTCCGGTAGATCCTTCAACGATCGATGCGGTGGTGCTTACCCACGCGCACATTGACCATTCCGGTTACCTTCCTGCATTGGTCAAGAACGGGTTTAAAGGCAAGATCTACTGCACCAAAGCCACTCATGAGCTCTGCAAAGTACTGCTGCCCGATGCCGGGTTCCTGCAGGAAGAGGATGCCAAGTACGCCTTCCGGAAAAAGTTCTCAAAGCACGAAAAACCGGAGCCACTGTTTACCGAGAAAGATGCCTGGGAAGCTCTGAAACACTTTGAATCGTTGCACTACCACGAGAAGTTCGAGCCGGTGAAGGGTTTTGAGGTTCAGTTCACCCCGGCCGGGCATATCCTGGGCTCCTCCTGCGTGCACGTTACGCACAAGAGTTCATCCCGTACCGTGGTGTTCAGTGGTGATGTAGGGCGCCAGGACGACATCATCATGCGCCCACCAGAGCCCATCAGTCATGCCGATGTTTTGGTGTGTGAATCCACTTACGGCGACCGCACCCATGGTGAAACCGATCCAGAAAAGGATCTGGAGGAGATTATCACTAAAACCGCGGGCCGCGGCGGGATCGTATTGATGCCCGCTTTCGCCGTTGGCCGGGCCCAGATGTTGTTGTACGTTGTGCACAAACTGATGGGGCAGGGGCGAATTCCCAAACTGCCGGTGTATCTCAACAGCCCCATGGCCATCAAAGCCACGGAAATTTTCTGCAAACATCACAAAGAGCACAAGCTTAACGGCGCCCAGTGCGAGCTGATCGACGACAAAACAGAGTTCGTTCGCACCGTCGAGGAATCCATTGAGCTGGATGCCGTGAGATATCCCTGCGTGATCATCTCAGCCAGTGGAATGGCCTCGGGCGGCCGGGTGTTGCACCACCTTAAAACCCTGCTGCCGAATCCCAGAAACAGCGTTGTTTTCGCCGGCTTCCAGGCACCTGGTACACGCGGCGATGTCTTGGTGCATGGCGCCGAGTCGGTCAAGATTCACGGTGAGTACTGGCCGGTGAAAGCAGAGATCCATAACATGGATTCCATGAGTGCTCATGGCGACTATCGGGAAATCCTGCACTGGCTGGAGCAAGGTACTCTGAAGCCCGAAAAGGTATACGTGACTCACGGCGAAGCGGTAGCCAGTGATACCATGCGCAAGCGCATCTCGGAAAAATTCGGATGGGATGCCGAGGTACCGGATTTGTTCGAAGAGGTAGAGATCTGATGCACTACAGCTCCATACTGCCAGATGTGATCAAAATTGCTGATGAAGCCAGCGAAAAAGTGCTGCATATCTACCAGTCTGATTTCAAAGTAAATTATAAGGAAGATCACTCACCAATCACCGCTGCGGACATTGCCAGCCACGACATCATTGTTAAGGGGCTGCGCCAAATCAGCCGGGACATTCCGATCCTCTCGGAAGAGGGCGCGGAAATTCCATGGGAAGAGCGTAAGAAGTGGCGGCGATTCTGGCTGATTGATCCCATCGATGGCACCAAGGATTTTACCCAGCGCACGGGCGAATTCACCGTCAACATCGCGATGATTGAAGACGGCGAGCCTGTAATGGGCGTGGTCACCGCTCCGGCCCTGAAAGAAGCTTTCTGGGGCATCAAGGGTGAGGGTGCTCACATGCGGGACCGCACTGGCAGGGTGCACCGCATACGGGTGGCAGAACCCAAAGACACGTTGCGGGTGGTCGCCAGCAAAAACCACCTGAATGAAGAAACCCGCGCTTTTATTGAGGCCCTGGGATTGCACGAAACCGTCCAGGCTGGCAGCTCCCTGAAATTCTGCCGAATTGCCGAGGGTCATGCTGATATTTATCCGCGAATGGGCCCGACCAGCGAGTGGGATACCGCAGCCGCCCACGCGGTGCTCGTCGCCGCAGGGGGGAAGGTGCAAACGCCGGAGGGCCAGCCCTTGGTTTACGGAAAAGAAAACATCCTGAACCCCAATTTCATTGCCGCGGGAAACTGGTATTTCTAACCCATGACCTGGTACGCACTACAACACAAGCCGGCCCAGGGCGACCGGGCGGTCCAGCACCTGCAGAATCAGGATATCGCCTGCTTCTACCCGAAAATCGAGGTGGAGAAGATCAAGGCAGGTAAGCGCACCCAAAAGCTGGAGCCACTGTTTCCGGGGTACGTATTTGTGAACCTGGAGCAAACCGACCCGATGTGGGCAAAGCTCCGATCCACCCGAGGCGTGTTGCGCATTGTCAGCTTTGCCAACCGGCCAGCACCGATTGACGATGAAGTGATCGACCACATTAAAAGTAGCATGGATAAGGTGGCAGAGCAGGGCGGCATCAAGCCCGGGCAACACATAGAGCTGGCCGAAGGGCCTTTCAAGGGGTTGGACGCAGTGTTTCTTTCTTATGATGGTGAAGAACGAGCGATCGTCTTGATTCACTTTATGCAAAAACAACAATCTGTCCGTGTTTCACTTGGCTCCATCAAAAGCTAGAGCCTTCGGCATTTCAATTAACGCGAGGCAGCCTAAATGAGAGGCTTGTAATTCTTTCGCTAGACTGCTTTACTTACCTCTGTGTCAATAATTATAGTATGACCTATTCAATATTGACTGTTGGGGTGGGGAATGGGCGATAATCAAAACAGCAACATGCCGTCAGAATCGGACTTGAACTGCTTACCGATAGTCACTCTGAAACAAATGCTGGAAACCACACCAAGGATGCTGACAAGCCATCAGTTGGACGCTCTCGGCTTCAAGTTTCAAAAGGCGTTTCGGCGTGCCTGTCTATCCGGTGAAATGGACCGTATCAAATTGTTTCTCGAGGGATTGCCAGATCAATTAACTCCAATCAGCAAGCGCTTGCTTGCCGACAGGACGGCATTATCCTGGGCTGCGCACGGCGGACAGGTCGCCGTCATCGACTACATTTGTTTTCGTCAGCATGACTCTGACTTCATGGGCTACGATTACGATGCTGGCTTGGCAGTCTTGGCCGCTTTAGATGCCCTTCGAGAAGGGCGGTCCATTTTGGGCGAGAAAGACGGAGTTGAGTTCTCGGACGATGCCGCTGGTTCCTCAATGGCCGTTGTCTACCAGGTAGCTATCGAAACTAAGTCGCTCGATCTGATAGCCGTTCTTGAGGACAGAATCGCCGCAGCACTTGATCAACAAATCGCGTATCAAATGCGTCATCGAAACAGAGGATAAGTGAAGTGCAGCCTGATTTGGGTTCAGACGTGTTGAATAAGGATAAGGTGAACCAGCAAATCCAACGGCACATGAAGGTAAGGGATGGTAAAGATCTCTCCTCTGCCATCAATCCGGTGAAAGAACGTATCCTAACTGCCCGGGCAGTTCAACAGCTCGAAGAGGCCGCGGATTTTGTCCGAACAGACTGGCGCGGCCTCAAACCTGCAGCTCGCTGTTTAGCAGAAGCCATGCTGGCTGGTGGGCGAGTATGCATTCTGGGGCGAACCAATCCAGATCACCTGCTCGCTATAGCAGCGCTTTCCAACGGTCTTCGGCTTTTATGTCGTTCCCTGCAGCGTACGCGGGATGTTGTGCAAACAAGTCGTGGAAGTTTTTCTGGCCACATTAGTCAGTTCGATGTCAACTACATATGTTTTAATTTTACCCCAGCCAGATACAGTGACGAATGCACGCTTGACCGGGAATTGGCTGAAATATCACCTGATGTTGTGGTGCTGCTGGATCCATCTTTTGGCGTCATCAACCGGATCAATCAACAACTGCCTTCTGCGACTACGATAGCCGTTGCCACTCACGATCGGCTTGAGCATCTTTCAGACAGTGATGTGCCCGTTATCCCGTTTCCGGAGGAACCGGGGGCATCGTATGCGAAGGGATATACGGTTTGTGCCCTCGCCCATGAGTTGACGTGTTTGACCAGAGATATGCTGGTTGAGTTGATTTCAAGCCATCCGAGATCTCAGGCATTAATTTCACAGCTTCGAACAGCCGGTCTGGAGGCAAGTTGTACCCTTGTAGCATTGTCGTATTTGTGTGATGACATGCCGATGAAGTCACACATTCGGAATGTCGTTGCGGCCGGGGTCGATCGTATAAACAGAGGGTGGACCCAGCAACCCCGCACCTCTCACTCTCGTGGTAATTTACATTATGGTTTGCGCGCTCTTCTTGTTGAAAGCGAAGCGGTCTATCCCTTCACAGCGCAACAGCTGCAAATGCGGCTGATTCCAATGTTCAGCAGCGTATGTTATGCAGGGTTTCCGGAGACGATTATCGAATGCCTGCGTTGTAATGAGCTGAAAACATCAAAAGACAAGGCTTACCGGGCGTCGCTGCTGAAAGCTAAAACCTATTTTCCCTCCTTGAAACAGCTTGCAGGTCTCATCGGCGCTGAGCCATTGGCGGAGAAACACGAGGCCAATCCGACAATCGGTGACTACGAGGAAAGCATTTTTGAGAACGATGAGCGCTTACTACCGATATATGCAGAACGGCGGTATGCTGAAACCGGAAAGACTCAATTAGTTGTTGCCTCGATAGACGACGACAAAATCAGATGTTTTTTGCGGTCGGACTATATCAACGTAAACGATGCGCTTTGCTCAATCAGCTTTGAAATGGAGCCCGACCAGAGTTTTCAGTTCTGGGCGGATGCCTTTGCTGGCGATCTGGTTGTGGATTCCGAGGCGTATAGCCAACTCAAAATCAAACTCAATGGATACCTTGCGCACAATGCTCAAACAGAAGTTCCCTTATGTCCGCTCATTATTGACGGCGATTTAACACCTAATCAAAGAACTGCTTCGCTGGCGCAATGGCTGGAAAAACAGCCTTGGGGGCGACACTACCCGGAGCCGGTTTTTGAGCAGTATTTCATGGTGAGAAGTAGCACTATTCTGATGGAAAGTCATTGCAAGTTAGTGGTGGTGGACTTTAACGGCAGCGAGAGTGATGGCGGTGGCGAGGGCTTTGAGTTGCTCTGGCGCCACAGTGTTGCCGCGTTATCGGAGCGGTTACGACAAAATGAAAAAGTCTTGGTTAGATATCGTTTGAGGTCCAAGCGCGATGCTTCCTGTGGCGAGGTGTTCGGCGAAGTCATAAGCCTGGAGCTGGCTTAGTGAGGGTGGAACTTTGACTGGGCTTGTTTATGCCACAGCTGCAACTGCGTTAGCTATAGTGGCGGTTTTCGCCGGGTACTTGATCAGCCATTTGAAGTCAAAGGTGGCAAGATTGGAGCATGCTCAGTCCGAACTGGTACGCCGTGGCAACTTGAGTAATGAGAAGTCTCGTCAGTATCAGAATACACTAAGTGGTGTTTTGGCATCACTTCCAATACCTTCAGCAATTATCGATGTAAGAGATCGTTCGATAGTTGCAGAATCAGAGTGTCTTACAAAACAGCTTCAGTCTATGAGTACTGCTCGTATTTCTGAGCCGGCGTTTTCAACCTGTTTTTTCTCTGAAGACAGGTACCCACACTTTTTGCCTGTTCTTCGAAACTTGCTTAAGCAACAAAAGCTCAGATCAGGAGTCTATTCAGATCACCTATCCCTGGTATCCGGCCTATCTAGCCAGAATTCGGGCTTTACAAATGTAACGGCAACCATTTCGATCCACGAACCACTCGTTTACATTGAGTTTGAATTTCCGGACCGTGTCAAAGACAGGGAGAGTCAGTCCAACCAGGACAACAGAATCCTGCGCTCGATCCTTAATGAGGTGCGTCTGGATCGGGCATTCGAACGCGCATCTACACTTCTGCATGAGCCGCTTGGCAATGAGCTTCTTTGCAGTGTCTCTGTCGTTGATCCCGACCTGCGCGCGCTGAAGCTCGTTTGGCAAAAAGGTTTGGAGGGCGTCATCAAGAGTCTTATTACCCAGGTGCCCATGGTTTTTGGGGATACCCCTACAGCGACGGCGAGTATTCTGGAAAAGACTGTCATAGCTGGGTCCGGTAATGAAGAACATTCGGAAGTCGATTTAGCCCAGTTACCCGAGCAGGTTCATGCTTGGCATTCGCACCCCATCAAATCTGTAGACGGTAGGGTGCTGGGCACATTGGATCTTATTACCTTAAGCGAAGGTGTCGATTTTCCAGATGAAGAATGCATCGCAAACTTTTTATTCATTGCGTCAGTGATCTTTGAGCGTCGCCACGCACTTGGGACCATCGTAAGACAGGCTCGGGTAGACCAGTTGACAAAAGAAATTGGCCAGCGACTACTAATGCCAGAGGGAAGGTCCCGTTTTGAGGTTCTCTCAAGTTGCCTTTTGTTTCTGGCAACTGCCTCGGAACTATCGAAAGGAAAAGTGGGTCTGGTGTACGAATGCCCGAACGAACGAATAGAATTAATGGGAGATTTCTTTGGAAATCAGTGCCAGAGAGGTTGTCAGAACGAGCTGGACCTGGACGCAATCAAAGATCTGTTTATAAAAGGACAACAAGCCTGGGTGGCGGGATCTGAGCGGGGCATGGAGGTCACTTTGATTGAGCCCGGTAGCTATTGGGCTCAAATGATCGCTAGAGTCTTCCCGGTATCGGAAGACATGAAAAAAGCGTCGCTGATTCTTTGTCCAATAGTGTTAAATGATGACCTTGCCGGAGCGCTCATTTTTGGTAGCGAAACTGAGTGCAATGAAACGCAGCGATCCCTGCTAACCATGCTCACTCCCGGAATTACAAACTATCTGATAAGAGAAGCGTTACTGGAAGAGCTTGAAAGCCGGGCCAACCATGATCAGCTGACAGGGCTATACAACCGAGGGTGTATTGAAGAGAGGCTCAAAGCTGAAATAGAGCGTTCTCGTCGATATAAAAACGATCTCTCGGTCATTCTGTTCGATATTGATCATTTCAAGGCGATTAACGATTCTTTCGGCCACGATGTGGGTGATGAGGTGCTCAAAGGTGTGGCTTCGAGGGTTGAATCCTCACTGAGAACCGTGGACATGATGGGGCGTTGGGGAGGCGAGGAGTTTCTGGTTATCCTGGCGGAGACGGATAGCCAGAGCGCACGGCATGTTGCAGAAAACCTCAGGAGACTTGTTGAAGCAGACGTCTATCAGACTTCACGACCGGTCACAGTGAGTGCAGGTATTGCGTCTTTCTCTGAGGGTGATGACGCTGCTTCGCTGATCAAAAGAGCTGATATTGCGCTATACGGAGCCAAGAATGAGGGTAGGAATCGGGTCAGAGCTGGTTAAGCTTTTGCCTTGATGACCTACGGTCTCACATGGCCGCTTGCTCTGCACCTGAGGTCCGCACCTTCTTGGTCTGCTCCTGCAAAATATAGCGAAACAATCGCTGCCGTAATTTTTCGGTCATGCCCGTGAACTCAAACCTGAAGATCCATTTTGACTCCGCTTCAACGAAGGTTTGGCCTCGAAGGTTGGCACTAACCACCAAAGGCTCATCAATCCCATCTCTTAAATAGAGACTAAGTTTCAAACGTCGGTTTTGAAAGCGCGCGACGGACTCTCCGCAAGCATCGATTCGTATGCCGCCTTCGCTGAGGGATACGGCGCAACGACGAGGATCATCGTGTTCGCTGCCAGAGAATGTCGCAATTGAAGAGTAAGCCAGTTCCAGTTCATGGGAAAGCAGAGCCAAGAGTTCGTGTGTGCTCACTTTTCCCTGTGTCTTAGCCTTTCTTAGGCCTCTCATCACAGCCTTCAACACATCCCCGTGTAACGCCTGGATTTTCGTATCGTCACTGAGTGGTGTAGCAGGAAAAATCTTTTTGTTGCCATCAAAGGCTTCCAGAGCCAGGAAATCAGAAAGTCGGAAATGCTGTCGTTTCTCCATGTCGTCTTACTCAAAACTGTCGTCATTAAAGTCAGGTTAGCACTTTTAAGTCGGCCATACAATATAGATAATGTTATTCGATAAATTTGTTATTTAATGCCATTGCAACCTAAAACGTGACAGAGTGTTGATTAATGGGTATTTAAGGTATAGATTAAATCATGCGATAAAAACAAAAAGGGTTAAATCCCGAGAGGAGAAGCCTTGTGACTAATACTCAGTTAGCGCGTGCTCTGTCAGCCGCAGTTGCCGCGTGTATTTTACTTTTTCTAAGTGGTTGTGGCGGAAGTGGCGGGGGGGCCGGCGTAGACTCCTCGGGCGCCGACACTACCGCCTCTAGTCCAGAGAGCGTCCAGCCGGATACTCAGCCACCCCCATCCCAAGCTGAAGAAATTTCTCGATACTCGTTCGCGAATGGCTGTTATGCCCTGAAAACAGATAACGGATACATATCATCACCCCAGAACGGGACATATGGCGTAACCGTAGATGAGCGTCTGGCTGCCAGTTTCTACTTGAGGCCGACAGAATTGGGCGCGTATTTGCTGCTTAGTGATTACCAGCGAAGCGCCGGCGACGTCGGCCGCTTCGAACTATTGGGGATCAGTGATCCAGCAGGAGAATTTCTTGACAGCTCTGGCGCATTTATTGGCGAGATCAGTTACTTGCTTGCCGGTCTTGGCGATACGACTAATCTTGAGCTGGACCCTGTCGCGCCACTCGGTGGCTTGCTAAGAGAGTTGGGAGAAAGTCTTGAATTTGCAGGAGATCAGCTGGCCAATACCGATGTGCGGCCCAGGCTTGCGGTGGTTGATCGTCCGAGTGATCTCGCAGTCTGGCGGCTGAATAGAGTCGGTGAACAGGATTTTACTCTTGCATCTGCAACTAGCGGGCTCGTGCTTGGGGCTACCGAAGAGGGGCTGTCACTGGTCTCACCTTCCTTGCGCAATCAGGCTAATCTTTTCCATTTTGTGGCGACGGAGAACTGCTCCGATTTCCCTGAGGCTGAGCTGGGGTTGGATATCATTGATGACCGCGGCCCTGCCGTCTATCTGAATGAAGTGGACCGTTTCAAAAACATCGAGGGGATCGAAGACAAAGACGTTTTTGGCTACGTTGACGCGCACTCCCATATCTCCGCCTATGAGTTCATCGGTGGACGAGTCAATTATGGCGCTCCTTTCCACAAGTTTGGTGTCACCCACGCATTGGAAAATTGTGAGGTGGCGCATGGCCCCTGGGGCGCTACCGGTTTTGTCGAGTTGGCAACCAGCGGTACCGGACCTCACGACACCCAAGGCTGGCCGAGTTTTAACGATTGGCCCCGTTATAATTCCCTGCAGCATCATCAGAGCTACTACCGTTGGCTTGAGCGCGCGCATTACTCCGGCATGAAAATACTGGTGAACCACCTGGTACACAATGAGGTGCTGTGTGCCATTAATCCGCAGAAGCAGAACGACTGCGATCCCATGGAAGCGATCCTCTTGCAGATTCAGCGTATGTACGAAATGCAGGACTACATCGATGCTCAGCATGGTGGCCCAGGAGAGGGCTGGTTCCAGATAGTCACCAGCCCGGGCGAGGCGAGGGAAGTCATCGCCGATGGCAAATTGGCGGTGGTGCTCGGTATTGAAATGTCGAAGGTCATGCATTGCGGCGAATTCAATGGCATTGCTGAGTGTACCAGAGAAGACATAAAAGAGCGTTTGGATCGGTTACACCAACTAGGTGTACGGAACATGTTTCCGGTTCACAAGTTTGACAATGCCTTTGGTGGTCATCTTCCAGATCTCACCACGGGAGTTGGTATCGGGCCAGTTCTTTATGCGGGAAATCTTCTGGAAACTGGTCATCCGGTGGAATTCGAGGAATGTCCTGAAGGCACTGAATATAGCGGCGATGAAGTTGATCAGAATGCCCAGATGCAGCCATTCGGCATTCTGGACCAACTATTATTCCAGCTTGATTACCTTGGTGACCGCTTTCCTGAAACGCCAGAGCAGTTGGCGGCGCTGGATCCTCGCAAGGGTACGGATCATCTCTGTAACCGGCGTGGGCTGACCGACCTTGGCGATTTTCTTATTGAGGAACTGATGCGGCGGAAAATGATGATCGAGACGGATCACATCAGTCGCAAAGCCTCTGCTCGGATTCTTGATATCACCAGAGCTTCCGATTATCCGGTGATCAACAGTCATGGCAGTTGGGGAGGCACTGAAGCTCTGAGAGATAGGATTGCCCTGCAAGGAGGCGTTACCGCATCGTTCGGAGGCGCCAGGGGAAATTGGGTAGACAAGCTGGTCAGAGATGGTAATCGCCCTCGTCCCTCCGACCAGAAAGTGGGTCCTTTCGGCGGAGCTGGCTTTGCCTCAGATGTTAATGGGATCGCCCAGCTTGCTGCCAACCCGGGAACGGCGGAGGACGACAACAATCTTTATCCCTTTACTTCGGTAGATGGACGGGTTCGGTTTCACAAACAAAAGACCGGTGATCGGGAATTTGGTCTATACGAGGGACGAGGTGTCGCCCACTACGGCCTGTATCCGGATCAGATCGCAGACATGATTCTGTATTCCGATCGCCCGCCGGAGCTCATCAATGAGGCCGTCAATCAGCTATTCACGTCCGCTGAAGCATACCTGCGCATGTGGGAACGCATAGAAAAGGCACGTCTCTGACGGTCAACGGTGCGCTTTGCGAGACGCTCGGCAAGATGGCCTCGCGAAGTGAGTTGCGGCAAAAAAAACAAGGATAAAAAAATGTTTTCAACCTCTTATCGCGCGCGTGTTGCGGTGATCAGCATAGTCCTGATGATGACGCTCTCCGGATGTCTTGGCGGCTCTGGGGGCTCTCAAGAGGAGGCAGATCAAGCCTCGCCTCAGGCAAATCAAAACGAGCCCACGAATCGATTCAGCGAAGGGCGCGTCTTTCATATAGAACCTGGAGACAGAGCGACGGAGCAGATGGTTAGTGCAATGATTCAATTGCGGCCCGGCGATGTTATGGAGTTTGGTTGTGGCTACTTTGATCTCTACCACGGCTTGCTGATCCAGGCGACAGAGGAGGTGGAAATACGTGGTTGCGGAAAAGATGACACCGTACTGAATTTCCGCCAGAGCGATAACGTGACTGGTCTCGAGGCCTTGAACGTCAGGGGTATTACAGTCAAAGACCTTACGATTCTCGATTCTCCGGGCGATGCTTTCAAATTGAAGGGCGTGAAATGGGGAACGTTGCTGGGCGTCCGGGCGATGTGGTCCGGCGGTGGAGAGCCGATTAACCGCGAGAATTTTCGGGAGCGACTTCAGGTTCAGTGCACGCAGCCGCCGATGAATGAGGGAGATCCCACTCCGGATTACGTGCCCAGTTCGGCCAGTGGCCGATATGGTATTTACCCCGTTGAGTCGGAAAATATCCTGGTCGCCGATTCGGAATCCATAGGGGCTTCTGATGCGGGTATCTACGTGGGCCAAACTAACACGGCCATCATCCGAAACAGCCGCGCTGCCTATAACGTCATGGGTTTCGAAATTGAGAATGTGCAGGGAGGCGAATATGACAGTAACCTGGCTGAGTGCAACACCGGCGGTTTCCTGATCTACGATCTCGAAAACATCACGCAGTACGGCGATACCTCGGTCATGCTTAACAACGTGGCACGAAACAACAATACCTACAATTTTGCTCACAGCGGCCTTGTTTCTGCAGTTCCCCGTGGCACCGGATTTATCACTCTGGGTTACGACAACATAGAGGTGTACAACAACCTTTTCGAAAACCACAGTACCGCCGCCATCATTCACACCAGTTACGAGCTGATTGACGGGAAAGGCAAGACGTCAGACAAGAAACTTGATCCCTATACCGAAGGGTTGCACATACACGGCAACGTGATGAAAAACTCCGGTTACAGCTTGCCGGCTCCGGACTTGCAAAAAGTACTGGTAGAGGGAGAAGTTGAAACGGTCCTGCCCACACTGATCGGGGTTAAAAACATTGCACGGCCGGGGCAGGGCGCACATATCGTGTGGGACGGTTTGCTCGATGAACTGGATGAAGACTGTCCCTATCCCGTCGACGCAAATGGCCAACCCGTTCCCAGAAAGGACAACGGCAAACCGATCCACACCAACCAGCATCCCAATCCCCAGTGTGTCTACAACGCCTACAAATTTGACGCCAATGGTAATCGAAAGCGGCCGCAGTGGGGATCTTGTATACATGACAATGATCTCTCCAGTGACAGCCTTGCCTACATGAACTTCCACGGTACCCGAGGCCTGGAACTGCTATTTGCTGTGGTAGATGCAGACGCAGGGGTTCTGTCATGGGATGGCCTTCAATCCATCTTGACCGGGCCTACCGAGTTTTTCGCAGACTCGGATATAGAACAGCACAACTGTGAGGCTAGGTACGGCAGCACCCTGGCCAGCCTGCCAAGAGTCACCATTCCGCCATTCGAGCCAAGTGGAGGGATTGATCCGGCCTTTTCTGAAGAGTTTGTGAAGCAATTATGTGAGGGTCCTGTAGAAGAGGGCCATATCAACAGGCCTGCTCTGGCCGTGGATTGCCCGAGGCTGGAACAGTATAACCTGTTCGAAGATGCCGAGGATCCGAGAAGTCAGCCGAACGAGGGTGGTGTCCCCTACGTCCTGAACACCAAGCTCTTCTCCGATTACGCAACCAAGTATCGTGTTGCCTTTATCCCGCCCGGCACCAAAGCCGTTTACGTTGATGGTCAAGGTGGAGGGAATGTCAATGGCACTATTCATTTCCCGGTAGGCACTGTCCTGGCCAAGACTTTCGCATTCACCGATGAAGCCCAGCGCACAGAGAGCCTCGTTGAAACCAGACTGTTGATAAAGCGCGTGGCTGAAAGCGGCAAGCCCTATTGGGCGGGGCTTGCGTACAGCTGGTCAATCTCCGGCGATGGCGATGCGGTCGCAACCCTGGTGCCCGGTGGCGAAACCAGGAGTGTGAGCTGGCATTACACCAACCAGCAAACGGGAAAGCTGATGGTTGGCGCTACAGACAGTTATGCCATTCCTAATGCCAATCAGTGCATCACGTGTCATGCCAATGACGACCTTGAGGCGGGAGCCGCGCCCATCGGCCCGAAGCCTCGAAACCTGAATCGCCCCTATCGCCCGGAATCCGGGTTTATGGGGCTCCAGGGCCAGGGCGGATTTCCTCAAGTCAATCAACTGAAGGCCTGGGCCGACAGGGGCCTCCTCACGAATCTGCCTGCGACGAGTATTGACGGGCGCGGTATAGCGACGAGCATCGAACGGTTACCTCATTGGGAGGTGCCGGGAGACAGTGGCGCGACAGCGGGTTCTGCAGAGGATATAGAAAAGCGTTTGCGGGCATATATGGAGGTTAATTGTCAGCACTGTCACAACGATAAAGGTGCCGCTTCGAATACAGGCTACTATCTCGATCATTATCGAACCATCGATGCGGGCTACGGCATATGTAAAAAGCCAACCGCCACCGGGGGTGGGTCGTGCGGGCGCCAGCATGTTGTTGTACCCGGAGAACCCTCGGATTCTATCGTTTCCTGCCGACTGGAAGAGGAAACAGACCCTCAGCGAAAAATGCCGCCGATCGCCAAAAGTGTGACTCATAAAGAGGCTGTTCAATTGCTCGATACCTGGATCGGTACCGTTGTCGATTCCGGGTACGAGAACGCGGGTGTCTGTGAGGGCCCCACCATTTTTCAGTCTGTCAGGTAAACCCAACTGGCGCGCTTTCATGGGAGCGCGCCGCTCCGGAGCCAAGGTGACGGTCATCAGGTATAGACAGTATAAATTATACTATACTATAGTTTAATTGTGGCGCGCCGGGGAGTCGCTCTATATCGAGATCCAAGATTCGTTCGGCGATCAAAATACGCATTTACCTAAAACAATAAAGGAAATCTCTGAGATGTTTGCAAAACAAAAAGCGAAGAGTGGAGCAGTCCTGGCTTGTCTTTGTCTTGCTACCGGAACGGCCAATGCCAGCATGGGGAATCTTGGAACCAGCTACGGGCTCCTTCCGACAGATCTGGCTTCGGCTCAGGCACTGTCCATGTTTAGTGAGCAGGCGTCAGCCACTTACTATAACCCTTCCTATCTCACCGCCGATGAACGCGGTGAGATGACCGCCGGCATTCTGCATTCGGAGCAGGAGCTTCGTGCCTCGCGCTCCGATGCCAATGGAGATGTGCTTGCGGATTCCCCGTCCCAGCACGTTTTGTTGGGCTTCAAAACCAATTTAAGTTCCTTGACCCGGGCAAAGAAACCCATCTATCTGGGGTTAATGCTGGGCGTCGAAAAATATGGCAAAGAGATGCTGGCGTTCAAATCAGAGACTTCTGATCAAGGCCAGTTTCTTCAGTTTGGAAAAGAGCCACTTTTCCTGAATGTGGGTGGCGCAACGGAAATCATTGGGGGTGTCTCGGTAGGGGCATCGGCTCGAGTTACCCTGGAAGCGGCAGCCAACCTTCAGGCAACATCTACGCTGGGCGGGGAAACATCAAAAGAGAAGCTCTCTGTAAACGCTGAGCCCTCACTGAAAGCCATCCTGGGCACTACCGTTACGCCTGCCACTCTGTTCTGTGACGAAGCTTGCTTTCTGGATGGTTGGGAACTGGCTCTGGCATACCGTACCAAGTCGGCGTCATCCACCTCCGTTGATTCGAATGTCATTGTAAATCAAACCATTCCCGACCCGGGCTTGACCATCGCCGTGGCCACAATTGATTCCTTTCAGCCGGAGACCTTCGCTGTGGGGCTGCAGTATCGCTCGGAAAACTGGCGGGTTGGCGGCACCCTGGAACAACAAATGTGGTCTGAACTTGAAGACGAGTTTGGACGGGATACAATCAAAGATCAGAATGAACTATCGCCCGCACAGCGGATTGAGTTTGATGACATTCTCATACCCCGAATTGGTGCGGATTACCGGCTCAGCGAACACTTTTTGCTGACAACCGGCGTGGCTTACGAAGAGTCTCCCCTCAAAACCACCAGAAACCCGGACCTGAATTATCTGGATACGGATCGTGCAATTGTTGGCCTTGGTATTACTGCGCTCTATGACAAAACACGCATTCTGGCTTACCCCGTCCGCTTGGATATTGGATACCAGTACCAGCGCTTGTTGCAGCGTGATTTCACGATCGTCAGCGAAAACGCTGCAGGGAATCAAACTGAAACATCGGTAGAAGCTGATGGCGACATTCATGTAGTCAGCGCTTCCGTAACGCTGAAGTTTTAAGGGGTGAGCTATGAAAATTCGATACTTTTCATTTCTGGCGTTTGCCGGACTTGCTGCTTGTGGCGGCGGCAGTGATAAGCAAACGTTGAATACGCCGGTTGATCCGCAAACAGGTGAACCCATAGACGGCCCTGCATCGCTTGTTTATTCGTACCCGGCAGACGGACAGCGAAACGTCAGTCCGGTGGCTGATCTGGTACTGAGGTTTAACGTCCCCGTCAGTTTGAATTCTGTTCAGGAGAGCGTTGAGATACTGGGATCCCAGGGGCCGATCGCTTTCAGTGCGCGCTCAGTTGATGGTGGCAGAAGCATCATCCTCGACCCGGAAACAGAGCTGGATCTGGGCTTTGAACACACGGTCACGTTTCGTGAACCGGTCGAAGCAAGGGATGGTCGGTTGATCCCTGACCCGCAGAGCACCCTGAACAGCGAGCCGGGTATTCAATTTCATACTCGGGGAGGTTTAACCGGCATTGCCAAGCTGGATTCCACGGGAAACGGTTTCACTATTGCCTCGATGATTCCTGCTCCGGGATCTCCTTTTGAACCTACCGACTTGTCCGCGTTCCGGCTGGAACTCACCGAACCGGTGCATCCGGATTGGCGAGCCCTTGGAGGTCGGATACAGCTACTGGATGCCAATAGCAATGTCATTGCGTCAGATGTGCTGGTTAAGGATCGCCGAATAACGGTCGACCCCTGTGTGACCGGGCAACTTGATCAGTGCGGTTCGCCAGACGACAAGCTCATGGCGGGTGGTCGGTATACATTGTCTGTAACCAATCTTCCCTCGATCACAGGAAAAGAACTGTCCACCAACCGAACATTCGTCGCCCGGGCAACGGAACCGACGGCTGTCCAGTTCCAGAACGCGACCGATCCCGCTCAAGGTGGCGAACTGTTGAGTTCCAAACTGAATGGGCAGGTTATCAATGGCGTGATTCTGAACTCAGTGTTGCAGGGGACAACCGATCGCTCGACCTCGCTGGGTGGCCTGTTTACGGAATTGGCGTTTGCGCCGAGTTTTGAAGAAGACGAAGCGTTACCTCTACGAATCCCTCGTGGCAGTAAGCTCGTGGGTAGCTCACTTCCGGTGAGAGTCAATGGCACTGTGCCGGTGATTGACGAGAAAACCGGCGTGCTCCAGAAAACTGGCGATATCAATGTCGTTATGGCATCGGACGCGACGGGGTTTCTGTTGCCCAATCCTTACACCTCAAATCGAAATGCGCCGAGACACGTTCGACTTTTCATGGATGTTGCCATGAATACCGAGGCGGCACAGCCCAATGCCTCGTTGTCGCAGGATCTGCTTCACGTCGAGCTGGTGGGAATTGCGCTTGTGGAGGACGGTATCCTGGTCATTGATGCCATTGGCATTGTAGAGCCTGATTTGCTCGGCCAGGAAATCACCGATTCAACAATTGCGTTTCAGATTCAGGCCGATACTTCGGTCGATGCTCAAATGCAGGCACGTGAAGAGCGCTCAGTTGATGTAACCGGCCCAGAGCTGATCAGTTGGATGCCTGGTGATGACAGCGCGTTCCCCGGAAATCGGGACCAGATGCACCGGCCGGGAGATCCGATCATTCTGAATTTTGATGAACCGATTTTGAGATCATCGGTGGCCGATGGTGTCAGGCTTATCGACAACGCTGGAGCCAGTATCGAGAGTACCAAAATGGTTGACGGAACGACCGTAACCATCAATCCAAAGGGTGGACTGCGCCATGGCGTATCCTATAGCGTGCAGCTTAACTCGGATCTTACTGATCTTGCGGGCAATGGCAGCCCCTCGTTGAGTCTCGGGTTTGAGCTTCCAGAACTCGGCGATCCAGAAACGGTTCCTGTTGCATCACCGCTTCCGCTAACGACATACCCCGGCTATCCCTGTGTAACCACAGGTGTAAATCTAGCGGATGGCAGTCACGGAAAATGCGTGGATGCAGCGCCAGATGGTCCTCGTGGCGACGAGTTGCCAATCACTCCGATGCCCTCCGACAGACCTATTGTAGTGGTATTTTCCCAGTCCATGGATGCCGACAGCATCCAGTTAGGCAGCAGCTTTCTGGTTCAGAAACTGGATGATCAGGGCGAAGTAGTTGAAAACGTGCCTGGTCGGCTGGAGTTCAGCAACCAGAGGATTCGCTTCTTCCCGGATATGCCCTGGCAGCACGGCGTTCACTACCGGTATACGCTTGCCAGCTCTACAAACGGCAATTGTGATTTGGAGAGTATCATCTGTTCAGAACTCGGCTTGCCACTCCAAACGGATCTTCTGGTAGACCCTGAAGACCTTGGGGGGCCGGATCTGGAAATCGTTTTCCGTGGCGATGAAAGTACAACGGCTGTCTATACACCGCTTCGCAATCTGCCGGTGCGTGATACCAATTCCAACTTCATCGTGGACTGCGACAGCCTGGCCGGCCGCGATTGCCTGGAACCATTCAACCATGAGCCCGTGGCTCCGGGGAGTTCGGAGTTCAAGCCCTCACCGAACGCCGCAAAGCTCCTGGTGAAAGGCGGAAACGCCAGCGCATTGGGCGTTCCGGTCGCAGCCAGTGTAGGGTGTGAGCCAGGCAGCGATTGCCAGGAGAACAAGTTCATCTATCAAACCTTCGCCTTGAACACCGATGTGGTTGGGCCGGTGCAGCCGCAACCGGAGGATGGAGAGGCTGTGGATGTCATTCTCTATCCCACTCAGCTGGCAGCCACCAGCGCCAGCGTTTTCCTGCAAGGGCTGGGAGAGCAAGCGACAGGTCCGCAAATCCTCAGAATGCGCTATCAGGAACCGTCTGAAGATAATCCGGTGGGCTTCCTGCGTGGTCAGATATTTGAGGATGAGAATGGGAAAACGCGCTTCAGAACAGTCGCTCCGTTGCTCCTTGATGCACCGAATCTGAGCCTCCCTGCCGCCCAGTTATTGACACACGACTTGTACAGCAAGCCCATAGAACTGGAGCTCGAAGGCCCCATCCGATTCTTCGATGATGGTCGTATGCAGGTGTCACTCATCTCCCAGAATGTGGTTGATCTGAGTGTCAATGTGAATGTAAGAATTCCTGTGCTCAGCGATTTGCCGCTTATCGGCGATTTGATCGATGCCATCAATGGCTTGGGTGCCGGCGCAGGCAACCTTATCGGAAGCCTGGCGTGTCTTGTCGACCCGGGTTGTGATGCGCCGCAGACAGCCGAGGGAGTGGTTAATATACCTCTTCAGATACCTGCCGAAGGCGTAAACCTGAACTTTATTTCTTTCCCGATCAAACAAATACCCACAGCTCACAATAGCGAGCTTTAATTCCTGGCTTTCTAATCCAATCTGTTGGCATCCCTCTGCCTCCGTCCAATCTGGACATGGGGTAGAGGGAATTTTCGCAAAAAGTTTGCTTTTCCACCATTTTCGTTATTGAATTAATTATCGAATAACACAATTCATACTATGTTTTCTGAGTCTCAATGAATGGGAATAGTCAGATGAAGATAAGCAAACATGGGCGGAGACCATGGCCCAGTGCTCTTGGCCAGTATTCGCTTAAACCCCTGTGCTTTTTACTGTTGTTTTTACTCTCCGGTTGTCAGGTGTACCAGCTTGATCGGGAGAGTTTGGGCAGCATCAGTGCGCCATCGAATGACAGTGCGAGAGTTCCTTTTAGTGTGGTTGGGGCTGAATCCCCATCGTGGTTAGTCCCGGAGTCCCCATCTCTGCCCGAGGTGTTCATTTCACGAACAACGATCAAGTCGGGGGTTACCGATTTTAACGGGTTGAGTTTTCTGGGATACATGTTGACCTTGTCGCTGATTCCATATCATGAACAGAATCGCTATGCCGACATCTACTCCATACAGTGGCAGGGAACAACGTTACTGGAAAGCCGCGTTGAATATGCTGTTGATGGATATTTGTCGCTGTATTTTCCAACCCCGATGTTGTTTTTGGGTTCGCTCAACGACGAGCAAAGTGAACAACAGTCAGCGCGTACGATAGCCGAGGGCTTACATCAAAAGAATGTGTTGGCCGAGGTAGAGAAGCAGCGCGCGACGTTTGAGTCTATCAATCCCAAAACAGTCGAAGAAATTGCTGAGTTTATGGCCGGACCGGGGAAAGACTCGATCTATCGCCCGTTGGTCATTCAACAACTGATCTCCATGGCTCCAGCGGATCAGGAACTGGAATACCACGCAGAAAACCTGAGTATTCCCGGGTACCTCACCTTGCTGCCAGAGAAGCACCAAGCCTGGCTTATTGGTCCCGAAGGCCTTAGGGGGCTGGATCTACACACGGCACTCAACCAGGGAGCCCAGGAAGACGAATTACTCATCCGTATTTTGAACGCTTATCCATCGCAGTCGGCCGATTTGCAACACGGCCATTATCGCCACCTGACTCAGTCTCATCGGAATATCCTCAAGGATGGCGGTTTGCCTTCGGGTCTCGTTGATCGGATGACTAATGACGAACCACCCCGCGCACTCCTCGTTGCCGCGAGAACGGGCAAATTACGTGATGCCGAGGGGAATATTCGTATTCCGACTGAGGCAGAGCTCATAGAGCAGCTGGTTCGGCCGGACAATCAGGGTAAATACCTCAGTCCTTACACGAGTGATGATGTGCTCGCTGAGTGGGTCAATTCCGCGATAAACGCCAATATCGGTTCCACCGTTGGCACCGGTTTGGGTGCGGCGGCGGGAGCCTATGTCGGTGAGAAAGCACTTGAGCAAGTACCGTTTATCGGTGGTTTTATTGGGGGAGCTGTTGGCGCCGAGATTGGAAAATCGACAGGACGTGAAGCCGCCATCAGCGCTTCCGGTGGCTGGGAAATGATACGGGCGTCATCAGACCGGAGCTTCGATGATATTGAATCGATGGTGCGTTATCTGACGGCTAAATACGGCCACACAGAAAACTTCACGGACGCGATCGCGGCCACCGGTCAGATTTATCCGGAGCTGACCAACGCCCTCGCTCAAGCTCAGTAACGATCACGGAGAAATTATTTATGTTATTCGATAGTTTAATGATTAAGAGTTGCGGTGTAGCGGCGGTCCTTCTCGCATTGTCGGGTTGTTCCGGGAAAATCGAGAATGTCGAAGGCAAACCCACTGTGTATGAGGATGTGACCAGCACTGGCAGTGTCGGGGGCGTTGGTATTGAAAGCCAGGATGTCGTGGCCATGACAGACAAGATGATGAGGGACATGCTTGCGAACCCGATCCTGACGGGACGCTCGACACCCGCCCGGATCATTGTTGATAGCGAATATCTGCGGAATGAGAGCTCATCGGTAATCAATACCAACCTCCTGACAGATCGACTTCGTATCGAGTTGAACCGAGCCGCCAATGGTCGGATGGTTTTCGTGGGGCGTCATTTTGCGGATATGGTGCAGAAAGAGAGAGATCTGAAACGAGATGGCGCAGTTGATGGTGGAACGATACGCCAAACCGCTGCCCAGGCTGGTGCTGACTTCCGGTTAGGTGGTCGCGTCTCCTCACTTGATGCAATTGACCGAGACACCGGCACTCGCTCCCGTTATAGCCAGGTCAGTTTTGAAATGGTCGACTTGGAGCTCGGCACGATCGTCTGGAGTGGTCTATATGAAATGAGGAAAGCTGCCCGTGACAACGTGGTCTATCGATAGAAACAGATGGCCGATTCTGTTCTTAGGTGCGTTGGCTTTGGGGATTTCAGGCTGCGCGAGCGTTCCGAAGGAATATGATCGCGATGTGCTTGGTCCAACAGAGCGACAATTTGTCGAGAGCAAGCCGGTCGTTTTGCAGGCCGGTTTCAGAAATCTTTTTGAGGAAGGGAGACGAAACAAAGTCCTCAACCTGATGGAGATCGGAATTACCGCGTATCGTGCTGGCTACCGCTATGAAGCAATGAAAACCCTGGAACAGGCGCGTATCGAAATCGAAAGCGTGTACTCGGACAACGAAGCAGCACGTCGGGCCCGAAGTATCTGGTATGAAGAAGCCGAAAAGGACTTTAAAGGCGAGCCATACGAGCGTGCCATGGTGTATTTCTATTTGGGCCTGCTCTATCTGGAGGTCGCCGATTATGGTAACGCGAGAGCAAGCTTTATGTCGGGGCTTCTGCAAGATGCCTTCGCCGAAGAGAAGCAGAACAGTTCTGATTTTGCAGCATTTCTCTATCTTGCCGGTTGGTGTGCCTTGCGGATGGGGGATGAAAAACTGGCGCAAGAGCATTTTAAGGAGTTTCGGCTTTACCGGCCAGATGCGCCTCTCCCGCAAAGTTCAGACAACACCCTGTTAATTGTTGAAACAGGGCTGTCGCCAAGAAAGCTGGGAGATGGGGTGGGGCACTACCAATTGGTTTACCGCCGAGGAAAGGGATTTGACGATGTCGCGGCTCAATTCTTTAAGGCCGGGCAATGGCAAACAGTTTATCCCGTCGAAGATCTGTTCTTCCAGGCTTCAACCAGAGGAGGGCGAGCAATTGACAGGATTGTTGATGGCCAGATCCAGTTCAAGGAAAACACTCGCGCCGTCGGCACGAACCTCAGCGTTGTTACGCAGGACGCGACCCTTGCAGGTGTTAGCGCTGCTGCTGGAGGTGGATTGGGCGTCGGTTTCGCGGCTCTCAGCCTGATCAGTGTCGCGGCCGATGGAATGTCTGCGACTGCGAACGTGCGAGCCGACGTCAGGTACTGGCGCGGCCTGCCGGATACGATTCACATAAGCCCGATTGAGGCGACTGCAGGTGATGCGATCCCGGTACGCTTTCTCGATAAGCAGGGCAGCCTGGTGCCTGGTTTGACCGATACGGCCACTGTTACTGCTGACGAAAATGGCGCTGGAGTGGCATTTGCCACCTCCCGTCGTCCCAATACAGGAGTTCGACCATGAAAGGCACCTCCAGATCATTCTTCGCTCTTGCGATTAGCATGACCCTTCTGTCTGGTTGTTCGACGCATAAAGCGTCTGACAGTACCGATCTTTCCGGTCGTACAGAACCGGTCTCGATGAATTCCGTTGTCTTTACCGACTATGACCTGAACCGGCGTTGGTCGCGAGGCTTTGGCTATCTCGAGGATGGTGAAAGATATCGGCTGTCACTGGTTCAGCATGGGCAGAGACCGACCTCTGCAGGTACAACAGAAGTTTATGTTGTGCTGCGAAACCATACGGACTTTGACTATCAGGTTGAAGCAAGAACACAGTTTTTTGATCGCGATGGCGTTCCCGCAGATGTCAGGCCAATCTGGCAAAGATTGACGGTGCCAGCCAATAGTCTGGAAACCTATCGGGAACTTTCTACATCGACACAACCCCTTCAGTACAGGGTTGAGATAAGGGAGCTGGGCCGATGAGGAAGCTTTTCTTTGCAGCCTGGATTCCAATGATGACACCTCATGCGAGTTTTTCGGCTGAGGCTCTGCATCAAACTGCGCCCATGCTGGCGCCGGCTCAGCAGCCAGTCACTATCGAGGCCCGTGACAAGCAGGGTTCGGAGCCGCAGAGAGTGACTGATGCGCAGACCATTCTGAGGCGGTTCGATCGGGTTTATGGGGATAAAAAACCGAAAATGGCGGTGTTCTGGAATCGTGTCTTTGACGACCAGGTTAGTGACTGGCAAAGCGCTCAGAGGGGAGTCGCTTCAGAACGCGGCGCACTGACCTCGGCGGGGCGAGAGCTGGAATGGAATAATCAGAGCGCTGTGCAAGCTGAATTCAGGGTGCGCTCTGCGAGAGATGACCCAAAGCCCGCATTTGAGCTGCAATCAGGATTGGTTGAGCAATTGAATGCTGCGGGTGTGAAGGTATTGGATCGAGCATCGATCATGCGGATAACGGACAATCGGTTGGAAACCGGTGAGTTTTCGAGGTTGTCCCCGGATCAGCGCAGGCTGGAAATGAGATCGCTTGGTGAGTTTGCTGATTTGTTGCTCGTGTTTCGAGAACTGTCTGAAGAGCGTTATCTGGTGGAAATTCTGGACGTGCATACTGGCGAAATTGTGGTGATGCTGAGCTCTAACGGTGTCCCAATGGGCACGGATGCCAGCTATCAATGGCTCGCAACAAAGCAGGGCTTTAAAAAAGCCGCAAAGACTATTCCTCTGGCGGAGACTGGTCGAGAACTTGCGTTGCAACTACTGGAAAAGATGGTGGATTCTGATGCGTGATGGTGTTCTGAACTGAATGTTGATGCAATAAAAAAAACCGCCGGCTGGCGGTTTTTTTATTGCATCGAACTTGATACGGCGCAAGAGCTTTTCATTGCGCCGTATTCAGTTCATGATCAGCTCGGCAATGCTCCAAACAATCCCCCGAGCAGACCGTCCAGTACAGGGCCGAGTACAGGAATATTGCCCAGTGCAGAGGGGTCCAGAATGTCACCCAACGGGCTGTCTCCGGCCCCGGACTCGAGCAAGCCTAACAGGTCACCAACCAGCGGTAGATCCTGAAGCGGGCTGTCCTGTCCAAGCGCCAGGAGCTGATCAATCAAGCCTCCGATCACGGGAATGTCACCTTCTGTGAGGGTTTCCGGGTTCAACAATGACAGAAGCTCACCGATAACGGGGATATCTTCCGGAGCAAAGTCGCCGCCCATCTCAAAGAGGCTCGCCAAGGACCCGATGATTGGAAGATTGGCCGGGTCGAAGCCGCCTTCAAAGAAGTTGCCGGCGTCCAGCAATGTCAGCAAATCACCAATCAAAGGCAGGTCTCCCGGAGCCGGCGTTTCACCACCACCGAAGTCGATGGGAGAAAGCTCCAGCAGCGTGTCGAAAAGGGCGCCACCAAGATTAAGAATGCCATTGGGCCCGATAAACTCCTCTGTACCGGAGAGTAAGCCGATTGAAACAAGATCTCCGGCCGCGACGCCCAGCAACTCACCTTCGAGTAGACCGACATCAACCAGAGGTTTGCCGTCCTGTTGATCAACCAGAGTCCCCAGAACCGGCAGCTGGCCAACCGTGTCCAGAACTGTGACAAGAGCGTCCTCAAGTGGCGTTGGCAGTGGCAGGCCGTCATCGTCAACCAGCTTCAGCGAAATGCCCAAGCCATCTTGCTCAAACAGGCCGGCAAGTTCCGGTGGCAAGGCAGACAGGTCACCAGAAGCAAGACCTTCGAACAGGCCAAGCAACAGATCCGGAACCTGCGAGGGGTCTCCACCGGTAAAGGCGTCGGCCAGAGAGGCCAGTTCAGTCACATCAAGGCCAAGATCCAGCGCCAAGGTACAGTCAACGCTCGGCCGACCATCCTGAAGCTCGGTATAGGACTTCGGATCACAAACGGCGATAGCCGCTGAGGTGAATTCCACGAAATCAACACCGTTAACTGGTGTAAAGTCTGGTGCTGTAAAGTTTGGGGCACCCCCGTTTGCCAGGTCTTGTAGCCCGTCTACCAAAGGAATCTGAAGAATCAGAGCGTTGTCGAGATTGCTAAGTCCATCCTCGGAATCCCCAAAAGCAAGCGGATCAAGCAGGGTGCCGCCCAGAAGATTAAGTCCATCGCCCAGAAGCGGGATCTGGCTGACAACGCCATCATTCAATGCCAGTACCAGACCACCTGTTCGGAAGGTGAACTCCCCCTCGGCCGTGAGAGTATTGCCTGCAAGGTCGGTAACGCTGGTGCCAACATTAAACTTATAGAAAGTTTGTCCGCTCAGGTTTGAATCCGGCGTGAACTCAATGGAGTTTCCGACCGGATTAAGGGCGCCAGAGACTGTGCCGACTTCGTTGCCTTGAGAGTCAAGCTGAGTCACGACGAAATTCGTCTCGTTCACCGAGAGCGGGTCGATGGGTTCATCGAACTCTACGAACAGTCTTGTGTCGCGAGGCGCCAATGATTCACCGGTTTCAGGACTTGAGGCCGTTATAGTAGGTCCATTAGTATCCTGTTCGCCGCCAGCCCCAGTTGAAAAGCTGGAAGTTTGAGCAGAGGTGAGTGCCTTGCGGTTCTCTCCGTCGCAGTCAGCGCGAAGCCCATCTTCTGCGCGAATGGTAAATGTAGAGTCTGCAGCCAGATCACCGAGTGGGTTCAGTACAATGGAGCGGCCCACAACCCTTGGGCTGCCTTCTTCCAATGCAATCGGGTTGGTGCCGTCGATCAATAGACGGACATTACCGTCGACGCTATCAGCATCAATATTTGCGTTAAAAGTGATACGAATGTTGCTGTTTACGGCGACGTCTGTAGCGCCATCGGCAGGTACGAACTCGGTTACAGCGAAGCTGGTGGTAGAAGACGAACAAAAACCTTGCTGTTCGGTCTCATCCCTCGGTTGGGTGCCCGGGTCTTCCGGAATATCCAGGCGGGGATCACTAGGGCCACCGCCGCCACCGCCGCCGCAGCCGGTAAGGGCAAACGTTGAGGCTACGCCCAACGCGAGAACTGAGTGCTTGAATGAAATCATGATAGTTCCCTCGCAATAATTATTTTTTCAGTATTTCTGAGTACTTGCCAGAAACGATGGCTTCTACTCGCCTGTTTTTGGCACGTCCCTCGGCAGACTCGTTTGAGGCGATCGGCTGAGACTCTCCCATACCGGAGGTCGTAATCCGGCTTTGATCAATGCCAAACTCATTGATCAACACCTTCATGACTGCATCCGCGCGGCTCTTGGACAATTTCTGGTTATAGCTGGAGCTGCCTGTGCTGTCGGTATGACCCTCGAGCAAAATGGTGGAAGTGGGATACTGTTTCATTACTTTCGCCAGTTCGCCGATTTCCGGGAAGAACTGCCGGCGAACCAAGGTTTTGTCGAGTTCAAACTCGACATATAGCGTTTCACGAATTTCTTTGGTCAGCTCTTTCGGACACCCATCAGAATCAACCAGGGCACCTTGTGGTGTATCCGGGCATTTGTCCAGATCATCGATTACACCATCTCCGTCGGTATCTTTCGGCGGTGCTACAACGGCCGGGCGAGAGGTTGTAACGGCAGCTGGTCGGGGGGCTTTGGGATATTCCCGGTTAAAGAGATAATGCACACCCGCGAAATACTGGCCGTCCACATATCCATCTTCAAGTTCAGTCCGAGCTCTTATACCAGCCTCAAACAGGAAGCGTGGGGCGAGCATCCTTTGGAATCCGCCTTCCAGGTAGATGGCGTCTTCGGTTTTGTCGCCACCATTGTCAACTTCAATATCGGTGTAGCTGTAACCCAGGCCACCGAAGGGGCGCCAATCAGCCAATCGGAATTTTGCCGGATGTATGCGGCCTCCTGCAGAAAAACGCATCAACTCAGTATCGAGGTTGGTTGTCCGGGTTTCGGGCTCTGCATAACTGCCCTGAAGCAGGGCACTCCAGTTCGGATTGAACTGATGAGTCAGGTTCAGCCCTCCTTCAAAATAGTTGTCCAGATTGTCCTTGGCAGTAGATTTATCGTCGGAGTTACCGGAGTCCACATAACTCCCTTCGAGGCCAATGGAGGTGTAGCTGAGAGGGAAGTTCTCGGAACTGTTAGCGACACCTGGAACGCAAAGGGCGGTACACAGGGCTGCCAGATAGGATTTACGCATGGTTTCTCTCCTTTGAGCGATACGCAGAAAATAGTATAAGTTGTATTGTGCGATAAATGAATAGTGTTTAACAATGTTTTGCGATCAAAATTCGATCAGCTGCGATACGGCTATAGTGTAGACCCAAACGTTCGGTAGCGGATTAAGAGGGGAGCTGGATTATGAGCTGAGTCTGGGGAGGGATCACACTGATTTCATCATAAAGGATGGCATTCAGATTAAACACCGTTACAAACTTGGCCAGGCCAAACCGTGTGTGAGCATCGAAGGCGATTGCGTTGAGATGTCGGTAAGGTTCAATCTCGATCAGGCGATCAAGCAGATCCATGCGGTAAGAAGGTTTTCTGGGAAAGTCCTCTCGTGGTTGGAATTCCTCGTCCAGCCAGTGATTCCAGTGACGGTTAACATCATTGAGAACTTCTTTGTTGGCCCGCAGCGGCAGATTCAGGAATCGACAAGTATCGAACGTGTCCAGCTTTTGTTTGTTGCTGTCCCACTCTCCGATATCAACTTTGACGTCAGCAAAACAAACGCCGCGACCGGTGGAGGCGCTTTCTCTGACAGCCGCCCCGATCAGGCTGCCTGGGCCTTTGTTGCCGTAAAGAAAGGTCACGCCTTGCTTCGGAAGCTGTAAGTCCGGGTGCTGGAAATAGTCCGGATGATCGAGCGTGTAGGTGCGTGGCTGCTGGTCACCGTCGAAAAAAAAGAATGTTTTGGTTCCAATTGCAGACACGGTTGCCGCCACCTTGGTTCAGTATTGAAACGTCAGAAAGAATGGTGCTATTCGCAAATTCCTAATATAAGATCGCATGGTAGCATTGAAAAATAAAACATAGAACATGAGCTTGGGATATTGTGACCCAATGCCATGAAAAAAGCTTCAGGCATAGAAACAGAGACGTATCGCATGTCCAAAAATGAGTTGACTCACCCGTCAGAGCCCATCAGTGGCCGCACGTTAATGAACCTGAAGGCAGTTCTTGAGAGCTATCTCGGAGGAGGTGAGGTCAAGGATCTGGATCTTGCGCTCTTGATGAATGTACCACTTAATCGCCTTAGCCAGCTAAAAAGGGCTAAATCGTCAGTGTTTACTGTTGGTCGCTCCATAAATCTAGAGGCTGAGCCCGATGGAGAGGTTGAGAAAGAGGACGATACTGAATTGCCAGGTATACGGCCGAGTCAGGCAATTCTCGTCCGTCTGTTATTGAAATCGCCGGACCTGGTACCTATCCCTCTCAGACCTTCGAGTAACGAGGTGTTCGAGTTGCTTCAGCCCGTTATCGCTTCAGTGCATGGCCGTCTCGGGGTTAAGGCGACTGGTAAGTCGAGCTTTGCACCACTTTTCGGACGATCGTATATCTCGTCATACAAAATGCTCGGAGAGGATGGTGCTGGCGTGCAGAATGCTGGTCTCCCGGTTGCGCGCCTTCAGCTATTGGTTGTGGGGAAGTATGCACAGGTTTTTCGGAAGTGGCTGGGGGTCTATGCTGCCAGGGAGCAGTCTGCGCCTGAAGAGTTGCCCAGAACTCTCGCGCAAAAATCCGGGTGGGGGTTGTTAAGAGAACAGGATTCATTGACTGACTGGATGGGAGATGAAGTATACACCGATTTTCAGACGCAGATCTCAAGGGAGTTCGGTGAGTGGTTTGAAGAGCATTACCTGGGCGTTCTTCGTGATGAGGCTCGTTCTCGGGATCTGGATCCATTAGAGGCCATTGCCAGGGGCAAATGGACAAAGAATGATGAAGTCAGTGAGGAGCAGCTCCTGAAGTACAATCGCTTTTGCCGTCCCATTCTTGGTCGAAGTGATAGTCAGTTTGCTTTGTTCAGAGAAAGCTTCGGTCTCACGAGTGCAGAGGCGTACTGGGTGCTGGGGCTTCAAGTAAAAGCGTTTTACCGTTTCCGTCAACGTCCCAATCGCCGCGTCGACGCGCCAACTGCCGTCTTGCTTCGTTATCTGTTCCGATACCCTGAAGATATAAGTTTGTTTATGCCAGAGCCTCTTCCTGGTCATGAGATCTTTGAAGCTGTTAGTCGGGAAGATCCGGATTTCAAGTTAAGCCAATTGGCGCCTCTTTTTGGTGCATCGAGAGTTATGAGTTATGAATTTGCGAATTCGGATACAGACTGTCCGTTTTTTGCGCGCAGGTTAGCAATGATTTTCAGGTCCGCCTCCGCCGGTGGGTTGCCCATATTCAAGCTATTGAAAGATAGCGTAGAAGAGGAGGTTGTTGCACGGGGGTTGAGTCTGGAGCAGTTCTGGCGTGATGGTCGATGGCACAAATAGACATAGGTCGTCTTCATAACTTTACAAAGTTTTGCAAAAGTGACGCTGTATTACAGTCTTTTAAGCGCTAACGTTAGGATACAGGAAGTGTTAGTCTTATCGTACAATACAAATTTTTCTTTGTATTGGTTGTAAATATAATTAGGTTGCGATCACTTCCCAAAAGAGAGGTCTGTCATGAAAAAGAAATGTTTAGCTCCCGCACGTTTTAAAGATGTTTCCCCTGGTCGTCAGAAAGGTGCGTCATCGCTTGAATACTTGATGCTTGGTGCAGTAGTTATCGCCATACTTATTGCAGTTATTGCGCTGGATGACGGAATTGCAACGACGATTCAAACAACGCTTGAAGGTTTGTTTACAGACGTGCAAGAAGCTGCGTCTGGAGAATGATTCTGATTAGCTTTCGATAAGGCCGGAAACGGCTGCTCCAGGGGTCAGAAAGCGGGAGGTTGTTATGCGCAGAAAGTTTTCTAGGGGGGTCGTCTCTCTGGAGTTCGTGCTCATATTCCCGATTCTGGTTGGCTTGATATATGGTGCGGCAGGGTATGGCGTATTGTTTTTCAATAAGGCTCAAATGCAAGTGGCGGTAGACAGAGCAGCTGCGGCGGTATTTAGTCTGGACAGGCGGGCATCGGCGGACTTTAATCAAGATGCTTCAGAGTACAGTAATCAGGTTTTGGAGGTTCTGGCTCAAAGGTTGCCCAGTGCAACGGGTGAAAGAATTGTCCAGAGAGATTGTGTGGTTGCATCCGAAGGTGGCGTTGAATTGCTTGAGTGTACCCTGATGGCCGCTGCCGGAGAGTCTCCGTTTTTACCTCAAGTTAACGTGTTTGGTCTGGGTCGTTTTCCGCCACTGCCAGATGCGTTGACTGCTCGTTCTGTTGTCGCCTTTTAAGCAGGGTAGAAAATCCCCGACTCGACATGGCAAAGGAAGCGATTGATGAAGTCACGGTTTGTGTATGCGCTCCCCTCAGTTTTGCTGGCGTCAGCAGCTGTAGGACTCGGTCTATACGGTTTGCTGGTAACGCCGCAGTCATCAGTTGAGCCGAGTACGCAAGTCCCGTCAGCTGATGCGCCGGCCCAGGAGCAAAGACCTTCGCACACCTATTCGCTTGTTACCGAGAAAGTCGAAGCCGGGGGCATCATAGGCCCTCAGCAGCTCCTGTCTTTCGAAGTGGCGACGGAAATTCCCGAAGCGATTCCGGCAGATGCGGTTCCTGTCGATGTACCGGTCCGGCGCGACGTCAGAAGTGGTGAACTATTGACAACAAGTGTCTATGAGTCTGCAACCCGGATTCAGCCGTTGTTGGATGAAGGCGCGCGCGCCATGGCCCTGGATCTCACCCCACTGAGCAGTGTGGGTGGCTTGGTTCGTCCTGGCGACTATGTGGATATCTTTGGCAGCTTCCGCGGCGACGGTGAGGACGAGCCAGTTTCGGTGGAACTTCTCAGGCGCGTAAAAGTGCTTGCCGTTCAGGGGGCAACGTCCTCCAGTGAGGATCCAGAAGGCGACAGTCAGCGTCGTAACCAGACATTCGTGTTATCTGTCCCCAGAGAGCAAGTGCCCAAGCTGGCACTGGCGTCTACGGAAGCCAGGCTTAGTTTTGTCGGCACTAACGCAAGCGAGGCTGAGTCTGATGAGCCGCTGACCGCGCTCCTATCCGAGATACGCCCGGCATCATCAGCGCCTGAATCAGAGCTGGCGGTGGATGCATCCGCAGATGAGTCGCGACCGAGTGGAGCGAGTAAGGAACCAGAGGGGCGAAAGGTGCAGATTTTCGAAGGATCGGCTGAAAGGAGTGTTTATGTTCAGTGATGATAAGCCGAACCGTTCACCTGTTGTGCGACTCTACTTCGCTATTTTGGGAATGGGTTTTGCTGTGGTGGCACCTGCTACCTTAGCGGAAGCCAGATACGCTCTAGCTGAGGGCGAGCAGGAAGTCCTTAGCTTCGCTCAGCCCCTTGAAAAAATTTCTGTCTCAGATCCTCGCGTTGCTTCTGTGACCGCGTCCGGAGAAAGCGAGCTGATAGTAACTGGTGAGTCTCCTGGAATAACAACAGTGAGGGTTTGGCTTGAAGGCATTGATAGTCCGAAGGTAAATCGGTTCAAAGTCAGCGAATGGAGTAGTGCCAGGTCTGACGTGCCCATGCAGGTACAAACCGATATTCGGATTGTGGAAGTCAATCGTTCTGAACTGAACACCCTCGGTGTTTATTATTCCAAATTGTTTAACGGAGGGAATAATGGCGTGACGATTGCTCCTCCCGGTACCGGCTCACTGACAGCTTCTGGTTCAGCGCCAGCGGCCCCGGGCGCGCTTCAGGCGGAAGGATTCAATCTGTTCAGTTTCGGAGCCAGCTCCCTGAGCGTGATTAATGCCCTTGAGTCAGGTGGATTTGCCTACACCCTCGCAGAGCCTTCGTTGGTGAGTTTGAGTGGGCAAACCGCAACCTTTCTCTCCGGGGGGGAGTTCCCGATACCTATTTCCGCGAGCGATGGCGAAACTCAGATAGAATTCAAAGAGTTCGGGGTCAGTCTCGCGCTGACGCCAACGGTGATTGATCGTAATCAGATCATACTCAAGGTAGCTCCTGAAGTAAGCGAGCTCGATTTCTCGTCCGGTGTCTCTACGGCGGGTGTGTCTGTGCCAGGGCTCAGAATTCGCCGCACAGAGACCATGGTATCGATGGCGCCGGGGCAAAGCTTCATTATCAGCGGCCTTGTGAGTCGGAGTACGGCTAACAGCAGTGACAGGCTGCCTGGACTTGGGAATATTCCTATCCTCGGCGCCTTTTTCCGATCTGACAGAGTATCTTCGGAAGACAAAGAGCTGATCATGGTAGTCACCCCGAGGTTTGTGGAGGCCATGAATCGTCTACCGGCGGAAGTGCGTAATTTTGGCCGCCAATACCAAGAAAGCAGTACTGACTGGGTCGATATGGCGATCAATCCCGGGAAAGCGGGTCAACCGATCGAAAATGGCTTGAGCTGGTAAGGGCGCTCATATGAACGACGTGATTATTTGCGTGGCAGACGAAGTCGGTGTTCGGGTTTGGCTGGAGCGGGTCCTGGAAGCTGAGTGGAACCTGGAATTCGTTAGCTCCTCCGATTTGTCACGAATCAGTCGCCTTGTAAATGCGACGGGGGCCGGTGTAGTCATTGTGGCCATCGATGACGACGAAAGCCGGGCGCTCAAGGTATTTAACGCCGTTCAGAAGGCATGCCCCGAAGCGCATCTGATTGGCGTGTCACAACGCATTTCGCAGGATTTGTTGCTAAATATCATGAGAGCCGGCGCTCGTGACTGCTTGATTACCGGCATAGATTCGGATTCAGCGCGTGAACGCGTCAGAAAAGTGGCCGATGTCGCCCATTCCACCACTTCGGTAAGTCGGGGCAAGGGATCGCGAGGCAAACTGGTCTTGCTCACTTCGCCATCGCCTGTTGTTGATGCTCGTTTTTTTGCCCAGAACTTTGTCTGGGCTCTCAGCGAGAACGATTCATCCAAGTCGATACTGGCTTTGGACACCAATGCAGAATCGAATCGTACCTTTTATTTCGACAATCTCAATCGCCTGACCCTCAACGAAGTGGTATCGCGTGGCGACTCTGTTGACAAGGCTTTCATTGACACTGCGCTAGAGGAGTTCTCACCGGGGTTAAGGTTGCTGTCCGGGCGTTTGTCAAAAGAATCCCTTGAAGGCGATTTGGGGGCCGATTTATACATCGCGATTACACAGCTCGCTTCTTTGTTTGATTACGTGGTAGTTCGCATAGATTCTGCGTCAGTGGACGGATGGCTCAAGGCCATGGGCGCGGAGATTTCGGATATTGTCCTCGTCACCCAGCCCACGGTGGATCAGCTTCAGGCGAGTGACATACTGCTTAAAGGCTGTTCGGAGTGGGTGCCTGATCAATGCAGGCTTTTCGTGGCCATTGATGGCTACGAGAGGAAAAGCAGCCTGACCATGGCAGACGTCCAGAAGACACTAGGGCGTAGTGGCGATCTGATTTTGCCTATGGAATGGCGGTACCGGCTGGAGGCGATCAATGCTGGAATTCCAATGTCCCTGGTGCCCGCAAGAAACCAATACGAAAAGCACATGAAGATTTTCGTGCTGGAGCAGTTTTTAGATAGCAAGGGCGGCGCGGGCGGATTGAGTCTGATAAAACGTAAGCGGGCGTGAAGGCTGATCAATGGCTAATCGAATCGATGATGACTACCAGCTGCTCAAAAAAAGTGTGCACACCCACCTGATCGAGCGTCTGGACGAAGAGGGTATCGAGGTCGAGCGGGCTGAAAGAAGCCAGGTGTCACGCTTTATTCAGAGCGTTGTTGAGCAATACGTTGGAACTCATCGTATCCCCATGGCTAGTGCCGATCAGGCTATGCTTGTTCGCGAAATGGTAGATGAAGTGCTGGGCTTTGGACCACTTGAGCCTTTGCTGGCAGATGATCAGATCAACGATATTCTGATCAATGGGGCAAAAAGTGTCTTTGTCGAAATCTCGGGTGTGTTGCAGAAAGTGCAGACTCGTTTTATCGACGATGATCACGTCATTCGAATTATTCGCCGCATATTGGCGCCGTTGGGTAGAAGGCTGGACGAAAGCAGCCCTATGGTGGATGCGCGCTTGCCGGATGGGTCTCGGGTGAACGCCATTATCCCGCCGATAGCGCTTGATGGCCCGTCAATGTCGATCCGTAAGTTTTCCAGCAAACATCTGACTGCCAACGAACTGGTCAACCTGGGGTCCATGACACGGGAGTGCCTCGATTTGTTGTCAGATATCGTGGAATCCCGTCGGAATCTGTTGGTAAGCGGGGGTACCGGGACAGGTAAAACCACCATCCTGAACCTGTTAAGTGAGTTTATTCCTAACGACGAACGGATCGTTACCATCGAGGATTCGGCGGAGTTGCAGCTGAACCACCCCCATATTGTGCGCCTCGAAACCCGGCCAGCCAATACCGAGGGTACCGGGCGAATCACGGCAAGGGACCTGATCGTAAACGCTTTGCGGATGCGTCCTGACCGCGTAATTGTTGGCGAGGTTCGCTCTGGCGAAATTATTGAGCTGCTGCAGGCCATGAATACCGGCCATGAGGGCTCCATGAGCACCATTCATTCCAATTCCGCCAAAGATGCGCTCATTCGGATAGAGACTCTTCTGGCCGTCAATGGCTACGATGCGGGTGAGCGTGCCATCGCTCGATTAATCGGGTCTTCTCTCGATGTGGTGGTTCAGCTCACTCGGTTGCCCAATGGTCGTCGCTTGGTAAGTGAGGTTGTGGCACTTCAACCCACCAAGGCAGACCCTTACCACATGGAAACCTTGTACCGGTCACCGGAAATGTCCTGGAACACATCCGGAGAGGAGGTTACGTGAGCCAGCAGCTGGCCCTGTTTCTCTGCCTGCTTGCCGGAACTGGCGCGCTGATGATCATTGTCTTTCAGCTTGTGGTCAGTCGCATTCTGATGGGGCGAGATCTAAAGAAACGAATTCGGAACCGGCTGCTGGTATTCGAGGCCGTGGCCGAGGACAAAAAGCCGATCATCGACTTTGGACCGGTACAAAAGCTCCTGCTCAGAGCGGATATCCGGGTTTCTCCAACCAAGTCTGTGTTTGCGCTGGCATTGATCACTGCGGTGATCGTCGCCGTCTATCTCCGCCAGGGGCTGGTGGAGGCGTTGGTCCTGGTTTTTTTTCTGGTAACGGCGTTGATAACCATCTGGCGTGTGAAGTTTGAGCGCCAAAGGCGTCAGATCTATGAAGAGCTGCCTAGCATTCTGGACAGTATGTTGCGCTCAATTACTGTTGGCCGCTCGGTGGAACAGAGTCTGGTTTTGGGGTTCTCGGATGCCTCTCCTGTTTTTGACCAACTCGTCTTTAGGCTCCGGAATGCGGTTGCCCAGGGCAGGGACTACACGGGGGTTCTGGATGTTTTCGCTGGGTTTTATCAGGTCCCCGCTTTCACACAGATTGCCATCGCTCTTAGAACGTCTTCCCGCTTTGGTTCCTCCGTGCGCCCCATTTTACAGGAGGTCTCCAAGGCCATCCGTTCCCAACAGGAATTGCGCCGCGAGTTTTTGGCAGCGACCGCAGAGACCCGCTTCACCGCAGTCGTTTTCGCGCTATTACCGCCGGCTCTGGCCGTTTATATGGTCGTTCTTAATGAACAGTTTTCTGAGAAACTTCTGCAATCCGAGGTTGGGCATACCTTGCTGACGATCTCCGGAGGTCTCCAGCTATTGGGGATCTTTATGATCTGGAACCTGATTCGGGGGGTAGGGCGTGCCTGAACTGATTTTGTTGGCAGCCGCTATCCTTGGCGTAGTGGCCATCGTTTTTGCAGTGAACACAGCGCCTGTCTGGCATCTCAAAGCCCGGATTCACGCCAGGCTGCGAAATCAGAAAGTGAGCCTGGAAAACGAGGGTGAGGAGTCTGCTGTTGGCGGGTTTCTTGTGTGGTTTGTCGACAGAAAACTGTTCGTCTCGGATTTTCGGGAATTGGAGCCATCGTTAGACGCCGCGGGCAAGGATGCTCTGACGGCGCGCAGGGACTATCTGCTTTGGTGCTGGCTCTTTCCGCTTGTCATCACCATCATTGCCTTTTTAAGGTTTGACTTTATCTCGGCCGCACTCTGTCTGCTTGCGAGCTTCTATGTTCCGCGTCGTCTTATACGCGCATCAGGGGTGACGGCAGAAAAACTGCAGAACCGGGAAGCAATTGAGCTTTGCCAGCTTACTCGCATGCTGATGGAAGCCGGGCTCAGCCCTGAGCGATCACTTCGTCTGATTTCCCATCAGGCAAGGGACATCATGCCGAGACTGATTGGCCGCATTGACCGCTTCAACCGTGTTATGGAAAGCGGTGCTGATCGCACAGCGGCACTCGATGAGCTTGGCCGAAACCGAAACTTGACGGTTCTCAGAAGCTACGTGGCACTCATGAAACAATCGGGCACGCTGGGATCAAAAGTCTCGTCAGGCCTGGACCAGATTGTACAAGAGGCCCAACATGAAGAGCGTAGCAAGCTAAAAGAAGAAACCAACAAAATCGGCGCCAGGATGACGATCATTATGATGATTTTTATGTTGCCCTCATTGTTTATGCTCATTGGCGGGCCCGCCGTGCTGTCGGTGTTGGATGCCTTTCAACGCTAGAGTACTGAAACAAGCGCCGGGTGACCCAAACCCAACGAAATGCCGGGAGGCGAATCATGGTCAAAACAATTATTGCATCGATGCTGGTGTTTTCTGCTTTACCACTTTACGCCAGCGATTCGGCCCCCCTGAACGAGGCAATCATGGGCCTGGAGTTTGATCGCCAGACCAAAAGCTCTGCCCGGAGCGCCATGGACCAACAGGCTCAGCGCGCACCGGCCGGTGGTGAATTGACTGAAACTATTGTTGTCAAAACCTATAAGCGCCTTGGCGATTCTTTTGACCAGCCTATGCCGGCTCAGATTGGAGAATCCACTCGGAATGATTGATCGCAGGCAGCAGGGTGCACTGATATTTGCGACACCGCTATTGCTGGTGTTGATGGTCACCTTTACGACGCTCTTGATTGATGGGTCGAGGCTGTTGCTTGTTCAGTCAAAGATGGAATCGGTCGTTAAGTCTGCCGCCACCGCCGCTGCGGACGAGGCGCAGACCTGCAGCGGCGCTCCTGCCAGCTATGGGGCAATGCAGTCCCGAGGCTTGGTGGCGGCCAGAGCAGCTGGCTTTGAAGGCGACGATTCAGAGATCGATATCATCCCCGGTGTCATGCTACAGGGTGCATCGTCCACCACGCCCATGACATTCACCCCCCGCGATCGCGATAACGAGATGGCTCAGACAAACGCGGCATGGGTGCGTTATACAAGATCAGAACCAATGTCGGCGCTCTTTCCTGATAGCGTTTTTCCGCCAATTACCCTTACCGCAGAAGCGGCGGCGAGAAAAGAGGTATACGCCATTCTGAGCGCCACCGGAGCAACCGCGACCGTAGAAGCAGGCCTGCTGGGTTCTCTTTTGGGTCAACTCGTCGGGATCCCGGGTTATTCGCTGGACGCCACTAACCTTCAAAGCCTTGAATCGACGTTGATCGGTGTTGGAGATCTGTTGTCTGCATTGGGTGTCGATACCGTTACCGATTTGGTAGACGAGCCCCTGTTGGACGTGCTGGATGCCGTTGTCGTGCTCGCCGGGGGCGTAACCTCCCCGGTGGGAAGCATCGTAGATGATCTTACAGGTGCGGTCGGGCTAGGCGGGCTTGAAGCGGGTGCGGTATTCGAGGTCGTCGGGCAGCCGCATAGTGATATGGAGACGGCTTTCCCCGTCTATGATTTCGTGATGAGCGTGGTTCTGAACAGCGCTCGGGCGCTCAATCAGACCTCCGCTGGATTGCTTTCCCTCGGGCTGGATTCGTCACAATCACCGCTTTTGTCGGGCCTTACTCAGTCCCTGAGCTTGCTTGGTGATATTGATCTCACGCTTGGGCTGATGGTGGATGAACCGCCGAGGATTGTCATAGGGCCGGCCCGTCAGGATGACAACGGTGAGTGGCTCACCACCGTACGTGCTTCGGATATCACACTGGAGACCGCCGTGGATATCCAATTGGCAACGGGTGTGCTCGGAGACCTCATCAGCACGCTTTCCCTGGGCTTGCTGCAAGTTAACATTCTTGATGACATATCCATTCCCCTGGCGGTTCAGGTTGGGGGGGGGGAAGCCACGCTGGTTAACGCTCGGTGTGCAAAAGGCGGAATCAATGACGCAGAGTTCGACTTTCTCATCCAGGGCGGTATTGCAAACATTCAAAGCGGCAGGGTGAACGGCGCCAACGGCCAGGTTATTCCAGAGCCCGTTTCAGCCACTATTCTTCAACTTAAACCGATCTTGCTACCAGGAGTAAATGTTTGCCTTGATGCCGATCTCCAGGTTTCTCTGGATTCACTGCCCGCGTCCCAGGCGTTGGAGAGTTATGAACTTTACTGCCCGGCAGGCCAGTGCGACATTGAAACGGTTAACTCCGCGAATAACGCGCTGCAGGGCTTGAATATTTCGGTAGATAACCTCGCACTTGATTGTGGTCAAGGTGGTTTAACCGGGCTCGTGAGTACGGTCCTGGGAGGCTTGGTGACTCCGCTAACAGGATTGTTGAGCGACGTTACTGAGCCTGTATTAATGCAGATTGTGTCGCCCCTGTTGTCGGCGCTTGGCGCGGACCTCGGGGGTATGCAGCTTAAGGTACTGGGAGCGGAACAAACCGGCTCCCAACTCGTTGAGCAAGCCGTCTTTCAACCCTAGTGATGAGTGAAAAAGCATTGGTGTCGTTCCAGGAAGGTAGCGTATTAGCCGGGAGTGCAAACCACCTAGAGGTCATTCTGGCTGGTGTGTTGGCGTTGGTATTGTTCATTGCAGTGTTCCTGATGCGACGCTCCAGGGAGGCGGCGGCTCGAGGGGAAATGGAGCTCAGGAAAACCCTCGAAAACGCTCAGAGGCGCTTACGTTCTTCTATCTCCGATACACGCTCCTTGCTGGATCAACAAGCCTCCATCGTTCTCGTCTTTGATCGACAAAACCTCACACTATTATTTGCCAACCAGCAAGCGCTTGAGGTATTCGGCTGCCGGGATACTGAAGATCTCTCGGATAAGGTAATCATGAAGCCCGATGCCTGGCAGCCGGAGCCGTATACGCTGCTTGACTTTGAGCACTGGATGAATCAGCTCAAGACTAGTGGGTCGCAAAGAAAGGAATGGCTGTTCAGTGGTCCGGATCAACAGGGTCTCTGGACCGACTGCTTTGTTGGCAACACGGTTTTTGAAGGCAAAGCGGCACGCATTCTCAGTGCAAATAATATTCACCGGTACAAGATGGATCGGGTCGCGGACAGTATTCGAAACCGGGTGCTGACTGGAATAAGCGCCGGGGTCTCACTCGAAAGCACTTTTGACAGTTTGTGTAAACTCGCGGAAGTCCGGTTAGGCAACGCCCGCTGCCAGATTGCGATTTATGATCAGCAACGCGATCAGCTCGTGACTATGGGCGCCTCGAGATTTGCTCGCGAGTTACATTCGAAGATTCCAGTGATTCCGGTACGGTACGGTTCCACGTCAATTGGAACCGCTGCCTATACCCGAAAACGTGTTTTATGCGAAACGATTAAGGGCGATCATCAATGGCAAGGGTATGCTTCTGCAGCGGAGGCGCTGGAAGTCGACGCTGTTTGGTCAGAGCCTGTATTAGACCAAAGGGGACAATTGCTGGGCGTTTTCTCGGCTTTCAGTGGAGTGCCCAAGCTGCCTGATGACGAAGCGATTGAAGATATGACCACGGTGGTGTCACTCATCGGGCTGGCGATTGAAAGGCAGGCCTGGCGGCAGAATCTCGAAGCGGCTGCTGCAAGTGAACGGTTTATTCGCCAACTTGGTGTTGACCTCCTCAATTTGCCATCAGATAGCGGCTTCAGAAAGCAGCTGCGTAAAGTGTTGCAGCGGATTGTTGCTCACTATGAACTCGGCGAACTAGGGATCTGGGCACACAACGATCTTACGCATTCGTTTGAGTTGGTGGTGGCAACGGGTAGCGAAGTCTTCGACTCTGCGGAGGAAGGCAGGATGCCACTGGTTGTTCGAGAGGAAATGCTTGAAAAATCTACTTCCACTTCGAAGCCAGCTTACATTAATGCGCAGGAGGACCTTTATCCCTTCATTGCCTTGGCGGAACAGGACAAGCCTGTGTTGCTGCTCGGAATTGATGAGATCGATGAGGGTGATCGGAAGCTGGGTTTTGTAACTGCACAGTCCCGGTATGTATTCATCGCTCAGGAAGTCATTGAGCATCTTCAGGTCATATCCACGCTGATCCGCACGGTGCTTTTGAACCGACGCTTGGTTCAATCACTGTCGATGGCGATGGATATGGAAAAAACTGAGCGTCGCAAGCTTGAGAGTGAGCTATCCATCGCGCGTTCGATACAGATGTCCATGGTGCCCGGAGCCGGGCAGTTCAAGGAAAAATACAGAAACTGGACTATTGAGGCCTGGCTCCAGCCGGCAAAAGCGGTTGGCGGGGACCTGTATGAGTTTATCCGCTTACCCAATGGCAAAGCGGTTGTCGCAGTGGGTGATGTTTCCGATAAGGGCGCGCCAGCTGCTCTTTTTATGGCTAAAACCGTGAGTCTCCTCAATCTTCTGGCACGAACGCACGACGGAGACCTGGGGAAGATCGCAGACGACCTGAACAGGGAGTTGTGTCGATCAAACGACAGTTGCATGTTTGTTACCCTGATCCTTTGCGTTATTGATCTGACGACAGGCAAGGTAACCTGGCTCAATGGAGGGCACAACGCGCCATTGGATGTTCAAAGCGTCGCCGCGCCGGCTTTCCTCAACCTGGAATCCGGTCCGCCGCTGGGTTTATATGAAAACGCCAGCTACGCGGTCTCTGCGACGAATATATCTCCAGGCCAAAAGGTTACTCTCTACAGCGATGGTATAACAGAGGCGTTTAATGCAGCAGGAGAAGAGTTTGGCGATGACCGGCTCTTGAGCCTGGGGTATCGGGCCAACTTGGAACAGGAAGGTCTTCTGGGTTTTCTCAAACAGGAGATACTGGACTTCATCGGTCAGGCGCCACAATCTGACGACATAACCCTGTTAACCATTCATCACCACGGCGCGGAGTTATGACTCACACAATAAAAGCAAATGACAGCGTCTCGTCGATCATCAGCGCCGTCAACAACGAGCTTCCCAAAGCCTGCTCAGATAGCGATCGCGTGTATGATTGTTATACAATAATCGATGAGTTTCATGCGAACATGCGCGAGCACGTGGCCCCGAAGGACCCGGACTTTCAATGGTGGCTCACGGTTTCTTTCCATCAACCGACGATTCGCCTTCGTTTTGAATACGGAGGGCCTTGCTTCGATCCCACTCAGGTGCCGAGGGTAGAACAGCAAGCGATTGAGTTCCGGCCCATCGGAGGGCTCGGATTGACTCTGATCACCCAGTTAAGTGACAAAATCGATTACACTTATCAGAGTGGACTGAATACGCTGACCGTAGAGGTCAACATCATTGAGAATTCCAAGGAAGAAGACACATGTCTCTGAATATCGTTGAAAGAACAAATGCGGACGAGGCGATCAGCCTGGAGTTACAGGGATCTCTTGATAGTGACACGGCCCCTCAGCTTGATGACCGGCTGAACAGTATCATTGGTCCTGAGACGAAGGTTGTGGCCTTTAACATGGCCGGCGTGACCTTTATCAGCTCTGCTGGCTTGCGGGTAATTTTCAAAACGCTCAAGCTGATGAAGTCCCGGGGTGGGCAAGTCAGCGTAACGCAGATGAGCAAAGGCGTTCGAAAGGTCTTTGAAATCGTCAAGGTTATGCCCGACCTCACCGTATTTGCGAGTCAGGCAGAAATGGATGAGTATCTTGAGGCTGTCCAACGTCGAGCCGAACGATAGTCCGGGAGGGAGCATGTCAATCGTACTGGATGGAACCGTCGGTATACAAAGAGATCAGAGCGGCCAGGTTGCGAACGTTATCTGGTTTCTTTATGGCTTACCTGCTGATTGTGGCGAGCCAAAAAACGTTGTATTCCTCAACGAGTCATTTGGAGTCAACTCCCCTCAAATGATTTCTTTTGATTTGGGGGGGGAAGAATATGTTGTGTATGCAGATTGGGATTCTTCTGAGGAACCGAGCCAAGCTTCTGAGTTAAAGAGCTTTTACCGGAAGTACGGGTATATTCTGATTTCTTGCTTGCGAGAGGAAGTCAAAATAAAACAAGGTTTGGTGAGACGGGAATGGATTACGCCCGTAAAGTATTATGAGGATTATGTGACAATGGTCAATGATATGGCTAAAGTTGGATAATAGAATAGCCGTATTGAAACTACCGGAGCCGATTATGCGCGAGGAATATCAGAGCCAGTACAGAGCGGAAGTAGAATCGTTGGCTGAGAAAGGTTTTGAGCTGTACTTCCTCAGTGGTGAATCGTTGCGGGCTAAAGTCGGGAAGCTGAATGAGGGTATGCCAACGGAACTGGCCGGCCAGATCTCGGCTATTTGCCGTAGCTCTCTAGCTTTGGGGGAATTCGGGGCGGAAACTCTGGCAGAGCGTTTTGGCGACTCCGCTCAAAATGACCGGCAGAGTTTGCGTGCGAAGCACACCTCTAAAGTAAACTAGTATCTATTCCCATTAAACAAAAAGCCGGGCTTCTAGCCCGGCTTTTTGTTTAATGGGAATGGCCGACGATTATGCACGTCGGCCTGCAGCGCCGATTACTCCCGGTTAGCTGCGGTACACTCGGCCGCCCCGGGATTGCTGGCACAGCGAATGTTGGCCATCAGCTTCAACATTCGTGCGTCATAAACAGACGGCGCACCATTCACGCCATCACGCATTTCCAGGCGGTTTTCCCGGAACATTTCCTGATACCCCACAATATCGCTGTCCGGGATACGAATCCATTTCTCATCAGGAATTGCAGATTCCTGGCTGTCAATCAATGACATCACCTGGCCATGCATTCCCCATGCAGCTTCACGAGCCTTTTGGGCCTTTTCGTCATCAAGCTTATCGTCGCGGGCGATCAATTGCACCGTCAGTTGGGCCAGCGGGTAGTCTACAACCCCTCCGTTGGGCTCAATGCCTTTGTAGAGCTCCAGAGCTTCATAGGCAAAAGCCGGCGCATACGCTGTATCTACCGAGCCGTTATTGAACTTGCCTGCAAAGTTTGTGATGTCAGAGGGCACAACCGTGGCTTTAACGTAGTCCACCATATGAATGGCGTCTTTCTGATATTCCAGTGTCGCCATTCGTTTTCCCGCCAGGGCGCCGGCCGTATTGATAGAACGGTCATTCACAAACAGGTACCCAGCGCCAACCGGGAAAATGCCCAGCACCTCATACCCTTCCTGTTTCATAAATGAGGCGGCTTTGGGTTGAGCCAGAGTCGCCAATAGTGTCTCTAGATTGTCGTAACTGGGCAAGGCTCCAACCGCGCTTATGGTGCCGGTAAACTTGTTGAACGGGCGTGTGCGCAGATCAGTTGCGGCGACCGCATCACATTGACCTGCATTGAAATCCCCAACGGCAACGCCTTCGTCAGTGTAGGGTTTGAGTTCGAGATCGACGCCCAGAGACTTCACCTCCAGAGCATAGTCTTTCATGACGTTAAACACGTCACCATTAGCGCCGATAACGTCGAAAACGCAGACCGACAGTGGCTCAGCTGCAGCATAGGCAGGCACCATCAGGGACAAGGTAGCAGTGGCAAGAAACTTACGCATAGGTGACTCCTGAAAAATCATTTCTTGTTGTATCGAGTTGATCACAGCAAGCCATCAAGGCTCATTGTTTTGGTTGACGAGCGTTGTGAAATCGGTGACAGGCTTCCAAACTCGCTGGATGGCGTTCTGTAGCCATACTCGGCGACCCAGTGTTTATCTGAGGCATGCACAAGAATGCGTTTAGCGACGGCATCGAGAAGAGGGAATGCATTTGAAACCTCCATGGAGTCTTCGGCTGCTGCTGCGGAGGCAATGGCCTGCTCTTTTACCTCGGGTCGGCCAAAGGTTTCAGCTGCCACAATTTCCAGGGCACTGGATACCCTCAAGCCGCGGTCAAAGCCGAGTTGGCTGCTATTCTGAAGAACCACCCACGGGTCTGGCGACAGGCTGGGGCGCGTATCCGGCAGCAGTAGCCAGACAACCGCTCGCACGGCATTCGGAATGCCGCCCCATTTCTCATTGTCCAGGCACCGCATCGCTCGCTCTGCTTCGGGGGCTATATTTCTCGGGACTCCCGCAACGCCGCCGGAGTTAGCATCGTTAACAATCGCCTGCAAGCCGGTCACCAAGCCGAGCATGAAGGTCAGTTCATCCTGATCGTTATAGAGGAACGGACATTCCAGCGTTTCGGCGGAGGGGTTAAAGTCGTAGGCCAGCATGGCGCGATTGAAAGCAAGAATGCGTCGGTTCGCAACTTCGGCATTGAGGCGTTTCACCTGCTCACGATAGTGTTTGGCTGCTCTCGTCTCGCCCTCATAATCAGCGCGCAAGAACTCGAGTTCAGCTTCCATAAGCTCGTATTCGGAACAATTTGCGGCCAGCAGCATGAGAAGTGAGCCCGTGGTGGCCGGTGGTGCTGTCACTCTTCCGAATGAATAAACCAGAGGATCCAGAGATTCGCCTAGCGAGCATGCCATGCGCGCGTCCGTCATTTCCAGAACATACGGAGTGGCTTCCGTTTCTGCATAGCTGGATAGAACGACCCCGGTGGTGCTGTACACGGGGTTGGCGGAACATCCCGCCAGTCCTGCCGCCGCTGCGGCGATTACGAGTAGGCGTTTGATATTGCTGAAGGTCAGCGCGTTTCTGACAAGGTGAGTCGACGAGCCGATTGAGCTTGATGTCATTATCATAACCTCATTGTATTTGTTATTAGACAATCGTAGTGCATATATCATGCTTTATTATTGCGGGTGGTGCAAGGTCATGGATTCGCTCAAAGCTGATAGCTCATCCACGGTAAGTGGCGGCGAGAGCCAAAAACCCTGGCAGAAATCACACCCCATAGATTTCAGTAAGCTCCACTGCCCCTCGTTCTCGATGCCCTCAGCGGTTATTCGCAAGCGCTTTTGTTTCGCAATGGTAATCATGGCCGCAACTCGGCGAAAACCGGCCCGCTCGTGCATCCTGGCGATGTCTTTTCGGTCAATTTTGATTTCTTTCGCCGGGAGTGCGTCGAGCACTTCAAGTGTGTTATACCCTTGTAAAAAGTCATCAATAGAGAGTGAAATGCCAAGCCTGGAGAGCGTAGTGAAAATCTCACAGGCACGCTTCAAGCAAAAAAGCGAGGCGGTTTCAGTCAGCTCAAAGTGAATGTTTGAGTTTTTGGTTGGAGAGAAGAGACGTTTGATTTCTGTCATGAACTCTTCGTCCATAATGCTGTGGGCGGACACGTTCACGGATACGGGGCCTAGAGCGTTTCTCAGGCGGGCTGGCAAGGCATGAAGCGTTTCCTGGGTTTTCGTGAGCACCTGAAGGTCAAGTGTCGGAGATAATGACTGTTGTTCGGCCAGTCGGACAAAATACTCCGGCTGTTGCCAGGTATAGCGAGCTCCTGGCCAGCGTGCCAGAACTTCAATGCCGGCAATGGCCCCATCTAAACAACGAAATTTGGGTTGAAATGCCAGTTCGAGTCCGTTCGTTGCCATGAGTCCTTGCAGTGCAGCCAACGGTTCCGGTTGGCGGCTTATCTCCGTTATAAAGTCAACCATGACTCACCTCGATGTATCGTATGGGTATACGTATACTGACTATAGATGTGGAATGCACAAGTGACAAATGGCCTTTATTGCTAATGCCCGGGGCAGTTGGGCCAACGGTTCGCCTCTCGCGTTAGGTGAGGAAGCTGAACGCTAACCTTTGCGTAGCGCAAGATCGATTTGAGCCCGGCGTGGTGTCGCTGGTAATCAGACAGCGCCAGCTCATAATCCGCTCGCCAGCATCCTAGCCGGGCGTCCCAGCCGAGCGCCTGTTTCTGCTCGTTAATGGGCAGCTCTGTGTGTTTTAGCGCAATAATGCCGTGTTGCTCAGACTTCAGGACCACATCCCGTCCGGCGGTCATGCACACCATAAAGGGTTGTTCTTCGTCGTATGAGCCTGGGTCGATAGCGCTGTGCATGGTGAGGTAAAGCCCTGACGGGTTGCGCAGCTTTTTAGCGGCAGCGACCAGAACCTGAGCGGACGTCCAATTCAGATGAGCAACTCGATATACACCATGACACACCGAAAGCACAGCTTCACCCTTTGCGCACTGTCGGTTGACCATGACCCGCATCGCAGTCTCAGACATGTCCTGAAACCATGGTTTAAGATCCTGAGTGGTGAATACAGGGTCCAGGCCGAGTTCAAACCGATGCTCAATCAGCATCCTTAAACGATCTGCTGGCCGAATCATAAATAGAGTTGAGGGCTGGATGATGCCTTCCTGGCTGGCCCCCTTATTTGCGGCTCTGAAATCAACGTCGCTTGACAGAAGCTCATCGTCAAATTGTTCATTACTTACAGCGTGATGATTGTCCAGCATGAGATCACCTCGAGGATGGTCGTGTTGTTGGCACACTTGGTTGATGCGCTGACATTATGTAACAAAAAGTATAGAAAGGTCTATACGATAAGTGTGAGTTGGTTTTTGATTAATGCAGCGCCTGGTTCGTGCGGTCCGTCCCGTGCGGCTCGGCAGGCGAAACGCGAACTCTCGCAATGAATTGGCAAACCGGTGGCGTTATGGTCTCGCACCTGAATCTCGTTCGGGTATACTTGGGCTCAGCCTAGATTGCACAAGTCCGTCAAGGAGAATGGAATGAAGTACTGGAACGCCATCGCTCGCCCGGCTCTTACCGCCGCAGCTGTTGCCCTTGTTGCGGGCTGTGCGGCACTTGAACCGGTGGAAAACACTGAAAACAATGACGCTGGTATGGCGCCGGGTAACCTCCCCATTGTTTGCTCAAACAACGTCACCCCTGAGCAAAGGGTTGAGCTGGACGCGATCGATGATCTGATGGTGCAATCAGAAAACTATGCGGCGTTGGCTCGCCTCGAGACACTGTCTTTCTCAACACAGCAACACTGGTTGCGCTGGGCTGAGCTAATGGCGAAAGTCGAGCAAATCGAGCAATCCGAGGATGCGTTCGAGCAGATCGTTTCCTCCTGCGGCAGTGCCGAGGCATACCACGGCCTTGGCGTGGTCTATCTCAAAACCAATCGGGTTCAGCAAGGGCTGGATGCGCTCCAGAAAGCTAAAGCGCTCAATCCGGCGTCTGCACCGGTCAGAAATGATTTTGGGATCGCTCTTATGCGCACCGGTCTATACGGGCAGGCGGCTTTTGAATTGCGAACCGCGTATGAGCTTTCCGGTAAGCAGCAGAATGTCGGGCGCAGTATGGTGGCCGCCTATTATCTGCATGGTGGTGAGCAAATTCTGCCGCGTTTACAGCGTGAAACCGGAGTGAATGATCAAGTTGTTGAAGCGGGTGTTGAGTTTTCCCGCCAATTTGTAAAAGGTTCGTGAGGATTCGGATGCTGCAAAAGAAACGTCGCTTCAACAACATCGCTGTGTGTAGTGCGGTCATGCTGACACTGTCTGGATGTGCATTGCAGCCAGAGCAGCCGGCCCCGCGCGTTAGCGGTTTGTATTCCTACGAAATCGGCGGTGGTAATCACTCCGTCTCCGAGCCGGTTCAGCTGCGGACGGCCGATGAATCTCGTCAATCTTCATCTCAGCCGCGGAACGTCGAGACCGTGTCCACACAATCCCAACAGCCTCAGTCGACACGTTCACAGCCGATCGTGTCGCAAGCCGAGGATGCCAGAGTAGGGCAGCCCATTGCCACAGCTGAGTTGATGAACTCGCAGTCAGGCGATGGTGCTTTAGACATTCGGCCCGGGCAATGTTGGGTTTATGCGCAGGTGCAGCCAAAGCCTGTGGAAGACAGTGTGACCGTGAAAGTCCGGGATTCAGAAGTCCGTCTGGACGTCACGCCGGCGGAGTTCAGCCGTGGCTTTAAGCAAGTGGTTACCAAAGAAGGAACGAAAACGTTTCGGGTAGAGCCGGCCACATACAAAGAGATTGAAGAGCGCGTATTGGTAAAGCCGGAAACAACCCGCCTGGTGGTAGAGCCGGCACAGTATGAAGAGGTTCAGGAAGAAGTCGTGCTGGAGCAGGCCAGAACCGAGCTTGAACCCTGTCGTACGTCAGGCGCGGCAGCCTATGGTGCCTCGTCAGCTGTTTTCGGATTTTGCGCGAAAGAGATCCCGGCGCGAACCAAAACCATCACCGTGACCAGGCTGGTTAAACCTGAGACCACCCGCACGGAGGTGATTCCTGCCGAGTACAAAACAGTGACTCGCAAAGTGGTGGATAAGCCGGCCGAAGTGGTACCGGTGGAGCTGGACGATGAGATCGAAACGTTCGAGGTGGCAGAGCTTGTTGAAGCTGCCCAAACCCGTGAGCGGGAAATACCAGCCGAAACCATGGACGTTAATGTAAAGCGTTATGAAGGTCGGCCGAGAATTGTCGCCAGACAGGCGGTTTGCGATCAGGATCTGACACGGGATATGGTCAGAGACGTTCAGGAGACTCTTGCCAGCCTTGGTTACAAACCTGGCGAGATCGATGGTTTACCGGGCCCCAAAACAATCGATGCACTTTCTCAGTATCAGATTGAGAACGGGCTAGCCTCAGGTGCTATCACCATTGAAACTATGAAACACCTTGGTTTGATGGACTAGACCGCGAAGTAACAGGAAAAGGCCAGCCTGGCTCATGCCAGGCTGGCCTTTTTTATTGCTGCGGCAGAAGGCCGTCAATTTGTATTGCTCCCATTTTGCCGTCACCTCTGGTCATCAGGGCCAATGCTCGATTAGTTACCATATAGCAACCTGTATGCATAACAAAAATATCGAGCGGCCAGGAGGAAATGAAAGTGGCGCTATCGGCTGGAATCAGGTTATCTGGTGTAATTTGTCTCAGTGTTTTTCTGGCGGGCTGTGGTGGTTCATCCAGCGGCACAGACCCGGAGGCGTCTCCCACTCCAACTGAACCGGCTTCCGAGGTTCCGGTGGTCGAAACCGGTCATCCCAAGGCGGTGCGCGAAATGATGGCCCTGGGTACTCGAAATACTGAAGCTCGATTTGTCCCGGTTGTCACCGAAGGCGCGCGAAGCTGGCAGCCGTACGAGCGCGCTCCGACCCACACCCACGTGGTTTCGCTTCCCAGCCAGGTCATTGAACTGTCAGATGGTACCAAGCTGTTCGCCAAGGTTGCCCTCCCGGGGTATGAGGCCGGCCAGCCGGCGCCAGGAACCTTCCCGGTTGTGCTTACGCAAACCTCCTACAACACTTCGGTCGGCCAGTTTGTACCTGAGCTTGGAGGTGTTAACGAATTTCTGGTGAAACGCGGCTATGCCCACGTCGTAGTGGATGTGCGAGGCACCGGAAATTCGGGCGGTAACTGGGAAGCATTCGGTGAGCGGGAGCAGGCCGACTACCTTGAGGTCGTCGAGTGGGTGACTGAGGAATCCTGGGCTCAGCCAAGTATTGGTCTTGAAGGTATTTCTTACCTGGGTATTACCTCGATTCTTACCTCTCAGCACAATCATCCGGCGGTAAAAGCGTCCTTTCCCGTCGTGCCAATCGGGGATGGGTATCGTGACATTGTGTTTACCGGCGGCAATGTGAACGCAACCTTTATTCCCTCCTGGATGGCACTGGTAACAGGACTGGGCCTGTTGCCAGTCGAATTGCTTGCTAATGATCCTGCTGCGTTCCTTGCAGCGGTACCCGAACGATTGACCGGTGCCTTGCTCGATTTCCAGGTGCCCACTATTCTCAAGGCCGTGTTGGGAGAGCCGGAGACCGTTTACGACGATGACTTCTGGCGCATACGCTCGCCGATTGAGGGTGTCGACAAAATCAACGTTCCAACGTTCGTTGTTGGTGGTCTTTTTGACCTTTTTCAGCGCAGCGAGCCTTTGTGGTACGAGCGTTTGAGTGGCCGGGTACCAACCAAGCTTCTGATTGGCCCATGGACACACATTGCCGCAGCGGGAGTGCCGGACAATGGTCTGCCTGCCGATGGCGTGCCTGATTTGGATACTCTGCGCCTGCAATGGTTTGATGAATACGTAATGGGTCTGGATACCAGGGTTACAGAACAGCCAAATGTGACCCAGTACGTTCTCGGATTGGATTCCTATCAGACAGCGACGCATTGGCCTCATCCTGAGCTTCGAGCTGAGAGGCTTTACCTGGGAGCCGAAAACGCGCTAAGTCAGCAACTGCCCGTCAACGACGAAACTTACCAAACCCTGCAGCAACCACTGAACGGTTTGTGTTCCTTCAGTACGACCCAGTGGACAGCGGGGTTAACTGGCCAGATACCCCTGCCTTGTCTGGAAGATAACCGTTTTTCAGAGTTGGCTGCCTTGAAATTCGAGCTCGAAGCGCCCGACGAGGGTTTGTACCTGAATGGTCCGATGCAGGCCGACTTGTGGGTGTCCACGACTGCTGCGGATGTTCAGGTGGCTGTGCGTCTGGATCTTGTCAGCCCGGATGGCACCACGCGGCCGCTGTCAAACGGCTTGCAGACGGCTAGCCTGCACTCGGTAGATGAGTCTCGCTCCCGCTTCGTGAATGGAGAGATGTTACAGCCATGGCACAGTTTTGCAGAGGGCGAGCGTTCGATGATGAAGCCGGGTGAAATTCGTAAGGTTTCTGTCGAAATATTTCCCAGCAGTGCGTTTGTTGAGCCCGGCAGTTCTCTCCGAGTCTCAGTGAACACCAGCAACGTTGCTCAAGGGGTACCGCCGGTGCTCACATCCCTGATTCCATCCCTGGGCGGCGTGATGTCATTGCACATCGGGCCGAATACGCCCTCGAGTATCGTTCTCCCGGTCGTTCCTGTCAGTACGTTAAAGCAATAACGAAATCCCGCCTTAGCTCAAGCGGAGCGTTTTCGCTCCGCTTACCCACTTTCTGACTGGTTCCGCTCGAAACCGACTGTGTCGAATAATTTTACATTTAGTGTAAAAAATGCTGACACTTTTGAACAAAAGTTTACGTATATAGAAAAGCTACCATTCTATTGAATTTTTTAATCCCCGCTATTCGTCACCCATACCAATAACTACTTGAAAAGAATAATAAAACAAACAGTTAAGTAATTAGTTTCTGCAACCTGTTTTTTGGGCTAATGATGCTCACCCTCACGCTGGCCAAAATTTCGCTGTGATCTACAACACATCTATTTTGACGCGAATGCGTAAAGTTCAGCGTCAAATGATGGGCGCTAGATTCAGTGAACCTGGATGAGTGCCCCGGCATGGTCAGTCCCTCCAAAAGAGGGCTGATTCCAGTAACAGAGGGCAAAGCATGAAAATGCGAACAGGCAAACGTTGGGTTAAACCCGTCACTGGTTTGGTGGTGGCTTTATTGCTCACCGCATGCGGTGGCGGTGGTGGATCTGGCAGTGGCTCCGCGGGTAATGGGTCTGACAATGCGGCAGACAGTTTCAGGGGAGTGCGGTCAGATAACGGGTTGGTGACATTAAACAACGCGATGTACGCAGGTCCGGAGGGGCAGCCATTGGACATCAGCGGGGCTTTCCCGGCGCCCGAATCTGTTCAGGTGTCTGGTGATTTCACCGGCGGCATCAGCGTGGTGGAGACTGGTCCCAATCGGTTGACTCTGGCGTTGCCGCAGGTCGATCGCCCTTTGAACGCTGGCCTTACGCTGAGCTTCCGGTTCGCTGACGACACGGCAGAAGTTGAAATCAGCGTTGTGGTTCAAAACGCCTCGGCGGTAGATCTCGAGACAACGGTGCAGAATACTCTGGACCAGAAGGAGGAGCTGCTGAGTCTCACTCAGGACGCTGCGCTGTACAAGTTCTTCTTACAAATGGGGTACCTGTCCGGGGATCTCACCAACAGCCAACTCCAGGCCAGACTGGCAGAGTTCCAGCCAGATCAGGGCCCTTGGGCTTTCGATGTCGGGTTTGCACTTGAGAATCTGCAGCAGAATGAGTGGCGGTATCGTCAGGGTGAGATCTCTGAAGCCGTGCTTCAGCGAGAGCTCGATTACGCTCAAAGCATGATCGTCAACCATGGTGCCTATGGTCGCGAACAGCTCAGTAAAATCCGCAATTTCATAACCGCGGTGCTGCCGGATGGGTTGGCGGGTGGTCAGCTCGTTTACGTCGACGAGGCAGCTATTTATTCGCGGTTTCTCGGCTCTTCAGGATTTGTTGATTCCACCGCGCAGGGGCTGGAGTTGTCGCCTGCGTACCGTTCCATTGCGTCTTTGGTTCAAGTGCGCAAAAACCAGACCATTTGCTGTGAGGTGATGCAATGAAATCGACCGTGATAATGGCATTGGCAGCCTTTGCAGCAACAGCGCCGGCACCAGCCGGAGCCACGAACTCTGCCGGCACTTCAGGCTCGGCTGATGTACCCGGGCGGCTGGTAGTGACCTATCAAAACACAGTATCTGCCATGAACGTGGGGGAGCAGTTTTCCAACTCGGAAATCATTGAGGTGGGTTCAGAAAGCCTCGAAGCGGTCAGGGCTCAGTTGGAAAGCCACCCAGACGTTGCGCGTGTAGAAAACGATTACTGGGTGAGCAATCCGGTTCTGCCTTCACCACCGAGACCTGCTGACTCGTTGGTGGGTGCGCTCTCCGTGCCGCATTCCGATACTGTGAATCCAGCAGCGTTTGTGCCTTCTGATCCGGGCTTCCGCTCCCAGATCGCGTGGGAAGCGCCCCAAACCGGACGTGCGGGTGTACAGGATATTCTCTCCGCCTATCTGCGTGCAACGCCACAGAGGCGTGTGCGGATTGGTGTGGTGGATTCGGGATTCTACCGGTTACAGGATCTGGATTACGCTCAAGGATACAATTTTGCGTCGGCTGACGGCTTCGGCCCGCGTTTTCTTGAGAATGAGGTAGATCCCAACTGCCTTACCGCCCATGGTACGGGCGTGAGTGGCGTATTTGGCGCAGTGACAAACAACGGAACCGGTATCGCTGGCATTGTTGAAACCGACATTATCGCCGCCCGTGCCCTTAGTTGTGACAGTGAGGGTAGGGTGCGGGGAGTATTGTCGGATACGGCGCTGGCCATCCGCTGGCTCGCTGGCGATCCGTCTGTTGCCAATGCACCGCGCCTGCAGCAGCCGGTGGACGTCATCAACGCTTCCCTGGGCGGGCAGGTGAGTGGTTGCCCGGGGTATCTGCAAGAAGCGATCGATTATGCATACAGTCGCGGCATTCTGACTGTTGTATCGGCTGGTAATGCGGGCGGTGATGCCGCCAACACTGCGCCCGCCAACTGTAGGCGTGTGGTGACTGTAGCGGCCGTTCGTGCATCCGGCGATCTGGCTGACTTCTCCAATACCGGGGCGGATGTCAGCGTGGCCGCGCTGGGTTCTGAAGTGCTCTCGCTGGACCGTTTTGGTCGGCTTACCTTTTGGGACGGCACGTCTTTTTCGGCTCCGGTGGTGGCGGGCATCGCCGGGCTGCTCAAACAGTCCAGTACCGAGAATCTCACGCCTGCCAACATAACGGATCTTTTGCGCTCGTCAGCCCGACTCATCCGACAATCCGACGGCAGCCGCATTCCGGTGGTGGATGCTAAGGCGGCCATGGCACGGGTTGCTAATGACTCCGGCAATCGGGTGGCAGTTATCGCTCCCTTCCTCAACGATCCCGAGCGCTGCCAAACCGAGGCCTACCGACTGAATAACCCACTGGCTCTGTCGCTGGACAGGGTGTACGAGGTTACGGCAAACAACCTCAGCCTTGGCTCTGCCGGCGAGCGATATACCGTGCTCCGAAGCACCGGGAGTGGCGGCAAGGAAGTAATCGCTCAAAGCCTGGAGCCTGTATTTCTGATCAAAAACGTAAATCCGGATACCGAGTCTTTGTGGATCGACGTCTGCGATAGCAACGGGCAGAACTGTCGGCTCAACCAATCGCAGGCGCTGCTCTAGTTGGTCCATTGCGATCTTCTCTATTCTTTAGCTTGGTGAGACCAATGACTCGAGATTCGGTAATTCTGGCGTTCAGTTTGTTCGCCGCGATGGTTTGGTTGGTGGATGAAGTCATAACCCGGCAAAACAGCTTTTTGTTCAATTTCGTGGACCAGGTGTTCGCAATATCCGCCAATCTGCCGGTGATTCCATTTGTGAACCTGGAGTGGCTGGTTGAGCTTTGGGTGTTGCTTGGCACCTTATGGCTGCTATCCGTAGGTTTCTGGGTGGTCATCACTTTGTGCTTCTCCACTCGCAGTCGTGGGCTCCAGCGGGCGGTAATCTTCGGGTTACTGCTCATCCCGGTTGGCATAAGCAGTGCCCATTTGGCAGACGACGGCGCTTCTGCGCCGGCAATAACCAGTGTGCAGGCGGAGATTACCAGCCTCTACAAACGTGCGGAGGCGGTCTTTCGTCGCTGATGTGCCTTGTTGGCCTGTGTTGACCAGTAAGGCCCTCGGTTGTTCGTTGTACTCTTCAGTTATCTGTATAGATTGGTCTGTACTATAACCACAACGAACGAGGACGCTGTATGTTTAGCCACCATCCGAAATCCGTGATTGCCTCTGCCTTGGTTGTTTCTTTGGCCGGGGCGCCATTGGCAGCGGAAGCAGGGTTGTTCTCAACCTTGTTGAGTGGGGCAAGTTCCACGGAGCAAGGCCAGTCATCCCAGCCCGAACCTGCAAGCGTCATTCCGCAGCGTTACATTTTGACCGTGGAACCACAGATAGCGTCTATTCTGGGCTTGAACGATGGTCTTTTGGCGGGTGTCCAGCATCTGCTGACTGCGGTGGGCGGCGGCGAGTTGCTGTTTTTGTACGAGAGCGTGTTCCAGGGCGCTGCTGTGCAGCTAACGGAGAGCCAGGCCACAATGCTGGCGTCCCTGCCTGGTGTTAAATCGGTGGAGCCAGACACCTGGATGAGTGTCAGCGCCAGCGAAACCCAGGCAAACGCCACCTGGGGCCTGGACCGTGTAGACCAGCCCACCCTGCCTCTGGATGGTCAGTTTACCTATCCCTCCACAGCGGGGCTCGGTGTGAATGTTTATGTGCTGGATACCGGCGTTCGCTCTACCCACGCTGATTTTCAGGGCCGCGCCAGTGGCGTCAACTTTCATGACGACCAAGGTTTGGGCGGTGGCGGTGGTGGTTTGCCGTTGTTAGGTGATCTGCTTGGTGGGCTCCTTGGTGGACTTCTTCCGTTCAGTAACGGAGGCGATATAGCGGCCTACTCTGCAGAAGATTGCAACGGCCACGGCACGCATGTGGCATCCACTGCGGCGGGCGAGTTGTTCGGTGTTGCCAAACAAAGCCAGGTGGTTGGTTTGCGTGTGTTGGGTTGCAATGGCTCTGGGGCGACCAGCGCCATCATTGAGGCACTGGACTGGATGGTCGAAAACGCCCAGCAACCTGCGGTCGCTAATATGTCGCTGGGGGGCGGAAATTCCACAGCCCTGGATAATGCTGTAAGGGAAGTGGTGGCGAGGGGCATCCCGGTGGTGGTCGCAGCCGGAAATAGCAATGCCAATGCTTGCAATGGTTCGCCAAACCGCGTGCCAGAGGCCATTACAGTAGGCAGTACTGACAATCAGGACCGCCGTAGCAGTTTCGCCAATCATGGGGAATGCGTGGATATCATGGCGCCTGGCAGCAACATCACTGCGGCCTGGCACACCGGTGACACCGACTTCAACACCATTAGCGGTACCTCCATGGCATCACCTCACGTTGCCGGCGCGGTCGCTTTGCTGCTGGCCCAGAATCCAAGCCTGACGCCGCAGCAGATTGCCCAACAACTGGAGGCTCAGGCCAGCCGCAATCAATTGAGCGGGTTGAATGGCTCTCCCAATCGGTTACTCAACATCATTCCGTGATGATATCTGGGCGGCGCGAATGTACCGATTAACGCGTTATGTAACGCAATGAAACAATTGTTCGTGGCAGGATAATGGCATTTCTACGCTTATAGATCATTATTAGATGTAGTCTTCACATAAGAGAAATGCTACCGATGTTTCGACGCTCCCATTCCCTTGACAGCGTCCTGGAGCAGTGCCTGGACGCTGTGGTCAGTATTGATCACAACAACAATATCACCTTCTTCAATAAGGCTGCCGAGCGGCTCTGGGGCTACTCCAGGAAAGAGGTGCTGGGTAAAAACGTAAAAATGTTAGTGCCCGCCGACATCCAGCAACATCACGACGCCCATATCAACCGTAACCGCCAGGGCGGCGAAGACCGTATTGTTGGCACCAGCCGCGAAGTGTGCATGACGCGCAAAGATGGCAGTCAGGTGTGGGTAAGTCTGGCGCTGAATAAAGTGGTTTCTGGCCGCTCCATCGGCTATACGGCGTTTATTCGCGATATCACCGCAGAGCGCACCTCCAGGGAGATGATCAACCAGACCCTTGAGCAGGCCCTTGACGCTGTGGTCACCATTGACGAGAACAATCGCATCATATTTGCGAATTCCTCTGCTGAAAAGCTTTGGGGCTATCAGCGTGAGGAAATGTTGGGCGAGAACGTCAAAATGCTGGTACCCCATGACATCCGCGATCGTCACGACAGCATGGTAAATGCCAATAGACAAACGGGTGTCGATAAAATAGTCGGCACCACCCGGGAAGTTCCGGTATATCGCAAGGATGGCAGTCGCCGTTGGGCCTCACTGGCGCTTTCCAAAATCCGGCTGGACAACAAAATTCTCTACACCGCCTTTTTGAAGGATGTGACAGAAGAAGTTGAGCGGCGGGATGAGTTCAAAATGCTCTCGATGGTCGCCAACGAGACCGATAACGCCGTAATTATCACCAGGCCAGACCGCAGCATTGTGTATGTGAATCAGGGCTTCACCCAGCTCACCGGTTACACGCTGAATGAGGTCATCGGCAAGAACCCCGGAAGCTTGTTGCAGGGCCCGCACACAGACCCGGCCACCATTGACGAAATTCGCTCGAAACTGAAGCGTAATGAGCCATTCTATGATGAGGTTTTGAACTACGATCGCTATAACCGGCCTTATTGGGTCTCTCTGGCTATCAACCCGGTGTTTGATGACACGGGCACTTTGACCCACTACATCTCGATACAGGCGAACGTAACCGAAACCAAAGAAAAGTCACTGGAGTTTACCCGACGCTTTGAAGCCATCAGTGAAAGTAATGGGGTAACGGAATGGCAGTTGGATGGAACTCTCATCAGTGCCAATCAATATATGCTGGTGAGTTTGGGAGATGCTTCCGAAAGCGCCATCCAGTCTCGCGTTCGAAACCTCCAATCTGTGGTTGGCCAAAGCGATTTCGATAAGCTTCAGAATGGCCACCAGCTCAAAGGCTTCTATGCCATACCGGATCACGACGGCCGGGACCACTGGTTTGAGCTGACCATCTGCCCCATCGCGGATTTCTCCGGTAGCGTTAAGTACTTCGTGGCTTATGGTATAGACGTGCATTCCAAGATGCAGGCAGTGGAGGTCACCGATCAGGAAATGGAATCGTTGCTCAAATCTTCGGAATCCATCTCGCACATCGTCAGCACCATTAACCAAATTGCTGAGCAGACCAACCTGCTGGCCCTCAATGCGGCCATTGAGGCCGCCAGGGCAGGTGAGGCAGGCCGGGGGTTCGCGGTAGTGGCAGATGAGGTACGCCAGCTGGCCCAGAAATCAAGCCAGTCTGCGGACGAGATTAATCGCCTGGTTACCGAGACCAATAACCGCATTGAAAGCCTGGCAAGCTCTCTCCGGGCGCTGAATGATGTGTCTCAAGCCGGAGGCGCTGATACGCCAACGTAAGTTGATGAGCGGTGAAGGCCTGAGATGACAGGCCTTTTCTTCTTCTTTTCTTGAATTATTAAAAATATCGTATAGCCTAAATCATGTGGACCAGATTGGTGGCAATTCTACTCCGTTTGGGTCATCACTGTTCCGCGTAGTCTCTACTGGAGGTGGCACGTCGGCCCTGTTGCAAGTGCCCAAGAGACTAGAGTCGTTTGTTCAATTCTTGCCCGCACACCCGCCGCGGGCTTTTTTTTGTTCAGTATTTGGCCAGTATCGAGACTGTTCGTGAAAGGTTGTAAAACACGACATTGGTATAAGGTGGGTATGCTGTTTTGTAATGTCGTATGGGTTAACATATCCTGAGTTTTCGGAGCTGTGTCTGCCTTGGCTGTTTTCGTCGTCCTCGTAACTTGCTTGTCACGAGAGGTCGCGTAAAATCGTCACACTTTTGCAACACACTCTCGTAATCTGACACGGAGCCGGTCGGAGCCCTCATCGTAATTCTCCCCCTGTAGCCGTCTGTCAGTACATTGCGCTTTGCTTTGCCCTAACGCACTAGGCTCTGGTTGGTGGGGCGGTAGCGTGCCCGAGAGAGGTTGCCAAATCAGTTGCATGTGCGCATCATCTGCGTTCCCAAATAAAATATTTTCGTCAAGGCTTGGTTTAAAACATGAAACAACTGCTCACCGCCGTTGTACTGGTTGCCCTTAGCGGTTGTGCCGCAATTCCCGGCTCACACATCCCCTCGGGCACCTCCAAGTGGTTCAGTGCGGATTCGAGCGTTGCTCAGGATGAAGCTCTGGATCTGGAAACCCAGGTGGATATCTACCCCATTACGCCAGGACTGATCCGGGGAATGCGGGAGGAATCACCTGCCGCCCCAACGCAGAACGCCGAGCTGGAACAAGACATCGAGGCGTATGACTACGTCGTCAATGCCGGAGATATACTCAATATTACGGTTTGGGATCATCCTGAGCTCACCATTCCCGCCGGTTCCATGCGCACACCGACCGAAGCTGGCAACTGGGTACACAGCGACGGCACTATCTTTTACCCCTACGTTGGCAAAGTGAAAGTCGCCGGCCTGAAAGTGACAGAGATCCGCGACATCCTCAGGGAACGGCTGGCAGAATACATCGAGTCGCCTCAGGTGGACGTGACTGTCGCAGGCTTTCGCTCCAAGCGAGTGTACGTAACGGGCGAAGTCAAGGCGCCGGGTACCCAGTCCATCACCAACGTGCCACTTACCTTGCTGGAGGCTGTCAGCCAGGCTGGTGGGCTTACCGACATGGCAGACTGGACCAACGTTACCCTTACCAGGGGAGATCAAACCCGGCAGTTTTCTCTGCGGGACCTGTACCAGAAAGGCGATATTACCGAAAACATCGTTCTGCGCCCCAACGACATTGTTCACGTGGCCCGCAACGATGCCGCCAAAGTATTTGTACTGGGGGAAGTGCTGGACCCACAAAGCATCAACTTTGGGCGCAGTGATATCACTCTGGCAGATGCCCTGACCGGTGCTGGCGGCTTTGCGCAGGCAACCGCCGATGCCAGTGGTGTGTTTGTGGTGCGGCGGGCGCCGGAAGGCAGCGACAAAGTGGCAAACGTGTATCAGCTAAACGCACGCAATGCCACGGCCCTGGTGCTGGCAGACCAGTTTCTGCTGCAGCCGCGAGACATTGTGTATGTAACAGCGGCACCAATCGCCCGATGGAATCGCCTGATTGCGCAAATTGTGCCGACCGCCCAGGCTATCTTCTTCTTTGCCCGGGCTGAAGAAGAAGTAACGGGTACCGACTGATGGCCATGTTTAACCGGATTCTGGTGGTGTGTGTCGGCAATATCTGCCGGAGCCCAATGGGCGAGTATCTGCTGCGTCAGAAGCTGGCACACCGACCGGAGATAACCGTGGAATCCGCCGGCATCAGCGCACTGGTAGACAAGCCCGCGGACAGCATGGCACTTACCCTGTTGGAGGAAAACGGCGTAAACGCCGGCGAGCATCGGGCCCGGCAGGCCACAGAAACCCTGCTCGGCCAGGCGGATCTGATCCTGGCTATGGAGGAGGGCCACCTGAGGCAGCTGCACAAAATGGCGCCACAGGTGCGGGGCAAAACCTTTCTGATGGGCAAGTGGATAGGCGACCGCGAAGTGCCAGACCCCTACAAACAACAACGCCCGGCTTTCGAGCACGCGTACAAACTGATCGACCAGGCCACCGATGCCTGGCTTAAATACCTGGATAAATGACACTCAATGACTGACAACACCGCGCCGCAGCAACTGGACAACGATGAAATAGACCTGATGGCCCTGCTGGGCACCCTTTGGGATGGCCGTTGGCTGATTGCCGGCATCACGGTTTTAATTACCGCGCTAGGTGTGTTTTACGCGCTGATTCAGGTGCCGGTATACCAGGCCAACGCCTTGATTCAAATTGAGGACAATAAAGGTAGTTTGCCAGGTATGGAGGGGGTTTCAGACCTTTTTGCCTCGGAGTCCAGCGCCACCACCGAAATCGAAATTATCAAGAGCCGCCGCGTGCTGGGTAACGTGGTGGACTCCCTCCAGCTGGATATCCAGGTTAGCCCAAATTATTTCCCGGTGATTGGCGAGGCCATGGCCCAGCGTTTTCAGGGTACCAGCGGCGAATTGGCCGAACCGCTGATGGGTGACCATTACGTCTGGGGTGGCGAGAGCCTCACCATTTCACGCTTAAGCGTGCCAGAGGGCGCGGAGGGTCGCCCCCTGGTGCTCGAGGCGACGGAAAGCGGCTGGGCGTTGTATGAATACGAAGTGGCTCCCGGCAACCTGTTGCTTGAAGGCGGTGTGAATGAGCCGGAAGACGCCAACGGTTACGGGGTGATGGTCACAGAACTCATCGCCCGCCCCGGTACCTGGTTCCACGTTAAAAAACTGCGCCGGTTCAGCGCCATCGCCGATCTCCAGGCACGCATGAGCGCTTCGGAGCGGGGAAGAAATTCCGGCATTGTTGCTATAAGCTACGAACATAAAAACTACCGCCTGGCTGAACGTATTCTGGATGAGGTGGGCAAGCACTACGTTCGCCAGAACGTAGAGCGCAGCAGCGCCGAGGCTTCCAAATCTCTTGAATTCCTTCGTCAGAAGCTGCCAGAGATAAAGCAAGAGCTGGAAGAAGCCGAGCGGAAATTGAATGAATACCAGGTGGATGCCGTAACCATCGATATTACGGCGGAAGGCGAAGCCATCCTGGACCAGGTAGTGGACCTGGAGCGCCGTATCTCTGAGCTGGAAATTCAGCGTGCCGAGATCGAACAGCGTTTTCGTGATTCCCACCCCCGTTACCGGGCCTGGGCATCTCAGATGCAGGAGCTGAAAGACCGGCGGGCGGAGCTGGACCAGCGTATTGGCAACCTGCCGGAAACCCAGCAAAAGCTGGTTCGCCTGCGCCGCGACGTAGAAGTCGGCAACGAAATCTATCTACAAATGCTCTCGAATATTCAGCAGCTGGACATTGCCCGTGCCGGAACGGTGGGCAACGTGAGGGTGCTGGATGAGGCAGCGGTGAACATAACCGCGCCGGTTCGCCCGAAACGATCACTGATTGTCGCGGTTGCCTTTTTGCTCGGCAGCATGATTGGCGTGGGTGTGGTACTGGTACGAGCCGCCTTTAACCGCGGTGTAGAAACCCCGGATGACATTGAGCGCATCGGCTTGCCTGTTTACGCGGGCATCCCATACTCCAAAACCCAGCACGATCTTCTGGACAGAAAAAAGCGTAAAAAAGGCACCCCCAATCTCGTCAACCTGCTGGCAATTGAAAACCCGGCAGACCTGGCCATTGAATCTTTGCGCAGCCTGCGTACCAGCCTTCATTTCGGCATGATGGACGCAAAAAACAACATATTGATGATCTCCGGCCCCAGCCCCGGGGTGGGTAAAACCTTTGTGTCTACCAACCTGGCGGCCATCATGGCACTGGCAGACCAGAAAGTACTGCTGATTGACGCCGACATGCGCAAGGGCTTCAGCCATGAAATCTTCAAAGTCTCAAATGAAAGTGGTCTTTCCGATGTGCTTTCTGGCCAATGCAGCCTGAGTGAAGCGATTCATTGTTCAGATATGGCGGGCATGCTCAGCTTTATGCCGCGGGGCTCAGTTCCCCCCAACCCATCCGAGCTTTTGATGAGCAAACGCTTTGAAGAATTACTGGAGAAAGTGGCGCCAGAATACGACCTCGTGATTATTGATACACCGCCCATTCTGGCCGTAACGGACGCAGCCGTGGTGGGGCGCCATGCCGGCACAACCATGCTGGTTACACGGTTTGGGCTGAACCCGATAAAAGAAATTGAGTTGACCAAGCGCCGGTTTGAACAAAACGACATCGCGGTTAAAGGCGTTATTCTCAACGGTGTCGTGAAAAAAGCTTCCGCCTATGGATACGGCGGTTACGGCTACTACAACTACGAATATAAGGCAGACAAGGCGTGACAGGGTTAAGGAACAACCGCATGTTCAGTGTTCAAGAGCTGGCCATTTCAATTCTTACTGCAGCCGTAGCCGGGCAAGCCGCGGCCGCGCCCTGGTTGGAGCCGGGCGACCCAAGAGCCAGGCATGCCGTGCAGCAACTGGCAGACCGGGGCCACCTCAACCGCACCGTAACCACCTGGCCCATGATGTGGGCCACCGTAGACAGCGGGCTGAAAGAGCAGGGCAGTGCCCACACAGATGCCACTGTAACCAGCGCCAACGCCTATTTGAGTTTTGAGCAAAACTACCAGGCCGCGGGCGGTATGCGTAACGACATCACTCTGGCCGGCACCACAGAGACTCCGTTTATTCGCGGTTTTGACGGCGGCCCAAGAGAAGCCGGCGAGGCAACCACCCGAGTAGAGCTCCAAGCCCAGAACTGGGCGGCCCGCGCCAGCTTCACCTACGCCCTGGACCCGGAAGACGACGAGAGCATAAGGCTGGACGGCAGCTACCTGGCCGGCACAGCCGCCAACTGGGTGCTGGGCGCCGGCGCCATAGACCGTTGGTGGGGGCCGGGTTGGAGCAACAGCCTGATTCTCTCTACCAATGCCAGGCCTATGCCAGTCGTGTGGCTCAACCGCAAAGATGCCAAGCCTTTCGAAAGTCGATGGTTGAATTGGATTGGCCCCTGGCAGTTCACGGTATTTGCCGGCCAGTACGAGAAAGAACGTGCTGTGCCAAATGCCAAGGTGATCGGCATGCGCGCCACCTTCCGGCCAGTGCAGGGCCTGGATATTGGCCTTTCGAGAGCCATTATGTTTGGCGGCGACGGAAGGCCAGAGGATGCCAGCACAATCTGGAATGCGTTTATAGGCAAAGATAACGGCCAGTTGGAAGAAAATGACCCGGGTAACCAGATCGCCAGTATTGATATCCGTTATGGCTTCCCCGTTGGCGATAATAGTATGAGCGTATACAGCCAAATGATGGGAGAGGATGAAGCGGGCGCGTTCCCGGCAAGGAAATCCTGGCTCTTGGGCTCAGACTGGACCACCAGTCTTGGAGGCAGTCAGCAGCAGTGGTACCTGGAATATACCAATACCACCGCCGACGACTTTTTGGGCGACGCCATTCCCAGTATTACCTATGAACACAGCACCTACCAAACGGGCTACCGTTACTATGGCCGCAACATGGCGAGTACATTTGAGGGCGATGCCGAGGCCGCATCTCTGGGTACATACAATTTTTTTCCTAATGGCCACAACCTGAGTGTAGTTATAACCTGGGCAGACCTGAACAAAGACGAAAGCAGCCGAGTGGCGGCTACCGACCCAACGGTGTTCTATAACGTGCCCACAGTGCAACAAGAAGTTGTTCTGCTAGATATAAGCTACGGCCGCCCCCTGTTTGGCGGCTGGCTAAACTTCAAAAGCCAAGCTGCAGACACAAGGCTAGCCCTCGAATCTGGCAGTAAACAAGACTGGTTGCTCTCAATAGACTGGATATATCGCTTCTGATATTGAGGCATCCGGCAGAGCTTTCAGTTTCAGGCTGTTCTTACAAATAATCGATCTAATTGCCGACACATCAACTGAGTTATTTTGCCGGCGTATACAAAAGCTCATTAAGCGCCGATAGGTTTGTTCTTCCCGTGTATGCAAGGATGAGTAAATAATCCATAGAAGGTTGTGGTTCGAACCTGATCCGAAATCATCAACAAAACACTGTTGATCGTATCCTGTTTGATTGTTTCTTAGATCGTGCAATGACACTATAAGCGCTAAATGGTTAAACGTAACAGAGTGCTTTGTCTAAAAGCCATAAAGCGGCCCCCTAAAACACGTTATCACTAAGTTTTAACTCTGAGTAAAAGAAAATATTCGTATATTGTTTATGACTATTTCGAAAAAAATCGAAAAACTTCTGTTTTAGTTCTAGAGTTCGATGTATTTTTAATCTGTATGTGCATGGCTTCGTCGCTACAAACGCTCGATTGGGATCGTATTTTTTGAAATTTAAAATCACTTCTGACTCAGCCCAAAACCTTTGTATCGGTATCCTATGTTTTTGGGTGTTTGTACCCCAGCTGTCATACAGTAGCAGCGCTCGAGTTTTATCGCTAATAGCAATATGTTTATGGTTTGTAATTGAGGCTTTCAAACCTCGCGGATTAATTTTTAGGCCAACCGTTGTGTTGTTTTTGCTAGCTATCTTTTCAGGGTATACGATAATTCTTGAACTGATGATTCATGGTATTGAAGGCTTTTTAAGCCGAATTCAGCTGTATATCATGTTGTTTTTTCTAATTGTTCAACAAGCCCGACGAAAAGATTTGTCCAGTCTCGGTTCTATCTTCTGGTTGATAATTGTATTATTGGCCATTTCAATGACGGTTACCTATCTTTATGTATCTACGGTTAACGATCGTGCGATGCGTATATTAGTCAGGTCGTCCAAGGAAGCTCTGGAACTCACTGAAAAGGGTGTTGGAGGGTATTCACTTGCCTATGGCGCGGTTTTAATGTTGCCAGTTCTCACTCTTGTTTCTCTTCGGACATCTCTAATAGAGTTTCTTGAAGTACCTCGAGTACTGCGCATTACTCCCTGGTTGCCAAGGCTATTAATTTGGTATTTGACTGGGTTATCAATTTTATTGGTGTTCTCCTCTCAGTTTGCTACAGCAGTAATAACGGTGACGATTTGCCTGGCGGTTATTTTTGTTCTTTGGCGACCCTCGAGTTTTCGGGTTATCCTGCTGTTCTGTCTCATGTTCTTTTTGATATTGTTCGGGAAAGCTCTTATTGTTGAGCTTCTGACTTATCTTGCTCCCATCGTCGAGGGAACTAATTACCACCTTAAAGTCAACGACTTGCTCAATTCGTTACAAATGGATAGCGCCGGGGGCACTGTGAGCGACAGAGTTGAGCGCTACAAGCGAAGCTTACTTTTGTTCCTGCAGAACCCGTTTACCGGGGTTCTTTATTTCACCGATATAGGCAAGCATTCCACTTTACTTGATACATTTGCACGTTGGGGATTCTTTATAGGAGGTGTTTTTTTGTATTTGGTCACCTTCACACAGGTCAGGGCGCTACGCTCCCTGTCGTCTCAGCGCGGGGGACTGGGAGTAATTCTTGGAACTCTGATCGCTGTTTTGATTGTTTTTGGTCTCAATAACGCCTTTATGGCGGCAGGTGCGATTATTTTTATCTTTTACCCATTGGTCTTCAGTGCTATGGAGCGTTCGCAGATGAGTCAAGGTAGAGCTCGGAAGGTGTCGATCCATAGGTGATACGATAATTGTTGCTGGTGGGTACCCTCTGAATTCTCAAAACGCTTCAGCGATTCGTGCATTCGTTTTGGCTCGATTGTCTATCAGTATCGGGTACCGAGTGATTGTATTGGGAAAACTCCAGTCCGCACCTTTAAGTGCGCGTTCCCAAGGTGGGCACCAGATAAAGAGAGTGGCCTGCCAGGATATTCAGCATCCAATATCGGACCGAGCTAGTGCAAGCTATGTAATGAGTTCCGAGCTGTAAATGCAGGTGGTCAACGAGGTGGGCTCTGGCGGAGTATTTGAGGTGTTCTGCTACAACCACCCAGCTCGGGTAGCGTATTCGCCAACCAGAGTTCAGGAGGGTTGCTCCAGTTCTTGACTGCAGCGAATGGTATGGATGGGAAGGCCGTAAGGTCTCGCGGAATGCCTAGCGGATGGATGGAATTGATTTCCGTATTCGCCTTACGACACGAATGGCAAAAAAGGTTATCGGTGCTTCACGTTGGTGCCGTGCTCGAGTCGCTTGTAAGCACGCGGTTCTTCTGCCATTCGTACTTGATACTTTGTGGCCAAATGGCAGCGAATCCCAATCCCCGGCTCTAGTCGCACTCCCCAGTTGATCTATTCCGGCCCAATGGTGTTGGAATGCACAAAGACTGCTTGCTAGTAATGATTACAGCGCTTGCCGATGAATGTGGCGATTTTTGTTTTTCTATTGCCGGGGTCACAGCGCAGCAATATGTCGATATGGTGCCAGAACACCAGTTTCAGGTTGATTCTCTTAGGGAAAAGCTGCTCTTTCTTGGTCGGATTCCCAACTCTGAATCACTTGATCTCTTGCGCTCAGCGGATTTCTAGCTTTTTTTCAGAAAACCAAACAAAGGCCTGAATATTGGTTTCGCAACCAAGTACGTTGAGGCTGCTACATTGGACATTCCTTTCACTTTAAACCCAGCCAGTGATTTTTCGAGGTATTTACGCGACGGTGACAATGAAGCGCTAGTCAATAGCATTTCATCGGTGGATATCTCGGACGCGCTGCGCCGTGCGATTACTATGACACCGGAGCAGCTCTCGGCAATGGTCGCCGTATGCCGTGCAGCAACCCCATTTGACTTGCGAGCACGGCACCATGAGGCCTGAGGCTTTCTTGAAACCCTGCGAGGATTAAATGACTGAAAGTATAACGAGAGTTCTTTGGACTTCGAACATCGACTTGCCTGACATTGCCGAGGAGTTGGGGCAGACTCCTACCCCTTTCGGCGGTTGGTTAACGCTGATGACGCGTCGGCTGGCGCAAATACCTGGCTATGAAATTGGCGTCGCCATGCGTTCTGAGTCAAAGCGTTTTCAGCGGATCGAAAAAGACGGAATTACTTACTACGCGTTGCCGCAGCAGCGAGATCGATATGATGTGGCGCAGGTCGATGTTGATAAAGTGCTGGCCGATTTCGCGCCCGATATCCTGCATGTGGAAGGCGCCGAGATGCGTCACTCACGTCGATTCCTTTCAACATGGAGCGGACCATGTCTATTGTCGATGCAAGGGGTTTTAAATGGCATTGCGAATTATGAATTGGGCCGCTTGCCGATCTTTGCCATGTTGAACCCGTTTAAGCCACGCTTGGCGCTTACAGCGATGGCCCTCCTGTTACAGCGACAGTGGCAGTTCCTGCCGCGACTTCAGTCTGAGCGCGCGGCCATGCAGTCAGTAGACCACGTTATGGGGCGAACGTTGTGGGATAGAGCCCAAGCAAAAGCATTGTCTCCTGACGCAACGTATCACCATTGCTCGCGCATTCTTCGAGAAGTTTTTTATTCTGCCTCCTGGGATTGGAGCAGCGCCGAGCCCTTCTCAATTTTTATGGGGAATGGCTCCTCTGCCCGTAAAGGAGCGCATATTGCGGTTGAGGCCCTAGCTATCCTGAAGCGTGATTTCCCTGGTGTGACCTTGCATATTGCAGGAGTTGATCCCCGTACTTTACCTCGGGCATCACTGAAACGTTACGTAGGCTACTCGGTGTATCTGTTGGGCCTGATTCGCAAGTTGGGCCTTGAAGGCAACGTGCGTTTTACAGGTGTGCTTTCCGCTCAGGCGATGGCTGATCAGATGGCACGCTCGCATGTTTGCCTGATGGCCTCAATTATCGAGAATAGCCCAAACACACTGGGTGAGGCGATGATACTTGGAGCACCCACTGTTTCGGCATACTGTGGCGGTGCGCCGTCGATGGCTCGCGATGAGGTTGAAGCATTGTTCTACCGGCCTGATGACCCGGCGATGCTGGCGTTCCAAGTACGGCGTATCTTCGAAGACCCGGGACTGGCAAGTCAATTGTCCGAAGCGGCAAGAGCTCGGGCGCTACAAACCCATGACCCCGAACGGAACCTTGCAGACTTGCTTGTTGCATACGAAGCCATAGTTCAAGGCTCCAGAGGAGTGCGTGCATGAGCTGCATGGCTCCAATCATCGTTTTCGCCTATAACCGGCCGGATCATTTACACCAGACATTAGCCCATCTTGCCGATGCCGAAGGTGCGTCGCAAAGCGATCTTTGGATTTTCTGCGATGGTTCGAAGGATGGAGCGGATTTCGCGCGTATTGAGGCAACACGTAGCGTTGCGGGAGACTCAGCTTGGATCAGTTGTTTCCGCTCAGTCCGAATTGAAACCTCGCAGGATAACAAGGGACTTGCCCAGTCCATTATCGGCGGGGTGAGCGCGGTTCTTGAGGGTGCGGGTCGGGTAATTGTCGTCGAAGATGATGTTTTGGTCGCGCCGGATTTCCTACGTTTCATGAATGATTGCCTCAAATTTTATGAAAGTGATCAGAAGGTTGGTTCTGTCACAGGCTTCTCACCTTTTGCCGAACAACCCCCTGATCATGCAAAGGATGTTATGGCGATCCCACGCAATTGTAGTCAATGTTGGGGGACATGGGCTGACCGCTGGTATGAGATTGATTGGGATGCAAGAGATGCCGGTTTACTTTGGAGCAAATCGTCGCTGCGGCGCCGTTTCAATACAGCAGGGAATGACCGGGTTGATCGGCTACGCCGGCAATTGGAAGGTAAGATAGATTCCTGGTCCATCCGCTTCGGTCTTTGGCAGACACTGAGCGGTCGCCACACCATTTATCCTTTGCATAACCGCGTGCGCAATATTGGTTACGATGGTAGCGGGGTTCATACCCGTCATGGTCAAAACGTAAATAGGTGCACGGTATTGCAACCGCGGTCATATACCCTAGAGCATGTCGTAGAGCAACCTTCCATTGTTCGTCGTGTAGCTCGAATCTATGGTGGTCCTTGGTATAAGCGTTTTTTGAGAGATCTTCGTACCTGGTTGGGTATGCGAGGGTTTCGATGAAAAGCGTTTTGTTTCACTACCCTATCCTGAATGTCGGTGGCGCGGAAAAGTCAACTCTGCGCATGCTGCGCGCAATGTGCGACCGTGGCTGGCAGGTTACGCTCGTACTAACCACTGGCGGCGGTGAACTCGAGCCTGAGATTGACCCACGTGTCACCGTGGTGCGCCTGCGACCGCGTGCATGTGGGCACCAATTTTTAGCCGCTCGAGAGTGGTCATCTAGGTTACGAGAGTTGCCGGACCTCTTCGGATATTTGTTCATGCGAGCCATCGGGGCCTTGCGTATGCTGCCCTTTCTGTTTCGCCGGTATGAAGCCGCAGCGGTTTTACTGATGGGGACGCCGAGTTATTTCGTACGGCGCGTCGTTCGAGCTGATGTCCGAGCGATCTGGATCCGTAATGATCTGTCAGGCGCCGACCCGAGTGGACGTGTGACGGAAGCCCTGAGATCTGCTGCTGGTGAACTGGATTATTTCATCTGCGTCTCTGAAGTCTCGCGGAGGTCTTTATTAATGGCTGTTCCGGAAGCGCTGAGCAAGGCAGTAGTGATATACAACATCATTGCTCCAGACGAGATGCAAGCAATGGCCGGTAAGGCCCCGCCACCATTTGATCCCTCGAGAGATGGATTTGTCAATATCCTCACAGTGTGTCGTTTGAATGATAGAGCCAAAGGTCTTGTTAGGATGGCAAGGGTATGTCGTGCACTCAAGGACAAGGGGCTAAGATTCCATTGGTACATCGCAGGTTCCGGCACGGACCGAACCTTGCTTGAAGCAGAAATCGCAACACTGGATATTGCCGATTGTATGTCGCTGCTTGGGACGCTTCAGAATCCATTTCCCGCCTATCAAGCCGCTGATCTGATTGCGATGCTTTCAAATTATGAAGGGCTTTGCGGGGTCATAAACGAAGCTAGAGTTTTGGGGAAGTCAGTCATTGCGACTCGTGTCTCTGGCATTGATGAGCAGCTGGTATCAGAGAAAAATGGACTTATTGTGGAACAAGAAGAGGCAGATATTATTGCCGGGATGACCCGAATGCTGACTGACCAGCAGTTCAGGCAAGGCTTGGCGGGTGGAGGTTACCCTGCAGCATTACTTGATGATGAAGCAAAGCTGGATAGGCTGGAAGATCTCTTTATGTGTAATGGGGGCCGGTGTGAGTAGACGAGCTTCTGGTGTCGTTCTGTCCTATCTCTTGATTCTGGTCAAACTGGTGGTGACGCTTTTGTTCACCCCATTTCTTGTGGCTTCATTGGGGGTTGAGGGGTACGGGCTTTACACCTTGATTGGCGCTCTGGCTGCTTATCTATACATCCTTGATTTTGGCATGAACGATTCGGTTCTGCGTTTTTTTGTTGGCCATGAAAAAGATAAGATCGAGCGTGATAAGTTCTTTGGCAAAATGCTTGGGTTGTACGCAATAGTTGGTGGGTTTGTAATGCTGGCTGCATATGGGTTTAGCGTGATGGCTGAACCCGTCTTTGGTGATCAAAATACACCTGAGCAAGTCAGAATACTACGTGAAATGATTCTAATCACTGGTTTCGGCGCTGCGGTAGTCGTGGCGCTGAACCCTGTTGGCGCCTTATTGTCCGCTACGGAGTCTTTTGTTTTCCTGCGTAGCATGGAAATTGCGGCGACGGTCTTTTCAACCTTAGTTATGCTTGTAGTACTTATCAGGGGGGGGGGGGCTGTGGCGGTTGTTACGGTTGCGACAGTTGCCACTGTGCTACAGGCCGTGATGCGTCTTGGGTATTCCATTTGTGTTCTTGGCGCTAGGGTAAGACTATCTTTACCAGAACTCGAGGTTCTCAGACGAGTTGGTGGATATGCTGCACCTATCTTTGTTGTCATGATCGCTGAAGTTTTATTCTGGCGTTTGGATAGTGTATTGATCGGCTCCATGCTCGGAGCGGCACCCATCGCGATCTACTCGATCGGAGTGACATTTAACAAATACTTTATGAGCTTTGCCACCGCCTTGTCGCGTGTTATGACCCCGGAGATCATCCGGCAGGTAGATCAAGGGGCTGACGCCCGAGCATTGACTGATATGATGATTCGCGTTTCGCGGATCCAGGCTATGTTTCTTCTTCTGATCCTGGGTGGCCTGATAGTATTCGGTCACCGGTTTCTTGTTCTATGGCTGGGGCCGGAATTTTCATCGTCTTATTGGGTTATGCTGGCTGTACTCATCCCTTATACGTTCGAGTTGACGGGCAATGCCAGGAACATCATCCTTCAGGTCAAAGGATTGTACTGGCAGAAATCGGCGATTACTTTCACAATCGCTGTTTTTAATATTCCTTTGACGCTTCACTTGCTTCAAGTGATGGGGGTTCTGGGCGCGGCACTTAGCACCGGGATCGCGATCATGTTGGGTTATATGTTGATTGCATTGTTACTGAAGCTCAAAGTCGGTATGGAGATCGGACGTTACTTGGTAAAAACCGGGCGCGGGATCGTTCCGGTTGCAGCTTTGCTGACAGCCTTTGGGCTTTGGATAGAGCACTTCCTTCCAGCGGGCTGGATGCCGCTTATTGTCGGTGGCCTCGTGTATACGCTGCTATTCTGCCTTAGCGTTTATAAGTTTGGGGTTAATTCCGAGGAGCGTGTATTTATTGAGCGTTTCTTAGGGCGATTGCAGGTGTGGAAATTACGGCGTGGCTAAGGTGTCATTATATTGCTTATGTATTCTCTGGGCTTTCTGAAGGTGTTCTTTTCGGAGCAGTGCGTTAATAGTACCGTTTAAGCGCTTGCGTATGCTGTGGAACTTCGGAGACGACTATTACTGAAACACTTGGTACAATTTGGTTATGCTCAGTTCAAAGTCTTCAACCGTGTTGGTTTCTTGTCATCTTCTTATGTATGAAATGGGAAATTTCCAAAGCTCATATATCCGATAGCTTGGGAAAGTGATGATACCTTTCTCACTGCAATGCTAATCTCTCGCCGAAAATCTACAGGTGGGACAGTGGCGACGCTGCTTTGCTATCGAGAATAAATTTTCTCAAAGATGTTGAGATTGGTTTACGCCCGATGCTGCCCATCAAGTTTCGCGTTATTAAAATGAGTCTAACGAAAAGATAGAGTTTTCTTTCACTAAGTTTAAATTTTAATTTATGGCGTTAATAAAAACGCGCGATGCAAAGAAAAGTTAGGGAGAGTTAATGCATAGGCTCACTCCAGAAAAGTGGATTATCCTCGCAGGTGGGTTTGGACTTCCGGATAGGACTGCTTCTGCAACAAGGGCGATCGGACTTGCGAAACTTGCCGAATATTCTGGATATCGTGTTTTGATACTGGGGAAATTTGTTTCTGCACCTAGGACAAAATATGACCAATATGAGATTGTAGTCAATGGCGTAAAGGCTAGAGATATACGTAGGCCATTTCTCGACTCCAGTGAGTGCGATTATGTTGTGGATGGCGCTTCGGTCGAAGATGTAGCTAAGTATATTGGGCCCGAAAAGGTGGCCCTTGTTCTTCTATATAACTATCCATCTCGAGGATTGATGTCGGTTATGCGGCGGTGTGCCAAAATTAATGCTCCCGTCGCTCTTGATCTCACGGAATGGTATGGTTGGGAGGGAGCAAAAATAGTAAGGAATATTATCCGGGTTGTTGATACCGAATTTAGAATGAGGGTTCTATCTAAGTATGTTGGAAACGTTATTTGCACATCATCGTTTCTTGCTAGGAAGATTTTATCGAGAAATATGATGATACTTCCATTTGTTGTAGATAAAGATGAATGGAAGTGGTCGCAAGCAATGAGCTCCGCTGAGCTTGATCCTGAAGCTAGAACATTTGTATATAGCGGAAGCCCAGGTCTCAGGATGCACAAAGATCTTCTGCCTCAAATAGTGCAGGCATTTTCACTGCTCCCGTTAGATGGTTGTAAGTTTGTGCTGGATATTGTTGGGATTGATAAAGAGACATATCTTTCAGAAGTTCCTCGGCATGTAATAACATTGCAGCTTCTTGGTAATCGCGTTCGGTTTCACGGTAGGGTAAGTCATGAGACAGCTCTAAGAAAATTAGTTAATTCCCATTACTCAATCTTCGTACGAAAGCCAAATAGAGTTTCAAATTCAGGATTTCCCACAAAATATATGGAGGCGACAACTCTAGGTGTTCCTGTTATATCGAACATCACAAGTGATATCGGAAACTACCTTTTTCACAAAAGAAATGGCATTGTGGTGGAAGGCTTTGATTCGAAATCTATTCTTAAGGCGCTTAAGCTGGCAGTTGAAATGGATGCTGGCGATTACATGAGGATGAGGGAAGAGCAATTGAGTAATAATCCATTTGAAAAGCAGAACTGGATCGATCTATTTAGAAGTTTTATGGGCCGCCTTCAGTAATGCTATTAAGGCTGCGTTAAGTTTCCTTAAAGGATGACCAGGTTATTGGATTTTATCTGTTTTAATGGGGTGTAAGGTATAAGCTAGTTTAGATGTCTTAGGCTTTTTGTGAGTTTAAGAGATATTTTTTGGGGTTGATATTGATTTTGAATTGTCGGTTTTTTGTCCACGTTGAGTTTTCTGGCTGCCCAATCGCTGATTTTATGAGAGCGCGCCAAAGCACTGTGATTTTTATCTGAATTGATGAACAAAGGCTAATCTAATGTTTAGAAATGGTAAACTTCTTTTAACGGGCGGAACCGGCTCCTTCGGCAACGCCGTTCTCAACCGTTTCCTGAATACCGACATCGAAGAAATCCGTATCTTCAGCCGGGATGAGAAAAAACAGGATGACATGCGCAAGCGCTATGCCAACCCCAAACTCAAGTTTTATATTGGCGATGTGCGGGATTACAACAGTATTTTGAACGCTACCCGGGGCGTGGATTTTATTTTCCACGCGGCGGCGCTAAAGCAGGTGCCGTCTTGCGAATTTCATCCTATGGAGGCGGTGAAAACCAACGTGATCGGCACCGAGAATGTGTTGGAAGCGGCCATTCAGAATGAAGTGAAGCGAGTGGTCTGCCTTAGTACAGACAAGGCGGTTTACCCCATCAACGCTATGGGCATCTCCAAGGCGATGATGGAGAAGGTGATGGTGGCCAAGTCCCGCAATGTAGACCCGGAAAAAACCGTGATCTGCGGTACCCGCTATGGCAACGTGATGGCTTCTCGTGGCTCGGTGATCCCGTTGTTCGTGGACCAGATTCGTGCCGGTGAGGCTTTGACGATTACCGACCCGAACATGACCCGCTTCATGATGACCCTGGCAGACGCGGTGGACTTGGTGCTGTACGCCTTTGAGCACGGCAGCAATGGTGATCTGTTTGTGCAGAAAGCGCCTGCAGCCACCATCGAAACCTTGGCCCGGGCTCTGACTGACCTTGTGGGCAAACCGGACCACCCCATCAATGTGATTGGCACTCGCCACGGCGAAAAATTGTTCGAAGCCCTGCTCAGCCGGGAAGAAATGGCCTGCGCCCAGGATATGGGGGAGTACTATCGCGTTCCACCGGATTTGCGGGATTTGAACTACGGCAAGTTTGTGGAGCAGGGGGAGGAGAAGATCTCCCACACCGAGGATTACAACTCCCACAACACCGAGCGCCTGGATGTTGCCGGTATGCAAACCTTACTGCGTAAGCTGGAATTTATTCGTGCCCTGGAACGGGGTGAGTATCAAGCCCCGGAGGACTGATTGATGAAAGTACTGGTAACCGGCGCTAACGGTTTTATCGGCAAGAACCTGCAAATGCACCTGCAGGAGAAAGGCGGTTTTGAGGTGGTGCCCTTCACCCGGGAACACTCCGAGCAAGACCTGCCGGGACTGCTGGATGATGTGGACTGGATTGTGCACCTGGCCGGTGTCAACCGCCCGCAAGACCCGTCGGAGTTCACCACCGGCAACGCCGGCCTGACCGAGGCTTTGTGCAACGCGGTGCAGGCCACTGGCCGGAGTATTCCGGTGATCTACAGCTCGTCGATTCAGGCCGAGCGGGATAATGACTACGGCACCAGCAAGCGGGAAGCCGAAGACGCCCTGCTGGCGCTGCGCGAAGCCACCGGCAATCCGGTCTACATTTATCGCCTGGCCAACGTGTTCGGCAAATGGGCACGGCCCAACTACAACTCGGCGGTGGCCACCTTCTGCCACAACATCGCCCGGGATATGCCGGTACAGATTAACGACCCGGATGCAGTGATCAACCTGGTGTATGTGGACGACGTAATCGCCAGTTTCCTCCGCCTGCTGGGCGGCGAGCCACAGAACGGTCCGTTTGTAGAAGTGGAGCCGGTTTACCAGATTACCGTAGGCGAGCTGGCCAGCCAGCTGAACCGCTTCAAGGCTACCCGGGATAACCTGATTACCGAGCCAGTAGGCACCGGGCTGGTGCGGGCACTATATTCCACCTACGTAAGTTACCTGCCGCCGGAGCGTTTCACCTACACTGTGCCCCAACACGGCGACGAGCGCGGGGTGTTTGTAGAAATGCTGAAAACCCCGGATGCCGGCCAGTTCTCCTTTTTCACCGCCCACCCAGGCATAACGCGGGGTGGCCATTACCATCATTCGAAAACAGAGAAATTTTTGGTGATCAAGGGCAAGGCCTGTTTCCGCTTCCGCCATATGCTGACCGGGGAGTTCTACGAACTATTCACCGAAGGCACCCAGCCGGAGATTGTGGAAACCGTACCGGGCTGGACCCACGACATCACCAACGTGGGTGAAGACGAACTGGTGTGTATGCTCTGGGCCAATGAAATTTTTGCCCGGGACAACCCGGATACCTTCGCGTGCCCAGTGGGTACCGAAGCCTGACCGAATTTGGAACTGCCATGAAAAAACTGAAAGTAATGACCGTGGTCGGCACCCGGCCAGAGATTATTCGCTTGTCCCGGGTTATGGCCAAGCTGGATGAGTATTGCGAACACATTCTGGTGCACACCGGCCAGAACTACGATTTCGAGCTGAATGAAATCTTCTTCCAGGACCTGGGCATTCGCAAGCCCGACCATTTCCTGAGCGCAGCCGGCGCCAGCGGTGCCGAAACCATTGGCAATGTGATCATCGCCGTCGATAAAGTCCTGGCGGACGTTCAGCCGGAAGCTCTGCTGGTGTTGGGTGATACCAACAGCTGCATGGCGGTGATTCCCGCCAAACGCCGTAAAATCCCGACCTTCCATATGGAAGCGGGCAACCGCTGCTTTGATATGCGGGTACCGGAAGAGATCAACCGCCGTATTGTGGACCACACCGCCGACATCAACTTGACCTACAGCACCATCGCCCGGGATTACCTGCTGCGCGAAGGCCTGTTGCCAGACCGGGTGATCAAAACCGGCAGCCCGATGTTTGAAGTGCTGAACCACTTCCGCGAGGGCATTGACGCTTCGGATGTGCTGGCACGCCTGGGGCTGGAAGCGGGCAAGTTCTTTGTGGTGAGCGCCCACCGGGAAGAGAACGTGGATTCCGACCGTAACTTCCTGGCCCTGGTAGACACCCTGAACGTCGTGGCAGAGCAGTACGGCTACCCGGTGATTGTCTCCACCCACCCCCGAACCCAGAAACGGGTGGATGCCATGGGTGTGCAGTTCCACGATCATATACGCCTGCTGAAGCCACTGGGCTTCAAGGACTACAACAAGCTGCAGTTGAGTGCCAAGGCGGTGTTGTCTGATAGCGGCACCATTAACGAAGAAGCATCGATCCTCAACTTCCCCGCGTTGAACATTCGCGAAGCCCACGAACGCCCCGAGGGTATGGAAGAAACCGCTGCCATGATGGTGGGCCTGAGCACCGAACGTGTGCTACAGGGCCTGGCCATTCTGGAAAACCAGGACTGGGGCGATGAGCGCTCCATGCGCCTGGTGGCGGATTACAGCATGCCGAACGTGGCGGAGAAGGTGGTTCGGATAATCCATAGTTACCGGGATTATGTGATGCAGACGGTTTGGAAGCTCTATGACCGAGAATAGGAAACTCGTGGCCTATGTTGGCCCTTACAGCTTCCCTAATGGAGGGGCTGCCGCACGAAGGATTTATGGCAACTGTAGATCACTGCAATATGCTGGTTACGACGTGTTGGTAAGTTCAGGCCAGCTCTCCGACTCGCCTATGCAAGATTACAACGGAATACCTGTTGTGTCGTTGAATGAACGGCGGCATGAAAACCTGCCAACGCTGTTGAAGCATTTTATGTACTTTACCGCGGGCAAGAGTACTGTTCGCTGGCTGGAGTCGTTGGGGAGAAAGCCTGATGCGGTTATTCTATATAGCGGCTACTCTCCATACCTAATTCGTTTGCTGCCTTGGGCACGCAAATACAACGTTAAACTAATATTTGATGCTGTTGAATGGTACGACCCGCCAGGGCTAATATCCAAGATTTTATCGCCATACTTTCTTAATATTGAGTTGGCGATGCGATTTTTAGTCAAGAGGTGTGATGGGGTAATTGTCATTAGCGATTATTTGAAGAATTACTATGCGCCTCATTTTGAAAATATAATAAAGGTTCCGCCGACAGCAAGTTTTGATATTAATGATTTTGCCCGTTCGGCCGAGCGTAACGAACCAGTGACATTCGTATACGCAGGCACTCCAGGAAAGAAGGACTCTCTGTCTTCCATTGTTTCTGCCGTTCTGAGTGCTCATGATGCAGGGCGAAATGTTGAGCTACATATAGCTGGTGTCTCAAGAGAAAAGCTTAGTGAGTACACTCCGTTGACCGGTTTTAGTCAGGCGGTAATTGATAAAGTTGTTAAGTGTCATGGGGTGTTGAGTCATAGTGACACTGTAGACCTTGTGGGAAGGTCAGACTATTCAGTAATAATTCGGCCGAATATTAGAAGTGTGCAGGCCGGGTTTCCTACGAAGTTTGTGGAAAGCATGGCTCTTGGTACACCTGTTGTAGCGAATATAACAAGCGATCTGGATATTTATTTGGTAGATGGCGTCAATGGGCTGGTGTCTCCTGGTTCGGATGTTGATAGCTTAGTCAAGGTAATTGATAGGGCTGTTGATTTGGCCTCAGATGGGGCTTTGAGGGCGAAGGCTAAAGAAACTTCCGCTGCTTATTTTGCCCCTGAGAATTATGCTGAAGAATTTAAAAAAATCATTGGTTAGGTGAAATGACAATTTATAAGAACTTACTTGGTAATCTTAAGGATAATACTAAAACTTGGTTAATCACAGGCACCGCCGGCTTCATAGGTTCCAATCTCCTCGAACACCTCCTAAAGCTAAATCAACGAGTTGTAGGCCTGGACAACTTCGCCACCGGTCACCAAAGCAATCTGGATGAAGTCCAGTCTGTGGTGTCACCAAAGCAGTGGTCTCGCTTCACCTTCATCGAAGGCGATATCCGTAATTTGAAACACTGCCACCAGGCTTGTGAAGGTGTGGATTACGTGCTGCACCTGGCGGCGCTAGGCTCGGTGCCCCGGTCTTTGAAGGACCCCATTGCCACCAATGCTGCCAATATTACGGGTTTCCTGAACATGCTGGTGGCGGCGCGGGATGCGGGGGTGAAGAGCTTCACTTATGCGGCGTCTAGCTCTACCTATGGTGATCACCCGGCGTTGCCGAAGGTGGAAGAGAACATTGGCAAACCGTTGTCGCCTTATGCGGTGACCAAGTATGTGAATGAGCTGTATGCCGAGGTGTTCGCCCGCAGTTACGGCTTCAAGGCCATTGGCCTGCGTTACTTCAATGTGTTTGGCAAGCGTCAGGACCCAAACGGTGCCTATGCCGCGGTTATCCCGAAATGGACGGCGGCCATGGTGCGTGGCGAGGATGTGTTCATCAACGGCGATGGCGAAACCAGCCGGGATTTCTGTTTTATCGAGAATGTGGTGCAGGCCAACCTGCTGGCGGCCACGGCGGAGGATTCTGCCAAAAACGAGGTTTACAACGTGGCGGTGGGTGACCGTACTACGTTGAATGATCTGTTCGGCGCGCTTAAGTGTGCGCTGGCAGAGAATGGCGTGACTTATGATAAAGAATCGGTGTACCGGGATTTCCGGCCCGGGGATGTTCGGCACTCCCAGGCGGATATTAGTAAGGCGGCTAGTAAGCTGGGGTATGCGCCGGAGTTTAGGATTCGTGAGGGGATAGCTAAGGCTATGCCCTGGTATTTGGAGAACTGAATGAAGAGCATAGCTGTTATTGGCCTGGGTTACGTAGGCCTGCCCCTTGCGGTAGCCTTTGGTGAAAAGCGTCCGGTGGTGGGATTTGATATCAAAGCCAACCGCATTGCAGAGCTGAAACAAGGAGAGGATTTTACGCGAGAAGTCCTAGCGGAGGAGCTAGCCGCTGCTAGTCTCCTGACGTTCACGGATTCCTTGGATGACATCGTAAACTGCAAGGTCTTCATTGTGACCGTGCCCACGCCTATTGATGACTACAAAACGCCCGATCTAACTCCACTGGTAAAGGCCAGCGAGAGTGTTGGTAAAGTGCTGAAATCCGGCGATATCGTGATTTACGAATCCACAGTGTACCCGGGTGCCACGGAAGAAATTTGTGTGCCGGTGTTGGAGCGGGTCTCTGGTCTCAAGTTCAATGAAGATTTCTACGCCGGTTACAGCCCTGAGAGAATCAACCCGGGGGATAAGGAACACCGGGTAACCACCATTATGAAGGTCACCTCTGGCTCAACACCTGCCATCGCGGAGGAGATTGATGCCCTGTATGCGGACATCGTTACCGCGGGTACTCATAAGGCCAGCTCTATCAAAGTGGCGGAAGCGGCAAAGGTAATTGAAAACACCCAGCGGGATCTGAATATTGCGCTAATGAATGAACTTGCCATGATCTTCGCCCGACTAGGCATAGATACCCACGAAGTGCTGGCTGCTGCAGGAACCAAATGGAACTTTCTTCCGTTCAAGCCCGGGTTGGTGGGAGGTCATTGTATTGGCGTCGACCCGTACTACCTAACTCACAAAGCTCAGGCCATTGGTTATCACCCCGAAATTATCCTGGCGGGCCGCCGTACCAATGATCGCATGGGGCCCTATGTGGCGGCTGAGCTGGTAAAGGCCATGATCAAAGCCGGCCACACCGTCGCCAACGCTCGGGTGCTGGTGATGGGCTTCACCTTCAAGGAAAACTGCCCTGATTTGCGCAATACCCGCGTGATTGACGTAATAAAAGAATTGCAAGATTTCGGCTGCCAGGTGGATGTAACCGACTGCTGGGCCGATAGTGCCGAAGCGGAGCACGAATACGGTCTCAGCTTGACGGAAAAGCCGCAGCAGGGTAGCTACAGCAGCGTGATCGTGGCCGTGCCTCACCGGGAATACATGGCGATGAGTGCAGGTGACCTGCGCAGCTATCTTCGGAAGGACGGTATATTGTTTGATCTCAAAGGTGTGTTGCCTTTGGGTGAGGCGGATTTGCGGTTGTGATATGGAAAACCGAAACTCTTCCATTCCGTTAGTTTTTCTGACGTCTAATACCTCCTGGTATTTGTATAACTTTCGCCGCAGCACTATCCATGCTTTTCTTAAGCAGGGCAACAGGGTACTTTGCCTGTCTCCGAAAGATGATTTTAGCCAGCGCCTAGTTGATGAGTTGGGGGTGGAGCACGTTGGCTTGCCGCTGGATGGTAAGAGTACGGGCATAGTGCAGGAGGTGCGCAGTGTGCGTTTTATCTGGGCGGTGATGCGCCAGTACCAGCCGGACTTCGTGTTCAATTTCACCGTTAAGATGAACATTTATTGCGGCCTGGTGTGTTCGCTACAGGGGGTTCCGTTTGCCAACAACATTTCTGGTTTGGGTACGGCGTTTATCCACGACTCCTGGTTGTTCCGCCGAGTGCGGCAGGTGTATGGCTTGGTGAATCGCAAGGCGCGGCGCCTGTTCTTCCAGAATGAAGAAGATCTGTCGTTTTTTTCGGAAAAGGGATTGCTGGGAGATACGCCCCATACCCTGTTGCCAGGCTCCGGAGTGGATTTACAGCGGTTTCGGCCTTCTCCTTTGCCGGAAGGCGGACCCTTTACCTTTATTATGATTGCCCGTTTGCTGGGAGATAAAGGCGTTCGAGAATATGCCGAAGCCTGCCGGCAGCTGGTAGCCAAGGAGCTGGATGTGCATTGTTTGTTGGTAGGGCCGCTGGGGGTGAGTAATCGCACGGCGATTTCGGAAGAAGAGGTTCGTCAGTGGCAGGAAGAAGAGGTTTTGAAATACTCGGGTGTCACAGAAGACGTGCGCCCGCTGATTGAGAAGGCCCATGTGCTGGTTTTGCCCTCTTATCGAGAAGGCATGCCCCGCACTGTCCTTGAAGCCGGAGCCATGGGCCGCCCGGCCATCGTGGCGGATGTGCCTGGCTGCCGTCAGGCCATTGAGCCAGAGGTAACCGGGTGGTTGTGTGAGGTACGCAGTGCCGAGTCTCTAGCGCAGCAAATGATGCGGGTGGTGGACATGAATGCAGAGGAGCTACAAAAAGCAGGAAACGCCGCCCGGCAGAGAATGCAGGCGCACTTTAGCGAGGATGTGGTGGTAAAGGCCTACCTAGAATGTCTTCCGCACCGGCCCTGCTCGCCTTAAAGGGTGGGCGCCCCCTCTGCCAGTGGCAATCATCAAACAATATGATTTTTACAGAAGTTTCCTCCCGGAAGTTTCAATTGACCTGACAGATTGGCTTACGGTCTTGGGCGTTATCAATTTCTTGACTACGCTCGCGTGGGAGTACCCTTGTCACTGCTGGTGGCATCAACGTCTATCGGCCTGATACCTCTGATTTGGTCATTTGATTGATTGCTTACTGTAACTTCGTGTTATTTTTCTGTAATAATATTGGTATGAAATATACTATGCGATAAAGCTATAGGTTGCTTTGGTTTAAGCAGGGAGGCTAAGGTGACGTCGTTTCTCATTGTCTGGTTATTCTGTTTTCTGTCAGCGCTGGTTTCTCTTGGTCTTTTGCGTTCGTTGGCACCAAGGTTGCGCCTGCTGGACGCTCCAAATCACCGTAAGGTTCACGCTGGCCAAGTGCCCCTCGTCGGCGGATTGAGCGCTTTCCTCGGTTTCGCTCTTCCGTTGCTTTTGTTTGTGTCGTTGGATGAAACGTTTCATTGGTTTTTGGCGGGTGCTACGTTACTAGTCGGTGTGGGAGCATTAGACGACGCAAATGATTTGCCGGCCAGCCTTAGGTTAGGAAGCCAAGTGCTTGTGGGCTTTTTGCTTGTTGCTGGAGCAGAGCAATACCTTTATCAGGTTGGTGATCTGTTCGGTGGGGGTGATGTGGTGCTGGGAGCGTTCCTTGGAAGCTTAGTCACTATTGCCGCAGTTATTGGTGCTACGAACGCCTTCAATATGGTTGATGGGATAGATGGCCTGATAGGCGCTTTGGCTATAACCGCGCTTTTGGGCTTGGCGTACGTTTTTAGCGCCTCCCCTGCCTATTACAGCGAATTTTTGATGACCATATGCCTTGTAGGGGCATTGTTGCCGTATCTGCTTGCGAACCTGCAGTTGTTTGGCGCGCGGGGTAAAGTGTTCTCTGGCGATGCGGGGTCGATGTTTATTGGCTTTGCGGTGGTATGGCTTTTGGTGCGGGCTACACAGGGAGAGCATGCGGTGATGCGTCCGGTCACCGCCTTGTGGTTTATTGCGGTGCCGTTGATCGATATGGTGGCGATTATGGTTCGCAGAGCCAGGAAGGGGCAGCCGCTGATGATGGCAGATAGAGAGCACTTGCACCATATTTTCCTGCGGGCAGGCTTCTCTCATCGTCAGACCTTATTGATTATTACCTTTGTAGCGGTGCTGATGGCGGCGTTTGGTTTGTTGGGCGAGGTGCTTGCAATCGATGAGTGGTTGATGTTCCTGTCGTTTTTGTTGGTCTTTGCTTTATATGACGGGTTGTTGCAGCATGCTTGGAAATTGCTCAGATTTTTCCGCGAGGATGACGGGTTAGGGCCGGCGGGCGTAGTGCCCCGTCGCCGTTCAAAGCGATAGAGGTTTATGTGAGTAAATGCTGTGGTGTTTCCTTTGGCCAGCAGCGTAAAAAATCGTGAAATGGCAGTCGCCCCTCTTTGATTTGTTATAACCATGTGTAAAGTGGCTGAGGGTAAATCTGCCAGTCAGTGATCAGGCAAGATCAGTGATGTTTTTCGTATTTGTTAACTAGAGACAGCACATGGAAGCGGCGAGTTCCACAGGCCTTTTGGCTGGTTTTTTTGCATTCCTTTCTCTGATCATCCTCCGCCCGGTGGCAGTACGGGTACGCCTTTTGGATAATCCGGATCATCGCAAGTTGCATCGAGGTGCGGTGCCGCTTATCGGAGGCCTTAGCGCCTTTGTCGGGTTGGGGTTGGCATGGCTGTTATGGATGCCGGTCATTGATTCTTATGGTTTATTCCTGTTTTGTGCTGCCTTGCTCGTCGTAGTGGGCGCGGTAGACGATGCTAAGGACCTGCCTGCTAAATTCCGACTGGGTGTGCAGGTTGTTCTGGGTGCGGTGCTTACGTTTGGCTCTGGTGTTTCATTGTCAACGTTTGGCGATCTGTTTGGCTTTGGCGAGGTATCGTTAGGGGCTTTTGGGCCTTGGGTAACGATTGCGGCGGTCATTGGCGCCACTAATGCGTTCAATATGATTGACGGCATCGATGGGCTTGCTGGCAGCTTGTCGTTGGTTGTGCTGGTTTCGCTGACGATTCTCTTTATGGGTGACTCTCGCTTTTCAACGGAGCTCACCTTGGCGTTTGGTATAGCCTGTGCCTTGGTGCCTTATTTGATGGCAAACCTGCGGATCCCCCCTTTCAAATGCCGTATTTTTATGGGTGATGCTGGCTCCATGTTCATAGGGTTTGCCGTAGTCTGGCTATTGGTAAACGCTACACAGCCCGGGCAGATGGCGATGAGGCCGGTGACGGCTTTGTGGATTATTGCCATTCCGCTGATGGATATGGTGGCCATTATGGTTCGCCGCGCCCGAAAGGGGCAATCTGTGATGAAGCCGGACAGAGAGCATTTGCACCACATTTTTATGCGAGCGGGTTTTTCAGACCTTGAAGCTTTGGTATTGATCACATTAGTGGCCTTGCTGTTTGCGGGTGTTGGTTTGGCCGGCGAGTTTTTTGAAGTGCCTGAGTGGGCTATGTTCACTGCGTTTGTGGGTGTGTTTGCACTGTACGATTGGGCTTTAAGTCATGTTTGGCGACTCTTGGTGGTGTTCAGGCGAAAGGTGTCGCAGCAATGAGGTTACATATCACTTTTTCATTGCCATTCTTCAGGTGGGCTGTCTGATATACTGTTGGCTTGGTCGCCCATGGTTTTAGCATAAAGCGTCTTTAATAAGGCGCTTTTTTTCTTTAAGGCTTGTCGTTTCATGCTCCTTCGTCACACCCTTTACTATTTCACCGCCCGTGGCCTTCCGGGGTTGGTCAATTTTGCCGCGCTTGCGGTCTTCACGAGGCTTTTGGCCCCCGAAGAGTTTGGTCGATATGCACTGGTGCTGGCCGGTGTAGGTTTGGCAAACGTTATTTTTTTCCAATGGTTGCGATTGGTACTCGCCCGTTTTTATCAGGCAAACCGGAGCTGTCGGGAGCAATATCTGGGCGGGATATTTGCACTTTTTTTGAGTGTGGCTGTGCCGGTAACGGGCGCCGGTTTGGTGTTAGCTCTGGCGTGGCCAGATCCCTTATGGCAGGGCTTGTTATTACTGTCTGTGGCTCTGCTTTTGACTCAAGCCTGGTTTGAGCTGAACCTTTCACTGGCTCAAGCCAGTATTGAGCCAGTTCGCTATGGGAAGTTATCTGGCACGAAAGCCGTTGTGGCTATTACTTTGGGCGGCAGCCTGGCCTGGCTGGGTTTGGGCGCAACAGCCCCTGTTGTGGGTTTGGTGGCTGCCCATCTGATTTCGTTTCTGGCTTTTGGATGGTTTGCATGGCGGGGTGTGAAGCCAGCACTGCCCGGGAGTGATACTTTGAAAAGTCAGCTCGGATACGGATTGCCTCTAACGGTCACCTTTGCATTGTCATGGGTTGTATCCGGGTCTGACCGGCTGCTTATTGCCTGGCTGTTGGATGAACGATCGGTTGGTGTTTATGCCGCTGGATATGATCTGGCGTTCCAGACTCTGATGCTGGTACTGACGATTATCAACACCGCAGCCTTTCCGCTTGCAGTGAAGGCGCTGGAACGCGGAGGCGGCCCTGCTGCAAAAAGGCAACTCGGCGAGAACGGCCAACTGATTTTTGTCGCAGCCATTGCTGGAGGAAGCGGTTTCGTTGCATTGGCACCGCAGGTGGTGGAGATTGTCATCGGTGCTGAGTTCAGAAGCGCCGCTTTGGCGATTTTCCCTTGGGTGGTGTTTGCCGGCGCCATTGCGGGTATCAAAGCCTTTCATTTCGACCTGGCCTTTCAGTTAGGCGTGGCCAGCCGCTGGTTAGTCCTTACCGGCGCAGCCGCGGCTCTGTCCAATCTGGCTTTAAACATGCTTTTAATACCCGGCTTTGGCATTATTGGCGCCGCCTGGGCTACACTCGCGGCTTTTGTTATATCGGCCCTTTTGAGCGCAGTGCTGGGCTTAAGGGTATTTGACATGCCGCCGCTGGGTCCAATGATCGGGCGGGCGTTGGTGATTGGGGGGTTCTCTGGTGGTGTTGCCTGGCTAGCAGCTGGCCAGTTCACCAGTGTTTGGTCAGGGTTAGTGAGCGGATTGCTTGCGGGAACGATAGTGGGGTTGGCTGCGTGTTGGCTCCTGAATGTGGCGGGTGTTCGGGCGCGCTTGCAGCAGCGTTTTTCGGGTTAATCAGATAGAACGTGGAAGGTTTGGAGAAGAGATGGGCGCAAGAGTAAGTCTTTATAATGGGTGGATGCGCCTGACGGGGCGGCGCCCGCAGTTAGAGCTCTGTCAGGAGTGGTTGAGCAAGCAGTTTTTACCCGCCAGTGAGAGCGGGCGGGCGCATCTGGAATCGTTGTGCGGAATTCTACTTCATGCCTTTCAACATGTTGCTTACTACCGAGACTGTCTTTTACGGGCGGGTTTTGATGACAACGAGATTCGTAATGATCCTATGGCGGCTCTCGGGGCTTTGCCGCTCTTGGACAAGAGGGTTTTACGGGAGCACTTTGAGGCGTTGAAATCAGACGACATTGCCAGCCGAAACTGGCATGTCAATACCAGTGGAGGCAGCACGGGAGAACCCGCGCGCTTTATCCAGGACAGTGAATATCACCTTTATGGGATGGCCGGTAAGGCCTTGTTCGATGTGTGGACAGGTTACAAAGCGGGTGAACCCCGAGTCATTCTTTGGGGGTCTGAGAGGGATTTGTTGGTAGGGCGTGAAACCGTAAAAGCTCGCGTTGGCCGTTTTTTGAGGAACGAAGTTCCTTTGAATACCTTTCGGATGTCTGAGCAGGATCTTCGCCACTTTGTAGATGTTATTAATGAAGTGCGCCCTGTGCAGATTACGGCATACGTTGAGAGTGCCTTTGAGTTAGCAAGGTATGTTGAGCAGCATGGCCTTAAAATACACTCGCCCACTGCCATTCTGACGTCGGCGGGAACACTGTTTCCGCATATGCGTGAGCTGATAGAGAAAGTGTTTCAGACGCGTGTATTTAACCGTTATGGTTCCCGCGAGGTGGGTGACGTCGCATGTAACTGTAAGGAGCAGGACGGCCTGCACGTAAATCCATACACGCACCATGTGGAGATTCTGAGAGAAGACGGCACTCCATGTGTCCCCGGAGAAATCGGGGAAGTGGTTGTGACCTCTCTCACCAACCGTGCAATGCCTCTGTTGCGGTATCGTATCGGGGACCTCGCCTCTTGGGCGGAACAGGCCTGTGAGTGCGGTCGAGCCTGGCCTTTGATGCAAGAAGTTGCAGGGAGGGTCAATAGCATCCTCAAGACTCGAAACGGCACGTTTGCTACAGCTGCTTTGAGTACGATGATGTACTTTAAAGATTCTGAGAAAACGAAACCGTTTTCTTCATTTGGCCGATATCAGCTTGTGCAGAAGGGGGTGGATTATTTGGTTGTCCGTTTGTTGTTGGAGAACGAGGCGCTTTTTGCGGAGGAAAAGCCTTTATTGATCCATAACATCAAGGCTGTATTCGGTAACGATATTATTCTTGATGTAGAAACACCCACTAGCCTGCCCAGTAACCCAAGTGGTAAGCATATCTATATCTGGAGCGAGGTTGAATGACTGGTCATCTGGCAATATTCCTTCCGTCCGTGAGCGGTGGCGGGGCGGAAAGGGTAATGGTCATTCTCGCCAATCGCTTTGCCGAGCAGGGACTTAAGGTTGATCTGGTTCTGGCACAGGCCGAGGGGGCCTATCTTTCCCAGGTTAGTGCCATGGTGAATGTTGTTGACCTGGGAGTGCCTCGAGTTCTTCAGAGTATTCCCAAGCTTGCCAGGTATCTTCGCAGCAGCCGGCCAGATGCCATGCTTTCGGCCCTTGCCCATGCTAATGTCGCAGCAATAATCGCACGTCGGCTCTCTGGTATTAAGGTCCGGCTCGTGGTTAGTGAGCGAGCCAATCTGTCGGTCTCCGCCTCTAATGCGGGAACCTTACGCGCAAAGTTCATGAAGCGGTTTGTCGCGATGGGATACCCTTTCGCTGATCACGTTATTACCGTTTCTAAAGGGGTTGAACAGGATCTGGTAACGGGGCTGGGTCTATCATCGCAGAAGGTTTCCACGGTCTATAACCCGGTGGTAGATCAGGAACTCCTGGAAAAAAGCCAGTTGCCCGTTGAGGATGACTGGTTCAAAAGGGACCAAGCGGTGCCTGTCGTCCTTGGTGTGGGGCGGCTTTCTCCACAAAAGGATTTTACAACCTTACTGAAAGCCTTCAGCCGGGTTCGCGAAGAGAGACCGGTTAGGTTGGTTATTCTGGGGGAAGGGCCGCTGCACTCGGAGCTTGAGAAACTGGCGACAGAGCTCGGGGTTCAAGGTGATGTTCGGTTGGCGGGATTCAAAGATAATCCTTTCCCTTACATGCGCCATTGCTCGGTTTTTGTGCTTTCTTCTGCCTGGGAAGGGCTTCCCGGCGCTTTGATTCAGGCGATGGCCTGCGGTGCCCCGGTTGTATCGACTGATTGCCCCGATGGTCCGGCTGAGATCCTCGAAAAGGGCCGGTGGGGGAGTTTGGTGCCCATTGGCGATGTTGGAGCGATGGCCAAAGCCATAAGCAGCGCACTTGCAGCCTCAGATCAGCCGGACGTTTCCCGCAGGGCCATGGATTTTACGGTTGACCAGGCGGTGGCGAATTATCTGGATATTCTTTTGCCCGGACACGGTGATGGGCATCCGGAATCTCTGAACAATTATAATCCTGGTCGGTAGCATGCAATCTAACTCGTTTGTTGAAAATTCAGGACACTCCCTGGAGGGGTATCGAGGGTGGTGGACCAGACTTGCCGGACATCTTGGGGCGGTCTATCCATTTTACGATTTGGCATCACCTGATTATTTTTCACTTGAAATTGCCGACGTCATCGCGAAAAGGGTTTCCAGAAGCGCGCCTGTGGAGCTGGATAGAACGGCTGTTGCTTGCAAAGTTGGCCTGCCTTATTTGTTGGGCAATCGAACGCTTGTAAAGGGCGTTGAACGGGCACCCTGGGTCGAACGGCCCGTCAGCCCTGGCGAATGGCAGCTTATGCCGCTTCCTGATCACGGCAGTGCTCACCCTGATAAAGATGAGTTTCTGGAAAAGTTTATTCAGGCACTACGGTTGGAACTCGAGGGCTATGTCGGCAACTCGCGCATGGTTGGGATATTGTTGAGCGGCGGCATGGATAGCAGGGTTGTCGCAGGTGTGCTACGCGAGGTTGAGCTACAGAACCCTGGTCGGTTCGACGTAGTGGCTCTGTCCTGGGGAGCAGTGGGCTCAAGGGATGTCGTTTACGCTGAGCGTATTGCCCGGCAATTTGGATGGTCATTTGAACATTTTCCTATAAACGCCGAGACGCTTCGGGAAAACATCGATATCGCCGGGTATGCCGGGGCGGAGGTTTCGCCGCTACATTTGCATGCCATGCCGGCCATCGCCAAGCTTGAGAATATAGATCTTGTGCTCGCGGGCAGTTATGGCGACAGCGTTGGGCGAGCCGAGTTCTCTGGTGTGAGAGTCGCTAACCTTAAGCCCATCCTACCCTCGAATATAGATCCGTTTGGAGTCTTGAGGCATTCCGTAAAAAAAGCCGCAGAGCCGGAATTGGCGAGGGATGTTCGTTGCTCTGGCCATTTCCGGTCCGAGAACTCGTCTTTGCGCAATTTTGAAATTGAGCAGGAAATGCACTACATGCGGCGTATGCTGCAAAGCTGCATGTTGCATATTGGCCGTGAGATCCCCCTGTACCAAATGTTCACGGCACCGGCTGTATTTGGGCTGATGTGGCAACTTGCGCCTGAAGAAAGAGGCGATCACTGGTACCAGTATGTTCTCGAGGCGTTGCCGGGGCGGCTGTTGGATATCCCGTGGGCGCGGACCGGAACTCGTTATCTTGAGCAGTCTGGTGAGGCTGACCAATTACCCAAGGACTATCATGCCTATGGCGAGTGGCTGCGTAACGATCTTCAGGATCTGGTGGTATCCCGGGTTAACAGCGACGTTATCCGTGGTCTGGGTATATTCAACGACAAGGGGCTTGATAAGGCGCTTCGTAATTGGCTGAAAGCAGAAACGAAGGGCAGCAACTCCCTGGACGAGTTGATCTCTTGGTTAGCCTCCCTCTATACGTTTCTTGAAGCCTACCCGGTGTCATGTCAGCTTGCCGAGCCCAACGTTGTTGGCGATGCTTTTTCCGCTATGCGTGGCAGTCTGTATGGGAACCTTTATGTTCGCGCCAGAAATTTTTTCAGAGAGTGATTGAGGTGTTCTTGTACAGGGACAAGCGGTCTGCTTTTACTTGGGGGTTCAAAGCGCTTGGCTCGGGCCGTTTAGGTGGGTTGAGTCGCCAATGAAGGTTTTACATGTTATTACCAGTTTGGACGCCGGTGGTGCGGAGGGTGTGCTTACCAGATTATGTGAGGCTGATAAATCCAATGATCATCACGTCGTTTCCTTGATGGACGAAGGGGTATACGGGGAGGTGCTTCTTAAGGCCGGCGTTGGCGTCTCGTGCTTAAGGTTGCCCAAAGGTGCCGTATCCGCCAAAGGGCTGTTCAAGCTCTGGCGCATTATCCGGAACACTCAGCCGAACGTGATTCAAACCTGGATGTACCATGCCGATTTTCTTGGAGGCCTGGTAGGGCGTCTGGCCGGAGTTCGCAACATAGTCTGGGGCATCAGAAATACAGAACTCGAACCAGGAAAGTCCAGCCGTTCTGCGATTCTGGTGGCAAAGCTGTGTGCCCGGCTATCGAGCCGGATTCCGGCCAGAATTGCCGTGTGTGCTGAAAAGGCTGCCATTGTTCATGAAAACCTGGGGTACTGCAGAGAAAAAATGGTTTTGGTTCCGAACGGTTATGATTTATCTCGCTTCCGGCCGGTTTCAGAGTCGGGCTCCGCTTTACGCCGGGAGTTGGGTATTTCCGACACCAGTTTCTTAATGGGTATGGTCGCGCGCTTTGATCCGTTTAAAGACCACGAGACCCTGTTTGCGGCGCTTGATCTTTTAGCGGCCGAAGGAGTGGATTTTCAGTGCTTGCTGGTAGGGACTGGCATGACCTCTGAGAATACGGAACTAAATGAAGCGCTGATGAAAAGGAGCCTCAGCCAAAGGATAGTTCTTGCCGGGAGGCGGAGTGATATTCCAGAGGTAATGTCCGCCCTGGATCTTCATGTGTTGTCGAGTTCCAGCGAAGCTTTCCCAAACGTTCTCGCCGAGGCTATGGCGTGCGGAACGCCCTGTGTTTCGACCGACGTGGGTGATGCAGCCCTCATAGTCGGCGATACTGGTTGGATAGTGCCACCGGGAAGCCCTGAACAGTTGGCCAATGCATTGCGATCTGCAGTCTTGGAATATCGTCTCGTGGAGGATTGGCAGAATCGTAAGAGGGAGGCAAGGAAACGAATCGAACAACGGTTTTCCTTGGAAGGCATGGTTGCCAATTTTAATTCGCTTTGGAGCGATATTTTGAGGTGATGAGTGTTATTGGATGCGCAGCGTTCCGACCATCTAGCTCGCTTGATTTTATTACTGTTTATTTTTTCCATTCCCTGGGAAGAAATGGTTGTAATTCCCGGCGTTGGTACTTTGACAAAAATTCTGGGCGCCCTGGGCGCTTTTTGTGTTCTCATTTTTTTAGCGGTTGACAGGCGTGCCTATTGGCACATTTTTTTTGTTGTCGCAGGGGCGTTCGTCGCTTGGAGTGCTTTGAGTATTGGCTGGTCCATAAACAGGGACGCCACGGTGCTCCGAGTGGTCACTTATGTGCAGTTACTTGGCATGACGTTTCTGATCTTTCAGGTGGCGAACAAGGCTTTTATTAAACACGCTGTGGTTGCTTTCTCCCTGGGGTGTTGGGTTTTAGTCTTGGGTACGTTTCATCAGTTTGTTCTCGGAATCGAGGCTCACCACCAAAGGTTTTCTGCGCCTGGAACCAATCCCAATACTTTGGCTTCAGCAATTGCGCTCGCGTTACCAATGGCAGTGCTTGCTATGCGTGACAAAAGCCTTTCACCTTGGCTTTTTATTGGTTTACTCGCATTTGTTCCGGCTGGCCTGATAACGATTATCCTGACAGGCTCCCGAGCTGGGTTTGTGTTGATGAGTCTGTCGCTGCTTGCCCTGTGCGGGTACCTGGCAAGTCTATCTCGAAGATTTCGCTGGAGAACGTTGCTGTTTTGGGCAATGGCAACGGTAGTCCTAATCAGTGCAACGCCTCTTGAGACAGCGCAGCGAGGGGCAGGTACCTTCAGCGAAATTCAAGCGTTTTTATTTAGCGATTGGGATGGTGAGCGTGCTGAGGCTCCGGAAGCAGCCCCTGACGGTCGAGATTTGCCACATTCTTCGGAAATGGAAGATAAGGAAGCAGGCACCCTGAGCAGCCGAACCGAAATATGGTCGGCTGGCTGGCAGGTATTCCTGGATAATCGTTGGGCTGGCGTGGGTGCCGGTGCCTTTGCATCGGCAGTAGAGAATGTGATTGGTCAACCCCAGGCCCCCCATAATGTCTACTTGGGGCTATCTGTTGAGGGTGGAATTCCGGGCTTGGTGCTTTGGTTGCTGATTATGATGATTGCTTTGCTCGCGTGCCGAGACGTGCCTGACGAGGCGCGTAAATACCTGGCGTTGATTCTGGTGATGCTGTTTCTGATGTTTTTGGTGGGTAATTCCGAGTGGCGCAAGATGACCTGGTTGCTGTTGGTCTTGCCTGCGTGTTTTTCCAGAAAAAAGCGTTTCCCACTTGCTTTTGGTTTGGAGAGCAAGACGTGAAGGTTGTTTATGTCATTACCCGTTCTGATGTAATGGGAGGAGCCAGCGTACATTTGTTGGATTTGGCCAAAGGTGTGCAGGATCTCGGCCACGAGGTCACAATTCTTGTGGGGGGGCGAGGTCTCGTGGTTGACCGTGCAAAACAGCGTGGTCTTGACTGTCGCCCCCTCGAGTATCTGGTTCGGGAAATATCGCCCTGGGTCGATTTTAAAGGCTATCTGGAATTGCGTAGAGTTTTATCGGAGCTCAGGCCCGATATTGTTCACTTGCATTCCGCGAAAGCCGGAATTTTGGGCCGTTTAGTAGCTTGGCGATGCGCTATACCTGCAGTCTATACGGCCCACGGTTGGCCCTTTACCGAGGGAGTGTCAGAGAGAAAACGAAAAGTGTTTGCTTTCATTGAGCGTGCAATGGCCAGAATCAGTAACCGGATTATTACCGTCTCCGAGTATGATCGGGATATTGCAATTGCTCAAAAGGTTGCTGATAAAAAGCAAATGGTAGTGGTTCACAATGGCATACCGGATGACGCTCCTCAGCCGAACCTGCAGCGTCGCTCCCGAGCCGTAAAACTGATCATGGTGGCCAGATTTGAAGATCCGAAAGATCAGTGTGCTTTGCTTCGGGCACTTTCCTGTGTTCGTCAGTTGGACTGGCGTCTCGAACTTGTTGGCGATGGCCCGAGGCTCGACGAGAACAAGAAGCTTGCCGAGCAACTTGATCTGTCTGATCGCGTGGTCTTTCTGGGCGCAAGGGATGACGTTCCGCAGCGTTTGAATGATGCCGATGTTTTGGTGCTCGTGTCTCGATGGGAAGGATTGCCGCTGACCGTTTTGGAGGCCATGCGTGCAGGCATACCGGTGATCTCGTCGAATGTTGGCGGCGTCAGCGAGGCGGTATCTGATGGTAAGACGGGGTTCCTGGTTCCGCGAGAGGGGCAATCTGAACTGGTAGGAGCTCTGACAAAGCTTGTCGGAGATGCGGATTTGCGCAGAACGATGGGGGAGGCCGGGCGTTCACGGTACGAGGTTGAGTTTACCTTTAACACCATGTTGGCACGCACCGTTGATGTCTATCGGGATGCCTTGGGGGGCGTAACGTGAAGGTTGTATTAACGGGAGCCTCAGGGTTTGTTGGGCGGGCACTGGGGAATGCCCTTTCGGCCACGAGTAGGATCACCGCAGTGACGGGGCTGGTTCGCGCGCCCGTTACTGGTGTTGGTTTTGATACCCGGGTCATCAACGATCTCTCGGATAAAAAGGGACTCCAGGACTCTTTTCGTGGCGCTGATGTTGTTGTTCATCTGGCAGCAAGGGCCCATGTACTGGGTGACGAGAGTCAAGAACCTTTATCGGAATTCCGTCGTGTAAATGTGGAAGGTACTTTGAATGTTGCAAAGGCAGCGTTGGAATCGGGCGTAAGCCGTTTGGTCTTTCTGAGTTCAATCGGTGTTCATGGCAATAAAACAGAGGGGAATCCATTTAGTGAAAAGTCGATCCCTGATCCTGTTTCTGACTATGCGCTGTCAAAGTGGGAGGCGGAAGAGTCACTCCGTAATTTGTGTGCCGGCTCATTGATGGAACTGGTTATTGTCCGGCCACCGCTGGTTTATGCTGGGCAGGCTCCGGGTAATTTTGGCAGATTGTTGAAACTGGTGTCAGCCGGAATACCGCTGCCTTTTGGGGCGGTATCGAATTTCCGTAGCATGGTCGCCTTGGATAACCTTGTCGATTTCTTACAAAGCTGTATTTTGCATCCTGAAGCCAGCAATGAGACTTTCTTGATATCTGATGGCGTGGATCTGTCGTTGGCGCAGATTATCGGTTGTCTGGCTGAGGGAATGTCAAAGCGGGTGATTCTGGTTCCAGTGCCGGTCGCCATTCTTTCTTTAGGCGCTAACATACTGGGTAAAGGCGCTATAATCGAACAGCTTTGCGGGTCTCTTCAAGTGGATTCAGGAAAAGCTCGCCGGGTATTGGGTTGGACTCCGGTCCTAGACGCAAGGCAAGCGTTGAAAGACGCCGGTAAGCATTATTCTCTGCTGAAATCGGCCGAGGATGATGCTTAAGACGTTTTATTTTTGGAGTGTTCGAGTGATTCGTGCGTTAGATTTGTTTTTCTCCTTGTTTGGTCTATTGCTTGGTTTACCGTTGCTAGTCGTTTTATTTCTTGTCGGTCTTTTTGACACTGGTTCGCCGATTTTCAGCCAGGAGCGGGTTGGTCTAAACAAGAAACCGTTTACCCTTGTTAAATTTCGAACGATGAGAAAGGGAACCGCTTCTGTAGCAAGCCACTTGGCAAGTGGTGAAGCCATTACGCCTTTTGGTCGTTTTTTACGGAGAACCAAGTTGGATGAGCTCCCTCAGCTGTGGAACGTCTTAAAAGGGGAGATGAGCCTTGTGGGGCCTCGTCCATGTCTGTTCAATCAGGATGAACTGATCCGGGAAAGGCAGGAGCGAGGCGTGTTTGATGTTCGCCCGGGGATTACGGGCTTGGCTCAGGTTAGCGATATTGATATGTCTACCCCGAGGTTGCTGGCGGAAACAGACGAAAAGATGATCAGGAACCTCGGGATTGCTGACTATTTCAGATATATTTTTATGACGGTGACGGGCAAAGGGGCAGGAGATCGAGTAAGGAGTTGATTTCTTATTGTTTTTAACGTGATTTTTATCAAGGGATAAGCTTTGTCATCAGATCTGATCAACAAGATACTCGGGCTGTCTCGTCCGGTAAAACGGTTCGTTTCCGTGGTTACGGATGCACTACTGCTCTCATTTGCAGCCTGGGCAGCTTTTGCGTTGAGGTTCGAGGATTTAGCCTGGGTACCTTCAAATAAGCAGTTTTTGGTATCTTTTGCGACGGTTCTGGTGACTATTGCCGCATTCATTAAACTGGGGCTTTATCGTGCCGTTATTCGCTACTTAAGCGAACATGCCTTTTTAGCAATCATTAGTGGTGTGGTGGTTTCCAGCCTTTCTCTTATTGTGTTTGGTTATTTGTTCCAAACTCTGGTACCCAGATCGGTTCCGGTGATTTACGGTGCCTTTGCGTTTTTGTTGGTTGCCGGCACACGATTCTCCGTAAGAGCACTGGTGCGCCGGAGTGGCGAAAAGGTCAAAGACGGTGTGTTGATTGTTGGTGCCGGGTTAAAGGGTATGCAACTCGCATCTGCTTTGTCACAGGGGGTTGAGTACCGGCCAGTTGGTTTTATTTCAACAGTAGAATCAAATCACAAGTCATTGATTGGCAACTTACCAGTTTACTCGATCAAGCACATTGAAAAGATTATCCGAAAGCTCGACGCGTCACGTGTGCTGCTGGCACTCGAAGATTCAACACCCGTTGACCGAAAATCCCTGATGCAGACCCTTGAACGGCTCTCTGTGCCTGTTCAAACGGTTCCTTCAATGTCGGAGCTCGTTTCGGGACAGGCCAGGATCAATGACATACGGGACCTGGAAATAGAGGACCTTTTAGGGCGAGATCCCGTTAGACCAGACGCTGCTACGGTAGCTAAGAGTTTGTACGGTAAATCCGTAATGGTCACAGGAGCTGGCGGCTCAATTGGTTCAGAATTGTGCCGACAGATTCTGATTCATAAGCCCCGGGTGTTGGTCTTGTTTGAGCAATCGGAGTTTTCCCTTTATTCCATTGAGCGTGAGTTGCAGTCGATTAATCAGATCGAGGGGCTAGGAGTATCCATCCACGCTGTTCTGGGGAGTGTCACCCATCGCCGTCGCTGTGAAGCGGTAATGCGCGCTTTTGGTATTCAGGCGGTCTACCACGCAGCGGCCTATAAACATGTGCCTCTAGTCGAGCACAATGTGATTGAAGGTCTCCAGAACAATGTTTTTGGTACTTGGCACACAGCGGAAGCTGCTATCGCTGCAAAAGTGGAACGTTTTGTACTGATCTCGACCGATAAGGCCGTTCGCCCGACCAATGTTATGGGCGCAACCAAAAGAATGGCAGAACTCGTTTTGCAAGGCTTGGCGCAACGTCAAAATGAGACGGTTTTCTCTATGGTGCGCTTTGGCAATGTACTGGGTTCCTCCGGTTCTGTGGTGCCATTGTTCCGTGATCAGATTCGTGACGGTGGTCCAGTTACTGTGACCCATCCGGATATCATTCGGTATTTCATGACAATACCCGAGGCCAGCCAGCTTGTTTTACAGGCCGGAAGCATGGGCGAGGGGGGCGAGGTTTTTGTCCTTGATATGGGTGAACCGGTGAAAATAGCTGACCTTGCCAGAAAGATGATTCATTTGATGGGGCTGAGGGAACGCAGCTCCGAACATCCGAACGGTGATATTGAGATTATCTATACAGGACTGCGCCCCGGTGAAAAGCTCTATGAGGAGCTACTGATCGGGGATAATCCACAGGGAACCGCGCATCCTCGGATAATGATGGCCAGAGAAGCGTCAATGACCTGGCCTAAGGTTGAGGACCTGATGGGCCGGTTGGCTCAAGCTAGTCAATCGTTTGATTGTGGTTCAGTCATTGCGTTGTTAAAAGAGGCGGGAACGGGATACTCCCCTGCCGGCAAAACATCGGATCTTGTGTGGTGTCGTGGCGAGGATAGCCGACCCGGTGCTGAAACGAGCAATAAGGTAATCCGCTTAAACTGACGAACAGATCTTTAAACAAGGATGTTGGGATGGTATCAGTTCAACACCACGGCGCCGTTACCGGCGTCACTGGATCCTGCCATGAGCTCCGCTTGTCGGGCTTTGGTGTTCTAATTGATTGCGGACTTTTTCAGGGCCAGGAACAGGGCCGCGATTCATCTGCCAATAGCTTGGCGATTGATTTCCCAATTGATCATATCCGCGCACTGATCGTAACCCATGTACACATAGACCACGTGGGCAGGATCCCCTACCTTTTGGCCGCCGGATTTGACGGCCCCATCATCTGCTCCGAACCCTCGGCCGTCATGCTCCCGGAAATCCTTGAGGATGCCCTCAGAATCGGTTTCACTCGAGACCGCGGCTTAATCAATAGAGTTCTGGACAAGATTCGCTCGCAGCTCGTGCCGTTGTCTTATAACCAGTGGCATGAGGTATTCAGTGGTAACTCGGAATCGTTGAACGTACGTCTGCAACGTGCGGGGCATATTTTGGGCTCTGCCTATGTGGAATGTGATGTTCATACCGCGGAAGGAGATGAGCGTATCGTGTTCAGCGGGGATTTGGGCGCACCGCATTCACCGCTGCTGCCTGCACCGGAATCGCCCGAGAAAGCGGATCGATTGATTATAGAGAGCACCTACGGCGATAAGAATCACGAAGACCGGGAAACCCGCCGATATCGTTTGAAGTCGGTTCTTGAACATGCGTTGGAGGATGGCGGTACGGTTCTGATTCCGGCATTCAGTATCGGTCGCACCCAGGAATTGCTTTACGAGATAGAGGGCCTGATTGCGGAATTTGGTGATGAGGCCATTGAGCAAACTGGCGATTCCTCGTCTTCCATTGCTTTGAATTGGAAGGACCTTGAGATCGTTGTGGACTCACCTCTGGCGGCCGAGTTCACGCGAATCTACCGGGATCTTAAGCCATACTGGGATAACGAGGCCCGTGCCTTGGTAAAAGCCGGAAGGCATCCGCTATCGTTTGAGCAACTGACGGTTATTGGTTCCCATGAAGATCACCTGAATGCCGTGGACTATCTGGCCCGATCACATCGGCCCTGCGTGGTAATTGCGGGATCCGGCATGTGTGCCGGCGGCCGAGTGGTGAATTACCTTAAGGCTATGTTGGGCGATCGGCGTAACGATGTTCTTTTTGTTGGATATCAGGCTGCCGGTACGCCGGGCAGAGATATTCTTACCTATGGCCCCAAGGGCGGTTGGGTTGAATTGGACGGAGAGCGGTATGACATCCGGGCCCGAATTCATTCGGTTGGTGGGTATTCAGCCCATGCGGGACAGGCCGATTTGCTACGATTTGTTCATGGCATTCCCCGCCAGCCGACGGAGATTCGTATTGTTCATGGCGATGTGGGCGCAAAAGAGGCATTGAAGGTAGAATTGCAAGCAGTGGCACCTGAATCCAACGTCTTGATTCCGGCTTGCTAAACAGAATCTAAAGGATAAATCCGAGGTATTTGGAGGGATGATGAAGAAAATTGCGGTCGTAGGCCTGGGATACGTTGGTTTGCCTTTGGCAGCTGCATTTGGCGAGAAGCGAGAGGTGGTTGGTTTTGATATCAACACCAAGCGAATCGCCGAACTCAAGGACGGTGTAGATTTCACTCGCGAGGTTTCCTCCGAAGAGCTGGCTACTTCCAGGTATTTGTCCTTCACGGATTCACTGGATGGCATTGCCGGTTGCCAGATTTATATCGTCACAGTCCCAACGCCCATCGACGAGTACAAATCGCCGGATCTGACCCCATTGGTAAAAGCCAGTGAAAGCGTGGGTAAGGTCTTGAAGAAAGGCGATATCGTTATTTATGAATCCACGGTGTTCCCCGGTGCCACTGAGGAAGTCTGCGTTCCGGTTCTGGAGAAGGTATCCGGCTTGAAATTCAACCAGGATTTCTTCGCTGGTTACAGCCCGGAGCGTATCAACCCGGGCGATAAAGAGCATCGAGTTACCACCATTATGAAGGTAACCTCCGGCTCCACTCCTGAGATTGCCGATGAGGTCAATGATCTTTATGCCGGCATCATTACTGCGGGAACCCATAAGGCCAGTTCCATCAAGGTAGCGGAAGCGGCAAAGGTCATTGAAAACACTCAGCGGGATTTGAATATTGCGCTGATGAATGAGCTGTCTATGATCTTTGCCCGTATCGGCATAGATACTCATGAGGTGTTGGCTGCTGCTGGCACGAAATGGAACTTTCTTCCATTCAAGCCAGGTTTGGTTGGCGGGCATTGTATTGGTGTAGATCCGTATTACCTCACCCATAAGGCCCAGGCCATTGGTTATCATCCCGAGATTATTCTTGCTGGCCGCCGTGTGAACGACAATATGGGGCCATACGCAGCCGCTGAACTGGTCAAAGCAATGATCAAGAAGGGGCACACTATTGCCAATTCGAAGGTGTTGGTGATGGGGCTGACCTTTAAGGAAAACTGCCCGGATTTGCGTAATACCCGCGTTATTGATGTGGTGAATGAGCTGAAGGATTTTGGTTGTCAGGTAGATGTCACGGATTGCTGGGCGAATAATGAAGAGGCTGAGCATGAGTATGGTATTTCGCTGGTTTCGCAACCAGAACAAGGCAAATATGACGCGGTATTCCTGGCAGTTCCACATCGCGAATATGCCCGCATGACGGCAGAAGAATTAAGGTTATATACTAATTCCAATGGTGTTTTTTTCGATTTGAAAGGCGTGCTGCCTTTGGGGCAAGCAGATCTTCGTCTCTGAAGTATTCCGCATGTATGAATAAGCCGGCCAGAGGGCCGGCTTATTTATTAAGCAACCGTAAATATAATATTTTGCCTTGCTGGTAAATCTCTATTAATATTGCGTCGACACTCGGTCATATTCCGCAGTATTAAAACCCACAGAGATAGGTTTTATATCCATGGCAAAAATCAACGATTACTATCAAAAGAAACAGCTGATGGAGAAGCTGGCTGCCGAGCTGGAGAAGCTTGAGAAAGATCAAGCATTGAAAAGCGAACTGGAATTTGAAAATAAAGTTCGTGATTTGATGACCGAATACGAGAAATCTCCGAAAGACGTACTGCAGATTTTGTCTGCGATTGATCCGTCCATCGCCGGCGCCAAGGTTGAGGGTGCTGGCACCGGGCGTGCAAAGCGCCCAATGAAAACCTACAAGAATCCTCATACCGGCGAGGTTGTGAAAACCCGTGGTGGTAATCACAAGACTCTGAATGAGTGGCGTGAAAAGTACGGCAAGGAAGCGGTACAGAGCTGGCAGCAGGATTAAGCCGGTTTTATTGGCCCCGGCCGTCTCCAGATTGCCGGGGTCCAGCTCGTATCTTGGTTTCCTTCCCCAAAGCTCTCTCCATGTCCTCCCTGGATCTGCGTACTGAACTTTAATTAATTGTAAAAAGTACGCATAGATTGTGTTATCCGATTTTAAAGAGTGGGCGACTACCCTATACTCGAAGTCAGGAACAGCGACAGGTGTGACATGGCTAAATTATTTTCCCGACGAAAACGCGGCGTTGCTGACGAGCCAGGCGATAACAAGGTGCAGGGCGTGACGAACCAGCAGCAGAACCTTGATGATGTTGAGGATCAGTTCCCCGAGCGTTCGCGGTTTGTAAGGGTTGCACCTTCCCGGATCGTGAAAACCCACATTGGCTGGTTTGCACTCACCCGGGAGCAGGATGACCTTGGCCCCTTCCCCAGCGAAGAGTTAGCGGAAGATGCACTCCATGAGTACTTGAAACGTGTGGAGCCCAATCGCTCGAGGGCTTACTCCCCGTTTTCCAGTTGTGGAGTGCTGATTCATGACTCTGAGACCTGTAGCAAGCGACACTGTGCGTTCTGTATTGAGGCGAGGGTGCTCGCGGAAGACAACTGGAACGAGCTGATTGACGATATTGATTTTACGGGAGGGGATTCCGAATGGTGAAGCCGGCTGGTTTTGGCGATTTCCCCTTGGCGCGCCACCCGCGCGACATTGAGCTCGACGATTATATACACGTCGTCTTTGATCTTGATTACCCCAATCACGTGAATCGTTTAACAACAGACGATGACGAGGTTGTAGAGGCATTAAGGCGGGGCTTGCCCGTTGCCAATCACCAACCGTTGGCGGTTCTGTTACTGGTATTGAAGGGGCGGATGCCGTGGGAGCTGATGAGCGACAGAACCTGGCGAACGGTTGTAGCACCAGCATTGCAGGTGGTTGGCGAACGCCACCAGGCTGAGAAAGATGAGAAGGCGCTTTGGGACGGTATCCCTGTGGACCTCCCCGCTCCGTTTGCTGATAAGCGTCTCAAGTTATTGATTGATGAATATCGGCCGGAAGACCTGCTGGCCATTGTTGAGTTAACCGAAATTGTGATGTCGTTACAGGCAGGGCGGGATCCTGATGAGGAACTTTTTCGAGAGCGCTCCTTGAGTATGTCCTGGAAACGGGGAATGGGGGCCGAAGAAGACGGGGTTCACTTGTCAATACAGTACAACCTTGAGCTTCAGGAAAAATACCATGCGATCGAGGGTGGAAGTGTTAGCCAGGAGCAAAGGCAGTTTGCACTCAGGATGTGTAACCGTCTGGAGGTAGAGCAGCGTGAATTGGTTATTGCGTTGAGTAGAGATTCGGCGTGATTTTTCGCCCTAAAAATACGGCATAAAGTATGTTATGCAATAAAAATGTAACCAGGTGGTGTTAGTCTGGGGCAGTTTTGAACAATTGGTGTGGTGTACTATGAAGCGACGTACTTTTCTGATGTCTTCGGCGTCTTTCACGACGCTCGCCCTTGCGGGGTGCGGGGGAGGTTCTTCCGGTAGCAGTAACTCGCCCCTGAGCCCCGTGACGACACCGGCAGATGAGAACCCGGAGACACCGTCGCCTGTCGAGCGCGGCACCTTTTTGCATGGGGTGGCATCCGGGGATCCTCTTGATGACCGGCTAATACTATGGACTCGGGTGACGCCAGATAATCCCACGGCAGAACGCTTGCCGGTTGAAGTTCTGGTGAGCCGGTTTGCGGATATGTCCGAGCCCCGGGTGGTGTCCACCGAGGCAGTTGCAGGCCGGGATTTTTGTGTCAAGGTGGATGTGTCCGGTTTAGACAGTGACACCTGGTATTACTACGCTTTTGTCTCTGGCGACCGGGTTTCTCCTGTAGGCAGAACTCGAACGTTTCCCAGCGCTTCTACGCGCGTTACGCGTGCGCGTTTTGCCACGGTTTCTTGTTCCAACCTCCCTTACGGGCACTTTTCTGTTTATAACGCGCTGGCAAAAGTAGCCGACCGGGATCTGGACTTCGTCCTGCACCTGGGGGACTACCTGTATGAGTACGAACCCGGTAACTATGACGATCCGGCGTCGGTTCCAAACCGGGTTCATGAACCGGCGAACGAAATTGTTTCGTTGAGCGACTATCGGACTCGCCACAGTCAGTACAAGCAAGACCCGGACCTTCAGGCCGTCCATCAGCAATATCCCATGATTTGTATCTGGGACGACCATGAGTTTACTAATGATGCCTTCAAAGAGGGTGCTGAAAACCACGACCCAGCCACCGAGGGAGATTGGGAGCTCCGCAAATCCCGCGCGATGCAGGCCTACTTTGAATGGATGCCCGTTCGGGAGGCCGCTGGGCAGCCGGGGCGGATTTGGCGCCAGTTTCAATACGGTGATTTGATTGACTTGTGGATGCTCGACACTCGGATTGAGGGAAGGGACGGTCAGGCTTCGTTGCCATTCGGGCCCGAGCGAACCGACGAAAACCGCGAGCTGATTAGTGAGGCCCAGATGGCATGGTTGACCCAGGGGCTCGAGGGTTCAGAGGCTCGCTGGAAAATGATCGGGCAGCAGGTCATGTTTGGTCAGTTGAATCTGGCCGAACTGCCCCAGCCGGATGCCATCGCTCAGTTGGTGCCCTACGGGACCACGCAACAGGGTGTCAATATGGACCAGTGGGATGGCTACACGGCCTCCCGTAATCGGATTCTGGACGCCATTGAGGATAGCGATGTCAGCAATGTGGTGATTTTCACCGGAGACATTCATACCTCCTGGGCCAACGAGATCTATCGTAATCCATCGTCGGTTACCGGCGATTTGTTTGATTCAGCAAATGCCCTGGCGGTTGAGTTTGTTTGCCCTGCGGTAACATCTCCCGGCTTTCCTGCCGGGCTTGCCGAGTTGGTGTCTCCGCTTCTGAGCGTGACCAATCCTCATATCAAGTATGCAGAGTTGCGCAAGCGAGGTTTCATTCTGATGGATGTGACGCGCTTTGACTGCCAGGCCGAGTACCACTACGTGAAGTCGATCAGCGATGAGACATTGAGAGGCGAGTTGGAAGCTTCACCCAAGCTGGTGAGGGTGTCCGCAAGGGAATCGGGAAAGCGGTATCGCCTTGAAGAGGATCGTCTCTCTGTTTCCCGGCCCCGCAGTACCCAAACGGCGTTTTTGGCGCCGCCTGTTCACGCCGGTCACCAGCATCGGCTGGCTCAGTTAATCAAGAATGTACGTTCTCTGGAGTTCACCGCATGATGTTCCTCACCCGGTATATTGCTGTTTTGGTTTCGGTTCTGGTGTTGTCTGCATGCGGTGGTGGCTCTGGCGGAGGTGCTGACTCAGCGCAGGATTCCGCACCGCAACAGAATACTGACGGTGATCCGGCGCCCGAACCTGAGCCAGTCGCGGTTGCTTCCACTCAGTTCATAGCCATGGGGGATTCCGGTTCTGGCAGCCCCGGACAGTTTGCGGTAGGCGAGTCTATGGCCGCGGTGTGCGAACTGAAAACGGAACAAAATGGCCCCTGCGAGTTCGTGTTGGGCTTCGGTGACAACATTTACGAGGACGGCGCGACCTCTGTTGACGATGCTCAGTTTGAGGAGAAATTTGAGAAGCCTTTTGAGCCCATGGGAACAATGCCGTTCTACATGGTGCTCGGTAATCATGACAATACGGGTTACGTGGGCGGTGATGGCGCCAACAACAGCCGTGGAGATATTCAGGTAGATTATCACTACGAGGGCAATAGCCCGCGCTGGCGCATGCCCGCCCGCTTTTACGCATTCGGCAGTGATGAGATTCCAACAGCGGCTATTCCCGAGACCCGGGACGGGCGACCGCTGTTGAATGTGGTGTCACTGGATTCGAACCCTCTGGCCTCTACGGTGGCTGATGCCGACTCCCGCTTCAGTTGGCAAAACTATGGCATGCAGCAATTGATCTGGGCGCAGGATGAGATGATTTCCTCGAATGCGCTGTTCAACATTGCCATGGCCCATCATCCTTATTTGTCGAACGGGTCTCACGGCAACGCTGGTAATTACGACTTTATTCCTTCATTTATCCTCCCGGTTATCTCCGGCCAGCGCTGGAAAGATTTCCTGGAAGAGTCGATTTGTGACTATGCCGACTTTCTGATGACCGGGCATGATCACGATTTGCAGTTGCTGGAGCCGGTTGAATCCTGTGGCCGCACTCGGTTTGTGGTGAGTGGCGCCGCCGGGAAAATGCGCTCTATTCAGGATCCGGAGCGTAATCGTGCGTTGTTTCAGCGTGGCGATACCTATGGCTTCTTTTGGGTACAGGCAAGTGAAAGCAATCCTGAAACCGGTGCGCCGGCTCAGATGTGTTTTGAAGCCTATACAGTCGATCCGGACGTGGACGGCTTTGGCGTGATCAGCCCCGAGGGCAGCCTGACTCCAGCCCACAGCCAGTGTTTTGAAAAGTCCGAACCGGTCAACATCGCCCGCGGTAAGGACTTCTCGGGAACGCCGATTTCGATGCCGGTTCCCTTAAGTGAGGGCAACCAATTTGATGTCGATTTTACCGGGCCGTTGAAGTCATTCCGGGAGCAACTGACCAGTGGTTTGAATACGCTGAACATGGCGAATCCGAATGCGGAAACCCAACAGGTTGTCGCCCAGATGATCAATGGCATAGATACCCTGTTGGCTTCCATTGATGCTGCAGCTTCTTCTATCACCGAGGGCGGTTCGGAGGACGATATTGCGCAGGCAAATTTTGCGGTTCAGGCTGCGGCGGACCGCCTGAAAGCGATTGATACCAGTGGGTTGCCGGCGCCGTTTGATCGCCTGGGTGATGCGTTTGAGGCGTTTGCAGAGGGGTTCGGGGGCTCGGGAAATGAGGAGTCTGGCCAGGGATTATCCCGGGACACTGCGTTTCTGCTTGGGCCGGTCGTGCAGCTGGCCATCAACATCGACAACATTGTTGATGCCGTTGATCAGCAGGCGGAGCCGGTGCCGGTGCTAAGAGGCGTGACAAGCCTGCTTTCAACGGTTCTGCGAGGCGTTGGCGAAACGCTGGAGCAGGTTGCCGTACTGGATAGTTCTGGTGGTACCGATGCTTTGGTGGGGAGTATCAACGAGGCGTTGAACACGCTGGTACTGGAGGTGCTTCTGCTGGAGGAGGCGCCCGATTCGATCAATCAGAATGCCACGCTGCCAACGAATTTCCTCTCAGACGCTCTACAAACCGTTTTGCGTGAGGTAACCGAGCAGCTGGACCGCACTCTGTTGCAAACGGTAGACAATCTGCTGGGCCGTTTGCTCGCTCCGATTACTGGCTTGATTCGTGGCTTGTTGGATAGTTTGTTTTAGGGCTTAACCAACGATGACAAGGTTCCTGCCACCCTGTTTGGCTGCGTAGAGAGCCTTGTCTGCTTGCCCCATCCATTGCATGTAGTTCTCTGGCCCTTCCGTTAACTGTGAAATGCCCATACTAACGGTGTATTGGATATCTCCAGCGCTGGTATTGACCGTACTTTTCTCGATGGCTTCACGGATTCTTTCGCAAATCACTCTCGCGTTCTCTGCGTCCGTCTCCGGGAGGATAATGCCGAACTCTTCTCCGCCGTAACGCCCGGCACTGTCGGATTGGCGTACGCTGTTGCGCGTGATTTGTGCGGTGTGCCGAATCACATCGTCCCCGGCCAAATGCCCATAGGTGTCGTTGACGGATTTGAAATGGTCGATATCAAACATCACCAGACTGGTGGCCTGGCCATAGCGCCGGAAGCGCTCATATTCTGCGTCTACCAGGTTCTCCCAGGTACCCCGGTTGAGCAATCCGGTGAGCCGATCCGTCATACTGAGCTTCTCGAGCTTTTCGTTCGCTCGTTCAAGCGCTCGTTTGCTGCTGGCAAACTCGGTCACATCGTAGACCAGCAAGCAGACTTTCTCGACCTCGCCGTTCGGAGCGGTGATCGGGCTGATGGTCAGGTTCTGGAACATGTATTCTTCCGTGCCTGTGATCGGGCGTGTATTCCGGAACTTGAACAGGTAAGGGCGCTGTTCCCAGGAAGTAAAAGCCCGGGTGTTCAGCATGGCGACGGCGTCTACTTTTCGGGTAAGCCAGGCTTCCGGGATGTCCGGAAAGGCTTCGAACAAAACCTTGTCCTGAATCTGGCTGGCGGTAATGCCACTGTGGTGTTCCATGAAGCCGTTCCATGCCTGGACGTGGAAATCCAGGTCCAGCACGACCAGCCCCACCTCGACGGATTCGAGCATGTCCATCAGCCAATGGAATTCGTTGGCGCCCTGATTAAAGGCCATAGTCAATCCACCAGATACGCGAGGCGTTTTTCAAGAAATGGGATGGAGTCCTCGGTTAGCAGGATCAGCATGTTGCAGCGGATATCCCGGTTTTCCAGAGCATAGCTGATCTCAATACACAGCAGCTGTTCTTCCCGCTTGCTGTGATGATCCAACAGTTCGTTAACCGGGCGGTGCTGGCCGAGAACGGTCGGATGACCCAGGCCCAGCTTCAGGTCGAGCTGATCACCAATACCGTTGATGAACGCGCCAAATAAGATGCTCGACATATCCATGAGCACTTCCACGTTCACGGATTCGCCTTCCAGCACGTCATAGTGAAGCAGTTCGGCCATTTCCCGGAAACTGGCGTCCTCAAACAGCAGGAGAGCCTCGCCTGCGATACCGGCGCCGGTAAAGCCCTGGCAAACGGCTGAGTAGTCTTCTGCTCGCTGCGCAGCCGATATTGCCATGTGCAGCTCGGAGTTGGCGATAAACGCAACTTTGGGGATAGGTTGTTTGACAAATACCTTCAGCAGCCGGGCCAGCAAGTCGGAGGAGCGCCCCATGGCGACGTTGGATATCTCCTGCAGGTAATCACTCAGGCTTACCGATATTTCCGGACTGGCCGCCTCGCGGGTGTGCAGGCTGGCGTCGTTCAGGGCAGTGTCTTCAAGCTCGGAAGGGCGATAGAAGCCGTACTCTTCGAGCAGTCGGGAAACAACGCCGGTGTCGGTTGGCTTTTTGATGAAGTCGATGGCACCCAGTCTGCGCACACGTTCCCGGGCTTCCGGCTGAATGTCGCCCGAGACCACGATGGTCAGAACTGGAAGATCCTCTGAGCGGATGTGTTCCAGCACCTGGTAGCCGTCGAGTTCCGGCATGTTCAGGTCCAGAAATAACAGCTCGGCTTTCTGATCGCGAAGTATGGTTAGCGCCTCCTTGCCATCTCCGGCGAAGAGGATGTCGTCTGCCAGGCCGGGTGGCAGAGCTTTGGCCATTTGTTTGCGCGCCAGTGCAGAGTCGTCGCAGATCAATATTCTGGTGGTCATGGAGTGCCGTTTGGGGCCTTTGACGAAAGGGCGTAAGTATACCAATCTCAAGCGTTGTGTATATGCGGGCTACATTACAAGTTCGCTAAGCTACATAATGGTTCCTAAGTTAGTTTAGTCCTGTGACGAACATCAAGCTTGAACAACAAATGACGGCCACGTAATGAATGAATGTGATCTACCTCACTCAATGTACGAGGCTCGGTCGGATATAGTCGTGTTGCGGTCAAAAAGAAACAGTTTGTTACAAAGAATAACGGGCCGCATGCCAGCACCGAAATAATAAAACCAGCGGGCAGGCATGGAGTCGGGTGTCGAAACTGACTCACTAAAACAATCAGAGACACAATCTATGACAACGCAAGCGTACGGATGCGCTGCCCTTGCCATGCTCTGCCTGGGTATTTCGCCCGTTTCCCAGGCAGAACTGGAGCCCATTTCAGACAATGCGATGGGTGAGGTAACCGGGCAGGCCTTTATGCAGATTGAAAATATCCCCGGCCAGAACCATGAGTTCACGCGCATGACGCTGACGATGGATGTAGAGACCCGTGTGAATATTGACGATATTCAGGCCGGCCAGATCAATGGCGGCACGGACTTCTCAGCCACCCACCTGGCCCTTGGTCATATCGCCCGTAACGACGGCGAGGTGTTCAATGGCAAGACCTATAATGCCGGGGATGAAATTCCTTTCGAAGCGCGCATGCCCTACATCGAACTGGCGGAGGATGCCGCGGGCCTTGCCGGATTCCGCATGGGGTTCGGGCAGGCAAGGGGCTCGGTGTCGTCCCATACCACCAGCTTCAGCGGCGACATCGGCCTGAAAGTGCAGGATGCAACCGGTGCCGTTTACGATACCTATCTGTTTGATGGCGATGGTGGCGCGGCCACCAACTACCGTGCCTCTCACATTGGTATTGATCCCAACTCCTGTGTTTCCGGAGCTAACTGCACGCCACTTACCCACCTGCAATCACTGACCGTAGGTGAGGATAACGGCAGTGCAGATGGCACCATCGGGTTTACAGATGCGTTTTTCGTCGGTTTTCAGCGCGATGACGGCGTAGCCTGGCAAACGCTGGACGGTGCCAACACCATCAGCGTTGGGAAAGGGGTATTTATTAACCTGCCTACCAACATGACCGTGGATCTGAGCCAACTTGTTGGCCCGGATGGCATTGACCGCCTGCGCACCCATCAGACGGATATGGGTACCAAGCTGTTTTGATTTTGCTAGACTCCTGCCTCTGAACCAACACGCAGGAGTCTTCCTTTGATCCGCTCTTTCTACTGGCACGATTACGAAACCTTTGGCGTAGACCCGGTTCATGACCGGCCCTCCCAGTTTGCGGGTGTGCGCACCGATGCGGATCTGAATATCATCGAAGACCCGCTGGTGATCTATTGCAAGCCAGCCGACGATTACCTGCCATCCCCCGAAGCCTGCCTGATTACTGGTATTACTCCCCAGAAAGCGTTGGAGGACGGATTTCCGGAAGCCGAGTTTATCGCCCAGATTAATGAGGCTTTCAGCCAGCCCGGTACCTGTGCCGTGGGCTACAACAGCCTGCGGTTTGATGATGAAGTGACCCGGCATACGCTGTATCGCAATCTCCGGGATCCCTACGCCAGGGAATGGCAGAACGGAAACTCTCGCTGGGACATCATTGATATGGTGCGGCTGACCTACGCCTTGCGGCCGGAAGGTATCCACTGGCCCCGCAAAGAAGATGGCAGCCCGAGTTTCAGGCTGGAAGAGCTGACGGTGGCCAATGGCATTGCTCATGAGGCTGCCCACGATGCCATGTCGGATGTGCTGGCCACCATTGCCGTGGCAAAGCTGATCAAGGAAAAGCAGCCCAAACTGTTTGATTTCGTTCTGAACAATAAAGACAAACATTCCGCGCGGCAAATGCTGGATACCGCCGCTATGAAGCCGGTGTTTCATATTTCTGCTAAATATCCGGCTACAAGAGGTTGTTGTGCGTTGGTGGCACCGTTGGCAGAGAGCCTGAGCAACAAAAACCAGGTGATCGTTTACGATCTTCGGGAAGACCCGGAGGCGCTGATCAATGCCTCGGTCGAGGAGATACGTGAGCGGGTATTTACGTCTCAGGCGGAACTGGGGGAGGGTGTTAGCCGCTTTCCACTGAAAGGCGTGCAATTGAACAAGTGCCCTGTGCTGGCGCCAGCGACCATGCTCTCCACGCTGTCACAGGAGCGGTTGGCCGAGCTGGAGCTGGATGGAGACGTACTGCGGGCCAACCTGGCCAAACTGCGCAAAGCACCAGATCTGCCCGCCCGCATTGCCCAGGCCTTCGAACAGGATTTCCAGGGCAGCGACCTGACCGATCCCGACGAGCAACTGTACGCGGGCGGGTTTATCAGCAAAACCGACCGGGAGAAACTCAACTGGTTGCTGACCCAGCCCGTGGAAACCCTGGCCGAGCAGGAAGTGAGGTTTGAAGATGCGCGCCTGCCGGAGATGCTGTTCCGTTACCGTGCCCGCAACTATCCGGATACCCTGATTGGCGAGGAAATGGAGCGCTGGGAGCAGTTTCGTACCGAACGGTTGATGCAGCCGAAAAAGGGGTGGCGTTCATTGGAGGCTTACGGTCGGGAACTTCAGCGATTGGCCTCTGATCCTGAGCTGACGCCCAAAAAGCAGCAGGTTCTGGAAGATCTGCATCTGTACGGTGAATCTTTGATTCCCTACCTGTAGCGAATCGCAGACCCCGGGCATCCTCGCGTCAGGATTGTCCCGGGATCTGGGCAGCTCCGATTAGCGTCGGCGCTGGAAATACACGCTCAGGTTCTGCCCCATCAGGCTTTGAACTTCACTACCCAGGGCTTCCGCCTGGATCTGGCGCTGTACCGGGCCGGTGGCCAGGCTGTGGCCATCTTCATCCCGGGCTTTAATCAGCTTCCACTCCACTTCATTGCTCACCAGGGCCAGCAGTTCTTTGAGCTGGTTGGCGTCCTGCGGCCGGAACCATCGATCGCGGCAGCCGCCCAGGCTGTAGAAGTCCTCGTCCTTCAGCAGCTCTGTCCAGAGGGTATCTTGCCGGTTGGCCAAAACCATCCTGCGAAGTTGACGTAAGGCGGTACGAGTGGGCTGCAGATTATGCTCCGCGACCAGGCGGCGAATCTGTTTGTCGCCCTGGGTTTGCTCGGCCAGCGCCGTGTGCATGTGCACAATGGCACCGGTGTTCGAGGCAGTATTGATGAGTGCGGCCAGAGAAAGCTCGGTCATGGCCGGTGAGGGCACGCGGCCCACTTCCACCCAATGGACCTTGTGACCATCGGCCACAAAACGCTGTGCGATGGACCAGGGCCAGAACACGATGTTGTCCATGTTCAGGCTCTGGGCCATGCGGGTGCCTTTAGCGATATTGGCCAGGGATTCATCAATTGCAATCACTTCCACATCGTTCAGGTATTGCGCCAGCTCCATGGCTCGCTGGCCAGACTGAGCGCCGCACACCATAATCCGCAACGTGGCGGGGAGGTTGTCGGTGTTCAGGCCAAGTTCCTGCGCCATCACGGCTTTCAGGCTCGTCTCCGTCCGATAGGCCAGCTGGCTCCAGGCCGGCCATGCCTGGGGCACATCGGTTTTCTCCAGGCAGAGTTCCTCGGCTTTTTCGTCAAAATTCTGCTTGATGGCCTCTTCTTCTGCCCGGTTGTAGTAGCTGGCTGCCATAATGGGTTGCATGGCCAGTGGCCAGTCCACCAGGTTCCATTGGCCGAGTTGAACTGCAAAGTTCTGGTGGAAAAGCGCACCATACATGGCGCTGATCATCAGAGAGCCAATCAGGGCCTCTTGAGGTTCGCCTACGGCGAATTGCGCCATGATGCTTTCATTGATGGTGGCCGCCAGGCGTTCCTCATCGTCTTCCGCGGCCAGCGCGAAGCCGGTGCGGTCGGCGTATTCCGCGATGGCCAGGCAGAGGGGCTGCAGTTCGTCCCTCAGGCTGGCCGTTTGAGCGACCTCCGCCATAATGGCGCGGCGCAGTAGCACCACCAGTTCTTCCACAGCGGCATTGGGCATCAGAGTTTTCTGGAGCGCCAGGATCAGCAATTCATCTTCTGCCGCGGCATCCAGGAAGATTTCGGCGTTGGGGTTATCCAGGTCGTATTGTTGCTGGATGATTGTGCCGACAAAGTGGCCGATTTCCTGGTGTGGCAGACCTTCCTGCCGAAGCAGGGCAATGGCGTCCAGCGCCAGATCGCTGTCGGCTTTGTGAACCTGAAGGTGCTGCGCACACGAGAGCATGCCGGAATAGACAGAGTCCCATTCCGATCCGCTTTGGAGTAACTTGCGGTAGTGCAGGTAGGCAACATCAAACTGGCCTTGCAGCTGTTTGGCATGAGCAACGCCGCAGAAAGCGGCGGCAGATTGCCGGTCGCATTCCAGTGCCTGCAGGAAATACTCCTCCGCCAGGGCGGGGCGCTCGCTCTTCAGTGCCCAATAGCCCAGGTTGCAGTATTGCTGGGCCTGCGCCGGTTGCCGATTGAGACTGGCATTGAACAGGGCGTGGGCCTTTTCAAGCTGGCCGTCGTCCATCTCCACTCGGCCGAGCAGGCCAAGGGCCGCTGCGTGATCGGCCTCCAGCGCCAACGCCTGATTCAGGTATTCCCGGCATTCATTGCGCGCTTTCAGCCGCTGAATGTAGGAGAGCCCGTTGCTGTTGGACTCGCCATACGCCAGGTTTGCCTGGAGCACCAGGCGCGCGACCTGAGCCTGAACGGAGCGGGAAAGATGCGCGTTATGATGTTGTACTTGCATGGAACACCTCGTTACCAGCCAATATCCGATGCGGCAAAGGTCTGCAGTTTTTTGACGGTTTGCCGGGGTTTGGGGGTGGTGTTGCGAAAGGTGTGCCAGTTTGGTGGGGAAGTAATGAAAAACGGCCAGGTGATTAGCCTGGCCGTTTCTGGATCATCTATTTTACTGAGGTTAGCCCTGCAGCAGCTGCAATACCTGTTGTGGACGTGCATTGGCCTGGGCGAGCACAGATAGGCCGGCCTGCTGGAGAACCTGTGTGCGGGCAAGATTGGCAGATTCCGCTGCGAAGTCTGCATCCTGAATTCTGGAACGCGCCGCGGTAAGGTTTTCGGAGGTGGTGCTCAAGTTTGCGATGGTAGACTCAAGGCGATTCTGGGCTGCACCCAAGTCTGCCCGGATGCTACTTATTCTTTCCAAGGCAGCGTCAACTACTGCCAAGGCACTGGTAGCTCCGGCGACGGTGCTAATGTCTACATCTGCTACTTTCTCCGGTGTTGAGCCTACGGCGGTGTTCGCCCCTGTATCCAAAATGCTGCCAGTATTAGCGCCCGCTGGAGCCGCCTGGGTTGCTGTGGATTGAAGAGCAAAGCTCACAGACGCATCGAAAGTCAACTCGCCGGATACTCTGGTGCTGTCTGTTGCAGCGGCGCCGCTGGTCAGCGCCTCACCGTTGGTATCTGCTCCCGTAACGGTGATTTGGTCACCGGCTGTGGCTGTGAAATCCTGGATTATTATGTCTTTGCCACTGGGATGAGTAAGCTTTACGCTGCCATCGTTATTAACTTCGGCCGTGATGCCAGTTTTACCCGAGGCCGCGTTGATTTCTTTGGCAAGAGGCGTTAAGTCGTTTGCATCAGTAATCTGAGCAGCGATTGTCGCCGAGCTTTCGCCATTATCGAGCGTAAGTGTTACCGTCTGAGGCACGCTGCCAGTGAAGCCGCTCAGGGTGGCTTCGGTTCTGGCTGTGGCTTGAACGCCGGTGGTTGCTGCCACCTTGTTGACGTTCTCTGCAATAGCTTCGGCAGTATCTCCGGCTGCTATTGGAACCGTCTGGCTGTCCAGCGAGCTGGATATGGTAAGCGTTTGCTCACCGATAGTATTTGCCGCAGCTGGAGTGGCGGCGGCCGCTGCCGCAGATCCCGTTCCCGAGTTTGGGGTGCTATTTACTGCGGATCGGGTATTGTTTGCCAGGTCATTGATTCTGGCGCTGTCCACTGAAACCGCAATGGTTTGGTTTTCATTAGCGCCGGCCTGGAATTTCTGAGCCTGGAAGGTGCCGTCGAGAAGCTTCAGGCCGTTGAACTCGGTGGTCGTGGCGATGCGCTCAAGCTCTTCCTTAAGCTGGTTTACCTCAGCTTGCAGAGCTTGCCGGTCAGACGCCGAGTTTGTTGCGTTGGCAGATTGCACGGCCAGCTCACGAATCCGTTGCAGTATGGAGCCTGACTCGCTGAGTGCGCCTTCGGCAACCTGCGCCAGAGAAATGCCATCGTTGGCATTTCGAACGGCCTGATTCAACCCTGTAATCTGTGAAGAAAAGCGTTCGCTGATCGCGAGGCCGGCAGCATCATCTTTGGCAGAATTGATTCGCAGGCCGGATGACAGCCGTTGAAGAGTGGTATCCGCATCCCTCTGAGATGCATTGAGGTTGCGCTGAGCATTCAGCGACGCAATGTTGGTGTTGATGATCTGAGGCATATCATTTCTCCCGCTCAGAGGTGCCGGATACTGGGTGCCCAATGCAAAAAAGGGAGCCCTTGCCGGCGGAAATTCGTTAAATTGCCGTTTTGCTTTGTGTCAAGCGAATTCTGTGCCAGTTTTTTGTTTCTGTGCCCAAGATGTTGTTATTAAATATTTATTTTTGGACTCGTGGCTTGGTTGAATATGTGTGCGGCGAGTTTTTGGCGGTTTCAATCGGAAGAAGATTGCCGGTTTTACATTCCTTTACAAAATCCCTGGAATTTTTTCTAAAGCAACGGGGTGGGGTGCCGTTAAGTGGAGTAACAGGGCGGCGCTTCCAAATTAAAAAAGAGCGCCAGACCTTTTCCATGAAATAACGACATTTGTCGGAGGAGAAGCATAATGGCTCTCGGTATCAACACTAACATTGCGTCACTGTCTGCTCAGAATCAGTTAAACAAATCTCAGCAGCTGTCTAATCAGGCGTTGGAGCGTTTGTCTTCCGGTTTGCGGATTAACTCTGCGAAAGACGATGCCGCAGGTCTGGCAATTTCCTCGCGTTTCGATGCTCAAGTCCGCGGGCTGAATCAGGCCGTCCGTAACGCGAATGATGGTATCTCTCTGGCTCAAACGGCCGAAGGCGCTCTTGGCGAGACTGGAAACATCCTTCAGCGCATTCGAGAGTTGTCAGTGCAATCCGCCAACGCGAGTAACTCTTCGTCTGATCGCCAAGCATTGCAGGATGAGGTTAACCAGCTTGTCTCCGAATTGGATCGGATCTCAACTACTACCAACTTTAACGGCCAAAACCTGCTGGATGGCACCTTTGGTACGGCGAAGTTTCAGGTCGGTGCTGATGCCAACCAGGTAATTACTGCGTCAACTGGTAACTTCCGTACCGACAACTATGGTAACAACAACGTTACCAGTGTGTCGGCTGCTGCCAACATCACTGGAACCGTCACTGATGCTAATGTAACTGCTGGCACTGGCGTGCGGATAGCAGACGCAGCGCTGAGCATCAGTGGTTATCTTGGTTCCAGTGGCACTATCAGTGTAGCTGCCGGGTCTAGCGCCAAAACTGTTGCTGCACAAATCAATGATGCGTCATCAAAAACTGGTGTCACTGCAGATGCCATCACAGAGGGTACGGTCACTTTTGGTGGGGCTGGGTCGTACACCTTCGATATTATTTCGGATAACTCTGCGGCTAACGCGGCTAGGGTGTCCTTCACTATCGGTGGCACAACTGGTGCTGACAACCTTGCCAATGCTGTGACGGCCATTAACGATGTTAGCAGTCGGACTGGTGTAACGGCTTCTGTTGATAAAGACAGTGGTCAGCTCGTTCTTACTAATTCGACAGGTGAAGACATCTTCCTGAAGAATAATGACACCAACAACACCAACGCTGGAACTGTCAGCTTCGGAAACGGTGATCTTGCTGCTGCTGGTGCCGCTGATAACAACATTGGCATCACTGGTGAAGTGAGTCTCGACTCTGAGAAATCGTTCAGCGCAACAGGAACAGCAAACGCGGTTTTGGCTTCTGCTTCAGTGGCCTCAACTCGGCAATCAGTTTCTTCTTTGGATATCACTGACTTTGATGGAGCCACTAAAGCTCTGAAAATCGTAGATGCAGCTTTGGCTGCAGTGAACGGTCAGAGATCCAAGTTTGGTGCACTCCAGAGCCGGTTCGAGACAACAATCTCTAACCTGGAGGCCACTTCAACAAACCTCAGCGCGGCCAATAGCCGGATCTTGGACGCTGACTTCGCAGCAGAAACCGCGAAGCTTTCCAAATCCCAGGTTCTGCAGCAGGCTGGTATCTCTGTGCTGGCTCAGGCGAACGCCCGTCCGCAGCAGGTTTTGTCCCTCCTGCAGTAAGGGGCTAGCGGTAACAGCCGGAACCTTCGGGTTCCGGTTTTCCGCCGTTTGAGGATAGCGAGGTAAAGCTATGAATGACGTTAACCTGAATAATCCGAACCTGAAGCTGGTGAATGCCAGTGACCGGGCTCAGGTGAAGGCGCTGTCGTCATCTCAGGCCGAGGGCCGGAATGCCCCTGACCTTGCTGCTTCTGCTGCCGGCGCGACCCAGGTTCAACCGAACGTTGCCAAAGATTTCTCCAAAGCCGAGCGATTGCAGGAGCTTAGTGAGGCGCAGCGTGAGGAATTGGATCAGGCGGTCAGCCAATTGAACGATTTTGTTCAGAATGTGCAGCGGGATCTGCAGTTTGAAGTGGATAACGAAATGGGCCAGACCATTGTTAAAGTGGTTGATCAGCAAACCCAGGAAGTCATCCGCCAGATACCGGATGAAGTGGCTTTGAGGTTGGCAGAAAAATTGCAGCAGGACGAACCGCTGACGTTGTTTAATATCAAAGTGTAAAAGCTTGCCGCTTTTGCGCGGATGATCGCAACGGTATTTCAGCACCGCCGCACCTGAGAAGGTCCGGCGGTGTTCTGCGTTATGGCTGCGGTGAGCATGATTTAGAGCTAAGCTAGGTTTAACGCGTTGTTACATTTTTCTGTGCTGTGGAGGCAAAGTTTTGCCGCTTTCGGCCGATACAGAATACAGTGAAGATATTAGCCCCTTCGAGGAGGCATGATTATGGCAGGTATATCATCGTTGGGCATCGGGTCTGGCGTGTTGAGTTCTGATTTAGTTGATCAGTTAGTCTCTGCAGAACGCAAGCCGACCGAGCAGCGCCTGAACTTTAATCAGCAGCGAACCGAGGCGCTGATTTCTGCCTATGGCACTTTGAAAAGTGCAATTACTGAGCTTCGCCTACCTATGCGGCAGTTGAGCTCCCCTGATAATTTGAAGGCTTTTTCAGGTAGCTCATCGAATGATGGGGTGAGTGTCAGTGTTGATTCATCAAAAGCCAGCCCGGGTAGCTACACGGTTACCGTTGAAAGCCTTGCCCAGTCGCAGTCTTTAGCCTCTGGCAGTTTTAATGATCGTGACGCTACTGCTATCGGAAGCGGCTCACTTACTATCTCCGTTGGCGGTAAAACGGCTGCCCTCGCTATAGATAACTCAAACAATACGCTAGAGGGAATTGCCCAGGCAATTAATGAGGCAGATGTTGGTGCCAGTGCGGGTATCATCGATACTGGCAGTGGTTATCGCTTGGTTCTCTCATCTGATAAAACTGGCTTGGACAATGCCATTAGCATTTCAGTCAGTGACGACGATGGTGATAACTCTGATTCCGCAGGCCTTTCCCAGTTTTCGTTTGACGGTACCACGAATAATCTGACCGAAACGGTTCAGGCTAAAGATGCCATTGTGAAAGTGAATGGCATCTCGATAAGCCGCCCCACCAATAGCATTGAAAACCTGATAGACGGCGTGTCACTTGAAGTATCCGAGGAGGGAGTTACCTCGACTGTTAAAGTGGAGCAAGATCTGAGCAAAGTTGCCGATCGCGTGGGTTCGTTTGTTGAGAAATTCAACGCTCTGCAACAAACTATCAAAGGTCTGTCGGGTTTTAATGCTGAGACCGGACAAGGCGGAATACTCTCTGGGGACTCCACTATTCGCGGTATTCAGAATCAGATGCGACAGATTATAGGGCGCGTTGTGCCAGGTCTCGAAGACGCGTCTGTTCGCACCCTAGCAGACGTAGGCATTACGACCAATTACGAAACGGGTGGTCTTGAGTTCGACAGAGCCAAGTTTACCGAGAAGTTGCAATCTAACCCCGATGATGTAACCGCTCTGTTTGCTGAACAGGGGCGAGCGTCAGATGAACAGATTCAGTTTATTCGCAGTGGCGTTAATACTGAGCCTGGCAGTTATAGTGTCAACATTTCGCAGCTTGCGACACAGGGTACTTTAGCTGGAGCGAATGTTGGTACAGGAGACGTTACCGTTGACGCGGACAACGACAATTTAACCTTTTTGGTTGACGGGGAAACATCAGTTTCCATTCAGTTGGATGCTGGCACGTACACGCGTGAAAGTCTTGCTGCTGAAATTCAGGAGAAATTGAAGAACAGCTCAGCACTTGCGGCGACCGGGCGTTCTGTTAGTGTCGAATTTGATTCGTCCGGTGGTGCGTTTAAATTTACTTCGGATGCCTTCGGTAGCTCATCCAATGTAAGTTTGACTTCTGTTGATACCAATTCTGCCGCCACTTTGGGGCTAGATGTGTCTTCTGGTATTGCAGGACAAGATGTTGCGGGAACTATAAATGGCCAAAGGGCGACTGGTGAAGGCCAGACTCTGCGGGTTGAGGGGAGTGTCGGTGCCGCGGGCATGCAAATTAAGGTAACCGGGGGGGCGACCGGAAACCGTGGTGAGATCGACTTTATTCAGGGTGTTGGGGAGCGTACTGTCGACCTGATAACAAGCATCGTTGGCATGGATGGGTCTCTGGAGGCAAAAACTGACGGGCTTCAGAAGGATTTGGAACGAATAAGCGAAGATAGGGCAAGGCTGGATCTTCGTATCGAATCTTATCGTGAGCGTCTTGTTGCGCAGTTTTCAGCGGCGGATTCTCTGATCGCACAGCTCAACAGCACCCAGGATTATGTAAGTCAGCAACTCGCCGCACTTGCACCTCAAAACAACCGGAATAACTGATCGGCGTTAGCCGGTTAGCGAACGAAGAGGTCTGATATGAACGGTTTACAAGCGTACCAACGCGTTAATACCCAAACCAGCATCACCGATGCCGATCCCCACAAGCTCATCCAGCTGTTGTACAACGGTGCTATTGAGCGCATCAACATGGCCAAGGCTAAGATGCAGGCCAAGGATTACGCCGGCAAAGCGCAGTTGCTGAACAAGGCTATCGAAATCATCGGCGGGCTTCGCTCGTTCCTCGATTTCGAGAAAGGTGGTGATCTGGCGGCGCGGCTTGAAGCTTTGTACGACTACATGGAGCGTACCTTGCTGGAAGGCAGTGCCCGCAACGATATGGCCAAACTGGATGAGGTGATTGAACTGCTTCGTTCAATCAAAGAAGGCTGGGACGGCATCCGCGAAGAAGTGGTAACCCAGCAATCCCAAGCCGCTGGCTAACTTCGCACAATTACCTCCCATGGCGCCCCTATCCTTTGGCAGGGTAGGGGCTTTATAGCCATTCCCCCCGCCATCCCGTACAATGTTGCCCTTCTTTTCAACACATCCATTCTGTTCAGTCTGGAGCAAGGGCATGTCTGATATTAAAAAGGTGGTGCTGGCCTATTCCGGTGGCCTGGATACTTCCGTCATCGTTCGGTGGTTGCAGGATACCTATAACTGTGAGGTGGTAACCTTTACCGCCGATATTGGCCAGGGCGAGGAAGTGGAGCCGGCGCGTGCGAAAGCCGAAGCGCTGGGTGTTAAGGAGATCTACATTGAGGACCTGCGCGAGGAGTTTGTGCGCGATTACGTGTTCCCGATGTTCCGCGCCAACACCATCTACGAAGGCGAGTACCTGCTGGGTACCTCTATCGCCCGCCCGCTGATTGCCAAGCGCCTGATCGACATTGCCAACGAGACTGGCGCGGATGCCATCTCTCACGGTGCTACCGGTAAAGGTAACGACCAGGTTCGTTTTGAGCTTGGCGCCTATGCCCTGAAGCCGGGTGTGAAGGTGATCGCTCCCTGGCGCGAGTGGGATCTGAACTCCCGCGAGAAGCTGCTCAAGTACTGTGAAGAGCGCAACATCCCGGTGGAAATGAAGAAGGGCAAGAGCCCGTACTCCATGGACGCCAACCTGCTGCATATCTCCTACGAAGGCATCAACCTGGAAGACCCGTGGGCGGAAGCCGAGGAAGACATGTGGCGTTGGAGTGTGTCTCCGGAAGCCGCGCCGGACAAGCCCACCTACGTGGAGCTCACCTACAGGAAGGGCGACATCGTTGCCGTTGATGGTCAGGAAATGAAGCCCCACGTGGTGCTGGAAACCCTGAACAAGCTGGCGGGTGAAAACGGTATTGGCCGCCTGGACATCGTCGAGAACCGCTACGTGGGCATGAAGTCCCGCGGCTGTTACGAAACCCCGGGTGGCACCATCATGCTGCGCGCCCACCGCGCCATCGAGTCCATCACTCTGGACCGTGAAGTGGCACATCTGAAAGACAGCCTGATGCCGCGCTATGCCGAGGTGATCTACAACGGCTACTGGTGGTCTCCGGAGCGTGAGGCCCTGCAGGCGCTAATCGACCAGACCCAGAACTACGTTAACGGCACCGTTCGCCTGAAGCTGTACAAGGGTAATGTGGACGTGGTCGGCCGTAAGTCTGAAGATTCTCTGTTTGATGAGAAGATCGCCACCTTTGAAGAAGACCAGGGTGCGTACGATCAGAAAGATGCGGAAGGCTTTATCAAGCTGAACGCGCTGCGCCTGCGGATTGCCGCTGGCAAAGGCCGCAAGCTTTGATGGTTTGTTGATGCCCTGAAAACGCCCGGTTCATAACCGGGCGTTTTTGTTTATACTTTTCAAATAATTCCAACAACGAAAGTCGTCACCATGAATGCTTTGGGCACAGCCTCCGTCGCCGCTTTGCGGCAGTATGTTCGCTACGCCGATGCCAAGGGTATCGCGGTTGATCCGCTGTTTGAAAAGGCGGACTTGAAGCTGGAGATCCTGGATTCCGATGAGGGTCGAATCGATGGCGAGCAGCTGCAGACGTTCATTCACCTGCTGGCCGAACATACCGGTAACCCGGTATTGGGATTGGAGACCGGTGACTATGTGCAGCCTGGCTCTTACAGTGTGCTGGGTTATATCACCATGAGCTGTGCCACGCTGGGGGAAGCGGTTACCCGTATTGCGCCCTATGAGAAGCTGGTGGGGGATATGGGCACTACCCGCCTCAAGATGAAGGGCGATTCTGCGACACTGATCTGGACCTGCAATTTTACCGATCCTGTGGTGTGGCCTCAGGTGGTAGACAATGTCTTTGCCTCCTGGATCAACTATGCGCGATGGCTGGCAGACAGCGCGGACGCCACGCCGCTGGAAGTTCGCCTCAGGCGGCCTTCTCCCGGCCCGGAGCACGAAAAGGCCTATGCCTTTCGCTGGCAATGTCCTGTGCAGTTTGATGCAGAGGAGGACAGTGTCACCTTTGCGCAGTCACTGCTTGCGACCCGCCTGCGTCAGCCAGACCCGCTATTGCGAAAAACCCTGGAAGCCCATGCATTGTCTCAGTTGGCGTTGCTGGACACCGACACGGATCTGACCAGCAAGGTAAAGCAAAGCATCCAGAAACAGCTCGCCGATGGCATTACCCGCCAGGATATGGTCGCCGAGGATCTGGGGATGACCAGCCGTACCTTACAGCGGAAGCTGAGCCAGGAAGGGGTGTCTTACCAGAAGTTGCTGGATGAGGTGCGCCAGCAGATGGCGGAGGACTATTTGCGGAATACCGATATGAGCATTCCGGATATTGCCTTGCGCCTGGGCTACAGCGAAACCACGTCGTTTCATCGCAAGTTCAAGGCTGCGACGGGTAAGACGCCGGGGGATTTTCGCAGGCAATAAAAAAGCCAGCTTACGAGAGCTGGCTTAAGAAATTCGGAAAGAACGAAAGTGCCTGAAAAATTCGTTAATCCTGCGGAATCCTCTTGCGGTACCCATATGGCGGCGGAGGTACTACTCGGCTCCTCCGCCATGGGTGGATACTGCTTGATTCCACAATCTCAGAATAAGCCTGTTCGCCTTCCCTGTCTGTTTGTGAAGTGTGTCCCAGTGTTACTGTTTGTGATCGCTACACACCTTCCCGTATCTCCGGGGCGGTTTCGGTGAACCGGCGGGTTTCATAGGCGTCCACAAGGCCCTGTACAGCAGCGCGTTCCATATCCTGTACCGTGGGGGTGCCATCCTGGGCATCGGCTTTGCAAAGGGCCATGCCGGCTTCTACAGAGATGAAGCCGGCGGTGGTTTTGAGCGCTTTGTGGTTGATGCCGTCAAAAATGCGCCGGAACGCGGTGGTGGTGCAGTGATCACTGTTGGGGAAGTAGGAGACAATCGCAAACTGGTTGTCACCCACCCGGCACAGGGCGTCAATCGGGCGAATCAATGTGCTCAGGCGCCGGGCGATGCCGATCGACAGTTCGCTCATCACGCTGGGCGGATGTTTGCGTTTCAGGTCTTGCCAGTTGCGGATGCCGCACATCACGTAGGCGGTTGAGCCGCCCCGGGATTCGGCGTGGCGCAGGGTTTTCTGCAAGCGCTGACGGGCGTATTTGTTGTTGGTCAGGCCGGTTTCCAGATCAATGATGTTGCTGGATTCCAGTTCCCGGTTGTTCTCCACCAGCAGAGCGTTGGCGCGCAGCAGGGTGTTCTGCCGGTCTGCCATGCGGTCTGCCGCAAAGATACGGGGGATGAGCTGCTTGGTCATGTCTGATTTGTAGATGAAGTCGTCCACACCCCGGTCGAAAGCTTCCGACAGGGCTTCCACACTCTCGCGGGCGGTGAGCAGAATCACATAGGTGTAGTGGTTGTTCTGCTCGTCTTGCTGGCGCACCTGGTCGGTCAGCTGCAGGCCGTCCATTTCGGGCATCAGCCAGTCTGCAATCAGTACGCTGACCGGGCGTTGTTCCATGAGTTTCAGAGCGGCCGGTGCGTTGTTGGCGATGCGTATGTCGCGGTAACCGGCATTTCGCAGCGTACGGCCCACCACCATACTGCTGAATTTGGCGTCGTCTACTACGAGAATGGGAAGATCGAGGTTTGGCATTGTTTGTCTACTTCTTACCAGTCCATTGTCAGATGCGGTTCGCCACAGCTCTTGGTATTCTTGGCGGTTTCGAACATCCGTAATCAAATTGTCGCCACAGTATACCCCTCCGTGGCCTTTGGAGAATAACGACTATGCCTTCTTTTGACATTGTTTCAGAAATCGAAATGCACGAAGTTACCAACGCGGTGGACCAGGCCAAGCGTGAACTGGGTAACCGCTGGGATTTCAAGAATGTTGAGGCGGACATCGAACTGGAAGACAAGCGCCTGACGCTGAGCGCCGAGCAGGAGTTCCAGCTGGAGCAATTGGTGGACATGATGCGAATGGCCTTTGCCAAGCGCAACATCGACACCCGCGCCCTGTCCGAAGATGGTGAAAGCAAAGCGGGCAAGCTGGTGAAGCAGCATTTCACCCTGAAGCAGGGTATTGAAACGGACATGGCCAAGAAAATCGTGAAGATGATCAAAGAGCAGAAGATGAAAGTGCAGGCCAGCATTCAGGGCGACAAGGTACGGGTTACCGGCAAGAAACGGGACGACCTGCAGGAAGCCATTGCCATGTTGCGTGAGGCAGAACTGGACATCCCGCTGCAGTTCAACAACTTTCGCGACTGATTCGGAGAGGCTCTTATTTATCTTCCCCCTAATGTTGTAGCCCTGATTCGGGATACCGCCTACACCTACACCCGCTGGCAAGTAATTGCCATGTTGTTTCTCGGGTTCTCGGCGGGGCTGCCCTTTCTGCTGGTGTTTTCCACCCTCAATGCCCGCCTGGCAGACGTTGGGGTGGAGACCGCCACCATCGGTTTTTTCAGCTGGCTTGGCATTACCTATTCCATCAAGGTGTTCTGGGCGCCGGTGGTGGACCGGCTGAAACTGCCGGTGCTGGACCGTTTATTTGGCAAGCGCCGCAGCTGGATTCTGCTGGCCCAGGCGGGCATTGCCACCGGGTTGTACCTGATGTCCCAGACGAACGCCCTGGCGGCTCCGGAGACACTGGCGTTGTTCGGATTGTTGGTGGCTTTTTCCTCCGCCACGCAGGATGTGGCCATTGATGCCTATCGCATTGAGATTGCTCAGGAGCGCCTGCAGGCGGCGTTAGCGGCCACATACATCTTTGGTTATCGGCTGGCGTTGCTGGTGGCTGGCGCCGGTGCACTGTATGTGGCGGAGTTCTGGTCCTGGGAAGTGTCGTATCAGGTGATGGCAGCGCTGGTGGGTGTGGGTGCCCTGACGGTTCTGATCGTGAAAGAGCCGGAAGTAAACCATTTTGCGGCTGCGCAGGACATTGCCCATCGAATTGAGGAAGAGGTGGAGAAACGAAGCCACCTGCCGGAACGCCTGGCCAGGTTAACTGGCTGGTTCTATGCCGCGGTGGCTGGCCCGTTTCTGGACTTCTTCCGTCGGTATCGGGAGCTGGCGGTGGCCATTCTGGTGCTGGTGGCGGTGTATCGCATTTCGGATATTGCCATGGGGGTGATGGCCAATCCGTTCTATCTGGATTTTATGGGTTTCAGTAAAACCCAGGTGGCCGATGTCACCAAGGTGTTCGGGTTTTTTATGACCATTGTTGGCTCCATGGTCGGTGGGGTGCTGGTGGTGCGCTATGGCGTGCGCCGGATACTGCTGGCAGGTGCGGTCATGACGGCGGCAACCAATCTTCTATTCGTGCTGCTAGCCCAGCAACCACCGGATATCGCGGCGCTGGCCTTGGTGGTGAGTGCCGATAACCTCAGTGGCGGTATTGCCAACGTGGCGCTGATTGCCTGGCTGTCCAGCATGACCAGTGCCTCGTTCACCGCCACCCAGTATGCCTTGTTCAGCTCGCTGATGACGCTGCCGGGCAAGTTCCTGGGAGGCTTTTCCGGGATTGTGGTGGCGAACTTTGGCTACGCCGAGTTCTTCCTGATTGCGGGATTGATGGGCGTGCCTGCGATTCTTCTGGTGCTGTTTATGATGCGACACGGCGCCAGGCTTGATGCGCTGGCGCCAGTCAAACATGAGGAAGATGCCCTGGTGAAATAGCGGCCGCTCAGGAAGAGCAGCTGATGTTCAGGTGTTTCCCCCAATCCGGTGGCAGGGCAGCGTATTTCTCATACTCGGGTTGCTCATCAAAGGGCTTTTCCAGAACCTTGAGCAGTTCCTTCATTGGCTCATAGTCGCCGTTCTGCGCCTCAAGGATGACTTGCTGGGCCAGGTAGTTGCGCAGAATGTACTTCGGGTTTACCCGGCGCATGGCGTATTCCCGTTCATCGTGGCCACGGGTTTCCTTCTGTAGTCTGGCTTCGTAACGTTCCAGCCACTCGTCAGCCACGCTGCGGTCTGCGAACAGATCACGAACCGGCGCAGTGCCATGGTCATGCAGGTTGGACAGGCCGCGGAAAAACCGGGTGTAGTCCACGCGGTGTTCGTGGAGCATGCTGAAGGTGCCCATGATCAGGCCCATATCTGCCCCATCCGCTTCTTCCAGCCCCAGTTTGGCGAGCATCAGGTGTTTGAAATGCTCGTTGTAGGCGGTTTCATAGCGTCGCAGTCCCCGGCGAACGGTATCTTCGTCCATGATCGGCAACAATGCATTGGCCAGGTACTGACAGTTGATAAAGCCTACCTGGGGCTGGCGATTGTAGGCATAGCGGCCTTCGTGATCGGAGTGATTGCAAACGAAGCCGGCGTCGAAATCGTCCAGGAAGGCGAATGGGCCATAGTCAAAAGTGTCACCTATAATCGACATATTGTCGCTGTTCATCACCCCATGGCAGAAACCAACGGCCTGCCATTTCGCGATTAGCCTGGCGGTGCGTTCCACCACTTCCTCAAACCAGCGGGCGTAGCGTTGGTCCTCCGGCAAGCTGATCAGGTGAGGGAAGTGCAGGGCAATCACATGTTCTAGCAATGTTTTCAGGGCGTCCGGCCCTTCATGGTGGGCTGCAAACTCGAAGTGGCCAAACCGGATGTGGCTTTTCGCTACCCGCATCAAAGCGGCGGCGGTTTCAATAGATTCCCGGCGCACCGGGTCTTTGGCGCTGATCATGAACAACGCCCGGGTGGTGGGAATTCCCAGGCCATGCATGGCCTCACTGCACAGATATTCACGAATGGTTGACCGGAGTACTGCCCGGCCATCGCCGAAGCGGGAGTAGGGCGTGGTGCCTGCCCCTTTCAGGTGCCAGTCCCAGCGTGTACCGTCCGGTCCCACGGTTTCCCAGAGTAAGAGGCCGCGGCCATCGCCCAGTTCCGGGTTGTACATGCCGAACTGATGCCCGGTGTACTTCATGGCGACCGGGTCCATCCCCTCCAGAAGTTCGGCGCCGGCACCAATGGCCGCCCAGTCATTTTCATCCCGCACCAGAAATCCCATATCGCTGGCCAGGGCCTGGTTAAAGCAGACCATGCGCGGTTCAGACAGGGGGGATGGCTGTACCCGACTGTAGAAGCTGTCCGGTAATTCCAGGTAGCGATGTTCCACCTGAAAGCTGTTGTTGCTCATAAAACGACCTGGCTTTGGTATGAATACTGCGTATGTATAGGGTTGAAGCCTAACAACAGATTGCAGAGCAGGTGAACCAAATGCAACCACACCTGATAGTTTTCACCGACCTGGACGGCACCTTGCTGGACCATCACAGCTACAGCTGGCGGGCCGCATCGCCGGCCATGGCAAAGTTGGCCGCTAACGGTATCCCCTTGATTTTTAACTCCAGTAAAACCGCCGCCGAGATGCGCCATCTGCAAAACGCGATGGGCATACGGGCGCCCTTTATCGTCGAGAACGGCGCGGCGGCGGTTATCCCGGCGGGCTGTCTGGACCGCACCGAAGAACAGGTGATGAATTTTGGAGCAGATCACCAGCAGGTCCTTCGCACGCTTATGGTGCAGAGGAGGGCGGGCGCACAGTTTCGGGGCTTTTCGGATATGGCGGATGCGGAACTGGCGGAGGTTGCGGGCCTGGATGAAGTGGAGGCCTCTCGGGCCCGGCAGCGCCTGGGTACGGAGCCGCTGATCTGGCAAGGCAGTGATCCGGAGCTGGACCAATTCAGTGCGGCACTGGGGCGTGAGGGGCTCCGTCTGGTGCAGGGGGGCCGCTTCTGGCACGCCATGGGGCGCTTCGACAAAGCCGAGGGGGCCCGCTTTTTGCTGGAGCAATACCGGGAGCACTATCAGGGCGAGCCGCTAGTCACCATCGCATTGGGCGACAGCCCGAACGACCAGCGCATGCTGGAGGCCGCGGATATCCCGGTGGTGATTCGCGGGGTGAACAGCGATCAGGTCCAGTTGCCATCGCAGAAGCACCCCATGCGCTCCCTGAAGCCCGGCCCGGAGGGTTGGAACGAATGCGTACTCAATCTTCTTTTCGAGTACGGCTACTAGGCCGCCAGGCGTGGCCAAAAGCATAGGAGAGGCGCCATGGGCGACTTTTACCAGAATGGCATAGTAACGACCCTGCACAATCTTGTGCGACGACCGGTAGAAGACATCGAGGCCGATCTGCTTCAGTTCCGTAAAGCGCGGCCCATGTCACTGGTGTTGCCGTCGCTGTATTCAGAGCTGGAAGGCCCCGCCCTGAAACACATTGTCCAGGAGCTGGCAAAGGTGCCTTACCTGGAAGAAATCGTGATCGGGCTCGATCGTGCTGATGAAGCACAATACCGGCACGCATTGGAGTACTTCTCCGAGCTGCCTCAGCCGTTCAAGGTACTGTGGAACGATGGGCCGCGTTTGCGGGCCATCGACCTCAAACTTCGCGAGCAGGGCCTCGCCCCCACCGAAATGGGCAAGGGACGGAATGTCTGGTATTGCTTCGGTTATGTGCTGGCCTCCGGGGTGAGCAAATCGGTGGCGTTGCATGATTGCGATATCCTGACCTACTCGCGGGACCTGCTGGCACGGTTGATTTACCCGGTGGCCAACCCTGGATTCAACTACATGTTCTGTAAGGGCTATTACGCCCGCGTCGCCGACAGCAAAATGAATGGTCGGGTCAGTCGTCTGCTGGTCACTCCGCTGATCCGAGCCCTGAAAAAAGTCTGCGGCCCGAACGATTTTCTCGACTACCTCGACAGCTACCGTTATCCCCTGGCCGGAGAATTCTCGTTCCGCACGGACGTGATCAATGACCTGCGCATTCCCAGTGACTGGGGGCTGGAGATTGGTGTGCTCTCGGAGATGAAACGAAACTACGCCACTAACCGCCTGTGCCAGGTGGATATTGCTGATGTCTACGATCACAAGCATCAGGATCTCTCGCCGGAGGATGCCAGCCGAGGGCTGTCCAAAATGAGTGTGGACATCGCCAAGGCCCTGTTCCGAAAGCTGGCCACCAATGGCGAGGTGTTCTCCAATGAGAAGTTCCGCACCATCAAAGCGACCTATTTCCGTATTGCTCTGGATTTTGTGGAAACCTATCAGAACGACGCCGTGATCAACGGGCTCGGTTTTGATCGGCACAAGGAAGAAAAGGCGGTGGAACTGTTTGCCCAGAATGTGATGCGCGCCGGCGCCTACTTCCTGGATAACCCCATGGACACCCCCTTCATCCCCAGCTGGAACCGGGTGACCAGTGCCATTCCGGACATTCGTGAGCAACTGCTGGAGGCTGTTGAACTGGACAATCAGGAATATCGGCCATGACTCAGCCACTGAAGAGCAAGCTGCAAGGTATGCTCGAGGTCGTCTATCCCTCGGTAGATTGCGACTTTCTGGCGGAGCAGTTACTGGCCACCATGGGGCTGGCGCCCAATGCCGACGCCCCACCGGCCCACCAGAACCATTGGGACGAAACCGATGTGTTGCTGATTACCTACGCGGACACGCTTCAGCAACCGGACGAGAAACCGCTGGTGACGCTCAAGCGCTTCCTGGATGACTGCCTTAAGGACTCCGTTTCCGCGGTGCACATACTGCCGTTTTTTCCCTTCAGCTCTGATGATGGCTTTTCGGTGATGGATTACCTGGCGGTGAATGAGAGTCACGGTGGCTGGCCGGAAATTGAGGCCATTGCCCGGGACTACAAGTTGATGTCCGATCTTGTGATCAACCACATGTCGGCCCGCAGCCGGTGGTTCGAAAACTATAAGAAGCGCATCGACCCGGGTAAGGACTATTTCTTTGAAGGCAACCCGAAAGACGACCTCAGCCAGGTAGTGAGGCCACGTACGTCGCCCCTGCTCAATCCGGTGCAGACCGACGACGGCGAGCGCTATGTATGGTGCACCTTCAGTGAAGATCAGGTAGACCTGAACTTTGCCAACCCACAGGTACTGTTGGAGTTTGCGGGGATCATCCGCCAATACCTGGAACGGGGTGTGATGATTTTCCGTATGGATGCCGTGGCCTTTCTCTGGAAAGAGCCGGGCACGCCGTGTATTCACCTGCAGCAAACCCACGAGCTGATCAAGATCCTGCGCTTGCTGATTGAACATCACACGCCGGACGCGGTGGTGATCACCGAAACCAATGTACCCAACCGGGAGAACCTGACTTATTTTGGCAATGCTAACGAAGCCCATGCCATCTATAACTTTTCTTTGCCGCCTCTGTTGATCAACACGCTGGTGACCGGCAATTGCCGACATCTGAAAACCTGGCTGATGAGTATGCCCCCGGCGCAGCTGGGGACCACCTATCTGAACTTTATCGCTTCCCACGACGGCGTTGGTCTGCGGCCCACAGATGGCCTGCTGACCGAAGATGAAAAGCAACGCCTGATCAACACCATGGAGTCGTTTGGGGGTAAGGTGTCCTACCGTCGGACGGCCGACGGGCGGGATCAGCCCTATGAGATGAACATTGCGCTCTGGGATGCCCTCAAAGGAACCGCAGAAGGCGGTGCCGACCACTGGCAGCTCGCGCGATTCCTGTGTGCGCATACCATCATGCTGGCTCTCGAGGGCATTCCCGCCTTTTATATTCACAGCTTGCTGGCCACGGAGAACGATCAGGCGCGGGTAGAGCATACCGGGCGCCTGCGCTCCATTAACCGCAGTCAATGGCAGTTGTCGCAACTGGAGGAAACCCTCGCAGATCCACTGACCCACCACAGCAAGGCATTCCGGGAGCTGAAACGTTTGATTGCTATACGCCGTGCTCAACCTGCGTTCCATCCGAACGCCACGCAGTTCACCTTGCACCTGGGGTTGCAGTTGTTCGGGTTCTGGCGCCAGAGCATGCGCCGGGAGCAATCGGTGTTCTGTATCCATAACATCAGTCCCGAGGTGCAGCAGGTGGCGCTGAGCGATATCAATCTGATTGGAACGGATCGTTGGGTAGACTTGATCTCCGGAATGGAGGTGGATGATCTGGCTGGGTCAATCACCCTGAAGCCGTATCAGAGTGTGTGGTTGTCTAACCAGCAGAGACGCTGAGCGATAAGGCGAATGCCTCAGGAATGAGGCATGGTTGGTTTGTATTCTGCAAGTCGGTGGTTATAATCGGGACTGCTCAGGATGAGTCAGTTCAACATAATCTTCAGGGATCGAAGTCATGCCCCAGGCAAGCGGATTGCAGTTCACCGCCCGTGTAGGCGAATTCCCCTCGGACCACTTTGTCGTTGTCGGCTTCGCGCTGACCGAACGGCTGTCTGATCTGTTCCATGGCCGGTTGCAGCTGGCCAGCACCGACCCGGATGTGGCCGCCGCCGACGTATTGGAACAGCCGGTAGACCTGGTGGTGTGGCAGGACGGCCAGCCACTGCGCCGATTCACCGGCGTGGTGAACGAATTTATGCGGGGCGACACCGGCCACCGCCGCACCCGCTACGAAGTGGTCATCCAGCCACCCCTGTGGCGCCTGGGGCTGATGCACAACAGCCGCATCCTCCAGACCCAGACCACCGACGCGATCGTGCGTACCCTGCTCGAAGAGCGGGGCATTGTGGGCTCCATCTTCGACTTCAAACGCCCACCGGAAGAACGGGAATACTGCGTCCAGCACCGGGAGACCGACCTGCAGTTCCTGGAACGCCTGGCCGCCGAAGAAGGCTGGCACTACCGCTACCAGCACGGCAGCGTGGATGGTGAAGAACAACCGGCACTGATTCTTGCCGACCACCACGGCGACGCCCCGAAGCTGGAGCCGGTTACCTGCAACACCAAAGCCGGTGGCAGCACAAAGCAAGCCTGCGTGTTCCAGTTCGCCTACGAAGAACGGGTCAAAGCCGCTTCCGTGGCCATGAAGGACTACACCTTCAAGAACCCCGCCTACGCCCTGATGCATGAGCAAAGTGCCGGCGGTGTTAACCACCGGGAAGACTACCAGCACTACGACTATCCCGGCCGCTACAAAGCCGACGCCAGCGGCCAGCCGTTCACCCAGAACAAACTGGATGCCCTTAGAAACGACGCCGCCATGGCCAACGGCAAAAGCAACCGCCCGGACTTCACCCCCGGCGCCAAAGTGGAACTGCAGGAGCACGACAGCCAGACCCTGAACCGGGAATGGCTGCTCACCGCTATTACCCACACCGGCAAACAGCCCCAGGCCCTGGAAGAAGAGGGTGGCAGCGAGCCCACCAGCTACCACAACACCTTCAGTGCCATCCCGGCCGACAAAACCTGGCGCCCGCTGTGCAACCACAAACCCGTGATGGACGGCCCCCAGATGGCTCTGGTCACCGGCCCCGAGGGTGAAGAAATCCACTGCGACCAGTATGGCCGGGTGAAAGTACGATTCCCTTGGGACCGCTACTCCAAGAACGACGAACACTCAAGCGCCTGGCTGCGCGTGGCCCAGGGCTGGGCGGGTGGCCAGTACGGCTTTATGGCTCTGCCCAGAATTGGCCACGAAGTCATCGTCTCCTTCCTCGACGGCGACCCGGACCAGCCCATCATCACCGGAAGAACCTATCACGCCACCAATACACCGCCGTACGCGCTGCCGGAACACAAAACCCGGACCACCCTGAAGACCAAAACCCACAAGGGCGAGGGCAGCAACGAACTGCGGTTTGAAGACGAAGCCGGCGAAGAACAGATCTACGTGCACGCCCAGAAAGACCTGGACCTGCTGACGGAAAACAACCGCACCGAAGTCATCAGGAACGACAGCCACCTGACGGTGGAGAACCACCAGTTCAGCCACATCAAAGCGGCGGACCATTGCACCACCGACGGCGAAAACCGGCTGTCCGTTGGCGCAGACTGCAGCCAGACCGTGGGCGGCACCTACCATCAGAAAACCGCCCGCACCATGGCCTCAGAAGCCGGCACCGAAGTGCATCACAAGGCCGGTGCCAAGGTGGTGCTGGATGCCGGGGCAGAGCTGACAATTTCCGGGGGTGGAAGTTTTATCAAGCTGGACCCCAGCGGCGTGACCTTGAGTGGGCCGGGGATCAAGATTAATTCCGGGGGCAGCCCGGGGAGTGGTTCGGGGCAGAATACAGTTGCTCCGGAACTGCCTGCAGTGCTTGATAGAGATCGGGCAGCAATGCAGCGGTCTCCTGAACTGGGAATGGTTAGTCAGCGTAAAGGTGCCTCTCCCGACCAAACGGAGTTTGAACAGTTACCGGGCTCTGATCGAAAGCTGATTATTGATGTGATTGGTGGGCACTTGGAGCGGGATTCAGTAGAGGCGGTGAAAGGAAGCGAAGGAGGGGAGAGCGTATGACGGACACGGTGGATTTTTCAGATGAGTCTCTGGATCGCTCAATTCTCAGAAGAGCGGACTACGACGATACAGATCCCAAAGACCTGGTGCTGACGATCCCCAAGCGTGATGGAGGCAAGATATCTGTTCCTCTTCTTAAGCATGCAAGATCCAATATTGAACGGGACGATTATCAGGAAAATACCCTACTTCGAGTAAAGCCTCTGGCTGAGATCGCCAGTAATCTGCCGGTTAACAGTGGCGGTGTTACCGTCTATCAAGGCAAAGGTGTGGCAATGCTTCGTCCAGGGTATTTGTACATTTTTCGCAAAGGCCGACTGTGGCGTGAGCTGGAGATCGGCGAGCAATCTCGCTTTAGTGACGTGGATCTTGAAGCAGTTCGCGCTGAAGTGATGGACCCTGGCTCTGGACTTCGGGTTATCAGGCCATCCAGCGGCGACTGGCTCGACGATCTATTGATACCGGTTTTCCTCCAGGGCCAGGCAGTCATGCACGACTTCCGCATGGCGTATAGCGAAGTACAGTGGGATTGGTCCTATATCGAGCAGCTTGAACAGGATGAACTCGCCTGCGACGCTAGAACAACGGGTGTAGGTCCTGCCTGGGCGACCGCTGGTGTGGAGGGTTTGCGCTTTAGTGGTGGCTTTTTGGCCTCACGGGTCGAGGATGTGGAAGAGCTCCGGGAAAGGGATCTGGGCATTGAGTTGATGCTGGAGAACCCTAGTGACTTCGCAATGGGGTTTGAGAGGCCCGGTGAGGATGAGCTATGTGTCAAGCTCGGTCGGCTGCTCGAGACTCCATTTGATCTGAGCTGTGAGCCAGGTGAGGATCAGCTCAAAGATCTGCGGCAGAAGAAGGGTGTGGCATGCCTGGCGCTTGATGATCCTTTATTCACTCTTCGTCACTCTATGTCTCAGCTACATCTGGCTCTCCACTATCTGGATGCCGTCGATGCCTCTATTCAGGACAATCCGATGGCGCACTCAGCGATGCTCATCCGTCAGGCTGTGTTCGACCCATCGCACCGTGGTCAGAACCCGTTGGCAAGATATGCATCTGCAATTGATCGATCGAAGCTGGATGAGGTGCTAAAAACCGACCAGAAGCAACAAGCTATCGACATTATTGATCGGCATCTTGAAAAGTTGCGAGATATGCTTGGCAGCGGAACTCTTGATGCGGTGCTTGAGGATTATCGAACTTGCAATGATGTTGCGGTCTGTGAGGGGTATCTGCTGGTCGCAGATAAACTCAATCTACTTCAGCAAATTCCCGGAGTGCTTAAGGCTCAGGGTGTAGACAAAGGAGGCCAGGTTCTATCCGATCTTCGTCGCTGGGTTCTTGAAGGCTCATTTTTAAGCAAATGGGCACCGGAAACTGTTGAGGGGGATGCGGAACCTCTTATCAGGAGACTGGAAACGTTGGCCAAGGACACGGCTGAGATCGATGGCGAGCTGTTGAAACGACTCAATCTTCAGTCTCTGGCCTATCTCGAAAAACAATTGAGTGAGCAAAATGGTGAAGTAGAGTCTGGTATTAAAGGTGTAGCCAATGCAGGCAAAGTAAGCGGGATGATAGCCGGGTCACTCAACGAATGGAGTGCTGCGCTTCTTACCGTAGGTAAACGCCTGGTGGAAGAAGACCTTATCGAGAGTGTTGAACTGCCCCGTCTTATGCAGGGAGCCTATTCTAATTTTGCGCTGGTGGACTCAAGCTTGAGGCGTATCAAGTTAATGGATAGGTCGGGGGCAATGAGGTCTGGTTTTATCATCGGCGTATCTGGCGACGGGATTGAACGCGGCCTGACGGACTTTGACCGCACGGAGGGCATGCTCACCAGAGCAAAGGATTATCTTTACGCAGACTTGCTGGATGACTCTGACGACTTGATGGCTTCCACCAGCCCCAAGCGTGCGTCGGAGGCGTTAGAAGAGGCTATCCATAAAGTTGCGGGTTCCTCCATGGTATTTTTCGCGCCGGATGATCATCCGGAAGTGCGTAAGTTGAGTTTGTTGAAGGTAGATTTAGCCAAGAGAGCGAACAGTATTGTGGATGGGCCAGTGGTGTCCCGTGGCATAGTCGTGTTTGCAGCGTTTAATCTTTTTCTTGAGTTAAATAGTCTGAACCGTGCCTTGAAGTCTGAGAGCGGCAACGTTGCTTTTGGTATAGCAAAGACATTTGCCGGTGCTGGTTCAGACTTAATTGCCGCTTCGTTAAAGTACAGTGAGGTATTGGGGAGGGCTTCAGCCGCATCGGGTGGAGTTAGCACTAGAACCTATCAAATAGCGACCCGACCGCTGTTTGATATGAAAAACTGGATGCTGATTGGTAATCGGTTAAAAGCATTAAAGGCTACAACTCTCGTTAAGGTGGCAGGGTTGGCAACGTTCATTGCTGGAGCTGCAGGCGCTGGTTTGAGCTTTTGGGAGATGCGCATCAGTTTGTCGAACAAGGACTTTGATGCTGCAACTGGTCACGCCATCGCAATGACGGGGAGTTTGCTTGTGCTAGCATCTCCCCTTATGCATACCTTGCTGGCGATTCCTGGTTGGGGATGGGCCATCTTTGGTCTTGCAATGGCTGTTGGCGGAGGACTGTATGCCGCGTCAGTCACAGACGATACGTTTGAACAACTTCTCAAGCGTGGTCCTTGGGGGACTCATCCCGATCATTCTCTACCCGGTATGGACCACAAGGCCTATTACAGCCAGTTGCTTTCTCTGCTCTCGCCAATTCACGTAACGGCTCAGCGATATGCAGACGTAGAACCCGATCCCGCATTAGGCCATCCTGATTATATGCCCAGGCCAGATGATTACGTCATCACGTTCCAATTTCCATTGGTTAGCCGCATCAAGTTGCATCAGGAATGTGAGGCGGGGTTGCCTGCCAGTCCATTCAGGTTGGTAGTCCAAGAGGTTGCGTATCTATCATCCACTACCACCGTTTCGGTGAAAGGTCTTACGGAATCAAGAACGAGCACTCAGATGCTCAAAACCACCCCGCTCACTAAGGTGACAGCCCGACAGTCGATTCCACAGCAATCAGCCGTTCGTTTCCTGGTCAGGCGTGAGATTCAGGACAGTGAGTACCAAAGCCTTTATTATCAGGAATCCGTTAAAGTGCGGGTGAGGGTGGGGTTGCAAGCTACTCTGAACACAGAATTGGGGCCGCTGGTTTTTCCTGCGCCGGTGTTTGAGGATTACGAACCTTTCGATTTGGCGCGACACGAGCAGCCTCCCCCGAAGAAGCGGATGCTCATGAATCCATATGATCAGCCAAAAGCTCCGTATTGGTACTTCACTGAGGTCAACGTATGACTGAACAACATATGCGTCGTCTGGCAGATGCGGCCTTTAGAGCAACGGATGTTGGACCACTGCCACCTTCACCCAAAGACCGAATGCGCATCGGCGAGGATCTTCAGCCTGTCGGTACCTATGCCGGCATTATTCCCTATTTCGGGACAATTGAAGATGTTGAAGCGCTACAGGATCACGAAAAGACAGATCCCGAGTTCGAGTCCAAAGATTGGTGGTGGGACCACCAAAGGATTCGATTTTTGAATGACAAATTGGGACTCAAGGTTTTAGTCCTTGCATTGCCGGTCATATGGGTTTTTTTCCTATGGTTCAGCGGTATAGCGTTAGTCGGTTGGGGAATTATTGAGGCAAATAACAACTTAGATATTGCATCCGAGATTCTGGTCTTTATTGGTGGGCTTCTTTCGCTAATGTGGTTTGCGTTTGCGATTTGGGTAACTCCGGTTACCACTAACTGGATCATGAGCACCGGCATGGGGTTTGTGCTCAAGCCCTTTGAAAAAGCGATCAACAAGAAACTGGACGACACTCTCGAGGACGGTTGTAGTGAGTTCAACCGAGCCACCGGGCTGGTTCGCCTGGCTCTCGGGCGAGGCCGGTTTTTCGAAGCCCCGTTTGTGGAATTCGATGCTTATGTGGATCGGGTGATCCAGCAAAGCGGTGTGTTCTATCGGCTCATTTTTGTGCATCGCTATACACAGAAGTCATTCCATAAAACGGCTTTCAGTACCATCGAATCCAGCAAATCAGAGGTCCTGGCACTTTGGGATGTACTTCAGACCTACATGGATGTGACGCAGCCCCTGCCAGATGTACCACGGCTGGAACCATTCCGACACCTGGATCCTGTCACCGCTGAACACGACCTGCGCAGCGGTCGTAACCCTCGCTTCTGGCGCGATCTGGATTTGGAAGCCTGGAAGGAAGGAGAGGGCAAGGAATGGCTGAAGCGGCAGGAGGAATATCCCTGGAATAAGCGCAAGTGCCGGCTTACGCCGCAACTCGGCAAGATCTCGATGGCGGAATACCGAGAGCTACGTCCAGCCGATGCATGGCCGATTTGATAACACGCTCGATTCTGTAATGGCTGGACCGAAAACCGGCGCCATTACAGAATCGAAGTTGCTTTACCAACTCCCCACATTCTCCATACTCGCCCAAGGCTCCCGAGCCGGCAGCGCATCGCCTTTCTGTAGCAACTCAATGGAGATCCCGTCCGGCGTCTTGATGAACGCCATATGGCCATCCCGGGGTGGGCGATTGATGGTGACGCCGTTGGCCTGGAGTTTCTCGCACAGGGCGTAGATATCGTCCACCCGGTAGGCCAGATGGCCGAAGTTGCGGCCGCCTGTGTATTCCTCTGGGTCCCAGTTGTAGGTCAGTTCGATCATGGGCGCCTTGTCTTCCCGGGCCCGGGCTTCGTCATCCGGAGCGGCAAGGAACACCAGGGTGAAGCGGCCTTTTTCGTTACTCTTCCGGCTGATTTCTACCATGCCCAGCAAATCGCAGAAGAAGTGCAGCGTGTCGTCCAGGTTGCTCACCCGGATCATGGTGTGCAGGTATTGCATAAGGTGCTCCTTGGCTGGTCAGGTTCTGAATTGTATACGCCACAGTTTACGGTATTCTTCGGCTATGACTAAAAACGAGATTACCGAGACGTTGCTGGCATTTGAGTTGCCAGCGGTCCGGCATCTGGCCTGGTTGTGTCTGTCGCCTCAGTTGTTAAAACATGAGCTCAGTTTCGATCCTGCCGCCCATCTGCCCCCCGAATTCCTGGAGACGTTGAAACGGTGGGAGCGGAACCCTGATACCCTGCCTGCGCGGTTGACGGAAACGCCGGAGGGTCGGCTTGGCCACTATTTCGAGCGCCTGTACGAGTTGTTACTGCGGGATCTGTTGGGTTGGGACATTGTACTGCAGAATCAGCAGGTTCAGGCCGAGGGGCGAACGCTGGGTGAGCTGGATTTTCTGGTTCGCAACCGGAGCTCCGGCCAACTGGAGCACCACGAAATTGCCATCAAGTTCTATCTCGGCTTCGTAACCGAGGCAAATCAGGTCCGGTGGTACGGACCCAATGCCCGGGATCGGCTGGATCTGAAGACTGAGCGCCTGCTGAATCACCAAAGCCGCTTGTGCCAGCGACCAGAAGCCCAGGGCTTGCTGGCCAGTGTTGGCGTCTGCGAAACGGTAACGCCACGAATTTTCATGCCAGGCTATCTGTTCTATCCGATTGCTCAAACGCTACCTGAGGCCCCGGCACAGGTGCCGAGGAAGCATCTGAAAGGTCACTGGATGAGGCTTGATCAGGCCCGGCAGGAGAATATCTCTGGCTGGGTGCCCCTGTTCAAGCCGGACTGGATCGGCCCCTGGACTCAATCGGCTGCGCCGGATACAGCATTGGCGAGGGCGGCGCTTGATCGGGTGGAGAGCGCCGGGATACCCCAGTTGTTTGCCGTTTTGAACAGGCGGCCGGAATCCGATCGCTGGGTAGAGGACAGTCGGGTGTTCGTTATGCCGCCCCAGTGGCCGGGTGCAGGCGCCTAAGACCATTGTAGGGGCTGTTCGGTTCACAGAAACGGGCGTTGGTCGTTGTCACATTCGTGACACGGTTCTAGAATTCCGGGCTGTTCAGGTGGCATCAGGACGATGCCCGTAAGCCAAGGAAGGAGATGCCCCGATGGAAGATTGGCAAGGATGTCTGTCTCCGGAGTGTCAGACCGCGCTGTTGATGGCCCGAGAAAGTGTTGGGCGCCGGGGCGGTTCTGTGATTACTGCCGAAGATTTTCTGCTGGCATTGCTCGATGCCATCCCCGCGATTCCCCCGTTTTTGCAACGCCAGAGTATCGATCTGGACGAACTCGTTCGCACCATTCAGGGTGAACAGCCCATCGTGACCGAGGTGGTCGGAGACGGTGATCTGTCCTCCCAGTTGATCTATTGGATTGCCTCCGCCCGCGAGTCGGCAGAGGTCCCCTGGCTCGATTGGCCGGTGCTTCTGAAAGCCCTGACGTCCCAATGTGAGCGGCTTCAGGATAAGGCCTATGTGGCTGTACTCGAGCTTGTGACCTGCTGGCCCTCGGCACATGACGTACCTGTGCCCACTTCCGATGCCCGTTTCGTTGCGCCGGTATCGATTGCGGAGCCAGCATGGCTCGCGCTGGCGGAAGATGTTGCGGTTGCCCTGGCGGCCAATCCCGAAGCATTGATTTGGGTTCGGGGCCCCAGGGGGGCCGGCAAGTCGGCCTGGCTGCACTCGCTCCTGAGCACTCCCGGCCTGGCCTGGGTTCAGGTTGATCCTCGCCGGGAGTCCGAAGTGCTGGCCTGCGATCAACCGGTTTTACCGTCAGCTGATTCCTCCTCTGAGCATTGGCCTGCACTGGTATTGGACAATGTCAGCCCCGCCGATTTGCTGACATTGATAGCCGAGCCGCTGGGGCTGATCCGGGATCTGGTTTCTGGCTGGTCTGGGCCAATCCTGCTGATTGGTCGTGATTCGATGACGGATTCCAGCGGTGTCGTTCGGTTGGGGCAGTTGCTGGGACGTGAACCTGAGGTTCTGGAGTTGCCTCCAGTGAGCGTCCGTCAGCGGAGGGCGGTACTCACCGCACATCAACCGGCAACCGAAAAGCGTTGGAATATCCAGGTTTCCCAGGCGGCTCTCGAATATGCGGCTTCCCGACAAAGCAGCTGTGTCAGCACTCCTGGTGGTATGCTGCAGTGGGTACGGCGAGCCGCCGCCCGGCTGGATTTGTTTGCCAGTCGTGGCTCGGTGTCGGCAGCGGCACTGGAAGGCGAAAAAGAGGTGTGGCACCGGCAGTCGCTGGTTGCACTGGCGCGGGGAGAAGATTGCCATCTCCCGGAGCAGAAGGCGGAGGTCCTGATGATTGAACAGGCGGCGGCGGATGTTCTCTGGCACGAGCGCAAGCGGGCCGGCACGCTCCGACGATTGCTGGTGGACGATCTGCGCGAGGAACTGGAGCGATGGGTTGCAGCGAGGCCCGGGCCGGTTCACTATGTGCGACATTGCGAACAACTGCAGGGAGAATCCTTGGGTGCAGGATCTGGAAATCTACATTCGTGACCTTGAACCGGCCGCGGTCTCCAACTGGCTGGAAGGCCAACTGGACGAATTACAGTTGGACGATACCGACGTCAGTTCCGTGGTGAAGGGCATGGCCAGGTATAGCGGCGCGCGGGTGCGCATCACGCTGTATCCGGGCGCTTTCGGCAAGCGTTTCACTTCACTGGTGATGGAAGGCGATGAGCTGCCCTGGAACAGCGACCTGGATTGCGCTCGTAGTGCCTGGCGGGCAATGGATACTGAAATCCGCTGCAGCCCGGGAGACTGGAAAGAAGGGGACCCGGTGGAGGACGATAAGTGGTGGCGGCTGGATCATCGCGGCGAGCAGTTGGTGGTCTGGAACTGACAGTCACAAGGTTTTCGGCTTGAAACAAAAAAGCAGCCCCGAGAGGCTGCTTTTTTATTGGCGCGTGCGGGAGCTGTCTCAGTCGCTCAGGATAGACACGTTGTCTGCCTGCAGGCCTTTGTCTGCCTCAACCACGTTGAAGCGCACCAGTTGGCCCTGGCGAAGCACGCGGCGACCACGGCCACGGATGGCGCGGAAGTGCACAAAGATCTCGTCGCCACTGTCACGAACGATAAAGCCGAAGCCTTTCTTGACGTTGAACCACTTGACGGTGCCTTCCTCGTTACCTTCCGGAGTGCTGTCGTCAAAATCGTCTTCGTCGTCGTCATACTGATTGCTGGGCTGGGCACTGCGAGGTGCTGCCTTGCGCGCGGCTGAGTTCCTGGCGGCAGGCTGCTTGCCGGCGAGTGCAATCGCAACAAAGGCGGCAACGGCAAAGACAACAAACGCGAACAGATAGGCCGCTATGCCACCCTGGCTGCCCAGAGCTTCCAGGCCCTGGCCCAACGCCAGGATTTTCAGGGGTTCCGGAGTGGTGGTAAGCAGAAGGCCGAGTACAAACGGTGCCGGAATCGCGATCAGAATGGCAACAAGGATCGCTTTGGCTGGATTACGCATTGGTTGGTTATTCTCCATGGTTTAACACTGACGATAAAAAGCCGGACATCGGGTAACATGGCATGTCTGGCCGGTGAACGCCGCCAACCCCGGGAAAACTGATTATCCCGGGCGCAGGCGGTAAAAGGCGGCATGATACCAGATTACAGAAAGGGCTGACCAAACCTCATGAGCAAAAACTCCCTGGAAGAACGACTGGCAGAACTGGAAATGCGACTTGCGTTCCAGGATGAGCTGATCAACACGTTGAGTGATCAGGTCGCCAAGCAGGAGATGGACATTCGGGAACTGTGGGACGCCAAGAAAATGCTGCACAAGCAACTCAGGGATATCTCGCCGTCCAATATCCGGCGGGAAGAAGAGGAAACACCCCCGCCGCATTATTGATCAGAGGCTCATTGTGAGCCTCTGGTTCGATTCTTTATGCCAGCAGCTCGACCAGGATCTGTTCGTAGATCTCGGACAGCGTGTCCAGATCCTCAGCCTTCACACACTCGTCCACTTTGTGAATGGTGGCGTTGATCGGGCCGAGTTCGACCACCTGGGCACCGGTGGGCGCAATGAAGCGACCGTCTGAGGTGCCGCCGGACGTAGACAGTTCTGTTTCACGGCCAGTCACGGTTCGAATGGCATTCTGTGCGGCTGATACCAGCGCGCCTTTGTCGGTCAGGAATGGCCGGCCACTGAGGTGCCATTGCAGATCGTATTTCAGGTTGTGCCGGTCCAGGATAGCTACCACTCTCTCTTCCAGGCTTTCCGCGGTGTTCTCGGTGCAGTAACGGAAGTTGAAGTGCACCAGGCACTCCCCGGGCACAATATTGCTGCCGACGCCGGCCTCGACACGAGTTATCTGGAAGGTGGTAGGCGGGAAGAAGTCGTTGCCGTTGTCCCAGAATTCCTTGGCCAACGCGTCCAGTGCCGGTGCAACGTTGTGGACGGCATTCTCGGCCAGATGCGGGTAGGCCACGTGGCCCTGAACGCCGTGAACGGTGAGGTATCCGTGAAGGGAGCCGCGCCGGCCATTCTTGATGACATCCCCTACCTGGTGGGTGCTGGACGGTTCGCCAATCAGGCACCAGTCCATTTTCTCATTGCGGGCTTCGAGGGTTTCCACCACTTTTACGGTGCCATCCTGGGCCGGGCCTTCCTCATCGCTGGTGATCAGCAGGGCAATCGAGCCCCGATGATTCGGGTGGTTGGCCACAAATCGTTCACAGGCGGTGATGAAGGCCGCCAGGCTTCCCTTCATGTCCGCTGCGCCCCGACCGTGCAGGTAGCCGTCCTTGATGATCGGGTCAAACGGCGGTTGCGCCCAGTTTTTCTCAGGGCCGGTGGGTACCACGTCGGTGTGGCCGGCAAATGCCAGAACCGGCCCATTGTTGCCCTTTCTTGCCCACAGGTTGTCGGTTTCGCCAAAGCGCAGGTTTTCCCCACTGAAACCGAGCGGCGCCAGGCGTGACATCATGAGTTCCTGGCAGCCCGCGTCGTCCGGCGTTACGGATTGGCGGCGGATAAGGTCCTTGGCAAGTTCCAGGGTGGGGGAGAGCGACATAGGGAAACCTGTTCGATAAGGAAAGAGTAGAGGGAATAACACCACAGAACCCCCGGTGTCGGTGGGTTCTGTGGCGGGCTACAGCCTTAGTTGTTGGCGTGCAGTTCTTCGTTCAGTTCAATGGCGGTCTTGTTGGTTTTGCACTCAACCGCACCGGTCTGGCTGTTGCGACGGAACAGCAGATCGTTTTTGCTGGCCAGATCGCGGGCTTTCACCACTTCCACCAGTTTGTTGTGGTCATCCAGCAGGGCCACCTTGGTGCCTGAGGTGATGTACAGGCCAGCTTCAACGGTGCAGCGATCGCCCAGCGGGATGCCGATGCCGGCATTGGCGCCCAGCAGGCAGTTCTCGCCCACGGAAATAATGATGTTGCCGCCGCCGGAAAGCGTGCCCATGGTGGAACAGCCGCCGCCCAGATCGGAGCCTTTACCGATCATCACGCCTGCGGAGATGCGCCCTTCGATCATGCTGGTGCCTTCGGTACCGGCGTTGAAGTTGATAAAGCCTTCATGCATGACGGTGGTACCTTCGCCTACGTAGGCCCCCAGACGTACCCTGGCGGTGTCGGCAATACGTACACCCTTGGGCACTACGTAATCCGTCATCTGCGGGAATTTGTCGACCGACTTCACTTCCAGAATACGGCCATCCAGGCGTGCCTGCAGTTGCCGCTCCGGCAGTTCATTCAGGTCAATGGCGCCTTCGTTGGTCCAGGCCAGGTTGGGCAGCAGGCCAAAAATGCCGTCCAGCTTCAGGCTGTGGGGCTTGGCCAGGCGGTGTGAGATCAGGTGCAGTTTCAGGTACACCTCCGGCGTGCTGGAAGCGGTATCGTCCGTTGCCAGTACGGTGACTACCACGGGGCGCTTGCTCTCAGCCGCTTTCTCGGCCAGTTTGGCCTGGTCTGTCCGGCCCAGTTGGCGAAGGGCGTTGGCAAACTGTGCCAGTTGTTCTGCTTTCACGCTGATGGCCTGGTTGCCACCCTTATAGTCCAGCGCAGACTCAACCACGTCGATCAGGTCTCTGTCGGGTGTCATGATCGGCTGCTGGTAGTACACCTCCAGCCATTCGCCCTGGTTGTTCTGGGTGCCGATTCCGATACCGAATGCAAAACTCATCTGGTGGTTGCTCCTGTTGTCATTAAATAGTCAGAAAAATTCAGCCCAGCCACGCAGACCAGTCGTCTGCGTTGAACCCCACGCTTACGCCGTCTCCGCGCTCGACGACAGGGCGTTTGATGATGGAGGGGTTGTCCAGCATGATCTGGTGGGCACTTTGGGCGCTAATGGTATCACGAACCTCGTCGGGAAGTTTTCGCCAGGTGGTCCCGCGTTTGTTCAGGAGCGTTTCCCAGCCAACGGCCTGCTCCCACTGGCTGAGCTTCTCGCTGCTCAGGCCGTCTTTCTTGAAATCATGGAACTCATAGTCCACGCCGTGTTCATCCAGCCACTTCCGGGCCTTTTTGACGGTGTCGCAGTTGCGGATGCCATATATCTTCATTGTTTAAAACCTTTTACGAACTCAACGATACGTTTCGCGGCCTCAACGCATTCCTCCAGGGGAGCCACCAGCGCCATGCGCACGCGGTTTTCACCCGGGTTGTGGCCGTTTACCGTGCGCGACAGATATCGGCCCGGCAATACGTGTACGTTCTGTCGGGCGGACAGCTCCCGGGCGAATGTTTCGTCGTCCATGGGCGTCTCCGGCCAGAGGTAGAAGCCGGCATCCGGGAAGTCGACGTTCATCACTTCGCGCAGAATGGGCACGACTGCCTCGAACTTGGCCCGGTAGGCGGCGCGGTTTTCGCGCACATGGTCTTCATCGTTCCAGGCGGCGATACTGGCCAGCTGATTATGTATAGGCATGGCACAGCCATGGTAGGTGCGGTATTTCAGGTAGCCGGCCAGTACCTCGGCGTCGCCGGCCACAAAACCGGACCGCAGGCCCGGCAGGTTGCTGCGTTTGGACAGGCTGTGGAACACCACACAGCGCTTGAAATCGTGGCGGTCGATGGCGGCGCAGGTTTGCAGCAAGCCTTCCGGCGGGTTGGCTTCGTCCGGGTAGAGCTCTGAATAGCACTCGTCCGAGGCAATCAGGAAATCGTGCCGGTCAGCCAGTTCAATCACTTTTACCAGGGTTTCCCTCGGAATCACCGCTCCACTCGGATTGCCGGGCGAGCACAGGAACAGGATCTGGCAGTTCTCCCAGACCGACTCGGGCACGGCGTCGAAGTCCGGGATGAAGCCATTGCCGCCATCGCAGGGCAGATAAACCGGTGTGGCGCCGGCCAGGAAGGCTGCGCCTTCGTAGATCTGATAGAAAGGATTGGGGCTGACCACGGTGGCGGGTTTGCCAGCATCCACAACCGCCTGAACCAGGGCGAAGATGGCTTCGCGGGTTCCGTTTACGGGCACCACGTGGCGGTTCGGATCCAATGACGCCGGTGCAAGATCAAACCGGTGGGTTGCCCATGCGGCAATCGCGCTACGAAGTTCGTCCGTGCCTTTGGTCGTGGGGTAATTCGCCAGTTTATCCAGATTATCGGCAATAACGTCCTTTACGAAGGCTGGCGATGGGTGCTTGGGCTCACCAATTCCCAGGGAGATGGGCGCCAGATGTTCTGGCACCGAAATGCCGGCCTTCAGTTTGGCCAGTTTCTCGAAGGGATAGGGGTGAAGTCTTTCCAGATTGGGGTTCATTGAATCTCGTCCAGCATTTTACAGAGGTCCTGTTGCAGGGCCTGGCACACGCCCGGGTCGCGCAGGGGTTCGCCCTGTTCGTCGGTGATGAAGAACACGTCTTCAACCCGCTCTCCCAGAGTGGCAATCTTGGCGTTGGTCAGCCGCACACGGTGTTCCAGCAACACCTGGCCAATCCTCGCCAGCAGACCGGGGCGGTCCGGCGTGATCAGTTCCATCACCGTGCGCTGATTGATGGTGTCGTTGGAGAAGGTCACCTCGGTCGGGAACGCAAAGTGTTTCAACTGCCTTGGCGTTCTGCGATGGATGATGTCCGGATAGTCTTCCGGGTCGTCCAGTTCTTCAATCAGTCGCTTGCGTACGCGCTCCTTCCGGGCCGGGTCGATACCCAGCGGCTGCCCCTTGTCATCCAGAACCACATAGGAGCTGATGGAATAGGGGCCTTCGGTGGAATTGATGCGGGCATCCACAATGTTCAGGTTCAGCTGTTCCAGAACAGCGGTGGTGGCGGCAAACAGGGCGACGCGATCTTTCATGTAGATGATGATCTGGGAATAGCCGTCAGTCGGGCCACCCCGGGTGTCCCGGATCAGCACCAGAGGATCCGGGTTGTCGCCGTGGCGAATGATGGCGGCTGTTTGCCAGGCGATATCCACAGTGGAATCCTGCAGGAAGTATTCGTCGTCCACGGTATTCCAGATATGGTCGATCTGTTCATCGGTCATATTCTGGGCGTGGAGGATTTCCCTGGCTTCCTCCTGGGTGGCCCGGATCCAGGACTGCCGGTCTACCGGATTGTCAGTGCCGCGGCGCAGCGCCCGTTTGGTTTCTATATAAAGCTGGCGCAACAACGACGCGCGCCAGGTGTTCCACAGTTTGGGATTGGTGGCACTGATATCGCAAACCGTGAGGATGTAGAGATAGTCCAGGTGGGCGAGGCTGGGTACCGCGCGGGCAAAGGCCTGAATGATGTCCGGGTCGGAAATATCCTTGCGCTGCGCGGTCATCGACATCAACAGGTGGTTTTCCACCAGCCAGGACACCAGTTGGGTGTCCCGTTCACTGAGATGGTGCCGCTCGCAAAAGGCTTCGGCATCAATGGCGCCAAGCTCGGAATGGTCGCCGCCCCGGCCTTTCGCCACGTCGTGGTAGAGGCCGGCAATAAACAGGGTTTCCAGTTTGGGTAGCCGGTGTATCAGACGGGAGGCCAGGGGGTATTCGGTTCGGGCCTCGGTGCTGTTGAGCCTCACCATATTGCGGATCACCCGCATGGTGTGGGCGTCTACCGTATAGATATGGAAAAGGTCGTGTTGCATCTGCCCGATGATCTGGCCGAACTCCGGCAGGTAGCGGCCCAGCACGTTGTACTTCTTCATGGCCGACAGGGTCTGGTCCAGGGCGTGGGGCGTGCGTAGCAGCTCCATAAACAGCGTGGTGACGGCCAGGTCAGACCGGAACGCGTCATCAATCAGATGCCTGTGGGCCCGGAGTGAGCGAATCGTGGTGGCCCGGATACCTTTGATCTCCGGGTGTTGCGCCATCAGCACGAAGATTTCCATGATCGCGTACGGGGCGTAGGCGAACACCTGATTGTTCACCGCTTCAATGTAAAGGTTGCGAACCTGGAAACGTTTGTTCAGGGGGCGGATTTCATCTTCGCCGCCGCTGCCAATGATGGCTTCGTCATAATACTGCAGGATCACGTCGGCCAGCTCCGCCAGTGCAAGCACAGTGCGGTAGTACTGCTGCATCATCAGCTCTACGCCCAGACGTTTACCTTCGTCCTGGTAACCGAGCATTTGTGCCAGGGCGCGCTGGTGGTCAAATAACAGTCGATTTTCATTGCGGTCGGCCAGCAGTTGAAGGCCAAATCGGAGCCGCCAGAGGAAGGTCTCCCCCTGGTACAGAATCTGGTGCTCTTCTTCGGTCAGGATGCTGAAGCGGGTGAGGTCGGCAATATTCTGCAGGCCGAAATGGCGCTTGGTGATCCAGCCGATGGTCTGGATATCCCGAAGGGCGCCAGGAGAGCCTTTGACGTTGGGCTCCAGATTGTACTCCGTGTCGCCGTACTTCTTGTGACGTTGCTGCTGCTCTTCACGTTTGGCGAGGAAGTAGTCCCGATCGGAGCTGACGTCGTCCGAATACACCATCTCACTGAGTTCGGCCCGTAAACCATCCGGGCCTGCGATCGTGCGTGTTTCCAGCAGGTTGGTCAGAATGGTGATGTCTTCCCGGGCGGCCTGAATGGATTCCGCCAGGCTGCGAACGCTGTGGCCAATATCCAGTTTGAGGTCCCAAAGCAGGGTGACAAACGCTCCCAGGTCTTCCTGCCAGTCCTCTTCTATGCCATTGCGGGTCAGGATCAGCAGGTCAATATCGGAATGAGGGTGCAGCTCGCCCCGGCCATACCCCCCCACGGCCACCAGTGCAATGTCTGCGGAGCGGGAGAACGGGTATCGGTTCCAGATCAGCCGGAGTACCTTGTCGATGGTGTTGGCCCTGGCAAGAACCAGGGCGCGGACATCGGCACCTTGCTGAAATGCCTCGGCATCAGCGTTATAACTTTCCCGCAACAGTTCGCGTGCGGCAAACACCGGTGAGGTGTCGTTACTGATTCGGGATTCCAGCTCGCTTCGGTCCACTTAGAATGACTCTTCCGATCGGCGGGTCAGCACCTCATAGCCATCCGCAGTTACCAGAATGGTGTGCTCCCACTGTGCCGACAGTTTGTGATCCTTGGTGACCACCGTCCAGCCATCTGCCAGTAGCTTGGTCTGGTATTTGCCCTGGTTGATCATCGGCTCGATGGTAAAGGTCATGCCTTCTTTGAGTTCCATGCCGGTGCCGGGCTTGCCGTAGTGCATTACCTGAGGCTCCTCATGAAACACTTTGCCAATGCCGTGGCCGCAATAGTCTCTGACAACGGAGTAACGGTGTTTCTCGGCATGCTGCTGTATTACGTGGCCAATATCACCCAGGCGGGTTCCGGGCTTCACCAGTTCAATGCCTTTATACAGGCACTCCTGGGTGATCTGGATCAGGCGTTCGGTGCCGGGCTTGGGCTTACCCACAATCCACATCTTGCTGGTGTCGCCGTGGTAACTGTCTTTGATGACGGTGACATCGATATTGATGATGTCGCCTTCTTTCAGCACCTTCTTCTCGGACGGGATGCCGTGACAGATTACGTGGTTGACGGATGTGCAGATAGACTTGGGGAAGCCCTTGTAGTTCAGGGGAGCGGGGATTGCCTGCTGTGTGTTGACGATATAGTCGTGCGCAATGCGATCCAGCTCTTCCGTGGTGATGCCGGGTTTGACATGTTCGTCGAGCATTTCCAGAACTTCGGCAGCCAGGCGACCGGCCACGCGCATCTTTTCAATCTCTTCGGGGGTCTTGATAGTTACCTGCATCGGGCTTCCTGTTGATTTGTATCAAACCGGCATTTTAAGGGGCGGCGACATAAGGTACAAGGCGGGGAGCAGGCTATGCTGGCCATAGCCCGGGGCTAAAAATAATGGCGTTTGGCCTGGCAGATATGGTATAAACGCGCCCGCCGGAAACGAATCCGGCAAATTCACACACGTGTCAGCACGTTGTCCCAGGGTGCCGGCTCCTGTTTAAAGGAGGCTGGTTGGGGCAATCGGACGCGTGGAGGACTAACCCGAAGCTAAAAGGTAAATATCATGGCTCAGGTAAATATGCGTGACCTGCTCAAGGCAGGTGCTCACTTCGGTCACCAGACTCGCTACTGGAACCCGAAAATGTCGAAGTTCATCTTCGGCGCCCGTAACAAGATTCATATCATCAACCTGGAGCAGACTGTTCCGGCCATGAATGAAGCGCTGAACTTCATTCAGTCTCTGGCTGAGAACAAGAACAAGATCCTGTTTGTTGGTACCAAGCGCGCGGCTTCCAAGATCATCAAGGAAGAAGCTCAGCGTTCCGGTCAGCCGTACGTTAACCATCGCTGGTTGGGTGGTATGCTGACCAACTACAAGACCATCCGTCAGTCTATCCGTCGCTACCGTGATCTGGAAGCCCAGAGCCAGGACGGTACTTTCGACAAGCTGACCAAGAAAGAAGCCCTTGAGCGTACCCGTGAGATGGATAAGCTCGAGCGCTCCATCGGTGGTATCAAGGATATGGGTGGCCTGCCGGATGCCCTGTTCGTTATCGACGTAGACCACGAGCGTATCGCCATCAAGGAAGCCAACAAGCTGGGTATTCCTGTTATCGGTGTTGTTGATACCAACAGCGATCCCGATGGTGTTGATTACGTAATCCCGGGTAACGATGACGCCATCCGCGCTATCCAGATCTACGTGAAAGCCGTTGCCGATACCTGTCTGGAAGCTTCCCAGTCTGCCGGCGCTGGCGCTGACGAGTTTGTTGAAGTCAGCGAAGATGCTGCAGGCGCTGCTCCGGCCGCCGAGTAACATCCAGGCTTAACGTTTGAGTTGTAAGGTATGCCCGCCTGTATATGCGGGTATACCTCCCCACCGAATTCGGAAAAGACAAGAGGATTGAACATGGCTGCAATTACCGCTGCAATGGTCAAAGAGCTGCGTGAGCGTACTGGCCTTGGCATGATGGAGTGCAAAAAAGCACTGGTTGAAGCTGAAGGCAATGTTGAAACTGCGATTGAAGAGCTGCGCAAGTCTTCCGGTCTGAAAGCCGCCAAGAAGGCCGGCCGTACTGCCGCTGAAGGCGTGTCTCTGGTCAAGGTGTCTGACGACAACACCGTGGCCTTCATTCTGGAAGTGAACTCCGAAACTGACTTCGTTGCTCGCGACGACAACTTCATGAACTTCGCCAACGACGTTCTGAATGTTGCCTTCGAGAAGGGCGAAACTGACGTTGCCAAGCTGATGGAAGGCGACCTGGAAGCCAAGCGTGAGGCGCTGGTTCAGAAGATCGGTGAAAACATCACCGTTCGTCGCATCATCAAGGTTGAAGGCCCGGTTGTGGGTGGTTACGTGCACAGCAACAACAAGATCGCTTCCGTTGTTGCCCTGACTGCAGGTAACGAAGAGCTGGCTCGCGATATCGCCATGCACGTTGCTGCTGTTAACCCGCGCGTTGGCAAGCCTGACGACATGCCGGCTGAAGAGCTGGAAAAAGAGAAAGAGATCATCAAGGCCCAGCCGGATATGGAAGGCAAGCCTGCTGAGATCGTTGAAAAGATGATGGGTGGCCGCATCAAGAAGTTCCTGGCTGAAAACAGCCTGGTTGAGCAGCCGTTCGTCAAGAACCCGGACCAGAAAGTGGGTGACCTGATCAAGTCGGCCGGTGGCGACCTGGTTGGTTTCATTCGCCTGGAAGTGGGTGAAGGCATCGAGAAAGAAGAAGTGGATTTTGCTGCTGAAGTGGCTGCTGCCGCTGGCACAGGCAAGGCCTGATTCCTCTTCGAGGCACTGCCGTGCAATATGGCAGTGCCACCTGAGTCTGCCACGTCAGCCGGGTTCGCCCGGCTTTCGTGGCGGGCTTGTATCTGAGATACCCCTTTTTTGAGGAGTATGTCAGATACAAGCCTGCAACGGGTTTGCGCCGGATAGCCAACAGACGAGAAGGGGACCACCATGCCGACATCTTCGAAAAACCAGCCCAGATACAAGCGTGTTCTGCTCAAGCTCAGTGGCGAAGCCCTGATGGGAGAGCACGATTTCGGTATTGATCCCAAAGTTCTTGATCGTATGGCCCTGGAAATCGGTGCCCTTATTGGCATTGGTGTTCAAGTGGGGCTGGTCATTGGCGGTGGCAACCTGTTTCGCGGTGCAGCCCTCAATGCGGCAGGCCTTGATCGCGTGACTGGAGATCACATGGGGATGCTGGCCACGGTCATGAACGGCCTGGCCATGCGTGATGCGCTGGAGCGCTCGAACATCCGTACCCGCGTGATGTCTGCTATCCCCATGAGCGGTATTGTTGAGCATTATGACCGTCGCCGTGCGGTGCGGGATCTCAAGGAAGGTGATGTGGTCATCTTCAGTGCGGGTACCGGCAACCCGTTCTTCACCACGGACTCTGCAGCCTGCCTGCGTGGCATTGAAATTGAAGCTGACGCTGTTCTGAAGGCAACCAAGGTAGATGGCGTTTACTCGGCCGATCCCCATCTTGATCCTACCGCAGTAAAATACGACCACCTGACCTATGATGAGGTTCTGGACAAGAAACTGGGCGTGATGGATCTCACGGCCATCTGCCTGGCGCGGGATCACGGTATGCCGCTGCGGGTCTTCGACATGAACCGCCCCGGTGTGCTCACGCGCATTGTGACCGGGGAACGGGAAGGCACATTGATTGAATGAATAAGGCTGCCGGCGCCTGAAGTGCCGGCTTCCTGCATGGAACCAGACGAACGAATTGAGGAAGCTGACGTGATTAACGACATCAAAGCTGAAGCCGAAAAGAAGATGAAAAAGAGCCTGGAAGCTCTGCACTCGGCTTTCAATAAAATCCGTACCGGACGTGCCCATCCGGCGATCCTGGACAGCGTAATGGTGAACTACTACGGTCAGGAAACACCGCTGAAGCAGGTGGCCAGCGTGAACGTGGAAGACAACCGGACGCTGACGGTTGCGCCCTGGGAAAAGAATCTGGTACCCACGATTGAAAAAGCGATTATGACGTCTGACTTGGGCCTGAATCCAGCCACCAGTGGCGACATCATCCGGGTGCCCATGCCGATGCTGACCGAAGAAACCCGAAAGGAAATGGTCAAGCAGGCCAAGGCCGATGCCGAGCACGGTCGGGTGTCGATTCGTAACGCTCGTCGCGATGCCAATCACATGATCAAAGAGCTGGTGAAGGAAAAGGAAATCAGCGAAGACGATCAGCATCGTGGCGAAGATGAAATTCAGAAGCTCACCGACAAATACATCGCGGAAGTCGAGAAGATGTTGAAGTCGAAGGAAGAGGACCTGATGGCGGTTTAATCCCCAGGGTTCGTTCAGGAGCAGGATCAGCGGCGGGGTCGTCCCGCCGCACAGAGGATTTCATGACGGCAAAAGTTACCGCAGAAATTCCGGTGGCAGCAGATAACTGCCCCCGGCATGTCGCCATTATCATGGATGGCAATAACCGCTGGGCGAAAGCGCACCGGCTGAAGGGAGTGGCGGGCCACAAGGCCGGGGTGGATGCGGTCAAGGCGGTGGTGGAAACCTGTGCCCGAGAGGGCGTGGAAGTGTTGACCCTGTTTGCCTTTTCCAGCGAGAACTGGCGCCGGCCCAAGGATGAAGTATCGGCGCTGATGCGTCTGTTCCTGATCGCGCTGGAGCGGGAAGTCCGAAAACTGCACCGCAACAACATTCGGCTGCGGATTATCGGCGACCGCTCAGCCTTCAACCCGGCGCTCCAGGAGCACATGGAGAAAGCCGAGGCGCTGACCCGTGACAATACCCGTATGACGGTGGTGATTGCGGCCAATTACGGTGGCCACTGGGACATCACCCAGGCGACCCGCAAGGTAGCGGAGCAGGTGCGGATGGGTCAGTTGGAACCGTCAGATATCACCGATGACCTGATCCAGGAACACCTGAGCATCGGTGATCTGCCCATGCCCGATCTTCTTATCCGGACGGCGGGCGAACAACGCATCAGCAATTTCCTGTTGTGGCATCTGGCCTACACTGAATTCTACTTTTCCGACGTATTCTGGCCGGATTTCAAGGGCGAGCAAATGCTCAAGGCACTTGATGCCTACGCCCATCGACAGCGCCGTTTCGGTCAGACCGACGACCAGATTGCTGCTCGCGCTGCACAACAATAACGACCAAGCGACCAATACCGTGCTTAAAACCCGAATCATTACCGCACTCATCCTGGCGCCGATTGCAATCGGTGGTATTTTTTTCCTTCCGCCTCTGGGGTTCGCCCTGTTTACCGGCGCCATCATCGCGTTAGGGGCCTGGGAATGGGCCAATATGTCCGGAATCGAAAGCCAGCCCGGACGCGTCGGGTATGCACTGGTTATGGCGGCGCTTCTCTATGCCCTGGGTGACCTGCCAGCATTGTTGGTGCTTTGGCTGGCGATTGCGTGGTGGCTGGTTTGTTTCTGGCTGGTCAGACGGTATCCCGCCGGATCCGAGCGCTGGGGCGCTATCCCGGTCAGGGCACTGATGGGGTTCATGGTGCTGGTGCCCGCGTGGGTGGGCCTGAATCACCTTCGCAATGGCGGCTTCCAGTTTGGCGACGTGGCCAACAATCTGGTCGTTATTCTGTATATTTTTCTGGTGGTGTGGGTGGCTGATATCGGCGCCTATTTTGCCGGCCGCGCCTTTGGTAAAGCCAAGCTGGCGCCTCGCGTCAGTCCCGGCAAATCCTGGGCTGGCGTATGGGGAGGATTGGCTGCAGTGGCCTTACTCGCCATTGTGGCCAGCCTCCTGGCCAACGCAGGTGTCGCGGAAGCCATGCTGCTGGTGGTGGCAAGTCTGGTGACCGGTTTTGTCTCGGTTCTTGGCGATTTACTTGAAAGCATGCTGAAGCGCTTTCGAGGCATCAAGGACAGCAGTCAGCTGCTGCCCGGGCATGGCGGCATTATGGATCGTATCGACAGCCTCACCGCGGCCATTCCGGTATTTGCCCTGATGATTACTCTGTTGGGCTGGTTGACCGCCGGCCAGGTCGTGGCATGACGAAACGCTCGATTACGGTTCTCGGCGCAACGGGCTCCATTGGCTTGAGTACCCTGGATGTTATTCGCAGGCATCCAGACCGTTTTTCAGTGTATGCCCTGACCGCAGGAACCCGGGCGGATGAATTGGCAACCCTGTGCCGTGAATTTCGACCGGCCGTTGCGGTGATGGCCGATGCAGAAGCTGCTGAACGCCTGAAGGCGCTGTTGGCGGATATGCCCGAGACCCGCGTGCTGGCGGGAGAAGCGGGGCTCTGTGAGGTGGCGGCTTCGGCGGAGTCGGACACCGTGATGGCTGCCATTGTCGGCGCTGCCGGCCTGGCGCCAACGCTGGCCGCAGTCCGGGCCGGCAAACGCGTTCTTCTCGCCAACAAAGAAGCGTTGGTGATGTCCGGCAAACTGTTTATGGATGCGGTTGAGCGCCACGGTGCCGAGCTGCTGCCTATTGATTCTGAACATAATGCCATTTTTCAGTGTATGCCGGCAGACAAGGTGCGAGACCCTTGCGGCGCGGGTATTACCCGTATCCTTCTGACCGCCTCCGGTGGACCTTTCCGGGAGTATGCGGTTGAGGACTTACGGGCGGTGACGCCGGCCCAGGCCTGCGCCCACCCTAACTGGTCAATGGGTCAGAAGATTTCTGTGGACTCTGCAACCCTGATGAACAAAGGCCTGGAGTTGATTGAAGCCTGCTGGCTGTTCAATACCTCGCCGGCAAACGTGCAGGTTCATGTCCACCCCGAAAGCATCATTCACTCCATGGTTGAATATGCCGACGGCTCGGTGCTTGCCCAGTTGGGAAGCCCGGATATGCGCACCCCCATTGCCAATGGTCTGGCCTGGCCTGAGCGTATTGAGGCTGGTGTCGCGCCCCTGGATTTGTTCGCCATTGGCCGTTTTCACTTTGAACGCCCGGATTTGCAGCGTTTCCCCTGTTTGCGCCTTGCGGCCGAAGCCTTTGCTGCAGGCGGTACAGCGCCTGCGGTTCTCAATGCCGCGAACGAGGTTGCAGTGGCGGCGTTTCTGGAAGGCCGGCTGTGCTTTGCCGATATCCCCGTTATTATAGAGCGAACCCTGACGGCCACAGACGTTGTGCCGGCGGACAGCTTTGACACTATTTTCGCGAAAGATGCCGAGGCTCGCCGCCGGGCCAGGGAACAGATCAGCCTGCTGGCTGTCTGACGTCCCTGGGCCTGACAGGCCGCTCATTCAGCCATAAACCGGAACGTCTATGCAGATCATTCAAACCGTACTGGCACTGGCGCTTACCCTCGGAATCCTGGTAACGCTGCACGAATACGGCCATTTCTGGGTGGCACGCCGATTCGGTGTGAAGGTGCTTCGTTTTTCCGTGGGGTTCGGCAAGCCTCTGTTTTCGTGGTATGACCGTCACGGAACCGAATATGCGGTAGCGGCCATCCCCCTGGGGGGGTACGTGAAAATGCTGGATGAGCGGGAAGGGCCGGTACCGGAAGAGCTGCGTGAGCAGGCGTTTACCTCGAAACCTCCGTCCCAGCGCATCGCCATTGCGGCTGCCGGGCCTATTGCCAATTTTCTGTTCGCGATTCTCGCTTACTGGGTGTTGAGTGTTGTTGGCGTTACCACCGTCGCTCCAGTGGTTGGCGAGGTGGCTCAGGGCAGCGTTGCCGAACGGGCAGGGCTGGAAAGCGGGATGGAAATCCATGCCGTTGACGGCCATAGGGTGACCTCCTGGCGAGACGTGAACATGCGGCTGCTCGAAAGGGCGGGAGAGCACGGTCAGGTTTCGCTGGAGATTTCCCGGGATGGTTCCAGGGGCATTGTAGCGGGTCCATTGGACGGTTGGCGTCTGAGTGATGATACTCCGAACCCGCTGGCGGAATTCGGGATATCCCCCTGGCGTCCGGATGTCCCCGCGGTGCTGGGTGAGGTGACTGCCGATGGCCGGGCAAATGCGGCCGGGCTGAAAGGCGGTGACCGCATATTGGCTGTTGATGGCGAGCCGGTACCGGACTGGTTCGCTCTGGTGGAGCATATTCGGAACGCCCCGGAACAGACTCTGGAACTGACCATCGAGCGCTCTGGCGATGAATTGAATGTTCCGGTAACACCTGCTTCGAGAACGCTTGAGGATGGTCAGGTCGTTGGTTTCGTAGGTGCCGGCGTAAGCGCAGTGAACTGGCCTGACGAACTGTTGCGGGAGGTCCGCTACGGGCCTTTGGCGGCGATACCGAATGCTGTGAATGAAACCTGGGCCGACACACGCCTGACCCTGGTGGCGATTAAAAAAATGGTCACCGGGCTGCTGTCTCCGACCAATCTCAGTGGACCGATTACCATTGCCCGGGTTGCCGAGGCGAGTGTCAGCTCGGGGTTCGAAGACTTTGTGCGCTTTCTGGCATATCTGAGTGTCAGTCTTGGCGTGCTTAACCTGCTCCCCGTTCCGGTTCTGGATGGTGGGCACATTGTGTACTACACCATCGAAGCCATTCGCCGGAAGCCACTTTCCGAGCAGGCCCAGGCCTTTGGATTACGAATCGGTATGGCTTTGATACTGACTTTAATGGTGTTTGCTCTTTACAACGACCTGATGCGGTTGTGAGAATTGCGGGCTCCTTACCGCACATTAACCAGGCGAAATAACTGAATGAGACGTTCCCTTCTAGCTGTAGCCGTTGGCCTAGCAATTACCGCAACCGGTATAAAGCCAGCGCTGGCGGATGAATTCACGGTTGCGGATATCGAGGTAGAGGGCCTTCAGCGGGTTTCAGCGGGTTCTGTGTTTTCGGCTTTTCCGGTGAACATCGGCGAGCGTATGGACGAGACCCGGTTGGCCGACGCCATCAAGGATCTGTTCCGGACCGGATTGTTTACGGATATTCAGGCCAGTCGTGATGAGGGTGTGCTGATTCTGTCGGTGCGTGAACGCCCGTCGATTTCCTCCATTGAGATCGAGGGTAACAAGAATATCGAAACCGAGATGCTGATGGATGCCCTGGCCGGTGCGGGCCTGGAGGAAGGTCAGGTATTTCGGCGTGCTACCCTGGAGAAACTGGAACTGGAGATCCTTCGCTCCTACATCGCCCAGGGCCGCTACAACGCAAGGGTAAAAGCCACCGCGGAAGAGTTACCCAGGAACCGTGTTGCCATTCGCCTGGACATCAACGAGGGTTCTGTCGCTGCCATTCAGCACATCAATATTGTTGGGAACGAAGATTTCAGTGATGAAGAACTCATCGGCCTCTTCGAGTTGCGTACCAGTAGCTGGTGGAACTCGCTGACCAACAAAGATAAATACGCCCGGGAACGTCTGAGCGGGGATCTGGAGTCTCTGCGTTCGTTTTATCTTGATCGCGGCTATCTGGACTTCAACGTTGAATCCAGCCAGGTGTCCATCTCGCCGGACAAGCAGGAAGTCTTTATCGCCATCGCCGTCAATGAAGGCCCCCAGTACACCATCTCCGACATTCGCTTGCGCGGTGAGCTGATTGTCGGTGAGGAGGAGCTCCGGAAATTCATTCCGGTTAAAGAAGGCGATGTATTCTCCCGTGCACAGATGACGGCGATTTCCGAAGCGCTCTCGTTCCGGCTCGGCCGCGAAGGCTATGCGTTTGCCAACGTCAATGCGGTACCGGAGCCGGGTGAAGACAATACAGCTGCGGTTACCTTCTTCGTGGAGCCCGGCAAGCGGGCCTATGTACGCCGGGTGAACTTCGACGGCAACGTGTCCACTAAGGACGAGGTGCTGCGCCAGGAGATGACCCAGATGGAGGGCGGGGTAGCCTCGTCCGACCGCATTGAGTTCTCCAAGACCCGTCTTGAGCGCCTGGGTTTCTTCCAGACTGTGGATGTTGAAACGGTCCCGGTACCCGGCACCGATGACTTGGTCGATGTGAACTACAGCGTGCAGGAGCAACCAACGGGTAGCTTGTCCGCATCGGTGGGTTTCTCGCAGAATTCGGGTGTGATTCTGGGTGCGTCGGTGTCCGAGAATAATTTCTTCGGTACCGGTAAGCGCGTCTCGTTTGGTGTGAACTTCAGTGATTCGGTAAAGAGCGCCAATATTTCCTACCTGGATCCATACTACACGGTCGACGGAGTAAGTCGGGGCTTTAGTCTGTTTGCCCGAGAAACCGATTACGAAGAAGAGGACATTTCCTCTTACCTGCTCGATGAGTACGGTGGCCGGGTTACGTTCGGGTATCCGACCGATTCTATTACGCGGTTGAATTTCGGTGCTGGCGTTACCCAGTCAAATATTAAGCCGGGCGTATTCTCAGCCCAGGAAGTTCGCGATTTTATCGCCGAAGAAGGGGATTCGTTCACCAATTACTTCCTGTTTGGTAGCTGGCGGCGGAGTACGCTCAACCGAGGTGTCCTGCCAACCAACGGTTACAGTCATTCCCTGTCGCTGGATGTCGCTGTTCCAGGCAGTGACCTGACCTTCTACAAGGCGACCCACAAAACGGATTTCTATTTCCCGCTGACGGATTCCGCCAACTGGGTCTTCAGAGCGCGATCGGAGATCGGGTATGGGGACGGTTACGGTGACCGCAGTCAGATGCCGTTCTTCGAGCATTTCTATTCCGGGGGCTATGGCTCTGTTCGGGGATATGAAGCAAACTCTTTGGGTAACAAGGCGGAGCGTGCAGCAGGCGACTTCTCGGATCCCGATCCGTTCGGTGGTAACGTTCTGACAGAAGGCGGGCTGGAGTTGATCTTCCCGACGCCTTTTGCAGGAGATTCGCGTTCGATGCGTACGTCCGTCTTTGTCGATGCCGGTCAGGTGTTTGATACCGAAAGAGGTTTTGACCCTGAGTTGGGTGAGGTAAGGACTTCAGCCGGTATCAGTTTCCAGTGGATCACCGCGGTAGGTCCATTGGCTTTCAGTCTGGCCAAGCCGCTGAACGATAAATCCGGTGACGATACCCAGGTCTTCCAGTTCTCACTGGGGCAGACGTTCTGACCGGGCTATAAAAAAAGAAAGAATGAAACAAAGGAGAAGATTGATGACCCGTTTGATGACTATCCTTGCCGCCGCTCTTATGGCCTTCTCGGCCCAGGTGGCGGCGGAGACCCGTATTGGTGTGGTGGATCTGCGCCAGGCCCTGTTCTCTTCCAATGATGCCCAGGCCTTCAGCGAAAAACTCCAGCAGGATTTTGCCGGCGACGAAGCCCAGGTGCGTGAAGCTCAGGAGGCCGCTCGCAAGTTAAAGGATCGGCTGGAGAAGGATGGCGCCATGATGAACGAGAGCGAGCGTAATCAGTTGGCCGCCGAGTTTCAGGAAAAGGTAAAGGAGTTTAATTTCCTCAAGCAACGCCTCGACGCCACCGTTAACCAGCGCAAGCAGCAGTTTCTGGAAGGTGCGCGCCCTGAGGTAGACGTCGCTGTGAAGGAACTCCTGGAAGAAAATGACCTTGATCTGATTCTGCCCAGCGAAGCGGTGGTTTACGTTAAGCCGGAGATGAATCTGACCACACAACTGCTTGAAAAACTGAACCAGTGATGTAGAAAGGGGCTCCCCGGCCCCTGTGTTTGGAGAAAACGATGACACAGAAGTCCTATCGGCTGCAGGAGATTGCCGAGGCATTGGGAGCGAGCCTCCGGGGAGACCCCGATATCCGTATTACCGGGCTTGCCACCTTGCAGGCGGCGGTTCCGGGCCAGATCAGTTTTCTGGCAAATCCCTCCTATGCCAAATACCTGAAAGATACCCGGGCGTCAGCGGTGATTGTGTCCTCGGCTGCGGCGGATGATGTTCCGACCAATGTCCTGTTAGTGGACAATCCCTACCTGGGCTATGCTCACCTCAGTCATTGGTTTGATCCGGCTCCCAAGGCTTCCCCGGGCATTCATCCAACTGCCGTGGTTGATGAGTCTGCCAGTATTCCTGAATCTGCATCCATAGGCCCGCATGTTGTGATTGAGGCCGGGGTTTGTATTGGTGAGCGCGTAGCGATCGGTGCAGGTGGTTTTGTCGGTGCGAGAGCGAGTATCGGGGACGACAGTATCCTTCGGCCCCGGGTCACGCTTGCACATGATGTGGTAGTCGGTAAGCGCTGTCACATTCTCAGTGGTGCGGTGGTTGGTTCCGACGGCTTCGGCTTTGCCAACGAAAAAGGCGTCTGGCACCGCATCGCGCAGCTTGGTGCCGTGGTGCTGGGCGATGACGTGGAGGTTGGCGCCAATACCACCATAGACCGTGGCGCCCTGGACGACACTACAATAGGCAACGGCGTAAAGCTGGACAACCTGATTCAGATTGCCCACAACGTACAGATTGGTGATCACAGCGCAATGGCGGCGAAAGTCGGAATTGCAGGTAGCACCCGGATTGGCAATCACTGCGTGTTTGGTGGCGCCTCTGGCGTGGCTGGTCACCTTGAAATAGCCGACCAGGTTCACCTCACCGGCATGACCCTGGTAACCGGTGATATTCGTGAATCGGGGGTCTACTCCTCCGGCACCAGTGCGGATACCAATCGCCAATGGCGGAAAAATGCCGTCCGTTTTCGTCAACTGGATGCTCTGGCGCGACGGATCAAAGAACTGGAAAAGAAATTAGAGGGCTGAGGCCGATCAAGATGATGCACATCGATGAAATTCTGGAGTACCTGCCGCACCGTTACCCCTTTTTGCTGGTGGATCGGGTGACTGAGGTCGAAAAAGGGAAGTCGATCAAGGGGTACAAGAATGTATCGTTCAATGAGCCCTTTTTTACCGGTCACTTTCCGGACAATCCGATTATGCCGGGTGTCCTGATTATTGAAGCCATGGCGCAACTGTCGGGGATTCTTGGTTTTGTGACTGTGGAACGGAAACCGTCGGACGGCGTGGTACAATATTTGGCTGGATCCAGTAAAGCGCGTTTCAAGCGCCCCGTTTTACCGGGTGATCGCTTGGATATGGAGTCTGAGTTTATCTCTGGCAAGCGCGGTATCTGGAAGTTTGATTGCCGTGCCCTCGTAGATGGCGAGGTAGTGTGCGTGGCAGAAATACTTACCGCTGAGAGAGAAGTTTGATGGCGACAAATGACTGGTCGGGTGTCCATCCTCAAGCGATTGTGGACCCGTCAGCCAAACTGGCGGATAACGTGACGGTTGGCCCCTGGAGCTATATTGGTCCTGGGGTGGAGATTGGTGAAGGTACCGAGATTCTCTCTCACGTGGTCATCAAGGGGCCGACGGTGATTGGCCGCAACAACCGAATCTTCCAGTTCTCCAGCATCGGCGAAGAATGCCAGGACAAGAAATACGCCGGTGAGCCGACCACGCTGGTCATTGGTGATGACAATGTTATCCGCGAGAATTGCACTATTCATCGTGGCACCATTCAGGACCGGGGTGAGACCAGGATCGGTAATGGTAATTTGCTGATGGCTTATGTGCACGTGGCCCACGACTGTATTGTCGGCGACCATACCATTCTGGCCAACTGTGCCACGCTGGCAGGGCATGTATCGGTAGGAGATCATGCCATTCTGGGCGGCGGTACCATGGTGCATCAGTTCTGCCATATCGGGCCCCACAGCATGGCTGCCGGGGGCAGTATCGTGCTCAAGGATATTCCCGCCTATGTCATGGCTAGCGGCCAGTCTGCCCAACCTCATGGAATGAATGTGGAAGGGCTGAAGCGTCGTGGTTTTGCCAAGGATACGCTCCTGAGTCTCCGCAGAGCCTACAAGGTGGTCTACCGCCAGGGTCTGACGACCGAGCAGGCCATCGAAGAGCTTGAGCGCAACTTTGCCGATGTCCCTGAGGTTCTCCCGCTGATTGACTCGCTCAAGGGAGCGGATCGCGGCATCATCCGTTAAGCCAGCCGGAGGCCGCTGGTGACACAGCTAAAGGCCAATTCGGCCACATTCTCAGGGCGAACCATCGCCATCATTGCCGGCGAGGCATCGGGAGATATTCTCGGTGCCGGACTGATTCGTGCGCTAAGAAAGCGTTACCCGAAGGCTCGTTTTGTCGGAATCGGCGGTGATGAAATGATCGCTGAGGGGTTTCACTCGCTGGTGCCAATGGAACGGCTTTCCGTGATGGGGCTGGTGGAAGTGCTTGGCCGGATCCGTGAGCTGTTCAGTATCCGTGCGCGCTTGCTGGATTATCTGTTTACTACCCCTCCGGATGTTGTGATTGGAATCGATTCACCGGATTTTACGTTGGCCATCGAACGTCGGTGCCGGGAAGCAGGCATCCCCTCGGTACACTACGTAAGTCCTTCGGTTTGGGCCTGGCGCCAGAAGCGTATCTTCAAGATTGCCAAGTCTGTGGACCTTATGCTGACGTTGTTCCCCTTTGAGGCCCGGTTTTATGAGGAGCATCATGTGCCCGTGTCGTTTGTGGGGCACCCCCTGGCTGACAGGATAGAGCTGGAACCGGATACTCTGGCTGCGCGTGAGAGCCTCGGTCTTGAGGTGGATAAACCTGTGCTGGCGGTGTTGCCGGGTAGTCGGGGTGGTGAGGTTGAGCGCCTCGGCACTCTGTTTCTCGAAGCGTCCCGTTGGCTCCAGGCACGTCGCCCGGATCTGCAGCTGGTTATTCCCTGCGTCAATCGGGATCGTGAGCGGCAGGTGCGTGAGCTGGTTGAATCCCTGGAGGTGAGCTTGCCGGTCACGCTGGTTCGTGGTCGGTCGAGGGAGGTGATGGCTGCCAGCGATGTGGTGCTGCTGGCGTCGGGTACCGCGACACTGGAGGCGATGTTACTGAAAAAACCGATGGTGGTAGGTTACCGGCTCAGCGATTTCAGTTACAAGATACTGTCCAGATTGGTCAAGGTTCCCTGGGTGGCGCTTCCTAATTTGCTGGCCCAGGAGCAACTGGTGCCCGAGTTGTTACAGGACGACGCAACGCCGGAGAAGTTGGGGGCGGCGGTTCTGGAAAGGCTGGAAAACGAACAGGAGCGCGACAGGCTGCATCAGGCGTTTCTGGAGTTGCACCAGGCGCTGCGCCAGGGCGCCGACGAACGTGCGGCGGCAGCGGTGTCTGAGCTGCTGGAGTCCCGAAGCTGATGGCGGCCAAGGCATTACCTCCTTTTGAATGTTCCTATCGCGGCTCGCTGCTGGCCGGTGTGGATGAAGTGGGGCGCGGCCCGCTCATCGGAGCGGTTGTGACGGCCGCTGTGATTCTTGATCCAGCGCGGCCTATCCCCGGGCTGGCGGATTCCAAAAAGCTTACCGAAAAGAAACGCCTGCGATTATATGACGATATTCTGGAAAACGCGGCTGCCTGGAGCCTGGGCCGATGCGAGGCCAGTGAAATCGACGAGCTGAATATCTATCAGGCGACAATGCTGGCCATGAAGCGTGCCGTTGAAGGGCTCTCGATAGCCCCGGAGTACGTTCTTGTGGACGGGAACCGTTGCCCGAAGTGGCAGTGGCCATCCGAGCCCGTGATCAAAGGTGATAGTCGGGTTGAGGCGATCAGTGCTGCCTCTATCCTGGCAAAGGTGACGCGAGATCGCGAGATGGAGGCGTTGGATGTCCGGTTTCCGGGTTTTGGGCTCTCCCAGCACAAAGGGTACCCCACGCCTGTGCATCTCGAGGCGCTCAATCGCCTTGGGGTGACCCCGGAGCATCGCCGATCCTTTCGGCCGGTAAAAATGGCGCTGGATGCCGTCGGGGTTTATGGAGGTTCGTCCGCGTCTGTTCAGGAGTTGAACTATCCTGCCGATTTATTTGAAAATATCGATTGACAGGGTGCGGGGCCGGCGGTAGTATACGCGCCACGTTGACAGGGGCAACCCAGTTAACAAACAGTTTGATGCGGGGTGGAGCAGTCTGGTAGCTCGTCGGGCTCATAACCCGAAGGTCGTTGGTTCGAATCCAGCCCCCGCTACCATATAAAAGAAAGGCAGGTCAGTGGTTAGCTGGCCTGCCTTTTTTGCATTTCGGGCAGTGGATTCTCTGTCTTATACTCCCTATCTGTATTGGTAGTTTTGCTTGCCAGTCTAGTTTTTTGTATTTATAGTATTGACTATCCCATGCTAATTAATTTCGAGAAATATAGGATTCCAAAACTAAACAGCGACTGGCAGGTACTTAGAACTGGTGTAGGGGCTGTTTTCTTTTGATAGTCGCTTATAAAATTAATAAAACTGGCGATTGAGCTTGGCTGCTTTGCGCATAGCAGCTTCTTGTCAGGAGTCGTATTTTGTTCGAGGCGGTCAGCCCTCTGGTAACCGATGGCATATTTTACACCGCTATTGGTGTCTGAATAAGTAGTAATAAAAATCGATAAGGTCGTACGGTTGAAAATCTTAATTGTTGATGACCATCAGCTGTTTTCTGATGCTTTGCGAATAACTCTAGCAAGAGCCTTCAGCAATTCACTAATAAGAACTTGCCACTCTCCGCATGTGTTGGATGACAACCTGGAACTTTTATCGAGGTATGATTTAGTTATTTTGGATTACGCGCTGCCTGAAATGGACGGTCTAACGTTATTGAGTTTGTCACGGCGATTGGTCGGACAGACAAAAGTACTTGTTTGCTCCGGCTCCGCTAATGAATCGACTATAAGGCGTGCGATGGAACTAAAAGTAGATGGTTTTATAGATAAGAGTGAGCCAGCAGACAAAATCCTTTATGCTATTCGTGAAATTATGGCGGGGCGCCGTTATTACTCCGAATCCTTTAGCCTGATGTCCAGGGCTGAGGCTGGAGAGGTACCGAACTTTTCTCGCCAACAGATGGCAATTTTGGCGTTGCTTCAGGAGGGGCTTGATAACAAAGAAATTGCTTGTCGGCTCTTCGTGAGTGTAAATACGATTAAGACCCATCTCCGATTAATATATGAGAAACTGGATGTGTCGAACCGTACTTCCTGTATCAAAAAAGCCCAACAGTTAGGGTTGATTTAGACAGCATTGTCTAGTGTAAGCATTTCCTTCATTTTCGATGTCAATGTTTCTACTTTAACGGGCTTGAACAGGACATCGATGCCTTTTGGTAAAGAGTTCATGAATGCAGTACTAGTGTTACCCGTTATGATAAGTGTGGGTATAGCGTGATCAAAAAGTTTATTCAGTGCGCTGATCACTGTGCTTGAACTGACGTTCTCCCCGATCTGATCATCGGTAATGATGATTGAGGGTGCGGTCCTCGCTTCCTCAAGCATTCGAATTGCCGTTTCCAGCGATTGGTGCGCTGAGACCGTTGCCCCGAGATCGCTCAGAAATCCACTCAGTGCCTCAGTTATATTTTTGTCATCATCGATCAATAATACTGTCACTGACTCAAATGTTAAGTTTGGTGTGGTTGTCTCATCTGAAATATTGGGCTGTTGTGCAGTTGCCGCTTGAAGTTTCAGAGTAAAGGTGGTGCCATCGCCTTTGCGCGAAAACATCTCGATTGGAATGTCGCACAGGTAGCTCAAGCGGTTAACGATAGCCAGCCCCAAGCCCATTCCGTTCTGTAGGCTGCGTCGATCGTTATCAATTTGAATGTACTCCTCGAAAACTTCGAAATGATATGCTTCGTCAATACCAATACCCGTATCTGAGATTTTCAAGAACAATTGGGCACCTTCTTGTTGGACGCTAATGTTGATACGGCCTTGTTTTGTGTATTTAACCGCGTTGTTTATCAGGTTGCGGATTATTCGGCAGAACATGACATCATCTGTGAAAATATGATGCCCTTTCAAATTTTCTGTTTTTACTTTTATGCCTTTGATGTATGCCTGATGAGACGCATCATCAATCAATGGTTGTATGGTCTTCTGCAAGTCAATAATACGTTTTTGGGGCTTTAGCTTTTCAGACTGTAATTGCGAAAAGGTTAATAGTTGTCCTAATAGCTCATTACACGATGAAATGGAAGCGTCCAGCTTGGCGATAATATCATGGTTTTGGTTGGCTGCATTTTTTAGAATAGCTGTATATAAGGTCGCGGCCTGCAGTGGTTGCCTCAGGTCGTGGCTAGCTGTGGCAAGGAATCTAGTTTTGCTCTCGCTTGCTCTGCTAGCGCGTTCGCGGTCCTGTTCAGCTTGAATGCGCAGTGCGATGTTGCTTATTTGAGTACGGTGAACAAAAATGCTGAATATTACTAACGAAATAAGGCTGATTAGGGGGATAGTCTTAATTATAAAAGGAGCTTCTGGTGCATAAATTAACGTAAACAAAAACCAAGCAAAATATACAGGTAAGATGAAACTGATGAAAATTAGAGGATAAACACCCATGGAAACCGACGGAATCGAGGTGGCCAAGGATAAGATTACAAGACTTGTTAGCAATGCTTCTTGGGAAGCGTTTTGTAGAAATATAAAAGGTAAGCTTGACCATAAAATGGCCCAAATAAAGGCCATAAATAAGTTTAATTTATTCCACTTATGGATTTTTAAAGATTCTTTTTGACGGTTGGCTTTGTAAACACCTATCAAACCGAATGACAGCCCTGCAACAACAATCAGCATTGCGTACCACACCGCAAACTTGATTTGGTAGTTTTCCTCAAAAAACAAAGCTGGCAGGCACGCTGCAATCAAAAATGAGAGCACCATGCGAGACCCCACCTCGTCCATGAACAGGTTATGTCTTTGCTGGAGAATGCGTTGGCGGTTTTCAGTTAATGCACGTTGCAATATTGCTGGCATGATTAGCTCAGTCTTACAGTGTTGGTTCAATCTCACTCGGTTGCTGAGTTTGATACGGCCTGTCTCACCAAATTCACCCATCTGGGTGAAGAAGTCGTTACTAATCCAATGCTTAAATCGGTAGTCCGTGTACTAGCGCAGCAATCGAGGGAATTATGAGAACAGTTTGGAAAATTAGTCAATTGGCCGTCGCGATCGGTACGGTAACCATGTTGGTCGCCTGTGGAGGCGGCTCGTCCGGTTCCGGTGCAAATGACAATGGTGCCGGCGACCCTGCTACAGAAAGTGGTAGTGGATTGTTGGTTTTCGCCGCGTCAGATAGTGGTGGTTCATTGGTACAGTTCAGAGGGGTCACAGCCCTAAGGGCGGCCCCGAGCGAGTTTTTGTATAAAACCGACGGTACCCCTGACGGTACGATCAAAATTGTTGATGACAGCGGCAACGGTTTTGAAGTTGGGCGTTTTGGCAGCGGTTACATGGCGGAGCTGGACGGCACGTTCTACTTCGCGGGCAAAGATAGCAATGGCGATGTGGAGCTCTGGGCCACTGACGGAACCGGCGCGGGCACGGAGCGTGTTGCGGATATCTATCCCAATGGCAATGGTCAGCCACACAATATGGTGCCGGCGGCTGGAAAATTGTTTATGAATGCAGTGGTCGATGGCTTTGGCCGCGAGCTGGTAGTTTATGACCCCGTTTCCGGAAATACACAAGTGCTGTCGTCAAATATTAATGGGAACCCAACAAGCAATACGTCTCCAACGTCTTTGACTTCTGTGGATGACGGTTTGTTCTTTTTTGATCAGGCTGCCGGCGATATCTACTTCACTGATGGTACGTTAGTCGGGACGGAGAAGATCGCGACCAACAATGACACGACTAACGACCCGAATAGTACGCTGGCGAAATATCCGGAACTCATTGAAGATGGTGATTGGCTGGGCTACAACGGCAAGCTTCTGTTTACCGGGCGCTTCAATACAACCGATGCAGAAACCCGTCTTTACGAGCTTGATCAGAATGGCGTTATCAAGGAAATTTCGTTTGATGATGGCGGCAACACAGTAAGGCTGGATATCACCCAGAATGTGGTGGCCAGCAACGGCAAGGTGTATTTCGTGGCGGACTCGACTGCTGGTCTGCATATTTTCGAGTATGACGGCAGTACGGTGACTAACCTGACTGCTAGAGAGGGCAGCCGTCCTTATCAACAAAATCTAACAGGCACCTCACTGGGTGTATTTATGCCTGTGGAAACGCGCGACTCCGGAGTTCCTCCGTATCTTTTCTACGTGGGTAACACTAGCGGCTCAACAGGAATCGGTGGGGCTCTGCGCGGTCCGGCGGGTAGAGCGAATTCCTTTTCTCAAGCTTTTAACCTAGTGGATGTGGACGGCACGGTCTTCTTCACAGCAACAGCCGAGGGTTCTGGCGGCGCTGATTTCGGCATCGAGCTATGGAAAACCGACGGTAACAACCCGGGAACCCAGCTAGTCAAAGATATCAACGACCAAACGGCTGGCGCAGACTCCATACCTTCTCCGCTGATTCCGATTGCGTACCAGGTGCCGCCAACGTTCACGGGATCACTCGAAGGCAAGTACTTCTTTTTCGCAAATGATGGCAGTCAGGGCTTTGAGCCGTGGGTGTCCGATGGTACAGAGCAAGGCACGATTCTCCTCAAGGATATCAATCCCGGAGCTGCTTCTAGCATCATCGACTGACAGACTCAGGGCGGAGGAATACCGGGCGAACGTTATGCCCGGTACAAATCCTCCGCTCACAATCAATTGCCTGGTTCAGGCCCTCTTCTTATCAAGGCGGATCAGTGTCACTGGTCTGCCTTTTTTGTTTGCTTTTCTCTACGATTTCCTTGGTATTCCTTCATTCCTTCCGGTTTCCGTCTTGCTTTCTAGTGACGGAAAAATGACGATTTTGTATGTATAAAAATGACGGTATTCGCATCATCATCGGCGCCGATTTTATAGAATTTCACAAAGTCGACGAAAATATGGTGATGAATAGCCATGAAGCGCGTCATTTATATGTCAAAGGCATGGATTGCCGCGTTGTTGGTAGGGATGGTGCTTGCGGGTTGCGGTGGTGGTGGTTCCGGCGGCAGCGAATCTGCCAGTCAGTCTGGCACCTCGCCTGATTCCGGAAGTGGTGTTGGCAGTGCTCAGCCGGTTGCAGAGCGCTCAGCTGTATTAAGCTGGTCTGCGCCTATGACTCGTGTAAACGGTGAGTCGATCGCGATGGGAGAGCTGGACAGATACGTGATTCGTTACGGGCAGGATGCTAATGATCTGTCCAGAGAGATCACCGTAGATGGCGCCAGTGGTGAGGCAGAGATGTCCTATGTGGTCGATAACCTTGACTCTGGTACCTGGTATTTCACGATTCAGGTTCAGGACACTGCCGGTCTTCTGAGTGAGCCCTCTGAGCCGGTCAGCAAGACCATCCAGTCTTGAGCAGGCATGCCGGTTCAGAACATCGGGTCTGCGATTGGTAGCTTCAGGGTGAAAGTGGTGCCTTCACCTGGCCGTGAGTCTACGCTGATCTCGCCTCGGTGTTTTTCCACCACCGTTTTAACGAATGAAAGCCCCAGGCCGGTGCCGTGCGCTCCGGCTATCTCGCTGCGCTTCTGTCGATGATAGCGGTCGAACAGTAAGGGCAGCTCCTCCGGATCAATGCCATAGCCCTCGTCCGATATGGCCAGACAGGCCAGATGCGCTGCCTGATAGACGTGAACGCTGACTGCGGAGTCCGGGGGGCTGTATTGCACGGCGTTGGTCAAAAGATTGATGACGGCCCGTTCCAGAAGCTCTGCGTTGCCTTTTAGCCACAGATCCTCGGTGCCGTTCAGCAGGATCGAAATGCCCTTTTCCTGGGCCTGCTCGCACACACTGTCCCGAGCATTCTCAACAATCGCCAGAAATTCGCACTCGTAGAACCGGGTTTCGGTTAATTGGTCGGCACGAGCCAATTGCACAAACTCTTCTGCCAGATGATAGCTGCGCCGTGCCAGCCGCCCTAGCTGGTCGAGTTGTTGGGCATCGATATGGTTGGGGTCCCGTTTCAGTTGCTCGATCAGGGCCAACTGAGAGACCAGTGGTGAGCGGACATCGTGGGAGATAAAGTCGATCGCTTCACGATGCTGGCGTTGCTGCTCCCGAAGTTCGGAGATGTCTGAGATGTTGGCGATAATGCCGAACTGACGACTGTTTGGCAGGGCAAAGGGTGCCAGGTGGATGAGAAAGTCTTTGCCGGTCAATGTCAGATCTACCGTTCGGCTTTGTCTCAGTGTCAGTGTCTCTGAAATCGTTTCGAACCAGGGCGGCAAGTCCCGGGGATCGTGACCTTCAAGCAGGGTGGCCAGAGGCATGCCGCTCAGGCTTGGCATAGGCTCGCGAAACCAGTCTTCAATGTGACGGTTGGCAAACCGTATTACCCCCAGTTCGTCGGTCACAATGATGCCATCGGGCATGTGCTCGAAGCTGTGACGAATAAACGCCTGCATTTCTCCCAGCTTCTGGGTGGCGATACGCACTTTCTCGATCCGGGCCGAAATGTTTTCCTGGGGGCCCTGATGTTGTTCACTATCTACATGGGGCTCCAGCTCAAGCTGGTTCAGATAGCGCTGGATGACCTCTCGGCTTAGGTCGTTTGGCAGCGTCAGTCCGAGCAGGTAATCCGTGCCGCCGCGAATCAGCGTTATCCAGCTTTGGTTCTGCTGGTGCTCCCATCGTCCCGGTGTTTCGGTGGGAGGGGCCTGGGCCAGCGTCATTTCCTGTACTTCCAGCAAGTCATCCTGCTCTGCCAACAGCCATCCGGGCGGGTGGAGCAGCGCCTGCAAGTGAGTCAGCAATTGTTGGGGGTGTCGGTTCGAAGGCTCTGGCAGGGACAGCCGTGGCGTTCTCGCCATTTCGTCCAGTTGCCGGTTGAGAAAGCGATTGGTCATGGCAAGCCGGAGTGCGCTGGCGATGGGCATGGCTGCCATGGGCATGAGCAGGGCGTTGGCCACAGAGAGCTGCACCCGGGCTCCAATCAGCAGTAGTACATAACCGGATATCAGTCCGGCGGCAATGGTCGCACAAGCCAGCAGAGTGGCTGCAGGGCGGAGGCGAGGCAGCAGCAGAGATAACAACAACAGCACGAGCAGGTTCAGTGCGGGTGATGCCCAGGGCTCTGCCGGCACGATCAATATATTCTGCTTGCTCGCAGAATAGACATTGGCATGAAACTCAACCCCGGACATTGGTCGGCTCAGGCCGGAAAACGGCGTGGGCAGTATGTCGCCAAAGCCCGCAGCAGTGGCGCCGACCAGGACGGTTTTGCCGGCAAACTCCTGCGGTGAGGGCGGGTGGCTCAGTACACTGGCGTAGGAGTAGGTGGGTAAGGTGCCGGCACCGCCTGCCAGGGGCACCAGGCGATAATCCTCCCGGACATTGATGTAGTTCGGCAATTGCGCCTGCATCTGATTCGATATTGGCAGGTGAGCGGCGAGTGACAGGGTCGGCCATAATCGGCCGGCAAGGCCGTTGTACAGATAGAGCCCGCGGGCGACGCCATCTGTGTCCAGCTCGATATGGGCATGCCCGATTGCCCCTGCGGCACCTGCCAGGCTGGGTGTGGGGAGTTGTTCACTGATCAGCCGTTCCCGGGTTGGAGCGGTAAGATAGGCTGGCAGAACAACGTTGCCATGGCGGGCCATGGCGCTAGCCAGTTCCTCATCGCCCGGCCCGGCTTCCGGAAACAGGATGTCGAGTACAATGGTTTCTGCGCCCGCTTGCCGCAAGGTGTCGATCAGCGAGGCATGCAGACTTCGGTCCCAGGGCCATCGGCCAACCTGTTCCAGGCTGAACTCATCAATGGCAATGATGGCCACCGAATCATCCATGGGCGCTGGCCAGGTTGTGATCGCCCTGTCATACATCCAGTCATTGATTCGACTCGGCAGCTCAGTCGCCTGAATCAGTAGCAGGGTGGTGACGAGTAGCAGGCCCAAGGACCACGGTGTTGTTGTTATCGGTAACCAGTCCCTTCGCATCGGCCTTTTTGTCGTTGAAGGTTAGTCGAGATACAGCTCCCTGCCCGGGCCCCAGCGACTGGCAAGGGGGCCGTCAGAAAGCGCTTTGACGCGGACAAAATACCTTCTTCCGGGAATCAGGCGCAAGGCCGCTGTGGTATCGGCAATATCGGCTTCCTTGATGATATTGCGAAACGCCGGCTCTTCAGCCAGTTGCAGTCGGTAATCCGTGGCGGTGTCGATATTTTCCCAGAAAACCCGAACCTGGCTGTCCAGATAGTTCACGCTGATAATCCGGACCGGCGGCAGGGTGCCATTAACAACGATCTTGCGTGGCTCGGAGGTAGCAACAGAGCTGCCTCCTGCTTCTGTGACGACACGCCAGTAATACTGACCGGGGCTCAGTGGGCGCGACGGAAGGGCTCGGCTTTCCGGCGCCCACTCGCTGGTTGTTACCAGCTGCCTGAAACTGTCATCCTCAGCGATCTCCACTCGGGCAACTTCGTTGGCACCATTGAGCTGCCAGCGGAACTCCGGCATGTCGTCATTCACGCTCTCGCCATCGGCCGGGGCGGTGAGATCGGGCTTTCTAGCCTGTAGGTCTACCTCAAGTTCGGCGGTGCCGGGCATTCCGGCGATACCGCGCTGATCAACCGCGGCGAGCTGGATTTCGTAGCGGCCATTGTCAAGTTGGGCGATGTCGAAACGGGTACCAGCCACATCACGACTCTGCACCCAGGTGCCTGATGCCTGGTCAAAAATGTCCAGCCGGTAGGCCGGGTAACCGCCTGCCTGCCAGGACAGTTCGGCCGGAAGCTGTGTAAGTACCGATGGCAAAGGGTTAATGGTTGGCGCCGGCGGTAGCTGTCGAATATTCAGGGCACCTCCGTTGGCGGTGGAAACGCTCGCGCCATAGCCGGCTGGAATGCGCCGGGTGTTGCCTGGCTGGCCGAAGTCCACCACGCCTTCGGTAACCTGCACGCTGCTGCCGTTGCTGGTGGCTTGCATGGCAAACACCGTACCCCGGACGGCGGCGACAGCGGAGGGCGTCTCGATTTCAAAGCGAGCCCCGCCTTCAATGACCGGGCGAACCCGGGTGTGAACCTCACCTCGTTGCAGGCGAAGCCGGGTGTCGACCATGCCCGATTTGCCATACTGGGTCAGGCGATTGAACATGAGGCGGGAGTTCGGGGAGATCCGGAGTTCCGAGCCGTCGGCCAGTTCAATGGTTGCCGATCCGGCACCGGAGAGAATTTCGTCGCCAACCCGGACAATCGAATCTTCGGACAGAGGGAGTTTTCGCCCATCCATTCCGGAGATCTGTTGCACGTTGCCGGTGACCGCAATCACCCGGGCCGGTTCGGGCTGACGTTTCAGCCAGTTTACGGGAATGCGCAGGGTATCCCCGGCGCCGAGTTTGGCGTTGCTGGCCAGGCCATTATGCTCCAGCAGTCGTTGCTGTGTGGTCTGCTGGGAAAGTAGCGTCTGGGTTATGCTCGCAACCGTATCACCCTGGCGTAAGGTATAAACCCACTCCGGGGCATTGTCCCGTTGTTGGCTGCCGGATACCGCAGAACCCCGTGCGATTGACAGCTCCGCGACAGTGGTCGCTGGTACCATGAACGCCAGTGCAAGGAAGGCCAGGGTTTTCAGGTGCTTGCTCAGAGCGTCAGGCATTTGCAGTGTCATCGTTCCGAATTTCGTTTGCGTCACCGGGCTTGATGGCTTCGAGCCGATAGCCTCGCTGGTAGATGGTCTTGATGCGAAATCCGTTTTCAGGGTTGAGCCCGAGCCTTCTGCGAAGGCGGCTCATATGCGTATCCACCGTGCGGGTATTGATGTCCCTGGTCAATCCCCATACCCGCTCCAGCAGCATTTCGCGGGTGAGCAGGCGGCCCTGGTTCTGGAACAGGAACAGGGTCAGGTCGAAGTCCTTGTCGGTGAGCGTTAGTGGCTCCCCGTGCAGGAGAATTATGCGTTGGTTGGTGTTGATCTCGAAGGGCCCGTAGACCAGAACCTCCTTTTCGATTTCCGGGTTGCTGCGGCGGGCCAGCGCATTGATGCGTGCGACCAGTTCAGCCGCTCGTGCCGGTTTGGCGATATAGTCGTCGGCGCCGGCATCCAGGGCACGAACGATGTCGGTTTCACTGTCACGCTGGGTCAGGAAAATAGCGGGTACGGGCCAGTTCAGCTGTGCCCGGATGTTCTCCAGTACCTCAATTCCGGTCATGTCGGGGATCTGCCAGTCCAGAATGATCAGATCATAACTGCGGTGCAAAACGGCACCGAGAAACGATTGGCCGGTCGGAAAGCTGTCACAGTGATGTCCTTTCTCTGAAAGGATGGACTGGATGTGCTGCGCCTGTTCGTGTTCGTCTTCCAGCAGAGCAATGCGCATTAAGCCTGGCCCTCGATCGTGTTGCCTGGTTTATGTACCGTAGCGCAGAGCCCTTGGTCAGACCCTGCAGTGTCGGGGATTATCCCAAAAAATGAGTTCCCGTTCAGTATCGTTATGTAGAATTCCGTAAGTCCACCGCTGGCCGGCCGTTGTGATCATCAATTGTTTGTCGGCAGCCGGGGAAATTGCTGCAGCCCCAGAACCAGCCTTTTTTGCTTTTGCGCCGCACCAGGGGCGAGAAACAGTGGGGGCAGGGTACCGGTTTCTGGCTGGTTCCGTCCTCGGGTTGATGGTCCTCCAGGGGGCGGGTGCCCTTGCAGGCGGGGTACCGGGTGCACGCAAAAAAAGCGCCGAACTTGCCCTCCCGTTCAACCATCGGCGCCCGGCATTTCGGGCAGTGAATGGCGGTGCCTGGTGTCTCTGTATTCGCCAAACCCGCAGCGGGCGCTTGCGCCATGAATCCGCGGATTTCATCTTTGAGGGATTCCAGAAACGCTCTTGGGTCCTCTTCGCCTCGGCGAACGCCCTCGAGAGTGGCCTCCCAGACAGCGGTGCGATCTGGCGTACGAATCGATTCCGGTAGCGCCGCGATCAGGGATTTCCCCTTGTCGGTGGCGCGGATAAAGCGTTTTTCCCGGAACAGGTAATCGCGGCGGAACAGCGTATCGATAATGGCTGCGCGAGTCGCTTCGGTGCCAAGGCCATCGGTTTCCCGCAGCGTTTTTCTCAGCTCGTTGTCGGCGACAAAACGGGCGATATTGGTCATGGCCGATAGCAGCGTGGCATCGGTGAAGTGTTGTGGCGGCTGGGTTTTGCGCTCGTTAGTCTGGGGGTCAGTGCAAAGGACCGGCTCGTTTTTTTCCAGTCTTGGCAACGGAGCTTTTTCTGACTCTTGCCCGGGTTCCCGCTTGCGGATTTCCAGCGTTTTCCAGCCTGGCTCGATCACGGCTGTCTCGGTGGCGCGAAAGCGATAGTCCTGAATCGCGACCGTCAGCCGGCCTTCCCGATGCACGGCGTCAGGTGCAAACTGCATCAGATAGAATCGACTGATCAGATCGTAGATTTTCTGTTCGGCCGAAGACAGCTTGCCGTTTGGTGCGGGCCGCACTGTGGGAATGATTGCGTGGTGAGCATCCACTTTTTGGTCATTCCAGGCGGCAGAGCGGCGGTCTGTCCCGGTTTTCTCGCAGAATCCGGACAAATCCGGGGCGACACGGGCGATAGCTCGAATCACCGCCTCCCGTTGGCTGAAATGCTCCTCTGGCAGGTAGCGGCTGTCTGACCTTGGGTAGGTAATCAGCTGATGGCGTTCATACAGGTTTTGGGCGGTGTCGAGCACGTTTTTCGCGCCCATCCGGTATAGTCGTCCAGCCTCTATCTGGAGTGCAGACAACGACAGAGGTAATGGCGGTGGTTCCGGGCGATCGCGAAACCGGGCTTCAACAATTCTGCCGGGTCGACCGCTGATGTCGGCGACAATCTGCTCGGCTACCGACTTGTCCAGCAGCCGGTTTTCCTCATCCAGATGGTCCTGAAATTCGTCACCAGGTAACCAGCGAGCAACGAACGGGCGCTGGTCAGCCTCTGGTTCGCTGGCCTGGAAGGTGGCTTCGACCCGGTACCAGGACTTGGGCTGGAAGTGCTCGATGGTGTTGTCGCGATCCACTACCAGGCCAAGCACCGGGGTTTGCACCCGGCCCACGGAGTAGACACCCTGTTCGCCCCGGGTTTGATAGCTGAGGGTATAGAATCGGGTGAGATTGATGCCGTAGAGCCAGTCGGCCCGTTGTCTCGCCAGGGCGGAATGTGACAGTGGACGGAATTCCCGGTTGTCTCTGGGGTTTTGGATGGCGCGGGCTACCGCCTTGGGGGTGAGGTCGTTAATCAGCACCCGTTTCACTGGTGCGTTGGTGCCGAGGTAGCGCAGGACTTCGTCGACCAGTAGCTGGCCTTCACGGTCGGGGTCCCCCGCGTGGGTAATCAGGTCGGCCTTTCGGACCAGGGCTTCAAGCACTTTGAATTGCAGGCGCACGCTGTCTTTCGGCACCAGTTGCCAGGGCTCCGGGAACATGGGCAGGTCTTCTATCCGCCATTTCTTCCAGGCCGGGTTATAGCGGGCCGGCTCCGCGGGCTCCAGCAGGTGGCCAATGCACCAGCTTACAGTGGCAGCATCCGGCCCTTTACCGCAGCGTATCCAGCCCTGGCCTTTTTCGTGGGGGCCGGGAAGTGCGGCGGCGATGGCTCGGGCCAGGCTTGGCTTTTCGGCGATGTACAGGTGCATGGGTATCTGGGGGTTGGTTGCTGGCAGGGGAATGTGTCGCTTTGGGGCTTTTGTGTCAAGGGCTTCGGGGTTCCGCGGCGTACTGTAGTAGACTGGTTAAACAACAGGTCGGTGCATTGATGCTTAAAGTCCGGAGTAAGTGAGTTATGAAAGTACAGAAAAGCATAGAGGAGAAGCTGGCCAATGGCTTTGATGCCAGCCTGATTTCGGTGGAAAACGAGAGCCATATGCATTCGGTGCCACCCAATTCTGAAACCCATTTCAAAGTAACGCTGGTGTCGGCGGATTTTGAGGGCCAGATGAAGGTGCGGCGTCATCAGGCGATCTACAAGGTTCTGGCCTATGAGCTGGCGGGCCCGGTGCATGCTCTGGCGTTGCACCTGTATACGCCGGAAGAGTGGAAGGCCAGTGGTCAGGCGTCTCCGGATTCACCCAACTGTATGGGTGGGTCGAAAGGCGATTCGGCAATGGACAAGAAGCCCCAACAAGGAGCTAATGGATGAGCCAGTTTTTCCAGATTCACCCGGAAACACCGCAAAAGCGTCTGATCAAGCAGGCGGTGGAGATTTTGCGCAAGGGTGGGGTGATTGTGTATCCCACCGATTCAGGTTACGCCCTGGGCTGTCACCTCGGCGACAAACAGGCGGCAGACCGCATCAAGCGGATTCGGCGCCTGGACGACAAGCACAACTTCACCCTGGTGTGTCGTGACCTGTCAGACATCGGGGTTTATGCCAAGGTGGACAATACCCAGTACCGGTTACTGAAGAATTTTACGCCGGGCCCGTACACCTTCATTCTGGACGCGACCAGTGAGGTGCCCCGCCGTTTGTTGCATCCCAAGCGTCGATCCATCGGCATTCGGGTCCCGGACAATGAGATTGTTCGGGAATTGCTGGGTGAGCTGGGTGAGCCGATTATGAGCAGCACCCTGATTCTGCCGGGTGAAACCGAACCTTTGACCGATCCTTACGATATTCGCGAGACCCTCGGGCATGAGCTTGATCTGATTATTGATGGCGGTTTCTGCGGTATGGAGGCTACCACGGTGGTCAACTTTACCGGTGATGTGCCTGAAGTTACGCGGGTGGGCAAGGGTGATCCGGCCCCGTTTCAGGTTTGATCTGATTAGCAGTTACCCCCGGGCTTTCAGGCCCGGGTATTCAGGCTGAAGGCGTAGCGTTGCTGCGTTGTGATACCCGTCTCGGCGGGTGTGGCGGTGCGGCGAAGGCTGTCATAACGGTGGATGACATCTTGCAGTCCATTGAACTGCTGGTTTTCGCTGAGCAGTGAATCCAGCAGGGAATTGTTCACGCCATAAGCCTGATTGAGCTTGAGTGCGTTATCCATGAAGTGCAGGGTGGGTTCGGTCACACTCAAGCGGCTAAGCGCCTCACCAAATCCCCGGTTGTTGTTAAGATCCTGTTGTATCTTTTCCCGCACCTGATCAGGAATTTTGCCGTCCAACTGAATGCTTCCTTGCTCGTTTTTACTCACGCTCAACGCGGTTGCCGGGTGCACGTTGTACTCGGCAAGTTTGTGCCGCAGGGTTTCACGAACGTAGGACAGATCCTGGGCAACCGTCTGCTTGTACTGGGTCAGTGGCAATTGCCGGGTTTTCTGACTCGCCGGGTTGCGATCCTGCCATTGGGACGGAGTGAAGCGGTCGTCGGCGCTGCTCTGGGGCTCGCCTGCTGCGGCGCCTTCATTGGTTTTACCGGCGGGTGCGTCAGTGCGCGGCGCACGGTTGTCCATGGCTTGCTGAAAGCGCGTGCTGGCCTGTAACAGTGATGTCAGCAATGACATGGTTATCTCCCCTGAAACGGAAAATCTCTGCCGGATACCACGGAATTAGCCCGTGTTGCATCAGGCCTTGCAGGTTTCGGGCCAACCTGCCTTGCCTTCGGGTTTGAATGTGCCGGGACGAATGTAAAACATTGCAAGGAATGACATAGCGGGCGCGTCCGGATGATCTGCGTCATAAAAAAATTGATTCATATCTATAAAGTTATGCGCCAATTCGCCGTCATTACTCTTGGATGTCCAGATCATCTTCCGTTGTCGGGGGCACATGAAAAAACAATACTCAATCCGTTTTGTGTTGCTGGCAGCACTGGCAGCGGCTTTCACCGTCATTCTCGTGTTTACAGTTGTTTACAGCGCCCAGTCCCAGCGAGCCCACCTCAAGGAGTTCAGCCACAAATACGTGGATGGTCTGGCAAAGTCCTTTTTCGATGGCCTGAACACCATGATGGTGACGGGTACCATTAATAACCGCGATGTTCTACGGGAGAAGGTGATGGCTCCCGAGGACGTACTGGATGTTCGGGTGATCCGCAGCGATCAGCTGAATGCCATGTACGGTGCAGGGAATGCCGCCGAACAACGGCGAGAGCCACTGGACATGAAAGCGTTGGGTGGTGAGCGGGTTGAACACTATTCCGAGAACGACGCGGGTCGTGTCTACACATTGATTGAGCCGGTCATTGCCAGCGAAAACTATCAGGGCGTGAACTGCCTCGGCTGTCATCAGGCCCAGCAAGGGGACGTGCTGGGCGCTATTCGGGTCGACTATTCTCTGGCGAAAAGTGACGCGCGCCTGCAGCAGCAGTTGATGGTGAGTGGCGGTATTCAGATTCTGATCTTTGTGGTTATTTTCATACTGACTACCGTGGTATTGGGGCGGCTGGTGTTTTCCCGCTTGCGTCGGCTGCACGACCGAATGGATGAAATCTCCCGTAATTCGGATCTCTCCATTGAACTGGACGTAACCCGAAACGACGAGATCGGCTCGGTCTCCCGTGCTTTCAATCGAATGGTCGCCAAGATCCGGGCCAGCATGCATACCGTGATGGATAACGCAGAGCAGGTTGAAGCGGCGGCTCGTACCATTGCCGGTAAAGCAGAGACCACAGAAAGGGAAGTTCTTGCCCAGAAAGACAACACCGACCAAGTGGCCAGCGCGACCACTGAGATGGCGGCTTCCGCCGTGCAGGTTCGCGAGAACGCGGTGACCACCGCACGGAAATCGGCGGATACCACCAAATCGGCAGAAACCGGGGAACACCTCGCACGCAATGCGGTGCAGGGTATTGAATCCCTGAACGCGGAAGTACAGAACGGTGCTCAGCGTATCGAGCAACTGGATCAGCGGACAACGGAAATGGCCTCACGGCTGGAGCTGATTTCCGAGATCGCCGACCAGACCAACCTGCTGGCCCTGAACGCGGCGATTGAAGCGGCCAGAGCTGGTGAGCAGGGCCGGGGATTTGCCGTGGTCGCAGACGAAGTCCGGGCGCTTGCCTCGCGCACGCAAACGTCGACTGAGGAAATTCGCCAAACCATTGAAGGACTGAAGAAAGAGGTGGTGGATTGTGTCGGTACCATGCGCCATGCCTCGGAACTTGCTCAGCATCAGGTGGACTCAATTCTGAAAGTGGAAACCGAGCTGCAAACTATTGCTGCAGCGGTGCGTGAGATCACGGCCCTGAATGAGGAAATGGAAAGTGCGGCTAACGAGCAGAGCGAAGTGTCGGACTCCATCAATCAGAATGTGATTGAAATCAGCCGCTCTGCTGAGCAGACCTCCAGCGATGCTCAGGAGACCGCGCGGATTGCAGGGGATCTGCTGTCCATGGCGGAAACCCTGCGCAAAACCATCGAGCAGTTCCGCCTGTCCCAGAGCTGAAATGGGCGATATACCGGGGCACTCAGCCCCGGTGATCAGACACAAACGGATTGGTGGCGCGTTCCTGGCCGAACGTAGACATGGGGCCGTGGCCACAGATGAAGTTTACGTCATCCCCCAGAGGGAACAGCTTTTCCCGGATGGAGTGAATCAGGGTGTTGTAATCGCCTTTCGGGAAATCCGTGCGGCCAATGGAACCATTGAACAGCACGTCACCCACCTGGGCCAGTTTTGAACCTCGATGGAAAAACACCACATGGCCAGGGGTGTGGCCCGGCGTGTGCAGTACTTCCAGGGTTTCATTGCCAACGGTCACTGTATCCCCGTTTTCCAGCCATCGATTGGGCGTGAACACCTCCGGCGCCGGAAACCCGAACATCTGTGCCTGCATGGCCAGGCCCTGAATCCAGAAGTTGTCGTCCTTGTGCGGGCCTTCAATGGGCAGCCCCGCTGATTTGGCCAGCTCCGCCGTGCCGCCGGCGTGATCTATGTGGGCGTGGGTGAGAAGGATCTTTTCCAGAATCACGCCTTCGTCCTCGGCTGCCGCCAGAATGCGATCCAGGTCCCCGCCAGGGTCGACCACCGCTGCTTTGTGGGTTTCGGTACACCAGAGCAGGGTGCAGTTTTGTTCAAAGGGTGTGACGGGTACGATCTTGTACTTCAGCGACATACTGTTCCAGTTTGTTCAGATTTGATTTTGCGGTAGAGAGCATCCGGGGCAATGTCTGCTTCGTTGGGCCAGCAGATGGCTCCGAACTCATCAACTTTTGCTTGAGCAAAGAATGCCGGGTCTTTCAGGGGCTCGAACATCGGGCCAAACAAACGATCTGCAAGGCTGATCTCGCCGTGAGTACCATCATCGAAGGTGACGGCCAGTACGTAATCGGCCTTGGCTTCCACATGGGTGACTCTGGGCATGCTGTTCATTCCAATGGCTCTATCTTCTTCAGTGGCTGGTGCAGCTCGGCAAGGCGCCAGTCTGCGATAAGGTCCTGCCGGTGTTCAAAGGCCCATTCGATAACCATCGCTTTGGCTCTTTTGGGCAGTTTGCCCTCAACAATCTCCAGCGTTTCGATCAGAATGATGGCCTCGTGTTCCCCATAATAAGCGTGAAAATGGGGAGGATTATGGTCATCGTAATACATCCGTATCAGAATGCCGAAGAATTCACTGATGGTTGGCATGGGCCCTCCGTGGCTCATAAGGTGTCATATTTTGGTAGACCGATAATAACAATCTGCGGACAGGTGAGCTATTGAAGAACTACCTCCAGAAAATCCTTCAGGGCCAGGCGATTAACTACGAGGCCTTTCTGAAGAAGCTGCCGGATTCCCAGCGTCGGCGGCATCGGGAGCTGTTCGCAACGGAGAAGGTTGGCGCCAATCGCTGGCAGGTATCCATTCTTGATGAAGCTGCGTTTGAGGAGTTACATCGACAGGCCGCTTCACCCGTTAGCAGAGTAGATGCGGCGAAGAAGGGCGATTCCCACCGCCACGGCACCGATGTGAGTTTTCTGCTGGTATATCATCACGCCCTGACAGGCAACCGGCCGGATTCGGTGGTGATTACCGGAGATTCGGTGGATATCGGTTTTCGGCCAGCGCCCCGGGTGCTGGTGGTGGAGAATGAGCGAAATTTTTATTACTACCGACAGATGCTGGCCTTTGCCGGTGACTGCCTGGGCCAGACAGTTGATCTCACAAACAGCGATGTCGTGCTCGGTGGCGGCAATCGGATTACCGGTACTGCGGATTTGAACTGGCTGACCAGTTACGATGAGGTGCTCTGCGCCTTTGATTACGATGCCGGCGGCCTGCAGATGTTTTCATCGGTGCGATCGGCACTGGGCGACAAGGCCTGCTATCTGCAGCCGGCTGACTGGCAACCTTGGCTGAGCCGTTTCCGCAAAATCCCGGACTCCACCGAAAGGTTTACAAAAGCCCTGTCGCTGGCGGAAGATCTGGAGTTTGTGTCGCTGGCGCAGGCCTTCCGGGCCACCGGCAAATTCATGGAACAGGAGATGATTCTGGATGAGTGATTCACAGGCGAGCGCGAGCACGTTCACCTTCGGCATTCGCCGCCTGGTGCTGGTGGACTCCGCCGGCTTCTGTTACGTGGAAATTCCGGTAGACAACCACGGCCTGATTCTGGGGCCGGGCAACCTGGGTAAATCCAGCTTGCTGAACTCCCTGCGCCTGTTCCTGTTGCCAGAGAATAACTTCAAGAACAGCCGCAAGAAATTTGCCTTCCGCAACGCCAGCGCCGGCAGCTTCTACACCAACGAAGAAAGCTTCCAGCACTACTTCCCCAGCCAGTTCAGCTTCCTGATTATGGAAGCGGAAAACCCGGCGGGCAGCCATTGCCAGATCCTGTATCGCGACAACGCAAGCCAGCTTAGCTACGGCCGGGCCTTTGTACCGGTCAGTTACGACCAGTTGCGACCTTTGTTCTGGAACGGCGACGATGAAGATGGCATTGGCCAGGCGGTGCCGGAGCTCTCATTCACCCGGCTGTCGGAGGCGCTGAAAAAGCTCTCGAAAGAGACCAGGCTGGTCAACGACCCGGCCAAACTGAAAACCATGCTCTACAGCAGTGAGTTGATGAACGCCGACGCGGTGCGTTACTCCGTGCTGCCCCTGGGCGAATCGGACGAACGCCGGGTGCAATCACTGCGCACCCTGATCCTGCTGCTGTTCGAGATGAAGGCGGACGATCAGGCCATGGCCAACGCCGTGGCCAGCATTATCGAAGCGGACAAGAAGTTTGCTGACGATGCCTTTGACTTCAACATCGATGATTTCCTCAATCGCCACGATCAGCTCAAGCAGCAGCAAAGCCAGCTCAACCGTATCGAGAAAGAGCGACACCGGTTTGAGAAGCTGAACCGGGACTACCAGGCCTACCAGACCCTGCTGCGCAGCCAGCACGAGTTTGCCGCCTTCCGGGACGGGGTGACCAACGCCTTGGCCGATATTGCTGCCAAACGCGGGGCGGCGCTTGAGGCTTTCAACGAACAGAACGACACCCTGCGCCACGTGCTGCAAACCCTGAAAAAACTGGAGCAGGAGGCCAGCGGCCTGAAGGGCGAGATTCGCTCCGCCGATCGGCGTATCAAGCAGGCCGAACAGAGCCAGAAAGACGGTGAGCTGCTGATCTCGCAGTATGGCGACATGACCCTGCAGGAAATTGCAGAGATCCAGACAGAGGAGCTGGAAAGCAAGAAAGGCCATCTTGCTGCCCTGAAAAGCGCCGCCCAGGCGGAAATCCGACTTGAGCAGATTCAGCGCAAAAAGCAGGATCTGGAGCGCAAGCTGGAAACCCTGAAAGACCGGGAAAGCAAGCAGCAGTGGCAGTTGCAGAACCAGCTGGACGAAACGACCGCCGCGCCTTTGCGGGCGGTTGATCCCCGGCTGATGATGGCAAGCCCCGGACAGGATCTGGATGCCGATAGCAAAGCCACCATTGAAGCCTTCGCTCGCCTGTTTGCCCCCAACGATCGCGGCTTTGACTGGTTTGATACTGAATACCAGAGCCAGCCTGCCCGGCACACCAATTTTGCCGAGCAACGCCATTATATTGAAGGTGAACTTCATGGTCTGGAGAAAGAACGCTCAGAGCTGGCCGACACCGCCAACCAGGAACACGACCGACCTCAGTTGATCGAGCGCACGGAGAAAGAAATCCGGTCTATCGAGAAAGATCTGGAAACGCTCCAGCGCTACCCGGCGGCGGCCACCACCCTGCGGGATGCCACCGAGGAGAAACAGGCGGCGGAAGAACAGCTTGCCAAGCTCGACGAGCAGGCCGGACTGGAGCAGGAAAAACAGGACGCGGTTCAGGCGAAAGCCACGAAAGCAAAAGCGGAGAAAGATCGCATCGAAGAGCGGGAGCGCGAGCTGGCGGCCCTGAGTAAAAGTGTCGGCACTGTGGAACACCGCTTCCCGCACCTTAGAGCGGTGGAAGCGGAGCAGCCGCTGAACATTGATCGCGTATCGGCGGCCGCCTTCGACAACCTGCAAAGCCAACTGGATGATCTGGAAGAGCGGCGCCGCAACATTCTCGACCACCTTCGCCAGTTTGTGTACCTGGGTATCCATGAAGACACCGAAGGCGAATTGCAGAAAGACAGCCCGGCATCATCTGTTATCCGAAGCACCTTCAAGAGCCTTTCAGATCTGTTCGCCGGCATGGCCGAGCGCTGGAGTGTACTGGAGCAGCAGGTTGGTATCCATAACGAAACTGTGGCCAGTTATCGTCAGGCCCTGAAATCCAATCATGAACACATCGCCCGCTTTGAGGCCCAGCTCAATCGGGAGCTGGACGGCGTTCGCATCAACGATCTGGTGGAAATCCGGGTGGATATTCACACCGATCCGAAATTCCGTAACTTGGTGGAAGAAGCCAACAACATTGATCCGTATGGCAATAAGCTTCAGTCCGATGCTTTCTACGACCGCCTTAGGGTGTTTGTAGCGGACTTTTTCGGGGAGCAGGGCGGCAGCAAGCGCCTCACCATGGACAAGGTAATCACCGGCATTTCCTACCGCACCCGCAAGGAGAACGCCGCCAATCTGGACAAGAAAGGCCAATCCACCTCTACTACCGCGCTGATCAACCTGGAGCTGGTTTACCGCCTGCTCAAGCGGGTGCTGTACCCTGGCGTGCAGCTGTCATTCCCCATGGTGCTCGACGAACTTGCCAGCGTGGATATCAGCCAGATGCCGTCGTTGCTGGAACGGCTGCGCAAGCAGGGATTCAACCTGTTCTCTGCCGCTACCCACAGCGCCAGCGCAGAAGTGATCTACCTGATTGGCCGGCACCTGGAAGTGGGGCAGATGCGCACCGCGCGGCCCTACAGCAAGGAACGCACTCTGGTGTTCTGGGGCGGCGCGGAAGGTTTTACTGGTGGTGAACCGCTGAGCCACTGGGCAGACCAGACCCAGAACAGCTTGCTGGAGCCGGTGGATGAGTAAACGCTTCAGCACCCTGGACACCACCCGGCTGCTGTTTGAGCACCCGAAAATCCTGTTCCGGATGATCGAGCGCATGGACCGCAATGAAGCCCGGTTCATCCGGGAAAGCGACCTGGTGGCCGAGGTGATGGATTACACCCGAGGCCTGGGCAAGGCCGATCGGGAGCGGGTGCGGCTGGCCCTGAACACCGACAATCTGTTTCGCAGTGGGCTGATCATCGACATCATCAAGGCCGACGGCGAACGCCGGCTGGTATTTCAGGACGCACTGATCAATCTGATGCGGGCCTGTAACGCCTCGCTCTACCAGGAGCTTACTGACGCCCGCCTGCGCGGCCATCTGGTGACTCTTCGGGATGTGCGCAATCGCCTGGAAACCAGCAGTTTCAGTGATGCTGATCCGGATTACACCGAGCTGCGGGACGATCTGAACGAGCGGGTCAGCCAACTGATCGGCCTGTTGCGCCAGAACGTGTTGCGCATGCAGACCATCAGTGCCCAGCTGGCGGACCTGTCCGGTGATGCCAGCCGGGCGCCGGAGAAGTACCTGGAGTTCCGCCAGAATCTGTTTGAGCAGATCGTGACCCTTTATGAACGCCATATCAAACCCACGCTGGTGTTCCTGAACCCGGACACCCGGCTGCCTGACGGCAGCAATCTGTTCGAAACCCTGGAAGCCATGGTGCGCCTGCTGGAGGGCCACGATGACCACAGCCTGGCGGATCAGCTGTTCCGTTCCTCTATCAGCCTGAACGCCCTGTACAAGCCCATTCAGGCGGTGGCCCAGGAGGTCGAACACTTCCTGCGCAAAACCCGCCGGGGTATGGCCCAGTACAACGCCATGGAGCATTTCTACGGCAAGCTGCGTGCGCTCAAAGACGACACCGAAACCCTCAGCCTGCGCCGAAAATGGCTCGAAGGCGGCGATTTTGCCCGCAGCACCGGCTTCCTGGTGGGCCTGCGGGCACAGCAGCGGCCCAAGCATTATGCCTTTGGCCAGTCGTCGAGCTACTACCAGTTGTTGTTCAGCGAACTGGAGCTGCGCCTGAGCGATCTGCGCCGCCAATCCGAAGTGCCGGTACTGCAGGAAGTGGCCGGAAGCGGGCGCGAAAGCCGGGTAGACCTTCAGCGCATCAACCAATTGTATAAGTGGCTGGAAACCCTGGAATTGCGGCCCACGGCGGATCTGGTGCGGGAGCTTCACGGCCGGCTGGATGGCTTCATCCCGGGCTACCGTTTTGCGGACCTGCTGGCAGCCCTGAACCGGCTGGTCAATTCGCCGCCGGAGGGTATGCAGGTGACAACCACTAACCGTTTCCGCACCCTGGAACAGGCGCCGGACTGTGAACAGTTTGTGTACCGCAAACGACGCCTTGAAACCAATACGACTGATACAGAACAAGAGCCAGACCATGCCTGATTTCGTGGAAACCCGGGATACAGAGAGCCCCCTGAACGAGCAGGGCGCGACCAGCTTCGAGCAGATCCTGCCGGCTCACAGTGCCGCCATCTACCGGGAGTTCCAGGCTGGCCGGGTGATTGTCCGGGATGTGTGGGACAACAACCGCTCGGAACTTCGTGCCAACCCCCTCTACAACCTGCTGTATAACCACCTGTCTCACTTCCGTACTTTCTATGAGCATCTGGGTAGCGACCTGGTGTTCAATGAAACCGGCGCCTTTTTCTTCCTGAAAGAGAGCAGTGACGACGAAAGCGAAGAGCACGATGAAAACGCTTTCCGGGTGCAGGTGGTATTGCTTCTGATCGGCCGTTACTTTGCCCGAAGCGGCAGAGATCTGGATTACCTGGGGCGGCCGGAAGCCGGTTTAAACGAGCAGGATCTGGCAAATCTGGGGGCGGATGAGGAGTATCAGGACATCCTTCGGGCCGCCCGTTTCGAGAAAGGGTTGAGCGAAGCGCTGGATTACCTGGAAAAACGGAACCTGCTGTTTCGCTCCGGGGCGGGGCGCTATTTCCTCAGTTCCGCCGGCAGCTATTTCCTGCACCAGTTGGTACAGGAGTATGAGCAGAGTTAGTTGCCGGTCAGGCAAACGCCAGGTTGTTCCTGCCGCTGGTTTTCACGGAATACATGGCCTTGTCGGCGGTGGCCAGTAGAAGCTCAGCGGTCTGGCCGTTGTCCGGGTACAAGGCGATTCCCACCGAGGCACCAATGTGCACAGTCTGGCCTTGAATGTGAAACGGCTCATTCAGCACCTGGATCATTTTGCGAGCAATGGGTTGGGCATCGGCATCGTTGGTCAATGGCCCGGTTATGATCACGAACTCATCCCCACCCCGGCGCCCCACCACATCATTGGCCCGAATACTGTGCTTGAGCCTTCTCGCGACATTCCGTAGCAGCTCATCGCCAGCCTGGTGGCCCATGGTGTCGTTTACCGGTTTGAATTTGTCCAGATCCAGGAACATCAGGGCGAAGTGATGATGCTGGCGCCGTGCCTGCTCGATGGCTTGTTCCAGGTGGGTTTCCAGGGCCGTGCGATTTGGCAGGCCAGTGAGTTTGTCGAAATGTGCCAGCCGGAACATCTGCTTTTCTGCCTGTACCCGTGCGGTAATATCGCTGAAGGTCAGGATCAGTTGCTGGATTTGTCCCCGGGCATTGCGTACCGGCGAAACCGTCAGCAGGTTGGGGAACGGATCATTATCGGGCCCGGTCAGCCAGACCTCGCCTTGCCAGGCATTTTCCGCGACAAGATGCCGGTGGATTTCTTCCCGGTCTATCTCCTTGCATCTGTCACTGTCGATAAATGCCATCAGGTTTGTATTGCGAAGTGTCTTCGTTGTTGCGCCGGTAATCTCGTTGAAGGCCGGGTTAGCACGAATAACCTGTAAACCGGTGTCACAAATCACGATGGCTTCGTGGGTGTGGTTAAAGACCTGCTGGGCCAGCCGAAGCTCATCGGTAGACCGGGCAATCTGGGAGGCCTGGTTGACCAGTGCATGCACAATCGGCATCAGTGAACGCCAGACCATTGTGCCGGCAAGGGCGGAGAGCATGAGTATCAGCACAACACTGATAACAATGTCTTCGATCACTTTACCGAACACACTGGAAGTCCTGGCATTCATATGGATTTCCCAGCCATATCCTTCCACTAGTCTTATGAATGCCAGCACACGGGTGCCGTCTGGAAGCGAAGCCCGGAAAAAGTCGAGGTCTGGTTTGTAATCGATACCTTCCTGTTCGGCCAGGCAACCATTGGGTGTTGTCAATTGAAACTGATGACTGCCCTCGGTCCAGATCAGTCGCCGCGTTCTCTCGACATCAAGCAGGCACAGACTGGAGTCCGCATCCACGCGAAAGATGGGAATCAGTGAGGAGAGTTCGAACAGCAGAAGATCATAGCCTACGATCTGTTCATCCACGCGTATCGCAGCGATGACGTGCAGTAACGGCCTCGCTTCGTTATTTACCCCTACCGGGTAGGACTGGATATCAAGCCCGGATGGCATAGGCAGGTCAGCGGGAAGTTGATCGTCCAGAGGCCCGACGCGCACAACTTCGGCGCCACTGGCATCAAACCGGACGATGGCGGCAAGGTTGTCGATGTTTTTTGCGGCATCGTCAAGCCTGGGGCGAGAAAAGGTCCGCAAGTCAGCGAGTGCCAGGTTTCCCCTGTTGTATTCGACCATAACCCGCGCGAGCTCAGAGCGACTGGCGGTTTGTCGCGCCAGATCCTGATGCTGATCGAATACCGCCCGAACGCTCTCGGCCTTGGCATCGGCCACCAGGCTCGCAGTGTCTGCGGCCTGGGTATGGATCTGATTGATCAGGGGGGTGGAGACCACCACGGCAATACTGATTCCAGTGAGAACAACTGCAACGATGGCAGTGGTGATAATGCGGCGTTTCTGCTCGAAGATATCCATAGGTGCCGTCGGACGAAAGCGAGGTTATAAGGACATGGTATCCGTTTTTTGCAACGGGTATACCCACCTAGAGTTGTTTTCTGTAACCGATGTTGACATGTGTCAGCCTTCATGTTGGAGATTTTCCATGTAGACTGAGGTTTTTATAGCAGGAGTACTGAATGACAGAGCCCGCACTGTTCCAGTCCCGGCCCAGACGGCGACTATTGTGGCTGGCGCTTTTCGCGTTGGTGGTGGCCGTTCTGGTGTCAGTACGCTTGCAACCGCAACCGGTTGAAGAACGGCTTGTGCGCCTGCATGCCCAGAATGAATTCGGTACGGAATCACCGCTGCTGGGCGAAGCCTTGGCTCTGCAGGCGCTCCTGCTGGATTACCGGGACGACCGCCTGCTGTTGCTGAAAGCTCAGGCCGCGTTGCAGGTATACCCCGAGTGGACCAGGTTTGTAATGGATCTGTTTGGTGAAGAACCGGAATTTCGGCAGGCCCTTCGAGCCCATGGCGAGTATCTGATGCCTCCTGTGATGCATTTTTATCAGAATCCGGTTGGCTCGATTGAGATGATGAACCGGGTTGCCGGCACCGGTAAAGTCCTGACGCCGGAACAGCGTGCCTGGTATGCCGTCAACTTCGCCAATAAAGAAGGGCAGGATTTCACGGGCCAGTTCGTGGTGGGGGCCGATGGCAATAACATAGAGTGGATCTGGACGGAGCGGATTACAGAGGGCATTACGCAGTTCTTCACCAGTGGCATCCGGACTCTGGAATCCCGGTACCGTACCGATCAGCCGATCCGCATGGAAGATGTCGGCTGGGCCGCCGTAGACGCGCTGATTATTGGCAGTGCGGTGAAATTCCTGAAAGCCGGTCGGGCGGCAGCAGGTACTGCAAGAGCCTCGAGTGTCACCGCCCGTTCCGCGGCCTATTCTTCCCGCCTCGCGCGGGCCGGGCGAATGGCTTCGGTCATGGTTAGCAACGCAAAGTGGCCCGCTGCGGTGGCTCTGGTCTATGTCGTTGTCAAACACCCCGCCTTACTGAACGACGTATTCGCCGGCGCTGCCCGGGTACTGGGCGTGCCGGCCTGGATGGTGCAGATGCCAGGATGGTTCCTGGTACTGCTGCCACTGCTGTTGCTTACGCGCTGGCTACTGGCCACCGTGCTCTGGTTGCTATCAATAACGTGGCTCCGGGGGCGGAGGCTCAGATAGTGCGCACTAACCGGACGTTCCGGTTTTTCAGGACCGTCGTGGCCTCCTTGAGTTGCTCAGAACTGGAGGCATGCACGGTCAGTACATACTTGCCCTCCTTTAGAGCCGACTGCGCTTTGGCAACATAGGGTGTGTGGTCCGGCCGGAGCGTAACGCCTCCAGCCACCAACAGGCCAAGTATCAGGCCGAGCGCCGCAAGAACGGCTGCGGCAACCACGCCATTCTGGGCAATAAACCCCACGCCGATAGCGCTCAGTATCAGGAACACAATAAAGCCTGCGACTGCACCGCCGATACCGAGCCAGAGATGCGAACGCACCAGCGTTTGCCATATGCCCTGATTCTCTGGCTCCAGCTCTTCACCCGGGTGTTGGTCCTGGGGGCTTACAACAATGACTTGCTCGTGATCCAGACTGGTTTCCTGCGACAGCACCCTTGCAACGCCGTTGGCATCGGTTTCTGTCTCGAATATTGCGGCTACTTTATGGGCTTCCTGTTCACCGGTAATACTCACTGAGGGTTTCATGGAAAGACCTCCTGAGTGTTTCGCCGAGGACCAGATCCTCGTCAAAACATAGCGGCTTCATCAGTAACCCTAGTACACCTGAACCTGTATTTCGAATGACCGTATGGCAACAAACCGATCGGGAATCGCCCGCCATCCCCTAAATTACCAGGCCAGCCAGATTGTGTGACGGGCGCCTTTACCCGGACGCAGGGCTCTAACAACAACGGGTTCCACCGAAAAGCCAGCGCGCCGCAAGCGTTCGGTAAAGGCCTGTTCCGGACCGGCCGACCAGTAGGCGAGAATGCCGTCGTTGCTCAGGGATTTCTGGGCGGCGGCGATGCCTTCCGGAGAGTAGATCCAGTTGTTTTCTTTACGGGTAAGACCTTCCGGACCGTTATCCACATCCAGCAAGATGGCGTCCCAGTTGCCATCGCCCTGCCGCAAAAGTTCTGCCACATCGCCAATGTGAACGGCGGCCCGGGGATCGTCCAGAGGGTAGCCGGCGGCTGCGCCCAATGGTCCGCGATTCCAGGTTTCTACCTCGGGAACCAGCTCTGCCACCGTCACCTGAGCCTGATCGCCTGTAGCCGAAAGCGCTGCCGCCAGGGTAAAGCCCATACCCAGCCCGCCAATCAGGATCCGTGGCGCGGGCAGATGGCTCAGGCGTTCACAGGCGAGGGTGGCGAGTGCATCCTCCGAACCATGTAAGCGGCTGTTCATCAGTTCACCCGGGGCGCCGGCAATCTTGATGGAAAACTCGTCATTACGTTGCAGCAGTCGCAAGCGGGTGCCGTTGCCGGGGATGGTTGCGGTGCCAATTTCGTTAAAGCGGGCCATGGTTGGTTTCCGGTAGTGTGGGCAGGCGGGCATTCTAACCTGTTGATACAGCCTTCGGCGAAAACCGTATCAATCAGTTGCTGCTAAACTGCAGCAATCAATCCGTCCGGCGCAAAGCCCGCCGAATAGTAATGACGGAACCGAAACCGTTGGAGGCAGACTTGGAACGAATGCAAAAGGTAGTCCTGGTGACAGGAGGCGCGAAGGGAATTGGCCGAGGCATAGTGCTGCACCTGGCGGCGGCGGGCTGGAAAGTGGCATTCTGTGATACTGACCAAGCCGTAGGTGAACAGTTGGTTGCCAACGCAGAGGGTGAAGTCGTGTTTCTGGCAGGCGACGTTGCCAGCGAAGCGGATGTTGAGAATATCATTTCCCAAACGGTGCACTGGGGTGGTGGCCTGAATGCCGTTATTAACAACGCTGGCATTGCGGACCCTCATACCGGCCCGATAGAACAACTGGGCCTTGAACAGTGGCAGCGTCGAATGGATGTCAATCTGACCGGGCCGTTTCTGGTGAGCAAACATGCGGTACCGTATCTCCGGAAGGCGAGGGGCGTGATTGTGAATATGGCCTCCACACGGGCCCTGCAATCAGAGCCGGATACTGAAGCCTACGCCGCCACCAAGGGCGGCCTTGTGGCACTGACCCATGCGTTGGCCATTAGCCTGGGACCAGAAATACGGGTGAACTGTATCAGCCCGGGCTGGATAGATACCCGTGACTGGCAGGGAAGCGAGAAGGCTGTCGAGCCTCTGTCAGAAGCGGATCACCAGCAGCATCCGGCCGGCCGCGTTGGCAGGCCCGAAGACATCGCTACACTGGTGGCTTACCTGATTTCCTCCGAGGCTGGCTTCGTCACCGGGCAGAATTTTGTGGTGGACGGAGGCATGACGCGCAAGATGATTTATCAGGAGTGAGTGCTGACCGATAGCCTTGACTACACTGCAACAGAGGGCCATTTGGGCCGGCCGTAAGGAGGTAGCGCATGAAGATTGGTGTACCGAAGGAGATCAAGAACCGCGAATATCGGGTTGGTTTGACGCCAGCGGCGGTTCATGAATTGTGTGGCCATAAACACAAGGTTTTGGTCGAAACTGGTGCAGGTGTCGCCATCGGCTTTTCCGATGAGGATTATCGGCAGGCAGGGGCACACATTGTGGAAAGCCCCGGGGAAGTTTTCGAGCTGGCCGAGCTTATCGTGAAGGTCAAGGAGCCCCAGTCTGAAGAGCGGGCGATGCTGAAGCCGGAGCACACCCTTTTCACCTATCTGCATCTGGCGCCGGACAAACCCCAGACTGACGATCTGGTGCGCTCTGGGGCCACGTGTATCGCGTACGAAACCGTGACTGACCGTACCGGTCATTTGCCCTTGTTGGCACCCATGTCGGAAGTGGCCGGACGAATGGCCATTCAGGCGGGGGCTCACTGCCTGGAAAAGGCCATGGGAGGTCGCGGCGTGTTATTGGGAGGTGTGCCCGGTGTCCCACCGGCGCGAGTAACGGTGGTTGGCGGGGGCGTGGTTGGTCAGAATGCCATTGCCATGGCCATCGGTATGGGGGCCCAGGTGACAGTACTGGATCGCAATATGGACGTGCTCAGGGAACTCGATCATCGATATGGGAATCGTCTGACCACCTTGTTCTCAACTACTCAGACGCTTGACCAGGCGGTCACTGAATCCGATCTGGTTATTGGCAGCGTGCTTATCCCGGGTGCATCGGCTCCGAAACTCATTACCCGGGATATGATTCGCCGGATGCCCGAGGGCAGCGTGATTGTTGATGTGGCCATTGATCAGGGAGGTTGTGCTGAAACCTCGCGGGCAACCACGCACGATGATCCCACCTTCATTGTTGATGGCGTTGTGCATTACTGTGTTGCCAACATGCCCGGCGCCGTCGCGCGCACATCCACGCTGGCCTTGAACAACGTGACCTTGCCTTATGTTGTTGCGCTGGCCAACAAGGGGGCTGACCGGGCAATGAAGGAAGACCCGCACCTGAAGGCCGGTCTCAATGTCGCTGCGGGGAAAGTCACCTATCGGGAAGTCGCAGACGCTACCGGGCACCCCTATACAGACCCTGAATCCTTGCTGGGGTCCTGACCCCGGCTCCCTGGAGGTATCATGAAACTGATTGGATCTACCACGTCGCCCTACGTACGCCGCATTCGGCTCCTGCTGAGCGATGAACCGCACGAGTTCATCAATCTCGATATTTATGGCGAAGGCCGTGATGAGCTGCGGCGTACTAATCCCACCCTGAAAATCCCGGTACTGATTGATGGTGATCAGGAGCTCTATGACTCGCGGGTTATCGCCCGTTATCTTGGTCAGAAGCTTGGGCTGGAAACACTCACCTGGGACCAGGAAAACCAGTTAACGCTGATTGATGGTGCCAATGATTCTGCGGTAACCATGCTGCTTTCTGAGAGGTCTGGAATCGATACCAGCCAGGATGCGATGTTCTACAACCTTCAGCGCGAACGCATCATGACAACGTTGCGAACCCTGGCAGCTATGGTGGAAGCGGGGCAGTTTGAACAGTGGAACTATCCCGCCATCTGTCTCTATTGTCTGGTGGACTGGCTGGATTTCCGTGATCTTGTGGACTTTTCCGAAGTGGATAGCCTGGTGGCATTTCGCGACAGGCACCGAGGTCAGCCCGGGGTAGGGGAAACGGATCCGCGGGCAGTCTGAAAATAAGGTGGTACCCCCGGCAGGACTCGAACCTGCTACCTTCCCCTTAGGAGGGGGACGCTCTATCCAGATGAGCTACGGGGGCATCGTAAAGGAGGCAGTATGATAACGGCCTGAGGCAGCGGGCTCAAGGCCGTCATTTTTCATTTGTTCACACTGTCTTGCCGTTTCCGGGTAGATCACGTGGGTAGTCGCTGACTATCATAGGCTCGGCCTGTTTTCAGGCAGGGGATGGCGCGGAGCCGTCGGATCAAGTACCGGATAAAAAGGAAATCTGCATGAAGTTCTATAAGTTGCTTGCGCTGTTGCTGGTAGTGTCTTTCTCCCAGGCCAGTCTGGCTCAGAGTTTTGGTGGCTTTGACTCCTACGGCGAGGGCACGAAATCCCTGCTGACTACCGTTGTGAAACAGCTGGGTGTCAGTGATCCCGACAACAGTGTGAAGGTCAAGGTATTTGACACCATTGACGTTGCTTTGGAAGGCAACTGGTACTCCTACTGGGTTGGCATGAACGACCTGGCCAGCTCTAAATACCAGGATGGCGCCGAGAAAGGCTTTGTGCAGGTGATGTTGCCCACCAACGACTCGGGCATCTGGATTCTGACGTTCAACAAGGCAAAGGATATTCCCCAGATTATTGTCTCCATGGCCCAGATTCGTCATGGCAGCCAGGACGGAGCCTTGTCTGTGTATAACGAGAAGAAAAACGACACCGAGAACTACGAAGTAAAGAATGAAAGCGACAAGTTTGCTTTTATTCAGGAGAAGGGCAAGGTGGCATTCAGCATTCTGAATGTGGGGACCGGCACTGGGTCTGTGGTGTATTTCAATCAGTTTGCGGTGGATCTGTAACCGGCTTTGTTAACCCGACAACCTGCCCGGCAGGCGAATGATCGCCGGGCAGGTTCGTAGTATCTCTCGTCAATCCTTCGGTACAGGGCCCAGGTCCCGCAGGATCTGAAGGATCGCCTCATCATTCACGGCATCGCCTCCGGTGGTGACCAGCAGAGCACGTTGTCGTTCAAGCATGGCCTGTTCGAAGGTCTCTTTCAGTTCCTCCAGCGATACGTTCCGAATAGCGTCGGCCAGGGCTTGTCGGCTGTTAAACTCGGCATTTTCCCGGTCGATCTCCCGCCAGTATCGGCTGGAGACTTCGCTCAGTTGCCGGTCACGCTCCAGCAGTTGGCTGATCACCGCCTGTTTTTCCCGCTTAAGCCGGGTGTCATCCATCTCCGCCAGTTGTTGCGCAAAGGTTTGGCTGAATTCCTTGACGGCCGAGTCGATGGCAGATGCATCAGCGGATGGGGATTGCACAACCAGCCCGAGCGCCGGCGTTTCCAGAATCTCGAACGCGGTCGCGTAGACGATGTATCCGAGCTGGCGCGTGGTCCGGATTTCCTCATAGAACGGGCTACTGATGATTTGTGCCAGCAACCGATATCGGGCTCGCTCGGCGTAGGAAGTGTTGTTGCCCTGCAGGTATAAGGTGTAACCGGTATCGGGGTGCTCAACCGCCAGATGCGCGGCGGTCTGGCTTGGAGGCAGCTGGCGAATTCGCGCCCGATCCACGTTGGTACGGTGGTGATCGTTCAGCACCAGAGCCTGTACCTGTCTGGCCATATTCAGGGCACTGGCCTGTGTCAGGTTGCCATGGGCGAGCATGACGGGATCAGTGCGGGCGAGGAAACTGCCGGCAAACCCTCTCAGCTCATTCAGTGTGACGTCGCGCGCAGCGGCCAGGCGCTCCTCCGCGGGAAACGTGCCTTCCAGCAAGGCGGTTTGGACAAATTCCGAAGTCTGCTGCACCGGTCGTTCTTTGCTCTTGTTTTCCAGAGCATCCATCAGGTTCTGTCGCGCGATCCTGAATCGCTGTTCGGTAAGGGCGGGATTGGCGAACTCCAGCAGTATCTGGTTAGCCAGCTTGTGCAGCTTGTCGCTGTAGCCGCCGACACGGATGGTAACGCCACGAAGATGGGGGTAGACGCTGTAGTCCAGCCCGGCCAGCCGGGCAGAATAGGCCCAGGCGTTGAGGTTGTTGTTAATGGCGTCCACCAGCAGTTGTGTGAGCACTGAACTCCGGGCGGATTCCCGCGCTGCCGGCGTTCTCAGGCTGACAAACAGATTGGCTTTCGGGGTGGCGAAACGGGTATCCCGGGCGTACCAGATATCCAGTCCGTCCAGTTCGGCAATTTTCTCCGGGTGAGCCATGCTGTCCCCCCCCACCAGTTCGAGATCTTCAGGAACAAAGGGGTTGGATTCGGGCAGGGCAAGCTGTTCAGCCAGGCTGGGAGCAGCCGGATTATCGAGGTTCAGGGGTGTCCTGACCCATGGCGTCTGATACCACTGCGTGAGGTTCGGCTCGCTCGCGTCCAGGTTGGGGGCGGCAACCCAGACTTTAAGGTTGGCTGGTTTCAGCTGATCGAGGATCGCCTTGTATTGCTCTGGGGCATACCTCTCCAACAGCCAGGGGGCGCTTAAAACATCTTCAGGCGGATAGTCCTTGAGGAGTCTGGACAGGCGCATGGCCTCGCTTTGCGCTTCAGCGCGTTCCCGGAAACGGAAATCAATCATGGCCAGCTGTCGCATCTCGTTGAAGCGTTGCTGGCTGATGCCGTTGTCACGAATACGATCTATGTACTCAAAGGCGAGGGCAACGATCTCATCCTGGTGCTCCAGGCCTTCCCGGGTGAGCGACATGCTGATGTCGAGAGTGGCGTGTTCACCGGTGTCCATCCCTGTGCCTGCGGAAAGGCTTTCTACCAGGCCTGCGCGTTTCAGAACGTCAAACAGGCTGCCGGTGCCCTCATGGCCCAGTAGGTTGGCAACGTAGGCTGCGGGTTTGCTTTTGTAGTAACGCTGCTGAGAGGGGATCGGAAAAGACAGCGTCATGCTGCGATTGTCTTTCAGCGTTTCGGCTGTCACTTTCTCTGGCAACCGGGAGGTGTCGTACAGCGGGTGAGGGTGAACCTTGGGTTCAAGGTTACGGTTGGCGATGGCGCCAAAGCGCTCATGCACCATGCGTTCCAGCTCATCCAGCGGCTGTGGGCCATAGACTGCCAGGGTCATGATGTTCGCCGAATAGTTTTCTTCCCAGAAACGAATCAGGTCAGGCCGAAGCGGGTTGCCTTCGGTATTTTCAAGGGTCTCCAGGTTGCCGACCGCAAACTGGCTGAAGGCATGCTTCTGATTGCCCGCCGCCTTCCTGACAGAAAGCAGGCGCCGGCCGTCATCTTTAAGCTTGGAACTGTACTCGGAGTGGACGGCATTGCGCTCACGATCCACCAGTTCCGGCGTGAACAGAGGATGAGAAAACTGTTGGGCGAACCGGTCCAGCGCCGGCTCCAGAAACTCGGCTTCGACATCAAAGAAATAGTTGGTGTCCTCAAACGCTGTGAACGCGTTATGACTGCCGCCGTGGCTGCGAATAAATTGCTGGTATTCGCCTGCCTCCGGGTACTTCTCGGTGCCCAAAAACAGCATGTGCTCGAGAAAGTGCGCCAGGCCAGCCCGCTCTTTCGGGTCGTTTCCGCTGCCCACGGCAACGTTCATGGAGGCGGCGGCTTTGTCTGTTTCCGGGTCCGAAGCGAGGATCACCCGCAAGCCATTGTCGAGTTCGATGAACCGATACTGGTTCGGATCATTGGGACTTTGGGTGGGTGACACACTGGCTGTGGCCAGTGGAGCCAGTAACACGGTGACGACCAGCAACAGCCTCTGCAGCAGAGCGTAGCGAGATCGAACAGGTAACGGATGTTTCGAAGTCATGGGGCCTCGGGTTCCGGAATGGCGTTCAGGTCGGAAAAGGGATCAGTGCATCTGGTTGTTTTTGGCGCTGTCAGGCTTCTGTTCTATGGTTTGGCGCGCGAGTTTGGCCGCCTGGTCAGCGTCGAGTTCACCAGAGGCGATCCGCTCCAGCACCGTCGCCATGATCGCAACGGACTGTCGATAATCGGCAAACTCGGCCTGAAACGCCTTGTCGATTGCCTGGTATACGGCCTGGATCTTGTCTTCCCGGGAACCACTGTCGGCGGCGGTGTCGTTGATGGCCTTCAGGCAGGCACGGGCGATGGCAATATAGCGTTCGGTGTTCGGATTGTTTTTCGGCATGGGAGTTTCTTTTAAACCTTGATGTCTGGCTCGGTTAGTGACGCCGGATGGCGCTGGAAGTTCCCGATTATGTCATTGGTAAGAACCTCTTGCATTGCCTGGTCGTAATTAAATGACCCAATGCGGTGGTCGCGGTTTCTTGTGCTAATCTCAATCACATTGTGTCGATAAACCGGACAGGGAGTGAGGTGGAGTTGGCTGCTTTTAGAGTAATGACTCTAACAAAAACAATGGGTTACAGAGTAAAAGCTCTAAAAAAGTTCGATACATGAGGGTTGCAATTAAGTAGAATTGCCGACCGATGGAATCAGCTACGACTTTAGTCGTATCTGTGTCGGTTAAAGACAAAAACACAACAGGCAGAATGGAGTACCTATGAATTATTTCCTGACAGGCGGCACCGGTTTTATCGGTCGTTTTCTGGTTGAGAAACTCTTGGCGCGCGGCGGCACCGTGTATGTTCTGGTTCGCGAGCAGTCCCAGGACAAGCTGGAGCGGCTCCGGGAGCGCTGGGGTGCAGACGACAAGCAAGTGAAGGCTGTGATCGGCGACCTCACCAGCAAAAACCTTGGTATTGACGCGAAAACGCTGAAATCACTGAAAGGAAATATCGACCACGTATTCCATCTTGCCGCGGTCTACGACATGGGCGCAGACGAAGAAGCCCAGGCCGCCACCAATATCGAAGGCACCAGGGCGGCTGTTCAGGCCGCCGAAGCCATGGGCGCCAAGCATTTCCATCATGTGTCATCCATCGCGGCAGCGGGTCTGTTCAAGGGTATCTTCCGGGAGGATATGTTCGAAGAAGCCGAGAAGCTTGATCATCCTTACCTGCGCACCAAGCACGAATCCGAAAAAGTTGTGCGTGAAGAATGCAAGGTTCCGTTCCGCATCTACCGCCCTGGTATGGTCATTGGCCATTCGGAAACCGGCGAAATGGACAAGGTGGACGGGCCCTATTACTTCTTCAAGATGATTCAGAAGATCCGTCACGCGTTGCCCCAGTGGGTACCCACCATCGGTATTGAAGGTGGCCGGCTGAACATTGTGCCGGTGGATTTCGTGGTCGATGCACTGGATCACATTGCCCATCTGGAAGGCGAAGATGGCAACTGTTTCCATCTGGTGGACTCCGATCCGTACAAGGTGGGTGAGATCCTCAATATCTTCTGCGAGGCCGGCCATGCCCCCCGCATGGGTATGCGTATCGATTCCCGGATGTTCGGTTTTATTCCGCCGTTTATTCGCCAGAGCATCAAGAATCTGCCTCCGGTCAAGCGCATTACTGGTGCGCTTCTGGATGACATGGGCATTCCGCCCTCGGTGATGTCCTTCATTAATTATCCGACCCGTTTCGATACCCGGGAGCTGGAGCGGGTTCTGAAGGGCACAGACATTGAGGTGCCGCGTCTGCCGTCCTATGCCCCGGTGATCTGGGACTACTGGGAGCGCAATCTGGACCCGGACCTGTTCAAGGACCGCACCCTCAAGGGCACGGTTGAAGGTAAGGTTTGCGTGGTCACCGGCGCAACTTCGGGTATTGGCCTGGCAACGGCAGAGAAACTGGCAGAGGCCGGTGCCATTCTGGTCATTGGTGCGCGCACCAAGGAAACTCTGGATGAAGTGGCGGCCAGTCTGGAGGCCAAGGGTGGCAACGTGCATGCGTACCAGTGCGACTTTTCGGACATGGACGACTGCGACCGCTTTGTGAAGACGGTGCTCGATAATCACGGCCACGTGGATGTACTGGTTAATAACGCGGGTCGCTCCATCCGCCGCTCGCTGGCGTTGTCTTTTGACCGGTTCCACGATTTTGAGCGGACCATGCAGCTGAACTACTTTGGCTCCGTTCGGCTGATCATGGGCTTTGCGCCAGCCATGCTGGAGCGTCGCCGCGGGCACGTGGTGAATATTTCTTCCATCGGGGTACTTACCAACGCTCCGCGTTTCTCGGCCTATGTCGCCTCGAAATCCGCACTGGACGCGTTCAGCCGCTGTGCCGCTGCGGAATGGTCGGATCGCAACGTGACCTTCACCACCATCAACATGCCGTTGGTGAAAACGCCGATGATCGCGCCCACCAAGATCTACGATTCCGTGCCGACGCTGACGCCGGATGAAGCCGCCCAGATGGTGGCGGATGCGATTGTGTACCGGCCCAAGCGCATTGCCACCCGTCTCGGCGTGTTCGCGCAGGTTCTGCATGCGCTGGCACCGAAGATGGGTGAGATCATTATGAACACTGGCTACCGGATGTTCCCGGATTCTCCAGCAGCCGCTGGCAGCAAGTCCGGCGAAAAGCCGAAAGTCTCTACCGAGCAGGTGGCCTTTGCGGCGATTATGCGGGGGATATACTGGTAATCGTCGTTATAAACCAAGAAAAAAACCCGCCTCGGCGGGTTTTTTTTCAGGTTGGCGATTTCATTCCTGGGGTTCTTCGGCAATTTCGATTGGCGGCGGCGGAAACCCGCCCAGTTCACGCCAGCGATTGACGATGCCGCAGAACAGGTCTGCTGTCTTTTCCGCGTCGTAGGCCGCCGAGTGGGCTTCCTTGTTGCTGAAGGGAATGCCCGCCAGTTTACAGGCCTGGGCCAGCACGGTGTGGCCGTAGGCGAGGCCCGCCAGGGTAGCGGTATCAAATGTCGAGAATGGATGGAACGGGTTGCGTTTGATATCGGCCCGCAGCGCTGCCGCGAAAACGAAATTATGGTCAAACGTGGCATTGTGGCCCACCAGTACCGCTCGCTTGCAGTCGTGTTCTTTTACCGCCTTGCGGATGGGAGAAAAAATCTCGCTCAGGCCTTCCCGTTCCGGTACCGCCTCCCGCTCCGGATTCCAGGGATCGATACCGGTGAAATCCAGGGCCGACTGCTCCAGATTGGCGCCTTCGAACGGGTCGATCTGCTGCACGTGGGTTTCGCCCCGGCGCAGCCAGCCATCCTCATCCATGGTCAGCATTACGGCAGCGATTTCCAGCAGAGCATCACGTTCCGGGTTGAAGCCGGCGGTTTCCACGTCGACCACCACCGGCAGAAAGCCGCGAAAGCGCTGGGACATGGGGTGGGGCTGTTTGTTTTCGTCTGACACTCGAACTCCGATGTTCGTGGTAGTGAATGAATAGGGTTTACGCCAGGCGCCAGTTAACGGTTTCGCCAGCCTTCAACGGAACAATTCCGCCGCCGGCCAGAGGCAGGTTCTCCGGCATGGTCCAGGGTTCCCGCACCAGCGTCACGGTGTCGGTGTTCCGGGGCAGGCCATAGAAATCGGCGCCGTTGAAGCTGGCAAAGGCTTCCAGCTTGTCCAGAATGCCCAGTTCCTCGAAGATATCGGCATACAGGCCGATGGCGCCGTAGGCGGAGTAACAGCCAGCACAGCCGCAGGCGGCTTCCTTCTTGTCTTTCGCGTGTGGGGCAGAATCCGTGCCCAGGAAGAAGCGGGGATCGCCGCTGGCCACGACCTCTCTTAGCGCTTCCTGATGCTTGTTGCGCTTGAGGATGGGCAGGCAGTAAAGGTGTGGGCGAATACCGCCGACCAGCATGTGATTGCGGTTATACATCAGATGCTGCGGTGTGAGAGTTGCCCCTAGGTTATTGCCCTGATGGTTACGGACAAACTCGGCCGAATCGGCAGTGGTGATATGCTCAAGAACCACCCGGAGCGACGGGAACGCAGTCAGCGTTGGTGCCAGAACCCGCTCCAGAAACACCTTTTCCCGATCGAAAATATCGATGTCGCTGTCGGTCACCTCGCCGTGTACCAGCAACAGCATGCCGCAATCCGCCATCGCCTCCAGCACCGGGTAGATATTGCGAATGTCCGTTACGCCGGAGGCAGAGTTGGTGGTGGCGCCAGCCGGGTACAGTTTCGCTGCCACTACGCCGGCGGCTTTGGCTTCGCGAATGGTCTCGGCGGTGGTGCTCTCGGTCAGATACAGGGTCATCAGGGGCTGGAAGTCCGTTCCCCGGGCCGCGGCCAGAATGCGATCCCTGTATGCCATGGCTGCGCTGGCATCGGTTACCGGCGGTACCAGGTTAGGCATGATGATAGCGCGGCCGAAGCAGGCGGCGGTGGCGGGCACCACATCGTTCAGAATGTCGCCGTCGCGCACGTGCAGGTGCCAGTCGTCCGGGCGTGTGATGGTTATCTGTCGGGTCATGAGAAGGTATCCGAAAGCGAGCGCAAAATTTCGCGGATTATATCAGAAGCGAAAAGCAGATGTTTTTAACCTGATCGTAAGTTATCCGGCTCAAGTTCCCGGTCGGGTCGCCGTTAACCGGTTAGTTCACTGGTTTAAAGGCTCCACGGGGCATTCCTATGGTTTCACCCAATTGGTTCTTCAGGCAGAGCAGATTGCTGAAATTGCTGGCGACGGCAGGGTTAATGTCATTGCCCTCTGCGCCTGTGCTGTCATCCAGTTATGGTGCCGGTATTGAAAACAGCCAGTGGTATCTCTCCGAGTCGGTCTTTGAGTGTTCCCTTGTCCATGAGGTCCCTGGCTTTGGCCGCGCCGTGCTCAGGCACCGGGCAGGGGAAGACCTGCGTTTCTATCTCGAATCGGATCTCAGTGTGATGCGCCCCGGCCAGGGCCAGTTAGTGGTCGAAGCTCCGCCCTGGCGGCCAGGAGTTCCACCGAGCCCCATTGGTGCTGTGCAGGTAACGGATAGTCCCCGCTCGGTGAACCTGGGGAATCGGGAAGCGGTGTTGATTGCCCAGGGGTTGTCCCGAGGTATGCAGCCGACAGTAACCCGAGCCGCGGTATACAGCGGCCAGCCCGTGCGGGTGCAGTTGTCGAATGTGAATTTTTCCGGCCCGTACGCCGGCTATCGTGAATGCGTTGCCAGTCTGCTGCCGGTTAACTTCGACCAGGTTCGGCGCAGCCGGGTTCCGTTTGCCAGCGGGAGTACCAGCCTGTCACAGGCAGACATGAACTTGCTCGACAATATTGTGACCTACGTGATGGCCGACAGCACGGTAGAAAGAATCTTCGTGGACGGCCATTCCGACAGTATTGGTAGCCGGATTGATAACCGCGCGCTGTCGGAGGAAAGAGCCAACGTGGTGGCCGAGTATCTCAAATCCAGGGGAATTGATGAGACTATGCTGACGGTCCGGGCCCACGGTGATCAGTATCCGGTTTCCCGCCAGCCGGCTGATAACCGCCGCACCACCATTCGTTTGCAACGCCAGGGTGAGCGCCCGGAACTGCTGCAGGCTAACGGTATGGGAAGCGAGTTTTCGGGATAGCCGGAACACGCCATCCCGAGTTTCAATACACTGCGTTCAGGACTTCCAGGTGCGCGGACACACCCTCTGCCAGGGCTTTCAGGTGATACCCGCCTTCCAGCGTGGAGATGATGCGGTCGTTGGAGTGGTCATGGGCGACACTCACCAGCATTTCCGTTAACCAGCGATAATCCTCGGTTTCCAGGTTCAGCTCCGCCATGGGGTCCAGCCGATGCCCGTCAAAGCCTGCCGAGATCAACACCAGTTGCGGACGAAAATCCTGCAGTTTCTTGAGCCAGGCGGCTTCAACCGTCTTGCGGTACTCAGTCGCTGAGCAGTCGGCTGCAATCGGCGCATTGACAATATTGTCGGCCTGCCGGTGCACGTGGGAATGCGGATAAAACGGATGCTGAAAGCTGGAACACATCAGTATGCGTTCATCACCACTGACAATATCGACCGTGCCGTTACCCTGATGCACATCGAAATCGACAATGGCCACCCGCTCAAGGTGATGGAAGGTGAGCGCCCGCATCGCCGCCAGGGCGATATTGTTATAGAAACAGAACCCCATCGACTTGGCGCGTTCGGCGTGGTGTCCCGGTGGCCGGGCGCAGACAAAAGCGTTGGTTACCTGGCTGCTCATCACCATATCGACAGCCTGCACATTGCCCCCCGCGGCCAGCTTCGCCGCTCTCAGGGTGTCCGGCATCATCGCGGTGTCCGGGTCGGTGAACACCCGGCCCCGGGTTGGCTGCATCAGGTCCAGCTGGTGCAGATAGCTTTCCGGATGCACGGTCAGCAGTTGGTCCCGGGTGATTTCTTCCGGACGAACCCAGTCCAGTTCCTGTTGCAGGTTGGTATCCGCGAGGTAGGCGAGAATGCTTGAAAGACGCTCTGGGCTTTCCGGGTGCTCCGGGCCCATGTTGTGTTTCTTGCAGTCGTCGTGGGAAAAAAATGCCGTGGTCATGGGTAATGCCTGAACCTGAATATGCTTATTATCGCTTTCATGTTATCAGGGATAACCGAAGCCTGTCGTATTTCTTTGGTCTAATAACTCGTTAGTCGATTTACATCATGAAATCGCCACCTAAGATAAGGTATACACTGATAAGCAAGCCGTTTTATTGAAGTTTGTACATTCCTGTCGCGCACACCACTGGGAGAGCCGCGTTGAGTACCCGCTATCTGGAAAGCCTGTTCAATCCTGAATCCATTGCCGTTATTGGCGCCTCGGAACGCGCTGACAACCTCGGGGGTATGGTGTTGCGGAACCTGCTGGGCGGCGGCTATCCGGGCCGGCTCGTGGTGGTCAACCAGAGCGACTACGAAAACGTGCACGGGGTGCCCTGTGTGCGCAAAGTGTCCAAACTGGATTTCAGTCCGGACCTGGCGATCATCTGTACCCCGCCGGACACGGTGCCGAAAATGATCCGGAAACTCGGTGAATGCGGCGTGCGCACCGCCATTGTAATGACTGGGGGCATGTCCCGGACTCACAGTAAAACCGGCCAGCCATTGATGTATTCAGTGCGCGATGCCGCCCGGGAGACCGGCATCCGCGTATTGGGCCCCAACACTATCGGTTTGATGGTGCCGGCGCGGCATCTGAACGCCACCTATGCCCATATGGGGGCCATTCCCGGCCGCGTTGCCTTCGTGGGGCAGTCCGGCACCATTGCCAGTTCGGTGCTGGACTGGGCTTTTGCCAGGGGGGTGGGCTTCTCTTACTTCCTGACCCTGGGCGATGGCATGGACATCGATCACGACGACCTGATCGACTATCTGGCCCAGGACACCCAGACCCGGGCGATTCTTCTGCACATTGAAAACATCCCCAATCCCAGGCGTTTCATGTCAGCGGTGCGGGTGGCCTCCCGAACCAAGCCTGTGATTGCGGTGAAATCCGGACGGGTGCCCGAATCCGAGTGGTTTACCCATGCCTTGCCCGCTGGTATCAAACGCAGCGACCCGGTCTACGATGCCATGCTTCAGCGCGCCGGTGTGTTGAGGGTGGACGGGCTTGGCCAGATGTTTGATGCCCTGGAAACCCTGACCCGGATGCGCCCGCTGCGTCGGGAATCCCTGGCCATCATGGCCAACGGCGTGGGCCCCGGCGTATTGGCGGTGGATCGGCTGGCGGATCTCGGCGGTGAACTGGCGGAGCTGTCGGAAGATACGGTCAGGGAACTGGGAGAACTGCTGCCGCCGTACTGGACCCGCAAGAACCCCATTGACCTTAACTATGATGCCACGCCCGAGCTCTATGGCAAGGCTATCAAGATTCTGGCGAAGGACCCTAACGTGGCTAACGTACTGGTGATGTACGCACCCACACTGATCGAAGACAGCCTGCAGATTGCCGATTCCGTGGTGCAGGCGTCCAAGGGCACCCGCCTGAACATCTTTACCTGCTGGTTGGGGCAGAGCACGGTGATGGATTCCCGGGAAGAGTTTTACCGGGCGGGGTTGCCATCGTTCTTTAACCCGGAAAAAGCGGTGATGGCGTTCATGCAGCATGTTCGGCATCAGCGCATCCAGCGGCTGCTGACCGAGACGCCCGAATCGTTTACAGACCACTTCGCCGACCGGGCCAACACCCGCAAACTGGTCGCCAGGGCCTTGCGGGATGGCCGGCGGCATCTGTCTAACCGGGAAGCCCGGCGGGTGATTTGCGACTATGGCATCAATACCATTGAAACCGTCTACTGTGATGACGTGGAAGAGGTGCTGGAGGTCTTCGCAGTCGAGCGCCGCCCCATTGATGTAACTGTTATCCACGAAGATGTGTGTTATCCCTTCCTGGATCTGAGCCCGACCCAGCGCCGCTATAAGGGCACGGTGAAAAAGCTCAACAGCGAACAGGTGATCATCGACAGCTGCCGCTTCCTGATGGACGAATATCGGGAGCATTTCCCGAAAAGCGGCTTCCTGGGTTTTGCCGTCCAGCGTTCCTACCAGCATGTTGGCGGCATCGAGTTCAGTGTGGGGATCACTCGTGATGAGGTGTTCGGGCCGCTGGTGGTTTGCGGGGCAGCCGGTGCCCAGATCAATATCATGACCGATCGCCAGATTGCCTTGCCGCCCCTGAACATGGTGCTGGCCCGCGAGCTGCTGCGGCGTACTTACATGTACAAACTGCTTAAAGAACACAGCCTGAAGCCGGAAGAGGATATCCGGGCGGTGTCCGAAACCCTGGTGACGCTGTCACAGATTGTGATCGATATACCGGAGATCAAGGGGCTGGAAATCTCGCCATTGCTGTTCAACGAGCAGGGCGCCGTTGCTGTAAACATCGCCATTGACCTGGATGAACATCCGATCAAGCCCATTATCCAGCCCTACCCGCGAGAGCTGGAGGAGTGGCTGGTATTGCCCAAATCCGGTCGCCGCGTGATTATTCGCCCGGTGTTGGCGGAGGATGAGCCTGCTCATCGGCTGTTTCACGAGCATCAGTCTCCGGAATCCATCCGTTACCGATTCTTCCAGTACCGCAAGCATTTTTCCCGGGAAGACGTGGCCCAGATGGTGCAAATCGACTATGACCGGGAAATGGTGTTCATCGCCAATGCGCCCCGTGAAGATGGTGAAGGCGAGGAGACCCTGGGTACGGTGCGTACCTGGACCGATGCCGACAATCTGCGTTGCGAGTTCGCCGTCATGGTAGATGACCGGATGAAAGGCGAAGGCCTGGGCGTGGCCCTTATGCAGAAGATGATTGATTATTGCCGTGCCCGGGGCACCATGGAAATGATCGGCAATGTGTTGCCGGACAACCGGCCGATGTTGCAGCTGGCCGAGCATCTGGGGTTCGAAATCAAATACAACCCGGAGGAAGAAGTGATGGATCTGCGGCTGGTACTGAACGAGCCGCAGAAAGACTGGCAGAAGGAACGGCTCGGCAAAGGGGGGCATCTGTAGCCCCCCGTTCCTTTACTCCTCGACGATGGCGGAGCGATCTTCTCCGCCCAGGGCTTCCAGCAGCCCGGGAATCAGCCGTGACAGCTCCAGAGTCATGATGGTGAAAGCTGCATCAAACTTGGCCAGGGCGTCGTCGACATCGACGTCGTCCAGTTGCTCTTGCAGGGTTTCACCGAATTTCAGCCGGCGTATGCCCAGCTCTTCGTCCAGTACGAACGAGACATTGTCGTCCCAGGTCAGGGCCAGCTTGGTCACCTGCATGCCAGCTTCCAGGTGGTTGCGGATCTCGTCGGCTCTGAGATCAAGGCCTTTACAGCGTACCACGCCGCCATCTTCTGACGGGTCTTTCAGTTCGCATTCGCTGCCCAGGGTAATGTTGGCAGGGTGATCAATGCTTTCGTTCAGCCAGCCGGTGAAGGTGAAGGCGGGGGATTGCTCAACCGCCGGCGGGCGCACAGGCAGTGATCCCAGGCTCTTGCGCAGGGTGGAGGCTAGATCTTCGGCCTGTTTCGCAGAGCCGGCATCAACCACCAGCACGCCGTCCTGAGGGGCCAGGTAAGCAAAGCATCGGCGGTTGCGTGAAAACGCCTGGGGCAGCATTTCCAGCATCACCTGTTCTTTCAGTTCGTCTTTTTCCTTCCGGCGCACCTTTCGGCCCTGCTCCAGCTCAATGGCTTCGGCACGCTCTTCCACAGCTTCCTTCACCACCGGCCCGGGCAGGATCTTCTCTTCTTTTCTCAGGGCAATCAGGTGATAACCGTTGGCGCTGTGCACCAGTTGGTCGCCATGCTTACCCAGGGGCGGAACCCAGCCCTGGCGATTGGTTTCCTGAGGACCACAGGGTTTGAATGCGTCCGCCTGGAGTTTCTCTTCCAGCGCTTCTGCGGAAATATCGAAAGGTTTGGTGAAACGGAAAACACGGGCATTACGAAACCACATGGGTCTGAATCCTTGCGTCAGGTCGGAGCTTGTCGAATCGAAAAAAGGGGAAGGGATGATACGGCTACCAGGCGGTAGCCGTAAAGTGACGGCAGGCCGGTCAGATCTGCATAACCTCCACCAGCACGGTTTTCACGATAAAGCCGACAACACCGGCGCCAAGCACGGTGAACAGGGCGATGGTGCCGAATTTGCCGGCCTGGGATTTCTTGGCCAGATCCCAAACAATGAAGCCCATCCAGGCAATAAGGCCGGTCAGAAACACCAGCATGGCGATCTGGGAAAATACTGCTTCGTTCATTGCTACTCCGATATCAACAGATGTCTGAAGGTGTTAAACACAGGTCGGAAAACCGCCTGACTACTGCTCGTCCCGCAGGAAAACCCAGTTGTTGTTATCGGATTGGTCTTCGCTGAAATAGTACCCCTCCAGGTTGAAGCCTTTGAGATCATCAGCCTGGGTAATTCGATTCTGGATGGCGTAACGGCACATCAGCCCCCGGGCTTTCTTGGCGTAGAAGCTGATCATCTTGTACTGGCCGTTTTTCCAGTCCTTGAACTGGGGGGTAACGAGGCGGGCGTCCAGGTGTTTTTTCTGCACGCTCTTGAAGTATTCGTTGGAGGCCAGATTCACCAGCACCTTGTCGTCGCTGGCCAGTAGCTGGTTCAGGGCATCGGTAATCTTGCTGCCCCAGAACGCGTACAGGTCTTTGCCCCGGGTATTTTCAAACCGGGTGCCCATTTCCAGTCGGTAGGGCTGCATCAGGTCCAGCGGTTTCAGCAGTCCGTAGAGGCCGGAGAGAATCCGCAGGTGTTTCTGGGCAAAACTGAAATCCTCACTACTGAAACTCTCGGCATCCAGACCGGTATAGACGTCGCCCTTGAACGCCAGAACGGCCTGCCGGGCATTATCCGGCGTAAACGGTGTGCGCCAGCTCTGGAAGCGCTCGGCGTTCAGTTGCCCGAGTTTGTCGCTGATGCTCATCAGGTTGCTGACCTGATGTGGTTCCAGCTCCTTGAGCTGGTCAATCAGTTCACAGGCATCGTCCAGGAAGTCCGGTTGGGTATGGGTTTCCGTTGCCAGGGGGCTCTCATAATCCAGAGTCTTGGCAGGGGAGATGATCATCAGCATGTCAGAGGATCCTCATTGCAGAAACGTGAGTAACTGGTCCCTGGTGAACGGCCAGTCCAGCTCAGCCCCGGTGTCGTTGCGGCGCAGCACCGGGATGCGGGTGCCGTAGCGCTCCACCAGGGCTTCGGACTGGGCAATGTCCACCACATCCACCGGAATGGGCTCGGGCATCGGGGTGCTGACCAGCAGCGCCTCTGCCAGTTCGCACAAATGGCACTGGGTTGTGGTGTAAAAAAGCAGTTCCATTATTTTTTCGGCTGCGCGTCAATTTGCTGGCCATGAACGCCTTTGCTGTCCCGGCCCATCAGATACAGGTAAACGGGCACGAGCTGCTCCGGGTCCGGGTTTTTCTTCGGATCTTCCGCCGGGTAGGCCAGCACCCGCATGCCTGTGCGAGTCGCGCCCGGGTTCAGGCTGTTTACCCGGATATTGTGGCGCTCGTCGTCCAGTTCGTCGGCGAGTAACTGGGCCAGGCCCTCAACGGCAAACTTGGAGACGGCGTAGGCGCCCCAGTATGCCCGTGCCTGCCGGCCAACGCCGGAAGAGGTAAAGATCATGGAGGCGTCATCGGATTTGCGCAGCAGCGGAATCATCGCCCGGCTCAGCAGGAATGGCGCAGTGGCATTCACGTGCATGACCTTGTTCCAGATTTCCGGATCGTACAGCTCAACCGGGCTTCGAGCACCCAGAATGCCGGCATTGTGCAGGAGGCCATCCAGGCGACCGAAATTGTCTTCCAGGGTCATGGCCAGCTCTTCATAATCCTTGACCGCCGCCCCTTCAAAGTTCATAGGCACGATGGCAGGTTTGGGGTGGCCAGCGGCTTCAATCTCGTCGTAGACTTCCTCCAGCCGCGAGACCGTGCGCCCAACCAGGATGACGGTGGCGCCATGGGCAGCATAGGCTTTGGCGGCAGCGCGTCCGATACCACTGCCGGCACCGGTTACCATGACAATGCGGTCTTTCAGAAGATCGGCGGGTGCCTGGTAATCTTGCATAACCTGTCTCCGTAAATCAGGCCGGACCGGGCCTTGGCCAGCCCGGTCGAAAATAATTGGGCGCTATTGTAACAGCTTTGTCAGGTCGCTGACGGTATCGGCGATGCGGTCGGCTTGCCACAGGTCAACGGTCTCCGGTTGCTCTATGTAGCCGTAACGCACCGCGATGGTGTGCATTCCAGCGTTCCGGCCCGCTTCAATGTCCCGTTCATGATCACCGACATAAACAGATTTTATCGGTTCCACCTGAATCTGACGGCAGGCCAGCAGCAGTGACTCCGGGTGCGGCTTGCGTTCAGCCACATGGTCCGGGCAAATCAGGGCGGCACAGCGTTGCGCCAGGCCCAGGGCTTCGATCAGGGGCACTGCGAAGCGTGCGGGCTTGTTGGTGACAATCCCCCAGGGAATGCCCCGGCTCTCAAGGCTGCTCAGCAACTCGTCCATGCCCGGGAACAGGCTGGTTTCAACGGCCACACCGGTTTCATAGAGATCGAGAAAGGCCGTGTGCTTTTCAGGATAACCCTCGTGTTCGGGCTCCAGCCCGAATCCCACCCGAATCATCGCCCGGGCGCCGTTGGAAACCGAGCGCCGGATCTGTTCTGCGGGCAGTGCCGGCATGCCGTGTTGCTGTCGGAGCTGGTTCAGGCAGCGGATGAAATCCGGGGCGGTGTCAATCAGGGTGCCGTCCAGGTCGAAGAGCACCGCCGCCGGTGTCTGCTCAGTCTTCACGGGTATCCCGGGCATGCATCAGGTAATTGACGTCTACATCCCGCCCAAGCTTGTACACCTTGGTGATAGGGTTGTAGGTCATGCCGGTGAGTTCGCGGACTTCCAGCCCGGCATGGCGAAGATGGTCGGACATCTCCGATGGACGGATAAACTTCTTCCACTCATGGGTGCCCTTGGGCAATAAGTTCAGAACGTATTCGGCACCGACAATGGCAAAGAGGAACGACTTGGGGTTGCGATTGATGGTCGACACGAACAGGTGGCCGCCGGGTTTCAGCATACTGGCGCAGGCTCGAATAACCGATGCCGGGTCGGGTACATGTTCGAGCATTTCCAGACAGGTAACCACGTCATACTGGCCGGCATGTTCAGGATCCCGCGCCAGTTCCTCAATGGTGGTCTGTCGATAGTCCACCTTCACGCCGGACTCCAGGCCATGGAGCTTGGCCACCGACAATGGCGCCTCGCCCATGTCGATACCGGTAACATGGGCGCCCCGAAGTGCCATGCCTTCGGACAGCAGACCGCCGCCGCAGCCAACGTCCAGAGCCCGTTTGCCGGCCAGCGAGACGCGCTCGTCGATGTAATTCAGTCGCAACGGGTTGATGTCGTGCAGGGGTTTGAATTCACTGGTCGGGTCCCACCAGCGGCTGGCGAGCGCCTCGAATTTCGCAATCTCGTTCTGGTCTACGTTCTGGTTGTTCATGTTCGGGGTTACTCCGGATAATCAGCTGAGAATCTGTTTGCGCCACTCGTTCACCCGCAGAACCAGATCTGGTACGTCTATGCGGGTTAGCCTGCCATCCTGTAATTGTGGTACGCCATGAATCCAGCTGTGGCTTACTGCCCGGCCGTGGTTGCTGTAGACCAGGTGCGAAGCGGGATCGTAGACAGGCTGCAGATAGGGGTCGCTCAAGTCGACGGCGATCAGATCTGCCAGTTTGCCCGCCACCAGGGAGCCGATGTCGTGGTCCCGCCCCAGGGCTCGGGCACCACTGAGGGTCGCCATCTCCAGCGCTTTGTGAGCCGACAGGGCTGCCGCATCGTCCGCCACAGCCTTGGCTACCATTGCGGCGGTTTTCAGTTCGCCGAACAGATCCAGATCGTTGTTGCTCGCGGCCCCATCGGTCCCGATGGTGACATTGATATCGTGATCCAGCAGTTTCTGCACCGGACAGAACCCGCTCGCCAGTTTCAGGTTGGACTCCGGGCAATGGACAACATGGGCGCCGGTCTTTTTCAGATGAGCCAGGTCGGATTCGTCGATCTGGGTCATGTGTACACACTGCGTATTGGTGCCGAGAACACCCAGGTCTGCCATACGCGCCAGTGGTCGCTGCCCGCTCGCTTTTACCGCTTCCGCTACTTCAAAGGCGGTTTCGTGCAAATGCAGTTGAATGGCGGCACCGGTTTGCTGCGCTAATTCCACGGCGGCACCCAGAGGACCGTCGGAAACGGTGTAAGGGGCGTGGGGCCCAATGGCAGGCATGATGTAGTCATCCCGCTGCCATTGTTCAATTAGGTCCGCACCTTTGCGCAGGTATTCTTCTGGCCCTGAACCCCATACCGTTGGCATATCCATCAGAGGAAAGCAGATCTGTGCACGCATGCCGGTGTCGTGGGCTGCCTGGGCAGTCACTTCCGGGAAGAAGTACATATCCGAAAACGTGGTGGTGCCGGTGCGGAGCATCTCTGCCATGGCCAGGCGCGTGCCGTCTGCCACGAACTGCTCGCTGACAAACTTGCCCTCTGCAGGCCAGATATGATCATTCAGCCAGGTCATCAATGGCAGGTCGTCAGCCAGGCCCCGGAACAGGGACATGGCGGTGTGGCCGTGCAGGTTGATCAGCCCGGGCAGGACAACATGCTGGTTCAGGTCGAGGGTTTCCCGGGTGCGATAATTCTGGTCTGCCTCAGCCTGCGGCACGATCGCCAGAATTCGGCTGCCTTGAAGGATCACGGCCTGGTGTTCAAGAACAACCCCGAAGGGTTCGACGGGAATCAGCCAGCGGGCGTTGATTCGGGTATCGGCTGCGGTGATGGTTTCTGCCGTCATTAACCTGCCTTGCGGGTTCGGGGCACCGGAGGCGCCTTGAAATTCAATGGGCAAGTATAACCAGCGCGGTCAGGCAGAACTACCCCGGTGGTGGCCGCTGTGCTGCGATTTTCCAGACATTCATCAAGCCTCTTCAAATCAGGGCAGTCAATCTGGTTTGATAGGGCTATACTCGCTGTTTTTCTTTGGTTCGGGAGTTGTTTATGGCAGGTCGATCTTCCAATCGTTCCATCGGGACGGTAGCAATGCGCTGGCACGGAGACAGGCTTGAATTGCTGGATCAGCGCCTGCTCCCGGCGGAAGAGCACTGGATTGTTGCGGATGGCGCGTCGGCGGTGGCCCAGTGCATAACGGATATGGTGGTGCGCGGGGCACCAGCCATTGGCATCAGTGCTGCGTACGGGGTGGCTCTGGCAGCCCGCCACGCAGGCGGAGGCGATTGGCAGGCCGAGATCAAACAGGCTATTCGAGTGTTGGCGAAATCCCGGCCTACGGCGGTGAACCTGTTCTGGGCGCTGGAGCGCATGGAAAAGGTGTTCCACGCCTGCCATTCTCTGGACGAAGCCACTGATCGGCTGGCGGCAGAGGCTGTTCGTCTGCATGAGGATGACCTGGCGGCCAACCTGGCCATGGCAGATTTTGCTCTGGAGGTGATGAATCCCGACAAGCCTGTCGCAGTGCTGACCCACTGTAACACCGGTGCACTTGCCACCGGAGGATACGGTACCGCGTTGGGGGTGATTCGCCGTTTGCACGAGGAAAAACTGTTGAAGAGGGTCTATGCCGACGAAACCCGGCCCTGGCTTCAGGGCAGCCGGTTAACCGCCTGGGAGCTGACCCGTGACCATATTCCCGTTACGCTAAATGCCGATGGCGCGGCAGCGGCCATTATGGCTTCCGGCAAGGTTAAATGGATTGTTGTGGGTGCCGACCGGATAACTGCCAACGGTGATGTGGCGAACAAGATTGGTACCTATAACCTGGCGGTCCTGGCTCGGCACCACAAGATCGGGTTTATGGTGGTGGCTCCCTCCAGCACCGTGGATATGTCGCTGGAGTCCGGCAAGGATATTCCGATCGAAGAGCGGGAGGGCACCGAGGTTCGTGAAATCCGCGGGATTCCCCTGGCGCCCGCCGGCGTTCAGGTCTTCAATCCGGTGTTCGACGTGACACCGGCCAGCCTGATTGATGCCATCGTGACCGAGAAGGGCGCAGTGCGTAACCCCAACATCACCGGAATGCGGGCGCTGTTTACCTGATATTCCGTTTTGCCCCGGAGCTGGTTGCCGGCTTGTCCGGCGCTGGCTCGGCGGTCTTCATGCCAGCTTTCAGTTCTGCCACTTCCTTTTCCTGCTGTTCTATAAAATGCAGCGACATTTCAAAGCTCTGGCGGGTAAATTCCAGCACTTTGCGGAAGCCTTCATCCGACAGGTTTCTGGCATCGTCGTGCCGGCGGAAGATGTTGATGAATTCCCGTTCCCGCTCAAACTGGAGCGGAATCCGGCCAATACCCCAATCGTTGAGTATCTGCCACACCTCGGGATTATAGTTGCGGGTGGTGCGCATGATAAACGGGATCGGATCGTTGCGGGCCACCAGGGCGGCGAGTCTCAGGATCAGCTCGAAGGAGAGGGTGGAGGTGCCATTTTCAATGGCTTCCAGCAAAGACTTGTCTTTGAGGTTCAGGGCTTCACTCATTTCCGAGAGCGTGAGGCCCGCAACTTCCCGTATGTCTTTCAGCGACTGGCCGGCTGTCAGCATGGCCCGCAACTGATCCTGAGAGTTAATCAGGGCCCGACCGACCCGCAGGGAGGTGTCGGTTGCCCGGGCGCCCAGGCGAAGTGCCGAACCCGTCAACCCGGCTATACGTTCCAGCATACCGTCTGGGGTTTTATCTTTCGGGCCAGAGGATTCCAGGCCCTCAGCTTCGTCCATGGAATACATGGCGTGCAGGGCGTCCAGTAGCATGTCCCGGAACACCCGGGCACGCTGTTGGGTACTCTGACCGCTTTCCCCGGACGGCTGCCCAGCCATGATTTATGGTGCCTCAGTCTTGGCCGCAAACTGGGTGGGCATCAGAATGGACGCCATACGTTGATCCAGCTCCAGCAGGTCGGCCATGATGTGCCCGCCTTCCTGGATGACGAAATCCAGTTCTTCGTCGGTGTTGTCCAGATCTGCCGCCTGTTGATCCTGCCAGTCTTCCAGAGCTTCCAGGTCTTCAAAAGGTTCTTCGCCCTTCAGTTCCCTGCGGGCATTGGCGATGGTCAGGCGGGTCTGCTCGATCTGGTTGTGCTGGTTCTTGCGCTCGTCCACGTTAAGGCTGACGTAATCCATCTGCCGCTGGCGGTTAAGGAACTCGATTTCCTTCTGCAGCAGCTTGAACTCCGGGTTGGTGGCGAACCGCTCTTCGTGGCGATTCCGCAGTTCGTCAATCACGCCGGTAAAGTCGAAATAGCGGGCATGGGGAACGGCCTCAATCTGGTCCCACGGCAGGGCGTGGTCCAGAGCGTCCTCACCAATTCGGGTTTTATCGATGCGCGACGGGATTTCGATGTCTGGAATCACCCCTTTGTGCTGGGTGGAACCGCCGGAAACCCGGTAAAACTTAGACTGGGTGATTTTCAATTGACCGTGGTTCAGTGGCCGAACGGCCTGAACCGTGCCTTTGCCAAAGGTTTGGGAGCCAACCACCAGGCCTCGACCATAATCCTGGATAGCGCCGGCGAAAATTTCAGAGGCGGAGGCGCTCATCCGGTTGACAAGCACCACCAGAGGGCCGTCGTAGACCACGGACGGATCCTCGTCTTCCAGTACCTGGACATCGTTGTTGGCGTTACGGATCTGGACCGTGGGGCCTTCGTCGATAAACAGACCAACCAGGTCGTTGGCTTCGTGCAGTGCGCCACCGCCGTTATTACGAAGATCCATGACCACGCCATCCACGCCGCCGGCCTTGAGTTCCTCAATCAGTTTACGCACATCGCGGGTGGTGCTTTTGTAATTCGGATCGCCAGCCTGCATGGCCTGGAAATCGGCGTAGAATGTGGGGATATTGATGACCCCGATACGATAGGTCTCGCCGTTTCGGTCCAGTTCAATCACGTCTTTGCTGGCGCTTTGCTCCTCCAGCTTCACCTCGTCGCGCTTGATGGCGATGGTGCGTGTGATGGTCTCGTCACTGGCGTTGGCCGGTATTACTTCCAGGGTTACGGTGGAATTACGGGGGCCGCGGATCAGATCCACCACCTCGTCCAGGCGCCAGCCGATCACGTTTACAGGCTTTTCCTCGCCCTGGGCAACCGAGACGATGCGGTCGGCAGGCTGCAGCTGACCCTGCTTGGAGGCCGGGCCACCGGGTACCAGGCGCACTACCTTGGTGTACTCGTTATCGGATTGCAGTACCGCGCCGATGCCCTCCAGCGAGAGACTCATGTTGATGTTGAAGTTCTCGGAGGTTCGGGGCGAAAAGTAGGACGTGTGAGGGTCCCACATACCGGTAAAGGCATTCATGTAAGCCTGGAATGCATCTTCGCTGCGGGCCTGGTACGCGCGTTTGAGTTGCCCTTCATAGCGGCGGCGCAGCGTCTCTTCGATCGCTTCATCGTCTGCGCCGTTCAGTCTCTGGGCCAGAACCGCGTTTTTAATACGCTTCGTCCAGAGCTCGTCCAGAGCGGCCTGGTTTGCCTCCCAGGGCGCCTCGGAACGGTCGACGCGAATCCTGTCATCGGCAGCGAAGTCCAGTTGCTCAATACCGTTGTCAATGAGCCCCAGGGCGAACTTCAGGCGTTCGATAACCCGCTGTTGAACCAGGTTGTAAATATCAAAGCCCGGCTGGAGTTGGCCGGTTTTGAGCGCTGACCCCAGGTGTTTCTTGACCCGGGAGAGGGCATCAATGTCTTCCTGGGTCAGGTAGATTCTCTGGCTGTCCAGGTAATTCAGGTAGGCATCGAAAACATCGCCGGACAGTTCGTCGCTGATGCCGAGATTGCGGAAATGCGTGAACTGCAGCTGCCGGGCAATCAGAATATTGGCGCGGGCCTGGTCAATCGTGGGCGCAACCGGCTCATACCTGGCGGAGTCGTCAATCTTTGCGTAGGCGCCGGAGACAAGGATGCCCAGGGCCAGAGCCGTGACCGCGCCTGCTTTCCGGGTGAGGGAAGTCAGGGAAGGGCGCTGCATGGAATTTTCCGCAATGGTCATAAATGCATACCTGAAGCTGCTGGGAATCGCCACCAATGACAATGGGGGTGAATACCCGTGACTGTTCAATTTATTGTAGGCAACCGCTACACCTGTTGCCATAGGCCAGGGGTATAGCTTCGTGACAATATGTCCATATACGTTTCAGCCTGAGGCTAACTATGGGGGCGTGTGACCGGAAGTAAACTGTCGGCAGTGTGAGGGTAGAGGTGGCCGGAGGGTTTGGGCCCTCCGGCCGGCAGGGTCAGCTAAAGTTTTCGTTGCGTTCGGCTTTTTGAAGCAGCAGGGATGGCGGCGTGAATCGCTCTCCGTACTGGTCTGCCAGCTGCTGCGCCCGCTCCGCAAAGGCCCGAACGCCATACTGGTTGACGAACTGGATGGCACCGCCGGTCCAGGGCGCGTAGCCAATACCGAAGATGCTGCCAATGTTGGCGTCTTCCACGGTTCTCAGCACACCCTCCTCAAGACAGCGGATGGTCTCGATGGCCTGCATGAACAGGATGCGATCTTTCAGATCCTGCAGCTTCACACGGCGTGCCTTGTCCTGGTCCACGAACAGGTTTTCCAGTTCCGGCCACAGGTATTTTTTGCCCTTTTCCGGATACTCGTAGAAACCGGCACCGGCGGCTTTACCCTTGCGTCCGTGGGTATCCACCATGGCATCGATGACGGCTTCGGCCGGATGCGGCTGCCAGGTGCCGCCGGCGGCTTCCGTGTCTTTCTTGCTTTGGGCTCGGATGTGCTGCATCAGGGTCATGCTGACTTCGTCAGAGATGGCCAGCGGCCCTACCGGCATGCCGGCCAGCAGTCCGGCATTCTCGATACTTGAGGGGTGAATGCCCTCGGCCAGCATGCTGATACCTTCGTTCACGAAGGTGCCAAATACCCGAGAGGTAAAGAAGCCGCGGCTGTCGTTCACCACAATGGGAATCTTGCCTATCTGCTGCACGTAATCGAACGCCCGGGCCAGGGTGTCATCGGAGGTTTTCTCGCCGACGATGATTTCCACCAGTTGCATCTTGTCCACCGGGGAGAAGAAGTGCAGGCCGATAAAGTTGTCCGGCTTGGCCGAGGCCTGGGCCAACTGGGTGATGGGGATAGTGGAGGTGTTGGAGGCAAAAATGCCGTTAGCGACCATTTTCGGCTCGGATTCCTGGGTAACCTTTGCCTTCAGATCGCTGTCTTCAAAGACTGCCTCGATGATCAGGTCGCAACCTTCCAGGTCGTCGGCAGAGGCGGTGGCGTTGATGCGGGCCAACACTTCGTCTTTCTGGGCTTCGGTCATGCGGCCGCGACTGACTTTCTTCGCCAGGAGATTTTCGGAATAGCTTTTGCCTTTCTCGGCGTTTTCAACCGAGACATCCTTCAGCACCACCTCAATGCCGCGGCTGGCAGTGGAGTAGGCGATACCAGCGCCCATCATGCCTGCACCCAGTACCCCGACTTTCTTGAAGCTTTCCTTTTCTACGCCATCCGGGCGACTGCCGCCGGCCTTGATGGCGTTGAGCTGGAACCAGAAGGTGCCCGTCATGTTCTTGGCCACCTGGCCGGTGGCCAGCTCGGCAAAGTAACGGGTTTCAATCAGGCTGCCATTGTCGAAATCCACCTGGGCGCCTTCCACCGCTGCTGCCAGAATCCGTTCCGGTGCCGGATAGCAGCCTTTGGTCTTCTGTTTGAGCATGGCCGGTGCAATAGCCAGTTTCTGGGCCATGGCCGGATGATGCGGAGCTCCGCCGGGGAAGCGGAAGCCTTTCTGATCCCAGGGTTGCTGGCACTTGGTATTGGCTTCGATGAAGGCCTGGGCCTTGGCGATCATGTCTTCCGGTGAGTTGGCGAGCTCATCCACGATACCGGCCTTCAGAGCGGCTTTTGGATTTACCTTCTTACCCTCCATCAGGAACGGGAAGGCGGCTTCCAGGCCAATCATCCGGGGCAGTCGCTGGGTGCCGCCACCGCCGGGCAGCAGGCCCAGGGTGACTTCCGGCAAGCCCAGTTGGGTCCGGTCATCATCAATGGCAACGCGATGATGGCAGGCCAGGGCGAGTTCCAGGCCACCACCCAGAGCGGTGCCGTTGATAGCCGCCACCACAGGTTTGCCACAGGTTTCCAGCACCCGCATGTCGGCTTTCAGGCCGTTGACCATGTCTTCAAACTCTTTGGCCTGTTCGCGGGTCACTGTGTATAGCTCATTCAGGTCGCCGCCGGCAAAGAAGCTTTTCTTGGCGGAGGCAATGATAATGCCTTTGACATTATCCAGGTCGCTTTTGACCTTATTGACGGCTTCGGTCAGTGCAGTTCGAAACTCGCCATTCATGGTGTTGGCGGACTGGCCCGGCATGTCGATGGTCAGGGTCAGAATCTGGTCTGAACCCAGGTCGTATTTGATGGCACTCATGGTCGGTTCCTTTTATATGAAAGTGGCGTTCAGACGCGCTCGATGATGGTGGCAATGCCCATGCCGCCGCCCACGCACAACGTGGCCAGGCCGTAGCGCAGTTCACGGCGTTCCAGTTCATCCAGCAGGGTGCCGAGGATGATGGCGCCGGTGGCACCCAGTGGGTGGCCCATGGCGATAGCGCCGCCGTTTACATTCACTTTCTCGTCCGGAACGGACAACTCTTTCTGGAAACGCATCACCACTGACGCGAAGGCTTCGTTCACTTCAAACAGGTCGATCTGGTCCACCGTCATACCGGCTTTCTCCAGTGCCTTGCGGGCAGCCGGGGCAGGGCCGGTGAGCATAATGGTGGGGTCTGTGCTGGTAACCGCAGTGGCAACGATGCGGGCGCGTGGCTTGAGGCCGAGCTCCTTGCCCTTGGCTTCGCTGCCAATCAGCATGGCGGTGGCACCGTCGACAATGCCGGAAGAGTTGCCGGCGTGGTGCACGTGGTTGATCTTCTCCACGTAGTGGTATTTTTCCCGGGCGACGCCGTCAAAGCCCATCTCGCCCATCATCTGGAACGAGGGCTTGAGGCCTGCCAGGGATTCCACGGTAGTGTTGCCGCGCACGTGCTCGTCCCGGTCCAGTATGACCACGCCGTTCTGATCAGTAACCGGCACGATGGATTTGGCGAAATAACCCTTTTCCCAGGCGTTGGCGGCTTTTTGCTGGGACTTCACGGCAAAGCCATCGACATCTTCACGAGTGAAGCCTTCCAGAGTAGCGATCAGGTCGGCGCCGATACCTTGAGGCATGAAACCTGTATGCAGGTTGGTTTCCGGGTCGGTCGCCCAGGCACCTCCATCGGAACCCATGGGTACGCGCGACATTGCCTCTACACCACCGGCAACCACCATGTCTTCCCACCCGGAGCGCACTTTCATGGCGGCCAGGTTCACGGCTTCCAGGCCGGAGGCGCAGAAGCGGTTCAGGGTTACGCCGGCGACTTTCTCATCCCAATCAGCGGCCAGTGCCGCCGTCTTGGCGATATCCGCGCCCTGGTCACCCACGGCGGTGACGCAGCCCATGACGACATCATCTACCTGCGAAGTGTCGAGCTGGTTCCGCTCTTCCAGAGCCTTGAGCACGGTAGTGAGCAGCGTGATCGGCTTAACGCTGTGCAGTGAGCCATCTTTCTTGCCGCGGCCGCGGGGGGTGCGAACGGCATCGAAAATGTACGCCTCGGTGGTCATATCTGTTCCTCTGATTGTTATCCGGGCTTGTTTTCAAAGAGTGATAACCATAGCGGTTCAGTGTAGTCCCCGGTAATGACAGCCGCTGCCAATCCCATTGGCGAAATTGCTCAGGGACAATGACACAAACGCTTGTGACTTCTATCTTGAATAAAGATTGATCCTATAAAGCAGGCAGGTGTAACCATGTCTCTGAGAGATGCTATCGATAATTTCTACGAAAGGCTGGTGCTGGATGCGATCGATGCGACCCGGGAGGAGTCAGACACAGCGGATTATCTGACCGACGTGATGTGTGTGGCTCTGAATCGTTTGCCGGCCAGGTACTATCGGCACACCATCGATATGATGTTCTACCTTGCCGATGAGGAATTAAAGGAGATGAAAGAAAAATCCCTGGCTGCGGTCAGGCAAGCCAGGGATTTTGTAAGGCAGCATCAGAGAGAATGATGCTTTAGTGCTGCAGGCGGCTTTCCAAAGCCTGAACCAGTCGACCAGCATGTTCTGCGCTCTGGTCGTTCATCTCCGGGTGCAGGCACCAGAGTGCGATCAGCCTTTCCAGTTCCTGCTCAGGTGTGGTTTGATCCCCACCACCCAGACCTTCGGCCAGACGCTGAACCTGGATTTCCATACGCCGTCCCTGGTCTGAGTCCGGAGTCTCCTGGCCGGCAACGATCTCCGCCCTGATCACCAGGTCTCTACCTGTAAGAGAGGTCGCGCCGTTAACCAGATTCTGCCAGTTTGAAGGAACCTGTTCCGGGGCAAGGGCGCCACTCACACGCTCTTTGATCAGAGTCTTCCAGTTATCCAGTCTGGCTTTCAGCTTTTTGCGCTGCCCCAGCTCTGTCAGATGCTGACGAAGGTCTTGTACTTCGCCCCTAACCGGTCGTGAGAGCGGCATATCGGCTAACGGCTTGAGCTCGGTCTTGGCTTCATGGATCAACGCATCGTCAGCCTCTGTTCCGAGATCGCGGTATTTGGCAACCACTGCGCGAGCGTCGGCGTCAGCCTTCTCGGTCGCTTGTTGCTGTGCAGACCGCTGGGCATCGCGTCGCTCGAAGATCTGGTCGCAGGCTTGGCGGAACGCCTGCCAGAGCTTGCGATCTTCGCGGTGGCGGGTGATACCGATACGCTTCCATTCCGATTGCAGGGCTTTGGCCTGATCCATGGCCTCCTGAAGAGGTTCATGGTCAATCAACGCCTGAGCCCGCTCGACAATCGCCTGTTTGGCGGCCTCGTTTTTCTGTCGCTCCTCGTCCAGGGGCCGCTCCAGGTTCTTCAGCAGGTCGTCAAACCGCTTCTGTACCTGGCGGTTATCCCGGAAGTCTACCGGCCAGGCCGCTTTCCATTCCTGACGGGCGGTCTGATGAATCCGTTCGGCACCTTTCCAGTCAATACTGGTCCAGTCTGCCTGCGCGAGGAAGCGTTCAAGTTCCTCACAGATGGCTTCCCGTTTCTGCAGGTTGGCCTGTTTGAGATCGGCTTTTGCCTCGAAGTAGGCTTTGCAGGGCTCATAGGCCTGATCGGACGCCGCTTTGAAACGATTCCAGAGGGTTCGGTCGGACGAGCCGCCGAGCTCTCGCCATTCGTTCTGCAGTTCTTTGATTCGCTCTGCCTTGGCCTCCGGCTCCATCGGTTGTTCCGCCAGATATTCCATCTGTTCGCAAAGAGAGACCTGCTTGGGCTCGGTGGCGAATCCCTGCCAATCGCTCAGTTCCCGGAACTGGCCGGCAAGTAACTGCATCTTCGCCTGGACGTTCTTGCGGTGGCGATCATCAAGCGCCTGAAACTGGTTCTGGGCTGTTTTCAGGAGCTGGCGGGATTCACGGAACTGTTTTGCTTCCAGGGCGGCTTCCAGTTTGGGCAGTGTGGTATTGAGAGCGGCCGCATTTGCTTGCTGCTGTTCCCGGGTTCCGTCTGACGTGGGCTGGGCGCGCGGCTTGCCGGCCAGGGCCCGCAGTTCTGCAAGGGCCTGGGGTAGCGGGAAATCCTGCGGCCAGGCTACTTCCTGAAGCAGTGCTTTTGCGACAGCCTGAGGGCTGTCGGTATCGTTGCTTTCCAGCTCACCGATTTGTGGTCGTGCCAGATTCAGGCGCCGCACCGCACCAAGGTAGTTGCGCAGAGCCAGCATGGCCTGTTCGTATTGCTTCTGCTCCTGTTTGTCCACCTGGGTGTCCCGCGTGGCTTCCAGCCATCGGTTTTCCTGGGTTTTCTGCAACGCATCGAGGGCAGATTCCGAGGGAAGTCCAGAGGGCGCTGCGGCTTTAAGCTGGTTCAGGGTTTGCTTCAGCAGTTCCAGTGTTTCCTGACGTTGCTGCTTCTGATCGAGGTGCCGCTGCTCTTCCTGTCGCGTCTCATCCAGTTGCTTCTGGCGTTCACGAATCTGGTGGACCGCTTGCAGGAATTGTTGGGTCTGCTCGGCGCTGGCCTTGTTTTCAACGCTTTGCCACTGGTCCTGGAGAGCGTTCAGTCGGGCCTCGTAGAGCTTGGTGTCTTCGCTTCTGGCCTGCTCCTGTGCCTGGCTGACCAGTTCAGTGATGCGATGCTGGATGGCCGCTTCGCTGGCCTGTTGTTCCTTCAGGGTTTGAAGTGACTGTTTGACAGTCTGGTAAACACTTTTATCGCGGCCTTTTGCCTGTTTCAGCACCGCCTGTAGGTGCTCTTCCTGGTTAATCTGGCTCGCTGCCTGTAATCGAATGGCGGAGGTCACACCTTCTATTGCCAGAGCCGCGAGTTCCGATTGTTCAGGGCTGGCGTCAAGCTGGCGTTCCTGCTGCTGGCGCAACTGCTGTCGGTTGTCTTCTTCGGTTGGCTGGTTGCTTTGCTGTTTTTCGGATGCCTTGTCGCTTACGGATGAGAGGGTTTTGCGGTTCTTGAACAATTTCTGAATGAATGCAGCCATAAACGGTATCCTTGGGATTGCAACCAGTTTGCGGTGGCGGCAGAGTATCTCCGCCTTCCGGCCCGATCAGGTGTCTGTTTCGGGTAGTGTGTTTGCGGGGGTGCCCCGGGACGCTAAGTCTATCGTTTTGCAAGTCATCGCGGAAAGGGCCTGTATGGCAAAAGATCAAAAACATGACGATCCGGAATACCAGGCTCGTTCGGTAGCGCTGCGCCTGCTGGCCCGCCGGGAGCACAGCCGGTATGAACTGGCGCTCAAGCTGCGGCAGCGCAGGATTCCACCGGATGTTTTTGACCCGGTGCTGGATGAGTATGAGTGTGAAGGCTGGTTGGATGACGACCGGTTCGCGGAGATCTATACCCGCCAACGCATCGAGGCGGGTTACGGGCCGCTGCGAATACTGGCCGAACTGCAGCAGCGTGGAGTGAATCAGACTCCGGCGTGTCTGTCGTCCGTCGCAGAAGAGGAGTGGTGCCGGAGAGCGGTCCGGGCCCGTGATAAACGGTTCGGACTGGCTGATGTGCAGGGGGATCTGCCTGAAAAGCTCCGCCAGGCCCGATTTCTGGCCCGGCGTGGATTTTCATCATCTCAATCCGAGCATGCCTTGAGCGCGGGACCGGATGATGACTGATTCAGAGTGTCGGCGGTATCAACCGTAGTTCCGGAGGCAGATCAGCGCGAAGATCCGGCTGAGACTCGCTGGCCGGGGCATCGGAGCCAGCTTCGTTGTCGCCAAGCCAGGCCAGTTGATCTTCAAGCCCGGGCGCTGAAGGTGCGTCCGGTTCGGTAATCCGGACCAGAACGTCGTAATACCGTCGGATATTCTGCACGTAAACCACCGGTTCGTGCCCGCGTGCGTACCCGAACCGGGTTTTGGTGTACCACTCTTTCTGTGCCAGCAGCGGCAGAAATTCCTTCACATCCATCCATCGGTCCGGGTCTTTTCCGGCGGATTCAGCCAGGCGTCGGGCATCTTCAAGATGTCCAAAGCCGACGTTGTAGGACGCAAGCGCAAACCAGGTGCGATCCGGCTCCGGAATTCGTTCCGGGATGCGCCCGTGCACCATCCGGAAATAGCGGGCCCCGCCCTCAATACTTTCCTCGGCATCCAGTCGGTTATTAATGCCGATATAATTGGCGGTGGTGCGGGTGAGCATCATCAGACCGCGTACTCCGGTGGGGGAGACGGCGTTGGGGCGCCAGTGGGATTCCTGGTATCCGATGGCGGCCAGCAGGCGCCAGTCCATGCCGGATTCCTCGGCATAATCCTGGAACAGTGACTGATAGCGGGGCAGGCGGTTCTCAACATGGTGCATGAAGGTTCGGGCGCCGACGTAATTCAGTCTGTCCAGGTGGCCGTAGAACCGTTCCGCGAGCTGGGCCATGGTGCCGTTGTTGTTCATCCTTTCCATGAAGGCTTCGGCGGCCTGCACCAGGGTATCGTCCTGAGCGGTTGGAAACAGCCAGACAAGATCAGTGGGCTCGTTCAGTGCGAACGCTTCGTAAACCTTTGGGAAGAAGACGTGGTTCAGATCCAGCTCATTGGACGCCACCGCCGCATAGCCGAATTCCCCGCTTTCCACCCGGGCCAGAAGACCGGCAGCATCCAGCCCCGGGTGTTTCTGAATGATGGGGCCAGCCTCGTTCCCGGGATCAGCAACAAGGTGCTCATGGTTGCTGTCGGCCAGCATATGGATGGTTTCGGAGGCGAGATCTTCCAGTGATTCCGGTGCAGGAACTTCTTTGTTATAGACGATAACCGATTGCGCGGCGACACCTATGGGCACCGAGCGGTACTGCTCGCCAAAGTCGGGCCGTTGTGTCAGGCCGGCCAGACCGATGTGCGCGTAGTTTCTGGACAGGACAGAGAGGATTTCAGAATTATCGTCGGCGACCCGAACCCGCAGTTCAACCCCGAGTTCGTCGGCAAACAGTCTGGCCAGCTCGTAATCGTAGCCGGTGTCCTGTTCCCGATCCTGGTAATAGATAGAAGGCGCAACCCGGGTGATGACGTGCAAAACGCCTTCTTCCCGGATTTCCTGCAGCGTTGTGGGCTGCGAGCAGCCTGTGGCAAGGAGAACTGCCAATACAATGCTCAACTGCGCACTACTGCGTCGGAAAGTGCTGATAAATCGTGACAAATCCCTGCTCTCCGCTACACGCTCAATGGTCAGGATGGTCCGGGAGGTGCTCCCATGCTCCTGCTTTTTGATGCTTCTTGCTTTCCATGCATAGTCTCAATGATCACTGCTGAGGGCGAAATGGTCAATTGGTCTGGTTAATAACTGTGCAAAAGAATGTCAATTTTACACCGCGGAAAGAGGCCAGCTTCCGCTGTAACCTGAAGTCGGTTTCAAGTATCATTGCGGCCTTTCAGACGTCCCCCGATTCGCGCGATACAGGTTGATATCATGCTTGAACTTCGCGGCGCGCCAGCGCTCTCGCCTTTTCGTTCCCGCAAACTGCATTCCCGTATACAGGAAATGGTGCCGGGTGTAGAACATGTGTATGCCGAGTTCATGCACTTTGTGGATCTTGATGCCGACCTTTCCGATTCGGAACAGGCCATCCTGGATCGCCTGCTTACCTATGGTCCCAGTGTCCAGGTTGAGCAGCCGGATGGGATTTTATTCCTGGTGGTTCCGAGGCCGGGCACGTTATCGCCATGGTCCAGCAAGGCGACGGATATCGCCCGTAATTGTGGCCTCCGGCAGATTCGCCGAATTGAGCGCGGCATTGCCTACTATGTAAAGGCCAGCAAGAAACTTGGCCTGGAGCAGCGCGAGCAGATCGCAGCACTTCTCCACGATCGTATGACTCAGAAAGTGTTCCACGAGATGGGCGGCGCAGAACTTCTGTTCAGCCACGAAGAGCCTCGCTCTCTGGGACGGGTACCGGTGTTGTCTGGTGGCCGGGATGCCCTGGTGGAAGCAAATGGCCGGTTGGGCCTGGCGCTGGCGGACGATGAGATTGATTACCTGGTCAAATCCTTTGTCGGCCTGGAGCGGGATCCGACGGATGTTGAGCTGATGATGTTTGCTCAGGCCAACTCTGAGCACTGCCGCCACAAGATTTTCAACGCGTCCTGGGATATCGATGGGGAAGGCCAGGAAAAGTCCCTGTTCGCGATGATTCGCAATACCTTCGAGATGAACAGCGAGGGCGTGCTGTCGGCCTACAAGGACAACGCCGCGGTGATCGCCGGCAGCGAAGCCGGTCGCTTCTTCCCGAATCCGGACACGGGTGTCTACGGCTATAACCGGGAGCCGGTGCATATCCTGATGAAGGTGGAAACCCACAACCACCCGACTGCGATTGCCCCCTTTTCCGGCGCGGCCACAGGCTCTGGTGGCGAAATCCGGGATGAAGGCGCGACCGGTCGTGGTTCCAAGCCGAAAGCCGGTCTCACCGGTTTCACCGTTTCCAACCTGAATATTCCCGGCGACGAGCAACCCTGGGAAATCGGTTATGGCAAGCCGGACCGGATTGCCTCTCCCCTGGATATCATGATTGAAGGCCCCATTGGTGGGGCGGCCTTTAACAACGAATTCGGCCGTCCTAACCTGGCCGGTTACTTCCGGACCTTTGAAGAGAAGGTGCCTGGCGCCGCCGGTGAAGAGGTCCGTGGGTATCATAAGCCGATCATGATTGCCGGTGGTCTGGGCAACATTCGCGAGCAGGACGTAGAGAAGGGCAATATTCCGGTCGGCGCCAAGCTTATCGTGCTGGGTGGTCCGTCCATGCTGATTGGCCTTGGCGGGGGCGCAGCCTCTTCCATGGACTCCGGTTCCAGTAATGAGAATCTGGATTTCGCTTCGGTACAGCGCGACAACCCTGAAATGGAACGGCGTTGCCAGGAAGTTATCGACCGTTGCTGGCAGATGGGCGACAAAAACCCGATCTGCTTCATTCACGATGTCGGGGCCGGCGGCTTGTCCAATGCCATGCCGGAGCTGGTCAAGGACGGTGGCCGTGGCGGCAAATTTGAGCTTAGGGATATTCCCAGTGACGAACCGGGTATGTCGCCCCTGGAGATCTGGTGTAACGAGTCTCAGGAACGTTACGTTATGGCGGTTGCGCCTGAAAACCTGGATCTTTTCGATGCTCTGTGTCGTCGCGAGCGCTGCCCGTATGCGGTGATTGGTGAGGCGACCGAAGAGCATCATCTGGAGCTGGGCGATTCCTACTTCAACGACAAGCCCGTGGATCTGCCGATGGAGGTGCTTTTCGGCAAGCCTCCGCGCATGCATCGCAGTGTCAGCCGTTCCTCCTTTACCAAGCCGATTTTCGATTCCACGAAAATCGATCTTCACGATGCCGTTCGGCGGATTCTGCGTCTGCCCTCGGTTGGTTCCAAGAGTTTCCTGATTACCATCGGTGACCGGACTATCACCGGGCTGGTGGCCCGGGATCAGATGGTGGGCCCCTGGCAGGTTCCTGTCAGTGATGTGGCGGTAACCGCAGCATCTTTTGATGTGCGCACCGGTGAAGCCATGGCGATGGGTGAGCGCACACCGCTTGCAGTGATTGATGCGCCGGCGTCTGGCCGAATGGCTGTGGGCGAAACCATCACCAACCTCGCGGCGGCGCCGATCGCAAAGCTGTCGGATATCCGGCTTTCCGCCAACTGGATGGCTGCTGCAGGTCATCCGGGCGAGGACGAGAACCTTTACGAGACCGTTCGCGCTGTGGGTATGGAGTTGTGCCCGGCGCTGGGTATTACCATTCCAGTGGGCAAGGACTCCATGTCCATGAAAACCGCCTGGGAAGAAGATAATGGCGAGCAGAAGAGCGTCACTGCGCCGCTGTCGCTGATCGTCAGCGGTTTTGCTCCGGTGACCGACGTTGCCCGCACCCAGACACCTCAGCTGCGCACGGATGCCGGTGAAACGGATCTTATTCTTGTTGACTTGGCCGCTGGTCAGAACCGTCTTGGCGGATCTGCGCTGGCGCAGGTTTATCGTCAGGTGGGTGCTGTGGCGCCGGATCTGGACGACCCCGAGGATATCAAGGCATTTTTCGCGGTTATTCAGGGCCTCAACGCCGATGGCAAGTTGCTGGCCTATCATGACCGTTCCGATGGTGGTCTGTTCGTCACCCTTGCGGAAATGAGCTTTGCTGGCAGAACCGGTGTCGATATCAAGCTGGATGGCCTCGCGGAAGACGAATCCCAATTTGCCCGCGAACTCTTCAATGAGGAACTGGGTGCGGTTATCCAGGTGCGCCGTGAAGACACTGATTTCGTTCTCCAGCAATTCTCCGGTGCCGGGCTGGGAGATCACACCAGTGTCATTGGTACTCTGAATGACAAGGATCGGGTTCGGTTGTTGTTTGCCGGAGAGCCGGTTCTGGATGAGGCGCGCACAGATCTGCAGCGCCTCTGGGCAGAAACCAGCTACCGCATTCAGTCTCTTCGCGACAATGCCGACTGTGCCCGGGAAGAATTCGAGAACCTGCTCGATGCCGAGGATCCGGGGCTGAGTGCTGATCTGACCTTTGATCTGAATGAAGACGTCGCGGCACCATTTATCAATACCGGCAGACGGCCGAAAGTGGCGGTGTTGCGGGAGCAGGGCGTAAACGGGCAGGTTGAGATGGCGGCAGCCTTCGACCGAGCAGGCTTTGAAGCGACGGACGTTCACATGAGTGACCTGCTATCCGGTCGCATCAGCCTGGAGAAGTTCCAGAGTCTGGTGGCTTGTGGCGGTTTCTCCTACGGTGATGTGCTGGGTGCTGGTGAAGGCTGGGCCAAGTCCATCCTGTTCAACGACCGGGTGCGTGATCAGTTTGCTGCGTTCTTTAATCGCCAGGATACCCTTGCCCTTGGTGTCTGCAATGGTTGCCAGATGCTATCCAATCTGCACGAGCTGATTCCGGGCAGTGAGGGCTGGCCCCGCTTTGTTCGAAACCAGTCAGAACAGTTCGAAGCGCGCTTGGTGATGGTTGAGGTTACTTCCTCACCATCCGCCTTCCTGGATGGCATGACTGGCTCCCGTATGCCGATCGCGGTTGCCCACGGTGAGGGGAGGGTTGAGTTCGCTTCCGGCACGTCAGCCAAGGCGCTGTCGGATAACGAATTGGTTGCTCTCCGATATGTCGACAACCGTGGCCGGGAAACGACCCGTTACCCCTATAACCCCAACGGTTCAGAGTCTGGTATTACCGGTATTACCACACGGGATGGTCGCGTGACCATCATGATGCCCCATCCAGAGCGGGTGTTCCGGGCCGTTCAGCACTCCTGGCGCCCGGATACCTGGCAAGAAGATGGTCCCTGGTTGCGCATGTTCCGCAACGCCAGAAAGTGGTTTGGTTGATTCGCTGAATCGCAGCTGAAAAGAGAAGTGAAAAGCCAGCCTCCGGTCTCTGTTTCCAAGAGAGTCGAGGCTGGCTTTTTTTATTGTAGGTTGGTTAAGCCGGTACCTTTGATGTCAACCCCAAATTCAACCCCTGATGCCCTAAAATAGTCTGTAGATTTGCTGTCTCGGGGCTTGACTAGACAACTTTATGCACATTTCCGGTGCCGTCCTGGCCGTTCTGTGAGCAAACATTGAGAACTAAGTTCAGTTTTTGTGCGAAACCTTTAACCTTCTGATATTAAAGGAAATAAAATCATGGGTGAAAATGTCGGCAATTTAAGAGAAGTCCAGTATTCATGGGGCTTTGGGGACGATTCCCAAAAACTTTCCCCAGAGTTATCCACAGAATCTGTGAGTAAGTTTGAATTCTCTAATACTGGGTGATATTTGATCAGTCAGGGAGGTGTCCGTGTATAAATTTTGCTACTTCGTACCTGAGAGTCATCTGGAACAAACCAAGCAGGCACTGTTCGATGTTGGTGCCGGAAAAATTGGAGAATACGACAGTTGTGCCTGGCAATGTGAAGGCCAGGGGCAGTTCCGGCCGCTGGCGGGAAGCGATCCGTTTCTGGGGCAGCAGGGGCAATTAGAAACGGTGCGGGAATATAAGGTGGAGTTAGTGTGCGACGACAGCCTCATAAGAGATGCGCTAGCCGCATTGAAGCAAGCACATCCTTATGAAGAGCCGGCTTATGAGATCTTTCGGCTGGTTGATCTTTGACGGCCGGTCAGGCTTTTTTTCCCATTGGGTGGCGGATATCACTGACGTGAACGCCAAACCGCTCTGTCTCCATATCGATAAGAAAAAGCTCAAGGGTTTTGCGTACGGTTGGAAACGATATCTCGTCCCATGGGATCTCGCCCGGGGAGAAAAGGCGGGACTCCAGGGATTCTTCTCCGGCGCCGAATTGCCCGTCTTTAAGGCTGGCGCGATAGAACATGTGAACCTGGTTGATATGCGGCACATCGATGATGGAGTAAAGGCCTTCGATGCTGACGTCGGCAAGAGCCTCTTCCAGCGTTTCCCTCGCTGCAGCCTCAATGGTTGTCTCGGCATTTTCCATGAAACCGGCGGGAAGGGTCCAATAGCCGTAACGGGGCTCGATCGCGCGCCGGCATAAAAGTATCTGGCCTTCCCAGACCGGAACTGTACCCGCCACAATCCTCGGGTTCTGGTAATGTATGGTCTCGCAGCTGACACATACGTAGCGGTGCCTGTTGTCACCCTCCGGAATGCGTTGTTCGACCGGATGGCCGCATGTGCTGCAATACTTCATTAGTTTCCCCGTATACTGAGTGTCTGTTGATGATCAGTTTAACGATCCCGGCTGTCTGTGTCTCATGCAAAATCGGGATGCCACTGGAGTAGCGAGTGCGAGACCTATTAACTGAAAAATTATCCAATTATGCCCCTCGACAGCTGGCACTGGATTATCCGGAAGCCGGTATTCTGGTGCCGGTAACGGATGATGAAAATAATCCGGAAATGATTTTCACCCTGAGGTCTGCCAACCTGAAAACCCATCGTGGCCAGGTGTCTTATCCGGGCGGCAAGCGGGATCCCGAAGATTCGTCGCTTGCGGCCACTGCGTTGAGAGAGACCCATGAAGAAATCGGGTTGCCTCCCGACCAGGTGGACGTCATCGCACCATTAAGCCAGGTCATGTCACGCTACGGCATTCTTGTAACACCCTACGTAGGGGTTGTTCCAGGCGATCATCCGGTGGTGCCCAATCCCTATGAAATAGAAAGCGTGTTCCGGGTACCGCTTTCCTTCTTTCTGGAAGACAGGAGGGAGCGCACCGATGCCCTCAGTTTTCTGAACCACACCTTTTATGTGCCCTGTTATCGCTGGGAGCGTTACCAGATCTGGGGGCTGTCCGCGGTTGTTCTGGTCGACTTTATGAACGCCGTGTACGATGCCGGAATCGATCTGCTCGAACCCCCTCAAGGAGGCTGATATGTATTACGAGCTCGAAGACAAGCGCCCCCAGGTAGTTGGCGATGGTCAGTTTGTTGCTGAAAACGCCGTTATCATCGGCAATGTCCGGTTGCTGGAGAAAAGTAGCGTCTGGTTTAACGTGGTTATTCGGGGCGACAACGAGTGCATCACGGTTGGTCCTGAATCCAACGTTCAGGATGGATCGGTGTTGCACACCGATCCGGGGCTGCCTTTGACCATCGGCCGGGGTGTTACTGTCGGTCATAAGGTGATGCTGCACGGATGTGATATCGGCGATTATTCACTGATTGGCATAAATGCGGTGGTGCTTAATGGGGCAAAGATCGGCAAACATTGCCTGATTGGCGCCAATACGCTGATTCCTGAAGGTATGGAAGTACCGGATGGTTCGATGGTTGTGGGCTCTCCTGGCAAGATCAAGCGTGAACTGAACGACAATCAGAAGAAGATGTTGGAAATGAGCGCGGCGCATTATGTTCAGAATGCCACGCGTTACCTGGAGAAACTTAAAGCGTGTGATCCGGAGCAGAAATGAACAGGGCTGATCGGGTGCGCTCACCCTGCGTAAGCGTGTGCGCCTTAGACGAGAACGATGTTTGCATAGGGTGCCATCGTACCAGTGACGAGATTCTTCACTGGACTCGCATGACAGACGATGAACGCCGAGAAGTTTTGAAACTGGTGGCAATACGTGAACAAAAGGTAGCTCTATAAGATGACCGATAACACCAAGACCAGCGTCAGATTGGGTACACCTCTTAAAAGCAACTCGTTCCGGGTACTTTTTTGTGGTTCCGGGGAATTGGGCAAGGAAGTTGTGATTGAGCTCCAGCGCTTCGGCGTTGAGGTGATCGCCATTGATCGATATGCCGATGCACCGGCAATGCAGGTGGCCCATCGTTCCCATGTTGTCGACATGCTTGACCCTGTGGCTTTGCGGAGCGTCATCGAGAAAGAGCGCCCGAACCTGATTGTTCCGGAGATAGAAGCTATTGCCACCCCGGAGTTGGTCAAGCTCGAGCAGGAAGGTTATCGGGTGATACCCAGTGCGCGGGCGGTGAACCTGACGATGAATCGTGAGGGTATTCGTCGGTTGGCTGCGGAAGAGCTCGGGTTGCCAACATCACCGTATCGGTTTGCGGGTACGCGGGAAGAATATTTGCAGGCGGTTGCGGAAGTCGGGCTTCCCTTGGTGGTAAAACCAGTGATGAGTTCGTCTGGCAAGGGGCAAAGTACGGTAAAGACCGAAGCCGATATTGAAAGAGCCTGGGAGTACGCACAAACCGGAGGCCGGGCAGGAAAGGGCAGGGTAATCGTCGAAGGCTTTGTCGATTTTGACTATGAGATTACTTTGCTGACGGTGAGGCATAAAGAGGGGGTAACCTTCTGCGAGCCCATTGGTCACAGGCAGGAAGATGGTGACTATCGCGAATCCTGGCAGCCGCAGCCGATGAATGACCTGGCATTACAGCGTTCAAAAGAGATCGCCCGTGCTGTGGTGGAAGATCTCGGCGGTTACGGCATCTATGGTGTTGAGCTGTTTGTGAAGGGTGAGAACGTCTGGTTCTCGGAGGTCTCACCTCGCCCTCATGACACGGGACTGGTCACGCTTGTATCCCAGGACCTGTCCGAGTTTGCTATCCACGCCAGGGCCATACTGGGTATTCCCGTTCCTGTTGTTCGACAGAATGGTCCCAGTGCGTCGGCGGTCATTCTGCCGGAGGGAAGCTCCACAGAAGTTTCCTATACCGGCCTGGAAGAAGCCCTGGCACAACCGGGAACCCAGCTACGCCTGTTCGGAAAGCCGGAATTACAAGGCAGGAGGCGAATGGGGGTAGCGCTGGCGTTGGGTAGCTCCATAGAGGATGCCCGGGAGAAAGCTCGCACTGCAGCAAGCTCTATAAAGGTCGAATTCTGAAAGCCTGATCCCTGAATCCATCGTGAGGGGTGAAAATCCGGGTGATTTTTGGTCGTTCTGGTTGTATTCTGAACAGCCCGATAGGTGGAAACCGAAGCCCGGTAAAATAAATTGAAAATGGGCGTTGACAGTTTTCCTGAGGGCTGTAGAATGCGCACCACTTCTGAGGGACACGGCAGACAACGCCGGTTCACGAAGAACGCAACTACTTGAAAGTGTTCGAAAATTTGCTTCAAAAATTCTTCGAAAAAAGTGGTTGACAGGGCAGCGGAACGATGTAGAATACGCGGCCTTGATTGAGCAACAGCTCAAACGCTCTTTAAAAAGTTAACCAAGTAATTCGTGTGGGCGCTGGCCGAGGTATTTCGGACACGAAATATCAGGACAGTGACTCGTCGAAATTGAGTTTTGTCTTGAGCAAGAATTAAGAACTTTCGGGTTCTTGTATGATTTAAACTGAAGAGTTTGATCATGGCTCAGATTGAACGCTGGCGGCAGGCTTAACACATGCAAGTCGAGCGGTAACAGGGGTAGCTTGCTACCCGCTGACGAGCGGCGGACGGGTGAGTAATGCTTAGGAATCTGCCCAGTAGTGGGGGATAGCCCGGGGAAACCCGGATTAATACCGCATACGTCCTACGGGAGAAAGCAGGGGATCTTCGGACCTTGCGCTATTGGATGAGCCTAAGTCGGATTAGCTAGTTGGTGGGGTAAAGGCCTACCAAGGCGACGATCCGTAGCTGGTCTGAGAGGATGATCAGCCACATCGGGACTGAGACACGGCCCGAACTCCTACGGGAGGCAGCAGTGGGGAATATTGGACAATGGGGGCAACCCTGATCCAGCCATGCCGCGTGTGTGAAGAAGGCTTTCGGGTTGTAAAGCACTTTCAGTAGGGAGGAAAACCTTATGGTTAATACCCATGAGGCTTGACGTTACCTACAGAAGAAGCACCGGCTAACTCCGTGCCAGCAGCCGCGGTAATACGGAGGGTGCAAGCGTTAATCGGAATTACTGGGCGTAAAGCGCGCGTAGGTGGTTTGGTAAGCGAGATGTGAAAGCCCCGGGCTTAACCTGGGAACGGCATTTCGAACTGTCAGACTAGAGTGTGGTAGAGGGTAGTGGAATTTCCTGTGTAGCGGTGAAATGCGTAGATATAGGAAGGAACACCAGTGGCGAAGGCGGCTACCTGGACCAACACTGACACTGAGGTGCGAAAGCGTGGGGAGCAAACAGGATTAGATACCCTGGTAGTCCACGCCGTAAACGATGTCAACTAGCCGTTGGGACTCTTGAAGTCTTAGTGGCGCAGCTAACGCACTAAGTTGACCGCCTGGGGAGTACGGCCGCAAGGTTAAAACTCAAATGAATTGACGGGGGCCCGCACAAGCGGTGGAGCATGTGGTTTAATTCGACGCAACGCGAAGAACCTTACCTGGCCTTGACATCCAGAGAACTTTCCAGAGATGGATTGGTGCCTTCGGGAACTCTGAGACAGGTGCTGCATGGCCGTCGTCAGCTCGTGTCGTGAGATGTTGGGTTAAGTCCCGTAACGAGCGCAACCCCTATCCCTGGTTGCTAGCAGGTAATGCTGAGAACTCCAGGGAGACTGCCGGTGACAAACCGGAGGAAGGTGGGGATGACGTCAGGTCATCATGGCCCTTACGGCCAGGGCTACACACGTGCTACAATGGCGCGTACAGAGGGCTGCCAACTCGCGAGAGTGAGCCAATCCCTTAAAACGCGTCGTAGTCCGGATCGGAGTCTGCAACTCGACTCCGTGAAGTCGGAATCGCTAGTAATCGCGAATCAGAATGTCGCGGTGAATACGTTCCCGGGCCTTGTACACACCGCCCGTCACACCATGGGAGTGGATTGCACCAGAAGTAGTTAGTCTAACCTTCGGGAGGACGATTACCACGGTGTGGTTCATGACTGGGGTGAAGTCGTAACAAGGTAGCCGTAGGGGAACCTGCGGCTGGATCACCTCCTTAAACGAAGCCGAATGCTTCGGTCAGAGTCCACACGAATTACTTGGTTGGCTAATAAAGAGAGCAGATGGGTCGTTGCAGGCCCGTGTTTTGGGTCTGTAGCTCAGGTGGTTAGAGCGCACCCCTGATAAGGGTGAGGTCGGTGGTTCAAGTCCACCCAGACCCACCAGAATTATCCAGCTCAGCGTTATCGAATGACTTGCATAGCAGGCTATGCGGCGCCATTCGATGCCTTGATCTGAATAATTCTTGTAGATAGCTTCTTGGGGCTATAGCTCAGCTGGGAGAGCGCCTGCCTTGCACGCAGGAGGTCGGCAGTTCGATCCTGCCTAGCTCCACCAAACTTTACTGACTAACTTCGGTTAGCAGTGTGCAGAAACAAGTGTTTCAACTTAATGAAAGTTCGAAGCCCTTCTTTCTGATCACTGGGTCAGATTTGCTCTTTAACAAATTGGACGAGATAGAACACGAATATTTTTCTCTCATTATCTCCGAGAGAAAATGTTCAAAGTGATAGCGATTTCAAGCGTTATCCGGTGTTGTCGTTGAAGTGGTTGTTCTATTGCTTCAAGTGACTGTCTCGAAGATGCCTCGGAATCAGGCTTGCCTGGTGAAGAGTGTGGATTCGTGATCAGTTGTCTTGGGGTTATATAGTCAAGCAACTAAGCGCATACGGTGGATGCCTTGGCAGTCAGAGGCGATGAAAGACGTGGAAGCCTGCGATAAGGTTCGGGGAGCTGGCAAACGAGCTGTGATCCGGACATCTCTGAATGGGGAAACCCACCAACCTTCGGGTTGGTATCTTACACTGAATCCATAGGTGTAAGAGGCGAACCAGGGGAACTGAAACATCTAAGTACCCTGAGGAAAAGAAATCAACCGAGATTCCCTAAGTAGCGGCGAGCGAACGGGGACCAGCCCTTAAGCTGAACAACTGGTAGGAGAAGGCTCTGGAAAGTGCCGCCATAGTGGGTGATAGCCCCGTATCCGAAACCTGAGTTCAGTGAAATCGAGTAGGTCGGCGCACGAGAAACGTTGACTGAACATGGGGGGACCATCCTCCAAGGCTAAATACTCCTGACTGACCGATAGTGAACCAGTACCGTGAGGGAAAGGCGAAAAGAACCCCTGTGAGGGGAGTGAAATAGACCCTGAAACCGTATGCGTACAAGCAGTCGGAGCAGACTTGTTCTGTGACGGCGTACCTTTTGTATAATGGGTCAGCGACTTATGTTCAGTGGCGAGGTTAACCGTTTAGGGGAGCCGTAGGGAAACCGAGTCTGAATAGGGCGAATTAGTCGCTGGGCATAGACCCGAAACCGGGCGATCTATCCATGAGCAGGTTGAAGGTGCCGTAACAGGCACTGGAGGACCGAACCCACTGTCGTTGAAAAGCCAGGGGATGACTTGTGGATCGGAGTGAAAGGCTAATCAAGCCCGGAGATAGCTGGTTCTCCCCGAAAGCTATTTAGGTAGCGCCTCGGACGAATACCACAGGGGGTAGAGCACTGTTTGGGCTAGGGGGTCATCTCGACTTACCAACCCCATGCAAACTCCGAATACCTGTGAGTACTATCCGGGAGACACACGGCGGGTGCTAACGTCCGTCGTGAAGAGGGAAACAACCCAGACCGCCAGCTAAGGTCCCAAAGTACCAGTTAAGTGGGAAACGATGTGGGAAGGCTCAGACAGCTAGGAGGTTGGCTTAGAAGCAGCCACCCTTTAAAGAAAGCGTAATAGCTCACTAGTCGAGTCGGCCTGCGCGGAAGATGTAACGGGGCTCAAACTGGTCACCGAAGCTGCGGCTGCATACTTTGTATGCGGGGTAGGGGAGCGTTCTGTAAGCCTGCGAAGGTGTGTTGAGAAGCATGCTGGAGGTATCAGAAGTGCGAATGCTGACATGAGTAACGACAATGCGGGTGAAAAACCCGCACGCCGGAAGACCAAGGGTTCCTGCGCAACGCTAATCGGCGCAGGGTGAGTCGGCCCCTAAGGCGAGACCGAAAGGTGTAGTCGATGGGAAACGGGTTAATATTCCCGTACCTTGGATAGCTGCGATGGAGAGACGGAGAAGGCTAGGTGAGCCGGGCGACGGTTGCCCCGGTTTAAGCATGTAGGGAGTGGACTTAGGCAAATCCGGGTCCACAATCCCGAGACGCGACGACGAGTGCCCAAGGGCGCGAAGTCATTGATGCCCTGCTTCCAGGAAAATCTTCTAAGCTTCAGGCTATTCGAGACCGTACCCCAAACCGACACAGGTGGTCAGGTAGAGAATACCAAGGCGCTTGAGAGAACTCGGGTAAAGGAACTAGGCAAAATGGTGCCGTAACTTCGGGAGAAGGCACGCCGGTGTGTACGTGAAGCCCCTGCGGGTGGAGCGGAAGCCGGTCGAAGATACCAGGCCCCTGCGACTGTTTATTAAAAACACAGCACTCTGCAAACACGAAAGTGGACGTATAGGGTGTGACGCCTGCCCGGTGCCGGAAGGTTAATTGATGGGGTTAGCATTCGTGCGAAGCTCTTGATCGAAGCCCCGGTAAACGGCGGCCGTAACTATAACGGTCCTAAGGTAGCGAAATTCCTTGTCGGGTAAGTTCCGACCTGCACGAATGGCGTAACGATGGGGGCGCTGTCTCTACCCGAGACTCAGTGAAATTGAAATCGCCGTGAAGATGCGGTGTATCCGCGGCTAGACGGAAAGACCCCGTGAACCTTTACTATAGCTTCACAGTGAACTTTGAGCATGCTTGTGTAGGATAGCTGGGAGGCTTTGAAACCGGGACGCCAGTTCCGGTGGAGCCAACCTTGAAATACCAGCCTGGCATGTTTGAGGTTCTAACTCTGGCCCCTTATCGGGGTTGAGGACACTGTGTGGTGGGTAGTTTGACTGGGGCGGTCTCCTCCCAAAGCGTAACGGAGGAGCACAAAGGTGGGCTAAGCACGGTCGGACATCGTGCGGTTAGTGTAATGGCACAAGCCCGCTTGACTGCGAGACAGACACGTCGAGCAGGTACGAAAGTAGGTCATAGTGATCCGGTGGTTCTGTATGGAAGGGCCATCGCTCAACGGATAAAAGGTACTCCGGGGATAACAGGCTGATACCGCCCAAGAGTTCACATCGACGGCGGTGTTTGGCACCTCGATGTCGGCTCATCACATCCTGGGGCTGAAGCCGGTCCCAAGGGTATGGCTGTTCGCCATTTAAAGTGGTACGCGAGCTGGGTTTAGAACGTCGTGAGACAGTTCGGTCCCTATCTGCCGTGGACGTTGGAGATTTGAGGAAAGCTGCTCCTAGTACGAGAGGACCGGAGTGGACGAACCTCTGGTGTTCGGGTTGTCACGCCAGTGGCATTGCCCGGTAGCTATGTTCGGACAGGATAACCGCTGAAAGCATCTAAGCGGGAAGCCCCTTCCAAGATGAGATCTCCCCGAGGCCTCGAGCCTCCTGAAGAGCCGTTCAAGACCAGGACGTTGATAGGTCGGGTGTGTAAGCGCTGCGAGGCGTTGAGCTAACCGATACTAATTGCTCGTGCGGCTTGACTATATAACACCCAAGACAATTGCGGATGACGCAGAGCCTAACCGCTCAATCGAAATCAACATCACTCAGTTCCTTCTCGTCCCCCAGTGATCAACCGTTTTGCCTGACGACCATAGCGGTCTGGAACCACCTGATCCCATCCCGAACTCAGAAGTGAAACAGACCTGCGCCGATGGTAGTGTGGCGTTGCCCATGTGAGAGTAGGTCATCGTCAGGCGCCTAATGCCTAAAACCCCCGACAGCTTCGCTGCCGGGGGTTTTTTATTGCTGCCTTTATGGTGGTCACTAGCGACCGATTAATTCAATAACGCCGCCAACAATGCTGTGCAGCAAACTGAATTGTTCATCGGTGCGCGCAATATACTCGTCCAGAACCCCTCCCTGCCATGTGACAAGCCAAACCAGTGCCACCAAACCCGCAATGGATAAGCCGCCGAGCCAGCGCATTTGCCGTTGTTGCTGGTCTAACTTCTGAACCTGTTGTAGCTGACATTCGGTAAAGGCAGCGCGCAACTCACGGATTTCTTCCTCCAGCTCTTCATAGGCAATTTCCAGCGTGGACAGGCGCCCGGTCATGCCCCGGGAGTTCTGTTCCGTTGCTTCCAACCCGTGATGTCCTCCTTCCTCAACGGCCAGGCGGATGGCTTCACTTTGTTCCTGATCAGGCACGTTAGACAGAATGATATCCAGAGTTCGCATCAGCTGGTCCCGGTCAACCTGCTTGCGAATGACACCGGCAGCACCGAGGGCTCTGGCTTCCTGTAGGTAACGTTCTGCGTTCTGGGAGGTATACATGAATACCGGGATGTCCCGCGTCTCCGGCTGCTGCTTGAGTCTCTCCAGTACCTGAAAGCCATTCATACCCGGGAGGAGATGATCAAGGAAGATAAGGTCGAAATGTTCCTGCTGAAGCAGGGGAAAGGCCTGCTCTGCAGTGGCAACCCCTTTGGTAGAGATATCCGCCCGTTCAAGCAGCCGGGACAACAGAATACGGGCCGTTGACGAGTCTTCGATGATCAGTGCGTGCCCTCGCGGCATGAGAGAGCTCCTCCCTGGAAGTGACAGACGTTGTTACGCTGTGATGAATCAGTCCGAAAGACTCGGGCACTATAAGTGCAGCTCAGAAAATATGCAGTGGGTAGGCGGGCCCGGGTTCCGTTTTTGAGACTCCTATTTCATTTTTGCGTCAGGGCAGCCAGATTTCGAATACACCCCCACCCAGGCTGCCGCCGTTGTGCAGTTTGATGGAGCCGGTTCGCTCGCCTTCGCTATGCAGTGCGGCCACAGACGAGGCGAAGAACAGCCCCAGGCTGGTACTGCCGGTATTGAAGTCCAGCGACTTGAAACTCAGGGTACCAGTATGTTGCATGCTTTCCGGGTAGCCCTGGCCATCATCTTCAACCCCCAGCACCAGATAACCGTCTTCTTCGCGCGCAATAAGCCGTATCTGGCTTTTGGTATAACGGATGGCGTTGTTGATGGTGTTGTTGAGTACACCGGTCAACAGGTCCTCGTCGAAAAAACCATTGATGTCATCTGCGGCAATTGAATATTTGAGCCCGAGTCCCTGCAACAAAGGGATGTGCCTGGCGAGGTGCTCCTCCAGGAAATCTGGCACAAAATGCTCGTCAATGTGCGCAGAGAGATTGTTTTCTCCCAGGCGATAGATACCCAGTAACTGAACCAGATCGTTATGCATACGCTCGGCTTCGTACTGGAGCATGTTGAATTTGTCGGAGCCAGCAAGGGATTGCTCATGTTCACCACGAAGTTCGTCGAGGCTGTTCAGTAACATGCCGAGAGAATTTTTCATGTCGTGCACGGCAGAGGCCAGCACCATCGAAAAGTCGATGTTTGGGTCGGTCATGCGGTCAGTCCTTTCAGTTTTCGGGTGAGGGCCAGGTATCGACGGTGTTGACGATGTTGCTCCGGCAGCTTGCTAAGACGATCCAGGCGCTGTTGGCAGGCAGCCAGTAACGCAGGCTCCGGGTTCTGGTCATATTGCTTCATCAACACCTGAACCAGGTTCAGGTTCAAGGCAGCATGGTCCGGAACGATAGCCAGGGCTTTGTTGAAGGCTTCCACTGCAGCGTCGAGGTCGCCTGCCTCAAACGCTTTGATGCCATCCCGGTTCATGCTGCGTGCTTCCAGTTTCTGACGGAAGCCAACGGGCTCGTCCAGGAGGTTTTCAATTTTCTGCAAGGTGTCGGGGTCGTTATCAAATCGTGAGGCCAGATCGCCGAGGATTCTCTTGGCCTGATCTTCCCGGCCCATCCGGAACAGGGTTTTTGCGAAATCCAGCCCCATATCGGCCGGGAGTTCCTCCAGGCTCTCGAGCTCCGAGCTGACCGCGGTAAGAATCTTTTCGGCCTCCCGGTGGCGGCCTTGTCCGGCATGGAGACGGCACTGCACGATCCGGCTTTTGAGCCCGATGGTTTCATCGTTGTCGAACCGTTTCTCCATTTTCGTAAGCACAGAGAGGGCTTCTGACGAGCGCGCCGCGCCTTCTTCGTCCAGATCGCCCTCGCTCAGATCGGACAGGCTCTGGGCGAGCGACAGGTAATGCTCTGAATTGTCGTGTATGGAATAGGTGCCCAGAGACACCGTCTGTCGCCATGCCTGGGAGGCGGTGTCAATATCCTGGTTTGCGCCGGCCAGTTCAGCTAGATGCTTCTGGCGGAGCAGAGCGTTGGGGGAGTGTTCAGCCGCTTTCTCAAGAACCTGTTGGGCCTGGGCCGATCGTCCCTGTTTCTGAAGGCCTTCGGCCAGCAGGTCGTAGGCTTCCATATAGTCCGGGTGTTTTTCAATCAGAGCCTTGAGGCCGTCGACGGCCTGATCAAAGTTCCGGTTGGCGAGCAACACCTTGCACCGGCCTAGCCGGGCCCAGGACAGCTCCCGCTGATTCAGAACATCATCGTAGACCTTCTGGGCGTGGGCCAGGTCGCCGACCATGAAGTAGAGTTCCCCGAGTGTCTTCATCAGCCAGGTTTTGTAGCGGGGCTGCTTGGGCAGGGTTTGCAGGCAAAGACTGATGGCTTCCGGGTAGTTTTCCCGGTCGATCTCCCGGGTGATGGGGAGCAGGGCATTGCGCTGTTTGATCAGGCTGCCCAGACGTTGCTCCAGCATGGCACGGTTAATGGGCTTTGTCAGATAGCCGTCAGGCTGATATTCCCGTGCCCCCATGACCATTTCCTTGGAGGTTTCCGCGGTTACCATCAGGAACAGCGATGAGCGTTTGAGGAGTTTCTTGTGCCTCAGCTCTTCCAGTACGTGCTGGCCGTTTTTGCCTTCCCCCAGATTGTAGTCGCACAGCACGACATCTACGTGATTGTAGGTACAGTACTGGATGGCGGGCGTGGCGTGAGCAACCAGCTCAATCTTGTCGGCACCACAACTGCGGAGCATCTGCCGCATGGATAGCCGAAAGTTCTCGAAATCGTCGACAACAAGAAAAGTAAGCTTGCCAAACGGATTTACTGCGTCTTTCCGGTCGGATGGATTCATGGCCGCTTCTGTTTAAGTAGTTTGTTTACGAGCGCTCGCAGGGCTGCAGGCTTCACTGGCTTGTACAGTACCTGGTAGCCCCGGTTGCCTGCGTCGTCACGTACCTCCGGCGCCATATAGCCGGTAATGAGGATGCCGGGAATATCGCTTCCCAGATGTTTCCTTATGCTGTCCATGGCATCCAGTCCATTGCGGTTATCATCCAGCTGATAATCAGCAAGTATAATATCGGGCCTGCGTCCGTCCAGTTTGTCCAGGGCATCGTCCAGGCTTTCGGCGGCAGTGACATCACACTGCCAGTTGCCCAGCAACGCGACCATGCCTTGCAGAATGGCTGCGTCATTGTCGATGCACAGAACGTGAAGGCCCCCGAGATTGGATACCCGTCTTGAACTGCTGCCGCTTTTCTGCGAATCCAGCCGGCTTTGATCGGCCGGGGCGACCGGAACCGTGATCCCGAATACGCTGCCTTTGCCCTGGATGGAGTGCACGGTGACGGGGTGGTTAAGCATGCCGCTGATACGATCAACAATGGCCAGGCCAAGCCCCAGCCCCTTCTTGTCGCGACCATGCTGGAATCGGCGAAACTCCTCAAAGATGTGATTAAGCTGGTCATCTGACATACCCGGTCCGGTGTCCCAGACTTCAATGCGCAGATAGCCTTTCAGGCGTCGGCAGCCCATCAGAATCTTGCCGCTTGCGGTGTAGCGGATGGCATTGGAAAGGAAGTTCTGTACCACACGACGCAGAAGTTTCGCATCGGAACGGACCCAGGCGGTACTGGGGACTACATGCAGTTCCAGCCCCTGATCCTTGGCGATGGCTGAAAACTCGGTGGCCAGATGCCTGAGCAGCTCGTTGACTGGAAACACGCCGATATCCGGCTCAAGTGCCCCGGCATCAAGCTTTGAAATGTCCAGCAGTGTACTGATGATCTCCTCAGCCGCGCCCAGCGAGCTGTCGATGTGGTCTACCAGATCCCGGGTTTCGCCCTCGTTCACTTTGCCGGACAACGCGGAGGTAAAGAGTCTTGCTGCGTTCAGGGGTTGCAGCAGGTCGTGGCTTGCAGAGGCAAGGAAGCGGGTTTTACTCTGGTTCGCCTGCTCGGCTACCGACTTGGCCTTGAGCATCTGCTCATTGATCACCTGCAGTTCCTGGGTGCGCTCCCGGACCCTTTGCTCCAGATAGATGTTGGTTTCCTTCAGGGCCTGCTCGGTCCTGCGCATGGCGGTAATGTCCTGGAATGTGGTGACATAGCCGCCGCCTGGAATCGGACTGCCATCCACCCGGACCACCGTGCCATCGGGCCGCTGACGCTCGTAAGACATGGGTTTGCCTTCGCGCATGCTGTTGCAGCGGTTCTCGACGATGTCGTCAATTCGCCGGGCAGACAGGTTGGCGTTGGTGAGGTTGTAGCGCATCAGGTCTTCAACCGGCCGGCCAACCCGCACAAACCCCTTGGGATAGTTGAACAGTTCAAGATAACGATGGTTCCAGACGACAAGTTGCTGCTGATGGTTGACCACGGACACGCCCAGGCTGATGTTCTCGATGGCAGACTGCAGTAACTCTCGGCTGAAGGTCATGGCCTGGGAGGCTTCATCGACAATGCTGACCACGTCCTCAATCTGCATATCGCGGCCAGTCAGGGTCGACTCCAGAACCACGCGGGCGGTGGAGGCTCCAATCACCGATGCCAGCTGGCGCTCTATGTACTTCATCAGGTGGGTGGAAGCTGGCCGCTGAGGATAGAGCCGGATGGCATTACGTCGTTCGTAGTTCCTGAAAATGCTTTCGGAACGTTCTTCACCCATGAACCGGTCGGTCAGGGCCTGCAGGTCGGAGGTAAGAATCTCACCCTGCCAGCTCTGGTGCTGGGCATTCTCGGCTTTGGGCTGCGCATCGTGGAAGAACGCGGCAATCTGAATCTTCTCCCGAATACGTTGCCGGGTAATCAGGGAGAGCAGAATATAGGCCCCGGTGTTTACCCCCAGACTCCAAAGAATGCCATGGCTAATCTGATCCAGGTCGGAACCGAACAGGGCCGTTGGTCGGGTCCAGTTCCAGCCAAACAGGCCGTGCTCAATCATGGTATCCGCAACCCACCCGGTGGACACCAGCGCGGGCAACAGCAAGGTGTAACACCACATCAGGAAGCCCAGCCCCAGGCCCCAGGCAGCTCCGGTGAAGTTACCCTGGCGCCAGAGAATACCGCCTACGAGCGCGGGACCAAACTGGGCCGCTGCGGCAAAGGACAGTAAGCCAAACGCCGTCAGGCTGTAGTCTTCGCCAGCCATGCGGTAGAAGCCGTAGGCGGTCAGCAGTACTACAAAGATGGCAACCCGCCGGATCGTCAGCAGCAGGAAGCTGAGATCAGTTCGTCGGTTCATGCCTGGTCGGAAGAACTTGAGCAGGCCTGGCATGATGATTTCATTACTCACCATGGTGGCTATGGCGACGGAACAGACAATCACCATGGCGGCCGCCGCTGATCCACCGCCCAGAAACGCCAGTACGGCAAGCCAGTGTTCCCCTGCCATGATCGGCAGTTGCAGGATGACGATGTCCGGATCGCTGCCCGCCAGGTGAGTGCTCAACAGTCCGGCTGCGGCAATGGGAATGACGAATGCGCTGGCGATGATCAGATAGATCGGCATCGCCCAGCGAGCGACCTCAAAATCCCGGTGATCGGTGTTCTCCACCACCATCACGTGAAATTGCCGTGGCAGGCAGATGATGGCCAGCATGGCAACCAGCGTCTGTGTGAGGAACGCAGGGGCCTCCAGCGACTCTGTGGTAAGCGTGCCCATCAGGTCAGCTTCGCGGACTCGGGTAAACAGGTCCCCGAAGCCATCGTACAGCCCGTAGCCAACAAACAGCCCCACCGCCACAAAGGCGATGAGCTTGATCAGTGATTCAAAGGCAACGGCCTGGATCATGCCCCGATGATGTTCTGTGGACTCCAGGTGCCGGGTTCCGAACAGCACGGTAAAGACCGCCAGAGCCAGGGTGATGTACCAGGCAGAGTCGTTCCAGGCCGCTGTACTCAATTCCTGATAACTGTCACCGGTGCCCGAGAGGACATTAAACCCCAGGGCAATGGCTTTGAGCTGAAGGGCAATGTAGGGAACGCTGCCGATCAGGGCAAAGATGGCCACCATGGCCGCCAGCACCTGGGATTTGCCGTAACGCGAGGCAATAAAGTCGGCAATGGAGGTGCTGTTGTTGCGTTTACTGATGTAGATGATGCGCCGGAGCAGCGGCGCAAAGAAAATGAATACCAGTAACGGGCCCAGGTAGATGGGGAGAAATGCCAGACCTTCCTGGGTGGCCCGACCAACTGCGCCATAGAAGGTCCATGACGTGAAATAGACGGCCAAGGACAAACCGTAAATATGGGTTCTGGCCAGACGGCGCTTGTAGAGCCCCGGGTGCCGGTCACCTGCCCAGGCGATCAGGAACAGCAGTGAAATGTAAGTGATCGATATAAGGACAAGCAGCCAGGCGCTAATCATGGGGTCTTGTTATCCGCTCCTGTGGTCTCAGCTTCTGCAAATGATGGTATAGAGTGGATCGTCGCTCTCCAGCAACTTCATGTTATCTACTCTCGGCGCCCCGTCGGAACCCAGTGGTACCAGCTCCCGGCTGCCACAGTTAATGAGATGAATCCGGTGCGAAACCGCAACGGTGACCGTCTGCTCGAAACGATAAAGGGTGAAGCGAACAATGTTCTGATCACCGGTATCACGGCTGATACTGTCCTTGTCGACCGCAGAGAATGAGGTCACGTAGGGAAACACAAAGGTCCAGGGGCGAAAGAAAATTCTCTCCTGTTCGGTGGCCACTACCACAGCTTCTTCCGGCAGCATGGCTCGTTTGTGGTCATACCAGGTGTATTCTCCATAGATCAGATAACCCAGCATGCCCGCACCGGCAAAGACCGGAATCAGCCACTTCGGGGCTTTTTTGGCGGTGGCCGCGCGAATACCCATGGCGATGCCAGCGGCACCAAGACCGCAAAAAACGGTGGCTACAAATGTCCAGAACATACAACGGTTTCCTCAAAAAAGAACGGGCTCCCTCACTGAGGAAGCCCGTTCGGTTTCAACCTGTCATCAGGTGCGATGAATCAGATTGTCTTTCGCTTCAGTGATCCTGGGCAGTACCGGCACCACGCGGGTAGCGGACGCTTTCAACCAGTTCCTGAATTTCAACGGGCGGCTCTGCAGTCACCTTGGATACTGCGAAGGCTACCGCAAAGTTGACGATCGCACCAATGGCACCGATAGACAGCGGGGAAATACCCAGCACCCAGTTCTCGGGAGTGTCTGCCAGATTGTTGGTGCCCGGGATGAAGAACCAGCCTTTGTACACGAAGATGTACACCAGAGTGAAGATCAGGCCGGACAGCATGCCCAGAGTCGCGCCCACGTTGTTTACGCGTTTGGAGAAGATACCCATCATCAGTGCCGGGAACAGTGAGGCAGCCGCAATACCGAAGGCAAGGGCAACCACCTGAGCCGCGAACCCTGGCGGGTTTGCACCGAGATAGGTGGCGACAACAATGGCAACGGCCATGGATATCCGGGCAGCCATCAGTTCGCCCTTATCACTGATACTGGGGTTGAATCGTCCCTTGATAAGGTCGTGACTCACCGCCGAGGAAATCGCCAGCAGCAGGCCGGCGGCTGTCGACAGCGCGGCTGCAAGACCACCGGCTGCGATCAGGCCAATGACCCAGCCTGGCAGGTTGGCGATTTCGGGGTTGGCCAGTACCAGGATGTCACGGTTAACCACCAGTTCGTTGCCGTTCCAGCCGCGGGCCTGGGCTTCAGCTTCAAACGCAGGTACGTCGTTGTAAAGCTGGATACGGCCGTCTTCGTTTTTGTCGGTAAACTGAATCAGACCCGTTACTTCCCATTCCTTGACCCAGTTCGGGCGCTCATCATATTCGATGGGAGCGGCCTGGGTTCCGTCCGGGTAGATAGTGGTCATCAGGTTCAGGCGAGCCATGGAAGCGACAGCAGGAGCCGTCAGGTACAGCAGGGCAATGAAGACCAGAGCCCAGCCGCCAGACCAGCGCGCGTCAGCCACCTTGGGCACAGTGAAGAAACGAATGATAACGTGTGGCAGACCGGCAGTACCGATCATCAGGGACAGTGTGAACAGAACCATGTTCAGTTTATTGTCCACATCAGCGGTATATTCGTTGAAACCGAGATCAGTGATGACCTGGTTCAGCTTCTCAAGCAGCGGCAAGCCAGAGTCGGTATGGGTAGAGAACATGCCCAGGCCCGGAATCGGGTTGCCTGTCAGTTGAATGGAAATGAACACGGCGGGAATCGTGTAAGCGACAATCAGTACACAGTACTGGGCTACCTGAGTATAGGTAATGCCTTTCATGCCACCGAGTACCGCATAGACGAATACAACAACCGCTGCGATGATTAGACCGGTGGTGGCATCCACTTCCAGGAAGCGGGAGAAGGCCACACCAGCGCCAGCCATCTGGCCGATAACGTAGGTTACCGAGGCAACGATCAGACAGATAACGGCTACCAGTCGCGCGTTTGCGCTGTAGTATCGATCCCCGATGAACTCCGGAACCGTAAACTTACCGAACTTCCTCAGGTAAGGAGCCAGCAGCATGGCCAACAGGACGTAGCCACCGGTCCAGCCCATAAGGAACGTGGAGTTGGCATAGCCACCGGCCGCGATCAGACCAGCCATGGAGATAAACGAAGCGGCAGACATCCAGTCAGCACCGATTGCGGCGCCGTTGGTGATAGGATGCACACCACCGCCCGCAACGTAGAAATCGCTGGTACTGCCGGCCTTGGCCCAGACAGCGATGGCGATGTAGAGGAGGAACGAGCCCCCTACGAACATAATGTTGATTGCAAATTGGCTCATTTGTCCTTACTCCTCATGCACGCCGAATTTTTCGTCGATCTTGTTCATGCGCCATGCATAGTGAAAGATCAGAACAATGAAGGTAAGGATGGAGCCTTGCTGGGCAAACCAGAAGCCCAGATCGGTGCCGCCTACGGGGATTCCCGCCAGCATCGGGCGTAACAGAATAGCGAAGCCGTAAGATACCAGGGCCCAGATAATCAGGCTCCCGAATATCAGGCGTAGATTCGCCTTCCAGTAGTTTTCAGCGTCGTAGCTATGACCTGACATACAATCACTCCTGTATTGTTGTTGTGGAGATTGGGTGTTTTTTTGGTGAGGTGTTGCGGATAGAGAATTTATTATTCATGTAGTACTTCTCCGACTTGTTGTCTCCTCCGACTTTACCGGTCAATGGATTTATGGATATTGGCAAATGGTCTAACTCTCAGTAACTTGCCTTGTATTTGGTCAAGGACATCGCCAGTAGATCCTGTTCCGCTAATAGCGGTGCATATGCTGTAAACGGCGTTGATAATGCAGCTTTTCACTGAGTTCTTTGAGAGTTTTGACGTCGTTTTTCCGGGCTTTATTGAGGGCTATCAGTGCCAGTTCTGCGGTAACCAGCGCGTCGGCTGCGGCGTGATGGCGTTCACTGATTTCCAGGCCAAATACATCCGCCCAGTCGTCCAGGCCGCGCCCTTTGATCGTTGCTTTCGGGAAGAACGCCGGCATCAGCTCGGCAACATCCATCCAGACGTGGGGCAGGGTGTAGCCCAACTGGCTTTTCAGCGTCTTTTCGAGGAACTTCTGGTCGAAGGCGGAGTGGTAGGCAAGTATCGGGTCGCCGTTCATCCATTCCAGAAGGTAGAGCAGTGCATCCTGGGTTTCGTAGCCCTGAGTCAGGGCTTCTGGGCCGATGCCATGGATCAGCACGGTTTCCCGAATGTCCAGTTCAGGGCGACGCAGTATCAGGTCAAACTGGTCATTGAGGTGGATGACACCACCTTCGATGGCAACCGCTCCGATGGCAATCACTTCATCTTTGGACGCGTTCAGGCCGGTGGTCTCAAGGTCAAGAACAATCAGCCGGCTCCGGGACAAGGGCTGGTCGCCAACCGTTTTCGGGCTGGGCAGATTGGCGGCATCGTGATCGCCGACTGTTCCGCCGCGTCTTCTGGCCAGCCACTGTTTGATGTATTCCAGCATGTTCTGTGCGCAGACCTATAGTTGATACGTAACTTCGAGTTTCTGCTGGAGCCGCTGGGCCTGGCGGAAAGACTCGCGAAGTATGCGCCGGTCCAGAGGATTCAGGTCGTCCGGATCGATGTAATTGGTCAGCTCCTCGCCCCGGTCGAGCATCTCCTGATGAGCACGCATACGGATGGCCTGAATCAGGCTGTAGGCTTCCTTCCAGGCGTTGGCGTCCTTGGCGTCAAAGATGTCTTTTCTGGCCAGGGCGTCAATGCGCTCCAGGGTATTGGCGGCTTCCACCCCATGGGCCAGTGCGAACACCCTTACGGATTCCACAAATGGCGCCAGGCCCTGACGTTTCAGATCCAGCGAGTGTTTCTTCTCGTCGTTCAGATAGCGGAAGTTCCGGAACATGGTCAGGGGCGGTTTTCTCTGCAGCGCGTTGCCAGCGAGCATTTTCTGGAACAGGGCGTTCTTGCGGATGCGTTGGAGCACCTTCTCCAGCAGACGATGGAGTGGCTCAGTGGGGCCGAAGACCGCTCTCATATCCAGGAATATCGACGAGTAGACCAGGTTCTGGGGGGTTGAGGCATCAATAAAGCGGATAAACCAGTCGTCCCATTCCCGGTCACTCAGGCAGAGTTTGGGGTTGCTGGCCATAATGTTGCCTTTGCACAGGGTGAACCCGCACTCCGCCAGTTCGTCGTTGACCTTGCGGGCAAAGGGCAGCAGTTTCTCACGCACCTGGTCTTCGGTCATGCCCTCTGGTGTCTCGAACAAAATGCCGTTGTCCTGGTCGGTCAGCAGGGTTTGCTCCTGGCGGCCTTCACTGCCAAAGGTAAGCCAGGTAAACGGAATGCCAGGGTCGTTTTTCTTGAGGTTAAGTTCGAGTACCCTGCGCACGGTGACATCGTTCAGGGTGGTAATGATCTTCACCACCTGGCCCGAATCCGCGCCGTGGGCCAGCATGGCGTCGACCAGCCTTGAGACATCGGAGCGAAGGCTGACCAGGGTGCGCAAGTGGGTGGCAGTGCCAATGGTTCGAGCCAGGTTCACCAGGTCTACCCGCTGAAGAGAGAACAGATCCCGCTCGGATACCACGCCAATCAGGCGGTCCTCTTCGTCGACCACACACAGATGGGCAAAGTGGTGTTCCGCCATCAGCATTGCCGCCTCAAAGGCGTCCGCTGTGGCGGGCAGGCGACAGGGATTGCCTGTCATCACCTGGCGAATGGGCGTGTCGAGGGGGCCTTTTTCCTCAGCGATCATGGTGCGCAGGTCGCGCAGCGTGAAAATGCCGGTGGGATGACGATTGTCATCGGTGATAATGATGCTGCCCACATTATTCTCGTGCATCCGGGCTACGGCCTTGCGAACCGGCAGATCCGGTGAGCACACAATCGGGTTGCGCAGCGCGTAGCGCTCCAGGGGGGTGTCCAGGCTGTTGCTGGAGCCGATGGAAGCCATGGCCTTGGACTGGATGCGCTGATTGACCTGATCCAGCAGGCTGCTCACGCCCCGCAGACAGAAATCGCGAAAGGATTCGCTTTCGGAAAACAGGGTGATGAAGGCGTTCTGTTCAATACTGAGGCAGAAGGTATCGCCGGAAGCCCTGTGTAGCGTTCGGGTCGGGCGCTCGCCAATCAGTGCCGCAAGCGGAAAGCACTCACCCTGGCTGATTTCAAAGGTGGTTTCTGCCCGGTCTTCTTTTTCATTGTGGCGCTCACCCCGGATACGTCCCTGCTTGACCACATAAAACCGCTTGACCACTCCATCGTCGGGCGAGAGCACTTCATCGCCATCGGCGTAAAACCTCAGGGTCGCATGCTCGGCAAAATGGGCCAGATGGGTGTCGTCCATGCTGGAGAACGGGGCATGTTCCCTCAGGAATGACATAATCGCTCGGGTGTTCTGAGGGCGGGTAGTATCCTGATTTGCTGCGGCCATATCGCGATCCGTAAGCTTGGGAGCCAGGTTCAGGAGAGCTCCATCGTTATTATTCTCCGCTTGCAGTGTAGTTCAGCGGAACCCGGAGGGGCTCTACGATTTTCGTCGCAGAGCTTTTCTTTATGGTAGACCGGTGTGGTGATAGAGTTCTGATACTCGTCAAACCGGAATCAGTTAGTGTCATGACCAGTAAAGATGAACGCCTTGCCTTCCTCGAAGAAATGAAGGATGTGCAGCGGATACGCAAACCCAATCGGGCCGAAGTATCGGTGCCCAAGGAGCTGACGCCCGGGCACCTTGAACGCCAGAGGGCGGCGGTTGAAAAACCGGTGCGAGACCTGAACCCGCTGACATCCGATATGGTAGAGCCGCTAACGGCACACGACATTCTCAGCTGGCAACGCCCAGGCGTTCAGCACGGGGTTTTCCGCAAGCTGCGTCTTGGTCAGTACCCGATCGAGGCCCGGCTGGATCTGCATCGCATGACGGTGGAAGAAGCCCGGCGGGAAGTGTTCGGTTTTATCAACGACTGCGTACATTACGGTTTACGCTCGGTGATCATTCTGCACGGCAAGGGAGAACGCAATCCCGATGGCATCGCCCAGCTCAAGAGCTACCTGGCGAAGTGGTTGCCAGAGCTGGACAACGTTCTGGCTTTCCATTCGGCAAAGAAACACCACGGTGGCACCGGCGCGGTTTACGTAATGGTCAGGAAAAACGATCGGGAAAAACAGCATAATCGGGAGATCCATGGTTCCAGATAAGGAATCGTCTGGATCATTCGCTACGACGGAAACACGGATTCGGGAGAATTAAGATGCGTTTGATTTTAGTGGCTTTGATTTCTGTACTGACATTGGCCGGCTGTAAAGACCGGGTAATCTGGAACGACAATGGCAAAGTGGAAAGTGCCACCCAGAACCGTGAAGTCTGGGATTCCAACGGCAAGCTGGAAACCGGTGAGCGCAAGATCTGGGTAAACAAGGATGGCGAAGACGTCGTCAAGTAAAGGCGTGGCGGTAAAACGCGCCGAACCAGCCAAAACAATAACATGATGAGGAGCACGGAATGGCTTTCACGCTGACTGTGAACGGTCGCCAGCATTCGCTGGATGTCGAACCCGATACCCCGTTGTTATGGGTGCTGCGGGATGAACTGGGGCTGAAAGGGACCAAGTTTGGCTGCGGTGCAGGCCTTTGTGGCGCATGCACCGTGCACCTGAACGGTCAACCCGCCCGTTCCTGCTCTACACCGGTGGAGATGGCCGAAGGTGCCGAAATCACCACCATCGAAGGCCTGTCCGCTGATGGCGAGTTGCATCCGTTACAGAAAGCCTGGGTGGAGCAGGGGGTGCCCCAGTGTGGCTATTGCCAGTCTGGTCAGATCATGACGGCCGCCCACCTGCTGGCCAACAACCCCTCTCCGGACCGCGAACAGATCGTCACCGCCATGACCGGCAACCTGTGCCGCTGCGGCACCTATCCTCGCATTGTGGCGGCGGTTGAGTCCGTTGCCGGTGGCGTGGGCCAGTACCAGCCGGCCGGGGAGGGCGCGTAATATGGCGATGAATCGACGGGATTTCCTGAAGGTCAGCACCTCGGCTTCCGGTGGGCTGCTGCTGGCGTTGAATCTGCCCGGTTGTGCCTCAGTGCAAACCGGCTATGAGCCTGAAACCGGTGAATGGAAGCCGAACGCCTGGCTGGAACTCACCCGGGACAACGACATTATTTTCACCCTGGATCGGGTTGAGATGGGCCAGGGCACCTACACCGGCCTTACCACTTTGATAGCGGAGGAGCTGGATGTAGCGCCGGAGGCCATTCGCGTGGAATTTGCCCCGGTTGCTCCGGAGTACCGTAACCCGTTGTTCGGGCTCCAGCTTACTGGTGGCAGCACCAGTGTCGCCTCCAGTTGGCAGCCCCTGCGGGAGGCCGGAGCTTCGGCGCGACTGATGCTGGTGATGGCCGCCGCCCGGGTTTGGCGGGTCGAGCCGGGACAATGCAAAACGGAGGGCGGGTACGTACGCCACCCCAACGGCCTGGATTCCATGCCCTATGGCAAACTGGTGGAGTTGGCGGACAAAGAGGTGATTCGTGGTGATGTGCCACTGAAACCCCGCTCCCAGTGGAAATACATCGGCCGACAGGCCGGAAGGCTGGATGCCGAGGCCAAGTCCACCGGCCAGGCGATGTACGGAATAGACGTAGAGCTGCCGGATATGGTCTATGCCGTTATGACCCGGAGCCCCCGCTATGGCGGACTGGCGGTCAGTTTCAACCGCGATCAGGTTCGGGCCATGCCGGGCGTGCTTGATGCCTTCATCACCGAGCGCGGTGTGGCCGTAGTGGCAGATCGCTACTGGCGAGCCCGCAAGGCTCAGGAAGCGCTGGCGGTTGAGTGGGATTTTTCCGAGGCCGTCGGGTTATCCAATCCGGACGTGTTCAAACACTATCGTCAGGCCGCCGGTGACGATCCCGGCGAGGACGAACGGGTGGACGGTGACCCCGAGGCTGTTCTGGAGAAAGCGGGTACCCTGGTGGAGGCTGAATATGAGCAGCCGTACCTGGCCCACGCCACCATGGAACCAATGAATGCGACCGCCTGGTATCGGGACGGTGGCATGGAAGTCTGGGCGCCGACCCAGGCGCCGGATCTGGGCCGCATAGCCGCCGCGCGACACACCGATCTCTCTCCGGATGACGTGACTATCCACACGACCTTTCTTGGCGGTGGCTTCGGCCGCAGGTTGACTCAGGACTACATTGAGGAAGCGGCCCTGGTCGCCTACCGGGTGAAAGTGCCGGTCAAACTGATCTGGTCCCGGGAAGAAGACACCCGCCATGGCTTTTTCCGCCCGGCCATGTTGCATCGTATGGCGGCCAGTCTGGAGGATGGGCAGTTGACGGGCTGGGATCATCAGATTGTTGGCCCGCAGATACTTGACTGGTACGTCCGGAACGCTGCACCAGCCCAGTACCCCTGGGCACCAAAATTACTGTACGGAACATTGGGCAGGGTTGGCCTGATGGTTGAAGGTATCGCAACCCCGAAAGACATTTCGGCCATTGAGGGGGCTATTGGCTATCCCTACGCGGTACCCAATGTCCGGGTTCGGCATACCCATACTGACCCGGGCGTGCCAATTACCTGGTGGCGATCCGTGGGCTATTCCCACAATGGTTTCGCGGTCGAGACCTTTATGGATGAACTCGCCAGCCAGGCCAACGAAGATCCGGTCAGTTTCCGGCTGAAACTGCTGGAGAGTGAGCCCCGTCATCGGCGGGTTCTGGAGCGGGCTGCCGAGCTGGCGGGCTGGAACCAGCCGGTGCCAGAGGGCAGGGCGCGCGGAGTGGCTTTGTTCAAGAGCTTTGGTACCTATGTTGCCCAGGTGGTGGAAGCCAGTATTGAGCAGGGCGGAATTCGCGTTCACAAGGTCACCTGCAGCGTGGACTGTGGTCAGGTGGTTAACCCGCGAATTGTCGAGGATCAGATGACCGGCGGCATTGTCTTTGGCCTGACGGCGGCGCTGAACGGGGAAATTACCCTGGACGGCGGCGAGGTGCAGCAAAGTAACTTCCACGATTATCGCCTGCTGCATATGCATCAGGTACCGGAGATGGTGGTGGATATTGTCGACAGCGAAGAGCCGCCCACCGGCGTTGGGGAACCTGGCGTCCCGCCGGTGATCCCGGCCCTGGGCAACGCCTTGTTTGCGCTGACCGGTAAGCGCCAGCGCCGTCTGCCGCTTAAAGCCTGAGCGGAATCGGTTTTACCCGGGCTGGGGTGGTTCTATAATGGCGCCAGATTCGCGCCCGGGCAGGGCTCGTACCAACCCGGAGGATGCCTGTGTTTGATGTAACCCGCTACGCCACCGCCGCCCAATCCATCGTCGAGGCCGGCCGCTTTCTCTACGACCGCGGCTGGTCGCCTGCCACCAGCAGTAATTATTCGGCCCGTATCGATGGCGACCATGTGGCGATTACGGTATCTGGCCGGCACAAGGGCCAGTTGGGCGCAGGCGACGTCATGGTGGTGGATCTTCATGGCCAGGCGGTGCAAAGCGATTGCCGCTCGTCGGCAGAAACCCTTCTGCACACGGTGATCTATCAGCTTTATCCCGAGGTTGGCGCCGTTCTGCATACCCACTCGGTCAAGGCTACCGTGCTTAGCCGCCTGATCCCGGCGGGGCAGGCACTGGAGCTTGAAGGCTATGAATTACAGAAAGCCTTCAATGGCGTGCAAACCCATGAGGGTAAGCTGATTGTTCCCGTGTTCGACAACACCCAGGATATTCCGGCACTGGCTGAGGAAACCCGGGACTGGTTTGCGCGTCACCCGGAACAGCCTGGATACCTTATCCGCGGCCATGGTCTTTACACCTGGGGCCGCACCATGGCCGATTGCCTGCGCCATATTGAAGCGTTTGAATTTCTCTTTGAATGTGAACTCGAAACCATGAGGGTACGCCGATGACCACCCTGAGCATTTTTCATCAGAACCAGCCCGAGCAGGCCCAGACGGTCGTAACAGATCCGGACACCATCCGGAATAAACTGAGTGCCCACGGTGTGCATTTCGATCGTTGGGCAACCCGCGATCTGCCGGCCGACGCCACCCAGGAGGAGATTCTTGAGGCCTATGCCGACGAAGTGGCACGGCTCAAGCAGGATTGGGGGTTTCAGACCGCCGACGTGGTCAGCCTGACCGCGGATCACCCCCAGAAAGACGCGTTCCGCCAGAAATTTCTGGATGAGCACACCCACAGCGAGGACGAAGTGCGCTTTTTCGTTCGTGGTCAGGGGTTGTTTTACCTGCACTTCGGTGACCAGGTATACGCGCTGCTGTGCGAGAAGAATGACCTGATCAGTGTGCCTGACGGCACCCGGCACTGGTTTGATATGGGGCCGGAGCCTGAGTTCACCTGTATCCGGTTATTCAGCAACCCGGAAGGCTGGGTTGCGAGCTTTACCGGTGAGGATATCGCTTCCCGGCTGCCACGTTATGAGAGCCTGGCGGGAGGGGCCTGATGATTCGAGTGATTCTGACGGACATTGAGGGCACCACCAGTTCGATCTCGTTCGTGCACGATGTCCTGTTTCCCTACGCCAGCGAGCACCTGCCAGGGTTTATCCGGGCCAACCACCACACTCTGCCGGCGGTGGCGGAACAGCTGGCGCGGGTGGCAGAGATCAGTGGTACTGACCCGAAAGACATCGATGGCCTCATCGATGTACTGCAAGGGTGGATTGCCGAAGACCGCAAGGAGGGTTCACTAAAGGCGCTGCAGGGCATGGTCTGGGAGCAGGGGTATCACAGCGGTGAACTGAAAGGCCATATCTATCCGGATGCCGCGGATTATCTCCAGCGCTGGCATGATCGGGGCCTGAGACTGTTCGTATATTCTTCCGGGTCCGTCAAGGCCCAGAAGCTGATCTTCGGTCATAGCAATGAAGGCGACTTCACGGTTTTCTTCTCTGGTTATTTCGACACGGCCGTCGGGGGCAAAAAGGAGTCCCAGTCCTATCGCAACATTCTTGCGGAGCTGGGGGTAGACGCGGGCACAGTGCTGTTTCTGTCCGATGTTGAGGAAGAGCTGCGTGCGGCCGAGGAAGCCGGCCTGAAAACCGCCTGGCTGGTACGAGAGGGCGAACTGCCGGATACCGCTCGGGTCGTGGCCAGGGGTTTTTCGGAGGTTGATGCGCTGTTGCGCAAACGATAGGAGGTGATTAATGCCCGGGCGCCGCTGGTATTCATGGCTGTTACCGGCTGTGTGTACACTCAGCCTGCTCGGGTGCAATCCCTTTTCAGACGCTGAATCCCTCACCGATGAGTACCTGGAACGTTTGGCCCGGGTACTCGATACCGCGCCCGTTCCCAGGGCCGAGCTGCCCGCCGCCTCCATTCCACCCAGGCGGAGAGAGCGTATACTTGCCCTGCCGGAGCTGGATCTGGGCATGCTGGGTTTTCTGTCGCTTTACGGCTGCGAGCTCCAGTATGTGGTGGGCGAACGCAATTCCGTGATGGGCAAGGTGATGCAGCCCATCAATCAGTTACGCTATGAGATTCGTTTTATCCGAGCTGCGGAGGCCTGTCTGCCCGAGGTAGACGACGAGGAACTCACAGACGCTCTGGAATCCGCCATTGAAAGCAAGCGGGACAGTCTGCCGCTGGCGGTCTGGAATGCCACCTGGGGTACCGAAGAGGTGGAGCGCCAGTTTACCCTGTCCAAAGGCTATTATCCGGTGGCGGAAACGGGCAATCCCGCGTCGGATCTGGTCCGGGATCTGCAGCAGTTGAACCGCCAGGTGGAAGCCTTACTGGCTCAGAAGCTCGAGATCTCCCTGGAGAATCTCGGCCAGATCCATCAGCGCTGGCAGGCGGATGTGCTGGCGGGCCAGACTATTAACAGCGCCCGCTTGCTGATCAGCACCCTGAATGCCGGCACCGAGCTGCTCGGCACTCGATTGGAGGGCAGGCCGCTGTGTCTCAACGGCCAGCCCAATAACCAGTCGGAGATTGTTCAGAACTTCTTCTTCAGTATCTATATCGGAAAAATCCAGCCGTACATGAGTGATGTCAGCCGGGCACGGGATGCGCTGATTGCGGGCTTTGAGGAACTCGCCAGACAGCAGCAAGCCGTGATGCCAGAGAGTTTTACGCCCTGGTACCAGCGTCATCTGGCGGCCGATACCCGGAATAGCCTTTGGCAGGAACTGGATCAGGCCATGATACGGCATACCCGGCACTGGCAGGATCTGTTGGGGCAGTGCGGGCTTCGTCCGGGCGCCTGATGGTCCGTTTTACTCAACGTTGGCTTTCCGGCGTTACCCTCAGAATTTCCTCCACCGTGGTCAGTCCCGCGGCCACTTTCTGGGCGCCATTGAGCCGCAGTGACTTCATGCCTTCTTTGTAGGCATCCAGCCGAAGCTGTTCCAGCTCGCAGTGATCGGTGATCTGGCGGGTGAGTTTGTCTGACAGTGCCATAATCTCGTATACCCCGGCTCGGCCCATGTAACCGGTGTTCCGGCATTCCAGGCAGCCGACCGGCTGGTAGAACTGCCGGGGCAGCAGTGCCTTCCACGGCCGGGTCAGCGTCTGCCAGGCGTGAGCATCCGACTCCCCGGGCTGCTTGCAGTGCGGGCAGAGCGTACGCGCCAGTCGCTGGGCCATCACGCCGAGTACCGTGGCCCGGATCAGATAGGGCGGAATGCCCAGCTCCATCAGGCGGGTGATGGCGCTGGGGGCATCGTTGGTATGCAGTGTTGAGAGAACCAGATGCCCGGTTAGCGCTGCCTGCACTGCCATTTCAGCCGTTTCCAGATCCCGGATCTCACCGATCATGATGATGTCCGGGTCCTGCCGCAGCAGGGCACGCACACCGTGGGCAAAGGTCAGGTCGATATTGGTTTGCACCTGCATCTGGTTGAATGCGGGCTCCACCATCTCGATCGGATCCTCAATGGTGCAGATGTTGAGCTCCGGAGATGCCAGTTGTTTGAGCGTGGAATACAGCGTGGTGGTTTTACCGGAACCGGTGGGCCCGGTTACCAGCACGATACCGTGGGGCCGCGAGGTCATGGTTTGCCAGCGTTCCCGGTCTTCCTTGCTGAAGCCCAGTTGCTCGAAGGATTTGAGCAGTACCTCCGGGTCAAAAATCCGCATCACCATTTTTTCGCCGAACGCCGTTGGCATGGTGGCCAGGCGCAGCTCCACTTCGCTGTTATCGGGTTTGCGGGTCTTGATGCGGCCGTCCTGGGGCCGTCGTTTCTCGGCTACGTTCAGGCGCCCGAGGATTTTCAGGCGGCTGGTCACGGCCACGCCAACGTGTTCCGGGAATTCGTAGACATTGTGCAGCACCCCGTCGATCCGGAACCGCACCTGGGTAACCGTGCGCCGGGGCTCTATATGAATGTCGGAGGCTCGCTGCTCGAAGGCATATTGCAGCAGCCAGTCAACGATTTTGACCACATGCTGGTCGTTGGCGTCCGGATTTTCGCTGGCGCCCAGGTCCAGTAACTGTTCAAAATTCTGATTGCCGGCACTGCCTGACGACTGGCCGCCACTGGCCTTGCTGACCGAGCTAGCCAGTTGATAGAACTCGACCGTGTAACGGCGGATATCCTCCGGATTGGCGACCACCCGGCGAATGTCCTTGCGTACCGCCTGGCGGAGGTTGCTTTCCCATTCCCGCTTGAAAGGTTCGGTGCTGGCAATTACGACTTCATCCGGTGTGATCTCCACCGCGAGAATGCCATGGCGTTGTGCGAAGGCGTAGGACATCACCCGCGCGATGGCCGCCGTGTCGATCTTGAGCGGGTCTATATGGTAGTAGTCCTGACCACCCCAGCGCGCAAGCCAATGGGTCAGCCGCTCGAGATCAAGAGTTCGGCCGTTCCGCTGGCTGGTCAGTGCGGCAATCGCCACCAGTTCAAGAGGATGCCGCTGTGGCGTATGGCCGGCACCGGAGGCGGCGCCGAGATTGGCCGTCAGTACTTTTTCAGCATCCTGCTGGGTGATCTCGCCGCTCTCCACCAGCGCTGAGCAGATGTCCCTCAGGGTCAGGGTCTGGCGATGCGGCGGTGCCGGCATGGTCACGGTGTCATTCGCCATCTATGTGCCTCCGGGAGCCATCAGCATCAGTTTGCGACCGGTCGATTGACCTTGAGGTGCACCATGGCAACGGTAAACAACAGGAATGTCAGAATAGTCAGTGTCACAGGACCGGCGGCGCCTTCCGACAGCCAGGCTGAAACCACGGCCTGAGTGAAGTAGAAAATCACCACAAACGCCAGCCAGATATAACCCCGATTGTGACCCCGGAAAACCGGTACCGCGAACGCTAGTAGCGGCAGGAGTTTGACGGTCAGCATCAGGGGTATGGAAACGCCCTCCACCGGTGCGGGCCAGAACGTAGTGACCAGCAGGGTGGCGAGCACGGCCAGGTAAAGGGCGATGGTCAGGCGTGCGGTATTTCTGGCTTTGTCGTTGTGGAGCATGGAGCAGTCCGCATTAAGGGTTGTTTGAAAGTTTGGTCCAGTTTAGTTGGCAAGTTTCAGGGCCAGTCTGGCGAGGCGTTCACCGAAGGCCTGGCACAGGGTTTTCTCATGGTCACTCAGGGCCTGCTGTTCACCCGTGCCGGCCCAGTGAGAGGGGCCATACGGTGTGCCACCGGTGGCGGTCTCGTTGAGCGCGCTTTCGGAGTAGGGCAGGCCACACAGTACCATGCCGTGATGCAATAGCGGCATCATCATGGTCAGCAGGGTGGTTTCCTGGCCCCCGTGCAGACTGCCGGTGGAGGTAAAGGCACCAGCTGGTTTGCCGGCCAGTTTACCGTTGAGCCATAGGTCACCGGTACCGTCCAGAAAGTGCTTGAGTGGCGCTGCCATGTTCCCGAAGCGGGTCGGGCTACCCATGGCCAGCCCGGCGCACTCCGCCAGGTCGGCTTTGGTGGCATAGGGGGCTCCCGCATCCGGAACCGGGGGCAGGCTGGCGGCGGTGTCCGGGGAAACCGGCGGAACCGTCCGGATTCTGGCTTCTATTCCTGCCACTCTGGCAACGCCGCGGCCGATCTGTGTGGCCATCTCGGCGGTCTGTCCGTTGCGGCTGTAGTAGAGCACCAGCACATAGGGAGTTGTTTCTGTCATGGGTAGCCCTGGTAGTCAGAGAATGTCCAGTACGTTTTCTGGAGGCCGGCCGACGGCAGCCTTGCCATTGGCCAGTACGATCGGGCGCTCAATCAGCTTCGGTGTGTTTGCCATGGCTCGTATCAGGGCGTCGCGGCTGAGATCCGGGTTGTCCAGCCCCTGTTCCCGGTATTCGGCTTCCTTGGTTCGCATGAGTTCCCTGGGTTCGCAACCAAGCAGATCCAGAATGTGTAGAAGTTCCTGCTCTGTCGGTGGCGTCTCAAGGTAGCGTATAATCTCCGGTTCGATGCCCTTTTGCTGCAACAGTTCCAGGGTCTGGCGTGATTTTGAGCACCTGGGGTTATGGAAAATACGGGTAGCTTCTGTCATGGTCGTGGCCGTTTAACCTATTGATTGCAGACTTTTCCGGGGCGTTAGTCTAACAGGAGGATAACCCTTGCAGTACCCTCAGTCCGGGCTCTTTTGTAGTGGCACACGTTGGCTGGCATGGCCGGTACTCATGCTGATGCTGTTGTCAGCTTCAGGTTGTGAAAAGATTGAGCTGGAACGGGCCGACGGCACCCTGACCAACTGGGACAAGTACCGTGGCCAATGGGTGCTGGTGAATTACTGGGCCGAGTGGTGCAAACCCTGCCTGGAGGAAATTCCGGAACTGAACGAGTTGGACAAGGCTCCGGATATTGCGGTGCTTGGGGTTAATTTTGATGGCGTTACGGGTGTGCCGCTGGTTGAACTCGGCGAACGTATGGGGATTGAGTTTACCATGCTGGCCTCTGATCCGGGGCCCGGGTTCGGTTGGCAGGTGCCGATGGCGCTGCCTGCCACTTTCGTTGTGGATCCTGAAGGCACCCTGATTGAGGCCCGATTCGGGCCCCAGACCGAAGAAGACATCCGAGCACTGATTGGCGAATAACCATGGCAAACACCTTTGTACACCTGCGCGTTCACTCCGAATACTCCATGGTGGATGGCCTGGTTCGGGTCAAACCGTTGATCAGCCGGGTCGCGGAACTGGGCATGCCGGCGGTTGGCCTGACCGAACAGTCCAACATGTGCTCACTGGTACGTTTCTACAAGGCCGCCATGGGCGCGGGCGTCAAGCCCATTATCGGCGCTGATATCTGGCTGGAGAATCCGGATGAGCCCGAAACCCCGTTCCGGCTGACCTTGCTGGCCCGAGACAACGATGGTTACCTGAACCTGACGGAGATCATTTCCCAGGGCTATACCGAAGGCCAGCGCTACGGCAAGCCAATTGTCCAGAAAAGCTGGCTGGAATCCCGTGCCAAGGGCCTGATTGTGCTGTCCGGCGCCAAGATGGGGGACGTCGGCAAGGCCTTGCTGGCCGGGAAGCCGGAACTGGCCAGGGAGCGTGCAGACTATTGGCGAAACCTCTATCCCGACAGTTATTACCTGGAGTTGCAGCGCACAGGGCGGGCCGGTGATGAGGATTGTCTGCACATGAGTGTGGAGTTGGCAGCTGAGCTCGGTTTGCCGGTGGTGGCGACCAATGACGTTCACTTCCTTGAGGCGGATGATTTTGAAGCCCACGAAGCCCGGGTCTGCATCGGCGAAAGCCGGACTCTGGACGATCCCAGGCGGGATCGTCGGTTCAGCGATCAGCAATATCTGCGCAGCGCCGAGGAAATGATCGAGCTGTTCTCGGACATTCCGGAAGCTGTGGAAAACACCGTGGAAATCGCCAGGCGCTGCTCGGTGAAGGTTCGGATGGGTGAATACTTCCTGCCTAATTATCCGATCCCGGACGACATGACCATGGACGAATATTTTCGCCATGTGTCGGAAGAAGGACTGGAAGCCCGACTGGCGAAGACCCTGAGCAAGGACGATCCGGAGTATGATCAAAAGCGTGAAGAGTACTACAAGCGCCTGAAGTTCGAGCTGGACATCATTATCCAGATGGGGTTCCCAGGCTACTTCCTGATCGTAATGGACTTCATCAAGTGGGCCAAGAACAACGGCGTGCCAGTAGGGCCAGGCCGGGGTTCCGGTGCCGGCTCGCTTGTGGCGTATGCGTTGCTGATTACAGACCTGGATCCGTTGGAATACGATCTGCTGTTCGAGCGGTTCCTGAACCCGGAGCGGGTCTCCATGCCTGACTTCGACGTCGATTTCTGCATGGAAGGCCGGGACCGCGTCATCGACTACACCGCCCAGAAATACGGCCGGGAAGCGGTTTCCCAGATTATTACCTTCGGTACCATGGCCGCCAAGGCGGTGGTCCGCGACGTGGCCCGGGTGCAGGGAAAATCCTATGGCCTGGCAGACAAACTCTCCAAACTGATCCCCTTTGAAGTGGGCATGACCCTGAACAAGGCGATCGAGCAGGAGCCCCAGCTCAAAGAATTCCTGGAGCAGGATGAAGAAGCCCAGGAAATCTGGGAGATGGCTCTGAAGCTGGAAGGCGTGTGCCGTAACGCCGGCAAGCACGCCGGGGGCGTGGTGATCGCACCCACCAAGATCACCGATTTTTCGCCGCTTTACTGTGATGACGAAGGCGGCAGTCTGGTGACCCAGTTTGACAAGGGCGATGTGGAAGACGCCGGCCTGGTGAAATTTGACTTTCTGGGCCTGCGAACCCTGACCATCATCAAATGGGCACTGAACATGATCAACCCGCGCCGGCAGCAGCGTGGGGAAGGCGAGCTCGACATCAGCGCGATTCCGCTGGACGACAAGCCCTCTTTTGACATGCTCAAGAAGGCAGAGACCACGGCGGTATTCCAGTTGGAATCCCGGGGTATGAAAGATCTTATCCGCCGCCTGCAACCGGACTCCCTGGAAGACATGATCGCCCTGGTCGCCCTGTTCCGTCCCGGTCCGCTGCAGTCCGGCATGGTGGATGACTTTATCGACCGGAAGCACGGTCGGCAGCCGTTGTCTTATCCGCATCCGGATTACCAGTATCAGGGCCTGAAGCCGGTTCTGGAGCCCACCTACGGGGTTATCCTGTACCAGGAGCAGGTCATGCAGATCGCTCAGGTGATGGCGGGCTATACCCTTGGCGGCGCCGACATGCTGCGCCGGGCCATGGGTAAGAAAAAGCCGGAAGAAATGGCCAAGCAGAAAGCCATCTTCCTGGACGGTTGTGAAAACAACGGCATCGACAAGACCCTGGCGGAAAACATCTTTGACCTGGTGGAGAAATTCGCCGGTTACGGCTTCAACAAATCCCACTCTGCCGCTTACGCGTTGGTGTCGTACCAGACCCTGTGGCTGAAAGCACACTATCCGGCCGAATTCATGGCTGCGGTTCTCACCGCCGATATGCAGAACACCGACAAGGTGGTGACGCTGGTGGAAGAGTGCCGCAATATGAAGCTGGACTTGCTGGTGCCGGACGTCAGCCGATCCGCTTATACCTTTACCGTTAATGATCAGGGCCAGATTGTCTACGGCCTGGGCGCAATCAAGGGCCTGGGTGAAGGTCCCATCGAGAGCATTGTAGAAGCGGCCAAAGAAGGCCCTTTTCAGGATATCTTTGATTTCTGCCGCCGGGTGGATCTGAAAAAGGTCAACAAGCGGGCCATGGAAGCCCTGATTCGCTCTGGCGCCATGGATAAACTGGGCGCCGACCGTGCCAAGTTGATGGCCAGTATCGACAAGGCCATTCAGCAGGCGGATCAGCAGTCCCGCAACGATGCCGCCGGCATGGTGGACATGTTCGGAGAGATGCTTGAGGGCGGTGGCGATGATGAAGACACCTATGCAGACGTTGCCCACGTTCGGGAGTGGCCGGAGAAAGAGCGCCTGAAAGGCGAAAAGGACACTCTGGGCCTGTACCTTACCGGCCACCCCTTTGATGAATACGAACGGGAAGTGCGTCGGTTTGTCCGTTGCTCCATCGCCGATCTGAAGCCCAATAAATCGCCCCAGCGGGTGGCCGGGCTGGTGGTGGCCCAGCGCACCATGAAGACCAGGACCGGCTCTACCATGTGCTTCATTACTCTGGATGATCGCAGCGCCCGGATTGAGGCTACCCTGTTTTCCGAGGCCTTCTTCGAGAACCGGGAGTTGCTGCAGTCGGATCAGGTAATTGTGGTGGAAGGACAGGTCAGCCACGATGATTACTCCGGCCAGATGAAAATGCGGGTCAGCAGCGTGATGGATGTGGCGACCGCCCGTCAGCAGTTCAGCCGGGGTATCAAACTGGCGTTGCGTTCAGAGCAGTTGCAGAATGGACTTCTGGACAAGCTGGACGATACCCTCAGGCCGTTTCGCAGTGAAGGCAGCCCGGTCTGGATTGAGTACCGCAGTGCCGAGGCCAGCACCCGTATTGAACTGGGTGAAAGCTGGCGGGTACAGCCAGACGACACACTGTTGTTCGAGCTGAAGCACCTGGTGGGCGACCAGTCTGTGGAACTGGTCTATGATTAAGACCAATGTCCGCTTTAGCCTTGCCGGCAGCGCTGCTATCTTTGTCCCAAATTCTGGTTTTGGCGGGTTTCGGCCCGCCTGGCAATAAAATGATGGAACATCATGAACCCTAACTACCTGGATTTCGAACAGCCGATCGCCGACCTGGAAGCCAAGATTGAAGAGCTTCGCATGGTGGGTAACGACACCGATATCAATATCACCGACGAAATCAGCCGCCTGAAAAAGAAGAGCATCAGTCTGACCGAGTCGATCTTCTCCGACCTAAAGTCCTGGGATATTGCCCGTCTGGCCCGGCACCCGCGCCGGCCCTATACCCAGGATTATATTGACCTGATCTTCGAGGATTTTGACGAACTGCATGGTGATCGACGCTACGCCGATGATCTGTCGATCATTGGCGGCACTGCTCGCCTCGATAACACGCCGGTCATGATTATCGGCCACCAGAAGGGTCGTGAAGTGCGGGACAAGGTCAAGCGCAACTTCGGGATGCCTCGTCCGGAAGGTTATCGCAAGGCTCTGCGCCTGATGGAAATGGCTGAACGTTTCAAAATGCCGATTCTGACCTTTATCGATACCCCGGGCGCTTATCCCGGTATCGGTGCCGAAGAGCGCGGACAGAGTGAAGCCATCGCATTCAACCTCGCGGTGATGTCGAGACTGAAAACTCCGATTATCTCTACCGTGATCGGCGAGGGTGGTTCCGGTGGCGCACTGGCGATCGGTGTCTGCGACCAGCTCAACATGTTGCAGTACTCCACCTACGCCGTTATTTCTCCGGAAGGTTGCGCCTCCATCCTCTGGAAGAGCGCCGAGTACGCTGCTCAGGCGGCTGAGGCCATGGGCGTTACCGCCGATCGTCTGAAAGAGCTGGGTGTGGCGGATCACGTGATCGATGAGCCGCTGGGCGGCGCTCACCGCAATCCGGAAAAAATGGCGGAAACCCTGAAGACGTCGCTGGCCCAGGGCGTGGCTGAGCTGAGCCGATTGCCGCTGGATGAACTGGTTTCCCGCCGGTACGAGCGTCTTACCCGCTATGACGGCGGGCGGTAACACCGCTCGCCGGGATACCTGGCCCGAAGACCTGATCGGGCCGGTTCAGAAACTTCCCGCCTGTGATGAACTCTGGGTCGCCCTGAGCGGCGGCCTGGACTCATCCCTGCTTTTGCATGTCGTTGCGGCCGCCCATCCGCGCGTCAGAGCGTTGCATATCAATCATCAGTTACAGTCCAATCACGATCAGACGGAGCGCGCCTGTATCGATCTCTGTGCTGGACTGGGCGTCGAACTCCAGGTGCGTCGAGTGAATGTAGCTACGGGCGCGGGGAGCCTCGAAGAGTCAGCAAGAGCGGCGCGCTACGAGGTCTTCAGGGAGGTTCTGGGAGACAACGACCTTCTCCTGATGGCGCACCATGCAGACGACCAGGCAGAAACGGTTCTGTTCCGGCTGCTGCGTGGCACTGGCGTAAACGGTCTGGCCGGAATGCCTGCCACCCGGTCGCTCGGGCTGGGGCATCTCTACCGGCCCTGGCTTGACGTATCCCGCAGTCGATTGGAACAGGTGGCGCGTGAGCAGGGGGTAAGCTGGGCAGAAGATCCCAGCAACCAGAGTGAAGTGCACGACCGCAATTATCTGCGGCACTCGGTAATGCCGGGCCTTAAACAGCGTTGGCCGGGTTTGTTGAAGCGCGTTGCTCACAGTGCCCGGGCCTGCGCCGAGAGTGAAACCCTGAGTCAGAGGCTGGCGGAGTTGCAATGGCAGAGTTGCGGCGACGATAAAGGTCGAATCCGCCTGGCCCCGTTCTCGGCACTTGGGCAGATCGAGCGCCGGAACCTGGTGCGCTGGTGGATTCATGGCCGGGGATTGCCGGTTCCGGCGCTTTCAGATTGGTGCTCAGCACTCGACCAGTTGATTCACGCAGGTTCGGATCGAACTCCGGAAATTCGTGGAGACGGATTCTGTATCCGCCGTTATCGGGATCATCTGTACCTGGTGGCCGAGGTCCGGATTCCGGAAGCCCCCAGAACCTTGTTGCCTGGTCAGTTATTGAAGTGGGGGTGGTGGACCCTTCAGCTGGTGCCGGATTCGCTGAGCACTACACCGGAATCTTCCTGCCCGGAAATAAGGGTATCTACGAGGCAGGGCGGGGAGCGAATCCGGTTCGGGGCCAATTTACCCTCCCGGTCGTTGAAAACCTGGTTGCAGGAGCAGGGCGTGCCACCCTGGGAGAGAGCGGCTCTGCCGCTGGTTTACGAGGTCTCGGCGGCTCGAGAGGCATGGATTGCCATTGGCGATTTGTGGTGTTCTGAACAATACTCCGGAGGCGCCCATGCCGCCGGCTGGCGGCTGATTGTGGAGCGGGATTGTGATTGAGTAGAGAGGGGCTTTCTGGTAGTCTGGCGTCCCATCTTGAGATGAATAATCTCCCTCCTTCACCGAACCAGATAATCACGGAATCTGCATGACGCGTTATATTTTCGTCACCGGCGGTGTCGTGTCCTCATTGGGGAAAGGTATTGCGTCTGCCTCACTGGCAGCCATCCTTGAGGCACGCGGCCTGAAGGTCACCATTCTCAAGCTGGACCCGTACATCAACGTGGACCCCGGCACCATGAGCCCGTTCCAGCACGGTGAGGTTTTCGTCACCGAAGATGGCGCGGAAACCGACCTCGACCTTGGCCACTACGAGCGTTTCATTCGCACTCCAATGACCAAGCGCAATAACTTCACCACCGGCCGGGTGTACGAAGAGGTTATTCGTAAGGAGCGTCGGGGCGATTATCTGGGTGGTACCGTTCAGGTCATTCCGCACATCACTGACGAAATCAAACGCCGTGTGGTGGAAGGCGCAGCGGGTGCCGACGTGGCATTGATTGAAGTTGGTGGCACGGTGGGTGACATTGAGTCGTTGCCCTTCCTGGAAGCCTGTCGTCAGCTGAAGGTGGAAGTAGGCTCCCAGCGTGCACTGTTCATGCATCTGACTCTGGTGCCGTACATCGCCACCGCCGGCGAGATCAAAACCAAGCCGACCCAGCATTCCGTGAAAGAAATGCGCTCCATCGGCCTGCAGCCGGATATCCTGCTGTGCCGGTCTGAGCACGAAGTGGACGCCAGCTCCCGTCGCAAGATTGCCCTGTTCACCAACGTGGAAGAGCGCGCGGTCATTCCGATGCAGGATGCAAGGTCCATCTACGCCATTCCGCGCATGCTGCACGAATACGGTCTGGACCAGTTGGTTATCGAACGCTTCGGCCTGGATGCCCGTGAAGCAGACCTGAGCGAATGGGATGCGGTTGTGGATTCACTGATGAATCCGCAGGACGAAGTCACCATCGCCATGGTCGGCAAGTACATGGAGCTGCTGGACGCCTACAAGTCCCTGATCGAATCCCTGCTGCACGCCGGTATCAAGACCCGCACCAAGGTCAACATCAACTACATCGATTCCGAAGACATCGAGCGCGACGGCACCTCCGTGCTGGAATCCGCCGATGCCATTCTGGTGCCCGGTGGCTTTGGTGAGCGTGGCGTGGAAGGCAAGATCCGCACCGTACAGTACGCCCGTGAAAACAAGGTGCCGTATCTGGGCATCTGCCTGGGTATGCAGGTGGCGGTTATCGAATACGCCCGCAACGTGGCCGGCCTGAAAGACGCCCACAGCACGGAATTCCGTGAACACACACCGGAGCCGGTTGTCGGCCTGATCACCGAATGGCTCGATGCCACCGGTGAAAAAGAAGAGCGCACCGAAGAATCCGACCTGGGCGGCACTATGCGTCTGGGGGCCCAGGATTGTGTGCTGACCGAAGGCTCCACCATCGTTGGCTGTTACGGCAAGAAGACCATCCGTGAGCGCCATCGTCACCGTTACGAAGTCAACAACCACTTCCTGCCCAGGCTGGAAGAAGCAGGCCTGCAAATCTCCGGCCGCTCTGCCGATGGCAAGCTGGTTGAAGTGGTGGAAGCGCCGAATCACCCCTGGTTTGTTGCCTGCCAGTTCCACCCGGAATTTACCTCAACACCCCGCGACGGCCATCCGCTGTTCAAGGGCTTTGTTGAAGCCGCGCTGGCGAACAAGAAAGGATCCTGATTATGGCGCGCAGCAACCTGAACGTCTCGGGCATCCAGATCGCCAACGATAGGCCGTTTGTGCTGTTCGGCGGCATGAATGTGCTTGAGTCCAGGGAACTGGCGTTTGAAGTGGCGGAAAAGTATGTGGATGTCTGCACTCGTCTGGGCATCCCGTACGTATTCAAGGCGTCGTTCGACAAAGCCAACCGCTCATCCGTCAACTCCTTCCGCGGTCCCGGCCTCGACAAGGGGTTGCAGATCCTGGCTGATATCAAGAGCAAGTATGGCGTACCGATCATCTCAGACGTGCACGAGCCCGGCCAGGCTGCCCCGGCGGCGGAAGTCTGCGACATCATCCAGTTGCCCGCCTTCCTGAGCCGGCAGACTGACCTGGTGGTGGCCATGGCCAAAACTGGCGCCGTCATCAACATCAAGAAAGCCCAGTTCCTGGCACCCCAGGAAATGAAGCATATCATCACCAAGTGCGAAGAAGCCGGCAACGACCAGATCATCCTCTGCGAGCGCGGCACCAGCTTCGGCTACAACAATCTGGTGGTGGATATGCTCGGATTTGGCATCATGAAACAGATGAATGTGCCGGTGTTCTTCGACGTCACCCACGCTCTGCAGATGCCGGGTGGTCGGGCAGACTCAGCCGGCGGGCGTCGCGCTCAGGTCACCGACCTGGCCTTGGCGGGAATGTCTCAGGGCTTGGCTGGCCTGTTCCTTGAGGCTCACCCAGACCCGGATAACGCCAAATGCGATGGCCCCTGCGCATTGCGCCTGAGCCAGCTGGAACCGTTCCTTGAGCGTGTGAAAGCTGTCGACGATCTGGCAAAAAGTTTTAAACCTATCGACACCGCCTGATTGGCGGTGTTGGCAATTTAAAAGCCCGCAGATTTCTGGCGTTAAAAGTTTGACGGCATACTGCAGGTTTCGTGAGCAAACGGCTGGAAGGCCTTGGCGAAAATTTCGAAGGCCAGGGATGGCCTGAGAGAAGCGCACATGGATGTGCTCGTAGCGGTTTTCGCCAAGGCCTTCCAGTTGTTTGCTCTTGCACCAAAATTCAAAGCTTGTTCAGTGTTTAGAAGATAAAATCTGGAGAACCATACGAATGACCAAGATTGCCAACATCAAAGCCCGTGAGGTTCTGGATTCACGTGGTAACCCCACCGTGGAAGCAGACGCCATCCTGGAAGACGGTACACTGGGCCGCGCTTGCGCGCCGTCCGGCGCCTCTACCGGTTCCCGCGAAGCTCTGGAACTGCGCGATGGTGACGCCTCCCGTTACCTCGGTAAAGGTGTTCGCAAAGCCGTTGAAGCCATCAACGGTCAGATTCGTGACGCCCTGCTGGGTAAAGATGCCGCCGACCAGCGCAGTCTGGACCAGATCATGATCGACCTGGACGGCACCGAAAACAAAGCCAACCTGGGCGCCAACGCCATCCTGGCCGTATCCCTGGCTGCTGCCAAAGCCGCAGCTATCTCCCTGGGCAAGCCCCTGTATGAGCACATCGCCGATGTAAACGGCACCTCCGGCAAATTCTCCATGCCGGTGCCGATGATGAACATCCTCAACGGTGGTGAGCACGCCGACAACAACGTCGACATCCAGGAATTCATGGTCCAGCCGGTCTCCGTGAACAGCTTCGGTGAAGCCCTGCGCGTTGGCGCCGAAATCTTCCATAGCCTCAAGAAAGTGCTGAAGGCCCAGGGCCTGAATACAGCCGTAGGCGACGAAGGCGGTTTTGCCCCCAACCTGCCGTCCAACGAAGCAGCCCTGGCGGCGATCAAGGAAGCCGTCGAGAAAGCCGGTTATGAACTGGGCAAAGACGTCACTCTGGCGCTGGACTGTGCCTCTTCCGAGTTCTACAAAGATGGCCAGTACCAGCTGTCTGGTGAAGGCAAGAGCTTCGATTCCGAAGGCTTTGCCGATTACCTGTCCGGCCTGTGCGACCGTTACCCGATTGTGTCCATCGAGGATGGTATGGACGAGAGCGACTGGGACGGCTGGAAAGTGCTGACCGACAAACTGGGCAGCAAGGTTCAACTGGTCGGGGATGACCTTTTTGTCACCAACACCAAGATTCTGAAGCAGGGTATCGAGAAGGGCATTGGTAATTCCATTCTGATCAAGTTCAATCAGATCGGTAGCCTGACCGAGACTCTGGATGCCATCAAGATGGCTCAGGATGCTGGCTACACGGCGGTCATTTCTCACCGCTCCGGTGAAACCGAAGATACCACCATTGCGGATCTGGCCGTAGCTACCTGTGCTGGCCAGATCAAAACTGGTTCTCTGTGTCGTTCCGACCGGGTTGCCAAGTACAACCAGCTGCTGCGTATTGAAGAGGCGCTGGAAGGTAAGGCACCATACCGTGGCCTGAGCGAAATCAAAGGTCAGGGTTGAGGATTAGCGACGTTTTCTGACCTGCCGGTCCATTCCTGCAGGTAACAAAATGTTAAGGCCATCGCGTTCTGAATGAAAATTCAGACACGATGGCCTTTTTGTACAGTGACTTACAGAAAATTGTTGCTAATCTACTATAAGGTCTATACTTGACCCTCGACTCGTTTATTTTGTTGTTCATTTTCTGTACGGATTCGGCATGAAATCGCTTTGGGCCATTCTGGTAGTGCTGATACTCCTGCTGCAGGTTCGCCTGTGGATCGGGGAGGGCAGTTTTGCGCAGGTGTGGGCCCTGGAGCAGTCGATTGCCGAGCAGCGGGAAGAGAATGCCGAGTTGGCGGCCCGGAATGACCGGCTTTATGCGGAGGTGCGGAATCTTCGCAATGAGCAGGGCGCCGTTGAGGAGCGGGCCCGGATGAATCTTGGCCTGATTCGTGAGGATGAGACGTTCTTTCTCGTTGTTGAAAATTGATTTCAGACCCGGGTGGTGCGAGCGCCGGGGAGTGTCTCTCCGGGAACCGCTACAAGCACATCCATGTGCGCTTCTCTCAGGCCATCCCTGGCTTTCGAAATTCCCGGAGAGACACTCCCCGACGCTCACCTGACCTTTGAAGTGCCGTCCCATGAAAAATGCAGATCTTTGGCTTATTGTCCCCGCCGCCGGTATCGGCCAGCGCATGAACGCCGAATGCCCCAAGCAATACCTCAAAATCAATAACCGTTTCATCCTGGATATCACCCTGTCCCGTTTGTTGGACAACGCCCCGTTTAAAGGCTGTATGGTGCCGCTGAATCCGCAGGACCATTGGTGGCCGGAGAGTGAGTCGGCGAGGGATGATCGGGTGCAGACCTGTTCCGGGGGTAAAGAACGAGCGGATTCGGTGTTGTCGGCGCTGGTAGCCCTGGAGGGGCAGGCGGCGGATGATGACTGGGTGCTGGTTCATGATGCGGCGCGGCCCTGTGTTCATTCTGAAGATCTGTCCCGTCTGATTGAGACGTTGTTTGAGCATCCGGTGGGTGGTTTGCTGGCTGCGCCGGTGGCGGACACGTTGAAGCTTGCCGAGGCGGGATCATTGCTGGTGGTGAGTGAGACCATTGACCGGAGTCGGTTGTGGCGGGCATTGACGCCGCAGATGTTCCGGTTCGGAGCGTTAAAACAGGCGTTGTCATTGTGTCTGGAACGTGGCCAGGCGATTACGGATGAGTCCTCTGCCATGGAGTTTTCCGGTAACATGCCGGTTCTGGTGGAAGGGCGCCCGGATAATCTGAAGATTACGGTCCCCTCGGATCTGGCGCTGGCGGAGTTTATTCTCGGGCGTCAGTGATTCCCTGCATTATGTTCTGTTTTCGGAGATGATCATGCGCATTGGTCAGGGCTTTGATGTCCATGCCTTCTGTGAGGGCGATTCTGTCATTCTTGGGGGTGTGACAATTCCCCATAGCCACGGTCTGAAGGCGCACTCGGACGGGGATGTTCTGTTGCATGCGCTTGCGGATGCGCTGTTGGGTGCGGTGGCGCTGGGTGATATTGGCCATTTCTTTCCGGATTCCAGCGAGGAGTGGGCCGGCGCAGACAGCCGGGACTTGTTGCGGCGGGTGATGCAGCGGGTGCTGGATGAGGGTTACGCGGTTACCAATATTGATACCACAATCATTGCCCAGGCGCCGAAAATGGCGCCCCACATAGAGGCGATGCGGATGAACATTGCCGAGGATCTGGGCGTGCCTGCTAATCGGGTGAGCGTGAAAGCCACCACCACAGAAAAGCTGGGTTTTACCGGGCGAGGGGAAGGCATTGCCTGTCAGGCGGTGTGTCTGCTTGAGGCGGTTTCCCAGTGAGTGAGGATTCTCAGTGGCTGTTGGACTGGCCGGTGTCTGGCGGAGCTCGGGCTGGTCGTGCTGAACTGAAAACGTCGCCAGAGGATTTCCGGGTTACGGAGTCGCTCTGGCCGACGCGGGAGGATGATGCCGCGGCGTCAGGTCCGGTTGAGGTATCCGGCGACGGTGAGCACCTTTGCCTGCGGCTGGAGAAAACCGGTGACAATACCGAGTACGTCGCCCGGGAGCTGGCGGCACTGGCGGGCTGTCGTTCTTTCGATGTTGGTTTCTGTGGCCTGAAAGACCGGCATGCGGTGACGGTTCAGTGGTTCAGTCTTTATCGGCCTGGCCAGGAAGCGGACGATCAGGCGTTGATGGCAGAGGTTGGCCAGCGTTGGCCGGTTCGGGCCGCGGTTCGCCATTCCCGCAAACTGAGGCGGGGCGATCATCAGACCAATGGTTTTGAGATTGTGCTGCGCAATGTGACGGGCCAGCGCGAGCTTGTGGAAGCTGGGCTTGCGCGGTTGGCGAGTCAGGGCGCCCCCAATTATTTTGGCCCCCAGCGGTTCGGTTTTCAGGGAGCGAATCTAGACCGTGCTGTACAGATTGATCCCTCACGGCTCAATCGCAAGCGCGGACGCGCTGGCAGAAGCGCGTCGAAAAACGTATTGTACTTTTCGGCGGCACGTTCCTGGCTGTTCAATCAGGTACTTGCGGAGCGGGTCAGCAATCGAACCTGGACCGAGGTGTTACCGGGAGAGCCGGAACCCTCAGGTGCCGGGCCCACCGGACCACTCTGGGGCGATGGCGGTACGCTGGCCTCGGGCGAGCAGGAAGCCCTTGAGCGTGGTGTGGTGGATGCCTGCCCGGGGTTGGCCAGGTTGTTCCAGTCCACCCGCATGAAACCGGAGCGTCGCCCCCTGGTAGCCCGCCCGGGAGAGTTCAAATGGCAGTGGCTGGATACCACCACCCTGCGAATTCAGTTTGTGTTGTCGCCCGGGCAATATGCCACAACGGTATTGGGTGACCTTTTCGAGCTTGAGGACCTGAGCCTCAGCCGTGATAACAAGTAGTATGGCTAGCGGAGATAATTGTGCGAATTCTGTTGTCCAACGACGATGGCGTTCATTCGCCGGGTCTGGTGGCGCTGTATGAGGGTCTGAAGGGCCTCGGGGAGCTGGAAGTTGTTGCCCCGGACCGGGATCACAGCGGTGCCAGTAATGCCCTGACACTGAACCGACCTCTTACGGTAGAGCAGCACCCCAATGGTTTCCGGTCTGTCGACGGAACGCCGACAGATTGCGTACACCTGGCCGTTAACGGTTTGTTCGACACGGCGTTTGATCGGGTGGTGTCGGGCATCAATACCCACGCCAATCTTGGTGATGACATCATCTACTCGGGCACAGTGGCTGCTGCTACCGAAGGGCGCCATCTGGGGCTGCCTGCCATTGCTGTATCGCTGGTCAACAATGGCCATTTCCATTACGACACGGCTGCCCGGGTAGTGCGGCTGTTGCTGGAGTACAAGCAGGCCCTGAAACTGGGCCCCCGTTCCATTCTCAATGTAAATGTGCCGGATCTGCCCTGGGAACAGCTTAGCGGGTTCCGCGTGACCCGTCTGGGGCACCGTGAACGGGCCGAAGGTGCGGTGCCGATGACCTGCCCGAGAGGCAAGCAGCGATACTGGATAGGGGCAGCGGGGCAGGGTGGAGACGCAGGCCCGGGCACGGATTTTCATGCCGTGCGTGAGAGCTATGTGTCCATCACCCCGGTTCACATCGATATGACCCGGCACGAAGCCTTGTCCGGCCTCAGGGAATGGGTTGACGGTCTGGATATGAGTACCGGAGGTCAGCCATGACGGCCCAGCTCGAAGGCATTGGTATGACCTCACGGCGCACGCGCATGCGTCTGGTGCAGCGTCTGCGTGAGGGGGGAATAGAGTCTGACCGGGTGCTTGAGGTGATTGGCCAGGTGCCCCGGCATATCTTTCTGGATGAAGCGTTGTCGCACCGGGCCTACGAGGATACCTCGCTGCCTATCGGGCATGGCCAGACTCTTTCCCAACCCTACATCGTCGCCCGGATGACTGAGCTGTTGCTGGCCCATGCGCCGCAACGGGTGCTGGAACTGGGGACCGGCTCCGGCTACCAGACGGCCGTGCTTTCGCAACTGTTCCCCGAGATCTACAGTGTTGAGCGTATCCGCCCGCTCCAGGATCGTGCCCGGGACCGGCTGCGCCAGTTAAACGTGCGCAATGTCCTGCTTAAACATGCGGATGGTGGTATGGGCTGGCCAGAACGAGGGCCCTTCGATGGCATCATCGTAACGGCAGCCCCGGTGGAAGTTCCCAGAGAACTGCTGGATCAGCTGGCCGATGGTGGCGTGCTGATAGCCCCGGTGGGGGAAGAGAATCAGGTGTTGGTTGAGATTATCCGCAAAGGCAATCGCTTTGAGCGCCACAACCTTGAACCGGTGCATTTTGTGCCTTTGTTGGGGGGAGTTATCCGTTAATGTCAGAACCGTCGGTGTCGGAAACAGACCAAAACCAGACTGAGTATCATCACCGCCTGCCTGCGATATTTCTGAGGGGCATGGCGATGGGTGCCGCGGATGTTGTGCCAGGTGTTTCCGGTGGCACCATTGCCTTCATCACCGGTATCTACTTCCGCTTGCTGGAGGCCATCAGTGCCGCGCCCGTAGCCTTTGTGCGCCAACTGGTGCGGGGTAATGTGGCCGGCTTCTGGCGAGCCATCGACGGAACATTTCTGGTGTGCCTGCTGGCGGGGATTGTCTCGAGTGTTGCCAGTCTGGCCTCTGTTATTACCTGGTTGCTCGAAACCCAGCCGGTTCTGATATGGAGCTTCTTTTTCGGTTTGATCGTGGCCTCGGTCTGGCATGTTGGTCAGCAGATCCAGCGCCCTCGGGCCGGTTTGCTCGTGCCGTTTGTGGCGGGGGCTGTCTTTGCCTGGTGGGTGACGACCTTGCCGGCCAGTGAACTTGCGCCCACGGGTATTGCCTTCCTTGGAGCTGGCGCGCTGGCCATCTGCGCCATGATTCTGCCCGGAATCTCTGGCAGCTTCCTGCTGTTGATTATCGGCATGTACGCCCCCGTTCTTGCCGCGATCAAAAATCTTGAACTGATCCATCTGGGGCTGTTTGTGCTGGGTTGCCTGATTGGGTTGTTGTCGGTTGCGCGCCTGATTACGCTGGCCTTTCGGCATTTTCACGACACTGTGTTAGCGCTGCTCACCGGCTTTATGGTGGGCGCCTTGAGTAAGGTTTGGCCCTGGCAGGAAACCCTCAGCTGGCGTACCAACAGTGCCGGGCATCAGGTACCGTTGAGCCAGACCCCGGTGACACCGGAAACCTGGACAACGCTTTACGGGCAGGATCCCCAGATTCTGCTAGCGGTGTTAATGGCGGCGCTCGGGCTGGCGTTGGTATTAGTGATTGAATTGGTCGGCAAAAAGGCAACGCCTGCGGAGAGTGGTTCTGCCTGAGCAAGAGAAAGCGTTACCTGGCGCACAAAAAGACTGTTCCCGAGGGTAACAATCCTGTGCACAGGGTAACTTGGAATTGCCCGATAATCGTGCAATATATTAGTAAGTTAGTCCTGAATGATAAGAAACTGGATAAAATCAGGGCTATTCTTAAGACGGATTTTTCATAACCGGGCAGCTTTTAATACGTGACTCTTTTTAACGGGCGCATTCAATTTGAGCATTTCCCCGTTTGGTGGTCTGAAGTCCCGGCTTCTGAGCGCCGGAGCCCTCCATTGTTCCGGGCCCTCATGACGGCGCTTCTGGTCGTCGCCGTGCTTGTGCTCTCTGGCTGCAATACCAGTGCAATCTATCAGGACGATCTGTATAACCCCCCGGTTTACTGGGGCTCCCATGTGGTCAAAAAGGGCGAAACCCTGTATCGGATCGCCTGGCAGTACGGCCGGGACTATCGGGAGCTGGGTAATGCCAATGGCATCGGGCCGCCCTGGAATATTCGTCCGGGGCAGGTGCTTCGACTCGATCGCAAGGGCACGATCCCCCGGACCGCGCGGACGACCGCGCCCTCCAGGCCCGCGGCATCACCACCCCCTTCCCGTTCAGGTGCAGGCGCGACGGTGTCGAAACCGGCTGCCAAACCCGCAACCTCCGCTCCGACGGCCAGGTCATCCGGTAGTCAGGTGGTGGCCAATGTGCGGTGGCACTGGCCGCATTCTGGCACTGTAATTGCAAACTTTTCTTCGTCTGGCAAAGTCAATAAAGGCATTGATATCGCCGGCAATCCCGGTGATGCTGTCAAGGCGGCGGCTGATGGAAGCGTGGTATACGCAGGAAACGGGTTGCTAGGTTATGGCAATCTGATTATCGTGAACCATAACGAACATTATTTGAGCGCCTACGCACACAATCGGAAAATTCTCGTAAAGGAAGGGGAGGGTGTGAAAGCTGGACAGGTAATCGCCGAACTGGGCAATACCGGAACCGACAAACCGAAGTTGCATTTCGAGATACGCAAGAATGGCAACCCGGTAGATCCATCCAGGTATTTGCCAAGGCGCTGAAAAACGCGCACGGGCCCGAGGCCCGGAGGGTATTACCCAACAGCCTGACTGAAACCGCGAAACAGAAGAACAAAAACGGCAACGGTAATTGCCAGCCAACAAGTAAATGTCCTGAAGAAAACCAAAACTGAAACACTCCCGGAATAAAAAGAAGTAGCGGGTGACAACAGGATTATTGAGAGGCGGGGTAAACAATGTCAGTAGAACAGGAAGATATCATCATTGATCGCGTAGCAGATCTGGAAGACGCCGACGATCAGCTGTTAGCCGAAGACAAGCCTGAAAAAGCTTCTGCTGAAGACGAAACTGCAGAAGTCGAAGATGGATTTCCCGCACAGGGAAAGTACTACTCCAACCAGAAGCAGCTGGATGCCACTCAGCTGTACCTCAACGAAATTGGTTTTTCTCCCCTGCTTACTCCGGAAGAAGAGGTGTACTTCGCGCGGCTTGCCCGTAAAGGCGAAGAGAGCGGCCGTAAGCGCATGATCGAGAGTAATCTCCGTTTGGTGGTCAAGATTGCTCGTCGGTACGTCAACCGCGGGCTGACACTGCTTGATCTGATCGAGGAAGGTAACCTGGGGCTGATTCGGGCGGTTGAGAAGTTCGATCCCGAGCGTGGATTCCGTTTCTCCACCTACGCTACCTGGTGGATTCGCCAGACCATCGAACGAGCCATCATGAACCAGACCCGCACCATCCGTCTGCCGATTCATGTGGTCAAGGAATTGAACCTGTACCTGCGGGCCGCCCGTGAGCTGACCCAGAAACTGGACCATGAACCGACCGCGGAAGAAATTGCCCGCATGGTCGACAAGCCGGTTGACGACGTAAAACGCATGCTCGGCCTCAACGAGCGCGTTGCCTCCATGGACACTCCGATCGGGGCTGGCAGTGACAAGTCCCTGATGGATACCGTGGCCGATGAGGGCGCGTCGGATCCTGCGGATCTGCTGCAGGACAACAACATGTGTTCATGCCTGGAGAAATGGATTGACCAGCTCAGCGACAAACAGCAGGAAGTGCTTTCCCGCCGTTTCGGGCTGAGGGGCTATCCCATCAGTACCCTGGAAGAGGTTGGCCAGGAGATTGGCCTGACCCGGGAAAGGGTGCGGCAGATTCAGGTGGAAGCCTTGCGTCGCCTGCGGGAGATCCTTGAGAAAGAGGGATTGTCCGGAAGTCTGCTGTTCAAATAGACTGGATTGACGAGATCAGTGAAAAAGCCGGCCATGGAAACATGGTCGGCTTTTTTGTTAAATGTGGCGGCAAATGAGAACCAGGTGGCGATCAGCCCGCAAAGTTCGTTGTTAGAATGGGCCACCGGGCAGATCTAGGGAGTCGCCCTGGTGTCGAATGAAACACTCAATAATAACGATCGAAAGGAAAGGACTATGAAGAAGGCTCTTACTGCAGGATTTGCATCCCTTTTGCTAACCGGTGTTCTGTCAGCCCCGGCTTCCGCCCTGACCGTAGGGGACGTCGATGTGCCCGATACCTATTCTGCCATGGGGCAGGAACTCAAGCTCAATGGCGCCGGCACCCGTTCCAAGTGGTTTATGGATCTTTATGTGGGTGGTCTCTATGTACCTGAACAGGTGAGCGATGGCGAAGCGGTTATCAACGCTGATGAGCCCCAGGCCATCACGCTGCACATTACCTCGGGGATGATCACCAGCGAGCGCATGACTGAGGCGACCATGGACGGCTTCAAGGCATCCACCGATGGTGACCTGTCTGCTATCCAGTCGGATGTGGACCAGTTCATGGCGGTATTCCAGGAAGAGATCACCGAAGGTGATGTGTTTGATCTGGTTTACCTGCCCGGCGAAGGCGTTCGCGTACTCAAGAACGGCGAGCAGAAAGATACCGTTGGTGGCCTGGAGTTCAAGAAGGCGCTGTTTGGTATCTGGCTGTCAGACAAGCCCGCCCAGGAAGACCTGAAAGAGAAAATGCTGGGCCAGCGTTGATCGCAACCCAGATCTGAAAAAGCCGGCATTCGCCGGCTTTTTTGTTCCTGTCAGTTCGCTTTCAAGACAGTTTACTGGTAGTCCCGCTTTTGCTTGAATTCGCACAGATCCTCAATTATGCAGGCGCCACATTTCGGCTTTCGGGCTGTGCAGGTATACCGGCCGTGCAGGATCAGCCAGTGGTGAGCGTCCATCAGGAACTCTTTCGGCACCAGCCTGACCAAGCGTTTCTCGACTTCCAGTACATTCTTGCCCGGCGCGATACCGGTACGGTTGGAGACCCGGAAAATGTGGGTGTCCACGGCCATGGCTGGCTGCCGGAACGCTGTGTTCAGAACCACATTAGCCGTTTTACGGCCGACGCCGGGCAAGGCTTCCAGGTCTTCCCGCCGGGCCGGGACTTCACTGCCGTGTTTCTCGATCAGAATGCGGCAGGTCTTGATCACATTCTCGGCCTTGCTGTTAAACAGGCCGATGGTCTTGATGTATTCCTTCAGGCCGTCAACGCCCAGGGCAAGAATGGCCTCGGGCGTGTTCGCTACCGGGAACAGCTTGTCGGTGGCCTTGTTCACGCCTACGTCTGTGGCCTGAGCGGAGAGAATGACCGCAATCAGTAGCTCAAATGGCGTGCTGTAATTGAGCTCTGTGGTCGGATTGGGGTTAGCCTCCCGCAACCGGGAGAAAATCTCGGTACGTTTTTCTTTGTTCATGCTGGCCCGATCTGGTTCAGGAAATAGTGCCGGTTACGCGCACCCGTTTGCTACCTGTGCTGGCCGGAGCGGGTTCGGCGGCTTTTCTGCGTTCTTTGAGGTGATTGTCGATGCCATTCTTCAGGGCAATCAACAACCCGAGGCCCACAAAGGCGCCCGGTGGAAGCACCATGAACAGCATGTCGGGGTACTGTTCGAACGGCCGGATGACCCAATCCGCCGCCATGGGGCCGAGGAGCAGGTGCATGTCGGCGAACAATGTGCCCTGGCCGATCAGTTCCCTCATAGCGCCCAGGGTCATCAATACCGCAAGGAAGCCGATCCCCATCATGGCGCCGTCCAGAATGGCGGGTAACGGTGGATTCTTGGAAGCAAAGGCATCGGCACGGCCAAGAATGGCGCAATTGGTAACGATCAGCGGGATGAAGATGCCGAGAATCTGGTACAGCTCATAGGTGAACGCTTGCATCAGCAGTTCGGCGCAGGTTACGAACGAGGCAATGATCATGACGAACGCCGGCAGTCGAACGGATTCGCTGACGAAGTTCCGGATAAGGGAGACCGACAGGTTTGAGCCCATTAACACCAATAGTGTGGCCAGGCCCAGGCCGATGGCGTTGACGACCGTGCTGGTGACGGCAAGCAGCGGACACAACCCGAGAACCTGCACCAGGGCAGGGTTGTTGTGCCAGAGGCCATCCTTGATGATTTCGCTGGACGTTTTCGTGCTCATGATCAGGAGTGCTCCGCTGGTTGAGTATCGGCGGCAATGGCTTCCGGAGACAGGCGGCGCTTACCGGGCTCCGGGGGCGCGTTCACCCGTTCTCGGATGATCTCACGGTTCTGGCGAAAATAGACCAGGGTTTTCTGTACCGCTTTCACCACCGCTCTCGGAGTGATGGTGGCTCCGGTGAACTGGTCGAAGATGCCACCGTTCTTCTTCACGTTCCAGGCGTTGGGGGCAGGGTTACCGAGAGACTTCCCGTCAAACCCATAGATCCAGTCAGACTTGCGGGTTTCGATACGATCGCCAAGCCCCGGTGTTTCCTTATGGCTGGTGACCCGAACGCCCAATACCCGGCCTTGAAGATCCAGGCCAACCAACAGGCGGATATTACCGGAGTAGCCGTCTGGTGCCACGGTGGGCAGTATCATGCCGATAGGCCGGCCGTCTTTTCTGGCAACCCAGGCCCGCACGGGGCCTTCAACGGGTAGCCGCTCGCTGGCAGGCAGGGTGACCATATCTCTCAGCAGGTCATTATCATGCTGGCTTTCCGGAATAATCTCGAACAGTGCCCTGGCCTCGGCGCGGGCCGCCTGCTCCTGAATCCGGTCTTTGGTCAGCCCCTGAGTCAGGGCAATGGTGCCGCCGGTAATAATGGCAAACAGGCCCAGGCCGATTGCGCTTCGACGGATGGCGGTGGTTACTGCACTCATGGTCAACCTCCACTCCGGCCCGGGACGCCCCGGCGGGCCTTGTGATGGCCGTAGGTGCGGGGTGGTGTGTAATGGTCGATAAACGGAACCGCGAAGTTCATCAGTAGCACGCTGAACGCGACCGCATCGGGATAGTTGCCCCAACTGCGAATCAGGTACACCAGGACACCGATGCCGGCACCGTATATCAGCTTGCCCTGATGGCTGGTGGCTGCCGAAACCGGGTCGGTGGCAATAAAGAACGCGCCAAGCATGGTACCACCGGCCAGCAGGTGCAGTTGCAAAGGCGCGTACTGGTCGGCGTTGCTGCCAAAGGCCAGGCTCATGGCGGCAATACCGGCCAGGAAGGCAACCGGAATATGCCAGGTTATGATTCTAAGGGCGATCAGCAGGACGCCGCCGGCCAGGAAGGCCAGATTGACCCACTCCCAGCCCCGGGCAATCAAGTTGCCAAAGGTGGGGTGGCCGAGCACTTCCACTGACGTGTGACTGGCAATCTTGTGTTTGTATTCGTCCAGCGGTGTTGCCATGGTCCAGCCGTCGACGGCGGTCTGGCTTCCAGTGAAAATCTTCGCGAGGGTCTCACCAAAGCCGGGCGCGCCGCCCCAGAGCGTGGCTGCTTCGGCCCAGTTGGTGGTCATGGCGACCGGAAACGAGATCAATGCCAGGGCATAGCCCACCATGGCCGGGTTAAAGGGATTGGAGCCCAGACCACCGTAAAGCTGCTTGGCCACTACGATTGCTGAGACCACGGCAATACCGGAGACCCACCAGGGCGTGAACTGGGGCAGGGATAGCCCCAGCAGCAGGCCGGTGACCGCCGCGGTGTTGTCACGCAGGAAAAAGGCGACGGGTTTGCCGCGCAGCTTCAGGAAGGCGGCTTCAGAGCCCAGCGCCAAGGCAATGCACCAGACGACATTGATCAGGTTGCCCCAGCCAAAGAACAGAGTCTGGGCCAGCAGGCCGGGCAGAGCGGCCAGAATGACCCAGAGCATGACCCGTGACGTGGGCCGCGCGCGACGAGCATGGGGTGAGGACTGTTGAACAAGAGCCATGAAGTTCCAGCCTGATTGAATTATTGAGACGACGCGGGTTCTTCCGCCACTTGCTTGCGAGCCTGATCAAGCGCCTGCTGAGCCCGTTGCACCCGATCATGGTTCTTGGCGACAGCACGTTCCAGTTTCTCAACATTATCCGCCTGCTGAGACCGGGCCTCATCGAGCATGCCCTGCATGGTGTTGAGCTTGGCTTCTGCCTGGGTGAGTTGCTTCTCCAGCGCCTCTATGTCGGGTTTGTCATCGGCCACTTCAGTGCTGCTCGGTACCGGTTGCTCTTTGGTGTCGGCGGCTGTTTTGGCCTTCTTGCGTTCCAGGGCCTGCTGTACCAGGGCGGCTTTGGCTGCCCGGTCGTCGCTTGCCTGGCCATCGGCGGCGGCCATTTCTGCTTCCGCCTGCTTTTTGGCCTGAGCTTCGGCAGCAGCCTTGGCCCGCTCCTTGCGCCGTAATTCCTTTTCCTGTTGCTCCCGTTCCAGGCGGGCCTGACGTGCCTCGAAGCGCTCGCGAGCGCGATCCGCTTTCAGCTGTTCCGCGCGCTGGGTGCGAATCTCGCCTTTGGCAAACCGATAGTACTGGACCAACGGAATGGAGCTGGGGCAGACGTAGGAACAGGCTCCGCATTCGATGCAGTCGAACAGGTTCAGGTGTTCTGCTTTCTCGAATTCACCCGCCTTGGAATACCAGAACAATTGCTGCGGCAACAGTTCCATGGGGCACGCCTCGGCGCACTGTCCACAACGGATGCACGGCTGCTCTGGCGGCGGAGCCGGCAGTTCTGCCGCGGTTGCCGCGATCACGCAGTTGGTGGTTTTTACCACGGGCACGGAATCGGTGGTCAGGGTATACCCCATCATGGGGCCGCCAAGAATCAGCCGGTCAAGACGTTCCTGCGCCATCCCTGCCGTTTCGAGCAGGTGATGGATCGGCGTGCCAATCAGGACTTCAAAATTGCCGGGTTCCCGCACGGCCTCGCCGGTAACGGTTACCACACGGGATATCAGCGGCTTGCCCTCAAAGACAGCACGGCCCACGGCGACGGCAGTTCCGATGTTCTGGCACATCACCCCGATATCGGCAGGAATACCGCCACTGGGGACTTCCTGGCCGGTCAGAATCTGTATCAACTGTTTTTCACCACCAGACGGGTACTTGGTGGGCACCACCGCAATTTCAATCTGAGTGCCCGCCACTGCCTGGCGCATGGCGGCAATGGCCTCGGGCTTGTTGTCTTCAATGCCGACAACGCACCGGGAAGGCCGGAGAATCCACGCCATAACTTTCAGGCCGGCAACCACCTCGGTGGCCTGCTCGCGCATGGTCATGTCGTCGGCGGTGATGTAGGGCTCGCATTCCGCGCCGTTGAGAATCAGGGTATCGACCTTGCGATCCCTTGGTGGCCTCAGCTTGATATCGGTAGGGAAACCGGCGCCACCCATGCCGGAAATGCCGGCTTCGCGAATTCGCTGCAGCACCGCTTCCCGCTCAAGTTGTTTGTAATCGTCAATCGGTGACAGGGCGCACCACTGGTCTTCGCCATCCGGTTTCAGTACCACGCACCAGTCCGCCATACCGGACGGGTGGGGAACCGGACGTTGTTCAATGGCTTTGATCACTCCCGAAGTGGGAGCGTGCACCGGCACGCCCATGCCATTGGTAACGTCTGCGATTTTCTGCCCCTTCAGTACCCGGTCGCCCACTGCAACCACCAACTCTGCCGGTTCGCCGATGTGTTGTTGCAATGGCAATACCAGGCGATCGGGCATGGCGGCCTTGCGGATCGGGCGGGCCGTGGACTGATGCTTGTTCTCGGGCGGATGAATGCCGCCGGTGAAATCCCACAGCTGAGTCATCAGGCGCTGGCTCCCTGGCGATCGGTGGTGATGATTTGGGGCGCTGGAGGTGTCCAGGTCCAGGTACGGATATCCGGCTCGATGGTGATCATGTCGATGCAGTCCACCGGGCAGGGTTCCACGCACAAGTCACAGCCGGTGCACTCGCTCTCGATAACGGTGTGCATGTGCTTGGCGGCGCCCAGAATGGCGTCTACCGGGCAGGCCTGAATGCATTTGGTGCAGCCGATGCATTCATCCTCGCGAATAACAGCCACCCGCTTGGCCTGCTCGACACCGTGTTCTGCGTCCAGCGGTTGTGGCTCTACATCCAGCAGATCGGCCAGCGCCTTGATGGTGCTTTCACCACCGGGCGGGCATTTGTTGATGGCGTCGCCGTTGGCAATGGATTCGGCATAGGGCCGGCAGCCGGGGAAGCCACACTGGCCGCACTGTGTTTGCGGCAGCAGCGAATCAATCTGGTCTACCAGTGGATTGCCTTCAACTTTGAACCGTTCAGAGGCAAACCCCAGTAGCCCGCCAAAGACCAGGGCAAGCGCCAGCAGGACCACAACGGCAATCAGGAAACTCGTCCACATAACAACCGCTCCGTCAGACCGCGACCAGGCCGGTGAAGCCCAGGAAAGCCAGCGACATGAGCCCTGCGGTAATCATCCCGATAGCTGCGCCCCGGAAGGCCACCGGCACATCGGATACGGCAATGCGCTCGCGCATGGCGGCAAACAGCACCAGCACCAGGGAGAACCCGACGGCGGCGCCAAAGCCGTAAAGCACAGAGTCCACAAAGTTGTTGTTTTTGTTGAGGTTCAGGAGGGCTACACCCAATACCGCGCAGTTAGTGGTGATCAGGGGCAGGAAAATCCCGAGAACCCGATACAGCAGCGGACTGGTCTTGCGTACCACCATTTCGGTGAACTGTACCACCACCGCAATCACAAGGATGAAGGTGATGGTTTTCAGGAAAGCGAGATCCAGCGGGGCCAGCAGATAGGTGTAGGCCAGATAACTGCACACCGATGACAGGGTCAGCACGAACGTGGTTGCCAGCGACATGCCCATGGCGGTTTCCAGTTTCCCGGAAACGCCCATGAAAGGGCACAGCCCCAGGAACTGCACCAGCACGAAGTTGTTCACCAGAATGGTGCTGACCAGAATCAGTAAATACTCTGTCATCGGAGCGTCTCAGTCTCTGCTTTACATCACCCGCATGCCCGGCACAGCGCCGGAATCCGGAGACAGAATGAAGATATCCTTACCACCGGGGCCGGCCGCCAGTACCATGCCTTCGGACATACCGAACTTCATCTTTCTGGGTTTGAGGTTGGCGACCATCACGGTCATACGACCTTCCAGATCTTCCGGTTTGTAGGCGGACTTAATACCAGCAAACACGTTGCGTTCGCCATGCCCCACGTCAAGAGTCAGTCGAAGAAGTTTGTCAGCGCCTTCCACATGCTCTGCTTTGACAATCTTGACGACCCGCAGATCCACCTTGGCAAAATCCGGGAACTCGATTTCCTCGGCGATCGGTTCGAGATCCTTTGCCGCCTCTTTCTTGCTGTCGCCCTGGGCTGCCGGCAGTTCCTCTTTGGAGGCCTCCAGCATTTTTTCGATCTGATCCATATCCACCCGGTTCATCAGCGGCTTGAACTTGTCGATGCCGTGGTTTTCGAGCAGGGCGGCACGGTTGTTCCAGTCCAGGCGTGAATTCAGGAACGACTGGGCTGCATCGGCGGTCTTCGGCAGTACCGGTGCCAGATAGGTCATCAGCAGGCGGAACATGTTGATGGCGTTGGTACAGATGGCCTGCAGCTGGTCATCCTGGCCGTCCTGTTTGGCAATCACCCAGGGCTGCTCATCATTCACGTACTGGTTGGCAATGTCTGCCAGCTCCATAATCCGACGCATGGCGCGGCCGAACTCACGGGCTTCGTAGAACTCTGCAATCTGTTCACCGGCATCAATAAACTCTTTCAGCTTGTCCTGCTCGGTAACCTTGCCCAGCTTGCCGTCAAAGCGCTTGGTGATAAAACCGGCACTGCGGCTGGCAATGTTCACCACCTTGCCCACCAGATCGGAATTCACCCGGGCGGCAAAGTCCTCCAGGTTCAGGTCCATGTCATCCACACCGCCGGTCAGCTTCGCGGCGAAGTAGTAGCGCAGGTACTCCGGGTTCAGGTGGTCCAGGTAGGTCCGCGCCATGATGAAGGTGCCGCGGGACTTGGACATTTTCTTGCCGTTCACCGTCACGAAGCCATGAGCCCAAACCGCGGTTGGCGTGCGGAAGCCCGCATCGTGCAGCATCGAAGGCCAGAACAGGGCATGGAAATTGATAATGTCCTTACCGATGAAATGGTACACCTCGGCACTGGAATCCTTCTTCCAGAAATGCTCGAAATCGATGCCCTCGCGGTTGCACAGGTTCTTGAAGCTGGCCAGGTAGCCGATAGGTGCATCCAGCCAAACGTAGAAGTACTTACCTGGTGCATCCGGGATCTCAAACCCGAAATAGGGCGCATCCCGACTGATGTCCCACTCCTGCAGGCCCGCATCCAGCCACTCGGCCAGCTTATTGGCCACCTGGGGTTGCAGAGCACCGCTGCGCGTCCACTTGCTCAGAAAATCGTGGAACTCCGGCAGTTTGAAGAAGTAATGCTCGGATTCCTTTTCCACAGGTGTAGCGCCAGACACCGCAGAGCGGGGGTTGATCAACTCGGCGGGTGTGTAGGTGGCGCCGCAGGCCTCACAGTTATCACCGTACTGGTCTTCGGTTTTGCACTTGGGACAAGTGCCTTTGATGAAACGATCCGCCAGAAACATCTCTTTTTCCGGATCAAAGAACTGCGTGATCTTGCGCGTGGCAATGTGATCATTGTCCTTGAGCTGGCGGTAGATGTACTCCGAGAAGTACTGATTCTCCTCCGAGTGCGTGGAGTAATAATTGTCGAAACGGATGTGAAAGCCCGCGAAATCTTCCTGATGCTCCTGACGAATCCGGTCGATCAGCTGCTCCGGGGTAATCCCCTCACGCTCGGCCCGCAGCATAATGGCGGTGCCGTGAGCATCGTCTGCGCAAACGTAGTAGCAGTTGTGGCCGCGCATGTTCTGGAAGCGCACCCAGATATCGGTCTGAATGTATTCCAGCAGATGCCCCAGATGAATGGGCCCGTTGGCGTAGGGCAGGGCGCTGGTAACCAGAATATCGCGCTGTTGCTTGCTCGCTTGCGTCATGGTGATGTCCGAACCTTATGTTGAGTCGGGTTGGAAAGACAAAAACGGGGTTCCGGCGCCAATCGCAATTGATTGTTCCAGGTAAAGACCCCATATGGTCAGAAACGGGCACAGATGATACCTTCCGAGCCATCATTTTTCACCTGCATTCAAGCTTATGAGCTTATTCCGGAGACCCCGATGACCCAGATTTCCCAACAGGCCCTAGAAGCCGCCGTTCGCGAATACCGGGACCCCTACCTGAACAAAGACCTGTACGAACTGGGAGCCGTGAAAAACCTGAGCGCAGACGACAGCGGCAACGTGACCCTGATGGTCGAACTGCCATACCCTTCCAAAGGCATCGCTGGTGGCCTGAAACAGATCGTCGCCAACGCTCTGGAATTTGTCGATGGCGTTGAAAGTGCCGAGGTACACGTAGCCCAGAAAATCCACAGCTACAAAACCAACAAAGACCTGCCGGCCGTCCCCGGTGTGAAAAACATCATCGCAGTCGCCTCCGGCAAAGGCGGCGTGGGCAAATCCACCACCGCCGTCAACCTCGCTCTCGCCCTGCACGCCGAAGGCGCCCGGGTCGGCATCCTTGACGCCGATATCTACGGGCCCAGCATCGGCATGATGCTCGGCGTACCCGAAGGCAAACGCCCGGACGTACGCGAAAACAAATACTTCGTCCCCATGCTGGCCCACGGCCTGCAAGCCAACTCCATGGCCTTCGTCACCACCGACAAAACCCCCATGGTCTGGCGCGGCCCCATGGTCAGCGGTGCGGTGATGCAGTTGCTCCAGCAAACCCTGTGGGATGAACTCGACTACCTCATCATCGACATGCCTCCCGGCACCGGCGACATCCAGCTCACCCTGGCCCAGAAAGTCCCGGTAACCGGCGCCGTCATCGTCACCACTCCCCAGGACATCGCCCTGCTGGACGGCAAAAAAGGCATCGAAATGTTCCGCAAAGTCGACATCCCGGTGCTGGGCGTAGTCGAAAACATGAGCGTCCACATCTGCTCCAACTGCGGCCATGAAGAACCCCTCTTCGGCCACGGCGGTGGCGAACGCATCGCGGAAGAATACGAAACCACCCTCCTGGGCCAGCTACCCTTGCACATGACCATCCGCGAACAGACCGACAGCGGCGCCCCGACTGTGGTTGCCGAGCCGGATTCGGAAGTGGCAAGACGCTACCGCGACATCGCCAGAAGGGTGGGGGCGGAGCTGTCCACCCGCGAGCGGAATCTTGGTGGGACGATTTCCAGTGTTTCCGTGACGGAGCATTAACCAAGACCAGACCTGAAGGGACTTCAGCGCCGTAGTTGAATCGCGGCATCAGGGTGCCCTTTCCAAAAATGTCGGAGGCCATGGATGGCCGGAGAGAAGCGCACAGGGATGTGCTCGTAGCGGTTTTTGGAAAGGGCACCCTGATGCCGCAGCCCCCCAACGCGGCCACTTTGGGGATGCTGCCCTATACCTTCGACAGTCACCGCACGACAAGGTAAACTACGCCCCAATTTTCCCACCAGCTGGAAACGAGAATTCACCCATGAGCATCAAATCCGACAAGTGGATCCGCCGGATGTCCGAACAGCACGGCATGATCGAACCCTTCGAAGCCGGACAAGTTCGGGAAAGCGAAAAAGGCCGCGTCATCTCCTACGGCACCTCAAGCTACGGCTACGACGTACGTTGCAGCAACGAATTCAAAATCTTCACCAACGTCCACAGCGCCACCGTAGACCCGAAGAACTTCGACGAAAACAGCTTCGTCAACTACACCGGCGACGTCTGCATCATCCCGCCGAACAGCTTCGCCCTGGCGCGCACTGTTGAATACTTCCGCATCCCCAGAAGCGTACTTACTATTTGTCTGGGCAAAAGCACCTATGCACGCTGCGGCATCATCGTGAACGTCACCCCGCTGGAGCCGGAGTGGGAAGGTCAGGTAACCCTGGAATTCTCCAACACCACCAATCTGCCAGCGAAAATCTACGCCAACGAAGGCGTTGCCCAGATGCTGTTCTTCGAATCCGATGAAATCTGTGAAACCAGCTACAAAGACCGCGGCGGCAAGTACCTTGGCCAGACCGGCGTGACCCTGCCCAGGACATGAACGCCAACCAGTTTCTCAAAGCCGTCTCACAGCTGCAGGGCTGGCGCGAATGCGCCTTCCTGCTTGCCCTGGCCGAACGTTCCTTTCCCAACTACGCCCTGTTCGCCGACGCCGTTGGCCTGAAAACCGGCGGCAAGATGCGCCAGTTGCTCGATCTGGCCTGGGACATGCTCCAGAAAGACGTGGCCGATGCCGCAATTCCGCAGCTGCTCAGTAAACTCGAAACCCTGTGCCCCAATGTCGATGAGTACGATGCCTACGGTGTCTACCCAGCCTTCGATTTCTGCCAGTTGCTTGAGCAGGCGCTGCTGAACCGCCTGAACCCGAACAAACATCGCGCCACCGAAGCTTCCCAGTTGGCGACCCGCACCGTGATGGATTTTGTTGAAATGTCCGAGGGTGAGGGATTGGATGAAAACGAGCTGGTGCGCGTGTTTGAACACCACCCACTGCTCAAGGACGACAAGCTGTTTCAGCGTGACACCGTCATGGCGCTGAAAAAGCAGCGAACACCCAAAGAAGCCTTCCTGGCTGAACTCCGAGCCGGTGCCGCCAACGACGGTGTCAGCAACCTGGGAATCTCCCTGGAAGGCTGACATAAGGCAACCAAGCTACACTGCCTGTAACCTCCCTCAGTACTTTATTGAACGGAATGAATCATGAAACTCTCTGCTTTCGGTCGTAAGTTCACCGCTGATGCCGGCATTACTTCCCTGATGGACGATCTCGGGAATGCCATGGCCTCCGGTGAAGACATGATCATGATGGGCGGTGGTAACCCCGGCCACATTCCGGAGATCCAGCAGAGAGTTCAGGGCATTCTGGGGGAGATGGTCTCCAGTGAGGCGGACGTACGTCGGCTGGTGGGTATTTACGATCCCCCTCAGGGGGAAAAACAGTTTATTGCCTCCCTGGCCCAGTTGCTGAATCAGGAATACGGCTGGGGCCTGAAGCCCGAAAACATTGCGCTGACCAACGGCAGTCAGGCTGCCTTCTTCATGCTTTTCAACATGTTTGGTGGCGACTACGGTGATGGGCATCGCAAGCATATCCTGTTGCCGCTGGCGCCTGAATACATTGGCTACGCCGATGCCGGCATTGAGCAAGGGCTGTTCCACGCGGTACAGCCGGACATCTCCTTCACCGATGCCCATGAATTCAAATATCGGGTGGATTTTGACGCCGTGGAGGTGACCGGAGAAACCGGCGCTATCTGTGTATCCCGGCCCACAAACCCCACGGGAAACGTCATTACCGATGAGGAGTTGGCCCGGCTGGAAGAACTGGCCCGGCAAAACGATATTCCGCTGATTGTCGACGGAGCCTATGGAACGCCATTTCCGAGCCTGTTGTTTGTCGACGCGCAGCCAACCTGGAACGAGCAGATCATCCTGTGCCTGAGCCTGTCCAAGCTGGGCTTGCCAGCGGCGCGAACCGGGATCGTGATTGCCGAGGCGTCCATCATCAAGGCGTTGTCGGGCATCAACGCCATCATGAACCTGGCCACCGGAAGCTTTGGTGCGATGCTGGCAGAACCGCTGGTGCGCTCCGGAGAGATTCTGTCCCTGAGCCGGGATGTGGTTTGCCCGTTCTATAAAGCAAAAATGGAGCGGGCGGTATCGGTGTTCCGCGATGCTATGGGCGAAGATAGTTGCCGCTGGTACATCCACAAACCGGAAGGAGCGATGTTCCTGTGGCTCTGGTTCCCGGATTTGCCGGTCTCCAGTCTGGAGCTTTATCAGCGTCTCAAGGCTCGGGGTGTACTGGTGGTCTCCGGGCATTACTTCTTCCCGGGCTTGCCCGAGGATGGCTGGCGTCATCGCCATGAGTGTCTGCGGGTAACGTATTCCCAGGACGATGCCCGGGTGGCTGAAGGTCTGCGGATCATTGCTGAGGAAGTAAAAGCGGTGTGGGCCGAGCAGGGACTGGCCGATTAATCGGCCAGTGTTGCGTCTTTGAGTTTCAGCTCGTACTCGCTGCCGTCCGGCTCCACCTGGAGCAGGCGAACCAGCAGGTAATCCCGGGCCGGATCAAACCACATCAGGGTCTGGCGTTTGGAGTCTTCGTCCCGGACTTTTTCCGCCTTCAGGGTGTTCATGGTGCGGCCATTGTCGCTCAGGCTATCTTCGTCGATGACAGCAAAGCGGTCGTCGTCGTAATCCCCCTTGTCCAGCACCTGGTAGGTGACATCGCGTTTGCCTGCCTTGAGGTCCTGATGGAGTTGCAGTTGGTAGCCCAAGGGGTCCAGGGTGTTGTCTCGTAACTCCACTTCAAACTTATCGCCACGATAGCTGCCGGTGGCAATGCCTGCCTGCCAGTCAAAATCAATGGACTGTTTGCGATCTTTGATCAGGAAACCGGAGAGGTGATAGCGGTAGCGCAGGGGAATCACCTGGCCATCTTCCCAGCGAAAAATCAGTGATTCGTTGATATCGGCGATGAAAGAGTCGACATCCGTACGGTACAGCCAGACGTTATTGCCCTGGTCTGTCAGTTCCCGAACACCCTCGCCGTTGAGGCTGACGCCTTTGGACATGGAGGCGGTGTAGCGGGCCTCATAGGGCACCAGAGGGGCGTAATCTACATCGGCGGCGGACGCCGGCAGCGCAATCATGCCGGCAATTAGGGCTGCCCAGAGCTGAAAACGTGGTTTGTGGGGGTTGTCTGTGTGCATCAAAAAGCCTCTTTGACCGTCTACGCTAGCGACAGTGTAGTTGGTTCGGCGAGGCCTTGTGATGACAATCTGTTCAGTTCGCCGGCAGTCGCATGGGACGCTCGATGGGCGCGCCGTCAAACAGAACGTCCTCAGCGCCCAGCTGAATGCGACCCTCGCAGAACCAGCGCACGACGATGGGGTAGAGCACGTGCTCCTGTTGCTGAACTTTTTCCGCCAGGGACTCCGGAGTGTCATCCTCTGCCACGGCAACTTCCGCCTGGGCGATGACCGGCCCGCCGTCCAGTTCCTCGGTCACAAAGTGAATGGATACACCGTGGGTGCGGTCACCGGCTTCCAGGACCCTTTGGTGGGTGTTCAGTCCGGTGTAGGCCGGCAACAGGGAAGGGTGAATGTTAAGCATCCGGCCACGGAATGCGCGGACAAAGTCGCTGGTCAGAATCCGCATGAAGCCGGCCAGCACCACCAGATCCGGATTGTGGCGAAGGATTTCGGCCAGCAGGGCGGCGTCGAATTCTTCTCGGGAGCCATATTTTGTATGGTCGACCACAAAGGTGGTGAGATTGGCCTGGGCGGCGCGCTCCAGGGCAAACGCGCCCGGTTTGTTGCAGCCAACGGCAATGATCTCACCCGGAAAGTCGCGTTCCCGGGTGGCGTCGATCAAAGCCTGCAGGTTGGTGCCGCTGCCAGAGGCGAGCACCAGGATCTTCGGAACGGGGGCCGGATCTGCCTTCATGCCGTCAAAAGCCCCGGTGCGTAGCGAACAACGGGCTCAGCATCGCTGGATTCGGCTGCTTCCATTACGCCGATCTGCCATACCTTTTCACCCATGGCATTCAGGGTGTCCATGGCCAGTGCCTTCTGGTCTTCCGGTACACAGATGACCATGCCGATACCGCAGTTAAAGGTGCGATACATTTCCTCCTGGGCTACGCCGCCGGCATTCTGAAGCCACTGGAATACCGGGGGCAGCTCCCAGCTCTGGGTGTCGAGTGCGGCTATGGTGCCCTTGGGCAGTACCCGGGGGATGTTCTCGGGCAGGCCGCCGCCGGTAATGTGCGAAAGGGCCCGAACATCGACTTCGCGAATCAGTTGAAGCAGATTCTTCACATAGATGCGTGTGGGCGCCATCAGGGCGTCGGCCAGTGTGGTGTCGCCCATTGACTGGCTCAGGTCTGCGCCACTGACTTCGATAATCTTGCGAATCAGCGAGTAGCCGTTGGAGTGGGGGCCGGAGGAGCCCAGCGCCAGCAGGGCGTCACCCGGCTGCGCGCGGCTACCGTCAATGATCTTGTTACGCTCCACAATGCCTACACAGAAGCCGGCCAGATCGTAATCGTCGCCTTCATACATGCCCGGCATCTCGGCGGTCTCGCCACCAACCAGAGCGCATCCGGCCTGCTCACAACCCTGGCCAATGCCTTCAACTACCTGAGCGGCAACGTCGACATTCAGTTTGCCGGTTGCGTAGTAGTCCAGAAAGAACAGAGGCTCGGCGCCGCCGACCACCAGGTCATTCACGCACATGGCCACCAGGTCGATGCCGATGCTGTCATGCTTCTGCAGTTGCATGGCAAGCCGAAGCTTGGTGCCTACGCCGTCCGTGCCAGAAACCAGTACGGGCTCTTTGTAGCCTGCCGGAATCGATACCATGGCGCCAAAGCCGCCGAGGCCGCCGAGTACTTCCGGGCGACGGGTGCGCGCTGCAGTACTCTTGATTCGGTTGACAAGATCGTTACCTGCGTCGATGTCCACGCCGGCATCGCGGTAGGTCAGGGAGGGCTTCTGTTCGCTCATGGAAAATAACCGTAGGCCTGTGAGTCAAGGCGCGGATTTTAACAGGTGCGCACGGGGGCTCCAAATGGAATTGGGAGCACAGGCAATATTGCCGGTTTCAGATTGCCTGACTGCAACCTGTGCTTGCTACTCTCGGCTCTGGTGATGGTGTATCCTGTGCGCCAACCATGGGAATGGCAAGGTGTTTCATGACCGAATCAGTGAAAACAGCCAGGAACGGGCGAGTTGCTGCGTTTCTGTTGGCGGCAGTCTGTTGGGTACTCTCGGCCGGCCCGGCATCGGCGGTCAGCGTGTCGGGACTCTACGCGGCCGATGTTCCGGTTGCAGGCACCTCGGCGGATGCGTTGAAGGCCGGATACGCTGAAGGGCTGCGTCAGGTAATGGTGAGGGTGTCCGGAACCCGTGAGGTGCTGGAACTCGAAGGGATAGACGAGGTATTGGCAGACGCCGAGTCCATGTTGCTGTCTTATCAGGTGAACCGTACCGCGGGGCAGTCACGTTTGCAGATGAGTTTCGGAGCCGTCGGGGTCAACCGCGCGCTGGCGTCTGTGCAGGCGCCGGTATGGGGCGCCAACCGCCCCCTGACGCTGGCCTGGATTGCCGTGGAAGACCGGGGAGACCGGCAATTACTGACCCGTGCAGCGGATTCAGCGCCGGGAAGTAATGAGGGGCTCTGGGCACAACATCTCTTATCAGCAGCGGCCGATCGCGGTCTACCCATCGCCTTCCCGCCGGAGACCTATGCCGGTGACCGGGCCTTGCTGTCGGATTTGTGGGGCCAGTTTGTCGGCCGCATCCAGCAAGCTTCAGACGATCTGTCCCACGACGCCCTGGCTCTGGTTCGTATCAGTCGTTCCGGCGGCCAATGGCGCGCAGGCTGGGTGGTTGAAGGCATGGGGCTCGATGCAGGTGAGCAGTCGGTCAATGCCGATACGCCGGAACAGTTGGCGCAAGCTTTAATCGATCGCTGGACAGAGCAATACGCCAGCCGATATGCGGTCACAGCCGGCGAGGCGGGTGAGGCTCCGAAAGTTGATATGGTGCTTGAGGGTGTAACGACGCTGGCAGATTACGGCCAGGTGACCCGGGCACTGCAGGACATGACTCCGGTAGTGTCTGTTGGTGCGTCACGGGTTCGTGGCAACCGGCTGACCGTGGAGGTGGCATTCTCCGGAGAACTTGACCAGTTGAAGGAGCATATCGCGCTGGACGCACGATTTGTGCCGGCGGAGCAGCCTGCAGAGCCGATAACGGCCAGCAAGAACAGCCAGGCTACTGGCTCGGAAGGGGATGGTACGGCGCAAACAGGCGAGGCCGGTTCCCGGAACGATACCGAAGCATCGGCCGGAACGGATGCGCAGGATAGTGCTGAGACGGCTGGGTTCAGCTATCAGCCCCTGGCTCCGGGCGATGAGCAGGATGCCGAACAGGCTTTTGAGTCTTTGTACCAGGTACTTTATTACCGCTGGCAACCCGCTCCCGGCGCCACTGGCGGCGACCGAAGCTGATGGCTTGATGGAGGCGGCCCGGTGAGTTCTAGGCAGTGGCGCTGGATCCCGAATGCACTGACATTCCTGCGAATGGTGCTGATCGTGCCGTTCGCCGGCGCACTGCTGGAAGGTAACTACCGGCTGGCTCTGGTGATATTCTTCGTTGCCGCACTGACCGATGCCTTTGACGGGTTTCTGGCCCGTCATTTCAACTGGCGCTCCCGGCTTGGCGCTGTGGCCGACCCTCTCGCGGACAAGGCGCTGTTGATTTCGGCCTATCTCATGCTCACCATTACCGGTGTACTTCCGTTGTGGCTGTTTGCCCTGGTGCTGGGTCGGGATCTTGTCATTGTCTGCGGCGGCCTGGCTTTTCATTACGGCATCGGCCGCTTCGATATGGAACCCAGTATTCCGGGCAAGATCAACACGTTTATCCAGATACTGGTGGCGCTCGCCATTATCATCCTGCTGGCGGGTTTGCCCATGCAGCCCTGGGTAATCGACACCGGGATCTGGCTGGTTGCCGTCAGCGCGCTGGTGAGCGGGGGCCACTATGTTGCCGTGTGGAGTTTGCGGGCCTGGAGGGCGAAACGGTCATGAAAGCCTCACAAATGGTATTGGGGGTCAAGCTCCGGGACGATGCCCGCTTCGACAACTTTCACGGTGACCGTAACCGTTCGGCCGCACAGCGGCTGGAGTTGGTGTGCCGGGAGCCGTCGGGGCTTCCGGTGGTTGTGATCTGTGGCGATTCCGATACCGGCAAAAGCCATCTGTTGCAGGCGATCTGCCATGAGTCCGAGCAGATGGGGAAGACCGCCGTCTGCATCAGCATTGTCGAGCTGCTGCCGTTCGGCCCGGACGCCCTGGCGGGCCTGGACAGTCATGATGTGATCTGTCTTGACGATCTGGAGCATGCCGCGGCTGATCCCGGCTGGGAGGAGGCGGTTTTCCACCTGTACAACCGGGTGCTGGATCGCAATGGCCTGCTGGTGGTCAGTCTGTCCGAGGTGCCCGCTTCGCTGCCGTTCGGACTGGCAGACCTGGGATCCCGTCTGGCGCATGGCTTGCTCATTCAGTTGGGCGTGTACCGGGATGAGGACCGGCAGCGAATCCTGATGGCCCGGGCAGAGCAGCGCGGGCTGGTGATGAGCGAGGATGTTGCCGGCTTCATCATGCGCAGGGCCCCGAGAAAGCTGGGTGATCTGCTGGGGCTGCTGGATACCTTGGATGAGAATTCGCTGCAGGCCCAGCGACGTTTAACCATTCCGTTTGTGAAAGCCGTGATGGGATGGTAGCGGTAAAGGGATTAATAACGTAAAGGCCATTGGAGAGACGACATGAGACGGGTTGTATTCAATCAGAAAGGTGGCGTTGGCAAGTCCAGTATCACCTGTAACCTGGCGGCCATCAGCGCCGCAAGAGGAAAGCGTACCCTGGTGGTGGATCTGGACCCGCAGGGCAACTCCACCCACTACCTGCTGGGCAAACCGGCGGCTGAACTGAAAGATACCGTTGCCGATCTGCTGGAGCAGACGGTCGCCTTCAGTGTCTTCAATCGTCGACCTGACGAGTTTGTACACGCCTCGTCATTCGACAACCTGTACGTGTTGCCATCCAGCCCTGAGCTGGATTTTCTGGAACGCAAACTCGAAGCCAAGCACAAGATCTACAAGCTCAGGGAGTTTCTGAAAAAGCTCAGCGACAGTTTCGATGAGATCTATATCGATACCGCCCCGGCCCTGAATTTCTACACCCGTTCTGCCCTGATTGCTGCCCAGCGCTGCCTGATCCCGTTCGACTGCGATGATTTCTCCCGCCAGGCGCTCTACAACATCCTCCATGAAATCCGCGAATTGCAGGAGGATCATAATGAGGAGCTGGTTGTTGAGGGCATCATTGCAAACCAGTTCCAGCCAAGGGCGAGCCTGCCCAGGCAGTTGGTCCGGGAGCTGACGGAGGAGGGGTTGCCGGTGCTGCCGGTACGCCTGTCCAGTTCCGTCAAGATGAAAGAATCACACCAGAGTCGCCAACCGCTGATTCACATGGCTCCGAAACACACGCTCACACGCCAGTATGAGGATCTATACCGTGTGCTGCATGGGGAGTCTGTTGAGCTGGAGCCATTGGCAGACTGAGAGGAATCCCATGAGTGAAAAAGCACGCCACCTGGATCAGGTGACCGACGGTTTGCTGCAGATTGAAATTGAACTTCGGCAACTGGGTGTCTGGCAGACAGAAAGCCTGCCACCGGAGGCGTTCCAGAGTACACAGCCGTTCTGCCTGGATACCATGGACTTCACCCAGTGGCTGCAGTTCGTGTTTCTTGAAAAAATGAAGGCGCTGGTGGAAGCCGGTCACGCGCTGCCAGAGGTATCTGGTATTGCGCCCATGGCAGAAGAGCATTTCCGTGGGCGTGAGCAGTCCGGCCGTGAGCTGATCTCAGCGCTTGAGGAGATGGATCGGCTGTTGTCCTCTGGCGGCCGCTGATTATTCCGGGACTGGATTACTCCAGGCGCATGGACAAATCGATGGCTCGTACGTCTTTGGTCAGTGCGCCAATAGAGATGTAATCCACGCCGGTTTCGGCAACGGGCACCAGCGTGTGCGCGTTGATGCCACCGGAAGCTTCAAGGCGGGCTTTTCCGGCATTCCGCTTTACCGCTTCAGCCATGTCGGCAAGCGAGAACTCGTCCAGCATGATGATGTCGGCCCCGGCCTCAAGAGCCTGGTCCAGCTCGGCGAGCGATTCGGTTTCCACTTCCACGGGTTTGCCTGGTGCAATGCGGTGCGCTTCGGCGACCGCATTGGCAATGGAGCCGCAGGCGGCAATGTGGTTTTCCTTGATCAGAAATGCGTCCCAGAGTCCCAGCCGGTGATTATCGCAGTCACCGCAAGTCACCGCGTATTTCTGGGCCAGTCGCAGCCCTGGCAGGGTTTTCCTGGTGTCCAGAAGGCGTACGTTGGTATGGGACACCCGGCGAGCGTAATGGGCACAGGCTGTTGCCACGCCAGACAGGGTCTGCAACCAGTTAAGAGCAGCGCGTTCGGCGGTCAGAAGCGAGCGGGCCGGGCCTTGCATGCGGAAGATCACGGCGTTGGCGGGTACGTCGTCGCCATCGTGAAACTGCCACTGGAGTGTCACTGACGGATCCACCTGGTGAAAAACCTCCTCCACCCAGGCGCTTCCAGCCAGGCGGGCGTCTTCCCGGGTGATTACCCTTGCTGTTGCCAGTTTTTCGGCAGGGATCAGCTGGGCGGTGATGTCGCCATCGCCAATATCTTCCCGCAGACTCTGGGCAACGGATTCGATACGGGCCTGGCGCAGCAGTTCGGCAGAAATCATTGGGACGTCCGGAGGTTGATGGTGGCTTGGAAAATTGTGGAGGGCAATTCTACTGCCAGCGCTATCGATTCGCCAAATGGAGGTGTGAGTGGTCTGAAGTGTGATGCAGTTCCTGCTGACACAAAAGGTGACAAATTCTGACACAAGGTGACGACACTCGCCCGTATGATGTAATCCTATAAAGGTTTAAGTACCATCAGCTGATCGATTCCGGAGCATCCACATGGCGCACGATAACAAGGTAGTCCGCTTGGCCGGTCAGAAGCCGGTGAGCCGGTTCTCGTTACCGGTAGAGCTGGTGCGACTGCGTGACACATCGGGTCAGTCACTCAAGGCGGTACTTGCCAGTTTTTTCGAACAGGCTGACGACAGTTTGTTTGCCCTCGCAGACCGGGCCGGCTCCAACCAGGACCAGACTGCCTACTTCGACGCCATGCGGGAGCTGCGACTGCGCCGGAAGGCAATGACAGTGTCAGTCCTGCAATACGTCAGCCAGGCCTTCAATGAGCTGGGTAAGTTCAAACCTGCCCGCTCCGGTGGTTCACTGGAAGAAGTGGACCAGGACTCCCTCAGCCTGGTGGATCACTCTGACCTTGAACAGCAGGTAGCGATAGATAACCTGACCAATCGCCTGCGGAATCGATACCAGGAGCCGGTAAGGATGTTGGCGGCCCGGATTCGCCATCTTGTTCCACAGTTGGATCTCTCTGACGATCAAATGCCTCTCAGCCCGGAAGTCATTTGTGGCGCTATTTCGGATGCTTGCACCGATCTGGATATTGATATCCGTGCCAAGCTTGTGGTTTTGAAGCTGTTTGAGCGCCTGCTGGTGGACAAGCTCAGCGATTTCTACCAGGAATGCAACAAAACCCTGATCGCCGCCGGCGTGCTGCCTGACATGAAGCGGGCTCCGGTGGGTGGTGCTCAGGTAGCGCCGGGTCGCAGTGCGCCAAAGGCAGGCGGTTCGCCAGCGCCGGCAGAGGAAGCCCCGGCTGCCGAAGGTGCTGCCCATAGCCATGGACCGTCGCCTACTTTCAGTGAGCTGAGTGCGCTGTTGCACCAGGGAGAGACCAGTAGTGCCGGTATGGCACAAACCGGCGCTGTTCTGGATACCGATCGTCTGATGGCGCGCCTGAACGAACTGCAGGGCGCAGCGCCGCAGGGTGAAGGCGACAATGTGGTGCCTTTGCGCCAGCAGTTACAGCCGCTGTTGCAGGGTCCGGAAGGGAAGCGATTCTCAGTAGGGCAGGTCGACAGTGACGTGATCAACCTGGTCTCAATGCTGTTTGATTTCATTCTCGAAGATCGGCAGTTGCATCCGGTTATGAAGGCGCTGATCGGGCGGCTACAGATTCCGGTGCTCAAGGTCGCACTCAGCGACAAGAACTTTTTCAATCGTGGTGGCCATCCGGTTCGCAAGCTCCTCAACGAACTTGCCCTGGCCGCCATTGGCTGGAGCGAGAAACGTGCCGGAATGCGTGATCCGCTTCGGGAAAAAATTGAGGAAGTGGTGGGTCGGGTGCTCACCGAATACACCGATCAGGTAGGGCTGTTCGAGGAATTGCTGAAGGACTTTGGTCACTTCATGGATCTGGATCGCCGCCGTCGCGAGCTGGTTGAGCAGCGCCTTCGGGATGCCGAAGAAGGACGCGCCCGGCAGGAACGTGCCAGTCAGGCTGCTACCGATGTTATCCGTGAGCACACTGCAGGCCGGGACATTCCCGAGCCGGTTTTACAGGTGCTGAACGAGCCCTGGACCCGTTACCTGCAGTGGGTGGTGTTGCGTGAGGGTGAAGAAAGCGAGCGTTGGCTGCAGGCAAAGGCCATCAGCGAGCGGCTGGTGTGGAGTGTTGACCCGCGACCGGTGTCTTCTGATACCCGGGCGGAACTGTTGCGAATGATTCCAGAGGTGGTGGAAGAGCTCCGCAAGGCGCTTCAGGAGATCTCCTGGGATCCGTTTGCAACCGATGCGGCCATCCGGGACCTGGAGCTTGCCCATGTCGATGTTTTCCAGAAACTGGTGACCGCGCCGGTTGTTGAAGACAAGGCACCCACGATTGAGAATTTTGAGGTACCTGAAGCTCCGGCAGAGCCGGCGGAAACTCCCGAGCAATCGGAACCTGCGCCGGAGGTGGTTGACGAGGTGACTGAACCTGCGTCAGTCAAGCCTGCTGAGATCTCAGCCGGCGTTGAGACGGCAGCCGTCGCCGAGGAATCCGCGGAGATCCAATCACCAGTAGCGTCGGCGGAATGGCTGGCGAAGGCGGACGGCCTGAGAGTTGGATCCTGGGTTGAGATGGCCAGAGACGAGACCAGGGTCCGTTGCAAGCTGGCGGCCTTCATCAAGGCCACCGGCAAGTACATCTTTGTTAACCGCAGTGGTGCGAAGGTGGCGGAATATCATCGGGATGACCTGGCGATTGCTCTGCAGGAGCAGGCGATCACCATGCTGGATGACGGCCTGATCTTTGATCGGGCGCTGGAGTCCATCATCGACAACCTGCGTCATAACCGAAAAGACTGATCTCCGGTACTGAGTGCCCGCGCAGGGCACCGGCGACGTCGTGGCATCCATGGGCGCTTTGTGATTCAATCATCTGCATGAGTCCCCTGCGCCGATGGAAACACGTTGTCTAGTATCCAGAACGATCATCACCCACACTCCCTGAAAGATGCGGCAGCACTTTTGCGTTCCAGTGGCCGGTTCCCCGGCGTGCGCTGGTGTCCGTCGCCCAATTTTGGTCCCCGCCCGGACGGTTCCTCTATCTCACTGCTGGTGGTTCACAACATCAGCCTGCCGCCGGAACAGTTTGGCGGCCCGCACATCGAGAATTTTTTCTGTAACTGTCTGGATACTGCTGCCCACCCCTATTTTGAAACGATCGCAGAGCTGAAGGTGTCTGCACACGCGTTGATTCGCCGGGATGGTTCCGTTATTCAGTTTGTCAGCTGTCTGGACAGGGCATGGCATGCTGGCCGTTCCAGTTTTCAGGGTAAGGAGGAGTGCAACGACTACTCCATTGGTATCGAGCTCGAAGGTGCGGATGACGTTCCCTATACCGATGATCAGTACCGTGCGCTGGCGCGTCTGGCGCGCCTGGCAATGACAGCCTGGCCGGAAATCACGCCGGGTCGCATTGCCGGCCACAGTGATATTGCTCCGGGCCGAAAAACCGATCCAGGGCCCGCGTTTGAGTGGTCTCGCTTCCAGACACTGCTGTCGAACGAGGAGATGGCCTGATGTCGTTGGTTGTTTTTCTGATTGCGTACGTGATTCGCCGCAGGCTGGACCGCGCCGATCACCTGGCTGGCGATGAGGTCTGGCGTAACTGGTTTCATCGTTGGGGCCGGGTAGAAGCGGGTCAGGAGCGGTCAGTCTGGAGAGGGGCGCTGCTGGTTGTGTTACCTTCTCTGGCGCTCGCTGGCGCGTGGGCGCTGTCCAGTGAGGCGGGCTACCGCTATGCCCTGTATCCGCTTGAACTGGTGCTGATGGTGGTACTGATGGGAGCGCCGGGCTGGCGCAAGGTGCTGCGAGCCTATTCCGATGCCTGGCGGCGCGGAGATATGCAGGCTGCCTGGCACCATGTTCAAGAGCGCCTGCCCGCCTCCGAAAGAGGAGCGGCGCTATCGCCAGAAGCCATGCACCTGTCGGTGTCGCGGGCGCTGATGGTCTCGGTTTTCGAGCGTTTCTTCCTGGTGGTTTTCTGTTATGCCGTCGGCGGCATAGCGCTGGCTTTTCTGGCTCGAGGGCTTGTAGCTCTGGCGGGCCAATGGCCGCAGGCGGCCGCGCGGGTACGCTATCAGCGGGCAGCCCGGCTTATCGGCTGGATTCCTTCCCGCTTGCTGTCATGCACATTCGGGCTCGCCGGTGACCTGGCCGGCTGGTCCCGGGAAATACGCAAGGTATTCCCGGGATTCGGGAAAAAGACCGCGGATGTGCTCATGATTTCCGCCAACGGGTCGTTAACTGGATATGCACTTGATCCTGCGCGCTTTTCGGAGTTGCACCCGGAAGAGTGGCCCGATTTTGGCGGGCGGAGCCTCAGCGCTATAAGGGACCTCCTCAACCGGAGCATGCTGGTGTGGATATGTGCGCTTGCATTGCTGGTGATCGCAGGCATGGCCTAGCCGGAAAGCAAAAACGGATTACAGAATAACACTAAATAGTGATTAAGTTTTTCCGGCAACGGGCGATAATCAAACAAAAGAATAAAGATTCAGTTGTTAGAAGCAGCGAGGGCTCTGTGAACTATATAATCAATCCGGCTGTAGCACTGATGAATCGGCTGCCCATGGTTTACAAATTCAGCCTCATCAGCATTCTCTTTCTTGGCCCTATCATCGTGCTTTCCTGGTTGGTGATTTCCGGGCTTAACCAGTCGGTTCAGACCATGACCCGCGGCATTGAAGGTCTTGCAGAACTCCAGAAGGTGGAGCGCCTGCTGGTGGCGGCGATGGATTACCGTGACTATCAGGCCCCCGGCATTCTGAAAGACGAACAGCCCTTGCTCGAAAAAGCCAACGAAGCGGCCAGTCGCATGGATGCCCTGTTGGCAGATCTCGCCGAACCACAGCGTTCTTTTGACACCTCCGGCTCCTGGCAGGAGCAGATCCTGGTTGTAAGAGAAGAATGGGAGACGCTCAAAGCCAACGATAACTATCAGGGCAACATTGACCCCCAGTTCAAGTACTACCAGGAGTTTGTGCAGAAGGTGATGGCCTTGCTGCCGGCGACCATTGAAATCAGCGGATTGGGTCAGGATGCGTCCCGGGAAAACCTGCTGCTGTTAGGGCTGGTGCGTTCTGCGTTGCCTGAGTCTCGCACTGTTGTTGGCCGCGCCCGTTCATACGGTATTTTTGCGCTGGTGGAAGGCCAGGTGGGCTATGCACTCAGCGAAACCCTGAATGAAATCTACGATCAGTTGACCAACCGCAGTTCGCTGCTTTCGCCGGCCCTTTCCGTTGCTGTGGAGGCGTCGCCCCAGCTGGCAGAGAGTGCGAGCGGTGCACTGACCCGCACGGAAGAGAGTCTGATGACAGTCCGTGATGAGCTGGACCTGAATGTCATCACGCCTATGCGCCTGGAGCTGCCCTGGCAGGAATTTGACGAGACCGTATCGGCGCAGATGGGATATTACGATACCCTCAGCGATCGTATCTTCGATGTGGTTGCCGGTAATCTTGAGGATCGCCTGGCTCGCCAGACCGGGCAGCGCACCCTGATTCTGGTGGCGCTGATTGCTGTGATGCTGGTAGTGGTCTACCTCTATGTGGGCTTCTTTATGTCTGTGCGGATTGCCATCAACCGGTTCAGCGAAGCTGCAAGAAATGTGGCCGCCGGCGATATGACCACCCATATCCGGTTGAACAACCGGGACGAACTGGGTGAGCTCACCTCTGAGTTCAACAACATGACCGATCGTATTGCTGAGCTTGTCCGGTCGGTGGGCTCTACAACAGCAGATGTTGATCAGCAGGCGGTCCGGGTGAATGACACCGCTTCGGCGAACAGTCAGGCCGTGGCCCGACAGATGGAAGAGACCGGGCAGATCAACGAGGCCATGGGCCAGATGGTGGAAGCGGTCAATGAAGTCACGGAGAGTGCGCACCGGGTGGCGGATAGTGCGGGGAATGCCGAGAAAGATACCGAGAAGGGTCGGGAAGTGGTGGCCGATACGGTCGCGACCATTAACCGGCTGGCTACGGAGATTGCAGGCGCCGTTGATGTCATCAACCGGGTGAGTGCGGACAGTGACAATATCAGTCAGGTTCTGGTTGAGATTAAAGCAATTGCCGAGCAGACCAACCTGCTGGCGCTGAACGCGGCCATCGAGGCAGCGAGGGCGGGAGAACAGGGGCGTGGCTTTGCGGTGGTGGCGGATGAGGTTCGTTCATTGTCTCAGCGTACCCACAAGTCCACTGAGGAAATTGAAGGCATGATCTCCCGGCTTCAGGGTGGTGTAAAAGAAGCGGTATCTGCCATGACCTCAAGTCACGATGCCACGGAGAAGACGGTACAGAAGTCTGGTGAAGTGACCGAAGCGCTGGATCGGATCGCCTCGGGCATTTCCGAGATCGTTGATATGAGCCATCAGATTGCCCAGGCGGCGGAGGAACAGTCGGCCGTGGCCAGGAACGTGAATGCCAACGTGGAGCGCATTGGCGAATTTGGCCAGAGCACTGCCTCCAACGCCGAAGAGACTCTGGCTTCGTCCAGACAGATGTCGGAGCTTACCGCGTCGCTTCAGCGCCTGGTGGAAGCATTCAAGGTGTAATCTGTGGTTGTTGTGAAAAATCCGGCCTCAGAGGCCGGATTTTTTTTGCTCCCAGAGAATCTCCTGGCTGCCATCCCGGCGAGCCAGCACCCGGGCGATGACAAACAGCAGATCGGATAACCGGTTCAGGTAGTGACGCGAGGCAGTATTGATGGAGTCCTCGTGGCCAAGGGCCACCACCACGCGCTCGGCCCGGCGACAGACCGCCCGTGCCAGATGACATTGCGCTGCGGCAGGGCAGCCCCCGGGCAGGATGAAGTTTTTTAGCGGCGGCAGGTCGGTGTTGTACTCGTCCAGAGTCTGCTCCAACCACTCAATGTGATTGTCGCTGATCACCTTGCTGCCCGGGATGGCAAATTCGCCGCCCAGATCAAATAAGTGATGCTGAATGCGCCGGAAGGTATCGATCAGACGGTCGCCAGAGGGAAGCGTCTCAATCAAAACGCCGATATGGCAATTCAGCTCATCGGCCATACCCATGGCTTCCACTCGCTGGGCATTTTTGGCGATACGGTTGCCATCGGCCAGGCCGGTAGAGCCGTCGTCTCCGGTTCGGGTGTAGATCTTCGACAGGCGATTGCCCATGGTCTTGCTCCCTCTGGTAAAAGTCAGTTCAGTTGTTGTACCTGTTCGGCGAGCATTTGGTTCACCTGTGCCGGTATGCCATGTTGATGGCCGAGCCGCGCCAGGTAACCGTTAATGAAGTCGATTTCCGTGGTTCTGCCTGCCTTTACATCAGCCCGCATGGAAGACGTGTTGGCGGCGGTTTTGCGGGCGACAGCCTCAATAGTCTCGCGCAGGTTTTCCGGGGCTTGTTGCGGTTGTCCGGCGGCAGGGAGCAGGCGGCTGATCTCCTCACACAAGGGGGCAATCCATTGCAGGTAAAACGGTTGTGTCAGAATCTCTCCGTTAGGGCAATCCAGAATGGCCGTAAAGGCGTTTATGCCGGCGTTGATCACCAGTTTTTGCCAGAGCCTGGCGAGTATATCGTGTTCAGGGTGGACCATGAGGCCGCTGCTGGCGAGTTGTTGGGCAACCCTTTCGACCAATGGATTCCCCGCCGGGTTCAGGGCGCCGACCCAGGTAGTGCCGCGGCCAGCGTGAACGGTCAGCCCGGGGGCGGGCCGGTTTGCGCCTTCGGTCGTGGATGCGGCCAGTACCGGCCGGTCCGGCCATGTTTCGGTGACCTGCTGCTGGCTCCCCAGGCCGTTTTGGAACAACACAATGGGAGTCTGTTTGGCAATGGAGGGCAGGGCCGCCTTAAGGGCTTCGAGGGTGTCGCCGGCTTTGGTTGTCACCAGGATCAGATCAGGAGACTGGCCGGGTTGTAGCCAGGGAATAATGGCATTGGCTGATTCGCCGTCAATGGACTGAAAGCGATAACAGACGGGGTCTGGGGCCTGCCCCGGGCGGGGCACAAACGCTACCTGCCCGCCAGGTAGCGTTGCGGCCCAGAGCCGGCCCAGGGAGCCGGCACCGAGGATGGCGATCATGGCCTTACATGGCCTCGATTTCTGCCCGTTGCGCACTGAGCCGCTGCAGGCTGCCTTGGGCATCCTTCAGCTTCTCTTTTTCCTTCTCTACGACTTCGGCTGGGGCCTTGGCGGTGAACTTTTCGTTGTTCAGCTTGCCTTCCAGGCGACCGATTTCCTTGTTCAGGCGTTCCAGCTCCTTGTCCAGGCGCTTGAGTTCGGCGTCCTTGTCGATCAGGCCGGCCATGGGCACCAGCACTTCCATTTCGCCTACCAGTTGGGTGGCGCTCATGGGAGCTTTGTCGCCCTCGAACCATTCCAGCTTCTCAAGTTTGGCCAGGGAAATGAGGAATTGGCGGTTGTCGTTCAGGCGGCGCTGATCGTCGGCGTTGCCGCCTTTCAGAAGTACCGGTACCTGCTTACCCGGGGAGATGTTCATCTCGCCGCGGATATTACGCACCGCTACAATCACGCCTTTCAGCCACTCGATATCGGCGGCCACGGCGGCATCCTGCTTGCTGGCATCCGGCTGCGGGTAGGGCTGCAGCATGATGCTGTCGCCCTGCTTGCCGGCCAGCGGTGCAATACGTTGCCAGATTTCTTCCGTGATGAACGGCATGATCGGATGCGCCAGGCGGAGTACGGCTTCGAGTACGCGTACCAGGGTACGACGGGTGCCCCGTTTGGCTTCGGCACTGGCGCTGTCATCGCTCAGGGCTGGTTTGGACAGTTCCAGGTACCAGTCGCAGTATTCGTTCCAGATGAACTCGTACAGGGCGTAGGCGGCCAGGTCAAAGCGGTACTGGTCCAGGTGGCGGATCACCTCCTGCTCGCAGTGCTGCAGTTCGCTGATGATCCAGCGGTCTGCCAGGGACAGTTCCACCGGCTCATTGTTTACGCCGCAGTCTTCGCCTTCCGTGTTCATCAGCACGTAGCGGGCGGCATTCCACAGCTTGTTGCAGAAGTTGCGGTAGCCTTCCAGGCGCTTCATATCCCAGTTGATGTCACGGCCGGTGGTCGCCATGGCTGCGAGGGTGAAACGCAGGGCGTCAGTACCGTGGGCGGCGATGCCTTCCGGAAATTCCTTCTCGGTGCGCTTGCCGATTTTCTCGGCAAGCTTGGGCTGCATCAGGTTGCCGGTGCGTTTTTCCAGCAGGTCCGGCAGGCTGATGCCGTCGATCATATCCAGCGGGTCGATCACGTTACCCTTGGACTTGGACATCTTGTCGCCGTGCTCGTCCCGGATCAGACCGGTGACATACACGGTATGGAAGGGTACCTGTGGGGTGCCGTCTTCATTTTTCATGAAGTGCATGGTCATCATGATCATCCGGGCAACCCAGAAGAAGATGATATCGAAACCGGTCACCAGCACGTCGGTGGGGTGGAAGGTCTTCAGCCGTTCGGTGATTTCCGGCCAGCCCAGAGTGCCGAAGGTCCACAGGGCGGAGCTGAACCAGGTGTCCAGTACATCGTCGTCCTGCTTGAGTTCCAGTGTGTCCGGGAGCTGATGTTTGCTGCGAACCTCAGCCTCGCTCCGGCCCACATAGATATTGCCTTCAGCGTCATACCAGGCAGGAATCCGGTGCCCCCACCAGAGCTGGCGGGAGATGCACCAGTCCTGGATGTCGCGCATCCAGGCGAAGTACATGTTCTCGTACTGTTTGGGTACGAACTGGATGCGACCGTCTTCTACCGCTTCAATAGCCGGTTTGGCCAGAGTCTTGGCGTCGGCAAACCACTGATCCGTCAGCATCGGCTCGATAATCAGCCCGGAGCGATCGCCGCGGGGTACGCTCAGCACGTGGTCTTCGATTTTCTCGACCAGGCCTGCCAGTTCCATGTCGGCAACAATCTGCTTGCGGGCTGCTTCCCGGCTCAGGCCGGCATAGGCGGCCGGGAGGGCGCTGTTAATCTCGGAATTTTCGGTGCCGTCCGCATTGAAGACTTCGGCGATTTCACGAATGTTGGCGTCCTGCGTCATGACGTTGATCATGGGCAGGTTGTTGCGTTTGCCTACGGCGTAATCGTTGAAGTCGTGAGCGGGGGTGATCTTCACGCAGCCGGAACCTTTTTCCGGATCGGCGTGGTGGTCAGCCACGATGGGAATGCGGCGGTTAACCAGCGGCAGCAGAACGTGCTGGCCAATCAGATGCTGGTAGCGCTCATCGTCCGGGTGGACGGCTACGGCGGTGTCACCCAGCATGGTTTCCGGGCGGGTGGTGGCGACGATGACGTAGTCTTTGCCGTCCTGGGTTTTCTGGCCGTCGGCCAGCGGGTAGCGCAGGTGCCAGAAATAGCCCTTTTCTTCCTTGTTTTCAACTTCCAGATCAGAGATAGCGGTGTGCAGCTTCGGATCCCAGTTCACCAGCCGTTTGCCGCGGTACACCAGGCCTTCATCGTACAGGCGGATAAACACTTCCTGTACGGCTTTGTAGAAGCCATCGTCCATGGTGAAGCGTTCGTTGCTCCAGTCCACGGAGTTGCCCAGGCGACGCATCTGGCGGGTGATGGTACCGCCGGAGTGTTCTTTCCAGTCCCAGATGCGCTTGATGAATTCTTCCCGGCCGAGATCGTGGCGGGTTTTGTCTTCTTCTGCAGCCAGTTTGCGTTCGACGACCATCTGGGTGGCGATGCCGGCATGATCGGTGCCGACGGTCCACAGTGCGTTACGGCCCTGCATGCGCTTGAAGCGGGTTAGGGTGTCCATGATGGTGTGCTGGAAGGCATGGCCCATGTGCAGGCTGCCGGTCACGTTGGGTGGCGGGATGGCGATGCTGTAGGAGTCGCCTTCGCCGCTGGGGCGGAAATAGCCTTTGGATTCCCAGTTTTCGTACCACTGGCGCTCGATGTTTTCTGGCTGGTAGGTTTTTTCCATGGGATTATGCAGTGACCGTTTTGGTTGATTCACATAGGGAAATTCTGAATCGGACGATTATACATGGTCGTCTTGATCGCGGCGAACCTGGCTAGCGTTTCCGCATATCATGCACCCGAGCTTCAATGCCCAGTGACCGCAACTGCTTGTAATGCCCCCGCGCCTGGTTCAATACCGCCGGGTCATTGTGGGCAACCAGTGCCAGGCGGCCGTACTGGTCGGCGTCGTCGGGCAGTGTTGAGGACAGGACGATAACGGTATCCCAATCCACCGCGGCTGGCGGGTAGAGCAGGATGCCGACAGGATCGGTGCAGGGGGTGGTTGGGTCTTGGGCGATACTGTGGGGGATGAAGGCTTCGGGGGTGAAGTTCCACAGCAGGTCGTCGAGTTCCACGGCCTGTTCTTCGGTGTCACAAAGAACGCACACACGGTCGCCCTGCTGCCAGGCTTTGTCCACGAGTTTGGCGGCGTGGAGGTTGCGGGCGGCGTGGGTGTTCTGGGCGAGGATGTGGAACCAGTAGCGCTGGTTTTTATCGTCCCGGCCGGAGGGGCCGGCAGCGAGGCTGCCGGGCTCCGGAGAAGGGTTTGGCTGGTTATCCTGCATGGGTCATCAGGTAGTCGACCAGCAGGGGGACCGGGCGGCCGGTGGCGCCTTTGGCTTTGCCGGAGTTCCAGGCGGTGCCCGCGATATCCAGGTGGGCCCAGCGGTAGTCCTTGGCGAAGCGGCTCAGGAAGCAGGCGGCGGTAATGGTGCCCGCGGGGCGGCCGCCAATGTTGGCCATGTCTGCGAAGTTGCTGTCGAGCTGGCTCTGGTATTCGTCCCACAGAGGCAGGCGCCAGGCGCGGTCGCCGGTGCGTTCGCCGGCGGCGAGCAGTTCGTTCGCAAGCTCGTCGTTGTTGGACAACAGGCCAGTGGCGTGACTGCCCAGGGCGATAATGCAGGCGCCGGTGAGGGTGGCCATGTCGACCACGGCTGCCGGGTCAAATTTCTTCACGTAGGTGAGGGCGTCGCACAGTACCAGGCGGCCTTCGGCGTCCGTGTTGAGGATTTCGACGGTCATGCCGCTCAGGGTTTTGACGATATCGCCGGGGCGGGAGGCGCCGCCGTCTGGCATGTTTTCAGCGGCAGCGATCACGGCAACCACGTTGATCTTGGGTTTGGTTTCAGCCAGGACTTTCATGGTGCCGAAAACGCTGGCAGAACCGCCCATATCGTATTTCATTTCGTCCATGCCCTCGCCCGGCTTGAGGCTGATGCCGCCGGTGTCGAAGGTGATGCCTTTCCCCACCAGTACGTAGGGCTTGTCTTTGGCCTTGCCGCCACGGTATTCCATCACGATCAGGCGCGGAGGCTGCTTGGAACCTTTGCCTACGGCCAGGATGGTGTTCATGCCCAGTTTTTCCATCTGCTTCTCGTCCAGAACTTCGGTCTGGATGGAGTCGTAGTCTTTGGCCATGGCCTTGGCCTGTTCGGCAAGCCAGACCGGGTGGCAGATGTTGGGTGGAGTGTTGCCCAGGTCTTTGGTGTAGTTCATGCCGCGGCCGGTGGCCAGGCCAAGGTTGAAAGCATCTTTCAGGGACTTGCCGGCGCCGGATGCCTGTACCACAACTTTTTTCAGTTTGCGGGCGGCAGGCTTGTCGCTTTTGAATTCGGTGAAGGTGTAGAGCTGGTCTTCCAGAATCCGGCCAATCAGGTTTAGCCGGGCTTCTTCAGAGCTGACCGCAGCTTCGCCCTGAACCGCAGTATCGGTCAGGCTGATCAGTGCACTTTTGGAGGGGCCATCTTTCAATGCGCCGGTCATGGCAATCAGGCTCTTACGATAGGCTGTGGCTGTGCGGTCTGCATCTTTGCCGGTGCCAATTACCACAACGCGCTGCCAGGGTTGATCCACCAGGGGCAGGGTATTCACGGAGGCGTTCTTGCCGGTCAGGTCGCCGGCTTTCTCGAGTTGCTTGATCAGTCCGCCCAGCGCGTCGTCTGCCGCTTTGGTGGATTCTGGCCACTCGCCTTTCTCAGGCAGGCCGATAACCAGGCAGTCGGCTTTGGTGGTCGTGATGGCTTTGCTGCTCAGGCTGAAATTCATGGCAACTCTCATGGCAACTCCGTTGTCAGATTATGCTTTATTCAATTGAATTGAATGTTGATGGCAATGCTCATAAGGATTGGGGCAAAGCCTTTATTAATCAAGCCGGGTGCCCGCTTCGTTACGATGGTTTTATCGTGTAGGCCCCGTACTGTCATTCGTCGGCGAGGTTACATAGAATACGCGCTGTTCTCCTTAACCTCCATCTCCAATGACGGCGCCGCCAGAGAGACTGATTTGAGTATTATCTTCCGTTACCTCATTCGCCAGATCGTGGTCAGTATGCTTGCGGTGTCAGGCATTCTGTTGCTGGTGTTCATGAGTGGGCGTTTTATCAAGTATCTGGCCGATGCTGCTGAGGGCGAGATTGCGGCCGGCGTCCTGTTTGCGATTATGGGGTATCGTTTCCCCGGGTTTCTGGAATTAATTCTGCCCCTGGGCCTGTTTATCGGAATTCTGCTGGCGTATGGCCGGATGTACCTCGAAAGCGAGATGACGGTGTTGTTCGCCTGCGGTGTGAGTGAAAAGCAGTTGCTGGCGAAAACGTTGCTTGGGGCGTTGCCGGTCATGCTGGTGGTAGGGGCCATGAGCCTTTACATCTCTCCCTGGGGCATGAAACAGGTGGAGCACATCTTTAATGAGCAGCGAAAGGCCACCGAGTTTGAAATGCTGGCCCCGGGGCGGTTTCAGGACTTTACCTCCGGTGATCGGGTCACTTACACCGAGGCCCTGAGCGACGACAAGCGCCAGTTGCAGGGGGTGTTTATTGCCGAGTACGACAAGGACGGTAAGGGTGTCACTCTGATCACTGCGGAGTCTGGCTCCCAGTTCATTGATGAGGAAACCGGCAGCCGGTTTCTGGTGCTGGAGGATGGTGGTCGTTTTCAGGGGGCTCCCGGCCAGCTTGATTACAATGTCACTGAATTTGAAGCCTACGGTTTGAAGATTGTCAGCGGCCAGGAGGGCAGCAAAGAGCTGGAGGAAGGCTTGAGTACGCTGGCGCTTTGGAACTCGGATGATCCGGAAGACCGGGCTCTCTTGCACTGGCGAATATCGTTACCGTTGATTGTGCCCATCGTCACCTTGCTGGCCGTGCGGCTCAGCCGGGTGAATCCCCGGCAGGGGCGGTTTTTCCATCTGTTGCCAGCCATGCTGGTTTACATCACCTATCTGGGCTTACTGATTGTGGCGCGGGATGCGCTGGCGGATGAAAAGGTGCCTGAATGGGTGGGTATGCTCTGGGTGCATGCGCTGTTCCTGGCGCTCGGCCTGTGGCTGCAGTTTGGCCCCGGGTGGCTGAACCGTCGTCGTCTTGAGAGGGAGGGGCGCCAGCGTGCATAAGATCGATGGTTATGTGATGCGTACTGTTGGCGGCGCCATGTTCCTGGTTATGGTTGTGGTGTTGTCGCTGGATGTGATCTTTGCATTCATTGCTGAACTGGAAGACACGCGCAACGAATATCAAACCCTGCAGGCGCTGTGGTATGTGGCGCTGACCTTGCCACGGCGAATCTACGATTACCTGCCTCTTGGGGCCTTCATGGGTTGCCTTGTCGGCCTGGGCTCCATGGCCAGTTCCTCGGAGCTGACGGTGATCCGGGCAGCCGGCGTGTCGCTCAAACGCATTGTCTGGTCTGCCATGAAGCCGGCGCTGATCGTGGTTCTGCTCGGCGTGGCGATTGGTGAGTATGTCGCGCCGACCACCGAACGTATTGCCCAGAGTGACAAGGCGGTGGCCTTGGGTGCGGGGAGCAGCGTGGCTTCCGCGGAAGGGGTGTGGCATCGCGAAGGCAATACCTTCATGCACCTGAATGCGGTTCAGCCAAACGGTGTGTTGCATGGGGTTTCGCTGTTCCGGTTTGACGATGCCCGGCAATTGCAGGTTGCCAGCTTCGCCGAGCGTGCCATTTATCAGGGCGACTACTGGTTGCTGGAGAACGTGACCTCCACCCGCATTGAACCGGAGCGGACGGTGCGTGATGTGAGTGCGTCACTGCGTTGGGAGACCGGCCTGTCGCCGAGCGTGCTGAGTGTACTGATTGTGAAGCCGGAGAATCTGTCGATGACGGGCCTTTATACCTACGCGGCCTATCTCGGAGAGCAGGGGCTGAGTGCGGCGCAATACTGGCTCGCGTTCTGGAAAAAGGCACTGATGCCTCTGGGTACGGCGGTGATGGTGTTGGTCGCCATCTCCTTTGTGTTCGGGCCACTGCGGTCTGTGACCATGGGGTTCCGGGTATTTACCGGTCTGCTGGTGGGATTGCTGTTCAAGTATATGCAGGATCTGCTGGGGCCGATGAGTATGGTTTATGGCTTTAATCCGCTGATTGCAGTGCTGGCTCCGATTGTTGTTAACGGTATTGTCGGAGCCGTCCTGATGCGTCGGGCGGGGTAGCGCCAGACCTATTTCTTCTCGGGCCTGGCCACCTGAACAACCACGCTGTTGGAGGTGCGGTCGGTCAGCGACAGCCCATTGATGGGATAGAACAACGCGATGATGGCCGGGATGCTGAGCAGCAACGTCAGCGCGCCCAGGTAGTAGGCGCCGAGAATGCTCAGGAAAACGACGATCGCAGCGGTAACATAGCGAATCAGGGCCTGGGTCCAGCTCACGGAGGTGCCATCAAGATTCTCGATGCGAACGCGCCATACCTGCATGCCGAGGGTCTGGCCGATGCGGGTCCAGAAGTAGGCGAAAAACAGATACAACACCAGAAACAGAACGAAGGTCAGCCCCGGATCTCCTGAGATTTCACCGGCTTCGGCCATTTGTTCATAGCGATCCCAGCCCGTAATCCATCCAGCAATCATGGTGTATACCCAACTGGCGACAAGCAGCACGGCGATACTGATCAGTCCATCGTAAATAATGGCCAGGGCGCGTTTCAGGCCGGTCGCCGGTGGCAGAAGTTCATCGGCTTCATGAAAGCGTCGGGGCATGGCGTCTCCTGTGAGTTTTCACGTTTTTCAAGTTCTCGGCGTGTGCTAGAGTAGCCGATTTGCACACGCATGTAAGTAATCGCATTTAACCTCAGACCCGGCGGTTCATTCGGCGGGTGTCTGGCAAGGTGTATCAGGTCGAAAGGTATCAAAGGTCTATGAAAACCGCAGAGTTGCGACAAGCATTCCTAGAATATTTCCAGCAGCAAGGGCATGCCATTGTGCCCAGCAGTTCACTGGTACCCCACGATGATCCCACTCTGCTGTTTACCAACGCGGGGATGAACCAGTTCAAGGATCTTTTCCTCGGCCGCGAGGAGCGCGACTATACACGAGCGACCAGCTCCCAGAAATGTGTGCGTGCCGGAGGCAAGCACAATGATCTGGAAAACGTGGGCTATACAGCGCGCCACCATACCTTCTTCGAGATGCTTGGCAACTTCAGCTTCGGCGATTACTTCAAGCGCGAGGCCATTAATTTTGCCTGGACGTTCCTGACTGGCGAACAGCACCTCAACCTGCCCCAGGAGAAGCTGTGGGTAACGGTTTACGCCGAAGACGACGAAGCCTTTGATATCTGGAACCAGGAAATCGGTGTGCCGGCGGAACGGATTGTGCGCATCGGCGACAACAAAGGCGCCCGCTACGCCTCCGATAACTTCTGGCAGATGGGTGATACCGGACCCTGCGGCCCGTGCACCGAGATTTTCTTCGATCACGGCCCGGATGTGGCAGGTGGGCCTCCCGGCAGCCCGGAAGAAGATGGCGACCGCTACATCGAAATCTGGAACGTGGTTTTCATGCAGTACAACCGCACTGCCGACGGCGAGATGCTGAACCTGCCCAAGCCCTCGGTGGACACCGGCATGGGGCTGGAGCGGATTGCTGCGGTTCTGCAGGGTGTTCACAGTAACTACGAAATCGACCTGTTCCAGGACCTGTTGAAGGCGGCATCCGAGATCCTGGGTGGTGCGGCCACCACAGAAGCGTCTCTGCGCGTGGTGGCGGATCATATCCGTTCTTGCGCCTTCCTGATTGCCGACGGCGTGATGCCGTCCAACGAAGGGCGCGGCTTTGTTCTGCGCCGAATTATTCGTCGCGCAGCTCGCCACGGCAACAAGCTCGGTGCTACCCAGCCGTTTTTCTACAAGCTTACCGGCGCTCTGGTTGAACTGATGGGCGAGGCCTATCCGCAATTGGTGAGTAGTCGCAAGCAGATCGAAAAGGTGTTGCTGCAGGAGGAAGAACAGTTCGCCAAGACCCTGGATAAAGGTCTGCGCCTGCTGGAGCAGGACATTGCGGAGCTGAAGGGTACCGAGATTCCCGGTGAAACCGTGTTTACTCTTTACGATACCTATGGGTTCCCGGTCGATCTGACCAACGATATTGCCCGCGAGCGTGGTCTGACTCTGGATTACGAAGGCTACGAAAAAGCCATGGAGGCCCAGCGCGACCGGGCTCGTGCCGCCAGCAAGTTTGGTATCGACTACAATGCCGCCGGCATCACGATTGAGGGCAAGACCGAGTTTACCGGTTATGACCACGTCGATGGTCATGAACGTATCCGCACGGTGCTGGTCAACGGTGAGGAGCGTAACGCGGAAGCGGGTGATGAGTGTGTGGTGGTATTGGAGCGCACGCCGTTCTATGCGGAGTCTGGTGGTCAGGTGGGTGATACCGGCCTGCTGACCTGGAGCGGTGGCCGCTTCCAGGTAACCGACACCCGCAAAGAAGGTGATAACCACCTGCATGTGGGCACCCTGATTGAAGGTGAGCTGTTCCCCGGGCTGGAAGTGGATGCGCGGATTGATCATGCCCGTCGTGAACGCACCAAGCGCAACCACTCGGCTACGCACCTGCTGCATGCGGCCCTGCGCAATATCCTGGGGGAACACGTTACCCAGAAGGGCTCGCTGGTCGACCCGGACAAACTGCGATTCGACTTCTCCCATTTTGAAGCCGTGACGCCGGAGCAGCTGAGAGAAATCGAGCGTACGGTTAACGAGCAGATCCTGGAGAACACGCCGGTAGATATCGACATTACCGATATGGATACCGCCAAGGAAAAAGGCGCGATGGCTCTGTTTGGTGAGAAGTACGGTGATGTAGTACGGGTGCTCACCATGGGTACCGACAAATACTCTGTTGAGCTGTGTGGTGGTACTCACGTTGCCCGTACCGGCGATATCGGGTTGTTCCGCATTACCTCCGAAAGCGGCATTTCCTCTGGCGTTCGTCGTATTGAGGCTGTAACCGGGTTGGGTGCGCTGGAATGGGTTGATGAAACCGAGCGTACGCTGCGCGAGACCGCACGTCTGGTGAAGGGCACCCGTGATTCTGTCGTCGACAAGGTCAAGCAGGTTCTGGACCGCAATCGCCAGCTTGAGAAGGATGTCGATGCCCTGAAAGCAAAACTGGCGAGTTCCGCGGGTACTGATCTGGCTGGTTCCGCGGTCGAAGTGGCAGGCCTGAAAGTGGTGGCCTCCGAGATGGAAGGCGCTGACCGCAAGGCCTTGATGGAAACTGCGGATCAGCTCAAGAACAAGCTGGGCGAGGGCGTTGTGGTGCTGGCCACTGTCGAAGACGGAAAGGTGGTGCTGGTGGCCGGTGTTACCAAGTCCGCCACCAACCGCATCAAGGCTGGCGATTTAATGAAGCATCTGGCCTCGCTGGTAGATGGCAAAGGCGGCGGTCGCCCCGACATGGCCCAGGGTGGTGGTAATGATCCATCCCGTCTGGCCGAAGCACTGGCTGGTGTACCGGCCTGGGTTGAGCAAAATATCGGGTAAACAACTGTTTTCTGATACGGGCGGAGGTTTATAATCCCGCCCGTTTGTTTTTAATGGCGGGGCGCCTAGCCCCGTTGTGACACCCCGTTTCGGAGTTTGGGAAACATGGCTCTGCTGGTTCAGAAATTTGGTGGTACGTCCGTCGGGACAACCGAGCGGATTGAAGCGGTAGCTGACAAGGTCTGTCGGTTCCGCAAAGAAGGGCACGATGTCGTGGTTGTGGTCTCGGCCATGAGCGGTGAAACCAACCGTTTGATTGCACTCGCCAACGATATTATGGATGAGCCTACCCCCCGTGAGATGGACGTTCTGGTTTCCACCGGCGAGCAGGTAACCATTGCCCTGTTGTCCATGGCGCTCCAGAAGCGGGGCTGCGATGCCCGGTCCTACACCGGTTCCCAGGTCAGGATTCTCACGGACAGCAGCCATACCAAGGCGCGTATCAAGCAGATTGATGAGCAGCGCATGCGGGAAGATCTGGATGCCGGTCGGGTGGTTGTGGTAGCCGGCTTCCAGGGCATTGATGACAACGGCAATATCACCACGCTCGGCCGTGGCGGTTCTGACACCACGGCGGTTGCCCTGGCGGCGGCACTGAAAGCCGATGAATGCCAGATCTATACTGATGTAGATGGTGTTTACACAACTGACCCAAGGGTAGTGGACAGTGCCCGCCGGTTGGAGCGCATTACATTTGAAGAAATGCTCGAGATGGCTAGTCTGGGTTCTAAGGTACTCCAGATTCGCTCAGTTGAGTTTGCAGGTAAATACAACGTTCCATTAAGGGTGTTGTCCAGCTTTCAGGAAGGCGAGGGCACCCTGATTACTTTTGAGGATGAGAACGCCATGGAACAACCGGTTGTTTCCGGCATTGCTTTCAATCGTGACGAAGCCAAGCTGACGATCTCTGGTGTGCCCGATACACCGGGCAGCGCACTGCGGATTCTCAAGCCCGTCAGTGATGCTAATATCGAAGTAGATATGATTGTTCAGAACGTGGGCGAGGATAACAAGACTGCCTTTACGTTTACGGTGCATCGCAACGATTTCAAACGGGCCCAGGAAGTGTTGCGCGGTGTTACCGCTGAGCTGGGTGCCGGTGAAGTGGGTGGAGATACCAAGATCGCGAAGGTCAGCATCGTAGGCGTGGGTATGCGCTCCCATGCGGGCGTTGCAACCAAGATGTTTGAAGCGCTGTCCAATGAGGGCATCAATATTCAGATGATCTCCACGTCAGAAATCAAGATTTCGGTGGTGATTGATGAGAAGTATCTCGAGCTTGCCGTTCGCGCACTGCACAGTGCGTTCGAGCTGGATAAAGCCGGGGTGGAGGAGAGTGCCTGAGGCAGGAGGTCTCAAATGCTCTCTGATCAAGGTCATTGAAGATAGCTATCAGGATTCAGGTAAGTATAAGTATTTCTGCGTCTTTAGTGTCTGAAGTGATCTCATTATAAAAGCAAGAAGTAAACAGTAGTGTTTGTCGGAACAGGTAGCTCTGGAATAGGGAGTAAGGGATATGTTGATTTTGACTCGCCGTGTTGGCGAAACCCTGATGATCGGCGACGAAATTACCGTCACCGTTCTGGGTGTAAAGGGGAATCAGGTACGCATCGGTGTGAACGCGCCAAAAGATGTGGCGGTTCACCGCGAAGAAATCTATCAGCGAATTCAATCTGAAAAAGGCTCCGAAGAGCCGGAATCGGGCAATCGTTGATCAGTTAAAAAGCCGTTCGAGGGTAACCCGGACGGCTTTTTTGATTGTGGGGAAAATCGGCCAGAAAAAAGTCGTGTCAACCCTATGAAAACAGAAAAATTATGGTAGTATACGCCCCGTTCTCAAGGAGAGGTGGGTGAGTGGCTGAAACCAGTTCCCTGCTAAGGAACCGTACGAGCAATCGTACCGAGGGTTCGAATCCCTCCCTCTCCGCCATTTTCTCCCCGGAGAGAAGTGAGAACAGTTGAGGTAGCACTCAACGTTGCGATGCGCGGCTGTAGCTCAGCTGGATAGAGTACCTGGCTACGAACCAGGCGGTCGGAGGTTCGAATCCTCCCAGCCGCGCCAACATCGCAAACCAGTTTCAAGCGGCTGTAGCTCAGCTGGATAGAGTACCTGGCTACGAACCAGGCGGTCGGAGGTTCGAATCCTCCCAGCCGCGCCATATTAAAGTCAAAGCGCCTCAGTTTGTGTACCCCACAGGCTGAGGCGTTTTGCTATACAAAATAAAAAACCCCGCCTTGTGCGGGGTTTTTTATTGTCTTTACCACATCAAATCGTCGGGGATTTCATACCCTGCATACGGGTCGTCTTCGCCTGCGTCATCCTGTTTACGATCATGCATTGAGATGATGGCGCTCTCATCGCGCTCCATAATCTTGCGGGCCACCCTGTCCGGGACGATCTCATAGTGGTCACCCAGCGCCACAATGGCCAGACGGCCTCGAGAGAGTTGGTCCACCATCTGTTCGTTCACCAGAATCTTCTTGATCTTCTTGCCGTCGACAAACTGGTAGGAGGTTTCGCCGCGGCTCCGGTCCAGGCGATTGGTTTCGATCAGCTGCCGAATCTGTGCCTGAATCGCCTTTTTCTCAGCCTCTTTCTTGCGCTCAAGGTTGAGCTGCCGATCCCGCTCGGCCTTTTCCTGGCGAGCCTTGCGGGCGCGCTCTTCGGCTTCGTTTACGGTCGTGGCGCCTTTGGGCTGTTGCTTTCTCTGTTTTCGTTTTTCATTTCGTACTTCCCGGGCTTTCTTTTCGTCGGCCAGCCCGGCCTTTAATAACTGTTCCTGCAGTGAGGCCATCAGCGACTCCGTGAATTCATGATAAACTGGTGCGATCAAACGTTAAGTATACGCCGTCAGCATTCTCTCAATAACCCATCACAACCCACCCCACGGATTTTTCTATGTCATCTTTTAAAGCGCTTGGTCTTTCTGCGGCCATGCAGGCCAACCTTGATCAATTGGGTTACCAGCAACCCACGCCGGTTCAGGCAGAGGCAGTTCCGCTTGCGTTGGCGGGCAAGGACGTGATTGCCATGGCGCAAACCGGCAGCGGCAAGACAGCAGCGTTCGGGATACCGATTATCGAGGCCATCGATCCGCGACGCTTCCGGGTTCAGAGTCTTGTTCTTTGTCCCACCCGGGAACTGGCGGATCAGGTGGCCAAAGCGTTGCGAGAGTTGGCACGGGCCAAAGATAACGTGAAGGTGCTGACGTTGTGTGGTGGTGTGCCTATCGGCCCCCAGATCGGGTCGCTCAGCCATGGCGCTCATATCGTCGTGGGTACCCCTGGCCGGGTAGATGACCACCTGCGCAAAGGTACGCTTTCGCTGGATGGCTTGAAAGTGCTGGTGCTGGACGAGGCGGACCGTATGCTGGATATGGGGTTCGAGGAGGTGGTCACCAGCATTGTCTCCCAAGCCCCCGGTAGCAGGCAGACGCTGCTGTTCTCCGCCACCTGGCCGCCGGCCATCAGAAAGCTGAGCGAGCAATTCCAGAGCAAGCCGGAAGACGTGCGGGTGGAATCAAAAGCGGCCGCCATCACCATTGAAGAATCCTTTTACGAAATCCAGCCGGATCAGCGGGCGGCGGCCGTGGCAGCACTGCTTTCCCGTTTTCAGCCGGTGTCGTCTCTGGTGTTCTGTACCACCAAACGGGACTGTGATGAGCTGTCGGATGAACTGGGTCGTCTCGGCTTTTCGGCGTTGTCGCTACATGGCGATCTGGACCAGCGCGAACGGGACAGCGCTCTGGTTCGATTTGCCAACCAGAGTTGTACGGTTCTGGTGGCTACCGATGTGGCGGCAAGGGGGCTCGACATCAAAGGGCTACCACTGGTCATCAATGCCGAGCCTGCGCGGGATCCCGAGGTGCATACCCATCGGGTGGGCCGTACCGGCCGGGCAGGCGAGCAGGGGCATGCGGTTACTCTCTGCACTCCGCGCCAGGGCCACAAGATTACACGCCTGGAAACGGAGCGGGGCGAGCCGGTGTTGTGGGGCGATACCGAAGCGTTGCTGGCGGAGGCGTTGCGCCCGGTTACACCGGCCATGAAAACGCTGTGCCTGGCTGGCGGTCGCAAAGACAAAGTGCGCCCTGGCGACGTGATGGGAGCTCTTACCGGCGAGGCCGGTATTCCCGGCGCTGCCGTTGGCAAAATCGATCTGTTCGACTTTCAGTGCTTCGTGGCGGTTGAATCCCGATGGGCGGCCCAGGCGCTGGCGCGGCTGGAGAAAGGTAAGGTGAAAGGTCGGAAATTCCGGGTTAGATATGCATGATTAACGCCTGATGAGGCTGTTGCAGCAGGTGTCATTTCAGGCCGGGACGCTCGGAAAGTCCCTATAGAAATGCGTGCTTCAGGTTGCTCCTGGTCATTGAAAACGGTAAATTACGCAGGATTTTGCCTCCCGAATTGTTCCGCCGGGCCATTAGACTTTAGTTTTAGTGGTGGCTTGTCGGGCGGTACGGGGAAATCAACAAACCAATACAGGTAGCTGTTCGATATGAATGAGCTGATGTCACAAGCCGTAGACTTGATGATTGCCGGCATGGGCTTCGTGTTCGTGTTCCTGATTATTCTGGTATTCGCGACCGGCCTGATGTCCAAAATCATCCTGCGGTTTGCGCCGCCAGAGCCGGCAACCCCGGCCAGAACGCCACGTGCCAAGCCGAAGGCGCCCACGTCGGTTGACCCTGACACCGCCGAGGCCATCAAGAAGGCGATTGCACAATACCGGTCACGCCACAAGAAGTGACCCCGGTACACGATTAGAACCTTTTAACAGAAGGCTGACACGATGACTGACACGAAAAAACCGCTGGGGATTACGGACGTAATTCTGCGTGACGCCCACCAATCCCTGCTCGCCACCCGCATGCGTCTGGACGACATGCTGCCAATCGCCGAGAAACTCGACAAAGTGGGTTTCTGGTCGCTGGAATCCTGGGGTGGGGCTACCTTTGATGCCTGTATCCGTTACCTGGGCGAAGACCCTTGGGAGCGCATCCGCGAACTTAAAAAAGCCATGCCCAATACTCGCCAGCAGATGCTTCTGCGCGGCCAGAACCTGTTGGGCTATCGTCACTATGCGGATGATGTGGTTGACCGTTTCTGTGAGCGTGCCGCCGAGAACGGCGTAGACGTGTTCCGTATTTTTGATGCCATGAACGATCCCCGCAACATGGATCGCGCGATCAAGGCCGTTCGCAAGACTGGCAAGCATGCCCAGGGTACGATTGCTTACACCACCAGCCCTGTGCACACCATCGATATGTGGGTAGATCTGGCGAAAGAAGTCGCCGACATGGGCGCAGACTCAATCGCAATCAAGGACATGGCTGGTATTCTCAAGCCGTATGTGGCCTATGATCTGGTCAGCCGCCTGAAGAAAGAGCTGGATATCCCCATCCACATGCAGTGCCACGCCACCACCGGCATGTCGACCGCCACCGCCATCAAGGCTGCGGAAGCCGGTATCGATAACGTGGATACTGCTATTTCCTCCATGAGCATGACCTATGGTCACTCGCCCACCGAGGCGGTTGTGGCCATCCTGGAAGGTACCGATCGTGACACCGGTCTTGATCTGAACCTCCTGGAAGAAATTGCCGCCTATTTCCGCCAGGTGCGCAAGAAGTACGCGAAGTTCGAGGGCAGCCTGCGCGGCACTGATTCCCGCATCCTGATTGCTCAGGTACCGGGCGGTATGCTGACTAACATGGAAAACCAGCTGCGTGAGCAGAACGCAAGCGACAAGTTTGACCAGGTGCTGGAAGAAATTCCCAAGGTTCGTGAAGACCTGGGCTTCATTCCGCTGGTGACCCCGACCTCGCAGATTGTCGGCACCCAGGCGGTACTGAATGTTCTGACCGGCGAGCGTTACAAGTCCATCTCCAAGGAAACCTCCGCCATTCTGAAGGGTGAGTACGGCGCAGCGCCAGCCCCCATGAACAAAGAGCTGCAGGAGCGTGTTCTGGATGGCAAGGAAGTCATGACCTGTCGTCCTGCAGATGTGCTTGAACCGGAAATGGACAAGCTGACCGACGAGCTCAAGAAGCTGGCGGACGAGAAGGGCATCAAGCTGGCCGACAATCTTGAAGACGACGTGCTGACCTACGCGCTGTTCCCACAGATCGGCCTGAAGTTCCTGGAGAACCGCAACAACCCGGATGCGTTCGAGCCGGTCCCGACCGCAGAAGACGCCGCGCCGGCCAAGAAAGCCGCGGGCCCGGAGACTTACACCGTGGACGTTAACGGCAAGAAGTTTGTGGTGGCGGTTTCTGAAGGTGGCGAGATTACCCAGATCCAGGGTGACGGTGGCACCGCGTCTGCTCCGGCCGCTTCCTCTGCACCTGCTCCGGCGGCAGGCGAAGGCGAGCCTCTGGTGGCGCCGCTGGGCGGTAACATCTTCAAGGTTCTGGTTTCCCCGGGTGACACCGTTGAGGAAGGTGACGTGCTGATTATCCTCGAAGCCATGAAGATGGAAACCGAGGTTCGCGCACCGAAAGCCGGTACTATCGGCGAAGTCTTCATCAAGGTCGGTGATGCCGTCTCCCCTGATGATGAAATGCTGACAATCGCATAAGGGCCAGCATTCCATGGATAAATTAATGACACTGTGGACAGGCAGTGGCCTGTTCAACATCGAGCTGGGCCAGGTGATCATGATCGCTATTGGCCTGTTGCTTCTCTATCTTGCGATCAACAAGAAGTTTGAGCCGTTGCTGCTGGTGCCCATCGGGTTTGGTGGCATTCTGGCGAATATTCCGGAGGCAGGGCTTGCCCTGACTGCGGCTGAAAACGCTATTCACTTTGCTTTGCAGGGTGGCAACTCCAAGGTTCTGGCTGCACTGGCGGCGCCGCTGGATGTGGCCTATCAGGTCGGACAGGCGATTACGCCTGAGTTGAAAGAAGCCTTCAAAGTAGCGGTGAAAGAAGCCAGTTATTCCGAAATGGCGATGGCCAACTCCATTGCGCAGGATTACGGCTACGGCAATGGCATGCTGTATAACTTCTACTCTGTGATTATCGGCAGTACCGTTGGTCCTCTGCTGATTTTCATGGGTGTAGGGGCGATGACCGATTTCGGCCCTTTGCTTGCTAACCCCAAAACCCTGCTTCTGGGTGCGGCTGCGCAGTTCGGTATTTTCGGTACCGTTATTGGCGCGGCGTTGCTGGACTGGACGGGGATACTGGAGTTCAATATCCTCGAGGCCGCTGCAATCGGCATCATTGGTGGCGCCGACGGCCCCACCTCCATCTACGTATCCAGCGTACTGGCCCCGCATCTTCTGGGTGCGATTGCCGTCTCTGCTTATGCGTACATGGCGCTGGTGCCGATGATCCAGCCGCCGATCATGAAGGCGCTGACCAGCGAGAAAGAGCGTGCCATCAAGATGTCGCAGCTGCGCCCGGTGAGCAAGAAAGAGAAGATTGTCTTCCCTCTGGTTGTTCTGATTGCCGTGGTTCTGTTCCTGCCCGATGCGGCTCCGCTGCTGGGTATGTTCTGCTTCGGTAACCTGATGCGTGAGTGTGGCGTGGTAGAGCGTCTGAGCGATACCGCACAGAACGCGCTGATCAACATCGTAACCATCTTCCTGGGTCTGTCTGTTGGCTCCAAGCTGATGGCCGACAAGTTCCTGGATGGCCAGACGCTGGGTATCCTGGGCCTGGGTATTGTGGCTTTCGGTGTAGGCACCGCTTCCGGTGTACTGATGGCGAAACTGATGAACAAGTTCACCAAGGAAGCGATCAACCCGTTGATTGGCTCCGCAGGTGTATCCGCGGTGCCGATGGCGGCGCGGGTCTCCAACAAGGTGGGCCTGGAAGCCAACCCGCAGAACTTCCTGCTGATGCACGCTATGGGCCCGAACGTGGCCGGTGTTATTGGCTCTGCGGTTGCAGCGGGGGTAATGATCAAGCTGCTCGGCTGATCCTTACCGACACTGCCCTGAAAACCCCGCCTTTGGCGGGGTTTTTGCGTTTGTGGTCAGTGGAAATCCCGGGAGCTGACCGGTAGCGAGTTGATCAGATGGCTCAAGTCAGACAGCTTGCCGGCCATGACATGAACGATATCCCCTTCTTTCTCGATAACTCCTTTTACGTGTAACAACCGGGCGGTGAGCAACGGTTTGCGTTGGCGGCGGGCGGTGTCTAGCCAGACGACGACGTTGACGTTGCCGGTTTCGTCTTCAAGGGTGACGAAGGTGACGCCGGAAGCGGTGCCGGGCCGTTGGCGGCCGGTGACCAGGCCGGCAACTTGTACGGGGATGCCGGGACGGGTGGCTTTGAGTTGATTGGCGGTGAGGCAATGGCGCAGGTGGCCTTGTTCGCGGAGCAGGGCAAGGGGATGCCTTTGTAGTGTTAAACCCTGGCTGCTGTAGTCGGCCAGTACGTTTTGCCCTTCGGTGGGCTCCGGGAGCAGGTGGCAGGGTTCCGGTGTGTATTTGGTCATGGCTTCGTTAGCGAAGAGCTCAGCGGGTTCTTCGTGTTCGAGCAGTTGCCAGTAAGCCTGGTGGCGGTTGCGGGTGAAGCCGGGCATGGCGTTGGCGCCGGCGAGAAGTTCCATGTCACTCTGGTTGAGGCCAGCTCGGGCGCGCAGTTCGGCGGCGCTTTGGTAACCGTTTGCCGGGCGGTTCTGGTGGACGCGCTCGGCGCCATTGCGAGACAGGCCTTGAATGATTCTAAGGCCAAGGAGCAGGTGCTGCTCCTGACCTTGCAGGGTGTGCTGCCACTGGCTGTGGTTGACGTCTGGTGGCAGCACGGTAACGTTGTGGCGCCGGGCATCCTGAACCAGTTGGCTGGGCGAGTAAAAGCCCATTGGCTGGCTGTTGAGCAGAGCGCAATAGAACGCTGCCGGGTGGTGGCGTTTGATCCAGGCGGAGACGTACACCAGCAAGGCAAAGCTGGCGGCATGGGATTCCGGAAATCCATAGCCACCAAAGCCGCAGATCTGTTTGTACAGGCGCTCGGCGAAGTCGGCATCGTGGCCCCGCTCCAGCATGCCTTGAATCAGTTTGTCGCGGAAAGGTGTCAGATCGCCATGGGATTTCCAGGCTGCCATGGCACGGCGAAGTTTGTCGGCTTCGCCCGCACTGAAACCGGCGGCGACCATGGCCAGTTTGATGACCTGTTCCTGGAAGATCGGCACCCCGAGGGTGCGCTCCAGCACCTGGCGTACGGCATCGTTGGGGTATTCTACTGCTTCCATGCCGTGTTTTCGGCGCAGGTAGGGGTGCACCATGTCGCCTTGTATGGGGCCCGGGCGAACGATGGCGACTTCGATCACAAGGTCGTACCAGGTTTCCGGTTTCAGCCGCGGGAGCATGTTGATCTGGGCGCGGGACTCCACCTGAAAGACACCGATACTGTCGCCTTTTTGCAGCATGGCGTAGGTGTCAGGGTCTTCCTGAGGGACGTCCTGAATGGTAAACGTCGTGCCTTTCTCTTCACTGATCAGCGCCAGTGCTTTGCGAATGGCGGTGAGCATGCCCAGGGCCAGGACATCCACCTTCATCAGCCCCAGGCTTTCCAGGTCGTCCTTGTCCCACTGGATAACCGTGCGCCCTTCCATGGCGGCATTCTCGACAGGCACCAGTTCTGAAAGCGGGCCGGCGCTGATCACGAAACCGCCCACGTGCTGGGACAGGTGGCGTGGAAAGCCCAGCAAGGTGTTCACCAGCGTGAAGAACTGATCCGCGACGTTGGGGCTGCGGGTCAGGCCCTTGTCCAGAATCTGCTGGCGCCAGCCGGTGGTCTTGTCACGCCAGTCGATGCCATCCAGCAGCTTCTCCACCAGTGTGGCATCAAAGCCCAGCGCCTTGCCGACATCCCGAATGGCGCTGCGGGGGCGATAACGAATCACGGTGGCGGCCAGGGCGGCCCGCTCCCGGCCGTAGCGCTGGTAAATGTACTGAATGACCTCCTCACGCCGTTCGTGCTCGAAATCCACATCGATGTCGGGGGGCTCATCCCGGTCTTTGGAGATGAACCGTTCAAACAGCAGTTCCACATTGGCCGGGTTCACCTCGGTGATGCCCAGGCAGTAACAGACTGCGGAATTGGCTGCGGATCCCCGGCCCTGGCAAAGAATGCCCTGGCGCCGGGCAAAGTCGACGATGTCGTGGATGGTGAGAAAATAGTGTTCGTAGCGCAGTTCGGCAATCAGCTCCAGCTCTTTGCGAATCAGTGCCTGCACCTTCATGGGTGTGCCCGATGGGTAACGCCGCCGTTCACCCTCCCGGGTGAGTCGCGCCAGAAACGATGTGGGTGTTTCGTGTTCCGGCACTAAATCGGGAGGGTATTCATAACGCAGGCTGCCAGGCTCAAAGCTGCAGGCTTCGGCGATTGCCACGGTCTCCCGAACCCAGGGCTCGGGGAATAGTCGCCGGATAACCGGTATCGGGCGCAAATAACGCTCGGCATTCTGAAACAGGCAGTGTCCGGCCTGTTCCAGCGTGGTGTGGTGGCGCAGAGCTGTCAGCACGTCCTGTAATGGCTGGCGTTCGCGGCGATGCATATGAACCTGGCCGGTTGCCACCACTGCGCAGCGCATTTGTTCAGCTAACCACCGTACACGGACCAGTTGCTGTTCCTCGCCGGCTTCCAGTGTGCGGGTCGCTGCAAGGCGTAGCCTGTGCTCGAAAATCCGTTGCAGCCATTCGCCGGTGATCAATGCCTGGTGCGCGTTGGTTTGTGATACCAGCGGTGGCAGCCACAGGCAGAGGCAGTGGTCCAGCGAATGGGTTTCGATGTCCCGGGTAAATAACCGGTATTGCCCTTTCTCAGCGCGTCGCCGCCCGGTGGTGATCAATTGGCAAAGCTGACCGTAGCCCTCGCGGGTTCGAGCCAGCAGTATGAACCGGGGTGGGGCAGTGGCGCCCTCGGGAGTATCGCTCAGTTCGAACCAGCTCCCGGTAATCAGCTTTACCGGGCTGTCTTTAAGGGCTGCCCAGGCTCTAGGGATGCCCGCCACCGAGCAGGCATCGGTGATGGCAATTGCCCGATAGCCAAGCTCCGCGGCTTGCTCGGCCAGTTCATGGGGGTGGGAGGCGCCGGTCAGGAAGGTGAAGTTGCTGAAGCAGAACAGCTCGGCGTAATCAGAATCCATCAGCCAAACCACCCGTGTATGTACCAGCCATCGCGAATATCCCGGAACACCCACGCCAACTGGCCGTTGGACAACTGGGCAATATAGTAGTCACGGTGCACCCGCTGGCCGTCCCACCAGCCAGCACTGATGCGTTCCGGCCCCGAGAACCATCTGGCCGGAGGTTCTGCCAGTGGGTGCGGCGTGGATAACAGCCATAAAGGGCGCGCAGGCAGGCCAGAGACCTCTGGTGTTTCGCTGTGCCTGCTGGCTGGTTTTATGGCGGAGGCTGTCCAGGCAAACTCCGGGCGGTGGTCTGCCCTCGGTGCAAGCTGTTGCAATGCCTCAGTACCAAGCCGGGCCTGTAAACGACTGGCCAGCGTATGCCAGGCTTCATTCAGGTCCTGTCCATCGCCCAGGAGGTCCTGGCCAACCGGAGCTTCCCGGCCCAGAAACCGCTTTACCGACAGGGACAGACTGATCACCGGTGCCCGCAGCGGGTGCTGATCCAGTTTCAGGCGCAGCAGTTTCAGAAAACTCTCTGCCCGATGCTCCGGGCCAGTCGTTCGCAACGTTAACCGGGTGGCTTCTTCGTGCCGGTGTTGGAGTAAAAGATGCAGGGTATCGGTGTCCTGTTGGCGCCAGCACAGGTCTTCTTCCAGCTCGGTCAGAATCCGCTGCAGCGCGAACAAAAGCCCTTGGGCATGCTCCACTTCCTGAATAAAATCGGCCCGCTGGCGGAATCGGTGCGGGGGGTGCCAGGGCGATTTGGGGTCTGGCCTGGTGCCCTGGGCTTTTTGTATACGTGCCAGCAGCTCCGGGGATAGCCTCCGTGCCAGTTCCCGGGCTGGCAGATTGAAGACTTCAGCCAGCGTATTCAGCCCCAGGCGATGCAGGCGGGTACAGGATTTTTCATCAAAACCCGCAGCCACCAGAGGCAGTTTGCCCAGGGCCGTCAGAATGTGGCCTTTGTCTGCGGTGCACTCGCCTTTGCCTGCTTGCGCAAGGAGCTGAGCCGCCAGTGGCGTATGCCCAAGAGCCAGCCAGGCAGTGAGTTGCCGCTCTTCCAGAGCCTGCTCGACGGTTTGCCAAACGGCGGGAAGCCCGCCATATAACCGCTGGAGGCTGCTGACTTCAGCCCACAGACCGTGCGGCGGCGACAGGGTAATGTGGGCCGCGTAACGGTATAGCCAGCGGGCTTGCTCTTCCAGCAGATTGGCTTCCTGTTGAGAATCGAGATGCAGAATCACCAGGTCTGGTGCCAGGCCCAGTGCGGTCTTGAGGCGCATGCCCGGCCGAATACCCAGGTGATCGGCTTCTGGGCAAACCTGCAGAATAGCCTGCCCGGCAAGATCGACCACCGCAAGTGCGCCCTGAGTTTGCTTGCTGCGGCGAACATGATCCAGCAGCAGGTGAGGGAAGTGCAGATACAGCCACAACATGAATCAGGTGGCTCCATCCTGTGACCATGGCCCCTGAATAACACCAGTGGGGTCGCTGGCCTGAATGCCCGCGCGCTGCCCAAGGGCAAGAGTGCAGCGCTGCCCTGGCCAGCTACCACGGCGTTTCAGAATGTTGATCTTGAGATCCTGGTGTTCTCCGGGAATCAATTCCAGCCGAAGCGCGGCCGGTGAATGCTGCTCTGCCTGCCGACGTTCCCGAAACAGAATGCAGACATTGTTACCCGCTTCGGAAGCCAGTTGCAGCCGGCGGATATCCCGGGTGGCCAACTTCCCCGGCCAGGCCATCACCAGGCCTGTGACAGGGGAGCGCAGGCAGTTTTCCAGTGTCCACAGAAAGTCAGCGGGATCGTGAGTTTGAACCAGCACCAGTTGATCGGTATTTACGCCAGCCCTGGCCAGCGCCGGGGCATAAGGTGTGTGGGGCGGGTTCAGCCAGAAAATGGTCTTTCCCTGCCTGGCGACCTTCTGCATAAGCGGAAGTACCAGGTGCAGCTCGCCAATGCCACAGCTGTCCAGCAGGCATTCACTCAAGGCACCCTTGGGCCAGCCGAGCCCACCAAGTTGGTTATCCAGAACCTGATACCCCGTGTGCTCCGCCGGAGAGGCGTGTTTCTGGGGCTTATGACCCTGCCAGATACGGGCATCCTGAAGCAGGTGGTTGAGTGATTTGCTCATGCTTATTTCTCGAGTACTGTTTATATATACAGTATTCGGAAAAAGGGTCGATTTCAACTGCCGGGTTGATAAACGACGGGTGGGCACCCACGATGTGGTTGAAGCCACAAATATAGTGGAGGACGCTATGTCGAATCTTGGCCAGCAAAGCTGCAGCGCCTGCAGTGCCGATGCACCCCAGGTCACGGATGCTGAAAAGCAGACCCTGTTGAAAGACGTGCCTGAATGGCAGTTGATCGTTCAGGATGGGGAAGAGCAGTTACAGCGGGTGTTTACCTTCAAAAACTTTGTCCAGGCCCAGGCCTTTACCAACAAGGTGGCGGACCTGGCGGAAGAAGAAGGCCACCACCCCGCGATATTGTTGGAATGGGGGAAAGCCACCGTACGCTGGTGGACCCATAAAATCGGAGGCCTGCACAAAAACGATTTCATCATGGCCGCCAGAACCGACGAACTCTATTAAAAGGCTTCGTCTACCGGGCTACGAACACCAAAGCCACCCTTGCGAACAACGTGGGTATAAATTTCCGTGGTGCGGACATCGGAATGGCCGAGCAGTTTCTGAATGGTCCGTAAATCGTAGCCCGATTCCAGTAGCCTGGTGGCAAAGCTATGCCGGAAGGTATGGCTGCCCGCCGGTTTATGAATGCCCGCCTCCCTGATAGCGTGTTTGAAGTGCTTTTGCACAGTTCGATCCATCATGTGGTGTCTTCGCCGGATACCCGAGCGAGGATCGATAGAAAGATCCGGCGCGGGAAAAACATACTGCCAATCCGGTTCCTGACTGGCATTGGGGTATTTTTTGGACAAGCCAGCCGGCATATATACCGAGCCACAGCCTTTGGCCAAATCAGCCTGATGCTGCAGAAGTGCCGCATGAATCTGGTTTTGCAGTGGTTGAATCAGACGGTCTGGCAGGAGTGTTATTCGATCTTTGCTGCCTTTCCCTTCGCGAATGATCAACTGCTGCATGCCGAAATCGACGTCTTTGACACGTAAGCGAAGAGCTTCGTTAATCCTCAGGCCGGCACCGTAGATCAGCATGGCCACCAGCTTGAATTCGCCCTTCAGATTATCAATTACCCGCCTGGCCTCGTCCGGGCTGAACACAACCGGAAGCCTCTTGGGCTTTTTTGCCGCTTCATACTCCAGGTTTTCCAATGGTGTTCCCAGAAACTCCCGATAAAGAAATATCAAAGCATTCAAAGCGACACGCTGAGTAGCCACGCTGACATTCGCCTGCAGAACCAGATGGGAAAGAAAGGCTTCAACCTCCGCTGTACCCATAGATTCCGGGTGTTTTCGACCATGGAAGCGGATAAAGCGCTTGATCCAGAACACATAGGTTTTTTCGGTTTTGTAAGCGAGACCGCGAAGTCGGATAAAATTTCTGAGCCGATCCAGAAAGCGTGTGGATTGCGGAGAAATCGGGCAGCGGATGTCCATATCCTGGCTCCTTGATGGTTATGTATAAATATACAGTATTTGATTTTTCGGGATTGTCAATCAAGTATCCAGAAGCGGAGTTATACGAACGCGTTCGCAAAACTCCGGGAAACCAGGGCGAAATGTTGCTAACCTTCTGATAAGTTTGAAAAGGAGTATCGGGGCGTGCGGAGTTATACGCCCCCAATCTGGAGCAGGGGTGGCTCGAACACGGGCGTATAACTCCGGCGGTAGCCGTGGTGGATTCAGGTAATTTTCTGATTTTATTGGTGAAGCTGGGGTTTGTTAGGGCCGAGTTTTTTGGAGTTATACGAATGCGTGTTATACGAACGCGTTCGTATAATTAGCTGTTACGAGCAAGGAATACCATGGCAAAGATCGTAGACCTTGATCACAAGTGGGCGACGTTGGTTGGTCGATTTTTGATCGCCTTCGCTGCAATGGAAAGCCTTACCTTGCGCTGCTTAAAAGAGTGGCTCAAGCCTTCTGTCTACTGCCATGTAATGAATATGAGATTTGCACAGAGAGTCGATTTGGTAGTCGACCTTGCTAGAGAGCAGGATGCACCGGCCGAACAAATTGAAGCATTCATCACTAACCTTAAGAAAGCTCGAAAGCTTGCCGAAAAACGTAATGCTGTCGCTCACAACCCTTTAGTGCTATGCCTTTTCAGCGAAGAAGATAACTTCATTGAAGCTATTGCTTCAGAAAAAAAAGAAGATGAAGTAATTGAATTTTCAGAGCTAGAGCGGTTGGTGGATCAGGCGGAGTCTCTCGAAGCAGGGCTTATGGAAAGTAAGGTCAGACTGAGAGAGCATTTATGGAAGCCGCTCTCGTAACAAGGCCAGGCACGGCGACGCCTTTTTCGTTGCGGCTTCGCCTCCACTACAAAGCCGCGCATGCTGGCTGGCGTTAACTGAAGAGAAGAATGAGAAAACAGATTTGGGAGCTTACTGAACCTGACATAGAGAAACACCCTTTTTGGGTTTTCCCTATGGATGAAGGAGAAGATGAAACTGAAATAAGGCCGGCAAGGGATATGGAGCTCAGTGATCCCAACTCTCATCTTCTGGTTCGAGCAAGGTTTACGGAATCCAACGGTGATGAGTGGCTCGGCTACGTAATCTGGTCAAGACCCGCCGATATTGCATCTTGCCAGCCCCTGTTGTGGCGCAATAGGGAGGCCATCGGATTCTGGTTCGGTATCACGAGACCAAGTTCAGACGATTCTTCCAAAGTATCTTTTCCGGTAGTTGCGAAGAGCGAAGCGCTGCCCGAGTTTGGGGCGATTACCTTAGCTATCCCAGGTCTTTGCTATGCAGATGATTCCGGGGCAATCAGGCACATCAGTTAACCAGTGGGTGAAGCTGACCGGTACTACGCTGCGCTCCGCACCGGCAGCTTACCCAAGGCGTTAAATGTCATGTGTAGAACCTGCGAATCAGAGAGTAGATCAATCTGGACATACATCAGGCTCCCAGAGCTTGAACAAGTTCGGGTGGCAAATTGGATTTCGCTGAAGTTGTGTCCGGAATGCGGCACGCTCTGGTGTTTTGTGCCATATGAGCCGTACGCGAGCTTCAGCTTTCTGGTTAAGTGGCCATACGATGAGAAATGCTTTGGTTCTATCGCCGAAATTGGCGACGCAAGGGTTCTTCATGAATGGCATGGCGCATTTTTGAGAGAGAATTGGCGATCTCTCGCTGCAGATGAGATTGAGGCCATCGATCGTTGGCGGCAACGCACATACATGAGCCACAATCCTATCGACAAGGATTTCGCTGAATATCCCAACGAATATCTGTCGTCGGCATCCGAAATCGTGCGTTACGCCGAGAATACATTTAACAAGTCGCTGTAGTGCGCGGCCGATGGCCGCCGGACGCCCTTTTCATTGCGGCTTCGCCTCCATTACAAGGTCGCCGCTAAGCTCAGCGTTATTGGCCCGGCATTCGTGAGTTTTTAGCAGGTGGGGTGCAAAGGCCTTGGCACCGGGATTGGTTGTAAGCCCGCTCACTCTGGTGATCGCCAAGGCCGGAAAATGCGCTGTTTGGTTTGGTTGCCACAATGGCCAGCAGTGTCGGTATTCATGACGTGCCCCAGTCGCGGGGCCGTCCGTCTTAAATGGTAACCGGGTCGGCGGCTTTTGCGTTCTGGTTCCTGTCGCCATCCGTCGAGTTGGTGCAAGCTGTCCGGGAGAGGGCATGCGGCCTGGGTTTCCAGGCTTAACCATGGTGGTGAACGGCCATTAACCAGGCGGTCAACCGGACGCCAAAAGCGTACCGCTTTTGGTTCCCTCCGCTGCGCTCCGGCGCCGGTTACCTTAGCGTTATGTTTCACCATGAATGAGCTATTAGCGTACTTAGAACAGTGGAAATCCTCCAAATCAAAAATATTTGGTGCTGAAGGCTATGCTGTCTCTATAACCGGAGAGTTGGGAGATACCGTTAAATCTCGCTACATCGAAATTGATGGCAATGGCCTTCTGGGAAGAGCAACACTTTGGGAAAGCGGAAGCTTGGTAGTTGAGGCCATTGACGTCGAGACAGAGAAACAAATTCTCCAAAAGGCATTCGAGACACCTGAAAAATGGCAACTTGATGACAAATTGAATTGGTGGCTAAGTGAGATCGCTACCTACGAAGCCTAAAAACATAACCAGTAGTTCAAGTACGTTCCGGCCTATCGGCCTCCACCGGACCGGTTTTCCGGCGCGGTGCGCCTCCAAACCGGCCGCTTAACATCGGCGTTATGAGTAAATTGAGGAAAGTTGGGTGCCTTTGATTCTTGTATTTGCTCTATTGTTGTTGGTATTCGTCCTATTCAGGTTCGGCATCATCGTGCTTGACCGCCAGGTGTTCGGGTTTCAGGTCAATCCAATCTTGCGACGTGGAAGGATTCGCAATATTCGGGAGTACAAGATCATGCACAACTACATCGAAATGCTCTTCGAGCGAGATCCAGATCTCTTTAACGAAAGCCCCGATATAGCAAGACTAAATACTTTGATGAATGCATACGACAGTGAAAACTCATAACAAGGCCATGAAGGTTGTTCCGGGCCGATGGCCCTCCACCGGACGCCCTTGTCAGGGCGCCGCTTATGGCTGGCGTTATGCGTAGGAGAGAATGATTGGAGTTGGGCTGTTGGGACAAAGCCATGTTAAAGAGCATTGGCTGGGTAGGTGCTGCATTTTTCGTTTACGGCGCGTTAACGCTAGATGCATTTTCCAGCCTGAATAGTGCCTATGGCTTTCTCGCATTCGCCGGCATTTTTAGTGCGGTTTACATTTTGCTTTCGGTGCTTGGCTGGTTAGCGGTCGGTCTCCCCAGTCATTGGGTTATTTGTAAGTATACGAGTGGTGGCTATCGATATTACGTTGTCGTCGCTATTCTGTTTTTTGCGGGTGTTTTGATCTTCTCAAATCTACAGGCTGCAGCTTTTTGGGGGCTGGTCGCGCTGGTACAAGCATTGGTATTCAGGTTTTACCTTACGGGTAAATCGCATAACCAGTAGTTCAAGTACGCTCCGGCCCTAGCGGGCCTCCACCGGACCGCCTTGCCTACGCGGTGCTACGGCAAGTCGGCCGCTTAACATCGGCGTTATGTGTCACGGGGGCTGAATGTCCTTCCCAAAAGATAGAGTCGTTGTTGCTAGCGATGTGAATCCAAGAGACGGTATTGGTGTCGAGATATACCAAGATGACGAGCTTGTGATAGAGATTTTCCGAGATGACACAGAGAGAACTAGGACCGTTACGGTGTTTAGAGATTCGGTATCCTTGGAGTTGATGGAAAAGGCTATACAAAGATTCAAGGACGAAGGCCTATGGGATTTCATTGAATATGATGAGTAAGCACATAACAAGGCCAGGCACGCGACGCCTACTGCATTGCGGCTTCGCCTCCATTCCGTAGCCGCGCATGCTGGCTGGCGTTAACTGAAGAGAAGAATGAGAAAACAGATTTGGGAGCTTACTGAACCTGACATAGAGAAACACCCTTTTTGGGTTTTCCCTATGGATGAAGGAGAAGATGAAACTGAAATAAGGCCGGCAAGGGATATGGAGCTCAGTGATCCCAACTCTCATCTTCTGGTTCGAGCAAGGTTTACGGAATCCAACGGTGATGAGTGGCTCGGCTACGTAATCTGGTCAAGACCCGCCGATATTGCATCTTGCCAGCCCCTGTTGTGGCGCAATAGGGAGGCCATCGGATTCTGGTTCGGTATCACGAGACCAAGTTCAGACGATTCTTCCAAAGTATCTTTTCCGGTAGTTGCGAAGAGCGAAGCGCTGCCCGAGTTTGGGGCGATTACCTTAGCTATCCCAGGTCTTTGCTATGCAGATGATTCCGGGGCAATCAGGCACATCAGTTAACCAGTGGGTGAAGCTGACCGGTACTACGCTGTGGCAAGCCCCCGATACAGTAGACGCCTGATAGCGTTACACTAAACGCAAATCTACAGGTGTTGGCAATGAGCGGAAAGCGTTACTCCGAAGAATTTAAAATCGAGGCGGTCAAACAGGTCACTGAGCGGGGCTACAAAGTGACCGATGTGTGTCGGAGGCTAGGGATTACCTCGGCCAGTCTGCACAAATGGATCAAGCTTTACGGTGATGCGGGCAGTCAACATCAACAGATCAGTGAGCAGCAGGATGAGCTGCGCAAACTGAGAGCGGAGTTGCGCCGGGTCAGTGAGGAGCGTGACATACTAAAAAAGGCCGCAGCGTTCTTTGCCAAAGAGTCCAAGTAAAGTATCGCTTCATCAGGGCTCACAAGAGTGAATTTCAAGTCCGTGTGATGTGCCGAGTGCTGGGAGTCCACTTCAGCGGTTTTTATGCCTGGCTGCATGAACCGGAAAGCTCTCGCACTAAGGCCAACCGTCGCTTGGTGGGATTGATCAAGCAGGCCTGGCTCGAAAGTGGTGGCGTGTACGGCTACCGAAATATCACCCTGGATCTCAAGGACCTCGGTGAGAGGTGCAGCAAAAATCGGGTGTACCGATTGATGAAGACGGAAGGTATCCGTGCTCAGCGCGGCTACAAGCGCCACAAAGGCTATTACGGCGGAGAACCTGCTCATGTCGCGCCCAATCATCTGGATCGCGATTTTGAGGCTCAGAAGCCGAACGAGCGATGGGTGACTGATATTACCTACATTCGAACTCACGAGGGCTTCTTGTATCTCGCCACCGTTCTGGACTTGTTCTCTCGGCAAATTGTGGGCTGGTCCATGAAGCCACGGATGTCGACGGACCTGGTTATGGACGCCTTGCTGATGGCTTCCTGGAGGCGGAGACCGAAACAGGAGGTTCTGATTCACTCAGACCAAGGCTCGCAGTACACCAGCCGTGAATGGAGAGACTTCCTGAAGGACCACCGATTGAAACCCAGCATGAGCCGTCGCGGAAACTGTCACGACAATGCGGTTGCCGAAAGCTTCTTCTCATTGCTCAAGAGTGAACGAGTGAAACGGAAAATATACAAGGATCGGGAAACAGCCCGGCAGGATATCTTCGATTACATTGAGATGTTTTATAACCCGGTTCGCCGGCACGGAAATAACGGTGGGCTATCCCCCGTGGACTTCGAAAAGCGGTATTTCACAAAGCTATCAGGTGTCTAGGATATCGGGGGCTTGCCAGTGCGTGTATGGCCGCCAGAGCCTTGCCCAGTTTCGGATCTTTCAGCGCGCCCAGCCAGCCTTTGCTGGCTTCCGCGCTGGAGTTGATCCAGTGTCGTATGGCCTGAATCACGATGATATCTGCCAGGTGGGCCATCACCGTGACCCCGCCGGGTGATAGTGCGCGGGCTTCCTGCTCCATCAGTTGTATCAGCGTTGTAAGCTGGGCGGGCAGGGCGCCATCGTCGCCTTTTATGTGAATGCACTGTGGCAGTTCACGAATGAGCTTCTGAGCCGCAATCTGGTCGAAGCCAAGCACGCCGCAGGTCAGTCGGGTTTCTTCTTCGCCCGTGCGCTGTTCTTCCGTGCCGGCCCCGCCATAGCGCATGAACTCAAACCGGTCTGTCAGCCGGGTGACGGGAATATCAAAAAAGGGCTCGCACGGCTGATTGTTACTATGGGAGATACAGTGGCCTTCCCCTTTGGGTACCAGCGCCATGTCGCCCGTTTTAAGGAGCAGGCTGTCCTGGTCTTTGAAACGCAACCAGCAGCTTCCCTGGGTGACGATGTGAAACATCATTTTGCCCCCGAGCGGCGGCATCTCCATGCCCCACGGGCTAATCAGTTCGGCAGTCGCGTAGACGGTACCGTCCATACGAAGTGAGCACAGCGTCTCGCCGAGTGGATCGGAGGTTGTCGGCATGCGCCGCTCAAGTTCAGGGATCATTGTTTCTCACGGGTTTTGGACGATCTGCAAAATATAGTAGATAGAAAAGCATTAAGCATCAGTTTTTGTCCTCGTAAACTGGAACCTTCAGTGATCGTTTAACGAGGACCAAACCATGACATCAGAAGTCATCGCTGTTGTTGGCGCCACCGGTAAGACCGGTTCCAGGGTATTGGCAAAACTGGGTGAGATGGGGCTGGAGGCGCGCGGCCTGTCACGCTCTTCTCCCATCCCCTTTGATTGGGCAGACCGCAGTACCTGGGCCGCAGCACTTCAGGGAGTGCGTGCTGCCTACGTTACGTATTTCCCGGATCTCGCGGTGCCGGCGGCGGAAACGGATGTGCGTGCCTTTGTGGCGGAAGCTAAACAGCAGGGTGTGGCGCACCTGGTATTGATGTCGGGGCGTGGAGAGGCGGGTGCACGGCGGGCAGAACAGGTACTGGAAAGCAGCGGGTTGGACTGGAACGTGGTTCGCGCCAGCTGGTTTATGCAGAACTTCAGTGAAAGCTTTATGCTGCAGGGCCTGCAGGCGGGTGAGCTGGTGCTCCCCAGGCCCAACGCCAGGGAACCATTCATCGATGTGGATGACCTGGCCAGTGTGGCGGTAGCGGCGCTGACCAATCCCGCATTGAAAAACCAGGTACTGGAAGTTACCGGTCCGGAGCTGCTCTCGTTCGAGGAGTGTGTGCATGCGATTGCTGCGGCCAGTGGCCGTGAGATCCGGTTTACGCCGTTACCGGTGGAGGCCTATCTGGATGGCGCCAGGGCGCAGGGTATGGCAGACGACATGGCGTGGCTGATCAACGAACTGTTTGTGAACATTCTTGATGGCCGCAATGAAAGCACCACTCCAACGGTTGAACAAGTGCTGGGGCGGCCTGCGCGCCGGTTCAGGGACTATGTTGCTGATGTTGTGCCTATGGGGGTGTGGTAATTGGGTGATCGCTTGCTTGAGGTTCGATATTGTCTGTGTCCGGAGTTTATGAAGAAGTTTATGGTTTTGTGAACTTTCCACGATAGACTCAGAGGACTGACGATAATACTGGATTGACAGCCAGTGTTGACCGAAAGGAGCCCTCAGCTGCATGCCGCGCACGGTATTGATAATCGAAGACAATCCCGGTATCGGCGAACTGGTCCGCATGCAGGTATCCGACCTGGGCATGACTGCGGTTCTGCGGGACCGGGGCGACAGCGGCCTGGCGCGGTTCCGGGACGGTGGTATTGATCTGGTGATTCTGGACCTCATGCTTCCAGGCCTGGATGGCCTGGCGGTGTGCCGGGAGATACGCTCCAGTGCGGACTATGTGCCGGTGCTCATGTTGACCGCAAAGAGCACCGAGCTGGACAGGGTGCTGGGGCTGGAAATGGGGGCGGATGACTACCTCACCAAGCCTTTCAGCGTGGCGGAACTGTCCGCTCGCATCAAAGCTCTGTTCCGGCGGGTGGACGCGCTCTCCCGGAAGAACTCACCCGAAGACGACGTGGCGGAGATCGAGGCGGACGGGCTGCGGATTGATCCGGTTCGACGCCGGGTCTTCCTGGAGTGCCGCGAGCTCGATCTGACCGCCCGTGAGTTCGATCTTCTGTGGCACTTTGCTTCCCATCGTGGCCGGGTTTTCAGCCGGGCCCAATTGCTGGATGCCGTCTGGGGGTACAATCACGACGGCTACGAGCACACCGTAAACACCCATATCAACCGCCTGCGTAACAAGATTGAACCCGATCCGGCCGAACCACGTTACGTTCAGACGGTCTGGGGCGTGGGCTATCGGTTTATGGATTAACCATGGGCCTTTCCGTGCTTCGAACCCTGTATGCGAGGCTGGCCATTGGTCTGTTCCTACTGCTGTTGGTGGTGGGCGGGCTATTTTCTTTGCTGAGTCTGGCCTCGGTCAGGGAGTATTCGGCTGCCGTTAACCAGCAACTGAACCGGAATCTGGCGCAGAATCTGGTTTCTGACCGAAACCTGGTCACCGATGGCCAGTTGAATCGGGATGCCCTGAAGCAGCTGTTCGAGCTGTATATGACGATCAATCCCAGCCTTGAGATTTACCTGTTGGATACCGATGGGGCCATTCTTGCCTATTCCGCCGATCCGGACCGAATCAAGCGCAATCGGGTATCCCTCGGACCAATCCAGACACTGCTCGAAAACCCGGACGCCTATCCTCTGCCGGGGGACGACCCTCGTAGTCACGATCGGCAAAAAGTGTTCTCTGTGACCCCCGTTCCCTCGGCAGCCGCCCCTGCCGGCTACCTTTATGTGGTTCTGAGGGGCGAAGAATTCGACCTCGCGGAGAGCATGGTTCACAGCAACCGGTTGTTGCAGATGGGCGCAGGCGCCCTGGCGGTGAGCCTGCTCGTGGGGCTCCTGGCCGGGTTGGTATTCTTCCGAATGTTAACGCGGCGGCTGTCCCGGCTGACTGAACGGGTGGAGTCGTTTGAAAGGGAATTGTCCTCTGAGCAGAGTCCTCCACTGGCCGAGAAGGGCGACGACATTGATTACCTGGCCTCTCGGTTTGATCTCATGGCGCGCCGCATTGTGGCGCAGCTGGATCTCCTGAAGCACAAAGACGCCCAGCGTCGACAGCTGGTTGCTCAGGTGTCTCACGATCTTCGAACACCGCTGGCGTCCATTCAGGGCTACCTGGAAGCGCTGCGGATGAAGCATGAGACCCTGGAAGCCGAGGAGCGAGGCCGGTTCCTGGCGGTGGCCCTGTCAGAAACACACCGGTTGGGCAGGCAGGTTGAGGAGTTGTTCGAACTGGCCGCCCTGGACGCCCGTGAAAAACAGCCGGATATCGAGCCGTTTGTCATGGCTGAGTTGCTCTACGACGTCGTTCAGAAGCATAGGCCAGCAGCAGACCGAGCTGGTGTTGAGCTCATCATTTCGGCGACAGAGACCGAGAGCGTGCTGGCGGATATCGCGATGACCGAGCGGGTTCTGGACAATCTCATCAATAATGCCATCGTCCATTCTCCGCGGAATACAAGAGTCATACTCACGATGTCAGTACGGGATGGTGGAGCATCGATCACTGTTGCCGATGCTGGGCCTGGCATCCGCCAAGAAGACCTTGGCCAGGTGTTTGACCCCTTCTACCAGGCCGCCGGAGCCGAACGCACCGGGCATGCCGGCCTGGGACTTGCGATCGCCCAGCGCTTGGTCGTCCTGCAGCATGGCAGGCTCTCAGCGCACAATGCGAACGGTGCTGTCTTTACCCTCTGGCTACCGTTAGCTTCCTCCAGCTAGCTTTCCGCTGCGTTATAGATTTGTGATAGTTGCTGAACGTTTTTGTGAATTCAGATCGCTAGGCTGTGATTATGGATTCAAGCGAGGAGAAGTGTCATGAAACGCAAAGTTATAGGCCTGTTTTCCGCCCTGGCGCTGGTCTCCGCCGCCGGTCTTTTTGCGGCACAGGTGGCAGCAGAGCGAGTGGATAGTGCAGGTAATGCCTATGCACCGGATGATCCGGATCTGGCCGTGGCAACCTTTGCTGGCGGCTGTTTCTGGTGCGTGGAAGCCGGCTACGAAAAGATTCCTGGTGTTGTCGAGGCAGTGTCTGGCTACGCTGGTGGAGAAGAAAAAAATCCGACCTATAAACAGGTCTCTTCCGGGCGCACAGGCCACACTGAAGCCGTCCAGGTATATTACGACCCGGATAAAATGACCTATGAGGGCTTGCTGGCCGGCCTCTGGCGAATGATGAATCCGACCGACCTGGAGGGCCAGTTCGTTGACCGTGGTCGGCAGTACCGGCCCACCATCTTTTACCACAACGAGGAGCAGAAGCGCCTCGCAGAGGCGGCAAAGCAGGCACTGGAGGCTTCCGGCGTCTATGACAAACCGGTGGTGATCCCCATTGAGCCGCTCAAGAGATTCTATCCGGCGGAGGAATACCACCAGGACTACTACAAGAAGAATCCGGTCCGCTACAAGTTCTATACCTTCAATTCGGGGCGTTATCAGTTTATTGAAGAGGTCTATGGCGAGGATTATGAGCTGGATTTCTCGCGCTATCAGCCCAATACCGGAGTCAATGACTCGATGCCTGCGGAGGACGATCCGACAGAAGCGGCGGCAAGCGGGGGTTTTAACCCCGAACGTTTTCAAAAGCCGGATGACAAGACTCTTCGGCAGCGTTTGACGGACATGCAGTATGAGGTCACGCAGGAGGATGGTACTGAACCCGCCTTCAACAATACCTACTGGGACAACACCAGGGAGGGGCTTTATGTGGATGTCGTTTCTGGTGAGCCGCTGTTCTCCTCACGGGATAAGTACAAGTCCGGTACCGGCTGGCCGAGCTTCACTCGCCCGATTACGCCAGAGGCAGTGGTAGAACGTGAGGACAAGTCGTTTTTCATGACCCGGACGGAGATTCGCAGTGCCCATGCGGATTCTCATCTGGGCCATGTCTTTGACGATGGTCCGGCACCGACGGGATTGCGCTATTGCATGAATTCCGCAGCCATGAAGTTCATCCCGCTGGAGCAAATGGAAGCCGCGGGGTATGGCAAATGGATCGACGCTGTCGAGTAAGATTGCGCGATAATAGCGTCGGAATAATTTACATGACTGGCTTTATGTTCTAATAAAGGTTTTAAATATCAATAAGATATAAATAGGCACGCTATGTGCTTCCTTGCTGGCAACGTCATTATCTCTGGAAGAACCAAATAAGGAAGTACAGATGAACAAGTTGGGCAAAGCGCTTTCTGTTGTTGCAGTGTCCGGGCTCGCCAGCGTTGCCAACGCGGGTGTTATCGAAACCGTATCTGGCTGGAATGGCTCCAGCGAAATAGCCGCCTTCGGTGAATCTAACAGTGCTACGTACGGACAAACCTTCAAGGTGGGCGGTTCTGAAACCCAGCTGGATAGCTGGACGTTCTTCCTGAACGACAGAGTTAACCCCGATTACGTGGACTTTGCTTTCTATGTAATGGACTGGGATGCTGCCACCACCCGCGCGACCGGCTCCGTGCTTTTCCAGAGTGCCGCTGTGTCCTCAACCAACAACGGTGGTCTTGATGGTATGGAAGAGTTTACCTTCAACACCGGCGGGTTGAATCTTGTCGGGGGTAACGACTACATCGCGTTTATCAGTTCGACCGGCTTGTTCGATGGCCAGACTGGTACCGCCTCTGCAGGCTCCCTGCGTGACGAGTCTGCCTATCTGGACGGTGGCTTTTTCTGGCAGAACAACGGCAATAGTGCCGGTACCTGGGATACCCAGAGCTGGAGTTCCGGGTCGAACTACGGCGACCTGGCGTTTTCAGCCTCCTTCTCGTCCGCCGCGAAAGTGCCTGAGCCAGCCAGCCTTCTTTTGCTCGGCCTTGGTCTGGCTGGGCTGGGCTTCTCGCGCAGAACGAAAGCCTGATCCCATTGAAAACGGACGCCGGCACACTATGTGCCGGCTTCGTTCCATTCAGGGGGTTGCGTTAACGCACCCGAACCTGATCGCCGTCTTCCAGGCCACGGCCGGGGTGCCGGACCACCTGAACGCCCTCCTGCAGTCCCTGCGTTACCTGGGTCATTAAACCGTTGGATGGTCCTGTCGTGACTGTCCGGCGTCTCGCCGTTTCGCTCTCAACCATGAAAACCGCAGAAGCGCCGTTGTATTCGAAGATCGCTGAGGTGGGTACCTGCAAGGTGTCTTCGCTTTGCCACAGGATAAAGTCAGCGTCCACCCGGTAGCCGTCTCCCAGCTGTCGCCACTGCTCCCGTGGGCTGACCATATCGGCAATAACCTGAACCCGTTGTTCTTCCACGCCCAGAGCGGATACATCCTCAAACCCGATAGGCTCGATACGACGAACCGTTGCTTCCAGTACCGGCCCGCCCCAGCCACTCAGTCGCACGCCAAGGCCGGGTTCCAGTTTGACGGCATCGAAACTCAAGACCTCGACCACCACTTCCAGAGCGCCAGGGTCTCCGACCTCCAGTATCGGCTCGCCGGCCTGGATGACGCCCTCGCTCTGGCGAACCAGTGCCAGAACCGCACCGTTAACCGGAGAGCGCACGGCGACCCGCTCGGCAGGTTTCTGGCCATTGGAGGACGCGGTTGAAATCTGCAGCCGGGTTTGAGCGGCGGCCAGTTCATGGGCGGCCACCTCTTCATCAAACCGGGCGGAACGCAGGATTGCCTGTGCCCGGGCTGCCGTGGATTTCGCTTGTTGTAACTGTTCGGTGGAGACAAAGCGGGATTCTTCCAGAGCGAGTAGGCGCTGGTATTCATTCTGAGCGAACTCAGCATCAGCCTCCGCCGCCTGAACCTTTTGTTGGATGGATTGAAGTGCCGCCTGGGCGGCGGCTGCCCGAGCCTCGGCTTCGGCGCGGGTTCGGGCGTCCAGGATGCTGGCGGGCGTCGGGTCCACAAACGTCAGTAGCTCCCCGGGAATCACCGCGTCGCCTACGTCCAGCTGAACCCGGTGAATATAGCCGGCCACGGGGGAGGAAATCAGATAGCGATCTTTGACCCGGGTTTTACCCTCTTCAAGAATGGTCACTTCCATGGGGCCGCGTTCGACGGAGGCAAGGTCAACCCAAACGGGCTCTGGCCGCAGGATAAGCGCGAAGACGATGGCTGCCACCGAGGCCATCAAAAGCCAGAAGGCCCATTTTCCTTTGGAGATGCGTTGTGTCGCCATGTTGGGTCCCATGTGAGTGTGTGTGAATTATTCCCGGGTTTTCAGAACCGCGACAAGGTCCAGTTTACGAAGTCGCCACCAGGTGATGAAGCCGGAAATCAATGCCGACAAAATGACCACGTTGGCCGCCAAGGCCAGGGTTTGGCCGGTCAGGACCAGGGGAACGCGATAGAGTTCGGTCTGCATCGCGGTAACCACAAAACTTGCCAATCCAAAACCAACCGCCCAACCCAGAGGAATTCCCAGTAACAGCAGTATGGCCAGTTCTCCGAGCAGAATGTGGGCGACTTCGTTGTGGCTGTACCCCAGTACTCTCAAGCTCGCCAGGTCTCGCCCTCGTTCGGCCAGGGAAATCCGCGCGGTATTGTAGATCACACCAAAAGCAATAATGCCGCCGAGCAGGCTGATGATGAAGGTGTAGGTCAGGAAGGTGCGCGCGAGAGTCTCGAAGAAGCTGTCGAGCATGGCCTGTCGCAGATTGGTGGCCATCACTCCCGGCGTATCCCGGAGTTCCTGGTAGACGGTGTTGGTTTGCTCCGGCGCCAGATTCATCAGCATCTGGTTCACTCTCGGGCCTTCACGCAGCGCCTTGTTCATGGCGGTCAGATTCATGTAGGCGCCCACACCGAGGAACTCGCTGGTAATGCCAGCCACCGTGAGGTCCAGTTCCGGGCGTCGGCCTTCCAGCACTCGCACCCGAACTGTGTCTCCGGTCTCAACATTCAGGGCCTTGGCCAGAAAGTCGGTTACCAACAGGCCGGCAGCAGGAATGGCCACGTTCTCCAGATCCTGGTTAACCACAAATTGCAGTTTGGCGTCCCGGGGTAAGCCGGTGAGCACCGTGCGCCATCTGCGGTGTTCGTTAACCAGCTCTACCGTAACGGCCCGGCGTCCTTCGACGTAACGCACACCGGATTGGCGCGCCATTCCGTACAGTGCGGTCGGGTTGACCGGGTCGGTGAGTGTGGCGGTCAGGTCCTGCTTCTGCACCCGGGCGAATTGGGTGTGCACCATCAGCGAAACAGAGCTGAACTGGAAATTGCCAACCACCACGATGGCCGTGGCCATGGCAATGCCAAATACCGAGAGGGCGGTTCGGCCTGGCTTGCGGGCGAGCTGCCTGACGATCATGCGTGAAGGCTGATGAAAGCGCACCCAGCCCAGCAGCCGTTCGGTAATGGTAATCCGGTATCGGGCGGGGCTCTCGGGCTGCATGGCTTCCGCCGGGGGCAGGGCGGCCGCAGCGCGGATGGAGCGCCAGCCGCCGAGCAGTGCAACTGCCATGCTGATCAGGGCCAGTAACGCCAGCCACCAGGGATTGATTCGGAACAGTAGCGAAGGGAAGCGGTAGTAATCCATATACAGCTCTCCCAACCGATGCCCCAGCCAGAGGCCACTGGCGCAGCCGATGGCAAGCCCGGTAAACGCAATGGCCAGCACCAGTTGGCTGTAGTGCCAGCCGATCTGGCCATTGCTGTAGCCGAAGGCTTTGAGAATGGCGACGATTTCCCGCTGGGTACTGATCAGGCGTGTCACCACCACATTCAGCAGAAACATGGCGACGCCCATAAAAATGGAAGGAAAGATAATCGCCATGGCCTTCAGCTGCTCGAGCTCGTCACTGAGAAAACGGTGTGAGAACTGGTCAGCCCGGGCGAACGCACCGGTACTGCCGTAGCGCGCCAGCAACCGGTCCAGTGGGTCGATCACATCTTCCACAGGATGCCGCGGGTCGATCTGCAGTACCAGGCTGTTGAAGGCGCCCCGCATGTCCATGGCGGCGGCCAGTGCTTCCTGATTCAGCCAGAGCACGCCAAAGCGCTGATAATCCGGCAGCATGCCCCCCGGAGGTATCACGTAGATGAATTCCGGCGACTCGACAATGCCCACGATTTTCAGGGTTTGTTGTCGGCCATTGATGATGGCGTTGAAACTGTCGTCCAGAGTGAGCTGGTGCGCATCCGCGAAGCTGCCAATGATTGCGACTTCATTGGCGTGGGTGGCGCTTGGCAGTCGACCTTGCCGGACATACAGCTGGTTTACCTCGGGTTGGCCGGTCGGAGGAACAGACACCAGGTGGGCCGACACAGGTTCATCGTAATCGGGGAGATTGAGCTTCGCGGCGCCTTCCACCCGGCCGCTCAGGCGGGTCACACCCGGTAGCTCGGAAACCGTTTGCAGCACATGGCGGGGGGCCCGTTTTACCGAAACGAAAACATCAGCAAACTGGTGCTCCTGATAGTACTGATCCCGGGTGGCTGTGAGGGAGGAGTAATTGACCAGGGACATCAGGCAAACCGCGATCCCGCCCGCAATCACCAGCGCGATCGCCAGCAGCTGGCCGCGCATCTGCCAGATTTCCCGTCTCAGTTTGGTGTGCAGTACGCTCGGCCCGAAAATCATGGCATCACCAGCTCAGGGTGTTCGGGTCCTGGCGTTCTGAGTTGCGGTGCTCACCGCTGATCACGCCATCCGAAAGGGTGATCACTCTGTCCGCCATGTTCGCGATTGAAGCATTGTGGGTGATGATCACTGTGGTGGTGTCGGTTTCCCGGTTGGCCCGTTCCAATGCCGCGAGGACCAGAATACCGGTGGCCGAGTCCAGGGCTCCGGTAGGCTCATCGCACAGCAGCACCCGGGGTCGCTTGGATATGGCTCTGGCAATGGCCACTCTTTGTTGCTCGCCACCGGAAAGCTGAGCTGGGAAATGGTCCAGGCGACTGGCCAGGCCCACCATGTCCAGGGCTTCTTCCGGCGCCATGGGGTCACGGGCAATCTCGGTCACGGCGATGACGTTTTCGCGGGCGGTCAGGCTGGGGATGAGGTTGTAGAACTGAAACACGAACCCGACATAATCCCGGCGATAGCGGGTAAGCTCCCGGTCTGAGGCGCCGGCCAGGTCGATGTCCTGATAACGAACTTCGCCGGTGGTGGGCACATCCAGTCCGCCCAGAATGTTCAAAAGCGTGGATTTGCCTGAGCCTGAGGCGCCAAGCATCACTACCAGCTCCCCAGGATAAAGGCTGATATCGACCCCTCGCAGGGCATGTACTTCCACATCGCCCTGACGGTAGGTTTTGGTCAGGCCTTTCGTTTGAAAGACAGGAGCGGTCCGGTCGGCGTGACACGCCATGGCAGGTTCCATTGCAGTCCAGTTGATCCAGAGCCGAGTATAGCCCAATACCGATGACCGATTATTGATCCCGCGCAGACGTATTCCACGTGCGTACCCGTGCCGGATTCGGTTACAGTCATGCCACTAACCCTGTAAAGCCAATGGGAGAAAACGGAATGAGTGACCCAACTTACACACCTCCGAAAGTCTGGAAATGGGATCCGAACAACGGCGGCAAGTTCTCTAACATCAACCGCCCCATCGCCGGCCCTACCCATGAAAAAGAGCTGCCAGTGGGGGAGCATCCGTTCCAGCTTTATTCCCTGGCAACGCCCAACGGTGTGAAAGCAACGGTCATGCTTGAGGAGCTGCTGGAAAAAGGCATCAAGGAGGCGGAATATGATGCCTGGCTGATTCGAATCACCGAAGGGGATCAGTTCAGCAGCGGGTTCGTGAAGGTGAATCCCAACTCCAAGATCCCTGCCATGCTGGATCGCAGTGTGGACCCGGCCATCCGGGTTTTTGAGTCTGGTTCCATTCTGTTCTACCTGGCGGAAAAGTTTGATGCGTTTCTGCCCAGGGACCCGGCCAAACGCACAGAAACCATGAACTGGCTGTTCTGGCAGATGGGCAGTGCGCCTTTCCTGGGAGGCGGCTTTGGTCACTTTTATGCTTACGCGCCAGAAAAGTACGAGTACCCCATCAACCGCTACACTATGGAAGTGAAGCGCCAGTTGGACGTGCTCGATCGTCAGCTGGCGGATAACCAGTACATTGCCGGTGATGAATACACCATCGCCGACATGGCCATCTGGCCCTGGTACGGAGCCCTGGTGAAAAACATGGTGTACGAGGCGGCCGAATTCCTGGAAGCCCACACCTATACCAACGTGGTTCGCTGGACCGACGAGGTGGCCAAGCGCCCGGCAGTTAAGCGTGGCCGTATGGTGAACAAGGCCTGGGGCGATCTTGCCTCCCAACTGCACGAGCGGCACGATGCCAGCGATTTTGATTTGCGCACCCAGGACAAACTGGAAGGCAACGCCTAAGCCATAGGGAGGAAGGATGGCTCTGCCCGACGCACTTACCGAAGACCGGATCTACCATCGGTGCCCGCTGGACAAACTGGATTTTGAAACCACGGAAAGCCTGGAAGATCTGGTTCTGCCCTTCGGTCAGGACCGGGCACTGCGTGCCCTGGAATTCGGGGCCAGCATGAAGGCCCAGGGGTTTAACCTGTTCGTGTTGGGGCCCTCCGGTGCCGGCAAGCATGAGCTGGTACGGCGGGTATTGGCCAGCCATGCCGCGGAAAAACCGGTGCCGTCGGACTGGTGTCATGTGTTCAATTTTCAGCAGTCGGACAAACCCGGGGCCATTGAGCTGCCGCCGGGGGAGGGGCGCTTGTTCAAGGCCGATATGAGCGAACTGGCCAACGAACTGAAGACCACCATACCGGCCACCTTTGAAAGCGAGGAATACCAGGCCCGTATTCAGGAATTGCAGGAAGAGGTTACCCGGCGCCAGCAGCAAGGTCTGTCTGAGATTCAGGAAGAGGCAAACGCCAACAATATAGCCATGCTCACCACCCCGGCCGGTTTTACCTTCGCGCCCATGCGCAACGGCGAGGTGATTGAGCCTGAGGAATACAAGACCTTCTCCGATGAGGAAAAGGAGTTGGTGGAATCCAAGGTGGAAGACCTCCAGAAAAAGCTCCAGCAGGCTATCCAGCAGGTGCCCCGGCTGCGCAAGGAAGTCCGGGAGCGGGTCCATGCCCTGAATGAAGAAATGGTTCAGCTTACCCTGGGCGGCCCCATGGGGGAGCTGCGCGAGAAGTGGGGGCACGTGCCGGCCGTGGTGGCTCACCTGGACGCGGTGCGAGAGGATGTGGTGGAGCATGCCGAGGCCTTCCAGGATACTGAAAACGGCGCACCGGCAGGGTTGTTGAACCGCTACCGGGTGAACCTGCTGGTGGATAATGCCGAGACCCTTGGGGCCCCCGTCATCTATGAAGATCTTCCCAACCACCAACACCTGGCGGGCCAGATCGAACACCGGGCCCACCAGGGTAACCTGTACACGGATTTCACCCTGATTCGGGCCGGGGCTCTGCATCGGGCCAACGGTGGCTACCTGATCCTCGACGCCCGGCGGGTACTGTCGCAGCCTATGGCCTGGGAAAGCCTCAAACGCATACTCTTTTCCGGCGAGATCCGCATCGAATCCCTGGAGCGCCTGTATGGCCTCGCCACCACGGTAAGCCAACAACCGGAGCCGATTCCGCTTTCGGTAAAGGTGGTGCTGCTTGGCGACCGGATACTGTATTACCTGCTGTCCCACTACGATCCGGACTTTCTGGACCTGTTCAAGGTGGAAGCGGATTTTGAAGACGACATGGAGCGGGATGAGGCCAGCTACTTACTCTACGCCCGGATGATTGCCACCATGGCCCGGTCGGCTGGCGTAAGAATCCTGGACAGGGAGGCGGTTGCCAGGTTGATTGAACACGCGAGCCGTCTGGCCAGCGATCAGAACAAGCTGACGGCCCATGATCGTGTACTGAAAGATCTGCTCACCGAGGCGGATCATTGGGATGGCGTGGCCGACAGCCCACACGTGTGCGCCAGCCATGTGCAGCAGGCCATTGACGAGCGGGACTACCGGGCGAGCCGGGTCCGCGAGCGTAGTCTGGAGCAGATTCGCCGGGGTGTGGTGATGATTGCCACTCAGGGCGAGCAGGTGGGGCAGGTGAATGGTCTATCGGTACTGCAGCTAGGCGCCACCCGCTTTGGTCAGCCCACCCGAATTACCGCCACGGCGCGCCCTGGCAAGGGCCAGGTGGTGGATATCGAGCGGGAAGCCAAGCTTGGTGGGCCGATCCACAGCAAGGCGGTGATGATTCTGTCCCGGTTCCTGGCCAATCGTTATGCGCCGATGAATGAGCTTTCACTGTCGGCCAGTCTGGCCTTTGAACAATCCTACGGTGGCGTGGAAGGGGATTCTGCCTCGGTGGCGGAAACCTGTGTGTTGTTGTCCGCCATCGCCGGCGTTCCGCTCAAGCAGTCCCTGGCGGTTACCGGCTCCATGAACCAGCATGGTGAGGTGCAGGCGGTGGGTGGCGTCAACGAAAAGATTGAAGGCTTCTTCAATGTCTGCCGGCAGGACGGCGGCGTAAACAGCCAGGGTGCCTTGTTGCCGGCCAGCAATGTGGAGCATCTGATGTTGAATGAATCGGTGCGGGAAGCGGTGCAGGACGGAAGGTTCTCCATTTATCCCGTTACCCATATCGACCAGGCCATTGAGTTGTTGACGGGCTTGGAGCCGGGGCAACCGGATGCTGATGGCGTGTTCCCTTAGGGCAGCTTTAACCGACGCGTGGCAGACAGGCTGGCCGCGTTTGCCGAGGTTGGCAAAAGCAAGAACAAAGACACGGGTCAGGATAATGGCAATGGCGGACACAACGGTCAGTCATAAAACTCCGGAGCCAGCCCCCGCCGTAGCCCGGCGGATATTGGTGTTGCTGGATGGTTCCAGGCGGAGTCTGGCAGCCCTGGAGGCTGCGGCAGACATTGCACGTGCGCAGCAAGCCGAAGTTCTGGGTATCTTTGTGGAGGAAGTAAGCCTGCTGCGTAGTGCCGGTTACGGTTTTGCCCGGGAAGTGGGCCGGAGTTCCGGCGTGGCGAGGCCCATGGATGTCGACGCTCTGGAAGTCCGGATGCAGGCAACTGCAGAGAAGCTTCGCCGCACTCTCGAGCGAACCCTGGCGCCCTGGGGTGTGGCCCAGGCACTGAGATTATGCCGGGGGGAAGTGGTAGAGCAGGTATTGGGGCTGGTACAGCCTGATGATTTGTTGGTGCTCGGCGGGGCTGGCTGGTCCGGTATTTCATCTTTCAAGCTGGGCTCAACCGCGCGGGGCCTGTTGCGGCAGGCGCCGGGAGATGTGCTGTTGTGGCCGGAATCGCGCTCATTACCACCGGGCAGGGTGGTGGTGTTGCTGAACCACGATCAGGGCGCGAATCATCGGGCTGTGCGGGTAGGCGTGGAGCTGGCCAGGCGTGGGCAGCGGGCGCTGACGGTTCTGGTGCGCTCAGACGCCGCTGATGATCGCGAATTTCTTGAGGAGCTTGCAGCCATGCTTGAAGCCGGGGGCATTGCTGCCCGGGTCAGGCGTTTGCCCAAAGCCGGTGCTGCTGCCATGGCGAGGGCCGTGCGGGAGGAGGGAGCAGCACAGCTGGTGATCAGCCGTCAGTGCAGCCTGTTTGAACAGCAAGGCGCGGAGTCCCTGCTTTGCCAACTGAATCTACCGGTCACCATCACGCCCTGAGCAAACCGCTGTTGTGCCGGCAGTTGTTCAGGCGGTCTCCCGGCTGCGAGCTTCCTCCAGCACCTCGGTTATTTCCCCGGCTGACAGGGTTTCCCTTTTCATGACGGCTCTGGCAAGGGCATCCAGTTCCTGCCGGTGTTCGGTCAGGAAGCTCACGGTAAAGGCTTCAAAGGCCAGTAATTGCGACTGGATTTCCGAGTCGATCATTTCCGCGAGTTTTTCGCTGTACTCCCGGGGCGCGCCCATTTCCCGGCCAAGGAACACATGTTCTTCGCCGATGCCCAGGCCCAGCGGGCCGATCTTTTCGCTCATGCCCCACTGGCCGACCATTCGTCTCAATAGTTTGGTGGCTTCTTTCAGGTCATTCTGGGCGCCGGTACTGACTTCCCCGTAGATGATTTTTTCGGCAGAACGCCCGCCCAGCATCACCTTGATGCGGTCCTCCAGGTAACTTTCGGTGTAATTGTATTTGTCTTCTTTCGGGGTCTGTTCGGTCACTCCCATGGCCATGCCGTGGGGAATAATGGTGATCTTGGTGAGAGGATCTGCCTTGGGCATGTAATAGGCCATAATGGCATGCCCGCATTCGTGGTAGGCCACGGCTTCACGCTCTTCCGGTGTTAACTGGGCGTCCCTTTCTTCACCCAGAATCAGGCGATCGTGGGCCACTTCAAAACAGTGGTTGTTTACCTCAACGAGGTTGTCGCGGGCGGCTGTAAGGGCCGCTTCGTTCACCAGGTTTTTCAGGTCGGCGCCGGAGAAGCCGGTCGTGCGTGCGGCCACCTGCGTCAGGTCCACATCCGCAGCCAGCGGCACCTTGCGCACATGTACCTTCAGAATAGCTTCCCGGGCCTCCCGGTGAGGGCGGTCCAGGGTGATTTTCCGGTCAAACCGGCCCGGGCGCAGCAGAGCGGTGTCCAATACATCCGGGCGGTTGGTGGCGGCCAGCACAAGAACGTTCTCATGGGCCTCGAAACCGTCCATTTCCGTGAGAATCTGGTTCAGGGTCTGTTCGCGCTCGTCGTGGCCGCCCCCCAGGCCAGCTCCCCGTGAGCGCCCGACGGCGTCCAGCTCATCGATAAAGATCAGTGCCGGTGCTTCCTTGCGAGCGGTCTGGAACATGTCCCGAACCCGTGCCGCGCCAACGCCCACGAACATTTCGATGAACTCGGAGGCGCTGATGCTGAAGAAGGGAACTTCCGCCTCGCCGGCAATGGCCCGCGCCAACAGGGTCTTGCCGGTGCCCGGCGGGCCAACCAGGAGAACCCCTTTAGGCATTACAGCGCCCAGGCGACGATACTTATCCGGAGACTTCAGAAAGTCGATAATTTCGGCAATGTCCCGTTTTGCGGACTCAATGCCCGCCACGTCGTCCAGTGTCGTGGTGGAGGTTTCTCTGCGGGCGCGGCGGGCCCTGGACTTGCCATAGTCAAAGGGGCCACCGCCCTGAGTCATGCGTTTCTGGGCGGCACCCCAGAACCAGAACATCAGCGCCAGTAACAGGATCCAGGGCAGGAAGCCCAGGATCAGCTCCTGCCACCAGGGGCGGCCGGAGCGGGAACCCCGAACCAGGACTTCCTGTCTTTCCAGTAGTGGTAGTAGCTCCGGGTCTTCCACCTGTGGCCTGAGCGTTATGAAACTGCTCGACGGTGGCCGGCTGTCGTTGGCAAACCGGCTGGCACCGGAATCCGTAAAGCGTCCGCTGATCTCTTCGGTGCGCAGGGTAACTTCGGCAACCTGGCCGCTTATTACGGCCTGTTTGAACTCGGAATAGGCCAGCTCCTGTTGTTGCTGCTGGTTGTTCCCCTGTAGCCACAGGAACATCAGGAAAATGGCCGCGCTCAACCACAGAAACGAGTACTGGTTGGGTATCGTCGGTTGCGGCTGCGGTGTCTGGTCCTGCTTTCCGGGTTCGTTGCTGGGTGTCATTTCGGCCTCCGGTCACCCTCCATGATTTTTGCTACAAACACCGATTTACCGTAGGTCTCGAAAGACCATTTCATGGTGTCTGAGAGCACCTTCATCACTTCGTCATACTCGCCGAAGATCTCGGTACTCATGCGACCAGGGAGGACCTCAAGGCTGGTCTGTTCCAGGCGTGCAATCAGATCCCAGATCGGTTGTTTGTAGTCGTCCTTGAGCGGATAGCAGCTCAGTTGTACGGAAAGATACATCAGTTACCTCCTGTCCGGGATGCGCCCGGTCAATATTGAATGGCTCAGAATCCCATGGCAGACGAAGTGCTGCGCCGGGGATCGGCTCCGCCGTATAGCGTGCCGTCTTCGCCAATCAGGATGCTCTGGATGGCACCCATGGCCGAGCCGGTGTTGATGGTGTGACCTCGCGCCCGGAGCAGATCCAGAGTGTCTGGGCTGATACCCTGTTCCACCCGAATCTCGTCCGGTAACCACTGGTGGTGGATGCGCGGCGCACTGACGGCTGTCTGTATGTTCATATTATGGTCGATCACATTCATGATCACCTGCAAGGTGGTGGTGATGATCCGGGAGCCGCCGGGGCTGCCGGTTACCAGGAAATTGCGGTCGTCCTTTCGTACGATGGTCGGCGACATGGAGCTGAGCATGCGTTTACCTGGCTCCACCTTGTTGGCTTCGCCGCCGATCAGGCCATAAGCATTGGGAACCCCCGGCTTGGCGCTGAAATCGTCCATCTCGTTATTGAGCAGAAAGCCGGCACCGGCCACGGTAATGCCCGAGCCATAGCTGAAATTGATGGTGTAGGTGTTTGATACCGCGTTGCCCCAGCGGTCCACCACCGAGAAGTGTGTGGTTTCCGGGCTTTCCCAGGGCCCAGGTTTTCCAGGCGCGATCTCGCTGGCGGGCCGGGCCTTGTCTGCCTTGATGGATGTGCGAAGTTGGTCGGCGTAGCCCTTGCTGGTCAGCCCTTCCAGCGGCACAGCTACGAAGTCTGTATCACCCAGGTATTCCGAGCGATCTGCGTATGCCAGTTTCATTGCCTCGGCCATGTGGTGGATAGTGTTTGCGGAGTTGTGCCCCCATTCGCCGATGGGGTAGTCCTCCAGAATGTTGAGGATCTGCACGATGTGAGTGCCGCCAGAGGAGGGCGGCGACATGGAGTAGATATCAAATCCCCGATAGGTGCCGTGGACCGGCTGGCGAACGGCCGGTTCGTAGTTGCGCAGGTCTTCCAGAGTCATCAGACCCTCGCCCCGTCGCATTTCCGCCACAATCAACTGTGCGGTTTCACCTTCATAGAAGCCTTTTACGCCCTGCTCGGCAATGCGCTGGAGGGTGTCGGCCAGTTCCGGCTGGCGAAACACTTCGCCAGGTTGTGGGGCCGATCCATCTTTTTTATAGAAGGTAGCGCGGGTGGCTGGCCAGCGTTCAAGGCGGTCCCGGGCCTGCTCCAGGCCTTCGGTGAATCGGTGGGGCACCACAAAGCCCTCCCGGGCCAGTCGAATCGCCGGGGCCAGGGCTTGGCTCAGGCTCAGGGTGCCGTGCCGCTCCAGTGCCAGCGCCAGCCCGGCTACGGTGCCGGGTACCCCGGTGGCCTTATGGCTGAACCGGCTGCGTTCGCTCACGACATTGCCGTCCTGATCCTGAAACATGGTTTCGGTGGCTGCAGCCGGTGCGGTTTCGCGATAATCAATGGCTTCCGGGGCATCGCCGTTACCGGGCGAGTAGACCAGAAAGCCGCCACCGCCAATATTGCCGGAACGGGGTTGGGTGACGGCCAGGGCGAAGCCGGCGGTAACAGCGGCATCAATGGCGTTGCCTCCGTCTTTCAATACCTTCAGGGCAACCTCTGTGGCCAGGGTGTGGCTGGTGGCAACCATACCCTGGGTGCCCTGAACCGGATGGAAACGTTCCCCTTCCAGAATGGCCTGTTCGTTGGCGCTTGTGTTGTAGGCGAGCAGGAAAAGCATCAGCGCGGTTGTCGCTCTCCAGAGCCGCCTGTGGCTGATTTTCGAAGCGGGGCTGTAGATCACTCTGTCCATGGTCGGATTCCTCGTTTCTGGCTGTCAGATAGGCTATCATAGCCGGTCATTTTTACCGGTGCGTACCGACCATCGCCGTGAATGTCCGGTTTGTGGTTTCCTGTCGCGCCCGCTTTCCCCGGATTCAAGTTAAGGAAAGGCTTCATGGAGCATACCTATCGTCTTGTTATTTCCTGCCCGGACAGGGTCGGGATTGTTGCCAAGGTGAGTAATTTTCTGTCCACCTATAACGGCTGGATTACCGAGGCGAGCCACCACTCCGATACCCAGGCCGGCTGGTTTTTCATGCGGCATGAAATCAAGGCCGAATCGATACCGTTCGGGCTGGATCAGTTCCGTGCCGCCTTTGAGCCGATTGCCCGCGAGTTCAACATGAACTGGCACATTGCCGATTCCGCGCGCCCCAAGCGGGTTATCCTGATGTGCAGCAAGGAATCACACTGCCTCGCCGATCTGTTGCACCGCTGGCACAGCAAAGAGCTCAACTGCGAGATCGTTGCGGTGATTTCCAACCACGATGATCTGCGCCGTATGGTGGAGTGGCACGAGATTCCTTACCACCATGTGCCGGTGAGTAAAGAGAACAAGGCTGAGGCCTTCGCCCATATCGACGAGCTGTTCCAGCAATACGAAACCGACGTGGTGGTCCTGGCCCGTTACATGCAGATTCTGCCTGCCGAGCTGTGCGGAAAGTACTCCGGCAAGGTGATCAATATTCACCACAGCTTCCTGCCGTCGTTTGCGGGTGCCCGCCCATACCATCAGGCCTACAGCCGGGGTGTGAAGCTGATTGGTGCCACCTGCCACTATGTCACCCAGGATCTGGACGAGGGCCCGATCATCGAGCAGGACGTCATTCGGATCAGTCACAGCGACTCCATCGAAGACATGGTTCGCCTGGGTAAGGATGTGGAGAAAAATGTTCTGGCCCGGGGCCTGCGGTCCCACATTGAAGACCGCGTGATTACCTACGAAAACAAGACCGTGGTGTTTGATTAAGGCTTTACCACAGTTGCCCCCGGTGGGGGCGGTCTGTGGTATGCTTGGCGGCTTGTTGAAGAATAAAGACGGGGCCCGGAAACGGCCCCGGAACGACTTCCAGATAACGCAAAGGAACCTTTCTCGATGGGTGAGTTAGCCAAAGAGATCCTGCCGGTCAATATTGAAGACGAGTTGAAACAGTCCTACCTCGACTACGCCATGAGCGTTATCGTTGGCCGGGCATTACCCGATGTCCGGGACGGCCTGAAGCCGGTACACCGCCGGGTGCTGTTCGCCATGTCCGAGTTGGGTAACGACTGGAACAAGGCCTACAAGAAGTCCGCCCGTGTGGTGGGTGACGTTATCGGTAAATATCACCCCCACGGTGACTCTGCGGTATACGACACCATCGTTCGAATGGCCCAGCCATTCTCCCTGCGCTACCCGCTGGTAGACGGCCAGGGTAACTTCGGTTCCATCGACGGCGACAATGCCGCCGCCATGCGTTACACCGAAATCCGCATGGAGAAGATCGCCCATTCGCTGCTGGCGGATCTCGACAAGGAAACCGTCGATTACGTAGACAACTACGACGGCACCGAACGTATTCCGGAAGTCCTGCCGACCCGTGTGCCTAACCTGCTAGTGAACGGCTCCTCCGGTATTGCCGTGGGTATGGCGACCAATATTCCACCCCACAACCTGACGGAAGTGGTGAACGGCTGCCTGGCACTGATCGATAACCCGGATCTCACGGTCGATGAGCTGATGGAATTCATCCCGGGCCCGGACTTCCCCACCCAGGGCATCATCAATGGCCGTGCCGGTATCGTGGAAGCATACCGCACAGGACGTGGCCGCATTTATATCCGTGCCCGCCACGAGATTGAGCAGGACAAGAAGACCGGCCGCGAATCCATCATCATCACCGAGCTGCCTTACCAGCTGAACAAGGCCCGTCTGATCGAGAAGATCGCGGAACTGGTGAAGGAAAAGCGCCTGGAAGGTATCTCTGAGCTGCGTGATGAATCGAACAAGGAAGGTATCCGGGTTGTGATCGAATTGCGTCGGGGCGAGAACCCGGATGTGATCATCAACAATCTGTTCGCCCAGACTCAGCTGGAAACCGTGTTCGGTATCAACATGGTGGCGCTGATCAACGGCGAGCCCAAGACCCTGAACCTGAAAGAAATGCTCGATGCGTTTGTGCGTCATCGTCGGGAAGTGGTCACCCGCCGCACCATTTATGAGCTGCGCAAGGCTCGTGAGCGGGGCCATATTCTGGAAGGTCTCACCGTTGCCCTGGCCAACATTGATGAAATCATCGAGTTGATCAAACAGTCGCCCTCTGCTGCAGAAGCGAAAGAAAAGCTGATGGACAAGGGCTGGGCGCCTGGCGACGTACTCGCGATGTTGGAGCGTGCAGGTGAAGATGCTTGCCGCCCGGATGATTTGCCGGAGATTTATGGCCTCCGAGAAGGCCTGTACCACCTGTCGCCGGAGCAGGCCCAGGCGATTCTGGATCTGCGACTGCACCGCCTGACCGGTCTGGAAACCGAAAAGCTCCAGAACGAGTACAAGGAAATCCTGGAGAAGATTGCCGATCTGCTGGATATCCTGGGCGACCCCGAGCGTCTGATGCAGGTGATTCGTGACGAACTGGCAGAAATTGTCAGCCAGTATGGCGATGAGCGCCGTACCGAGATCACCAGCTCCCGTCGCGACCTGACCATCGCAGACCTGATCGACGAAGAAGATCTGGTGGTGACTATTTCCCACAGTGGCTATGCCAAGACCCAGGCCGTTGAGGATTACCAGGCCCAGCGCCGTGGTGGCCGGGGTAAAGCGGCAACGTCGATGAAGGACGAAGACTTTATCGAGAAGCTGCTGGTTGCGAATTCCCACGACACCATTCTGTGCTTCTCCAACAAGGGTAAGGTGTACTGGCTGCGGGTGTTCGAGATTCCCCGCGGTAGCCGTGGCTCCCGTGGTCGCCCCATGGTCAACATTCTGCCGCTGGACGAAGGAGAGCGTATTACCACCTTCCTGCCGGTACGGGATTACCCGGAAGATCAGTTTGTGCTGATGGCCACCTCGGCCGGTGTGGTCAAGAAGACACCGCTGCCGAACTTCTCGCGCCCACGCAGCAGTGGCCTGATTGCCCTGAATCTCGATGAGGGTGACACCCTGATTGGTGCCGCCATTACCGATGGTTCTGCCGAAGTGATGCTGTTCTCCAGTGCCGGTAAAGCGGTGCGCTTCCAGGAAGAGCAGGTTCGCCCGATGAGCAGGACGGCTCGTGGTGTCCGCGGTATCAAGATGCCGGAAGGCCACCATGTCGTGTCCCTGATCATTCCGCAGGAAGGCGGTGTGATTCTGACGGCCAGTGAGCATGGTTATGGCAAGCGCACGGCCATTGATGAATTCCCGGCCTACAGCCGTGGCAGTCAGGGCGTTATCGCCATGCAGTGCTCCGAGCGAAACGGTAATCTGGTGACTGCGCTGCAACTGTTTGATGGCGACCAGATGATGCTGATCTCCGACAAGGGCACACTGGTGCGTACCCGCACTGATGAGGTGTCGGTACTGAGCCGGAATACCCAGGGCGTGCGTCTGATCCGTCTGGCCCAGGAAGATGAGCGCCTGGTGGGTGTGGAGCGGATTGCAGAATCCGATGATGAAGAAGAAGTGGAAGGCGAGGAAACCGAAGAATGAGCAGGGCGTTCAATTTCTGTGCTGGTCCGGCCACCTTGCCGGAAGCTGTGCTGAAGCAGGCCCAGAGCGAAATGCTCGATTGGCGCGGCACCGGCATGTCGGTGATGGAGATGAGCCATCGCAGCGATGAGTTTGTTGCCATTGCAGAAGCGGCTGAGAAGGATCTCCGTGAATTGGCCGGTATTTCAGATGATTACGCTGTACTCTTCATGCAGGGTGGAGCTTCCAGCCAGTTCTCGACCATTCCGCTGAATCTGCTTGGTGACAAGGCCTCGGCCGATTACGTGAACACCGGTATCTGGTCGAAAAAGGCCATTGCCGAAGCCAAGCGCTACGGTAATGTGAATGTGGTTGCCAGCTCTGAAGACAGCGGGTTTACCACCATTCCGGATCAGTCCGGCTGGAATACCAGTGCCGATGCCGCTTACCTGCATTACACGCCGAACGAAACCATCGGTGGCCTGGAATACGATTTTATTCCGGACAGTGGCAATGTGCCGCTGGTGGCGGATATGTCTTCCACCATGCTGTCCCGGCCGCTGGATATCAGCAAATTCGGTCTGATCTATGCCGGCGCCCAGAAGAACATCGGCCCCTCGGGCCTGGTGGTGGTAATTATCCGTAAGGATCTCCTGGGTAAGGCCCGGAAAGAGACGCCGACCATGATGAACTATCAGGTCATCGCCGATAACGGCTCCATGTACAACACCCCGGCGACCTATTCCTGGTACCTGTCCGGGCTGGTGTTCAAGTGGCTGAAAGAGCAGGGCGGTGTTCAAGCCATGGGCGAGATGAACGCCCGGAAAGCAAAGAAGCTGTATGGCTTCATTGATGCCAACGATTTCTACGCCAACCCCATTGAACCACGCTTCCGCTCCTGGATGAACGTACCGTTCACTCTGGCCGATGATGCGCTTAATGCTGAATTTCTGAAAGGCGCTGAAGCCCGGCATCTGCTCAACCTGCAGGGGCATCGCTCCGTCGGTGGTATGCGTGCCAGCATCTACAACGCTATGCCGGAAGAAGGTGTCGACGCCCTGATCGACTACATGGCGGAATTTGCGAAGGAGCGGGGCTGATCATGACGGATGAGAAGACCCGCCTGGGGGAATTAAGGGAGGAGATCGACGCCCTCGATCAGCAGATCATGGAGCTGATCAGTGCCCGGGCGAAATGTGCGCAGGAAGTGGCCCATGTCAAAATGGCGGCCAATCCCGGTGAGGATGTATTCTTTTACCGGCCTGAGCGCGAAGCTCAGGTGTTGCGCCGGATCAAGGAAAAGAACCCGGGGCCTTTGCCCGCTGAAGAGATGGCGCGGCTGTTCCGTGAGATCATGTCGGCTTGCCTGGCGCTGGAAAAGCCCATGCATATTGCCTTCCTGGGCCCGGTAGGCACCTTCACCCAGGCGGCGGCGCTCAAACACTTCGGCCACTCTGTCGTCAGCGTGCCGCTGCCTGCGATTGATGCGGTATTCCGCGAGGTGGAATCCGGTGCGGCGCATTACGGTGTGGTGCCGGTGGAGAATTCCACTGAGGGTATGATCAATCACACCCTGGATATGTTCATGTCTTCGCCGTTGAAAATCTGCGGTGAGGTGCAGCTTCGCATTCATCATCATCTGCTGGTATCGCCGAAGCACAAGGATGAGGAAATTACCCGCATCTATTCCCATCAGCAGTCGTTCGCCCAGTGCCGGCAGTGGCTGGATACACATCGCTACGGTATTGAGCGTATTACCGTTTCCAGCAATGCCGAGGCGGCGCGCCGCGCGGCTGAAGAGCCGGGCGCGGCGGCGATTGCCGGAGATATGGCGGCGGAGCTGTACGGTCTGGAAAAGCTGGCTAACAGCATTGAGGATCGCCCGGACAATACCACCCGCTTCCTGATCATTGGGCGGGAAGAGGTGCCGGCCAGTGGCCAGGACAAGTCCTCGATTCTGGTCTCCATGCGCAACAAACCGGGCGCTCTGTATCAGCTGCTGGAGCCGTTCCACCGTCACGGCATCAGTCTGACACGGATTGAAACGCGGCCTTCGCCCAGTGGCACCTGGGCTTATGTTTTCTACATTGATTTCGAAGGTCACATGCAGGATGACAGGATCAGCAAGGTACTGGCTGAAATTGATGAAGAAGCCGTGGAGCTGAAGCGCCTGGGGTCCTATCCCATCGGCGTACTTTGATTTCAAATGTCGATCCTGAGGAGAGTTCAATGTCAGTGGATTACCAGAGTCTTGCGGTAAAAGGTGTTCAGGCTCTGTCTCCGTACCAGCCCGGCAAGCCGATTGAAGAGCTGGCCCGGGAGCTGGGATTGAATCCGTCGGAGATCATCAAGCTGGCCAGCAATGAGAACCCGCTTGGGCCGAGTGAGAAAGCGGTATCGGCCGCCCGAAATGCCCTCGACGAAATGTGCCTGTACCCGGACGGCAATGGCTTTGATCTGAAGCAGGCTCTGGCCTGTCGCTTTGGCGTGGAAATGAGCCAGATCACCCTCGGGAATGGTTCCAACGATGTGCTGGAAGTCATTGCCCGGTGTTTCGTCGACTCTGATAGCGAAGTGGTGTTTTCCCAGTATGCCTTCGCAGTATACCCGCTGGTAACCCAGGCGATTGGCGCCCGAGGTGTGGCGGTGCCTGCAAAAGACTGGGGGCATGATCTGGATGCCATGGCCGACGCGGTGACCGAGCGCACCAAGCTGGTGTTTGTTGCTAATCCGAATAATCCCACCGGTACCGTGCACACCGCCGATGCGATTGAAGCGTTTCTGGATCGTATCCCTGAACAGGTTTTGGTTGTTCTGGATGAGGCCTACTGCGAATACCTTGTTGGTGACGAGTACCCGGATGGTATTCGACTGCTGGACAAATACCCGAACCTGATTGTCTGCCGCACCTTTTCCAAGGCGTGGGGGCTTGCAGCGTTGCGAGTGGGCTACAGCATCAGTTCTCCGGCCATTGCTGACATCCTGAACCGGGTTCGCCAGCCATTCAATGTCGATACCGTTGCCCTGGCGGCGGCCACAGCTGTTCTTGAGGATGAAGCCTATCTGCAGAAATCCCGGGAGGTGAACGAAGCCGGCCTGCAACAACTGGCGGAAGGCTTCGATCGCATGGGGCTTCCCTACATCCCTTCGGCAGGCAACTTCATTGCCGTGGAAGTGGGTGAGCCAGCCGCCGGTATCTATCAGGCCTTGTTGGCCCATGGCGTGATTGTTCGGCCCGTCGCTGGTTATGGCATGCCCCGGCACCTGCGTGTATCGGTCGGCCTTCCGCAAGAAAATGAACGTTTTCTTGATGCGCTGGCTGAGGCATTGGCGTCAGCAGGGCTGGGGGCATGAAGTGACAGTTCCGAGTGCGCCTTTTCGTCGGGTTGCGGTTATCGGCCTGGGGCTGATTGGCGGTTCTCTGGCCAGCGCCATACGCACGCAACAGCTTGCGGGAATGGTGACCGGTTTTGATACCCGTCAGGATGAACTGGCTCTCGGCGTTGAACTGGGTGTAATAGACGAGGCTGCGGATTCCATCGAGCAGGCCGTAAAGGGCAGTGATCTGGTGGTGTTGGCCGTTCCGGTGCGGGCCACCCGTGCGGTGTTGGAACAAATTCGGCCCGTTCTCGAAGAGGGCGCCATCCTTTCTGATGTGGGTAGTACCAAGTCCAGTTTTGTTGCTGATGTGGAGGCAGTGTTTGGTGAGCTGCCGCCCTGGGTAATACCCGGCCATCCCATTGCCGGTTCCGAGAAGAGCGGTATCCGTGCGGCCCGGCCCGATCTCTTTGCCAATCACAAGGTGATCCTGACGCCGTCGCAAAATGCCGACCAAGATGGCCTGAATCGTTTGCGGACCGTCTGGGAAGGTGCCGGTGCGACCGTGCTTACCATGTCGGTGGGGTATCACGATGAGGTGCTCGCGGCCACCAGCCATTTACCCCACCTGATCGCTTTTTCGCTGGTAGACACTCTGGCGGGCGAAGATGAGAATATGGATATCTTCCGCTATGCCGCAGGTGGGTTCCGTGATTTTACCCGGATTGCCGCAAGCGATCCGGTGATGTGGCACGACATTTTTCTCTCCAATCGGGATGCCGTACTCCGGGTAATAGACCACTTTACCGAAGATCTGGATCAACTCCGCGCTGCCATTGCCTGTGGCGATGGTGCCACGTTGCTCAGGGTTTTCAGCCGTGCCAAGGCGGCGCGGGAACATTTTTCCAAAATGCTTTCAGGACAGGCGTACGTGACTAACAACAGCGATAAACAGGTGACTTTCCAAATGCAGCCGGGCGGCACCGTGAGAGGTGACATCCGGGTTCCGGGCGACAAGTCCATGTCTCACCGTTCCATCATGCTCGGTGCCCTGGCTGAGGGGACAACCGAAGTGAAGGGCTTCCTGGAGGGGGAGGACAGTCTTGCCACCCTGCAGGCGTTCCGGGATATGGGCGTCACCATCGAAGGTCCGGATGACGGCTTCGTGCGCATTCACGGCGTCGGTATGAAAGGCCTGCAGGCGCCCCGTGGCCCGTTGTATCTGGGTAACTCGGGTACGGCCATGCGCCTGTTTGCCGGATTGCTGGCCGCTCAGCCCTTCGATTCTGAGCTCACGGGCGATGCCAGTTTGTCGAAGCGGCCTATGGGGCGCGTGGCAGATCCACTGCGTGCCATGGGAGCGGTCATCGACACCGGTGAGGGTGGTCGGCCGCCGTTGAAGATTCGGGGTGGACATGCACTCACTGGCATTCATTACGAAATGCCGGTGGCCAGTGCCCAGGTGAAATCCTGTCTGCTGCTGGCGGGACTCTACGCTGAGGGTGTTACCTCGGTGACTGAGCCGGCGCCAACCCGGGATCATACCGAGCGCATGCTGGAGGGTTTCGGTTACCACGTTCACCGCGATGGTGCGACTGCCAGTGTCACCGGTGGAGGCAAACTGTCTGCTTGCGCCATTGATGTGCCGGCTGATATTTCCTCGGCCGCGTTTTTCCTGGTGGCGGCCAGTATTGCCGAAGATTCTGACCTGACGCTTCGCCACGTTGGCATGAACCCCACCCGTGTAGGTGTAATCAATATCCTGAAACAGATGGGTGCCAACATTGAAGTGTTCAATGAGAAGGTCATCGGTGGAGAGCCGGTAGCCGATCTTCGGGTACAGTCAGCCCGTTTGAAGGGCATCGACATTCCGGAAGAGCAGGTGCCGCTGGCTATCGACGAGTTCCCGGTATTGTTTATCGCTGCAACTTGTGCCGAAGGGCGCACGGTATTGCGCGGCGCCGAGGAACTTCGGGTGAAAGAGAGTGATCGTATCCAGGTGATGGCGGACGGTCTCGCGGCTCTGGGTGTGGAGACCACCGTGACACCCGACGGCATCATTATAGATGGCGGCCAGGAAATAGGCGGCGGTACCGTGGAAAGCCATGGTGATCATCGCATTTCCATGTCGTTTGCGGTGGCATCATTGCGCGCAACCGGACCTATCCGGATCAACGATTGCGCCAACGTGGCTACATCGTTCCCGGGTTTTGTTGATCTGGCATTGCAGACAGGTATTCGAATTAACGCAGAAGGTAGTGATTGATGAGTAATAGCAAGGCACCGGTAATTACGGTTGACGGCCCTGGCGGTTCTGGCAAGGGTACCGTTACCCAGATGTTGGCCCGCAAACTGGGCTGGCATCTGCTCGACAGTGGTGCCTTGTATCGGCTGACGGCCCTGGCGGCTGCCCGCCAAGGGGTTGCGCTGGACGACGAGCCGGCACTGGTTCGGGTTGCCGCAGGGCTCGATGTTGCGTTCATGCCGACGCCTCCGGGTGAGCCTGCGAAGGTTCTGTTGGCCGGGGAAGATGTTACCTCCGAAATCCGCACCGAGACCTGCGGTGATAACGCGTCAAAAGTCGCCGTCATGCAACCGGTGCGCGATGCCTTGTTGCAGCGCCAGCGGGATTTCCGGGTGGCGCCCGGGCTGGTGGCCGATGGGCGCGATATGGGTACGGTGGTCTTTCCGGATGCACCGGTCAAAATCTTCCTGACCGCCAGTGCCGAGGAGCGGGCCCGCAGGCGCTACAATCAGTTGAAGGAAGCAGGTGTCGATGTTAACATTGACGCCCTTTTAGAGGAGATACGGGTACGTGACGAGCGGGATATGAACCGTTCTGCGGCCCCCCTCAAGCCTGCAGATGATGCGCAAGTCATTGATTCTACGGGTTTGAGTATCGAAGAGGTGTTAGACAGGTGTATGGCCGCAGCAGGTCAGGCCTGACTACACCTTTTTGTCGTTGAAATGCCGGAACAGCGTACTCTGCCAGCCGCTGGCTGATTCCGGACATCGTTAACAGACCGTGTTGCTGGTGACACGGAGCACACTTGCGTTGATCATATAGGGCACATAATGAGCGAGAGCTTTGCGGATCTTTTTGAAGAAAGTCTAAAAGAAATTGACATGCAACCGGGTTCCATCGTCCAGGGAACCGTAGTTGACGTCGACAACGACTGGGTCACCGTTAACGCCGGACTGAAGTCCGAAGGCGTTATCCCCGCCTCCCAGTTCCTGAACGAAAAAGGCGAGTTGGAAGTAGCTGTCGGCGATGTTGTCGATGTGGCTCTCGATGCAGTTGAAGACGGTTTCGGTGAAACCCGTCTGTCCCGTGAAAAGGCCAAGCGCGCTGAAGCGTGGAAGGTTCTCGAGAAGTCCTTCGAAGCTGAGGAAGTGGTCAAGGGTATTATCAATGGCAAGGTCAAAGGTGGTTTCACTGTTGATCTGGCCGGCATCCGTGCCTTCCTGCCGGGTTCCCTGGTAGACGTTCGTCCGGTTCGCGACACTGCGCACCTGGAGAACAAAGAGCTTGAATTCAAGGTTATCAAGCTGGACCAGAAGCGTAACAACGTGGTTGTTTCCCGCCGCGCCGTTCTGGAAGCTGAAAACAGCGAGCAGCGTGAAGCTCTGCTGGAAACCCTGACCGAAGGTCTGGAAATCAAGGGTATCGTCAAGAACCTGACCGACTACGGTGCATTCGTAGACCTGGGCGGTGTTGACGGCCTGCTGCACATCACTGATATGGCCTGGAAGCGCATCAAGCATCCGAGCGAAATCGTGAATGTGGGCGACGAAATCAATGTTAAAGTCCTGAAGTTTGACCGTGAGCGCAACCGTGTGTCTCTGGGTCTGAAGCAGCTGGGCGAAGATCCCTGGGTCGACATCAAAGGTCGTTACCCGGAAGGTTCCAAGGTTACTGCTCGCGTAACCAACCTGACCGACTACGGCTGCTTTGCCGAGCTGGAAGAGGGTGTTGAAGGTCTGGTCCACGTATCCGAAATGGATTGGACCAACAAGAACATCCATCCGTCCAAGGTTGTTCAGGTAGGTGACGAAGTAGAAGTGATGATCCTGGATATTGACGAAGAGCGTCGTCGTATCTCTCTGGGCATCAAGCAGTGCGTTGCCAACCCGTGGGAAGATTTCTCCAGCAACTTCAACAAGGGCGACCGTATCTCCGGCAAGATCAAGTCCATCACGGACTTCGGTATCTTCATCGGCCTGGACGGTGGCATCGATGGTCTGGTTCACCTGTCTGACATCAGCTGGAACGAGACTGGCGAAGAAGCCGTTCGCGAATACAAGAAGGGCGACGAAGTTGAAACCGTTATCCTGTCTGTTGATCCAGAGCGTGAGCGCATCTCCCTGGGCATCAAACAGCTGGAAAGCGATCCGTTTGCCGAGTTCGTTCAGCTGAACGACAAGGGCTCCATCGTTAAGGGCACCGTATCTGCGGTTGACGCCAAAGGCGCCACCATTGCCCTGAACGAAGAAGTTGAAGCGGTACTGAAAGCCTCTGAAATCAGCCGTGACCGCGTAGAAGACGCGCGTAACGTTCTGAAGGAAGGCGAAGAAGTTGAAGCGAAGATCATCAGCATCGATCGCAAAAACCGCGTGATCAACCTGTCTGTCAAGTCCAAAGACGTTGAGGACGACAAGCAGGCCCTGGAAAACGTACGCAGTAAGGCTGCAGAATCCTCAGGTGCCACCACTATCGGTGACCTGATCAAGGAGCAGATGCAGCAGCAGAACGCTAACAAGGACTAAGTTTCCGGTTGGTGTCAAAAAAACGGGCTCTAAGAGCCCGTTTTTTTTGTGTTTTTTTCTGGTTTGGCTAAACTAGAGGCATTGGGACCCGGTAATTTGCTGCGGAATAATAACGACAGAGGGAAAAGCCTCATGACGAAGTCCGAACTGGTTGAACTGATCGCTTCGAAGCAGACTCAGCTCTCCGTAAAGGATGTTGAGCTCGCGGTGAAAAGCATCATCGAGCATATGTCTCAGTCCCTTGCCGACGGCCAGCGAATTGAGATCCGTGGATTTGGCAGTTTTTCCCTGCATCATCGGGCTGCCCGCACCGGACGTAACCCGAAAACCGGAGACGCCGTGCAACTGCCAGCCAAGTTTGTGCCGCACTTCAAGCCCGGCAAAGAGCTGCGAGAGCAGGTCAACGACAGCATGAAAAAAGGTTTCTGAGGCCCCGAGAAGGCAATTAACACACGAAACCTCACATACCGGGCATCTGACCCGTTGGGAGCGCTTAAGACATGGCAGGACTGCGGAAGATCCTAATTACCTTGCTGGTTCTGGTTCTGATTCTTCTGGCGCTGGTGTTTTCCCTGAATAATCAGATGGCGGTCTCGCTCAACTTCCTGTTGTTCGAAACCCAGCCCCATGGCGTTGCTGTCTGGATCATCATGGCGTTTGTGATTGGTGCACTGGTTGGGGTGCTTGTGACTACCATGGCTACCGTCCGGACGTCTGTATCGCGCCGTCATCTGCAGAAGCGTCTTGAGCGGACAGAGCACGCACTCGAAAAATCCAGGGCACAAAACGACCGGGCACTTTGATGGACATGCTGTTTCAGTGGCTGCTTCTGACGGCGGCCGTTGCCGCTGGCTGGGCTGTAGGTCGATACGGAAACCGCTCTGGTCGCGCCTCCCGAGCCATTATGGACGAGGATTCCGTTCGGGACCGTCTGCAGTTTCTCTTTACCAACTACTCTGATCAGGCTGTCGAGAACTTCGTTCAATCCCTTGCCGTCAACAAAGACACCGTCAGCTTGCATCTCTCCATTGGCAGCCATTTCCGGAACAAGGGAGAGACAGACCGCGCCATTCTGATTCACCAGAATCTTCTTGCCAGGCCTGAGCTGCCGGCCCGTTATTCGCCCCAGGTTACCCAGGAACTGGCAATAGACTATCTGAATGCCGGATTGCTCGACCGGGCCGAAGCACTGTTTCACCAGTTGATGGGCGACCGCGAGTACGGGCGCCGCTCAGCCACTGCGTTGATTGAGCTCTATCAGCAGGAGAGAGAGTGGGAGAAAGCGGCCCAGGTGGCAAAAACCCTCACTCGTGGTGATGCGGATCCTGCTACCTTCAAAGCGCTGGCCTACATTACCTGCGAATTGTCTGATGGCGCCCTGAGCCGTAACGACGACCGCTGGACAGCGCAGAAGCTGGCGAAAGAAGCGCTGGATTACGACCGCTCCTGTGTGCGGGCAACCCTGCTGCTGATGAAGCTCCAGATTCGGCAGGGCAATTTTCGGGAGGCGGCAAACCAGTCCCTGAAAATTTTCGACCAGAATCCGGAGTTCGGTCCGGAAGCGATAGACCGATTGATGAAGCTGGAGCGTGAGCATGGTGATGTTTCACGCCTTTATAAAAAGCTTCGTAAGCTCTATGAGCAGTATCCCAGTACCAGCCTGCTGCTGGCCCTGGTGGAGTCAGTTGAGCGTTCCTCCGGCCGGCCGGCGGCCATTGATCTACTGCGCATGGAGCTGGAGACCAGGCCCTCCGTGCGAGGGCTTTTGCGGTTGGTGGAGATGGCGGGCTATGAAAAAGGCATGACCACCGATGAAGGGCGCCTTGTCAGCAGAATAGGGCACCTGATTCTCGCCAACCGCCCGGTCTATCGTTGCGTAAGCTGCGGATTCTCCGGCCAACAGTTACACTGGCTGTGCCCAAGCTGCAAACAGTGGGAAACCGTGCGTCCCATTCAGGGCGTAGAGGCGGAATAACCTCGCTTTGACCCATCCCGATTACCTTTCTACCCAGGAACCTGAACGTGCAAAACCTGAACGACCCGAAAATCATCGTCGCGCTCGACTTTCCTTCCCAGAATCCCGCCTTGGCCCTGGCTGATCAGCTTGATCCGGCAAAATGCCGCCTGAAAGTGGGCAAGGAGCTGTTTACGCGCTCAGGCCCGGATCTGGTAAAAGCGCTCCAGAGTCGCGGGTTTGATATTTTCCTGGATCTGAAATTTCACGATATCCCTAATACCACCTCGGCTGCTGTGGCTGCCGCTGCAGAGCTGGGCGTGTGGATGGTGAATGTGCATGCCTCAGGGGGCGAGAAGATGATGGTAGCCTGCCGAGAGCGCCTGGAATCGTTCGGCAATGATCGCCCGCTCCTGATCGCGGTTACCGTGTTGACCAGCATGTCTGACGAGGACCTTGCTGGTATCGGTATAACCAGTTCGGCAGAAGCCCATGTTTCCCGTCTGGCAACCCTGACCAAAAACAGCGGCCTGGACGGCGTGGTTTGCTCGGCTCAGGAAGCCCCGCGTCTGAAAGCGGAGCAGGGCAGTGACTTCCAACTGATCACGCCGGGAATTCGACCGCTGACCGCAGACAAAGGGGACCAGCAACGCATCATGACCCCGACCGATGCCCTTAAGGCTGGATCTGACTACCTGGTGATTGGTCGCCCGATTACCCAGGCGCCGGACCCCTTGGCTGCTTTGAAAGCTATCTATGCCGAGGTGGTTTCATCTTGATGTCTGGTTTGGGGTTAGTTATCGATTCCTAGCCTGCTAGTTTGGTGCGGGCGCCATGGATGGTGTTCCCTCCCGAAAACCGCTACGAGCACATCCATGTGCGCTTCTCTCCGGCCATCCATGGCCTCCGACATTTTCGGGAGGGAGCACCATCCATAGCACATCATCCATAGTGGTAACGCTAACTAAATAGAACGGAGAAGCTTGCTGTTGTTTTTTCAGCATTGAAGTTCGATGGTTTCTGATGTGTGTTTATCAGGTACTTAATGCACGCAGTTTTTTGACTATTACGCCTTGGCTTGATTGGTGTGATGGGAAGTCCTTTCCAAAAATTTCGGAGGCCATGGATGGCCGGAGAGAAGCGCACATGGATGTGCTTGTAGCGGTTTTTGGAAAGGACTTCCCATCACGCCACGGCTTATTACAAGCAGGCTGGGTTCGGTGCCTTGAGCATAGCGTAACGCACGAAAAAGCCCGCTAATTCAGAGAACTAGCGGGCTTTCGAAATAGTGGCTCCCCGAGCTGGGCTCGAACCAGCGACAAACGGATTAACAGTCCGTTGCTCTACCAACTGAGCTATCGGGGAACGTCGTCGTGTGACGAGGCGCGTATATTATGTTGGCCATACCGCCCCGTCAACCCCTCAGCTTAAAATTTTAGCCAAGAGCCTTCTGCAAACGCTCGACAGCCTTCTGCAGGTTATCCATGCTGGTGGCAAAGCTCAGCCGCATGTGCCCCGGGCAGCCAAACGCAGAGCCCGGAACCAGAGCCACGCCGGCTTCGGTCAGCAGCTTCTCGGCGAATTCCACATCGGTGCTCACGCCGTCAGTGGCATCGATGGCACCCTGGAAGCTCGGGAAGACATAAAAGGTGCCGTCACCGTTCAGGCAGTCCACACCAGGCAGTTTGTTCAGGGCCGCTACCAGCCAGTCGTGGCGTTCCCTGAAAGCCTTGACCATCTCGCCCACGCACGCCTGATCGCCGTCCAGAGCGGCTGTTGCGGCGGCCTGGGAGATAGAGCAGGGGTTGGAGGTGCTCTGAGACTGGATCTTCTTCATGGCACCGATGATTTTTGCCGGGCCAGCGGCATAGCCGATACGCCAGCCAGTCATGGAGTAGGCCTTGGAGACACCGTTCAGTACGAAGGTGCGGTCATACAGCTCCGGGCAAGCGTTCAGGATGTTGCAGAACGGCTTGCCAGTCCACAGGATCGGCTCGTACATATCGTCGGTGGCAATCATGATGTTCGGGTGCTTTTTAAGCACCTCACCGATGGCCTGCAGCTCTTCCATGGTGTAAGCCATGCCACTGGGGTTGGACGGGCTGTTGATCACGAACAGGCGGGTGCGCTCAGTAATGGCGTTTTCCAGCTGTTCCGGCGTGATCTTGAAGCGAGTCTCTGCGGTGGTTTCGATGATCACCGGTTTGCCTTCGGCCACCAGCACCATATCCGGGTAGGAAACCCAGTAGGGTGCGGGAATGATGGCCTCGTCGCCTTCATTCAGTGTCGCCAGGGCGAGGTTGAAAAAGCTCTGTTTGCCACCACTGCTTACCAGTATCTGGTTGGCTTCGTATTCCAGGCCGTTGTCCCGTTTGAACTTCGCAATAATCGCTTTCTTCAGCGCGGGCGTACCATCCACGGCGGTGTACTTGGTCTGGCCGTTGTTGATGGCGTCGATAGCCGCCTGTTTGATGTGATCGGGGGTGTCGAAGTCAGGCTCGCCAGCACCGAGGCCGATAATATCCTGGCCGGCCGCGCGGAGTTCTGCGGCTTTGTTGGTAACTGCGAGGGTGGGGGAAGGCTTGATCGCCTGTACTCGGCTGGAAAGTTGAAGGTCCAAACTTGAGCTCCTTAAAGCTGCGTCTTATTGGGCTGCGATCGGCCGGGCAACTGGAGCCAAAGTTACTGGCTGATTTTTCACCCAGCCGTCGATCGCACAGATGGTATCATGAAGCTGCCAGAACGCTAAATTTCTTGAGGATGCGACGCAAATATTCGGTCGTTTCCGGTGTCCGGAGGTTAAAACGCCAGATATGGTCAACAAAGCATCCAGTGCGAGGGAAGGGGCTTTTCGCGTCGATTCGCCCTACCAACCTGCTGGTGACCAGCCTAAAGCGATTGCGGGACTGGTTGACGGCATTGAGTCCGGGCTTGCCCATCAAACCCTGCTCGGGGTAACCGGTTCTGGCAAGACTTTCACCATTGCCAATGTGGTTCAGCAGGTCCAGCGGCCAACCATCATCATGGCCCATAACAAGACCCTGGCGGCGCAGCTCTATGGCGAGTTCAAGGAGTTCTTCCCCGATAACGCAGTGGAGTACTTCGTCTCCTACTACGATTACTACCAGCCGGAGGCCTACGTACCGTCTTCCGATACCTTTATCGAAAAAGACGCCTCCATCAATGAGCACATTGAGCAGATGCGGCTGTCGGCCACCAAGGCTTTGCTGGAGCGCCCGGATGCCATCATTGTCGCGACGGTTTCTTCCATCTACGGTCTGGGTGATCCGCAATCCTATCTGAAAATGATGCTGCACCTGGACCGGGGTGACCAGATGGATCAACGGTATATCCTGCGGCGGCTGGCCGAACTGCAGTACACCCGCAATGACATCGAGTTCCATCGCGCCAATTATCGGGTGCGGGGCGATGTCATTGATGTCTTCCCGGCAGAATCCGAGAAGGAAGCCATTCGCATCGAACTGTTCGATGATGAAGTGGAGAACCTGAGCTATTTTGACCCGCTTACCGGAGAGGTGCTCAGGCGGGTGCCGCGCGTGACCATTTACCCGAAGTCCCACTATGTCACCCCCCGGCAGACCGTGCTGGATGCGGTCGAGCACATCAAGCAGGAGCTTGATGTTCGGCTGCAGCAGCTGAGGGATAACAACCGGCTGGTGGAAGCTCAGCGGCTGGAGGAGCGTACCCGCTACGACATCGAGATGATGCTGGAGCTCGGTTACTGCAATGGTATCGAGAACTACTCCCGCTATCTCTCCGGGCGGAATCCCGGTGAAGCGCCACCCACGCTGTTTGACTACCTGCCACCCAACGCTTTGCTGGTAGTGGACGAGTCCCACGTGACCATTCCGCAGATTGGCGCCATGTACAAAGGGGACCGGTCCCGTAAGGAAACCCTGGTGGAGTACGGTTTCCGTCTGCCATCAGCACTGGACAACCGCCCCATGCGGTTTGAGGAGTGGGAGCGAATTGCGCCCCAGATGATCTTTGTTTCGGCCACCCCGGGGAATTATGAGGCCGAGCATGCTGGCCAGGTGGTGGAGCAGGTGGTACGACCGACCGGGCTGCTGGACCCGGAGATTGTGGTTCGGCCCGCGTCTACCCAGGTGGATGATCTGCTGTCTGAGATTCACCAGCGCGTCGGGGTGAATGAGCGGGTGCTGGTCACAACGCTTACCAAGCGCATGGCCGAGGATCTGACCGACTTCCTGATGGAGCACGACATCCGAGTGCGTTATCTGCATTCAGATATCGATACCGTGGAGCGAGTTGAGATTATTCGGGATCTGCGGCGGGGTGAGTTCGATGTGCTGGTGGGCATTAACCTGCTCCGGGAGGGGCTGGATATGCCGGAGGTGTCACTGGTGGCAATACTGGATGCGGATAAAGAAGGCTTCCTGCGCTCAGAGCGTTCGCTCATACAGACCATTGGTCGGGCCGCCCGTAACGTGAACGGCAAGGCCATTCTGTATGGCGACAGGATCACCGGTTCCATGCAGCGCGCCATTGATGAGACCGAGCGTCGTCGTGCCAAGCAGATGGCACACAACGAGGAGCATGGTATTACCCCCACCGGTCTTAACAAGAAGATCGCGGATATTATGGAGGGTGCCGCGGGCGGCGGTGGTCGTGGCCGGCGCAAAGCGGAGCGTCCCGGGCAGAAGGCTGCTGAAGAAGCCGAGGATTATCGCGTAAAGGTAGGCAATCGCTCGCCGGAAGATGTCCTCAAGGAAGTGGCGAAACTGGAAGACGAGATGTACAAAGCCGCCGCGGATCTGGATTTCGAGACCGCGGCGCGCCTGCGGGATCAGATTTCGGAACTGAAGGAAGCGGCCCTGCGGACCGGCTGATCAGTGGCGTTTGGGGCCGACAATCACTGCCGCCTGCAGGGGCTGGTTGCGGCCATAGCGCGACATCTTGTCGAATACCCGTCGGTCGATGGGCAGGTATTGCTTGTCGGCCACGGTTTCCCCTTCCTCGGTATCGATTTCCGGGTCATGCAGGTACACGAAATCCTCGTCGATGGCACATACGGTTACCCAGTGCGGCACCCGGCTCCGGTTCAGTTGCCAGGTGCTGATCAGGATGACAGGGATGCGCCCGTCATGCAGGGCCTTCTCCATTGCCTCCAGGGTTAGCGGGTCGTGATGCAGCTGGATTTCAGTCTGCCCGATATCGTGCAGGAACCCCTCGTGCACCAGTTCCAGTACCCGCTTTTTATCTTCGTTGCGGACCGTATCTTTGAACAGCGCGCCTTCCTGGCTGATCCAGGCACTGGCCTCGAAGCCCCGGTGCCAGGCAGATAGCGCAAGCCCATGGGGGCCACAACCGCCATGCCCGGCCAGCATGAAGATGGTGGTGGCTTCACGCCAGATTTTCAGCTCCTCCAGCGTGCTTACTGGTTGCTGTTCGTCAAGGGCCGCCATCGCCATGATTAATGCAGACGGACCGCAGGTGAACTCGGTGGTCTGGGGGTAATAGGGCACCGGAAGAAATTCGCGAGAGGGCTCGTAGTAGAGAATCCGTCGCTCGAACCGCAAGGCATCGCCGTGATCTTCGTAGTAGTCCCGGTAGGTGCCAAACTGCCGATATCCCAGCCGACGATACAGGGAAATGGCCCCGGTGTTGTCTTCACGCACTTCCAGCCGCATGATGATGCGATCAGCCTCAACCGCTTCCTTCTCCGCCTCACGGACCAGTCTTTCACCCACACCGCGGCCGCGGGCAACGGGTGAGACTGCAATCGAGTAAATCCGAGCCAGCCGGGTGGCTGCATTCATCAGCACCAGGCAGTAGCCCACCAGTTCGCCGTTCAATTCGGCGATAACCAGTCGGTCCCTGGGCATCTCCAGAAAGCGGCGGAAGCTGCGCCGGGATATTCTGTCCTCGGTAAAACAGCGGTTCTCCAGCTGAACGAGGGCATCCAGATCACTGGCATGGGCTTGGCGGAGCATTACATCGGTCATGGTCTGGTAAACCCGGTCAACGAGAAAAAGGTAGCGCCTGGCGGGCACGCTCATTGCCGCTATTATGGTAGACAGATGCCATCCCGTCATAGCAGCGGATGATGCGTAAAAGCACGCATCTTCAGGCGATTGTCTGGCAAGGTGATGGGGCGTATTGTTGCCGGAATTATCAGGCTCTACCTTCAGGGAGGAATGCCGCTTTATGTCCCGATTGCTCATCGTTGTAGATCGCGCCAAAGACTGGGCACCGTACTACCCCAGCGAAGACGTGCTTACTTTCGATCAATACCTTCAGTTCACCGCCCCGGCTAACAGCCGCGTGCGGGTGATAAACCTGTGCCAGAGTGCCAGGTATCTGAGCAGGGGCTATTACTGTTCGTTGCTGGCCGAGGCGCGCGGGCACCACGTGGTGCCATCGGTTATGACACTTAACGACCTGAGCCGTAAGGGACTGTTTTCGCTTGAACTCGAAGAGCTGGACAGCAGTGTCATCCAGTGGCTGGAAAAATCAGCCTCCGAAATCGATCCCGCCACCGATGACCGGGACGCTACCCATGAAGTACGAATCCGAACCTATTTTGGCCAGGCCGAACATCCGGACCTGAAGCCCGTGGCCCGTGCCCTGTTCGAGCGGTTTCCGTGCCCGATTCTGGAAGTGGTGTTCCGTCACCGCAAACAATGGCAGATCGAAACCATGAAGCCGGCGGCACCGGCGGATCTTGACGAGCGCGAGCAGGATTTGTTCGCGGCCGCCCTGGATCGCTTCAGCAGCATGATCTGGCGCAAACCCCGCACCCGTCGCCGCTACCGTTTTGATCTGGCTATGCTGGTGAACCCGGAGGAAGAGTTGCCTCCGAGCGATGAGATGGCCCTGAAGCGTTTTGAGCGTGCTGGCAGAAAGCTGGGAATTAACGTGGAGCGCGTTACCCGCCGGGATTACATGCGCCTGCCGGAATATGATGGTCTGTTTATTCGTGAAACCACCGCTATTGATCACCACACCTATCGGTTTGCTCGCAAGGCAGAGGCCGAGGGGATGGTGGTAATTGACGACCCGGTGTCGATTCTGCGTTGCACCAACAAGGTGTTTCTGGCGGACCTGCTTAAAAACAACAAGGTGCCAACACCGAAAACGCTGATCCTTTCAAAGGATCAGAAGGATGCGGTACAGCAGGTGAGTAATGAACTGGGCTTTCCTGTGGTCATAAAAATTCCGGATGGCGCCTTTTCCCGTGGTGTGATCAAAGCCAAGGACGAAAAGGAACTTCGGGCAGGGCTGAAAGACCTGTTCAAACAGTCTGCGTTGGTATTGGCTCAGGAGTACTTCTACACGGATTACGATTGGCGCATTGGTGTGCTTGGCGGCCGGGCCATCTATGCCTGTAAATATCTGATGGTGAAAGGTCACTGGCAGATTTACCAGCACGGTGGTGCCACAGTGGAAAGTGGCGGTTTTGAAACCATGCCCACCTACGAGGTGCCTCGCAATGTCATCCAGGCGGCATTGAATTCGACCCGGTTGATCGGTAATGGGCTTTACGGTGTCGACATCAAACAAGCCGGGAATCGGGTGGCGGTGATTGAAGTGAATGACAACCCGAGTATCGACTCGGGTGTGGAAGACAAGTTCCTGGGCGGAGAGCTGTATACCCTGGTGATGCAGGAATTCCTGTCGCGCATGGAGGAGAACCGGCGCCGTTAAACCGGCGCGTCAGTTGGCAGCGACCCAGACCCGGACGCTGCCAAACCAGGGGTAGTCTGCCAGAACCGCTCGAACCTGTTCCGTGGTCAGGTGTGGCCCGGAATGGTTTTCAACCAGGAAGATTTCCAGGTGGATGCGATTCTTGAGGTAATGAAGCCGGAGCCGGCTTTGTGGTGGTAGCTCTCCCAGCTTCTCCGTCAGCAGGCGACGAAGTGCTTCGCGATCGGGTAGCCCCGGGTCGGTGGCGTGGGGCACTTTCTCATCGTTCTCGGCGTCGATATGGAAGTTGATGTCCCGAATGTTGTCCAGGGCATCCCGCATGCCCGTGACCACCTTCATACCAATCTGATGCCCTTCGGAAACGCTGATTTCCGGGCGAACTACCAGGTGTACGTCCAGCAGGATGTCGTGCCCCATCCGCCGGCTGCGCAGTTCATGAACATTTCGCACGCCATCCGTTTCCAGGGCAATGGTTTTCAACATCCGGGTATCATCTTCGGACAGACCTGTATCGACCAGTTCTTTCACGCTGTCCCAGGTGAATTTCCAGCCGATGTGCACAATGATGGCTGCAATGAGGACGGCGGCTACCACGTCGAGCCAGACGAAACCCAGCATGGCACCGATGGTAGATACCAGAACGACCACTGACGAAAATGCATCGGTACGGCTGTGCCAGGCGTTGGCAATGATCAGGTCTGAGCGGATTTTCATGCCAACATGGCGAGTATAACGGTAGATCCATTCCTTGCCTGCTACCGAGGCCGCGGCCGCTACCAGCACTGGCCAGCCCGGAACCAGCTGCGCTTCACCGGACAGGAGCCTGAGAATGTTCTCCCAGGCCAGGGCCGCGCCCACGGCAATAAGAATGCTGCCCAGTACCAGAGTGCCGAGGGTTTCGATTCGCTGGTGTCCGTAAGGATGGTCCGCATCTGGCTCCTTACGGGACAGACGCATGACCGCCAGAACCACCCAATCCGATGCCACATCGGTAAATGAATGGATACCATCCACCAGTAGCGCCTGGGAATTAAAAAGAGTGCCGCCAATGACTTTTATGATGCCCAGAACGGCATCGAGAATCATGCCAATGATCGTGACCCGGGTCGCCGCATGCTTCTCGGATTCGAGATTATTCTGGCGCTGCTGGCTGGGTTGATCAGGCTGTTCCATTGGATTCACTCCGGGCTTTTCGCGATGAGGGCAGTATAACGGGATTAAACGTAGAAATGGGTGGAATTAATGGCCTGGCTGTGATCGATTTATGCACATCATGACGAATTGGTTACCCGTTAGCATTTTGTTACCAAAGCCGTCAAATGTTAATTTTATCTATTTAAGCTATTGATAAATAAAGGGAAAATAACTGATCAAAAAATGATCAATTTGTAGGCTGGCGCAGTTATCAAGGGGTCGGGGCGCTTGCTCGGCAATTTTCAACAGGGTTATCCACAGATTCCGTGGAAAAGCGTCGGGAGGCTATACAGGGCGGGGTTTTCGGGACTAATTGGGGTTTACACAAGATGGTGTGGAAAACTTTCGGTATACTCCTGCCACCCGGAGAAAGGAGTTTGACGATGTACGGCCTTCTGAGAAACCTGCTGTTCCGATTGCCACCGGAGCGGGCCCATAATGTTGCCCTTGGCAGCCTGGATGTTGCTCAAAAACTGGGCATCCTGAATACATTTACCCGACAGCCGGAGCCTTGCCCGGTAAACGTGATGGGCCTGGAATTCCCGAATCCGGTTGGATTGGCTGCTGGGCTGGACAAAAACGCCGACCACATTGATGCTCTTGGTGCTCTTGGTTTCGGGTTTATCGAAGTGGGCACTGTTACGCCTCTGGCACAGCCCGGTAATCCAAAACCCCGAATGTTCCGGTTGCCGGAGCACCAGGCCATCATTAACCGCATGGGGTTCAATAATGAAGGCCTGGAGCACCTCATTACCAATGTCCGCCACCGTCGTTACCGGGGCGTACTGGGCATTAATGTCGGCAAGAACAAAGACACCCCGAATGAGCAGTCTGAACAGGACTACCGTAAAGGAATAGCGGCTGTTTACCCCTATGCCGACTACATCACCGTTAATGTATCTTCTCCCAATACGCCGGGCCTCCGGGATCTGCAGTTTGGCGATTCGCTCAAGCAGCTTTTGCACGCCATAAAGGAAGAGCAGGCAGCGTGTGAGCAAAAGCATGGCCGCTATGTGCCGGTGGCTGTAAAGATCGCCCCGGATATGGACGAGCAGGGCATTCGCTTTGTGGCTGCAGCATTGCTCGAAGCTGGCCTGGATGGTGTGATTGCCACCAACACCACGATCAGCCGGGAGGCGGTGAAGGGGCACGCTCACGAGCAGGAGGCGGGCGGTCTCAGCGGTGCACCGGTACGGGAAGCGTCTGTGAAAGTGATTCAGGGGCTGTATGCTGAGCTGGGCGATCGGCTGCCGATTATTGGCGTGGGCGGCATCACGGATGGCGACAGTGCGGCAGAGAAGATTCGCGCAGGCGCAAAGCTGGTGCAGATCTATACCGGGTTTATTTATCGTGGCCCGTCATTGATCAACGAAGCAGTGGAAGCGATCCGGAAAGAAATCAGCTGAGGTAGAAAGAAGGTGGGCCCGCTGAGCGGGCCCTTGCGGGGAATAAACCCCGTAGCGCTTCTTCGCATGGTACGGGGCGGGAGGCCCCGTTTGGGTTGCTCTGGTTACTGCTCTGATTGTGATTTGTGTGTAAAAATTGAAAAAAACAGATCAGGGTTAAACGGGGTTGGCCATTATGTTGCGGTTACGTTGGCCAGTTTATGGATGCCGGAGACGCCGGTCATGCCCTCCCAGTTATCTGTGCGGCCTTCTCGCCACCCGTTCAGCCATTCCTGGCGGACTTCCGGTTGTTCTAATGGGCAGCTGTCTTTGGATTTGCCGGACACGCCAGCGAGATAACCCCGCTTGAATGCACGAGCGTACATGTCTCTCTTCTGTCTTTTCATGCCGTTCCTCACTGATGGATTAACAGAACAAGCGTGTACACATCTGCAGTGACCTTGGCAGTCGGGAGCCTCTCCGGGACAACCCACTATTGCCAGCTCCGGTCAGAGCAGTCAGGATCCTGTTAACGGAGACTTTTATTCGGCCTCCGGAACGACGCGTCAACTACAAGGTAAGACGAATCTCGCGCCGGTGTACACTATTTATTTCATCTATATGGCGCTTCTTTTATATTTTTGTGAAATAACGATGACAGTCGCTAAAAGGCTTTTACTGCCATTCCGGAAACTTACCGGCCCTATTCAGAAAACCAGGAGTTGATCTTGTCCAAGCATGTCTTTTTCGTAACCTGCCCCAAAGGCGTCGAGTACCTCCTGGCCGATGAATTGAAAGAATTCGGCCTGAACCTTGTGCGGAATGCACCCGCCGGTGTCTGGGTTGAGGGCGAGCTGGAGAGCGGCTATCGGGCCTGTCTGTGGTCCCGTTTGGCGAACAGGGTGATTCTGAATGTGGCGGATGTGGATGCCCGGAGCGCCGACGAACTATATGCCGGTGTCGTGGATCTTGACTGGCAGGCCCATATACCCGCGGGGGGGAGCTTCCGGGTAACGTTTCTTGGCCAGAACGAAGCCATCCGGAACACTCAGTTTGGCGCCCAGAAAGTGAAAGATGGCATTGTTGACAGCATTCGGGGTGCCGGTGCACCCAGGCCCTCGGTTGCGCCGAAAGACCCGGATGTCACGGTATCGGCGCGGTTGAACCGAGGCCGCTTGTCGTTGGGGATTGATCTGAGTGGCCACAGCCTTCATATGCGGGGCTACCGAACTGAAAAGGGTATCGCGCCCTTGAAAGAAAACCTTGCAGCGGCTTTGCTGCTGCGGGCAGGGTGGCCAGAGATTGCCGCTAACGGTGGTGACTTTGTGGACCCGATGTGCGGTTCCGGTACGCTGGTGGTTGAAGCTGCGTTGATGGCGCTGGACATTGCGCCGGGGCGGAAGCAGGAGCGGTTCGGGTTCGAAAAGTGGCCAGGACACCAGTCCGAGCTCTGGCTGTCGCTGCGCCAGGAAGCGGAGCGTCGGGCCCATGAGGGCAAGCAGGGGCGCATTCCCACTTTTTATGGTTTTGATCAGGATTGTCGCGTGATTGCGACTGCGGAGAAGAACATCCTGCGAGCTGGCCTGGAAGGTATCGTTCGTGTAGAAGCCAGGCCGATCTCCGAATTCACTCGCAAGAATGACTGGAGCGATACTGGGCTGGCGCTGACCAACCCGCCCTACGGTGAGCGGTTGAGTGAGCGCAAGGAGCTGGCGGCCCTGTACCAGAGCCTTGGAGAGGTTGTGGCTCGGGAGCTCACCGGATGGCGCCTGGGGGTGTTCACCGGTGCGCCGGAGTTCGGAAAATCCCTCGGTTTGCGAAGCTTCAAGCAGTACAAGTTGTTCAATGGCAAGCTGCCGGCGCAGCTGTTGCTGTTCGAAGTACAGCCGGAGAATGCCCGCACGCCCCGTGATCCGGCCGCGCCGGGGCAGATTATGCCTCGCATCGCCAACGCCGAACGGGCAGACATGCTGCGTAACCGTCTCAAGAAGAATCTGAAAACGATTGGCCAGTGGGCCAGGAAGCAGAACATTGGCTGTTACCGCCTATACGATGCCGATATGCCGGAATATGCCCTGGCGATCGATATCTACGAGGGGCGGGTACATGTTCAGGAATACCTGGCCCCGAAATCCGTTGACGAAAAGGCAGCCAGAGAGCGCCTTGCCGAAGCCATGGCGGTGATCCCGGAAGTGCTTGAGGTCGCGCCGGAGGATCTGGTGTGCAAGCAACGTCAGCGCCAGACCGGTACCCGGCAATATGAAAAACAGGCGGCGACCGGCGAGTACTTTAACGTGCACGAGCACGGCTGCGCCCTGAAGGTGAACCTGAAAGACTATCTGGATACCGGCCTGTTCCTGGATCATCGCCCGGTACGTTACTGGATCCAGCAACATGCCAGGGGCAAGCGTTTTCTGAACCTGTTCTGTTATACCGGCGCAGCGACCGTGCACGCAGCGGTTGGCGGAGCCAGCCGCACCCTGAGCCTGGACATGTCCAAAACCTACGTCAGCTGGGCTCAGGATAACCTGGCTCTCAACTCGGCAGATCCGCGCAAGCATGTCGTCGAACAGGCAGACTGTCTGGCCTGGCTGGCAGACCGAAAAACCGCGAATCAGACCTTTGATCTGATTTTCATGGACCCGCCCACCTTCTCAAACTCAGCCCGGATGGCTGGCGTTCTCGATATTCAGCGCGATCATGCCGATCTGGTGCGGCAGTGCATGGCACGACTGTCCAGTGATGGTCTGCTGATTTTCTCCAATAACTTCCGCAAGTTCAGACTGGATGAGGCGCTGGAGTCAGAGTTTGAAGTGAAAGAGGTGAGTGCCAGCACTCTGGACAAGGATTTTCAGCGCAATTCGAAAATCCACCGGTGCTGGCATATCCGGCATCAGAATTCGTAACGGATACCCGAGGAGAACTGGAAGGCATTGGCGCTGGTGTCCGTGTCTTCAAACAATTTGCCGCCCTCGAAAACCAGGTAGGTGTTATGCATCAGTTCCAGGTCCAGGCCGGCCAGCCAGCTGAAGCTGAAGCTGCTGCTCGGGTAATCGCCCTCGGTATCCCGAAACTGGGCATTGGCGTCGGCATCCCGGTTGTCGAGGGTTGCCTCTCCGCTGACATGGGTAAAGCCAGCCTGGGCATAGACATTGCCAAGCTCACCAATAGGGTAGTGCAGGCCCATGTACCAACTGCCGAAGTAGTCGACTGCCAGGCTCAGATCGCCACGGGAAATCTCTGCGTCTGCCAGGCCTCCGCCCAGCCGCACTTCGGCATGAATCAGGTCGCTCAGATGGCCGCCAATCACCAGTGTTGCGGCTTGCCCCCAGCCATCCTCGTCGGATGAACCGATCGACCGGTGTTCAATGGCTGTCGCCAACAGTCCGACATAGTGTTTATCGGAGCGAGGCGTCTCCTGGCCAAAGGTGGCGGAAGAAAACAGGCCAAGCGCAATCAGGCTGGATGTGAGGAAACGGGGTGTGACCTTGTTCATTATTATCGGGCTTCCTGTCAGTGACGGTACTGACGCCCGATTCTGCCTTGTGTAACGCAATGTTACGCAGACTCGTGTCACAGTTCCCCGTGATCAAGGGCGGGACATTAATCGTCCAGGTAGCCTTCCTCCCGGGCCAGCAACAGCAGGGAATATACGCCGTTTTCCGGTAGCTGTGGTTCAAGCCCTTCATCGAAGAGCAGCTGCCGGCGGCGGTCTTCCAGTGTTTCGCTGTCCAGGCCGGTAATCAGCTCGGAAATAGGCGCGATTTCAAACGGGGCTTCCTGGCGAACCGCACTGAAAATCAGGTCTACCAGGATCTCGTCCGGGTCCAGCCCGTCCACGTATACGGTCTGGTCTGGCAGGTCTTCGTGTAGTTCCCTGGCCAGTTCCAGCAAGGGTACCCCTTGTTCTTCCAGGTACTGCAGGTCGACGTCGCCGAGATCGCCATCTTCGGGCAACCAGGCATCCTCCGGTGCAATTACCACGGTTTTCATCTGGCCGTCTGCAAGGGACCAGGCGATGGCCGTGGGAAACAGGGCGTCGTCGGTCTGGCAGTATTCGATATCCAGAAAGCGGGGTAGTGACACAGTGAACTCCGGAATCTTCGGTGAGTGCTTATGGCGGCGCGCAGCGTACCCGGTAGGAGCCGGCGCGGCTTCATGCCATACTATAGCCGCCATTATCATGCAATCAGGAAGATCATGGAACACACTGAATTCAATAAAGACTTGATTGAGTTTTTGAATGCCTCGCCGACTCCGTGGCATGCGGTCAATACCATGAAAACGCGTCTTGAAGCAGCGGGATTTCAACCGCTGGACGAGCGCGAAGAATGGTCGTTGCAGCCAGGGCGGGGCTACTACGTAACCCGTAATGGCTCGTCTATTGTTGCCTTTCGTACCGGCGCAAAGGATGTGGTCAGTTCCGGCATCCGGATGGTGGGAGCCCATACCGACAGCCCCTGCCTGAAGGTCAAACCGAACCCTGAGATTCGCCGCAAGGGCTTTTTCCAGTTGGGTGTGGAAGTGTATGGGGGCGTATTGCTGAACCCCTGGTTTGACCGGGATCTTTCTTTGGCCGGCCGTGTGACGGTATTGGACGACAACGGCAAAGTACGGGACACCCTGGTGAATTTCCGCAAGCCAGTGGCGATCATTCCGAGCCTGGCCATCCATCTGGACCGGGAGGCGAATAGCAGTCGCACCGTTAATGCCCAGACTGATCTTCCGCCGGTGGTGATGCAGGTACCGGAAACCGATACCACCACCTTTGCAGAGTTGCTGAAACAACAGATTGCCAACGAGTCCGGGCTGCAGGCCAGCAAGATTCTGGGCTATGAGCTGAGTTTTTATGATGCACAGGGTGCGGCTCTGGTGGGGCTGCGTGAAGAGTTCCTGGCCTCCGCACGGCTCGATAATCTGCTCAGTTGTTACATCGGCCTGCAGGCCCTGCTGGAAACCTCCGGTGACGAACCGGCACTACTGGTGTGTAATGACCATGAGGAAGTGGGCAGTATGTCCGCCGAAGGTGCCCAAGGGCCGTTCCTCACGGCAGTGCTGGACCGCTGGTGTGGCGCCGGGAAAAGCCGCGCCATTGCTCGTTCCATGATGATTTCTGCGGACAACGCCCACGGTATTCATCCAAACTACGCGGACCGTCATGATGAGAATCATGGGCCGTTGTTGAATCAAGGGCCGGTCATCAAGGTCAACCACAATCAGCGTTACGCCACCAACAGTCGTTCCGCCGCCCTGTATCGCCACATCAGCGATGAACTGGGGTTGCCGCACCAGACATTTGTAGTGCGTAGTGACATGGGGTGTGGCAGCACGATCGGGCCGTTGACCGCGGGAAATCTTGGAGTGACCGCGCTGGATATCGGCGTGCCCCAGTTTGCCATGCACTCGATTCGTGAAATGATCGGTACACGGGATGGTTATACGCTGTTCCAGGTGTTGCGGGAGTTCATGCAGCGGGCTGAGGTTTTCTGAGGCCCAAAAGAAAAGGCCGCTGATATCTGATCAGCGGCCTTTCGGAATAAGTGGCTCCCCGAGCTGGGCTCGAACCAGCGACAAACGGATTAACAGTCCGTTGCTCTACCAACTGAGCTATCGGGGAACAGCATCAATGTGGCGCGCATATTAAGTACTTTAATCAGGTTCGTCAACCCCCTGAAATGAAAGGTCAAAATTTGCACAAGGCTAAGCTTGAACCCTATCGTCCGCCGGTGTGGTTGCGTAACGGCCATGTCCAGTCTGTGTGGCCGACCCTGTTCCGGAAAGTGACCTTGCCGGAACCGGAAACCGACATACTCGCCACCGATGATGACGATGAACTGTATCTGGACTGGTATCGCCAGGGAAGTGACCGGCTGGCGGTGATATCCCACGGGCTGGAAGGCCACAGCCGTAGGCCATACGTGCTTGGCCTGGCCAGGGCGTTGATGGCTGATGGCTGGGACGTGCTGGCATGGAACTTTCGGTCTTGCGGCGGGGTGATGAACCATCAGCCGCGCTTCTACCACAGTGGCGCCACTTCGGATCTGCATGCCGTCGTCAGTCATGCGCTGGGGCGGCGGTATCAGAACCTGTTCCTTTCCGGTTTCAGTATGGGCGGCAACCTCACGCTACTTTACCTGGGCGAGCAGGGCGAGCGTGTGGACAGCCGGATCAGCGGTGCGGTGACCTACTCCGTGCCTCTGGACCTGGCGGGCAGCGCGGACGTGCTCGCACTGCCCAGCCGGCGTATCTACATGCAGCGATTTTTAACCGATCTACAGGTAAAAATGCGGGAAAAAGCTGAAAAGTTCCCTGATCTGATAGACGTTAGCGGTTTTGAAAATATCCGGAGTTTTCACGAATTCGATAATCGTTACACGGCACCGCTGCATGGGTTCCAGGATGCGGCAGATTATTGGGCTCGGTGTTCGGCCTTGTTCCGGCTGAGCGATATCCGGGTGCCGACACTGGTGGTGAATGCGGCGGACGACCCGTTCCTCTCGGCCCGCTGTTTTCCAGACAATCGCCAAATACTGGGGCATTACGTCCAGATGGAAATTCCGAAGTGGGGCGGGCATGTGGGGTTTGTCCAGCATGCCCGGGATGGCTACTACTGGTCTGAGCGCCGGGCCCTGGGATTCGTACGCCAGGTGATCTGAATGGCTAGCTGCTGGCCTGGTTGTTCAGCAGCGGTTCCAGCTTCGGCCAGATGTTATCCAGCAGCTGGGGTTGCGCTTTTTCCGTCGGGTGAATGCCATCACCCTGCATCAACTCGTCCTGATCGTAGATACCGTCCAGGAAGAAGGGAACCAGAACCGTATTGTAGCGGTCTGACAGGGTCGGAAAGATATCGGCGAACATGGTGGTGTAGCGCTGGCCGTAGTTAGGCGGGATCTGCATGCCCACCAGCAAAGGGGTGGCGCCGGTATCACGCACCTGTTCGATCATGTTCGCCAGGTTGGATTCGATTACGTTGGGAGGGAAGCCTCGCAAACCATCATTGCCGCCCAGCTCAATGACGACAATGGTTGGGTCGTGGGCTTCCAGCAGGCCTGGCAGGCGCCGCAGGCCACCGTCGGTGGTTTCACCGCTGATGCTGGCATTCACCACGGTCCAGTCCAGATCCTGGCTCTCGATGCGATCCCGCAGCAGCTCTACCCACGCGGTTTCCGAGGGTACGCCATAGGCGGCACTCAGGCTGTCACCCACCACCAGCACTGTGTTCTGGCTGGCCAGCGCAGGCAAGGTGAGCAAGAGCAGAGCCGAGAGTACGATTGATCTGACGTACAGCGATATCGTATGCATAGTAAATTCATATACCCTTTACAGATTCAACAATACAGACAACGGAGCAACCGTGAACCAGATGACGGATCTCAGTAAAACCGATAGCAGCCCGATGTTGCGGGTGTCTGATCTGACCCATCGGGTCAGCCTGGAAACCGATACGCTCACGATCTTGCAGGGGGTCAGTCTGGAAATCAATCGGGGAGAGTCCGTAGCCATCGTTGGTCGCTCCGGTTCCGGCAAAACGACTTTGCTTGGCTTGCTTGCGGGCCTGGATACACCCACGGAAGGCACCGTTGAACTGGATGGTGCGGTCATCAGCAAGCTGAGTGAAGATGAGCGTGCCAAGCTCCGGGCCCGTCGGGTCGGGTTTGTGTTCCAGTCGTTCCAGTTGCTGCCGGCGTTGACCGCGCTGGAAAATGTGATGCTGCCGCTGGAACTGGGCGGCACGGAGGCACCGGAGCAGCGGGCCAGAGAATTGCTTGATCGGGTAGGTTTGGGGGAACGGCTGAACCATACCCCTCGTCAGTTGTCCGGTGGCGAGCAGCAGCGGGTCGCGATTGCGCGTGCCTTTGCATCCGACCCCGCCATTCTGTTTGCCGATGAGCCGACGGGCAATCTGGATAACCGGACCGGGCAGGCGGTGTCTGACCTGCTGATGGATCTGAACCGGGAGCAGGGCACCACACTGGTGATGGTTACCCATGATGAACACCTTGCCGAACGTTGCGGCCGGCAGCTGCACATCGAGGCGGGCATGCTGACTGAGCCGGATCTGGCCGGGGAGCCGGCACACTGATGGGAGCCTCAAAAAAACTCATGTCTGTGAGCCGTGACTGGCGCGAACGCGACGTTCGTGTGGTGCTGGTTGCGCTGATTATTGCTGTTGCCACCGTGGCCACGATTGCGCTGTTCGCCAGTCAGCTGCAGCGAACCCTGGTATCGTCTGCCAGTTCTTTTCTGGCGGCAGACCGGCAACTGGAAGCCGAGAACGGCCGTCCGATCCCACAGGAATGGTTAGAGAATGCCCAGTCCCGAGGCCTGGAAACCGGGCGCATGGTGGAGTTCTCCACCATGGTCTTCGGACAAAGCGGATTTCAGCTGGTCTCGGTCAAGGCGGTGAGTGACGAATATCCGTTGCGCGGCGAAATCGAGATCCAGCCCGGTGCTGAAGAGCCGAGACAGATTGTCAGTCAGGGCCCCGGCCCCGGCCAGGTGTGGGTGAATCCACGGTTGCTGCGTCTGCTCGAACTGGACATCGGCGATACTCTGGAAGTCGGCAATCTGAAGCTGGAAATTACTCGCTTGCTGATCCGCGAGCCGGATGGGGGCTTCCGGCTCTCATCATTGGCGCCACGGGTGATGATGCATGTGGATGATGTTGCCGCCACCGGTGTGGTCCAGGAAGGTAGCCGGGTGGAATACGTCTACCTGTTTGCCGGTGACGAAGGTGTGCTTGATGACTACTACCAGTGGCTGGAACCACAGCTGGAGCCCAGTCACGAGTGGGAAGGGGTCAGAGACGGTGAAACCTTCTCGCGCTCCCTGGAGCGGGCCGAACGCTTTCTGCTGCTGGGCGGCAGTCTTGCGGTGTTGCTGGCGGCGGTAGCCGTTGCCGTAGCCAGCCGGCAATACGCTCTGTCTCAGAGGGACACGGTGGCATTGCTGAAAACCCTTGGATTATCCACCCGGGGCATTGGTGAGCTCTACCTGCGGCGCCTCACTCTGTGGGGTGTCGTCGGTGTGTTGGGCGGTCTGGCGGTGGCGTTGCCGTTGTTCTGGCTGCTGGTGCGCTTGCTCAGTGACGTGCTGGAACGGCCGGTGGATTTTTATCTGGATCCGGCGGCATTAACGCCCGCCTTGCTGACGGCACTGGTTTCCCTGTTTGCGTTTGCCTATCCGCCCATTCGCCGTCTGCGCAACGTTCCCGCCATGCGGGTATTACGTTCCCAGCCCGGAGAGACTGGCCGGGAAGCCATTCCGGATATCCTGCTGGCGGTGGTCGCCGTGTTCGGGTTGGTATGGATGTACGCCGGCGAGCTGATGCTGGTGGTCGCACTGTTGGGTGGGCTGGTACTGCTGCTGGGTGTGCTCGGTCTGCTGGGGTGGGGCATGGTCGCCCTATTGCGCAGAGTGAAGGGTGGCGGCAACTCCTGGCGCCTGGCCCTGGTGGGCTTATATCGGCACCGTCGTGCCAGTATGGCGCAGATGGCGGTCTTTGCCATGACCCTGATGCTGGCGGCTACGCTGGTGTTGGTGCGTTCCTCGCTGCTGGACGACTGGCAGGCCCAACTGCCGGACGACGCGCCAAACCATTTCCTGATCAACATTGCCCCTGATGCGGTGGATGATGTTGAGGAATTCTGGGCCACTCACGGCGCGCCCCTGGAGACGCTTTATCCGATGGTTCGCGGTCGCCTGACCGAACTCAACGGCGAGCCGGTGAAAGAAGCGGTCAGCAAGGATGAGCGGGTTGGTGCGCTGAACCGGGAGCTGAATCTGACCTGGATGCCGGAGCTGCCGGAAGACAACCGGATTGTGGATGGCCAGTGGTTCGGGCCGGGCGAAACCGAGGGGGTTTCGGTAGAAGCTGAGCTGGCGGAGAAACTCGGTTTGCAGCTAGGTGATCGGCTGACCTTCACCATCGGCTCCAGCAAGGTGACCGAGCCGGTAACGAGTATTCGTACTGTGCAGTGGGACAGCATGAAACCCAATTTCTACATGGCCTTCCCGCCCGACGGCGGTCTGACTGACATGCCCGCCACCTGGATTACCGCGTTCTATCTGAACCCGGACAATAAACTGGCTCTGAACGACTTCTCGCGCCAGTTCCCGACGGTCTCGGTGCTGGAGATAGACCATATCATTGATCGCATCCAGCAGATTGTGCAGCAGGTAACTCAGGCCATTGAGGCAATCCTGGCGCTGATTCTCGCGGCCGCTCTTGTGGTGATGGCAGCGGTTGTCAGTGCCACCCTGCGGGATCGTCAGAGGGAAGGAGCGTTGCTGCGAACCCTGGGCGGCCAGCAGTCGTTGTTGGCACGCAGTACTATGCTGGAATTCGCACTGTTGGGGTTCTTTGCCGGTACGCTCGGTGTGATTGCGGCGGAAGGGGCGGTATATGCGCTCCAGGCCGGAATGTTCGAGGGCACTTTCCGCTGGCACTGGCAGGTGGTGCTGCCAGTACCACTGATTGCAGCCATTCTGTTGGCGCTGTTTGGCCGCTGGCAATTACGACCAGTGCTTAGCGTATCGCCGATGCTACTGCTTCGTCGCCTCGAGTGATCGGGTTTTAGCGATAGTTTGAGAGAATGGCGTCGAGTTCGCCATTCTCCTGGATATTTGCCAGCTCCTGGTTGAAGGCCTCGGCAAACGCTTTCCAGTCTTTACGCAGCATGATCCGGAAGCCGAACTGGCTGATTCCTTCCACAGAAGAGCGAAAGTGCTCGGTCAGTCCTTCGTTCCTGAGAATCCATTGCCCGACCAACCGATCGGCAAGCGCTGCGTGAAACTGCTCGCCATGCAGCACAAAGGTGAAAATCTCCCGATCTCTGGAGACGTCAAATCGCTTAATGCGATGATCTTTGAAATAGGGCTCGAGAAAGGGATAGTAGTATCCCAGTGGCGTGACAATCGTCTTGCCGTAGAGGTCTGCGGGGTGTTTGTATTCAAGCTCAGAGCTCTTCGGGAAGAAGAATACTTCCTCCACGTGAACGACCGGGTCGGTAAACAGGAACTTCTCCGGCTCTTCCGTCCACTCTATGGCCCTTGGCGTGCCGTCAATGTAGCCGTCGGCAAGCATAGGGTCTACCCGTTTTCTGGGGATTTTTACCGGTTCCACGTCGTAGCCCAGGCGGGGGACAATCAGGTTTACAACGTCCCACATAATACCGGAGGGCTTGCTGCCATCAACGATCAGATAAGGTGGGTACCCGTTAGGAGAGATGTTGAAGCGGAACACCCGCTCCTGATTGTCCACTTCGGCAGCGGCATTGCCACTGAAAGTGGTTAGCAGGCTCAACAGGATCGCGGTAAAGGAGAGCTTGAAAAGGAGTTTCTTCATGGCGGAACTCTGGATAGGACAGGCCCATACGCTGGTTAGATCGATACCCGGCCAACTCCCTGCCAGAATGCCCGCTAAATATTACCTTCTTACTATTTTATTTCAATCATTGTGAATCTGACTTTAGGCTAACCCCGGCCAGAGAGGGCCGGGGAGAGATATGCCTCCGAGGTATCAGGCCCAGGCGCGACGAAGCACCGCCATGGCATCTTCGTGGCTCACTTCCCGGGGGTTGAACATGATCGAGCCGTCGTCCAGGGCCAGCTTGGCAATGCTTTCCAGCTGATTCTCCAGTACTTTGCCGGTTTCTTTCAACGTCCGGGGCAGTTCGCAGCGCTTGTAGAGGGCATCCCGCAGTTTTCGAATGGCTGAAATACTGGCCTCGGCACGTCGGCTCGCAGGGGTGGCGGAGTAGACGTCCGGACCTTCCAGGTACAGCAGCAACTCGCCCAAAGGCTCCCGAATGCTCTCAAGGTTGAACTCAAGCACATAGGGCAGGTACAGGCTCATGCACAGTCCGTGGGGCAGGTGGCAGATGGCTCCGGTAGCATGTCCCAGAGAGTGGACCAGGCCCACCATGGAGTTGGAAAAGGCAATGCCCGCCATGGTTGACGCCTGAGCCAGTTCCAGTCGGCCATCACTGTCTTTCGGATTATCCATGACTGAAAGCAGGGATTGGCTCACCTTCTTGACTGCTGCCGTGGCGTACGCGTCGCTCAGGGGGTTTTTGGCCATGCAGGTGAACGCTTCCGTAGCATGGGTGAGCGCGTCCATAGCGGTGGCCGCCGTAATGTGGGGCGGCAGGGTCAGGGTCATACGCGGGTCGATGATGGCGGCGTTAGGCAGCAGGAATGATGAGGTAAACGGAAGTTTTACGCCTTTTTTCTCATCGGTGATGACCGCCACCGAGGTTACCTCGGAACCGGTACCCGCCGTGGTGGGCACAACAAAGAACGGCTTGAGCGGGTGCTTGAGAACACCGGCGCCACTGTATTTGGCGATATTATCGCCGCCTTCGGATACCAGAATATTGACCGCCTTGCCGGTATCAATGGCGGAGCCGCCGCCCACCGCAATGATCGAGTCGCATTTTTCCTTGCGGTAAACGCTGGCAATGTCTTTCACCACCGACGTGGAGGAATCCGGTGGCACATCATCGTAAATGGATACAATCTCCAGCCCGCTTTCTTCGCAGGCGGCAATTACCGGATCGAGCAAGCCGGCCGCGCGCACCCCTTTATCCGTGACAATCATAGGCCGTTTGGCTGCCAGGCCAGTCAGTTCATAGGGAATGTGTTCCAGCGCGGCTTTACCGGCAATCACTTTTACCGGGCAGAAGAACTCGTAGTATTTGTTGGTCATTATGCTCTCACTGTCTCGACGAATTGGGTGGCGACTTTCAGATAAATGCGGGCGGCACTGATGAGTTTTTCAGGCAGTTTGATGGTTGCCGGATATTCTTTGACCGCCCTTTCGGCAATTAGTCGGGGCAGGATGAATGATTCCAGTCGGTTGAGAACCCGGGTCATCCGCACCGCGTAACTCACATCCCCATCCACCAGCATGCGGTCGTTGGCAAAGGCAACGGAGGTCTTCTCCTGAAACGACAGTACCAGGAAGGCATGGGCGATATGCTTGAACTGGATCGAGAGGTCAACGGGGCGTGGAGCCTCATCCCCGTGGAAGAGCAATTTACCGTTGCCGGTGTGCTCAACGATGAGTTTTGGCCCGTTGGGCATAACCTGCATCTCGAACAGGAAGCCCTCCGGCAGTTCGCAGGTTTCGTTTCGGGTGGCTTCATCCACCTCGCTGATTGCCTGCAGTGCGCGCCCCATCACCTGGAACATCAGCTCAACATAGCTGCGTCGTGCGTGGGACATCATTGGCTGAAGTCGTTTTACGATCATGGTCGCCATCCGATTGTTGTTGGTTAATCTGATTTTTAGAGTTATTGCTCTAGAAGTCAATGCAATCGTTGACGCGGTTTTTGTGTCAGGTCAGCAAATGTGACAACCATAAAAAAACCGGGCGTATTGGCGCCCGGCTTTTTTTGACACTGCAAACAGCTATTCGTTGAGTTCGGCCAGCTTGCGCTGAGCTTCAGCCCCCACATCACCACCGGCCTCAGCGGCGGTGGAGTAATAGGCTGCTGCCTCCCTGCGTTGGCCCTGTTGCCGCGCGATATCACCTAGTCGGAGATAGGCAATGGAAGTGGGTACCACCTGATTGGCTTTCTCCAGATGGCTTTTTGCCTTGCCAAGGTTGTTCAGCTCCAGTTCGTTCAAACCGCTGTACAGCTGATACTGGAACATCTCCGGATAGAGTGACACGGCCTTGTCGAAATCGGCTTTGGCCTTCTCCGGTTGTTCCATGCCCCGATAGATTCGGCCGCGCAGCGCAAAGAACATGGCTTCTCGCGGTTCCAGCTTGATGGCCTTGTTTACCTGATCGAGAGCCGCTTCATACTTGCCTTCTGAGGCCAGCTTCATGGCTTCATCGTGAGCATCGTAGGCTGGCTGAAGTTCCTTGAGCTTGGCGATACGGCGCTGGTAAACGTCCCGGCCGCGATAACCGCCGGCACCGATCTTCTGAACCAGCTCCTGGTTTTCCTGAACCCGCTTGGCAGAGGGAGGGTGAGTGGCGAACAGGCCATCCAGCCATCCGCTCTGACGGCCTTCCGATAGCTTCAGAAACAGCTGTTGGAGCTCTACGGCGGCTTGTGGATCATAGCCGGCTTCTTTCATGTATCGGATACCGTAGGCATCGGATTCCAGTTCGTCTCCCTGGCTGTACTGGGCCAGCGCCAGCTGTGCACCCAGAGCTGCACCACCCATGATCAACCCGGCCCATTCATTATCGGAAAGGGCGAAGCCCAGTCCGGCCACCCCGGCGCTGATCAACATGCCCTGCTGCATCCGCTGCACGCTGTGGCGGGCTGCTGCATGAACAATCTCGTGGCCCAGCACCGATGCCAACTGGGCTTCATCCTCCAGCTCCACCAGCAGGCCGCGGTTGATGGCGATCTTGCCGCCGGGCAGGGCCCAGGCATTGGGCACGCTGTTATTGAGCACGACAAATTCATAAGGAAGGTCTGGCCGGTCACTCACGCGCGCCAGCTTCTGGCCCACATCACGCACATAAATGGAAAGTTCCGGGTCGATGTAGAAGCGGCCGCCCTGGGTCTGTTGTGTGGGTGTGTACTGTTCCGCTCCCAGTGCCAGCTCCTGGTTCTCTGAAATCAGAGACAGCTGCTTCTCTCCGGTTACCGGGTTCACAGAACACCCACCCAGCCCTGTCAGTGTGAGGGCGATTGCCGCTATCGCGATATATCTGGTCAACATTCCGGGTCTCACTTATGTCTCCTTAACGTTGGGGTAAGTTTATAGCACAGACCGGTTTCCGACGTCGGCACCGCCCGACAGACAGTGGTCGGCGCGCTCCCCTTGGCGTATCATAACGGAAGTTTTCGCCCTATTTATCTCCCCAATCCAGGCTTTTTAACCACCCAATGAGCTACTATCTGGAATTTCTGGCACTGATCTGGTTTTTTGTCTGCTGGGGAGGGTACACCTGGTATTCGCGCAATCGCGCCAACTCTCGCTCGTGTCTGTCGAACACCCTGGATTTATACCGCGAAGACTGGATGCGGGTCATGCTCAAGCGTGAAAACCGTATTTCAGACGCCTCGGTTGTCGGTAACCTGGAACGCAACGGAGCGTTTTTTGCGTCCAGCTGTCTGCTGATTCTCGCCGGTATTATCACCGCCCTCGGCTACACCAGCGAGGCTATGGAAATTTTTGCCACCATGCCATTTTCCGCTGTGCCCAGTCGTGAAATCTGGGAATTGCGATTGGTGGTGTTGCTGGTGGTCTTTATTTACGCGTTTTTCAAGTTCACCTGGTCCATGAGAATGTACAATTTCGTGGCCGTCATGATTGGCAGTGCGCCGCTACCAGACGACAGCAAGACCAGTCCGGCAGCGCGAGAGGCCTTTGCCCGCAGCGCCGGCAACATCTGTAACCTGGCCGGCGACGCGTTTAACCTTGGCTTGCGTTCTTACTACTATGCCCTGGCTGTGGTGGCCTGGTTCATTCATCCGGTGGCCTTTATGGCTGCCTCAACCCTGGTGGTGTACGTACTCTACCGCCGGGAATTCCACTCAGATGCATTATCCGCCCTGCGCGACGGCAAGGTCTTCGAAGAAGCCATACCCGCCCGTGCCGATGCGGACGTAAAATCCAAGAACTGATCTGCAGGACAGTCCTGAATGAATGATGAAACCCGAATAAACCGGGTTAACCGGTTTATCAGTACGCTCAACCAGGCAAGGGAACTGGGTCTGAACGCAACGGAGGCGGGTGAAGGCTATCTGGTTATGGAGCTGCCTTACAGCGACAGGATTATTGGCAACCCGGACACTGGAGTTATCCATGGTGGCGCTATCACGACCCTGATGGACACCGCCTCCGGCTCGGTAATGATCTGTGGTCTGGACGAATTTGAGCTGTGTCCGACCCTGGATCTCAGAGTGGATTACATGCGCCCGGCGGAGCCCCGGAAGCCGGTGTACGCGAGGGCAGAGACCTACAAGATCACCCGTAACATCATCTTTACGCGCTGCGAGGCCTATCAGGAGGAGGGTGAAACCATCGCCAATTGCGTGGGCACCTTCATGCGCATTGGCAAAGAAGCCACGCCGAAATCCTATCGCGACCTGATCACCGGAGGTGAGGAATGACCGACCCGGAAATTCTGCGCTACACCCAGGAAACCGGCGACTTCTCGCGCATGACGGAGAGTATCCCGTACGCCAGCTGGATTGGCCTGCAGTGCGACCGATTTGGTGATGACCTGATCTTCCGCCTGCCCGCAAAGGAAGAGAACCTGGGCAATCCGATCCTGCCTGCCATTCATGGCGGTGTGATTGGTGGTTTTATGGAAATGTCTGCGGCTATTTATCTGATTATGTCCCAGGACACCTTCCGCATGCCCCGAATTGTCGATTTCTCCCTCGACTATCTTCGGGCCGGCCTGAACCGGGAAACGTACGCCGAGTGCCGGCTTACCCGCCAGGGTAACCGCGTGGCCAATGTGATGATCTCCGCCTGGCAGAAGTCTCGCTCCCAGCCCATCGCTACCGCCCGCGCTCACTTCCTGCTCGAAGACTGATTTTGGGTGCTCGCCGGGGTTGAAATACTCCGGCCAACCCCCACTCTCTTGCTCATAAAACTGTTTCTTTATTTGTGACACAGCAGGAGACCAAACCAGCCATGACGGTAGAAGCCAACAAAGAGACCCTGGGATTCCAGACTGAAGTGAAGCAACTGCTTCACCTGATGATCCACTCTCTGTACTCGAACAAAGAGATCTTCCTTCGTGAGCTTATCTCTAACGCCTCAGACGCCGAAGACAAACTGCGCTTCGCTGCCCTGAAAGACGACAAGCTGTTTGAAGGCGATTCGGATCTCAAGATTCGCCTGGATTACGATAAAGATGCCGGCACCATCACCATCGCCGACAACGGGATCGGTATGACCCGTGACGATGTGATCGCCAACCTGGGCACCATCGCCAAGTCCGGCACCGCCGAGTTCCTCAAGCAACTGTCTGGCGACGAGAAAAAAGACAGCAAGCTGATCGGTCAGTTCGGTGTTGGTTTCTACTCCGCGTTCATCGTGGCGGACAAAGTGGAAGTATTCACCCGCAAGGCGGGCGAGCCTGCCGACAACGGCGTGCACTGGGAATCCAAGGGCGATGGCGAGTTCACCATCGAGCCGGCGACTCGTGAGCAGCGTGGTACCGAAATCGTGCTGCACCTGAAATCCGAGGATAAAGAGTTTGCCGATGGCTGGAAGCTGCGCAGCCTGGTGAAGAAGTACTCTGACCACATCTCATTCCCGGTGGTAATGAAGTCCGAATCGGAAGAAGAGGACAAGAAGGGCGAAGAAGAGACGGTAAACGATGCCACCGCCCTGTGGACATTGCCTCGTACTGAGATCAAAGACGAAGAGTACAAGGAGTTCTACAAACACATCGCCCACGATTTTGAAGACCCGCTGACCTGGTCCCACAATAAGGTAGAAGGCAAGCTGGACTACACCAGCCTGCTGTACATCCCCAAGCGCGCGCCGTTCGACCTGTACAACCGGGAAGCGCCCCGTGGCCTGAAACTGTACGTGCAGCGCGTGTTCATCATGGACGACGCCGAGCAGTTCCTGCCGCTGTACCTGCGGTTCGCCAAGGGCGTGATCGATTCCAACGATCTGTCCCTGAACGTATCGCGGGAAATCCTGCAGAACGACAGCACCGTGGAGAGCATCCGCACCGCCATGACCAAGCGGGTGCTGGACATGCTGTCCAAGCTGGCCAAGAAAGACAGCGATGAGTACCAGGGCTTCTGGGATGAGTTCGGCACTGTGCTGAAAGAAGGCCCGGCAGAAGACTTCAGCAATCGCGAAAAGATTGCCGGCCTGCTGCGTTTTGCCACTACCCATACCGGTGAAGCCACCCAGAACGTGTCTCTGGATGATTACATCAGCCGGATGAAGGAAGGCCAGAACAAGATCTACTACATCACCGGTGACAATTTTGCTGCGGCCAAGAGTAGTCCGCACCTGGAAGTATTCCGCAAGAAAGGCATCGAAGTGCTTATCCTCTCCGATCGCATCGACGAGTGGATGATGGGCTACCTGAACGAATACGACGGCAAGCAGTTCCAGGACGTGGCCCGTGGTGATCTCGACCTGGGTGAAGTGGAAACCGAGGAAGACAAGAAGCACCAGGAAGAAGCTGCAAAAGAGCACAAGGACCTGCTGGAGCGCATCAAGACCGCTCTGGAAGACCAGGTGCAGGAAGTACGGGTAACCAATCGCCTGACCGATTCACCGGCATGCCTGGTGGTGGGGCAGTTCGATATGGGCGCCCAGATGAAGAAGATCATGGAAGCCGCCGGCCAGAAAGTGCCGGAGAGCAAGCCGATCTTTGAAATCAACGTGGATCATCCGCTGGTTCAGCGACTCGAAGCCGAGCAGGGCGAAGAGCGCTTCAGGGAGCTGTCTGCCGTTCTGTTCGACCAGGCCACCCTGGCCAGTGGTGAACAGCTGAAAGACCCTGGCGCCTATGTTAGCCGCCTGAACCGACTGTTGCTTGAACTGGCCAACTGAGACAGACGCGCCAATGCAGCAGATCATTGTGGACATCAGTATCAGCCCTGATGAGTGGATCAAGCTCTATCAGGGCGTGGCCACCGATGTTCACACCAGGGCCCGGGACGGACGTTCTGTCCGGTTCCCGGCCCGTATTCTCTCCCGTTTCTTCCTCAATGACGGCGTACGCGGCAGCTTTCGCATCCTGTTTGACGATGCCGGAAAGTTCACCTCTATCGAGCGCCTTTAATCGATAAACAAAAACTCTCGCAAATTTATTTTTAATTAATTGTTCCTCTTAATAGCGTCGGCGGTAAGGTAATGGTGTTCTCGTTAACGCAGGAGTTACCCAATGTCAGCGTTGTCCTATCTCACACCGGTTGCGTGGCGTGACTTCCTGGGAATTCTGGCCGATTACTGCGGGAATTATGCGATTGCCCAGTGAGTTACAGGTTCCCAGTGCAGCGGGAAAAACGATAGCCCTTAACTATTCTGGCGGTAGGAAACATTCAAGCAGCCAACCGTGGATGATCTATATTGATAGTTGCTCTTGAATAAGAATCGCCTTTTTGCCAATGACGCAGAAGCAGGAGAGTACGATGAGTGAGACCAATTCTGGTGGTAAGTGCCCGGTTATGCACGGCGGCAGTACCGCCCACGCTCAGGACAATACCAATTGGTGGCCCGAGGCCCTGAACCTGGACATCCTGCACCAGCACGACCACAAGACCAACCCCATGGGGGAAGACTTCGATTATCGCGAAGAGGTCAAAAAGCTCGACTACGAAGCCCTCGAAAAGGACATGCACGATTTGATGACCAACAGCCAGGATTGGTGGCCGGCAGACTGGGGGCATTACGGTGGTTTGATGATCCGGCTTGCCTGGCACGCAGCGGGTACCTACCGACTGGCCGATGGTCGTGGCGGCGGTGGTACCGGTAACCAGCGCTTCGCTCCTCTGAATTCCTGGCCTGATAACGGCAACCTCGACAAGGCCCGCAGACTTCTTTGGCCCTTGAAGAAGAAGTATGGAAACAAGGTGAGCTGGGCCGATCTGTTTATCCTGGCTGGCAACATTGCCTATGAATCCATGGGCTTCAAGACTTTCGGTTTCTCGTACGGCCGGGCAGACATCTGGCATCCGGAGAAAGATATCTACTGGGGTGCAGAGAAAGAGTGGCTGGCACCGTCCGACGAACGTTATGAGAACGTAGAGAAGCCAGACACCATGGAAAACCCGCTGGCAGCGGTACAGATGGGTCTGATTTACGTAAACCCCGAGGGCGTTAACGGCGTATCCGATCCGATCAAATCCGGCGACCAGGTGCTGGAAACGTTCGCCCGTATGGCGATGAATGCGGAAGAAACCGCCGCCCTGACGGCAGGCGGGCACACCGTTGGTAAAACCCACGGTAATGGTGACGCCGAGGCACTTGGCCCCGAGCCTGAAGGTGCCGACGTGCACGAGCAGGGCCTTGGCTGGCACAACCCGAATATGGGTGGAAAAGCGGCTAACGCCATCACGTCGGGCATTGAAGGTGCCTGGACCACGAACCCAACCCAGTTTGACATGGGTTATTTCGAGTTGCTGTTTGGCTATGAGTGGGAGCTGAGAAAGAGCCCGGCCGGTGCCAATCAGTGGGAACCGATTGATATCAAGGAAGAGCACAAGCCGGTAGACGCCACGGATCCTTCCAAACGCCACAATCCGATCATGACCGATGCGGATATGGCCATGAAGATGCACCCGACTTTCCGGCCGATCTGTGAAAAGTTCATGAAGGACCCGGAGTACTTCAAGGACTGCTTCGCCCGCGCCTGGTTCAAGCTGACCCACCGGGATATGGGGCCGAAGTCCCGTTACATCGGCCCGGATGTGCCGGCCGAAGATCTGATCTGGCAGGATCCTATTCCCCAGGGAGAGACCAACTATATCGAGGAAGTGGTTAAAGAGAAGATTGACGAAGCCGGCCTGACCCTTAACGAGCTGATCACAACGGCCTGGGACAGCGCCCGTACTTTCCGTGGCTCTGACATGCGCGGTGGTGCCAATGGTGCCCGTATTCGCCTGGCCCCCCAGAAAGACTGGGAAGGCAACGAGCCCCAGCGTCTGGCCAAGGTGCTGAAGGTTTACGAAAAGATCTCCGCTGATACCGGTGCCAGCATTGCCGATGTCATTGTGCTTGGCGGTAATCTGGGTATCGAAAAGGCTGCCAGAGCGGCAGGTTATCCGGTACACGTGCCATTCCTGAAAGGTCGTGGCGATGCCACCGATGAGATGACGGATGCGGAATCTTTTGAGCCGCTGGAGCCGCTGGCGGATGGCTTCCGTAACTGGCAGAAGAAGGAATACGTGGTCAAACCGGAAGAAATGCTGCTGGATCGGGCGCAGCTGATGGGCCTGACCGCACCGGAAATGACGGTACTGGTCGGTGGTATGCGCGTACTGGGTACCAACCATGGTGGCACCAAGCACGGTGTGTTCACCGATCGCGAAGGCCAGCTCACCAACGACTTCTTCGTGAACCTGACCGACATGGCGTACCGTTGGGTGCCGAAGGGCGGCAATGTCTACGACATCGTGGATCGCAAGAGTGGTAGCACCAAGTGGACGGCTTCCCGTGTAGACCTGGTGTTTGGCTCTAACTCCATCCTGCGTTCATACGCCGAGGTGTACGCTCAGGACGACAATCAGGAGAAGTTCGTGAACGACTTCGTTGCCGCCTGGACCAAGGTGATGAACAACGACCGCTTCGACGTGAAGAAGTAAACCTGCAGTGATTAGCCGGGCGTCCTGTTTCGGGATGCCCGGCTACCTATTTCCCCCCGAATTCCTTACAATCCGCTCCGCCTGATTTTTGATCAGCCGTATTCTGATTCACTTCTCTCAGTTTCTGGAGCCTTCATGCGAATCATCCTTGCCCCGATGGAAGGGCTGGTCGACGCACCCATTCGTGAAACCCTGACCAAGGTCGGCGGGATTGACCGGTGCGTGACGGAATTCATTCGCGTGACCCACGGCATGTTGCCGCCCCGGATTTTCTACAAGTACGCTCCGGAACTGCATAACAATGCGCTGACCGAAGTGGGCACACCCGTAGCCGTTCAACTGCTGGGTTCCAATGCCGACATGATGGGCCGCCATGGTGCCAAGGCAGCCGAGCTGGGAGCAGGGCAGGTGGACATCAATTTCGGCTGCCCCGCCAAAACCGTGAACAAGCACAAAGGTGGTTGTGTGCTGATGCGGGAGCCGGAGCTGATGTATGAAATCACCGCGGCCGTTCGTAAAGCCGTGCCTGCGGATATTCCGGTAACCGCCAAGATGCGACTGGGCTATGACGACCGCTCCATGGGCGTGGCCTGTGGCCAGGCGTTGGAAGCGGCGGGCGCCTCCGAAATTGTTATTCATGCCCGCAGCAAGGTAGATGGCTACAAGCCGCCCGCCTACTGGGAAGAAATCGCCAGGGTACGCGAAGCCGTGAACAGCCATGTGATTGCCAATGGCGAAATCTGGACCGTGGAAGACTACTGGCGCTGCCGGAAAGTCTCCGGCTGCGACGATGTAATGATCGGCCGTGGCCTGATCGCCAGGCCAGACCTGGCGGCCCAGATCAAGGCCTCCCAGAGCGGTGAAACACGGGACCCCATGAGCTGGGCAGAGGCTGTCGTGCTGGTGCGGGAATACGCGGCCGCCCTGCAAACCCGCCTGGAAGACAAATATGTGACCGGCCGGATCAAGCAATGGCTCAATTACCTGCGCCAGGGCTTTGCCGAAGCCGAGGCCCTTTGGCCCCAGGCTCGTAAAATCCGGGAAGTTGCGCCCATGCTGGCCTGCCTGGATCAGCCATTAGACCTTCCGCAGCGCCACACCAGCGCAGCCTAATTATCAGCTTCCATTGAGCCTAGATAATCACCGGAACGGGCCAGGCCATTGAGTCTGGCCCGTTTTTTCATGGCCGCCTGTGCCGACCCGGCATTCTCCAGCTTTCCGGCCCAGGCTTTCTGGGCAGGTTCCTGGAGAGCCCGGCCATAGGAGAAACTCAGCTCCCAGGGATGGTAGCCCATGCTGTTCAGAGCATTGAGGTTCTCGGTGGATTCTTCAGGTGTCTGGCCTCCGGAGAGAAAAAATATCCCGGGGACGGCCGCCGGCACCACTCGCCGGAAGACGCTCAGTGTTGCTTCGGCAACCTGTTCAGGTGTGGCTTTGCCGGATTCCTTGCCCGGTGTCACCATGCTGGGCTTCAGTACCATGCATTCCAGGTTCACCCGGTGCCGGTGCAGGGCCTTGAACACTTCCAGCAATACGTCTTCGCTCACCTCTGCAGCCCGCTCGATAGTGTGATTTCCGTCAATCAGTACCTCCGGCTCAACAATCGGCACAATACCCATCGACTGGCACACGGCGGCGTAGCGGGCCAGCACCTCGGCGTTGGACTTGATGGCCTGGAACGAGGGCAGAGTGTCCGAGATATGGAACACATCCCGCCACTTGGCGAAGCGGGCACCCATGGCCTTGTAGTGTTCAAGCCGGGCTGCCAGGCCATCCAGTCCGTAGGTAATCTCGTCCCCCGGGGCATTCACCAGCGGGCCTTTGCCCTGATCGACCTTGATGCCGGGCACGATGCCCTGGCTGGCAAGGAGCTTGGGGATAGCAATGTCTTCCAGGCTCAGCTGTTCCAGGGTCTCTTCGAAAAGAATCACGCCACTGATGTGCTCGCCAAGTCCGGGCGTGGAGAAAATAATGCTGCGGTATTCGCGCCGCGTGGCTTCCGTGGATTCAACGCCTACGGCTTTGAAGCGTTTGGCAATGGTCGGGGAGCTTTCATCTGCGGCCAGAATGCCTTTGCCCGGTTGCACGAGATCGGCAATGGTGGCGTTAAGTTCTTCCTGAATGGTCATGGAGTCTCCCTGAATCGGACTGGGGTTTGAGGATTCGATACAGCATGAGTTTAGCCGGTTATTTTGTGCCCGCTATTTGATCTGAGCTAAAGCAGCCGAGCGCACCATCTTCTAAACTGATTGCATAACAAAACAACAAGGATGCCCGCCATGAAAACGGTCGTTAGTGTCAGCCAGGGATCATCGGAATACGATTACGAACTGGAAACCACGTTCCTGGAACAGCCGTTCCGGATTATTCGGGTGGGCACGGATGGCAACCTGGAACGTGCCGAAGCCGTGCTGGATTCGGTTCGCGGGGAGGCCGATGCCATTGGCCTGAGCATGATTCATGATCACTACCAGGTGGGCCGTGAACAGCTGGAACATCCCGATACGGCTCGCCTTGAGGCCTGTATTCCGGACAAACCGGTGACGACCGGTGCAGGCCTCCGGGGTATCTTGCAGGAATGGGCGGTACGCCATACGCAGACTGAGCTGGGGCACTTTTTTGACAACGCCCGGGTACTGTTTCTGAATGGCCAGGCTGGCTACCGAATTGCCAAGGCGTTGTCTGAACACACCGATAACCTGTTTTTTGCCGACCCCTATCTGGATTTCGGTGTACCGAGACTGCTGACTTCCCTGCGCCAACTCGAAACCTATACATCGCTGACCGCTCCGGTGACTTTTCGTCCTGCGGCGGTCAAGCTCATTGAAGCTCTGCACAAAACACCAATTTACCGCATGGGTGAAAAGCTCATTCGCGGCTCTTTACATGAGTCGGTGAAGGATTCCCATGTGATTGTAGGTGCCATGGGAGATCTGGAAGCTTTCTCGGAAAAGGAGCTGGACGGTAAAACCGTGATCACGTCCCGGGTCACGGAGTCTGCCCTGGACTGGTTCCGTTCCCGGAAAGTCGCCATGGTAGTGGACTACAGTCCCTGGCTGGAAGGTCGGCCCGTGGGCGTGAATGTGATGGAGGCGATGATTAGTGCGGCATTGTCCCGCACGCCGGAGCAGCTGGGCGCAGATGACTTCCTGGACGTTATTCAAACCCTGGGAATTGAGCCGCGGATTCTGTACCCCAACGGCTATCGGCGGGTAAACCGCTTTGCCTTCGTGATTCATCCGTTGTCTCAGCAGTATCTGACCAAAACTCCGCCGCTGGACTGGATTGCCAATGTTTCTCCGCCCACCGTGATGAACCTGGTGGAAAAGGCCGTGGCTTACACCCCGCCTTTCATTTATTCCAAGGTGAGCGGCATCAAATCCCCCACCGGAGACGAAGCCGAGGGTTGGTTGATCACCGTAGGTGGCACCCCCAGGGAAATCATGGCCCACGGCCCGGAGTTTACTTACAGCCGGTTGTTGGCGGCGGCAAAACTGGCCAAGAAACTTGGGGCCCAGATTATGGGACTGGGTGCCTTCACCAAAGTGGTGGGTGACGCCGGCATTACCGTGGCCAAACGAGCACCGTTACCAATCACCACGGGTAACAGCTACAGTGCCTCCGGCGCGCTCTGGGCCGCCCACGACGCAGCCAAAAAAGTCGGCCGGAGTATTGGCAAGAGCGGCAAAATGGCGGGTAAGGCGATGGTGGTCGGGGCCACAGGCGCCATTGGTTCCGTGTGCGCGCGCCTGCTGGCAAAAGCCGTGGATGAAATCTACATGGTGGCCCCGGAGGCAGCCAAGTTGCTGGCGCTGAAGGAAAGTATCGAACTGGAAACTCCTGGGGCCATCGTTCACGTCTCTGCCACCACGGATCGAGATCTTTCAGAAATGGATATGGTGGTCACCGCTACGTCCGGGGCCGGTAAACGCATTCTGGACATCATGCAGGTGAAACCCGGCTGCGTGATCACCGATGTGGCGCGGCCATTGGATATCCCGGCGGAAGATGTGGCGAAGCGGCCGGATGTGCTGGTAATCGAATCCGGGGAAATCCAGCTACCGGGAGACGTGCGCATGAAGGACATCGGCTTGCCCCGGGGCATCGCTTACGCCTGTCTGGCGGAGACGATTGTGCTGGCGCTGGAAGCAAGATTCGAGAACTTCACTCTCGGCCGAAATATTGAATGGGAGAAGGTGCGGGAGATCTACAAGCTCGGGCTCAAGCACGGCATGGAGCTGGCCGCCATATCTGGCGTGAATGGTGTGTTTACCGAGGAGGACTTTGAGCGGGTGCGGACTCTGGCCGAAGAGCCCGCTTGAATCCAGGTCAGGCGTCGAGTTTTTTGCGCATCAGATAACGCAGAAACTGGGCGCCACGGACCGTGACACGCTGTTCATCCACCACCTCAAAACCGTGGCGCTCGAAGAAGGGCCGAGCGACCACGCTGGCCTCGGTCTTGAGTTCTGTTACGCCCAGCTCTTTGAGCTGCTGCTCTGCCTCGTGATAAAGGGCAGAAGCAATACCGCGACGAGCATAATTCGGGGCAGTAAACACGAGGTCGATGTGGCCGTCTTTTTCATAGGAAATGAAACCGGCGAGATCCGAGCCTTCTTCTGCCACCAGGGTTTCCAGAGACTCCAGCCGTTCGCGCCAGGTATCCAGATGTGGCGTCCGTGAAGCCCAGGCATAACGCTGGGTTTCGTCGTAGGCACCTGCCGTGAGCTCGTGCACGGAATCGGTGAACAGGCGAACCACCGGGCTCAGATCCTGAATCCGGTATTTACGAATAGTGATCGAAGTTACGGTACTCATGTCGGTTCAGTGTGCACCTGTGTTGGAAAGCAGGTTGATAACCAAAACGCCGGCTACAATCAGCAGCATACCGACAACCGCAGGAAAATCCAGCTTTTGCCCGAGCAGTAACCAACCAATGAGCGAAATTAATACAATGCCCAGCCCGGCCCAGACGGCATAGGCTATCCCCACAGGGATCACCTTGATAGCCAGTGCCAGAAAATAGAAGGCCACACTGTAACCGATTACCACTACAATGCTCGGCAACAACCGGGTAAATCCTTCGCTGGATTTCAGTGCCGAGGTAGCAATCACTTCGGCCACAATGGCCAGACCAAGAAGCAGCCAGCTTTTCATAGAACGTGTTAAAACCATCACCAAGTGAATGAGGAGCTAAATAAACTGTGGTGGCTGAAACGGCTTTGCTGGTCACGCTAACGCGTGCGCCACGGCTTGCTCCGCGTGGATGCGGGTGGTGTCGTAAAGCGAAATGGCAGTATCAGCCTGCTGCACCAATAAGCCAATTTCGGTACAACCCAGTATTACGCTTTGCGCTCCCCGTGCGGCCAGTGAGTCCAGCACCTGCAGATAGCCCTGTTTTGAAGGCTGGCGGATAATACCACGGCATAGCTCGTCATAAATGACGGTATGCACGAATTCCCTCTGCGCGTCACCCGGCACTAAAACCCGGATGCCACGGTTCTCCAGACGCTCCTTGTAGAACGCCTGTTCCATGGTGAATTTTGTGCCGAGAAGGCCGACACAATCGATCCCATCGCGATGAAGCGCATCAGCTGTCGCATCGGCGATGTGAAGCATGGGCAGGCCAGAAGCCTTCTCAATACTATCTGCCACTTTGTGCATGGTGTTCGTGCACAACACAATGAAATCGGCCCCTGCCGCGGCCAACGCCTTTCCGACCGCACCAAGAATTTCCCCGGTCGCCGCCCAGTCCCCCTGATGTTGCAGGGCTTCGATCTCGGCAAAATCCACACTGTAGAGAACCAGTCGCGCTGAGTGCAGCCCGCCCAGCTCGTCTCGCACTCTCTGGTTGATCAACTGATAGTAGGTTTGGCTGGATTCCCAGCTCATTCCACCGATGAGACCTATGGTTTTCATAGTAGTGGCTTCTTCCTTTGAAATAATTGAACCAGGCAAGCCTGCCTGGATGGCAAGCCCCCGATACAGTAGACGCCTGATAGCGTTACACTAAACGCAAATCTACAGGTGTTGGCAATGAGCGGAAAGCGTTACTCCGAAGAATTTAAAATCGAGGCGGTCAAACAGGTCACTGAGCGGGGCTACAAAGTGACCGATGTGTGTCGGAGGCTAGGGATTACCTCGGCCAGTCTGCACAAATGGATCAAGCTTTACGGTGATGCGGGCAGTCAACATCAACAGATCAGTGAGCAGCAGGATGAGCTGCGCAAACTGAGAGCGGAGTTGCGCCGGGTCAGTGAGGAGCGTGACATACTAAAAAAGGCCGCAGCGTTCTTTGCCAAAGAGTCCAAGTAAAGTATCGCTTCATCAGGGCTCACAAGAGTGAATTTCAAGTCCGTGTGATGTGCCGAGTGCTGGGAGTCCACTTCAGCGGTTTTTATGCCTGGCTGCATGAACCGGAAAGCTCTCGCACTAAGGCCAACCGTCGCTTGGTGGGATTGATCAAGCAGGCCTGGCTCGAAAGTGGTGGCGTGTACGGCTACCGAAATATCACCCTGGATCTCAAGGACCTCGGTGAGAGGTGCAGCAAAAATCGGGTGTACCGATTGATGAAGACGGAAGGTATCCGTGCTCAGCGCGGCTACAAGCGCCACAAAGGCTATTACGGCGGAGAACCTGCTCATGTCGCGCCCAATCATCTGGATCGCGATTTTGAGGCTCAGAAGCCGAACGAGCGATGGGTGACTGATATTACCTACATTCGAACTCACGAGGGCTTCTTGTATCTCGCCACCGTTCTGGACTTGTTCTCTCGGCAAATTGTGGGCTGGTCCATGAAGCCACGGATGTCGACGGACCTGGTTATGGACGCCTTGCTGATGGCTTCCTGGAGGCGGAGACCGAAACAGGAGGTTCTGATTCACTCAGACCAAGGCTCGCAGTACACCAGCCGTGAATGGAGAGACTTCCTGAAGGACCACCGATTGAAACCCAGCATGAGCCGTCGCGGAAACTGTCACGACAATGCGGTTGCCGAAAGCTTCTTCTCATTGCTCAAGAGTGAACGAGTGAAACGGAAAATATACAAGGATCGGGAAACAGCCCGGCAGGATATCTTCGATTACATTGAGATGTTTTATAACCCGGTTCGCCGGCACGGAAATAACGGTGGGCTATCCCCCGTGGACTTCGAAAAGCGGTATTTCACAAAGCTATCAGGTGTCTAGGATATCGGGGGCTTGCCAGGAATCCGTGCGGCTTCCGTCGAGTTCCCTGAGTCTAGGGGAAACCCCGATGGTATTGTTTTACACATAACGCTGTATAGAGGCTCCGGCACCGGAATCAAATTTGACGTTACCTGAGGTGTAAATCGCTTGACCAAATAGATGTCCACCCAATAACATTCATAAAAAATGAATGTTAAATCCAGTAGCAAACCGAGGTATCCAGATGGCCCTGTCATTCGTGAATATTTTCAAGAAAGAAGACGCAGAAACTGAAAGCAATGGCGTTGAACACGTCGAGGCAAGTGGTATTGCGGAGACGCAGAACGACGAGCCAAAAAAGGGTGGGCACGGCGAGGGCGGTACCTGCTGCGGGTCCTGTTCGTAAACCGGAGCTTGAAGTTAACCCCGGGCTGAAGCCCGGGGTTAGTTTCGATCCTTTAATACTGAATAAATCTGATACGCCGCGTGTTCTGACTCTTCAGAAGGCGCCTTTCGGTTTTTTTCCCAAGAAGCCAGCAAATTCAGAACCCGCTTTTCGTCATTACTGCGGAATCCAGGCCAGTACACGTAGGGCACAAGATTCGGGCGGCTGATGAAAAACAGCGCGGTTTCCTCTGGTTTCCCTTCAATATCGCCCCGCAGCCCCAGAGTAAAACGTTGTCCATCGCTTCCGGTGAGCGACACCAGTAAGGAGTTGTTGTCATCTACTTGCCGGGCATCACTCACGGTGATGGGGGGGGGCAGACTGGGCACCGAGGTTATGGCGTACTGAAAAACAATCAGAGCCAGAAGCAGGGCAAGAAGCGCCGCCAAAGCGATCGATTTAACCATGAGCGTCTCGTGGAACCAGTTCAAAATGGGCTTTAATGGCGGGCTGTAAGTGTATCACGACTACTTGGCTTGCGAGTCTCCGGAAACAAGCCTTACCGCAACATCGCGATATTGCGTGCTGTTCTCTCTTACATGCTCGGAGCTGAACAGATTCAGCCACTGATCGTCCTTTAGCAATACCTCTCCGGTGCTGGTGCTATTTTGCTGGCCGGCCACATAATTGCCGGCAAAGCTAAACATGAAATCCCCGGGGGATTTCGGCAGGGCTCTTAGTTTAAAGTCCAGTGTCATTTCAGGTGACGACACAAATCCCGTGCCGTCAGGGTCTACGCCAACTTTCAGAAGGCGCGATTGTTCCAGAAACGCCGGGCGTAATTCGGTGGGAGCGTTGCCTGGCTCTGTGGCCTGGCATTCGCAATAGCGAACCTCCAATACCATCGGGCTGTTTTTGAGGTAGTGTTCGGGAGACGGGCCGCCGGCTTGGGCAATGCCGGGAAGCAGGCACAGCATTGTAAGGCCGAGCAAACCGAATTTGGGTGATGCGATCCTTTGCATGATTGCGCTCCATTCAAGGTTTAACCAGAGGTGTTCAAGCTATTCTGTTTTAAGTTCCGCCGCAAGTTACGCCAGCCGATTGGAAGGCCTGCACATTAGCACGCATCGTTTGCAAGCATACTGGCCACGAATCAGAACGCCTGATTCAGCTTCCTGCGTGCCTCCGCTAACTGGCTCACCGCGAGCCCGTAGGGTTTCAACTCTACGGCTCGCTCCAGGTTATGAACGGCTTCCCGGTAACGCTTCTGGCCCAATAGAAATGAACCGTAATTGCCCCAGGCGTAGGCATAGTCCGGGTCCAGATCGATCATTTCCCGATACAGCCTATCTCGCTCCACAAGGTTTTTAGTAGCCTTGGCCAACCGCATGCGCTCCTGAAGCAAAAGCCGTTTCTGATACTTCTGGGATGCTCTGCTCTCGATTTCTTTGAAACCCTCTGCGGCGAATTTTTCGTCTTTGTGGTGTATCGCGATAACCGTCCGCAGGTACCAGGGGTAGAAGCTCTGTTCATCCAGTGAGTCTGCGGTATTCAAATGATCCCAGGCCGTACGCAGTTCGCCTTGAATAATGAGCACCATAGCCAACTGAACGTGTGCCATGGCGAGGTTCGGCCCATTACGAACCGCGCGTTCAGCCTGTTGCCTTGCCGTGCTGACGGCGGTCTCCTCATAGGCGCGACGATCGTGTCGCTGCCCAACCTTGTAGCCGCTCACCAGAGTCAGGCGTGATTGGGCAACCGCTACCCATGGTTCGTCGCCGTCCAACGAGTTGGCTCGCTGAACCAGGTAACTCGCTTCATTGCGTTGATCAAGATCGAGAGGGTCACGCTCAATCAAGAAATACGCCTGCCTGGCCATTTCGACGGCGGTGGCAGCTTGAGTCAGAGCGGAGAATAAGGTGAGGACGATTAGCGCGCAGGCGCTTTTGATTCCCTTCATGAGAAACAACTCCTGGTTAATTAGCCTGCACCCCGGGAAAGGGCGCTCACTCCGAGGCAATAAACTGAACGATAGCGGCCTTTCTGTTGTGATTCTTCAGCCAATCCTTGATTTTAACGGCCTTGGTGGTATCGGTTTCTCCAACCAGTTTTTTCAGGCGCTCGACTTTCTTGCTCTCCATCTTTTCATCCCGAACCTTCCGCTGCCATTGGTCGGTGAAAACCTTGGGAAGTTTGTGTGCCAGTTCCAGGGACTTGAGTAACGTCCATTCGCTGCCATCGAGCCAGGCCTCATCACAGAATCCGCAGAGATCAATACGGTTCTTGTGCTCGCTGGATACCGAGTACTTGGTCATCAGTTTGCTGCACTTGGGGCAGGAGAGGGCGGTTTTGGCATCCTTTTCGACCGTTACATCTGCGTCTACGGCTTCGCTCTGCTCGACGGGCGGATTTCGTTCTGCCCAGTCTCGATAGTAGAGCAATGACAGCGAGGCACCCTCACAGTCCGGGCAACCCATAACCGGGAGGCCATCCTCAATCTTGGTGGGTTTCAGGTCCGTGTTTCTGCATTTCGGGCATTTCATGGCCATTCCTTTCTTGATGAAAACCAGTCTGACAGGCTACCAATGTTAATCTTGTAAGCTCCCGCTGCGGGGAAAGATCACCCGATAAACGGCGCGCCATACCACTGAATCCAGGGGAGCATACCGCAACGCCTGAGCAACCGCGCCCCAGGCAGTCGCGGAGTCTCCTGCTGATGCAAAATGACGGGCTTTCCGGCAGTAGAAGCGGGCCAGGCCCCAGCGGATGTCACCGGGTTGGAGTGTACTTCCGTATTCCTCGATAAAATCACGAATGATCGCTTCGTTGGCGGCAAATCGGCGTTTCTTGTCGCTGGAAATCTGGTCTGCCATCACCCGGTAATAGCCCCAATACTCGGGCACATACAGGAAGGTGAAACGGGCTGAAAAACGCAGCCAGATGTCGTAGTCGTCGGCAACGCCGTAGCGGCCGGAAAACCCGCCCATGGCATCGAAACATTCCCGCCGCGCCATTACCGTGTTGATGCTCACGCTGTTGTCCACCAACATCTGGCGAGCAATCTGGCCCGAGTACCGGCGCATATTCTTGCGGGACAACTCCCGGCCCTGTTCATCGATCATGATTTCATCACTGTGAAGGACATCCACCTCCGGGTGAGCCTCCATAAGCGCCACTTGCTTCTCCAGCTTTTCAGGCACCCACAGGTCATCGGAATCCAGAAAACACAGAAATTCGCCCCGGGCATATTGAAGCGCCAGGTTCCGGGCAATGCTCTGGCCCTGGTTCTCCTGAAAATGGTAGTGGATGCGTTCATCGTCCAGGTAACTGGCCAGCTTCTCGCGGGTGCTATCCCGGGAGCCATCATCAACGATGATCAGCTCCCAGTGGGGATAGGATTGGGCCAGGACAGACTCGACCGCTTGCGTGATGGTGCGCTCACGGTTGAAGGTGGGGGTGATAATGCTGACCAGAGGGGCTGACGCAGGCACGGTTTTCCTTTCCAAAGATTGTTCCCTTTCCGGTGAAAAAGGTCGATTCAGATCACTGGACCCTTTCAAAAACCTGATTGAAATCGACCACCAGTTCCGAGGGTTCACTGCTCATCGCGTCCGTATAGTAAGCCCTGTACAGCACATCACCCACCGGATAAACGTTCATACCCGGCTCTGATGCCAAATCACAACTTCCGGGAACCTGGGGATTGTACCGGTCATCTATGTAGGGAAAGCTCAGCACCTCGTATACGCCTTGTACCAGCACTCTTTCACGAGTTTCGCCGAAACACTGAAGTACAATTTCGGGTCCGTCCTCGTAGGACAGAGGCGTCTCGCACATCTCATCAACGTAAACGGATCGAGAAACCGCAATAGCGTTCTCTGTAATGTCGAGTCGTTCTACCCACCAAACGGGCAAGAATTCGGCGTCGCCAAATATTGATGCTGTGATCACGTCATCAATTGGGGAGCAGGCCCTGATCCAGCTTCCTACCTCAGGAGCGATTGTTTCGGCGGCAACATCTGGCTGGTCATTATCTGAATTGCTTGATTTACAAGCCGCCAAAAACAAGACACAACCAACAACAAGAATTTCCTTCATAACGTCCCTATTAAAACTGATCAAAGCGCGCGCTGACTGCATCAAACAAGTAACCCCGCCAAATGGACCCGAGAATGGATGGAAACAATTGCGGGAGCAGTATGGCCAACACAGCAAAGACAATAATACAGGCGACAAGGTAACCACTACTGAGAAAGGAATCCCAGTAAATGGCTAACTCCAAATTGACCCAGAGCCAAATGAGGGCTGCTGTTGGGATAGAGAAAAACAACGATGCCAATAAGCTGATTAGCCGTGATTCAATCGGCCCACCTCGGCCTTGATTCCTTGCCATGATCTATGAACATTCCTTGTGTGTGCTGCCTTTAAACAGCAAGGCCCGGAAGCTTCCGCAACCGGGCCTTTTCATCACTCAGCGGTCAATCACCTCAACCGCATTTGCTGTCGCCGCAGGACAGGCAGGTGGCGCAGCCGTCCATCACGATTACGGCCTTGGTGCTGCATTTGCCGCACATAGTGGCGTTGGCAGGGTACTCGCTGGCGCTGTCGTCGTTGGTGGCCTTGTTCTGGCTGGCCTCAAACTCTGCGCGCTTTTCAGCGAGGATGCGCTTGGTGGTCTCGCTCAGCTCGTCGCTTTCCAGCAGGCCGATGGCCTTCAGGTGCTTCTCGATCACGGCGCCGATCTCGGCTACCAGTGAGGGCATGAACACGCCGCCCTTCTTGAAGTACCCGCCGTTGGGGTCGTACACGCTGCGCAGCTCTTCCACCAGGAAAGTGACGTCACCACCTTTGCGGAATACCGCTGAGATTACGCGGGTGAGGGCGATAACCCACTGGAAGTGCTCCATGGATTTGGAGTTGATGAACACTTCATACGGCTGCCGGCTTTCGTGGTCGGTGTCTTCGTTCAGCAGGATGTCATTGATGGTAATGTACATCGCGTGCTCGGCCACCGGCGGCTTGATCTTGTAGGTGGTGCCCAGCAGGAAATCCGGGCGTTCGATGTTTTCGTTCATCTCCACTGGTTTGGTGTCGGCTTTCACCGGCGCCTGGTGCTCACCCGTGGTCTCGGTGTCGGCTTTCTTTACCCGGTAGCCGACGATCTTGTTGCTGATTTTCACTGTCATGTTCGTAGTTCCTGTCTGTCGGTTCCCGGATTAATACTTGCCGTAAGTGCCTTCTTTCAGCGCGTCGAAGAGATTGGCGGCGGTGTGAATTTCGCCGTCGTACTCTACCTGTTCGTTGCCGCGCAGGGTCACTTTGCTGCCGTCGTCCAGGGTGAATTCGTACAGAGTGTTCTCAAGGTCTTTCTCTTTCACCAGTACGCCCTGGAACGCTTCCGGGTTGAAGCGGAAGGTGGTGCAGCCTTTCAGACCCTTGTCGTAGGCGTACAGGTAGATGTCCTTGAAATCCTGGTACGGGAATTCTGTTGGAACGTTGGCGGTTTTGGAAATGGAGGAATCTACCCACTTCTGTGCCGCGGCCTGGATATCTACGTGTTGCGTGGGCGTTACATCGTCGGAGGTGGTGAAGTAGCTGGGCAGCTTCTTGTCTTCTTCATCGGAGAACGGCATGGCGCCCGGGTTTACCAGGTGGCGGTAGGCCAGCAGTTCGAAGCTGAATACGTCTACCTTCTCTTTGGTTTTACGGCCTTCACGGATAATGTTCCGGGCGTAGTGGTGCGAGAAGCTCGGCTCAATACCGTTACTGGCGTTGTTGGCCAGCGACAGGCTGATGGTGCCGGTCGGGGCAATGGAGGTGTGGTGGGTGAAACGGCCACCTTTCTCGGCCAGCTTGGCCACCAGCTCCGGCTCTACTTCGGCAATGCGGCCCATGTAGGCGCTGTACTTGGCGTGCAGTACCTTGCCTTTGACCTTGTCGCCCACTTTGATGCCGTCTTCGGCCAGTTTCGGGCACTTGGTCATCATCTTCGGCGTTACTTCAAACTCGTCGTCCATGATCGGCGCCGGGCCCTTCTCTTCGGCCAGGGCCAGGGACTGGCGCCAGCCTTCCACCGCCATTTCACGAACCACTTCTTCGGTGAACTTCACGGATTCGTCAGAGCCGTATGGCATGCGCAGCATGGCGAGGGTGGAGCCCAGGCCCAGGATGCCCATGCCGTGGCGGCGCTTGTAGGTGATTTCGTGGCGCTGTTCGCCCAGGGGCAGGCCGTTGATTTCGACTACGTTGTCCAGCATGCGGGTGAAGGTGCCAACCACTTTGCGGTACTTCTCGTAGTTGAAGCTGGCTTTCTCGGTGAACGGGTACTCAACGAATTTGGTGAGGTTCACGGAGCCCAGCAGGCAGCTACCGTACGGGGGCAGGGGCTGCTCGCCACAGGGATTGGTGGCGCGGATGTCTTCGCAGAACCAGTTGTTGTTCATCTGGTTGACCTTGTCGATCAGGATGAAACCTGGCTCGGCGTAGTCGTAGGTGCTGGTCATGATGGTGTCCCAGATGAACTGGGCTTTCACCGTTTTATAGATGCGGCAGGCGACTTTGCCTTCGTTGTTTACCACGTAGCCTTCCTGTACCGGGAAGTCACGGTATACGAATTGGCTGGCGTCGGTCAGGTCCAGGCCTTCGTCGTCGGCTTCTTTCTGTGTGACCGGGAAGGACAGGTGCCAGTCGTCGCCGTTGCGCACGGCTTCGATGAAATCTTCGGTGATCAGCAGGGACAGGTTGAATTGGCGCAGGCGGCCGTCTTCACGCTTGGCCTGGATGAATTCGATCACGTCCGGGTGGTGTACGTCGAAGGTGGCCATCTGTGCACCGCGGCGGCCACCGGCAGAGGACACGGTGAAGCACATCCGGTCGAAGATATCCATGAACGACAGCGGGCCAGAGGTGGTGGCACCAGCGCCGGCAACATAGGCACCGCGCGGGCGCAGGGTCGAGAATTCGTAACCGATACCACAGCCGGCCTTGAGGGTGAGGCCCGCTTCGTGGTTTTTCTCCAGGATGTCGTTCATGGAATCCTGGATGGTGCCGGATACGGTGCAGTTAATGGTGGAGGTGGCCGGCTTGTGGGCTTCGGCACCGGCGTTGGAGGTAATACGGCCGGCGGGGATAGCACCATTTTGCAGTGCCCACAGGAATTCCTTCATGTACTTGTCGCGTACATTCTTTTTCTCAACCTCGGCCAGGGCCTTGGCCACGCGCTCGTAGGTTGCGTTGATGTCTTTGTCGACAGGCTCGCCGGTCTTGGTCTTGAGCTGGTACTTGCTGCTCCAGATATCCAGCGAAGCTTCCTGCATGGGAATCGTTGTGATCACTGCCTGTGCCTTAGCGTTCATTGCCACCCTCGGTTTTCAGTATGTCTCTTTTTGAAGACGCCGTCCTCAGCGCCTTACCCCTGTGTGTTTCTGGTACTGCATTGGTTATCGCGCCAGCAGAATCACTATATATGGTGTTCGTGCCTGGCCGGGAAGGCTGCCTTCCATAACCGGAATTTTGTGTTGATCACTGCTGCCAGCCTTGTGTCTGCTGGCATTTCTACTGCTTGACATTCAGTAGGTGTTGGCTTAGCTGACCCTATATATGGGCTTATTTGTTGGGAAGTATAACAGGATATAGTGTTCTGTGAATAAGAGAGCAACTATTGATTGGCGCCTGTGGGCAAAGAAAATCAATGGAAAAGTTCTTGAATCTGCGGGAAGCCGCGCCATTGCCGGTTTCTCTGCAGATTACTACATGTTGTGGTTAAAAAGTGTGCGCCTTAAAAGTTTCGGAATGCAGGTTTTTGTGACTTCTGCACGTATCCAAAAACGACGTGTCGGTAGAGTATGAGAGTGGCGTCGTAATACTGCAGTGGCCCACAGGAAGTGATAACGACTATAAAAGGAAAAGAACAATGAAAGGCCTGAAACCTACCGTTCTTGCGCTGTGTATTGCCGGGGTGCCCTCTGCGGCCCTGGCGTTTCAACCGTTGGACGAAACCACAATGGGAAACATCACCGGCCAGGCGGGTGTGACCATTGAGCTGGAGACTAAAGTTGATATCGGCCGTTTTACCTATACTGATGAAGGCTCACTGGCCATCAGTGATATCAGTATTGGCGGTGCCGAGCGTACTGATTTCTTCGGTTACAATGGTTTAGCTGGTAATACTGCTAGCGACCGTCTGGATAACATCAAGATTGATATCGACGTTTACTCTGATGGTGACGCGGTGATCAATCTATTACCCATTCAGTTCGCCGCTGTGGATTTTCGTGTTACCACTGGCAGCTGGGAATTGCTGAGCAGTGATGGCAGTAACAACCAAACCACCTTGATGGACAACTTCTTCGCTGAGGGTGTTATAGGGCGTTCGTCAATCGAAATCGATGCGGCCACCGATGTCCTGAATTTCCGGGGTGCTTTTGCTATTGAAGTGATGGACTTTGATGTGCCCTTCCTGGCCATCGGGATAAGAGGGCTTCAGATTACCGGCGCAGACTATGACCTTCGCCGTCCAAGCCCTCTGGATCTTTTTGCAGAAGTGGAACTCGATGTCTACAAGGATACTCGGCAAGCTGGCGGTGGCGATGCGCTTGCTATCGATATGCCGGTGTTTCGGGCGGATGTTGGAATTGAAGAGGTGATTGTGGGCCAGCATTCAATTGGACAGGTATTCATGGACGATCTGGCGGTAAACAATACCGCCATGCGGATCTACGGACACTGACACCAAGTATAGTAAAAAGCGGGAGCAGTATGCTCCCGCTGTTCTTTCTCACCCCAACAGCAGGCTGTCGTCGTCCACTTCCAGGCCGCGTTGTTTCTCGAATAGGCCCAGCAGGTCCTTCACCTCCAGTCCATCCCGGTCTTTGCCGGCAATATCGAATACCACCTGGCCCTGGTGCAGCATCACCGTACGGCTGCCGACTTCCAGTGCCTGTTTCATGCTGTGAGTGACCATCAGGGCGGTGAGCTTCTGCTCCTCGATGATCTGCTGGGTGAGTTCCAGCACGAAGTTGGCGGTTTTCGGGTCCAGTGCGGCAGTGTGCTCATCCAGCAGCAGTATGCTGGAGGGCGTCAGGCTGGCCATCAGCAGGCTGACGGCCTGGCGCTGGCCGCCCGAAAGCAGGCCCATTTTGTCACCCAGGCGGTTTTCCAGGCCCAGTTTCAGCGTGGCAAGGCTTTCCCGGAACTGCCCGAGATACTGCTTTTTCACCGCACTGGTCAGACCTCGGCTTTGGCCACGTTTGATGGCCAGTGCCAAGTTTTCTTCAATGGACAGGTTTTCGCAGGTGCCGGCCAAGGGGTCCTGGAACACCCGGGCAACCCGCGCCGCCCGTTTATGGGTGGGCAGCCGGGTAACGTCCAGGTTGTCGACGATAATCTGGCCGCTGTCCACCATGACTTCGCCGGCGAGGGCGTTCAGGAAGGTGGATTTTCCGGCGCCGTTGCTGCCGATGACCGTCACGAATTCGCCCTGGTTTACCGTCAGGCTCATGCCCCGAAGGGCCGGGTTTTCCAGCGGGGTGCCTTTGCCAAAGGTAAGCCGCAGATCGGTTGCGCTGATCATAGTGCCTCCTCAGGCCTTTTTGCTGGTGAAACGACTGGCGATCTTGGTGCGAACGCCAGGCAGTACGATGGCCAGGGTAACCAGAACCGCGGTAATCAGATTCAGATCCTGTGCCTGCAGGCCGAGGACATCGGCATTCAGGGCAAAGGCAATGGCCAGTCGGTAGATGATGGCGCCCACCACACACGCCAACAGGGCGCGTACCACGGTGGAGGGGGTGATAACGGCTTCACCGCCAATCAGTGAGGCGAGGCCGATCACGATTACGCCTACACCCATGGTGACGTCTGCTGCGCCCTGGCTCTGGGCAAACAGAGCACCGGCCAGACCCACCAGACCGTTGGACAGAGCAACCCCCAGTATGATCATGCCGCCGGTCGCAATGCCCTGGGCGCGAGCCATGCGGGCGTTGGCGCCAGTGGCGCGCATGGCCAGGCCAGTCTCGGATTTCATGAAACGCCATAACAGAATCAGGGACACAATAGCGACCAGGGTAAACAGCAACACCGGCACCTGATGGAAAGCCAGGCCCAGGTCGTACCAGGGAGTCAGTACCGTTTCTTCTGTGAGCAAGGCCACGTTCGGCCGGCCCATGATGCGCAGGTTCACGGAGTAGAGCGCGATCATGGTAAGGATGGAGGCCAGCAGGTTCAGAATGTTGAGTTTGACATTCAGGATGGCGGTTACGGCACCGGCGGCCATGCCGGCCAGTACCGCACAGCCAGTTGCCAGCCAGGGATTCCAGCCTTCAATAATCAACATGGCGGCAACGGCGGCGCCCAGGGGGAAGCTGCCATCCACCGTCAGGTCGGGGAAGTCGAGAACACGGAAAGAGAGATAGATACCAAAGGCAACCAGGCCGTAGATCAGGCCGGTTTCGAGAGCACCGTAGAATGCGATTTCACTGAGCATGGGTAGTTTTTCACCGTGAAAGAAAACGGGCGGGCCCTTTTGGGGTCCGCCCGTGTTGGTCAGGCGTTACTTGTCGTTTTTGACGACTTTGACGGCTTCCTGGATGAGGTCTTCGGGCAGAGTGACGCCCATGCGTTCGGCGGCCTCGGGGTTCACGTACAGATCCAGTTCTTCCATGGTTTCAACCGGCATGTCGGCTGTGCCGGCACCTTCCAGTACGCGTGCGACCATGGCGCCGGTCTGGCGGCCGTGGTTGTAATAGTTGAAGCCCAAAGCGGCTACCGCGCCACGCTCAACGGTGGCAGTGTCGGCAGCAAAAACCGGGATCTTGGCCCGTTCGCCAACGGAAATAACCGCTTCGGCGGCACTGATCACGGTGTTATCGGTGGTCAGGTAGATGGCGTCGGCCTTGCCTACCAGGGAGCGGGCTGCGCCCAGCACTTCCGAAGTCTTGGTGGCCGCACCTTTAACCAGCTCCAGACCGCGGGCCTGCAGGCGTTCTTCCAGCAGTTCAATCAGCGCGGCGGCGTTGGCTTCGCCAGGGTTGTAAACGGTACCGATGCGCTTGGCGTCGGGCATTGCACGCTGCAGCATGTCCAGGTGCTTCTCGATGGGCAGCATATCGCTTACCCCGGTGATGTTGGCACCAGGGGCTTCCCAGCTTTGTACCAGTTTGGCGGCAACCGGATCGGTCACGGCAGAGAAGACCACGGGCACGTTACGGGCTGCAGCGGCAACGGTTTGTGCGGACGGTGTGGCAATGGCCACGATTACATCCGGGTTTTCACCCACAAACTTGCGGGCAATCTGAGAGGCAATGGCTGAGTTGCCCTGGGCACTTTCGTGCATCAGGCGCAGGTTTTCGCCTTCGCGATAGCCGCGCTCGGCCAGTTCGTCCTTAACGCCCTCATGTACGGCATCCAGTGCCGGGTGTTCAACAATCTGTGTGATGGCAACAACACGGGGGTCGTCCGCTTGAACCAGGCTTGCTGCGGCAAGCAGCGAGGCGCCGATCAGCGTGCGCAGGGATTTCTTGGCCATATGCCCATCTCCGAGTCAGTTACTGTTTTTTCCCGTGAAACCGGGGGCAAAAATTCAAGGTGCGCAAGTTTAACACAGCCATGCGACAATCGGTGTAGGGGAAGGCGCAGTTTGTTGCGACGATCGTTTGAGTGGTTGCAGATGCAAATTATTTTGCACGGATCACGTTTTGACGGGCTCTGGTGTGTTGAAATAGGCTACTAAAGTCTAATAATACGAGAACGCGAAAAAGCGAATCCGAAACTATAACGACAAATCAGGAAGGTCCATGGACACAACGAAAAAGCTCCCCCTGGATATGGTCTACCACTGGGAGGCCACCAGCCCTAATTCCCTTTATATGACGCAGCCCATTGGCGACGGTAAGGTGGTTGAGTACACCTGGGGCCGTGCCGTGGATGAGGCACGCCGGATGGCGGCGTACCTGAAATCCCTGAACCTGCCGGAGAAAAGCCGGATTGGTCTGATTTCCAAGAACTGCGCCCAGTGGGTAATGACAGACTGGGCCATCTGGATGGCCGGGCACATTTCCGTGCCGCTGTATCCCACCCTGAACGCCGATACCGTGAACTACATCCTCAACCACGCCGAGTGCGACGTGTTGTTCGTGGGTAAACTGGATGACTGGGACAGTATGAAATCCGGTGTGCCGGAATCGGTTCGCTGCATTTCCTATCCGCTGAGCCCGCCCAACGATTTCGAGACCTGGGACGACATTGTTGCCAAGTACCCGCCACTGGAAGGCAAAACCAGGCGTGATCCGGAAGAGCTGGCCACCATCGTGTATACCTCTGGCAGTACCGGTCGACCGAAAGGCGTTATGCTCAGCTTCAATAACATGGCGTTCGCCGCTGTTGGCGGTATCGAGACTCTGGGCGTAGGGCCAGGTGAGCGCATGTTGTCCTACCTGCCGCTGGCTCATGTATTTGAGCGCACCTTTGTGGAGCTGGGCTCTTTGTATTCCGGCTTCCAGCTTTATTTTGCAGAGTCTCTGGACACCTTCGTTCAGGATCTTCAGCGGGCACGGCCAACGCTCTTCCTCTCGGTTCCGCGCCTGTGGGTGAAGTTCCAGCATGGTGTTTTGCAGAAAGTGCCCAAGCAGAAGCTGGATCGCCTGCTGAAGATTCCGGTAGTGAGCAAGCTGATCAAGAAGAAGGTGCTGAAAGGCCTGGGCCTGGACAAGGTGAAGCTGGCCGGTTCCGGTTCCGCACCGTTGTCCAACGATGTATTGGACTGGTACCGCAATCTCGGCCTGGAACTGCTGGAAGGTTATGGCATGTCCGAGAACTTTGCCTACTCTCACATGAACAAACCGGGCCGTACCCGTACCGGTTATGTCGGTGAAGCCCTGCCGGGTGTTGAGGTGAAGATCAGCGAACAGGGAGAGGTATTGGTCAAGAGCCCCGCTACCATGATGGGGTATTACAAGGACGAGGAGAAAACCGCTGAAGCTTTCACCGAGGACGGCTTCCTGCGTACGGGTGACAAGGGCGAGATTGACGAGATGGGCCGCCTCAAGCTGACCGGCCGAATCAAGGAGATCTTCAAGACCAGCAAGGGCAAGTACATTGCGCCGGCGCCGATCGAGAATCGCCTGATGTCTCACGATGCTATCGAAATGGTGTGTGTGTCTGGTGCCAACCAGACCCAGCCCCACGCGTTGGTGGTTCTGGGTGAGGAGATTCGCCCGAAAGCTGCTGACGAGAGCTTCCGCAAGGAGTTGGAAGAAAGCTTCAGGCAGCTGATTCAGGACGTAAACAAAACTGTAGATCCCCACGAACAGTTGGCTTTCATTACGGTGGTCAGCGATGAGTGGTCCATCGAGAACAGCTTCCTGACGCCGACGCTCAAGCTTAAGCGTAACGTGGTGGAAGACGCCTATCAGGCGAAAGTGGACAGCTGGTACGCCAAGAAGCAGCCGGTTATCTGGCAGTAAAGGCGACGGCTTACACGGTAAGGACAAGAAGGCCCGGCAAACTGCCGGGCCTTCTTGTTTCTGGCATTCCGATATTTCTGGCCGTCAGGCCATGGTTCTGGAATTGGAGATGGACCGGTTCATCAGAATGATGGGGATGATACCGGCGACCACAATGATCAGGGCGGGAAGGGCGCTGTGATAGAGCTGTTCGTCTGAGGCAAACTGGTACACGTAGGTGGCCAGGGTCTCGTAATTAAAGGGCCGAAGAATCAGGGTGGCCGGCAGTTCCTTCATGCAGTCGACAAACACTACCAGGGCAGCGGTGACCAGGGTTCCACGCAGCATCGGCAGGTGTACGTTGATCAGGGTTTTGCCCGGAGTGTGGCCCAGGGAGCGGGAGGCCATGTCCATGCTGGGGGTGATTTTCTGAAGGGCACTTTCCACGCTGCCGGCAGATACCGCCAGAAAACGCACGGTGTAGGCAAAAATCAGCGCAAAGGCCGTTCCACTCAGCAGCAGGCCGGTACTCACGCCAAGATAATCCCGCATCAGGGAATCCAGCCAGTTGTCGAAGCCGGCCAGCGGTACGATGACGCCCACGGCCAGCACTGCGCCGGGCATGGCGTAACCGAGACTGGATAGGCGCATCAGGATCTGCATGCCACGGGTGTTGTGCAGACGGCGGCTATAGGCCAGCGTAACGCCGATGATCAGGGTGGTGAGCGCTGCCGCGCTGGACAGGAACAGGCTGTTAAAAGTGTTCTGAATAAAATCCGGGTTCCAGCTGACATCAAAGTATTCCCAGGCGTAATAGCCCAGGGTGGCTCCGGGGATTATGAAGCCAAATATCAGTGGCACGGCGCAGACGACGACACAGATCATCTGGCGCGGGAAAGACATGGTGAAGCGATGAATCGGGTCGCGGTTGTCGCGGGCCGCGTATTGTTGCTGGCGGCGCCGTGAATAACGTTCCAGGGTTACCAGGATCACCACGAAAATGAGCATGGTGGTCGCGATCTGGGCCGCGCCGCCCAGATTACCCAGGTTCATCCAGGTATCGAACAGGCCGCGAGTGAGGGTTTGCACGGCAAAGAAATCGACGGTGCCGAAATCGTTCAGGGTTTCCATCAGCACCAGGGACAGGCCCACGGCAATGGCTGGCCGGGCAATGGGCAGAACCACCCGAAAGAAAGTGCTCAGTGCGGAATGACCCAGGCTGCGGCTGACGGCAAACAGTGAGGGTGATTGTTCAAGAAAGGCAGCTCGCCCCAGCAGGTACACATAGGGGTAGAGTACCAGGCCGATCATCAGGATGGCGCCTTCTAGGCTGCGGATTTCCGGAAACCAGTAATCGCTGGCGTTCTGCCAGCCAAACCACTCACGCAGGCCTCGCTGCACGGGGCCGGCGTAATCCAGCAGGCTGGTGTAGACATAGGCAATCACGTAGGCCGGTACGGCAAAAGGTAGCAGCAGGGCCCATTCAAAGAATTTCCGGCCCGGGAACTCGCACATGGTCACGGCCCAGGCGGTGGCCAGTCCGATCAACAGGGTTAGTGCGCCCACACCGATCATCAACTTGATGGTGGTGGTCAGGTAGCGGGGCAGGGTGGTTTCAATCAGATGAGGCCAGATGTTCTCGTCCGGGAACAGGGCCAGGAAGATCACCGACAGTACTGGAAGCGCGACAATAGCGGTGGTAAGGACGGCGCTGATCAGCCACCGTTTTGAGGTGCGTTTTGCCAGTAGCGGTTGCGAGAGCCCCGGGTTTGCACTGGAAACGACCTCGGTCATGGTGATCCTGTTAGCGTAGTGGTGATGAGAAGTGTTGCGATTTTAGATAGTGCGTTGCTTCCCTGCAATGACTGCGGTCATGTTTGTGGCCAACAAAAAAGGGTGCCCTGGACAGGACACCCTTCGGTTTACCGGTTGGTGTGAGGCTGATCAGCCGTCATAGTCAACGCGGTCAACCAGCTTCACAGCCGCTTCGCGGTTGTTGGCGATTTCCTGCAGTGACAGATCGTCCGGGTTGATCTCACCCCACTCGGCTACCAGGCCAGAAGGCTTCACTTCCGGGTTCGCCGGGTACTCGGTGTTGGCTTCCGCGTAGATGCGCTGGGCTTCCGGTGAGGACAGGAATTCCATCAGCTTGATGGCATTGTCCTTGTTCGGCGCGCTCTTGGTGAGGGAAATGCCACTGATGTTTACGTGAGTGCCACGACCTTCGGCATTCGGGAATACCAGGTTAACCTGTTCGGCGATCGGGCGCTGGTTTTCGTCCATCAGCATGTTGCCGTAGTAGTAGCTGTTGCCAATGGAAATGTCGCAGACGCCTTCAGCGATGGCTTTGATCTGGTCGCGATCGCCACCCTGGGGTTTGCGTGCCAGGTTTTCTTTGACGCCTTGCAGCCACTCTTCGGTCTTTTCTTCACCGTGGTGGGCGATCATGGAGGAGATCAGGGCGATGTTGTACGGGTGCTTGCCGCTGCGGGTACAGATGCGGCCTTCCCACTTGTCATCAGCCAGTTGCTCGTATGTGGTGATCTCACCCTCTTCAACGCGATCTTTGGATGCGAAGATCAGGCGACCACGAGTGGTCAGGGCGTACCACTTACCTTCCGGGTGGCGCAGGTTCTCCGGAATGTTCTCCTGCAGCGTGTCGGTCTCAACGCCGGCAACGAGGTCTTTCTCAACCAGTTCGTTGATGCGTGAAATGTCGACCGTCATCACCACGTCTGCCGGGCTGTTGCGGCCTTCACGCTCAAGGCGCTCGGCCAGACCCTGCTTGGCAAAGACAACGTTCGCTTCAATGCCGGTTTCTTCGGTGAAGGCGTTGAGCAGCGGTTCCAGCAGGTAAGCCTGACGGTAGGAGTAGATGTTGACCTCGCCGTCGGCAGAGGCGGACAGCGGCATGGCGGCCAGAGCGATGGCGGCAGTTGCGGCAAGTTTCATTCGCATAGTGGTGATCCTTTCTGTCGCGTTGCTAAAAGGTGAACGTACGCCTGTAATCGAATGTGACAGGCAGTTAAAAACGACAACTATTCTCATTGCTAACCGCGAATGAGTCAATAACCCTTCGGGGATATTTTTCAGAAAATAGTGTTATGCTTCATAACACTATAAGAAAGCAGCAAATGGCAGGGTTTCCGAGCATGGTCGGTAGTGATCGCAGAGAGCATAGCCGCACGGCAATGAGTGCAAAAGTGAAGTTGGTCCATGAGCAGCTGGGAGAATTCGTTTTCTCTACCCGTGACATCTCAGATGGCGGTGTGTTCATTGTGTTGGGGGAACAGGTGTTTGAGCCCTCCATAGGCGATTGCGTGACCGTTCAGGTGCAGGGGCTTCCTGTGCCGGCACCCATTCTGGATATGGTGGTGGTGCGCCGTACTATTGATGGCTTTGGGTTGCAGTTTGCCGATACTGCCGAATAGTTGGCGGAAGTGGATTCCATGATGGCGATAATGGACGCAGTTAAAAGAAAAGGTCTTGCCTGATGAGTTCACCCACTTACCTGAGATTGATGGCCTCGGTGCTTGCTGTGCCGGTGGTAATGCTATCGGGCTGTGCCAGCTACTATACCCACTATGCGATGTTCCCTGCGGAGAACTCTGCGGGTGAAACCCGGCAGGTGCGAGTGAACTGGCAAAGCGCGGAATATCCAGAGTGGTGGCCAGGCAGTAATCAGGCTACCACCATGAAACTGGAAACCCAGTGCAGTGAACGGGTCTGGCGTATTGCCGACAGCAGCCATGACAGTGCTGGTGATTGTGGTGATGGCATTCGTGCTTGTGGAGATCCGTCGCTGGACGTTCTGGCGGCAACCGGTGCGCCGGCCACAGAGCAGGCTGCCTGTTTGACGGTGAAAATGCCTCAAGGGAAAAGCCGGGTTGCCGATGTCGGCAGCCGCTTTGAGCTTCTGGTTTCCTGCCAGCCTGCAAAGCCGACCCTGATGAAGGACGGGGAAGAGGTGAATGTAGATTACATCCGCCCGTCTGCAGTCGCCTATACGGTTTACGCCAGGAAGGTGCCCCGGGGCTCTCTGAATGCGCGTCTGCCGGATTTTGACGAGAATCAGTGTCTGGAAGATTGAAGCCTGTCTGCTTTTCCCTGTGAGCTTGGTCACAGTGATACATTCCGTTGCCGAATGAAAATCTGAGTTACGGCTTGTTGCGGTTTGGTGACGCTTGGCTACCAAATCGTAATGGAGTCTTGCCGCCAACGTGGCAAACTGGGAACAGTCAAAGAATCTATGTTCCCGAGGTGTTTAGTGGGCGTTCGTCAGAAAAAAATCGCGGTACATGATCTTGAGATCGGCATGTTCGTGTCGGATCTTGATCGCCCCTGGCACCAAACACCGTTTCCCATCCAGGGTTTTTACCTCCGTTCTGAAAACGACCTGAAAGCCGTTGTTTCCCACTGTAAGTGGGTGATGATCGATGTTGCTGAAACCCGCGAGGAAATCACCCTCGGGACGGACAAGGTTCGCCCTTTTGCTCGACGTTCCAATGCCCGTTCGGGTGGCCGGGAGGAGTTGCAGCTGGCGCCACTGAGTATTCGTGAACCGGTTGTTTACAAGAACGATGTCCCCCTCCGAAAGGAACTTAAAGTATCCCGCAAGCTTCTCAACGATGCGGAATTGGCGTTAAGCCGGATGTTTGAGACGGTTCAGGAAGATCAGGTGCCGGATCTGCGTCCGGCTGCGGAGGTCACCCGTCGCATGGTAGAGAGCGTTGTTCGCCAGCCGAATGCGCTTTTGTGGCTGAGCCGCACCCGCCAGTATGATGATTTTGTGTATCGGCATGCCCTGAATACCGCAGTATGGGCTCTGGTGTGTGGCCGGCAGCTAGGATTGAACGAAGGGCTCCTGAACCATCTGGGAGTGGGGTGTCTTTTGTCGCAGGTGGGTAAGACCGCATTGCCTAAAGAGATGCTGGCCCGAGAGCACCGTCTATCCACTGAAGAATACGCGACTTATCGCACCTATGTGGAACGTGGTTGTCAGATGCTGGAAGGCGCGGGTCTCTCCAGAGCCGTTATGAGCGTGGTTCAGGGGCACCGCGAGCGGCACAATGGTTCCGGCTTTCCACAGGGAATTCGTGGCGACCGTATCCCGCTGCTGGCAAAAGTTGCAGGTATTGCAGAATACTTTGAGTCTTTGATTGCGCCCAGGGATGATCAGGATCCCATGACACCGGCAAAAGCGGTATCGCTGTTGTACGATATGCGCAATATCGAATTTCAGGAAGATCTTGTTGAGGCTTTTATCCAGGGTGTGGGCGTGTATCCGACCGGTACTCTGGTGGAGCTTTCTGATGGCCAGCGTGGCATTGTGGTATCCCACTCACCGGGAAGGAGGCTATGGCCCAGCGTGATGGTCATGCAGGACGCCGAGCATCGGCCGCTGAAATCCGCAAAGATTGTTGATCTGGCCCGGCACAATGAGTCCCGAGGCGCCTCGGAGTTACTGACCGTGCGCGAGTGTTTGCCTCACGGCACCGAGGGCCTGGACCCGGCCGGCTTCGATGTGACCGGTGCCGAGTCTCGCTGGTCCCTGGGTAAACTGATTAATCGATAAGTATGCGTATCTGCTTGCGCACCCAGCGGTAGGTGTCTTCCGGCCGGAAGTTCACCAGAATTTCTGATTCACCGCCTTTGGGGCCATCGACCACGTATTCCACTTCCGCTTCTTGCCAGCTTTCGGCATTGATATAAACGTCGGTTGGGCGCGTGCTTTGGGCCTGCAGCTGCGCCAGTTGAGCGTCACCCCTGATCTTTCTGACTTTCACGGACTTGATACCGTTGTCGCCGGCGGGGTGTGTGGCGTCTTCCGGTGACAGGTAGTATTGCCGCGATAACGCCCGGGTGATGGCGGCAAGCTCTCGGCGCAGATAATTGCGGGCCTGCTCGTTGTCGAATTCATCCATATTGCGTACGGACTGAAGAATCCGTTCCCGAAGCGCCTCCAGGTCTTCCTTGTAGTCGACATCAGGATCCAGCTCACCATCCACAGGGCGGTCATCGGCGTTGTCGATTTCCTCCTGGGTTGGCGGCTCACCGCACAGCGGGTCATCTTCCGGGTAGAAGCAGATCTCCGCCAGGATCTGGTTGGCCGGTGAATTCTCGGCGGTAAATTCGCTGGTACTGACATTGAAGTTGACTGTGTTCGGCAGGTTGGGATTATCGAGCGCCCGATTGAGCTGGTTGATGACCCGCTCGCGGATATCGATGCCCTCATCGTCGTCTACGTTCTCTGTCCAGTTCAGGGCCAGAAGGAAACGGGACAGGTTCATCAGTGTGCTGTTCTCAAACAGCAGCTGTTCACGAACCTGGTGGCTGCTCAGCCCCTCATCGTCTACGCCCGGCGTTTGCAGCGCGGTGCGTGTGTCTTCCTGAAATTCCAGGAAGGTAACGTATTCCCTGGCCGGAATACCCTCCGCGATGGGGAGGTTGCCGACTTTGACCGAGAGTGTTTCGCCGGGGTAGTAACGGAACTCGCCACGTGTGTTGGTCTTTCCGGACTGACTGGCAGTCTGGTAGGTCAGCCCACCAACGCCCTGGAAATGAATTCGCCCGGTGCGGGTATCGTCGGATCCGGAGCTGCTGCCACTATCGAAGCAGCCGGTCAGGGCGATGGCTGCAGAGAGTGGCAGAATAAAGCGGGTGAGGTGAACGAGTTTCATGGCGTTTCGTACAATCCCTTCGCGTTGACCTGGAGCATCCGGTGGCCGGTGTCCGATTTGTAAGTTGTTGTAACCGCATTATAGGGATGGCACTTCGGCTATATCGGGAATCCTGTCGCAGTTTGAGGGTTTGGGGCACCTGGCTTTAATTGGCTTCGTCCCTTGAATTTTCCGGCGTTGCCTCAATCAAATAGCTCTCTATCTTTTTAGCTCCTCTGGAGCCCGATTTCTGAACAACGGTGGGGTGTATGACCTACGCACTGGACATTGAAGGGCTGACCAAGAACTACAGCGATGGTTTTCAGGCCCTCAAAGGCATTGATCTGCACGTTCGGGAAGGCGATTTTTTCGCCTTGCTGGGCCCAAACGGGGCCGGCAAGTCGACCACTCTTGGGATTGTTTCCTCTCTGGTAAACAAGTCGGGCGGCAAGGTCAAAGTGTTCGGCCATGATATCGATACAGACCTCTCAAGCGCCAAGCTCTCCCTGGGTGTGGTTCCACAGGAATTCAATTTTAACCAGTTCGAGAAGGTGGAAGATATCGTCACCACGCAGGCTGGTTATTACGGCATACCCCTGAAAACCGCACGGGTGTCTGCGGAAAAGTATCTGAAGAAGCTCGGGCTCTGGGACAAGCGCAACACACCGGCCAGGATGTTGTCCGGTGGTATGAAACGCCGCCTGATGATCGCCCGGGCACTGGTACATGAGCCCAGATTGCTGATTCTTGATGAGCCGACGGCCGGTGTGGATATCGAATTGCGTCGCTCCATGTGGCAATTCCTGGAGGAGATGAATCGTCAGGGGACTACCATCATTCTGACCACCCACTATCTGGAGGAGGCGGAAGCCCTGTGCCGCAACATTGCCATTATTGATCATGGGGAAATCATCCGGCACACCAGCAAGCGGGAACTGCTGCAACAGCTCAGTGTAGAAACCTTTGTACTGGATACCGAGCAGCCGTTAGAGAAAGCCCCTGAACTGACTGCATTCAAAGCCAGCCTGGATGACGATGGTGCGCTTGAAGTGGAAGTTGCCAAGGGACAGGGTTTGAACGCTCTGTTTATCGAACTGGAGAACCTGGGTATTCGTGTGCTGAGCATGCGAACCAAGGCCAACCGGCTGGAAGAGCTGTTCGTTCGCATGGTTGAGGAGAACGCCCGGGAGGCAGAGAAAGCCAGCGAGGTAACAGCATGACACCGCAAGCACTGTGGACAGCCTTTACAACCATCGTTACCCGCGAGGTTCGGCGCTTTACCCGGATCTGGCCGCAGACGCTGTTGCCGCCGGCCGTCACGATGACGCTGTATTTTATTATTTTTGGCAACCTGATTGGTTCCCGCATCGGTGAAATGGGCGGCTACGACTATATGCAGTTCATTGTGCCGGGCCTGATCATGATGGCGGTGATCACCAATTCCTACTCCAATGTGGTGTCGTCGTTTTTCTCTATGAAGTTCCAGCGCAGTATTGAGGAATTGCTCGTGTCGCCAGTGCCGAACTGGACCATCCTGGCGGGCTATGTGGCTGGTGGTATGGCCCGGGGCCTGAGTATCGGCCTGATCGTCACCTTGCTGTCGCTGGCATTCACCCAGTTGAGTATCCATAACCTGCTGATGGTGGTTATCACGGTGATTCTCACATCGGCGTTGTTCTCTCTGGGTGGCTTCATCAACGCCATGCTGGCGACCAAGTTTGATGACATTTCCATTGTCCCGACCTTTGTGCTTACTCCGCTAACGTACCTGGGGGGTGTGTTCTACAGCATCGACATGCTGCCGTCGTTCTGGCAGGGCGTGTCCATGGCGAATCCGATCCTGTACATGGTTAACGGTTTTCGCTTCGGCATACTGGGTGTTTCGGACGTTAATCCGTTCGTGTCTCTTGGTATGATTCTGGTTTTCATCGTCTTGCTGGCGGCGGTAGCCTTGCGCATGCTTGCCCGTGGCAAGGGCATTCGACACTGATTCATTTCCGGAACTGATATGGCTCTTGATAACGCGCCACTGGGCAAGTCCAGTGAATACCCTGATCAGTACGATCCGTCTCTGCTGTTCCCGGTGGCCCGGGAAGAAAACCGCCGGCGAATCGGCCTGTACGATGGCCGCTGGCCCTGGTTTGGCGAGGACATGTGGCAGGCGTGGGAAATCTCTTGGCTGAATCCTGGCGGTGTACCGGCCGTGGCCTGGGGAGAAATCCGGTTTCCTGCGGCATCGCCTGCGATTATTGAGAGCAAATCCCTGAAGCTGTACCTGAACTCTCTGAATCAGGCGGTGTTCTCGTCTCCGGATCAAGTGGCCGAGACCATTACCCAGGATCTTTCGAGTGCCTGTGGTGCGGCGGTGGATGTGACGCTTCTGAGTGTGGATGACTCAGCGCCTGCAATCGGCCGGCCCGAAGGATACGAGTTGATCGATGATGAAACGCTAGAGCAGGTGGCCTACGACTATGCGCCTGAGTCGCTGACAACCAGCGAGCCGGTGGTCAGTGAAGGCTTGTGTTCACATCTTCTGAAAAGCAACTGTCCAGTGACCGGCCAACCCGACTGGGCCACGGTACTGATTCGCTATTCCGGGAGGAAGATTGATCGGGCAGGGTTGCTGCGCTATGTCGTGAGCTTCCGTCAGAAACAGGATTTTCACGAACATTGCGTTGAAACCATCTTTACTGACTTGATGTCGAAGTGTCAGCCGGAATCCTTGATGGTGTGCGCCCGTTACACCCGGCGTGGTGGCCTGGATATCAACCCCTGGCGCAGCACATGCGCTGAAGATGGTCCGGGGCCGCGGCTGGTTAGGCAGTAGCAGGCTCGGCTATTCGGTATCGTCTTCCTGACGCAGTCGGTCGGCTGCGTCTTCAAGGGCGCTGAGTATGGCTTTGCGCTCCCGTTCGGTGACCTTATCGGAATCCAGGTACATGGCAAAGCCGCTGTGTTCGTGTTCCAGGAAGCTACGGTGAGGCCCCATGTCGCGCCGGAAATCCACCACCTCGTAGATGGGCACCGGCTTGCCAAAGCCTTTTACGGTAATCTCGCCCTTGTCCCGGCACATAATGCGGTCTTTGATCAGCGAGAAGGTCTCATACGACACCAGAATCTCGCCTGGTTCCGCCAGGGACTCCAGTCGGCTGGCGAGGTTCACTTCCTTGCCGATAATGGTGTAATCCATCCTGTTTTCGGCGCCGAAGTTACCAACCGTGGTGTAGCCGGTACTGATGCCCATGCGGATTTCCAGGGGCGTCTTGATGCCCTGGCTTCGCCACTTTTGACGCATGATCTTCATGTGCTTGCGCATTTCGATGGCCATAGACACGCAGGCAAATGCGTCCTCGCGCGGTCCTCGGCTGGTCGGGTCGCCAAAGAACACCATGATGGAATCGCCAACAAACTTGTCGATGGTGCCGCCGTATTTTAGGGCCACCTCAGACATCTCGTTGAAGTAGTGATTCAGAAGCTCGGTAAGGGCTTCCGGTTCCATCTCCTCCGACAGTTCAGTAAAGCCTTTTATGTCTGAGAAGAACACTGCCAGTTTCTTGCGCTGGGTTTCAAGCCGAACATCCCGTTCCCCGGTAAAGATGGACTGCCAGACCTGAGGCGACAGGTATTTCGAGAGCTTGTGGGACAGGGCGATGGACTGTTCCCGCTGGTTCTGAATCTGGGTCTTTGCCAGCAGCAGGGCCCGGGCCTGCTGGTGTGAGTAATAGGCGGTGACGCAGATGTACGTGCCTGTGGCCAAGATGGCGACGATGCTGGTGAGCAGGGGGGCTTCCAGATCGGCGGCGGTGCCGGTTGCCGCCACTGTGGCGGCCATGGCGGCAGACATGAGCGCTGTACCGAACAACCATTGCCTGACGCCGCCCACGATCAGACAGCTGAACATCAGCATCAGGACAACCGATACCGACGGAATGGCGATCAATCCGATCAAGCCAATAAAGCTGCCTCCGATTATGCAGTCGAGGAACAGCATTTTTTGCCGAATCCGGGCTGAACGTCGCAGGAAGGTTCGCCGTGTAAGCACGTGCGCGAGATGAGGCCAGATCAGAGCGCCAGCCACCATCCAGAGAAGCAATTGGGGAAACACACCCTGAAGGACACCCGTGACAATAATGGCGGCAGTGGCGGTGTAGGCCAGTATCCGACCGTTGTAATCGGGCATCGGTGGAATCGCCACCGTGTGGTCGTAGATGTCGCCTTGCCCCAGCTTGCCGGTATTGCCGGTTACGCTGCGTAATTCAGCGGGTGCGCTCATCATTTTCAGAACCGGATCCTTCCGATAAGTATGTCGCGAAACATTCCCCAGTCTCCCATAAGGCGATAAACAGCCCATAAGACAACACTCAGAGCAAGCTTGCACTCAATAAAATGAAAGCGGAGGCAGTCAGCGCCGCTGTGATCATCCAGGTGGTCCGGGTAGAATTCTGCAAAGTTGCGAAATGCCCGCTGGTCGCTCATTGTGTGTTGCCGGTTCTTTATAATTGTTGGTTTGAACTACGACTAAAGATTAACAGCATTACGTAGAACTCACAATTCATCGGGGCCGCTTCCGGCCCAACCGAAAATCATGCAACCAATCAACAGCGAGACTGTATGAGTTCGATAACCCGTTTTATTCTGGATCGTGCTTCGGAGCCCCGTTTGCAGGCACCGGCACCACCGGTGTCAGTGGTTGATCAGGCCTTCCGGTGCGCGGCCCGGGCCCCGGATCATGCGTTGTTGAGGCCCTGGCGTTATCTCGTGGTAGAGGGGGAAGGCCTGGCAGCTCTGGGCGACCTGTTTGCTGAATGCTGCCCGCCGGAGGCTTCTGATAAGGAGCGTGAGAAGGCCCGGAATGCTCCGGCTCGTGCACCCATGATTATTGTCGGTATTGCGTCGCCCCGTCATCATCCGAAGGTGCCGGAGGTGGAGCAGGTAATGTCGGCAGCGGCTGGTATGAGTTTTATCTCCCTGGCGCTGAATGATGCCGGCTACGGCGCCATGTGGCGAACCGGGCCTGTGGCTTATCATTCGTCGCTGCATGACGGTCTTGGGCTGCTGCCGGGCGAGTCCATTGTCGGTTTCCTCTATACCGGTACCGTTGCCAGTGAGAAACCATCGGTGCCCCGGCCCGATACCAAAGAGTATGTCTCAAGGTGGGCCGCGCCAGGGCGCACTTCCCCTTGGCAAGTCTGAGCCTCGATCAGCGGCAACTCCGCCTGGGGAAACCCGTTGCCGCCCTCGTTGCGTTTAACCGGAATTTGCCGCTCATTTATTAGACAGCCCTCTTCGAAGCCCGCATTACAGCGGGCTTTTTCAATTCTGGCACTCTGCTTGCTTTAATCACTTCAGAACGCAAAACCGGCAAGTTCACAGGTTCAGCCTGGTCGGTGCAAAGATCTGGAGGCAGTAATGGCTATTACATTCGACAAAGCGCTTGGTATTCATGAGCACGCGCTGCAGGCGCGGGTCAAGCGGGCCGAAGTGCTGGCGAACAACCTGGCAAATGCCGACACCCCGGGCTACAAAGCCCGCGACGTGGATTTCCAGGCGATGATGCAGAAGGCGCAGGATTCCATGACGGGCTTTGGTATGACCACGACCCACAGTGGCCATATGGACACCTCCAGCCCTGGCGCTGACGGCGAGCTGCTGTACCGTACCCCGCACCAGCCATCAATTGATGGCAATACCGTGGATGCGCAGGCCGAGCAGACCCGTTTCATGCGCAACGCCATGGATTACCAGGCCAGCTTCCAGTTCCTGAGTAGTCGGTTTTCCGGCCTGACCAAGGCGCTGAAGGGCGAATAAGCCGCAGTCCGTACGAGATTTAAGGAGATTGTCATGTCACTGGGTAACATTTTCGACATCGCCGGTTCCGGCATGACCGCACAGTCACTGCGGCTCAACACCACCGCGTCTAACATTGCCAACGCAGAAACCGCCAGTTCGAGCACGGATACAACGTACCGTGCCCGCAAACCGGTGTTTGCCGCTATTCAGCAGGCCATGCTGAACCCTGATCAGCAGGGATTTGGTATGGGTTCCGAAGAGGGGGCCGGGGCAGGTGTTCGCGTTGAGGGGATTGTCGAGAGCGATGCAGAACTGCAGATGCGCTATGAGCCGAATCACCCTGCCGCGAACGAGGAAGGGTACGTTTATTACCCCAACGTGAACGTGGTTGAGGAAATGGCGGACATGATGTCGTCGTCCCGCAGTTTTCAGATGAATGTGGATGTCATGAACACCGCCAAATCCATGATGCAGCGAATTCTGACACTGGGTCAGCAGTAACAAGTGAGGATTAAGCCATGAGTGCAGTGAATTCCGCAGCCGCCTCAGACGTGCTGAGCCAGTACCAACTGAACCAGGAGGGCAAGACCCCTGGTGGCAACGAGCTGGGTAAAGACGCGTTTATGGAGCTGATGCTGGCGCAGCTCAAGAATCAGAACCCACTGGAGCCGCAGGACAACGGCGATTTTATCGCCCAGTTGGCCCAGTTCAGTTCACTGGAAGAAATGCAGAATCTGTCGGGCAGTGTCGACGATGTGGTTGGTCAGTTCCGGTCCAGCCAGGCCTTGCAGGCCTCGGCGATGGTAGGCAAAACCGTTCTGGCACCCTCCAGTGTGGGCATTCTGGGTAGCGAAGGCGAGATAACTGGCACCATTCAGGTGCCGGCTTCCACGGGTGGGCTGCGACTGTCGGTCATGAATCAAAGCGGTGAGTTAGTTCGCCAGATTGATATGGGCAGCAGCCAGGCTGGTGTGGTGTCGTTCCAGTGGGATGGGCAGGACGGCAACGGCAATCCTTTGCCGCCCGGCCCCTACTCGATTGTGGCGCAGGGCTCCTATCCCTCCGGATCGGAGCAGTTGGCGACCATGGTGAGCGCCAATGTCGACAGTGTGTCGTTGGGGCAGGGTGGTTCCATTACTCTGAATCTGGCCGGAATGGGCTCCATTCCGCTGTCTGAAGTCAAACAAATCAACTGATCCGGTGTCAGACCAGGAGGTATAAGTCATGGCATTTAACACAGGTTTGAGTGGTCTGCGCGCCGCTTCGGTGGATCTGGATGTCACCGGTAACAACATCGCCAACGCCAGTACCGTCGGCTTCAAAAGCAGCAAGGTACAGTTCGGTGATTTGTACGCCAGTGGTTTCCTGAGTGCCGGTACCAATCCGATTGGCGATGGCGTGCGGGTGCAGGACGTAAAGCAGTCATTCGGTCAGGGCAATATCAGCTTTACCGATAACGGCCTGGATATGGCTATCAGTGGTGATGGCTTCTTTATTCTGAATAATGGCGGTGAAATCCGTTACTCCCGGGCTGGCCAGTTCGGGATTGATAAAGAAGGCTATGTTGTTAATAACCAGAATATGAGGGTGCAGGGTTATACCGCTGATGATGATGGCAACCTGTCTGGCATCCGTGGTGACCTTCAGATTGAAACCGACAACCTGGCGCCCCGTCGCACAACGAATCTCCAGACCGATCTGAATCTGGATTCCCGAGAGACTGTGCTTGAGCGTCGCATCCGGGATTTTGATCCGATCGCGCTTGCAGATCTTCAAGGTTCCGGCTTTACCTTCGGCTACTCCGACGGCACCAGTGATTACACGGTACCGCAGATTGATGCCACGGCTTCTGCAAGTGATGCTGCCATTGCCATTAATGCTGCGCCGGGAGTAACGGCCACTGCCAGAACCGCAGCTTCCCTGACCGGTTTGACCGATAGCGATGTGAGCAGCGCCACCAATTTCCGGCTTGAAATCCGGATAGACGGATCTGCACCGATCCCGCTGAATCTGGAAAATGTATCCTCCCTGGAAGATGTGGCGGAAGCCATTAACGACACCAGCGACAATGCGATCTCGGCCTCGGTTGTCGATGATGACGAAGACCCCTCAACCCCCGATGTTTTGCGAATCATCCACAGTGGTGGGCAGCCGCTGGAGGTAGCCTACGGCGATGCTCCCACAGGTACTCCGCTCACCAACAACCAGCAATATGACGGTGAGGTGTTCGTTACCACCGATCGCAATGTTGAGCAGGTGACCACTGATTCAGGTAGCAACGCGTTTGAAGTCGCCTTCAATGCGACACCGTTTACCGTAACCAACGAATTCAATCCCATCGACCAGCGTACTTACAACCACGCAACGTCGACCACCATTTTTGACAGCCTGGGCAATTCCCACGAATTGACCCAGTTCTATGTAAAAGAGCCATCTCCGGGTAACGGGGTGGGTCAGAGCCAGTGGTCTATCTACCTCCAGATTGACGGTGAACTGGTGGGTGGTACCGACCAGACGCCATACACTGCCTTGTTTGACCAGGATGGCCAGCTGGAATCCATCAACGGTGATCCGAACGGTGAGTTGATTATCACCGACTGGGTGCCTAAGGATCCAAGCGGTGATCCGAACGGTGCTGACGGCCCGCCGGCGAATCCCGGTGATGTGGTCAGCCCGATTCCTGAGCCGGCCACCAGTTCTGCGTTCGTTGTCAATCTGGCCAATACCACCCAGTATGGCGCGGCATTTGGTGTTAACGATCAGCAGCAGAACGGCTACACCACCGGCCGTCTTTCAGGCCTCGATGTGTCCGACCAAGGCGTGATCTTCGCCCGGTATACCAATGGTCAGTCCAAGTCTCTGGGTCAGGTGGCCCTGGCTGCGTTCAATAACACTGACGGTCTTTCTCCGGTGGGTGACACCACATGGGTGGAAACCTTTGAATCCGGCCAGCCGGTGATTGGTGCTCCGGATACCGGCACGCTTGGTTCCATCAAGGCCAGCTCCGTAGAGGATTCCAATGTGGATCTTTCGGCAGAGCTGGTGAACCTGATCATTGCCCAGCGCAACTACCAGGCCAACGCCAAAACCATTGAAACCTCCGATGCGGTCACCCAGACCATCATCAACCTCCGATAATTTCGCGCCCTAGCGAACATGGCATGACTCCTGCAGGAAGACTGGAAACAGTCAAAATTCCGGCAGGAGTTTGCCCATGGACAAAGCCCTCTATATTGGAATGTCTGGCGCCAAGCAGAACATGCTGGCCCAGCGTGCCCATGCCAACAACCTGGCTAACGTCAATACCACCGGGTTCAAGAAGGATTTTGCCCAGGCCCGCAGTATGCCCGTGTTCGGTGAGCACCATCCCACCCGCGCCTACGCCATGACCGAGCGGCCCGGCACTGATCTCTCGCCCGGCGCTTTAATGGAGACCGGCCGCAAGCTGGATGTGGCGGTAGACGGCGGTGGCTGGCTCGCCGTTCAAAACAACCTGGGCGAAGAGGTATTCACCCGTACCGGTAGCTTACAGGTCGACGTGAACGGGCTTGTGCGGCTGGCGAGTGGCGAGCTGGTTCTGGGTAACGGTGGGCCGGTGGCTCTTCCTCCTTTTGACAATCTTCAGGTTGGCTCGGACGGCACCATCTCCATTGTGCCGGTAGGTGGGCCGCCGGATCAGCTAGTGGAAGTTGACCGACTGAAGCTTGTCAACCCACCGGCAGATGCACTTGAGAAAGGTCTGGATGGGTTCATTCGACGCAAGCCGGATCAGGCTCTGGATGGTCCAGAGCCACCGGATGCAGCCATGCGTGTCGCCACCGGTTTTCTCGAAAGTTCAAACGTGAATGCGGTGGAGGAAATGATCTCCAACCTGCAGTTATCTAGGCAATACGAGATGCAGGTAAAGGTGATGTCGACCGCCAATGAAAATTCCGAGGCTACGGCACGACTGTTGCAGAACCTCTGATAACGATGATCAAACGCCATCGGTTGGCGGAGAGCGGCAAAAGATCGCCGCATCGGCCACCGGCAGGCAAGGAGTAAAACCATGCATCCAGCACTTTGGGTCAGTAAAACCGGGTTGAGCGCGCAGGACACCAACATGTCCACCATTTCCAACAACCTGGCCAATGTGAACACCACCGGCTTCAAGCGGGATCGGGCGGTGTTCCAGGATCTGCTGTATCAGATAAACCGTCAGCCCGGCGGGCAGAGCACTGAGAACACGCAGTTGCCCTCTGGTTTGCAGCTGGGGACCGGGGTCCGGATTGTTGGCACTGCCAAGCAATTCAGCCAGGGCAACCTGCAGATAACTGAACAGCCTCTGGATATGGCGGTGAATGGTCGGGGATTCTTTCAGATTCAGATGCCGGACGGACAGATCGCCTATACCCGGGATGGCCAGTTTCAACTGAACTCCGACGGCGATGTGGTCACACCGGATGGTTTTCCGCTTCAGCCGAATATCAATGTGCCGGAGAACGCCACCAATATGACCATTGGCAAAGATGGGACGGTCACCGCTATTACCGATGACCAGGCTGCGCCCGTCAACCTCGGGCAGATCACCCTGGTGGACTTCATCAACCCGCAGGGCTTGCAGGCCATCGGTAATAATCTGTTCAAGCAGACCAATGCCAGTGGTGATCCGGCTGAAGGTGAAGCCGGACTTGCAGGTCTCGGGTCCATTGAACAGGGCACCATTGAATCCTCCAACGTAGAGGTGGTGGAAGAACTGGTGAACATGATTACGACCCAGCGTGCCTATGAAATGAACTCCAAGGTGGTTTCGACCACAGACCAGATGCTTCAGTTCATCACCAACAATATCGGTTAAGCCATGAAACGCATTCAACGCAGTTTACACACTGAACGGCTGGCCACCCTGGCACTGGCGGGTGTGCTGATTGTGCTGCAGGGATGCACCGCCATGTCTCGCCCCCGGGCTATGCCGGACGATCCGGCCTACGCTCCGGTTCGTGCTCAATCAATGATGCAGCGCGACCCGGATTCCGGGGCAATTTACCAGGTGTCCAGGAATTACAATCTGTACGGCGATACCAAGGCACTAAACGTGGGTGACGTGCTCACGGTATTGCTGCAGGAATCCACCAGCGCCAGCAAGAACGCTGAAACCTCCATTACCAAGGATCAGGAACTGAGCATTCCTGAACCGAGCATCTTTGGAAAGACAAATATCGGCCTGAACGCTTCTGCCAATTTTGAGCGGGACTTTGAAGGCTCCGCCGAAGCAGACCAGAGCAACAGCCTGGCTGGCAGTATTACCGTAACAGTCACCGAGGTTCTGCCTAATGGTGTGCTTCGTGTCCGCGGCGAGAAGTGGTTGTCTCTCACCAATGGGGATGAATACATCCGGTTGACCGGTCTGGTTCGGCCACAGGATATCCAGCCGGATAATACCGTTGCCTCCAATCGTGTTGCAGATGCCCGGTTTGCCTACGGCGGTACCGGTGATTTTGACCAGGCCAACCAGATGGGCTGGCTGGCTCGCTTCTTTAACAGTGAGTGGTGGCCGCTATGATCCGCAAACTGATTGCTGTTTTTGCCCTTACGGCCCTGTGTGTGGCGCCGGTGATGGCTGACCGCCTGAAAGACCTGGCCAAGGTGAAAGGTGTGCGCAATAACCAATTGATTGGTTATGGCCTGGTGGTCGGTCTTGACGGTACCGGCGACAAAGCGCCGTTTACCAACCAGACTTTCCGCAACATGATGAACCAGTTCGGAATAACCTTGCCGGATGGCGTGAACCCGAATCTGGCCAATGTGGCGGCCGTAACCGTAAGCGCGACTTTGCCAGCCTTTGCCAAAGCCGGGCAGGAGCTGGACATCACGGTTTCATCCATCGGAAATGCCGATAGCCTGCGTGGTGGAACCTTGTTGATGACACCGTTGAAAGGCGCAGACGGTCAGGTATATGCCATGGCACAAGGCAGCCTGGTGGTGGGCGGTTTTGGCGCCCAGGGCCAGGATGGTTCCCGGATTACCGTGAACGTACCCAGCGTCGGCAGAATTCCCAACGGCGCTACCATTGAGCGAGAGGTGGAATCGCCGTTCAACCGGGGCGATACCATCACCTTCAATCTGCTGCGTTCCGACTTTACCACGGCCCGCCGTGTGGTTGAGGCGATCAATGGTCGTCTGGGCCCGGACATGGCTTATGCACACGATGCCACTTCTATATCGGTGCGGGCACCCAGGGACCCATCACAGAGAGTCAGTTTTCTGTCCATTCTGGAGAACATTGAGGTCGATCCGGCTCAGGAAGCCGCAAGAGTGGTGATCAATAGCCGCACCGGCACCATCGTGGTCGGCCAGAATGTAAAAGTGAGCCCGGCTGCCATTACCCATGGCAACCTGACCGTGACTATTCAGGAAAACCCCGAGGTGGTGCAGCCCAATCCTCTGGCTCAGGGTGATACAGCCGTTCAGCAGAATACCCAGATCGCTGTGACGGAAGACCCGGCACGGATGTTCCAGTTCGGCCCGGCAACCACGCTTAACGAAATTGTTCAGGCTGTAAACCAGGTAGGGGCAGCGCCAGGCGATGTGATGGCGGTGCTTGAAGCACTCAAACAGGCTGGCGCGCTTCGTGCCGAATTGATTGTGATCTAGGTATCGCCATGCAGGATCCAAGACTACAGCAAGCCCAGGTCTACACCGATTTCAGTGGTCTGAATGCGCTGAAGACCCAGGCTCGAACTGACAAACAGGCTGCACTGGAGCAGGTTGCGAAGCAGTTCGAGAGCCTGTTCCTGTCAGAGATGCTCAAATCCATGCGCAAGGCAGGCGAGGTATTTGCCGAGGGAAACTACCTGAACAGCAATGAAAGCCAGATGTACCGGGATATGTTCGACAGCCAGATCAGCTTAAGTATGGCCGGTGGTACCGGTACCGGGCTGGCGGAAGCGCTGGTCCGGCAACTGAGTCAACAGATTCCGGGGCTCGGTGAGGATGGAGAGAAACTGGCGGGTCACAAGGGTGTCATTACCGATTACGACCGCAGTATGCCGGCGATTTCCAGAGAGTTGCCGGAGCGAATGGCAGAGGTGGCGGATGTAGCTGCGAAGGTAAAAGCAGAGCCAGCGCAGAAACCCGGCAAGCTGCCGGAGGTATTTGAGTCGCCAGAGCATTTTGTTGAGCAACTGATGCCGTTCGCAGAGCAGATCGGAAAGGAGACCGGCATTGATCCGCGCCTGATGATTGCCCAGGCGGCGCTCGAAACCGGTTGGGGCAAACACATGATCAAAGGTGATGGTTCGCAGCCGAGTTTCAACCTGTTTGGCATCAAGGCAGACAGTCGTTGGAGCGGTGACGCTGTGAGCATTACCACTACCGAATTCCGGGGTGGCGTGGCGATGAAGGAACGGGCAGATTTCCGGGCCTATCCGGACTATGAAGCCAGCTTCCGGGACTACGTTGACTTCCTGCAAAACAATCCCCGTTACCGCGATGTTCTGTCATCGGCAGATCAGCCAGAAGTATTTGCCGAGAAACTGCAGGAAGCGGGTTATGCAACCGATCCGGAATACGGAGCCAAGATCCGTCGGATCATGAATCGTGATTCTCTGATGACACTGTCGATGAGCAGTGACAGAGTAAAGGAGTAACAGATCATGGCGGGCTTGATCGGTATTGGTCTGAGTGGGGTATTGGGGCACCAGGCGGCGCTCAACACCACTGCAAATAACATAACCAACGCAAACACTCCGGGTTACAGTCGCCAGGAGGTCCAGTTCGAGACCCAGGAAGGGCGGCGTACAGGTGCAGGGACCATCGGCAGTGGCGTATCCGTCGCTAATATCCGCCGGCTGGCAGATGCCTATCTGAGTCAGCAGTTACGTGAGGACAGCACACTGTTTGGCGAGCAGAATGCTTTCAACGCCGAACTCACGCGGCTGGATAACCTGTTAGGCGGCGAAGACACCGGTTTGAACAAAGCTCTGAACAACTTTTTCTCGGCTATGCAGAATGCCGCGGAAGACCCTACGTCGTTACCACAACGCCAGCTGGTGCTGAGCGAAGCCCAGCAACTGGTGAATCGCTTTCAGGGCTTGAACCAGGAGTTCATCCAGCAGCGCGAATCGGTAAAAACCCAGATGCAGCAGGGCGTGAAAGATGCCAATACTCTGCTGAAGAGTATCGCTGAACTGAACCTGGCTATTTCTGAATCTCCGGGCCTGGCCCAGGGCAAGGAGCCCCTGGAGCTGATGGATAAGCGGGACGAGAAGTTGCGCCAGTTGTCTGAGCTGGTGAGCATTCGGGTAACGGAAGTTGAAGGCAGCCAGGTGAATGTGTCCCTGTCTAACGGTCTGGCTTTGGTTACCGGCGCCAATGCCGCAGAATTTGCGACCCGAAGCAGTGCGGAAGATCCCACGCGGCTGGAATTTACGCTCTCCAGTGGTGGGCGCACCCTGCTGGTGGATGAACAGATTCAGGGCGGAAAACTGGGTGGCTTGCGTGCCTTTGATGAAATGGCCCTGAAGCCCGCCTTCGATGAGCTCGGCCGGCTGGCGATTGCCATCTCCTCGGCCATAAACCATCAGCATGAGATCGGGATGGACCTCGAAGGCGATCTCGGCGGTAACTTCTTCAGCGATGTGAACAGCCTCGCCGTACAACGCAGCCGGGTGGTGCCGAACGGCAATAACGACCGCACCACCACCGGCCAACTGGCCGTTGAGATTACCGACAGTTCCCAGTTGCCGGCGGGTACCTGGGAGCTGCAGTTCAGTGGTGATGGGCGCAGCTACGAGTTGATCGATACCATCTCGGGCGACACGGTCAAACAGGGCCGGCTTCCAGATCCGGTGCAGTCTGAAATCAACATGCCGGGCTTTAACATTCGTGTTGAAGGTGGCGAATTCAATGCAGGTGACAAGTACCTGATTCAGCCCAGTCGCAATGCTGCCGAAAACATGCAATTGAACATTCGGCGGGAGGAGGATCTTGCTTTTGCCAGCCCCGTTCGTGCGAGTTCCGATGATGGCAATCTGGGCACCGGCACGATCAACCAGGGCAACATGCTTAATGTCCGGAATCCCAATACCGGTGCTTTGCTGGATGACTTCCAGAATTCCGGTCAGTTTGCAGATGGTCCGATTACCGTAACCTTCAGTAATGATGGTGCGGGCAATATTACCTATGAAGTTGCCAACGATAGCGGCGTACTGTTTACCAGTGCCGCGGTGGACAACGATGGGGATGGAACACCGGATGTCTATGATCCCCAGAAGATCAATCAGATTTTCAGTACTCGTCCGGAAGACGAATCCAATGGTCAGTATCGGGGGTTCGTTTTCGAGATAACAGGTGAGCCCGCAGACGGTGATGTATTCACCATCGACTTCAACCGCAATGGCGTTTCTGATAACCGAAACGCCGAGCTGATGGCGGCCCTTGGAACCAAGAATACCCTGAATGGCGGTTCCCAGAACTTTACCGAGGGCTATGCCGGCCTGGTAGAGGATATCGGGGTGAAAACCCGTCAGAGCCAGTTGGATAAAGATGCCGGTGCAACGCTGCTGGAGCAGTCCACCAATCAGCGAGAATCGGTCTCGGGCGTCAATCTGGACGAAGAGGCTGGCAAGCTGATTCAGTACCAGGCTGCGTACAATGCATCGGCCCAGGTTATGTCTGTGGCGCAGGATCTTTTTAACACGTTGCTGCAGAGCTTCCGTTAAGGCGAGGTGATGTCACATGATCAGAATATCATCACAACAGATTTTCTCCGGCGGCATTAATCGTCTGCAGGACATCAACAGCAACCTGATTGATACGCAGCAACAGCTATCGACCGGTAAGAAAGTGAACAAGCCGTCGGATGATCCGGTGGCGGCCGCTCGCATTCTGAAGCTTGACCAGGAGCTTCAGCGTTCGGAAACCTATGGTCGGAATGCCAATCTTGCCGATAACCGCCTGAAGCAGGAAGAAAGCACCCTGGCCAGCGCCGTGGACATTATCCAGAGGGTGAGGGAGCTGACGGTTCAGGCCGGTAATGGTTCTCTGTCTGCCAATGATCGGCAGTCCATCTCTGCCGAACTCAAGGAGCGTCTGGGTCAGCTCGCCAATATTGCGAATACCCGGGATGCGTCAGGAGAGTATATCTTCAGTGGCTTCCAGGGTAGCACTCCCGCCTTTGCCCAGAATGACGATGGCAAATGGGTTTACCAGGGAGACGAAGGGCAGCGGGTTCTGGAAATTGATGACGGTGTGACCGTTCCCATCAGTGATCACGGTAAAGGCATCTTCGTAGACGTAGCCAAAGGGGTTTTCGCTAAAGGATCAACCTCTGTGGATGGATATATATCCGATCTCGAGTTTGTTGCACCCAAGGATATGACAGACGCTTTCAGCCCCAGGGTGCCTGACGATTTTGATATCGCCGTCACCGCCAATGGAGCGGGCGACCTGGAAATATCAGCCTCCTATACACGAGGTGGAACCACCTATCCTTTGGCCGTTGAGCCAGCGGGCGCCCTGGTTGGCGACGAGTTTCAGGTTGCAGGGGTGAAATTAACAATCAACGATGCGCAGGATGGCGATACGTTTACGCTGGGCGTGAATGATAAACAATCTGTCTTTGGTACCATCGAGAACCTGATTGCCGGCCTGGACGGAATTTCCAAAACAACGCCCAAGAGCAGTGCCGAGTACGATGCGCTGATCGCCGAAACCCTGGTCAATCTCGATAACGCCCAGGAGTCGATCATTCTCAAGCAAACCGAGCTTGGTGGCCGGCTCAACGCTGTGGAATCCACCACCGCGTTTCTTGAGGATTCGGAACTCTACACCAAAGAGATTCGTTCCCAGCTACAGGATGTCGATTACGCCGAGGCCATCAGCAACCTCAGTTTCCAGAGCTTCGTATTGCAGGCTGCTCAGCAGTCGTTTGCACAGGTTTCCCAGCTGTCCCTGTTCGATCGACTCTAATTCACTGTGCCGGCGGGTGATTTTTGCCTGCCGGCTGGTTGCTTTCGGGCTCTGGCTCAGTATAATCCCTCCCACTCTCCGATGGCGGCGTGGTGAAATTGGTAGACACGACGGATTCAAAATCCGTTGGGGTAAAACCCGTGGCGGTTCGAGTCCGCCCGCCGCTACCACTTATAGGCCGCAACCTGCGGCATCGTGAATAGCCCGGCCCATGAACGTCTCCGATTTTCATTTTGATCTGCCGGACGAGCTTATCGCCCGTTATCCGCTTAAAGAACGCAGTGCCTCACGCCTGCTCAGTCTTGACGGCCTTTCCGGCCAGACCAGTCATCTGAAATTTACTGACCTTCCGGATCTGCTCCAGCCCGGGGACCTCCTGGTATTCAACAATACCCGTGTTATTCCGGCCCGGTTGTTTGGCCAGAAGGAAACCGGTGGCAAAGTTGAAATACTGGTTGAGCGTTTACTGGGTGAAAAGGAATTGCTCGCCCATACCCGTTCTTCCAAATCTCCCAAGGAAGGCCAGAGACTATTGCTGGAAGATGGAACCGCACTGCGAATGCTGGCGCGGGAAGATGCGCTCTTTCATTTTGTCTATGAAGGGGATGAGGCGTTTCTGGATGTGCTCGAGCGTATCGGTCACATGCCTTTACCGCCTTACATGGAACGGGAAGATGAGCAGTCGGATCGTGAGCGCTATCAGACCGTCTATGCCAAGGAGGCGGGCGCCGTGGCTGCACCCACTGCCGGGCTGCACTTTGATGATGTCGTGTTGTCTGCCCTGAAAGCGAAGGGCATTGAGTTTGCATACGTTACGTTGCACGTTGGCGCTGGCACCTTTCAGCCGGTACGGGTCGACAAGATCGAAGATCATGTCATGCACAGTGAAATCGCCCATGTGCCGGAAGAGACGGTAAACGCCGTCAATGAGGCCCGCGCTCGGGGTGGCCGGGTCGTTGCCGTGGGTACCACTTCCGTCCGCTCTCTGGAGTCGGCCAGCCGGGCAGGGCGTTTGCAGGAGTTCCGGGGCGATACGGATATCTTCATCTACCCTGGTTACCGTTTCCAGACCGTGGACGCCATGATCACCAACTTCCATTTGCCGGAGTCCACACTGATCATGCTGGTCAGTGCGTTTGCAGGCTATAACAACATCATGTCTGCGTATCGCGAGGCGGTGGAGCAAAAGTACCGGTTTTTCAGCTACGGCGATGCCATGTTTCTTACCGCTCAGGAGCCCAGCCGGGGCATGATGCTGGGAACGGATTCCGCCGAGCCACATCAAACCGAATCCCGTGGAGAATCACAGTGAGTGAATCCTGTTTTATGTCCTTCGAGAAACTCGGAGAAGATGGCAAGGCCCGTCGTGGCCGACTGACGTTTCCCCGAGGCGTAGTGGAGACTCCGGCATTCATGCCGGTAGGCACCTATGGCACTGTAAAGGGAATGCTGCCCCGGGACATCGAGGAAATCGGTGCCCATATTATTCTGGGCAATACGTTTCACCTGATGCTGCGCCCCGGCACGGAAGTGGTCAAAGCCCACGGCGACCTGCACGACTTCACCCAGTGGCAGGGGCCAATTCTGACGGATTCCGGCGGTTTCCAGGTTTTTAGCCTGGGCGAGATGCGCAAGATTACCGAGCAGGGTGTGACTTTCCGGTCTCCGGTTGATGGTTCCAAAGTCGAGCTGTCACCGGAAATCGCGATTCAGGTTCAGCGTGATCTGGGCTCTGACATCGTGATGATTTTCGACGAATGCACGCCGTATCCGGCAACGGAAAAGCAGGCGAAAGAGTCCATGGAACTCTCGCTGCGCTGGGCCGAGCGCAGTAAGAGAGCCCACGAGGGCAATCCGGCGGCGCTGTTTGGCATCGTACAGGGCGGTATGTATGAGTCGCTCCGGGATCAGTCCCTGGAGGGCCTGGAAAAGATTGGTTTCGATGGCTATGCCATTGGCGGCCTGTCGGTGGGCGAGCCGAAAGAAGACATGATCCGGATCCTGGATCACCTGCCGCCGAAGATGCCGGACGACAAACCACGCTACCTGATGGGCGTTGGTCGCCCTGAGGATATCGTTGAAGCGGTGCGCCGAGGTGTCGATATGTTCGACTGTGTGATGCCAACCCGCAATGCACGCAATGGCTATCTGTTTACCTCCACCGGTATTGTCAAAATCCGCAATGCCAAGAACCGCCACGACACCGGCCCGCTGGACGAGCGTTGCGATTGCTATACCTGTAAGCATTTTTCCAGGAGCTACCTGCATCACCTTGATAAGTGCGGAGAAATGCTCGGGTCACAGCTCAATACCATTCATAACCTGAGGTTCTATCAGAACCTGATGAGTGGATTGCGTGGGGCCATTGAAGCAGGTACATTGTCGGACTTTGTAAGCGAATTCTATGCCTTACGGGGCGAAACCGTTCCGCCTCTGGGCGATTCCTGAACAAATTTTGCTTTAAATCAGTCAATAAACGGAGAACCTGAATGAAATCAGTCAAATTGCTCATCGCTGGTCTGCTGTCTCTGATGCCTGCTCTGGCCTCGGCTCAGGAAGCGGGTGCCCAGGGAATGAGCGTGATGGGTCAGATCATCTTCTTCGCCGGCTTCATCCTGATTTTCTATTTCCTGATCTGGCGTCCGCAGTCCAAGCGTGCAAAAGAGCATAAGGCCTTGATGTCCGGCCTGAACAAGGGTGATGAAGTGGTTACCTCTGGCGGCGTTGCTGGCAAGATTACCAAAGTGACCGACGACTTCATTGTTCTGGAAGTTGCAGATAACGTTGAAATGAAGGTTCAGAAAGTTGCCGTTGCTGCGGCTCTGCCGAAAGGCACTCTCAAGGACATCTGAGCTGGTTTCCAGGCGCATCCATGATGCGCCTGTTCATTTTCTGACTGGCTGAAACACCAAGACCGGCACGTCTGCCGGCTCGAAGGATTCTCATGCTGAACAAGTATCCTCTCTGGAAAAACCTGGTCATCGTGTTCGCACTGGTGATTGGTTTTATCTATGCCTTACCGAACTTTTTCCCTGACGATTACGCTATCCAGATCACCGGCGCCCGTGGCAGCACCGAAGTTGAGCAGCGAGTGCTTGATCGCGCCCTTGCCAAGCTTGAGCAGGAAGGCATCGAAGTCAAATCAAGCCTGTTGGAAGAGCGAGACGCGCTGATCCGCCTCACCAGCTCCGATGACCAGCTGCGGGCACGCCCCGCTGTTCAGGCGGCTCTTGGCAACGAATACCTGGTGGCCCTGAATATGGCGCCGTCAACGCCGGGCTGGCTGCGTAGCCTTGGAGCAGGCCCAATGAAACTGGGGCTGGATTTACGTGGTGGTGTTCACTTCCTGTTGGAGGTGGATATGGAAACGGCTTTGAATCAGCGTCTGGAAGCGTTGTCTGGTCAGATCAAGCGAGAGCTGAGGGAAGAGCGCATCCGCTACCGCGGTGGCGACATTGAGGATCAGGCCCGCATTGTACTGAGCTTCCGTGACGAAGCTGCACGTAGCGAGGCGTTTGAGCTGGTTCGCGATCAGTACAACGAGTTCCTGTTGGATGAGACAACAGAAGGTGAAGAGTTTCTGCTGACGCTGACACTGTCCGAAGCAGAAGTTCGGAACATCCAGGAATACGCTCTTGAACAGAACCTGACCACCATCCGCAACCGGGTGAATGAACTGGGCGTGGCCGAGCCGCTGGTTCAGCGTCAGGGGGCAGACCGCATTATTGTAGAGCTGCCAGGTGTGCAGGATACCGCTCAGGCCAAGCGTGTACTTGGCGCGACGGCTAACCTGGAATTCCGGATGGAAGCTCGGCAGGATGCGCCGTCCGCCGAGACCGAACAGTTTCCTTTCCGGGATAATTCACAGCGTACCGCACGTCTTGAGCGGGATGTGATTGCCACTGGTAACAACGTTGCCAATGCCCAGCAGGCGTTCGATGAGAATGGCCAGCCGCAGGTCAATATCACCATGGACTCCGTTGGTGGTGACCTGATGAATCGGGCGACACGCAATAGCATCGGCCGCCGTATGGCAGTGTTGTTCATTGAATACCGCACCGAAACCGAGACCCGGGAAGTTAACGGAGAAATCGTTGAAACTGAAAACCGGGTCGTGGAAAAAGGCATTATCAGCCTGGCGACAGTGCAGTCAGCGCTGGGGAGCAGCTTCCGGATTACTGGTCTGGATTCCATCCCCGAAGCGGCTGAGCTCGCACTGCTGCTGAGGGCCGGTGCTCTGGCTGCGCCCATGTACTTTGTGCAGGAGCGCACCATCGGGCCAAGCCTGGGGCAGAAGAATATCGATGCCGGGATGATGTCGGTGATGCTCGGCTTCGGGCTGGTGTTGCTTTACATGCTGGTGTTCTACCGCGGCTTCGGATTGGTGGCCAATGTTGCGCTGACGCTTAACCTGATGTTGCTGGTTGCATGCATGTCAATCCTATCTGCCACGCTGACGTTGCCGGGTATCGCGGGTATCGTTCTTACGGTGGGTATGGCCGTTGATGCGAACGTTCTGATCTTTGAGCGTATCAAGGAAGAGCTGAAGGCGGGGGTGCCGCCACAAAGCGCCATTAATGCCGGTTATGGTCGCGCCTTTGTGTCGATTTTCGATGCCAATATCACAACCCTTCTGGTTGCCGTCATTCTGTTTGCCATGGGCTCCGGACCGGTGAAGGGCTTCGCAGTTACCCTGTGTATCGGTATTCTCACTTCCATGTTCTCGGGCCTGATGGTGAGCCGCGGCATAGTGAATCTGGTTTATGGCGGTCGCAGGGTCGAGAAATTGTCCATCGGGGGGAAGCTTGAAAATGCCTGATATGGAAAAGCAGCCGTTTGATTTCATGGGCTTGCGGAAGATAGCTTCCGTACTTTCTATTGTTTTGGTGGTGGCCTCCATTGCGCTGTTGGGGGTGCGTGGCCTGAATCTGGGTATGGACTTTACCGGGGGAACCTCGGTGGAGCTCGAATACGCTGAAGCTCCTAGCCTGGACGGAATCAGAAACACCCTTACCGAGGCGGGGTACGAGCAGTTTGCGGTTCAGAATTTCGGAGCCGATACTACGGTACTGATCCGGATGGCAGAGGCCGGGAATGACGAACTGGCGCTGGAAGTGGCCGGCGTGCTGGCGGCGGACGGAGCTGACCTTGAGTTGGTCAGCTCTGAATTTGTCGGTTCTCAGGTGGGCGAAGAGCTCAAAGAAGACAGTGGGCTGGGGCTGCTGATCGCCCTCGCGGTGGTACTGATCTACGTGGGTATGCGCTTCCAGTTCAAGTTTGGTATCGCCTCGGTGATTCCTCTGGCGCACGACGTCATCATTGTTCTGGGGGTGTTCGCGCTGTTTCAGTGGACCTTCGACCTGACGGTGCTGGCGGCGTTGCTGGCGGTTATCGGGTATTCCCTGAACGATACCATCGTTGTTGCTGACCGGATTCGGGAGAATTTCAGAAAAATGCGCGTAGGTGAGGCCTGGGACATTATCAACCAGTCGATCCACGAGACCATTACCCGAACCATTAATACTTCTGGTACCACGCTGGTTGTATTGTTGGCGCTGTATTTCCTGGGTGGCGAAGCGATCAATAACTTTGCGCTTGCCCTGATTATCGGTGTCGTTGTCGGTACCTATTCGTCCATCTACGTGTCCGCGAATATGTTGATGGTGATGGGCGTGACCCGCGAAGATCTGATGGTTCCCGCGAAAGAGGGTACCGGTGAGGAAGAAGAGGAGCAGCCGCCGGAGTGGTTGAACCGGATGTAAGCTCCGGGTCTTTTCCAGGCCACAAAAAAAACCGCCATCCGTGAGGAGTGGCGGTTTTTTTGTGGCCCTGTCTTTCTTAACGCGGCAGTCGACCCCGGAAGGGGTGCAGCGTTTTGAGCAGTTCCCGGAACAGCTTTGGATTGGCGACGACCAGTTGTCTGGCGGCTCCAACCGCGGGGTTGCCGGAGAAGTCACCGGTCAGGGCGCCGGACTCCATGGCCAGTGTTACGCCGAGATCAAAATCTGCTGCCTGTGGTCGGAAGATCACGGCCGCATCCAGCAGGCCAGCAGACACTCGCGCGATATCGAGTGTCACGCAGCCCGAGGTGCGGAACATGGCGGTGTCGCGAGCCAGGACGGCTGCCATCTCGCCCCAGATCATGGGGTCATCGCCCTGGCGGGCCTGGTCGAGGAGGTTGGTGGCCAGTGCTGCCTTGGCGGGCACTTTTACTTCGGACGTGCGCACGCGGCGGCTGTTCAGGACAGCGCCGTGGCCTCGGCTGGCAGAGTACTCTTCGCCGGTAATCGGGTTAACCAGCAGCAGGTTTTCGGTGCGGTTGTTCTTTTTCTGGGCCAGGGCAAGAACAAATTCGGGAATGCCTCGCACAAAATTGTCGCGGCCGAGAACCGGGAATATGTGCCAGCTTTTATCGTGGTTGCCGGCGTCGGACTCGCCCAGAGGCGCGATCACATGATCCTTGTAGGCCTTTTCCAGTTGTTCGGTGAAGTTGTCGTAAATGGACTGCTCCACTCGCTCCAGTTGCCGGTGGCGTTCGGACTCATCCTTACCGTTAGGCTCCTGGCGCTCGAAATGGGCTTTCAGGTAGTCAGATCCCTGGCGGGCAACGCGCAGGGCCATTTTAATTGCTGGTTGCATCTGAGTGTTCATTATCCGGGTGTGTGAAGGCCGGCCATGATAGCAAAAACTGCCCCGCCTTGTACGTTTTTTGGCTTAGCAAAAGCACGGATACCACGGGGTTGCGGCATTTCCGGAGAGCAGGTTGGCCGGTAATTCTGGTATCATGCCACTCTTTTATCACTTTTCTTGAAGTAACAGGCCCGATGACCATGAACAAGCCCGCGCTGCCGGTGGAAAGCACTGATACCTACCATGATCAGGTTCGCATCGTCCTGGTGGAAACTACCCACTCGGGCAATATTGGCGCCGTCGCCCGCGCCATGAAAAACATGGGGCTTGGAAATCTATGGCTGGTTAACCCAAAGTCGTTTCCGGACGAAGCCTCTTATGCCCGGGCTTCATCGGCGTCGGATGTGCTGGATCGGGCTCAGGTGGTTTCCAGTCTTGACGAGGCGTTGTCAGACTGTGTCCTCGTGATGGGTACCAGCGCACGCGGGCGGAAGGTTCCCTGGCCCGTTATTTCCCCGCCCCAGGCTGCCGTCACCGCGGCGGAAAACAGTGCTCGTGGTCCTGTCGCCCTGGTGTTTGGGCGTGAGAGCAATGGGTTGTCCAATGAAGAGCTTCAGCGCTGCCATTATCACATCCATATCCCCTCGAACCCGGACTACAGCTCACTGAATCTGGCAATGGCGGTGCAGGTGGTTTGTTATGAATTGCGGATGCATTATCTTCGTGGGCTTGAAGAGGTGGAAAGCAGTCCCTACCTTGAGTCCATGGTCGAACCCGGGGACCGCGGATGGGATGTGCCGCCCGCAACGGTGAATGATGTTGAAGGATTTTTCGGTCATCTCGAGCAGGTATTGCAGGATGTGGATTTTCACCGCCGGGAGAATCCCAGGCAGTTGATGACACGGTTGCGCCGGTTGTTTCAGCGGGCAAAGCTGGACCAGATGGAAATCAATATTCTCCGGGGTATTCTGACATCGGTTCAGAAGGCCACCGTTGCCCGCGAAGGGGTTGGCAGGAACACGACAGCGGCTGGTGCCGTGGATGAGGGGCAGGAATAACGTCATGTTTGAGCGTTTACGGGAAGATGTAAAAAGCGTATTTCACCGTGATCCGGCGGCCAGGAACACCTTTGAGGTGTTAACCAACTACCCGGGATTGCACGCGCTGTTGTTTCATCGCTTCTCCCACTGGCTGTGGAGCATGGGGCTGAAGTGGCTGGCGCGGACGATTTCTACGCTGGCGAGATGGTTTACCGGTATCGAGATTCATCCTGGCGCAACCATTGGTCGCCGCTTCTTTATCGACCATGGCATGGGTGTGGTGATTGGTGAAACCACGGTGATTGGAGACGATGTCACGCTCTACCAGGGCGTGACGCTTGGCGGCACCAGCTGGAACAAGGGCAAGCGGCATCCAACCATCGGTAATGGTGTGGTAGTGGGTGCCGGCGCAAAGATTCTTGGGCCATTTGAAGTGGGTGAGGGTGCGAAGATCGGCTCCAACTCTGTGGTAACTAAGGCGGTTCCGCCTGGCGCAACCGTGGTAGGCATCCCGGGAAGGGTCATCGTCAAGCGTAAAGGTGAAGACGACGTGCGCCGCAAGGAGATGGAGGAGCGTATGGGCTTCGACGCCTACGGCGTAACCGAGGAAATGCCGGACCCGGTCGCAAGATCGGTCAGGGCATTGCTGGACCACATGCATGCGGTGGATGATCGGATTGAGAATATGTGCAAGGCGCTTCGCAAGGTGAACGCCGAGTATCAGAATGGCGAGCTGCCTCCCTTGCATGATGAGGATTTCGACTGCGTTCGCGATGAGTCTGATGAGCGGGAGCGTGGCTGAATACTTGACTGTTTTAGTTGGTCAATTCATACTCGCTCCAGTGAATCGAGATTCAATCCCATCATTGGGGCTGAGGTTATGAAACTGACCACGAAAGGCCGCTATGCCGTTACGGCAATGCTGGATCTTGCGCTGCATGCAGGGCAGGGGCCGGTGAGTCTGGCGGATATTTCAGCCCGACAGGAAATATCCCTTTCTTACCTGGAGCAGCTGTTCTCTCGACTGCGCAGGCAGAAATTGGTGGTAAGTGTACGCGGCCCCGGTGGCGGTTATCGCCTGAGCCGCTCCGCAGATGAGGTTTTCGTGGCCGAAGTGGTCGACGCTGTGAGTGAGTCCCTTGATACTACGCGTTGCGGTAACAAAGGTGACTGCCAGAACGGCGAGAAATGCCTTACCCACCATCTCTGGTCTGATCTCAGTGACCAGATTCATCAATTCCTGAGTGAAATCAGTCTCGGGGATCTGATGCGCAAACACGAAATCCGGCAAGTGGCTGATCGTCAGAACCGCAAGCAGTCTGATGAAAGTGCCGACGCTATCAATACCCAAAGACTGACTGACCAGGCCACGGCCTGATAACCCGACCTCTTTTGCCTATGAAAAAGCCCGTCTATCTGGACTATGCGGCGACGACGCCCGTTGATCCCGCCGTTGCTGAAGACATGATGAAGTACCTGACCCTGGATGGGGTGTTTGGCAATCCGGCTTCCCGCTCTCATGGTTATGGCTGGCAGGCCGAAGCCGCCGTTGAAAATGCTCGTCGACAGGTGGCGGATCTGATCCACGCAGACCCCCGGGAGATTGTCTGGACTTCCGGAGCCACAGAATCTGACAATCTTGCCATCAAGGGTGTGGCGGAGCTACGCGATAATCCCCATATCGTGACATCCCGCATTGAGCACAAGGCTGTCATTGATACCTGTAAGTGGCTGGAGCAGCAGGGCATTGAGGTTACCTGGCTGGAGCCGGGAGTTGATGGCAGGGTGTCCGTTGAGTCTGTCGAATCCGCCCTTCGGGATAATACGGCCCTGGTCAGCCTGATGATGGTCAACAATGAGCTTGGGTCGCTGACCGACATCCGCGCAATCGGCCGGTGCTTGAGAAAGCGTGGCGTGCTGTTTCATGTTGATGCCGCCCAGGCCGCCGGCAAGCTGCCAGTGGATGTTGCGGATCTTGAGGTGGATTTGCTCTCTCTTTCGGCTCACAAGGTTTATGGCCCGAAAGGCGTAGGGGCGCTGTATGTCCGGCGAGCGCCGGAGGTTCGCATTGCAGCACAGATGCATGGCGGCGGACATGAGCGCGGCATGCGATCGGGCACACTGGCCACGCATCAGATCGTGGGCATGGGGCGGGCCTTCGAGCTGGCACGTACCGGGCTTGATGCCGAAATAAGTAAACTGGAACAGATGCGCGCGGCGTTCCTGGACGGGCTTGAGGGGCTTGACGGAGTTCACTTTAATGGCAGTCGGGAACATCGTGTGCCGGGTATTGTCAATCTGTCGTTTGAGGGTGTTGAAGCCGAGTCGTTGATGCTCGGCCTTCGCAACCTTGCGGTGTCCTCGGGCTCCGCCTGCGCTTCAGCAACGGTCGAGCCTTCTTATGTATTGCGAGGAATAGGCGTCAGCGATGAGCTGGCTCACCGGGCGCTCAGGTTCTCCTTTGGCAGGTTCACCACCGAAGAGGAGGTTGCATTTGCCTGTTCCCAGATTATTGAAGTTGTGGAGCGACTTCGCTCGGTGCGGTAGGCAGTTGCACCCTGACTGCGTATAATCCCACCTCTGAATTTTCAACCCTGAACTAACTGGAGAAATACCATGGCAAACGAGCGCACGCTCTCCATTATCAAGCCCGACGCAGTCGCCAAGAACGTGATCGGCGAAATCTACAGCCGTTTCGAGAAGGCGGACCTGAAAATCGTTGCTGCCAAGATGATGCACCTTACTCAGGAGCAGGCTGAGGGCTTTTACGCCGAGCACAAAGAGCGCCCGTTCTTTAATGATCTGGTTGCATTCATGACCTCTGGCCCGGTTGTGGTTCAGGTGCTGGAAGGCGAGGGCGCTATCCTGAAGAATCGTGAGCTGATGGGTGCTACCAACCCTAAAGAAGCGGAAGCTGGCACCATTCGTGCGGATTTTGCTTCCTCCATCGACGCCAACGCTGTCCATGGTTCTGACTCTGCTGCCTCCGCTGAGCGTGAAGTGGCTTATTTCTTCAACGACAACGAAATCTGCCCGCGCGGCTGAGGTTGTTGTTTCAGGGGTGCCCGGCAGGGTGCCCCTGAATTGGTTATCTGATCGAGGTTATGTGATGACGGGCGCCGCCGAAAAAGTCAATCTTCTGGGAATGCCCAAGGCAAAACTGGAGGCGTTTTTTGAAACCCTGGGGGAAAAGCGTTTCCGTGCCCAGCAGGTTCTCCAGTGGATGCATCAGCGTGGTGTTGATGACTTCGATCAAATGACCAATATGAGCAAGTCGCTGCGCGAACAGCTCAAGGAAGTTGCCGAGATTCGTGGCCCCGAGGTCGTCTATGATGAGACATCAAAAGACGGTACCCGGAAATGGGTCATGCGCATGGATAACGGCAACAGCGTTGAAACCGTCCTGATTCCGGATGGCGAGCGTGGAACCCTCTGCGTGTCCTCGCAAATCGGTTGCAGTCTCGACTGTACCTTCTGCTCCACCGGCAAGCGTGGTTTTAACCGCAATCTGACGGCCGCCGAGATCATTGGCCAGGTGTGGGTTGCACGACGGGCGTTCATGCCGTTCGATCCCAATGACCGGCCTATCACCAACGTGGTGATGATGGGGATGGGCGAGCCCCTGCTTAATTTTGAGAACGTGGTCGATGCCATGAATCTCATGATGGAAGATCTCGCTTACGGCATCTCAAAGCGTCGGGTGACGCTCAGTACATCCGGAGTGGTGCCAGCACTGGATCGTCTCGGCGAAGTTACCGATGTTTCACTGGCCATCTCACTCCATGCACCTAATGATGAATTGAGAAACCAGTTGGTTCCCCTGAACAAGAAATACCCGATTGCCGAACTGCTGGCCGCGACCCGGCGCTACCTTTCACGACTGCCGGACAAGCGCAAAGCCACGATTGAGTACACGGTGATTGAAGGAGTGAATGATCAACCGGAACATGCCCGGGAGCTGGTGGTGTTGTTAAAAGGGTTGCCCTGCAAGATCAACCTGATTCCATTCAATCCGTTTCCGGAAAGTGATTTCCGCCGGCCAAGCATGAACGCAACCCGGAGGTTCCAGACCGTGCTCAACGAGGCCGGTTATGTCACGACGATCCGCACCACCCGCGGAGACGATATCGATGCCGCCTGCGGTCAGTTGGTAGGGCGGGTCGAAGACCGGACGCGCAGAAGCCAACGTTATATCGCAGTACAACAGGTCAACCCCTGATAACCGTCGGGTGGAGACAACAGGAGAAGGTGTTTGTTGATGGCAAAGGACGTTACCGTGAAACTCGTTTCCGCTGTGGTTCTGGTTATCGGGGTCATGTTATCGGGCTGTGTCACCACCACCGATAGCCGGTTCAGCCGTGAAGCCGACCGACAGAAAGCCCTCAACAATTATGTTCAACTGGCGACTGCCTACATTGGTCAGGGGAATCTGGATCGTGCCCGTGACCACCTGGAGCGGGCGTTAGAAATCGACAGCCGAAGCGCACCGGCACTTGCTGCCCGGGGCCTGGTGCTGAGCGCGGAGGGTGAGGAAAGCCTGGCGGAAAAAAGCTTCCGGGATGCCATTGCCTCAGATGGAGACTATACCCGCGGACGAGTGTATTACGGTGCTTTCCTGTATAGCCTCAAACGGTTTGAGGAGGCCCGGGACCAGTTCCGGATAGCCTCACGTGATACGGAGTACAAAGACCGGGGAGCCGTTTTTTATAACCTCGGGCTGACAGAAGAACGGCTTGGGTCGCTGGAATCGGCCGAAGCTGCCTATCGGCGTGCCGTGGAGCTTACGCGGGGCGAAGCCCGCACCCTGTTGTCCCTCTCTCGGGTGCTGGTTGAGCAGGATAACTTTTCTCAGGCCTCTCGATACTACAGCCGTCTTCAGACCATGATACAGCGCAATACCCGGTTGACGCATTCACCGGAGAGTCTGTATACCGGTATCCGGATTGCCCGGCATTTCCAGGACAGGGATCAGGAAGCGAGCCTGGCACTATTGCTCAGAAACGAGTATCCGGAATCTGTCGAATATCAACAATATAAGGTACTGATTGCCAATGACCGGTGAGGAGCAGTCACAGCCAGCTTCCGAGGCCTCGGTTGGCCAGCAGCTAAGGCGCGCCCGGGAAAAGCTCGGGCTCAGCGTTTCAGACATTGCAGATCAGCAACACCTGCGCCCTTCGGTAATCCAGTCCATCGAGGAAGGTGATTACAGCAAGGTTGATACCGAGTTGTTTCTCAAAGGGTATGTTCGAACCTATGCCCGCCAGGTGCAACTGAATGCAGACGCCCTGATTGCAGCGCTCGACTCGGAACTTGAGCCCCTGCGTCAGCAGCGGGAGCAGGAGCACCAGTCCAATCCTCTGGTTGATATCGAGCGCAAGAAAAAACGAAAGCGGCAGATTGCCAAACTGGTTGTGTTGCTGGCATTCCTCGGGGTAGTTGGCTTTCTGGCGTATAGCTATCTCGTAAAACCGGTGTCGGAGCCGGTTCAAAGTAATGCCGACGGTATCTCGGAGTCTCTGGAAGCACGGAGTGGCGAGGCCGTTAGCGATGCCAGTGCTGGACCGGAAGATGCGCCCTCCGTTATCGAAGAGGCTGAACAGCCGGCCGAACCGGAACAGATGGATTCCGGCACCGGTTCAGTCGGAAACGTTGAAACAGAGAACGGCGCCGTGACGGATACTGAAGCTCTGAGCGAACCGACCGCCAGTGGAGGCCTCGGCCAGGAAGAGTTGCTGTCAGAGCAGCCTTCGGTGGAACAGCCGCCCGCTGTTGCGCAATCCCCGGATCCCGCTCTGACCGAGTCTGAAGTGATGGAGGACCCGGTTGAAACCGTGAGGTTGGCCATGACGTTCAGCGACGACTGCTGGATTCAGGTCACAGATGGTGCGGGCAATCGACTGGCCAGTGCATTACGCCGAGAGGGCGATGCCCTGGACGTGAGCGGACAGCCACCGCTCAGAGTTGTGGTGGGCGCCATGAGCGCGGTGGAGTCCCTGGAATTTCAGGGCGAACCAATGGATCTTGGTAATTTTCGCGTCGTAAATAACCGGTCAGAGTTTACGCTCGAGCCCTGAGCAGAATTTTCTTCCCAAAGATTTCTGGTTGAATCCCATGAAACAAGAGTCTCCGATCAAAAGACGTAAATCCCGTCAGATCATGGTAGGTAATGTTCCCGTTGGCGGCGATGCGCCCATTGCGGTGCAGAGCATGACCAATACCAATACCTGCGACGTAGACGCAACAGTGACACAGATCAAGGCTATCCAGGAGGCCGGTGCGGATATCGTGCGGGTGTCGGTTCCGTCCATGGAGGCGGCTGAGGCCTTTGGCAAGATTCGCCAGCAGGTCTCGTTACCGTTGGTGGCCGATATCCATTTTGACTACAAGATAGCGCTCCGAGTTGCAGAGCTTGGTGTGGACTGCCTGCGCATCAATCCCGGTAACATTGGCCGGGACGATCGGGTCAGTGCGGTAATCAGTGCTGCCCGGGACCGCAACATTCCGATCAGGATCGGCGTAAACGCGGGTTCACTGGAAAAAGCGCTTCAACGCAAATACGGCGAGCCCACGCCGGAAGCGCTGGTAGAGTCGGCCATGCGTCATATCGACATCCTGGACAAACACGATTTTCAGGACTTCAAGGTCAGCCTGAAAGCGTCTGAAGTGTTCATGACCGTCGCGGCCTACCGCCTTATCGCCTCCCAGATTGAGCAACCGCTGCACCTGGGTATCACTGAGGCCGGTGGATTCCGCTCTGGTACGGTCAAGTCCTCCATTGGCCTGGGCATGCTGTTGATGGATGGCATTGGGGACACCATTCGGGTTTCCCTTGCCGCCGACCCGGTTCAGGAAATCAAAGTCGGCTTCGACATTCTCAAAAGTCTTCGGTTACGCAGCCGCGGCATTAACTTTATAGCCTGCCCAAGCTGTTCCCGTCAGAACTTCGATGTTATCCAGACCATGAATGATCTGGAGGCCCGGCTTGAGGATGTGAACACCTCCATGGATGTGGCCATTATTGGCTGTATTGTTAATGGTCCCGGTGAGGCAAAGGTAGCGGATATCGGTCTGACCGGTGGCACACCGAAAAATCTGTTCTATATGGCCGGAAAGCCAAACCAGAAGCTGGACAACGCGACGCTGGTGGACGACCTTGAACGCCTGATTCGCGAGGAAGTGTCACGGCGCGAGGACCAGGACAGCGCAGTCATCGCCAAGTCCTCAGACTGATCAGAACCGATTTCAGAAACCTATCAGGATATTATTTTGGCAAAGATTCAGGCAATCCGGGGGATGAACGATATTCTCCCGGACCAGACACCGGTCTGGCAGTACGTTGAATCCACCGTTCGACGGGTTCTCGGGCAGTACGGCTATCAGGAAATCCGTATGCCAGTGGTCGAACATACCGAGTTGTTCAAACGATCGATCGGTGAAGTCACTGACATCGTCGAAAAAGAGATGTATACCTTTGAAGACCGCAACGGCGATAGCCTTACACTGCGGCCCGAAGGTACGGCCGGGTGCGTGCGTGCAGCGGAAGAGCATGGGCTGCTCTTTAATCAGACCCGGCGGCTTTGGTACACCGGTCCGATGTTCCGGCATGAGCGGCCACAGAAAGGCCGTTACCGCCAGTTTCATCAGATTGGTGTGGAATGCTTCGGTATGGCCGGCCCTGACATTGATGCTGAGCTGTTGATCCTGACGGCGCGCCTGTGGAGCGCCCTGGGGTTGTCCGACCATGCCAGACTCGAGATCAACTCCATCGGTACCAGCGACTCCCGGAAAGTCTACCGTCAGGCCCTGGTTGCCTATCTGGAGCAATATCAGGATAAGCTCGACGATGACAGCAAACGCCGGTTAACCACGAATCCTTTGCGGATACTGGACAGCAAGGATCCGGCCACGCGGGAGATTTTGCAGGGCGCACCGAGCCTGGACGACTATCTGGATGATGAATCGCGCCAGCATTTTGAACAACTGAAAGCGATGCTGGATGCGGCGGGCGTTGCCTACACGGTAAACCCGGCCCTGGTACGCGGACTGGACTATTACGGCAAAACCGTGTTCGAGTGGATTACCGACAGCCTGGGTGCCCAGGGCACGATCTGTGCCGGTGGCCGTTACGATGGTCTGGTGGAGCAACTTGGAGGCAAACCCACCGTAGCGGTGGGCTTCGCCATGGGGCTGGAGCGACTGATTCTGTTACTTGAAACCCTGGAACTGGTCCCCGAACATGTGAACAATCAAGCCGATGTTTACGTTACAGCCATGGGGGACCAGGCGGTAGCACCGGCGATGGCGTTGGCAGAAACGCTACGAAATGAATTGCCGGGCCGGATTGTCGTCTCACACTGCGGTGGCGGCAGCTTCAAGAGTCAGATGAAAAAGGCAGACCGCAGTGGCGCACGCTTTGCGGTGATTCTGGGTGAAAACGAAGTCGCTCAGGCAACGGCGGGGCTCAAGCCGTTACGTGACGATCAGCCCCAGCAGGAAATCGCTCAGGCAGACCTGGCAGCTGTGCTTGCCGGTTTGTTGTAAGCAGAGTCTATATAAACAGGCAGTTTTAACGAATAACAGGAGTTTTCATGGCGGAGTTGCGCACCGAAGAAGAACAGGTCCAGGCAATCAAGGACTGGTGGAAAAATAACGGAAGCTCGCTGCTCATCGGTATTGGTGCGGCTCTGGCCATCGTCTTTGGATGGCAGGCCTGGCAGAACCATCAGGCGCAACAACGCGCCGAAGCCGCTAATCAGTTTGCCAACCTGCTGAACGCGTTCTCCTCTGCAGGCGATGAGTCGGCCGACACTGTAGGTTTTGTGGCGGAGACACTGCGAGATGAACACGGCGACAGCGCCTATGCCATCTATGGTAATCTGGTTCTGGCACGGCAGCAGATGGTTGAAGGTGAGGATCCCGCGGCCGCTGTTGAATCACTGAACTGGGCGCTGGAAAAATCGGCCGGTCATCCGGCTCTGGAGCTGGTGATTCGTAACCGTCTTGCCCGAGCCCAGTTTGCCGCTGGCGAACACGATGCCGCGCTTGCCACCCTGGACAATGCCACAGACGCGGATGCCTTCGCGGCCATCTTCTCCGAGCTGAAAGGCGATGTTCTGTTGGCCAAGGGCGACCGGGACGGTGCGCGTGAGGCGTACCTGGCGGCACGTGAGCAGAGCCAGCAGGGTCGTAGCGGTGTTCTTGAACTGAAGCTGTCAGACCTCGGTGTCGGGGAGGACGCTTGATGTTCGTTGGGCGCGCGCTCAAGGTCGGGCTTGGCTCGGTTTTTTGTGGTCTGTTGGTCGGAATCGCCGGGTGCAGTAGTACAGACACTTTTGAGCAACCCGCTCCGGTACCTGAAATCACCGAAACCGTTGAGCTGGATACGGTATGGAGCATGTCTGTTGGTGATGGTCATGACGATCAGCTGCTTCAGATCGCGCCTCTTTACGCCGGCGACGTGATTTACGCGGCTTCCGCAGACGGGATTGTTGCGACGGTCAGGCCGGCGGATGGTGAGGTTATCTGGCAGAAAGACTACGATGAACGGTTTTTTGCCGGACCGGGCGCTGATGCCCGGCACCTTTACCTGGTCACCCGGGATGCGGAACTGGTGGCCGTGTCGTCGGAGGACGGTACCGAGGCCTGGCGGGTACCTCTGCCCACCGAGGTTCTGGCTGCGCCTCAATCCAACGGTAACCTCGTGGTGGTGCAAACCACCGATGGTCGTGTGATTGCCCACGACGCAGAGACCGGAGAACGCCGCTGGCAATACGAGGCTCAAGTGCCGGTACTGACCGTGCGCACCGCGGCTGCACCGTTGGTGGGCGGCGACATTGTGATCTCCTCGTTTGCCAACGGTCGTGTCATTGCACTCACCGCCTCGGACGGGCAGCCAGTGTGGCAGTATGAGGTCGGTCAGCCCCAGGGTCGTACCGAACTGGAACGCCTGGTGGATATCGGCGGCCAGCCGCTGGTTCTGGATTCGGCCATTATGGTCGTCGGTTATCAGGGTAAGCTGGCACTGGTGGATATTCGTTCCGGGCAGGAAATCTGGAGCCGCCGGGCATCTAGCTTCTACTCGCCTGCGATTGGTAACGGCAATATCTTTCTGTCCTCCGCCAATGGCGATATCGTAGCGCTCCGTGGCAGCGACCGGCGAGAGCTTTGGGTTCAGGATAGCCTGTCCTGGCGCCAGCTGACCCGGCCGGCTGTCTCCGGTGATTACCTCGTGGTAGGCGACTTTGAAGGCTACCTGCACGTGCTGTCGACCTCCGATGGCAGTCTGCAGGGCCAGCGTGAGTTCGATAGTGACGGTATCCGCGTACCAGTTCAGGTGATCGAAGATGGTAACCTGCTGGTTTATGGAAATGGCGGAAAGATGGCCGTCCTGAGAATTGAACAGGACGACTGAGTACGCCCCGACAAGTTTATGCCCGGCCCAGGCTTCAGCCTGCGTGCCGGGTTTCTGGTTTCTTGAATAGCAGATCAATATGACCCCAGTTATCGCCCTTGTAGGCCGCCCCAACGTTGGTAAGTCCACGTTGTTTAACCAGATGACCCGCTCCAGGGATGCTCTCGTAGCGGACTTCCCCGGGCTGACCCGGGACCGTAAATACGGTGAGGGCAACTACGAAGGCCAGAAGTTCATCGTTATCGATACGGGCGGCCTGACCGGTGACGAAGCCGGTATTGACGCCGAAATGGCTCGCCAGTCAATGCAGGCGGTAGAAGAAGCGGACATTGTCCTGTTTCTTGTGGACGGTCGGGCAGGACTGACCGCCGGCGATGAAATGATCGCGGATTATCTGCGCAAATCGGGCAAACAGGCTCATCTGGTGGTTAACAAGACCGATGGTCAGGATCCGGACGTGGCGGCAGCGGACTTCTACAGTCTGGGGTTTGAATCCACGTTTCTGATTGCGGCGGCCCATAACCGCGGCATCCTGTCTTTGCTGGAAGCGCTGCTGCCGGAACCGGAAAATCCGGAAGACCAGGACCGGGCGGATCGTTATCCGGGTATCCGGATTGGTGTGGTGGGACGGCCGAATGTGGGCAAGTCTACCCTGGTTAACCGCATGCTCGGTGAAGATCGGGTGGTGGTGTACGACATGCCGGGCACTACCCGCGACAGCGTTTACATTCCCTATGAGCGCCAGGGCCATGAGTATACCTTGATTGACACTGCCGGGGTTCGTCGCCGAAAGAATGTTCGCGAGGCGGTGGAGAAGTTCTCCATTATCAAGACACTGCAGGCGATTGATGATGCTCATGTCGTGATTCTGGTGATCGATGCCCGAGAGGGGCTGGTAGACCAGGATCTGCACCTGATCGGGTTTGTACTGGATGCGGGCCGCTCACTGGTGATCGCCATCAACAAATGGGACGGCATGGATCCGGAAGACCGTGACCGGGTAAAAGAGCAGGTGGCCAGGCGCCTGGATTTCCTGGATTACGCGGACAAGTATTATATCTCGGCACTGCACGGCACGGGCGTGGGAACCATGTATGAGTCGGTCCAGGCCTGCTATGAATCCGCGATGTCAAAGTGGCCAACCAACCGGTTGACTGCAATCCTTCAGGATGCCATTGCTCAACATCAGCCGCCGATGGTTCACGGTCGCCGCATCAAGCTGCGATACGCTCACCAGGGTGGCTCCAACCCGCCGGTTGTGGTGGTGCATGGTAATCAGGTGGATTCACTGCCCGGTGCTTACAAGCGTTACCTTGAAAACACCTTCAGAAAGGTGCTGAAAGTCGTGGGCGCGCCGATACGGTTTGAATTCAAGTCAGGCGAGAACCCCTTTGCAACCAAGGTCGACCGTCTGACGCCTCGGCAAAAGGTCAAGAAAGACAACGACCTGAAGAAAGGCCGTCGGATCAAGAAGACCCGGCAGAAAAGCGTTAAACGCTGATCTGCCGGGGCTAGTCCCTGCCAGGAGCCCTGATCAGGCGGCTCCTGCATCGGCGACCTGTTTTGCCTGTACTGCCGTCAGGGCAATGGTGAAGACAATATCTTCCACCAGGGCCCCGCGGGACAGGTCGTTTACCGGTTTTCGCAAGCCCTGGAGCATGGGCCCCACGCTGACGACATTGGCACTGCGCTGCACCGCCTTGTAGGTGGTGTTGCCCGTGTTCAGGTCAGGGAACACAAACACGGTAGCCTTGCCGGCTACCTTGCTGCCCGGGGCTTTGGATTTTGCCACGCTCTCAATGGCCGCGGCATCGTATTGCAGCGGTCCGTCAATGAGCAGATCCGGGCGCCGTTCCCGGGCAATGCGGGTGGCTTCGCGAACCTTGTCGACATCCTCACCGCTGCCGGACTCGCCGGTACTGTAGCTGATCATCGCAACCACAGGTTCAATACCAAAGGCTTCGGCAGATTCGGCACTCTGTATGGCAATATCGGCCAGTTCCTCGGCATTCGGGTCTGGGTTGATGGCGCAGTCGCCATATACCAGCACCTGTTGCGGTAACAACATGAAGAACACCGATGACACCACCTTGGCGTTGTCATGGGTCTTGATCAACTGGAGGGCAGGGCGCACGGTGTTGGCCGTGGTATGAATAGCGCCGGATACCAGTCCGTCGGCTTCGTCCATGGCCACCATCATGGTACCCAGAACGACGTTATCCTCCAGCATGGCTTCGGCCATATCCGGTGTCAGGCCTTTATGCTTTCTCAGCTCCACCATGGGTGCCACGTAACGCTCGCGCACCGATTGCGGGTCTATGATTTCCAGATCATTTGGCAGTTCCACGCCCTGGGAGGCGGCGACTGAGCGAATTTCGTGTGGATCACCAATCAGCGCGCAATGAGCGAGGTTACGTTGATGGCAGATAATGGCTGCCTGAATGGTTCTGGGTTCACTGCCTTCTGGCAAGACGATCCGCTTGGCTGCAGCCCGGGCTCTCTCCGATAGCTGATAACGGAATGCCGGAGGCGAGAGCCGACGTTGGCGCTGAACTTTCAGGTGCTCCTGCAGCCACCGGGTGTTGATTCGCCGGGCCACAGATTCCATGGCTTCTTCAATACGCTCCGGATCGTCAATGGGAATGGCTGAAGACAGATTTGCCAAAAGGTGGGCGCTCTCGTAGGTATTGGTTTCCGAGCTCAGCACTGGCAAACCGGTGTCCAGTGCTCGCCGACACAACTCTATAACCCGTTCGTCCGGCATCAGGCCGCCTGTCAGCATCAGTCCGGCAAGCGGGACACCATTGAGGGCGGCAACGGCCGTGGCCACTACGATATCCTCGCGATCACCAGGGGTGACCATCAGAGTGCCTGGCTTGAGGGTGTCGGTCATGTTGCGGATGGATCTGGCGCACACTGATACCCGCTGCACCCGCCGTGAGTGCATTTGCCCTTCGTGCAGTACCGGAACACCAAGCTCTCGCGCCACATCAGAGACCCGGGGTGCCAGCAGTTGGGGTTGCCAGGGAATCTGCGCCAGCAACTGGAAGCGGCCGTTCGCGAATACTTTGCAGGAGGTGTGATAATCGGTTTCAGTGGCTTCACTTGCCGGCGGATGATCCAGTGCCATACCGGACTTCTGTGGTTCTCCCACCTTGTTAAGAATGACCGCAATCACGTCAGGATCCGACGGTGCAGCAAACAGGCGCGAGGAGAAATCCAGGTCATCATCGAGCTCGCTGGCAGTGCAGCTCTTCGGTGTGCTCACCAGGATCACTTCGGAACCGAGATTGCGGGCGACTTCCACGTTCAGCCGCGCGATATAGGCTTCGGTTCTGTCCGGAACCAATCCTTCAATGATGACCACATCCGCTTCGTTGGCGACTTTCTGGTATTCACCGACTACGTTCTCCATCAGCAGGTCGACTTTGCCGTGGTTCAACAGTTGCTGGGCTTGTTTCAGAGGAATCGGGTCGGGTGGTTCGAGGTGGCTGCGGGCACGCACAAAGGCCACCGAAGAATCTTTGCCGTCGTTATGAAGCGCTTCGCCTCTGTGTACGGACTGACTGAATGGTTTGTAAAAGCCGACGCTCACTCCTTCCCGTTCCAGGGCACGCAGAAGACCAAGGCATACGGATGTCAGGCCTGAGTCAAGAGAGGTTGGGGCTATGAAAAGACTTTTTGCCATGATTGTTCCAGGTTTCATTCTTCGGAGTGTTCGGTGCCGGCAGCGGCCAGGCGGGCGGCTTCTCGGGCAATCACCAGTTCTTCATTTGTGGGAATGACCAGCGCCGGATAACGCGAGTCCGGGGAACTGATGCGGCCATCACTCCAGCGCCCGTGATGCTCGTTGAGGTCCGGATCCAGCTCAATCCCAAGCAGGTGCAGATGTCGGGTTGTGTCCTGGCGAATGCGGGCACTGTTTTCACCGATGCCGCCAGTAAAGACCAGAGCGTCCAGTTTTGTCAGCGACGCGGTCATCGCTCCAATATACCGCGCCAGGCGGAAGCAGAATACGTCAATTGCCAGCTGTGAGGGTTCGTGGCCATGGTCAGCCAGCTCACACAAGGTTCGCATGTCGTTTGTCTGGCCTGAGAGTCCCTGTAATCCGCTTTCTCTATTCAGCATCTCGTGGACGTCACCGGCACTCATACCCCGACTTGCGAGGTAGTCGAACAGCCCGGGATCGACATCCCCGCTGCGGGTGCCCATCACGAGTCCCTCAAGCGGAGTCAGGCCCATGCTGGTATCGACGCTGAGCCCATTCTGGATCGCTGTGATGCTACAACCGTTACCCAGATGGGCAGAGATAATTGAGGTGGTGGCCGGTGTCTTGTCCAGCAGACGAGCGGCCTCGTGTGCCATGAAATAATGACTGGTGCCGTGGAAGCCGTAACGACGCACTCCCCAGTCGCTGTAGAACCGTTCCGGTAGTGCGTATCGGTAAGCGCGCTCGGGCAGGGTCTGATGGTAAGCGGTATCGAATACCGCGATCTGTGGAACGTTCGGGAACAGCGCCTGCATGGCTCGAATGCCCGCGAGGTTTACCGGATTATGCAGGGGGGCCAGCGCTGCGCAGGTTTCAATGGCGGACACTGTTTGATCATCAATCAACGAAGCTTCACGGAAGGTTTCGCCGCCATGCACCACTCGATGGCCAACAGCCTTGGGTTCGCCCGTCATCAGAGCCCGGTCATTAAATGCGTTGACCAGTGCCGCCAGCGCCTGGCTGTGGCTGGCACCGGAAGGTAAGTGAACCGGTGTTTCATCGCCGTTGATGCGGGCAAAGGCATCGGATTGATTAAGTCTTTCCGCCAGGGCGGAGGTGATTTTCTGGTGGTCGTGATCAAACAGGGCGAGTTTCAGTGATGAACTGCCGCAGTTTACGACCAGGATTGAGTCGTCCATGGTTGTGCCGTATTGATTACTTTAGATTGGCCCGCTCATTGGTTTCGAGCCAGTGAATGAAGTCCTGCTCGGGCAGGGGGCGACTATAGAAGTAACCCTGGGAGTAGTCGCAATGCTCCGCTTTCAGGAAGTGAGTCTGGTCCTCTTCCTCAACCCCTTCGGCAACCACTTTCAGGCCTAGGCTGTGGGCCATGTTGATGATCGCGCGGACAAGGGAAGCATCTTCGTTTTCTTTCAGGACATCCTGAACAAATGACTTGTCGATTTTCAGGGTATCGAACGGATAGCTTTTCAGATAGCTGAGTGCCGAATAGCCAGTTCCGAAATCGTCGACCGACAAGCGGATTCCAACTTTGTCGAGTTGTTTGAGGATATCAGCGGTTTCGATGGAATTGTCCAGAATCAGCCGTTCCGTGATTTCCAGTTCCAGCAGTTCCGGCCGTAAATTGCTGTCGTTCAGCGCGCGCATGATGGCGTCGGTAAACCCGGGGTCCCGGAACTGGCGTGGTGATACATTGACGGCAATGCTGATCTCACGCCCGGTCATCGCCTGCCAGCAGTACGCGGCTTGACAGGCTTCCTTGACGACCCATTCGCCGATCGGAATGATCAGGCCGGTTTCCTCGGCCAGCGGAATAAAGCGATCTGGCATCACCATGCCCATGGCCGGATTGTTCCAGCGAAGCAGGGCTTCAGCCGCCACCAGGCCACCACTGGCGGTGTCGACAATGGGCTGGAAATAGAGCTCGAATTCACCCAGCTCCAGGGCCTTGCGCATGTGAGATTCCATTTGCAGACGCTCGTGAGAAACCTCGCTCATCTCCGGAGTAAAACGGGCATAGGCGCTCTTGCCTTTGTGTTTCGCCTCGTACATGGCCGCATCGGCGTGCTGGAGCAGGGTGCCGCTGTTGTCCGAGTCGTCCGGGAAGGTGGCGATGCCAATACTGGTTGTGACAAACACTTCCTGGCCGCTGAGCATGAACGGCGGTGCGAAGGTTTTCAGAATACGTTCGGCAACCTGGGAAGAGGCGTCCGGCCCGTTCAGCCCCGGCAGCACCACAAGGAACTCATCACCACCCAGCCGCGCAACGGTACTGGTGCCGCGCAGGCAGCTGGAGATCCGGCGTGCGGCTTCAATCAGCAGAGTGTCACCGGCGTCGTGGCCGAGGGTATCGTTGATGTGCTTGAAGTTGTCCAGATCCAGGAACATTACCCCAACCTTGGACTCATCACGCCTTGCCTGGGCCAGCGCCAGTTTCAGGCGGTCCAGCGCAAGCATGCGGTTGGGAAGCCCGGTCAGGATGTCGTAATTCGCTTGCCGCAACAGCTGTTGCTCGTAACGTTTTCGGATGCTGATGTCTTCCCCGAGTATCAGGTAACCGGTGGTTTCACCGTTATTGTCCTTGATAGGGGTGACCACAAGCTGTTCCCAGTAGCGCTCGCCATTTTTCCGTGTGCTATTGACTTCGCCTTGCCAAACGCCCACGCGCTGTACCTGAAGCCTGATGGATTTCCATAGTTGTCTGGCTTCGTGGGAATCCACACCGGGGTCAATAAGTGACGAGGGATGCTTGCCGATGATTTCAGACGGGCTGTTCCCCGTCAGTTGGCTGAATTTCCGGTTCGCATATTCAATGCGCCATTGCCGGTCGCAGATCAGAACCGAAGATGGGCTCTGGTCGATGGCTTTGGAGAATTTCCGGATTTCGGCTTCATCACGTTCCCGCCTTGCAACGTCATCGGTGAGCCGTTCGCGCATCTGGTTGATGGCTTCGGTCACCATACCCAACTCATCGCGCTGGTAAGCAGGAGTATCCGGCCTATCCAGCTCCAGCGGGCGTGAAAGATTTCGCAATGACAGATCCCGGGTGTAGTCGGCCATGTCCGCCAGGTGGCGAGTGACCAGATGGCGGAATATCCACAGAATCAGAATGGAAACAACAAATATGATCAGGAACTGAGTGGCAAGAATGAAGCCCACCCGGCGCCTTAGTTCATCATACACCCGTTGCAGACTGGCGGTGATGGTGAGCTCGCCCAGCCGGAATTCCGCATCGTCCCGGTAGATCAGCTCGAAACTGTGGGTGAGGGTATCGGTGTCTCGTGGGAGTTCGCCCATGACCAGTTCGGAGTCTGGTTCAATTCGGAGCCGTAGATGTTCGATATCGGGCAGGCTGAGAATGCCGTCCATCTGGGTTTGCAGGTGTTTTTGATCCAGCGCCCACAGACTCTGGGCAAGACTGGAGCGGTAACCGGACTCAATTACCTGCATCCGCTGTTCTATCTTGGACAGGTCCTCGCGGTAGTCTGAGTAGATCTGAATGCCGGACGCGAGCAATGTAAAGGCAGAGCTGAACAGAAGGATCCATGCCACCAGCCGGAATGATAAAGGAGAGGCTGCACGAAAACGTTTCAAACGCGTCGCAATGTCTGGCATGTCTTTGATTTTTCGACCATCCAAGGAAGTATCGGACATAGCAATTACAGAAGCGATCCCTGACGTTGTTACCTGTATTCCCTTGCCTACGACTATAGCAGCAGTTTACGGCAAATGCGCTGCAAACTCAGGATAAACCGAGAGAAATGGGGCAGGGCGTCTCACTTTGGCAATTATTGCAATGACGAAATGAGCTTGATGCAGATCAATACGGGGCAGGCGGTGCCGGCGTAACCTGAGCTTAATCAAGTTTTACAGGTACAGGAGACATAGCCATGTATATGGACGCAGTTGTAATCGCCGGAATCGCCACAGTATTGCTGATGATTGGCTTCTTCGTCGGAGTCGGCATCTTCGTCATGAAGGATCAGAAGAGCCATGCTGCTAAAGGAGGAAAACACCACCAGGGTGGTCATGGCAGCTGACGAGCAGACAGCTTTGAAATTGGCGTCCCCTAGGGGGTTCGAACCCCTGTTGCCGCCGTGAAAGGGCGGAGTCCTAGGCCACTAGACGAAGGGGACGCAACGTTTTCAAAAGCTTGCCTCGTCGAGGTGGCGCGTATATTAAGTAAGGTGCCTGGGGCTGTCAACGCTTTTTCTTAAAAAAATTATGTTCCCACACTTTCCCTCAACGCGGCTTCCAGTTCCGCAAGCCGGAATTCAAAACCCTCACGTTTGAGCCGTTCCGGTATCGCCTTCTGACCGGTCAGTAACAGCCCGGCCATTTCCCCCAGCATCAGTTTCAGTGCAGGCGCTGGAGCCGGTATAACGGCAGGGCGGTGTAGAACCTGTGCAAGCGTTCTGGTGAATTCCGCATTGGTGACCGGGTTCGGGCTGACCATATTGTAGGGGCCGTTTGCCGTTGGCGTATCCAGCATCCAGAGCAGGCCGGAAACCACGTCGTCCCTGTGAACCCAGGGCATGTATTGCCGTCCGGAGCCCAGCTTTCCGCCAAGTCCGAGCTTGAAGGGGAGGACCATGCGTTGCAGAAAACCGCCGTTACGGCCGGCCACCACGCCGGTGCGGGACAGGCAAACGCGTACGCCATCAGCTTCAAGTTTCAGTGCCTCATGTTCCCAGTCCCGGCACAGTTGGTGTGTGAACTCGTCATGGGGTTCTGTGTCTTCGGTAACCAGGTGATCCCCCTGGTTACCATAAAAGCCAACGGCAGAGCCGGATACCAGAACCTCCGGCATGTTGCTCCAGGTTCTTACCACTCCGACCAGGGTGCGGGTGAGATCAATGCGGCTGGCACGCAGCTGTTCCTTGCGGGCATGGCTCCACCGTTTGTCGGCAATGCCTTCCCCGGCCAGATTGATAACTGCATCGAAGCCCGGGTGTGCGCGCAACTTTTCCAGATCATCCGTGACTTCTACCCGGCCGCAGATGGAGCGCACGGCATCCGGCTTCTGACGGCTGAGAACCGTTAGCCCATAATCGCGTTCAATTAACTCACGGCATAGTATGTGGCCGATAAACCCTGTGGCGCCGGTAACCAATATACGTTTGTCCATGGGTTCCCTCCTGCGATCGGAATCCGTGGTTGGTTCTTTGTCAGTGTTCAGAGCGCTCGAGTTCCTCCTTAACCACATCGCGGATGGCCAGTCCAAGCCTCGGATTTTTCCCGATTGGTTCAGCCAGGCGGATGGTAACGCCGTGTTCCGCCTCCAGCCTTTCGATCATGGCCGGGACATCTTTTCGCAAGTGGCGGCCCGCAGCGAGAAATAACGGGACGACCGTGAATTGCTCCACGCCTTGCCCTTTGGCCCGGTTCACAATGGTATCCAGTGAGGGTTCTGCCAGTTCCATGTAGGCAATGGCTGCATTCTCGATTGACTCTACGGTCGGTTCGGCCAGTTTCTCGAAGGTCTCGCACCAGCGCGCGTCGCTGCTGCCGTGGGCCAGTAAAATAATCTGGTGTGGTTGGGTCATAACATCTCCGATCTGGTCGTTTGTGTCGGTGCGACCGTAAACTTGACGACAGTGGGTCGTTTAAAGTGATCCTGACAATCAATGTATCAGGGAGTTGTCAGATGTTCGATTGGAAAGAGCTTCTGGATTTCTGGTTCGGTGAATTAGATGAAAACGGTATTCCTGATCGCGATCATCGCAACCGTTGGTTTCGCAGTGACCGTGCCTTCGATCAGGAAATCCGGCGCAGGTTTCTGTCTCTGGTGCTGTTCGCCTCAGAGCAGGGGTTGGATCACTGGCGCATAGCCGCCGGAGGCTCGCTTGCTGAGATTCTTTTGTTGGATCAGTTCACCCGCAATATTTTTCGCGGGGGCGCCATGGCCTTCGATAACGACCGTCTGGCCCGGCAATTGTGTCGCGGCGCGATGCAGCGAGGGCAGGATCTGGAGTTGCCGCCGGTTCAGCGTGCTTTCCTCTATATGCCGTTACAACATTCCGAAAAGCTGGCGGATCAGGATCTTTCGGTAGAATGCTATCAGCAATTGTCTGCCACCACCGATGGCGTTCTGGGAGACTTTCTGGGCAGTTTTCTTCAGTCGGCTCGCGATCATCGGGATATTATTGCCCGTTTTGGCCGATTTCCTCATCGCAACAAAGCCCTGAAGCGCGCGTCGTCGCAGGATGAACAGGCTTATCTTGAGGGCGGGCCGCGCTTTGGCCAGTAGAGCTTGCCAGTTTGATGATCGGTTCAACGAATTGACTGTCGATAACGGGCACACTCCCTTACAGCGATAACAATAAAAGCAGCGGAGCAAGAACAGGATGTCATCTACCAACCCGGCGGTGAGCGATAACCCGGGCGCTAATAAACCTATCTCCAACAATAACAGGGCCCCAGGGCGGGGTGGCAGAACCACTCGTGCGAAAAGTGAAATCCGGCGTCATGCCATTCTGAAGGCAACCATCCGGGTAGCGGCGAAGGACGGTATCAAAGGTATCAAGCATCGTTCCGTCGCCAGGGAAGCAGGCGTACCCCTGGCAGCAACCACCTATTATTTCCGAGACATCAACGAGTTGATCAGCGACGCCTTCATGCTGTACGCGAAGGAAGCCGGTGCGGAACTGAAAGCCTTCCACGACACCCTGAATCTGGTGCTCGATGGTGTGCCTGCGGAACAATTGCGCCGCGGCGCTGAGTTCCGTCCGGAGCTGTGTCAGCGCCTGACCGACTTTGCCCGGGCCTGGATGCAGGAGCAGTTTACACGCCGGAGGGAGCAGGTACTGGCAGAGCAGGTGTTTTTGATGGAGGCCCTCAGAGATGGCCGTCTGGCCAGGGTGGCTCGTCGGTATCGGCAGTCCTGGATTGATGGTCTCGAGCAGCTCCTGGTACGACTGGATTCGCCGTGCCCTCGTCAGGACGGTACCCTGATCGTCAATGTAGTGCTGGGTATGAGCTACGATCTGCTGCTGGAAGTGCCCGGCACCGAGGCTGAGGTATTGAGTGCATCCGTGGCCAGAATTGTGCAGTTGGCCCTAGGGGTGGAGCCTGAAGACCTGCGAGCACCATGATTATCAGCGGCTGTGAGATTTTTTCACGAAAGTGTTGACGGCCCCCGAGTTATCAGTAGAATACGCATCCGTTGTCAGGCAACGCCCGATAGCAATCAGCGGGAATAGCTCAGTTGGTAGAGCACAACCTTGCCAAGGTTGGGGTCGCGAGTTCGAATCTCGTTTCCCGCTCCAGAATTCGGAAACCCGGCCTCAGGCCGGGTTTCTTCGTTTATAGCCTCGCAAAATCACTCACTACCTCTGTCTCGTCAGTTATACTCGGCAGCCATTTCCTGAATAATCCGGCAACTGAGGAAGGCGAAGCCATGAAGGTGAAATCCCTCTATATCTACCCGGTCAAGTCGTTGGCTGGAATCGAAGTGTCCCGCTTCAGCTTGGATGATTTCGGCCCGCAAGGTGATCGCCGCTGGATGATTGTTGATGGGGATAACCGCTTCGTCACTCAGCGTCGGCTGCCTCAGCTCGCCAATGTTTCAACGGCTCTGCAAGAGGGAGTGGTCGTTATTGATGTGCCTGGCGAGGGGATTTTCCCTCTCGAGGTGGGCTCTGACGCTGTGGAAGTGACGGTCTGGCGTGATCAGGTGGCTGCCACTGCCGGAGCCGGCCGCGCTGGTGAGGCTTTGAGCCGCTATTGCGGAGAAACGCTCAGGCTGGTTTATATGCCTGATAGCTGTTTCCGGAGGGTGGATCCTGATCGTGTCAGTGCTGAACGCCGAGTGGGTTTTGCCGATGGCTTCCCGTTGCTGGTGGTTAACCAGTCGTCTCTGGATGAGCTCAATTCCCGTCTCGAATCCCCGGTTGATATGCGTCGCTTCAGGCCGAACATTGTGGTTGAGGGGGTGGGGGCCTGGGCGGAAGACTCCTGGTGGAGCGTCAGCGTTGGTGAAAGCCGGCTGGATCTTGTCAAACCCTGCTCCCGTTGTGTGATGACCACGGTCAACCCGGATACTGGCGAGAAAGATTCCGCCACTCAGCCCCTCAAGACTCTGGCCAGCTATCGAAAGACCCGGGACGGCGTTATTTTTGGGCAAAATGCCGTGCACCAGAAGCCCGGCGAGATATCTGTGGGCGATGAGGTAACCGTTTTGAATCAGGAGAATTGATACAGTGCCACTGTTAACTCTAGACAGGATTTCGCTCGCCTATGGCATGCATCCATTGCTGGATGAGGCCAGCCTGACCATCGAGCCCGGTGAACGGGTGTGTCTGTTGGGGCGAAACGGTGAGGGGAAATCCACGCTGCTGAAGATCGTCAGCGGGGAAGTGACGCCGGACGGCGGTGTGGTGCGCCTGGAAGATGGCTCAGTGCTGTCGGTGTTGCCTCAGAGTTTGCCATCGGACGACACTCGTACGGCCTATGATGTGGTGGCTTCCGCATTTCCGGAAACCGGTGACCTGTTGGCGGAATTCCACCGGCTGTCTCAAAGGGCGGACGAATCCAGTCTTGAGCGTTTGATGAAGGTTCAGGAACGGCTGGAATCTCTGGATGGTTGGCGGCTTGACCAGAAGGTAACCACGATTCTGGGGCAGTATGGAGTGGATCCGGATCGGGTACTGAATACGCTTTCCGGGGGGTGGCAGCGGCGAGTGCTTCTGGCCAGGGCGTTGGTGGCAGACCCGGATATTCTGTTGCTGGATGAGCCAACCAACCATCTGGATGTGCCCGCCATTGCCTGGCTGGAAGAGGCGTTATCGCAGTTCCGGGGGGCCATGTTGTTTGTCAGTCATGACCGTGCCTTTATCCGGCGAATGGCCACTCGCGTCGTGGAGCTGGACCGGGGGCAGCTGGTGAGTTTTGCGGCCAGTTATGACAGATATCTGGAGCTTAAGGAAAAAGCGCTGGAGGAAGAGGAGCGCCAGAACGCGCTTTTCGACAAGCGCCTGAAACAGGAAGAGGCCTGGATCCGCCAGGGTATCAAGGCTCGCCGCACCCGGAATATGGGGCGGGTGAGAGCGCTCAAAGCGATGCGGGAAGAGCACAGGCAACGCCGGGTGAGGGGTGGCACCGCCAGTTTTGCCGTAGAGCAGGCGGATATTTCGGGCAAGCTGGTTGCGGAAGCGAGCAATGCCGGATTCTCTTATGTCGATGGCGAGCCAGTGGTTCGCAATATGGATCTCACCATTCTCCGGGGCGACAAGATCGGACTGGTTGGTGAGAACGGAACGGGCAAGACGACCCTCGTGCGCCTGTTGTTAGGTGAGCTGACACCCACTGAGGGAAGTATTCGGCTGGGAACGAATCTTCAGGTCGCCTACTTTGACCAGCTTCGGGGAGAGCTGGATCTCCAGAGAAATGCGTTGGATAACCTGGCTGAGGGCCGGGAATTCATCGATATCAATGGTCAGAGCAAGCATGTTTTGGGTTATTTGCAGGAATTTCTGTTTACCCCGGAACGGGCACGCTCTCCTGTGCGTGTGTTCTCCGGTGGTGAGCGGGCGAGACTGTTGCTGGCCAAATTGTTCAGTAAGCCAGCCAATATTCTGGTACTGGACGAACCTACCAACGATCTTGACGTCGAAACCCTGGAATTGCTGGAAGAACAGCTTTCAGAGTTCAAGGGTACCGTGATTGTTATCAGTCACGATCGGGAATTTCTCGATAACGTGGTGACCGATACCATCTTCCTGGACGGTTCCGGGGCGGTGATGGAATACGTGGGTGGATACACCGATTGGCGTCGGCAAGGCGGTCGTTTTCCCTCTGAAACATCGGGAAGCCGACTGGACAAACAGGATAAGCGTGATAAACCCGACAGTTCCGCTAAAAAGCCAGGTCAGGATGGCGGTACTGTGGGGCAGTCGGCAAAATCAAAGCCCGTCAAACTGAGCTACAAGCTTAAACTTGAGCTGGAACAATTGCCCGGCAAAATCGAACAACTGGAGCAGCAGGTAGCTGAGCTTCAGGATAAAATTTCTGCACCGGATTTTTATTCAGGCCCACCGGAAGATGTATCGGCCACTCTGGAACAGCTGGCGGAAACGGAGTCTCGCCTGGAGTCGGTGATTGAACGGTGGTTGGAGCTGGAAGAACAGGCGAACCAATGAACATAAATTACAATTTCAAATTTCAGGATGGCCGTGATATCGAGTTCAAGGTAACTGGGGAGTCCTCCTCGCCGCCGCAGGGTCAGTCACTGCCGGCCTGGGTTCGTCTCGAACACTGTCAGTGTTCGAACTGCCCGCTGAAGCCTGGCGAGACCCCGTATTGCCCGGCGGCAACCGAGATTCTGCCGGTCGTAGAGGCGTTTCAGGCGGAAGACGCGTATCAGAAAGTGGATGTAACCGTGACGGATGAGCGCCGCTCCTATTTCAAGCAGACGACGCTGGAAGAGGCGTTGCGTTCTCTGCTGGGGCTCAAGATGGCTACCAGTGGCTGCCCTGTGCTTTCGGAGCTCAAGCCGATGGCGCTCCACCACCTGCCGTTTGCCAACAGTGATGAATTTGTGATGCGCAGTGTGGGGTATTATCTGCTTCAACAGCTTTTCGCAAAGCGGAATCAGCAGGAAGCGGACTGGGAACTGAAAGGTCTGGTGGAGCGTAATCAGCGATTACAGCTGGTGAATCAGGCGCTCTGGCAGCGGATACATGCTGTTTGCAAGGGCGACAGTAATCTGAAGGCACTGCTCAACTTTTTCTCAATGGCCTCCAGTGTCAGCGTTTCTCTGGAAAGCCAGCTCAGGAAGCTTCAGGCCAGGATGAAGGGGGAGGGCTAGAGCCTTCCCCCTCCCATCACGAGTATCAATGAATACGAATGGCCAGTACATCGCACTCCGTGCCGTGAAGAACGCCGTTGGCAGTTGAGCCAAGCAGTAACTGGAAGCCTTTACGGCCATGGCTTCCCACGATCACCAGGTCAACGTTGTGCTCCTTGGCCAGCCGGTGGATTTCCGATTCTGGCCGGCCGACGGTTACCACCTGGTTGGCCGCCGCAATACCATATTCATCCCCATACTTGCCCAGCTGTTCACGAGCGGCTTTGTCCAACTGATCCTGCAGTTCAGACAGATCCATAGGAATATCGCCACCATAGGCGTAGCCAACCGGCTCAACAACGTGAACCAGCAGCAACTCGGCTCCCTGGGCATCGCACATCGCCTTGGCTTTGTTCAGAACCTGTGGTGCCTCTTCAGTCAGATCAATGGCAACCAGCATTTTCTTATAGGTGGACATAACTTAGCGCTCCTTCGTACTTGGGGAATATGTTCAGAATAGTACCGAGAGTATACCGGGGAAAGTGTTTTGTCATGCTGACCGGTATCAACCGGGGGAGGGATTTGGCTGGGGTGAGCTGGCCGCTCACCCCGGAAGAGCGTCAGGCGCTGGCGCGTAGCAGGTCAATAGCGTTGGTCAGGCCTTCAATGATGCCTTTCGAGTAGCGATCAATCACAAAGCCCACGTTGTTCTCGTTGTAGTTGATGTACGAGCTGCGGATGAATTGCCATTTGGAAGCGACATCGTCCAGGGCAGTCTTGAGTTCGCCGTTTGTTGAGCCGGCCCTGAGTGAGGAAAGGAGTTGATCGAATGTCTTGGCCTGCTCGTCGAGCGGAACTTCGCTGGAGGCGCCCTGGAAGGTCTGGGCGACGGACGAGTGCGTTCTGGCGGCATAACGGGCCATCATCTGGGCCATGACTACAGCGGCTGAACGAGCCGACTCAATACGGGTATCCGCCTTAATTCCGCTGCTTTCCTGTGCTACCGAATAGAGCTCGGTAGCCAGGTTATTCATACTCAGGGCCTGGTTTGCCAGGTCGGCCATCAGGCGAAGATCCGGATAGCCCCGGTCGCGTACCTCATTGATGTTGCCGCGCATCAGATTCTTGAACTGGTCGAAGGCCTGGTTCAGTTCCTCAATCTGCTGTTCAGAAAGAACGCCGCTGGTGCTCGCCACTACGGAATTCATGGCGTCGTTGGAGTTATTGATTCCGACAACGATCCGGTTCAGTGTGTCGGTATCGCCGATCGCACTGAAGCTGTAAAAGGCATCGAGAGCAAGGTAGTTATTGACCCGGAAATCGTGGAGGTCAGACAGAAACTCTGCCCCGGTTTCCTGGGCCTTTGCGCTCAAAGCCGTCAGGGCGAGTAGAATGAGCGCGGCAATCAACGACTGGATCCGCAGGCGGGCGTCTTTCATCGGATGAGTCTCCGTAATGCAGTTTTATTATTGTGGACTAAAGTCGTAACCCGAAGTTAAAGTAAGTCTGCCGGCTAATCAAGTAGTTTCCGGCGCTTACAGAGTCAGCTCCCTTTTTTCTGCAGGTTTCATTCAGAAACAAATTGACAAACGCGTCTTTTTTTTTCATCGTGTGCCCTCACGATTCAAACGACTGTATGAATTTTTGGATCGGAAGATCGGGCAGTGACCGAAATCTCGCTGCACAAACAGCCGGCACGGTGGCCAACGCCCGCCGGTTGTCAGCAGTTCCAAACACAGACTGGAGATCAGTTGATGATTTACGAAGGTAAAGCCATCACGGTTAAAGAGATCGAAGGCGGGATCGCTCAGTTGGACTTCGACTTGCAAGGCGAGTCAGTCAACAAGTTCAACCGTCTCACCATCGAAGAACTGGGCGCCGCAGCTGAAGCACTCAAATCCCAGAAGAACCTGAAAGGCCTGGTAGTAACCAGCTCCAAGGACAGCTTCATTGTCGGTGCCGATATCACCGAGTTTACCGAGCTGTTTGCTGGTTCCGAGGAAGACCTCGTGGCCAACAACCTCAGGGCCAACGAAGTATTCAACGCCATTGAAGACCTGCCGTTCCCGACGGTTACCGCTATCAACGGTATCGCTCTGGGCGGTGGTTTCGAAATGTGTCTGGCGACCGACTATCGTGTCATGGCTCCCAAGGCCAAGGTAGGTCTGCCGGAAGTGAAGCTGGGTATCTTCCCGGGCTTTGGCGGTACGGTTCGCCTGTCCCGCCTGGTTGGTGTCGACAATGCGGTTGAGTGGATTGCTGGTGGTACTGAAAACCGCGCTGATGCCGCTCTGAAAACCGGTGCTGTTGACGCTGTTGTTGGCGCTGACAAGTTGGTTGAAGCTGCCGTTGCGATCATCAAGCAGTGCAATGAAGGCAAGCTGGACCACATGGCTCGCCGTGAAGAAAAGAAAGGCAAAATCAAGCTCAATGCCATGGAAAGCATGATGGCATTCGAGATTTCCAAGGCGTTCGTGGCCGGCAAGGCTGGCAAGAACTACCCGGCGCCGGTGGAAGCGATCAAGACCATGCAGAAGCATGCCGGCATGACCCGCGACAAGGCGATTGAGGTAGAGGCCAAAGGCTTTGCCAAGATGGCCAAGACCAACGTTGCCGCGTGTCTGGTTGGTCTGTTCCTGAACGACCAGGCCCTGAAGAAGAAAGCCAGTGCCTGGGAAAAAGAAGCTTCTGATGTGAATCTGGCCGCCGTACTGGGTGCCGGAATCATGGGTGGCGGTGTTGCGTTCCAGTCTGCACTGAAGGGCACACCGATCATTATGAAGGACATCAATCAGGACGGCATCAAGCTGGGTCTGAATGAAGCCAAGAAGCTGCTGTCCAAGCGTGTTGCCAAAGGCAAGATGGACGCCGGCCAGATGGGCGACGTGCTGAACGCGATCACTCCGACCCTCAACTACGGCGACTTCAAGAACGTCGACCTGGTGGTTGAAGCGGTTGTTGAGAATCCGAAGGTCAAAGATGCTGTTCTGCGTGAAACTGAAGATGCAGTTCGCGAAGACACCATTCTGACCTCCAACACCTCCACTATCTCCATCAACCTTCTGGCCAAAAACCTGAAGCGTCCGGAGAACTTCTGTGGCATGCACTTCTTCAACCCGGTGCACATGATGCCGCTGGTTGAGGTTATCCGTGGCGAGAAGACCAGTGACCGGGCTATCGCGACTACGGTTGCCTACGCCAAAGCGATGGGCAAGACCCCGATTGTCGTCAACGACTGCCCGGGCTTCCTGGTTAACCGTGTTCTGTTCCCGTACTTCGGTGGCTTTGCCGCGCTGGTACGTGACGGCGCCGATTTCCAGAAGATCGACAAGGTGATGGAAAAGTTCGGCTGGCCCATGGGCCCGGCTTACCTGCTGGACGTTGTCGGCATGGATACCGCCAAGCACGCCAACGAAGTTATGGCTGACGGTTTCCCCGAGCGCATGAAGGCCGACTTCAAGTCTGCCATTGACGTGATGTTCGAGAACAACCGTTACGGCCAGAAGAACGACAAGGGCTTCTACAAATACGAAGAAGACAAGAAGGGCAAGCCGAAGAAGGTTGTCGACGAAGAAACCTACAAGCTGATCGAGCCTGTGGTTGACGGCAGCAAAGACTTCGATGAAGAAGAAATCATCGCCCGCATGATGATTCCTCTGTGCCTGGAAACCGTTCGCTGCCTGGAAGACAACATTGTTGAAGACCCGGCCGATGCAGACATGGGCCTGATCTACGGTATCGGCTTCCCTCCGTTCCGTGGTGGTGCATTGCGCTACATCGACGACATGGGCGTCGACAAGTTCGTCGAACTGGCAGACAAGTACGCAGATCTTGGCCCGCTGTACGCGCCGACCGAGAAGCTGCGTGAAATGGCCAAGACTGGCAAGAAGTTCTTTGGCTAACCCTAACGAGATTTCCGAACGGAGAAAGATCTATGAGCCTTAATCCGAGAGACGTTGTCGTCGTCGATTGCGTGCGGACTCCGATGGGTCGTGCCAAAAACGGCTGTTTCCGCAACGTACGTGCCGAGACTTTGTCGGCTGCGCTGATTGAAGCACTGTTTGAGCGCAACCCGAAGCTCGACCCGAAAGAAGTAGAAGATGTGATCTGGGGCTGTGTAAACCAGACCAAGGAGCAGGGCTTTAACGTGGCGCGGCAGATTTCCCTGCTGACCCGTATCCCGCACGAGTCTGCTGCCCAGACCGTAAACCGTCTGTGTGGTTCCGCCATGAGCGCTATCCACACCGCGGCGCAGGCTATCCAGACTGGTAACGGTGATGTGTTCCTGGTCGGTGGTGTTGAGCACATGGGCCACGTACCCATGACCGAAGGTTTCGACCACAACCCGGCTGCTTCCAAGTACTCCGCCAAGGCGTCCAACATGATGGGCCTGACCGCGGAAATGCTAGCCAAGATGCACGGTATCACCCGTGAGCAGCAGGACGAGTTCGGCGCCCGCTCCCATCGCCTCGCCCATGAAGCCACTCAGGAAGGTCGTTTCAAGAACGAAATCGTTCCGATTGAAGGTCACGACGAGAACGGCTTTGTGAAGGTGATCGAAGAAGACGAGACCATTCGTCCGGAAACCACAGCTGAGTCCCTTGGCCAGCTGCGCCCGGCGTTCGATCCGAAAAATGGTACGGTGACTGCCGGTACCTCTTCCCAGTTGACCGATGGTGCGTCTGCCATGGTGCTGATGTCCGCCGAGCGGGCAGAAGCTCTGGGTCTGACCCCGATTGCCAAGATCCGCAGCATGGCCGTGGCTGGTTGCGATCCCGCGATCATGGGTTACGGCCCGGTACCGGCCACCAAGAAGGCCCTGAAGCGTGCAGGCCTGAAAGTTGAAGATATCGACTTCTGGGAACTGAACGAGGCCTTTGCTGGCCAGTCCCTGCCGGTTCTGAAAGACCTGAAACTGCTGGGCGTCATGGAAGAGAAGGTGAACCTGAACGGCGGCGCGATTGCTCTTGGCCATCCGCTGGGCTGCTCCGGTGCCCGTATCTCTACCACACTGCTGAATATCATGCAGGCCAAAGGCGGTAAGCTTGGTGTATCCACCATGTGTATCGGTCTTGGTCAGGGCATTGCCACTGTGTGGGAGCGTATCTGATCAGGAGTATCTGATTAGTGAGCTCAGTCAGGAGGCCCGGCATATGCCGGGCCTTCCTGTTTCCGGACGCGCAAAATGCGACGGAACCCGGAAAAAAGGCTGATTGAAATCAAAGAATGGGTTGTCTTGCCAATCTTGACCCTGTAAAACAGTGAGCCTATACAGAATGGCAGCCTTTGTGTTTTCCAGTTGCCTGATTTTTATGCGAGTTTACGGTTCTGTTCAGATATTGACCGATTGATCGCCAAGGATACAGATCTCCGATATGGGTAAAAGTCTCGTTATTGTCGAGTCGCCAGCGAAAGCGAAGACCATCAACAAGTACCTGGGCTCGGATTTTATCGTGAAGTCCAGTGTTGGCCACATCCGTGACCTGCCCGTAAGTGGCAGCGGCAGCCAGTCAGACCCAAAAGAACGGGCGAAACAGGCGGCGGCCACGCGCAAGATGAGCCCGGACGAGAAGGCCGAGCACAAGAAGCGTAAGGCCCGGGAGCAACTGGTAGCCCGCATGGGTGTTGATCCCGACCATGACTGGAGCGCCCGTTACGAGATTCTGCCTGGCAAGGAAAAGGTGGTCAGCGAGCTCAAGCGTTTGGCCAAGTCTGCCGACCACATCTATCTGGCAACGGATTTGGATAGAGAAGGGGAGGCGATTGCCTGGCATCTTCAGGAGACCATTGGCGGCGAGCCGGACAAATACCGTCGTGTGGTGTTCAACGAGATTACCAAACGGGCGATTCAGGAAGCTTTCAAGGATCCGGGCAACCTCGATAACAACCGGGTTAACGCTCAGCAGGCCCGACGGTTCCTGGACCGCGTTGTGGGTTATATGGTCTCGCCGCTGTTGTGGGCAAAGATTGCCCGCGGTCTGTCTGCGGGCCGTGTGCAATCCGTCGCCGTACGACTGATTGTGGAACGGGAGCGGGAGATCCGTAAGTTTGTGCCGGAAGAGTTCTGGCAATTGCATGCAGACCTGGCTGCAGAAGGCACCAAAGACCCGGTCCGGTTCGAAGTAACCCGCTATAACGACAAGCCCTACCGCCCTGTCAACGAAGTTCAGAGCAAGGAGCACGTTGAGCGGCTCAAGGCTGGCGGCTTCAAGGTGGCCAAGCGCGAAGACAAGCCGACCCGATCCCGTCCGTCTGCACCCTTTATTACCTCCACGCTGCAGCAGGCGGCCAGTAACCGCATGGGTTTCAGCGTCAAGAAAACCATGATGCTGGCCCAGCGATTGTACGAGGCCGGTTTCATTACCTACATGCGTACGGATTCCACCAATCTGAGCCAGGATGCCGTATCCAGCTGTCGTGACTTCGTCCAGAAGCAGTTTGGCGAACGTTATCTGCCTGAGAAGCCGCGGGTCTATGGCAGCAAGGAGGGCGCCCAGGAAGCTCACGAAGCGATTCGCCCGACCGATGTTGCTCGCAGGCCAACGGATATTACCGGCCTGGAAAAAGACGCAGAGAAGCTCTACGACCTGATCTGGCGCCAGTTTATTGCCTGTCAGATGGCAGATGCCGAATTCCTGAGTACCTCTATTGTGGTGGCCAACGGCGACTACGAGCTGCGCACCCGGGGTCGAATCGTCAAGTTTGACGGCTTCCTGAAGGCTGCGCCGCAGTCCTCCAAGAAAGATGAAGACGTGGCATTGCCGGATATCAAGGTGGATCAGCCCCTGGATCTCAAGAAACTGGATCCGACCCAGCATTTTACCAAGCCGGCGCCCCGGTACACCGAAGCCAGCCTGGTCAAAGAGCTCGAAAAGCAGGGGATCGGCCGGCCGTCCACTTATGCGTCCATCATTTCTACTATTCAGGATCGGGGCTACGTAAAGCTTCAGAATCGCCGCTTCTACGCGGAGAAGATGGGCGAAATCGTCACCGAGCGACTGGCGGAATCCTTCCCGAATCTGATGGATTACGATTTCACCGCGCGCCTCGAAGATGAGCTGGACGAGATCGCCGAGGGCGAGGTTCAGTGGAAAAAAGTGCTGAATGACTTCTACGCCAAATTCCGTAATCAGCTGGAAAGCGCTGAAAAGACGGATGGCGGTATGCGCGCGAATACTCCCACGGAAACCGATATACCGTGCCCGAGCTGTGGCCGGAATATGCAGATCCGGGTGGCCAGTACCGGGGTGTTCCTGGGCTGCTCCGGCTATTCGCTGCCACCCAAGGAGCGCTGTAAGACCACCATTAACCTGGTGTCTGGTGACGAAGTGGTGAGCGCTGACGACGACGTGGAAGGGGAAGGCGAAACCCGACTGCTCCGGAAAAAGCGCCGCTGTCCGAAATGCGGAACGGCCATGGACAGCTACCTGATCGACGAGAAGCGCAAGCTACACGTGTGTGGTAACAATCCGGACTGCTCAGGATACGAGGTTGAAGAGGGTACGTTCCGTATTAAAGGTTATGATGGGCCGACGCTGGAGTGTGACAAATGTGGCTCCGAGATGCAGCTCAAGACCGGCCGATTCGGCAAGTACTTCGGTTGTACCAACAGCGAATGCAAGAACACCCGTAAGTTGCTGAAAAATGGTGAGCCGGCACCCCCCAAGATGGACCCGGTGCCGATGCCAGAGCTCAAGTGCGATAAGGTGGACGATACCTACGTACTGCGTGATGGCGCTTCCGGCCTGTTTCTGGCGGCCAGTAAATTCCCGAAAAATCGGGAAACCCGGCCGCCACTGGTGATGGAGATCAAACCGCACCGAAAGGAAATCGACCCGAAATACGATTATCTGATGGATGCCCCGGAAAAGGACCCCGAAGGCAATCCGACGGTGATCCGTTACAGCCGAAAATCAAAAGAGCAGTACGTCATGTCGGAGAAAGACGGCAAGGCGACGGGGTGGTCAGCGTGGTATGAAAATGGTCGCTGGGTACCGCGAGACAAGAAAAAGTAGGCCAGATGGGGGCGCACCCCCGCCTTTGAGAAGGCGAGGGTGTGTTATTCTCGTATACGCTGGCGCGTTAACGGAACTTGCGTAGTCTCTGTATGAGAGACGATGTGTCCCAGCGCCGCCCGCCCATGGATTGCACGTCTGCGTAGAACTGGTCTACCAGTGCGGTAACCGGCAGCGACGCATTCACTTTTCTTGCCTCCTCCAGGCAGATCCCCAGATCCTTCCGCATCCAATCAACCGCAAACCCGTGATCGAACTCACCGTCAATCATGGTTCCTGAACGGTTTTCCATCTGCCAGGACTGCGCCGCGCCTTTGGAAATGACATCCACCACTTTGCGTACATCCAGCTCTGCCTGTTCGGCAAAGTGCAGCGCCTCTGAAAGCCCCTGAACCAACCCGGCAATGGCAATCTGGTTCACCATCTTGGTTTTCTGCCCGCTGCCCGCCGGGCCCATCAGGTTGAGCGCACGAGCGTAGTGCGCCATGACCGGCCTGGCTTTTTCGAACGCCTGCTCGGCGCCGCCACACATGATGGTGAGTGCGCCATTCTGGGCGCCTTGCTGACCACCCGAAACCGGCGCATCGATAAAAGCCTGTTTGCGGGCGCCAGCGGACTCGGCCAGGCGTTCGGCAATCCCCGCAGATGCCGTCGTGTGGTCAATCAGGATGGCGCCCTCTGGAGCGTTTGCGATGATTCCCTCGTCGCCTTCAAATACTTCGATCAGATCTTTGTCAGCGCCAACACAGGTTATGACAAAATCTGCGTCTCTGACGGCGAGCGCGATCGAATCACAGGCGGCGCCTGAATGTTCTGACGCCCATTGTGTTGCCTTCTCGCCAGACCGGTTCCAGACACGGACAGAAAGTCCTGCGTTTGCCAAATGCCCCGCCATGGGATAACCCATTACGCCCAGGCCAATAAACGCTACCGTAGTTGTCATTGATTTACTCCAGTCGGTGAGTGTCAGTGTGCTTTGATTATGAAATCGAGCCGAAAGGATTGAAACCCTTTTCGACCGTTCGCGGGGTATCCATTGGTCTGGGCTCACAGAATGCTCAATGCAGGCATGACGCCAATCACAGACCGGTAAACTATCTGCCTATTTCAGGCGCATACGATAGCAGGCGCTTCCAGGCCTTCTTATACTTAGCAGGCTAGCCGCATGGATGCTTACAGGCCGTGAGAAACCAGTTTTTGGGTCTCCCGGTGCTTCTTATCCTTGTTGTTCAGCGAATGGGGGAGGCAGTGATGCCGCCTGTAGTTTATTCGTGAGGGAAGTAAATGAATCTGGTATACAAACATGAAAAACCGTTGCTGCTGGTGACGGCGGTGCTTGCTGTGGCCATCTGGCTGGCTCTGATACTGGGCACGCTCGGTATTGTATTGCTGTATCTGTTGGTGGGGTACGTGTTCTTTCTCTTTGCCCATTCGGCTTTCATCTCACACCTGAAGGGGTCTGGGGTGCGAATCAGTCGCGAGCAATATCCGGATCTCTATGACCGGCTTATTCGTTGTTGCGAAAAGGTTGGGGTAAAGGAGGTGCCGGAAGCCTACCTCCTGCGGACGGACTTTTTCAATGCACTTGCGACCAAGTTTCTTGGACGGCATTTTGTTGTGCTGTTCACTGATGTTGTTGATGCGTTGGAAGAGCGCCCGGACGCTATTGATTTCTACATCGGTCATGAGTTGGGTCATATCCACCGGCGCCATCTTTCCTGGGGGCCGGTGCTGGCACCCGCTGCCTGGCTGCCTGTCATCGGGCCGGCGTTGCGGCGTGCCGAAGAATACACGTGTGATCGCTACGGTGTAGCCTGCTGTCAGTCACCGGAGGACATCAAGGCAGCGCTGGCAGCAATCGCTGCTGGCGATACCCGCTGGCAAACCATCAACGTGGACGCATTTGTAGGGCAAGTGGCTGTGACCAACGGCTTCTGGATGTCCTTCAACGAAATAACGGGAGACTACCCCTGGCTCACCAAGCGAATGGCAGCGGCCATTGCCCTGTCGGAAGGGCGTGAAGTATCTCACCCGGGGCGGAGCAAGTTAGCCTGGTTTTTCGCTCTGTTCGTCCCGAGGCTCGGGGTTGGGGGAGGGGCTGCGTCCTTGCTCGTGATGGTGGCCATTGTCGGCATACTGGCCGCTGTTGCGATTCCTCAGTATCAGGAATACGTAGAGAGAAGTCGTTATCAGGATGCTTACCTGGAAGGCTTGGGGGTTACGGATTCTGTCGATGCCTATGTCAGTGAACACCAGGCCTGGCCCGGTTCGATGGCGGAGCTTGGTTATGGCGGTACCTTCGGGGGCTCTGGTGAAGACTATACTATCGATGTCTATGACGGTGGTGTGATCGGCATTGAGATGGGGGTTGATGAAACCGGAGAGTCGGAATACATCGTTCTGGAACCGGAGGTCACCGATAACGGGTTATTCTGGAGTTGCTATGGTCAGAACGCTGTTGAAAAACTACTGCCGGCGGACTGTCGTTAGCATGGTGAAAGACTGACCGGGAAATGAAAAAAAGCCGCTGAAGTCAGCGGCTTTTTTCTGGTTGAAGGCAAGTGGTGTGCTTACTTCTTCGGGTAGTCCCGCTTCGGCGAGCCGGTGTACAGCTGGCGCGGGCGGCCGATACGGTTGGCACCGCTGACCATTTCGTTCCAGTGGGAGAACCAGCCGATGGTACGGGACATGGCGAAGATAACGGTAAACATGGAGGTCGGAATACCGATGGCCTTCAGGATGATGCCGGAGTAGAAGTCGACGTTCGGATACAGCTGGCGCTGAACGAAGTACTCGTCTTCCAGGGCGATCTTTTCCAGGCGCTGGGCAATTTTCAGCAGCGGATCGTTTTCCAGGCCGAGTTCGCTCAATACTTCGTGGGCAGTCTGGGCCATGACCTTGGCGCGTGGATCGAAGTTCTTGTAAACCCGGTGGCCGAAGCCCATCAGGCGGAACGGATCGTCCTTGTCTTTTGCCTTGGCAATGAACTTCTCGATGTTGGACTCGTCGCCGATCTCGGCCAGCATGTCCAGTACCGCTTCGTTCGCGCCGCCGTGAGCCGGGCCCCAGAGTGCGGCAATGCCGGACGCAATACAGGCGTATGGGTTGGCGCCGGTAGAGCCTGCAAGGCGAACGGTGGAGGTGGACGCGTTCTGTTCGTGGTCAGCGTGCAGAATGAAGATCTTGTCCATGGCGTTGGCCAGAACAGGATTTGGCTTGTACTCTTCGCACGGAGTGCCAAACATCATGTGCAGGAAGTTCTCTGCGTAGGACAGGTCGTTCCGTGGATACATGAAAGGCTGTCCCATGGAATACTTGTAGCACCATGCCGCAATGGTCGGCATTTTCGCGATCAGGCGATGGCCGGTGATTTCACGTTGCTTGGGATCGGAAACGTCCATCTGGTCGTGATAGAACGCAGACAGCGCGCCCACAACGCCACACATGATGGCCATTGGATGCGCGTCACGGCGGAAGCCGTTGAAGAAGTTGCGCATTTGGTCGTGCAGCATGGTGTGGTTTTTGATGGTGTCGTGGAACCGCTTGTTTTCTTCTTCGCTGGGCAGTTCGCCGTTCAACAGCAGGTAGCAGACTTCCAGGAAGTCGGAGTGCTCGGCCAGCTGGTCAATGGGGTAGCCGCGGTGCAGCAACACACCGTTGGCGCCATCGATGTATGTGATGGCCGATTCGCAGGCTGCGGTGGATACAAATCCGGGGTCGTAAGTGAAAACGCCTTCCTGTACCAGGCCGCGTACGTCAATAACGTCAGGGCCGACGGTGCCGGAATAAACCGGTAGCTCAATGGACTTATCTCCCACCGAGAGCGTGGCTTTCCTGTCGGTCATGGTGCTCTCCTGTCTGATTAGCTATAACAGCTTTTCTGCATGTGTAGATGCGCCAGAAAGCGCGTATTATCGCAAAACTGGCGGCAAAATATAGGGCGTCAGCTTTTTTTGTCAATGCACTGGCGGAGAAAACGGCAAATTTCTTCCCGTTTGTAAATGAGGGATATCCGGAATATCGGGCCCCTGGGGCGGAAATTGGTTTTGTCAATAAGCCTTATAGATGGGTGGAGGCTGCAAGCTGCAAGGCCTGGAGGGCGATTGCAAGTTTGTAATTACCGGGGTGTCTCCTTATAATCCGTAGCCCGGAATCGGGGATGCACCGGCTTATGGGCTTGAGTATAGCAAGCTACCGGGTAGTCATCCGCCCTCCTGAACCAATCGGTTATCGGTATCGTACCGATTCTCCGGTCCCAACATACCAACCATCCGCCACCGTTTTGCGGTCCCGCGGAACCAAGAGAGAGTGTGAGAGCGCTGTGAATAGCAAACGACCAGTAAATCTCGATCTCGGCAAGTTTCATTTCCCGCTGCCAGCCATTACTTCGATCCTGCATCGCATCAGCGGCATCATCATCTTCGTAGGTGTTGCCTTCCTGATGTACGGCTTGGATCTCTCCCTTTCCGGAGAAGATGGCTTTAACCGGGTGAATGAGCTGCTGGACAGCTTCCTGGCGAAGCTGATCATCTGGGGCATCCTGTCTGCTCTGCTGTACCACCTGGTTGCAGGTATCAAACACCTGTTGATGGACGCTGGTATTGGCGAAGAGCTTGAAAGCGGGCGCCTCGCCGCGAAAGCCACGATTGCGGTTTCCGTTGTTCTCATCGTTCTGGCAGGAGTCTGGGTATGGGCATGAACAGTGTAACGAATATTGGTCGTAACGGTATTCAGGACTGGATCATCCAGCGCGTAACAGCCTACGTATTAGCTCTGTACACGCTGTTCCTGCTTGGCTTCTTTGTGACCACCGATGTTGACTACCAGGCGTGGTCTGCATTGTTTGCTCAGGGATGGTTCAAGATCTTCAGTCTGCTTGCGCTGCTGTCCATTGCCGGGCACGCGTGGGTTGGCTTGTGGACAGTTTCTACCGACTACATCAAATCCGCGATGCCGCGTTTTCTGCTTCAGGCAGCCTGTGTGCTCGTAATGTTTGTATATGTCGTGTGGGGCATTCAGATTCTTTGGGGGCTTTAATCGATGGCTAACATCAAGACCATGTCGTTCGACGCGATTGTTATCGGTGGTGGCGGTGCCGGTATGCGAGCCGCCCTCCAGCTGACCGAATCCGGTCTCGATACCGCGTGTATCACGAAAGTATTTCCGACCCGTTCGCACACGGTATCCGCCCAGGGCGGTATTACCTGTGCGATCGCAAGCGCTGATCCCAACGACGATTGGCGCTGGCACATGTACGACACTGTGAAAGGTTCTGACTACATCGGTGACCAGGACGCGATTGAGTATATGTGCTCCGTCGGTCCGCAGGCAGTGTTCGAACTCGAGCACATGGGCCTCCCGTTCTCCCGTACCGAGCAGGGTCGTATCTATCAGCGTCCGTTCGGTGGTCAGTCCAAGGACTACGGTAAGGGCGGTCAGGCTGCCCGTACCTGTGCCGCAGCCGACCGTACCGGTCATGCTCTGCTGCACACGCTATACCAGGCTAACCTCAAAGGCGGCACTTCGTTCCTGAACGAGTGGTACGCCGTGGACCTGGTCAAGAACAGTAAAGACGAAGTGGTCGGTGTTGTCGGTATCGAAATTGAGACCGGTGAAGTCTGCTACATCAAGGCCAAGGCGACCGTTCTGGCAACCGGTGGCGCCGGTCGTATCTATGCGTCAACCACCAATGCCCTGATCAACACCGGTGACGGTATCGGTATGGCCCTGCGTGCCGGCTTCCCGGTTCAGGACATGGAAATGTGGCAGTTCCACCCGACCGGTATCCACGGTGCCGGTGTGCTGGTAACTGAGGGTTGCCGGGGTGAGGGTGGTTACCTGATCAACTCCGAAGGTGAGCGTTTCATGGAGCGTTATGCTCCGAACGCCAAAGATCTCGCTGGTCGTGACGTTGTTGCCCGCTCCATGGTTCTGGAAATTCTGGAAGGCCGCGGCTGTGGTCCCGACAAGGATCACGTACTGCTGAAGCTGGATCACCTGGGCGAAGAAACCCTGAACCTGCGTCTGCCGGGTATCTGTGAGCTGTCCCGTACCTTTGCTCACGTTGATCCGGTCAAAGAGCCCGTGCCTGTGGTTCCGACCTGTCACTACATGATGGGCGGCATTCCGACCAACGTTGGTGGTCAGGCGTTGACTCAGGATGAAAACGGCAATGACAAGCCGATTCCGGGCCTGTTTGCCTGCGGTGAAGCCGCTTGTGTGTCTGTACACGGTGCCAACCGTCTGGGTGGCAACTCTCTGCTGGATCTGGTGGTCTTTGGTCGTGCGGCTGGTCTGCACATTGAGGAGCAGCTGCGTGGTGGTTTCGAGGTCGACGGCGCAAGCGACGAAGACATCAAGCGTGCCATGGCTCGTCTGGAGCGTCTGGACAGTGCAAGTGAGGGTGAGGATGTGGCTCAGGTTCGTAAAGACCTGCAGAACTGCATGCAGCTCTACTTCGGCGTGTTCCGTGACGGCGAAAGCATGGAGAAGGGGCTGAAGCTGCTGGAAGAAATCGGTGAGCGGGTTCGCAAGACCAAGCTGACTGATACCAGCAAGGCATTCAACACCGCCCGTATCGAAGCGCTGGAACTGGACAACCTGTACGAAGTTGCCTATGCGACCGCCAAGTCTGCGATTGAGCGTAAAGAAAGTCGCGGTGCCCATGCCCGTAACGATTTCACCGAGCGTGACGACGAGAACTGGCTGAAGCACTCCATGTACTTCCCGCTGGACAAGCGCGTTGGCAAGCGTGACGTGAACTTTGCACCGAAAACGGTTCCGACCTTCGAGCCGAAGATCCGGACCTACTAAGGGGGTATCCTGAAAATGTTGGTAAGTCTGTACCGTTATAACCCGGAAACTGACAACGCCCCTTACATGCAGGACGTTGAGATTGAGTTGCCGGAAGGCAAAGATCTGATGGTTCTGGATGTTTTGGCGCTGGCCAAGGAAAAGGACCCGACTGTCGCATTTCGCCGTTCCTGTCGTGAGGGCGTTTGCGGCTCAGATGGTATGAACATGAATGGCAAGAACGGCCTGGCTTGCATCACACCGGTTTCCGATGTGGTCAAGAACAACAAGCTGGTTTTGCGCCCGCTGCCTGGTCTTCCGGTCATTCGTGATCTGGTGGTTGATATGGGTCTGTTCTACAAGCAGTACGAAAAAGTGATGCCGTACCTTGTGAATGACAACCCTGCGCCAGCCATCGAGCGTCTGCAGTCTCCGGAAGATCGTGAGAAGCTGGACGGCCTGTACGAGTGTATTCTCTGTGCCTGCTGCTCTACCGCTTGCCCGTCTTTCTGGTGGAATCCGGACAAGTTCATCGGTCCGTCTGGTCTGTTGCAAGCTTATCGCTTCCTGGCCGACAGCCGTGATACCGCCCAGGCAGAGCGTTTGGCGAACCTGGACGATCCGTTCAGCGTGTTCCGCTGCCGTGGCATCATGAACTGTGTCAGTGTGTGTCCGAAGGGCCTGAACCCCACAAAGGCAATTGGCCATATCCGGAACCTGTTGCTGCAAAGAGCCACCTGACCGGCAAAATTCGTAGCACCAGCTATACTGGTGTTCTGACACCAGTTAGTACCCCTGAAGGCCTCGCTATATGCGGGGCCTTCAACCAAAGGCTTATAGTCAAAAGTCTTACCGGGGTGCAAACTTATGCACGCTGTTTCGGTGCGCTTATCCAGTCACCGGACAGTATTGCTGAGTATAAAAATCACTGGGGACGGAAAACATCCTTGCCGGGTGTGGTGGCCAAAGTCATGCCGTAATAACCCGTATTGACTGAGAATTACCCCTGGCCGACCATACTGGCTCCCCCGCACCAGCCCAAGGTGAGCTATTCAAAATGCACGAAAGCATCATGGAGCAGTTATGGCAGACTTCCCACCTGCAGGGTGGCAATCTTGCCTATGTTGAACAGCTTTTTGAAACCTACCTGACAGACCCCAACGCAGTTCCAGAAGAGTGGCGGAGTTACTTCGACAAACTCCCGAGCGTCGATGGCTATCAGGGCCGCGACATCGTTCACTCCACCATCCGCGAGCAGTTTGAGCACATCTCCCGCAATCAGCGTTTTCTGGCGACCAATGGCGTGCCTGCCAGTGCTACGTCCGACGCTGATAAAAAGCAGATCCGTGTTCTGCAGCTGATCAACGCTTTTCGTTTCCGCGGTCACCAGGAAGCAAAGCTTGATCCTCTGGGTGTCTGGCAACGTCCTCAGGTAGAAGATCTGGACCCGCGATTCCACGAATTGGGCGAATCCGATCTTGATCTGGAGTTCCAGACCGGCTCTCTGAACTTTGGTTCCGAGAGCATGAAACTCGGCGATATTGTTCAGGGCCTGCGCCAGACTTACTGCGAGAGCATCGGCGCTGAATACATGCATGTGGTAGACACGCGCATCAAGCGTTGGTTCCAGCAACGTATGGAGCCTGTTCGTTCCCGTCCGGAATACGAGACCGAAACCCGCAAGCATATCCTTGAGCGCCTGACGGCTGCTGAAGGGCTGGAAAAATACCTGGGTTCCCGTTATCCGGGCGTCAAGCGTTTTGGTCTCGAGGGCGGTGAAAGTCTGATCCCCTGCCTGGACGAGCTGATTCAGCGTGCGGGCTCCTATGGTGCCAAAGAGATCGTGCTGGGCATGGCCCACCGTGGTCGACTGAACGTGCTGGTCAACACCCTGGGCAAAAATCCGAAAGAACTGTTTGATGAATTCGAGGGCAAGAAGCTCGCGGATTCCGGCTCCGGCGACGTGAAATACCACCAGGGCTTCTCCTCAAACGTGATGACGCCAGGTGGCGAGGTTCACCTGGCCATGGCCTTCAACCCGTCTCACCTGGAAATCGTATCCCCGGTAGTGGAAGGCTCGGTACGCGCCCGTCAGGACCGTCGTGGCGATACCGATGGCAGTACCGTGGTACCCATTGTGATGCACGGCGACGCTGCGTTTGCCGGGCAGGGCGTAGTGATGGAAACCTTCCAGATGTCCCAGACCCGGGGCTTTGGTGTTGGCGGTACCATCCACATCGTGATCAACAACCAGGTTGGCTTCACCACCAGCAAACAGGAAGATGCTCGTTCCACCGAGTATTGCACCGACGTTGCCAAGATGGTTCAGGCGCCGATTCTGCATGTGAACGCCGACGATCCTGAAGCGGTGATGTTCGCCACCCAGATGGCGATGGACTACCGCAACGAATTCAAGCGCGATGTAGTGATTGATCTGGTTTGCTACCGTCGTCGTGGCCACAACGAGGCGGATGAGCCGGCAGCGACCCAGCCGCTGATGTACGACAAGATCCGCAAGCTGAAGACCACTCGTGCGATCTACGCGGATCAGCTGGTTGAAGCCGGTGTGATCACCGAAGATGAAGCCAAGCAGATGGAGACTGATTACCGGGACGCCCTGGACAAGGGTGATCACGTAGTCAAGTCCCTGGTTAAAGAGCCTAACAAAGAGCTTTACGTGGACTGGGCTCCGTATCTGGGCCATGAGTGGACAGCGAAGTGCAAGACCAGCGTTGCGCTGAAAACCGTCCAGAAACTGGGCAAGAAGCTGACTGAAGTGCCGGAAGGGTTCAGCATCCAGCGCCAGGTTTCCAAGATTGTTAATGATCGCGAGAAGATGACGGCCGGCGCGCTGTCCCTGAACTGGGGCTACGGCGAAATGATGGCCTACGCCACTTTGCTGAACGAAGGCCACCCGATCCGCCTGACTGGTCAGGACGTGGGCCGGGGCACCTTCTCGCACCGTCATGCTGTTCTGCATAACCAGAAAGATGGGTCTACTCATATTTCCCTGCAGAATCTGAAAGACGATCAGCCGAAGTTCGACATCTATGACTCACTGCTGTCTGAAGAAGCGGTGATGGCGTTCGAATACGGTTATTCCACCACAACGCCGAACGCGCTGATTGTCTGGGAAGCCCAGTTTGGTGACTTCGCCAACGGTGCACAGGTGGTGATTGATCAGTTCCTGACCAGTGGTGAGCATAAGTGGGGTCGACTGTGTGGCCTGACACTGCTGCTGCCGCACGGTTATGAAGGGCAGGGGCCGGAGCACAGTTCCGCCCGTCTGGAGCGTTTCCTGCAGCTGTGTGCAGAACACAATATTCAGGTCTGTGTGCCGACTACACCGTCTCAGGTATTCCACATGTTGCGTCGGCAGGTGAAGCGTCCGTTGCGCAAGCCGTTGGTTGCCATTACGCCCAAGAGCCTGCTGCGCCATAAGGAAGCCATTTCGGGTCTGGACGACCTGACATCCGGCACATTCCAGACAATTCTGCCGGAGAAAGAGCCGTCCGATCCGAAAAAAGTGACTCGCCTGATCCTCTGCAGTGGCAAGGTCTACTATGATCTTCTGGAGAAGAAGAAGGCGGATGAGCGGGACGATGTCGCGATTGTTCGTATCGAACAATTGTACCCGTTCCCGAGCGATGACCTGGACGAACTGCTGAGCCAGTACAGCAAGCTCAAGCATGTGGTCTGGTGTCAGGAAGAGCCGATGAACCAGGGAGCCTGGTATTGCAGTCAGCATCACATGCGGAACGCACTGCAGCGCCTGAATCCCAAGCTATATCTCCAGTATGCCGGTCGTGAGGCTTCTGCTGCTCCTGCCTGTGGACACATGTCTGTTCACATTGAAGAGCAGAAGAAACTGGTTAACGACGCGTTTGAAATCTGACGAGCTACCGAACTAAGGATCCGTAATGTCAACAGAGATTAAAGCCCCCGTTTTCCCTGAGTCGGTTGCCGAAGGCACCGTCGCGACCTGGCACAAGCAGCCGGGTGAGGCCTGTTCCCGTGACGAGCTGATTGTCGATATCGAAACCGACAAGGTTGTGCTCGAAGTGGTTGCGCCGGCGGATGGTGTGATCGAAGAAGTTCTCAAGAACGAAGGCGACACCGTGGAAAGCGGTGAGGTCATCGGCAAGTTCAAGGAAGGCGCAGCAGGTGAATCCAAGCCGGCCGAGAGCAAGTCTGAAGCGAAAGCCGAAGCACCGAAAGCCGAGGAGAAATCCGAAGCTGCTTCCGGCGACGCCATTCTGAGCCCGGCTGCCCGCAAGCTGGCCGAAGAAAACAACGTTGACCCGAGCGCGGTAAAGGGCACCGGTAAAGATGGCCGTGTTACCAAGGAAGACGTTCAGAACTACGTGGACAGCAACAAATCTTCCGGTGGAGCGGCTGCCGCCAAGCCGGCAGCGATGCCTGAGGTGAATGTTGGCCAGGGCGAGCGCGCCGAGAAGCGGGTTCCGATGACCCGCCTGCGTGCCAGCATCGCCAAGCGTCTGGTTGATGCCCAGCAGACAGCAGCCATGCTGACCACCTTTAACGAGGTGAACATGGCGCCGATCATGGAACTGCGCAAGCAGTACCAGGACAGCTTCGTGAAGCGCCACGGCATCAAGCTGGGCTTCATGTCGTTTTTCACCAAAGCGGCTACCGAAGCTTTGAAGCGCTTCCCGGCAGTAAACGCCTCCATTGATGGCAACGACATGGTGTACCACGGTTACCAGGACGTAGGTGTGGCGGTATCCACCGACCGTGGCCTGGTGGTACCGGTTCTGCGTGACACCGACGCTATGGGTCTGGCCGACATCGAGAAGAAGATCGTCGAGTACGGTACCAAGGCGAAGGAAGGCAAACTGGCCATTGAAGATATGACCGGTGGCACCTTCACCATCACCAACGGTGGTATTTTCGGGTCTCTGATTTCCACGCCGATCCTGAATCCGCCCCAGACTGCCATTCTGGGTATGCACAAGATCCAGGAGCGCCCGATGGCGGTAAATGGCAAGGTTGAGATTCTGCCGATGATGTACCTGGCGCTGTCATACGATCACCGTATGATCGATGGCAAGGAAGCGGTGCAGTTCCTGGTGGCCATCAAGGAAATGCTGGAAGACCCGGCACGTATCCTGCTGGATGTGTAATCTGACACTCAACGAATTCGATAACAGGAAAGATTATGTCCGATAAGTTCGACGTTATTGTCATTGGTGCAGGCCCCGGTGGTTACGTTGCTGCCATTAAAGCCGCTCAGCTGGGTCTCAAGACCGCCTGTGTAGAGTCCTGGACTGGTAAAGACGGCAAGAGCCAGGTGCTCGGTGGCACCTGTCTGAACGTAGGCTGTATCCCGTCCAAGGCCCTGCTGGAAGTGACTCACAAGTTTGAGGAAGCCAGCCACGATTACGATTCCATGGGCATCCTGGCCAAGGACGTGAAAATCGACGTTGCCAAGATGATGGAGCGCAAGGCTGGTATCGTTAAGCAGCTGACCGGTGGCATTGCTGGCCTGTTCAAGGCCAATGGCGTCACCTCGATCCACGGCCACGGCAAGCTGTTGGCCGGTCGTAAGGTGGAAGTCACCGACAAGGATGGCAAAACCAAGACCTATGAAGCCGACAACGTGATCATCGCCACCGGTTCCCGGCCGATCGAGATTCCGCCGGCGCCGTTCGACGGTGAGTACATCGTCGATTCCGAGGGTGCGCTGGAGTTTACCGAAGTTCCCAAGCGTCTTGGTGTGATCGGTGCCGGTGTTATTGGTCTGGAGCTGGGTAGCGTCTGGGCCCGCCTGGGTTCAGAAGTAACCGTGATCGAAGCGCAGGACAGTTTCCTGCCGGCGGTTGACCAGCAGTGTGCCAAGGATGCGTTGAAGCAGTTCCAGAAGCAGGGCCTGAACATCGTGATGGGCGCCCGCATGACTGGCGCGGAAGTCAAGCGCAAGCTGGTTAACGTCAGCTACGAAGACTCCAAGGGTAAGCAAGACGCCAAGTTTGACAAGCTGATCGTGGCTGTTGGCCGTCGTCCGTACACCGATGGTGCACTGGCTGAAGACTCCGGCGTGACCATGGATGAGCGGGGCTTTATTTTCGTAGACGACAACTGCAAGACCGAAGCACCGGGTGTCTGGGCCATCGGTGATGTGGTTCGTGGTCCAATGCTGGCCCACAAAGCGTCTGAAGAGGGCGTGATGGTTGCTGAGCGTATTGCCGGGCATAAGCCTCAGGTCAATTACGACTGCATCCCGAATGTCATCTACACCTTCCCTGAGGTTGCCTGGGTCGGCAAGACCGAAGAGCAGCTGAAAGCTGAAGGCGAAGAATACAACGTCGGAACCTTCCCGTTTGCGGCGAATGGTCGTGCCATGGCAGCCAATGCGGCTTCCGGTATGGTCAAGATCATCGCAGATGCGAAGACCGACCGTATTCTTGGCTTCCACGTAGTGGGTCCGCAGGCGTCTGAAATCGTTGCCCAGGGCGTGATCGCCATGGAATTCGGTTCCAGTGCAGAAGATCTGGCTCTGACCTGTTTCGCGCACCCGACTCTGTCCGAGTCTGTGCACGAAGCGGCCCTGGCCGTTGCTGGCGGTGCGATTCACGTCGCCAACCGTCGCAAGAAGAAGTAACGCATTGTCGGAATACGGGGCGCCAACTGGGGCGCCCCGCTGCCATCATAACGGCGGCTTTTCGCATGCGTGACCGGCAGGCCGAGGCGATCCCTGGCCTGCCAGAACGAATTCGTTCCAGCTGCACCAATGGCGGTGCACTGACGGGTTCATTTCCGTACGTGGTTATCCTCCATCAATAGACGGGACATTAACTATGAATTTGCACGAATATCAGGGCAAGCAGCTGTTCGCTGAGTACGGCCTGCCCGTATCCAAAGGCATTGCCTGCGATACTCCCAAGGAAGCCGTAGCAGCGGCAGACGAAATCGGCGGTGACGGCTGGGTAGTGAAAGCCCAGGTTCACGCCGGTGGTCGCGGCAAGGCCGGCGGTGTAAAGCTGGTCAAGAGCAAAGAAGAGATCCGTGAATTCGCCGAAAAGTGGCTGGGTAAGAACCTGGTTACCTACCAGACCGACGAAAACGGCCAGCCAGTCAGCAAGATTCTGGTTGAATCCCTCACCGACATCGATCAGGAACTTTACCTGGGCGCTGTGGTAGACCGTGGTTCCCGTCGTATCGTTTTCATGGCCTCCACTGAAGGTGGCGTGGAAATCGAGAAGGTTGCCGAAGAAACTCCGGAAAAGATCCTGAAAGCCGAAATTGATCCGCTGGTCGGCGCGCAGCCGTACCAAGGTCGTGAACTGGCATTCAAGCTTGGCCTGGAAGGCAAGCAGATCGGTCAGTTCACCAAGATTTTCCTGGGCCTGGCCAAACTGTTTGAAGAGTGCGACCTGGCTCTGGTTGAGATCAACCCGCTGGTGATCACCCCGGCTGGTGACCTGCACTGCCTCGACGCCAAAGTAGGTGTAGACGGCAACGCACTGTACCGTCAGAAGAAAATCCACGAGATGCACGATCCCTCCCAGGAAGACTCCCGGGAAGCGGAAGCGGCCAAGTGGGAGCTCAACTATGTTGCGCTGGAAGGCAACATCGGCTGCATGGTTAACGGTGCTGGCCTGGCCATGGGCACCATGGACATCATCAAGCTGTCCGGTGGCCAGCCTGCCAACTTCCTGGACGTAGGCGGCGGCGCAACCAAAGAGCGCGTATCCGAAGCGTTCAAGATCATCCTGTCTGACGACGCGGTACAGGCCGTTCTGGTTAACATCTTCGGTGGTATTGTTCGCTGCGACATGATCGCAGAGGGCATCATCGGTGCGGTTAAAGAAGTCGGCGTTAAAGTGCCTGTTGTGGTTCGTCTGGAAGGCAACAACGCGGAGCTGGGTACCAAGGTACTCGCCGAAAGTGGCCTGAACATCATCGCCGCCACCAGCCTGGCGGACGCCGCAGAGCAAGTCGTTAAAGCCGCAGGGGGTAAATAATGAGCATCCTGATCAACAAAGACACCAAGGTTATCTGCCAGGGCTTTACCGGCGCACAGGGTACCTTCCACTCTGAGCAGGCCATTGCCTATGGCACCAAGATGGTAGGTGGTGTCAGCCCCGGTAAGGGCGGCACTGAGCATCTGGGTCTGCCGGTGTTCAACACCGTACGTGAAGCGGTAGAAAAGACCGGCGCTGAAGCGACCGTCATCTACGTTCCGGCTCCGTTCTGTAAAGACGCCATCATCGAAGCGGCCGACGCCGGTATTCAGCTGATCGTTTGTATCACTGAAGGTATTCCGACCATCGACATGCTGTACGCCAAAGAATACGTTGATCGTAAAGGCGTACGCATGATCGGCCCGAACTGCCCGGGCGTGATCACTCCGGACGAGTGCAAGATCGGCATCATGCCTGGCCATATCCACAAGAAGGGTAAGGTTGGTATCGTGTCCCGTTCCGGCACCCTGACCTATGAAGCGGTCAAGCAGACCACGGACTTCGGCTACGGTCAGTCCACCTGTATCGGTATCGGTGGCGACCCGATTCCTGGCTCCAACTTCATCGACATTCTGAAGCTGCTGCAGGAAGATCCGGAAACCGAAGCCATCGTCATGATTGGTGAGATCGGTGGTACCGCTGAGGAAGAAGCGGCTGCGTTCATCAAAGAGAACGTCACCAAGCCGGTGGTTTCCTACATTGCCGGTGTCACTGCACCTCCGGGCAAGCGTATGGGCCATGCTGGCGCCATCATCTCTGGTGGTAAGGGTACGGCGGACGAGAAGTTTGCCGCCCTGGAAGACGCCGGTGTTAAAACCGTGCGCAGCCTGGCCGAAATCGGCAAGGCCCTGAAGGAAGTGACTGGCTGGTAAAGCAGCCCTGAGCTTCACCAAAACCCCCGGATTCGCGAGAATTCCGGGGGTTTTGCGTTATAGAGCTCCGGTTTTGTGCCGCATTGCTTAACGCCGGCGAGTGTAAAGACTATAATGCCCGGTCAGCCTGATTTCAGCGGCCGGTTTAGGCGCTGATCTCCGGCGCTCTATAAACAGAAAGAAGGAGTTCGTGCTTTGAGTTCTGTCGATTCCCAGCAAAGAGTGTTGTCCGGCATGCGTCCGACCGGCAAGCTGCACCTCGGCCACTACCATGGTGTGCTGAAAAACTGGGTCAAGCTCCAGCACGAGTATGAGTGCTTCTTCTTTGTGGCGGACTGGCACGCCCTGACCACGCAATACGATGATCCCTCCGGCATTGAGCAAAGCGTATGGGATATGGTCATCGACTGGCTGGCGGCCGGAGTTAATCCGGGCTCGTCCACCATGTTTATCCAGTCCCAGGTTCCGGAACACGCCGAGCTGCACCTGTTGTTGTCTATGATCACGCCCCTGGGCTGGCTGGAACGCATTCCCACCTACAAGGATCAGCAGGAAAAGCTGCGGGAAAAGGATCTGGCCACCTACGGCTTCCTCGGTTACCCGTTGCTCCAGACTGCGGATATCCTGATGTATCGTGCCGGCAAGGTGCCGGTTGGTGCTGATCAGGTATCCCACGTTGAGATTACCCGTGAAATCGCCCGCCGGTTTAACCACATCTATGGTCGCGAGCCCGGTTTTGAAGAGCAGGCCGAGGCCGCTATCGTCAAGATGGGCAAAAAGAACGCGAAACTCTATCGCAACCTGAAAAAACGGTATCAGGAAGAAGGCGATTTTGAGGCGCTTGAGACCGCACGGGCCCTGCTGAAAGAACAGCAGAACATTTCGCTGGGTGACCGCGAGCGGTTATACGGTTTCATTGAAGGCGGAGGCAAGGTGATACTGCCGGAGCCGCAGCCGTTGCTGACGCCGGAATCCAAGATGCCGGGGCTGGACGGACAGAAGATGTCCAAGTCCTACAACAATTACATTGGCTTGCGTGAAGATCCGGACAGTGTTGCGCAAAAGATCCGGACCATGCAAACCGACCCGCAGCGGGTGCGACGGACAGACCCGGGCGAGCCGGAGAAGTGCCCGGTCTGGGGTATGCACAAAGTCTACTCGGACGAGCAGACCTGCCAGTGGGTACAGGAAGGCTGCCGCAGCGCCGGTATTGGCTGCCTGGACTGCAAAAAGCCGCTGATCGATGCCATCATCGAGGAACAGAAGCCGTTGCATGAGCGTGCCCGGGAATACGAGAGCAATCCGGATCTGGTGCATTCCATTCTGCAGGAAGGGCGAGAGCATGCGCGCGATGCCGCACGTGATACCCTGGAAGAAGTCCGTGCAGCGATGGGGCTCAGCTACCGCTGATTCCTGACCGCCAATAACGTCAAAGGCTGGCAAAGGCATGACCGAAGACACCAGGGAGCCGGAAGAAGCGCAGGCAACGACACCGGAACAGGTGCCGCTGGCGCTCGTATCCGGCAAACCCCTGGTGGATATCCCCAAGGATCTTTATATCCCGCCGGATGCCCTCGCGGTTTTTCTGGAGGCCTTTGAGGGGCCGCTGGATTTGCTGCTCTACCTTATTCGCCGCCAGAACATGAATATCCTCGATATTGATGTCAGTGAAATCACACGCCAGTACATGGATTACATTGGTGCGGTGGAAGCGATGCGGTTTGAGCTGGCAGCTGAATATCTGGTGATGGCTGCGACCCTGGCGGAGATTAAATCCCGTATGTTGCTACCCCGCCAGGAGAGTGACAATGAAGACGATATTGACCCCCGGGCAGAGCTGATTCGCCGGCTGCAGCAGTACGAACGCTTCAAGAAGGCTGCGGAGGATATCGATGAAATCCCGCGCATGGAACGGGATACCTATCCGGCTTCCGCTGCTTTACCCAAGCTTCCGTCATCGCAACCCCATCCGGACGTTGATATGAAGGAGCTGTTACTGGCGTTGCAGGGTGTTTTGCAGAGGGCGGATCTGTTTACCAGCCACCATGTCGAGAAAGAGCGGTTATCGACAAGGGAGCGGATGTCCCACATTCTCTCTGTGCTGCAGGGCGACCGGTTCGTAACATTCGAGAGCCTGTTTACCCTTGAAGAGGGCCGGCTTGGCGTGGTGGTGACCTTTCTTGCCACACTGGAACTGGTGAAAGAACAGCTGATTGAAATCGTTCAGGCGGAAGTGCTCGGCCCCATTCATGTCAGGGCGCGGGCGGCAAGCTGAAGGATCGAGTGACACTATGAACGAAGAACATCTGGCCCGTATTCAGGCTATTGCTGAGGCGGCACTGTTGGCGGCCGGCAAGCCGTTGTCTATGGAGCAGCTGCGCGAGCTGTTTGGCGAAGATGAGCGCCCGGCCAGGCAGGTGATGGAGCATGCGCTGATGATGCTGGAGCAATCCTGCGAAGGCCGCGGCTTTGAGCTTCGCAAGGTTGCCAGCGGGTACCGATTGCAGGTCAGGGAAGAGTTTGCGCCATGGGTTGGTCGACTGTATGAGGAAAAGCCCCAGCGTTATTCCCGGGCGCTTCTGGAAACTCTGGCCCTGATTGCCTATCGTCAACCCATCACCCGTGGCGAGATCGAGGATATTCGTGGGGTTACGGTAAGCAGCAATATCATTCGAACACTGCTTGAGCGAGAGTGGGTGCGCGTGGTCGGTCATCGGGATGTCCCTGGGCGGCCTGCCATGTATGCCACCACACGCCAGTTCCTCGATTATTTCAACCTGACCGGGCTGGATGAACTGCCTCCGCTTTCTGAGGTACGTGACCTTGAGGAGATCGGTCGGGAAATAGAGCAGAACATGCAGGGAGAGATCAAATTCGACTCTCCTGATGGTTCCGGTGCCAGTCCGGACTCCGACGCGGAGTCCCAGGCGCCTGAACCGGATCAGACACTTCACTGAAACCCAGGTTTCAGCCCCGTATATCAAGGATATTTACCCTTATGGCGGCAAAAGGCCCCGAAAACAAAACAGCCCGTAGCGATCAGTCTCTAAGTGCAGGTCCGGAGCGGGTGCAGAAGCTGCTTGCTCGCGCCGGCGTTGGCTCCCGGCGGGAAGTGGAAGGCTGGATAGAGGCCGGTCGACTGCTGGTCAATGGTGTTCCGGTTCAGCCTGGCCAGAAGGCTTCCACTTCTGATCGTTTTGAGCTTGATGGCAAGCTGCTGGACGTGAGTTCAGCTGCCGAAGTTGTGCGTCGGGTGCTGATTTACAACAAGCCAGAGGGCGAAGTAACCAGCCGGAAAGACCCGGAAGGGCGGCCCACGGTGTTTGACCGCCTGCCGCGGCTCAAGGACCAGCGCTGGATCTCCATTGGGCGTCTGGATATCAACACTACCGGTCTGGTGTTGTTTACCACCGACGGTGAGTTGGCGAATCGCTTGATGCATCCCTCCAGTCAGATTGACCGGGAATACGCGGTTCGGGTATTCGGTGAAGTGGATGACGCCATGATTGAGCGCCTGAAGGAAGGTGTGCTGCTTGAAGACGGCATGGCCAAGTTTACCGATATCAGCCCGGCGGGTGGCAAAGGTATGAACCAGTGGTTCCACGTAACCTTGCTGGAAGGTCGCAACCGGGAGGTGCGTCGCCTTTGGGAATCTCAGGGCGTTCGGGTGAGCCGTCTCAAGCGGGTACGGTATGGACCGATCTTGCTGCCCAGCCGGTTGACCATGGGCCGTTGGGAAGAGCTGGATCAGAAGGGTGTTGATGCGCTGAGCCGTGCCGTGGGGCTCGGCAGCGTTGCTGTACCCCAGAAAACTCCGGGAGAGCAGGCTGCCCATGATCGCAAGCGCCGCAAGAGTCCTGCTAAATCACTGCAACGGACGCGTAAAGGTGGAAGCTGGCAAGTCGCCGATGGTGCGCCGCCAAAAAAACGGTCTGATTCCCGCGGGAAGCCGTCTGCAGGCAAGGGCAGAAAGCCCGCTCGCTGAGGCTTCTCTTCAGGAAATACTTGCGAATACACGTGTGCAGTTTCTGCCGGCCGCCTTGGCCCGGTAGAGTGCTTCGTCGGCCCGGGCAAGCCATTGCTCGGGCTGTTCATCCGTCAGGTGCATCGCCACACCGCAACTGGCGGTAACCGTCAGAGGTGTTTCACCGCCGTCCACTCGAATGCTTTCAATGGCAGCCCGAATTCGATCTGCTACGTCACGGGCTTCCTGCTCGTTGGTATGAGGCAGGAGAATGGCAAACTCCTCGCCACCAAAGCGATAGACCGTGTCGGAATTACGCAGGGCCTGCTCAAGCTTTTCTGCGGTGCGAGCGAGAATGTGGTCGCCAACCACGTGGCCGTGGTTGTCGTTAATCAGTTTGAAGTGATCCAGATCGCACAGGATCAGGCTCCAGGGGGCGCCGTGTCTGTCCGCCATGGCGCTGGCGCGCTGGAGCGCCTCATCCAGTGCCCGTTTGTTGCCAATGCCTGTCAGGGAATCCGTCAGTGCGGTCTGTTCGATGGCAATGAACTGGCAGGCATTGCGAATATGGCAGATCGCACCGGAGAGCATCATCTCGATACCCGTCAGTTCCTCTTCGCTGAATCGCTGGCGACGGTGTAACGTCAGAGTGCCATACTGGTGACCTTCCAGAGAGAGACGGTACTCGCAGCGATGGGGGCCACCCATGCCAGTGGAAAAAACGAAGTCCTGACGGGCGATGCGGTGCCTGTAATTGAGTGAGTCGAAAGGCACCATGTCTGTCATCTCCTCCGCCAGAATCGACAGTTGCGCCTCGAGGGAGAGAGTGGTGCTCAGGCGTCTGGCCAGCCGGGCCATGACATCGGAGGTGTTGTTCCAGTCCTGGAACGACTGCTTCAAAGCGGCAAGCCGCGCGGGGCGGGAAGTGTTTGGCCGGATCGATGTCAGGTTTTTCACAGTAGGACGCTCTGCTGGTGACAAAGTGATTTGCTGTACCAACAAGCAGAAAAAATGCCATAAGATAAAAACCCAATAAAAACAATAGAAAAGTGCCTCCTGTTAAAGTCGATTCCATAAACTGGCAGATAATATTTGCCTGGTTGTCAAAATTCCGGCAGCGGGTTGCCGGTTCTGAAGACGTGCAATCGAAATGTCGGACAAAGGGGTGGGGCTGCCAAAAGCCTGTGATAAACTCCTGCGCTTGAATGTACCAAGCGAGCTGTCGATTTATGAGATTTCAGGCACCGGAAAGCCTATCCGAACAGATTGCCCAACATCTGGGGCAGCGCATTGTTGTTCGCGATCTCAAGCCGGGAGAGCGAATTCAGGAGCTCAAGGTCGCCGGCGATCTGAATGTCAGCCGCGGCTCCGTGCGTGAGGCTCTGCTGATTCTGGAGCGGCGTCATCTGGTTGAGATCTATCCCCGGCGCGGGGCGGTGGTGTCGGAGCTGACGATAGACTCGGTGAATGCCCTTTACGATATTTACATCGATCTGCTGTGCATGTTGGCTCGCAAGGTGCTGGAGCGTTGGCCAGGTGAACAGCTCGGCGGCGTGATGGGGCAGGTTAATGAAATGCAGGCGGTTATTGATGCCCTGAACTCGAATGCGCCCGATGCCGCAGAGCGGGTCATTGAAGCGGGGTTCGGGGTCATGCAGTATGCCTACCGTCTGGTTGACAATCCCTTGCTTGAGGAAACCCTCGAAAACTTCCGTCCCGCCATCAGCCGGACCTATTACGTGGCGCTGGATCATTTCCGGAGTGAGATCGCAGAAACCGGTACCTTCTTCCGTCGTCTGGCCGATGCTGCCGTTGAGGGCGATTCCGAGCGTCTGCAACGGGTTATTCAGGACTTTGGCGAGCATCAGCGCCACCAGGTTCTGAGTATTCTCACGGAGGAGACCGCCTGATATGCGGCTGAAGTCCATCAAGCTCGCGGGATTCAAATCCTTCGTTGATCCCACTACGGTGCCTTTCCCCTCCAACATGACCGCGGTGGTGGGCCCTAACGGCTGTGGCAAGTCCAATATTATCGATGCCGTTCGCTGGGTAATGGGTGAAAGTTCCGCGAAGTACCTGCGTGGCGAATCGATGACCGACGTTATCTTCAACGGTTCCAGTGCCCGCAAGCCGGTGGGACAGGCGTCGATTGAACTTGTTTTTGACAACAGTGACGGATCGGCGCCCGGCGAGTTTGTGAAGTTCAACGAGATTTCGGTAAAACGCCGGGTATCCCGGGAAGGGCAATCCGAGTATTTCCTGAATGGCTCCAAATGCCGTCGTCGTGACATTACCGATCTGTTCCTTGGAACCGGTCTCGGGCCGCGCAGTTACGCCATTATCGAGCAGGGCATGATTTCCCGGCTGATTGAGGCGAAGCCCGAAGAATTGCGGGTATACATCGAGGAAGCTGCGGGCATTTCCAAGTACAAGGAACGGAGGCGGGAAACGGAGAACCGTATTCGCCGTACTCAGGAGAACCTGGAGCGGCTGACAGACCTTCGCGAAGAGCTTGGACGTCAACTGCAGCACCTGGAGCGTCAGGCGGCCGCCGCGGAAAAATACAAAGCCTACAAACAGGAAGAGCGCGAAAAGAAAGCCGAGCTAACGGTGTTGCGCTGGAAAGCCCTTGATGACGATCTTCAGACCTGGCGCGGAAAAATCCGCGATACCGAGCTGGAACTTGAGAAGTTCCTGACCGAAAGGGTGAACCTCGAAACTTCGCTGGAATCGCTCCGGGAAGACCACCATGAACGGACCGAGCACTTTAACCGGGCTCAGGCCCGGTACTATGAGGCCGGGGCCGACATTGCCCGTATTGAGCAAAGTCTGGAGCACCAGCGCGAGCGCAGCCGACAGACTGCCGCAGAGCTGGATCAGGCCCTGGCCAACGAGCGCGAATTAGGCCGCGAACTGGAACAGGATGAAGAAAAGCTGGCCACGCTCCGGGAAGAGCTCGACATGATCGAGCCTGAGCAGGAGGCATTGGCGATACGTTCAGAGGAATCGGCCGAGAAGCTCCAGCAGGCAGAAGAGGCCATGAGTGACTGGCAGCACCGCTGGGATGAGTTCAGTACCCGTTCATCGGATGCCCGCCGGCAGGCCGAACTGGCGCAATCCCGAATTCGCTCTCTTGAAGACGCCATCGAACAGCTGAAAACCCGACAACAGAAATTGCGCGATGAGCAGGCGCTGCTGGACGGACAATTGGATCGCTCGGAGCTCGAGCAGCTTCTGGAAGAACAGGAAACCCTGGAACTGAAAAGGGAAGAAACCGCGGAGCGTATTCAGCAACTGCAGGATCAGGTGTATTCGAGCAGACAGGCTTTGCGCGAAGCCGAACAGAGTTCATCTGAATATCGCCAGACGGTACAGAGCCTCAAAGCCACGATGGAGTCCCAGCAGGCACTTCTGGACGAACAAATGGGTGCCGGCGACAATGCCCTGCAATCGTGGCTGGCCGATCAGGGGCTGACCGACGCGCCGCGACTTGCTGCGAAATTGTCGATTGAGGACGGCTGGGAGTTTGCCGTCGAGCAGGTCATTGGCCGCTTCACTCAGGGCCTGACGTTGCCGGAATTCGATCAACTGGCTACAGCCCTGGAATCGGCCCCCAAAGGTTTTGCTGTGGTCAGTGACCGTGCCGTTGCCTCCGAAACCCGTGGCCTGGCGGCCAAGGTGAGTGGTGTTGGGGCGATCAGCCAGCTGCTTTCTTTGGTTCAGGCTGCCGATACCCTTTCTGAAGCCATGGCCAACCGATCTGGTCTGGCGCCTGGCGAGAGCATCATCACCCGGGACGGTGTCTGGCTTTCTCGTGACTGGTTGCTGATGCCTGACTCCGATGCCGCTCAGGTTGGTGTGATTGAGCGTCAGAAAAAGGTAACGGAATTGCAGGCAAAGCTGGCGGAAGCAGAAGCCAGGCTCGAGCAGGCAACCGAGCAGCTTGAGCATCTCCAGGAGAAGGCGGAGCGTGCCGAAACCGAACGGGACGAGGCTCAAGCCCGCCACAGCGACGTTGAGCGGGAGCTTGGGGCTCTGGCCTCACGTGCCAGTGGTCTGAAAGCCAGGGCAGAGCAGATTGAAGCCCGGCTGTCCCGGATCAGGGAAGACATTGCGGATGTGGGTCTTGCGTTGGAAGAGCAGCAGGCCAACCTCCAGGAAGCCCGTGAAGAGTGGGATATTGCACTCGCATCCAGCGAGGACAGTGAGGAAGAGAAAGAGCAGTTGCTGGAGCAACGGGATTCTCTGAGGGAAACACTGGACCGCCTGCGCCAGGAAGCCCGGCATGACCGTGATCACGCTCATCAACTGCAACTACAGTTGCAGACACTCCAGAGCCAGCGCGACGGACTGCAGCAAACCATCGACCGGATGCAGATGCAGAAAGAGCGTCTGGAAGAGCGGCTGGATGTACTCAGGGAATCCCGCGAAAGTGCCGAGGAGCCTATTGAGGATCTCCAGTTGCAACTTGAAGGGTTGCTGGAACGACGACTGGCCGAAGAAGAAAAGCTCAGTGCCGCCCGGGATGCCCTGGAAGAGATTGATCGACAGGTTCGTGATCGCGAACAGGGGCGGAGCCGAACCGAGCATCAGGTTCAGGAAATCCGGGCTCGGCTGGAAAAACTGAAGATGGAATCCCAGGCCCTGGAAATTCGCTCCGGCAACCATATTGAGCAGCTCAAGGAGCTCAACGTTAAGCTCCAGGAAGTTCTCGAACAGCTGCCAGAGGATGCTGAAGAAAAGGTCTGGGCCGAAGAGCTGGAGAAAATCGGTAACCGTATCCAGCGTCTGGGAGCAATTAACCTCGCGGCCATTGAAGAGTATCAGGTACAAAGCGAGCGAAAGACCTACCTGGACGAGCAGCACAACGACCTGATGGAAGCGCTGGAAACCCTGGACAATGCTATCCGGAAGATTGACCGGGAAACCCGGCAGCGCTTCAAAGAGACGTTTGATCAGGTGAATGGCGGCCTGCAGGCCCTTTTCCCGAAAGTATTCGGTGGTGGCAATGCCTATCTCGAGTTGACCGGGGAAGACTTGCTGGAGACTGGCGTGGCCATCATGGCGAGGCCGCCGGGCAAGAAGAACAGCACCATCCACCTGTTGTCGGGGGGTGAGAAGGCGCTGACAGCCATCGCGCTTGTGTTCTCGATTTTTCAGCTCAATCCCGCTCCGTTCTGTATGCTGGACGAAGTGGACGCGCCGCTGGACGACGCCAACGTGGGTCGCTACGCGAATATGGTTAAGGAGATGTCGAAACAGGTTCAGTTCATCTACATTACCCATAACAAGATCGCCATGGAGATGGCGGATCAGTTAATGGGGGTCACCATGCACGAACCCGGCTGCTCGCGCCTGGTATCTGTTGATGTGGATGAGGCCGCCGCGCTGGCTGAGGCCTGATAGGCGCAGTGGTTGGTGAAATGCTCGCCAACCATGACAATAACGCCATCTGGGCCCGGTGTGCGTTGTATTCATTACGGGCTTTTCTTAGAGTAGCAACGTTCCAAACTGCAAACAGGACAGCAGCATTATGTCACTTAGGGAATGGTTAATTGCCATAGGTACCCTGGTTATTATTGGAATTGTGATTGACGGTGTGCGCCGTATGCGGCGTGCCCGGAAGGAATCCATGGCCATTTCGTCGGGTATGGGGGCTGACGAGCTCAAGGATTCCCCGCTGGATGATGACTTCAACCCGGAATTGCCAAACGGTGGTGCTCGCACGGTTTCCCGCTCGACACTGGAAGACCGGGGCTATCTGAAACGCGATATGTCCGCGCCCGTAAGTGCTGATCAAGAAGACGATGTAACCCCGGAATCCGGCTGGAGCGCCCGGGACGACGATGAGGGTGACGGCATCCTGAGCCCTCCCAGGGTCGTGAAACCGGAAACAGAAGAATCCGAGCCCGTTGAGTGCGAGGCGGTCAGCACTCCGGCACCGGCGGTGGATAGATCGAAAACCAGGCCCTCCCGTCCTGAAAAGGCCAAAGCCGAACCCGAACCCGAACCCAGAGCGGAAGAGCCGCCGGTGGTTACCACCGAAGTTGAGGAAGATACCGCCAGGCGAACGCCCAACAAGCCGCGCAAGAATCAGCCCCTGGCCGGAGCCAATCGCCCCGAGGCCAGGGAAGTGCTGGTGATCAACGTGTTGGCCCGCAGCGGCGAGCAGTTCCAGGGCAGTAAGCTCAAGAGCCTGTTTGAGGCCTGCGGCCTGGAGCATGGCGATATGGACATTTACCACCGCCATGAATCCGAGGACACTACCACGCCTGTGCAATTCAGTGTCGCCAATGCCGTGGAGCCGGGTACCTTCCGCCCGCAGGACATGGCTGGCCTCAGCACCCCTGGTATCAGTTTCTTCATGAGCCTGCCGGGGCCCACCAATGCGTTGCAGGCCTTCGAATTTATGCTTGAAACTGCCCAGTGCGTAGTCCGAAACCTTGGTGGCGAACTGAAAGATGAGCGCCGAAGCGTAATGACGCCGCAAACCATTGAGCACTGTCGCCAGCGCATTCGTGAGTTTGAACGCAAACAACGCTCCCAGCGAGCCTAGCAGCCCGTCCGGACCCCAGACCCGATGACCAACGTTCCCGAAACTATCCGGAAGCGCGTGGACTCTCTGCGCGCTACCCTCGAAGACCACAATTATTACTACTACGTTCAGGACGACCCCAGGATCCCCGACGCCGAGTACGATCGGTTGTTTCGGGAGTTGCAGAAGCTGGAAGCCGAACACCCGGAACTCGCGACAGAGGATTCGCCGACCCGCCGGGTAGGCAGCAGCGCTGAGACCAGTTTCGAGGAAGTTACCCATCGCCTGCCGATGCTGTCGCTGGATAATGCCTTCAGTGAGGACGAGCTACGGGATTTTGACCGTCGGGTTCGTGACCGGTTGGGAGAGGACGGGGCCATTGAGTATGTCTGTGAGCCCAAGCTGGACGGTCTCGCCGTCAGCCTGCACTACGAAAACGGTACATTAACCCGTGCCGCGACCCGGGGTGACGGCTATACCGGCGAAGATATCACCGCCAATATTCGTACCATTCCGTCGGTACCTCTCAAGCTGCGTGGCTCGGGATATCCGGATCTTGTTGAGGTCCGCGGCGAGGTGTACATGCCCCGTGCCGGTTTCGAGAAGCTGAATGAGCGCCTGGCAGAGCAGGGCGAGAAGACCTTTGTAAATCCCCGCAACGCTGCTGCCGGAAGCCTGCGCCAGAAGAAATCGACGGTAACCGCCAGGCGCCCGTTGGAACTGTGTGCCTACAGTATGGCGGTAACTGATGAAAGTGTACTGCCTGAAACTCATTGGGACAGTTTGCAGCTTGTCAGGGACTGGGGGTTCCGGATCAATCCGGAAATGCGCAAGGCCGAGGGTGTGGAAGCCTGTCTGGATGCCTACCACGAATTGATGGCCAAGCGCGACAGCTTGCCCTATGAAATCGATGGCATTGTGTTCAAGGTAAACCGTCTCGATCTTCAGCAGGAGCTGGGTTTTGTTTCCCGCGCCCCGCGTTGGGCGATCGCCCACAAGTTTCCGGCCCAGGAAGAGCTGACGATCATTGAAGATGTGGAATTCCAGGTGGGTCGAACCGGAGCAGTGACACCGGTAGCCCGCCTGAAGCCGGTGTTTGTCGGCGGTGTGACTGTGTCAAATGCAACCCTGCACAATATGGATGAGATCCGACGCCTGGACGTTCATATCGGCGATACGGTGTTCATTCGCCGGGCCGGGGATGTTATCCCGCAGGTAGTGAAGGTGGTGCCGGAAAAGCGCCCGGCCATGGCGCCGATGGTTGAAATGCCCGAGCACTGCCCGGTCTGCGGCTCGGATATTGTCCAGATTGAGGGAGAGGCCGTTGCGCGGTGTTCGGGCGGCCTGTATTGCCCGGCTCAGCGCAAGGAAGCGATCCGGCATTATGCCTCCCGGAAGGCCATGGATATTGAGGGCCTTGGGGACCGGCTGATCGAGATGTTGGTGGACGAAGGTATGGTCAGCACCGTGGCGGATCTTTACCGGCTGACGAAATTCCAGATCGCCAGTCTGGAGCGTATGGGCGACAAATCTGCGGCAAATCTTACTGCCGCCATCGATCGCTCCCGTGAACCGCTGCTTTGGCGGTTCCTTTATGCACTTGGTATTCGTGAAGTGGGTGAGGCGACCGCCAAGGGGCTGGCAGCCCATTTCGGCACGCTGGAAGCGATTTCCGAAGCGGATGAAGAGTCTCTCCAGACGGTGCCTGATGTCGGGCCTATTGTGGCCGGTCATATCCGGAGCTTCTTTGATCAGCCCCATAATCAGGAAACACTTGCGGCGCTGAAAGAAGCAGGCGTCACCTGGCAGGAAGAGCATGTGCTGTCGGTCGATGAACAGCCTCTCAGTGGTCAGACCTGGGTATTGACTGGCACTCTCTCAGGCATGACACGGGATCAGGCCAAGGAAAAGCTTGAGCAGCTCGGTGCCAAGGTTGCTGGTAGTGTCTCCAAAAAAACCGCCTGCGTTGTCGCAGGCGAGGCCGCCGGCTCTAAACTGGCCAAGGCTGAGCAGTTGGGGGTGCCTGTGTTGGATGAGGCAGGGCTGGCCGACCTGCTGCGGGAACATGGTATCGAGGTCTGAGGGCTGCTGGCCAAAGAATCTGAGAACTCGCGCAGATCGCTCCGGATTCAAATTGGCTACCATGGCGTTGATCTGTAACGGTGTGTAAACCGGATGCCAGGCATCCGGGCACGGCCATAACAATAACGTCATGAAACGGATTTTTGCATGCGCGCCGATTTGTTCTCCCGCTCAACCGCCTCGGGCCGCCTCCTTGGTGTTGCCTTGATTGCCCTGGCAGCAACCGGCTGCAAGACCGAAAAAGATCCTGACCAGCCCACGTTGTTGGGGGCGCCACCGACCACCGCCTATCTGGGGGTGGAGTATTACTACAACTGGGGTGCCTATGGCGGTGAAAGCATACTCGATTACTCGCTGACCAATGCGCCATCCTGGCTTGCGCTGGAAGACACCAGCAATAAGGCGCGTCAGGGTATTATCATGCGCGGTGTGCCTGGGCTATCCGGAGGCAACCGGGGTGAAGCTGATCTTGGCCAGACCGAGAATATCGAGATAGTCACCACGGACGGCCGCATGGCGGGTTTTCAGCCGTTTGATATCGACGTCAAGCGGAACGTTATCACCTTAGCCGGAGCCAATCTGAAAGAAGGTGAAAGCCAGGAGAGCGAAGACGAGTCGGAAGAGCGGTGTGCGGTGCCTGAGCTTGATGCCGGCTCCTATTCTTATGAGCTCCAGAAGTTCACGGATGAGGGCGCGCCGGATGGAACTGAGTCAGTCACCTACCCAACCAAGCGCGCGTATGTAAAAGTAAATCTGGATCAACCCTCGGTTACCGAAGTCAAAATCGCCTTTGAGTTGCGTTCTGATTTCGACCCAACTGCCTGTGACAATGACGAAACTGATCCCGCCCATCAGGACTGCAAATATAGCCGCGCCAACACCGGTGCGATTATTATTGGCGAAGACCTTGTTGCGCTCAGCGACGAACTGAATCACCCCGTTGATAAAGAGGGTAACCCCCTCGAGTACGTCGAGTATGACACGACTGGCGATACGGTAACCGGCGGTGTTGTGACACTGAAGCCCGGTCTTACCGAGTGCTACATTCCCTTTGAAGTGGTTGACGACCTGATTCCCGAGCCAACAGAAGTGGCGACCATGGTTCTGACCGAAGTACGCCAGGGCATTGCCTCGCTGGGCAATGGTAGTGTTGAGGTCAAAGCCAACCTTTCAATTGAGGATAACGAGCCGCTACTCAGCATAGAAACCGTCAATGGCGGTAGTCGCGATACGATCAATACCGAGACCACTCGTGAGTATCGCGCCATTCTCACGGGTGACCGTAAAACCCTGTTCAGAGCCAAGCTGGCAAGAATTGGCGAGCTGACGGGTGTTGTCGAGGACGAAACTTTCGAGATTGTTGAGAAGAATGCTCAGGGTACCTATGACCCAATTGAGGAGCTGGTATTCCCGCTGGAGCAGGATGAAATCACCTTTGGTGTGCGTGCGCTTGTTTATAACAATCTTCAGGATGAGTTGGACGACAACGCTGCGCCTATTGGCGTCGATGTAAATTACCAGGCTGGCCGGGCCGGATATGCGAGGGGCGAGTCTGAAACACTGCTGAGGTTGAACCTGAACCGTCTGATTGAACCGCTGGTCTGGAGTGATGGCTTTATGGCAACGGATGTGTCGCTGGGCCATGAGGGCCGGGTGTTTGTTGCTGGTTACCTTCCCGGGAACAATCAGATCCAGGTCCGCATTTATGACCAGGCGGGTACGGAGCTGCAGATTGTTGAGGTGACAGACCCGGCGATAACGCTGCAACCTTCAGACGTATTCCTGGACGTTGGTGTACGAACGGTCACTGAAAACAATAACCGTGTGAATCGTTATGAAATTGCCGTTGCTTTCAGCTCTGACCAGGCAGAACCGGGTGCTCCCGTTGGCGGGTCTGATGCGGTAACGGCCCTGTTTCATTATGACGGTGCTTCGGGGAACTATCTTCCGAGCTGGATCGGAAACAATATCTTCAGAATTGGCACGCCGGCGGACGATTCGGTGCGATGGGTGGGCATTAACGGCACCACTGGCTATGTGTTGGTGGGCGGCGAAACCCGCGGTGCCTGGAATACCGATGCCTACCAGGGCGGCACCGACAGTTTCCTGGCCCGCATTGATACGGCGGAGAACGCAGGGGCTCTGGAGCCGACCCTGGCCTGGACACGGCAGGTTGGCTCATCAGGTGATGAGACCGTGGTCGGTGGTAGCTCACAAGGCTCGCTGGCTCTGCTGTTCGGGGCGTCGCCAATGACGCTTGATGGCCTCGGAAATGTTGGCCCGTATTTCTTCAATGGCAACACCGGAGAGTCACCGACCGTGTATCAGGTGGGTGAAGACAGCTCTGAATCGCTCGGGGACGGTCTGTATGGTGGTGCCGGGGTGGTGCTGGTCGGCGACGCGCCCTATAGCTACCGATTCCGTGAAGCGCAGCCAGAGGATGCCGGTACCGAAAATGCGGAGGATGAAATTATTCGCACGCGGCTGGATAATCGGGCCGGCTTTGTTTTGGGATTCAATACTTCAGGCGAACCTCTGAGCGCGTACACCGTTGATGATGCGGGTGATCTATCCAACGAATTCCTGACCCGTGGTGTCCGGTTTGACGGTGATATTGTGGTGTCGGGCAACACCAACGGGAGCTTTGTTGAAGGCCAGGCGGCGCCGGTGGCGGGCACAGAGAGTATCCTGGCGAGAGTGGATACCTCCGAATCTGACGTAGCCTTCCGCAACTGGCGTAGGCAACTGGCATTCGAAGGTCTGGACATTCTCGATCTGGAGAATTACCGCGACGATGAAGTGGTGGCGTTGGTGAACCGAAATGGCGAAAGGATGCTGCTTGTTTTCAGCCCGGAAGGTGAGTTACTGACACCGATAACGCCGTAATCCTCCGGGTTGCAGGTCCGGGGTGGGTCAGACCGCCCCTTCCTGTCGGCCCGCATTGGCATAGAGCTTCAGGTAGTCGGTGCTGGTGACCACGCCGGCGGGTTGTCCGGCAGCATTGATGACCAGGGCCGCATTCAGCCGGTGAGCGAGCATCAGGCGTGCCAGTTGATGGGCGTCGGTTTCGGGAGATGCAGTCAGAAAAGCCGGTAGTTCAATGTGAATCAGGCTTTGGTTCAAAGCTTCCGAACTGTTCTCGTGAATCCACGAAAGAAGCCATCGCAGGTCGATCAGGCCTGCGACATTGTTATCCGAGAGCACGACCAGATGGTGAACGCCGTGTTCTTCCATGGTCTCCAGCGCCTCTGCGACGGTGGCAGAAGCAGGAACCGAAAACTGCGCTGGCGAGCTGATGTCGGCGACTGGCAGGTAAACCCTTTCCTCCCGACGTTCGCCCGCAGCAGCGGCACCATATTCCTGAAGTGCGCGGAAGCTGCTACCACCACCGCCGCTGTGCACCGCCTGCTGGAACTCGGCGTCGGTAGCCTCGCTGTGTTCGGCAGAAATGGACGCAGACTCCGACAGCTCGGTGACATCGCCCACCCGGCGACTTCGGAACGCTTCGGGTAACCGGGTTCCGATCGGACGTCCGGGTTCACTGACGAAAATGGACATGGTTCCACCTCTCCGGGGATTTCCCCCTCTACTGCCACCTTATGACGGTTTATCGGCCGCCGGACCGTTCGCTATAGCTCGAGTTTATTACTATACGGTTAGTTGGTTCCGGTAAAGGCGTCCCGTTTCCACACGACGGGCGAGCCGGGTATTCAGGCAGGCCGGTTGCTGGCAGATCCGGTCGGCCAGATATTCCGCCAGCAGGGGAGCCCATACCAGGCCTTTGCTGCCAAAACCGGTGAGCAGATACACGCCGGTCCGGGATATCTCATTGTTGCCGGGGCACGGACCAGCCACCGGCTGATAGTCGTGTGTGGTACAGCGAAATCCCACGCGCCCCTGAAGATGTTCTGCCTGTATGTGTTCTGAGATGTTTACGGAGGGCAGCAGTTCCCGAAGTTGGTCCAGGTTTTCCTGATGTCCCTTGGGCGTTGGTTCGGGGTTATCGTCGCGCAGATCAAATGTGGCGCCGGTTATGGCACTGCCGTCATAAGCGGGGTTCAGGTATTTGGTGCCACAAATGACCACGTCTGGAAGTTGGCAGTCGTCTGCGGGTATGCGCGTGACCTGTCCGCGAATGGGCTTGAGGCGCAGCGACTGGCCCTCAGGTACTGGAGCGAGGGCAGTGCTTTCATGGCCGGCAGCAACCACAACCTTTGCGGCTCTGAGAGATCTTCCGTCACTGGCCTGAATGACCCAGTGGTTGTCTGCCCACCTCAGCGTACCGGCCTTGAACCCGAAAATCGTGTGGATGAGTGGGTGCTCAATCAGCGTTTTGCACGCTCGGGCCGGTTGTAGCCACCCGGAACCCGGAAACCATAGCCCTTCGCGCTGGACCGGTATGCCGGCAATACGACTAGCTTCGGTGGGTGATACGGCACCCAGCAGGTTTTCGGGGTAGCTGCTACGTTCCAGAAACCGCTTTTGGCGATCCTGCTCCTGGTCTGTGGCTGCAAGCTGCAGCAACCCGCTTGGGTGCCAGAACTCGCCCTGCCAGCGTTGGTAGAAGCGCTGACTGAAGCAAAGCGCGGTGGCTGCGAGCTCTGTCTGGTCGTTGTACTCGACACCGAGTTTTACGTACAGGGCCCCCTGGTCGTTACCGGAAGCTCCTGCTCCGGGGCCACTGGCCTGGTCGGCAAGCACCACCGGAACGCCCCGTTCCGCCAGGTTGCGGGCCAGAGCGGCACCGGCGATCCCGGCACCAATGATGACGATGGGGTCAGTTCCGACAGTGGGGGCAGAGACCTCTTCCGAGGTTGGCAGTCTGCCGGTCAGCATTTCCCGCTTGCGCCCGAAGCCGGGAACTTTCGCCATCTCGAAGCCTTCATCTGCCAGCGCACGACGAACCCTGCCGACCGAGGTGAAGGTGGCCAGGGTGGTGCCTGGTTGGCTGTGAGCCCGAATCTGATGAATGGCTTTTTCGAGCCACATGTCCGGGTTCAGCGACGGCGCAAACCCATCAAGGAACCAGGCGTCGGCTACGAATTCCAGTTCGTTCCAGGCGTCCAGTACATCGCCAAAACAGAGGGTAAGCCTGATAGCGCCACCGCCAAGTACCAGGCGGTGCGTTCCTTTGATCAGCGGTGGGTAGTTCTCAATCAGCTCCCGAGCCAGGGGCTGCAGCCCCGGCCAGCTCTCCAGGGCCTTTTCCAGATCGGCCAGAGACAGGGGGTAACGTTCCACCGAGATGAAGTGAAGAATTGCGTGGTCTTTATCGTCAGGTCGTTGAGCCAGCCACTCGGCCCAGGTCGCCAGGAAGTTGAGCCCGGTTCCGAAACCTGTCTCGGCGATCACAAAGTGGCTGTTCCTGTCCAGTTCGGCGAAGCGCCCGGGTAGTCCATTTTTTTCGATGAACACGTAACGGGTTTCGGCCAGACCGTCATCTCTGCTGAAGTAAACGTCGCCAAAGCGCGCTGATTCAGGCACTCCGTCTCGCCATATCAGCTCCGCCGGTTCCATTGCCGGCGGACGAAGGTCGTTAATCATGGGGCTTAGTTGTCTTTTGTGATTTCTTCGGCGGACTCGATGATGACCGGGCTCACCGGAACATCGGCCATTCCGCGCTGGTAGCCGGTCTGGACCCCTGCGATACGATCAATCACACCCATGCCATCGGTCACCTTGCCGAAAACCGCATAGCCCGGGCCCCGAACTCCGGCGTTCAGGAAATCATTATTGGCCACATTGATGAAAAACTGGCTGGTGGCAGAATCCGGCGCATTGGTTCGGGCCATGGCGATGGTGCCGCGAAGGTTGGGCAGGGTGCTGGTAGCTTCGTTCACGATGGGAGCTCGGGTCTGTTTACGCCCCAGGTTCTCATCGAATCCGCCGGCCTGAACCATGAAGCCGGGAATAACCCGGTGAAAGATGGTGCCATCGTAAAAACCGCTGTTTACGTAAGCCAGAAAGTTTTCCACGGTTTTGGGCGCAACATCGGGCCGAAGCTGAAGCACGAAAGAGCCCTCCGTCGTGACAAAACGGACCTCAGGAAGTGCCGGTTCCTCGTTCTGCGCCACGGCTGGTGAGGTGGTCAGCAGAGTGGCAACGAAGGCAAACAGGACAGACATCACAATCGGGACGAGTTTTACGGGATTTGTCATTTCAAGGCAGCTCTCTGTTACAGGTGGTGACCAGAATACTGAGATAATCCGGTTATTACGTAGTTTGTGCAGATCTTAACAGATCATTACGCCATTAAGGGCAAATCAGAACAGCACGCTCAGAGGTTGTGGGCTACGCTTCACTTGACTGTTGAATACCGGGCCGGGTTGTACGGTGATCACTGATACTGCAGGAGGAATCTGGTGAGAATCCGTCAGGGTTTTGAAGAGAAATCCCGGCTTGGCCGGTTGCTGATCAATCGTGGCTACCTGTCTGAAGGTCAGCTGGAAGAAGGGCTTCGTGCGCAGAGGGAAACCGGGCAGCGCCTCGGTGAGGTGTTAATTGCTGCCGGCTGGATCTCAGAGAGGGAACTCCACCGCGTACTCAAGCATCAGTCGCGTTACCGCAATGCAGCAGCGCTGGTTACCATGGTCACCTTGCCATTTCAGCCCTTGGTGTCACTGGCGTCCAGCAACACCAATGCAGCGCAGATAGGCGCCGGAGCGGGCGAACTCTACGAGCGGAGCGGACTCACCCCCCTCTCGGAAGAGGAAATGTCAGGGGTGTCTGCACAAAGCGGTATTGGCCTGATGGAGCGTCTGGAGGCCGTGTCTTCCATGCCCGCCAGCGCCCGGGACGATCTCTCAGGAGAATCTCCCGATGTCGATGTGGTGGAAGGGATCAGACTGGCGGCAAATGTATTCGTGCCGGTGCTCAGTTTTCTGGATTCAGACCTTACAATTACGGGTGTGCATTACCGGGACTCAGAGCCTCGCTACTCGCTACAGGAAGACGGAGGCCTGAGGCTGGCATTTCCGGAGCGTATCGAGGAAATCCGGATGGATAATATTCGCGTGGTGGGCGGCCAGACTCCACCCATGGGCAATGTCAGCATTCGCGATATCCGCTTTCACCCGGATTCCCAGATGACCATCTATACGCGTTGAAAATCTTGCCCTGAAACGAAAAATGCCCGGAAGATCTCCGGGCATTTCGTTGTCTGTGAGCGATGGGCGTATCAGGCGCTGGCCAGAATGTTGGTGCTTGAGACGTTGGTCTGCTGGCCTTTGGCACCATAGAGCTTCTGCTGAGCGGAAGCACCTCGGAAGATGTCGGTAAGGCGTGACAGGCGCTTTTGCAGGTGGCCAAGAATTCGGCCGTTGTTCTGGTTCACGGCCTGGCATTCGCGCAAACGGGTGTCGGCGTCTTTCCAGAGTTGGTACAGCTCATCCATACCAGCGGCGCGAATGAAGCGTGATGGCTCTCCGGCATTGGGCTTGTAGCCCATATTCACCAGCAGGTGAATCTTCTTTTTGGCGCGTTCGCGTATGCCCTCAAGAATCTGGTTTTTCCGGCTGGTCATTTCCTGGAGGGGTTGGATATCCGCAGAGGAGAGCACGGATTTTTCCTGGTGGAGTACTTCCGCCAGCGACTCAAGCTGGCGGATATCTTCCTGAAGAATCGCTTTCAACTGTTCATGTGCAGTCATGCTTTACTCACCCGAAAATGCTTTTATCCATCTCAAGCATTTTCTGGGCCAGTTTCTGGGCATCTACCTTGTAGGTGCCGTTCTCAAGAGCAGAACGAATCTGTTCGATGCGATCATCGTCCATTTCGGGGTAGTCCCCCAGCTTCTGCTCAAGTTGCTTCAGGTTTTTCGCCTGATTGCTCAGGTTCACGTTTTCGCCACGGGCAGCGGGGCTCTGGGCCTTGGCTTGCTCGCCTGTGGGCGCCTGTGACGTTTGATTGCCTGAGGCTTTGTCGGCCGTGGTGCGCGTGGTGTTGACCTGGCCGGGGCCAATTCCATTTAAGTCAACTGACATATCAATACCTGCTTGCCTGGGGCCACAAGAAAGTGGCGTATTCGGGTTTATATCTGCTTAACGGCAAATCCGCGCCATACTTTAGTTACAAAACGGAAAACATTTGCCGCTCTTGCTGTTTGCCGCCTTACATCGGAATTTCGACCCGCCCGGGGCCGACGGCACGAGCTTTGACTGTCCGGGACGAGCGGAGGTTTTCCACCAGTACCTGTTCTCCAACGCCCGCGCTCGCCAGTGCCTTACCGCGAGATGATACCGAGAATGAGCCTGAGCGCGCGGTGATAATAACATGGTCACCCCGCTCAATCGCGTTGGGAGCTTCAAGGAGATCCGGGGTCATTACCGTGCCGGCGTTCACCGGGCGGCGCATCATCATGCCTGAAACGGACTCTTTGCGGGTGAGGACGCCTCGACGACTGGCATTGATCTGCACCGAATTTACGGTGACCAGGTCCGGCGTCAGGCGTTCGCCCCGCGCCAGAGGACGGGCTGCTATCAGGGCAGGGCCGTGAACCTCGACGCTGGTGGTAACGTACATTCTCCAGGGGCGCTCACCACTGCAGGAAACCAGGACCGACGGGCTGGTGGTCTGTAGCGGATCGCCCGCAAACTCGGCGTTCAGCCCCTGGTTGCAGGCAGCAAGGGCGATGCGGCTGTCGATAGCGCCAACTTCGTAGCGGCTCGTGTAGCCCTCGGCAGCAAGGGTTCTGGACCACTCTGCCAGGAACGTCTGGGCAGCGTCACGGATGGCTTCAGCATTGGTTCTCTCTGAAGACAGAGTGATTGGGCTCAGTGATAGACACAATGCAGCCAAAAAGATGATTCGCATACGCACCGGTTTGTCCTATGCTGTGTTTATCTGTGTGTATTGTCGAAATCCGCTAAGGATTCGGGTTTTCGGGCCGTTAACCGTTAACAGGTTGCAGGCGTCAAAGATTTGTCTTGGACAGGCCTGAAAACACCTTACAAAGGTCAAAGCAATATTGATGCCGGTAAAGGCGCGCCAGGAGTAAAGCATCATGACAGGGGTACTCGACAGCGTTAATCAGCGAACGCAACTGGTCGGTAAGAACAGGCTGGAATTATTACTTTTTCGGCTCCGGGGGCAGCAGCTATACGGTATCAACGTCTTCAAGATTAAAGAGGTGCTGCAATGTCCCAAGTTATCCTCGATTCCCAACAGTAAAACGGTGGTGAGAGGCGTTTCTCATGTTCGGGGGGAGACCATTCCCATTATTGATCTGAGCATGGCGATAGGGCTCGCGGGCATACCGCAGGAGCAGTTAGCTACAAGCTTTGTGATCATTACGGAATACAATCGTAAAACGCAGGGTTTTCTCGTGGCTGGTGTCGAGAGAATCATGAATATGAATTGGGAGGATATTCTTCCGCCACCCAAGGGTGCGGGAAAGGATGTTTACCTGACTGCGGTGACGAAGATTGATGATAAGCTGGTAGAAATCATAGATGTAGAAAAGATTCTTGCAGAAGTTTCTCCGCTCAGGGAAGATGTTACGGAGGAGTTGGTTGCCAGGAGTGCCGAACGTGTGCCGGGCCACCTGCCTGTGCTGGTGGTGGATGACTCTTCGGTGGCTCGTCGGCAGATCGAGCGTTGCCTGACCGCTATAGGAATGGAAGTGGTTACCAAAAACGATGGCAAGCAAGCACTGCAGTATCTCAAAGAGATAACTCAGGATGGATCGCGCGCAAATGATCACCTGTCTCTGATTATCTCTGACGTTGAGATGCCGGAAATGGACGGCTACACCCTGGTTACCAGAATCAAAGAAGATCCGGCTCTGAAAGATATGTATGTAATGCTGCACACCTCGCTGAGCGGTGTCTTCAACCGGGCGATGGTGCAGAAGGTGGGCGCAGACGATTTCATGGCGAAATTCAGCCCGGATGAGCTGGCCGAGCGAGTAATGGAAATTATTGATCAGCACTGATGCTCGGCTGATGGTTTCACCCACGAAGAGATCCAATGAAAGCGGACATAACGCCCCAGGAATACGAAGCCTTTAAAAAGTTCCTGCAGGATGCGTGCGGCATCCTGCTGGGTGATAACAAACAGTATCTTGTAAAGAGCAGGCTTCGGCGCATTCTCGAAGAAAACAGCCTGAATTCCCTTGGAGAGCTTCTGGAACGATTAAAGAGGCCTGGAAGGGCAGGCTTGCGCGAGGTGGTCATCGACGCGATGACGACCAACGAGACACTTTGGTTCAGGGACAACCATCCGTTCCGGATTCTGCAGGAAAAGCTCTTGCCAGAGTTTGCCGAGCGCAGTTCACTCCAGCCGTTAAGAATCTGGTCTTCCGCCTGTTCTACTGGCCAGGAGCCATACTCCGTCGCCATGGTAATTGACGAATTCCGCCGCACCCGGCCGGGTAAGCTGCGGGATGTAAAAATCACGGCAACGGACATTTCCAAAAGCGTGCTGGAGGTTGCCCGGAGAGGCGAGTATGAAATGATCGCCATCGGCCGCGGTCTGTCGCCGGAGCGTCAAAAGCACTTTTTTACCCCCTCGGCCAACGGTGGTTGGCAGATTCGACCGCAAATCAAGTCCATGGTGGAATTCAAGGAATTGAACCTGCTGGATCGATACATGCTTGGCAAGTTCGACATCATCATGTGCCGGAATGTGCTGATCTATTTCTCAGCGGAACTGAAAAAGGACATTCTTACCCGGCTGCATGGTGCTCTGAATCCCGGAGGCTATCTGATTCTTGGTGCTTCTGAGTCTTTGAACGGGCTTCCCAATCTCTACGAAATGGTCCAGTGTCACCCTGGCATCATCTATCGCAAAAAATAGCCGGGAACTGTTCAATGCGGAGTAGGGGACCGATGTGGAGAATCTGAACCTCCGACATCTCTATTATTTCTGGGTTATTAGCCGAGAAGGCTCTATTGCCCGAGCCAGCGAGGTGCTCGACCTGGCACCCCAGACCCTCAGTGGCCAGCTTGCGACCTTTGAAGGCGCGGTGGGTGGCCGGTTATTCAGCCGCGAGCGCCGGCAACTGGTGCTCACAGAACTCGGCCATATGGTTCGCAGTTATGCCGATGAGATCTTCGAGCTAACCGGTCAGTTGTCTGAAACCCTGAGGGCGGGGCCTGAACACAGGCCGCTTTCCTTGTCTGCGGGCATATCGGCGTCTATCCACAAACTGATCGCCTATTACCTCCTTCACCCGGCGATGAAGCTGAACCGGCCCGTGCAACTGGAATGCCGGACCGGCCGGACGGAAGATCTTCTTCTCAGCCTCAAGCGGAAGGAGCTCGACGTTGTACTGACCGATAGAATGCCCCAGGCAGAATCTCCTGAACGTTTCGCGGTTCATCCGCTATCCCGGTCTACCATCAGTCTCTTTGCTGCACCCGAACTGGCGGAGCAGCTCAAAACCGGCTTTCCTCACTCGCTCAATCACCAGCCGTTACTGGCGAACGCTACCGATGCGCCGTATTTCGAGAAACTGATGCACTGGTTCAATCTCAATAATGTCCGAATGAACCTGGTTGCCCGAGTCGATGACAGCGCCCTTATCAAGGTGTTTGGTCGGGAGGGACTTGGTGTGTTCGCGGCGCCTACGATGATTCAGGATGAAGTGTGCCGTCAGTATCAGGTGGCTCTGATTGCTTCGCTCGATGAGGTGACGGATCAGCTGTTTGCGGTCTCCCGAAGCCGAAAGCTGGCCCATGAGGGGGTGAGGGCAATCTGCGAGGCTCGTCAGGGGATCTTTGAGCGCTAGACTTCACTCTGTTAAAGCATCGAAAAATACGATGTTTTTTGCTTAATAAAACTTATTTTATCGAATTCTGCAGTGCTCCATTATGGAATCGTATTCCGCAGTATCCAGAGGAGCGCAGCTATGAAAACGATTCACAAGTTCAGACTTGAGCCTGGTAAAGAGCCTACCACCCTGACCTTGAGAGAGGGTTATGAAGTGGTGCGCTGCGAGTATCTGGTGCCGCACAAAGCGGTCTTCCTTTGGGTACAGCAGCCTTTGAATGTAACCACGCCTACTGTGGAACGGCAGTTCCGGGTGGCAATGTCGGGTGAGCCGGTTCCCGATCGGTTCCAGTACATTGATACCGCGCTTGACCCGTTCGGCCCTGAGGCCTATCACGTCTTCGCGGTGCCGGCAGGTGAATTACACCTCACTGGTAATGGCCACGAGCGGGCCGGCGATGAAATGCTGGGTGGCGCTGGGTGGCAAGGGCGTTACGCGTCCTGAATATGATCGCTAGCAAGCAGCGTTGCACGCGCTCTTGGGCCCCATCTGGGGCCCTTTTTACGTTTCAGGGGAGTGGTTTACCGGTAAGTGGCCGGTTTTTACCCAGATGACCGTCTCCTGTTCAACAAACGGATGATGTTCGCTCATATGCGGGCTGCGAATCCAGCTTCCTGCGGGATACCGGCCGTGTTCATCACAGAATTCGCCCGACAGCACAAAGATCTCTTCTCCACCAAAGTGACGATGCGGCTGAAAGGTTTCGTTTGGCGGCCACTTCACCAGGGCAACGTGTTCATGTTCGAATTCGTGCAAAGGCATAACCTGTAAGCCGCCAATGCCGGGTAGCCAGTGGCCGGAATTGGTATCGATTCTGACCGTCGCGGTATCTCTCGGGTCGAACTGATGGAGTTTGACCAGCAGGGTGCAGCCCTCTTCACTGAACGGTGCGTGACTGCTGCCCGGAGGGTTCCGGATGTAGGTGCCGGCCGGATAGTGGCCGGTCTCGTCGGAAAAAACGCCTTCAAGCACCAGAATTTCTTCGCCCAGAGGGTGTTCGTGGGTAGAGAAGGAGGAGCCGGGCTTATAGCGTACAACGCTGGTGGCGTGGCCCCGCTCCGCTTCCTCTCGGGCCAGTGGTTTGCGCTCAACGCCAGCGGCGGGGCTGGGCACCCAGTGCTGTTCGTGGGTGAGAATAACAACGCGCCGGGAAAAGTCCATGTTGAGCATAGTGTATCTACGTTCTGTCATTCACTTTATCAGGGCCTGAATGTCCCGGAAGTGTGGATGCTTGCAGTGAACCATCCACTCGAAGGCCACCATTTCCGTGGTAACAATGCGGGCGCCGCTCTGGTGCAGTCGATCCAGGGCAACGTCCCGGTCAAGTTCGCTACGGGATCCGGTGGCATCTGCCACCACCCACACCTTATAGCCTGCATCCAGGAGGCTCAGGGCGGTCTGCAGCATACATACGTGGGTTTCGCAGCCTCCGATGACAATGTGTTGCCGGCCTTCGGGCAATTCGTCGATGAGTCCGTCCGGGCAGGCGTCGAAATGGGTTTTCTCCAGAGTTTTGTTGCACAGCTCCTTAACGCCTTCCAGATTCGGCCCAAGTTTTTCAGGTATCTGCTCAGTTGCAATTGCAGGTACGCCAAGCAGTCCCGCAATGGTTGCCAGTGTAATGCAACGCTCAGCAACCGCGTCGCCCTCGCTGATGGCGGGCATCAGCCGTTCCTGAACGTCAATGAGTAACAGGGTGGATTGGTCGGCTTTCATCAGCATGGTCATTCTCCTGGACGTGTTGAGCGGGTTTCCTGAAAGGATACGCCATGGACCCCGGGTTTGTTATGCCCGAGGCCGTCGTAAGGTTCTTCTGAAAAAAATTTTTGATGAATTCAAAACATGGAGTTGCCAAACGCCGTCAAAACCATTAAAGTTTGCGCCCTCAAATGAGCGACGAGATCGCTGATTTGAAACAGTTTATTGGAGAGGTGGCCGAGTGGCTGAAGGCGCACGCCTGGAAAGTGTGTATACGTTAATAGCGTATCGAGGGTTCGAATCCCTCCCTCTCCGCCAATACAAAACCCCAGCAGAAATGCTGGGGTTTTTTATTGGCCGATTGGGTGGGTAGAAGAACCCTCGCGGGTTCGACCGAAGGCTGCGCAGCAGCCGCAGGAACGTCGGAGCAAAGCGACGACGGCCCCGAAGGGGTGAGGGCCGCAGGCCCGAATAATCCCTCCTATTCTTAGGCAACTCTTATCGACTGCAGCACAAACACCCCGGTAGTTACGGTCACACTCGCCAGCAATGTCGTCAGTGCAATAATGTTCGCGGCCATGCGATCGTTGCCGCCCAGGGCCCTCACCATCACGAAGCTGGCCGCTGCCGTTGGGCTGGCGAAGAACAGGAACATGAGCCCGAGCTCCCGCCCTTCAAAGCCGGCCAGCCAGGCGACAAGTGTGCACAGTGCCGGCAAAGACACCATCTTCCAGATGGATGAACCCATGGCCGGGCCGCTGTCGCTGCGTATGGATTTCAGTGAGACCGTTGCGCCGATACAGAGCAGGGCGAGAGGCAGCGTTAGCGAAGCAAAGTAGTCGCCGCTGGTCATTACCCATCCGGGAAGCCTGATTTCAAGGGCTGCGAAAGGAATGGCCAGCACTACGCCGATGATCAGTGGGTTTCTGGCAATGTCTCGCAGGGTGTTGGTCAGGCTCATGGTTTTACCGGGCTGATACGCCAGCAACACGATCACCGATAACGAGTTGTAGACCACAATCACCAGAGCCAGTAACAGGCCCCCGGCCGAGAGCCCATAGTCTCCGTAAAGGTTGGCTGCCAACGCCAGACCTACGATGCCACAATTGCCCCGAAACGCGCCCTGAACATAAACCCCGCGATCCTCTTGCCGGACCCGCTTTGTTGCCCAGAACCAGACAAGGGCAAAACTGGCCAGGGTCGCCAGGAAGTAAAAGATCAGCATGCTGATGCTGAGGGTGGTATCCAGGTCGGCTCTGATAATGCTCAGGAAAACCAGGGTGGGGAGTGTGGCCTTGAAAACCAGGGCAGAGGCGGTGGCGATGAAGCCCTGGTCAATCCAGCCAATGCGCCGAAGACCGATGCCGATAAAGACCATGGCAAAGACAGGCAGCGTGGTCTCCAGCGTATACAGAAAGGTACCAAGAAGGCTGCTCAATGTGTGGTCCTGAAGTCAGTGAATTCCTGAGTAGCTGGCAGTTCCTGAGCCGCCACCTCATCGACCACCGCGCGTTCCGGGCCTTCGTGACACCATTCATGCAGTGCCTTGAGCTGGAGTGGCTCGCCCTCTGCCACGATTTCGACCCTGCCGTCGGGTAAATTTCGTACCCAACCTGTGAGGCCCAGTTCCCGGGCTTTCTGTTCGGTGGATGCCCGGTAGTAAACGCCTTGTACTTTGCCGCTTACCAGCAAGTGCCAGCGATTGATGGTCATCGTGTTCCTCCTTGCGTTGATTGCAAGCAAAAAGGCCTCCGCAAGGGAGGCCTGTGACACCGAATTATAACGTCTGTCAGTCGAATGTTCTCGACCGCACGGTGTCTGGTTTAAGGAAAGGCTTGTCTCCGGTGTTGTCGTGGTCACCCAGTAACTTGCCATCGGATTCCCGAACCTGACCATACATGGAGTGTTTGTGGAAGGTAGGCCCGAATTTTTCAGCGGTTTCCTTCACATCGCCCGTGTAGCGCGGATCTTGTGGTCGCTCCTGGCTGTCCATGTAGAAGGCGATATCCCAGGCTTCCTGATCGGTCAGGGAGTTGGGCTGCCCCAATGGCATGTTGTTCTTGATAAAGCCAGCTGCGGTATGCAGGCGCACAATACCAGCCCCCCAGTTGTTGGACATATCTCCCCAGGGGGCCGGGAATACTGTGTGGCCGTCGATACGCAGGCCTGTCCCATCTTCAGCGTGGCACACCGCGCAGTTTTCCTGATATAGCTTTTCACCGTTGGTGTAGCTCAGTTCAGCCGGCCGCTCGGGCGCCGGGAAACCCCGGCCATAGATGGGCTGTTTGGGGTACATCTCCACACCTGTCGCCAACCACTGATGGTAGGCAGACAGTGCCAGCATATCGTCACTGCCGTACTCCAGCGGCTTGCCGTTCATGGAATAGGTGAAGCAGCCTGCAATCCGTTCCTCCAGGTTGTTTACATGGCCGTTCTTGCCGCGATAGCCGGGCAGGGTGACGGCAGCCGGCCAGATAGGCGCGCTGAAAGGCATCCGGCCTTCGCCCAGATGGCAGCTGGAACAGTTCATATTGTTGAACACGTTCTTGCCACGCAGTTGCTGGGTGTTGGTGAACAGGTCATAGCCCCTGCGGATAACCTTTTTCAGTTCCGGATGGATGTCGGCTTCTTCCAGGTCTGCCATGGACGGCGGAATGTGTACCAGTTGGTTTTCGTTCGGGGCAGGAAAGCCCATGGCGGTGAGCTGATCGATGTAGGCCTGGGTTCTGTCGTCATTGGCCGCAGCGGTTACCGGAAGTATTACGCAGCCGGAGAGGGCGACGGTTAGCAGTGTGCGCATCATGATCTTTGTCCCTCAGTTGCTGGCGGTGTTCTGGTTGGCAAGCCAGACGGCGACCGCGTGAATGTCGGTATCGCTCATGCGGCGTGCAATGGAGCCCATAAGATCCTGGGGATCGTTCTTGCGGGTCCCTTCCTTCCAGGCTTTCAGTTGTGCCTCGATGTAACCCGCGTGCTGGCCTGCAATGCCGGGAAATACGTCGCCAGCACCCTGGTTCCCGGGGCCGTGGCAGCTTTTGCAGGAAACAACGTATTGGGACCAGTCGCCACGCTGAGCCAATTGTTCGCCCCTGGTCAGAAGTGCTTCATCGGCTTTTTGGCCGCCTTCACCAGCGGTGGGTTCAAGCTGGCTGTAGTAGGCCGCAACGTCGGCAATCTTTTGATCGTCCAGCATGTTGACGAAAGGCATCATGGTGGGGCTGGTCCGGGAGCCATCTTTGATGTCATGCAACTGTTTGGCCAGATAGATGGCATTCAGCCCGGCCAGCCTGGGCCAGGATTCTCCACCTTCGATGTGTTTGCCGCTGCCATCTGCCTGGTGGCACGCTACGCAGAGGTTGGCGACCTCCTTGCCGTTTTGTGGGTCGCCAGATAACGCAGCAGATGCAATACCTGCCGTGGTGGCCAGCCCGATTGCGGCCAGTATCACTGGGAGTTTGCTCACGGTCGATTGTCTCTCTCTTGTTCTGAATAAGTACGCTTTAGCACTGATAGTTATGTGCTTATAGCCGTAGTGTGGCCTCAATTCTTGCTTGACGAAGGTCAATAATGCAAGGGAACCCCTCCGAAAGGCGAAGATGGAGATGCACATTTCGGGATTTTCGTTTACTGTCCTATTCAAAGAATGGCATCAAAGAGCCATCCTGCAAACGAATGAACAGGGACAACTATGGCGACCGTCAATCCATCTCAGGAAGAGTTACAGAAGATTCTTGATGAAATCCCCAAAGATCAGCCTGTTGTGATGCTGAATCTGCTTCGGTTCAGGGACAAGGCTGCATACAAGGATGACAGCGAAGACTGTTCCGGAAGGGATGCTTACAAGCGTTATATGACAGAGGCTGCCCGCAGTGTCTCGGAAGTTGGTGCCGAGGTGATCTGGTCTGGCCGTTCCGTCGGTTCGCTGATTGCGCCGCCGGATGAATCTTGGGATCAGGTGCTGCTGGTCCGCTACCCCTCCATTAACGCGTTTCTGGCGATGATTGAAAGCCCGGAATACAAGGGCGTGGTGAAGCACCGCACGGCCGCGCTGGAAGATTCCCGGCTGGTGGCCAATGTTGAGGGCACCCCCTGATTTTCGGGTGCCTTACAGGATGCCTGATTGCTGAATGGCCATGTAGGCTGCAGTGCCGGCCGCGATAGAAAGCAGCGCGTTTCTGCGCCACAGGTGAACGGCAACCACCAGTAATGCGGGTATCAGCGCATCTGCGCCAGGTGCCTGTGCCTGCCAGTCCGCAGACCTCTGCAAAAATACTGTGGCCAGTAATGCCATCACGGCTGCGGGCAGGAAGCGCCCGATGTGTTTGACCAGAGGGTGTTCCGTGTGCTTTTCAAAGAACAGGAAAGGCACCACCCGGGTCGCAAATGTGGCCAGGGCGGAGATGGCAATAAACGCCGCCAGGTAGCTACTTTCACCCACGATTTGCGTCTCCTGCCATGGTGTCTGTTCGATACTTCCGGTAGTGCAGAAGAAGCACTGCAGTAACCAGTACAATGCCTGCTATCAGTTGATGGGTTGCCGGCACCAGCATCATGGCAAACGCAGCTGCCGCCGCCCCCGCCCACACCGGAAACGAATCCCCCAATGCTTTCAATTGTTCGATGGTGAGCACAATAAACAGCGCCACGAGTGCAAACTCAATGCCGGTACTGTTGAAGGCGACAGTCTTGCCGAGTACCGCACCCAAGGTGCATCCGACAATCCAGTAGCCCTGGTTCATGGCCGTGATCCGGAAGTCCACATGCTGTTCCTGTTCGCGATTGGCCGAACGGGGGCGGCTGGTGAGCAGGGAATAGGTTTCATCGGTCAAACCGAAAATCAGATACGCCTTACGCCAGCCGGCGCCACGGAATTGTCCCAGCAGCGACAACCCATAGAAGAGATGTCGAGCGTTCAGTACGAACATGGCAACGGCCACCTCAACCAGTCCGGCGTTGGCAGCCAGCAGGCTGACCGCCAGAATCTGGCCGGCACCGGCGTAGATAACCAGGCCCATCAGGGGGGCAATCCACCAGGGATAATCCAGTTGCGTGGTAAACAGCACACCGAAGGCCATACCAAGGGGGATGTAGCCAAATAAAATCGGCAGAGTGAGTTTGAAAGCGTGGTGATTCATTAGCATCCGAACGGAAATAAAAGAGCGATGATAGTGATTTAGCAGTTATTTTTGAAGATCGCCAAACGTAGTATCGAAAAAATGACGCAAGCAAATACATAAAAGTGTCATAAAACGGGCATACCCTCCGACCGGGTACACCTGATCGGAGTTTTTATGCTGACCACTGTTCGCGCCAGAATCCTGGCGTTTGCGTTGCTGTCGGTGGCTGCTGTTGCCGGCCTCACGTTCATTGCCTGGATGATCATAGCGAAAGCCGAGCATACCTCGCAGGCACTGGTTGGAGAGAGTCTCGAGCAATCCTGGATGCTGGTTGATCTGGAGCAGGACCATCGACTGCTGCAGGATCTGGCTTACAAGATCAAGGCACAGCTTTTACTGTGGGACGAAATCGATCCTTTGTTCACCGAGTTGGAGCGCTCAATTCCCCGGCACTGGCAGAGGATTCAGGAGAATCCCGGGTTAGGCACCTGGTCACGGGACAATCGCGAGCAATATGACCGGGTCGTGGCGCTGATGGCGGACATGAAACAGGGAATAGGCCAGCGCAGCTACTATGAAGTGGGAAAAATCGTCGATTTTCAACTGTTCCAAGCGTTGGAGCCCATGCTGACGGCGATAACTGAGCGCCAGAGAGCCAGTCGCGATGGCGTTACTGCGAGCGCATCGGAACTGTTGCATTATCTGGCAGACCAGCAGAGGTTCCTGCTTGGTGGCGCCCTGGTCTTTCTTGCGTTGGTCGCGGCGATGACGCTCTGGCTACGGACTTCGGTGATCCTTCGCTTGCAGGCCATGGCCCGGGATGTGTCGGCCATGGAGCAGAACGCTGATCTAACCAAGATCCTCGCGGTAAAAGGTCGTGACGAGGTTGCCGGCGTGGCCGGAGCTATTGAACAACTGGTCCGGCGCTTTGAGGTGTTTGTTGAGGATGTTCGGTCAGCGGCTTCAGGCCTTGATGCACGCTCTGCCAGCCTGGATAGCGGAGCGGAAGCACTGCAGCAAACCTCCGAAAGCACTCGTCGCCAGATTTCCGATGTGGCTCAGTCTATGGCTTCCATCGCGGATCAGGCGTCACAGATCGAACAGGCCACCGAGCACTCTGCAGCAACGGTGATGCATGCAGTCAATGCCAACAGCGAAGTCCGTGAGGGGCTGGCTAACAGTGAGAAAGGCGCTGACCACACGGTTGAGGTGATTGGACGGGTTTCTGAGTCGATCACCGCGTTGATAGACGCAACCGGAAAAATCGAGCAAGTCACCGGCGTGATCGCCGATATTGCCGAGCAGACCAACCTTCTGGCCCTGAATGCGGCGATTGAAGCAGCCAGGGCGGGCGAACACGGCCGGGGATTTGCCGTGGTGGCAGACGAGGTACGCACGCTTTCGCGTCGGACCTCGGAATCCACCGCCAATATTCGCCAGTGGGTGCAGGACCTTGTCGTGGGTGCAAACAACGCAGACTCACTGTTGGAAGATATGGCGGGCGCTGGCGAAATGAATCGCGCTAATCTGCATGCCCTGAGAGCGCACCTGGAAGGTCTGGCGGCTCAGTTTCATGAGCTGCAGCGTCAGAGTGAGAGTGTGCAGGGTGCGGTTGCCTTGCAGCGGGGTGAAATCGCGAGAGTGGGGCGTCGTGCGGAGGCTCTCGGTGAGAGTGCTGAGACCCTGACTCTGAATGTGGAGGATACCCGCCTTGTCAGTGAAGCGCTTAGGCAGGAATCGGTGGGCATGAAGCAGCTCATTGCCCGTTTCCGCACCCGCTCTCCAGAAACGTGATGATGTGTCTTCATCTGCGGGGGTTCTTGTCTGGCTCATAAAACCGTAACATACAGCGACTGACTGGAGGTTCTATGAGTAACGATGCAGTGCAGCCTTCCGATCCGGACCCGCGAGAAGAAAAATTTGTAGTAGACACGGGTTTGCTTACGGCTGATCAGCTCGAGGGCCTGGCCGAGGAATACTGCACCCGTTATCACGGGTTGAATGACACCGAAAGTCCTCTGGCAGAGCGGGAGCGCGTACTTGAAGCTGTGCGTAGGGGAGAACTGGTGGTCTGGTTCGATCCGGTTGAGAACACCGCCGGCCTGGGCTCCCCTTCCGGCAATAGTCTGTGATCAAGGTGCCCATTTTGGCAGCTTTTTTTCATGCCGCCTACCGGCTGACGCTGCTAACCGTTACAATCGGCCTGTTTCCTCATACCTGACGGCGAGGTGAGTTTTGATCAGGGTATTGGTTGTTGATGACCACGAGCTCGTACGCTCGGGTATCACTCGCATGCTGGCTGACAATCCCGATATAGACGTCATTGGCCAGGCTTCGTCTGGCGAAGAGGCGATTGACTGTGTGCGTGAAAACCGTCCGGATATTGTCCTGATGGATATTCGCATGCCCGGTATTGGCGGCCTGGAGGCGACCCGGCGCATTCTTCGTATTGATGATTCCATTCGCGTTATCGTGGTTACCGCCTGTGCTGACGACCCCTATCCGGCCCGTGTGATGCAGAGCGGCGCCACCGCGTATGTCACCAAAGGCGCTGACATTCAGGAAATGGTGCGGGCCATTCGTAAAGCCCATTCCGGCCAGCGCTACATCAGCCCCGAAATTGCCCAGAAAATGGCACTGAAACAGCTCGGGGGTGAGCGGGATGAAGACGGCGAGCTGTCGTTGTTCGAGCGCCTGTCTGAGCGCGAAATGCAGATTGCCATGATGGTGGTGGATTGCCAGAAGGTTCAGGATATCTCCGACAAGCTGTGCCTGAGCCCGAAAACCGTAAACAGTTACCGTTACCGGATTTTCGAAAAGCTGGAGATTTCCAGTGATGTGGAACTGGCGCTGATGGCAGTAAGGCTTGGATTGCTGGATGCCGACAAGGTCTGACCCCGAGCAATCTCCCGGGAAGTTCGACAGCCAGAATTTCCTGAAACAACTGACAGAACGCCCCGGTGTCTATCGCATGTATGACGATACCGGTGGCATCCTCTACGTGGGTAAAGCCCGCAACCTTCGCAAGCGCGTCAGCAGTTATTTCCGTAAATCAGGCCTGGCCCCTAAAACCGAAGCCCTGGCGGGCAAGATTGCGGCCATTGAAGTCACTATTACCGGCAGTGAAACAGAAGCGTTGCTGCTGGAACAGAATCTGATCAAATCGCTGCGGCCGCCCTACAATATTCTGTTGAGGGACGATAAGTCCTATCCCTATATCTATCTCTCCTCGCATTCGGATTATCCCTCGCTGACCTTTCGGCGGGGCCGCACCAAAAAGGGTGGTGGCACCTGGTTCGGGCCCTTTCCAAGCTCGGGAGCGGTCAAGGAAAGTCTTAATATTCTACAAAAGGTTTTCCGCATAAGATCTTGTAGTGAAAGTTATTTTAGAAACAGAACCCGGCCATGCCTGCAGTACCAGATCAACCGCTGCACGGCGCCGTGCGTCGGCTATATCAGCCCTGAGGAATACCAGGAGGATATCCGGCACGCCAGCATGTTTCTGGAGGGCAAGAACCCGGCGATTATTCAGGACCTGATGCAGTCCATGGAGGATGCATCACGGGCGCTGGAGTTTGAGAAAGCCGCGGCGTACAGAGATCAGATCAACAACCTTCGCCATGTTCAGGAGCAGCAATCCGTAGACGGTGAGGGAGGGGATGCAGATGTCATCGCCATTGCTCAGGATGCCGGTGTGGTCTGCATCGTTGTGATCATCGTTCGTGGCGGGCGGGTTCTGGGCACCAAGGATTATTTTCCTCGCTATTCCCTGGAACAGACCGAAGGCGAATTGCTGGCCTCGTTTCTGGGCCAGTACTATTTCGGTGGCGACACCCGGCGGGAGATTCCGCGCGACATCCTGGTGCCGGTGGCGGTAGACGGGCAGGAATTATTGTCGCAGGCCCTGTCGGAAGCGGCGCGCAGGGAAACCCGCATCCGCGGCAATGTGCGGGGCGAGCGTCGGCGCTGGCTGGAGCTGGCGATGACCAACGCCCGGCAAACCCTGCTGACACATCTCGCCAGTAAAGAAACCGTGTATCGCCGATTGCTGGCCCTGCGGGACCTGCTGGAGCTGACGGAAACGCCTTCCCGTATGGAATGCTTCGATATCAGCCACAGTCATGGGGAAAATACCGTCGCATCCTGTGTGGTTTTCGACGAGAATGGGCCACTGAAAAGCGATTACCGGTTGTATAACATCCAGGACATAACCGCCGGCGATGACTATGCCGCCATGCGACAGGTGCTCACCCGGCGTTATCGGCGGATGGTGAACGGCGAGGGCAAGCGGCCAGATCTGGTGTTTATCGACGGTGGTAAGGGCCAGTTGAATATTGCTCGTGAAGTGTTTGAAGAGCTAGGAATTTCCGATATCCCTCTGATTGGTGTCGCCAAGGGTGTGACCCGGCGCGCAGGGATGGAGCAGCTGATTGACGCCTTAACTGGGGCCGTATTCCGAGTACCGGCGGATTCTCCGGCGCTGCACCTGATACAGCATATTCGGGATGAATCCCATCGCTTTGCCATATCCGGACATCGGGCCGGGCGAGATAAAAAGCGGCGCCAGTCGACCCTGGAAGGTATCGAAGGGGTTGGGCCAAAGCGCCGGCGCGAACTGATTCGCTATTTTGGTGGCATCCAGGAACTCAGAAAAGCCAGTGTTGATGAAATGGCGAAAGTGCAGGGCATCAGCAAATCATTGGCAGAGACCATTTACGCAGCATTGCATGACCAATAGGAACACCATGAATTTACCGAACATACTGACCATGTCCCGTATCGTGATGATTCCGGTATTCGTTGTGATCTTTTACCTGCCCATGCAATGGAGTTACCTGGTTAGCGCCATCATATTTGCTCTGGCAGGTCTGACGGACTGGCTGGACGGGTACCTGGCCCGCAAATTGAACCAGAGCACGCCGTTCGGCGCTTTCCTGGATCCGGTGGCTGACAAACTCATGGTGGCAGTGGCGCTGGCTGTCTTGATTGAAGAGTATTCGGCGGTACTACTGACTATTCCCGCCACCGTGATTATCGGTCGCGAGATTGTGATCTCGGCGTTGCGTGAATGGATGGCCGAAATGGGCAGCCGCGCCAGTGTTGCCGTGTCCTATATCGGTAAGATCAAGACCACCGCTCAGATGGCGGCCATTGTCGGATTGCTGGCGTTTCCGCCGGGTAATTTCTGGGCTTATGTGGCCATCGGTCTGCTATACATCGCAGCAGTGCTGACCCTGTGGTCCATGATTCTTTACCTTCGTGCCGCCTGGGCTGACTTGTTTCCGAAAGAGGCAGGTTAATTGGCCGGAGGTTCCTGGGCCATACACTGGTGTGCCCAGGTGACTGTGGTCACGGATGAATGTGCACTGGCATTACTGAAGGCCTCCATCAACTCCCCCAGCGCGGTGCTTTGTGCGTTCGCCCTGGCTTCATAACTCCTCACACACAAGCTCCGTCTGGTGCGATTATCCATGAGTTGCTGATGCTGCCTGATCACCACCCGTGTGCCAGTTTCACTATTCTCAGCATGAAATCCGGTCAGCTCGGAGACCAGGGTTAACTGCGACGTTGCCGGGCTGGTGTCGGTCATCACATTCGCGAACGCGCCGCTTGCCCGGAAGGTTTCCAGCAGGTGATCGCGAACGACCACGGGAATACTCTCTCGCCATCGGGCGCCTGCCAGGGCCCGGTATTCGTAAGCCGACGGTTTAATCAGAATACGAGCGCTGTCCAGCGGGTCAGAAGCCAGTGGCGTATCTACCCGAAGGCTGACCGACAGCGCCTGGTCAAATGCTGGCAAGTCGCTCGCTGGTGCCAGCTCCATCAGGCGAGGGGATTCGGGCACCGGGAAGACCGTGCAGCCAGCCAGAACCAGGCCCAAGGCGAGAGCGGATAGCACTTTCATTGTTCGTACTCCTTGATGCCGGTGCCGCCCCACAAGGTTCCGGTGGGGTCCTGCTCCAGCCTGCGGGTAAACGAGTTCAGGTTGCGCAAGGTGCTACGCAGCTCCCGCAATGCAGGGGTTATTTCTCCCAGACCCTGAAGCCCAGCGTCCAGCGCCAGTTCATTGTCGCCGGTGAGGGTGTCCAGTCGATCCAGGGTAGGTTGAAGGGTGGTCAGCGCCCTGGACATGGCCAGGAGAACCGGTTCCACCCGCTCATCCAGTACCTCTCGGGACCTGTCTGCCGCGGCAGACACCTTGATGGCAGCTTCTTCGGCACGGATGCCGGCTTCATCGAACCGGGTCATCAGCGCCTCAAGCTCGCCGCGGCTGGCCAGCAGCGATTCACTGGCCTGGCGGGTGTTCTCAAGAATTTCGGCAATGTTGCTCAGGTTGTCTTCGGACATCAGCCGGTTGGCATTCTCCAGCAACTGCTCTGCTTTGCCGAGCATGGCCTCGCCGTTGGTCAGCAGGTTACTGAAGGCCGAAGGCTCGGCGGTTATCAGCGGTGGATTGTCTTTGTGGCCTTCAAGAATGGGGCTGTCTGGTGTGCCTCCGGTAAACTGTATGCTCATGCTGCCGGTTATGTTGGCCAGTACCAGGCCCGCGCGGGTATTCTCCCGTACCGGAATATCCTGATTCACCCTCACCAGTACCCGCACATGGGCGGGGTTGTCCGGCGCCAGGGTAAGATCCAGCACGTCGCCCACCGGGACGCCGGTATAGAGGACCGGGTTACCCTTGGCCAGCCCGCCAACCGGGTGATCAAACCCGATCCGGTAATAGGCCCAGTTAGTGTCGGTAGATGATTTGCCCAGCCACAGAGCAAACAGCAAGGCAGCGCTGACTGCCGCAAGCGTGAAGAATCCGATGATAACGTGATGGGCCTTGGGCTCCATTAACCGGGCTCCTGTTTGGTTAGCCTGTTGTGGGCTGTAATCGCCGCGCGGCCACGGGGACCATGGAAGTAGTCCTGAATCCAGCGATCGTCGGTTTGTGCCACCTTTTCCAGAGTATCGGCAACCAGCACCCTGCGTTGAGACAGAACCGCAACACGGTCACAGGTGGTGTACAGGGTATCCAGATCGTGGGTAACAAGAAATACCGTAAGGCCCAGTGCGTTGCGAAGGGTGACAATCAGCTCGTCAAAGGCGGCAGCGCCGATCGGGTCCAGACCGGCGGTTGGTTCATCCAGAAACAGGATTTCCGGGTCCAGCGCCAGCGCCCGGGCCAGGGCCGCCCGCTTGACCATACCGCCGGAGAGTTCGGCCGGGTATTTCGTGGCGGCTTCTGGTGGCAGGCCGGTCAAGGCCAGTTTCATTCGGGCCAGTTCCTCCGCTTCGGCCCGCGACAGCCGGGCGTGTTCAATCAGCGGCAGCGCGATGTTCTGCTCAAGGTCCAGCGACGTGAACAAGGCGCCGCCCTGAAACAGAACCCCGAAACGTTGCTCATAGCGAGAGCGTTCGGTGGCGGATAGTTCCGTCAAATCTTCACCAAAAACGGTGATGTGCCCGCCGGATGGTGGATTCAGGCCAACAATACTGCGCAGTAGAACGGACTTGCCGGTGCCGGAGCCGCCGACCACTCCAAGAATTTCCCGGGGATACAGATCCAGATCGAGTTTCTCATGAACGATGTGGCTGCCGAACCGGTTGTCGAGTGCGCGTACCTGTATGACCGGATGATCCGCCATGCTTTACCAACCCATTTCCATGAAAAACAGCGCTGCCACGGAATCCAGCAGTATCACCATAAAGATAGACTGCACCACGCTGGAGGTGGTGTGTTCCCCGACAGACTGAGCACTGCCGGCCACTTTGAAGCCTTCCAGGCAACCAATGACGGCAATCAGAAATGCGAACACCGGCGCCTTGCCAAGGCCGACCAGGAAGTGCTTCAGGGCAATATCCCGTTCGACAATGGCAATGAACTGGCTGGGCGGAATGTCCAGAGCCACCGCGCAGACCACAGCCCCTCCGACCATGCCCGAGATCATGCCGATAAACGTGAGAATGGGGAGGCTGAACATCATCGCCAAAACCCGGGGAACGACCAGCAGTTCCACCGGATTGAGCCCCAGGGTGCGAATAGCGTCGAGTTCTTCATTGACTTTCATAGCGCCAATCTGTGCGGTGAAGGCACTGGCGGTTCGGCCGGCCAGCAGGATGGCTGCCAGAAGTACGCCGAACTCCCGCAGGAACGAGAACGCCACCAGATCCACTGTGTAAATGGTCGCGCCAAAGTCTTCAAGAACTGTCGCGCCAAGAAACGCAACCACGGCGCCAACGAGAAAGGTAAGCAGGGCAACAATGGGCAGGGCGTTCAGGCCGGTGTCGTGTAGTGCCGCCACAAAGGGTGTTATACGCCAGCGAGTAGGCCGGGGCAGGATGTAGAACAGGGTGCCCAGCGTCTGACCAATAAACCCCGCCAGCAACCAGACAAGTTGCCACAGCGTGGTCACCTTCTTTCCGATCTCCGCCAGGAACGCCACGGCAGGGTTAACGGTTGCGACATCCGCCGATGGCTGATTCATGGCTTCTGCGACGGCGTGTATCAGGGCACGCTGTTCATCCGGTAATTCGGCTCGTTCCAGAGCGCTGATCAGAGCGTCGCTGCCAAGCAATTTCACCATCAACGAGGCGCCGGCGGTGTCCAGGCGGCCCAGGCCGGAAAAATCCGGATTGCAGCCTGCTGCGCGAGGTTTCAGGGCAGTTGTTTGCCGATTCAGGACGGAATAGTGGGACAAAGTCCAGTCGCCGGAAAACTTCAGCGTATGGCCACCGAATTCGGCGTTACCGGGAGTGTGGGCGCCAAGTGGCTGAGATAGGCCTGGTTCATTTGCCACGGAGTCACGGAGTCCCTGTTTGAGTTCTCTGAAAGCTTAAAGATTCCAGTGGCTGTCTGCCAGTATTCTGCGTTCTTCTTCATCGTGACTGGCCAGTAGCATGGTGATGCCCCGGGCTTTCTCTTCCAGCAGCATGGCGTACAGAATCTTCCGGGTCTCGGTGTCCAGGCCAGTCATCGGCTCATCCAGCAAGAGCAATGGTTGGCGCCGCAGGATGGCTCGCAGCAAGGCAACGCGCTGGCGTTGGCCACCGGAAAGCTCGCCAGGCATTCTGGGACCGAAACCTGCTAACCCGGTGCGTTCCAGTCCGGCTTCAATGGCGTGGCGTTGAGATTCATCCAGCTTGAGGCCGGGGTGAATGCCAAGGCCAATATTGGTAAATACATCCAGGTGCTCGAACAGGTTGTGTTCCTGGAACACGCTCGTGACCGGGCGCTGCCAGGGCTTTAGCAAGTGGATCGGCTTGTCCCACCAGAGAATCCGGCCGCTGGCTGGCGGGAGAAAACCTGCAATCAGACTGAGCAGGGTTGATTTGCCGGAACCGCTGGGGCCCTGGATGGCCAGACATTCGCCGGCAGGCACGGAAAAATCGAATCGCCAGAGACGGCCGTCAGGCCCATACTCGAAGGCCAGATCTTTGATCTCAAGCATGTTCAGGCTCCGGCAGTGGTTGGCTCGCAGCGGAAGTTGTTCCGGACTTAACGCCGGGAACACGGGAGAGCGATACAAAGATCAGTACCAGTAGCGCCAACAGCCAGAGCCCGGTACCTGCAGCTTCCGCCAACCGGTAACTGCCCAGTTGCTGATAAAGCAAAACCGGGAGCGTGGGTTTGCCCGGGCTGCCGAACAGGGCGATAACACCGAAGTCACCCAGAGATAATGCCACACCATACGCCAGGGCCAGAGCAACTGGACGGCGCAGATGCGGCCAATACAGCCATCGCCATCGATACCAGCCCAGGAGGCCCAGTTGGTCTGCCTGTTTGAGTGATCCGGCGTCCAGGCTTGCGAGAGGTCCGCGCAGTATCTGTAGCACAAACGGCACGGCCATCAGCCCGTTGATCAGTGCCACCAGGAACCAGCCCTGCATGGTGTTCCCCAATTGCGGCCTTAACAGAATAAAAAGCCCGGTCCCCAGTACCAGAGGCGGAACGATCAAGGGGAGATAGCCGGTGACGGCTGGCACTAGGGCCAGCCAGCGCCGACCAGCCCGGTTGGCGGCTGCCAGAGTTAGCAAGGCAACGACCACCGAACCGAGCCCGGCTGGAATGGCGATTAACAGGCTGCGAGCGGTGGCCGGCAATAGCTGTTTATAAATAGAAGTAGCATCCGCCGTTGGCCACAAGGCCGGTAAACCGCGCAGAATAATAGCCAGTAGTGGCGCGACCAGAAAGGCCGTGAAAATCGCCAGGAGCAGACTTGCTGAAAACCCTTGCCAGCGCCATGCGAACAGAGGGACCTGACGCGATAGCCGTCGGTTTGGCAGTACCGCGGTGTCCAGGCGTTTCCGGAAAACCAGCCACCAGAGGCTGCCACAGATCAACAGCTGCAGAATGGCAAACAGTGCGGCACGGGCGAAATCGAATTCAAAGCGCAGTGCCTGGTAGATGGCGACTTCCAGGGTGGTTGTTCCTGGCCCTCCGCCCAGCGTCATGATGATGGCAAAACTGGTGAAGCACAGCGTGAACACCAGTGCCGCCACGCCGGGCAGTACCGGTTTGATGGCGGGCCAGTGTACCGCACGCCACAGCCACCAGCCGCCGAGCCCAAGCTGAGAGGCGGTTCTCATTCGTGGCGCGGGTATGGAATCCAGAGCCTGCAACAGGATTCGAGCCGCCAGTGGCGCATTGAAGAACACGTGGGCGAGCAGAATGCCGTTCAGCCCATAAAGATTCCATCCATTTCCAGGAAACCAGATATTGAGCAGACCGGTGAACCAGCCCTGCCGGCCAAACACCGCTATGATGCCTGAGACTGCCACGATAGTGGGTAAAACCAGACTCAACTCCATCAGCCACAGAATCAATGTGCGACCAGGGAAGCCTCTGTAGCGGGCGAGGGCGGTCGCCACCGGGACCGCCAGCGCCAGGCTTAACAGGACGGATAAAAAGGCCTGCCAAAGGGTAAATCGGACCACGCTCTGGAAATAGGAGCTTGCTAGCGTGCGCCCCGGATCCAGCTCTCCGGCCTCCTGTAGTATGCTCAACAAGCCAAGTGCCACGAGCAGCAATAGCCCGGTGCCGAGTAACAGGCCAGGCCAGATTTGCCAGCCAGAATGGCTGAAGGGGGCGGCTCTCGCGTGTGTTGGCATCACTTCAGTCGGTCAGTGCATCAAGCCAGTCGTTCACCAACTGTCGGCGAATGGTGGCAACTTTCGCGGGGTTTATATACAGGGCTTCGGATGGTGTAATCAGCTTGTCGAAAACCTCTGGCAATTCATCCCCAAGATCAACGGCCGGATACATCACATTCTTCAGTGGAATATGACGCTGGAAGTCCGCGGTCAGCATGAAGTCCAGAAACTCTCTGGCAAGTGTCTTGTTATCGGAGCTTTCCACCAGGGCGGCGACTTCCACCTGCAGGTAATGTCCTTCATTGAAACGGGCCGCCTGATAACGGTCAGTTTTGTCGATAGCCATGTGATACGCAGGCGAAGTGCTGTAAGAGAGGATCATAGGCGCTTCGCCATTCATGAATAGCGAGAAATAACCGTCACTCCAGCTTTGGGTGGTTGCGAGAATCTTGTCGCTGAGCTGCTGCCACTTTGCTGGCGCTTCATCACCATAGACGGCATGCAACCAGAGCAACAGGCCGAGTCCCGGTGTGCTGGTACGCGGATCCTGAATAATGATCTTGAGATGGTCTGGCGCGTTGACCAGTTCTTCAAGGCTTGAGGGCGGCTCCGACAACTGCTCGGTATCGTAGACAAAGGCAAAATAGCCCCAGTCGTAGGGCACGAAAGTGTCGTCGTCCCAGTTAACAGGCAATGCCAGGCGTTCCAGTGATTGGCCGTGGCGGGCCAGAAGGCCGGTTTGCCGAGCGGTCTCCATGGTGCCGGTATCCAGCCCCAGAACCACGTCTGCCGGGGTGGAGCTTCCTTCCAGCCGGAGCCTTTGCAGAATGTCTCCGCCGCTGTCCAATACGGTGTAGTTCAGGGAGCACCCGCATTGGGCTTCAAACGCCTCTTTAACCGCGGGCCCCGGGCCCCATTCGGCGGCAAAGGAGGGATGGGTATACACATTCAGGACGGTCGGTTCATCGGCGGCAACCATCAGCGGCAGCGACACGGCGAACAACGCGGGCATCAAGCGTGAAATCATACATTGGCACCTTGTTCAGTAGCGGGGGTGCCATGCCGCGAACACCACGAAAGGTGGTGACTCAATCCCTACGCCGGTATTAACCGAGTCAGGTTCCGCGGGTATGGTCTCAGCCCTTCCAGGCACCCCGTTGAGTTGAGTCAATGCTATCACGCCGGAGCCACACCCCGGAATTCGTATGTTTGATTACTGCTTGTTTATTTTTTGTACGGCGATGACGGGTGTCTCATTTTTTATTGATAGAATGGGGCATTTTTTGATCTGCGGATTTATGCAGCTTCTATCTGGTTGAGAGGTAAGTTTGATGCCCAAGCATCACAAACGACGAAAGATTTCTGCCCTGGTTGCAGGCGCGCTTTTTACCCTTGGGTTATCGGCCGCAGGCCACGCCCAAACCGCGAATGATGATATGTTTGGACGGTTGGCCTCCGCGGCTCCCAAGCTCAGCCCGCAGGTTCTCGAAGCTGCACTCAAGGCAACCCGTTGTGCCATCAGCAATGGCACAGCAATGCCGGAGCGGCTGGCTGTGATCGACTTCTCTTTGCCGTCCTCGAAAGAAAGACTGTGGCTGTTCGATCTGAACGAAGGAGAATTAATCCTTCGTGACCTCGTGGCTCACGGTAAAAACTCCGGTAATGCTGAGGCAACCGCATTTTCCAATATCGAGGGCAGTCACCAGTCCAGTATCGGCCTGTTCAAAGCCGCCGAATCCTATCGGGGTTCCCATGGCTATTCGTTGCGCCTTGATGGATTGGAACCGGGTTTCAACGACCTGGCTCGTCAGCGGGCAATTGTTATCCATGGTGCAGACTACGTTCAGGACAGCTGGGTAACAAAGTACGGCAGAATCGGCCGTAGTCATGGCTGTCCGGCGGTAGACAATCAAATCATCAAAACCGTGGTAGACGAGCTCAAGGGCGGACAGCTGGTGTTTAAATACTACCCCGATCAGGAGTGGCTCCAGTCCTCCAGTTACCTGAACTGCGATTCTGCCGGGCAGCTGGCCGGCGCGCGTAATGCCACAGCGGTGGCTGGGGATCGATCCTGAATCGTTACTGGCTAAACTTTGTGCAGATTTTCAGTAAAAACAGAAAGTTGAAAAAAAGGTGTTGACGGCGAAGGCGGAATCCGTAGAATACGCAGCCGTTGACGAGGCAATGCCTCTGAAACATTAGAGCGGGAATAGCTCAGTTGGTAGAGCACAACCTTGCCAAGGTTGGGGTCGCGAGTTCGAATCTCGTTTCCCGCTCCAATTTCTCCAAGTCTCTCAATGCCTCCTGAGAGCAAAAGCCAGAATCCAGGCTTCCCCGGCGCGGTGGCAGAGTGGTTATGCAGCGGACTGCAACTCCGTGTACGCCGGTTCGATTCCGACCCGCGCCTCCATTTTTACTCCCTTATATCAAAGTCTTGTGATCTTGGGCAGTAGTCCTCGGCTGATACTGAAGGCTCATGTCTTCGGGCATATTCATGAGGGCTATGGTGAGTACCTGCAGGGCGAAACCCGTCTCATTAATGCCAGTACCTGCAACGAACGTTATATGCCTGAGAATACTCCGGTGGTGTTAGACCTATCCCTTCAAAAGGGCTGATCGCAAGGACGCCAGGCCATGTTTGTTGCTCATTAACTGCGTGAAGCCAGGGGCTTCATAAATGCCTCTGCCGCTTTCGCCGGCATTGGTTTGGCGTAAAGAAAGCCTTGGGCGAAATCGCATCCGAGATCCCGTATCAGCTTTGCCTGTTGCTCGGTCTCTACACCTTCTACGAGAATGCTCAACCCGAGACTCTGGCCGACCGTAACCATGGCTTTCATGATGGCCATGTCGCTTTCGTTTTCCATGGCATAGTGAAGAAAGCTTCGATCGATCTTGATGCTGCATACCGGGAGCTTCCGAAGATAAACCAGGGAAGAGTATCCGGTGCCGAAGTCGTCAATGGATATATGGAGCCCGGCAGCCTTGAGGCGCTCCAGTTGCCTGGTTTGGTCTTCTTCGCTCCCAAACACCTCGTTTTCCGTGAGTTCTACCCCAAGTTGCTCAGGTTTCAAACCATAGTGTTTGATGGTTTCCAGGATCTGGTCAGCCAGGTGTGGATTGGTCAGTTGGCGACCGGACAAATTGACGTCAATGCGTACGCCCGCGAGCTCAGTTCCCTGCCAGGCTTTGAGCTGTTTGCATGCGGCATCGATGACCCAGTCACCGATACGGTTTATAAGTCCGGATTTTTCAGCGACCGGGATAAATGTCGCAGGGGAGACAAGGTTTGATGCCTTGTCGAAACACCGCAACAGCGCCTCGCAGGAGGTGGTCCCGCCAGTTCTCAGATCTATCTGTGGCTGGTAGTAAAGTTCCAATCCGCCATTCGTCAGGGCTTGTCGGAGCAGGGCGGTAATCTGTTGGTATTTGACGAGCCGGTCGTTGATATCAGAGGTGTAGAAGCAGACCGTATTCTTTCCGATCTCCTTTGCCCGGTACATGGCCGCGTCTGCGTTGCCCATAAGTTCCGTTGCGGTGCCGCCATTGTGTGGGTACAGGCTGACGCCAAAGCTTGCCGATACCTGATAGCAATCACCGTGAAGCTGCACCTTGCTTTCGAGTGCCTTGACCAGCCGTTGAAGTAATTCATGAATGCCTTCAGGGCCATGGAAATCGAACAGTAACAGAACGAACTCGTCTCCTCCGAAACGGCAGAGCAGATCGCTGTGTCGCAATTCCTGCTTTAAGGTGTCGGCAACCGATTTGAGGAGGGAGTCGCCCTGATAGTGGCCGAGGGTATCGTTAATCAGTTTGAAGTTGTCCAGGTCCATGAAGATCACTGCAACTTCGCGATTGCAGCGATCTGCTTCGGCCAGCCGGCTTTCAAGCTCAGATTCCATCAGGCGTCGGTTGGGTAACCCGGTAAGATCATCAAAGCTGGCGCGGCGAACCAGTTCTGCCTTGGTTTGCGTTTGTTCTTCCAGGCTGATGTCGATACAGAACATTTCGCACTCGCCGGTATCCTGTTTGATCATGACATGGCTGGAGTAAACGGGAACCAAGTGGCCATCCTTGTGTTTCAGTGCCAGTTCTTCTGCGGGAATGCTGATGTTGTGATCGAGCCAGTTGGTGTGGGCCTCAATGACGGCTTCGCGCATGGCTTCCGGAATAATCAGGTCCTCCAGCCGTTTTCCCTTAGCCTCATTTCTGGAGTATCCGTATAGTCTTGTGCTGGCTTCATTCCAGTAGATGACCCTCCGATTCCGGTCGTAGCCCTGAACGGCAACCATCGGCAGGCTCTCAATCAACTCATGGAACTTCTGTTCACTTTGCTCCGATTGTGACGGTGACGACGATCTGTCCTTCTTCTTATCCATGACGGACGAGACTCCTCCCGGTGGGTGAGAACGCATCTATGCGCTTTTCAGTCGTTCACAACAAGAATAGGAAGCCATTCCTCCGTTTGCGAGCCTGATGGGGTATTCCTTGTTAGAATAGCCCGGCATTTCCAACGTTTGGACGCTCAGTGAACATCACTTCCTTTGACTCTCTCGCCTGTCCACTCGACGGCAACCCGCTGCAGCGGGAAGACAAAGTCTGGCGCTGTCCGCAGGGCCATAGCTTCGATATTGCCCGCCAGGGCTACGTAAATTTGCTGCCAGTTCAGAAAAAGCGCTCGAAAGAACCCGGTGACAGCAAAGTCATGGTGGCCGCGCGCCAGCGCTTTCTTGAGGCGGGGTACTATCGCCCGATTGCGGATGCCGTGTCGGCTGCAATCCTGAACGACGCTGCCAGGGGCAGCGAACTCAGTTGTCTGGATGCCGGCTGTGGTGAGGGCTATTATCTGCGCCAACTAGCGTCCCAGGAGGGCGAAATCTCACTATCGTTGCTCGGACTGGACATTTCCAAGTGGGCGGTGCTGGCGGCGGCGCGCATGGAAAAACGCGCAGGTTGGGTGGTTGGCAGCAATGCCAATCTGCCGGTGTTACCAGCTTCAGTCGACCGTGTGCTTTGCCTTTTCGGGTTCCCGGTGTATCCGGAGTTCGCGCGGGTTTTACGGCCAGGCGGGCGACTGGTACAGGTAGACGCCGGCCAGGATCATCTGAGGGAGTTGCGGGAGATTGTCTATCCGGAAGTTCGCGCAGACTCCCGTAAAGTGGCTCTGGTACCAGAAGGATTTCGGCGAATCGGCACTCAGGACTTACGCTTTACAGTGCATCTCGAAGGCGCCGAGCCCATTGCCGATTTATTGGCAATGACTCCACACCTCTACCGGGCGAGTGCGGAAGGTAGGGCACGGGCTGCGGCGCTGAAAACGTTATCGGTAACCGTGGATGTCTGCCAGCAAACGTTTGAGCGTTATAATCCTGCCGGCTGATCAGCGCTTTCCATCCCCCAGCGGGTGCCTCTCGCCTTGAGCCGGTAAAATTCCTCGATGATGCCGGCCATGGCCTCAGGGCAGTACTCCCGAAGGCCGCCCAGTACCAGCCGCTTGGCAACCTCGCCTACGGTTTTGCCTGAAGACTGCAGGTTGTATTCAAGCGTTACGTTGCCGCGTTTACCCGCAACTTCCAGATCCGCGTTGTTCAGTTCGAGGTCTGGGTGAGGGTTCTCCAACTGTGTGAGAGCCAGGCTCATGCTCTCATACATCACCATTGGCCGGTCGGGATTGAACATCACCCCGTGTGATTCCATCAAGGGCTTGAGCGTGTGCGGAAAGTTTTTCCCGGACGCCGCAACATAGCACCGACTGAACTCTTCGATCACTTTTTCATCCCGGGTTACCGCGCCTTTACGGGTAACTTCCAGGTAGACCTTACCGGCTTCGTCGACAACGTTGATGGCTTCGCCATTTTCGCTTTCGCGGAACTCAAGCGGAACCTCGGCACCAAGCAGGTTACGGAACTTGAAGGTCATATTTTCTGAGAGCCCGAAACGGGACACCACAATGGTGAACAGCAGGTCGCCGGGCACGCAAAAACGACGGGCGTCCGGATCGTGGATCGGATTGAAGTCCCCGGCGATCTCTTTGGCAAAGTAGCTGGCCTGGGGTGCGGAAATCACAATACGTCCGTCCTGGACGGAATAGAACTGTTCAGAAAACATGGTGGGCCTTTTCTGGTTTGCTGAGCCTCGAGGGCCTGGGGAGTGAATTCACCCGAGCAGGCATTATAGGCCTTAGCGTGGCTCAAGGTGAGCCCGACCATGGTACTAATAAGGATGAATACGGACGAACAGGGAAATTCAGGCAACAAAAAAGGCAGCCGAAGCTGCCTTTTTGATCGTACTGGGCTGTTAATTACAGACCAACTACGTTTTCCGCCTGAGGACCTTTCTGGCCCTGAGTCACGGTGAATTCAACCTGCTGGCCTTCTGCCAGAGTCTTGAAGCCGCCGCCCTGAATGGCGCTGTAGTGAACGAAAACGTCCGGGCCGCCTTCACGAGTGATAAAGCCGAAGCCTTTGGATTCGTTGAAGAACTTAACAGTACCGGTAACAGTAGACATATTTTACTATCCTGAATTCAATCATTTAATGTGCTGCCTGGTCTCGTTGTGAGGGCAGGTCAGCGGTGTGCGGAAACATAAAAACTGGCGTGATCAAAAACAGGACGAACACTACTTATAACAACAGGGATGCGTCTTATTGATGAATGCTTTGCTAAATCTTTCCAACGACCGCCACTGTACTCCTGTCTCGATGGTTTGCATAGCTATTTTTTCTAGGCAGATACCCTGATCACCGGAAACCACTCAAACCAACTCGCCCGAATCCTGCAGTTTGCGCGTTAACCGGGACATCAACTCCCCACCGTGTCGCCAGAAGTGCCAGTAAAGCGGTACTTCCAGGCTGCTGCCCGGGGCGATATTAACCAGTCGATTTGCCTGGATATGCTCCCGGGCCTGAATTTCAGGAATCATTCCATAGCCCATGCCGGCCAGCGCAAGCTTTACGAAGCCTTCGGATGAAGGGCACAGGTGGTGCGGAAATTTGCCCTGATAGCCCACCTGGGCCAGGAACCGATGCTGGAGTTGATCGTTGGGCCCAAACACAATGGCGGGCGCGGATTGCAGGCTCCCGTTGTTCAGCCCGTCCGGAAAAAAGCGGCGGCTATAGTCCGGTGTGGCCAATGGCTGATACGTCATCACTCCCAGCGGTATGCACCGGGCGCCGGCAACCGGCTGAGGGCTGCTGCAAAGGCAGGCGGCTACATCGCCCTCGCGCATGCGCCGCAATCCGACGTCCTGGTCTTCTACCACCATGTCCAGAAGTATTCCCTCTTCGGTACAGAAGTCGCCGACGGCAGAGGCCCACCAGGTTGCGAGGCTGTCCGCATTGAGCGCGACGCGAAATCGAGTGGCTGGTTCGGCCAGGGAGGGAATGGAACTGGTCAGGTCGCGTTCCAGCAGGCGCACCTGATGAACATGATTGAGTAATCTCTGGCCTGCGGGCGTTGCTCTTGGGTTTTGGCTTCGCACCAGCACAGGCTGGCCAAGCCTGACTTCAAGTGTACGAATTCGCTGAGAAATGGCGGACTGGCTGATGCCCAGCATGTCGCCGGCTTTGTCAAAACCGCCGGCGTCGACCACGGCCGCAAGGGCTTCCAGCAATTTGTAGTCAAGCATAAGAAAAACTTATCAGGTATTAACAGGATGAATTTCAAGTATAGCGGTAACGGGGTAGGCTTTCGCCATTAATCATAAGGAGTGCAGTGGTGTTTGAGAGTTATCTGACAGGCCTGGTTGTGTGTGGCGGCATCATCGTGGCTATTGGTGCCCAGAATGCCTACGTTCTCAGTCAGGCCATTCGTCGCGAACACCATTGGTGGTCGGCCGGTTTGTGTATGACCTCGGATATCCTGCTGTTCACTCTGGGCATGTTTGGTGTGAGTGCGGCACTGATGGCCATGCCCGAGGCGCTGGACGTGCTCAGATGGCTGGGCGTTGGGTTCCTCGGTTTGCTGGCAGGACAGGCGTTCTATCGGGTTCTGAAGGGGAGGGCGTCACTGGCGGCAGGGGAAGCTCGGCGCAGCACCGTCAAAGGCGTGATCCTGACAACCTTGGCTGTCACCTTGCTGAATCCCCAGGTTTACCTGGATACGTTACTGCTAATTCCAGCAGTGGGAGCCCAGCAATCGGATCCGGCCACGTTCGTGGCGGGAGCCAGCAGCGCGTCGGTACTTTGGTTCGGCGCGCTGGCCTGGGCCGGTTCCCGGCTGGCGCCCTGGTTGGCCAGGCCTGCGGCGTGGCGTGTGATTGACGGTGTTATCGGCCTGATGATGGCTGCGATTGCTATTCAGCTCGCTGCAGGAGGGCTGTAACCCTATATCCTCTTTGCGCCTGAGATCGTTCGTGTAAAGGTTTCGCAAAACCCTGATCCCCGGCTTCTTTTTCCGGTATCAGTTCTCTATGGTTCGGTCTGATTTGAACTCGTGGAGATATCTGAATGGCCTCTGCTACCCGTGCCGGGCATCGCTGGCTGAAGTGGGTTGGATTTCTGGTTGTACTGTGCGCTTTGGCTTTCGCTGCCTATTGGTATGCCCGCAACGGTAACGGCAATGAGCCGGCGTTGAATACCGTGGCGGTGAGCCGAGGGGACATCCAGAATCTGGTTTCGGCCACCGGCGTGCTTGAACCGAGTAATTATGTGGATGTGGGTGCACAGGTTTCCGGTCAGCTGGAGCTGATTCACGTAAGAGTGGGCCAACCCGTTAGCACTGGCGATCTGCTGGCGGAAATCGACCCTACCGTGTATGTGGCGAAAGTGGATGCCACCCGCGCCCAGCTGAAGAACCAGCAGGCCCAGTTAGCCGATCGCAAGGCCCAGCTGCGGCTGGCGGAGATCCAGTTCCAGCGCCAGCAGAACCTATGGCGCGAAGACGCGACCACACGGGAATCCCTGCAGACCGCCGAAGCATCTTTAGCGTCCGCCCGGGCGCAGTTGGCCATGCTTGAAGCCCAGATTGAACAGACCTCCTCTACACTGCGGGCCGAGGAAGCCAACCTGGGTTATGCGCGAATCTATGCGCCCATGGACGGGACCGTGGTCTCTATTGAGGCCCGCCAGGGACAAACCCTGAACGCGAGCCAGACCGCGCCGTTGCTTATGCGCATTGCCAACCTGAGCACCATGCGGGTGCGTGCCCAGGTGTCCGAGGCCGACGTCGGCAAGCTGCAACCAGGCATGCGGGTGTACTTCACCACACTCGGCGATGCCGAGCATAAGCTCTATGGAGAGTTGCAGTACATTGAGCCAACTCCCGAAGTAACCAACAACGTGGTGCTCTACAACGCCCTGTTTACGGTCGATAACCAGGAGGGGCGGTTGTTGCCCCAGATGACCGCCCAGGTATTCTTTATCCAGGATGAGGCGCTGAATGTATTGCGGGTGCCGGTCAGTGCGGTGGCGAGAAACCAGGTCAAGGTCCTGGATGCAAAAGGGCAGCCACAGATTCGGGACATCGAAACCGGCATCAGCAACCGGGTATACGTGGAGGTGCGGTCCGGGGTGAGCGAGGGTGACCAGGTCGTGCTCGCAAACCGGGATCCACGGGCCGCTCAGGGTGATGGCAGATCTGCCTTTCGGGGTATGCTGAGATGAGTCCGCGGCCGTTGATTGAGCTTCATGGCATTACCCGATCCTTTGGTGAGGGTGAACTGGCGGTTCCTGTACTCAAAGGCATTGATCTGAAGATCTGGCCCGGTGAGTTTGTGGCTATTATGGGGCCATCGGGCTCCGGCAAGTCTACCCTGATGAACATCCTCGGCTGTCTGGATCAGCCCAGCGCTGGCCAGTACCGATTCGATGGCAGGGACGTATCCGCCCTGGACCGGGACGAACTGGCACTGCTTCGGCGTGACGCCTTTGGTTTTGTATTCCAGAGTTACAACCTGCTGCCCGGGATGACTGCCCGTGAGAATGTGGAGATCCCCGCCATTTACGCCGGAATGGCGCCGGCCGAGCGGCACGCAAGGGCAGAACGGTTACTCACCGGGCTTGGGCTGGGCGAGCGGCTGTCGCACAGGCCGGCACAGTTATCGGGTGGTCAGCAACAGCGAGTGTCTATTGCTCGGGCCCTGATGAATGGCGGCCAGTTGATCTTCGCAGACGAACCGACCGGTGCTCTGGACAGCAAAAGCAGCCAGGAAGTGATCCGGCTGTTAACCGATCTTTCTGAGCAGGGCCACACCATTATCCTGATCACCCACGACCCCGATGTGGCAACCGTGGCTCGACGGCAGATTCGCATTGCCGATGGTGAGATTGTTGAGGACACCGGCGCAGAAGTGCCCTCGGTCCCGATGCCAGCAACCGACCAGAATGGCCGTCGCCGTTCCCGCCTTGGCGACTGGCAGGAAGCCCTGAAAAGCGCGGTGCGTTCCCTGCACAGTAACCTGTTTCGGACGGCGTTGACCCTGCTTGGCATCGTAATCGGGGTTGCCTCAGTGATCACCATGCTGGCGATCGGGGAGGGGGCCCGAAAGGATGTGGTCGACAGAATCAGCACCATGGGCAGTGATCTGCTGCTGGTGCGCCCCGGTGGGCCCGATCAGCGGGGTGGGCGCTGGAGCGTGACCACGCTGGTACCATCTGACTTCAAAGCAATCAATGAGATAGAGGGTATTCTTGCAGCAATACCTGAACTGACTGGCGGCCAGACGCTGCGCTATTCCAACCGGGATCACTCGGCCGAGATCAATGCCACCTCCTTCCGCTTCCCGGTTGCCCGCCAGTGGCCTATCGTTGAAGGCACCTTCTTCAGCGCCGAGGATGAAGCCAGCTATGCAGCTGTGGCGGTACTCGGCAAAACCACCGCCAACGCCCTGTTTCCCGACGAAAGCCCTCTCGGCAAACACCTGATGGTTAACAACGTGCTGTTTCAGGTGATTGGTGTGATGGATGAAAAAGGCGCCTCTCCCATGGGGCAGGACCAGGACGATGTGGTGTTTGTTCCCTACACCACGGGCAGCCTGCGCATCTTCGGGCAAACACACCTGCGCAACATCACCGTGGCTGTCGCCGATATCGATCGTATGGATGAGATCGAAGCCCTCATCCACGACACTCTGATGGCCCGCCATGGTATTGAGGACTTTACTATCCGCAACATGGCTTCATTGATTGAAACCATTTCGGAAACCCAGAATACACTCACCTGGCTGCTGGGCTCTATTGCAGCAATTTCCCTGCTTGTGGGTGGTATCGGGGTTATGAATATCATGCTGGTGAGCGTCACCGAACGTACCCGCGAGATCGGTATTCGCATGGCCACCGGTGCCCGGGCATGGAATATCCTGCAGCAGTTTCTGACCGAGGCCTGGCTGGTATCGGCCATTGGCGGGTTGATTGGTGTTGTCATCGGCATTGCGGCAACCCGGATTATTGGCTCACTGGGAACACCTATTCACATGACGCTGCTACCCATGGCTCTGGCCTTTGGTTGCGCTTTTGCCACGGGCCTGCTGTTCGGATTTCTGCCCGCCCGTAAGGCCGCCCATCTGGACCCTGTTCATGCACTGGCCTCGGAGTAATGTTATGAGCGTTCGCCATATTGCACTGGTGTCGGTGTTGTTGACCGGCTGTGCCGGCTTTCAGCCACAACCCATCGAGCGGCCGGTGAATCCGCCGGCCCAGTGGCACATCGGGGCTGGCGCCGGCGAAGCGGTTGGTGCGCGTTGGTGGTATACCTTCGATGATGAAGAACTCAACCGTTTAATAGACCGGGCACTTTCGAATAATCCGGATCTGGCTGCCACCGCTCAGGCAGTGATTCAGGCAGATTTGCAGTTGCGCAACGCCGGAGCTGCCTTGCTGCCGACCCTTGGTGCGTCGGGGAGCACGGGTAAGCAGGCAAGCGAGGCCTCCGGTCAAGATCGTGTCACCAGTGGTTCGAGTAGCCTCGGGCTGTCGGTTGACTACGAGCTGGATCTCTGGGGTCGCCTATCCGCCGCGGAAGCCGGGGCTCTCGCTGGTTTCCAGGCCTCGGAGTATGACTATGACGCCGCCCGAATGACGCTGGTGGCCTCGGTAGCCAGTACCTGGTTCGAATGGCAGGAGTTGCAGCAGCGCGTGGATATTGCGCGTCGGAATCTGGAACTGGGTGAAAAAACACTGGCCCTCGTCGAGGCCCGGTATCGTAACGGTGTGGCCGATCGCTCGGAATTGTCCCGCCAGCAAACCTCCGTACTGAACCTGAAGAATGCGGTGCCTCCACTGGAGTATCAGGCCCGGCAACGGTTAGCGGCTTTGCGGCTACTGACCGGGGATTATCCGTTTACGGAAGAGATTCCGGAGGCTGGGCTACTTGCGGTTCAAGTGCCGGAGATCAACCCGGAAACGCCGGCCAGCCTGGTTACCCGAAGACCGGACCTGGCGGCTGAGGAGGCTCGGCTGATGGCCGCCAGTGCGGACGTCGAGCAGGCCAGGGCGGCCTTGATGCCATCGGTGTCGCTCAGCGGCGCGGTTCGCTTCTCTACCAACAGCTTTTTAAGCCTGGCAGACCCACTGCAAACCGCCAATGGCCTGCTTGCCCTCAGCCAGACTCTGTTTGATGGAGGCCAGCGTCGCAACAATGTGGCCATTTCGGAATCCCGGCGGGTGGCTTTGTTGGAGAATTACCGTGCCAGCCTGCTCTCGGCATTCCAGGAAGTCGGGGATGCACTCGACAGAGAAGCGCTGTACCTGGGTCAGGAGCAGCGGTTACAGAGTATTTTGACTCAGGCGGAAGAGACCTTACGGTTGACCGAAGTGCGTTACCGGGAAGGGGCAGATGACCTGCTCACCTTGCTGGAAAGCCAGCGAACCGTATTTGATGCCCGGCAGCAACTCAGTCAGGTGCGGTTGAATCGGCTGATTGCAGCGGTGGATCTGTACAAGGCGCTGGGAGGCGGCTGGCAGGCCGATCTTCAGGAGAGAGAAACGGCAGAAGCTACGGCGCCGGCTGAGGCAGTTCGCCCTCTATCAGAAACTGGTCCAGGCTGAATTCGTAAACCTGTTTACTGCCATCCGGTTCCGACAGGCTCATGGACACCTGGCTGGGCGACGTCACGGCAATCAGTTTTTGATAACTTCTGGGTGCGGCGTCCCGGAACACGCTGGCATTAAACAAGGCCACATTGACGCCCTCAACGCCGTTGTCTGGATGATACGGAAGAGCGTAAAGGCCGGCTTGCAGGGCGCGGGCTGAGAGAAACTGGAAGGCGCCCACTTGCAGGCTACGCATGTCGGTACCCACAGCCTGGCTTTCCCGGTAGCTGACTGGATCTGTCAGCGTATAATGAAGATCCTGCCAGTGTTCAGACTGCAGCCGAACACCTCGTTCCGTGCGGAATCGGGCGCTGAACACCGTGTGCAAGGTGGTTAACGGGCGCTTGAACGGGGTTTTCAGGTGGCTCATGAACACAAACCGGTAAAACGCGGTTTCCGCCAGGGCAGCGGGAATGGCCATGGCTCCGTAAAACAGACTGGGTTCGAAATTGCGGCCAAAACGTGAGCCGTATTTCAGGGGTGGGTAGCGGAACGGGGTGGTCAGCAGGTAATGGCGTTTTCGTGCCGTGCCGGGCACCGGTGGTTTGTTGCTTTCCAGCAGTTCCTCCAGTCGATTCTGTTCCTGCATACTGTCTACGATGCGGGCCGTCGCGATGTCTTCCTGACTTTCCACCACCCGGAACAGGCTGCCTTGCAGCGGTGCGATGGACTGGGCAATCCGTTCCCGATAATTCAAATCCGCCCCCGCATGGCATCCAGGTAGTGAACCACCCGAACCAGGCCTTCCGTGGTCTGGATCATCTCTCTGGGTGTATCATCAAAATAGTGGTTGGGCGTGTTCAGCCAATGGGTCATGGCCTCCCGTTCACCGCCGGTCAGTGCATAGACGCTACGGTATAGCCGGATAAACAACAGTGCCAGTTCACCGGACTTGCTGGCCGGATCGATGCCGTCGCGGGTCAGACCTGTGCGGTTTCGGCCAACCACGGCTGCGATTTCCGCTTGTGGCAGACCAAAGGCTTTCGCCGCGTTCAGCAGAGCCTTGGACAGCAGAGCTTTATCGCTGGATTCCGGTGCTACGCGAACCGCTTCTGACATGCCCTGACCTCCCGTGATGAAATTTCATCAGTATAGGTTCTATTGAATAAAATGTCACCATCGGGGTTAGCGCGGGTAGCCAGTAATCTCCCGGATCTTTTTGTACAGTGGTTGCAGGCGGGGATACATATCCTGATAAACCTCCCGGTAGAGACGTTGATAAAGCGCAGATGCTTCCGGGTTGGGCTCGAATACCCGGCCGGTTCTGGTCATAGCCCGTACCGCCGTGTCGAAATCCGGGTGTAATCCCAGCCCCACGGCGGCATCAATAGCCGCTCCCAGTCCGGAGGTTTCATAGGTGTGCGGGCGTTCCGCCGGCAGGCCAAATATATCCGCCGTCAACTGCATGGCAGCATCACTCTGGGAGCCGCCGCCTGCTACTCGCAGCCGCTTGATAGCCTGGCCGCTGCGTTTCTCGATGCGTTCCTTGCCTTCCTTCAAGGCGTAGGCCAGCCCTTCCAGTATGGCCCGATAGACGTGAGCTCGTGTGTGCACGTCGCCAAAGCCGATAATGGAACCCTTGGCCTCCGGGCCTGGCTGTCGCACGCCGGGGCTCCAGTAGGGCTGCAGCATCAAACCCATGGAACCTGGCGGTACGGCGTTCACCAGTTCGTCAAACAGGGCTTCGGGTTCAATACCTTTCTGTTCTGCCAGCTTCTGCTCCCGCAGCCCGAATTCCCGTTTGAACCAGCTCACCATCCAGAAACCCCGATAGATCATGACTTCGGTGGAATAGTGGCCGGGCAGGGCAGACGGATACGGCGGCATGAACCGGGTGGGTTCCACATAGCGGGCATTGGTGGTGTTGATGGTGGCCGTGGTGCCATAGCTCATGCAGCCGGTCTCCGGAGACAGACCGCCGGAGCCGAGAATTTCGCAGGCTTTGTCCGATGCCGCGGCGATGACGGGCAGTCCACCCGGCAGGCCAAGGTGCGCCGCCGCCTCAGGCAGCAGGGTTCCGATCTGTTCACCAGGTGGTATCAGTTCAGGCAGCATTCCCGGGGTCACCGGCATCACTTGCCATTTGAAATCCCGGTGGCCGGCCCAGCACTGACGTTTATAGTCAAAGGGCAGGTAGCCCACCTGACTGCCAGTGGAATCCCGGTATTCACCGGTCAGTCGGTAATTCAGGTAGCCTGATAGCAGCAGGTACTTGTGGGTTTTCGCCCAGATATCCGGCTGATTCTGCGCAATCCAGTTCGCCTGGGTTTTTTCCCGGAATCGGCTGATGGTGTCTTCCAGGCGGGCAAGCTTGAACAGCCAGCCCCAGGGGCCTTTCACTGGCCCATCCACCTGCGCATGGCGCTGATCCAGCCAAATGATGGCGGGCCGCAGGGGCTTGCCCTCACGATCGAGGTTGACCACCGTGCCGCGTTGCGTGGTAACGGTCACGCCCACCACCTGCTGCGGGCGGGCGCTGGTGGTTTGCCAGAGTTGCTGGCAAGCAATGCCAAGGTTGTCCCAGAAGTACTCCGGGTGCTGTTCTGCCCAGCCCGGTTGCTCGGAAAAGTAAGGCTCGATTTCCTGCTTGCCCTTGCCCAACAAGTTACCCCGGGTGTCAAACAGCAGGGCGCGGATGCTCTGCGTGCCGTTGTCGATCGCCAGTATCAGTGGGGTCTCACGCATCCAGGGCATCCTCGCCCATCGGCAATTGATAGGCCTTACGGTAGGTTGCCAGATATCGCTCTTGCTCCTGATGCCAGCGGGCATCATCCCAGCCTAGCAGGCTCTGGCATCGGTTACGGATTTCAGGAAGCAAACTGGCCGCCCCGTCAGGCAGGACCAGCCCCAGGCGGGTACGTCGCAGCATCAGATCATCCAGATGCTGAACCTGTTCATGGCGACAGGCCCATTCCAGTTCGGCCCAGAGCACACCGGTGTCCGGGATTTCGGTGGCGTCACCGCTGGTCACGATTGACCGGCGGTGCGGGCCGTAATAGCCGCCCAGTCGATGCCAGGTCAGCGCCGGAATATCATCGGGTTTACGGTCTTTTGGCGTGGCTGTGAATACCCGTTGCTCGTCGCTACGAAGCCGATCTTCATGCTGATCACCCAGGGCCATGGCCAACGCCTGTCGTGCCATCTGGCGGAAGGTGGTGAGCTTCCCGCCGGCGATGCTGATCAGGCCATTGTCGTGCCGGATGGCGTGTTCCCGATTCTCCCGGGACGGAGCTTTACCTCCGCCGTCGGTGACCACAGGTCGAACGCCCGCCCAGGTGGACAGCACGTCGGCCCGTTCAATGGTCGCACCGGGGAATAAACGGGTGGCAATTTGCAGCAGATAATTTACTTCCCCGCCGGTGATGGCCGGCTCCTCGTTCAGATCTTTGGCGTGTTCGAGATCGGTAGTTCCCAGAACCGTGGCACCTGCCCAGGGGAAGGCAAATACAGGCCTTCGGTCATCCGGGTGCATCAGAGAAACCGCGCAGGTCACCGGCAGCTTGTGCCACGGAATGACCAGGTGACTGCCTCTCAGCGGTCGGATAGTGAGCGGGTGATCCGTCGCTGATTGTTTCTGCAACCGATCGGCCCAGGCGCCGGTAGCGTTAATAACGCATCGGGTATTGACCGTGATGGCGCTCTGCTTTGCATTTTCTTCGGCAGTCAGTCTTAATCCGCAGACAGTTCCGTTATCATCCCGGTCGACGGCGGTCGCGGCGACGTAGTTCAGGCACATGGCGCCGTCGTGGGAGGCTTCGGCAATCAGCCTTTGGACCAGGCGGGCATCGTCTGTCACCGCATCGGTAAAACGACTAGTGGCGCGCAGGTTGGCAGTATCGAGCCCCGGGGCCCAGTTCAGGGTTTCCGCTGGCGTATATTTCTGATGGCTGCGGGTGCCGGCCAGGCGGTCGTAAATGGCCAGCAGCATCTGTAACAGCCCGGGGCCCGGGAAGCTGCCTTTGTAGTGGGGCATCAGGAAAGGCAGTGGATCGACCAGTCCAGGCGCTTCCTGCAACATGCGTTCGCGTTCCCGGACGGCATCGCGGGTTAACCCGATGTGTCCGCTGGCCAGATAGCGAAGTCCGCCATGGACCATCTTGGAAGAGCGGCTGGAGGTGCCCCAGGCGAAATCTTTCTGCTCCACCAGCAACGTCTTCAAGCCGCTGCCCGCGGCTTCGCGGGCAACGCCGGCGCCGGTAATGCCGCCGCCGACCACTACCACATCGAAGGTCGGCGTTTCGCCCTTCAGGTTTTCCAGTATCTGTTGTCGATCCATGATCACTTCAATCCAGCAGAGTTTTGGGGTTCAGGCGCTGGTCCGGATCAAAGCTCTGGGTCAGCGAACGAATTGCACGCATACCCAGCTCTCCCTTTTCGACAGGGAGGAAGGGGGCATGGTCCTTGCCTACGCCATGCTGATGGCTGATGGTGCCCCGGTGCCGCACGATAAGGTCTGAGGTGGTGTTCTTCAGATGTTGCCAGCGGCTCAGGGTCTCGTCATAGCTATCCGCAACCCGGAAAACATAGGTTGTATAGATGGAACAACCCTGGCCGTAAAAGTGGGACAGGTGGGTAAATACGTGGGTTCGCTCGTTCCTGTCTGCCAGACTTTCCCTGAGATTGGTTTCAATCCGGTTCATCAGGGTATCAACGTTGTCCCAGTCGGTGGCGGTTTCCAGGGTGTCCACGGCGTAGCCCATTTGCCACAGGGCTTCGCGCAGGTAGGGCATGGTGAAGCGTTTCTCCGCCCACTTGGCGCCAAGTTTTGTGCCGGTATAGACCCCTTTGTAGTCACTGCAGAGTTTGCGGGCCTCCGCAAGTGCTCCCCGGCACTGGGCTTTGCTGCCGGTTACGCCAAAGGTCATCATGCATTTGCCGTCTTCCGCACCGCGGAAAGCCAGAAAACGTTCCAGTAGCCCGATCAGTTTCGGATGCCCGGCCAGTGCCAGCTGGGTTTCGGTTTCAATGGCGTTGCTCAGTCGTAGCATGGAAAGCTGAACCCGGTTCTGAACCAGCTTGCGAGCGGCGGTTCGGGCCTTGTCCCAGTCCGGGAAGAACACCACATGAAAGCTTTCCTGTTCAGGCAGACGGCTGATCCGGGCTTTGACCTCGGTAATCAGGCCCAGCCGGCCCTCGGAACCGAGGATCATTTCCCTGACATCCGGGCCGGCGCTGGAGGCCGGAATGGTGGGGATTGTCAGGGTGCCTTGCAGGGTTTCAATCCGGCCGCCGGCAAACAGCTGTTCTATGCGGCCGTACCGCAGTGACTGCTGGCCACTGGAGCGGGATGCCACCCAGCCGCCAATCGTGGAGAGCTCGAACGACTGAGGGAAGTGTCCCAGGGTATAGCCATGGGCTCTTAACTGGGATTCCACCAGCGGGCCGGGGGTGCCTGCTCCGAAGGTGGCGATCTGGCTCTCCCGATCCAGATCCATCAGGCGGTTAAGGTTCGCAAGGCTGACGGTCAGAACCGGTTTGCCCTGGTCTACCGGGTTGATGTGCCCAGCTACGCTGGTGCCACCCCCGTAGGGGATCAGTTGGATATCCTTGTCGTTGGCGTAATGGAGCAGGGCGCGTACATCGGTACTGGTGTTCGGGAAGGCCACGCCGTCCGGGAACTCGCCAATATCACCGCTGCGCATGGCCAGCCAGTCTGGCAGGCTTTGGCCCCGGGCGTGTCGGACCCGGGTTTCCGGGCTTCGGTCGATCAGGTCATCAACCTGTGGGTCTGAGGGCAACCGGGATTCCGGAACCTGCTCACAGGCTGCATGCAGGGTGATATCCGCCAGCGGGGAGCCGCCTCCCACACGATCTGTGAGAAAGGCCTGACCTTGCTCCGGTAATTCCAGTGAGAACTGTTCGTCACCCCATCCATTCCAGCGTCGCATTCTGTGCTGCTCCATCGTTTATCGAATTGCGGGCATTCTAACGGCTGGCCGGCCGTTACCAGTGTCAGAGAGCGACAAGCTCGCTGTCATTTACCGACAATCGGTACTCATAGCGCCTTCTTTTTAAGGGCGGAGGGCTTCGGTCAGCCTGTCGTTAAGATCCCGCCAATGCTCCAGCTTCCGGGCATCGCCAATTCTGGCATTGTCGCCGGATGTGCGGTTCAGCCACAGGCCTTCACCGTTGAAGCTGTATACCGGTTCCAGATCGTTTCTCTGGGATGCCGGTTTGATGTCATTGATCAGGTTGTCGAGAATCAACGGGTCGGAGCCCGGCGTTTTATACCAGGCCAGGACCATATGGGCCTGGTTCAACTCCAGTGCCTTGACGTAGATAATCCGGAGTTGGTCATCCGGGACGCCCATGGCCCTCAAGGTGAGGTACTTGGCGATGGAGAAGTCTTCACAGTCACCGCCGTTGGTGGTGAGCAACTCCACCGGCGTGGCCCAGTAGTCTTCCTGGCCCCAGTGGCGGATGTCGCTGACAAACGTCACCCGGTTGAAGAAGGAATTAACCAGCCGAAGCTGGCGATCTGTCGGAGCGTTGGCAGCCAGCGCGTGCAGGCGTTGCCAGTTCTCAAGTCGCTGGTGCGCGGCTTCGCCGAACTCTTCCAACACATAGGTCATCAGGCGGCTGCTTAGTTCAAGAGCGCTGACAACAGACACGGTAAGGATGAGGGGAAGCAACAGGGACTGGCAACGTGTGAGTCTGCTTGCCGCTTCCATGGCGGGCCTCAGTTGTTGTTCTGAAGCCGCTGGCGTAACTGTTCCAGCCGTTGACGAATTTCCTCTCGCCGCTGTTGCTGGTCGGCCGACGAGGCGCTGGTCTGGGGGCGTGCTCTCTGCACCTGAACCTCTTGCTGTGGGGGAGCTTCGTAAGCAGGCTCGTCATTGCTTGCGAAATCGACCCCGGAGCGATCTTCGGTCTCCGGGAAGTAGAGGTTTTCCAGTTTGCCGGATCGCTCAATGATGACCCGATTGGCAAACACAGTACGAAGCCTGGCATTTCCGGGCAGTTCATCACCTACCAGAAAGGCCTCGGTTTTGCCTTTGTCATCTTCGATCAGGGCGCTGCCGGGGAAGTCGCCGTCTGCTGCCAGGACACCACGCAGGGAGAGGCGCAGATTGGTTTCCGGCAGATTTTCTGTGTTGGTGTCTTCACTTTGCGGGGTGGCAGTCGCCGAGCCGAACACTTCCAGATCCGACAACTGAACATCAGGCACGGTTCTGGCCTGATCTGCACCTGTTGAAGCTTCCCGGGTCGGTTGGGGCGGGGTACGTTGGGTTTCATTCTGCCAGAACTGATAGCCTTGCCAGCCGGTCAGCGCCAGCATGGCCGTTGCTGCTGCTATGGCCAGAAGCAGCGGAGTCCTTCGATCAATTGCAAGCATTGTCGTTCCTGAATGCATTGGGAAATCGTAAAAAGCTCACAGGTTATCAGACTGCAATGAATTAGTGGCAGTATAGTGTATAGAGTTGTTCAGTGGTTCCCATTCCTGTGGTAGCCTTTTTGCTTACGCTGACAACGTGGAGGGCCGTCGTAATGGGTGGCCCCATAAGAACAATCAGTGACCAGACGGATTTAACGAGGACGAGCTTGACCACCCAAACCGACATTCAGCCGCAGGATGCGCCGCTGGGCCGACTTCCCTTTACCTTCGCCAAGCGTAACGGAGTCATCCTTACCCGCAACGAAGAGGGCGAGCCGGTCATTCTAGTGCGCCCGGGGGCTTCCCACACCGCACTGGCCGAGGCAAACCGCGTGAGCGGTGGGCGGGCGAAGTTCTCTACCGTTGAGCCGGACCGCTTCGATCAGGCCCTGAATGCCGCCTATCAGAACGATTCGGCGGAAGCCATGCAAATGGTGGAGGGGATCGGTGACGACATGGATCTGGCCTCCTTGGCGGACTCAGTTCCGGAAACGGAGGATCTGCTGGAGCAGGAAGATGACGCTCCCATTATCCGCCTCATTAACGCCATTCTTACCGAGGCGGTCAAAACCAACGCCTCGGACGTTCACATCGAAACCTATGAGAAACAGCTGATTGTCCGGTTCCGGATTGACGGCGTGTTGCGGGAAGTGGTCCAGCCCAAGCGGGCGCTGGCACCATTATTGGTCTCGCGGATCAAGGTTATGGCAAAACTCGATATTGCCGAAAAGCGGGTACCCCAGGACGGCCGCATTGCTTTGAGGGTGGCCGGCCGGGAAGTTGATATCCGGGTGTCGACCATGCCTTCGTCCAGTGGTGAACGGGTGGTACTGCGCCTGCTCGACAAACAGGCGGGCACCATTCGGCTGGAGTCACTCGGCATGGCCGGGCAGGATCTGAAAACCCTGCGCAAGCTGATCTATCGTCCGTACGGTATTCTGCTGGTGACCGGTCCCACAGGTTCCGGTAAATCCACCACGCTTTACGCCTCTCTGCAGGAAATCAATGATCGCAGCCGCAACATACTGACGGTCGAGGATCCGATCGAGTACAACCTGCCGGGGATTGGGCAGACCCAGGTGAACCCGAAAGTGGATATGACCTTTGCTCGGGGCCTGCGAGCCATTCTGCGCCAGGATCCGGATGTGGTGATGATCGGGGAAATCCGGGATCTGGAAACCGCGGAGATTGCCGTTCAGGCGAGTCTGACCGGGCACCTGGTGTTGTCTACCCTGCACACAAATACCGCCGTGGGTGCCATTACCCGTTTGATGGACATGGGTATCGAGCCTTTCCTGATCTCCTCCAGTCTTGTCGGTATCGTTGCGCAACGGCTGGTGCGGGTACTCTGTACCCACTGCCGCGAGCCCTATATTCCTACCGAAGAGCATTGTGAGTTCCTCCAGCAGGACCCGGCCAACCCGCCCACCATCTTCCGCGCCAAAGGCTGTGAGCATTGTAACCAGTTGGGCTATCGGGGCCGGATTGGTATCTACGAGGTGGTCGAGATCACGGAAGAAATCAGCACCCTTATTCATAAACGCGCAGGGGAGCTGGATCTGGAACGGGAGGCCCGCCTGCACAGCCCGAGTATTCATGCCGATGGCGTTCAGAAGATTCTGGATGGCGTAACCACGGTGGAAGAAGTACTGCGTGTGACCCACCGGAGCCAGTAATCCATGCCGGCCTACGAATACAAAGCACTGGATGCCAGAGGCAAGCAGAAACAGGGCGTGCTGGAAGCCGACGCGCCCAGGGCGGTGCGCCAGCAACTCCGGGAAAAGGGGCTGACCCCGCTGGCGGTGGAAGCGGCCGTAGAAAAACAGGCCCGTAGCAACCCACTAAGTAGCCGCGGTTCTCTGAGCGCAGCTGATCTCGCGCTGGTCACCCGACAGCTGGCCACGCTAATCCAGTCCGGGATTCCGGTCGAGCAGGCACTGAGTGCGGCCGCCCAGCAATCCACCAAGCCGCGGATTCGCAGCATGCTGATTGCGATCCGGGCCAAGGTGATGGAAGGCTACACACTGGCGGACAGCTTCGGTGAATTCCCCAAGGCCTTTCCCCGGCTCTACCGCTCCACGGTCGCTGCCGGTGAACATGCCGGGCATCTTGACCTGGTGCTGAACCGGCTGGCGGACTACACGGAAAGCCGCCAGGAAGCCCGCCAGAAGATTCAGCTGGCTGCCATTTACCCGATTATCCTGAGTGTCGTAGCTATTGCCATTGTGGTGTTCCTGCTCACCTATGTGGTGCCCGACATTATCGAAGTCTTTCTTAAGCAGGGGCAGGAGCTGCCCGCGCTGACGGTAGCTATGCTCTCGGTGTCGGAATTTCTCGGTAGTTTCGGAGTCTACCTTCTAATCTTGCTGGTGGTGGCGATCATCGGGTTCCGTTTCGCGTTGACCAAGCCGGCGGTGCGTCTGAAGTTTCACAAGCGGCTACTTCACCTGCCGCTGTTTGCAGGCATGGTACGAGGCGTGAATACGGCTCGCTACGCCAGTACCCTGAGCATTCTGACCACCAGTGGTGTACCACTGGTTGAAGCCATGCGCATTGCAGGGGAGGTGCTTTCCAACGATTACCTCCGGCAGGAACTGCGGGAGGCTGCCCGGAAGGTCAGTGAAGGGGGATCGTTGCACCGTTCACTGGACCAGACCGGTTACTTCCCGCCAATGATGCTGCATATGATTGCCAGTGGCGAGGCCAGTGGCGAGCTGGACAGTATGCTTGAACGCACGGCCCGCATGCAGGAAAACACCCTGCAATCCAAGATCGCCGCTATTGTGGGATTGTTTGAACCCATGATGCTGCTGTTCATGGGGGCTGTGGTGCTGATTATTGTTCTGGCGATCATGCTGCCGATTCTGAACATGAGCAACCTGGTGGGATGATGGCCCGCCGTCGGGCCAGCAAGGAAGCCAGAAAACTTTTCTGAAAGCGACGAGAAACAACGGACCCAAGATGAGTGAAACTATGAGCATGAACCAACCGAAAGCGCTGGCCCGGACCAAGGGCTTCACCCTGATCGAAATCATGGTAGTGATGGTCATTCTCGGCCTGTTGGTGGCAATTGTGGCGCCCAACATCATGGGGCGCAGTGATCAGGCCAAAGTAACGGTGGCCGAAACCCAGATCAGTAACATCGCCAACGCACTGGACCTGTATCGCCTGGACAACAGCCATTATCCCTCTACCCAGCAGGGCCTTGAAGCACTGGTCAACAAGCCCAGCGGCAGCCCTGAGCCGAAGAACTGGAACCCGGACGGCTACCTAAAAAATGTTCCCGAAGACCCCTGGGGTAACAACTACCAGTATGTCAGCCCTGGTGTAGACGGGCCGTACGATCTGTATTCCTATGGTTCTGACGGCCAGGAAGGCGGGGATGGCGATGCCGCTGATATCAGTGTCTGGGACAGCGGGAACTGATTGATTGTGGGCCGCAGGGCTGACCAAAACGGCTTTACGCTGATCGAGATTCTGGTAGTCCTGATCATCGTCGGACTGCTGGCGGCACTGGCGGTGTTCAATATGGCCGGCAGCTCCCAGCAGCGCGAGCTGGAAAGCCAGGTTCGGGAGCTCTACCTCCTGATGCAAACGGCACAGGAACAGGCGGTTCTCAATAACCTGGAAATGGGCTTGCTGCTGGAAGAAGACGGTTATCGGTTCGTGGCGTTTCAGGATAAGACAGGCGAGTGGAAATCCTCAGGTGAGCGCATATTCCACAAGCGAACCCTCCCGGAATGGTTGACCGTTACCCAGTATATTGAAAGTGACGCTCCGCGACTGGCCTCGGCCGAGGATCGGCTCAGGCCAGACGTGGTGTTCTTCTCCAGTGGTGAAACCACACCGTTTGAAATCGAATTCACCCTGGGCCGGGACACTGACCTGATGCACGTAGTTGCTTCAGATGGCGTCTCGCCGTTGGAATGGCGCAAACCTGGTTCCGGGGATGAGTCATGAGTCGGCCTCAGCGTGGTTTCACCCTGATTGAAGTCCTCGTCGCATTGCTTGTGTTCGGTCTGATTGCAACGGCCGCCGCCGAAGTGGGCGGGAATTACATCACCAGTTTTGAGCGCATACGTGACAAGACGCTGGCAGGCTGGGTGGCGGAAAACCGGATTAACGAACTACGGCTTCAGGATGAGCTGCCAGGGATTTCGGAGAATTCGGAAGATACCGACTTCGGAAATTTCCGCTGGCGGGTCACCACCGTTGTTGAGGCTACGGCAGAGCCCACGATGCGGCGGATTGAGGTAACCGTAGCCAAATACTCCGGGGCGCAGTCGGAACCGTTTGCTGTTCATACCGTGGCTGCCTTCCTGGGAGAAACCTGATGGGCATGCCCGCGCGCCAGGTCAGGTTAGCCGGGGAGTCCGGTTTTACGCTGATGGAGGTACTGATTGCCGTCACTATCACAGCCGTGATCGGGCTGGGTGTTTGGCAGGTGGTGAGCAGTGTAATGAACTCCCGGGACCGGGTGGATGAGGTTGCCCAGGCGTTCGACGGCTTGCAGAAAACCATGTTGCTGCTGGAACGTGACATCACCCAGATCATCAACCGGCCCGCCCGGGATGTTTATGGTGATTATTCACCGTCCTTAACCTCAAGGGATGATGCGTTTGCGTTGATGCTGACCCGCCAGGGTTGGCGCAATCCGCTTGGTCTCCGGCGTAGCGGTCTGCAGCGCGTCGGCTGGGAATATACCGGAACTGAACTGCGCCGTCGGTATTGGCCTGTGGTGGATCAGGGGCAGGAAGACGAAAGCCTGGACATTCTGATGCTGGACGAGGTTCTGGAGTTTGAAATCCGGTTTCTGGATGAGAACGGTAACTGGCAGGAGCAATGGCCGGAAGATGATGCTCTGGCGCAGATGACCCCGGGAACCCGACCCGACATCTCTTTGCCTCGCGGGATTGAGATTACACTGGAACATGAACGCTTTGGTGAGTTGGTCCGCACGTTCAGTTTGCCGGATTTTGAACCGTCGCAGGCTCAGGCGGTGATCAATCAGCAACAGGAGACTCAGGCCGAGTCGGAAGATGACGCGGCTGAAGACGGATCTGGCCAGGCCGCGGGCGGGGTGACCGGCAATGATTAAGTTTGCCGGGAGCAGGCAGCAGGGCGTCGCACTGATCATGGTGCTGTTGGCGATGGCTCTGGTGGTATTGATGGCATCGGGCATGACCCGCCAGCAAAGCCTGCGGGTGTTCAAGGCTGGCCATTACCTGGCCCAGCAACAAGGCCAGAGTATTGCTCTGGGTGCCGAGGAATTTGCCAAGCGTATTCTGGTTCGGGACTACGAAGAGGATAAGGAAAACAGTGTGATGGTCGACAGCCCGGATGAGTTCTGGGCCATGCACGCTGCCATTCTGCCTCTGGACGACAGTGGTGTTGCCGAGGTCCAGATCGATGATCTTGGAGGCAGAATCAACCTGAACGATCTGGTTACCGCGAGCGGAGAAGTGGACCCCATCACCAAAGACCGGCTCACCCGGTTATTTCGTGCTCTGGGTATCACTGGCCTCACCGTAGACCCGCTCATTGACTGGATGGACGCCGACGACCAGGCCATCAGCGCTTATGGTGCCGAAGACGGCCAGTATCTGATGGCAGACCCTCCGTATCGCACTGGCAACCAGCCCTTTGTTTCCATTACCGAGTTGCGTCTGATTGAGGGCATGACCGAGGAAATCTATGCTGCGCTGCGGCCTCATCTGGTGGCGCTGCCAGTCTCCGGCGTCGGCATTAACGTGAATACCGCGACGGCCCAGGTTCTGATGAGTCTGCACGAGGATATGAATGAGGCTCAGGCGGAATCGATTATTGCCAAGCGCGAAGAAGAACGTTTCGAAAACCTTCAGGATTTCCTGGCACTGCCGGAGTTCTCGGGGATGGGGCTGAAAGCCAACGGGTTAACGCTTCAGACCCGTTTTTTTGAAGTTGTCTCACGGATTACCTACGATAATCGTGTCGTCAATATGGTCAGCACCGTGTATAGAAACCCGGAGGGCGAAGTCCGGACGGTTCACAGGGATACCGGGCAGAAGAATCGCATTACCAAGGAACCTTACACTTTCTCAGAAGGATAACCATGTCTTACCGCCTTTTTGTCCGGCCGGTGCCTCCGTATGCGGACCCGGACCAGAGCCCCGATGCCCAGCTGTTCAGCTGGGTGCTCCAGGATGCCAGTGGCGATGCTCAGGCCAGAGGCACGGCTGATACACGGGAGCATATCGAGCAAACGCTGGCACAGAATGCGCTGGAGAAAGTGCTGCTGATCGGACTGATTCCCGGTGATGAGGCGGTTTTCTGTCTGGCGGATATACCGGCGAAACAGACCCGTTTTATTCAGCAGGCCTTGCCGTATGCCGTTGAGGAGCAGATAGCCCAGGACATTGACTCGGTTCATCTCGCGCTGGGGCCGCACACGCCTGAGGGCTACCGGGTTGCTGCCATCGATCGCGAGCAGATGGCTCGCTGGCGCCAACTGTTTTCTGGCTGGTACCACGCCCGTCTGGAGGCCGTCTATCCAGACGCTTCACTGTTGCCAGCGGCGGAATCCGGATGGGTCATCTGCCTGGATGCAGAGTCGGCACTTCTGCAGAGCCAGCGGGGAGAGTGGCTGCGCATGCAGGCAGATAATCTTCCGCTGCTTGCAGTGACACTTGCTGCGCCTTCGTCTGACGAAGTGGTGGCCGAAATTCCGGTGCAGCTATATGGCACCGAGGCAGATCTGGACGCGAGCCAGGCCCTGGTGAGTGAGCTTTCGGGAACCACCGGGCTTCTTCGTATCGAAAAGAAGCCGTTGGAATTTTCGGTAACCGAGTTCCTGGCCTGGTCGTACCACCATCACCTGAGCCAGCCCATTAATCTGTGCCAGGGGGCGTTCGCGTTCAAGGCGGAGGGCAGCAGCCCCCTGAAACCCTGGAAGCCGCTTATCGCCGTGGCATCACTCTGGTTCGTGATCCAGATGGGGCTGGAGATGGGTATGGGAATCTACCAGCAGCAGCAGGCGGAGCAGCTCGAAAGCCAGGCTATGGCGGTTTACCGGAATGCCTTTCCCTCGGACCGCCGAACCCATGCCGGAAACGTACGACGTGTTATCGAAGGCCAGTTACGGGTTGCTGGCTCCCAGGGCCCTGACGTGGATTTTATCACCCTGATGAAATACACCGGCGATCAGTACGGCCGGCTGCAGAATCCCGGAGCTGTTACCTTTAACTCGATTAACTACAGCCGGAGCCGGGGCGAACTCGTGGTGGATATCCGGGCCGACAGTTATGATCGGTTAAGCCGTCTGCGTAACGGACTCGCCAGCGAAGGGCTGCAGGCCCAGATCGGTTCCGTGGTCAACGAATCCAGCGGCGCCCGAGGCCGCCTCACGGTTTCAGGAGGATAAGCCCATGTGGTCACGCATCAAGGATCAACCGGCCGTGGGCAAACTGATTGCTCGCTATGATCAGTTACCCACCCGCGACCGTCAGGCATTGACTGCTCTGGGTATAGCCCTGTTGCTGGCATTGATTTATCTGCTGATCTGGCAGCCGGTGATTCAGTTTCATGACCGGGCTGCCTCGAGTCGTGAGAATGCCGCAGAACTCCTGGCCTGGATGCGGGCCAACGAGACGACCATTCAGCGCCTGGGCTCGGCTGGTGGCGCAGCGACAACTGCGGCAGGGGCTGACAAGCCTGAAGACGGGCGGGCATTGATGGCCCTGGTGACTCGTTCAGCCGGAGAGGCGGGGCTTTCTTTGCAACGCTTCGAGCCCAGCGGTGAGGGTGCCATCCGGGTCTGGCTTGAAAACGCCGCCTACGCTGATGTGGCAGCCTGGCTTGAGCGTTTGCACAGTAATCATGGCGTGGTGATTGACCAGGCCGCACTTGATCGGGGCAATGGGCCCGGGCAGGTATCCGTGAGGCTTACGCTGGCGATCTGACCGGCAAGCGTGACCCCACACTAGCGAGGGAGCAACACGATGGCAGACAACAACAATAATGCTGAAGCTGTTCTGGTTCGCCTGGACGAGACGGCACGAAACGAGGCCCAGTCGGTGCTTTTTCATGCCTATCGGGAGGAGCCGACATTCCAGTACCTGTTCGATCACCGGAAACCCGGTTACAGCCAGAGGGTGAGGGCGACCATCCGGGAATTGATCGACCTTTATCTGGAGCTGAATCAGGATGCCATCGGTGTGATGGTGGACGAAACACTGGTTGCTGTTGCGTTTGTGGGTGAGCCGGAACTCAGGCTGAATCTGGCAGACCAGCTTGGCTGGCGGGTGCGTATGGTTCTGACGGCGGGCTTTTCATCTACGCGCCGGTATCTGGAGTATCATCGCAGGATTCGCGACCTTTTGCCGCAGAGGCAGGCGCATCAGTTGCCGTTGATGGGAGTCAACCCAAAATACCAGCACAAGGGGTATGGTCGGATGTTGCTGCAGGCAGTGGAGCGCCTGTGTGAGGAAAACCCCCGGGGCAGTGGATTGGTGCTCGATACCGGGAACAGCCGTTACCTGCCGTTTTATGAATCCGAGGGGTTCCGAAGCCTGGGCAAGATCCGGCTTGGTGATTTTGAAGACCACGTGTTGTTCCGGGAAGTGCTCGCAGACGAAGATCAGTCGAGTGAGCCCCGGCAACAGCAATCTTGAAGTAAACAGGAGAAACAGTGTCTGAGAGCCATGATTTTGATCTGATCGTTATCGGGGCCGGTTCCGGCGGTGTCCGGCTCGCCCGCATGTCGGCCCAGCGCGGTGCCCGGGTGGCGGTGGTGGAATCCCGTTACCTGGGAGGAACCTGCGTTAACGTGGGTTGTGTTCCGAAAAAACTCTTTGTCTATGGAGCGCACGTCAGGGAAGAGCTCGAAGATGCACACGGATATGGCTGGTCTGTGCCAACAGACGATGTCTCGTTTGACTGGCCAACGCTGGTCGCCAACAAGAATGCCGAGATAGAGCGCTTGAATGGCATTTATGGCCGATTGCTCGAGAATGCCGGCGTCACCATCATTGAGGGTACGGCCAGTCTCCGCGACCCTCACACGGTGATCGTTGGTGATAGAGCTTTTTCGGCAGCGCACATCACAGTTGCCACGGGCAGCTGGCCAGTGGTTCCGGATGTTCCCGGCAAGGAATTTCTGCTCACCTCCAATGAGATGTTTTACCTGCCACAGTTACCGCGCCACGCCGTGGTCTGGGGCGGTGGTTACATTGCCGTCGAGTTCGCCGGCATTCTCGCGGGTCTTGGTGTGGAGACCACGCTGCTGTACCGGGGCGAGCTGTTCCTGCGAGGGTTTGACGAGGATATCCGCAAGTTCACGGAACAGGAGATGCGCAAGAAAGGCGTGGATCTCCGGTTCAATGTCACGATTGAATCTGTCGAGCAGTTGAATGCTCACTACCAGGTGAATCTGAGCGATGGCAGCAGCATGGAGACCGGGCTGGTTATGGCTGCGACAGGTCGCCGCGCGCTCGTAGACGGACTCGGGCTGACCGATCTGGGAGTGGAACTCAATGCTTCGGGTCATGTTGAGGTGAACGATCATTTCCAGACGGCGGTACCGTCCATCTCCGCCCTTGGTGATGTCATCGGAACGCCGCAGCTAACGCCGGTTGCGCTGGCGCAGGCCATGGTGCTGTCCCGGCGGCTGTTTGGTGATGGCCAGGGTGATATGGACTACAGCGCAATACCGACCGCTGTCTTCTGTCAGCCTAATATCGGAACGGTCGGGTTGACCGAGAAAGAAGCGCGGGACGCGGGGCATTCGCTGCGGATTTACCGTTCCGAGTTTCGCCCCATGAAGTACACCCTGAGCGGCCGTGATGAGCGCTGTCTGATGAAGCTGATTGTGGATGATAGTTCAGACAAGGTATTGGGCGCCCATATGGTTGGGCCGGATGCCGGTGAAATCATCCAGGGACTGGCGGTGGCTATTAAAGCCGGTGCCACCAAGGCCCAGTTTGACGCTACGATGGGCATTCACCCGACATCCGCTGAAGAGTTTGTCACCATGCGAGAGCCGGTGGCCTGACAGGGTGGGTAGCGCCGGAGTGCAAAGCCTGCCAACTCCGGCGCTCGTTGTTACACGCGAATCCAGCGAGAGAGTACCTCCCGCAACGTATCCCTGCGCACGGGCTTGGTCAGATAGTCGTTCATACCTGCTTCTTTGCAGGCTTTCTCAGTATCCTCAGACACATCTGCGGTCAGTGCGATAATCGGTACGCCGCTCTGACCATTTCCCTGTTCCCAGTCGCGGATCATGCGGGTGGCATCATAGCCATCCATCACTGGCATCTGGCAGTCCATCAGAATGACATCATAACCTTCGTGGTCATTTTTGATCCGTCTAACAGCATCGGTGCCATTGGTCACGCATTCGGTCTGGAACCCGAACTTCCGCAACAGCGCTTCCGTTACTTTCTGATTCACCAGATTATCCTCGACCACCAGGGCCCGGGCGGTACCGGTGACCTGTTCCCGTGGCTCATCGGTTGGAGGATTCTGATAGGCTAGCTCGAAAGGAAGCTCGAACCGGAATGAGGAACCCTGGCCGATATCGGACTCCACCTGCACATGCCCGCCCATCAATTCGACCAGGCGCTGGACCAGCGACAGCCCAAGCCCTGTGCCACCGTGAGCCCGGTTATCGCCGGTGTCCAGCTGCTCAAAGCTGTTGAAGACACTTTGCAGTCGTTCCGCAGGAATACCAGAGCCTGAATCCTTAACCGAGCATTGGACGAGTACGCAGTGGTTTTCCAGCTCAAGCCAGTTCACCCGGATGCCGACGAATCCTTCGCTGGTGAACTTCAGTGAGTTGTCGATCAGCCCCGCAAGAATCTGCCTTACACGCGGCGCATCCCCAAGCACGGCAGGATGCCGTGGCCATTCACCGAGGAACTGGAGATCCAGGCTCAGCCCCTGCTTTTCTGCGGCGTGACGGTAGGAGGCGACGCAGTTGGTAAACAGGCTCTGAAGATCGAAGGCCTGTTGGTCCAATACCAGATTGCCATTGTCCATTCTGGCGTAGTCCAGGATATCGGAGATCACGGTCAGCAGGTCTTCCGTGGATTGCCGGGCCGTGGTCAGGTAGTCGCTCTGACGTTTGGTCAGCGGCTCTTCGTGAATCAGGTCAACCATGCCGAGCACGCCGTTCAGGGGAGTCCGAAGTTCGTGGCTCATGGTGGCAAGAAACTCTGACTTGGCCTGGCTGGCGTGTTCCGCTTTCTCCCGGGCACTTTCAGAAATCGCCAGTGTCTGGTCCCGGGCAGATCGAAGTTGTTCCAGGTGAACTGCGAGTTCGTTCAATTGTTGCTGTATCTCCGCAATTTCCCGGGCACTGCCCTTGCTCGAGACCGGTTGCGTGGTGTAGTCACCAACAATCAGCTTGCCAACGCGGCTGGATAGTTGTCGCATGGGCTGAAGGATATTGTTCAGGAAATGGTTTGCCAGCAGCAGGCTGAACACCAGCAAGGCAAAGCCCACGGTCAGTGAGCTCCAGAGAATATCCTGCCTTCGGGTTTCCAGAACGTCGGGGTTCACCCCGACTTGCACCAGTCCTACCCGAAGCGATCCGGAATTGAAGTTCCAGCCGCCGGTAAACCAGTCACCCGCTCCTCCGGAACCGATCTCCAGCGGTTCCTGAAGAATCTCGGCCTCATAGATGTCGAAGATCCCGGTTTCTGTGTGTTCCGATTCAACACCTCGGCTGACAAAACCGAGCTCTTCACCAACAACGTCGGTCACGCGAATCCAGTCTGCTTTGCTGCGTTTCAGGGACTGCCCGAGGACCTGCTCCAGAGCCGTTGAGTTACCGGAGACCACGGCATACTCAAGTGCTGGGGCGAGGCTGTCAGCAAGCATCTGACTGCTCTGGGCCAGGTCCAGACGGGCATCTTCGAGACGGGCTGAGGTAAAGAAAACCATCAATGCCACAAAAATCACAACCGCGGGCAGGGCGCCAAGCAGGAGAAGACGCCGCGAGAGTGACATGCCGGGAGTATTGGCTGTGCTGCTCATTGGCCTGCCTCCTGGTTGTTCTCGCTAATCATGTTTTGTACCGCCTGGGCAATCCACTCCCGTTCTGGCAGCGGGATGTTCAGGGATCGCGCAACCTGCTGGTTTACTTCAACCCGGTATTCGTCAGGGTAGGTTGGCGCCGGGAAGGCGCCTGAGTCGAAATAGGTTATCAGGTGACTGGCTGCAAGCTCAGCCATCTCAGTGAATGGCGCATAACTGGAGGCGAGGGCGCCGGCCTTGACGTAGGCCTGGCTCGGGCCGATCAGGATCTTGTTCCTGCGATAGGCGGTCAGCAGAATGTGTTTGATATTGCGTGGGTTGTAAATGGCATCATCCTGCCCGGCAAGCAGAAAATCACCGAAGCTGAGGGCTCGAATGAGGCTTGGGATAAGTTGATCCTCGGTATCGGCAATAAAGACCTTGGCTTCCAGGCCGTAGGGTGCCAGTTGATCGATGAGGGGTTCGTAAAGTTCTACGCTTTCGGTTGTGGCAAGCAAGGCGACGCGGGTTGCCTGGGGCAGGATGACCTTGCCCGTCAAGGCTTGCCGTAATAAGGGTGCATCGTAATAGACGGCAGACAACTGGCCGGAAAAGCGTGTGGTATAACCCTCGATGAAATCCTTATCAACCAGTAATGCCAAAACCGGAAGATCCCTGTTGGCCTGGCGCACCCGTGAGAATGCGGCAGGCCCTATTGCGATCACAGGTTCATTCTCGAGAACAGTGAGCTGGCTTTCAGTCAGTGGCTCCAGTGTGACCTGGTCGCTAAGCTGTTTGGTCAGCAGGCGAGCAACATGGTCATCCAGAGCGGCGTTGCCAGATCCGGCGATATAGGCTGATCTGGTCCCCGATTCCTGGCCCAGGGCGAGACCAGAATCAACGAACAACAAAGCCATCAGCCAGACCAGCAAAGAGGTGACTCTGGCAAGTCTGGATGTACGGCCCGTTGTAACGTTACCGTTTGGGTTGAGCATCGTCTGACAGCTGGTCCATTCCATTGACTGTTTAGTTTCCTGCCCTGCACACCGTCAAAAGCGAATACCGGCTTCAACAAAAAACTGATTATGATCTTCGATGTTGTTGTCTGAGCTTAGCTCAGGTTCCCGGTTCAGGTAATGTTGCATGGATAGCGCGATTTCAGCCGTATAACGGGGCTGGAATATCTGTTTCACCAACCGGGTATCAAAGCGTTCAAACCGGGTGTTGAATTCGTCGGCCCAGTAAAATGCACCAGACCACTTAAAGCCTGCGGGAAGATCCTGAATAATCGCCAGGCTACCCGAGTGCCGGACAGACATCCGCTCCAGCAGTTCGGTCATGTAGCGCTGCTCGTTTTCGTTTACCGTGCCGTCAGATTCCAGAATCGGCGCGCCGGTATACCAGGTCTCCTGATCAAGATAACCGTAGCTTGCTCGAAGCAGGGTGCCGGGGAAATCGAGGCTGGCTTCAACCTCAAAGCCCTTCTGGTCAACGGCCACGTTGTTTTCCAGCGTCCACTCCTTGAGCTGGATAACGCCACTGATCATGTCTCTGAGCTCATCGCGAAAGCCTCTGACTTCAAGCGAGAACAACGCTTGATCCAGAGGAAACTGCCCGAAGTAGCTGATTTCGTGAGAGGTAATGGTCTCCTCCTCAAGATCGTTACTCAGTGTGAGGATACCTGTTTCCTGGGCGGCGTCCTCAATCGTGACGCGGCGACCTTCAAGGTCAGAATAGATTGCCGGTCTGACATTACGCAGGGTGTATCCCCAATCAGGGCTTTGTTCAAAGCCATCAGGAGTTCTGACAGCCTGGGAGAACACAAACCTCAGGGCGTGGTTATTGTTCACCACGAAGTTTGCGGCTGCGCGGGGCGAGAAATAGCTGTCGCCTGTGGTGCTGGTTCGCTCCCAGTTGCCGCCGGCATTAAAGGTGACCCATTGCCAGGGACTGAATTCCAGGTTGCCGAACAAGCGGGACTGATAGTTGTTTCCGCGCCCGTTGAAGTAGGTTTCTGAACGGAAGATATCTTTACGGAAACCCGCGCCGGAAACCAGTTTCAGGCTGTCGCTGACAATCAGCGTATCCTGAGCTTCCAGTTCAATCCGGGTATCTTCGGAATCTGCATCCACTACTGCAAAAGCGTCGGGACCGCCCTGGGATATGAAACAGCGCCGTTCCCGCCCGCCGGCCGTGTACGTGTACTCATACAATGGAGTGTTGTTTCGGAGGCATTCCACCGTGCTGTCCGGGAAACTGATGGCATATTCCTGGCGCCGGTCAAAGTTCTCAACGCTGGCCTGCAAGTGGATGAAATGCTCGCTTGAGAAACTATGGTTGAGCTTGCTTTGCAGATAGTAGTCCCGCACGTCGATGTCCGGATGGTCCAGCGGATTGAGTTCGCCGCTTTTGTCCTTGTCCTGGTATTTGGTGCCATCGACCACGCCGCCCTGAAGTTCCAGGTTAGTCCCCGGCGTAAATGTCAGTCGAGAATCGTAGATAAAAGAGTTGATGTCGTGGCCATCATTGAACGGGAAACGTTCATCGTCATCGATCTGATAATCAAATCCGTCGAACTTGCGTTTCTCGAAACTCAGGCGCCAGTCGTAGCTCGAATCCGCATTGCCGGTGGAGGCAAACGTGCGCAGGTAGCCCCTGGAGCCACTGGTGACCGTCGTTTCCAGGTTGGCGCTGTCCGCAGGATCCCGAGTAATGATATTGATAGTGCCCAGAAATGCGTTGATACCATAGGCGGCCGAATTCGGTCCTCTGGCTACCTCAATGCGCTCGATCAGCTCGAGGGGCACAGGCATGGTTTCCCAGTCCATGTCGGACAGGGTTGCCCGGTGAGCCGTCCGGCCGTCTACCAGAACCTGCATTCTCCGCTGTTCGTAGTGGACTGTGCCGTGGTAGGTAACCACGGGCTGATGGCTGCCAACAAAGTTCACCACCATGCCTGGCACCAGGCGGAAGACTTCATACAGGCTTCTGATACCCAGGTCCCGGATCAGGTCTCCCCCAATCACCGTCGTACTGCCGGGCACTCGGGTTTTGGGCTGCCGCAGTCTGGTGGTGGTCAGCACTTCCGGTATCGTGGCGTTCAAGCCGGGAATACTGTCCTCGAAACCGGAATCGAGAGTTTGTGCGGTGCCGGGTAATGCCGTCCCGCTCAGCGCTGCAGAGAGGGAAACCGACAGCCATATGCGTCCTTGCAAGCGATGAAGAGAGCGTTGCTTTGCAAACCGGTAATTCGTAATGGCCATGTGTGTCGTTCTATAATTTGCCGAGATGAAAATATTGTTATGGTTCTCAACTAATCCTAAGTGAGAGAGCCCGATTTGTCTCCATAAAGAATACAGATTTTCCATCATCGGAGTTGCTGTTGTATGAACTGTTGGGATCTTCTCGGAATCGAGCCTACCGGCGATCAGGATCAGATACGCCAGGCCTACGAGCGTCAGTTGAAGTTTGCCTCCGGCGACGAGGCCCGGGCACTGGAGCAGGCCTACCGTGAAGCAACCGGTGGCGCCGAGCCCCAATTGAGTGCCAGTGCGCCGGACGGAGTCCCGTCATCAAGCCCGACAGACAATGATTCCGGACAACTCCGCTATGAAGACGCTGATTCCCGGGCGTTTACGTCCGAAGAGGCCCAGGTTACCCGGGAAGTCATTATCCAGATCAGGGCGTTGATGAACGATAATTACCGCCAGCAGGACGTTGCTATCTGGAAGGCCATCCTGTGTGAACCCCCGGCAGATCGTGTTGATGTTCGCCGGGAGATTGGTCGCCAGTTGGAGCCCCAGGTTCGCCCGCTGGCAGAAAATGGCGCGCTTCCTGCTCCGGTCGCGCGCTTTCTGGGGGACTGGTTCGAGTGGTTCAGCCTGAAAGATGTTGTTGAAGAACCGGATCCACGGACTTACCCGGAGTCGGATATGCTATCTGGCCGAGGCATGGGGGAGGGGGAAAGCGATTCCGCCGACCAGCCTCCACAGATGGTGAATTTCTGGCCGGCGGTTATTGGCTGGATTGTGGGATTAGCGATTCTGGCAACCATTTTCGGAGGCATGGGCGGGGGCTGATTTTGCCTGTTGAATTTTCTCACGATACTTCTGCGCAAGAATGGCCCCGACAATCACCTGGATCTGGTTGTAGCACATAATCGGCAACACGATCATGCCAAACCCCGGATGGCCAGAGAACAGCACTTTGGCCATCGGCAAGCCAGATGCCAGGCTCTTCTTCGAACCACAGAAAACCACCGCGGCTTCATCCTCCAGACTGAACCCCAGCTTTCGCACCATCAATCGAGCGATCAGCATAAACAGCCCCAACAAGCCGAAGCAGATCAGGATCGCCAGGACGATGGCCTGTACCGGAAGGTTCTGCCACAACCCGCTGACCACGGAGTGAGAGAAGGCGGAGTATACGATGATCCAGATCACACACTGGTCATAGCGCGCCATCAGTGACTCATTGCGTGACAGGTAGCCGCCGAGCCAGGGGCGCAGGGCATGGCCAACCGCAAATGGCAGCAGTAGCTGAAGCACGATGTCTTTCAGTGCCTCGGCAACCGAGAACTCTCCGGCGCCCGAGGTGGATACCAGGAGCAGCAACAGAAACGGTGTCAGCATCATGCCGAACACATTGGATGCGGCCGCACTGCAGATGGCAGCCGGTACGTTGCCCCGGGCCATGGCGGTGTAGGCAATCGAAGAAGATACAGCGGATGGAAGCACGCCCAGATACAGAAAACCCAGCCCCAGGTCTTTGGGCATCCACTCGGGCGCAATAGTGCTCAGTTCATTGACCGGCAGTACGGCAAGGGGGAAAAACACGAAGGTGAGGGCGGTAATCAGGATGTGCAGCCGCCAATGGGTGGCACCGTCGATGATCTGCTGTCTGGACAGAGCTGCGCCATGAAAGAAAAACAGTAAGGCCACCGCGATGGTGCCTGCGGTGCCGAGCGCTTCTGCCGCCTGTCCCGTTACCGGCAGGAACGAGGCGAGAACAATGGCGCCAAGTAACAGCAGGGTAAAGGTGTCTATCCGGAATTTCACAGCTTACTCCTTACCACTAAGGGCATTGAGGCTTGGTGTCAGAAGCGCCCTCGACAGTGCCTCCGCTTTATCGGCATCTTTCCGGCGAATGGCTGCCAACAGCAGTTCGTGGGCTTCCTGGCTGGGTTCCGGAAGGTCTGAATCCATTTCGGTGCGCTCGATGGTCTGGCTGACCGCGTGAGAGAAGTAATCGTAGAGTTCGATCAGGGCAGAGTTGTGGGAGGCGCGTACCAGCGAGTGATGGAACCACTCATCGTGCCGAATACGCTCTTCAACGGCTTCCCCGGCTGCCGCTCGCGCATCCAGTGCCTCGGTCATGGCTTTGAGATCCGCATCGGTGCGGCGCCTTGCCGCCAGACGGGCCGCTTCTGTCTCCAGCATAATCCGCACTTCAATCTGTTCGGCCAGCTGGCTTCGGGCAATGCGCCGGAGTGTTTCTCCGGCATCCCGATTGGCACGCACGTAAGTGCCGTCGCCCTGCCGGGTCTCCAGCATGCCAACGTGCACCAGAACCCTTACGGCTTCCCGAATAGTATTACGACTGATGCCCAAAGCCTCCGAGAGCTCTGCCTCGACGGGTAAGCGAGTACCTACCGGCCATTCTCCGCTCTCAATGGTTTGCCGAAGACTTTCAATAGCGGTTTCGACCAGCGAGCCTTTGCGGATTGGTGTCAGCATAATGGATCATCCCTCTATATGGTGACCCAATCATCCTATGTTTGGGCGCCCGATTCAACCCTTGCTTAAAACTCATGAGATACCTCGGCGGGGCGGTTCCGCGCTGCCGGGCTCAGGCGTTCACCGGGTCAAGAAACTGGTAGTCCGCGGTATCCACTGACCGGGTCGCAAACCGGTAACTGAAGGTGAAGCCGGGCCAGTTCACGGTGTTTCGCCCATGCTCGTCCAGGTACCAGGAGCTGCAGCCAGCGTCCCATACACTGCCTTCCAGACCGCGCTGGACCACCTGGCAGTATCGGCTCTGGCGATCCTCCCGTACATCCATGGCCGCGCCGGGATAGCGGGAGAGGGCGTCCAGGGCACTTAACACGTACCGGTACTGAGATTCGAGCATGAACAGAATCGAATTGTGTGCCAGGTTGGTATTCGGGCCATAGAGCATGAAGAGATTGGGGAATCCACTGACTGAGATGCCTTTGAAAGCTTTGCTGCCGTTGGACCATGCGTCATTCAGCGTCAGGCCCTCACGGCCGGCAATGTGGATGGGCGAGAGAAACTCGCTGGCCCGGAAGCCAGTTCCGAAGATGATGATGTCGGCAGGCCGGTGCTCGCCTTTTTCAGACACAATCCCGGTCTCGTCTATTCGGGCTATGCCGCCTGTGAGCAGGTTGACGTGGGGCTGATTGACCGCTCGGTACCAGTCGTTGGAGATCAGGATTCGCTTGCAGCCAATGCGGTAATCGGGGATCAAATGGTGGAATTTATCCGGGTCTGTTACCCAGCGGCGGGCTTCTTTTCGGGCCTGATGGGCGAACAGATCCAGAATCCACGAGAAACGGGTAAATGCCAGAGCCCGGGATTCGTTCTTCCAGTAGATGAGGCCCCGGTAGAGGCGATCCCACAGTGGCAGCTTTTTAAACAGTGTTTGCTCAAATTGGTGAAACGGCCGGTCCGGCTTGGGCAATACCCAGGCGGCTGAGCGCTGGTAAAGGTCCAGTTGCCCGACCAGTGGCGTAATTTCGGGCACAAACTGAATCGCGCTGGCGCCGGTTCCTATTACCGCAACGCGCTTGTTGCGAAGCTCGGTGTGGTGCTGCCATCGGGCGGAATGAAAGCAGGCGCCGCGGAAGCTCTCGAGCCCCGGAATGTTCGGCATGGCTGGCCGGTTCAACTGGCCAGTGGCGGTGATTAACACGTCGGCGCTGAATGTGTCGCCGGTTTCAGTCAAGATATGCCAACGGTTGCTGTGGTCGTCAAATGTTGCGGACGTTACCGCCTGATTGAACTGGACGTGAGGCTCCAGTTGGTATTTGCGAACACAGGATTTCATGTATTCGAGGATTTCAGGCTGAGCTCCGAATTTCCGGCTCCAGTCGTGTTTGGGCTCGAACGAGTAGGAGTAGAGGTGGGACTGAACATCGCAGGCCGCACCGGGGTATGTGTTGTCGCGCCAGGTTCCGCCCACACCGCCGGCTTTTTCCAGCAGAGTCAGGTGCGTAAATCCTGCCTGTTTGAGTTTGATGGCCATACCGATTCCGCCGAATCCGGTACCGATAATCAGAACAGAAGGTTTTCGGGTACGAGCGTGGGCCATGGATAATCCTTGTTATTGTTGTACACCAACGACTATAACGGCCTGTTTGTGTAATACATAGGCCGAATCAACCAGATTGATTGTCCGAAAAGGTCAGTAACTCCTCGGCTTTCTGAGCCATCAACTCCCGCAATACCGGCGACTCAAACTGGCGCCGGATACGAATGGCGTAAAACTCTTCGAATACGCCGGGCAGGGCACCGTAGTCCTTCAACTCGCCGTTTCTCAGCTCATCCCGGACCACCACCGGCGGCAGTATGGCGTAGTGCCCGCTGTCCCGGGTCAGCAAACGCATCATGGCCATGTCGTCTACTTCAGCGATGATTACAGGGTGAATGTGGTGGTGCTCACAGAGCTGATCGAAGGCCTGCCGTATGTTGTTGTCAGGCCCGGGCAGAATCAGAGGTCGGTCGCGCAGAATATCGGGAAATCCAGGGGCATTCTGGCTGCCCGGCGGCCCGATTACGCTGACCGACTGGCGGGCTATACGGCGTGAGCGCCAGGGCGTTTCTTCGTCACCTTGTACTGGCTGATTCGACAGAATCAGATCGAGTCGGTGCGCTGACAAACGGCGAAGAAGGTCGTCAAGGCTCCCGCTTTGCAGCTTGAGCTCCAGATCTTTTCGTCCCAGCAGGGGCCGCAGGAAGCCTTCCTGAAAGTTTCTGGAGAGGGTTGCGACCGCACCGACTTTCAGAGTTTCCCGGTTGGCCTGACGCCCGGTACGAAACAGCGCCTCCAGTTCCTCCCCCTGGCGGAAAATCTCTTCAGCGTAGGTAAAGGCGACCCGCCCGGCCTCCGATAGTCGCAGTCGACGCCCCTCCCGGACAAAAAGATCGTAGCCAAGGCTTTCCTCCAGCTTTCGTATCTGGCCGGACAATGCGGACTGAGAGATATGAAGTGATTCGGCCGCCCGGGTGAGGTGTCCGGTTCGAGCCACAGTCCAGAAATAGTAAAGGTGATGGTAGTTCAGACGCATGGTGGTCTCTTGTCTGTTCTTTAAAAGTGAACGATTTAATCTTTATAAACCATTTTATATATGAGTGCATTAACGGCAAAGTAGGCGTGAAACTGAAGGAGCCCAACATGACAACACTTACCACGACTGCTTCGCTCGTGCTGTTGATGGCCTGGCTGGCCCTGCCTGTTGCCCTGCTGGCGCTGGCTGGATTCGCCAACTGGACGAAAAACCCTCTCAAACTGGCTCATTGCTGGCGCCTGGCGGAAAGCGGTTTCAGGCTGTTGCTGCTGGCAACTGCCACCATTGGTGCAGTCCTGTTGTTTGACCGGCTGGTGTTTGATACCGGTCTGCCGGAGCTCGGTATTCGACTGGGGCTGTACCCGGATGGATTGGCGGTATGGATGGCTCTGATGGTCTGTTTCATTGCCTGGGTCATTCTTCGTTATACCCGGGACTACCTGCGTGGCGACCCGGCTTATAATGCGTTTTTGCCCTGGTTCCTCACTACAGTAGTCAGTGTACTGGTGCTGGTGTTTACCGATCACTTGCTGGTGCTGGCTGGTGCCTGGGTAGGCGTAAGCCTGTCATTGCACCAGCTGCTGACGCTGTACGCGGAACGGCCACAGGCTCGCCTCGCGGCAGCTCAGAAATTTATTGCCAGCCGGCTTGGTGATGCCGCCATTCTGGCAGCCGTACTGTTAATCTGGAATCACTACGGCAGCTTCCGCATCCCTGAAATCTATGCTTTGGGCGAACACCTGGGCCGTGAATCCCAGTCGCTTACCATCGCTTCTGTTTTGCTGGCGGTGGCAGCTGCGCTCAAATGTGCCCAGCTGCCTTTCCACGGTTGGCTGATCCGGGTGATGGAAGCTCCCACCCCTGTGTCAGCACTTCTGCATGCGGGCGTAGTCAACCTGGGCGGCTTCCTTTGGCTGCGACTGTTCCCGGTGTTTGAAGGCTTCACGGCAGGGCACATGATCCTGCTGGTTGTTGGCGGGGCAACCGCCATCGTCGCGGTGTTCACCATGATGACCCAGAATTCAGCGAAACATGGCCTGGTCTGGTCCACCAACGCCCAGATGGGCTTCATGCTGTTCGAGATTGCGCTGGGCGCCTACACGCTGGCACTACTGCACCTGCTGGCTCACTCCCTGTACAAGGCGCACTCGTTCCTGGCCGTTGGCCGTACCGTCAAAGTCTCCCGGATTGCATTTTCAGAGCAAATCAGCAAGTCGCAAGCCGGTCTCGCACTGCTGGCCTCTGGCCTGGCCGGCGCCCTGCTGTGGCAGGCCCCACAACTGGTGGCCCACAAGCCGGTACTGGCGGCATTGCTGGTGTTCGCGGTTGGCGCTGCCGTTCTGGGTACACCGGGAGCAAGCCAAAAAGGCGCCCGTGTCGTCGTGTTGCTGCTGGCCGTTGCCCTGGTCCCCCTGTACGGGGTGCTTAACTGGCTGCTGAGCAACGCTTTGCCTCAGACCGCACACACAGCCTTGCCGGTTGGTGCTGAGTGGTTCGCCTGGGTAGTTCTGGCCGTGCTGTTTATGTTGTCGCTGGTGCTATTCGCCCGCCCGCAGGGCGTGCTGGCGCAGAAGCTCCACTGGCACTTCAGCCAAGGACTCTATCTCGACAAGCCTTTCGAAAAGCTCACCCGCCGCTGGGCACAAACCTGGCTCAATGCCCACGGTAAACCGGCCGACATCCGACTGCGGCACAGGGCTCTGACTGGAGAAAGATCATGAACGCACCTGTTACGAATTCTGTTTCCTGTGAACAGGTCATTCCGGAGCTTGTTAATGAAGCCTGCGAACGAATCGCGCCCATCTGGCCGTTAGATCGCTGGATTGCGGTTAACCCCTGGTGGGGCAGCAGGACTGGACCTGTCGAGAAGGTTTCCCGAGAACTGGACAGTCTGTTCGGAGCAGGGTTGTTGATGCCTCCGGCTTTCTACCGGAAAGCCTGGGATGGCGGCCGTATTCAGCTTCCGCATCTTGAGGAAGCTGCCCGCGAAGCGGGCTTGAAAGATGATAGCCAGGCGCTCCTGGCCCAGCTTTCTGGGGCTGCATCAAATCAGCCCGGGTTTGTGTCGGCTCTTGGTTACACCCGCCGTGGTCGACAGGAACCGTCCCTCGAGGAGGTCCGGGAAGAGATCGGACGCGCCTGTGCGCGCTACTTCGACCTGCGCCAGAATCGCTGGCGGGTTTCTGGTACAAAACAGGATCTGTATCAGTTCTGGCTTAGTCAGTCCGGACGCTCACTGGTCCGGAAAGCCAGCATGGAAATGTTGCTGAAGCCTGACTGGCAGGAAGCCGCTACAAGGGTAGCTCGTGAGCTGCCTTACAGCAGCCGCCAACTGCCCCTGGTGATCCACCATTTGCTCGGACAGTTGCTGGGCTGGGCATCCTGGTGCAGAGGTGTGGACTGGCGAGCAGCACTGGGCGATCCTCATGAAAGCGGTACCGAACACTTCTGCGCGCAATTGGCGACCATCTGGCTCATTCATGAGGCCCATGCGCTGATCAATATGACTGAGGCAGAGCGTGAGAGCTGGCAGAATCGTTACGTCAATGCGTTCGATCTGGCGCCGGCCTCCGGTAATGAACAGGCACTCTGGATATGGCACCGGGCCTATGAGCTGGCCTGGCAGTCCCGTTTCATCGACGATATCCGCTCCGGTGAGCGGAGCCCGCTTGCGGAACCTGATACTGTGGCTGAAGTGCAGGCCGCCTTCTGCATAGACGTAAGGTCCGAAGTCATTCGTCGACAGCTGGAGAAGGTATACCCTGAAATCAGAACGCTGGGAGTGGCGGGTTTTTTCGGCATGCCCATTGTTCACCACAGGCATGGTCCAACCGATGACGACGCCCGGCTGCCAGGTCTGCTGGCGCCGGTGTATCGGTACTCGGAAACCCTGGGCAGTCCGTCAGAAGACCGGGAGCTGGACCGGAAACTGGACAGCCGCGAACAGGTTCGGGAGTCCGTACGCCGGGCCAAATACTCCAGCCTGTCTACATTCACACTGGTGGAAACCACTGGCCTTGCTTGGGCCTGGAAGCTTGTTCGCGACAGCCTGAACAGAAACTCTGCAAAAGCAGAGGCGGTGGAGTCCGGCAGGCTCCACCACTGCGTGGACGGCTATCCTTTGTCAGACCCTGAGCGGGTAAATCTGGCGGAGGGGCTTTTGCGGGCGATGTCCCTGACCAAAGGCTTCGCCAGCGTGTTGTTGCTGGTGGGCCATGGTGCCCATACGGACAACAACCCCAACGAAGCTGGTCTGGCCTGCGGAGCCTGTGGCGGCAAAAACGGAGGAGTAAACGCCAGAGTGGCTGCCGAGCTGCTGAATGACCGGCAGGTGAGGGCGGGCCTGGCAGAGCGCGGCATTGTTATGCCCGAGAGCACCATTGCTCTGGCGGCTGAGCATTGCACGATCACAGACAGAATAACCATTTTCGGGCGGGACCAGATACCCGACAGCCATCATCGGGTACTGAATACGCTGGTTGAGAAGCTTGAGGCTGCTGGCCAGGCCTGTCGCAGAGAAAGAGCCACCAGTCTTGGGCTTAATGGCAAGAGCGATGACGACCTGCTTGCCGAACTCAAACGCCGGACTTGCAACTGGGCGGAAGTTCGGCCTGAGTGGGGCCTGGCCAACAATGCCGGGATGGTGATCGGCCCCCGTTCACTTACTCGCTCACTGGATCTCGGGGGGCGCTGCTTCCTGCACGACTATGATCCTTCGCAGGACCCGTCCGGAGAGGTTCTGACCCTGCTGATGTCTGCGCCCATGGTGGTGGCAAACTGGATTAATCTGCAGTACTTCGGTTCGGTTGCCAGGCCGGATATCTTCGGTGCCGGCAACAAACTGCTGCATTCGGTGGTTGGCGGCAACCTGGGTGTCATCGAGGGGAATGGCGTCGATCTCAAGATCGGACTTCCGTTGCAGTCAGTATTCGACGGTGAGCACTGGCGCCATGAGCCAATGCGCCTTGCGGTGGTGATCGATGCACCAGCGGAACGCATTGAAGCGGTCATCCGGGGTAACGCGGATGTCCGGGCTCTGGTGGAAAACCGCTGGCTCTGGCTGCACCGAGTGGAGGGCGACCAGACGCTGCGTTACGACGACGGCAGGTGGGTAACCACCTGACCGCCGATCACATATTGCTGGCGTTGGCTGCCTCGGTGTATTGCCAGTCGATTGTTCTCGGTTGAACGCTGTCGGCGACAAAGAGGTGGCCAACGTCTGGTACCGCGTACCAGAGTTCACCACGGGTGGGGTTCTGGCGCGCAAACTCCGCATGACTCATGCCGATTTCCCAGATTTCATCGCTCTGCCAGCCTTCCGGGGCAAGTTCAATACGCACTTCCGAGCCGATCAGGCTGATGGCTTCAATGCGCAGGGGCAGGCGGGCCTTGGCCGCGGGGGATCGGGACAGCTGCACTTCGTGGGGGCGCAGGTAGAGCTGGGCTTCCTGATCCTGGCGAATCCCCGGCAAGGATACCCAGGCATCGCCCTGAACCAGTTTCTGACCTTTCACCAAGCCCGACAACACGTTGACGTGGCCCAGGAAGTCGAAAACGAACCGGCTCTCTGGCCGGGCATACAGTCCGGTCGGTGAATTCACCTGTTCCACCTGACCCTGGCTCATAACCACCACCTGGTCTGACAGCTCCAGCGCTTCTTCCTGATCGTGGGTCACGAAAATGCTGGTGAAGTGGTACTCGTCATGCAACGCTCGCAGCCAGCGGCGCAAATCCTTTCGTACTTTGGCATCCAGGGCGCCGAAGGGCTCATCCAGCAGCAGAATACGAGGCTGAGTTGCCAGCGCGCGAGCCAGAGCAACACGCTGTTTCTGCCCACCAGATAGCTGTGCCGGATAGCGTTTGGCCAGTTCCGGCAACTGAATCATCTCCAGCAGCTTGGCCACCCGTTGGCGGATCTCCTGCTTTGAGGGGCGCTGCTTTTTTGGGAGCGACTCCAGACCGAACGCTATGTTCTCGGCAACGGTCAGGTGCCGGAACAGGGCGTAATGTTGAAACACAAACCCGATGTTGCGGTCGCGAACGTGTAACTGGCTGACATCGTCACCACCGAACAGGATCCGGCCGGAATCCGAAGACTCCAGGCCGGCAATAATCCGGAGTAGGGTGGTTTTGCCGGAGCCAGAAGGGCCGAGAAGAGCGGTGAGCTGGCCTTCGGGGATATCCAGAGAGACATTCTTCAGCGCCTGAAAGCCGCCGAAGTGCTTGTCGATCTGGTCAATGGTGATACTCATGTCACGCACCTCCTTCTTCGGGCGTCGCGTGTTCAGCTCGGGACTGACGCCATTCGACAAATGCTTTTGCAATCAGTGTCAGGATGGCGATACCGGCCAGCAGCGAGGCGCTGGCAAAAGCCCCGACAATGTTGTAATCCTGATAAAGCAGTTCAACATGCAGCGGTAAGGTATTGGTTTCTCCGCGAACATTACCGGATACCACCGAGACCGCGCCGAATTCACCCACGGCCCGGGCGTTGGTCAGCACCACCCCGTAGATCAATGCCCACTTGATATTAGGCAGCGTGATCTTGCGAAAAATCCGCCAGCCGGAAGCGCCCAGTACCACGCCGGCTTCTTCCTCCTCGCTGCCTTGTTGCTGCATCAAGGGGATCAGCTCTCTGGCCACAAACGGACAGGTTACGAATACCGTGACCATCACGATGCCGGGCCAAGAGAACATCAGCTGAACGTCGTAGTTGCTTAGCCAACTGCCCAGCCAGCCGTTCCGGCCATAGAGCAGCAGGTACAGCAGACCGGCAACAACCGGTGATACCGCAAATGGAATATCGATCAGGGTGATCAACAGCTTGCGCCCGGGAAAACGGAACCGAGTAACCGACCAGGCGAGGGCAGTCCCGAAAACCAGGTTGAGCGGCACCGTGAGTGCGGCCACAAACAGAGTCAGGCCGATGGCATCCAGGGTGTATTCATCCAGGACATTGCCGGCAAAAGCGCTCCAGCCTGTGCTCAGTGCCTGTGTAAAGATCACCACGACCGGAATCACCAGCATGATCAGGGTGATCGAGAGGGCCAGCCCGATCAGGCTGCGGCGCACCCAGGGTTGGTCACCAATACGGCGGCTTTGCGCGGCCATCTATCGACCCTCCAGCCTGCGCAGGTATCGACCCTGCCAGAGGTTGATGGAGAACAGTAGAATCAACGACGCCAGCAACACCAGCGATGCGATAGCACTGGCGGCCGCGTAGTCATACTCCTGCAGACGGATGAAGATCATCAGGCTGGTGACTTCGCTGACATAGGGCGTGTTGCCGGCGATAAAGATAATCGCACCGAACTCTCCCAGGCTCCGCGTGAAGGACAACGCGATTCCGGTTACCAGGGCGGGCCAGAGTGATGGGAATATAACCTTGCGGAACACGCGCCCGTCAGACGCTCCCAAACTAACGGCGGCTTCTTCATCGGCTGGCGACAGCTCTTCAAGCACCGGCTGCACTGTACGCACCACAAACGGGATACTGGTGAAAGCCATGGCCACCACGATGCCCAGCGGCGTAAACGCAACCTCTACACCGATTTTGGCCAGCCATTGGCCGTACCAGCCATTCTGGGAAAACAACGTTGCCAGGGTGATGCCGGCAACAGCAGTCGGCAAGGCAAAGGGCAGGTCGACCACGGCGTCGACAATACGCTTGCCCGGAAACTCATAGCGCACCAGCACCCAGGCCAACAGCAACCCGAACAGGCCATTGAACAGTGAAGCTGCCAGGGCCGTCCATAACGTAACCTTGTAGGACTCCACCACGCGCGGATCGGTGATGGTGAACCAGAACTGGTCCCAGGTCATACCAGAGGTTTCGACAACCAGCCCGGTCATCGGCAGCAGTAACACCAGGCTGACGAAAAACAGAGAAATGCCGAGGCTCAGACCGAACCCCGGCAATACCCGTTTGTTACGACGACCAAGGCGCCGCACGGGGGCGACGCCTGCTTGAGCGGAGGTGGGCATAGCTTCCTCTTACCGGCGCCGCTGCAACTGGTCCAGCTTGCCGCCACTGCTGAAATGGGTACTCATGGCGTTTTCCCAGCCACCGGCAATCTCTTCGATGGACAACAGTTTCAGTTCCGGGAAGCGATCGGCATTCTCGGCTTTCACGGCGTCGTTGTGAACACGGTAGTTGAAGCCTGCCAGCAGGCGCTGGGAGTCTTCGGTATAGAGGTGCTCCAGGTACTCCTTGGCCAGCTCGGCGGTGCCATTCTGTTCAACGTAGTCGTCAATCCAGGTCACCGGGAATTCGGCCAGGAAGCTTACCTTCGGCGTAACAGCCACGTATTCACCGTTCTCGAAACGGTCTGCAATGTTCAGAACCTCCGACTCGAAGGTCAGCAGGACATCGCCGATGCCGCGCTCAACGAATGTGGTGGTGGCACCACGACCGCCGCTGTCAAAAACGCGTACCTGACCGAGCAGGTCCGCCATGAACTGATCAATCTTTTCCTGATCGTCGCCAAACTGATCCTGGGCGTAGCCCAGAGCGGCCAGGTAGGTGTAACGGCCGTTTCCGGAGGTTTTCGGGTTCGGCATCACCAGTTGAACGTCTTCGCGGATCAGGTCGTCCCAGTTCTGGATATTCTTGGGATTACCCTCACGCACCAGAAACGCCATGGTTGAGTAGTAGGGCGAACTGTTGTTCGGCAGGCGATCGGCCCAGTCTTCAGGAATCAGGCGACCGCGCTGGTGCAGGATGTCGATGTCGGTAACCTGGTTGAACGTTGCAACATCGGCTTTCAGGCCCTGGATAATGGCCTGTGCCTGCTTGGATGAACCTGCATGGGACTGTTTGATTTCGACCGTTTCGCCGGTTTTTTCCTGCCAGTGCTTTTTGAACTCTTCGTTGTAGGCAGCGAACAGTTCGCGAGCGATGTCGTAAGAGGTGTTGAGCAGCTCCCGGTCTGCAGCCAGTACCGGTTGGGCGGAGAGCAGGGCGGCGCCGAGCGCGATTCCCTTGAACAGTTGCTTCATAACGAGCTCCTCAGAATGATGGTTCTAATCTGAGGAGCAATCTAACAAAAGGTTTTAAGAACGAAAAATATTAAAAATAAATATTAAAAGGCTTGTTTGGCATATAGGGGTCGGTAATTAGTAGCGTAGCAGTGCCGATCCCCAGGTGAAGCCGCCGCCAAAGGCTTCCAGCAGAACTACCTGTCCACGCTGGATTCGACCATCGCGGACGGCTTCATCCAGCGCCAACGGGATGGATGCCGCCGACGTATTGCCATGACGATTGACAGTCACCACCACCTGATCCATCGGCATGTCCAGCTTGCGGGCCGTGGCAGCGATAATCCGTAAGTTGGCCTGGTGCGGAACCAGCCAGTCGATCTCGGATTTCTGCATCTGGTTGGCTTCCAGGGTTTCATCGACAATCCGGCCGAGCGTGTTCACCGCCACCTTGAAGACTTCGTTGCCTTTCATTTCCACAAACGCCTGGCCGGCTTTTACCGCATCAAAATCGTTAGCGATACCGCAGGGTACGTGCAGCAACTCTTCATACCGGCCATCGGCGTGGAGATGAGTAGACAGAATGCCGGTCTCCTCACTGGCCTCGAGCACAACCGCACCGGCGCCGTCGCCAAAAAGCACGCAGGTGGTGCGGTCTTCCCAGTTAAGGATGCGGGAGAACACCTCCGCGCCGATCACCAGCGCCTTTTTACTTGAACCGGTACGAATGAACTTCTCGGCAGTGGCCAGGGCATAGACGAAACCGCTGCATACCGCCTGGATATCAAAGGCAGGGCAGCCCTGAATGCCGAGCCGGGCCTGCAGGATACAGGCGCAACTGGGGAATACCTTGTCTGGCGTGGTGGTGGCAAAAACAATCAGATCAATATCGGTAGTTTCAATGCCGGCGGCTTCAATGGCGTTCAGGGCCGCTTGCTCAGCAAGATCCACCGTGCTTTGTCCGGGCAGGGCAATATGCCGTTGCTCGATACCGGTGCGTTCGCGAATCCACTGGTCAGAGGTTTCCACCTTCTGTTCCAGGTCGCGATTGGTAACGATGTTGTCCGGCAGATAGGAACCGGTTCCGGCAATGCGTGCAAAGGTCATGGACAATTTCCAGGGGTTTATAGGGTAACGATAGACCCATGCTAAACCTTTGCAACCGGATTGGTTATTAGCGGATTGTCAAAGACTGCCCGGGCGACACATTGGTCACCCGGGCAAGGGGAGGGAGATCAGCCTTCTTTCAGCGTTTTCATATCAATGACGAAGCGATACTTCACATCGCCTTTCTTCATGCGAACGTAGGCTTCGTTGATGTTGCGGATATCCAGCATCTCGATATCACAAGTGATGTCATGCTCCGCACAGAAATCCAGAACTTCCTGGGTTTCCGGCATACCACCAATGAGAGAGCCAGCCACCACACGGCGTTTGGTCACCAGCAGGCCGGCCTGAAGGGCGGGCTCAATTGGTGTGAGCAAACCCACAAGGATATGCGTGCCGTCGTACTTGAGGCATTTCAGGTACGGATTGAGATCGTGGGCCACCGGAATGGTGTCGAGCAGAAAATCGAAAGAATCGGCGGCGGCTTTCATCTGCTCCTTGTCGGTGGAGATGATGACGTGGTCCGCGCCCTGCTTCTTCGCTTCCGCCACCTTCGCTTCTGAGCGAGTGAAAATTGTGACTTCGGCGCCCAGCGCTTTGGCAAATTTTACGCCCATGTGGCCGAGGCCACCCATACCGAGCACGCCGACCTTGTGGCCTTTGCCGACCTTGAAGTGCTTGAGTGGAGAATAGGTGGTGATGCCCGCGCACAGAATGGGAGCCGCACTGGCGGGGTCCAGTTTTTCCGGAACCCGGACCACAAAGCGTTCGCTGACAACAATGCGCTCGGAATAGCCACCGTGGGTGACCGAGCCATCGTGGCGATCCAGGCTGCCGTAGGTCATGGTGGAGCCTTCAATGCAGTACTGCTCCAGTCCGGAGTCGCAGGCGGAGCAACTGCGACAGCTGTCTACCATGCAGCCCACGCCCACCAGGTCGCCGGCTTTGAAGTGACTGACCTCTGGCCCAACGGCGGTGACCCGGCCAACAATTTCGTGGCCCGGAATGACCGGATATTTTGATCCCCCCCAATCATTTTCAACGGTGTGGAGGTCACTGTGGCAGACACCGCAGTAGTCGATCTCGATCGCTACATCGTCTGCACGGAGCTCCCGGCGATCAATGGCGTAGGGGGCCAGGCCGGAATCCGGGGCAGTGGCGGCGTATGCTTTGGTAGTGGCCATTCGTTCACTCCTTTTCAGTTTTAGAACAAGGATCACGGTTCTGTCGCAGCAGGACAGTTACCTTGTGTTACTCAGTACATTTCAATTGTAACCTACGTATTCCACACCATCAGGGATGACCAGATGACAAACACGCAATCTCTCAAAGCTGTGTGGCTGGCGGGCGCAATCGCGCTGGGCGCGGGCCTGGTCAGCGGTTGTATGCCGGGTACCATTGCCACCGGCGTTGGCACCGGTTTTGTGTATGAGCAGAAACAGGACCACAAGCACCGCCATGAAGTGGAGCGGGCGGTGGATCAGTACGTCGAAGACCACGCCAACTCTCCGTGCAGGCACGGGGAAGACCGGGTAATGGAGTCTGCGGCAGAGATTCTCAAGGAATACCGGTTAACCGGTTTGAACGAAGTGCTGGGCCGACTGGACAAGATCTATCAGGATGAAAGTCAGCCGGATCATATCCGGGCCGGTGCCCTGTACAACATGGCGGTGTTGCAGTCGCGCCGCAAGGAACCCAACAAGGTGCTCGCGCGGGAGTACTTCAAGCGCCTGTATGTAGAATTTCCCAACGAGTATCGCTGCATCTTTGAAGAATCAGACTGGCGGGATTCAATGATTGAACAACAGTTGCTGCTGCCCGGCGAGACGGTTGAATCCTTCCTGAGAGATGCGAAAGCCGATGTGGAGCGCATGAAGCGGCAGGACTGAGCCTGCCGCCTTCAATATCAGGCTATCCAGCCGAAGAAGAAATCAAACAGCCAGGAGAAGAAGCCGCCGCTGCTCTGTGGGCGCGGTTCGGCCTTTGCTTCCTGGTTAGCAACCGGCTTGCTGGTGTTTGCCACTGGCGCATCAACAATCACGGGTTCCGGTTCTTCTTCAACAACGAGCGGCTCGTCCGGGCCCGCTGCGGTGGGCTCGGTGGGCAGTTGGGCGATCAGCTCGTCGTTATCGCCAGTGGTTACTTCGACCTCCTCTGCCGGCTCCTGAGTTTTGGTGACGGGCGGTTGATTACTTTCGGAAACGGATGAAGAAAGCTCCATAACATTCTGTTCTGGGGTGTTTTCATCCGGATTTGGTTCAGGGTTTTCTGCAGGGAGCGATTGTTCTGCCAGCTCCACGGCCGCCACCTGATTTTCTCGCGGTTCCGTAGTATCCACGACCTCCGGCTCGACGGTTTCTGGTTCCGGCTCCTGAATTTCGGGGGCCGGTTCCGGCTTGGGCTCAGGTGCGACAGCGGCCACGGAGCGGGCGGGAGGCCGAGAGTTTGCGGCAAGCCCGAGCTGATCGCGAGCGGCAGACCGGGAAGCGACAGAATTGCTCTGGATCGTCAGGGTCGGAGCCGCCTCCACACCAAGGGATTTGAGCGTGGCTGAATCCAGATTTCCGCTTGCTGAGAGCTCGGGGCGATCGGACTGATACTGACGAATGGCAGTTCGCAGCTTGGAGTCTATCCAGCCGTCGGCCGTGCCGATATCGTAACCGGACCCATAAAGCGCATTTTCCGCAGCAAAGACGGTATGGGTGGGAGAGGCTGCCTGGGCCCAGCCACAGATGGCAAGGCTTGAGACAACAGCCAGGCTTTGCGCGGCGGTTTTGCGGCGTCCCTGCAACGGTGAGCGTTTCATGGCGAATCCCTCCAGAGGCTCTTTGGTATTATTGTTTACATATTGTTACCGAGTGTCTTCACGGTATCAGGGATTAATAGTTGCGCCTATGAAGTGGTTAACAAGTTGGCGCAAGGTGCCCGTAGGATGTTGCGGGGGTTGCTGGTATTGTCACAACCCATCAGACACAGAACGGGCAGAGCGCCCCGGTAGTTTTGGCAGGCCAAGCATGCAAAATCTCGATTATCGCGTTATACAGCAGGCCATTGACTGGCTGGAGCAGGGGCACACGATCTGGCTGTGCACCGTGTTATCCACGTTCGGCTCTTCCCCCCGGGAACCTGGAGCGATGATGGTAGCGAAAGGCGACGGAGCGCATGTGGGCTCATTGTCCGGCGGCTGTGTTGAAGAGGATTTCCTGGATCGACTGATGCAGGGGGAATATACCTTGTCATCCGTTGTCATTAGATATGGTGGCGCCAGCGAGGAAAACAGGAATCCAAGCGTAAAGCTGCCCTGTGGGGGTGCATTGGAAGTACTGGTGGAAAAGCGATCTCCGGAGTCACCTTTTGTCGATCAGCTGCGGACACTGTTGAATGGGCTTTCAAATGGTGAAGCCCTGGAGCGGGAAGTAGACCTGGCTCGTGGTAGCGCCAGCCTCAACCCTGTCGATGATCACGGCAGCCGAGTCGTTTGGGAGCAGGGAAGCGAGACCATAAAGATTGTCGTCGCACCCGTCGCACAATTGATCCTGGCCGGATATTCAACAGTAGCGGACGCCTGCGCCCGGTTTGCTCTGGGTCTGGGTTATGAGGTGGTACTTTGCGACCCACGGGAAGACATTGCAGGCACACTCGATTTGCCCGAAGGTGTCGAGTTTATTGCTCAGCTGCCCTCCGTATACCTCGGCAAAGACGGTGTCTGTACGCCCTCGACGGCCGTAGTGGCCACCACGCACGATCCAAGGATTGATGACCTGGCGATGATGGCCGCGGTCAAAACGCCAGCGGGCTATATTGGTGTCATGGGCTCAATGCGCACCTCAAAAGCCCGGGCGGAACGGTTGAGGCGCAGTGGTGGGCTCACTGAGGCCGAGATTCAGCGTATTCATATGCCGGTAGGACTGGATATCGGCAGCAAAACACCGGCCGAGATTGCCCTGTCGATTATGGCAGATGTGGTTCGTGCCCGGCGCCAGTTATCCCGGGCGGTCAGCTAACGCTCTCGGTTCTCGGGTTTCGGGGGTAGTACCGGTCGGGTAGCCGCTCGATGTGTGGGAAAAACCGGGTGTCCTTGTAGGGCATCTTCATATATCCGGACACGCCAAGCCCGGTAATCTGCTCTACCGCAGACAGGATCTCGCCCAGCAGTTCCCGGAATTCCGGTTCCCGCTCAGGATCCAGCAGCCGGTAATGACTGTGGATCTTCAGGTGCCGGGGCAGGGCTTCGAAGATGATCATACCGGTGTGGTGAATGTCGTTCAGACGTTCCAGTGCCCGGATAATCGTCTCGGGCAATACCAGGAATTCTTCCGGGTCGGGCCCATCCTCAAAATAGGAATGCACGCGGCTTTCATCTTCCACTTCCGGTGCTGCGCTCACTTCGTAGTGTAGATTCATGCCGGGGGAGACCAGAAACGGCTGGCCTGGGTCTTCACGATCAATGTGCAGGGTGTTACGGGCGTTGAACAGGCAGCTTTTGAATATTCCTTTGCGGTAGATGGCCTGGGCCAGGTACACCATGTTATTGACGGCCTGGACAAAGGCCGATTTCAACGTCGGATCATGCAGGTTCAGAGAGGTATCGATATAGATGCCGTCGGTTTCCCAGCGTACCGCCAGGCCACCTTCTACGGGGTAGCGTCCGAGCCGACTAACCGCCGCCAGAAACGCTTTCTCGGTTTCTCCCATGCCCTGCATGAAGTTCTTGTAGTAGCGGTCGAGCTGGACGTCGTTGACATCACTCAGGGTCTCCGGCGCGCCTTCCTCCCGCAAAAACGATTTCCGGGAACTGTAGACCACGGTATCAATTTCCTGCCCGGACGCCCGCACCCACACCGGTACCTGCGGAGTGGTCGGCCGCTCTGGCAGGTCAATCATGACCGTGCGTGCCATTCGGGGCATTTCCCGCAAGTAGTAATCACCAGCCTTGCGGCGAGTCTCCGGGTCGGGCGACAGCATGCCATCGAGCATACGGGCAAATTCCATGGGAAGCCCCAGAGACGTAGCCGGAATAGCCCGGTGGCCGAATCGACAGGATTGTGCAGAGGCGAGGGCGTACAGGGTTCCGGCGGCGCCCTGTTCATCAAAACGGGGCGAGGATAGCCCGCCGTTCAGCTGCTCCTCGCCGATAAAATAGACATCACCCAGTCTGGCATTGGTCTGCTGAAGGTTATCCGACATCAGTTCCATCACATTCGCCGTGACGAACTGTTGATTGGCATCCAGCTGGGCGAACACCGAAGACCCCCAGTCAATCAGCGCAATATTTTCAGTGCGGGCGTCAAACACCAGGTTGGACGGTTTGATGTCGCCGTGAACAATGGGGCGGCCGGCGGGCCCGTTTTCCCGGCGCAGGCAGCGCAGAATATCCGCCAGTTGGTCCGCAATTCGAATAACAAGTCGGGGCTTCAGGCGGCCTTCCTGCAGGGAGACTTCTTCCAGATTGAGCCCCGCAGCTCGCTCCATGACCAGGATAGGTTGGTTGTTGGCGCGCTGGAAGGCGATCAGTCGCGGCACTCTGGGGTGATGCACCTGCTCCAGAATGAAGGCTTCGTCTTCCAGGCGATCCTGTAGGTGCTGGGGCAGGTTGATGCGAGTGAATTTGAACACATGCTCCGGGCCTGGTGTGTCCAGGCCGGGAAAACGGCCGGCAAACACAAACCCATAGGCGCCCTTGCCAATCAGTTCAACATCCCGGTAACCCAGTTGGCGGAGCTGGGCAACGCAAAGCGCCACCCAGTCCTTGAGCTTCTTGGCATCATCGTGGCTGAGCAGGTAGATCGACTGCTCTTCCGGTATATAGAATTGCTGAAGATGCTTTTCCTGCTCCATCACAGCCCGTCAGCCCATATGCAACAGCATGGTCTGGGGCGACTCCAGATAGCTCTTCCATAGATTGCAGAACCGCGCGATGGTGCCGCCATCAATAATGCGGTGATCGCCGGCCCAGCTGATCGTCATGATCGCCCGCTCAACCACCTGACCATTGGCGTCGAAACGCGGTAGTTTCTGGGTGCGGCCCAGTGCCACAATCGCCACTTCCGGTGCGTTGATGATGGGCGCTGCGTAGGTGCCGCCCAATGCGCCGATATTGGAAATGGTGATGGTGCCGCCTTTGAGATCATCCTGGCTGACACGTCCGGAACGGGCGGCCTCAGTCAACCGGGCGATTTCCTCGGCGATACCCAGCAGGGTGAGCTGTTCAACATGCTTGACGTTGGGCACCACCAGGCCAGCTTTGCCATCTACCGCCATGCCAATGTTGCAGTGGGGCAGGTAGTGGATTTCGGTCACGTCCTCGTTTAACTGACTGTTCAATACCGGGTATTCCTGAACAGCCAGGGCCATGGCCTTCATGAAGAATGGCATGAGCGTTAGCCGGTTGCCTTTGGCTTCGGCCTCCGGCTTCAGCTGTTCCCGCAGCCTGAGCAAGTCGGTTACATCAATATCCTCACTGTAGATAAAGTGAGGGATGGTGGTTGCCGACTGAACCATAGTCCGAGCCATGGCCGCTTTCATGCCCTTGATCGGTTCCACACGGACTTGCTGGCCGCCTTCTGCCTGGCGGCGAGGCGCCGTGCTGGGTTCAGCCTGACGTTCGGCGGCGCTGGGCTCTGATTTGGGCTGCTCCAAATGCGCCAGAACATCTGCCTTAAGCACCCGGCCATCCTTGCCGGAACCGGCAATGTCGCCCAGGTTCAGCTCGTGCTCGCGCACCAACCGACGGACCGCCGGGCTGGCCGGAACCCGGGCCCGGTTGCCGGTTGCCACCGGTGTCGCTTTTGTGGGTGCGGCGTCCGCCGAAGGCCTGGATTCACTCTTTGGCTGAGGAGCCTCTTCACGATCCCGCGGGATGAAGGCAAACAGCGGTGAATGCACCCGCGCCATGGATTGCTGCTCGTGGTAGAGCTTGGTGATTCGGCCGGCCTTGGGGGCGGTGATTTCAACCATGGCCTTATCGGTCATCACGTCCACCACCGGCTGATCTTCTTCGATCTCGTCGCCCTCGGCGACGCGCCATTCAACGACCTCGCATTCGACAATCCCTTCGCCGATGTCGGGCAAAATAAAGTCTTCAGTCGCATTATCGTCCCCGCCTTGTGCGGGTTCCGTTTTGGCTACAGCTTCCGGGGCATCATTTACCTGCGACGACTCTTCAGCGCTTGCTGGTGCCGGCGCCCCGGCCTCGCCACTCTCATCCACCAGCTCGAACAGTGGGGCATGCACCTTCGCAATATCGCCTTCCCGGTAATAGAGACGGGTAACCCTTCCCTTGTAGGGTGCTGGTATTTCAACCAGTGCCTTATCGGTCATTACTTCAGCCACCGGCTGGTCCTCCTCGATGACGTCGCCTTCGGCTACCAGCCATTTGACCAGTTCACATTCCACGATACCTTCGCCGATATCGGGCAGAATAAAATCACTCATGCTTGTTCTCCTGTCCTGATATCCGCCTAGAATTCCACGCTTTCCCTGATGGCCTCGTAGACCTTCAGGTGATTCGGCAAGTGCTCCTTCTCAAGCACCAGCGGGAAGGGGGTGTCCATCCCGGTTACCCGCGCAATGGGAGATTCCAGGTACAGGAAGCAGCGCTCCTGAATGGTCGCTGCAATTTCGCCGGCAAAGCCGCCAGTGAGAGGAGCTTCGTGGGTAATCACCAGGCGCCCGGTTTTGAGCACGGAATTGGCCACGGTTTCCACATCCCAGGGCAGGATGGAACGAAGGTCAATCACCTCACAGGAAATGCCTTCCTTTTCAGCGCGCTCAACCGCCTGATCAATAACGTCCATCTGGGCGCCCCAGCCAAGAATGGTCACGTCAGTGCCTTCTTTGGTGATCTCGGCTTCACCCAGAGGCAGGCGGTAATCTTCATCTGGCACTTCGCCTACAGACGCCCGGTACAGGCGCTTGGGCTCAAAGAACAGTACTGGGTTCGGATCGTGGATGGCTGCCAGCAGAAGGCCCTTGGCCTGGTGCGGATTGCGCGGCACCACAATCTTGAGCCCCGGGGTGTGTGCGAAATAGGCTTCCGGGGATTGTGAGTGGTAAAGGCCGCCGGCAATGCCACCACCGTAGGGTGCACGAATGGTCAGGCCACCGACGTTAAAGAGGTTGCCGGAGCGATAGCGGTATTTTGCCGATTCGTTCACGATCTGATCGAAGGCCGGGAAGATGTAGTCGGCAAACTGGATTTCCGCCACCGGCACAGAGCCCTGGGCGGCCAGACCGTTGGCAAAACCGATGATGCCCTGTTCCACCAGCGGTGTGTTGAAACAGCGGGACTTGCCGTATTTCTGTTGAAGATTACTGGTAGCGCGGAACACGCCGCCAAAAACGCCCACGTCCTCGCCGAAACACAACACTTTGTCATCGGCCGCCATGGCGGTATCCAGGGCATTGTTGATGGCCTGGAGCATATTCATCTTGGTCATCTCACGCTCCTCCCTTAACGTGTTCGGCGCTCTTTGGGTACTCATCCGGATATCGACGTATGTGAGCCTTCAGTTTCTCAAACTGCTCGGCCAGCATGGGAGGTACTTCGTCGTAGACATCGGTAACCAGAGTTTCGAGGGCTGGTGGCGGACGCTTCTGCGCCCGCTTCATGGTTTCCAGCACTTCCCGGCGCATGTTTTCCTGGAACTGTTTTTCGTCGTCCTCACTCCACCATTTCTTGCTTTCCAGCCACAGGCGCATGCGCAGGATCGGGTCTTTCTCGCGCCATACCGCTTCCTCGTCTTTGCTGCGATAACCTGACGGGTCGTCGGAGGAGGAGTGGGCCGCAAGGCGGTAGCTCATGGCCTCGATCAATACCGGTCGATTGTGTTTGACGGCCAACTCCCGGGCGGCTCTGGTGGCTTCATACATGGCCAGTACGTCGTTACCGTCTACCCGGATAACGTCCATCTTGTAGCCATAGGCTCTGGGTGCTACGCCGTCGGCTGCGAACTGTTCGGCTGCGGGGGTGGAAATGGCATAACCGTTGTTCCGGCACAGGAAGATGACGGGTACGCGATGGACTGCAGCCATGTTCAGGGCCGCGTGAAAGTCACCCTCGGACGCGGCGCCTTCGCCAAAATAGGTGATGGTGCAGTGGCCGTCTCCCGCCAGCTTCTGGCCATAGGCATAGCCGGTGGCCTGGGGAATCTGGGTGGCCAGGGGCGAAGAGATGGTCATGTAATTCAGCTTTTTCGAGCCGTAGTGCACGGGCATTTGCCGGCCCTTACCGTAATCAAGCTCATTGCCAAAAAGCTGGTTCATGAATTCGTCGATGGAAAAACCGCGGTAGGCGAGGGCGCCTTGCTCCCGGTACTGCGCCATGATCATGTCGTTATCATCCAGCGCGGCGGCGCTGCCGATCACGGCGGCTTCTTCACCGGTACACTGCATGTAGAAGCTCAGACGCCCCTGGCGCTGGGCAGCAAGCATACGCTCATCGAGAATCCGGGTGGTGACCATGGCCCGGTAGATGCGAAGGGCTTTCTCTTTTTCAAGATCCGGCGCTTTGGCGCTCTTATAGAGCTTGCCGTCCTGCTTCAGGAGCTTGAACGTGGGAATACGGAATTCCGCACCATCGGTGAACGAGGGGGAATACACAACTTTCGCTTTTGTTGTTGTCATAGTCCTCTTCCTGGGGTGTTGGCCTGAGGAAACAAAACACGCCTTGTGGGCGTGTCGTTAATGTCATTGTAGACAACCTGGGGAAATCTGGTGTGGATCATTCCAGGCTTGCCTTTACCTTAACGTAAACTGTATCCATCGGGTAGACCCAGAATGCGGATTTTTATTTAACCGTGCCACACTGATGAATTTCCCGTGTTGGCCGCAAGCATGCTAACGTCAATACAGGTACTCTATTGAATGGCTTCATTAAACGGACTCTGGTGGGCAGGCATATGAATGTGATCGTGATCGGCGCAGGAATAATGGGAACCACTTTTGCCACCCTGGCGAAGGAACTGGCGCCCGAGCTGGATATCACCATTCTGGAGCGACTGGACAGCCCGGGTGCGGGCAACTCCTGGTCCTTCAACAATGCCGGCACGGGCCACGAGGCCAACTGCGAGCTGAACTATACGCCGGTGGATGGCGAGGTAATCTCGGTGGAGAAAGCCTTGAAAATCCATGCCCAGTTCAACGTTGCCAAACAGTTCTGGGCCTACCTTGTTCGAAAAGGTGCGATAAAAGAACCCACTAGCTTCATCAACCAGACCCGCCACTGCACCCTGGTTTCCGAGCCGTCCATCGAGGAACTCAAGCTACGCTTCAAGGAAATGTCCGCCCACCACTTTTTTGAGCGCATGCGTTTTTCTGAAGAGTTTGACGAGATCAAGAGCTGGATCCCCTACACCATGGACGGCCGGCCCCGGGATGAAAAAATGGCAGCAACCGTCGTGGAAACGGGAACCGATGTGAATTTCGGTGCCCTGACTGAACAGATGGCGGAATACGCGACGAAGCAGTTGGGCGTCAAAGTCGAGTATGGCGTCCATGTAAAGCGGGTGCACCGAAACCCGGCGGGGAGCTGGTTGGTAGAAACGCAAACCCGGGGCGTTGCCGTTCAGCATCGGGCCGACATACTGTTTGTTGGCGCGGGCGGGGGTGCCTTCCCCATTCTCAAGAAAAGTCATTTACCGTTTGCCCGGAGGTTCACCGGTTTTCCAGTGGGCGGACGTTTTCTGCAGGCGGAAATTACCGAAGAGCAGGCCCGCCAATATCGCGCAAAAACCTACGGTAAGGCGGAAGTTGGCGCACCTCCAATGTCGGTGCCGCATCTGGACCTGCGGGTGGCTGATGGCAGGCATTATTTGCTGTTCGGCCCATTTGCCTCATTCAAGCCCGTTCTGGAAAAAGGGCGCGGATTCATTGATTATCTGAAGGCCATGCGCCTGCACGATATCCCCGGGTTGTTGAGCGTCGCTATAGAGCATTTCCCTCTGGTGAAATACCTGGTTTCTGAGACCTTCAAAGGCGAGAAAAGCATGCTGGAGTCGCTGGAGAAATTCGCTCCGGGCCTGAGCTCCAGGTTTGACTGGACGCCTATTGAGGCGGGCCAGCGGGTTCAGATTATCAAGGACGGGGATCTGCAGATGGGCACAGAGATTATCGTTTCGAAGGATAAAACCTACGGCACAATACTTGGGGCGTCGCCTGGCGCCTCGGTGTCACCTGAGGTGATGCTGCGCGCCCTTGAGCAATTGTTCCCGACGGTATTTGCCGGAGAATCCGCCAGATCCAAGCTGAAAGAGATGTTCCCTGAGGACAATCTGGATACACTGATCAGCAATCCGGAGCGGTATCGCGAGATTCGGGACGCCGTAAACTCAGCCTTGGGCATCCAGTCAGAGATACCAGCGTAGCCAGGCGTTCTCAGGGACGAACACAAATAGTGAAAGCACTTGAACTCAAGGTTCCACCCGTTGTTCTGGTTATCCTTTTCGGGGCGGCCATGTGGGCTATTTCGAGGCTGTTGCCGTCTGGCTACTTTACGGTTCCGGGCAGGCTGATTCTTTGTACCCTCATGGTCCTGGCTGGCGCAGGTATTGCCCTGGCCGGCGTTCTGGCATTTCGTGCAGCAGGCACCACCGTGGACCCTCGTACGCCTCATCAGTCTGCCAGCCTGGTGGTTGACGGGATTTACCGTTACACCCGCAATCCCATGTACCTCGGATTTCTGCTGATGCTTATTGCGTGGAGCCTGTATCTGGGCAGCGTATTTGCCGCGTTGTTACTCCCGCTGTTCATGCTGTACATGAATCGCTTCCAGATTAAACCCGAGGAACGTCATATGCGGGCATTATTCGGGGACGATTACACCCAGTACACCTCACGTGTTGGGCGATGGTTCTAACCGGGGATCGGCATATCGCCGGGCTGCACATGTAATGACATCAGGCAAACCAAGATACCAAGTTCTCGAGGCATCTCTGCGCGAAGGCATACTGTCGGGGCGGTGGCGGCCTGGCGAACGGATACCTTCAATAAGAAAGCTGTGCCAGAACCATAGCCTTGCCAAAATTACCGTTCAGCACGCACTGCAGCGTCTTGAAGCGCAGGGGTTGGTCGAGGCTCGTGAACGCAGTGGCTTTTTTGTGTCTGTGGCGCCAAACCGATTTGAGAGCCCAAGTCATCCTGTAACGCTGGAAGCGCCTCAGCCCGTATCCGTCAGTCAGGTTTTTCAGGACATTATGAGCCGAAGTGCGGCTTTCGATCTGCTACCGGGCTCCGACAAAAACGACGTACCTGCTGGCATCGTGCAGCTGAATCGTTCTATTTCCCGGGCATTGAGGCGCCAGCGCGGAGACTTTCAATACTATGACGAGCCGGCAGGAGACCCTTCGTTACGGCAACAGATAGCACTGCGGGCGGCAAAACGTGGTTGGCAGGCAGAAATAGATGAGCTTTGCATCACGTCTGGTTGCCAGCAGTCACTGTTTCTTGCACTGATGGCGGTATGCCAACAGGGGGATGTCGTTGCGGTTGAAGCACCTGGTTTCTATGGCGTTCTTCAATTGCTGGAACAACTGGGGCTTCAAGTAGTAGAAATTCCGGCATCGGCAGAAACGGGACTGGATGTCGGTGCTTTTGAGCAAATATTGCAGCGTTGGGACATCAAAGCCTGCGTGGTCTCTCCGTCGTTTGCTACCCCCACTGGCGCTTCAATGCCACTGCATGCCCGAGCACATCTGATAGAGCTCGCAGAACGCCATGATCTGGCCATCATAGAAGACGACATATACGGCGAGTCTGGCTGGCTGGTCGTGCCGGATACACTGAAAGCCGTCGACCACTCGAACAGGGTCATCCACTGTAGCTCACTTTCCAAAGTGCTTTCCCGGGACCTGCGTTTGGGCTGGATATCCGGAGGGCGATGGCACGACGACATCGTTCGGCTGAAGCTTACATCACAGCTTGCCAGTAGCCGGTTCATTCAGCGCGGTGTTGCAGATTTTTTCGCGGATGGCGGGTATGCGGCCTACCTGCGGCGATACCGCCAGCAACTGCAGCAACAGCGAGACCAGTTGCTCGATTTGCTGGGTACATGGTCTGTCCCGATTCGGGCGACTTCTCCGGCAGGAGGGTTGGCTCTGTGGCTTGAATTGCCAGAGCAGGTTGACACCATAAAGCTATACAACCGCGCCTTGGACGAGGGTATCGTGATCACTCCCGGTGAGCTCTTTTCGATGTCCGGGAAATTCTCAAACTGTTTGCGGCTCAGTTTTGCGCACCCCTGGACGAGAGCCAGAGCTGAGGCATTAATGCGGCTCCCCAGTCTGATGGCCTGACACAACCCCTCATCTGTCCCTATCAATTTCTAAAAATGTGGTCCTGCCCCTAATACACCGATACCTCTATCCTGCCGCCACTCGATCACATCCGATGACAGGTAAGGGGTGCAGCCGTGACCCAGCTCATTTCCGTAAAACAGCTCGACCAGGCGCCTGGCGCCAGAGGACGCCAGAAAATACAGCCACGATCCTTTACGGGCCTTTATCGACGCTTGAGGCTCTGCGGGGGAGCCGTACTGTTCGCCCTGTATTTTGGGGTCGTCTGGCTGAACTGGAATGACCGGCAGGCCGTGCTTTGGGATCTGGCGGAGAAAGAGTTCCATATCTTTTCAGCCACGTTCTGGCCAGAAGATCTCATTCTGTTATCGGCAATTCTTCTGATATGCGCATTCGGACTGTTCTTTATCACGATGTGGGCCGGCCGTGTGTGGTGTGGCTATGCCTGCCCACAAAGTGTCTGGACCTGGGTATTCCTGTGGGCGGAGCGTTTAGCCGAGGGCGATCGCTCTCGAAGAATCAAGCTGGACAGGGCCGGGCTAAGCGTAAATAAAGCAGCCCGAAGAGCCTGCAAGCATGGCCTCTGGCTTATTATTAGCCTGATTACCGCGATTACGTTTGTTGGGTATTTCACGCCGATCCGGGCCTTGGTCGGAGACCTGGTGAGCTTGAAGGCGTCCGGCTGGGCCGCGTTCTGGGTCTTCTTTTTTACCTCAGCCACCTATTTGAATGCCGGCTGGCTCAGGGAAAAGGTCTGCTTTCACATGTGCCCTTATGGCCGCTTTCAATCCTCCATGGTCGATGCCGATTCGATGGTAGTGAGCTATGACGCGGCGAGGGGAGAGCCTCGGGGGTCTCGTCGAAAGGGTGAGCAGCGCGCGCCGGACGACGGCCTGGGAGACTGCATTGATTGCCAGTTGTGCGTTCAGGTCTGCCCGACAGGTATCGACATTCGTGACGGACTGCAAATGGAATGCATTGGTTGCGCGGCCTGCATTGATGCCTGCGATTCCATCATGGACAAGATGGGGTACGACCGGGGACTGGTTCGCTATGCGAGCGAGCGGGAACTGGCCGGTGGCCTTACCCGTGTGCTGCGACCTCGCCTGATCGGCTATTTCCTCCTGCTGGTTTCGACGATCGCCTTGTTCTCCTGGGGTGTCGCGTCCCGGCCGCTGGTGACCCTTGATGTAGAGCGGGATCGAGGGATGTACCGGTTTACTGCAGACGGTCAGATTGAAAACAGCTATCTGTTGAAAGTAAGGAACAAGGACAGCGAGGCGAGGTTTTTTATACTTGACGCAGTAGGACTTGAGCATGGCGAATATCAGGGGCCAGGCAGTCTGGCACTGGAACCTGGGGAAAAAGCCGAGATTCCCGTATCCGTTACCTATCCGCCCGAATATCTCTCCAGTGCCAATGTGAATATTCAGTTTGAAGTCAGCTCAATGGACGGCAAGGGAGCGCCTGTCACCTCCCGATCAACCTTCCTCGGGCCCAGGTAATGCCTGGCCGCGGCGAGCATCATCTCTCTTGTCGTCACTGCATGCCAAATGCTGGCATGCCTGAGAGGGTGTGCCAGTTACCGGCATGGCGTGTCACTTGTGCCAACAGCTGGCATCGCTATAATTGGCGCCCGCTTTGGTGTGCCCAGGCTGCGAATTTACCGCTCGCCCGCGGCTACGCCAGAAACTGGCACCGGCAGAAACTCGTGCCACTTGTTGGCATGACGCCTCCAGAGAGTCTATGTACCGCGATTTCAAGACCACCCTTGAGCTCATTACCACCGTGCTGGATAACGCTGATCTGACTTCAGATGAGATCCGAAGACGTTATGCCAACATGCCTGACCGGACATTTAAGCGACATATGGCGATTGCCCGCAAACACGGCGCACAGATGGAATGTGTCTCTGATCCTGCCGGCCGCTACACCTGGATTTGTCGCAACAGAAATCAGATAGAGAGCCGAGTCCGAACCTGGCTGATCTTTGAGCGCGAACGAACACTGGTGGGCGATTCCCAGCTCGACCTTTTGCATCAGTCTCTTTAGTGGCTGTCGCCACCATTGCCTCGATTTTGCTAAGCTTTCAGAGAGCAGGGAGAAGATGCAATGGCCTTCCATAACCCGGATCCGAAAATCCGTCAAATCGAACGTGACAATGCCCGGCTACGTGCCAAATTTATCGCCGAACTGTTTGGCGGTGCCTGGCGTGTGTTTCGCCGGGTTTTGTTGCGCTGTCGGGTCCGCCAGCCGCGCGTTTGTTGCATGAAAACTGAGTGCGCACCCCACGAAAATTCTGATCAGCGAAGTGCAAGCTGCTCACAGGTACCGCGCTGACATTTGCCCCGCATACCTGACGAACAACGACGAGATGAGCATTTTATGGCTGCGGCAACCGAAAGTGAGCTTCGGAGTAACAGATATATGCACCCGGTGGTGGCGACGATTGCGGTGCTTTTCAGGAGCGATGAAGTGTTGCTGGTGCGCCGTGCTAACCCGCCGGACGCGGGTCGCTGGGGGTTTCCGGGTGGAAAAATGGAACTGGGAGAGACGATCGAAGCCGCCGCTGTCAGGGAACTGTTCGAGGAGACCGGCATTCGGGCGACCGCCGGCAGGGTATTCAATGCCGTGGATGCCTACGACGTCGGGGATGAAGGGCATCTTCGTTCCCACTTCGTCCTGATCGCCGTTCTCTGTCATTGGGAGGAGGGTGAGCCGATAGCCGCCGACGATGCACTGGATGCGGCGTTCGTTCCGATGGCGACCCTGGGCTCAAGCGACCTCGCTTTGAGTCTTGATGTTGAGGAGATCGCTCGGGAGGCTTATACGTTGCTTCGAAACCAAAAACGCACCGTCCCTGGTGCCAAGACGCAAATGAAGCAGCTAAAGCTCAACCGTGGCTTTCGGGCTGAACCTGGCCGCGGATAACAATCTGACCACTGTATGGGGCCGGTTTGGCTGCATGGCTCTCCGCGTCGCGATCCTGAATTTCACCGCGAATCACGATCTGTCCGCTATAGGGGGCGGGCTGAGCCTGCTCCGAGCGGGCCTCATCGGATTTGCGGTCTGCCAGGGTTGCGTTGGCGGGCAGAGCTGCGGCTGCAAAGACTGAAGCCAGAGTGATGAGTACAAATTTACGCATAACACGTTCTCCAAAGTTCGATGGGTTAATGCTCATACCGGTGTGTCGCCAATGGACTCGATATCAGATGGAGCGAAGTATGGAGCTGTAAAGTCGAAACAAATAATTCCCAAACGGTATGCAATACATCATGCTTGGTGATGAGTGTTGAATATTTCAGGTCGTGGGGTGAACGTATAACCACTTATCCATAAGCATGGATAATGTTTTGAGTACCTGCGATTGATCAGCCCTGAGCGCCAACCGGAAAATTAACCAGATTTATCGACACACTTTTCGGAGTTGGTTGTGAATTCCCAGTGTCTGGTGCCGGTTGGGCCGTTATGTAACAAGCGGCTGGGAGGGGTAGGCCGGAAATGATCATTGCAGGAAATGGAACTTATACAGTCCTGGAATTGGTTTTCACGGGCAGAAAGCTTCAATGTTTGAGTCAGGTTCAAATGGAGGAGATTTGCCGATGACCAGCATAATAGAAGTAACCGATGTGAATTTTGAGCAGGAGGTTGTGAAGAGCGATCGGCCTGTGCTCGTGGACTTTTGGGCGCCCTGGTGTGGCCCCTGCAAGACGGTTGCACCAATGCTTGAGGAAATCGCAGACGAGTTTGGTGAAGAACTGACGATTGCCAAAGTGAACGTGGATGACAGCCCGGACATTACTGCCAAAATGCGTATCCGGGGCATTCCGACACTGTCCCTGTTCCAGGGCGGCGGTGTTGTTGCCCAGAAAACAGGGGCTGGCAGTCTCAGTGAGCTGCGGGCATTTGTAAAAGGCCACCTTTGATGCACATAAAAGCCTCCTGAACGGGGGCTTCTTCGTTTAAGTGTTGAACATCGCCTTTGACGGAATGCCGCAATTGCGGTCGAGTCATTTGCCAGCCAGAATTGACCGGTGCTCAGGATCAGGAACGTTAAATGAAGACACAAGAACTCCAGCTGTTGTACATATTTGACGCCATTATGACTGAGCGCTCGGTGACCCGCGCTGCAGACCGGCTTGCCATGACCCAGCCTGCCGTATCCAATGCGATCTCAAGGATGCGCCAGATCTGGAACGACCCGCTGTTCGTGCGAAAAGGCCGAAACATCGAACCGACATCCTATGCGCTCAGTCTGTGGCACCAGGTTGGCGATCACATGTATGCGCTAACCAATGCGGTGAGCGCGACTCAATTCGATCCGGCCACATCAAAGCGAAAGTTTCGCATCGCCGTAACGGATGTAACTGTTGAAATGATCTGGCGCCAGTTGATTGAATTGCTGGAGCGTGACGCGCCGGGAGTGGACGTCCACGCTGTGCCGTACACGCCGGAAGGTACGTACGAGGATCTGCGCGAAGCCCATGTGGATCTGGCGGTAGGTATGCTTACCCAGCACGATCACAGCTTGCGAAGCACCTGGTTGTTTGAAGGTGGATACGTTCTGGCAATGCGTGCCGACCATCCGCTTGCCGGCCGGCAGATCACCATGGAGGAATTCCTTGAGGCCCGACACCTGCTTGTGACAATGTCAGGGGATGCCCATGGTTTCGTGGACAGTTACCTTGACCAGAAGGGGCTCAGCAGGCGCATTGCTGCCACAGTTAACCATTTTTCGATTGTTCCCCAGATTCTCAGGGAGTCGAACCTCATTACTGCAGTTCCGGAGTTGATCAGCCAGGACTGCGGCTTCGTGGACGGCCTATGGATGGGGCAATTACCTTTTGAAGTAGATCCGACCAGTCTTTACCTCATTTGGCACACCCGCCACGACCGCGATCCCGGAATTGTCTGGCTGCGGAACCACGTTGAACGGCTCCTTCGCGAACGCTGGCATGACATTATGACCAGCTCGCCATGTGGCCATTCGACCGTAAAAGCGATTGCCTGAAACGTGTAGAAGCTGAGTCATCACTTTTCGTGATGATAAAGATACCGCAACAGAATTATTCAGCCTCCCGAAAACCTCCAATAATCCTGTGCAGGTGTCGCAAGTCGCGGCATTGGCAAAGGGTTGGTTAAACCGCAGTTTATGCGGTCGGCTTGCCCAACAACCTGCATATCCTGCAATTTGGAGGGGGAATGAGCGGCCAAACAAACTGCCCATCTGTTGACTCACGCTGGAATTCGGCAGCACTCGATGATTCCGATAACCAGAAATGGTACAAGCCAATCGTCTCTGTAAACGTCGATAACAGCGGCAAGAGGCACATTTACAAGGCTTTCAGATTCTCCCGGGGCCTTCTCGGGAATTACTTCAGATTTCTCGCATCCCACGAATTCAGGATGTTGAGAAGAGTTGAGCACCTCGATTTCACGCCGGATCAAGTCTCTCGGCCATCAGACGTCTCGCCTACCGTCCATTATCGCCTTATAGAGGGGCGGGCTATCAAGAATGTTGCGGAAGGCGGCGGTGTCCCTAGTGGCTTTTTCTCGCGGCTTTTCAATGATGTAAAAACGCTTCATCAACATGGTGTGGCGCACATGGACCTCGGCAATTCCGGAAACATTCTGGTTTCGGAGCACGGCGACCCTGCGATCATTGATTTTGGTTCCGCTATACCTTTGAACTGGCTTCCACCGTCTGTTCGAGCCTGGGCCTGTCGCAAGGATATCGTTGGCGTTCTTAAGCTCTGGCATCGGTTCGATAGGGGATCCATGCCTCTGTTTCTTCAGCACTATTACGAGAGCAATTATCGCAAAAACATCTACACGCCAAAGCGTTTTCTGAAAGCGTTAAGGCGGTGGCTATCGGGTGGCGCCGACACGGATGGTGTTTCCGGATTGACGATTGTGATCAGTGTGTTTTTCAGCCTGCTGGTGTTGGTTTCATTCACCTGAAGAGCGGCAAGAGAAGGTATAGAGCAGGGCAGGTTGCTGGAAGTTCTGCCGAAGGTGAACCGCCCGGACCTCACGTTGTACGCGCTTTATCCGAGCCGGCAGTATACGCAGCCAAACTGCTTAGCTGCATTGAGTTTCTTCAGTCCTGGTTTCTGTCTCGGGGTCTGGATTAGGGATGGTTTTTCATTGAGGGAATCAGGGCCGACTCAAGGAGTCCTTTGGCAGTGATCCATTTACCCGGCAACCCTTCGCATGAGCGCTTCGATTGGCCCGCGCTTGAAGAATCGATGCCATATCAAGGCATAGATTGTTGCGATCACACAGAACAATGCGGACGCGAAAAGCGCGGTTACAAGGCTTTGACCACCTAGCATACCGAGTCCCTCCAGCGTTCCCATCCCCACCAAAATGTGGGCGATATAGAGCGATAAAGTCTGGCGCCCCGCCGGCGTCACGACATGCAGCAAACCGAGTTTTTCCAACTGGCCTGAAAACCGAAGACAAAGACCAATCACTGCACTCGCGGCTCCTGAACCTACCAGCAGATAGAGCGGCATTGGCGGTACGGGCTCGGTGGTGGCGAGTATACCAAGCTCTGGATCAATTGCGTTGAGAGCGCCTGTTAACGCCAGGCTCAATGCTTCAGCGACAACGAAGGCTGCGACCCCGAACAGGATCAGACGATGCTGGACACCGCGTTCCGCAAGTTTGAGCCTGCTGAGTACAATACCGAGTAGCAGAAAACCTAGCCACGGAATCACCGGGTGCCAGCCGTTGAAAAACAAGTTACGGATAAATCCCGCCGGCGACCAGAAGTCGGAATAGGTATAGTCGTCCCAGTTCCAGCCTTTGTCGTAATCGAGCGACAACACCATGACCACGAACAGAGTACTCAATAGCACAATACTGGTGACCAGCCAGCGATTGCTGAGCGATAGCAGCAACACACCGAAGAGAAAGTAAAAGGCGTAGTAGTGAAGGATGTCCGCATCGAAAACAAGAGAATTCAACAGCCCGATAACGAACAGGAATATCGCTCGCTTGATTGTCACAGATACCGTTTGTCCCAGATCGCTGCGTAATGCTGCCAACCCCAGGCCGATGCCCGCTAAAACGACAAAAGTTGCTGCAGCGCGCCCTTCGAGAGCGCGAGTCAGAAAACTGAGCACGCCAGTGTCGCTTTCGGCACCCATAGCAATTTTGAAATTAACGATCACCATCCCAAAAAACGCGACAAAGCGCGCAAGATCCAGGCCATCGAGGCGAGGGGAGGCACTCCTGTCAGTCGTTGTTGGTCGCAAGATGGGCATCTCCAGAGCAGTCGTTTAACACCAGCGGTTAATCAGAACTTGTAGTTCAGCCCCTCCGTAAATAATCAGCTTGTTCCCGGAACCTCAATTGTGAGATCTGGTCTGAAGCTGGGTGATTCAAACTCGTCGGGGTAGCCGCCCGGATTTGCGACGATGCGGGTGCCGCTGCATTTGATGTCCACCGCTTCATGTACATGTCCGTGAGCCCACAGCGCAGCTTTGCCCATCAGTCGCGACAGGTCCGACGCAAAGGCGGGCGATAGGGCGTCGCCGGTATACCGGGAAGGGATACAATCGGCCAACGGGGCATGGTGACTGACGATCACTTTGGGGCCGCTGAAAGGGGCGGCCAGTTCTGCTTCGAGCCAGCGCACGGCTTCGTGGTGCAGCTGCTGGCTGGCTTCCGGAGTAAAAAGGGCACCTTCTGGTTGTTCAATGATTCTGAAATCCGGCATAAACGAAAGGGCTTTCTCGTGGGTTGCGGCGGGATCGTGCTCGGCCGATGCTGAATACAACGCAAAGTCGGTCCAGAGGGTGGTGCCAAGAAAACGGATACCGTCGATATCCACATGGGTATTGTCTAGCAGGTAGATTCCAAGCTGCCGAGCTTCAGCCTGAAGCGCTTTTCGTAGCTGGGGCATGGAGTGGCCGTAGTACTCATGATTGCCCGGCACATAAATAACCGGCACATCGCGGAATTGTGCGGCCGCCCAGGCCAACCCCTGACTGCCGGAGTGGATGTCTCCGGCAAGGATGACCACATCGGCCGGCACATCCGGTAGCCCTCGCCCTTCATAGAAATGCTCAAGGTGGAGGTCGGAAAGGATTCTCAGTCGCACAAGTCAGCCCTCAACGTTTTTGATGCTTATTGGAGCCTAGCAGGATAGAGGGTCTCTTTGCAGATAGATCAAAAAGCTGCCCGAAGGCAGCTCTTGATTTCAGGGTGCGCAGGGAGGGTGGCCTTAACGGCGGTTCTCCAGCTTGTAGTTGGCGGGTACCTCAAAGCGGCTTGCCCGCTCAGGCTGAACCTGTGCGCTGGTGACATCGTAGATATAGGTGAAAACCGGCTTATCTTTGCCGTATCCCATGTAGTCTTTGGCTTTGTCTTCAGCCGCGTTTTGCAGCATATTCCCGGCCAGTTTGCCAAGGGAGCCGACCGGATCGCTCACGTCAAACCCGCCAGTGCCAGACGTGGCCTGTTTCTGTTGCTGACAGGCCTGGTTGTCGGCGAACCATTCCAGCTTAATGGATACCGGGTAACCTTCCAGCTGGCTCAGCCCTTTGAGAACCTCGGAGTCAGAGTCCAGTTCCTGCTTTTCAATGTCACCTGAAATCATGGCAACGACTTTATACACGTTGTCGGTGAAGAACTTCGACAAGGGATTGTTGGCGTCGGCTACGGCCTTCAGGTAGTTGTCCTGAAACTGGCCATTGATGCCCCACACGTCTTGCATCGCGGGATCGGTCTCGGTCATCCAGAAATCCATGGTCATGACATGCTTATCTTCACGCCCCAGTTCATCCTGTGACACCATCTTCCACTGGGCAACAAACTGGTCGGCTGAAAAGCCGTTGACGACCCGGCCTTTATCCTTCGGCGTCACCGAAAAGCTGAACTCAGACGTGGTCATCTGGCAGGCATCGCCGCCCGAGGGATCGTACACTTCCTCTTCTTCACTGGCTTCGCCGTCTTCCAGCTGTTCCCAGATGCTGAGGTCGCTGCAGCCCTTGAGGGGGCATTCGACATAGTTCTTTCGGGTGTGGTCGACCTGCCACTGAAGGTTTTTGTCCAGGCGAGCGATATCCGCTTCGTGGGTTTCTCCAAAGATCTGCCGGGACATCCAGGAATCAAACTCGACGGTATTTTCGATGGTGCGACGGTCGGCCAGGGTATAAGTAACCTGCTCTCCGTGGGAATCCGGAAGGATGTAACCACCAATGATGTACTTGGCTTTGACAACGCTTGTATCTACCAGCGGCGTATTATCAACCACTTTTGGGGTGGAACACCCCGCCAGCCCCAGAGCCACAACGGTGGCAGACAGCAAGGACAATGAATACTTCACACAAAACTCCCTTTATGGATCTTCATTATAAGGCGATGAGACTGACGGAAGGCCTTGTCAGTCATATGACCACCAGGAACCAACCCTGATGCGCCGGGGTAGAATACCGGAGAGAGGTGTCTGATTGGTAAGAATTTTTTGAGTTTGGCTGGAGCTGAGAGGCCCGGTTATCGGGCACTCTCTTTACCGAGTGTTGGAGAGGCTGCCGGGACAAGCTCACCGCGCGCCCCGAAGGTGAAGGTGACCTCCAGTGGTTTGGCCGGGCAGCAGAGTGGGTCTTCAGCCGCATAGCCAAACCCGGACAGGACGAGGCCTGTTCCGGTTTCGCGAACGCCAGTGAACAGGCGGTCACCCTTGCCCCCAACGTGACGAACAGAAAGCAAGCGGTAGGTTTTGAGCGGCGACATACCAGCGATACTGTCGTTGATGGCGTACAAGGCAAGGTACTGATTGTTGGTTGCTCCGCCTCCCCAGCCCCCCAGAGTCATGAGCACAGCAACACCGTTGCTGTACCCGGGGCCATTCAGCGATGAGAGGGAGAGGTAAGAGGCACTTTCGGAATAGAAAACCGCCCGCCCATCACTGAGTATGCTTCCTAGCATGCTGGCCTCGTCGGCAAGCTCGTCTGGCAGGGAGGCAGGATCTGCCAGAGCAAAGCCGCTCCAGAGCAGAAATAGCAGCGCTAGAAGGGGATTCATGAACGGACGGACTCCTGCCATATAAAAGAACAGAAACGCGGAAACCCAGTCGTGCCGGTGGCACTGGTTGTCCGCACTGATGAACGATGGACCGGAGCCGATGGAACAGAAACTGCCGATAACGAGCCGATCAACGTCATCACGATCAGGCATGAGATACCGGGCGCAATCGCCGAATGAATGGCCATGGTAATAACCGGAATAGTAACTGTATCGCCCGACCCTGATGTTTGGGTTGGTCACCTGGTTTGCGAGAAACTCGCCTTTGAAGGGGCTCTCAAAATGGTTGGTCATGGGGTCTGGAAAGCTCCTGATTCCTTGTGTGTTTCCTGGCAGCGAGGGCTAGCCCATTCTGGTGAGTTTAGCGGGCCCAGGGCAAACAAAGTAGGGGCTGCACTACTCACAGGTTCTATTTCGGAACCGGAACCCCTGGGTATGCTGGACGATCACACAAGGTGCTAAATTCGTCGTCCGACTTGGCGTTCGGATGAATATCGCTGGAACCGCATGATTGGGAACGCGTAACAGGCATGAGTAGCAGGGGGCGCTATTAAACAGAAGCGAACATTCAACAACCCCAAACATTTTCACTCGAAACGGCCTTTTCTGCTCTCTCGACCGAGATAAGCGACAAATGTCGCAAAACTCCCTCAATTCCTCGCTGCTTCTCTTACAACCCCATGAAAACTATGGAATAGTAGTTATTATGCTTGGGAGGTAGGTGTCCCGAAAGCCTTAGAAAAAAGCGACAAAGTGCGCCTATCCCCGCTTAAGGTAATCGTTTCGGCCATTGAAAATAAATGGTTAGTTTGGTTTTTAGCGGCTTTCTCTGGGTGGGATAGGCGCAGGGTGATAGACGTCATTTGTCGTTGAATTAGCTGTTAACTGTAATGAGAGTCATGCGAAATAAATCATTAATAATAGTTTTTACATGTTTCATGCTCGCCGGTTGCCCTCCAGCGTCTTTGGCAAGCCCCCGATACAGTAGACGCCTGATAGCGTTACACTAAACGCAAATCTACAGGTGTTGGCAATGAGCGGAAAGCGTTACTCCGAAGAATTTAAAATCGAGGCGGTCAAACAGGTCACTGAGCGGGGCTACAAAGTGACCGATGTGTGTCGGAGGCTAGGGATTACCTCGGCCAGTCTGCACAAATGGATCAAGCTTTACGGTGATGCGGGCAGTCAACATCAACAGATCAGTGAGCAGCAGGATGAGCTGCGCAAACTGAGAGCGGAGTTGCGCCGGGTCAGTGAGGAGCGTGACATACTAAAAAAGGCCGCAGCGTTCTTTGCCAAAGAGTCCAAGTAAAGTATCGCTTCATCAGGGCTCACAAGAGTGAATTTCAAGTCCGTGTGATGTGCCGAGTGCTGGGAGTCCACTTCAGCGGTTTTTATGCCTGGCTGCATGAACCGGAAAGCTCTCGCACTAAGGCCAACCGTCGCTTGGTGGGATTGATCAAGCAGGCCTGGCTCGAAAGTGGTGGCGTGTACGGCTACCGAAATATCACCCTGGATCTCAAGGACCTCGGTGAGAGGTGCAGCAAAAATCGGGTGTACCGATTGATGAAGACGGAAGGTATCCGTGCTCAGCGCGGCTACAAGCGCCACAAAGGCTATTACGGCGGAGAACCTGCTCATGTCGCGCCCAATCATCTGGATCGCGATTTTGAGGCTCAGAAGCCGAACGAGCGATGGGTGACTGATATTACCTACATTCGAACTCACGAGGGCTTCTTGTATCTCGCCACCGTTCTGGACTTGTTCTCTCGGCAAATTGTGGGCTGGTCCATGAAGCCACGGATGTCGACGGACCTGGTTATGGACGCCTTGCTGATGGCTTCCTGGAGGCGGAGACCGAAACAGGAGGTTCTGATTCACTCAGACCAAGGCTCGCAGTACACCAGCCGTGAATGGAGAGACTTCCTGAAGGACCACCGATTGAAACCCAGCATGAGCCGTCGCGGAAACTGTCACGACAATGCGGTTGCCGAAAGCTTCTTCTCATTGCTCAAGAGTGAACGAGTGAAACGGAAAATATACAAGGATCGGGAAACAGCCCGGCAGGATATCTTCGATTACATTGAGATGTTTTATAACCCGGTTCGCCGGCACGGAAATAACGGTGGGCTATCCCCCGTGGACTTCGAAAAGCGGTATTTCACAAAGCTATCAGGTGTCTAGGATATCGGGGGCTTGCCACTTGGCACATTCAACCAGATTCTGAGCCGATCTTTGGCGTTACAGATTCATGCATAAGGTCAGTCTGTAGTGGTTCAATGATTCCGGACACCAACGTAGGTGGTAAGATCACCACCATAAACGAGGTGTCTGATGACCAGAAAGCGACGTTCTTTTTCTCCTGAGTTCAAACAGGAAGCAGCCAGCCTGGTGCTGGACCAAGGTTACACCATTCCTCAGGCCAGTACGTCCCTGGGCGTGGGCGAGAGTGCTGTTCGCCGTTGGGTCAAACAGCTGACCGAAGAGCGTGAGGGTGTCACCCCAAAGGGTAAAGCTTTAACCCCGGAGCAGCGCCGAATTCAGGAATTGGAAGCCCGCTGCAAGCGCCTTGAGCAGGAGAAAGACATACTAAAAAAGGCTACCGCTCTCTTGATGTCGGACGACATGAATCGTACGCGCTGATAGACCAGTTGAGTGAGCAAGTGCCTGTTGAAATGGTCTGCAATGCGTTCGATATCAGCCGTTCCAGCTATTACGAGTATCGCCAACGACGGAAACACGTGGATGTTGAGCGTCTGGCCCTGAAGGCTCAGGTGAACCGCTTGTTTACCAAGAGCCGCAGTTCTGCCGGCAGCCGGACAATCAAAGGCATGCTCAACGATGACGGCGTGGTGATTGGTCGCTTTAAGGTCCGACGACTGATGAGTGAGTTGGGGCTGATCTGTAAGCAACCAGGCCCTCACGCTTACAAGCAGGCTACCGTTGAGCGACCAGATATTCCGAACCATCTGGCTCGTGAGTTTACGGTAGACCGGCCCAATCAGGCTTGGTGCGGTGACATTACCTACGTCTGGAGCGGCCAACGATGGAGCTATTTGGCTGTGGTGCTGGATCTGTATGCCCGGCGCGTTGTTGGTTGGGCGATGTCATCCAGTCCGGATGCCGATCTGGTTGTCAAAGCTCTGGACCACGCCTGGGAACAGCGTGGTCGACCGGAGAAAGTTATGTTCCACTCGGATCAGGGAAGCCAGTATGCCAGCCGTAAGTTCCGTCAGAGGCTCTGGCGCTATCGAATGACACAAAGCATGAGCCGACGTGGTAACTGCTGGGACAACGCACCGATGGAGAGGCTGTTCCGGAGCCTGAAATCTGAATGGATACCGGCCCTAGGATATCGGAACCTCCACGAGGCCAAAAAAGATGTGGGTGGCTATCTGATGGACTACTACAACCGGCAACGACCTCATGCGTTCAACGACGGCATTTCACCCGTTGCCGCTGAGGAAAACCTTAAAATACTGTCCGGGATTAGTTGACCACTACATCTGGCCGCAAAGCTACCCGGGTAGTGAAGCCCAACAAGGCGCTCCAACCGACGGTCTTGCACCTCTTTAGTGGACGGTCATAAACCGGACACTAGAGGGGCCTGCCATGGGCCAGACCCATAAAAGAAGCTACGATCATTACACCCTGGCGTTCAAGCTTCGAGCCGTTAGACCGGCTAATCACCCTAGCGTTAAAACCAAAGATATTGCGGAAGGGCTGTGGATACACCCGGTGATGCTGTACCGATGGTGTATGGAGCATCGCAACGGGACGCTGGTTGAAAACGAGCACATAAAAAAACAGAAGCCCTCTCCAAAGCGAGTGAACCTGCCGCGGGACTCCGAAGCCGCTACGTAAGACGAGCTGGCTAAGGCAAAGAAGCGTATCAAGGACCTGGAAAAGCAGTTGAATGCCCGGCAGGAGGAGCTTGATCTGCTAAAAAAGGCGCGCCGGTTCTTCGAGAAAAACCGTCACTGATTTTTGCATTTATCGAGAAAAACCGAGATCGATTCAGCGTCAAACGACTGTGTATTGTCTTCGAGGTGTCGCGCAGCGGCTTTTACGCATGGCTGACCCGACCAGCGAGCCATCATCAGCAACAGGATGAAGTTCTGAAAGCGGCGATTGCCGAACTCCATCAGGGCTACCGACGCGCCTAAGGCGCACCCACAGGCCGCGGCCAACAGTGGGCGGGGGACTTTACCTACCTTAAGACCCGCACTGGCTGTCTGTTCCACTCGGATCAGGGTATTGAGTATGCCGCGCATGATTACCGCGAGTTACTGGAGAGAGCGGGCATGATTCGAAGCATGAGTCGGAAGGGGAGCCCTCAGGACAATGCTGCCATGGAATCCTACTTCCACACGCTCAAAGCCGAGCTGGTGCACAAGCGTTTATTCGATTCGGATGTCCAAGCGGCCTCAGAAATTATCCACTACATGATGTTCTACAACCGCGAGCGAGTGCACTCGAGTCTGGGGTATCGGGGTAAGTCCAGTGTAGCCCCGTCAGAAGTGGAGTTGGAGCCTGGTCAGGTTAAGTCGATTTGGCGCCAGCCGGACTTGCTACGAGATCGTTGACGAGACGAGGTTGGCAGCGCTACTGGAAGAGGCGATCAAGAGCGGGGTTTCTCTACTCACCGGTAAACTGCGCATCACTCGGCGCGGGTATGCAGGCGGTACTGAGCAGTGAGGACAGTGCGGCCGGGAATCTAATGGTGGCTGTGACTGCGCTAATATTTGCCGCCACGGTGGCGGCCCGGCGAGTAGCACGATAGACCTGGCCGGCGCATAATTCACCGCCAGAACAATAAGAAAAGGGGTAGTGTATGGTAATTAGCGATCTTCTCTGGCGGCGACCGCGCCATTACATGGATGTCGATGAAACCCACGACCGCGTGCACTGGGTGGAACTTTTCTTCGATCTGGTCCATGTAGTGACAATTTTCATTCTGGGGAATTACCTGTCCCATCATCTGGGGTGGCAAGGATTCTGGGTGTTTACGGGACTGTTCCTGGCGATTTTCTATGCCTGGGCAGACAGCTCGGTCTATAACTCACTGTATATCTCCACGGACATGCCGCATCGCGTGGTGATGGCACTTAAGATTGTCACAATGATGACCATCGCGGCGGCGATTCCGGACGTGGGCGGTGAAGGCTGGACGTATTTCGCGCTGGGCTATGCGTTGAATCGGGCGCTGACGGCCTATCTTTACTGGCGGGCGCGCTGTACCGACAACGCGGGCAATAGGCTGGCGCAGGAACAGGGGCGGAATTTTTTTGTGTTGGCCGGGGTGTTCGCACTGTCGGCTTTTTTGCCCACACCGGTCGCCTACTGGGTCTTTGCCGCCGGCGTGGCAGCAATCCAGCTGCAGTACATGCTGCCGCGCTTGGGCACGCTCCGCTTCGAACGCTTTGTGCCTCAACTCGGACACATCTCGGAGCGCTTCGGCCTTCTGATGTTGATCTTGCTGGGTGAAGGCTTCTTTAAGCTGGTGGTCACGCTGGCCGACAAGGGCGTCTACAAAGTCAGTGCGGGTACGCTGTTCAATGTGATCATGGGCGGCTTGTCCCTCTTCGCGCTGGCCTGGACTTATTTCGACTGCGCCGGCAATGAAAAACCGAAAAGCCGCACCAGTGCTGTGCTGCTGAGATACTGGTTTGCTCATATCGTGATTTTGTGGAGTGCGGTGACGATTGGCGTTGCGCTGGCCGGAGAAGTCTACGTCGGTCTGTGGGAGCCTTATCCGCCCGGCTACGCCGCGCTTGGCTCAGTCGGCCTTGCGGTGTTTTTAGCTTCGCTATGGGCGCTGCGTCGAACCGTGGCTGATGCCACCGACAAATACCATAGCGCCGGTCTGAGGCTGTTCGGCATTGTCATGGCGCTGGTTGTGCTAGCCGTTCATCCCTTCGTACCGTCGATTGTCAGCAACGGCCTTTGGGCCATGGCGCTGTTCTCGCAGATTGGTGTGCCGATTTTTCTGGCGCTAAGAGATGCGCGCCGGTCCGATAAAATGCTGTGATGGAACATGGCTACCCCCATGCAATTTGACAGATAGCCGCCAGGGATTTGATGGGTTCTTCTTATGCTCATTAAGACGTAGAACCACATTCTTTTCGGAAGCATTCATCAAGCCGGCCTTTTTGTTTTCGTGATCAGTGATTGTCCGTTGGCGCTGTCCACGCCGGGGCTTCGTCCTCAGTTCGCCGTGCGTCCTCCCGCGTGGCGTGCCCCGGTGACTCTTCCAGCTTCACGAACAACTCCCCGTAGCGCCGGCTTCCTCGCTGCCACTGGGGATGATGCCGGACACGGCCAGCAGCGGGATGATGGTCAGCATGGGAATCACCGCAATGTCCTGGAGGAGCAGCACCGTGGAGGTTCTTCATAGATTCCACTCCTGATCATTTTGTCCAACTTCTTCTGCGCATCTCTCCTCAAGACACCGAATTATTGAAAGCGATGTCTTCAGGTCCTTAATCGTAATACCGTCCGTTAAAGCTTTGGCCCACCGTATTTGACGCTGGTCGGCGAGTCGGTATGTCTCAGCACCTTTATGTGTCAGGCCAACCAACTTCGCTCTCTTGTGATCGGGGTTTTCCGAATACTTTAAAAGGTCAGAATCGACTAAATCATTCACGACTCTTCGTACTGATTGTCGAGCCAACCCCATCCTGCGGGCGATTTGGGCAACCGTCAGGTCACGCTCTTCCAACACTATCGCGCCAAGTACCTGCCAGCGAGCACTGGTTAATCCCAAGTCGCCTACTAAGTTGTCGCCGGAATTCAGTAGAGCTCCGTTAAACCGAAATACTTCAAGAATGAGGTCTGTGGCGGCTTCGCTGAGCTCGGAATGTTTGTCCATGAGTTCAAGTCCAATTCAATTTGATTTCGTAAAGATAGAAGATTTGCATCAGATTGACAGCATACTGTCAATATGAGAGAAAGTTTTAGTGTTAGCGCAGCCTCCCTGTGTTCTCAACAACCGCTGTGTTGCTTTGGACTTCGTCCCCACCGATAAAAATAGCATAAAAACAACATGTTACCGAGGAAGTGTCGATGAAAAAGGTTTTTTTCAGCCTCGCAATCGTGAGTCTCTTTTCCGGCTGCAGCCAGAATTCAGGAGGCCCAGCGGAAGGGGAATCGAGTGCACATCGTTGGGTACAAACCACCACGTTAGTGGAGGCCTCTGATTCATTCTTCAGTTTGACGGGAACAGTAAAAGCCCGTCACGAAGTGGAGCTAGCATTTCAGGTTGGCGGCAAAATCGATCGGCGATTGGTCGATGCAGGTCAGTCAATCAGGAAAGGTGATGTTCTTTTCGCGCTTGACCTTCGAGACCTTCGTCAATCTGTGGTTACTTCCCGGGCAAGGTTGAAGGCAGCAGAAGCAACCTTAGAGCTTGCTGAAAACGAATTTTCACAAGACAGTCAGCTGATTGAACAAGGCTATAAAAGTCGTCGGGAATATCAACGGACATTGCTGGCTCTAAAAGAGGCAGAGAACCAGCGCGATGCTGCCGAGGCCGAGCTGAGCCAAGCTCTGAATGCCCTGGACTACGGTGTGCTCAAGTCTGACAGCGACGGCTTCATTCTGGATGCCTTCGGGGAGCCAGGAGAAGTTGTAAGCGCTGGTCAAACTGTTGCGAAATTTGCCACGGATGCACAGCCTGAAGTTGAAGTTGATTTTCCCTCTGACCGATATCCGCCAGAGTCTGGTGAGCTTATCGTCGATGGTGTTGCGATTGCGTTGAAGCGAAGAGAAGTTGCGGGAGCTGCGGATCCTCTTAGTCGTACTTGGAAGACACGATATGCGATTGACCAAAAGTACCCCGGCCTCAGGTATGGTCAACTTGTTAAAACAAAATTTCGTGACAGTCAGCCCGACATACCTCTCTACAAAACCAAAATTTCATCCATTGATGAGAGAGGCGAAACTCCCCTAATTTGGACCATTGATAATGGAGAAGCGCTGTCAACCAGCATTTCCATTCACAAAATAGAAACGGAGTATGCTTGGGTCTCTAGTCCAGAGCTAAGAGACGGCCTGGAGGTTATTTCTCTGGGAACACACCTTCTCAAGCCTGGAATGGCAGTCCGCCCCCTCAGCGAGAGGGAAATCTGATGTCTTTCCCTAACCTCTCCAAAATAGCCGTTCGAGAGCGCTCGGTTACCTTGTTTCTGATCATTATATCTCTTGTCGCGGGCCTATATGCTTTTAATTCCCTTGGACGCGCTGAAGATCCTGACTTCACTGTTCGGGTCATGGTGGTTTCGGTCTTATGGCCAGGAGCAACTGCTGAAGAACTCCAGGATAGTGTTGTAGACCGCTTAGAAAAGCGAATACAGGAAGTTAAAGACCTCTATAGAATCGAGACGACAGTCCGGCAAGGTCGAGCCGACCTTCAAATCGAGTTTCAAGACTTTACCGAGGCCGAAAACGTTCCCGACCGCTTCTATCAAGTAAGGCGCCGAATGCAGGATGAAGCTGGCTCACTGCCGGAAGGCGTAATCGGCCCCATCGTAAACGAGGACTTTGGCGATGTTTATTTCACTCTCGCAGCACTGACTGCCTCAGGGATGCCGTTAAGAGAACTCGTCAGAGACGTTGAAGAGATCAGAGATCGGGTACAGCGCGTCCCAGGGGTCAAAAAGGCGGAAATTCTTGGAGAGCGTCCGGAAAGAGTTTTCGTTGATTTTGACATGAGCAAGCTACAAGGGCTCGGGTTATCCCTGCCTGACGTAGTCGAGGCGATTAATGGCTTCAACCGGCTTTTACCCTCAGGTCACATTGTTACGGATGGACCCAAAGTATATCTCCGATTGAATAGTGATCTCTCAAATCTCCAGGCAATGCGAGAGGTACCAATCAAAATTGGAAATCAACTGGTTCAACTTGATGACATCGCCAACGTCTATAGAGGATATGAAGATCCCCCAAACTACCTCGTTCGCTCTTTTGGGGAGGATGCGCTGCTTATCGGGGTGGTTATGCAAGGTGGCGAGAATGGATTGGAGTTCGGTAAACGTTTGAGGGAATTCTGGGAAAGAGAAAGGGCTAACTTGCCTCTTGGTATGGAGCTTGACGTGCTGACGAACCAAGAAGAAGCGATTTCGGACGCTGTCAATCTCTTCCAAGTCAAGTTTCTCATTGCCGTTCTTGTGGTGATGGCAGTAACTATGTTTGCCGTCGGGCTTCGAGCGGGAGTTGTTGTAGGGATCGCGATTCCGATAACTCTTGGGCTCTCCTTTGTTGTCATGCTGACGCTGGGTATCAACCTCGACAGAATCACTCTTGGTGCCTTGATCATTGCCCTAGGGCTTCTGGTCGATGACGCGATCATTGCTATAGAGATGATGATCGTGAAATTGGAGGAAGGTTGGGATAAGGTGCGAGCTGCTGCTCATGCTTGGAACGTGACCGCAGCTCCAATGCTTTTCGGTACTCTGGTTACAGTTGCTGGCTTTGTTCCTATAGGATTTGCTCAGTCAAGTGTCGGAGAGTATGCGGGTAACATTTTTTGGGTGCTAGCAATAGCACTTATACTTTCTTGGCTGGTTGCGGTTTATTTCACGCCCTATCTCGGCGTGAAGTTTCTTCCAGATAGCATGCCAAAGACTCACAATAACGAAAGTGATGCTTATTCTTCCCGACCCTATCGAGTTCTTAGAAAGGTCATAACTGGATCTCTGGCCCACCGAAAATCGGTGGTACTCACGACTTTTTTCCTGCTTATCGTCTCAGTTATTGGCTTAATAGGTCCGGTTCAAAAACAGTTTTTTCCAAGATCTGATCGCCCTGAGGTGCTCGTTAGCATTTATCACCCTCAGGGGACCTCTATTGATGTAACTAACCAAACAGCCAAAAAGGTTGAAGATCTGGTGGAAGGTGCAAGTGGCATCAGATCGATGTCCACTTTCGTTGGCGCTGGCGCTCCTAGGTTCTTTATCTCAGCCAATCCCGAGCAACCAAGCAGCGCATTTGCGAAGTTAGTTATGGTTGCGGAGGATGTGAAGGCCCGAGACAGTTTAATTGCGTTGCTTCGCAGCAGCGTTGCCGATGGCCTCTTTCCTGAAGCGAGGATAAGGGTTGAGACACTTCTCTACGGCCCGCCCGTTGATTGGCCAGTCAATATCCGAGTCTTGGGCCCCGAAGCTAATGAGTTGCGCACACTTGCGAGAAGAGTTCGGGACGTTATTTCTGAGCATCCCAATACCGAAAACAGCCATCTTGACTGGGATGAGCGGACTCCCGCTCTGAACCTGGTCTTCGACACCGACCAACTCCGACTGTTTGGATTGACGCCAGAAGACGTTTCTTATCAGCTTCAGTTCCAACTATCTGGATTGACATTAACAACGTTGCGAGACGGTATCCGTTTGGTCCCAGCAATAGGTCGAGCTCAAGCTGAGGATGCTGAGCAAATCCAGGATCTGGAGATTGTGAGCAAAGATGGGCGTCGAATTTCTTTTAACCAGATCGGCGAAGTCGATGTCGTCTATGAGGAACCGGTCATAAGGCGATATAACAGAGAGTTGTTCATTTCCGTCAACGCCGATGTCCGTGGAGCACAAGCGAAAGATGTCACTGCCGACGTTTGGGCGAATTTGTCGGATCTCCGCGAGCGGCTTCCTGCAGGTTATTCTCTCCAAATTGGCGGTGCCGTTGAGCAATCTGCAAAAGGCGAGGAATCGATTCAGGTTCTGCAACCTCTAATGATTGTCTTGATGCTGATATTCGTGATGCTGCAGATGCGTTCTTTCAGAGGAACATTCGTTGTATTACTCACCGCACCGTTAGGTTTGATTGGCGCTGTAGCTGCGATGTTGATGTTTAGCCAACCATTTGGGTTCGTGGCCACGCTTGGGATTATAGGTCTTGCCGGCATTCTAATGCGCAACACGCTAATTCTGACCCAGCAGGTCTCTGACAATGTCAGCTCTGGCATGCAGATTCGAAACGCTGTCATTGAGGCTGGGGTTCAAAGGTCCCGGCCAGTCGTTCTGACTGCACTGGCTGCGGTATTGGCTTTTATTCCACTTACAGTGGATAGCTTTTGGGGGCCTCTTGCATACGTTCTGATTGGTGGGGTCTCGCTTGGCACTGTCGCCACGTTGATATTTGTTCCAGCGCTTTACGCAATGCTATATCGAATACCTAGTCAGAGCCGCAGAGATACATGAGAGCAAATGCCATGGTAATGAATGTTTATCGATTCATAGGTCCTAATTATAACTTAAACCTGAATCAGTGACTTTGCAGGCCAGTATACTCCGCAAAGCGCCATCGGCGCTAACAGGAGCCATCACTTGGTCAAAAGCAGGTTGATAATGCCGGAACGTGCAGTCTGACGTCGATCAGCGGCCAAATTTGGGCGCGTTTTGATCAACTTCTGGTCGTCAGGCAATAGCGGGTTGCCCCCCGGGCTGGTTTTCCGGGTGGCTTTAAGGTAGCGGCTGTTGTCGGACTTGCTTAACCGGAGGCGGCAAGGCTTCCATAGAGGTCGCGGTAAACGGCAAAGCCCGGACAGTGCCGACCAAAGCGCAGAATCCACTGCCGGCCGCTGTGCACCAGGCGGCAGGCCATGGTCATCAGTTCCTGCATCACCGTTCTCAGGCGGCGGCGCTTGGCCGGATGGCGCACTGGCGCATCTGGGGCGGTCAGTCTCAGGCCCATCCAGCGCAGCACGTTGTAACCCATGGTGGCGAAGGCCATGACCAGGTTGTTGGTGTCGAACTTGCCGGAGGGCAGGCGCTCCAGGTCCAGGTCGGTCTTGAACTCGCTGTGAAATTGTTCACTGGTGGCATGGTCGCTGTACAGCGCCATGACTTGTTGGTCACTGACCTCGTCGACTGGTAAGGAAGTAATCCAGCCTTCGATGCTAACTTCTGGCTCCAGGTACAGCTGACCGGAGGCATCGCTGGTGCGAACGGTGACCTTGACGATGCGACGCAGGCCGGGTTCATCGGGAAGGTCTTCTGACAGAACCGCTTCCATCTTGCCGTCGCGGTCCAGCGACCAGACTTCCTTGGCCTGGGCCTTGTTTGCCCGAGCCAAGGGATCCTGCTTGCGAGGGTTCCACTTGATCAGGAAGTCGATCTGGTCCTGCTCGCGCAGGAAGTCGCGATTGTCACGGGCATCGTGTGCACTGTCCAGACGCAGCAGGATGGGCTTGTCCGTCAGTGACCGGGCCCGGGGCAAAACCCGTTTGAGGGTATCCAGAAAACCGTTATTGGCGTGCTGGCTGCCAGGGCGTAGCTCGCAACCCAGGCACCAGCCTTCCTGGCCCAGATACGCGGCAATGGGTGCATAGCCGTCGTAACCCTTGTAGGTGTAGCTGACACCCTCTTTATGGGTCTGGCTGTTGTCCATGGGAAAGACATCCATATCCAGGGCAACATGGCCCATCGCCAGTGGTGACACCGGCGCGTCGACGGACTGAAGAAATTCAACGCTGGCATCCTCCAGCAATGGCGTCAGGGCTTGGGCATCTTCATCAAATCGCTGGCGCAAACGGGCTGAAGATGGCGACTGCTTGATGCCCATCGCCGATTTGAAGAACGGATCTGTTCGTACCGGCTCGGCCGCCTCGAAATCGCTCTTGCCCAGCGTGATCAGGCCCAGGTAGGTGCGGATCAGCTCAATGTTCGGAATACCGTGCCGCTTGACGACTGTGCGAGCGGTTTTGATCAGCGACGTGTGCCGGTTCAGGCAGTGGCCCACCGGGGCCAGTCCGCCGTGGGGTGTATAGACTTCGGTTCGGGATTGCTGGAGAGTGAAAGTACGCATGAACTAAATGCACTGACTGGGCGAATGGATGTCAGGTGCTATTATATCGCCCAAGGCTTTGTTATTGCAGGCTTTGGATACAGTTTCAGCCGGTTGAACTCACGGATTCAGGACTAAAGAAGAAATCGATAGCACTCTAGAATGTTTGGATATCATTTTGAGAGACGCGACCAAATGACCGCCGTTACCATTTGTTCAGTCGGATTTTAGTAGGGATTATCTAAACTAGAGGCCTTCGTACAAGGATGGGTTCTACCCCGTTACAGCGGACAATTCCTAAAGAGGCTGGTGTGTGTCATGTGTATCGGGGAACTTCAGCGCGTGAGCCGGGAGTTAACCCCAAACCCGAATGTTCGCTTTGCGACCAAACCCAACTTTGCATCCAGGCATCAATGCATCCCCAATAGCCATGAAATCTACGTTTGGTTGGCCAGATTCGGAATATGAGTCCTGATCTGGAGGGAGCAGGGCGGCTGTCGGTGTCCGGCGCTATCAACAAGACACATAACAAATGGGCTGAAAAATATAACCCATCAGGTACGCAAACCAGGGTGCATTTGAGGTGGTTGAACAATAATAACAACTACTCTTTAAAGTTGGTTCGGTTGCCGTACTAACCAACATATTTGTACCCGGCATCTTGCAGCGGTTCCTTCAGTGACTCCTCGGGAGGTTCTTCGTAAATGAGCGTGGTTGATGGTGAGGCCTGCCCAGCGATTTTTTGCGCGACTTTAACTGACTTCTTTTGTTCATGAATGATATTGGTCATTAAAATCCTCCGCCCACTGTGGGAGCTGGCTCTCTCAATGCCTGCCCAATGCCTCTGCAGGTGGGCAAAGTGTTCCTGGAGAGTATTGGGGGAATAGAGGCTTCCTTCATTGGAAGATCCCGCGATTTACCACGATGCTTTTTGACCTCAGGATAAAAATCTTCCGGTTTGATCTCGGCGCTGGCCTTGGCCATGGTTTCAATCCGCTGAACAAGCTGGTGAAAATCGTGAACACTAAAACTGATTTGACGCCGCTGGTACGTGGATTTGGATCGCTTCAACGCATCAGCACCTTTAGTGTAAGCCGCAGGCAACGCCAGGATTTCCTTAAGTTTAAAAGGTTTAAAAGAGCGCTGACCAGAACCTTCAGGGCCGAGTTCGGCCACGTCTTTGATCTGGAGAAGCGCAATTTCCTGTACTCGCAGTCCAAGCTTGAAGCTGATCCGAACCGGCGCCGTGTTCTTTCCCGGGTATCGATGCTATTGGATAACACCTAACAGGTGGGTGAACTGTTCGGGAGTGAGCGCGTGCATGGCCGGTTTTGCTCGTCGGATAAGTTCCTGGTAAGCCGCTCGGATGCGAGGAGAGAGCCCAAAGATAAAATCCGTAATAACGTTAGTTGAACTGATGTCAAACTGCGCATAATGTATATTATGTTAAATTAGGTATTCACCACTGGAAGCCAGCACCGAAGGCCCCCGATACAACTGCAAATGTTGTGACGCAGCCATCAATGCCGCCAAGTACAGCGTCTGGTAGCGTCGACGCCTTAACGGGACCAACAGCCGTGCACGAACGGCATTAGGCTGATGTTCGCTCAGCAGTCTTTCATTTTCTGTGGGTGGCATGTTTTAGCCTCCTGCTAAGGACGCGATTTGGTGCTTTGGGATTATAGGCTCAGTTCGACCTTGTCACTTTATCTGTCAATATACATCTTCAAGATAACGTCCCTGGCCTCTCAGAGTTTCAATATCGATGTGCAGTGGTTTGAGAATGTCTTCTATAACCTGCCGCACGGCCGCTGCCATATCCCGGCCACCACAGACCAATATCTGCGCACCGGTGTTGACCATCTGCCGCACCGCTAATTCATCCTGTTTGAGCTTATCCTGCACGTAGGCGCGCTCGTCTGTTCTTGAGAATGCTGTGTTCAGCCCGCTCAGTCGATGATCCTCAAGATAGCGCCCAAGCTCAGGTTGGTAGAGAAAATCTGACCCGGCATCGCGACCGCCCCAGTACAGATACATAGGGTTGCATCTGGTATTGTTTCTGATGAAACCGGTTAACGGACCAATCCCGGCACCTGCACCGACAAGAATAACTGGTCGGTTACCGGTAGCTGGCCGAAAGCCTGGATTGGGGCGGATGAAGCCATCGATACAATTACCCGGCTTGAGGTCATGCAAATAACCGGAGCAAAGACCGCCGGCCTGCTTACGGACGCATATCTCAACAATTTCGTCATTAGCCGAGGAGGCGAGCGAGTAGAACCGCGGGGGTTGACCGTGTGGGGGAATAACCCCCAAAAGGTCTCCCGCCTCGAACGGTGGCAGCGCTTTAAATCTTCTTGGAAAAGCCGTTAGCCATCCGCCCTGCTCCGCCGGTTTGAACCGGAAGATACTGGTTGGTGCCTGAACCGCAATCCCGTAATCCGCCCTTTCTACCAGTTCCAGTTTGACCGTTGCTGGCTGCAATGCACAGTAGTTCAAGAAAAGCGGAGTACCGATAACCTCACCAACCCGGTTTCCCCACTCACTGAATTGCGAGGCAGAACACCGATCAATCAGTTCAATGGCGTGCAAACGGCTGACGCCTTTACCGGCGAGCGCAGCATCCACCGACAAGGCAAACTGACAGAAGTTCGGAAACTGCCGGTCACCAAAACCCAGCACCGTGTATCGCAGGTTCTTCTCAGCCCGGAAGTCTTTGAGCCTGGCCATAAACTGCCGGGCCGATGCGGGTGCATCACCATCGCCGTATGTCGAAGTCAACACGAACAGCCTGGAAGCCTGCGGATACTGCTTAGCCAGGGCATTCATCTCGCTGCAATGCACGCGGAAACCGGCCTTGTTCAGGCTGCTATGGAGTTCCCGGGCAAATCCCCAGGTGGCATTACCTTCGGAGCCGACCAGAATAATTGTATCCGCCTGAGCGGCATCGGCGTTGGCAGGAAGCTGCCCTGAAGACCGGCGACGCTGCCACCAGATGGTTGCACCTGTTATCGAGAGAGCTGGCACGGTCAGTGCCGTAGCGCCAAGAATCAGGCCCAGCCACCATAGGCCTTCACCGGTGTGCAAACGCACAATCCAGTCCTGCAATACGCCGCTGTCAGAGCGCGGCTGGAACTGCAGCAACTCGCCCGTAGCCTGGTCCACGAATCCGGAGCCGCCGGCGGTTGACAGCGAATAGACATCCTGCGGATCACCGGGATAGGGAAACACCAGTTCCCGGAGTTCGCCAAGGTCGAAATTGCCCAGTGCTTTTAAGGTGCCCACAGGCGATGGTTGCCCGCCCGAGACCTCAGCCGGAAACCCTGGCCCTGTGTCAGGCGCTTCCGGCAGCAAACCAAAGCGCTGTGCCGACATATAGCTACCGGTCAGTGCGGATAACAGTAGGCCGAGCACGGCAAACCGGGCCAGCTCGGCATGGATTCGTTTCCCGCCTGAGCCGGAAAGCGGTCTTAATATATTCTTCCAACCCCCGGTACGCCGGGCTATCAACAGTATTCCCGAAAGGCACAGAAGTACCATCAAAGCAGCTAATACGCCGGCAAGCGCCCTACCGGCATCATCAAGCATAAACGCACGGTGCAGGTTCTTGACCCAGCCAAAAAATGCGGAAGGTTCGTAGGGTGCCGTGCCCTCACCTGTTACCGGATTCACCAGATCCGCACCGGCCTGGCCGTCATGGCTGTAATAGACGATGATCTTGCCGGAAGGCTCTCGCACGATCTGCTCAGTCCCGGGATAGTGAGCAACAACCCGGTCAGCCAGTTCGGCGATACTGATTTCACCGGAAGCCGGAATGACCGCTGAGGCTCTTTCCAGCACCGGCGCCAAAGCCAACACAGCACCCGTGACTGAGAGAGCCATCAGAAACAAGCCAGCAAGCAGGCCCGGTAAGCTGTGGAACTTGCGCAACATAGTCGATGCTCCCGGTGGATTATTGAAGCTCGTAGGTAAGAGCGCGCACGTAACCGCGCCCGGAAACCGGCTTCCCGGAACCTTCAGTGGTCAGGGGGGCTATGACATCAGCTCGAATATCGCGCATATCCTCAACGGCAGAGTCGACCCGAACCTCATAACCGTTGTCGATCAGCGAATCATCTAGGTTAAGAGTGATTTTCAACGTGCGGCCACTGGTGACACTGGCACCGGTCAAGCCATCGTACTCTGCCGGATCAAGCCGACTGCCGCGGGCCCATCCTCCCAGGTGTTTGTAGTATTTAGATTTCTTCCCGGAAACCCAAAGGGTACCCTGATACTCTCCGGCAGCATCGGTAAGATACAGAGCCAGATAGGCTCCATCGCCACCGTAATTCTGTAGTTCCGTAGTGAAGGTCACGTCGCGGGCCTTGGCGAATGCCGGTAAAACAAGGGCTGCAAAAAGGCTGAAAGTGAGAACAAACGTTTTCATAAATGGTCTCCGAAAACCTGATGAGCGTTAAATGAATAGGCCAAATTCAATCAGTTACTCAACGGAAACGGTGGGGCGACCCTTGACGATGCCGTTGCTTGGCGCCTGACTTTTGGGATTGCTCTGTCCATTTTTCCTGTTGCCGTGGCCCCTCTCCTCATCGTCACTATCTTCACGCTCCCACTTCATCATGATCAGTGAAGCGGGCGCGAAGGAGGCTTCTGCGCTGACCCCCTTGGCGTCGAGGCCCCTGACTTCATAACAACCGTCGTCAACCTTTATTCGGTGAACTGTCCAGCCTTCTGCTTCCAGTTTTTCACGCAGGTTTTCACGGGGCTGCCAATTCGCCACCGGATCATTGCAGTCGTCATCTGCAAGTGCGGCGCCACTGAGAAGTAAAAAAGACAGGCTTAAAATAACGGGGTTCGTCTTCATGGTGTCTCTCCTGCTGGTTGCGTTAAATCCACTTTAAGGCGCTAACCTGACAACGACCTGAATAAGCGAGGCTATTTCAGCGGAACTGAAAAGCCTCTTTATGGAAGCGAGTCCGGCGGAAGGGCGCCGCGTGCAAGCCTTTTCCTATGGCTTGCCCCAATCCCACGGGGCCGCAGAACCAGACCTCTGCGCCTGCTGCCGAGCGTCCGTTGGTAGTCAACGTCTCGGCAGACAACGCCTGCGCCTTGCTGCTGTCATGAATCTCAAGGTGAATCCCGGGAAAGCCATCGCAAAGAGCCCGAAGTCGATCCACCATGGGGTCCTGGTCGGCGTTGCGCGTGCAATAATGCAGATCGGCTTCAGGCACGGTGACGTCGGTTGCGCTGGCAAGATCTTCGAGCCAGGCCAGGAACGGCGTGATCCCGATGCCACCGGCTATCCAGATCTGGTGGGATTTTCGGTTGCGGCGCTCGAAGTTAAAGCAGCCGTAAGGGCCTTCTATCTTCACGGTTTGCCCCACTCTGAGTTTTTGGCTCAGATTGCGGGTGAAGTCGCCGAGCGATTTAATGATGAACGTAACCGTGCCATTTTCCCGATCGGCACTGGCAATCGTGAATGGGTGCGCGCCCTCTCGTCGCTCGAAGGTCACAAAGGCGAATTGCCCCGCACGGTGACCGGGCCATGCAGGCTCCATGTGGCAAGTAACTTCGGTGACGTCCCGGCCCGGTGTTTTGATCGCGGTGACGGTGCCGCAAACCTGGCGACGACGGCCAACTCTGCCGGTCAGAGACAGCCCGCTGGCGATGCTGCCGCCAAAGAGCAAAATGGCCATCAGTAGTCCGATTGGCTGCTGCCACCATTGCAGCGGAGTCAGCCACGCCGCGTGGAAAGCGAGCAACAGATAAAGCACCGGCATACCGCGATGCAAATAGCGCCAGTATCTGTAGGGGAACTTGCGCAACAAGGTGATCAGCAGCATGGCGAACAGCAGATAGACGGCGAACTCCCCTACCTCTTCCGCCGCATCGCGCATGGTTTCGATGAACCCGGAATAATCCTGATCGTGCAGCTTGGCGGCCTTTCCGAAAATCGACTCTATTACATCGTCACCCATTTCAATCAGCCAATGAGCGGCCGCGAATACCACGGCCAGAATGCCTGCCCATTTGTGGGTGCGATAGATCTGATCCAACCCGCCCAGCGGTCTCTCCAACCAGGCTGGGCGCAGTGCCAGCATCATGGTCAGTGACATCAAAGCAATGGATAACAGCCCACTGAGCAGCAGGCTCTGGTCATAGACTGCCCAGGGAGAACCGGCCCCAGGACCTGCAAAAAGGCTCCAGGCCCATAGGACCGAAACCAACACAACGAAAGGAAAGATCATCCGCATCATCACATCTCCTGCGATCGGTACCTGGAATATTTCCTCGAAGGCTAGCGTCCAAACCTGACAGCCAGCTGAAGGCCGCTGCAGAGAGATCGAAGCGTTATTGACCATTCAGGCTGTTGTCAGGTTTGAGCTGTAGTATCTTGGTTCCAGGGCTGGGTCAGAGGTGAACGATGCGGGTACTTTTGGTGGAGGATACCGTGGGGTTGGGCGAGTCGGTCCGGGATCAGATTGCCGACGACGGCCACGCCGTGGACTGGGTGCAAACGCTCGGCTTTGCCGAGGCGAGTGTCAGGACCACAACCTACGACCTGATTCTGCTGGACCTTATGCTGCCCGACGGCCATGGCTTGGGCTTTTTACGAACACTCCGGGCTATCGGAATAACAACACCGGTGATCATTCTTACGGCCAGGGATCAGGTGTCTGACCGGATTGAAGGATTAAATGCCGGTGCTGACGACTACCTGGTCAAACCCTTTGATCTTTCGGAGTTGTCGGCCCGCGTGGCCGCGGTAGCTCGCCGATATCGGGGCAATCCAAGCCCGACCGTACAAGTGGGCGAACTGGTGATTGATCTTGGCGCTCACCGCATCAGTCGCAACGGGCTACCGGTAGAACTTACGTCACGGGAGTGGGCCTTGTTCGAGGGCTTTATCCAGCGACCCGGAATGCTTTTATCCCGATCGCAACTGGAGGATCGTCTTTACGCCTTTGGGGCCGAAATCGAAAGTAACACCATCGAAGTTTATGTCAGCCGTCTGCGTAAAAAGCTGGGGCGGAACGCTATCGTAACTGTCAGGGGAATGGGCTATCGCCTGGAAACACATGGCCACTAGAACAAGTCTGCAAAAAACACTCGGTATCGGCCTGACGCTTGGCGTCACCCTGCTCTGGCTGCTAGGCGTGACCGCTTCGGGACTGGTGGCGCAGCACAAAATGAACGAGGTTTTTGACAGCGCCCTGGAAGAAACCGCCCAGCGAATATTGCCCCTGGCGGTCACCGACATCCTGAACCGGGAGAATGGAGCGGGCAATCAAAAGGCCCCGGCCCTGAAAGACCATGACGAATATCTGACTTATCTGGTACGGGATCAACATGGAAACATTCTTCTACAGTCCCACGATGCCGACCCTGGCGTGTTTAGCAGAACCCCCGCGGAGGGGTTTTCAGATACGCTGACCCACCGGCTATATGGCGTATCTGCAGTCAGCAATACCATCTATCTTGAAGTGGCCGAACCCCTGGCGCACCGGCGTGAATCCGCTCTGGAGGCGGGGTTAGCCTTACTGTTGCCTTTACTGGTGCTGATTCCAGTCAGCCTGTTGAGTGTCTGGTGGATTGTCCGGCTTTCCCTTCGCAAGGTGGTCGATTTTCAGCAAGACATTGAATCCCGAGGTGCAGGAGACCTTTCCCCTGTTGCAGAGGGCCAGCTACCCAATGAATTTGAACCAATCGCTGTTGCCGTCAACCGGCTGCTTGAGCGATTACACCGTGCGCTTGAATCGGAACGGAGCTTTACGGCCAACAGTGCCCATGAACTGCGGACACCTCTCGCAACAGCGCTGGCCAAAGTGCAGCGGCTTAAAACCAGAGTGCCCGATGATCACCTGAAGAACGATATTGCAGAAATTGAAGAAGCGTTACGCAGGCTGTCTGTGCTGTCCGGAAAACTGCTCGAATTGGCAAAAGCCGAAGGCGGCGGTGCACTTTCACAAAGCCAGAAGGATCTTGCCCCCATCCTCGCGATGATAGTCCGGGATTTTGAGGCCCAGGCACCCGGGCGATTTGTTTTATCCTTGCCGGAGCGCGAAGTGAACTCCTTTCTTGATCCCGACGCCTTCGCCATCCTGGTGCGTAACCTGATCGAGAATGCGCTTAAGCATGGCTCCCGTAGCGAGCCGGTGGAGATCAACCTGAACGATAATGGCGTTCTAAGAATTTCCAATGGTGGTGAAAGGGTGCCACCTGAACAGCTCGCTCTTTTAAGAAACCGGTTTGCACGCGCCCATACGGGCGTCGCGGGATCTGGTTTGGGCCTCGCGATTGCCGATGCGATTGCGAAAGGTGCCGGCATGACCTTGCATCTCAGATCGCCGGCAACAGGACGGCAGGCTGGTTTTGAAGCGGAGCTGAGCCTGGCATGTATCTGACACTCACCGACATTGTGCTGCTGACGAGCATCTTCTGTGCTCTTGATGCGCGCCACCAGTAAACGTAATCTCGCTTCGGCCGCTTAAGGCACGGTTTAATTCATTTTCGGCGTTACTGGTTTCCCTGGCGCTGATTCTGGAGCATCTGTTCCATCATCAACTGCATCTGGTCCATGCGTTGTTCCATGCGCTGCAGCCGCTGATCTTCGCTCATGGCCGGGTTGCCTTGCCGCATTCCCTGACCGCTGTTGCCAGGCCCCTGATTCTTCATCTGGCCCTGACCAGGATTTCGGTTGCCCATGCCGGGGCCCTGGCCGTTCATTCCCATGCCTTGCCCCATCATTCCCGCGCCCTGGCCCATCATGCCTGGACCCATTCCGGACTCTCGCATAATCTGCAGGTGTTCCTGCATGTGCTCCATATGTTCCTGCCGCAGGCGTTGGCGTTCTTCTCTGGTCGTCGCATTCTGCATCTGCTGCATGGTCTGGTTCATTCGATCCATATTCTGCTGCATTTGCTGAATCCGTTCCTGGTTCATCATTCCTGCCTGACTGCCCTGCCCGGATCCACCCTGGGCAAAGGTAGCGAGTGGCAGCGAAATCAGGGTGGCACAGACCAGCGTTCTCAAACTGTGTTTCATGACTTTCTCTCCCCGTTGTGGCTGTTCCATCAATAACAGAAAGAGCGAATGCCCTTTTGATGTGCGTCAGATTCAAGTATAGGCAGTGTTCCGTAGTTTACTAATCTTGGAGGCTCCCGCTAATGGGTTTAGAATCGCTGCCTAATCTTCCCCGGGGTTCAGGATTCCAAAATGCCGATTCTTGAAGCTGTTCTGATTGCTGTTGCCATCTTGGCGCTGCTCGGCGTCATCTTTGAAGAAGTCATTCACGTCAACAAGGCGAAAACCACACTGTTCTTTGGCACGCTCAGCTGGGTTCTCCTGTTTCTGTTCAGTTCCGGTGTAGACGAAACCGCTGCAGTTTCCTCTGGCCTTTCGGAAAGCATTGCCGAGATCGCCGGGTTATGGCTGTTTCTGGTGGCGGCGATGACATTTGTGGCCTACCTGAACAAGAAAGGCATGATCGAAAACATGATCTACCTGATCATGCCTCGTCAGGTCACCGAGCGGCGATTGCTGTTTCTGACCGGTCTGTTCTGCTTCGTGTTTTCTTCCCTGGCCGATAACATCACAGCAACACTGGTTTCCTGCTCCCTGATTCTCTCTTTAAACCTGGATCTGAAGAAACGGTTACAATTTATTGTTTTGGTTGTATTTGCAGTGAACTCCGGCGGCGTTTCACTGATCACCGGCGATGTCACCACGCTGATGATCTTCCTGGCAGACAAAGTGGAAATCCTGACGCTGCTGACACTGGCCATTCCCGCTTCAATCACGGTGTTTTTGCTGGCCGTGCTTCTTTCTGGCGGTCTGTCCGGCACCGTTACCCTGAAAGCCAGTTCCAATGAAGTCCGAACCGTAGACGCGGTAATCGCGGGCCTGTTTCTGGTTACAATCATTGCCACCATTACTGGCAACGCGTTATTCAGTATTCCGCCAGTGCTGACCTTCCTTTTTGGTCTTTCCATCATGTTCCTGGTGTCCCGCTTCATGAGCGACGACTCGGATCTGGACCCGATTCTCGAATACATCCGGGTTATCGAGTTTGAAACCCTGCTGTTCTTCCTGGGGATCCTGCTTCTGGTGGGTATGCTAAAGGAAATTCATGCTCTGGATTCACTGGTGGCAATCTATGATGTCATGCCGCCGGTGTACGCCAACTATCTGATGGGCATTTTCTCCGCGGTCATCGATAACGTGCCTTTAACGGCCGCACTGCTGAAGTCCGGTATCGACATGAGCCCCGGGGAATGGATGGGGCTAACCTATGCCGTTGGCGTCGGCGGTTCGTTGCTGGTAATCGGTTCTGCGGCGGGAATTGTAGCCATGAGCAAAATTGAGGGGCTTACTTTCGCGGCGTACCTGAAGTACGCGTTACACCTTCTGGCCGCGTACACAGTGGGCTATGCCGGGGTCATTCTGCTTGGCTCTGTGATGAACGGCTAACGTCGAAAGCCTGCGAGGTCCCGCCCCGCAGGCATTGGTTATCTCATCGTCAGAAGTTGACCTGAACGCCCAGGCCGATGCCGTCTACGGTAATATCATCGTCATCGTAGTAACGCATGTATTCGAGGTTGCCTGACAGGTTCTTGGCGAACTTCACATTCAGGCCAGCACCGTACGAAAAATCGGAATCATCGTCTTCCACTGAGCCTGCCTCAGCTTCAATACGAGTGAAACCGAAAACAGCGTAGGGTGTTACCGGGCTCTCGTTCACCACGTTCACCGTGCCGTAACCACCGAAGAAGTTGTCGATTTTAACGTCAACGCCGGCAATCCGATCGTCATCCACACCAAAGCCCGCTCGGGCCTCAACACCGAAATAGTCCGTGGCCATAACGCCGACCTTGCCAGACAAGGTGCCGGTGTCGGCTTCTGCCAGGCCATCGAAATCGGTTTCCATGAAGGTGTAATTCAGGCCGGCGTAGAGCCCGCCAACACCGGATTTATACATATCCTGGGCAGAAGCAAGCCCAGCCAGGGCCAGCCCGGCGAAGGCAGTTGATGCAACAAGAACCTTTCTTGTGGTCTTCATAGTCTTTCTCCCTGTTCATACAGGCCTTCACGGCCTGACAGTAAACGTGCATCAGTCCGACGATTCCCGCCATAGGTGCGTTCCGTATTTACCCATTTTTTACGTCGATTTAATTCCGGGTTAATACTTCTGTCCGGGGCCTGTTTCCTTGCGGTTGAGCAAGCCCGCGGGTATGCTGACGCCGTCTTTTTGTCAGCTGGCTTGAGCGTGCCTTGAGAAACCTAGCCCCTGTCGTCTTCATTGTCAGCGTCATGTTTATACTTCTGAGTGTTTTCATGACGTTACCGGTACTGCTGTTGGCTGCCACCCCTTCCGGTGCACCCAATGCCATCGCGTTTGCCGAATCGGCGGCTATTGTTTGCGTGCTTGGTGTTCTGGGGCTGTTGCTGACCTACCGTGAACCCCGCGAACTGAAACCTCGCTATATGTTCGTGCTCACCGTCTCCAGCTGGTTTGTCATCGCCCTTCTCTCTGCCCTTCCCTTTTACCTGAGCGATAACGACATCTCGGCGGCGGATGCGTTTTTTGAGGGCACTTCCGGTATCACCACCACGGGGGCTACTGTGTTCACCGGCCTGGACACGATGGACAAGGATCTGCTGCTCTGGCGCTCGATCCTTCAGTGGCTGGGCGGTATCGGGATTATCGGCATGTTCGTTGCCGTACTGCCTTTCCTGCGAGTGGGCGGGATGCGCCTGTTCGCTACCGAATCGTCTGAGTGGACGGAAAAGGCTCTGCCACGCATGAAGACTCTCAGCCGGGGCCTGCTGTTGGTGTATCTGGTGTTTTCCGTGGTTGCGGTTGTCACCTATTGGCTGTCTGGTATGTCTCTGTTTGACGCGTTCAACCATGGCCTGACCAGCATTGCCACAGGCGGCTTTTCAACCTCAGACCTGTCCATGGGTAAGTTCAGCGACCTTATCCTGCTGGAAGCCACCTTTTTCATGATCATCGGAAGCTTGCCGTTCTTCCTGTTTGTGCGGGAAATGCACGGCCAGCACGGGGTTCTGTTCCGTGACCAGCAGGTTCGTCTGTTCCTGGGGATTCTGTTCGCGGTGCCGGCCATGCTCACGCTCTATCGCTGGTGGGTCTCCCCGGTACCCTTCGATCCGATTCACAATTACGCAGCCACGCTTTTTAATGTAACGTCCGTTGTTACGACCACGGGCTATGCGTCTGAAGATTACTCCGCCTGGGGACCTCTGGCCTTTGTGGTGTTTTTCTTCCTCATGTTTGTGGGCGGCTGCTCCGGCTCAACCGCCGGTGGCATGAAAATCTTCCGGTTCCAGCTATCGCTGATCATTCTGCGAGAGCAGTTAATGCGGCTGTTGCACCCACGGGCCGTATTTACCCGTAACTACAACGGCCGTGCCGTCAGTGATGAAATCATCTCCTCGATGATTGCCTATACCTTCATCTTCCTGTTGTGTCTGCTGGTGATCACCGTGTTGCTGGCATCCCTTCAGCTCGACTTTGTCACTGCCCTTTCCGGCGCCCTCACCTCACTGACCAACGTTGGTCCCGGCCTTGGCGATATCATTGGCCCCGCCGGGAACTTCTCGCCTCTGCCCGACGCCGCCAAGTGGATTCTGTCAGTGGGCATGCTGATGGGGCGTCTGGAAATCCTGAGCGTGGTGATCGTGCTCTCACCGGGCTTCTGGCGCGGCTGATCAGCGCAGCCAGAGAATGTGAGCGTCTTCCAGGGGCAGGTTTAGCCTGGGTTCATGAATGCGGATGCGTGGAGTGAAATGCTCTAGCGGGCGTGGTGGCACCGTGCAGTAATATCGGTACGTCTGTTCGGCTTCCTGTAGTGGCCCGCTGAACGCCATAGACTGCACCAGGCGTGGGCCGGAGTTTGAGGATTCTGCCACCAACTCTACGGCGACCAGTTCCGGGCTCAGGCCATCCAGATACACATCCAGATCGAAACGCAGTTTTTGGCCTTCCTCCCGGGCGTCCATTGCGCCAAACCTCAGGCGTGGCCAGTGTCGGGCTATGGTTTCTTTCACAGAAACAAGTTCGTCAGCACCTACAGCGGTGCGCTCCGCGCCCTGGGCCACCATGGGCAGATAGAAATCCGTGACATATTCCCGAACCATGCGGTTGGCCGAGTATCGTGCAGTTAATTCGTTCATGCTGGCCCGAACTCTCGCCAGCCAGTTGGCCGGTAAACCCTGTTCATTACGCAGGTAGAATTCCGGTACAACCTGATTCTCCAGCAACTGATAGAGTTCTTCGGCATCAGCCTCATCGTGTTTATCCGTCTGGCTCAACTCCTCGAAGGTGGCTCCCGGCCGAATGGCCCAGCCCAGCTCCGGCTGCCAGGCTTCCGCCCACCAGCCATCATACTGCGACAGGTTCAGACCACCATTTACCAGCACCTTCATGCCGCTGGTACCACAGGCTTCCCAGGGGTGGCGCGGGCAATTAAGCCAAACGTCCACGCCCTGAATCAGTTCGCTGGCCACCGCCATGTCGTAGTCTTCAATGAATACCACGCGCCCCTCTACTTCCGGCAGGCGGGTGAACTGCTTCCAGCGTTTGATGATGTCCTTGCCTTCGTTGTCGTGGGGGTGGGCCTTCCCCGCCAATACAATCTGCAGGGGCCGGTCCCGATTGCTGAGGAGTCGGATCAGTCGTTCCGGATCTGTCAGCAGTAAGTCCGGGCGCTTGTAATTGGTAAAGCGGCGGGCAAAGCCTAACGTCAGAGACTCAGTATCCAGAAGCAGACCACACGCCGCTTCCTCGCTGTTGCCGTAGTTGTGCTCACAATGCTGGCTCTGCAATCGCGCGCGCAGGTAATACACCAATCGGTGTCGCTGGTTTCTGCGCATCTGCCAGAGATCATGGTCACTAGTCCCTTTCAGCGGGCGAAGGTCCTTCATAGGCTGTCGCCAGCGGTCCTGGCCACAGGCCGACGTCCATAATTCGTCCGCCTCCGGAGAATCCCAGCTCGGGGTATGCACACCATTGGTAACGTATTCTGCTGGCACATCGGCCGCCGGCCAGCGCCCGAACCACGGCTGGAAAATGGATTGAGTGACCTGTTTGTGAATCTGGCTGACACCGTTAAAACGACCGCTCATACCCAGCGCAAGCCCCGACATGTTCAAATCGCTTGAACCGCCATTGGCAACGGTCAGTATGGTCTCCAGCGACTGGCCGATCTCCTGCAACCAGGGCTCCAGGTACAATCGGGCAAGTTTCGTCGGGAACCGGTCAAAACCTGCAGCTACCGAAGTGTGGGTGGTAAAAAGGTTGGTGGCTCTGGTTGCCAGCCGCGCCACTTCAAAACTGGTCTCATTCTGCTGTTGCCAGTGCACCGCGCGCTCAACCAGCGCCAATGCGCTGTGGCCTTCGTTAATGTGGCACAGAGCGGGTTGGCGCCCCAACTGTGCCAACAAGCGCCAGCCGCCAATTCCAAGCACCATTTCCTGTTGCAGGCGTTTTTCCGGATCGCCACTGTAGAGTTCGCTGGTAATACCCCGGTCGCCGGGCTCATTCCGGGGGTCATTGCTGTCGAGCAGCAACAATTCACAGCGCCCCACCTGTCCTTTCCAGGCCCTCAGGCGAACTGTACGGCCGGGAAAAGGTACGTTTACCCTTGCCCATTCTCCGTTGCTGTCCCGTAACGGAGTAACCGGGAGCATGGTCGGATCGTTATAGGGGTGAAACTCCAGCTGCTCCCCCTCAGCGTTCAGGGCCTGCCGGAAATAGCCCTGCTGGTAGAGCAAGCCCACGGCTGTGACCGGCACACCCAGATCGCTGGAAGCCTTCAGGAAATCGCCGGCCAGAACGCCCAGGCCGCCGCTGTATAACGGCAGGGATTCCGACACCCCGTACTCCATGCAGAACCAGGCGACACCGCCGGCCAGCTGGTTGCCGCAGTTTTCAGAATACCAGGTCGGGCACTGGTTGAAGGCTTCATGGCGATTCAGTTGTTGCTGGTACTGGGCCAGGAATTCGGGGTCTTCGGCCAGCTGTTGCAGCCGTTCTGCCGAAGCGCTGTTCAGCACCAGCCAGGCGTTATGGGTTGCCTCCCAGATCTCTTCATCGAGCTGCCGCCACAACTCATCACATCCGTGGTGCCAGCTCCACTGCAAATCCAGTGCAATCGCCATCAGCCCTGACAGCTGTGCTGGCAAGGCCCTCATAGTATACGCGGCCAGAGTCATGGGGCTTCAGCCGTTAATGCGCGGTATAGCCGCCGTCGATAACCAGTTCGCTCCCGGTCATGAATTTGGACTCATCAGAGGCGAGGAAAACAATGCCCCAGGCAATGTCGTCCGGCTCGCCCATATGGCCAAGAGGATGTAAGGCGGCGGTGGCCTGCTTGGCAGCTTCCAGATCCTGGCCGGTGGTTTTCAGGTGGTTTTCGACCATCGGGGTCCAGATAAAGCCCGGATGCACGGAATTCACCCTTATGTTGTCCGGGGCGTAGAGCATCGCATCGGTTTTGGTCATCAACCGGACAGCACCCTTGGACGCATGGTATGGAGGTGCGTCCGGCGCGCCGATCAGGCCGTAAATGGAAGACAGATTGATGATGCTGCCGCCGCCGGCCTTCTTCATGTGAGGAATGGCGTGTTTGGTGCAGAAAAACACCCCTTTTACGTTAACCGCCTGTACCTTGTCCCATTCTTCCTCGGTCACTTCGTGGGTCGGCTTGTTGGCGCCGGAAATGCCGGCATTGCTAACCACGACGTTTAGCGCTCCGAAGTGCCCGGCCACTCCGTCCAGAGCGGCTTTCACCTGCTGTTCATTGGTCACATCACAGTGCCAGTAACCAACCTTGTAGCCTTTGTCGCTGAGTGATTTGGCGAGGGTCTCGCCTTCGCTATCCAGGCAGTCAAGAATGCCAACGGCAGCGCCCTCTTCTGCCATCCGTTCAACCGTTGCTTTGCCAATGCCCAGTGCGCCGCCGGTTACCGCAGCTACTTTTCCTTCAAGTCGTGCCATGTCAGTCGTCCCTTACAGAATCAGTTGTTGTCATTATTGAAGTCAGTGCATTTGCTTGCGAACTCGCCCGGCAAGAAGGTCTGTAGAAGCCTGTTCCTGCAGGCAGGCAATCAGTTCAGAAATTGTCAGCGCATCGTTCTCAACGCCGTCAAAATCAACCCCCAGACCGCCATCATCAGTCCTAACCACATGGGCGCTCAGCGTGCAGTGCCCCCGCTCCGAACGTTCCGGAAACCGGAAGGACAGTTCGATCGTCTGGTTCAGCCTCACATCCGAATAATCGGTCGCAATAAACAGACCACGCCTGGATGCGTCCCGGATCATACCAGTCGCTACTGGCATGCCACGTTTGTAGACCAGAATGGGCAACCCGCCTTCTACGCGTTGGCTTAGCCGGTGTTCCATGCCGTTTCCTCCTGTCAGCTTGCCGAGTGGATACCGCAACTCCTCCACTTTACACCTGATCAAATATTAACCATCTTGATTCTGATCAAGAGGGTGACCACTCGGCTATCGACCGTATAGGTTCACAATATTTCTCAGCCCTGGCAGGTCGATCCTCGCTCGATAATCCTCGGGTAAGGTCCATTTCCAGTTACCCTGGATCGTGCCGGGCGTGTTGAAGCGTGCCTCGGATCCGAGAGCAAGAAGATCCTGTATCGGGACGATCACCAGTCGTGATACCGAGCCCATCGCAGCCTGTATCACGGGCCATGGCATATCCGGGCCGTTAATCCTCAGATACCGGTTAACATGCTCCCGGGTTCGCTCATCCAGGCTCTGGTACCAGCCCAGTGTGGTGTCATTGTCGTGGGTGCCGGTATACACCAGATCCCATTCCTTGTGGTTATGCAATAGATGGGGGTTGGCGGCGCTGCCATCAAAACCGAATTGTATGACGGTCATACCCGGTAACCGGAAACGGTGTCGAAGGGCTTCCACATCTTCCCCGATGATGCCCAGGTTCTCGGCAACCAGCGGCAAACGGGGTAACTCCCGGAAGCAGGTTTCCAGAAAATCATCGGCCGGGCCCGGCACCCAGTAGCCATCGACCGGGCGCGGATTCTCCGCCGGAATCTCCCAGTAAGCCTGCAGCCCCCGGAAATGGTCAATTCTAAGGAGATCGAACCGTTCCTGCTGGCTGGCCAGGCGCTCCACCCACCAGTGATATCGGTCCTCCGCCATTCGCTGCCAGTCGAATAGCGGGTTTCCCCAGTGCTGACCCTCGGGGGAGAAATAGTCCGGGGGCACCCCGGCAACCACTCTGGGCTTACCTTCACCATCAAGCTTGTACAGGTGGGGTGCGGCCCAGACATCGGCGCTGTCGTGAGCGACGAAAATGGGAATGTCCCCAAACAGCCAGATGCCCCGCTCGGCCGCATAATGACGCAACGCTGTCCATTGTACGAAAAACAGGTACTGCTCCAGGCATACCCGTTCCAGTGTACTTTGGTGGGATTCTCTGAGGGCTTTCAGGGCAGTCGGCTTGTGATCGCGCAAGTCTTCAGGCCAGTCCAGCCAGTTCACGCCTGGAAACGCCTCTCTGGCTGTCATGAAAAGCGCAAAATCATCCAGCCACTGATGATGCTCCAGAAAATTCTGGTAGGCCTGTGCGTTGAGGGTTTCTGACTCACGATAGCGACCGGTATGGAATCGCTGGCTGGCATGTTCCAGGGCTTCGGTACGGGTAAAGGCGGTAAGTTCCTGGCTGTCGAGAAGACCGGGGGCCACCAGTTCCACCAGGTCGATCAGAACGGGGTTTCCGGCATGGGCCGAGAGCGACTGATACGGCGAAAGGTCTGCATGAGTGGGCCCCAATGGCAGGGTCTGCCACACCGTGATGCCCGCCTCGGCCAGAACATCCACAAACTGCCGGGCAGCCGCGCCCAACTTGCCGGAAACGCCAGGTAATGCGGTCGGGTGCAACAGCACACCGGCACGCCGCCTTGCCAAAACCGGATTGGATGGCATTTCTACAGTCATGAATCGGCCTCATGCCCCGGCCGCATGGCACCGCCCTTGGCGGGCTCCCCTCCACCCTGGCTCAGGGGCTGGAACAGGCTGGACGGCGCCGGGTAGCCAATACGCTCATACAGGTTGGCCAGGTGCCGGCGATACAGCTGCTCGAAATCCCGAACCACCGCTGCCGGGTTGTAATCGCCAAACCACCAGAACCAGTCCGAGCCTTCACACAATCCGAGCTGATGTGTGGCCGCCTGCTTCTGATCTGTGTTGAGGGAGTCATTATCCAGCGCCCGGTCAAAATGCTGCTTGGCCTCGCACAGCAGGTCCCAGGCCCGGTTTTTGTCGGGATCGCCTATCCAGGTGGAAAAGGTTCCATAAATCCAGCTTCCAGCCACCAGTTCCGGGAGTTGCACAGGCTCTGAGTAATGCTCTTCCTGAAGGGTCGAATAAGTGGTCAGTCGCAGTTTCGGGTGTTTCTCAAGCACCCGGTACAGCTCGTCAAGAAAATGGAAGCCGTTCTCCGGGTAGTACTCCCAGGCATTCTCGCCGTCCAGAATCACTGAGATCACCGGTTTCTTGTCTTCTCTGGCGATGTTTTCCATGTGATGCACCAGGTCGCCAACCGCGTCCCTGGCGTGCCAGTCGGCATAGGTAAAACCAATCAGATCCGATAATCCATCGTCACGAAAAAAAGCGGTTACATTGGCATCATTAAACCGGTATGGATGATGGATGCTGGCATCTTCAGGCAAGGATTTGTTCGTCCTGGCCTTGTTGATGCTGTTATTGATGACTGAATCACCGGAAGCGGTCCATCGAAAGCCTTGCTCGCCAAGCAACAGCAGCGTGGCCTGGCTCAACCCACCTTCAGAGGCCCAACAACCCGCTGGTTCGGTGCCAAAGAAGCGCTTGAAGGCTCGCCTACCCTCGGCCAGATGCCAGATGGCCCGCTCTTTCCCCCCTGGATAGTGGTCATGCTCCGGAAGCGCGATGTCTGGCATCGCTTCTCGGGCGGCACTGAAATCCAGCAACAGGGGCACGATGGGATGGGCCCAGGGGCTCATGGCCAGTTCCACCTGGCCGGTATGCGCCAGGTGGCGGTAGCGCGGACCTATGCTGGCCATCAATTCTGCGATCACGTCCAGCAATGCCTTGCGATCGTCCAGTGTGTACTGATGGGCCTTTTCCTGAAGGCTTTGTACCACGCCATGTTTGCGGCGAACGGTTTCCGCCATCCAGCCCAAGTGGTACCACACCAGCAGATCGGCAAGAAACTGGGTAGAAAGATAGCGCTGAATGTCGGGCCGGGTTCGGTATAGTTCGGCCACTTCCGCCAACCGGGCATAGGCGGGAAAACGCTTGATAATCCGCTCGGCGTTTGCCCTCAGGCACTTTTCCATTAAATCCAGAAATGCCGGTGAGCCAGGTTCCGGCAGCGCCGGATCAACCAGAGCCGCGAGCAGAGGATCGCCGATGGTTTGCCCTCCATGGCGCCATCGCTCAATGTGGTACAGATAGGTCTCAATCTGTTCCAGCAGCACCGGCGCGAAGTTCACCACCGCACGGGCATCCGGGTGGGCTTCCAGGTGCGCAGCCATGTCCACATAATCCTTGATGCAGTGCAGATAGACCCAGGGGAACAGGAGCTGCCCATTGCTGTGATCCTGATAATCCGGCTGGTGCATATGCCAGCAAAGTACCACCGGTGTGCGGCTGTCAGAGGCCATGGGGATAATCCTGCCCGAGCATCTCGGGAGTGATCAGCACAACACCTTTAGACGACACGTGGAAGCGTTTTTCGTCTGCTGTCCGATCAAAACCAACCCGGGTGCCTTCCGGAATCCGGCAGCCGCGGTCAATCACCGCTTTGCGAATGTGGCAATCGCGTCCAATGTCCACGTCCGGGAAGATGACAGAGTCCTCCACCTCACTGAAGGAATGAACCCGAACCTGGGAGAATAACAGCGAGTGGCGAACGTGAGCGCCAGAAACGATGCAGCCGCCGGCCACCATGGAATCGACGGCCGTGCCCCGACGGTTGTCATCATCGAACACGAACTTGGCCGGCGGTAACTGTTCCTGGTAGGTCCAGATCGGCCAGTCCGAATCGTACAGATTCAGTTCCGGGCTGATGCCGATCAGTTCCAGGTTGGCCTGCCACAGAGAATCGATGGTTCCGACATCGCGCCAGTATGCCACCTTGTTGTTGACCGGGTCCCGGAACGGGAAAGCCGCCACCCGAAGGCGCTTGATCACCGAAGGAATAATATCCTTGCCGAAATCATGGGAGGATTTACCATCCATCTTGTGATCCCGCAGCAGCTCATCAAACAGAACTTTCGTGCTGAACACGTAAATACCCATCGATACCAATGCTGTACCAGGTTTACCAGGTATGGCCTTGGGATGGTTCGGCTTTTCCTCGAATTCGGTAATGCGGAAATTCTCATCTACCGACATCACCCCGAACGCCGAGGCTTCTTCAACGGGTACCTCAATACAGCCCACGGTAATGTCCGCCTCCTGCTCCACATGGGCAGCCAGCATGGTGCCGTAATCCATTTTGTAGACATGGTCACCCGCCAGAATCAGCACGTACTCAGGCTGGTGGCTGCGAATAATATCCAGGTTCTGCAGCACGGCGTCTGCTGTGCCCTCGTACCAGGAGGTCTCAATGCGCTGCTGGGCCGGCAACAGTTCCACAAATTCATCCAGCTCCCCCCTCAGGAATCCCCAGCCGCGCTGAATGTGACGTATCAGTGAGTGGGATTTGTACTGGGTGATGACGCCTACCTGGCCAATGCCGGAGTTGATGCAGTTGGACAACGGGAAATCGATAATCCTGAATTTACCCCCGAAGGGAACGGCGGGCTTGGCTCGCCATTTTGTGAGGTCGTGAAGCCGTGAGCCCCTGCCGCCAGCCAGCACCAGGGCCAGGGTTTGACGAGTAAGACGACTGACGAAACGCTTGGCGGTTTGCATAGCAGCTTCCCTGTTTAAACCGGATACGCGCCGACATAAATTTGACGTTTGCTCTTGCAGAAAAACACTATCATTGAATTATGACGTACAATTGTCTTAGGTCATATTTTGTACAAACGCAAAAACGATTGATGGTCTAACCTCTGGTTTCCACTTTTATTCAGGAATCTGTGGTCTATGGAAAGCCCCGCCCTGAGTGAGTTCGACCTGCACCTGTTTGCCGAAGGCAGGCACTGGCATATCTATAATGTTCTGGGTGCCCACCTTGGGAATCGCCGAGGTATCGAAGGCGCCCGTTTTGCCGTTTGGGCACCCAATGCCCAGGCCGTGAGTGTGATCGGCGACTTCAACGACTGGGACAGCGGCCGTCATCCCATGGCGGTTAACAAGGATTATGGTGTGTGGTCGGTATTCATTGGGGGAGTTAAGCCCGGGCATCTTTACAAGTTTGCCATCACAACCCGAAACGGCCACCACATCACCAAAACCGATCCCTACGGCCAGGCCTTTGAGCATCGGCCTTCCAATGCCGCAGTAGTAACCGAGCGGGGGCACTACGCCTGGGGCGACGGCGACTGGTTCGAACACAGAAACCGGTTCGACTGGCAGCAGAGCCCTATTTCTGTCTATGAGGTACACCCCGGTTCCTGGCGTCATCACGGTTCCGGGCGCTGGCTGACCTATCGGGAACTGGCCGATCAGTTGGTGCCCTATGTGCTGGAAACCGGCTTTACACATATCGAGCTACTCCCGATTACCGAACACCCGCTGGATGAATCCTGGGGCTATCAGGCCACCGGCTATTACGCCCCCACCAGTCGTTATGGCAGCCCGGATGATCTTCGATATCTGGTCGACCTGTGTCATCAGAACAACATCGGCGTGATTCTCGATTGGGTGCCGGGGCATTTCCCCGACGACGACTTCGCCCTCGCCGAATTTGATGGCACGGCACTCTATGAACATGAAGATCCCCGCCGCGGGCGGCACCAGGATTGGGGCACACTCATCTACAACTACGGTCGCCACGAAGTCCGGAACTTTCTCATAGGCAGTGCGCTTTTCTGGCTGGATACCTTTCACATGGACGGGCTACGGGTGGATGCCGTCGCCTCCATGCTGTACCTGAACTACTCTCGCAATGAGGGTGAATGGCTGCCGAACGAACATGGCGGCCATGAGAATCTGGAGGCGATCCGTTTCCTCCAGGATCTGAACCGGGTATGCCAGAGCCGGTTTCCCGGTGTACTGATGATGGCGGAAGAGTCCACGTCCTGGCCCAGGGTGACCCGACCTCCGGAAATTGGCGGTCTCGGCTTCAACCTGAAATGGAACATGGGATGGATGCACGACACCCTGCATTACCTGCAGCAGGACCCGGTGTATCGCCAGTATCACCACGACAAGCTCACCTTTGGATTGCTCTACGCTTTTTCGGAAAATTTCGTGCTGCCGCTATCCCACGACGAAGTCGTACACGGCAAATCCAGCCTGATTCAGAAAATGCCGGGAGACGACTGGCAGCAGAGGGCCTCGCTGCGCCTGCTGTTCAGCTACATGTTCGCCTACCCCGGCGCGAAACTGCTGTTCATGGGGGGTGAATTCGGCCAGCGCCAGGAGTGGAGCGAACGCCGTGAGCTGGACTGGTATCTATTGCAATACCCGGAGCACCAGGGGCTGCGAAAACTGATCCAGGACCTTAACGGCCTCTATCGGCTATACCCGGCCCTGCATCGAAAAAGCTTTACCGGTGAAGGATTCGAGTGGATTGACTGCCACGATTCCACCCAATCCGTAATCAGCTTTCTACGGAGTGCCGGCTCACCGGAGCATGGGCCGCTGGTGGTTGTTGCCAACTTTACACCCGTGCCCAGGCATCACTACCGTATTGGCCTGCCTGCCGGAGGCAACTGGCAGGAAGTATTTAATTCAGACTCCACCTGGTATGGCGGCAGCAACCTCGGTAACCCCCTACCCTTGCAAGCTGAACCCACACCCTGGATGGCTCGGCCGTGCTCCGTGGAGTTAACACTCCCGCCCCTGGGCCTGGTTATGCTGAGGCCCGCGCCATGACCCGGGTACTGTTTGCTACCAGTGAAGTTTTTCCTCTCGTGAAAACCGGGGGGCTGGCGGATGTTTCTGCCAGCCTTCCTGAAGCACTCTGCCGTCTGGGCTACGACTGTCAGGTGCTGCTGCCCGGCTATCCTGCTGCACTGAAGGCAGCGCGAGAGGGTGGCGCCCGCAGGAAAACCCGGTTCCGGTATGGTCAGTATGATGTCTCCCTGTGGCAAACCCGTCTGCCGGGTACTGCGGTAACTCTGTGGTTGGTGGATTGCCCGGCTCTTTTCGATCGTGCTGGCGACAGCCCCTATCAGAATGAAAATGGCGAAGACTGGTGGGACAATGCTCACCGGTTTCACTTGTTCGGGCGAATTGGAGCTATGTTGGCACTTGGGCAACTGGGTCTGGCGTGGCGCCCGGACATCGTTCACTGCAACGACTGGCAATCCGCACTGATTCCGGTGTTCCTGGCGGACAGTCAGGATGCCCCGAAAACCGTGTTCACCATCCACAATCTTGCTTACCAGGGGCTGTTTTCCCATGAGACCTTTCGGGCCCTGGGCCTGCCCGATTCCCTGTGGCGCTACGAGTTCCTGGAATTCCACGGCCAACTTTCCTTTATCAAAGGTGGACTGGTGTTCAGCGATGCCATCACCACCGTGAGCCCCAGCTACGCCGATGAAATCCAGACACCCTGGTTCGGTAATGGCCTGGACGGCTTGTTGCGCCACAAATCCGCCAGGCTGAAGGGCATTCTCAATGGCATTGATACCCGCCAATGGAACCCGGAAGACGACCCGCACCTGGAGTTTCACTACGGCGCGGACTACCCCGCCAACAAATCACAATGCCAGGCAAGGCTGCAGCAGGAGCTCGGGCTGGAGGTTTGCGGGGCTCCATTGCTGGGGTTCGTCGGGCGCCTGGTGGAACAGAAAGGGCTGGACTGGCTGCTCGGGGTCATCAAGCCATTACTGGAACGCGGATGTCAGTTTGCCCTGCTCGGCTCCGGCGAACACCACTACCAGGAAAGCCTGAAAGCCATGGTTTGTGAATGGCCCGGGCAATGTTCACTCACCCTGGGTTACAACGAGGGCCTGGCACACCGGATAACCGCCGGCGCCGATATCTTCCTGATGCCTTCCCGGTTTGAACCTTGCGGCCTGAACCAGATGTACAGCCTGAGATACGGCACCGTGCCAGTGGTGCACGGCGTCGGTGGCCTGAACGATACGGTGTTCGACCCGAATGAGGATCCGCTGGAGAAAGCCAATGGTTTTGTGTTTCGTGAGGCGACACCCGATGCGCTTCTTAATGCCATTACCCGTGCGCTGAAGGCCCGGGAGAACCGGAAAACCTGGCGTAAGCTGCAGGAAAACGGAATGAAAGGCGACTATTCCTGGAAGAACCGGGCCGGCGAATACGCGGCCCTGTACCGGAACCTGATCACCGGCAATGGCCGGATACATGAAGACTGACACGGTGCCCCTGGCCCAAGGAGGTCATCACCATGCACACCGCAACTGAATTCCGGCTGGAAGCCCGCCCCAGACTACCAGAAGCACTGGAACGACTTGATACGCTGGCCAATGACCTGTTCTACAGCTGGGATCATGGCGTGCGCAGCCTGTTCGCGCGGATTGATCTCCGTCTCTGGCAAAAAGTGGAGCACAACCCGAAACTGTTCCTGCGACGGGTGGCCCAGGCCCGGCTCGATCAGGCATCGGAAGACCGCGCCTTTCTCGCCGAATACCGGCGAGTATTATCCGCTTACGACGCTTATCTTGAATCCGAACCCGGCACCGAAGTGCTGGAGGCACTGAACCCTGAAGATAGCCTTGTGGCCTACTTTTGCGCCGAGTTCGGGTTTCACGAGAGTTTCCCGATCTACTCCGGAGGCCTTGGCATACTGGCTGGTGACCATTGCAAGGCGGCCAGTGACCTGGGGCTGCCCTTTGTCGCCGTTGGGCTACTGTATCAGCAGGGCTATTTCATTCAGACCATTGATGCCCAGGGGCACCAGATTGCCCGTTATCAGTGCCATTCCAGCGATGAGCTGCCAATCACGCCGGTAGAGGTAGATGGCAATGCACTGACCGTCTCTGTGCCCTTCCCGGGGCGCGAAGTGCATGCACGGGTTTGGCTGGCCCGGGTCGGGCATATTTCCCTGTACCTGCTGGACACTAACACCGGTGAAAACAACGATGAGGACCGGGAGCTGACACTCCAGCTCTATGGCGGCGACTCCGCCACCCGCATCAGCCAGGAAATGTTGCTTGGCATTGGGGGCACCCGGGTTCTGGCCGCCCTGGGTGTTCAGCCTACGGTGTGGCATATTAACGAGGGCCACGCAGCCTTCCAGATACTGGAACGTTGCCGTATGGCCATGGCCGAAGGGCTGTCTTTTGGTGCCGCCCTTGAGTCGGTAGCCGGATGCACCTTGTTTACCACCCATACTCCAGTGCCGGCGGGCCACGATATCTTCCCCCGCGACCTGGTGGAGCACTTCCTGTCGCCTTTCCTGGACCGCTCCGGGCTGGAATTCGATGCCGTTTTCGGGTTGGGCAGCAAGAATGGTGATCAAAGCTTCAATATGACGAGTCTCGGCCTTCGGGGCTCCCGGTTTCATAACGGCGTAAGCCGGATTCACGGCGGTGTAGCCGCTCGGATGGAAGGCGATATCTGGCCACAGATACCGGCGGCCGAGAATCCCCTTGGCTATATCACCAATGGTGTTCACGTGCCAACGTTCCTGGCGCCGGAATGGGCAAGTCTGTTCGATATCCAGGCGCCGACCTGGAAAAGTGAACTGCGAAACCCGACGTTCTGGCAGTTCATCGACAAGATCCCGGACTACCATTACTGGAGCGTTCACAAGGCCCTGAAACAGCAGATGGCCGAGTTCATCGTGCGTCGCCTGAAACGCCAGCACAAGCGCAATGGCACGGGCCATTCAGTCACTGAGCGGATGGCCCGCAAGCTGGTATCACCGGAAAATGACGCGCTGGTGGTCGGCTTCGCCCGCCGTTTTGCTACCTATAAGCGAGCTACGCTGATTTTCTCCGATCTGGCACGCCTGGAACGGCTGCTCACCAATCCGGAGCAGCCGGTTGTGCTGGTATTTGCCGGCAAGGCCCATCCCCAGGACAAACCCGGGCAACAACTGATCAAGGTCATACACGACCTCTCCATGCAGACCAACCTGATGGGGCACATTATCCTGTTGGAGGATTATGATCAGGCCATGGCGCGCCGGTTGTTGAGCGGTGTTGATGTCTGGCTCAACACGCCGGAATACCCCAAGGAAGCCAGCGGCACCTCTGGCGAAAAAGCGGCCGTTAATGGTGCCCTGAATCTGAGCGTGCTGGACGGCTGGTGGGGTGAAGGCTATGACGAAACCAATGGCTGGGCGATTACGCCGCGGGACATCGAACTGGATGTGGAGTTTCGCAACCGCGAGGAAGCCCGGGACCTGTTGGACCTGTTGGAGCAGGAAGTCATTCCGCTCTATTACAACCGAGCCTCTCAGGGCTACTCGCAGGGCTGGGTAACGCGCTCGAAAGCGTCCATGAAAACCATTACGCCCAGGTTCAACGCCCAGCGCATGGTGATGGACTATGTTCGCAACTATTATCAGCCAGCCACCCGGCAGGGCGCGCGGTTGAGAGACAACAATGCCGCACTGGCGCAGGAGCTGGCAGAGTGGAAAGCCCGGGTGCAAGAGGCCTGGAGCGGCGTGTCCATCCATGTGGACGGCTGCGTGTCAGATCGCTGTCACTGGGATGAATCCGTGGAGCTGAAAGTGTCGGTGGCTCTGAATGGTCTGGCGCCCGATGATGTACGGGTGGAATGCCTGGTTGAGCCTGAATGCACCGGCACTCACACTGGCCCCGGGCCAGACGCATTTGTGCTGGAAGCCAGCGGAGAGAAAGACGGTAAAACCCTGTTCAAAACCCGGGTCCAGCCTCCCTACCCGGGGTTACAAACGCTGCGATTGCGCATCTATCCGCACCACACGGCGTTATCCCACCCGCTGGAGATGGGGGCCATGCTCTGGGCATGACACTTAGTCGGTAGTCGGGTTCAGCGGTTGCTCGTGGTTATTCGCGGCCAGTGCGTTGACCACCGGGTTGGCATACATATCCAGCAAATAAGGGCGGATCGCCGGGTCACAGGCCTCCAGCCGGCGCTCCATTTCTGCCGTGGCAGCGTCCATATCGGCCGGAGACCAGGTCTCGGCGGTTACCACGCTCTCACTCACGCTGCCCGGAGTCTCATGGGCATCCGGGTGAACTCCCCGCATCTGGTACGCCACCAGATTGGAGGCGTGCAGGTGGTAATTGGCGTGCATTTCATGGTCAATGCGTGCGGCCAGTGCTTTCGGGTTGTCCGGTGAATCGGCAATCGGGGCCCCGAAATGGACATGAACGTGGCCTTTAAAGCCCGTCAGCCCTTTAACGATCTGGTCTGTGTCTTCGCCTTCCGTCTTCTGATAGGCGCCGGTCCGGCCCCGCACTTCCAGTTCTTTGGCCTTGTCGGCATCGCAGGGGTCGTATTCGTAGGCAATGGATACCGGCACGATGTGAAGGCGGTTCATGGCTTCATCGAACGCCAGCCCCGATTTTTTCCGGCTCATGTAGAACATCTTGATGATCGCCGGGTCGGTAGCGTCAATGCCGTCTTTCGCGCGGCCTTCGCGCTGAGCAATCCAGATGCTGTGATTGGTATCAATGCTGTGATTGATAAAGCCGGAAAGCGTGAGGTAGGCATCACGCATTTCCCTTGGGCTGGTCATGTTACGGCGCACCACAAAACTCTTGTTCAGCCGCATCATTTCCGCAAACACCCGATTGGAGAGCAGGTTGTCGCCAATGGCAATCCGGGTTGTGTGGAAGCCGTTCTGGAACAGCAGGTAGTTGACCACCATCGGGTCAAAAACAATGTCCCGGTGATTGGAAATAAACAGATGGGCGCTGTTCTTGCTGAGATTTTCCAGGCCACTGTGGGTGACGCGGGTGGTGGTATTTTCCACCAGTTCTCCGACGTATTTCGAAACCCCGGCCTGCATATCATCTACCCGGGTGTAATGCCCGAAATGGCTGACCAGCCAGCGGCGAATGAACATCCTCAGAACGCCCGGCGCCCATTTTGCAACGGTTGGCGACTTGAACCGCCCAACCATATCCAGGAATTCCCGGTCGTTAACCAACCTCTGGATGGTTGGCGCGGTTTCTTCATCCGAATAGGGACGGATTGCGTCAAATTCCTGCATGCAAGCCCTGTTGTTGTTCGCAGCGTTGATCACAGTGTACGAAAGGGGCGCTATTGTATCCTTTCTCTTGCCGGTTTGCCTCCACCCGAATGGCCAGTTGACCAAACATCCGGAAGGATCTGGTAGAATCGCGCTGCTTAATCACTCCGCCACGGGCCGACCACTGAATGTACATGGACCAGGACTTCGACCAACTCGCCACTGAACCACCCACCGCTGCGGGCCGAAATCCGGAGCAGGTTCTGCACGAGGTCTTTGGTTACGAGAGTTTTCGGCCCCTGCAGGGGGATATTGTCCGGGAAGTGGTCAACGGCGGTGATGCCCTTGTGTTGATGCCCACCGGGGGCGGTAAATCCCTGTGTTACCAGGTGCCCGCTCTGGTCCGGCCCGGCACCGCCATTGTGATCTCACCGCTGATCGCGCTTATGCAGGATCAGGTGGCGGCGCTACGCGAGCTTGGAGTGAGAGCGGCGTTCCTGAATTCCACCATGGATTTCGAACAGGCCCGTGCCACCGAATACGCCCTGGCGACCGGCGAGCTGGACCTGCTCTATTGCGCGCCGGAACGGCTGATTCAGCCGCGAACCATTGAGCTGCTGCATAACGCGTCCCTGTCGTTGTTTGCCATAGACGAGGCTCACTGCGTCTCCCAGTGGGGGCACGATTTCCGGTCCGACTACCTTCAACTGAGCATGCTGGCCCAGGAATTTCCCGGCATCCCCCGTATCGCACTGACAGCGACCGCTGATGAGCGCACGCGAAAAGAGATTGCTGAACGGCTGTCGCTGACAAACGCCCGGCATTTCATCAGTGGCTTTGATCGCCCGAACATTCAGTATCGGATTACACCAAAGACCAACGCAAACAAACAGTTGTTGGATTTTATTAAAGCAGAGCATGAAGGTGATTGCGGTATTGTCTATTGCTTGTCCCGAAACAAGGTCGATGCCACCGCCCGATTACTGAGCAGCAAGGGCTATACCGCACTGCCCTACCATGCCGGGCTGAGCGCCGAAGACCGCGCCCGCAATCAGGAGCGCTTTCTCAGGGAAGACGGCGTTATTGTGGTGGCAACCATTGCCTTTGGCATGGGCATCGATAAACCTGATGTGCGTTTTGTCGCCCATATGGACCTTCCCAAAAGCCTGGAAGCCTATTACCAGGAAACGGGCCGGGCGGGCCGGGATGGCAAGCCGTCCACCGCGTGGATGGTGTATGGCCTGCAGGATGTCATCAAACTCCGGCAGATGCTGGAGGCCTCTCAGGGTAACGATCAGTTCAAGCGGGTTGAGCGACAGAAACTGGATGCCATGCTTGGGCTGTGCGAAGTGACCCAGTGCCGGCGACAAGTTTTGTTGCATTATTTCGGAGACAATCTGGAGACTCCCTGCGGAAACTGCGATACCTGCCTGAACCCTCCGGAAACCTGGGATGGCACGGTGGCGGTGCAGAAGGCCCTCTCCTGCGTGTACCGCACCGGCCAGCGTTTTGGCGTTAACTACGTCATTGATGTACTTCGCGGGTCAGAGAATGAACGAATCCTGCAATCCGGCCACCAGGCGATCACCACCTATGGCATCGGTCAGGAACTGTCAGCGAACGAATGGAAGTCGGTATTCCGGCAACTGGTGGCGAACGGATACCTGCGGGCAGACCCTGAGGGCTATGGCGCGCTTCAGCTAACCGAGCGCTGCCGCCCCCTGCTCAAGGGCGCACAGGCGATTGAACTCCGGAAAGACCCGGTGGTCCGCAACACCGCTGGTGGTAAGTCATCAACGAGCCGCCGTAGCGGCCAGAACGTGCGGGACCAGATTACCGACCACGCCGGGTGGGATGCGTTGCGGGCCTGCCGCAAAGAGCTGGCGGACAAGCAGGGCGTGCCGCCCTACGTGATCTTCCACGACACAACCCTGTTCGACATGCTTGAACGCCGCCCTTCCACCCTGGAGGAGCTGGCCGAGGTCAGCGGCGTGGGCGCCGCCAAGCTGGAAAAGTATGGCGATGTTTTCCTGCAGGCGCTACGCTCTATCAATCCTGAGGCTTGAACCCCTTCTTGCGCACCCGGTAATGGGCGATGGAGGTGGCAACGTGGTTGCCTTCTTCATCTCTCAGAATGCCTTCCAGAGTAAATTTAGCCCTACCGGTGGCGTCTGCATCGGCAAGGATGGCAGCCACCGCCTCTGGTGGTAGTTCAAATTCCACGGTCACATCTGAATTGGCCGGCTGCAGAAACTCCAGAGTCATTTCCTTCAGAATTGGCGTATAGGCAGGGCCAAGGTCGAAGAGGGTCAACACCCCACCGGGAATCTCCGCCACCAGGAAATAGGCGCCAGCATACAGGCTACCAAAGTGGTTTTTATTGCCCTTGAGGCGCACGCGGGCTTTGACGTAGCCCGGGCGAAGCTCCTCAACGCTGAAGTGATTACGTGGCGCGAACGGTATCGCCATACCAATAATGCGGTTAACCGCAGCATAACTGCCGGTCTTCTTGAGCCATTCCAGCGGTTGCAGCAGCGTCGCCTTGGGGTCACTGGAGCTTACCCATTGGCCGGCGGTGCCAATCAGAGAATCAATAAGAGCCATAAAGCCATATCCTGAAGTACAGAAAAGGCGATCTTTACAGTCAGATACGGCTACTTCAAGAATCTTTTACAGTTTTTTTGAAACCTGTACGTTTCGAATAACGCTTTCTGATCTAAGCTGTAGCCAATGTCTGTAACGTTACCGTTGCTTGCAGCCGGATAACAGGGAAAGGGCACGCAGTTGTACACATTCAATAAAATGATAACGCGCCTCTGGCCAGTTCTGGCGCTTGCGGCGTGCATTCACGTTCAGCCAACGGCTGCGTCCGAATCCAAATCGGCTCCCACACGAGACTACATACTCTGGTACCGCAACTACGATAACCCGGCCATTCGCAATCTGGTTGAACTCGCATTGCGCAAAACCTCGGAGTACGGTGAGTTCCAGATTATCCGCAGCGAAGAAATAAGCCAGGGGCGCGCCCTTCGGGAATTGGCTAACCCTCGGAGCCGGATTCTGGATATTGCGAACGTGGCGACGTCAGAAGAGCGGGAAACATTTCTGAACGCCATTCCGGTACCTGTGGACGGCGGACTGCTCGGATTCAGGGTATGCCTAGTGTTGCCGGAACAGCTCAATCTGTTTGAGGGGGTATCCAGCCTGGACGACCTGCGCCAGCGAGATATCCGTATTGGCCAGGGCGCACACTGGCCAGACACCCCGATTCTCGAAGCTAACGGCATTACCGTGATCACCCACACCCGCTATGAAATACTCTTTGGTATGCTTCGCAATAAACGCTTCGACTGTTACGCCCGCGGTGTGAGCGAAGTGCTGTTCGACCTCGAACATAACAAAGCCGACGACCTGGTAATCGAGCCAAACATCCTGCTGGCCTACGCCATGCCATCCTACCTTTTTGTGGCCCCGGACGATCACGAAACCGCGCAACGCCTGCAACTGGGTCTGGAGCGAGCGATCCTGGACGGCAGCTTCGCGGTGTATCTGAAAAACTGGTTTGGCAGAGCGGTATCATCACTGGGCCTTGATCGGCGCACAGTAATCACGTTGGAGAATCCGTATCTTAGTGAAGAATCCAGATATGTCGGGCGTCGAACCCTGGAAAACCTGGAGCGCCGCGTTGAGCTACTGAGTGTCGGAGACTAGCGGGCCATCCCTGGCCGCCACGAATTACACCCGGAAACGGGTTACCTTGTCATTCAGCACACTGCCGATAGTCTCGATGTGGCCACTGTAAACATCGTTCTCGCTGGCCGCCTTGGCCGCTTCCTGGCCCTGGTCAGCAATGCGGGTGATGGACGCATTCAACTCTTCGGTCACCGATGTCTGCTCCTCGGAGGCCGTGGCGATCTGTGAGGTCATCTGACTGATGGCGGTAATCGCCTCCACAATCCGGTTCAGAGACTCCATCGCATCCTGCGCTTTTTCCATACTCACGTTGGATACCGCCGTAGAGGCTTTCATAACGTCTACCGCATCGTTGGCGCCTTTCTGCAGCCGCTCGATCATGTTGTTGATTTCTTCGGTGGAAGACTGGGTACGCTGAGCGAGATTCCGAACCTCATCAGCCACCACCGCAAATCCGCGTCCCGCATCCCCTGCCCGCGCCGCTTCAATGGCCGCGTTCAGTGCCAGCAGATTGGTTTGTTCCGCAATGCCCTGAATGACTTCAAGTACAGTCGTAATCGACGAAACATCCTTACCAAGGGTGTCGATAACCTCGGCGGCGGCGTTTATTTCACCCACCAGCTTCTGCACCGCATCCCGCGAGGCGGTGACGGTCTCCAGGGAACCCCGGCTTTCCTGGTCTGCATTCTCTGCAGCTTCCGCAGTTTGCTGGGCATTCTGGGCAATCTCACCCGCCGCCGCGGACATTTCGTTAATTGCCGTCGCGATCATGTCGATCTCATGCTGCTGGTTTTCAACACTGGAGCGACTGTCGCTGGACGTCTGTCGGAGCGACTTTACGTTCTCCTCCAGTTCGTCGCTGCCCTCTTTTACTTCTTTTACAACCTGCTGGATGTTCTCAACAAAGCTATTAAAGCTGCGCGCCAACTGCCCAAACTCATCAGACGCAGAGTCATCAAGACGCTTGGTAAGATCCGCATCTCCGGAAGCGATGCGAGACATGGCGCCATTAAGCCTGCGAACCGGCGCAAGAAGGAAGCTTATCGCAAAGTAGAGCAAGACAAGCGCAACAATCAGCCCTACCCCGGCGATGATCAGGCCCATAGTCCGAGCCTCGACGATGGGAGCACTGATCAGGTTTTCATTCACGAACGTAACCAGGTACCAGTCCACGGCCCGGGCTTCGCTGATGGGGTGAAAGCTGACACTCCACTCGGCACCCTCGCTCTCAAATCCCTGCAGAGAACCGTCCAGAACCGGCTGCTGACCGATCATGCCGCTGATGTTCTTGCCAACAATCTCGCTGTTGGGGTGAAACAGGACCGTGCCGGAATTGTTGATTAACGCCGCATAGCCCGTCTCTGCCAGGGTAATGGTCGATAGCATCTGATCGATTGTGTTGAGACTGATATCCATACCGGCCACGCCAACATAATTGCCCCGCTTGATTGGCGCCATGGCGGAAATAATGGTCTCGTCCGAGGTTGCATCCAGGTACGGATCGGTAAACGACGCCTGCCCCAAACGCTGGGCTTTCTGGTACCAGGGGCGTACCCGGGGGTCATAATCGGGTGGAAGCGTGGCTTCTACTTCGGCACTTCGCATCAGCATGCGGCCATCTTCGGTGCCGGCGTACACGTCCTTGATGTTGCCACCTTCGGTCATGGCTTCCATGAGAACGCGGGCGTTATCGTCGTTGCGAGTCCGTTCCAGCGCCTTCGCCGTCGCTTCCGCCATATCCAGGCGCGTATTGAGCCAATCGGCAATACTCGACGTACTCTGGGCCACTGCATCGCTCATCAGCGCGCTAACGTAGCGATCGGTCGTTGAGCGGAGCCGAATATCGTTGGAAATTGTCAGGGCGCCCATAATCAACACGATCAGGGAGCCAATTGCGATCAGCAATTTCTGGGCGAATGATAGGTTCAAGCTGACGGTCTCCAATCAGGGTCAAAAACAAATTGCATTTATCATTTAGTGTAGTCGAAACATACTTACTAACGGCAGATCCTGCGAAGTCTTGAACACTCTTTGCTAGAATGCTGAGATCACAGCACATTCGCCAGACACGACAGGGAGAACCCTATGGCCCATGAAGAGCTCCACCTGAATCTGCGTAACCTGACCCTTGATGACTACGGCCAGTTGCAAGAGTTGATGGATCGGGTTTACGACGACATTGGTGGCGCGTGGCCAAAAGAAACCATCAAGGCTCTGGTAGAACAGTTTCCGGATGGCCAGATCTGTATCGAAGACAACGGCCAGTTGGTGGCGGTGGCGCTCACGGTATGCGTGAAATACGAAAGATTCAGCAACCCTCACGCCTACGACGACCTGATTCTGCGTAACGAGAAAATCTGGCACAACCCCAACGGCGATTCGCTTTACGGCCTGGATGTGTTTATAGACCCCGAATACCGGGGCTATCGACTGGGGCGTCGCCTGTATGAAGCACGAAAAGAGCTCTGTCGTTCCATGAACCTGCGGGCCATCCTCGCCGGAGGGCGGATTCCCAGCTACTTCAAGTACGCCGAGCAATACACTCCGGAAGAATACATTCAGCGCGTTGATCGCAAGGAAATCTACGACCCGATCCTGACGTTCCAGCTTTCCAACGATTTCCAGGTTACCCGGCTGATGCACAAATACCTGCCGGAAGACCAGAAATCCCTCGGATATGCAACGTTGCTGGAGTGGAGAAACATTCTCTATACGCCTCCCTCATCGGTACTCAACGTCAAAAAAACCCAGGTGCGCATGGGGGCGGTGCAGTGGCAGATGCGGGAATTCACCTCGGTGGAGGAGGTGCTCAAGCAGGTTGAGTACTTCGTGGACGCACTGTCGGATTATAAAAGCGACTTTGCCCTGTTCCCGGAATTTTTCAACGCGCCGCTGATGGGGCTGACCGACCAGATGGATCAGACCCGTGCCATTCGGTTCCTCGCCGGCTTTACCGAACAGTTCCGCAACGAAATGTCGGAAATGGCCGTCAGTTACAACATCAACATTATCACCGGCTCCATGCCGCTGATTGAAGATGACCGGGTCTACAACGTCTCATACCTGTGCCACCGTGACGGTCGTGTAGACGAGCAGCGCAAGGTCCACATCACCCCTCACGAACGTCGCGACTGGGTTATTGAGGGTGGTGATAAATTCCAGGTATTCGATACCGATGCCGGCCGTGTCGCCATCATGATCTGCTACGACATTGAGTTTCCGGAACTGGGCCGTATCGCCGCCAGTCAGGATGTGGACATTATCTGTGTCCCCTTCTGGACCGATACCAAGAACGGCTATTTGCGCGTGCGCCATTGTGCCCAGGCCCGGGCCATAGAAAACGAGTGCTACGTGGTGATTACCGGCAGCGTGGGCAACCTGCCGAAAGTGGAAAACCTGGATGTTCAGTACGCCCAGTCTTCGGTATTCTCGCCGTCGGATTTCGCATTCCCTCATGATGCAGTGATGGCAGAAACCACACCGAACACCGAAATGATCATGTTTTCAGATATGGATCTGGAAAAGCTCAAACTGGTCAGAAACGAAGGTTCTGTCACCAATCTGAAAGATCGACGTGTTGACCTTTACGAGCTGAAAACCCGGTAATGGGCAGATTTGGCCCCGCACAGGGGGCCAAATCCTGATTATTTCCATGAACGGGCTGCGGTAGATAGCTGACGGCATTGCCAAAAGTTTCTGGCCCGTCTATTGTTTAATTAATGTTCAGTATATATCTGGCCGACCTCAATAGCAGAGCAAGCGTTCCATGAACGAAGAACTACCGGACCTGGTCGCGCGTTTCCGAATCCGACACGGCATTTTTCGCAAGGAAACCGTGGAAGCGCGACTTTATGAACTCGACAGTTACGGCTGCGTGATGAAAACGGACAAACTGTTTGAACCCGGGGATACCGTGGTTCTCGACCTTGTTATGGATATGCCGTTTGAAGAAATCCGTGCCGAAGGCCTGACCGGCCTGGTTACCGAAAAGAGAAAACACTGTAGCAACTTCTTCTACTCACTTGATTTTGTTGAGCTAAATGCTCGAGACGAATCGCCGCTCTCTGACAAACTGCGGCGCATAAGAGAAGTTGTTCTCAAGAAACAGAGCCTGAAATCCCGGCGTGGGTCGAGTCCCGCTTCCGGTATGCGACAAATGGCCTGATGCCCGTTCACTTCACCCGCACTTCCCTTCCGTAAGGAGACACTCCATGGCAAAGAAAGCCAAGCCAAGCGTTGATAAGATCGTCAAGAAAGTAAACAAAGAGTTCGAGAAAACATCCGCCCAGATCGAAGGGCTGATTAACGACGCACTGAAGCAGTTCGACAACCTGCAGAACCAGGTTCAGGAGCCGGTACGCAAGCTCCTGAAAGACATGGATGAGCTGCGTGATCGTGAAATGAAGCGCTTTAACGACGAATTTGAGCGCCGCATGAATGAATTCCACGAACTGCAGTCGGCATTGCTGGAGCGCCTGGGTATCGCTTCAAAGGAAACTGGCAAGTCAGTGTCCAAGTCCGGCGAATCAACCTCGAAGGCCAGTGGTACCAAGAAAGCGGCTCCGGCCAAGAAAACCGCCGCTGCCAAGCCGGCCGCCAAGAAAACGAGCACTGCCAAGCCCAAGGCCGCAGCTCCGAAGAAATCGGCCAAGCCGGCAGACAAGTCTGACCTTACCCGCGTGAAGGGCATTGGCCCGGCAACCGCAAAGAAAATGAAAGAGGCTGGCATTACCTCCATCGACCAGATTGCCAACCCCAGCGATGCGGACAAGCAGAAGCTGGAAGCATTCAAGAGCCTGAAAGGGTTCAGCGAGTTGTCTGCCGAAGCGAAAAAGGTACTCTGAAACCTATCTCGCAACCCCATGGCTTGAAATAAGGGGTAGGCCCGTCGGCCTACCCTTTTTTGCATCTGACCAGGGCGAGTTCCAGGCTTTCCAGTTCGCTCTCCGGGGTAAATCCAGACGCAAGGGCATTTACCTTCGCTCGCAGTTCCGCCAGGAATTCCGCGTCGGTTTCCGCACGTAACATCAGGCTCGCCAGTGCTTTATCGTCTTTAACCGGAAAATAGCCGGGATAGTCATCGCCCAGCAAACCACGGTTGCCGGGAATATCAGAGGCAAGAATCGGCAAGCCCGCCCGACAGGCTTCCGACACCACATTCGCCCCACCCTCCATGATGGAACTGATCACCATAAGATTACTCACGGCCATCAGGTGCTCCAGCTTTGGCTTGTCCAACTCACCCAGATAATGAAACCGGGGATTGGACCGGCTTTCTTCCAGCGCCTTTTCCCGCCACGCCTCGTTGTGGGCCTTGCCGGCGCAGGAAACCACAATGCGGGATTGCTCAGGAAGGTGGTAGCAGGCCCAGGCAGCACGCAGAGAATCCTTTTCGTCACGCAGATGGCCAATAACGCAAACGTGGAACTGGTCCTTTTCTGCCCGGGCGCTGCCCGCCACTGACGGCTTGGACGCGGATTGCCGCAGGCACAGCAATTTGTCGTGGTAGCGTTCGGGAATATCCTCGGCCACCAGATCATGCAGCCCGATCAACAGATCAGCGGCGTCCATGGAGGCCCATGTGATGTCCGGAAACTCGCACTGAAAGCGGTATATGTCTGTGCCGGTAAGTACCACGATCAAAGGTTTATCGGGCCATGTTTCCCGGTACCGCTTAACCGCCTCAGCACTTCGCCAGGCGTGCAGGGCAATCAGGCAGTCCGTTTCCTGGCCCTGATATTCTGTCACCACTTCCACCTGATGACTGACTGCTTCCAGCAGACCCTGCCAGCGCAGTGCGGTGGCCCGATTACCTGCTTTTGAATCCGGGCCGGCTGGAGTTACTATGGTCAATCGCATGGCGGTCACTTGTTCTGATTTTGAAAAATTCTGCCTGTGGCACTGCGCCAGGTAAAGCCTTCCCTCGTATACCGGTTCAGACTTGATGGAAATCACGTTATCCTGACTGGGTTTTCAGGTACATGGCAACGTTTTTCACCAAACCCCACCTCGCAAAGGAATGATTCATGATGGCAATCAGCAACCTCAGAAAATGGCTGGCGACGAGCCTGCTTTCGCTGGCAGCGGCAACCACCGTTCAGGCAGACACTTTCGTATTCACCGCCATTCCGGATGAAGATGAAACCAAACTGGTCGAGCGCTTTCGTGGCGTGGCTGACTATCTTCAGGAGCAACTGGATGTTGAGGTGCGGTACATCCCGGTGAAATCCTACGCCGCTGCGGTATCGGCTTTCCGCAACAACCAGGTACAACTGGCGTGGTTTGGGGGCTTGTCTGGTGTTCAGGCCCGTCGATTGGTTCCGGGTTCCGAAGCCATTGCTCAAGGCGTTGAAGACGAAGCCTTCGAGACCTACTTTATCGCCAACACCAGCACTGGAATTCAGCCGGCCGACAGCCTGGATGAGCTGGAAGACGAGCTGCGCGGAAAAACCTTTACCTTCGGTTCAAAAGGTTCGACCTCGGGCCGCCTCATGCCCGAGTTCTACATTCGGGATGTCTTCAATGAAGCGCCGGATTCCCTGTTCTCCCGGGTTGGTTTCAGTGGCAACCATACCCGTACCCTTCGCCTGGTCGAGGCCGGAACCTATGAAGTGGGCGCCCTGAACTTCCAGGTTTGGGAAAAAGAACTGGAAAACGGCAACATCGATACTGATTCCGTTCAGGTAATCTGGAAAACGCCTTCCTACCCGGATTATCAGTGGACCATCCGTGGCGATGTCGACGAGCGTTTTGGTGATGGCTTCAAGCAGAAGGTCACCGAAGCCCTGCTGAAGCTGGACGATCCTGCCTTGCTGGAGAGCTTCCCCCGCTCCGGCTTCATTCCGGCGTCCAATGACGACTACGAGCCCATTCGTGCAACAGCGGAAAACATCGGAATTCTCGATTGATGTCAGGCTTTGATTTCCATGGCCTGACCGCCAGTTTCGATGGAGAGCGGGTTATCGGCCCGCTCTCCTTCCGCATCAATGAAGGGGAACACGTTGGTCTGGTTGGCAAAAGTGGTGCCGGCAAATCCACGCTTATCCGCTTGCTTTATGACCGGCTCGAAGGCAAGGCTTCACTCGTTCCCCAGGGCCTGGGATTGGTCAATGCCCTTCCTGTCTTCCACAATGTGTTTATGGGGCAACTGGACCAGCATGCCACCTGGTACAACACGCTTACGCTGATCCGTCCGTTCCGGCGGGACAAAGACGCCATCCGGGCGTTACTGACCAAACTGGGTATACCAGAAAAACTCTGGATTCCCGCGGCAGCACTGTCTGGCGGCCAACGGCAACGGGTGGCCATTGCGCGGGCACTCTATCGGCAGGCGCCAACTCTGTTGGCCGATGAGCCCATTTCCGCCCTGGACGGGCCAATGGCCCAGCAGGTGATGACCATGCTTACCAATCAATTCACCACCAGTATTGTTGCCCTGCACGATGTGGAGATGGCTCTGGCACACTGTACCCGCATCATCGGTATTCAGGACGGCCAGATTGCCCTGGACCAGCCGGCCAGTGAGCTGACCGCCGCTGACATTTCCGTTCTCTACTGACAGGCACCGACTCTCAGCATGTTCGCCTATCCGACCGTACGAGCCAGCCTTATCTTTCTTGCCGTTGCGTTGCTCGGGCTGTTGGTTGCGGACATTGCCATCACCACTGCCAACCCCTGGCAGGACCTTGGCCGGTTCTTCCTGGGCGTAGCCACACCCAATTTTTTCAGTACCGAAGGCTTGCTCACTGCCCTGCTGCGGACCGTAGCTTTTGCCTTTGTGGGTGTAACCCTCGGGAGTATCTGCGGCTTCCTGCTGGCGCTGGTGTACCGCTTTCTGCCAGTACGAATCTTCTGCGCTTTTATCCGCGCCATCCATGAGCTGTTCTGGGCGCTGATCTTTCTCCAGTTTTTCGGTTTCCACCCGCTCACGGGTGTGCTGGCCATTGCCATTCCCTATTCCGGCATCTTCGCCAAGGTCTATTCGGAAATCCTGGAAGAGGCAGACCAGGAACCGGGCCGTCTGCTGCCACCGGGAACCTCATCCATTGCCGCCTTTCTGTATGCCCGTATCCCTGATTGCTGGGTTCAGATGCGCACCTATACGGCCTACCGACTCGAGTGTGGCCTGCGTTCCTCTGCCATCCTGGGCTTTGTGGGGCTACCGACTCTGGGTTTCTACCTGGAATCCTCGTTCTCCCAGGGTCTGTACTCAGATGCCGGCGCCATGCTGATTCTGTTCTATGTACTGATCGCCACCATGCCCTTATGGGTTCGCCCCAAACTACTGCCGATCTATATTCTTGCAGCGCCCTTTTTTCTTGGGGAGGGTCTGCCCATTGTCTGGGGCAACGTGGAGCGCTTCTTTACGGAGGATATCATTCCTTCACCGATCCGGGATGGCGAAGGGCTTGCGGCTATCTGGGCGTGGTTATCCGATGTAATGATAACGGAAGCGCTGCCAGGCATCTGGAACACCGTGGTCTTAACCCAGATAGCGCTGGTAGCCACCGGCATTCTGTCCCTGCTGGCCTTCCCCCTGATCTCCAATCATTTCGGTGGCCCGGTGCGGCGTACCTCCGGCCATGTGTTTCTGGTGATCGCCCGATCCACACCGGAATACATTCTTGCCTATATTCTGCTGCAGCTGTGGGGGCCTTCCATGCTGCCGGCCGTGGTGGCTCTGGCCCTGCACAACGGTGGCATTATCGGCCACCTGATAGGCCGGCAGACCAACACCATCCACCTGCGCCCGGACGCCCCGGTGGGCTTTTCCCGCTACAGCTGGGAACTGGTGCCTCGCATCTACCGCTCATTCCTGGCATTCCTGTTCTATCGCTGGGAAATCATCATGCGCGAAACAGCGATACTGGGCATCCTTGGCATCTACACTCTCGGCTTTTACGTCGACAGCGCCATCCAGAACATCCAGTTTGATCGTGCGATGGTCCTGATCCTGATTACCGCCCTGCTGAACATTGGTGTTGACGCTCTGGGCCGGTTTATCCGCCGCAAACTGGCCCTGCAGACCATGCCCACCTGCTGATCCCCTGGGACTGGCATCACATTTTTCAAAGCTAAACCGGTCTTCAGTGCCATTTTCGGGGTTTGCCCACTGCCCTACCGGTTACACAACGTTACAATCACTCGATGATTCAGCTTGTCGCTCCGTTTTCAGAGGAATACCACGATGGTCAATGGATTGGTCACAATGACAGAACTGGGGCTGATTGCCCTGCTGGCGCTGTTAGCCGCACGAATGATTACCCTGTCCCGGACAGAATCCTTCGTTCCGGCCGGCGCTGCAGGCGCTCAGCCGCAAGCGGATAGTTCCGGGAGTCCGGCGCGCCGGATCGACAGTTCAGGCAAAGATGCCGGTCGCTACAAAGGCATGAGCACGCCGGATCGCACAGAACTGTTCACCCAGCTGCACATACTGGCTGGCCTGCAGGAGCGGGATTGTCGGGTGAAAGGCCTGGTACTGTCAGAATCGCCAGAGGCGGTGCGCACTTATGCCGCTGCCTGGCTCTACGGTGCCAGCTGCGCCCTGAGCCCGAAACCCGTTCGCCACTCTGAGGCGCTGGCAGGTATGGTTGCGGGCATTGTCAGCCGAAAGACGGGTATTCGGCAGCCAGAGGCGCTGCAGGCTATTTCGACGCTTACCGGTAGCAGCGTGCTGATGGCGTGTTACCGTGCCGGGCTGGAAGGTGCGGAATTCTGGCAAGCCAACCATTATGTGCCTGCCAACTCGAGCCTCTACGAGGCGGTGACCAGTAACGCGTTTATTTAGCGGTTTCGAGAGTCCAGTCGCTGCCCAGGTTAACGGCCTCCCGGCAGGAATCATCGTTGGCAGGTGACCCGGTAATTGCTGGTTTGGTGAATTCGCCATCATCGGTGTAAGTCATGGATTCCACATCCACCGCCCGCACTACCCAGGACTGGCCATTGGCTGACACTGTAGCCCGGTGGGTCAGCCCGAACACGAAGCGACAGTAATCCAGCTTGAGCTGAACGAGATCCTGCTCGGCCTTGCGAATTTTCCGCAATAGCACCTTCTGAACGCTTTCCCCGTAATCCATCACTGTTCCCTGGAAGTCATCGAAATTTGACGGGATTTAACTATTTCTCAGCCCGGAACACCAGTGCCCAGGGCACATTTTCCAATACTTTCTGGCCATCCTGCAGGTCAATGCGCCAGATCATCTCCGCGCCCGTCGTGCAAAACGGAGCCGTAAAGGTTGCCTGATAGCTCAGGGGCTCCTGGCGCTCCATGGGTACCGGATATTCGCCCATATACATGGACTGCCCTCTCAGTACCGCCAGAAAGCGGTCCGGCGCTTCCGGTACGGTAATCGCCAGCCGGTATTCCATGCCCTGATCGCCTTCTTCGAGCGTGCTGAGTTCCACTCGCCAGGCGCCTTCGTCGGTCTCCCAGGTGCAGGCACGGGAAAGCAGGTCGCATTCTGGCCGTTCCTCGGCGGTGCCGGCGGTTTCCAGCCACTGTGGGCCAAACGCCAGAGCCCCAATTGCAGCCAACACTAAACCCGGAACCACGATGGTTCGTACCATACCCTGCCTCACAACCAGATCTGAAACCGGCATTATGGGGATAATTCCCGACATAGCAAAGGTTTCTAAACTGCTGCCAGCATGAGAAAATGTGCGGCTTTCTGGTCTACCACCAACAGAACAGGACACGCCCGTGCAACCGGACATATCCGTTAAGCACCTGAACAAGATCTACGAAGATGGCTTCCAGGCCCTCAAAGACGTCAACCTGGAAATCTACCCCGGCGAGATCTTCGCGCTGCTCGGCCCCAACGGTGCTGGTAAAACCACCCTGATCTCTATCATCTGCGGCATCGTCAACAAGAGCGATGGCGAGGTAAAGGCCGCCGGCCACGACATCGTCAAGCAATACCGCAAAGCCCGGGAGGCCATCGGCCTGGTACCGCAGGAGCTCAATACCGATTCCTTTGAAACCGTTTGGGATGCGGTATCTTTCAGTCGCGGCCTGTTCGGCAAGGCACCCAAGCCTGCCCATATCGAAAAGGTTCTGAAAGACCTGTCCCTCTGGGACAAGCGCAACAACCGCATCATGTCACTGTCTGGCGGTATGAAACGCCGGGTGATGATCGCCAAGGCGCTGTCCCACGAACCGCGCATTCTGTTCCTGGATGAACCTACCGCCGGAGTGGATGTGGAGCTACGGCGTGACATGTGGGAGATGGTGCGCAAACTCCGCGAGAACGGCACCACCATCATTCTGACCACCCACTATATTGAAGAAGCGGAAGAAATGGCTGACCGCATTGGCGTTATCCGCCAGGGCGAGATCATCTTGGTGGAAGACAAGAACCGCCTGATGTCCAAGCTGGGCAAGAAAGAACTTCGCCTGCAGCTTCAGCAAAAACTGGATAAGCTGCCCGGGGAACTCACCCTGGAGCCAATCGAGCTTTCAGAAGACGGCTACGAGCTAATCTACACCTTCGACTCTCAGCAACAACAGGCCGGCGTGGCCCGACTGCTTCGTACCCTGGGTGATCTGGACATTGAGTACCGTGATCTGCAAACCCGGGAGAGTTCCCTGGAAGAGATATTCGTGGGCCTGGTGCACGAGTAGCCACCCGCCCGAACGGTCCTCACGGAGAGAACAATGAATCTTTACGGTGTTAAAGCAATCTACAAGTTCGAGATGGCACGCATGAAACGTACGGTCATGCAGAGCGTGCTATCGCCCGTTATCTCCACCTGCCTGTACTTTGTGGTATTCGGCTCAGCCATCGGATCCCGCATGGGCGATATCGACAACATCAGCTACGGGGCCTACATCATTCCCGGCCTGGTGATGCTGTCACTGCTGATGCAGAGCATCTCCAACGCCTCCTTCGGCATCTACATGCCGAAATTCTCCGGTACCATCTATGAGGTGCTGTCTGCGCCAGTATCCTACGTGGAAATCGTGCTGGGTTACGTGGGTGCCGCAACCACCAAGGCCGTGATACTGGGCCTGATCATTCTGGCCACCGCGAAGCTGTTCGTGGACTACTCAATACTGCATCCGTTCTGGATGTTTTCGTTCCTGGTGCTCACAGCCATGACCTTCAGCCTGTTCGGCTTCATCATCGGTATCTGGGCGGATGGCTTCGAGAAGCTGCAGATTGTGCCAATGATGATTGTGACGCCACTGGTGTTCCTGGGCGGCACCTTCTATTCCATCGAGATGCTGCCCGAGATCTGGCAAACCATCAGCCTTTTTAATCCCGTGGTGTACCTGATCAGTGGCTTCCGTTGGGCCTTCTATGGGGTTTCGGATGTGCATGTGGGCATCAGTGTGGGCATGACCATGGTATTCCTGACCATGTGCATGACTGCCGTCTGGTGGATCTTCAAAACCGGCTACCGTCTGCGTTCATGATGACTCGCTTTCTCTTCCTGCTGGTTGTAAGTACCCTGCTTGCAAGCTGTGGCTCGGCAGGGGCCAAAGATTCCGGGCACCTGCCGGTGACCCAGGCCTGTTTCGTCACAGAGACAGCGCGACATCCAGTGGTGCTGGAAGTGGCGAGTGACAGCAAAGACCGACAGAAAGGCCTGATGGGTCGGGAAGCTCTGGCAGAAAACGCCGGCATGCTGTTCATCTACGATTATGAGCGCAGCCCGGAGCAAGGCTTCTGGATGTACCAGACCCTTCTACCGCTGGATATTGCCTTTCTGGACAACGAGGGCGTGATCGTCAGCATCCGCCAGATGCACCCCTGTGCATCGTCGCGCAGCAACGATTGCCCCAGCTACCCCGCAGGCGCCTCCTACTGGCACGCCGTGGAAATGAACGCCGGTTACTTCAGTAGCCGGCAAATCGAAGCAGGAGACCGATTGGTCCGGGACCAGCCAGCCTCCTGCAATCGCTGATTACTTGTGTTGCCAGTCTGGGTCCCGCTTATCCAGAAACGCAGAAATTCCCTCCCGGGCATCATTCGCTTGCATGTTCTCCGCCATCACATTGGCGGTGTAGTCATAGGCATGGGCCAGCGGCATTTCCAGCTGCTTGTAGAACGCCTCTTTACCAATTTTCAGGGTATGCCCGGACTTTGCGGCGATGGTGGCTGCCATGCCGTACACGGTCTCATCCAGAGCTTCCGGCTCGACCGCTCGATTAATCAGCCCGATCTGTTCTGCCCCGGCCGCATCAATCAGCTCACCGGTCAAGAGCATCTCCATGGCATGCTTGCGGCTGACATTGCGGGACAGAGCCACCATGGGCGTTGAGCAGAACAGGCCAATGTTCACACCTGGCGTAGCAAAACGGGCCCCCTTCTCGGCCACGGCCAGATCGCAACTTGCCACCAGCTGACAACCAGCGGCCGTCGCTACGCCAGCGACGCGGGCAATCACCGGTTTGGGCAGGTTCACAATCTGCTGCATCACCTTGCTGCATTGCCGGAAAAGCCGCAACTGGAAATCGTGGCTGTCGAACTGCTCGCGCATTTCACGAAGATCGTGTCCGGCACAGAACACCTTGCCGGCAGCAGCAAGTACTACCACGCGCACATTACCGTCCCCGGCAATCTGCTCAAGTACCTCTGAAAGCGCTTCCAGCAAGGCCATTGAAAGACTGTTACGCCGCTCCGGTTGGTTCAGGGTTACTGTGGCCACGCCGTTTTCAGCGTGCAGTCGCACCAGTTCATCAGATGCCGCCGTCATACAACACTCCCCTTGGTTTTTATCGGATATTTCTTGGTGTCAGTATTCCCAAGGCCGCCGCCTATGTCGAACCGACCTTCGGCGTATGGTTGCAATGCCAGGAATTGCCCTCAGGGTAATAACATGTACCCGACACAGGAGGTGATGCATGTCTCGCTCAACATTGCTCAAAGCCGTTGTTGGTCTTGCCATTATCGTTGGCGGTATCGTCGTGATTATCAAGGATGAACCGGCCGCCCCCACCGGCGACATCAACAGCATTGAGCCCCTGCCAGAACAGGACAGCCCGGATCGTTAGCCTCTGGGTATGTCCGTTTTTTTTACAATGCAGCTGATCAAATATCGCCCAGTCACAAAGGTGGCACTCCTTTCATATTGTTAAACGGACAGTTTTTAAGATCAGGCACTCCCGTTGCTGATTGTCTCCCGGAGCTCAGGGATTACACCTTCGAGCGACGGTAAACAAATGACGAAGCCCACAGGGAGTGTCACCAATGAATAAGAAACTATTGATCGCCAGCGCCGCCGTGGCCCTGTTTGCCGCAGGCTCCGCCCAGGCCGCGGTGATTCAGCTAACCGGTGTTAGCGGAATCTGGACCGCCACCAATCCCGTAAGCCCGGCCGTATCGGGTGGTGGAACCAATGAAATCCGTTGGGGAACACCGGCCATTTTCGGAGGACAGCAGAGTGGTTACCGTTTCGACGGCTCAGCGCCCCCAGCCGTCAACGTCAATGAGAACGTTGACTTCAACCTGGGTACCTTCACCCACTACAACTGGCCCATCTTCGAACCGTCACTGAATACTGCCCAACTGACCGTCGAAACCAACCTGACCATTGACGGAATGGCAGAAACCATTTACTCCGTGTTTGAGTTCGAGCATTGGGAAACCCCGAATGCAGGACCTTGCCCAAACAACTCGATTCCCGGGTTGAATGCCAACGGCTGTGGAGACCGGGTCACATTCGCGCTTAACGTCGGCGCCTCTGACTCCTTCCTGATCGATGGCGTTAACTACTTTGTAGATATCTCGGGCTTTTTCTACAACGGTGCATTGGCTAGTGAATTCTGGACCAAGGAACAGAACGATAACGATGCCACACTAAAAGGTGTGATTACCTCCCGGCCGGTTTCCGTGCCAGAACCCTCTACACTTGCCCTGCTTGGCCTGGGCCTGGTTGGCCTCGTTGCGCGCCGTCGCGCAAAGCAGTCCGTCTGAGCCTAAAGTGCCATTCCACCAGCCCCTCCCGCACGAAACGTGCGGCGGGGCTGGTGTCTCCCCGGATGTAAAATCCTGTGTTATGCGGACATTACATACTGTTCAGACAACGCTGATTGCCACAACATGGTCTAAAGTACATTTATTGCAATACTGAACTACCCGGAGCCCCAATCGCCAATGATCAGGTTCGCACGCTCGCTGATTGGGCGCTTTCTACTCTCACTATCCGCCCTGTTGCTGGTGTCTTTGTTTGCCTTGGTTATCTGGGAGCGTGCCTTTGTTATCCCATCATTGCTCACCGCAGAATCGCGACTGGCGGAGAAGGAGCTCGACAGGATCGTCCTGGCGCTGGAAGACAATCATGACGGGCTGGCTGCAATAACCAGAGACTGGGCTAACTGGGATGACAGCTACGCGTTCATTCAGGGACAACAGGCCAACTATACGTCCTCTCATTTCAGCGCCGAGATGTTCGAAGACATTAACGTGCAGTTAATGGTCTTCATTGATATTCAGGCGAGCATCAAATGGGTCGCAGGGCTGGATCCTGCAACAGGTGAATACAGGACCTGCTCTTCTCTTTCCGACAATTGCGAGTGGGCCGGACGCTTTATCCGGGGCTTCGAGGCCTTTAATCCGCAACAAGGATATCGCCTGATAGACACGGACACAGGTAACACCCCCTCATTGTTAAGTGCCGAGCCCATTCTCAGAACCGACCGGACCGGACCTTCCATGGGACTGATTGTCATGGTCCGTCTGATCGACGAGCGGCTCGTTGAAACACTTGAACGACAAACTGGATTGGCCATCGACATCAATACCGTGGCGACAGAGGCCCAGCGACAGAATGAACCTGTCACCAGTCGTCAGGAAACTGTCCTCACAGCACAGAAACGTATCGACCCCCAACGAGGGACTGAAGCTCTGCTGATTACCACTGACCTGCCCCGCGAGCAAACCAATCACTATCGAAGCGCGTTCAGGTACACCATGACCTGGACCGTCCTCCTGTTATTGAGCGTCCTTCTGGTGGTTGTCAGCTTATTGTGGATCCAGGTTATCCGCCCACTAAAGCAGTTGACAGGTTTCACCCGTAAAACCCGAAGAGACACGTTCTGGGAACAGCCCGCTCAGTTTCAGGCGGTTCCACGCGCCCTTAAAACCCGTCGTGATGAAATTGGGAGTCTCGCTCGTAACTTCCAGCGATTGTTGGCGGCACAGAAAACCCGGACCAGCAACCTGGTAAAGCTGTCTCATCAGGATCCTCTGACCGGACTTGCCAATCGCCGTCTGTACGATGAAAAACTGGCACAAGCCCTTTCGCAGAGCCAGTTAGTGTCAGTGCTAATGCTCGATATCGACCATTTCAAGCTCTATAACGACCATTTCGGGCACCAGATGGGTGACGATTGCCTGGTATCCCTGGCCAATCAGATGAAGGAATGCTTCGAACAACCGGGCAATGTGGTGGCGCGGACCGGCGGAGAAGAATTCAGTATTCTTTTACCCGGGCAATCCGTCGAAGACGCAGTACAGGATGCAGAGCGCCTCAGAAAACTCATCAAACAGCTACGGATTCCGCACCCCAATTCGCCAGTAGCATCGGTGGTCACGGTGAGTGTTGGCGTGGCATCAACCGCTAATGTCAGGGGCCTCGGCCCGGAAATGCTAATGCGCAGAGCCGATGAAGCTCTCTATCAGGCCAAAGCAGAAGGCCGGGATCGAATAAAACGCTACGCTGCCACGGTGATTCAGAGTTCAGACTGAATGGTGCCCGGAGCCGGAATCGAACCGGCACGGCCTTGCGGCCGAGAGATTTTAAGTCTCTTGTGTCTACCAATTTCACCATCCGGGCATCGGAGGGGAGAATCTTGAAGGGCGGAATTGTATAAGGGCCGGTGACGTAACGCAATTCTGTTTCCCGGCCGCTCTTCAATACGCTTTCTATGCCGCCACCGGCTTGATCGCCCTGCCCTTGTAGATGTAACCCGCGATTTTGGGCGCTTTGGGGATGTAGAGGTTTTCCAGTTCCAGGATTTCGAAACCCGCTTCCCTGATCAGGTCCGCTATATGGCGGTTCAGGTGGCAGCCACCGGCCAGCTTGCGCCAGCCGGGTGTGATTCGATGTTGCCATTTGCGGGTGGCATCGTGGGGGGATTCGCCGTGCTCCAGGAACAACAGGTTACCGCCGGGCCGAAGCACCCGCTTCATTTGCTGCAGCGCGGCGTGCCAGTCCGGGATGGTGCAGAGGGTGAAGGTCAGCAGCACGGTGTCCACACTGTTGTCTTCCAGCGGTATTTTCTCCCCCGGCAGGTCCAGCCATTCCACTTTTATCGGCGAACGTTGCAGGTTGGGTAGCGCTTTTCTGCGCATGCCCTCGGAGGGTTCCAGTCCGTACACCAGTTCAACCTGGTCCTGGTTGTAGAACTCCAGATTGATGCCAGAGCCCATGCCCACTTCCAGTACACAGCCCCTGGCCTGCGGAACCACCTGGCTGCGCAGCTTCATCACCTGGCCCATGGAACAGGCCTTGTCTATGATGTGGGGGAGAATTCGTTCCTCGTAAAAGCTCATCTGGCTCACCATAATTGTTTTATATCAAGGGGTGCGACAAACTGCCCTATCGAAATCTGCTACGATTTGCGTAGCATCGTAATCATCTGCCGGTAATAACAACATAACAAAATCAACTATGGCAGCGGCTGAACGGGTTCGCTGACCCGTTTGTTATGACTTGTGCGAGTTACCGGAGGTTCCTATGGAACTAGATCCTCTCATCCTATCGCGAATCCAGTTCGCGTTTGTGGTGTCATTTCACGCCATTTTTCCGGTGTTTACCATCGGGCTAGCCTCCTACATCGCGGTACTTGAGGGCCTCGCCTTCAAAACCCGTAATCCGGTGTGGACCAAACTGTCGAGCTTCTGGACCAAGGTCTTCGCTGTGGTCTTTGGCATGGGCGTGGTCTCGGGCATCGTGATGTCATTCCAGTTCGGTACCAACTGGAGCGCGTTCTCTCAGGCCTCGGCCAACTTCCTGGGCCCCATTCTGAGTTATGAGGTAATCACCGCATTCTTCCTGGAGGCGGCGTTCCTGGGGGTGCTGCTGTTTGGCCGCGACAAGGTACCCGCCGGGGTTCATCTGTTCGCCGCGATCATGGTCGCTACCGGCACCTTTATCTCGTCCTTCTGGATTCTCGCTGCCAACAGCTGGATGCAGACACCGGCCGGTGTCGAATTCCGTGAGGGCGTGTTCCATGTGGTCTCCTGGAGTGAGGCTATCTTCAACCCGTCCTTCCCGTATCGCTTTATGCACATGGCCCTGGCGTCATTCCTTACCGGTGGGTTTGTGGTGGCGGGTGTCAGTGCCTGGTATCTGTTGCGGGGGCGTGAGGTGGAAGCCAATCGCAAGGCACTCTCCATGTGCCTGTGGTTGCTGCTGTTCATTGCCCCCGCCCAGGCGGTTGTAGGTGACTTCCATGGCCTGAATACACTGGAACATCAGCCCACCAAAGTCGCAGCCATGGAAGGCAACTGGGAAACTTCCCGCAATGTGCCGCTGTTGCTGTTTGCCATTCCCGACCAGGAAAACCAGACCAACCATTTCGAGATTGGCATTCCCAGTCTGGCGAGCCTGATTCTTACCCACGAGTGGGATGGCGAAGTGCCGGGTCTGAATGAAGTGGCGGTCGAAGAGCAACCACCGGTGGCGATTGTGTTCTGGTCCTTCCGGATTATGGTCGGCATTGGTGTGCTGATGATTCTGTTTGCGGTCGCAGGCCTGGTTCTGCGCGCCGGTGGCCGCCTCTACAAAACCCGCTGGTATCTGCAGGGAATGCGCTTTATGAGTATTGCGCCCTTCTTTGCCGTGCTCACCGGCTGGTTTGTGACTGAGGTGGGCCGGGCACCCTGGCTGGTGTACGGCATGATGACCCAGGCCGAATCGGTAACACCTTCGCTTACCGGTGGCATGGCGCTGTTCACGTTGATCGGCTATATCGTTGTCTATGCCCTGGTGTTCAGTGCCGGCGTGTATTACCTCATGCGGGTGCTTTACGTTGGTCTTGAAGATGCTGACGACGAAGAGCACGCCTCTGATCGCCCTGCCCGTCCGCTCTCTGCGGCCCATGTGCCGTTCGAGATTGAATCCGGCTCACACGGCGTTCATCAGGCAAAACCGGCTAACGAAGGAGGGCACTGACCATGGAACTGTTTGATCTCGCCCTCATCTGGGCATTCATTATCGGCTTCGGCATCATCATGTATGTGCTGATGGACGGCTTTGACCTGGGCGTGGGTATCCTGTTCCCGTTCGCTCCGTCGGAAGAGGACCGGGACACCATGATGAATTCGGTGGCTCCGGTCTGGGACGGCAACGAAACCTGGCTGGTGCTGGGCGGTGCCGGCCTGTTAGCCGCCTTCCCGATGGTGTATTCCATCTTCCTGCCGGCACTCTACATTGGTGTGTTCCTGCTGCTGGCAGGGCTCATCTTCCGGGGTGTGGCGTTTGAATTCCGATTCAAGGCTCGTACCTCAAGGTACCTGTGGAACTGGTCGTTTGCCGGTGGCTCTACCATTGCCGCATTCGCTCAGGGTGCTGTGGTCGGGGCTTACATTCAGGGTTTCAATACCGTGAATGGCGCCTACGTAGGCGGCGCACTGGACTGGCTGACACCGTTCACCGTGCTGACAGGCCTGGGGATGCTGGCCGGTTATGCCCTGCTGGGTTCTACCTGGCTGATCATGAAAACTGAAGGGCACCTGCAAGAGTGGGCCTACCGGGTAAGTGCACCACTGCTGATTGCCGTGTTGGTGGTGTTCGGCATTATCAGCGTATGGACGCCCTTTGTTGACGACATGGTGCGGGAGCGCTGGTTCTCCAATCTGAGTGTGATCTGGATTCTGCCGGCCCTGACCCTGCTGTGTGCCTTCCAGATCTGGCGTTCGGTACGCAACCGGTTTGAAGGTATGCCGTTCGTGGCCACCATGGGCCTGTTCATCACCACCTACCTGGGACTTGTGGTGAGCAAGTGGCCGTATGTGGTTCCGCCCAACTACACCCTGTGGGATGCGGCTTCCGCCTATGAGTCCCAGCTGTTCCTGCTGCTCGGCCTGCTGTTCGTCATTCCCATTGTTCTGGCCTATACCGCCTGGACCTACTGGGTATTCCGCGGCAAGGTGCGTGCGGGCGAAGGGTACCACTGAGTGGCAGATCCGGCCCGGTCAAAGGTCCGCGCCTGGCTATCGGGTCTGGCCCGCAATAGCCAGCGCTGGATCACCGCAACCGTTCTGGCCGGTGTTCTTGCCGGGCTGGCCACCATTGTACAAATGGTGTTGCTGGCCTGGCTGATTCACCACGGTGTGATTGAAAAAACGCCGGTTTCCGAACTCACGCCCGTATTTCTGGCCCTGCTTGCGGTTCTGGTGATTCGGTCCGCAGGCCAGGGGCTGCAAACCCGCTTTGCAGCCCGCTGCAGCGAGCAGGTGCGGCGCGATGCCCGCCGGCAGCTGCATCATCACTGGAAAGCCACCGGCCCGGTGAATCTGGCGGACACGTCCGCTGCGTCCCTGGCCCGCGAGTGGATGGACCACGTGGAGGCGCTGCACGGCTATTTCGCCCGTTTTCTGCCGCAGATGACCCTCTCTGTGGTGATTCCCCTGGCCATCCTCGTTCTGGTGTTCTGGCTGGACTGGCTGGCGGGTATTTTCCTGGTGCTTTCTGCGCCGCTGATTCCGCTGTTTATGGCCCTGGTGGGCATGGGCGCAGAAAAGCTGAACCAGCAGCATTTCGAAACGGTCAGCCGGTTATCCGGCCAGTTTCTGGATAAGGTTCGAGGGCTGACGACGCTTCAACTGTTCGGGCAAACCGAGGCGGCCAGCCGCACGCTGGAAGCCCGTTCCGACCAGTACCGCAAGATCACCATGAAAACGCTGAAAGTGGCATTTTTGTCGTCAGCGGTACTGGAATTCTTTGCCTCTGTCGCGATTGCGGTATTGGCCATCTATATCGGCTTCGGATTGCTGGGTTATATCGAATTTGGCCCAAGCGACGAACTCACGCTGTTCAGCGGATTGCTTATCCTGCTGCTGGCCCCGGAGTTCTTTCAGCCCTTGCGCACGCTATCCCAGCACTATCACGACCGGGCAGCCGCCCTGGGGGCCGGTGCCGAGATTCTGGCCCGGCTGGAACAGTCTGTCGACAACGCAGAGCCGATCCGGCCAGACAACAGCATTAGCAATCAAGGCATTCAGATCTCCGGGGTCACGCTCCGTTACGGCGAGGGCCCGGTCATCTTCGATAACCTGGATATCCGCATCGAGGCCGGTCAGGTGATCGCCCTTACCGGCCCCTCTGGTGGAGGCAAATCGACCCTTTTGCATCTGCTGGCTGGCTTTATTCAGCCAGAGGCAGGTGCTGTGTCAGTATTCGGCGAGGCTCCCGGCAATCAGCCGTTCGGATGGCTTGGCCAGCGGGGCTTCTGGATTCAGGGCACCTGGGCCGAAAACCTTCGGCTAACCACCCCCGATGCGACGGATATTGCCATCGACTATGCATTACGACAGGTGGGCCTGGGTGAGCTGGTGGACAGCCGGGCTGACGGCATTCACAGCCGCATTGCCGAGGATGGTCTGGGGCTGTCCGGTGGTCAGGCCCGCCGTTTAAGCCTGGCCCGTATCTTCCTGGCGGACTATCCCCTGATTCTGCTGGATGAACCGACGGCCGGGCTGGATGCCACCAGCGAGGTGTTCATTCTGGAGGCCCTGCACAAACTCAGCGAATCCGGCAAAACACTGGTGTTCTCCACCCATCATCAGGCGCTGCTGACATTGGCAGACCGCGTATTGATCGTAAATGACGGCGAGGTGCGCGATGCCTGAACTGAAGCCCTGGCTGGCGCTGATTTTCCGTCGCAAAAGTCGCCTTACGGTTGGTGCCGGCTTGCTACTGGGCACCCTGCTTTCCGGTATCGGTCTGCTAGCGTTGTCTGGCTGGTTTCTGACCGAAACCGCGCTGGTTGGCCTGTTGCTGGCGGCAGGGATACAGGCCTACATCAATCTTTATGTGCCGGGCGGTGGTATCCGTTTTTTTGCGGTGTCCCGAACGGTGTTCCGGTATCTGGAACGCGTGTACAACCACAACACGGTACTGCAGCTACTCACCGATATTCGGGTGGCCCTGTTTGACCGATTGGCGGCCCGGCCACGAACAGAGCGCAGTTCCCGTTCCGGCGCGCAGTGGCTTTCCCGGCTCACAGCCGATGTCGATGCGCTGGACACGCTTTATCTCAGGCTGATTGCCCCCGCCGCCCTGGCAGCCGTGGTTACCCTACTGCTTGCCGCAATGGCGTGGTTACTGTTTGATGGTGTTGTGGCGCTGATTCTGGTGGTGATTCTGTCGCTTTCGTTCCTCCTGTCCACCTGGCTGGTGTATCTACGAACTTACGCTGCCTCCGGACAGTTGAGCGATCAGCAGGAGAGCCTGCGAGGCGAACTGGTTGAGCATCTTGAAGGCTTTGCGGAACTTACCGCCGCTGGCCGCACGGGTAAGCACACGGCCCGGCTGATGCGTCGAAGCGTAGAACTTTCCAGGGATCAGGCCCGGATCGACAGCCGAACCGGCTGGCATCAGGCTGGCTCTCATCTGCTGATCAATGTCGCGGCGGTGGCAGCCTTGTGGCTGGGCTTCCGCCTGTTCGAGCAAGGCACTCTGAGCGGCCCGGTACTGGTTCTCCTGCCCATTGCCCTGCTGGGCCTGGCCGAAGTCTACGCCATGCTCCCGGATGCCTTTGGCAAACTGGGAGCGACTCGAGCTGCTGCGCGCCGCCTGAACTCCGACCACGGTCTGGAAAGGGCCGCGGCATCACCCGCTGGTTCTGCTGGCGAACTGCCGGAGGGCTTCTCTCTTCAGGCCTGCGATATCACCGTGGGGCACGCGGGTTATTCGCCCTTACTCAGTCACTTCACGCTGGAACTCGCACACGGTGACACCGTGGGTATCGTTGGCGTATCCGGCAGTGGCAAGTCCACCCTGGCGGATACCCTGGCCGGACTGGCAGAGCCGCGCCGGGGAGAACGTCATTCCCTGCCCTGCGCCTACCTCACGCAAGCGACCGTGGTGTTCGAAGACACCGTGAAAGCGAACCTTCAGTTGGCGAACCCCAACGCCGGGGACGGTGATATGTGGCGGGTACTGGAGATAGTCGAACTGGCGGAACGGTTCGCCCAGGACGCTGAAGGATTGGGTACCTGGCTGGGCAGCGCCGGCAACCGTTTATCTGGCGGGGAGGCCCGGCGCCTGGTGCTGGCCAGGGTTTTACTGAGTCAAGCACCCGTGGTGATTCTGGATGAGCCTTTCACTGGTGTGGACGAGGCAACCCGTAAACGGATTTCGCCCCAGGTCAGCCGTTGGCTGCAGGAGCGCACCGTGGTGTGTCTCGGGCACGGGCCGGACGCCCTGCTGGCCTCCGACCGTATTCTGCACCTGGGTTGATCAGCGGGTTTCGACCACTTCAAACGTCAGACCGGCATTAGCCTGCAGGCGCTCGAGCAATTTGCCATCGAGCGCCGAGGCCGGTGTCCAGAAGCCACCTTTGACGTCCTCTTTCACATCAAAGGCCAGACACAGACCGGCTTCACCAAGCATTTTTGATGTCGAGCCGTAACCCGGGTCGCGATCGCCCGTCACCTTGGTGATCATGGTCTTGCCATCGGTGGTTTTGCCCACGAAACGCAGGTCGTAGAAACCTTTCTCCTGATCGTCCGGGCTTGGGCCCTCCCCGGGCTTAGGTACCAGCTTTTCCACCACCCAACGTGTTGGCTTGATGGCGGACGCGGTGAAGAACGCACCCAGCGCACCCACCATACCGTAAGCGGTCAGGCGGCCTTTGGTGCCCTTGCCCGTCATGATGGCTTCGTCGTAGGTGAACTCTTTGCCGTAGCGGGCACCCTGCAACGCATTGGAGCGGTGCACCACACGGGTGTTGATGGCACCCATCACAAACGGGGCCAGCCAGGCGTTGAAGTTCTTGTCAAACTCAGCAGATTTCAGGCTGGGCTGGCGTTTCTCGGAGCGATGCTCCGGCGGGCAGATGGAGAACGGATTGGCCAGTTCCTTGCGCAACTTGGGGTCGGCTCCGGCTTCCTTGGCCACGTTGATCATGGAAGCCACCGTGCCGCCAGAAAGGCCGCCCTTGGCGACTTTCACCCTCATGCGCACGTCCTGGCAGGGTTTGCCAAAGGTTGCTTCCGATTGCTGTTGCAGGAACCAAACGCCCATATCGGAAGGAATCGAGTCAAAGCCGCAGCAATGCACAATCCGTGCACCGCTTTCTTTAGCCTTGGCCTCGTACCGCTCGATCATCCGGCGGATCCATTGTACTTCACCAGTGAGGTCGCAGTAGTCCGTGCCTGTCTCGGCGCAGACTTTTACCAGAGTTTCGCCGAAAAGAGCGTAAGGGCCCACGGTTGAGATAACCACTCGCGTCTGGCCGCACAGATCGCGCAGCGCAGGCTCGTCTGCTGCATCCGCCAGAATTACCGGTAGTGATGCGGCGCCTGCCCCCAGATCCGACTTGAGCTGGTTCAGCTTTCCTTCGGAGCGGCCGGCAATGGCCCATTTGACCTCCTTGTCTGCACCATAGTTTTCCAGAAGGTAGCGAGCCAGAATCTGGCCGACGAAACTGGTGGCACCGAACACGACAAGGTCATAGTTCGCAGCTTTGGTGTCTGTCATGGTCTGTCCTTGTTCAAACGAATGTATGAATGGATGGTAACAGGTTTATTCTGTGGTGCTACTTTCCCGTGAACTCGTGAACCGGCGTCGGGCCGGCCAATCGTTTGTCCTGTGGACTGCGGCACACTCTGCCCAGTCATTGAAAGAGGAGAGCCCCTTTGAGCGTCTTTCTGATTATTATCAGCCTGTTTCTTCTGGCTTTCAGCGCCCTGCTGGTCTGGCAAGTGCTTGAGCAGCGAAAGATGATCAAGCAAATGCTGGAAAGCGAGGATATCAGCGACACACATCAGGATCCTGAGCTGGTGCTTACGTTACGGGTACGGGATCCGATTGCCTTGGCCAAACGCGAATCTCGCACCGGACGGGTGCTGGCCGACCGCCTGCCAGTAATGACCCGGAAAATGGTCTATCAGGAAGTGATGAAAGAGCTGGAGCGGGAGCTGGACGAGCGGGACATTGATGTCGATATGCACGTTGAGTATCGCTAGTACAAGAGCAACAGGAGCCCTGCCATGCTGTTACTGATCGTTAGCCTGATGTGTCTGGCCGGCAGCTCAATACTGTTGTTTGCTGCATTCCGGCTGTCCAATGGTAACCGGCGCGACCTGAGAATCCTGAATGCCCATCGTATAGGTGCCCTGAGCGCTATTCAGAAAAGCCGGATGGACCTGATGGAGGTTCGCAACCGCGCCCGGTTGTTGGAAGAAACGGTGTCCGGCGGCGCGACGGCAGTCGAGAAAGTCCACAAAGCCATCGCCAACACCACGTTTGGCCTGATTGACCTTTTTTCCCGGGACGATGAGTTCCGGGACAGCGCCCGCCGGATAAAGCAATCCCACCACCAGAAGAGCGAGCAGGTGTACAAAGCGGTGAGAACCTCTAACCGGGCACTGCATATCCTCGCGGATACACTGATCATCGGCAAAGCGGAAAAACGCATTGTTTCAAAAACAAAGAAGGCGCCCTGAGGCGCCTTCTTTTAGTACAACTTCAGAAAGTTACAGGACTTTCTTCAGTTCCTCTTCCAGCTGCGGAACTGCTTCAAACAGGTCTGCAACCAGGCCGTAGTCGGCCACCTGGAAGATCGGGGCTTCTTCGTCCTTGTTGATCGCAACGATCACCTTGGAATCAGACATACCCGCCAGGTGCTGGATGGCACCGGAGATACCAACCGCAACGTACAGCTGCGGAGCAACGATCTTGCCGGTCTGACCAACCTGCATGTCGTTCGGCACGAAGCCGGCATCAACAGCGGCACGAGAAGCACCAACCGCAGCGCCCAGCAGATCAGCAACCTGCTCCAGCATCTTGAAGTTGTCGCCGTTCTGCATGCCACGGCCACCAGAGATAACGATACCGGCAGAAGCCAGGTCCGGACGATCAGACTGGGCTTTCTCTTCACCAACAAAGGAAGACAGGCCAGCGTCTTTTACTACGTCCAGCTGCTCCACAGAGGCAGAACCACCTTCAGCGGCTACCGGGTCGAAGGCGGTCGGACGAACCGTCACAACCTTGATGCTGTCGCTTGCCTTGACGGTCGCAATGGCGTTACCAGCGTAGATCGGACGCACGAAGGTGTCTTCGGATTCAACGCGGATAATGTCAGAAACCTGGGCAACGTCCAGCAGCGCAGCAACACGCGGCATGAAGTCTTTACCGGTGGTGCCGGCAGAGGTCAGGATGTGGCTGTAACCCTTGCCTACTTCAGCAACCAGCTCAGACAGGTTTTCTGCCAGGAAGTGACCGTAAGCGGCGTTGTCGGCAACCAGCACCTTGTTCACGCCTTCTGCCTTGGCAGCGGCTTCAGCGACGGCGCCTACGTTCTCACCGGCAACCAGCACGTCGATGTCGCCACCGATGGCCTTGGCAGCCGCTACAACGTTCAGAGTAGCCTGTTTCAGGCTGCTGTTGTCGTGTTCAGCAATTACCAGGATGCTCATTTAGATCACCTTCGCTTCGTTCTTCAGTTTATCCACCAGCTCAGCTACGTCAGCCACCTTGATACCAGCCTGGCGTGCAGCCGGGGCTTCGACTTTCAGGGTGGACAGGCGAGCGGCAACGTCAACGCCCAGGTCAGCCGGAGACATGGAGTCCAGCGGCTTCTTCTTGGCTTTCATGATGTTCGGCAGAGAAGCGTAGCGCGGCTCGTTCAGACGCAGGTCTGTGGTAACAACCGCCGGCAGGTTCAGAGCAACTGTCATCAGACCGCCGTCTACTTCGCGGGTTACGTTAACCTTGTCACCGTCAACAACCACTTCAGAGGCGAAGGTGCCCTGGCCCATGCCAGTCAGAGCAGCCAGCATCTGGCCAGTCTGGTTGTTGTCGGAATCGATGGACTGCTTGCCAAGAATAACCAGCTTGGGCTCTTCTTTCTCAACAACAGCCTTCAGCAGCTTGGCCGCTTCGAGGGACTGAACTTCTTCGTCAGTCTCGATGTGGATACCGCGGTCAGCACCCAGAGCCAGGGCAGTACGGATCTGCTCCTGAGAAGCCTTCGGGCCAATGGATACAACAACGATTTCACTGGCAACGCCCTTCTCTTTCAGACGAACCGCTTCTTCAACTGCGATTTCGCAGAACGGGTTCATTGCCATCTTGACGTTGGCGAGATCAACGCCGGTGTTGTCCGGCTTGACGCGCACCTTCACGTTGTAGTCGATAACTCGTTTTACAGCGACCAGAACCTTCATAGATTCCTCGTTCTTCTACGATGGGTTTAATGAGTCTTCACAGTCAAAGGACCGGGTTGACCCGACCTGACAATGAGACGATACTAAAAATCGACTCAAAACACACGATATTTCGGTGTACACGTACAATGCCAAAGGTTAGTGCAGATTTCAAACAAACGTTTGTTTGATTCTTCAAATGCGTTATCCTTTCGGGACAAATAGCCGTTTTGAGCGGTTTTGGGCTGTCGTCTATACGCATTTTTACCGGTATGATGGCGCCCCTGATGAGGCCTGCGGGCAAACAATATCCATTAAAAGCTGTTTGAGGAGACCAACGTGGAACGCGAATCGATGGAATTTGATGTTCTGATCGTCGGCGGCGGCCCTGCGGGCCTGTCGGCAGCCTGCCGCGTCATGCAACTGGCGCAGGAAGCCGGCGAAGAACTAACCGTTTGTGTGGTTGAAAAAGGTTCTGAGATCGGCGCGCACATCCTCGCCGGCACCGTATTCGAGCCCACGGCCCTGAACGAACTCTTCCCGGACTGGAAAGAGAAAGGCGCCCCCCTGAACACCCCGGTTACCCGGGATGACATTTTCCTGCTGAAGAATCAGGAAAAGGCCACCAAAGTACCCAATGCCTTTGTGCCCAAGAACATGCACAACCACGGCAACTACATCATCAGCCTGGGCAACCTTTGCCGCTGGCTGGCTGAGCAGGCCGAACAGCTGGGTGTTGAAGTGTATCCGGGCTTTGCCGCCTCTGAAACCATCGTTGAAGATGGCCAGGTAAAAGGCATTATCACCGGTGATATGGGCGTTGCCCGTGACGGTTCCGAGAAAGACGGCTATATGCCGGGCATGGAACTGCGCGCCAAGTACACCCTGTTTACTGAAGGCTGTCGCGGTCATCTGGGCAAGCGCCTGATCAACGACTTCAAGCTGGACGAAGGCAAGGATCCGCAGCACTACGGCATCGGCATCAAAGAACTGTGGGACATCGACCCGGCCAAACACGAGCCAGGCCTGGTTGTTCACACCACCGGCTGGCCGCTGAACGAATCCGGCTCCACCGGCGGCTCTTTCCTGTATCACCTGGAAAATGGCCAGGTTTATGTTGGTCTGATCACCGATCTTTCCTACAGCAACCCGCACCTCAGCCCGTTCGAGGAGTTCCAGCGTCTCAAGTACCATCCGGAGATCAAGAAATATCTGGAAGGCGGCAAGCGTGTTGCCTACGGCGCCCGTGCAATCGCCAAGGGTGGCTACAACGCCCTGCCGAAGATGAGCTTCCCGGGCGGTCTGTTGCTGGGTTGTGATGCCGGCACCCTGAACAGCTCCAAAATTAAAGGTTCCCACACCGCCATGAAGTCCGGCCTGTTGGGCGCTGAAGCCGTATTCGAGGCCCTGAAGGAAGGTAAAACCGGTGAGGAAATCACCAGCTTCCAGAAGCGTTTCGAAGACAGCTGGCTGTACAAGGAACTTTACGCCGAGCGTAACTTTGGCCCAGCCATGCACAAGTTCGGCAACATTGTCGGCGGTGCCATTGCCTTCTTCGAGCAGAACATTCTGCGCGGCAGCCTGCCAATCACCTTCCACGACACCACTCCGGACTACGCCACCCTGAAGCCGGCGTCTGAGTGCAAGAAGATCGACTATCCGAAGCCGGATAACAAGCTGACGTTTGACCGCCTGTCCTCGGTGTTCATTTCCAACACCAACCATGAGGAAGATCAGCCGGTTCACCTGAAGCTGACCGACCCGGAAATTCCGCTGAAAGAAAACCTGCCGAAGTACGACGAGCCAGCGCAGCGTTACTGCCCGGCCGGCGTATACGAAGTGGTTGAAAAAGACGATGGCAGCGGCAAGAAGTTCCAGATCAACGCCCAGAACTGTGTTCACTGCAAGACCTGTGACATCAAGGATCCTGCCCAGAACATCACCTGGGTAACGCCGGAAGGCGGCGGTGGTCCGAACTACCCGAACATGTGATCCACGATCACTGTTTCAGAAAACCGGGGCTTGCCCCGGTTTTTTATGCTCGCAGATTATTCCGGGCATAAAAAAACGGCCCCCGAAGGTGCCGTTTTCTGATCAACCATCAGAGGGCATATCAGTGCACGTGGCCGTGCTCTTGCTCTTCGTCGGTTGCTTCGCGGGTTTCTACCACTTCAACGTCGAAGTGCAGAGTCTGGCCCGCCAGCGGGTGGTTGGCATCGATGGTAACGGTTTCGTCGCCAACTTCTACTACACGAACGACCTGGGGGCCGCCCGGAGTTTGTGCCTGGAACTGCATGCCTGGCTCGATGGTGTCTACGCCCTCGAAAGCAGAGCGCGGAACCGGCTGGATGAGCTCTTCGTTTACTTCACCGTAGCCTTCAGCTGGCTCTACGGAAACTTTAACCTGGTCGCCAGCGTTCTTCTCGGTCAGCGCACTTTCCAGTCCGCCGATGATGTTCTGTGCACCTTCCAGGTATGCCAGGGGCTCACGGCCTTCTACGCGGGAGGAATCGAGTTGCTCTCCCTGGTCGTTAGTGAGCGTGTAATGGATGGTGACAACACGAGGTTGGGCCATGTGATCTCCTTGCGTGTCGCAATGACTGTGTATTTAGATTGTAGGCAATCGAAAGTGATCGTGAACAGCCAGACTGCACAGAGGGACTAACGACCACCGGGCCTCGTTAGAGAGCCAGGCTCGATAACAAGTAAGAAACCACAGTTTAACAAGTGACAGACTGCGTTTTCTACCTTATTCATTGGGGTAGTCAGGCGCTTTTCAACCGCCCTGCCCGATTTCCCAGAATTTTCCGTGACTAAGCACCCCGTACACGGTTTTTCCCGCCGCTTCGGTTTCCTCGGCCAGCTCGGCGAGGTCATAGAACGCCGAGGTAACCAGCCGGGCTTCAACGCCGTGGCGCACCTGAATAACTGGCCGAGGTTCGCCAGTCTCGGAGTAGGAACCCACATGTAACGGGTGCTGCTCGCCAATCTCCAGGGTTTCGCCCATGTTGGTGGCCAGGGTGATAACCTGCTCCGCGCCCTCGCCTTTCACCTCCAGACCATGGGCCAGCAGTGGTGCGTCCTCAACCTGGATACGCCATTTCTCGACCGGCGTAACCAGGTAGTACTCTCCATCGCTTTCCCGCCTGAGAATGGTAGAGAACAGCTTTACCGTGGCCTCCCGGACGATGGGCTCACCTTTGAAGACCCACTGGCCGTCGCGGGTGATCACCAGATCCATATCGCCGGAAAGTTCGGGGTGCCATTTATCCAGCGGTGGCAGATCCCTGCTCTTGCCGGCGTCTTCGAGGGATTTGGCAATGTCATCGGGTGTCCGGTTCATGTTTTTCTCCCTGATCAGAGCCCACGCATCCATTCTGCCCGCAGAGGCACAGCGCCAGGCTGGGTAATGGCCATGTTTACCTGCTGCAGCAGGCGGTCTTTATCGCGGCCCAGCGTACCTTTGAGCACAAGGTAATTGGAGGCGTGATCGCTGCGGAAAATGGTGTTGTCCAATTCCAGGTGCTCCAGGAACACACGGATTTCCTCGAACAGGGCCTGCTGGCCCAGGGGCACGAAATCCGCCCCGAAACCCTCGCGGAATCGCTCTTCACCCTGCGGGAAGCTGACCACCAGGGTAGACAGATAATCGGGCTGGGTTTCATTGCACAGTGTGGCAGTGTTAATGGCATGCTGCCGTGAAAGAGCTTCACCGCCCAGACCATTGAGCACCATCACCGAGCTCACCAGGCCCGCTTCCCGGATCTTCACCAGGGCAGACCGGGTGGATTCCCAGGTTTCACCTTTATTAACGCGCCGAAGAATCTCGTCGTCGCCGGATTCCATGCCCACATAGAGGATTTGCAGGCCGGCTTCCCGGAGCTGCGCCAACTCTTCAACCGATTTTTTCGCCAGGTTTCGTGGCAGGCAGTAGCTGGAAACGCGTTCCAGGCCGGGAAAAGCTCGCTTCAAGTCAGCGATTATTTCCAGCAAGCGCCGGGTGGGCAGCACCATGGCGTCTCCATCGGCCAGGAAAACCCGGCGCACGTCGCCAAATGCCGCTGCTGCTTTCTCGATGTCTGCCCTGATGTCTTCGGGCTTTCGAGCCCGGAATTTCTTCTGGGGCTGAGTATACATCTCACAGAAGGTGCACTGGTTCCAGGAACAGCCATTAGTCACCGGCAGAATCAGCGATTTGGCCTCGCTGGGCGGCCGGAAGACCGGCTCAATGTAATCAATGGGAAAACTGTACATAGGTTCGTTCAGTATCAGAAATGAGTGATGTACTGATTAAATCAGGGCAGAAACTGGGCTTTCAAGTCGGCGCAGCCTGGCCCCACTACAGGCATATCCAGCAGTACAGCCTGAGAAGTCATAAAGGGAATGCCCTGCCGATGGCCATCCACCAACAGAGTGGAGAAGCTACCCACAAATGGCATGTGGGAAACCAGCATCAATGGTGAAACCTGGTTGTCCAGAAGCTCATCCAGACAACGGCCAGGGTCATCATCGGGTGTGATAAAGGCTTTTTCCTGGACCGGGCAATTCAGCACTTCCGCCACAATCGCGGCGGTTTGCCGGGCCCGAACATAGGGGCTGGACCAGATCTGGGCGGGACGCCACGGGGAAGAGGCAATTTGCGCCGCCACGGCTGCCACGCCGCGGCGACCCGCCTCGGTCAGCTCACGCTCCTGATCCAGCGAATGCCAGCCGGCCTCACCATGGCGCATAACAATCAGATGCACGTGCCTCTCCTTCCGGATGACAATCCCGGGTCACTGGGTAATGGTGCGCGGCAGAATGAACTCCACATCAGAGTTCTGCACGGCCATCATCAGGCTGTTGATCACTGCATTGATGGAAGCGCTTTCATAGAGAATCTCGTAAAGCCCCCGTACCAGAGGCATGTAGATGCCAATAGCCTCAGATTTTTCCCGTACCAGTTTCAGGGTATAGATACCTTCGGCCACCTGCCCCAGCTCCTGCACGGCTTCTTCCAGCTTCTGGCCCTTGCCAATGGCGTAACCAACCCGGAAATTCCGGCTTTTGCTGGAGGTACAGGTGGCAATCAGGTCGCCAACACCTGCAAGGCCCATAAAGGTCATCGGGTTGGCGCCAAGGCTAACCGCGAAACGGCTCATTTCGGCCAGGCCACGGGTAATCAGCATGGCTTTCGCATTCTCGCCCATGTTCAGGGCCGATGCCAGGCCGGCAACAATGGCGTAGATATTCTTAAGTGCGCCGGCCAGTTCCACACCGTAGACATCAACATTGGCGTAAACCCGAAAGTATTCGCAGCCCAGCAGTTCCTGCACTGTGCGGCGCACATCCGGGTCTTTTGCTGCGATCACGGTGGCGGTCAGTTCCCGGTTGACGATCTCGCCAGCCAGGTTCGGCCCGCTCAGAACACCGGAGCGACACCTGGGAAGCTCCTCCAGCAGGATTTCGCTCATCAATTTAAAACCGTGCTCTTCGATGCCTTTGGTCAGGCTGACGACGATCTGGCAATCGCGGAATTCGCTGCTGTGTTCGCGAATGACCGACCGAAACGCTTTCGATGGGATCGCAACCAGCACAATCTCCGCCTTGCGCACCGCCTCGGCCAGGTCGGTTGTTGGCTGAATATCACCCTGAAGGGTAACGGCGGGCATATACCGGCGATTAATGCGGGTGCTGCGTATTTCCTCTGCCTGTGCTTCATCGCGCATCCAGAAATGCACAACGTGGCCGTTCTCGCCCAGTACTTTTGCCATGGCAGTACCGAAACTGCCGCCACCAAGTACTGCCACATCGTAGGAATTCGCCCCGTGATTACCGGGCGTCGGGTTATCAGGCATAAACGTTCCGTTCTGTTTCTGTCAGGGCCGGGCCCGGTGCAGGACTGGCTTTTCAGCCAGTTTCCTCGCATTCCAGGGCCCGTACCAGATTCTTGAATTCTTCCCTGTTCCGGCTATTCATGCCCATCAGTACTTTATGGGCATCAAGAACTTTATCGCGAACCTGCTGCTCGCTCGCCTTGAGCACGGGGATTTCTTCGAGTTCTTCAATTCGGGAAGCTGGCTCACGGACAATAATGAAAATCTTGTCGAAGCCCATGGACGTAATAATGCGGGTGATATCGGGGTTGGTGGAAATCAGCGTTGGCAGAAAATGACTTTGTTTCTGCGCCGCCAGCGCAATCTTGGCCAGCAGGCCAAGCGTTGTGCTGTCGATGATTTCCGTCTCGGTGAGATCGATAACCACGGTTTTGAATGCCGGATCACGGGTTATGGACTCAACCAGATTGTCCAGCGTCGAACACAGGTTCAGCCGGATTTCCCCAATAAACTTCAGGACGTATATTCCCTGCTGTTCTGCTTGCAGGATTTTATAACCAGCCATTTTTCACACTGCCACTAAGTCGACGACGTGTTATCTGACCCGTTTATGGTATCAGTTACCGATACTATCGCGATATCGTCAGGCAGCTCCGAGATCTTATCCAGCCCCAGAGCGTCGCTCAGCGATGCGATAGTGTGACTACCTCCTGAAACGAGTTCAAGTAGTCTGTTCTCCTTTTCATCCAGAGATTTGGCCGGGATCACTTCCAACAGGCCATCAGAGAACAACAAAAGCCGGAATGGTCGGTCCAGCTTCACCTGGTAAAGTTCCCATTCCGGCGTTTCGAACAGCCCTACCGGCAGCCCGCTGCCTTCCAGAAAACGGGTTTCACCATCCTCAAACGACAGGATGGGCATGGGGAAATGCGCCCCGACCGCATAACTCAATGTACGTTCCGTTGTTGAAATAATGCCTACAAACACGGTGACATGCTTGCCAAGCCCGGTATCCAACAGCTCCGAATTAATGCGCTCCAGGAAACGTTCCGGGTGCAGGATGTCGTCACTGGACTGGCGCCGGAGATTCCGCTGCAAACGATTTGTAAGGTTTCGCAGTAACACGGTAACGAATGCGGAACTGGCGCCATGACCTGAAACGTCGGCGATATAAACGAGGACCTTGTCTTCACTGATGCGAAAATAGTCGAGAAAATCGCCACTGAGATACAGGGACGGCTTGATGAGGTAATCAACACTGAGCCCGGAAAGCGTGAGCTGATGGTCTGGCAGCATTTTAAGCTGCACCTTGCGGCCGGCATTCTGATCGGCCCTTAGCTCGGCAATACCGTTGCGCAAGTCGCGGTTGGCTTCTTCCAGTTCCTGCCGGTACAACTGGTTCAGGCGGTTTACCCTGACCCGGTCAAACAACTTTCCGATAACGTCGTCCAGTGCATTGCGGTCGTCATTGCAGGGTTTGAGCACCACATCAGCGGCTCCGGCACGCATGGCCTGGACCACATCGGCGCTGGACTGGCTGCTGGTGCAGGCCACTATCGGCGTGAAACTTTCTGTCTCATCAAGGCGCCGGGACAGGTCTCTGATGGCCTCTGGAGGGAGATCTGCAAAGATCACATCCGGGATATTGTCGTCGAACAATCCTCGGGCAGCGCTTACCCCCGCTGCACCAGTTACGTAAAACCCCCGCGCCTCCAGGTAACGGGACAGATCGGCTCGGGCCTGTTCATCGGCGTCAATTATCAGAATGCGCTCGGTGCGCGAGGTCATGTTGGCTGCCCTAAACTACCAGCGGTAAAGAAAAAAGGCTTTATATGGCCTATTCTGGCATGCCCCTGTGATATAACAAGGCCGCAATCATCATTTTGGGAGAATTGTAACCATGAGACGTGCCGTTAACGATCTGCTCGGAGCCTATGACAAACTGATCATGGACCCGGTGCATGGCGGTATCCCGCTCTACCGGCACGAAATCCAGGTGATTGACCATGCTCTGTTTCAGCGCTTGCGAAACATCTGCCAGAACGACATTCTGAGTCTGGTTTTCCCCGGCGCCACCCATTCCCGTTTCCTGCACAGCATCGGGGTGATGCATGTGGGCACACGGATGTTCCGGGCCATGATCGATGCATACCTTCGGGAACGGCAGCTGAGTGAGCAGACCGATCTCAGCCTGAGCCAGCTCGATGCCATTGATTACCTGGCCAAGACCATCCGGCTTGGCTGCTTGCTGCACGACAGCGGTCACTCCAGTTTCTCCCATCAGTTCACCCAGGCCCGGAAGATTCGCGACCTGATGTCTCGCCCTGAACGGTTCCGGGATTTGTGGGAAGGCGTTGACTATTCGGCCTACCACGCCATTGAACCGGAAGAGCTGGAGCATGAACACTACTCTGTTCGAGTCGCCCATGACGTACTCTCGTCTGTGGATCTGGAGAGCGCCGGGCTGGCTGCTATCGATGTCATCGGCATTATGGAAACCACCGATGTTACGCCCAGCGAAACCTTCTGCCGCCACGCCCAGACCTTCTGGGAATTTATTGCTGGTGATGATGCCATTGCCGGCACTATCCCGCCCCGGGATGTACCGCAGCTGGTGATGGGCCTGCTGTCGTCCATCGTATCGGGGGAAATTGATGCGGACCGGGCCGATTATATGTTGCGGGACGGCTTCCACAGCTCGGTCACCATCGGCGGCTTCAATCTGGACCACTTGCTGAGCAACCTGCGGTTCGGTTGGGACGTTTCCGAGCCCTGGATGGGGCTGGCGATTACCCAGAAAGGCCTCGGTGCCCTGGAAGACTTCGTGTACAGCCGCCACCAGATGTATCGCAAGGTGTACGCTCACAAGACCGCACTGGGTTTTGACTGGCTGCTGCGGGAGGCCATCAACGAAGTGCTGGAAGACCCGGAAAGTTTCGACTGGGTAGATACCTGTCTGAGCAATATGAAATGGTTTGCGGAGCTGACCGATAACTTCTTCTGGGAAGCCTTCCGCAAGGTGGCCCGCCGGGAGCCCAGGAGCTACTCGTTCTGCATTGTGAACCGGGTAAAGCTGGACCACGTCGACACCCGGGAGAATCTGGACAAGACCGAAATCCTGAATCACAGCCGCTGGCTGGCATCGGAGCTGGGCATTAACCCGGACAACGTGGTTACCTGCTCCATGAAGGCTCGCTTCTCGAACATTCAGGACAACTTCAACGGCATCAAGGTGCTGGTGAAGAACCCGATCACCCGGGAGCGCAGCCTGAGGAAAATCACCGAAGTGAGTGCCTTCTTCTCAAAATTCGGCGACGGCACCATCACCCATTTCTACCGGCGGCCGGAAGTGGCAGAAAAAGCTCCCTCCGACCTGACCGAGTAACGCAGATTACTGTTCAGGGCTGTCGGCCATCATCTGCACTAGTTGCGAGGCACTTTCCCAGGCGCCTTCAACCCGGCCGCCCGCCAGCCAGTCGCCGGCGAGGCCAATGCCGGTTTTCGGGTCGAAAAGATAGCCGGGGTTATCGCCCGCCTCCGAGCGTGCATACAACCACCGGTGCGGCACCCAATCGTCCGCAGCGTCTTCATGCCCGGTCAGCGCGCGGAATTCCGCCACCAGAGCTTCAGCAATGCTTTCCGGAGCGTCATCCACGTGCCGCTGTGTCCACTCGGGGTTGGCGTGCAGCACCCACCACTGGCCCTCGTCTTCGCGGCCGGGTTTGGAGGAGTTGTTGGCCACCCAGAACAACACGTCGGAGTTGGGGCGCACCGCATCAAACGGGAAATCAACGGCGCGATTGAAGTGGGCAGCTACCGCCCAGCACGGCAGGATATTACCCACGTGCTCCGCTAATCCTTCCGCCAAAGGCTCCAGGCCACTGTCCCGGAGCAGTTCCTGGGCCTGGGCCGGCGGGGCCGTGATCACCACTTGATCAAAGCCGTCATATTGGCAACCTTCTGTATCGGTAAGCTGCCATTTGGCATTGGTCTGCGCCAATCGGGCTATCCGAACCCCAGACTCCAGCGTAATGTGCTCAGACAGAGCCCGGGAGATGGCCGTCATTCGCGGAGTACCGACAAACCGGTGCTCCTCCGGAAACGCCTGCCAGCTGCCCCGGGCCGTCTGATAACCGAATCGGGCATTCCAGATCTGGTAACTTTGGGGCCCGGCCCAGCGATCGAGAAACCGGGTGAAGCCGGGATTGCGGGAAGTGAAGTATTGCGCGCCGATATCGGCGGAGCCGTTCGCTACGCGCTTGGACGCCAGACGACCACCGGGGCCGCGACTCTTCTCGAATACCCGGACATTATGGCCCGAATCGCCAAGAAGAATTGCGGTCGTCAGCCCCGCCAGCCCTGAACCAATAACCGCGATGCTGCGTATTGATGTGGTGTCTGATGTTACTTCACGCATGGTTGTATATGACCCGAGTAAATAGTTGGTTAACAAACATTCTGAGATGGTTCGATTCCGAAGCTGGATCAGATCACCTGGATACGGATTCCCGGGCCTTTAACTGGGTACGGGTGCTGCCCTTTATCGCCCTCCACCTTGCCTGTTTGCTGGCACTTTACACCGGTGTCAGTACCTTCGCAGTGGTTTTTGCCATTGCGTTCTTCCTGGTAAGGATGTTCGCGATCACCGGCTTCTACCACCGCTATTTCTCCCACAAGACCTTCAAGACCAGCCGGCCGGCACAGTTCGTGTTTGCGGTTCTGGGGGCCAGTGCGGCCCAGAGAGGCCCCTTGTGGTGGGCGGCACACCACCGGCACCATCATCAGCACTCGGACAATGAGCAGGATCTGCACTCACCACACCAAGGTGGGTTCTGGTGGTCCCATATGGGATGGTTCACCTGTGATGCGGGCTTTGCGATGGATGAACGCAGGGTGCGCGACTGGCTGAAATTCCCGGAACTCAGGTTCATCAACCGTTTTGACTCTCTGATACCCGCTGCGTTCGCGGTCGCTATTTACCTGTTTGGCGAGGCACTGGCCCTGTGGGCGCCCGAGCTCGGCACCAACGGGCTTCAGCTCCTGGTATGGGGTTTCTTCATATCAACCGTGGTGCTTTTTCACGGCACGGTTTCGATCAACTCCCTGTCACATGTCTGGGGTAAAAGGCGATTTGAGACCGACGACGACAGCCGCAACAATTTCTGGCTGGCCCTGATCACCCTGGGTGAAGGCTGGCACAATAACCACCACCGGTGGCCGCAATCGGTACGCCAGGGTTTCCGCTGGTACGAAATTGATGTGACCTGGTACGGCCTGTGGTTGCTTTCCAAGCTGGGCATTATCTGGGATCTTAATCCGATTCCGGCTCATATCCAGAAAGAAACCCGGGAACTGGACAACAAGAGGAGGAACCGCTCATGACGACGTCTGCCTCTGCCATTGAAGTCGGGGCACCGGATTCAGGATTGCCCGTGGTACTGGACCGTTTCTGTTCGCTGTATAACGCGCTCGACAAAGGCAATCTCAACAAGCTCCAGCAGGTATACGGCGAGGATATCGAGTTTCAGGATCCTTTTGGTCGGGTACATGGCCTTGATCAGCTGACCGAATACATGGCGAGCGCCTACGGCAACGTTATCCGCTGCCAGTTCCGTTTCCATGAACCCGTCATTCAGGAATGCTGGTGCAGCCTGCCCTGGGTGATGGAACTTCAACACAAGCGTGTTCGCGGCGGCAAGCCGGTGTTTGTAGAAGGCATCAGCCACCTGGAAATCCGGGACGGGAAAGTGCGGTATCACCGGGACTATTTCGACGCCGGCCAGCTATTGTATGAAAACCTGCCCGTATTGGGCCGGATGATTCGTTGGGTAAAGGAGCAGGCGGGATGAGCCAATTGCTGTCATCACCCAGCAACATCTGGTTAACCGGCGCCTCATCCGGTATTGGCGAAGCGCTGGTTCACGAACTCGCCGGTGCCGGTCACAAACTGATTGTGACCGGCCGCCGGCAGGAGCCATTGGATGAGCTGTTGCAAACCTTCCCGAACCAGATAGCCGCCGCCGCTGCGGACACCACCAGCAAGAATGACTTGCAGGGGGTCAAGTCGCAGCTTGACCACTTTGGCGACCTGGACATGGTCATTCTGAACGCCGGTACCTGTGAGTATCTGGAAGTGGCGGAATACAACAGCGATGTCATTGCCAACAACGTGACCACCAACGTGATCGGCACGGCGCGCTGCCTGGATATTGCCCTGCCGGCTCTGCGTGCGACCCGCGCCAAAGGCAAGCCGGCTACTCTGGTGATTGTGAGTTCTTCGGCCTGGTGGTTTCCGTTCGGGCGGGCCGAGGGCTATGGCGCCTCCAAGGCAGCGCTTACCTACTTCGCCCAGTCTCTGAGAGCCGATCTGGCGGCCGAGGGGATTCGGGTTGTGGTGGTATCCCCGGGGTTTGTCAAAACGCCACTGACGGACCGAAACGATTTTCCCATGCCGTTCATCATCTCAGCCGGGGATGCGGCTCGACGAATCCGCACTGGGCTTGAGAAAGGCCGGAACGAAATCGCGTTCCCGAAACGCTTTACCTGGTCCCTGAAGCTGCTAGCCGCCCTGCCCCAGGGAGTCATCGACCGCATGGCCGCCTCCATGGCCCGTAAAACCGATCAGTGAAGTTCGACCACAGGAAATACCTTGCATGAATCAGGAACGTCAGCGAATTGCCGTGATTGGCGCTGGAGTATCAGGTTTAACAGCCGCCTGGCTGCTGGCCGACAAGCACGATGTGCATATGTTTGAAGCCGGAGACTATGCCGGAGGCCACACCAACACGGAACAAGTGGAAGTTGGTGGCCGTACCTGGCCGGTGAATACCGGTTTTATTGTGTTCAACGACTGGACCTACCCCAACTTCATCAAGTTGATGGATCGGCTCGGGGTGGCTTCTGAAGTGAGCAACATGAGTTTCAGCGTGGACTGCCATGCCAGTGGACTGCAGTACAACGGCACCAGTCTGAACACCCTGTTCGCCCAGCGCCGGAATCTGTTTAATCTGAATTTCCTGAAAATGATCCGGGAGATTCTCCGGTTCAACAAGGAAACCCGTGCCGACCTGGCCGCCGGCACGATTCCGGACGGCGAAACACTCGGGGAATACCTGAACCGCAACGGCTACAGCCGGTACTTCCGAAACTACTACATTGTCCCCATGGGCGCGGCTATCTGGTCTGCGCCGGAGATTGTGCTGGAACAGTTCCCAATCCGGTTTTTCCTGCAATTTTTTAACAACCACGGCATGTTATCTGTGGATGACCGGCCCACCTGGCGAGTGATTTCCGGAGGTTCGGCTACCTACGTAAACCGGATGATGGACAAGCTGGGCGAACGCACCCATCTGAACAGCCCGGTAACTTCCGTAAAACGGGATGACGAGGGCGTTACCCTGGTGGCCAACGGACAGGAACATCGTTTTGACCAGGTCATTTTCGGCTGCCACAGTGACCAGGCCCTGGCCATGCTGGACGACGCCACCGACGACGAGAGAAGCATTCTCGGAGCCATCGCGTACCAGAAGAACGATGTGGTATTACACACCGACGCCAGCGTGCTGCCATCCAACCGGTTAGCCTGGGCCGCCTGGAATTACATGATCCCGGAACACAGTACCCAACCGGTATCTGTAACCTACAACATGAATGTTCTTCAGAACTTCGACGATGCGCCGGAAACCTTCTGCGTCACCCTGAACCGCAGCCGGGATATTAATCCGGAAAAGGTGATCAAACGGTTTGAATACGATCACCCGGTCTTCACTCTGGACGCCGTTGCCGCGCAGGAGCGCTACGATGACATCGGTAACCGGAACCGCACCCACTTTTGCGGTGCCTACTGGTTCAATGGCTTCCACGAAGACGGTGTGCGCAGCGCACTGAGGGTTACCCGGGCATTCGGGGTGGAGCTCTGATTATGGCCAGTGAATGGCTGGAAGGCACCATAAGGCATCGGCGCAAGCTACCGGTCCAGCATGAATTCAGCTACAGCATCGGAATGCTCGCCCTCGACCTTGACGACTGGTCCACGGTAACCAGAACCAGCCCGTTTTTTTCCCTCGAACGTTTTAACTGGCTGGGGCTCTACCGGCGGGATTACCTGGACCCGGAAGTGCCCAGTCTGCGCCAGGCGGTATTCAACCGGGTTAAAAGCGCCACCGGCTGGGCTCCGGATGGGCCAATAGAGCTGGTTACCCACCCGCGCTACCTGGGCTACATTTTCAATCCGGTCAGTTTTTACCTGTGCTATGAAAGGGGCTGCAGGCCAGAAGCCGGCGCCACCCCCCGTGTGATTGTCGCCCAGATTACCAACACCCCCTGGAAACAGCGCCATGTGTACTGCATGGAATGCACCCAGCCGGGGCCAGGCTCCGATAACGCCTGGCACACCGAGCGTTTTGCTTTCAGCAAACGCTTCCACGTTTCACCGTTTAATGGCATGAATCAGCACTACCAGTGGCTGTTCAGTTTTCGCGGCAAGGACATGCGCGTTCACATGAATTTGGAAGAGGAAGGCCGCAAGCATTTTGATGCCACGCTGGTAGTCCAACGCACCCCTCTTGATCGTAAAACCCTGCACAGGAGCCTGAGACGGTTTCCCCTGGAAACCATCAAAGGCATTGCCGGTATTTACTGGAATGCCCTGAAGCTGAAATTCAAAGGGGCCCCCTTTTACACCCACCCGAACAAGCTCGATGCAACCGACAGCGCCTACCAGCGCGGTACCGAGGATCTGGGGCTGGATGTAACGGAAAAACCATCGGCACAACAAGACAACGCATTTGATTCGGCAGGAAGGGTAAGCTCATGGAGAACCTGAACACCTCGGTTGAACACCAGCGCACTGGAAACACGGGGCTTTCGTTGATCAGCCGTGTCGCAAAGCAGCTGGCTTGCCAGCAACTGGCGCAGCTTGGTCATGGCAGGCTGTTGATCAGAGAGGCAGGAGCTGAGGACCTCGTATTCGGTGATGGCGATGACCGCTATCCGCAGGCCGAGTTGGTGATCCACAACCACAGCACCTGGCGGGATCTGGTGACCGGTGGCAGCATCGGTGCTGCCGAATCGTTTGTGGCAGGTGACTGGAGTTCGCCAGATCTGACCGCCCTGCTTCGGTTCTTTACCCGCAATATCGACACCATGAACCGGTTTGAAGACCGGTTTGCCTGGATCAGCAAGCCCGCACTCAAGGCACTGCACTGGCTGAACCGAAACACCCCGGAAGGCTCCCGCAAGAATATCAGCGCCCACTACGATCTGGGCAATGACCTGTTCCGCCTGTTCCTGGACCCAACCATGATGTATTCCTCCGCCATTTACCCCCGCGAGGATTCAACCCTGGACGAAGCGGCCGTTCACAAGCTGGATACCATCTGCCGCAAACTGGATTTAGGTCCGGAGGACCGGGTGGTGGAAATCGGTACTGGCTGGGGTGGCTTCGCCATTCACGCCGCCAAACACTATGGCTGCCATGTCACCACCACTACCATTTCCAGGGAGCAGCTGGAGCTGGCCAAGGCGCGAGTGAAAGCGGAAGGCCTGGAAGACAAGATTACGCTGCTGTTCGACGACTACCGCGATCTGCAGGGACAGTTCGACAAACTGGTGTCCATCGAGATGATCGAAGCCGTTGGCCCCCAGTTCCTGGACAGCTACCTGTCCCAGATCAGCCACCTGCTGAAGCCGGATGGCCTGGCGCTGATTCAGGCCATTAACATGCCGGAACAGCGTTACCACCGGGCATTGAAGAATGTGGATTTTATCCAGCGTTACATTTTCCCCGGCAGCTTTATCCCATCATTCGGCGCTATTCTGGGCTCTATGAACCGGGGCTCGGACCTGGTACTGACCCATGCCGAAGACTTCGGCTTTCACTACGCCCGAACCCTGAGGGATTGGTGTGAACGGTTTATGGCGCGCCGTCAGGAACTGGAACAGTTGGGTTACGACCAGGCCTTCCAGCGCCTGTGGCATTTCTATTTCGCGTACTGCGAAGCTGGCTTCAGCGAGCGGGCAATTGGCGTTGCCCATCTGGTCATGGCCAAGCCGGCCAACAAACGCGCGAACATTCTGAGTGTATGATCACTTCAAAAACAGCCCGTAACCTGCTGAACTTTATACTGTTCCAGGCAGGCTGGCTGGCCTGCGTGCTGTACCCCGGGCTAGCTACGGTGGGGCTGATCCTGGTGTTCCTGGGCCTGCATCTTGCTCTGGTCAGTCAACGGCGGTTTTCCGAACTGCAGTTTATTGGCTTTGGCGTGGTGCTCGGCGGATTGATGGATACACTCTGGTTCCGAACCGGGGTGCTGGCCCTGGATTCCGGAAAAGAGGTGCTGGCTGCCCCGCCCTGGCTCATCGCGATCTGGACCATCTTCATGACCACCCTGTGCCATTCCCTGGGCTGGATCAGCCAGCGCCAGTGGCTGCCGTGGGCTCTGGCCCCCATTGCCGGCCCCTTTGCCTATTGGTCCGCCAGCCAGCTCGGTATAGTGGCGCTGCCGGACCTGACACTTTCCCTGGTCGCCATGGCCGTCGGCTGGTTCGTCCTGTTTCCTTTGCTGCTGTTCATTCGCAAGGCCCTGTACGCGGAGCTGGAAACATGAAACTCGCTGGTTCGACGTTCCTTACCCTACTCCTGACAGCAGCCGCATCCCCCGTGTCTGGCCAGGTATTTGAATTTTCAGGTACGGCCAAACAGGATGGGAAGGTGCTTTACCAGGAGGATCATCGAATCGAAGGCACGTGTTCCGAAGGCGTCTTTGACCCGGTTGACCACCAGGTTTCCTACCGGAATCCGGAAAGCGGAGACGCATTCGCCAGTAAATCGCTGTCTTACAATAACTCCGCGTTTCGGCCCCGGGTAGAGTTCCGCCAGCCAGCATTCGGTGAAGCGTTAACCATCACCTACCCGCAGGAGCAGGCTCTCAGTATTGCCTGGCAGGAGCCAACGGGCGAGACTCGAGAATTCACGGTGCCGTTCGACCAGCAGCTGGTGGTGGATTCAGGGTTTGACTACTTTGTCCGGGCCAACTGGGAACGTATCCGGCAAGGCGAATCAGTGGAGTTCCGGTTTCTGGCGCCCACCCGGGGGGAGCACTACGGTTTTGTTCTCGAGCCAGCCACCTCCGTCAAGGTGGACGCAGACCTGACCGTGCAGATCCGCCCCACCAGCCTGTTGTTACGGGTTCTCGTTGACCCTATCGTGCTGGGGTACAACTCAGACGGTGCATTGACCGACTATCTGGGGTTAACCAACATCCGGCAAGATGCCGAATCCAACCACATCGCCCACATTCGCTATCAGGTTGCCCGCTTACCGGATTGTGAACTGACACGGTAATCTGGTCGCAGCTGCCAGACGGCACCCGCCCTGGGGTGTGTTAAACTCCGAAAAAATTTTTCCGGAGATTCTGCGCCCATGATGTTTGTGTCGTTCAATGTGAACAGTATCCGCACCCGCCTGCATCAGCTCAAAGCCGTGATTCAGCAGCTTAATCCGGATGTCATCGGTCTTCAGGAAACCAAGGTCACTGATGAGGAATTCCCGGTCGGGGCCATTCGCGAGCTCGGTTATCACGTTCACTTTCATGGCCAGAAAACCCACTACGGTGTTGCCCTGTTATCCCGCGCGGAGCCGGAAGAGGTTCTCAAAGGCTACCCCTCCGATGGTGAAGACTCCCAGCGGCGCCTGATTACCGGCCATTTCACCGTTAACGGCGAGCCCCTGACCGTCATCAACGGTTATTTCCCCCAGGGGGAAAGCCGGGACCACCCTGTAAAGTTTCCTGCCAAGGAAAAGTTCTACGCCGACCTGATGGCCTACCTGGACGAATTGGCCAAGAAACCCGGCCATATTATGGTAATGGGCGACATGAACATATCGCCCACAGACCGCGACATCGGCATTGGCGCCGACAATGCAAAACGCTGGTTGCGTTCGGGAAAATGCAGTTTCCTGCCGGAAGAGCGGGAATGGCTTGGGCAGGTTGAACAACGGGGCTTTACCGATGTATTCCGCCATCTGCACCCGGACGAAGCCAACACCTTCAGCTGGTTTGACTATCGCAGCAAAGGCTTTGAGCGTGACCCGAGGCGAGGCCTGCGCATTGACCTGATCATGGCCAGTGACAGCCTCCTGCCCAAGGCAAAAGCAGCAGGAGTGTCCTACGATATCCGGGCCATGGAGCGACCATCCGATCACTGCCCGGTGTGGGCCTCATTCGACCTCTGATTGACCAGGCCATTACGGATGAAGAAAGTCAAAACCAGGGATCGGATCCTCGACACCAGCCTGCTGCTGTTCAACAGCCTTGGGGAGCCCAACGTCACCACTCTGCTGATCTCTGATGAGCTGGAGATCAGCCCTGGCAACCTGTATTACCACTTCAAAAGCAAAGGCGATATCGTTGAGGAATTGTTCCGGGCCTATGAGGCAGAGATGCTGGATCTTCTGGCGGTGCCCGAGGAAGCAGACGTGTCCATGGACCAGTTCAGCTTCTTCCTGCATCTGCTGTTTGAAGCCGTGGCCCGCTACCGTTTCCTGTACCAGGATCTGGTCAATGTCCTGTCCCGTTACGATCAGCTTCAGGTTCGATTTCGCAGGATTCTCAAAAAGAAGGAATTGGCGTTCAACACGCTGTGTGAGAGTTTTCGCCGGCAAGGCATCATGAACATCGGTTCGGATGAACTGGCTTCGGTGTGTGAGCAGCTTACCCTGACGGTGTGTTACTGGAGTAGCTTCGACACGCTTTCGCATCTGGATGACCGGGAGTCAGTGGACCCGGGCCGCGGTGTCTATCAGATGTTGCACCTGTTGCTTCCCTACCTGAACGAAGAAGAACAGGAACAGATCCGGCTCACCAGCCGGACCTATCTCTAGAGCTTATTCTTCCTCGTCGCGCGCAGTGTTCTGACCGCGCAGCCTGGACAGCTCACTTTCCAATGCCTCGATACGGCGCTCCATAGCTTCGATTTCTTCCCGACGATGGATGCCGAGGCGACGGAGCGCGCCCGAAACCCGCTGGTCGAACATATGCTCGAGTTTGTCCCAGGTCCCGGTGGCCCGCTCACGAACCTCGCCTACCCGATCTTCCACGGTCCGGATCTGTTTCTCGACCACACCCCGGGTTTTGCTCTCCAGCTGTTCGCCTTCCTGAACCAGACGATCAAAGAACTTGCCGGCGTCCTCTTCCGCTTTGGTGTAGGCGCCAAGCCCAGCCAGCCAGATTTGCCGGGCGGAATCCTTGATCTTGCCCGCCAGCTGCGGATCATTTTCAGGATTTTTGTCGTCGTGCTCAGACATGCATACCTCATGGGAGTCGGGCATTAGCGGTAGGTGTCATTGTATTACAGCCGGGGCCGGATTGCAGTGGTGGCCCTGAGAACCGCATAACGAAAGGCCGCAGTATAACCACTGATGCAATATGAAAAAATGTTTTCAAACGAAAGCGCCTCTCACTTGAACTGTTCAAATTATGGTCAATACTTCCCAATACCGGCATCCCTGTTGATGTCGGTTTGTCTGGAAGTCTTTCATGGATACTACTCGCACGCCTCTGCCCGGCATTCCCTGCCGGGCTTTTTTTGTTATTATTTCTCCCCATTATATGTTTATTCCAAAACCGATATCTCGCGGGAGTCTATGAATGATTGATATTGCCTGGAGCCAGTTTACCCCTGGCGCTGCACTGACCGGCGGCCTGCTGATCGGCCTCGCCGCTGCAAGCTTCCTGCTTTTGAACGGCCGCATTGCAGGAATAAGTGGAATACTGGGTGGCCTGTTGGTGCCTGCTCGCCGCGATATACTCTGGCGGGTGGCTTTTCTCGCCGGGCTTGTAGGCACCCCAAGCCTGTGGCTGCTGTTTTCTGAACTTCCACCCATTCAGGTTGACGCAGGTTATCCAGCCCTGATCGTTGCCGGATTGCTGGTGGGTATAGGCACTCGCTACGGCTCAGGCTGCACCAGCGGGCATGGTGTCTGTGGATTGTCTCGTCTGTCGCCTCGCTCACTGGTCGCAACCCTGAGTTTTATGGCAACAGGATTTTTAACGGTGTTCGTAATTCGCCACCTGATGGGAGTCTGAATGATGAAGTACTCTGTCACCTCACTTCTGGCAGGACTGATTTTCGGGTTGGGGCTCATGGTATCGGGTATGGCCAATCCGGAAAAAGTGCTTGGTTTTCTCGATATCGCCGGGCTTTGGGACCCTTCACTGGCTTTCGTGATGGGAGGCGCAATCATCGTCGGACTGGTCGCTTTCGCCGTGGCGCGCAGGCGTACCCTGTCGTTCCTCGGATTCACCATGAAAATGCCGGCGAACAACCGTATTGAGCCCAGACTTGTTATTGGCAGCATGATGTTCGGTATTGGCTGGGGCATTGCCGGTTTTTGTCCAGGGCCCGCCCTGGTGGCTCTTGGTGCCGGAGAAATCAAGGCCGTGGTCTTTGTTGCGTCCATGGTGGCCGGTATGATGGCATTCGAAGTGATCGAGCGGATTAAACGACCGTCGTTGGGAGACACGCGTGGATATCAGAAAAATTGATGACAGTATTTCCGTAGCGCCACAAATCGCTATTGATGACGTTGCCGAAATTGCGCGGCTGGGGTTTCGGACCCTGGTCGCCAATCGGCCCGACCATGAAGAATACGGCCAACCGGCCATGGCCGACATTGAGGCCGCAGCGAAAGCAGAGGGCCTTGAATGGGTCTACATGCCGGTTGAGTCTGGCAATATTACCGACCAGGACGTAGAACGTTTCGCGCCCATGATCCGTGATGCCGAGAAACCCGTACTAGCCTTCTGTCGTTCCGGCACCCGCTGTACGGTACTATGGGCCCTGAGCAGTGCCCGCGACCACCAGCCAGAGGAAATCCTGTCCCGGGCACGGAATGCAGGTTACGACATTACCGGGCTTATTCCCCGCCTGATGCAGCAGGCCGGCAAGCGTTAATTTTCACCTCACGGAACGTCTCAATGCCTTACAACGGGATCGATAACTACCGCCACAATGAGCCGGACCGGCTCGGTGTGCTGATCACCAACCTTGGAACCCCCGACGCACCTACTACTCCCGCCCTGAGGAAATACCTCGCGGAATTCCTCTGGGATCCGCGGGTTGTCGAGGTACCGCGCCCCCTGTGGTGGCTGATTCTGCACGGCGTCATTCTCCGCATCCGCCCCCGGAAAAGTGCGGAAGCCTATGCCAGTGTGTGGGAAAAGGAGGGTTCTCCCCTGCTGATTCACACGGCGAAACAGGCTGAGGGTATCCGTGAGGCCATGAAACGGCGTTTCGGTACCAATGTGGTGGTTGGGTTCGCTATGCGTTATGGCAACCCTTCCATCCCCCGGGTACTGGAAGAGATGCAACAACAGGGCGTGCGCAAGCTGCTGGTACTTCCGCTGTATCCCCAGTATTCGGCCTCAACCACAGCCTCAACCTTCGATGCCATTGCAAAAGACTTTACCCGGCGGCGTTGGCTGCCCGATTTCCGGTTTGTTTCCCATTACCACGATTTCCCGCCGTACATCGAAGCCATGGCGCGCCATATTGAATCGCACTGGGCTGAACATGGCCGCAAGGAAAAACTGATTCTCTCCTACCACGGCGTACCGCTGAAATACCTGCTGAAGGGCGACCCCTACCACTGCGAATGCCACAAGACATCGCGGCTGCTGGCGGAGCGCCTTGGCCTCGGTAAAGACCAGTACATGACCACTTTCCAGTCCCGGTTCGGGCGGGAGGAATGGCTGCAACCCTATACCGATGAAACCCTTAAAGCCTTGCCCGAAAAAGGGGTAAAATCCATTGATGTATTTTGCCCTGGTTTCTCCGCCGATTGTCTGGAAACGATCGAGGAGATTAACGAGGAAAACCGCGAATACTTTATGGAGTCCGGCGGCGAAGGCTTTAGCTATATTCCCTGCCTGAACGCCACTCCGGGGCACATCGATGCCCTGGTGACACTGGTTGAGGAAAATCTGCAGGGATGGGGTATTCCCGAGAATTCGCCGGAATCCCTGGAACAGCGGGCCAGACTGGCGGAAGAGCGCAAACAGGCCACCTTCCCGGGCCGCAGCGACATCTAAGGAAAGACAGGACAGTGCCATGAAACTGAATTGCGATCTGGGGGAAAGCTACGGCGCCTGGCAAATGGGCCAGGATGACCTGGTTATGCCCCTGATCGACATGGCCAACGTGGCCTGTGGCTTTCATGCCGCAGACCCTATGGTAATTCGCAAAACACTGGCACTGGCAGCCGTTCACCACGTGGCTATTGGCGCTCACCCGTCCTATCACGACCTGCCCGGCTTCGGCCGGCGCTCGATTCACCACACGCCGGAAGAGATCGAAGCCCTGATGCTGTATCAGCTCGGGGCGCTCGAAGGCATGTGCCGGAGTGAAGGCCTGACGCTAAGCTACGTCAAACCCCATGGCGCCCTGAATAACGACATGATGCGGGACAATAGACTGCTTCGTGCCGTGATGGAGGCCGTACGCACCTTCCGGACCGATCTGCCACTGATGATTCCGGTCACCTGCAATTACCGCAAACATCAGCAGATGGCGGCCGATGTTGGCCTGCCCCTACTGCTGGAAGCCTTTGCAGACCGCGCCTACGATGACGAAGGCCAGCTGGTTTCCCGGCGCCAGGCCGGCGCCGTACACGAGGATCCGGACATCATCGTTCGCCAGGCAAAGTCGTTTGCTGACAAAGGTGGTGTGTTCAGTACCACCGGCCACTGGCTTGAGCTTCCGGCCAACAGCCTGTGCGTGCATGGCGACAATGATGCCGCACTGGAGGCGATCAAAGCCATCCGCAAGGCGCTCGGCAAATCCGGCCAATGATTGAACCGGTTTCCGAAGACACCATCCTGATTACCCTGGCCCCGGCCATTGACGATACCCTGCCCGCTCGCATTGCCAGCCTCGTCGACAGCATCCGTCGTGCCGGTTTTCACTGGCTGGTGGATATGGTGCCCTCATACACCACATTGATGGTGGTGTACGACCCCATGCTCATCGATTTCCGGCAGGTAACCGCCGAACTCAGGCTCATCATTCACAGGCTAAGCACACAGGCGCACACGGCGGAATTGAAAAGCCGCCTGGTGGAACTGCCGGTGTATTACAGTGCCGAGACCGGGCCTGACCTGCAGTGGCTGGCCTCGGAAAGCGGCCTGGATTGCGAGGAAGTGATTCGTCGACACAGCTCGGTTGAATACCGGGTGCATGCGCTTGGATTTGCCCCCGGCTTCGCCTTTATGGGGCAGGTTGACCCCAGCATCGCCGCACCCCGGAAAACCACTCCTCGCAAACAGGTACCCGCCGGAAGCGTTGGCATTGCCAATCGGCAGACAGCAGTTTACCCGCAGGTTTCTCCGGGCGGCTGGCAGCTGATTGGGCGCTGCCCGACACGCCTTTTTGATCCAACGAACCTGTCGCTCCTCAAGGTGGGCGATCGGGTGCGCTTTACCCCCATCAGCCGGGAGGCGTTTCTGGCCGCCGGTGGGGAGCTCATTTCATGAGCTGGCTGGAGGTCATTCATCCCGGCGTGCAAAGTTCTGTGCAGGACAGTGGTCGCCGAGGTTATCGCCACCACGGGCTGGCCGCAGGCGGCGCCCTTGATCTGATCAGCTTTACCTGGGCCAACAAACTGCTGGACAACCCTCGCCATGCTGCCTGCCTGGAAATCATGCTAGGGGGATTCCGCGCCATTGCCCACGGCTCGCGTCAGATTGCCATCACCGGCGCCAGAACCAGGGTGGCCGTGAACGGTGAACCGGTTGAGCTGTGGCGAACCTTGAACCTGAATGACGGTGACGAGCTGACCATCAGCCACTCGGTTCATAACCGGCTTATCTACCTGGCCGTGGCGGGGGGATTGGATTCACCGGAGCAGTTCGGCAGTCGTACGGTGGTTGTTCGGGAAAAGCTCGAGGGCCGGGGCCCGTTAAAGCGCGGAGATAAACTGGTACCACGGGAACCGCAACGAAAAGTGCCGAGCCGGGAAGTGCCCGCACACCAGCGCCCTGATTTTAGTTCAGAGGTGGTTATCGGCCTGATACCGGGCTATCAATACTCGCAGTTTCAACGTACGGATATCCTGCGGCTGACAACCAGCAGCTACACCGTTAGCGATCAATCCGACCGTATGGGTTTCCGGCTTCAGGGCCCGGCCCTGGACTGCCCTCCGCCCGGCATCATCTCCGAAGGTATTGCGCACGGATCCGTTCAGATTCCCGGTGATGGTCAGCCTATCGTGCTGCTGAACGATGGCCAGACGATTGGTGGCTACCCGAAGCCTGGCGTGGTACCGATCCTGGATTGCAGCCGTTTGGCCCAGCAACTACCCGGTGGCCGTGTCCGGTTTGAATTATGCGATCTGGCTACGGCGCAGAATCAGCGTCGGCTTTTTGAGCTTCACTACCAGAACACTCGCTGGTGTCAGAATGGCCAGGCACTTGAGTGGCTTTGATTCCCCCGGCATGTTCAAGGTCGGGAACGGCCTGGCAAAAAGTGCACTCTTCCGTATCCACGGCCGCGCCACCGGTCTCGACATAACGCACGCGATGGCTCGCCCTGCCTCGATTGGCTGACACTGCGAAGCGGCGGTTTTTGCGATCTGACTGTTCCTGACTTTCCGGTTCTTCAGCCATGGATGAAATCTCCCGGATATGAAGCGTGGTGTTTGGAATCCAACGGAGGGATTGGTGTAACCAGGATATTGGGGTATCGAGAGGAAAAACAAGAAGAAAAATGGCGGTGGGCCAGGGATTCGAACCCCGGGACGGCTATTAACCGTCGGCGGTTTTCAAGACCGCTGCATTCAGCCACTCTGCCAGCCCACCGTCTGGTCGAAGCATCGGGAAACGCTTCGGCTAGCTGCCTTGTCGACAGCGGGAGGAATGATACCGGATTTGCCCCCTCTGTCAACGCCCTGCAATAAAAACAAAGCAAATTCCGTGGCTTCTGGTCAGAGCTTAGACAAGATTACCGCGTTTTAATGGAATCCATTTGGTGTTTCTCTGTCGTAAATGATTGAAAGTTGCGGTTTCGACATTATGATGGTCTACAGTATCCAGTTGCACTAGAGCACTAAACGGAGATGACAATGGAAGACAGACGTTTCGGCGTTCAGAACAACCAGGCGGCCTACTCGCCGGCCAGCGAAACCAGTCGCGCAACGACCGGTATCAGCGACGACGCCATGAAGGTGTTGCGTAACACCTACATGCTGCTCGGTATGACCCTGGCGTTTTCAGCCGTGACTGCGTTCCTCAACATGAATGGCACGCACCCGGGCTTCCTGATTACCATCGTGGGCTACATCGGCCTGCTGTTTGCCACCTATAAACTGAAGAACAGCCCCTGGGGCATCGTCACCACCTTCGCACTGACCGGCTTTATGGGTTACACCCTTGGCCCGATCATCGGTGCGTTTGTTGCTGCCGGCGCCTCGCAGATTGTTGCTCAGGCACTGACGCTGACGGCCGTCGCGTTCGTAGGCCTGTCCGCAACCGCCATCATCACCAAGAAGGACTTCAGCTTCCTGTCCAGCTTCCTGACCGCTGGCGCATTTGTGCTGATTGGGGCCATGCTGCTGGCGTTCTTCATGGAGAGTTCTGCTCTGCACCTGGCCGTTTCAGCAGGCTTCACGATCTTCGCTTCGATCATGATCCTTTTCGAAACCAGCCAGATCATCAAGGGTGGCGAGCGTAACTACATCATCGCCACTGTGGGCCTGTATGTGTCCATCTACAACCTGTTCGTCAGCCTGCTGCACCTGCTGTCTGCGTTCAGCGGCGAAGACTGATCATCAATCTCAGTCCAATGCCTTGAGAAAACCCCGGCCTATGCCGGGGTTTTTGCTTTAGGTACACTTGCAGGGTTTCCATCAGTCAGCATCCAGTTCCATGCCTCAGCCACTCAGTTACACACTCGTGATTACCGGTGCCCCCTGGGCAACACAGGCTCCCCAGACTGCCCTGTCATTCGCTCAGGCCCTGCTGAAAGCGGGCCACCGTATCGACCGGGTATTCCTGTATGGCGATGGCGTGCACCTGGCGTCAGCCCTGAGCGCACCTCCCTCCGATGAGCAACACTGGCCGAGACTGTGGTCTGAATTCCTTTCCCGGAACGACATCACAGCGGTCGCCTGCGTTGCTTCGGCACTGCGCCGTGGCATTGTCGATGAGACCGAGCAGGCCCGTTACGAACTGACCGCCAGCAATCTCAGGGCACCCTTCGAGATTGCCGGTCTTGGCGAATGGGTAGAGGGTAACCTGAAGTCCAACCGGGTTCTTTATTTTCACGGGGCACACTGACCATGACCACCCTGATTGTGATCGATCAGCCACCCTATGGCTCCTGGACTGGACGAGAAGCGCTGGACATGACCTTCTCCCTGGCAGCCTTCGACCAGCCCGCCACCATGCTGTTTCTGGGGGCTGGCGTCAACTGGCTGTGCAAAGGCCAGGCCGCCGACGCCGTCGGCCAGAAATCTGTGGAGAAGAATCTCGCTGCGGCCGCCCTGTTCGGCGTTGAACAGATACTGGTGGATTCCCGGGCTTGCGCGAAGTACGGGCTGGAGACCAGCGATTTACTGCCAGGGACTACGGCAGCGGAGTCAATTTCCGAAACCCTGGGCCAGTATAGCCGCGTCGTTTTTGCCGGATAGGACCCTGTCATGCCTGAGAACGTCAACACTACCCTGCACATCATCAACAAGGCTCCGGAACACGCCAGGTTCCGGCATTGTCTGGCATCTGTTCAGCAGGGTGACACGCTACTGCTGATTGAGGATGCGGTGCTCGCACTGCTTGATCGGGAAAGACAGCTGCCAGGGGCGTCTTATGGCCTGGAGACAGACGCGAATGCGCGCGCCGTGGCCAATCGCGTCCCCGCGGAGCAGCTGGTCGACTACGCCGGTTTTGTGCAGCTGACCGTCAATCATTCACGAATCATCAACTGGTAAACCATGAGTGCTTCGAATTCGCCTGTGAGAAACAACGAAGGTTTTCTGGAGGACGCGGCCACCTGGACCAATGAGGTAGCCCAGGAAATCGCTCAGGAAGACGATATTGAGTTAACTGAAAAACACTGGGAAATCATATATTTTTTAAGGGATTTTTATAAACAGCATGAGATGTCGCCACCGTCGAACCGGTTGTTCGTGAAGGCCGTAAGAGAGGCGCTGGGGGACGAAAAAGGCGACAGCATCTACCTGATGACGCTGTTCCCCGGAACACCCGCCAAAACGGCCTGCCGGATAGCTGGTCTGCCTCGCCCTACGAACTGCCTCTGAACCCGAGGCTGATAGAGCCGCGGTTATCCGTCTCGCTTTTCGGCTGACCGTGCCCGGGCCGCTTGCTGCTCTTCGGCAGCGGCACCCAGAAAGGTGCTCAGCCCATTTTCAAACAGGTTCGAGCCAAACTTGAGGAACTGGCGAGTGGATTCACGGGTTGCACCGTCCCAGGCGCTTTGGGGTATCTGCCGGATAGATTCTGCAACGCCCTTCTGAACGCCACTCGTGACCTTCGGCTCAATCTCATTGGCGGTGTCGATCAATTCCTGGATGCGCTCAGCCAGCCATGGTTTTACCACCCAGAACCAGAAACCGAAGAGAACGGCCGTTACGGTGGCCGCTGTCAGCAAAACCTGTGTGAGTATCTGTGCCCAAACTGGCATACGCTATTCTCCCTGGTGTACTCAGCCCAGAATGGCCTGGGGCAAGCCGGTCATGGCAAGAAACTGAACGAGCCCGGCCACGGCACCAAACAAGCCACCTACGAACATCAGCTGGATTTCTTCCTCCCGGAACGCTGGCCTGAGGATGTCCTGGAACTCTTCCGGGCGCAGGGCTTTCATCTGGCTGGCCAGCACCCCCGCCACGACGGGTGCACGCTCCCGATTGAAAGCGGGATCACTGAATACATCCCGGGTTGCCAGCACCGCTTTCTGATTCATCACGCGCTTGAGCTCGGTGTAACCGGTCATGCCCACAGACACCTGGGCCGCCAGCTTCATGACCATGGAATTGTCGAGCATGGGGCGCAGGTGTTTCTGGATAATGGCACGGGTACGGTCACCGTGCTGGCCATTGATCATGGCATCGGCGACTTTCTCCACTGTGATCAATTCCTCCGCCACCAGGCGCGCCCAGATATCGCTGATTTCATCCTGCCGACGCAGGAACAGCCCCTGCAACTGCCAGAACAATACCCGGCGCGGACGCACCGGTGCAAAGATCAGGTTGATGGCAATCCAGTTAGTGATAAAGCCAATAAAAAAGCCGCCTACCGGCAGTAACCAGGGCTGGGGGTAGAACACCGAAACCGGCGCCAGCACCGCGCCCATCAAGGCACCGATAATCGCGCCCCGATTAATGACCGACCTGAGCTCAACCGCACCGGCCTGCTGGAAGATACGATTCATCAGGTCCGGATGGTTCTGCAACTCCCGACTCAACAGCGCCTTGAGATCGACCAGCTCATCCAGGTCGTCACCAAAATCCTCCACCAGTTCTTCTACCCGATTGGGTAACTGTTGCCGCGCCCACTGATAGATCCGGGCCCGAACAAACAGCGGCAGATTATCCCAGAGCACTGGCTGGATTTCATACATGACCTCGTCAATGTACTCATCCATACGGGGCGTTACCTGAGCCACCACCTGTTCCACAATGCGGTTGGGCTCCAGCTTCTGGTACACAGAATTCAGGTCGCCAAACTTCTGCAGGGTGCGATCAATGCAGATGTGGGCCATTTTCTCGGCCTTGCGCGGAATCACCCCTTGCCAGCCAATAACCCCAACGCCGATGAACCGGACAGGATGAAAGGACATCTGAATGGCGAGCCAGTTGGTGAACCATCCCACCACGGCAGCCATAACAGGCACGGACACAAGAGCAAGGTCAGTCAAGCGTTACCCCGAAATAGAAAAAGCGTTCGCTCACACGGCACGGATAATAACCGGGCTTTGATTCTGTTTATGTGACCGATAATGAAGTATTGCGCTTAACAGGCCATTGGCCGTGTAGCCAGGCAAGGCGGGTGTTTCTGGCAGCCGCCAGCAATCGAGCGGCTGCCGGAGGGAGGGTGCAACTTATTGATAGTAAGCGTTTTCAGTGTTTGAGTGGTCGGTCACATCCCGCACTGCGGAGATTTCGGGAACGCGTTCCTTCAAGGTTTTCTCAACGCCCTGCTTCAGCGTCAGGCTGACGGCAGAACAACCCTGACACCCACCACCAAAGCGCAGTACAGCCACCGATTCCTCGACGATTTCAACCAACGACACATCGCCGCCGTGGGCCGCAAGGTTCGGATTGATTTCAGAGGCCAGAACGTAGTTTACACGGTCCGGCAGCGGCGCATCGTCAGCCACTTGCGGCACCTTGGCGTTGGGCGCCTTGATGGTCAGCTGGCCGCCCATCTGATCCTTGGAATAGTCGACGTAGGCGTCTTCCAGAAACGGCACAGAATTATGGTCCAGATACAGGGTAAACTTCTCCAGATCGACCTGCTCATCGGTTGGCACAACTTCATTGGGCGGACAGTACGCCAGACAGGTTTCTGCGTTGCGGGTGCCGGGCTGGGTCACGAAAATGCGTACGCCCATGCCTTCAACATCCTGCTTTTCAATCAGTTGCGCAAGATAATCCCTTGCGGAATCAGTCACAGTTACCAGAGCCATGCTTCCTACCTGTTATCAAGTGTGACTGCCATTTTATGAGAGATCGCGGGAACATAAAAGACCAAGTAAAATAGTCGGGCATTAATGGGGTAATCAATTTCCCTTATGCCAGCGAACGACTGCCAAACCGGAACTTGATAATGATCATCCGTACTAAGACGCCTTTCGGCATTTTTGCTATGATCCCGCGCCAAAACGTAAAACACGACGTTAATAACGACACCCGGAAGAGTTTTCTATGACCGATCGTAATACACGCCTGGAACAGCTGCACCAAGCCCTCAAGGAACGTATTGTCATTCTTGATGGTGGCATGGGCACCATGATCCAGAACCAGAAGCTGGATGAAGCCGCATTCCGGGGCGATCGGTTCAAAGATTACGAACGGGAAGTTCAGGGCAACAACGACCTGCTGAACCTTACCCAGCCTGCCCTGCTCCGCAACATCCATGCAGAATACCTGGATGCGGGCGCCGACATTATCGAGACCAACACCTTCAACTCCACCAAGCTGTCACAGGCCGACTACGGTCTGGAAGAGCTGGCCAGGGAACTCAACGTGGCTGCGGCGAAGCTGGCACGGGAAATCGCCGACGAGTTTACGGCCAGGAATCCCGACAAGCCGCGGTTTGTGGCCGGTGCCGTGGGCCCCACCTCCCGCACCGCCTCAATTTCACCGGATGTAAACAACCCCGGTTACCGGAATGTGGATTTCCAGACTCTGGTCGACAATTACTACGAGGCGGTCTCCGGCCTGGTCGAGGGCGGCTCAGACCTTATCCTCATTGAAACCATTTTCGACACTCTGAACGCCAAAGCGGCAATCTACGCGACCCAGCAGTTCTTTATCGACAGTGGTATTGAGCTGCCGATCATGATTTCCGGCACGATCACCGATGCCTCTGGGCGAACGCTTTCCGGGCAAACCACCGAGGCTTTCTACAACTCGGTTGCCCACGCAAAACCGATTTCCGTGGGCTTGAACTGTGCACTTGGCGCGGACGCACTTCGGCCTTATGTGGAAGAACTGTCGAACAAGGCCGAAACCTACGTATCAGCCCACCCCAATGCCGGGCTGCCCAACGAGTTTGGCGAATACGACCAGACACCGGAGGAAATGGCCGAGATCATTGAAGGCTTTGCCAAAGACGGCTTTCTGAACATCATCGGCGGCTGTTGCGGCTCGCGCCCGGATCATATTGAAGCCATCGCCAAGGCAGTGGCCAAGTATCCGCCCCGACAGATTCCTGAACGCCCGAAAGCACTCAGACTCTCCGGCCTGGAACCGTTTACCGGTGACGAAAACACTCTGTTCATCAACGTGGGTGAACGCACCAACGTAACCGGCTCCAAGCGCTTCCTGCGGCTGATCAAGGAAGAACAGTATGAGGAAGCCCTGAGCGTTGCCCGGGATCAGGTTGAGAACGGTGCGCAGATCATCGATATCAACATGGACGAGGGCATGCTGGATTCCAGAGAGGTGATGGTTACCTTCCTGAACCTGGTGGCCTCTGAACCGGACATTTCCCGCGTGCCGATCATGATCGACTCGTCCAAGTGGGATGTGATCGAAGCGGGTCTTCGCTGTATCCAAGGCAAAGCCGTGGTGAACTCCATCAGCCTGAAAGAAGGCGAAGAAGAGTTCATCAAACGTGCCAGGGACTGTATGCGCTACGGCGCCGCGGTGGTGGTGATGGCCTTTGACGAAGACGGCCAGGCAGATACCTTCGAACGCAAAACCGAAATCTGCAAACGCTCCTATGACGTGCTGACCGGCATCGGTTTCAACCCGGCCGACATTATTTTCGACCCCAACATCTTTGCCATTGCCACCGGCATTGAAGAGCACAACAACTACGCGGTGGACTTTATCAACGCCACGCGCTGGATCCGGGAGCACTGCCCCCACGCCTCTATCTCCGGCGGCGTCAGCAACGTGTCATTCTCGTTCCGCGGCAACGATGCGGTACGTGAGGCCATTCACTCCGTCTTCCTCTATCACGCGGTCAAGGCCGGCATGAATATGGGCATCGTGAATCCCGGCCAACTGGTGATTTACGACGAGATCGAGCCGGATCTGAAGGAACTGGTGGAGGACGTGGTGCTAAACCGCCGGGATGACTCCACCGATCGCCTGCTTGAAGCCGCCGAAAAGTTCAAAGGTAAAGGCGGCCAGGCCAAAGAAGAAGACCTTGCCTGGCGTGAGTGGCCCGTTGAGAAGCGCCTGGAGCATGCCCTGGTTAAAGGCATTACCAGTTACATTATCGACGACACGGAAGCCTGCCGTCAGAACGCCAGCCATCCCATTGAAGTGATCGAAGGCCCTCTGATGGCCGGCATGAACGTGGTCGGCGATCTGTTCGGTGACGGCAAGATGTTCCTGCCTCAGGTGGTCAAGAGCGCCCGGGTAATGAAGCAGGCCGTGGCGCACCTGATTCCGTACATCGAAGCTGAGAAAACCGAGGACCAGCAGGCGAAGGGCAAGATCCTGATGGCTACGGTCAAGGGCGACGTACACGACATTGGCAAGAACATTGTTGGCGTTGTCCTGCAGTGCAACAACTACGAGGTGATCGACCTGGGCGTAATGGTGCCCTGTGAGAAAATCCTGGAAACGGCCCGAAAAGAAAATGTCGACATGATCGGCCTGAGCGGCCTGATCACACCGTCACTCGATGAGATGGTGCACGTGGCCCGGGAAATGCAGCGACTGGACTTCAATATCCCGCTGATGATTGGTGGTGCCACCACCTCGAAAGCCCACACAGCGGTCAAAATCGAGCCCCAGTACAAGAACGACATCGCCCTTTACGTTTCTGATGCATCCCGCTGCGTGAACGTAGCGTCCCAGCTGTTGAGCAAGACCGCGAAGCCCGCTTTCGTTGAAGCAGCTCGCACCGAATATGACGAAATTCGTGAACGCCGCAAAAACCGTGGTGACCGCACCAAGCTGGTGTCGCTGAAAGAAGCCCGTGCCCGTGCACCGGAAATCGATTTCGAGAACTACCAGCCGCCCAAGCCCGCATTTACCGGTGTCCGGGTCTTCGAGGACTATGATCTGAAGGAACTGGTGGACTACATCGACTGGACACCGTTCTTTATTTCCTGGGACATTGCCGGCAAATACCCGGCCATTTTCGACGACCCGAAACGAGGAGAAGCCGCACGTACCCTGTTTGACGATGCCCAGAAACTACTGAAACAGATGATCGGGGACAAGCGGATCTCGGCAAGAGGCGTTGTCGGGTTCTGGCCCGCCAATCGCCGGGGTGATGACATTGTCGTGTACACCGATGAATCCCGGACCGAAGAGCTCACTACCCTGCACCACCTGCGTCAGCAGGATGAGAAGGCTCCAGGCAAGCCAATGATGGCGCTGTCCGACTTCGTGGCGCCGGAAAGTCTGCACCTGGGCGATTATGTCGGAGGCTTTGCGGTGACCACAGGCATCGGCGTGGACGAACTGACCGCTGAGTTCAAAAACGCCCACGACGACTACAGCGCCATTATGGTGCAGGCCCTGGCAGACCGCTTGGCCGAAGCCTTTGCCGAACGCATGCACGAACGGGTGCGCAAGGAATTCTGGGGTTATGCCACCGATGAACAGATGGCCAACGAGGACCTGATCAAGGAGCGCTACCGTGGTATCCGCCCGGCCCCCGGCTACCCTGCCTGCCCGGACCATACCGAAAAGGCCACTCTGTTCAAACTGCTGGATGCCACCGCCAACACCAGCCTCCAGCTAACGGAGCATTTCGCCATGTATCCAACCGCAGCGGTCTCCGGTTGGTACTTCGCCCACCCGGAAGCCAAATACTTTGCCGTTGGCAAAATTGGCGTTGATCAGGTTGAGGACTATGCTGAACGCAAAGGCCTGACCAAGGCCGAGGCTGAACGCTGGTTGATGCCAAGCCTGGCGTACGATCCGGCGGAATAACCTGAGGCGTATTCCATGAATGACGTGACCGAAAACAACAATAACAATGAACGCCCCCGCAGCCCGGGGGTTCTGAAGATCATGCAAAGCATCCTTGCCGGCGCTTTCGGAGTGCAGTCTGACAAGCGCCGCCAGGAAGACTTTTCACACCACAGCCCGCTGCCTTATATCGTTGCAGGCGTTCTGTTTACCGTTGCGTTTGTGGGCGGGCTGATCATCGTGGTGAAACTGGTGTTGGCCGGGCAGTAACCTACTGCCCGGATACCCAGACCACCGCAAAAGCAACTGCCAGCAGCACGAGCAATACCGCCGCCACTGCATCGGCCTGGCTGTCTGATTGCACGGATTTTTTCATGGCACTTCCTCCTTCCTACCCAAAGTTGTTGTTTTTCTGGCTTTCCCGATCAAGTAAAGCAGCAAATTGACATTCGTCCAGTTCCGGCGTCGATCACTTATCACCTGAATCGATAATGTTATGTTGAAATAATCATTTTGAGAATAAAAACACGATGGTATCCTGCCTCGCAGGAATAAGGCCCGGTCCATGAAACCCGGCCGTAAATTTTAGCTCTTCTGATGTAGCAGGCAGGACGTTCCACTATGTACGTTTATGATGAGCACGACCGGCAGATAGCCGCAGAGCGTGTTGCCCAATTCCGCGACCAGACCGAGCGCGCCCTTGCCGGCGAGCTGGCTGAAGAGGAATTTCTTCCACTTCGACTGCAGAACGGCCTTTATGTTCAGCGTCTTGCGCCCATGCTGCGTATCTGTATCCCTTACGGCATGCTACGTTCCGAGCAGCTTCGGCGGTTGGCGCGCATCACCCGGGACTATGACAAGGGCTATGCCCATTTCACCACCCGCACCAACATCCAGCTGAACTGGCCGAATCTGGAAGACGTGCCGGATATTCTGGCAGAGCTGGCTGAAGTGGAAATGCACGCGAATCAGACCAGCGGCAACTGCATCCGGAACACCACCACGGATCCGTTCTCCGGTGTCCAGGTAGACGAAATTGCTGATCCTCGCCCCTACTGCGAGATTATTCGCCAGTGGTCGACATTCCACCCGGAATTTGCGTTTTTGCCACGTAAATTCAAAATTGCCGTGAACGCCTCTGAACACACGGATCGTGCGGCTATCCGGGTCCATGACATCGGCTTGCAGCTGGTGCGCAATGACCAGGGCGAACTCGGCTTCCGGGTGCACGTCGGTGGCGGACTTGGTCGCACCCCCATGGTTGGCCCGGTCATCCGCGACTTCCTGCCGGAACTGGATCTGCTGACTTACCTGGAAGCCATCGTCCGGGTTTACAACCGTTACGGCCGCCGGGACAACAAGTTCAAGGCGCGCATCAAGATTCTGGTCAAGGCGCTGAGCCCCGAGGGCTTTGCCGAAAAGGTGGAAGCAGAATGGGCCCACATCAAGGACTCGCCTTCCCGGCTGACTCCTGAGGTGGTGACCAAATTCCAGGGCTACTTTACCGAGCCGGCGTATGATGCACTGGACAATGCCACCGACCTGCTGGCGACACAGCGCTTCGAGAACCGTGAGTTCGACAAGTGGCTGACCCACAACGTCAACAGTCACAAAAAGCCCGGCTACGCCATTGTGACCCTGACACTCAAGAAAACCGGCACGCCCCCGGGGGATGTCACCGACTTCCAGCTGGAACAGATTGCCGACCTTGCGGATGAGTACAGCTACGGCGAAGCCCGGGCCACCCACGAACAAAATGTGGTGTTGGCAGACGTTCGCCAGGATCGGCTGTTTGAGCTCTGGCAAAAGCTTGTGCCTCTGGGCTTCGCAACCGCGAACCTGAACACACTGAACGACGTGATCTGCTGCCCTGGCGGCGATTTCTGCGCCCTGGCCAACGCCAAGTCGATTCCTGTGGCCGAAGCAATCCAGCGTCGTTTTGATGACCTGGACTTCCTGTACGACCTTGGCCCCATCGACCTCAACATTTCTGGCTGCATGAACGCCTGTGGCCACCATCACGTGGGCAATATTGGTGTTCTGGGCGTCGACAAGAAAGGCGAAGAGTTCTATCAGATCAGCCTGGGTGGATCGTCACACCACGACGCCACCATCGGCAAGATTCTGGGGCCATCCTTCGCTCGTGAGGAAATGCCAGAGGTCATCGCCAAGCTGATCAATGTTTACGTGGAAAACCGGACGGAAGAGGAAACCTTCCTGGACACCTATCGCCGGGTCGGTCTGGATCCTTTCAAGGAGCGGGTATATGCCTGATGTAATTGCCGCTGACGGCACGATTCGTAATGACGACTGGGTTGTGGTGCCCCGCCCTGCGGCGGGTGAATCCATGGATATTCCTGAAGATAAGCCGGTCTTGATTCCGGCAGATCTGTGGCTGGCCGGCCATGAGCACTTTGCCGGAAAGCCCTCCGTGGGTGTCTGGTTTGACAGCCACGATGAGCCGGAATTGCTTGGCGAGAAAGTGAATGAATTGCCACTGATCGCGGTGAATTTCCCGCGCTTTGTCGATGGCCGTGGTTACAGCATTGGCCGTTTGCTGCGTGAACGGTTCGGGTACCGCGGTGAGCTGCGAGCCATCGGCGATGTACTGCTTGACCAGCTTCAGTTCATGAAGCGCTGTGGTTTTGACAGCTACGTGCTGCGCGCTGACAAGGATATTGCGAAGGCACCGAAGTGCCTGAGCTTCTTCACCCAGACTTACCAGGCTGCCACCGACACGGATCAGCCCCTGTTCCGCCGTCGGGCCTCCTGAGACCAATCACCAGCGCATGAGTCGTCATGCGCTGGTGTTCAGTTCTGGTTTACTGGATTTTCTGATTCCGGAACGCACTCAGGATTTTCCAGACGGTATGTTCAAGCGCCGCACTGGTGGCCAGGCCGAGCTTTTCCGGCAGTGTCCGTTTGCGCTGGAAAGACACTGAGATCACATCCCCTCGCTCACAAGCCTCAATCAGGTATTCGTCAGACGTTTTGATCTCATCGATCAGCTTCACGTCCAGGGCGCGTTTGCCGAACCAGATATCACCATTGGCAACCGCCTGAATATCCAGATCCGGACGCCGCTCACCGACATACTCCTTGAACAGGACGTGAGTATCCTCCAGGTCCTCGAGGAACTTCTGGCGTCCCTTATCGGTGTTCTCACCGAAGATTGTCAGCGTACGCTTGTGCTCGCCGGCAGTGAGTACCTCAAAGTCCACGTCGTTCTTTTTCAGGAATCGGTGGAAGTTCGGCAGTTGCGCCACCACCCCGATAGAACCGAGTACGGCGAACGGCGAGGCAATAATGCGATCAGCCACGCAGGCCATCATATAGCCTCCGCTGGCCGCAACCTTGTCGACGCAGGCGGTCAACTTGATACCTTTGCTGCGAACACGATCCAGCTGGGCTGCCGCCAGGCCATAGGCATGAACCAGACCACCGCCGCTCTCCAGGCGGATAACCACTTCGTCCGTTTCCGGATTGGCAACACTCAGAACCGCCGACACTGAACGCCGCAGGGTATCGGTATCGCTGGCTTTAATGTCGCCGTCAAAATCGAGGACGTAAACACGGGCTGTTTTCTCTTCGGTAACATCAGATTCTGGCTGCTTCTTCGCGGCTTTCTTTTCAGCCTTGTCTTCTTTCTTCTTTTTCTTCTGCCAGGCTTTGCGCTCCTGATCTGTCATCAATCTGGCCTGGATTGACTCCTTGAGCCGGCGATACTGATCATTCAGCTTGCGTATTTTCAGCTCACCCTCACCTTCGTGATCGTCCCGGTCTTTCTGGGTTGCCGAGACAATGATGGACACGAGCACAATCGCCGCCACCACGAAAGTCGCCACCTTGGCGAGGAACAGGCCGTATTCGGTCAGAAATTCCAAAATGCAGTCTCCACACGTATTTGCAAACCCCGAAGTGTACCGCCTCGGCACAGGCCTGATAAGCCCGCGATAAAATTAAAACAAGCGTTCGATCAAGCTTGACACGAACCGGCTCTAACCATAAAGTCGGATTGCGAGGTTGGCGCTACCCCGGCCGCTTTACAGGCTGCCAATGCCAGGGATCACTAGTCGTCACCACCATGACAAGACAACCATCAAAAAGGGTAAAACAATGTCTGTAGCTCAGGTATTTGAAAAACTCGAACAGAACTTCAACGCAGACGCAGCACAGGGCCTGGACCTGGTATTCCAGTTCGACATCGAAGACGACAAGACTTATCACCTCGTGATCAATGACGGCACCTGCAAGCTGCACGAAGGCGCACACGACGATCCTTCTGTTACCCTGATTATGAACTCTGAAACCCTGCAGGGTATCGTCTCTGGCGAGACCGACGGCATGCAGGCGTTCATGGCTGGCCAGCTGCGCGCCGAAGGCGACATGATGCTGGCAACCAAGCTGGGCGAGCTGTTCAACATGGGCTAAGCCCGGTTAAACACCAGCGACAAAAAAAACCTGCGCAAACCGCAGGTTTTTTTATGCCATTCAGAAATTCAGGCCACCCTGGCGTCTACAGACCGACGTCATCCAGAGAACTCTGGGCCAGCTTGAGCAGGTCTACATTCCGGTCTTCCCGCCGACCGACGCCTTCAATGTAGTACTCGAGCGAGGTGAGAGCATCCGCCAGCGCTTCCAGAACCTGTGACGCAGGGGCTTCGCGCGCATCCAGCAGGCGCTCCTGAATAGACGTCGCGACCCTGGCAATGACGTCCGCTGCGATCGGGTCGTCCACCATTTGCAAGCCCCCCCAGATACTGCGCAGTGTCCCCGGCAGGTTGGCCAGATGAAGCTTGTCGTAATCGGATTCGATAAATGCTGTAATCGCTCGCTTGGCAAGGGTCAACGCACTACGGGCCTCATCCGCCACAACCCAGATGGCTTCCTGCAGGTACACGGATTCGTCCCGGCTCCGGTCTGCACCAGCAAGGGCATCGGTCTCTGAGGTAATGCCGCGGGTCACGATCTGCATGACGGCATCCTCTACCCCCAGCACGGAATCCGCCAGACGATAGAGCTCCTCCTCCGCTGGCAGGCGGTTTTCCTCTTCCCATTTACGCAGTTTGGCAGCTTCTTCACGGGAAATACTGGCCAGGCGGTTCAGATCGAGCATCACCAGCGTATTGGCCAGGCGCTCCAGAGTATCGGCAATCGAGGCAAGTTCGGCCAGATCCGGTTCTATTCCGCGCTCAATGATGTCCAGCTTGTCTTTCAGCTGATTAAGCTCTTCCTGCAAGGCTTCAGACAGGGATTTGAGCACGTCCGTGCCAGGGCCATAGAGGCGCCGGGAATGAGCCTCAAGAAGTGCGTCCGGGAATTCGGCAGGACCGAGCTGATAAGCAGAGAGTACCCGCGTCACCTCAGGGTTGGCTGAGCCACTGCGGTAAAGCAGATAGACCAGATCTTTGATCAGCGATTCGGGGGCGTCCTTGGCGGTAGCTACCTTGCCGACATATACCACTTCCCGCGCGTATTTCTCGATTCGCATCAGCAGACGCTTGCGGGCCTTGCTAAAGCCCATGGCACGATCCAGCATGGTATCGGAGACCAACGCCAGCAGGCACCACATCTGCCCCATAGGCGCTCCCTGACACAGCCGTGCGAGACCACGGGCAGCCCTGGCAATGAGCTTCTTGCTAACCGCTTCGTTGCGCTCGCGGAGAATGCCGAGCAGTGCCACCTGGAAGGTCAGGCGCATGCGACGGGCCAGGATTTCATATTCAGACTCTGCATCATCCATGGGCCTGAGCCCCAGATCGCTGCAAAAGTCCGGGCGCTCCTTGATGTCGATATCAAAGAAGCAGGATTCGGGATAAGGTTTCTCACGACGGGCTTCACGTAGATCATTGATCACGGGCAGCAGCAGCTCGGGATGATCTTCACGTTGCTGATGGTAGTACTCGACGTAACGGCGGAGAATGAACAGCGCGCTGTTAAGTGCCGTCAGCAGTATATTCTTGTCGTCGTTGGCACCAACTGGCACATCATTGGCGAGATTAACCGCCTCCTGGCAAAGCAGGGTTCCGCCCCGGAGCTCCACCAGAATGAAGATTCCCCGAAGCTGGTTCAGGTAATCAACACAATTCTGCAGATCTTCCCCGCTCTCGCGGTTTTCCTGAAAGCGCTCAAGGCTGGATTCTGCCTGCTTGATGGTCTGTTCGATTTCACTTTTGACCAGATCAAACGACTGCGATTTCGTCGCCAGAGACGATTGAACCATAAACGCTTCCTGTTAATTTGCGGAGACTACCGCATCCTGTTCATGAACTGCAGCCTGCATACGGGCAGGTCCTTCCTGTTCAGCGAGGCAGCCCTTGCCCATACCTGAACGGTTCGCAAAAAACTGGCGAACTTATCATTACTTATAACACAAAACTCAAGTAGCTCAAGAAAGCCGGAATGTAACAAATGGTACAGCTGAACGTGGTTCTCATTCTGTTGCCTGCAACCGGGACCACACCGTTTCGCCGGCCTGCTTCTCCATCATCGCCATGAACTCATCATGGGCAGAGGCTTCATCACTGGTGGCCCGAACCACCGCCAACGGCGCGCGCTCACCGGAGATTCGGCGAATACCGCCATCGCCACCTTCATCGCCGGAGCCGGCATCCAGGGAAAGCGCGGTCTGGCCGCCGGTCATCAGCAGATAGACGTCTGCCAGGATCTCGGCGTCCAGCAATGCCCCGTGAAGGTCACGGTTGGAGTTATCCACTCCATAACGCTTGCACAGGGCGTCGAGATTGTTTTTCTGGCCCGGGTGCTTTTTCCTGGCAATGGCCAGTGAATCGACAATGCCGCAATGGTCTGCTGTTTTTCGAACCGGTTTCAGACGGGCGAATTCGGAGTCCATGAAGCCCACGTCGAACGCGGCGTTATGGATGACCAGCTCTGCACCCTTGATGAACTCAAAGAACTCGTCGGCAACCTCCGCAAACTTTGGCTTGTCGGCCAGAAATTCATTGGTGATACCGTGAACGGTGATAGCCTCCGCTTCTACCTCCCGCTCAGGGTTAATGTATACGTGGTAGTTGCGACCGGTCAGCTCGCGTTCGATCACTTCCACACAACCAATTTCGATAATGCGGTGACCTTCGTTCGGATCAATACCCGTGGTTTCGGTATCCAGTACGATCTGTCTCATGCAACTGCGCTCTCACTCACTGCTCATTAATCGGTTTTCCAGGGGCCAGGGTTCAGGCCCCGTTCAGTTCGCGGACTCCGCGGTTGGCCAACTCATCCGCCAATTCGTTATCAGGATGCCCTGAATGACCCTTCACCCAATGCCAGTTTACGGTGTGCCTGGCAGTTTCAGCATCGAGCTCCTGCCACAGATCCGCATTCTTGACCGGTTTCTTTGCCGAGGTTTTCCAGCCATTGCGCTTCCAGCCACTCATCCATTCGGTAATGCCCTTGCGCACGTATTGTGAGTCCGTATACAACTCCACCTGGCAAGCGCGCTTAAGCTCCCTCAAGCCTCGAATGGCCGCCATCAGCTCCATTCGGTTGTTGGTGGTTTGCAACTCGCCACCGTGCATGGTCTTGCACGCATCGCCATAGCGCAACACAACACCCCACCCCCCGGGCCCCGGATTACCTTTACAGGCTCCGTCGGTATACATCACTACCTTACCAGCCATTACTGCTCCTGTTCTGTTCCACGCCTGTCCACCCTGCCTGAGCTATGGCTGGCACAGCCACTGGATACCCCCACGGTTCCGGGCAAAGAAATCACCTTGCTCTTGCGCCAGGATGCCCTGGTCCGGATCCGAGCGTATTCGCGTTTGCGGGCAAGGATACAGTAATAGGCGCCCGTGGGCAGTACATGAGGGCGGCTACTGGCGGCCAAACGCTGCCGTCTTCCGGATGCCCCGTGTTTTCGCTGCAGCGGAAGGGTACAGAAATAGGTGCCACTGTTTTCCAGCTCGAACCCCAGCAACCTGAGCCAGTCCTCCATTCGTGATCGCATCAGGAACCGACCACCCCAGGGGCCAAACCGATGGCGGGAAACCAGTCTTCGTACGCCCCAGAGACTGAGGGGGTTGAACCCAACCAGAGCGATGCGCCCCTCACCTCGCAATACGCGGGCGGACTCGCGAAGCACCTGGTGCGGATCCGGGGAAAAATCGGCCGTATGATGAAGGATCACAAGATCCATGGAATCACCGGGAAACGGCAACTCGTCGGCGTCACAAACCGCCACGCCCTCCGGCATATGGGCATGCCAGGCCGGGCAGGCAATAATCTTCTGGGCAAAATCGGTACCACTCGCCAAAGGCAATCGGTGACTCAGGCCGACCTGTAGTTGTCTTGCCCCGGTAAGGCCTTGCAGCTCCTTATCAAGTACTGCTCTCTGGCTGGCCAGCAGGGAGCGGCCAAGGGGGGTCTGCACCCAACGTTCAAAACTCTCATGTCGTGCTGAATAGTCAATCACGCCGCTGGTTGTCACGCTGGCTCCCCTACCCGATCTACTAAAGGCTTGATTGCTCGCGCAACCCGCGCCTCCTTGGGCTGTACTCGTTGTTGCATTATCATAACAGGCACATTCATTGAACACATGGGGTGGTCACCTTGCGCATTCATCCGGTTCCGGCATTCTCAGACAACTATATCTGGTGCCTTACCAGCCTTGAGTCCGGCAAGACCCTGATAGTCGATCCCGGCCAGGCAAAGCCGGTACTGGACTATCTCAGTGACAGCGGTTTCTCAGCAGACACCATCCTGATCACCCATCACCACCCGGATCACACCGGCGGCGTGAAAGAGCTTCAGCAACAGTATCCGGACATCCGTATTGTTGGCCCGACGGATTCGCCCTTCAAGGGTGCCACAAACACGGTCCATGCCGGCGATGAAGTCGTCTGGGAAGGCATCACGTTCGATGTCCTGGCAGTTCCCGGCCATACACTGGATCATATTGCCTATTACAGCCACACCCAGGTAAATGACAAACCCGTTCTGTTCTGCGGCGACACCCTGTTTGTCTGCGGCTGCGGGCGACTGTTCGAAGGCACACCGGAGCAGATGCACACCTCGCTCCAGACCCTGCGGAACCTTCCGGATGACACTGCAGTATACTGTGCTCATGAATACACCTTGGCAAACCTTCGCTTCGCCCGTCACTGGCTACCCGAAGATAAGGCGCTGGCCGAGTTTGAGAACGCCTGCAAAGACCTTCGGGAACGGGGTAAGCCCACCGTGCCGACCACGATTGGCCAGGAGAAACAGCTGAATCCATTCCTTCGGTGGGATGATGCCATGGTCATAGAGGCCGCCGAGAATTACAGCACCACACACCGCCTTGCCACCGGCTCGGATTGTGCGGTTTTTGCGGCCGTGCGGCACGGCAAGGATAACTTCTGAGCGTGCGGGCGGTCACTGCTTAACAATTTATCTCACAGCCGTAACATGGCTCAGCTTGACCGCCCGGAAAACGCTCCCATAGAATTTCGAGCAATTATCGAACGTAACCCGTTAAATATGCCGGCTATTTTTACAGATACCCGCCGGCTTCACCCGGAACCCTGTGTTTATGCCGGTAAAACGACTGCCCTTCATCCTTCTCGCCTCGACCCTTTTCAGCGGCTGCAGTACCAGCCAGATCGCCGAAAACTGGCATACACCTTCGGCCTGGTTCGGGACCGAGGAAGAGAATCAGCAAAGAGACCCCCTGGACTCACAGCAAGTGGTTGTTGCCAAGGGCGATGAGGACCTCAAGGCTGACGTCGCCGCGGGCAATGGTGAGGACAGCGCCAGCGGGGCACGATTAGATGACGCCATCTCCCCGGAACTTCAGGCCAAGGCCCAGCAAGCTCGGGAAAAACTGGACAATCCCGCCCGGCAATCCGACGCATCCACCAGAACAGACGATCTGTGGTCACGACTTCGCGCCGGTTTCACCATGGATCACTCCGTCGACAATGCCAGGGTACAGGCCCAACTGGACTGGTACGTGCGCCACCCCCGTTACATCGATCGCGTGGTGGAAAGAGGCTCCCGGTACCTGCATTACATTGTCAATGAAACCGAAAAACGGGGCCTGCCCAGCGAACTGGCTCTGTTGCCAGTGGTAGAAAGCGCTTTCGATCCTTTTGCCTACTCCCACGGTCGCGCTGCCGGGCTTTGGCAGTTCATCCCGTCTACCGGCAAATACTTCGGGCTGACCCAAAGCTGGTGGCATGATGACCGACGGGACGTCATTGCGGCTACCGATGCTGCCCTGACTTACCTGGAGCGCCTGGCCAACCGGTTCGATGGCGATTACACCCTGGCCCTGGCCGCTTATAATTCCGGGGGCGGGACCGTATCCAGCGCCATGCGCCGCAACCGCAACGCCGGAAAAGCCACAGACTACTGGTCTCTGACATTACCGACGGAGACCCGCCACTATGTGCCCAAACTGATTGCCCTGGCAAAAATTTTCGACGATCCGAAAGCCTACGGTATCGACCTGCCACCATTAAAAGACGAACCGTATTTCGAAGTGGTGGATACCGGCTCCCAGCTGGACCTGGCCCAGGCCGCAGAATTAGCCGGCGTGGATATTGATGAAATCTATTTGCTGAACCCGTCCTACAATCGCTGGGCAACCAATCCGGATGGCCCCCATCGCTTGCTGGTACCCAAGCAACAGGCGGAGGCATTCCAAACCGCGCTTGCAAAGTTCCCAAGTGAACAGCGTGTATCCTGGCAGAACTATAAAGTCCGCAAGGGTGACAGTCTGAACACCATTGCCCGCAAGTTCTCCACTACCCCATCGGTCATTCAGCAGGTCAACAAGCTCAACAGTGACCTGATCCGGATCGGCCAGCAACTGCTGATTCCGTCTTCCACCAAGGGCTCCGACGCCTATGCCCTAAGCCAGGCCCAGCGACTGGAGCGAACTCAGGATCGCAAGCGTAGCGGCAACAAGGTACGGTACACCGTGCGCCGGGGCGATACCTTCTGGGATATCGCCAGGGAGCACCGGGTTTCGGTTCGGGAAGTGGCTGCCTGGAATGGCATGGCACCGGGAGACCCCCTGATTCCAGGCAAGGAACTGGTGATCTGGTCGAAAACTTCAAAGCCGACCATGGTAGCTTCGAATACCCGTGGCAAGGCCATGGTGCGCAAGGTGGGATACCGGGTTCGCAGCGGCGACTCCCTGTCCGCCATCGCCAGCCGGTTTTCGGTGAATGTGCGAGACATCGCATCATGGAACGATCTTAATACGGACCGTTATCTCCAACCCGGCCAAAGTCTGGTACTCTACGTGGACATAAGAAACAGTCCGTAACGTGCGAGAACCATGACAAAAAAACCAGAAGCACCCTTGCTGACCAGAATTACCGCGACGCTGGCTCTGGCAGCGTCTGCCTGTTTCGCCTTAGCCGATGAAGGCGTCACCGAAAACCCCACTCCTGTGCATGGCATCGCCATGCACGGTGAACTGAAGTACCCTGCGGATTTCAGTCACTTCGACTACGTCAACCCGGAGGCCCCGAAAGGCGGCGAACTGAAGTTATCCGTGGTTGCCAACGGCTTCGATAGCTTTAACCCCTTTGTCATCCGCGGTATTTCTGCGGCGGGTATTAACGCCTACGTGTACGATACCCTTCTGGAGTCCTCTGCCGACGAGCCGTTTTCCGAGTACGGGCTGATTGCCGAATCCGTTGAAGTGCCGGAAGACCGCAGCTTCGTCATCTATAACCTCAATAAAGATGCCCGCTTTCAGGACGGCGAACCAATCACCGCTGAAGACGTGAAATTTTCCTACCGGATTCTGACCACCGAAGGTCACCCGTTCTACCGCAACTACTACGCGGATGTCGACAAGGTGACCATTGAAAACAGTCACCGGATTCGCTTTGACTTTGCGCAAACCAACAATCGGGAACTGCCCCTGATTCTTGGTCAGATGCCCGTCCTGCCAGAACATTTCTGGCAGGATCGGGAGTTTGAAAGCAGCGGCCTGACCATCCCGGTGGGCAGTGGCCCTTACCGGATTGCCTCTTTTGATGCCGGCCGTTCGGTTACCTATCAAAGAGTCGACGACTACTGGGCCAAAGATCTGGGTGTACGCAAAGGCCGGTTCAACTTCGACACCATTTCCTACGAGTACTACAACGACGACACCGTCGCCCTGGAGGCTTTCAAAGCCGGTAATTTCCATTTCCGCCAGGAAACCTCCGCCAAGAACTGGGCCACTGCCTATACCGGTCGTCAGTTCGAGAGCGGCGATATTGAGAAAGAAGCCATTGAGCACCACCGCCCCACCGGCATGCAGGGCTTTATCTTCAATACCCGCAAGCCGGTGTTTCAGGATCCCCTGGTTCGGGAGGCGCTGGCCTACGGTTTTGATTTCCAGTGGGCCAACCAGAACCTGTTCTTTGGCCAGTACACTCGCACCAGCAGCTATTTTGAGAACAGCGATCTTGCCTCGTCGGGCTTGCCTGAAGGGCGAGAGCTTGAAATTCTTGAAGCCTATCGGGATCAACTAAGCCCCGACGTTTTCACAGAGGCCTATGTCCCACCGGATACCGGTAAAGGCGTCAGCCTGCGGGACAATCTGCGTACCGCACTAAAACTTCTGACCGAAGCCGGGTATCAGATCAAGAATGGCAAAATGGTCCATCAGGAGACTGGCAAACCACTGGCATTCGAGATCCTTCTGTTCCAGAAAAGCTTTGAACGAGTGGTTCTGCCCTTCAAACAGAATCTTGGAAAGTTGGGTATCGATGTGTCGGTGCGGCTGGTCGACAGTAACCAGTATGTTCAGCGGGTTCGGAGTTTTGATTTCGACATGATCACCCAGGTGCTGCCTCAATCTGATTCTCCGGGCAACGAACAACGGGACTACTGGCACTCGAGTAATGCCGATGTACCCGGCTCCCGCAATTTCATGGGCGTTAGCGATCCTGTCATCGATGAGCTGGTCAACATGGTCATTCAGGCGCCGGACCGGGAAGAGCTTGTACACCGGGTGCACGCACTGGATCGTGTGCTGCTGAATGGCCATTACGTGATCCCGCACTGGCATTTGCGCAAGGATCGGGTGGCCTACTGGAACCACCTGAAACGCCCGGCCAACACGCCCAAGAACGGCATCGACCTTAACAACTGGTGGAGTGAACGCTGATACCGTTCGCTATCACGACGCTGTAGTAAGGACTGCTCCCTGAATGGGCATTTACATACTCCGCCGCCTCGCCCTGATCATCCCCACCCTGGTGGGGATCATGCTGTTGAATTTTGTCATTGTTCAGGCCGCTCCCGGTGGCCCCATTGAACAGATTCTCGCGGAGATGGAAGGCCACGGCAGCAGCGCTCTGGCTCGAGCCGGTGGTGGCGATGTCGGCAGTGAAGTGGCGAGCAGTTCCGGAGACAGCCGGGCCTCCCGGGGCCTGCCGCCCGAACTTCTTGAAGAACTTGAGGCCATGTACGGCTTCGACAAGCCTGCGCACGAACGCTTTTTCAAAATGCTGGGCGATTACGCCACCTTCGATTTCGGCGATTCCTTTTTCCGGGACAGAAGCGTCGTCGAACTGATTCTGGACAAGATGCCGGTCTCCATTTCCCTCGGCCTCTGGTCCACGCTGATTATCTACCTCGTCTCCATTCCACTGGGCATCCGTAAGGCGGTCACTGATGGCTCCCGGTTCGATGTCTGGACCAGTTCCGCGATCGTGGTCGGCTACGCCATTCCCGGATTCCTGTTTGCCATCCTGCTGATCGTACTGTTTGCCGGCGGTAGCTATTTCGATCTGTTCCCGCTCCGGGGCCTGACCTCGCCGGGTTTTGACGAGATGACCTGGTACCAGAAGGTTGCTGATTATTTCTGGCATCTCGCCCTGCCAGTAACCGCAAACGTGATCGGCGGGTTCGCTACCCTCACGCTGCTGACCAAGAACTCGTTTCTGGACGAAATCAGCAAGCAGTATGTGGTCACCGCCAGGGCCAAGGGCCTGGAAGAAAAGCAGGTGCTTTACGGCCATGTGTTCCGTAATGCCATGCTGATTGTCATTGCCAGTATGCCCGGCGTTCTGGTGGCGCTGTTCTTTACCGGCTCGTTGCTGATTGAGGTAATCTTCTCGCTGGACGGCCTCGGCCTGCTTGGTTTTGAGGCCGCCCTCAACCGGGATTATCCGGTCATTTTCGGCACTCTCTACATCCTGACGCTGATGGGGCTGGTGATGAAGCTGATCAGCGACCTCACGTATGTCGCTGTTGATCCGCGCATCGATTTTGAAAGCCGGGAGGGTGCGTAATCATGGCAACCCTCTCTCCGATTCAGCGCAGACGACTCAATAACTTTACCGCCAACCGGCGCGGTTTCTGGAGTCTCTGGATTTTCCTGGTGCTGTTTGGCCTTTCGCTATGTGCCGAACTGATCGCCAACGATAAACCCCTGGTGGTTTCCTATCACGGCGACTGGTACTTTCCCGTCATTCAGCAGGTGCCCGAAGAAACCTTTGGTGGGTTTCTGCCCACGGAAGCCGATTATCGCGATGACTTCATAGCGGGCGAAATCGAAAGCAATGGCTGGATGCTCTGGCCTCCGATTCGCTTCAGCTATAACACCATCAACTACGACCTGACTGTTCCCTCGCCTGCGCCGCCCAGTGCCGAGAACTGGCTGGGAACCGACGATCAGGGTCGGGATGTGGCCGCCCGGGTGATCTATGGTTTTCGCATTTCGGTGTTGTTCGGCCTGACGCTCACCATCGCCAGCTCCATCGTTGGCGTTGCCGTTGGCGCACTGCAGGGCTACTACGGTGGCAAGATCGATCTGTTTGGCCAGCGCTTTATCGAGATCTGGTCCGGTTTGCCCATGTTGTACCTGCTCATCATTCTGTCTTCGATTGTTCAGCCCAATTTCTGGTGGTTGCTGGGCATCATGCTACTGTTCAGCTGGATGGGGTTGGTGGATGTCGTGCGGGCTGAGTTTCTCCGCGCCCGTAACTTCGAGTATGTGAAAGCCGCCAGAGCACTCGGCCTGGACAATCGCAGAATCATGTTCCGGCACATTTTGCCCAACGCCATGGTAGCAACCCTCACGTTCATGCCATTTATTCTCACCGGCGCCATAACCGGGCTCACGTCTCTGGATTTCCTGGGGTTCGGCCTGCCCTCGGGTTCACCGTCGCTGGGCGAGCTGATTGCCCAGGGCAAAGCCAACCTCCATGCACCCTGGCTGGGCATTTCCGCGTTTGTGTCACTGGCCGTCATGCTCACGCTGCTGGTGTTTGTGGGTGAAGCGGTGCGCGATGCCTTTGACCCGAGAAAGAACTGATATGAGTAACCTGCTTTCCATCTCGGACCTGTCCATCACCTTCGACAACGGCCCACGGGTGGTTGACGGGCTGTCGTTCAGCATCGACAAAGGCCAGACTCTCGCGCTGGTTGGCGAAAGCGGCTCCGGCAAGTCGGTATCTGCCCTGTCAATACTTCGGCTGCTGGATGAACGCCATGCGGCTTATCCCGCCGGACAGATCCTCTACAAGGGCGAAGACTTGCTGCAGGCTCAGGAAAAGCGCCTCCGTCAGATTCGTGGCCGGCACATCAGCATGATCTTCCAGGAGCCGATGACCTCGCTCAATCCGTTGCATACCGTTGAAAAGCAGATCAGTGAGACCCTGGAACTCCACAAAGGCATGCGCGGCCCCCAGGCCCGGAAACGCTGCCTGGAATTACTGGAACTGGTCGGGATTCCGGCCCCGGAGACCCGCCTGACGAGCTACCCACACCAATTATCGGGTGGGCAAAAACAGCGGGTAATGATTGCCATGGCTCTGGCCAATGAACCTGATCTGCTGATTGCGGATGAGCCCACCACGGCACTGGATGTGACGGTTCAGAAACAGGTGCTGGAGTTGCTGAAATCATTGCAGCAGAAGCTGGGCATGGCAGTGCTATTAATTACCCACGATCTGAGCATCGTCCGCCGGTATGCCGATTACGTGGTGGTGATGGAACGGGGAAAAATGGTCGAACAAGGCGCGACAGAAGCGCTGTTCAGGTCGCCCTCTCATACCTACACCCGTAAACTCATTGACGCGGAACCACCGGAGCACCCTCTGCCTGCCGCCAACGGCACCGAAACCCTGATGACCGTAGACAACGTGAATGTGCATTTCCCCATTCGCAAGACCCTGCTGGGCAAGGTAAAAGAAAGCTTCCACGCGGTACAGGATGCCAGCTTCGAGCTGCGTGCCGGTGAAACCCTCGGTATTGTCGGCGAAAGTGGCAGTGGCAAAACCACACTGGGCCACGCCTTGTTGAAACTCACTCCGAGCACAGGCAAGTTCAGCCTCTGCGGTACCGAGCTGTCCGCCCTTTCCCAGAAGGCTTTCCGGCCATGGCGCCGGCGCGTTCAGATTGTCTTCCAGGATCCGTTTGGCAGCCTCAGCCCGCGGATGTCCGTTGAAGAAATCATCCGTGAAGGACTGGAAATCCACGAGCCCGGGAGTTCCGGGCAGCACGAAGCCAGAGTTATCCAGGCCCTTCAGGATGTGGGGCTGGATCCGGACGCACGGCATCGGTATCCACACGAATTCTCCGGCGGCCAGCGCCAGCGTATTGCCATAGCACGCGCGCTGGTTCTCCAGCCAGACCTGATGATTCTGGATGAACCCACCTCCGCCCTCGACAGAACGGTACAGAAGCAGGTGATCGAGCTTTTACGGGAAATTCAGGCCCGATATAGGCTAAGCTACATCTTTATCAGTCATGATCTGGCCGTTGTTCGCGCACTCAGCCACAAACTGCTGGTACTCAGGCAAGGCCGGATTGTGGAATACGGCGATGCAGAGGCCATTTTCCGGGAACCACAACAGCCGTATACCCGGGAACTGCTGAATGCCGCTTTTTTCTATCAGTCTACGACCAATTGAGCGTTACCCGGCCCTGACAGGTCGGGGATAATGCGCCGAAACCACGGAACACAGGGAGCAGAAACCCATGGGAATCCTCAGTGGCAAAAAAGCACTGATTGTTGGCGTCGCCAGCAAACATTCCATTGCCTACGGCATTGCCGAGGCCTTCGCTCGTGAAGGCGCCGAAATGGCCTTCACCTATCAGAACGAGAAACTGCAGTCCCGCGTTGAGAAGTTTGCGGAACAGTGGGGCAGCAAACTGACCTTCCCCTGTGACGTCGCCAGCGACGAGCAGATTGACCAGGTATTCGAGCAACTGGGCAAACACTGGGACAACATCGACATCATCATCCATGCGGTTGGTTATGCGCCGGCCCATGAGCTGGATGGAAACTACGTGGACGTCACCACCCGTGACGGATTCCGGATTGCCCACGATATCAGCTCATACAGTTTCGTGGCCCTCGCCAAGGGCGCGCGCAAGATGATGCACGAAGGCAGCAGTCTGCTGACCCTGAGCTACCTGGGCGCCGAGCGGGTGCTCCAGAACTACAACGTGATGGGACTGGCGAAGGCATCCCTGGAAGCCAACGTACGTTATATGGCCGCCAGCCTGGGCAAGGAAGGCATCCGGGTGAACGGTATTTCTGCGGGTCCGATCAAGACTCTGGCCGCTTCGGGCATCAAGAGCTTCCGCCGCATGCTGGCCGAGAACGCCAAGCAGGCCCCCTTGCGTCGTAACGTGACCACAGAAGAAGTTGGCAACGCCGCCGCCTTCATGTCGTCCGACCTGGCCTCTGGTATCACCGGTGAAATCCTGTATGTGGACGGTGGTTTCAACATCACCGGCATGGCGGAGATGGACGCCTGATGGATTGCTAACATCAGCCATCGCAAAAGAGCCGGCGCGATGCCGGCTCTTTTCGTTCAGCTTTCCGAGAGTGCTCTGGCAACCGCCTCGATCCAGTCCAGATAGTCAGTTTCATCTGACTCAAGTACCCGGACGCCAATCAGATACCCCCACTCCGCCTCGCGACACCACATGACCTCGACACTCAGCCGGAAGTGCTCTGCGTGTTCCCCAAGACTTACCTCCGCAACCAAAATCGACCCGATGCTAAGCGATGCCTCGCACAACAGACTGATTCCACGGGCCGATATGTCGCGCACCTGACATTCCAGCCTTCCGGATACACCATCCAGTGTCGACGGCTCAGACTCCGGTTCGGGCGATTCCGGGAGTATCCAGGCTCGCGCCCGCGCCGTTAGACGGTAATCCTCACGAAGGTCTTTCCCTGACGGCAACTCGTCCTCTAATCCGAAGCCATAATCATCATCGATCATCGTTCACCTCAGTTCCGACCAACACGGATACGCCCGACAACACGACTAAGGGTGTCATCAAATTCGGCTGAACTGCCAAGCACACGAATTCGGCCTTCCACGATCCCGTTAACCAGTTCGTCCTGGAGAAACTCCCGGCGATTGAGCCCCAGACGATCCACAAACACATATTTCCGCGAAGCAGAAATCTTGACGGCGAGCTTGAGCCGGACGGGGTCGTCATCCCGGGTTTCCTGAGTGAGCACAATCCAGCCGCCGAGCGCGATGCCTTCAACCTGTTTGGTGGCCACCAGCTCTGCCTCTTTTCGCAAACGCTCCTGCTCTGCCTTTTCATCTGCCACCCTTTGGCGCTCGGCCTCTTCACGTTCCCGTTCGAGTGCCTGCTGGCGTGCAAGCTCCTCTTCCCGACGGCGTTGCTCGGCCGCTTCCCGTTCCTGCCGAAGCGCTTCGGCCCGGGCGCGGGCTTCCTTGGCCGCTTTTTCACGCTGTTCCAGTTGCCTGGCGCATACTTTAGACAGCACTTCGAGGGTTTCGGCAAGCACCTGGCCAAAGGCTGTGGGCTCCGGAAGCGGCCTGAGCCCTCCGCTGGCAAGTTCGGTCTGGAATTCCTTCCAGGGCTGCAGCCCAAGTTTGACGCCGGCACCATTGGTCCAGAGCACTTCTCCGCTGTCAGGTAACAGAGCAAAGAAGAAACGTCGCTGCTCCCGTGCACCCTCACCCTCTACAAACCACTGACCGACCAGAGGTTCGGATTCATCGGCCGGCACCGGCTCATTCACCAGCCAACTGCTATCCCAGGAAAAATCGGAATCGGGCGAAAGCGCGGCCTCCAGTTCTGGTGTTTCCCCTCGAATACGAGCCACAATCACCGCCTGGATATCGTGCAATGCCTGTTCGGGGGCTCCCTCACCCAGGGCTCTGGTCCAGACATCGCGGACGCGGTCGCCGAGTTGCTCTCCGACGTGATACAGCCGGTTACGATCGCGATCAGAAAGCTGGGGGTCGCCCACCCAGACCAGCCACTCCAGTAACTTGTTGGCGTGCCGATGCACTTCACTGTCAGTGCCTTCGGCCCAGACACTCTGTTTCAGTACCTTGTGCCAGTCAGTCAGGATAAAGCGGGTAATCGGCGGCGGCAGCTGGCGACCCGTCAAGGCCCGGCCGATCAGTGCTCTGACCACCTGATCGGACAAACGCTGACGCGAAGCCCCCTGCTCGGTTTCCAGCAGCCGTTCCCGGAGTCGTGCCACCTGGTCATCCCGCTTTCGGGTATCGGCAAGCCACTGCGTGCAGTACTGCTCCACTGGTTCACGGCTGCCGGCCTCAAAACTGCCGGATACGGCAATCACCAGGCTATCAAGCTGATCCAGCAATACCCGGGATGAACGCCCCCCGGTATCACTCCAGCCACGCCATTCCTGAAGGTTATCAAGCCAGTCCAGAAGCACCCCGCTGAACACTTCCGTACCACACAGATCCAGCTGCCAGGCCAGCCAGAACCGCAGGCGGGCTATGCGCCCCACCAGGGTGGCATGCAGGCCCGAGGTTTTCAGGAAGACGTCCATGATCCGGTCGGAAAGGTAGGCCGCATTCACCTGCCGGACGGTCCACTCAATCTGAACCGAACGCAGCACTTTGGTTACCCGCTCATCCCGCTGTTCCGTCCAGCAGGACATCAATAAGGGACGCCAGTCCGGTTCCTGCTCCGGAGAAGACTTACTGGCGGGGTATGGCAGATCGGGCACCCGGATCCCGGACAGAACCTGGGTAATCCTTTCTGAAACCACCTTTCGGGAGGGAGCGACAGCCTGTGGTTTCGTTGATGAGGGCGACATCCGTTACCTGTTGTCCTGAAGCGTTGAGAAGCGTTGAAAAGGGCCTGCAAATAACGCAGTATAACCAACTCGCCGGGGTTTACTGCAACCTAGTATCCCACTCGCACTTATTATTCAATCATCCGGACAAAAGAATGAATATACCGGGTGAGGTAACGACAAGATTCGGGGAAGCACAACAAGATGTCGGGTAAGAAACTGGAAAACCTGAACGTGGCCAGCCAGGAAACACTGATCACTCCTGAAGCACTGAAGCAAGAGATGCCACTGTCAGACAAGGCAGCCGAAACCGTTGCCAATGGTCGGCAAGCCATCTACGACATTATGGATGGCAAGGATCATCGTTTGTTCATTGTCGTAGGCCCCTGCTCGATTCACGATGTAGAAGCTGCCCGCGATTATGCCGCCCGACTGAAAAAGCTCGCCGATGAAGTCAGCGATACACTGTTGATCGTCATGCGCGTGTACTTCGAGAAGCCACGCACCACCGTAGGCTGGAAAGGCCTGATCAACGATCCGCACCTGAATGATACCTTTGATATCGAGCAGGGACTGCACATTGGTCGCCGCCTGCTGCTGGACATCAATGAGATGGGCCTTCCGGCCGCCACTGAAGCCCTGGACCCAATATCTCCCCAATACCTTCAGGACACCATAGCCTGGTCTGCTATCGGTGCCCGTACCACCGAGTCCCAGACCCACCGGGAAATGAGCAGCGGCCTGTCCATGGCCATCGGCTTCAAGAACGGCACCGATGGCAGCCTCGACGTTGCGGTTAACGCCATGAAGTCGGTCTCTCATCCCCACAGCTTCCTGGGCATCGACCAGCAGGGCAAAGTTGCCATTATTCGCACCAAGGGCAACAACTACGGCCACGTCGTGCTTCGTGGTGGTGGCGGCAAGCCAAACTACGACTCCGTCAGCGTAGCCTTGTGTGAACAGGCACTGGATAAGGCCAAGCTGCGCAAATCCATCATGGTGGATTGCAGTCACGCCAACTCCAGCAAGGATCCGGCTATTCAGCCTTTGGTAATGCAGGATGTGACTCACCAGATTCTGGAAGGCAATCAGTCTATCCAGAGCCTGATGGTGGAAAGCCACATCAACTGGGGTAGTCAGTCTATTCCGGAAAACCTGGCTGACCTGAAATACGGCGTATCCATCACCGACGCCTGTATCGACTGGGAAACCACCGAAAAAGCCATTCGCGACATGCGTGAAAAGCTGAAAGACGTTCTGCCCAAGCGGACCGCCTCTGCCTGAATCCAGAAGCCGGGGCTCAGCGCCCGGCTTCTGCTCCCAGCCAGTCCAGACGGTTTCGAAGAGATACCACATTGCCGATGATCACCAGCGTCGGCGCCTGTGCACCCTTCTCCTGAACCCGATCCACAATCGTTTCCAGAGTGCCGGTAATCACTTCCTGTTCCGGCGTGGTGCCCCTGGACACCAGAGCCACGGGCATATCCGCCTGCATGCCGTGAGCCATCAGCTCCCGGCTGATGATCGGTAAACCGACCAGGCCCATGTAAAACACCAGGGTCTGATTATTCTGAACAAAGTCCTTCCACGGCAGATTGCAGGTGTCATTCTTCAGGTGACCGGTAATAAACCGCACTGACTGGGCGTGATCCCGGTGCGTCAGAGGAATACCGGCGTAGGCAGCGCAACCTGAGGCGGCGGTGATACCCGGCACAACCTGGAAACGGACTCCGGCCGAGGCCAGGGTTTCAATTTCCTCGCCACCACGGCCGAAGATGAAAGGATCACCACCCTTCAGGCGCACCACCCGATAGCCTTCCCGGGCCAGATCCACCAGCTGCTGATTGATCTGATCCTGCGGCAACGTGTGGTTCGAGCGCTGTTTGCCAACGTGGATTTTCTGGGCGCTCTCAGGGATGAGCGCCATGATCTCCGGAGAAACCAGGCGGTCGTACAACACCACCTCCGCCGACTGGATCAAACGCCAGGCTTTCAGGGTGAGCAACTCCGGATCGCCGGGGCCGGCACCGACCAACGCCACTTCACCGGCCGAGTTGTTGGGGTTATCCGTAACCGGATTGGCCCTGTACCGCGCCGGTGCAGACCAGACGGGTACGCCCTTTACTGGTGCATCCCTGGATTGATCATTCATTGAATACGCTCGACGCCTCCCATGTAGGGTTTGAGTACCTCGGGCACCAGAATACTGCCGTCCGCCTGCTGGTAGTTCTCCATAACCGCAATCATGGCGCGACCTACGGCCAGGCCGGAACCATTGAGGGTATGGACCGGTTCGGGCTTTCCGGTGTCCGGATTACGCCAGCGGGCTTGCATACGCCGTGCCTGAAAATCACGGGTGTTGGAACAGGAAGAAATTTCGCGGTATTTGCCCTGCCCCGGCAGCCAGACTTCCAGATCGTAGGTTTTGGCGGCGGAGAAACCCATGTCGCCGCCACAGAGGGTGACCACACGGTAAGGCAGCTCAAGCAGCTGCAGGATCTTCTCGGCGTGTCCGGTCAGTTCTTCCAGCGCCTGGGTGGACTCCTCCGGGCGAACAATATGCACCAGCTCCACCTTGTCGAACTGATGCTGACGAATCATGCCCCGCACATCCCGGCCGTAAGACCCTGCCTCACTCCGGAAGCACGGCGTATGGCAAACCAGGCGCAGCGGCAGTTCGGCATCATCCAGAATGGTATCCGCCACCAGGTTGGTGGCCGGAACTTCCGCGGTCGGAATCAGGTACAGAGGATTGTCGCCGGCTGTACGGAACAGATCTTCCTCAAATTTCGGCAACTGGCCGGTACCAAACAGGGTATTGGCATTCACCAGATAAGGCACATAAGCCTCGGTGTAACCGTGCTGCAACGTGTGCTGATCGAGCATGAACTGGGCCAATGCCCGGTGCAGGCGGGCCAGTTGACCGCGCATGACGGCAAAACGGGAATGGGCCAGCTGAGTGGCCTTTTCAAAGTCCAGGCCTTTGAGCTGCTCACCCAGGGCGACGTGATCCTTCGGTTCAAAATCGAACTCACGGGGCGTGCCCCAGACCCGGGTCTCGACGTTGTCGTCTTCACTGGCGCCCGGTGGCACGTCGTCGTCGGGAAGGTTGGGAATACCGGCAAAGAAGGCATTCAGGGATTCCTGCACGGAACGCAGTTCGTCCTCGGCGTCACCACGTTGCTGCTTCAGGCTTTCGACTTCTTCCAGCAACGGTTTGATATCCTCACCGGCCGCCTTGGCTTTGCCGATGGATTTCGACCGTTTGTTCTGCTCGCTCTGCAAGTTTTCCGTACGAACCTGAATGGCCCGGCGGCGTTCCTCAAGCTGCTCGAAGGTGGCAATATCAAACTCGAAATTCTTGATAGCCAGCCGACGGGCGATCTCTTCAGTCTGTGTACGGACACGTTTCGGATCGAGCATGTTGTTCCTGATTTCCGGTTAACGAATGAATGGTTATGCGGGCATTATACCTGCCGTGAATGCGCTGACCACCACCAGCCGGGCACAGGCAGGAAAATTGGCAAGGGATGGGGCTTAGTATCGCTTTTTCGGGCTGTTGGCATCCAGCGAGTCCAGCCGTTCGCGCTTCTCAGCCAGCTTGATTTCCAGTCCCCGCTGGACCGGTTGGTAATAGCGGCGCTGGTAGATCGCCTCCGGCAGGTAGGCTTCTCCTGCCGCATAGGCATCCGGCTCATCGTGGGCGTACCGGTACTCTTCTCCGTGCCCCATGCTTTTCATCAGTTTGGTGGGCGCATTGCGCAGATGCACCGGAACTTCATAGTCCGGATCGCTGCGGATGTCCGCCATACATTGATTGTAAGCTTTGTAAACGGCATTGCTTTTCGGAGCAAGCGCCAGATAGGTGACCGCCTGCGCCAGGGCCAGCTCGCCCTCCGGGGAGCCCAGGCGTTCCTGAGCATCCCAGGCCTGCAGGGTAATCTGGAGCGCCCTCGGGTCGGCATTACCGATGTCTTCACTGGCAATACGAACCAGGCGCCGGGCGACATACAGCGGGTCGCAACCTCCGTCGAGCATCCGGCACAACCAGTAAAGTGAACCGTCCGGGTTGGAGCCCCGCACCGATTTGTGCAGCGCCGAAATCTGGTCGTAGAAGACATCCCCACCTTTATCGAAACGGCGGAGACTGGTCTGCAGTACCTGTTCGAGAGTTTGAGCGGTAACCCGATTATTCCCGTCATCGTCCGGCTCAGCGAGGTCGGCGGCCACTTCCAGAATGTTCAGCGCTCGCCGGGCATCGCCACCTGACGCTTCCGCCATGGTCGCCAGCACCGACTCCTCTACCCGAAGCTGGCCAGCAAAGCCCTGTTCGCTCTCAAGGGCACTGTCCAGCAACCGTCGTATATCCGCTGCCTCCAGGTTTTTCAGGACATAAACACGGGTACGGGACAGCAGGGCGCTGTTCAGTTCGAAGGATGGGTTTTCGGTGGTTGCGCCCACGAAAATAAAGGTGCCATCTTCGATGTGGGGAAGGAATGCATCCTGCTGGCTTTTGTTGAAGCGATGCACTTCATCCACGAACAAAAGCGTATCCCTGCCCTGGGACTGTTTACGGTTGCGAGCGCGCTCCACCACCTCGCGAATTTCCTTAACGCCACTGAGGACTGCAGAGATGGTTTCGAAGGAAAGGTCGCCGACATTGGCCAGCAGGCGAGCAAAGGTGGTTTTTCCAACTCCGGGCGGACCCCAGAGAATCATGGAATGCAGCTGCCCCTGTTCCACAGCCCGGCGCAGGGGTTTTCCAGGGCCGACCAGGTGAGCCTGGCCGACATAGCCTTCGAGAGAGGTCGGCCGCATACGAGCGGCCAGGGGCTGAAAGCCGGTCTCAGTCTGAAACAGGCTGTCCTGCATCAGGCACCATCCCGAATCACGTCAACCCCCTCCGGATAATCGAGGCGGAAGACACTGGAGTCGAGTGCCTGATTCAGTTCAATATGGTCGAAGCTGAGAATGCTCATCTGGGACAATGAATCCCGCATGCGCATTTCCTGCAGCTCTCCGTCATAGAAGCTCAGTCGCAGAGAGGTAAACAGAGAATCCTGGCTACGGGGTACCAGAGTGAACTCACGGGTGCTTTCGCCAAGATCCCGAACGCTCACTTCGTAACTCTCATCCAGGTTCTCTACTTTGCCGCTTAACAGCAGTGCCGGCGTGGTCTGAACCCGCTCATCGAGGGAATGAATGGTTACCTGTTCCAGATCCGGATCGTACACCTCCACTTTATCGCCATCGCTGACAATAAACTGGGACAGGGGTGCTCCGGTCTCCCAGTAGAACAAACCAGGCCGTTTGGCTTTGAGCGATCCACGGGTTTCCTGAACCTGACTGCCATTCTCGTTGACCACAATCTGTATGAAATCCGCCTGATAGGTCTCGTAGCCTTTCAGAATCGAGGTCAACTGCTCAGCCGCGCCCCGGGATGCCTGTACGCTCTCAGCCTGGGACAGGCCAGACCACGTTGCGGCCAGCATCAACAGGATTCCTGAAAACATTCTGATCATCTGATAACTCCTAGTCTCTGGGAGGCGGCGGTGCGAGAACTTCTCTGGCACCGTTGTGGCCCGCCGGGCTGACTACCCCCGAAGCTTCCATGGCATCCACCAGATTGGCGGCACGGTTGTAGCCGATCTTGAATTTACGCTGGACCGACGAAATCGACACCCGCCGGTTTTCGGTAACAAAGGCGACAGCTTCGTCAAACAGGGCGTCGCCCTCTTCGCCACCACCGGCGCCGCCCTCGCTAAGCGTGGGCACGCCAGGAAGGTGCTCGCCCTCGGCGCCATTCAGTACATCATCCACGTACTCCGGCTCACCCCGGGCCTTCCAGGCACTGACGACGCGGTGAACTTCGTCATCATCGACAAAGGCACCGTGCACCCGCACCGGTAAACCTGACCCGGGTGGTAGATAAAGCATGTCGCCATGGCCCAGCAACTGCTCTGCACCGCCCTGGTCGAGAACGGTACGGGAGTCGATCTTGGAGGACACCTGGAACGACATCCGGGTGGGAATGTTGGCCTTAATCAAGCCGGTAATCACATCAACGGAGGGCCGCTGGGTTGCCAGAACCAGGTGGATGCCGGCCGCCCGTGCCTTCTGGGCAATCCGGGCAATCAATTCTTCCACTTTCTTGCCGACAATCATCATCATGTCGGCAAATTCATCGATCACCACCACAATAAACGGCAGTGTATCCAGCTCAGGGCGCTCCTGCTCATCATTTGCAAGGTATTCATCCGGCTTCCAGATTGGATCCAGCAGCGGCTCTCCCTCCGCCCGGGCATCTTTTACCTTCTTGTTGTAGCCGGCAATATTTCGAACCCCCAGGCTGGCCATCAGCCGGTAGCGGCGCTCCATCTCGGCCACACACCAACGCAGGGCATTGGCGGCCTCCTTCATGTCGGTGACCACTGGCGCCAACAGATGCGGGATCCCGTCGTAAATGCTCAGCTCAAGCATCTTCGGGTCAACCATGATGAACCGGACCTCGTCCGGAGTGGCCTTCAGCAACATGCTCAACAACATGGCGTTCACCCCCACCGACTTACCGGAACCGGTGGTGCCGGCGACCAGCAGGTGGGGCATCTTGGCCAGGTTGGCAACCATGGGGTTGCCCCCAATATCATTCCCCAGAGCCAATGTCAGTGGAGAGGAGGATTCGGTGAACACTTTTGCACCCAGCACTTCGCTCAGGCGTACAATTTCACGCTCCTCGTTGGGAATCTCGATGCCGACCACGGATTTGCCCGGAATCACCTCGACCACCCGCACACTGAGCACGGCCAGGGATCGGGCCAGGTCTTTTGCCAGGTTGGAGATCTTGCTGACCTTGACCCCGGGCGCCGGTTTGATCTCGAAGCGGGTAATCACGGGGCCGGGATTAACCTCGACTACCTCAACCGACACCCCGAAATCGCTTAGCTTCTCTTCGAGCAAACGGGACATGTGCTCCAGAGACTCTTCCGAATAACCTCTTTCTTTGTGCTCCTCGGGAGGATCCAGCAATGAAATCGGCGGAATCGGGCTTTCAATGTCTTCCAGCAGAGAGCCCTGGCGCTCATCACCCTTTTTCGGCGCACCGCCCTGCTCTTCTTTCTTGAACGGCGAAATCTTCAGGGAACGGGCCTTGGCCTTTTCAGCCGGGGGAGGCGATGGCTCTGACTTTACATCCCGAGAACTGAAACTCTCCAGGTGCTCTGGTTCCGCTATGGATGCAGGCAGCCCTTCGATAGCCGGTTCTTTCCGCTCGCGCTGGGGCTCCCGGGTGCTGGTATCCTCTGCGGGTTTTGCACGACGAGCAAATATCCGCTGCCACCAGCTCTGCTGGCCTGCCTTTCGGTCATTTTTACCCTTCTCGAGAGCCCGGACTTTTTCACGCACAACCGGGGGTTCCGGTTCGGGCTTTGGTGCTTCCGCCCTGGCTGCTGGAGTTCCCTGGCCGGTGTTTTTATCAGGCTTCTTTCCTGCCCCGGCGAACAGCGATTTGGCCGCCAGGGCAAATTTCAGGGTCAAGCCGCCCACCTGATCCATCAGTCGGAACCAGGACAAGCCGATCGTCACCGTCAGGGCAAACAGAAAGATGGCAATCAGCAGTAGCGTGGTCGCCGGAAGATTAAAAAACCGAACCATGGCTTCAGACACGGCAGTGCCCAAAACGCCACCTGAGGAGGCGCCCAGGCCAAATACGGAGTAGAGAGAAAGCAGACTGGTAGCAGACAGCAGAATAAGAACGAAGCCACCAAAGCGAACCATGAACAGTGGCCAGTGCATATCCAGCGGTTGGTGCCGACGACGAATCAGCATGATGGCGTAACCGGCAACCATCACCGGAAACAGCCAGGACACATGGCCGAAGAAGTCCATGAACAGGCTCGCCAGCCAGGCACCGGTGCGGCCTGCGTAATTCTGCACACGGATATCATGGCCAATACTGGCCCAGCCTGGGTCAGCCGGATTGAAGGTAAACAGGGCCATGGCGAGATAGATGCACAGCACAATCAGCGCAATAACTGCGCCTTCTCTGGCTCCCTGGGCCATCAGGCGACGAAATCGCTTCTGCTTGTCGGTCAGTTCTGTGGCTACTGCTTTCTTCGCTTTCGCGGATTCCGCCATGAATACTCAAACCGTCCGGTTGTTAGTCTTTCAACGCCTGGAAACCTCTGTCCAGATCGGTTTTCAGATCCTTGATGGATTCGATACCGACGGACAGACGAATCAGGTTCTCGGTAATGCCTGCCCTCGCCTTGTCCTCGGGAGAGAGGCGTCCATGAGTGGTTGTCGCCGGATGAGTGATGGTGGTTTTCACATCCCCCAGATTGGCGGTGATGGAAATCATCCGGGTCGCGTCAATAAACTTCCACGCCTGTTCCCGGCCACCCCTTACCAGGAAGGAGAGCACGCCACCAAAGCCGTCCTGCTGTTTTTTCGCCAGCTCGTGCTGCGGATGGCTCTGCAAGCCTGCATAGTAAACTTTCTCCACACAGTCCTGCTGTTCCAGCCACAAAGCCAACTCTAACGCATTGTCGCAGTGGGCGCGCATACGAATCGGTAAGGTTTCCAGGCCTTTCTGAAACACCCAGGCATTGAACGGACTCATGGTCGGGCCCGCGGAACGGATGAAACCATAAATCTCGTCCAGGTACTTGCACGGCCCAACCACCACGCCACCGACACAACGGCCCTGGCCGTCGAGATACTTGGTGGCTGAATGGATAACGATGTCGGCGCCCTGCTCCAGTGGCCGCTGCAGCACAGGTGTGCAGAAGCAGTTGTCGACCACCAGCAAGGCATCGTTTTCGCGGGCGATCGCAGACAAGGCAGCAAGATCCGCCACTTCACACAGCGGATTGGACGGGGTTTCCAGAAACAGCATCCGGGTGGCGGTACGAATCTCAGCCTTCCACTCATCGGTGTTCGTCAGGCTGACAAAGCTGGTTTCTACGCCAAATCGGGCCATGTACTTCTGAAACAGTACGTTGGTCGTCCCGAACACACCTCGGGAGCAGATCACATGGTCGCCAGATTTCAGCAAAGACATGCAGGTGCTGAGAATCGCAGCCATACCCGAAGCGGTCGCAACACCACGCTCCCCCCCTTCCATGGCCGCAATTCTGGCTTCAAATGCCTGCACGGTCGGGTTGGTGAAACGGGAGTAGATATTACCGGGCTCTTCACCGCCGAAACGGGCGGCCGCCTGGGCAGCGCTGCCATAGACAAAGCTGGAGGTCGGGAAGATCGCATCGCTGTGTTCAAGCTGCCCGGTGCGGATCTGCCCTGCCCGCACGGCCAGGGTATCAACCGACATGCCTTCCAGGTCCGATTCGGGAATCCAAACTTGCTCGTCTCGGCCGAACGTCATGGCAGTCTCCTGGCGCAGTTGCGGGTGTCAGTCTTCATCGTTGTGCAGGTCAATAATGGCATTGTCGGCATTGGCGACCTGGCTGGTTGAGCGCTTCTCGTCCTTGCGAAGATCCTCCAGCCTGGTCAGGTAAGCTTCATCCACGTCGCCGGTAATATAATCCCCGGTGAATACCGAGCATTCCCACCCATTAATGTCTTCGTTGACATCGTTGACACAGGAAATCAGGTCATCCAGGTCCTGATACACCAACCAGTCGGCGCCGATCAGATCCCGAACCTCTTCCACCGTGCGGTCATGGGCAATCAGTTCGCTGGCAGAAGGCATGTCGATGCCGTAAACGTTGGGATAGCGCACGGGGGGCGCAGCCGACGCGAAATAGACATTACGTGCTCCGGCATCCCGGGCCATCTGCACAATTTCCTTACAGGTAGTGCCCCGTACGATGGAATCGTCCACCAGCATGACGTTCTTGCCACGGAATTCCAGGTCAATCGGGTTGAGCTTCTGGCGTACCGATTTCTTACGCATTTTCTGGCCGGGCATGATAAAGGTACGGCCAATGTACCGATTCTTGATAAAGCCTTCGCGATACTTCACGCCCAACTGATGGGCCATTTGCATGGCGGACGTACGACTGGTGTCCGGAATGGGAATGACTACGTCGATATCGTGGTCGGGCCGCTCGCGCAGGACCTTGTCTGCCAGCACCTCGCCCATCCGGAGCCTGGCCTTGTAACAGGAAACGCCGTCCATGATCGAGTCCGGACGGGCAAAATAGACATGTTCGAAAATACACGGATAGAGCTTGGGTGATTCGGCGCACTGTTCTGAATACAAGGTGCCATCGGTTTCAATATAGACAGCCTCGCCCGGAGCAATGTCACGAACGATGCTGAAACCGGCAGCATTGAGGGCGACGCTTTCCGACGCGATCATGTATTCCTTCTGGCCCTCTTCATTTTCCCGGACACCGTAGCAGGCGGGCCGGATACCGTTCGGGTCCCGGAAACCGACGATGCCATAACCGGTGATCATGGCGATAACAGCATAGGCGCCTTTGCAACGCTTGTGCACTGCGCGTACAGCGGAAAAAATCTCGTCCTTGGTGGGGTTCAACTTACCCAGTTTCTGCAGTTCGTGGGCGAACACGTTCAGCAGAACTTCAGAATCCGAGTTGGTGTTGATGTGGCGCAGATCGGTTCGGAACAGATCGCTGCTCAGCTCATCGGCATTGGTCAGGTTGCCGTTGTGCGCCAGAGTAATGCCGTAGGGGCTGTTCACATAGAAAGGCTGGGCCTCCGCTGAACTGGAGCTACCCGCCGTAGGATAACGCACATGCCCGATGCCCACGTTACCCACCAACCGGCGCATATGGCGAGTATGGAAAACATCCCGCACCAGTCCATTGTCTTTACGCAAAAAGAATCGGTTGTCCTGGAAGGTAACAATACCCGCCGCATCCTGGCCACGGTGCTGAAGAACAGTCAGTGCATCATAAAGAAGCTGATTGACGTTGGAAGTACTGACGATACCGACAATGCCGCACATGGCTGGATATATCTCCGAGTGTTAAAACTGAATGTTAACGGGATGCAGACGCGGGTTCCACGCCTTCAGGTTCTGCGGACGCCTCCGGGGCTGTCTGAGCGCCCTGCTCCGGACCGAGGAAGCGGGCAAACTCGTCGCCGAGCGTGCGCCTGGACCAATCCTCAACTACCGCAAGGCGTTCAATCATGACCGAAGTTCTCCACCAGGTATCCTCGGCCAGCGGCGTGTAGCGCGTGAAGGCAATGGCGACAATCACAACCACAACCCCTCTGAGAAGGCCAAACCCCATGCCGAGTACCCTGTCCGTTGCTGACAGGCCGGTCGCACGCACCAGGTGGCCGATCATATTGTTGATGATCGCGCCAACGATCAGGGTGCCAAAGAAAAGGATGGCAAACGCTGAAATCAACCGCACCAGCGGTGTTTCCACCGTGGACTCCAGAAGCGATTGCATCTGGGGGTGAAACGTCCGGGCAATGATAAATGCACCAACCCAGGTAACCAGCGACAACGCTTCACGGACGAAGCCCCGCTTCAGACTGATAAGCGTGGAGACGGTAATGAGGGCAATGATGACCCAGTCTATCCAGATCAGCGCTTCCATGGAAAACCCGGTGGAGAAAACGAAAGGCGGATTCTAACAGGAAACCGGGTGACACCAAACTGCCGAAGCCAGATTAAATCCGGCAACGGCCAGTTATTTGTCGCCGGTGGTGACCAGGCTGTTCAAGCCGAAGGCTTTATCAAGGGCCGCCTTGGCTTTCTGGGCATCGTCTTTGTTGACGAACGGGCCGCTGAATACCCGGGTCAGGGTGCTATCGCCGCGATCAACCTGTTGCAGGTGGGCGCCGTACCCCATGTCGAGAACCTTGTTCCGCAAACGCCGGGCGTTGTCCTGGTTGCCAAAGCTGCCAAGCTGCACCACCCACGCACCTTCAAGTGAACCGGTGAACTCGGCCTTATCGCCGCGTTCTGTACCGGCTGTGGAGGCAGCATCTTGCTGTTCGGCTGGCGCCGCAGGCTCCGGCTTAGCGGAGGATTCTGCCGATACTGGTTTCACTTGTTGGGAATTTGGCTCCGGGGCGGGCTCCTCCTCGGCAACAGCGTTTTCCTCGATGATCCGGAAACCGGCCGCCGGCTCGTCGTTAACGGACGGCGCGGAACTCCTGGGGGCCTCTGCGCCGATGGTCTCGCTATCCGGATACTGAGATTCAGGCATCTCAACTTCGGGGAACGGAGGTTCCTCGGGAATGGTGATGGGGGTTGACTGTCTCTGGGAATGGGGCTCGTCAAAAATCATCGGCACGAAAATAACCGCGAGTGAAACCAGCACCAGTGCGCCAATGATCCGCTGCTTCAGTCCATCCACCTGAGAGGGCTCCCGTTAACAACCTGTTTGATCACGATACTAACCGGCCACTCGCAAGAACTCAAAGCTTGCCAGGTGCCTATGGACAAACTTTAAGGCGCTTCCGAAGCCGGCAGAAGTTCTTCCCTGGCCAGAGCCACCGTGAAGAACGAACCGAACACCACGACCCGATCACCGGACATTGCCTCGCCCATGGCCGCTGCGAGAGCCTCAGACACAGAACCAAAAGCACCGGGCGTTCCATGAAGTGGCACGGTTGCGACACGCTTCATCAGACTGTCGGAATCAAGCCCTCTGTCAACATTCAGGCCCGCCAGATACCACTGATCAACGACGGAGGACATGGCACTGACCACACCCTCCACGTCCTTGTCTCCCAACGCGCCGTATACAGCCAGGATACGCCCGTGGCCATCACCATCACATCGAAGGCTACGGAGGTTGTCAGCGAGCCAGGCAGCAGCATGGGGGTTGTGACCAACGTCTATAATGACATCCGGATCGTGATGAATGGTTTCAAATCGGCCTGGGACCCGCACGCTATGTATTGCATGCTGAAGGCTCTCCAGTGAAAGCTCGGGAACGAGTTGCCGGGAGAGCACCGTCGCAGCCGCCACGCTCTGGACAGGCAAGGGGCCGGCTGGCAACTCTATCTTCTCGGCGCCAATAGTGAGCAAAACCTGTCCGGGAGCACCGGGCGCAAGCGTATAATCACGGCCGGTGAGCTTCAGCGCCACCTTCTGCGCCGCGGCCTGTTGAAGGACTGAGGATGGAGGATTTGGATCCGCACAAACGGCGGGAATACCCGGTCTGAGGATCCCCGCTTTTTCAAAACCAATGACTTCCCGGTTATCCCCCAGAAAACCAATATGATCGATATCTACTGACGTGATCACCGCGTAGTCCGGATCCAGCACGTTGACTGCATCCAGGCGACCTCCCAACCCGACTTCCAGCACCCAATTCTCAACGCCGGCGTCTGCAAATGCGACAAAAGCGGCCAGCGTTCCGAATTCAAAATAGGTCAGAGTCACCCCGCGGCGAGCCGCCTCCACCCGCTCGAAGGCGGTCACCAGGGCCGCATCGGAAATTTCCTGGCCACCAATCCGAACCCGCTCGTTATAGCGAAACAGATGGGGGGACATATAAGCCCCGGTGCTCCTGCCGGCTGCCAGCAAAATCGACTCAAGTGCCGTAACCGTGGTGCCTTTGCCATTGGTCCCTGCCACGGTAATGATGCGAGCCTGAGGCTTGCGCGGGAACAACCGCCGCAGAACCACCAATACCCGGTCGAGACCGAGATCTATTTCTGTGGGGTGAATGGCTTCGAGCCAGTGCAGCCATTCTTGAACAGACGCCCCGCGGGCCGGAGGCCCAACGGGGGCTGAGGAGGATTCACTGCCCTTCTGGTTCATCAACGTCCGGCTTTTCAGTAACTTCAAATTCGATGGGGGCTTCGGTGCCGGGCTTTTCCTGGGCAGTAAACTTCGCCAACAGATGGGCGATGCGCTCACGCATCTGATGACGATGCAGAATCATGTCAATGGCACCATGCTCCAGCAGAAATTCGCTGCGCTGGAAACCTTCCGGCAGTTTTTCGCGCACGGTTTGTTCAATAACCCGCGGGCCCGCGAAACCAATCAGAGCGTAAGGTTCAGCAATATTGAGGTCACCCAGCATAGCGAGGCTGGCCGATACACCACCAAAGACCGGATCGGTCATCACTGAAATGTATGGTATGCCTTCCTGCTTGAGCTTCTCCAACACCGCCGCGGTCTTGGCCATCTGCATCAAAGACAGTATGGCTTCCTGCATGCGGGCACCGCCACTGGCGGAGAAGCAGACCAGGGGAATCCGGTGCTCAAGAGCCACATTCGCTGCCTGGACGAACTTCTCGCCAACCACCTGACCCATCGAACCGCCCAGGAAGTTGAACTCGAACGCGCAGGCAACCAAAGGGACACCCATGGTTGTGCCACGCATGGCAATCAGCGCATCTTTTTCGCCGGTCGCTTTCTGCGCCGCCGCGAGTCGGTCCTTGTAGCGCTTGCTGTCTTTGAACTTCAGCCGATCTGACGGTTCAAGGTGGGCTGCCAGCTCCTCACGCCCATCTTTGTCCAGAAAGATATCCAGTCGACGACGTGCAGACACCCGCAGATGGTGATTACACTTGGGGCAAACGTCCAGGTTCTTCTCGAGCTCCGGCTTATACAGGAATGCGCCGCATTTGGGGCATTTCTTCCATAACCCTTCCGGCACTCCGGTACGTTGCCGTGATTCCGAGCGAATCTTGCTCGGCATGATTTTGTCCAGCCAGTTACTCATGCTCTCGTCCTGTCCTTTGATGCCTGGATAATGCCCGCTCAGTGAGCGAGGCTGTCCAGCGCTTCGCGCATCGGGTGCAGCAGATCCGTCAATGCGTTACGCAACGCGTCAGGATCTGTCTGATGTCGGGCTATTGTATCGACCAGAACACTGCCAACAATTACACCATCGGATACTCTGCCTACGGCGGCGGCAGTTTCCGCATCCCGGATACCAAAGCCCACACCTACCGGTAACGCTGTGAGCTCGTGCACATGGGCTACTTTCTTCGCGACCTCATCAACATCAATGGTTGCGGACCCGGTCACGCCCTTGATAGAAACATAGTACACATAGCCGGATGAGTGCTCGCTGATCGCCTTGATCCGATCATCCGTGGTGGTCGGCGCCAAAAGGAAAATCGGATCCAGATGGCGGTCGGCAAATAGCGGTGCTACCTGATCTGCCTCTTCCGGTGGCAGATCGACTGTCAGAATACCATCGACACCTGCGTCCGCTGCCGCATCTGCAAACGCTTCATAGCCCATGGCCTCCATCGGGTTCAGATAACCCATCAGCACCACCGGGGTATCCGGATCGGTCTTGCGGAACTCCTTGACCATCGCCATCACCTGACGCAGCGACGTACCGTGCTTGAGCGCCCTTTCACAGGCCAGCTGAATCACCGGGCCGTCAGCCATCGGGTCCGAAAACGGCACGCCCAGCTCGATAATATCAGCACCGGCAGAGACCAGGGTATGCATCAGGCTGACCGTCTGATCCGGATGTGGATCGCCCGCGGTAATATAGGGAATAAGCGCCTTGCGGCCCTGCTCTTTCAATGCTTTCAATACGCCTTCAATTCGGCTCATGCCTGCTCCTGATACCTTCAGATCTCAATGCCATCAAGCTGGGCAATGGTGTGAATATCCTTGTCGCCGCGACCGGAGATGTTGATCACCAGCATTTGGTCCTTGTCCATGGTTGAGGCCAGCTTCACGCCATAAGCCACGGCATGGGCGGTTTCAAGTGCCGGCATAATCCCCTCCACGCGTGTCAGTTTACGGAAGCCATCCAGGGCCTCGTCATCAGTCACCGACACGTAATTGGCTCGGCCAATGTCTTTCAACCAGGCATGTTCGGGCCCTACTCCGGGATAGTCCAGACCAGCACTGACGGAATGTGTTCCGGCGATCTGGCCATTCTCATCTTCCATCAAGTAGGTCCGGTTACCATGCAGCACGCCGGGGCGACCTGCACAAAGCGGCGCCGCATGCTGGCCGGTTTCAATACCCAAACCACCGGCTTCAACACCATAAAGTTCCACGGATTCATCCGCGAGGAACGGATAGAACATGCCAATGGCGTTGGAACCCCCTCCGACGCAGGCCACCAGTGCGTCCGGCAGTTTACCCACTTTTTCCATGGCCTGTTTGCGGATTTCACGCCCAATCACCGACTGGAAATCGCGCACCAGTAAAGGATAGGGATGCGGCCCGGCCACTGTGCCGATGATGTAGAAAGTATCATCCACATTCGCGACCCAGTCGCGCATGGCATCATTCATGGCATCTTTCAGGGTTTTTGTACCGCTCTGGACGGCATGAACGGTCGCGCCCAGCAGTTTCATGCGGTACACATTCAGGGACTGACGCTTGACGTCCTCTGCCCCCATGAAAACGTGACACTCAAGCCCCAGACGGGCACACACCGTTGCCGTGGCCACACCATGCTGACCGGCGCCAGTTTCGGCAATGATGCGCTTCTTGCCCAGAAAACTCGCCAGCAGTGCCTGACCAATGGTGTTATTCACCTTATGGGCACCGGTGTGGTTAAGGTCTTCGCGCTTGAGCCAGATCTGTGCGCCACCGGCTTCCCGGGTCAGGCGCTCCGCGAAATAGAGCGGGCTGGGACGGCCAACATAGTCGGCAAGGTCATTATCAAAAGTCGCCTGGAATTCAGGATCTTCCTTCAACCGAAGGTACTCCTTTTCCAGGGTCATCAAAGAATCCATCAGGGTTTCTGAAACAAACCGTCCACCAAAGGCACCGAAGTGACCTCTCGCATCAGGAAGCGCCTTCAACATTTCTTCAGTCAGTTTTACAGACACGGTGAACCTCTTTGAAAAATTGAGACAATTTGGTGGCGTCTTTCTTACCCTTGCTCTCCTCCACCCCACCGCTGACGTCAACAGCCCAGGGGCGTACCTGCTCAATCGCGCGGGCTACGTTATCAGATGACAACCCACCGGCCAATATCAGGGGCAAGCGCCTGCTTTCAGGAATCAGTGACCAGTTGAACGACTGGCCGGTACCGCCATAGCGGTTTGGATCCCAGGCGTCCACCAACAAACCGGAGGCTTGCTGATAATCGGCAAAGGCCTGTTCGATCTGCCCGGGCTCACGAACTCTCACGGCCTTGATCCAGCGCCGGCCAAAAGACTGGCAAAACTCGGGGCTCTCATCACCATGGAACTGCAGCAGATCCAGCGGCACGGCATCCAATACCGTTTCGATAAAATCCCGCTCAGGATTCACGAACAGTCCCGTAACCGACACAAACGCAGGAACCTTGGCGGCCAGAATTCGGGCCTGCTCCAGATTAACCGCTCTCGGGCTCGGCGCATAAAACACCAGGCCTACGGCATCGGCGCCACAGGCTACCGCTGCCTCCACATCCTGCGGGCGCGTCAGGCCACATATTTTTACGCGGGCTGTCATGCCGGAGCCTTTCCCTGTTTCGGGTGTATGTGAGTTGGTGTGATCGGCGCGTTGTTGGCCGGATCAAACCAGGGACTGACGAATGCCGGTCCGCACAATGCCTTGGGAATCCCGAACGACTCGGGATAACCGACATCCACCAGGTAAAGCCCGTAAGGCGGGGCGGTCACACCGGCAAGTTTGCGATCACGGAATTCCAGAATATCACCAATCCAGTCTTCAGGCTGCTGACCATTACCAACCGCCATCAAGGCACCGGCAATATTGCGTACCATATGATGAAGAAAGGCGTTGGCCTGCACATCTATTACGACAAACTCTCCGCATCGGGTTACCGAAATCCGTTCCAGAAACCGAACGGGAGTCCGGGACTGGCAACCGGCAGCGCGAAACGAAGAGAAGTCATGTTCGCCGACCAGTGCCTGGGCTGCACGATGCATCCTTTCGGCATCCAGCGGGCGAAACGTCCAGCTCACCTGCCCACGCTGAATCCCCGGACGAACCGGATGATTGTAGATCACATACCGATAGCGGCGGTAAATCGCGGAAAACCTGGCGTGAAAATCACCCTGGCCGTTCCCGGCCCAGTGCACAGAAATATCATCCGGCAGCGCCGTGTTCATTCCCATGACCCAGGAACGAAGGTTTCGAACCGATGGCGTGTCAAAATGCGCCACCTGAAAACTGGCATGCACGCCGGCGTCGGTTCGCCCCGCACACACCAGGTCGACCGGATGGTCGGCAACGCGGGCGGCAGCCCTGGAAAGTTCTGCCTCCACCGAACGCACGCCACTTTTCTGCAATTGCCAGCCATGGAAGGCCTGACCGTCGTACTCAAAGATGATGGCAACCCGTCCGCTACCAACGGCAGTGTCTGTGGTGAGAGGCTGAGGCGTGAGGAACAAGTGCTGACCCGATTGCTGTCCACTGAAAAAGCAAAACGCCGGCTCAATGGCCGGCGCTTGCCGCGGTTAGTTGATTATAACGAATCAGGAGAGATTTTTAAGAAGCTCTTGTGCTTCTGCCTTCTGCTCTTCGTTACCCTCCAGAGCAACCTCCTCCAGAATATCCCTGGCACCGTCGCTGTCACCCATTTCGATGTAGGCTCGTGCCAGATCGAGTTTGGTAGCGGCTTCGTCAGTACCGGCGAGGAAGTCAAAGTCATCCTCGTCATCCAGAGCGTTCTCATCAATATCCAACCCGCTATCACTACGAGTGGAGCTTTCATCCAGAGAGTCTGACGCCACCGGCACGACTTCGTCCTCCAGCTCTTCAGGAGCCGGTTCGGCCTCAGCAACCTCTTCTGTCTGCTCCGCCAGCTCTTCCGGATTCTGCTGGTCAACGCCCGGCTCATCAGCCTCGGATTCGCTGAGTGCATCTTCCAGCCCAAGCTCATCTTCCAGGGATGGTTCGTCTTCCTGAGGACCTGCAGGTTCTCCGTTATCAGAGAACTCTTCCATCAGCGCGAGATCTTCATCAGATACATCCAGTTCCAGGTCATCCAGATCGGATTCTCCAAGCTCCAGTTCAGAAGGCTCATCGTCCTCGCCGGCAACCTTATCCAGCTCCGCATCAAGCTCGTCCAGGAAGGACTCGTCAAGCGAATCAGACTCCAGGTCCAGATCCGATACCTCGGTGTCTTCCTGCTTAACTGACTCTTCTTCCGTCGACTCAAGGTCGTCATCAAGATCGAAGCCCAGCTCAAGATCGTCTTCCTGATCCGAACCGGTACCAGACAGATCCGCCTCAACCGGCGCCGCTTCATCGGCTTCCAAGGAGGGCTCATCTGAACCGGCGAGCGCGTCGTCTTCAAAGGCCGACTCGAAATCCAGACTGAAGTCCTCTTCTTTGGATTCGGAAGTCCCGGTTGCCTCATCCAGACCGGAATCCAGATCCAGGGAAGCGTAATCGGTTTCGGTGGCGGACTCGTCTTCAGACTCCGGTTCTTCACCAATGCCGGACAGATCGTACTCAATCATGTCATCCCGGCCGTCGGATTCTTTGCTGACATCAGATTCCAGCTCACCGAACTCATTTTCGTCAGCGGGCCCTGAAGTGGCTTCAAATTCGTCCGCTTTCAGCTCGTCGGAGATATCCCAGTCATCCGAAGCCTGCTCGGTGGCCGGCTCTTGCTCTGGCTGACTGCCGAACGAATCCGAACGCAGTTGAGATTCAAGGTCGTCGATGCTGGGCATCGCTTCAGCTTCAGCAAGGCGCTCCCGGAGGGATTCAGCTTCCTGGATAGCGGTCTCATCATCCAGCGCTTCAACTTCACGGTACTGCTTTTCAAACGCGTCACGGTCCTGATTGTCCGCATACACAGACAACAACCTCAGGCGCAGATCAGTACGGCTGGGCTCACGTGAAATGGCGTTCTCGAGCACCTGGGCTGCCTGATCGTGACGACCGTAGGCAACATAGGTTTCTGCTTCGGCAATGGCATCACCGGCTTCCGCTTCTGCCTCACCCTCATCTTCGAGACTGAGGTCGAACGAATCACCGCCTTCGCCCTCATCACTGTTCAACTGGTCGTAGAACTCTTTCTCTCGATTGGCATTGCGTCGTGCCACGAGCAGCAACAACAGAAGCAGAAGGATAAGGCCACCACCGAGGGCAATCTGATACATCGGATTGTTCAGAATACCGTCAATAATGTTACCCGGAAATGCCTTTTCAGGCGCCGTTACTGGCTGCTGCGGTTTTGGCTGCTGGGCCTGGGGGACGGCCGCTGGCTCAAGTTCAGATGATGATTCCTGCTCGGTAACCGCAGGCTGCTCTGCCACCACCTCATCCGCAGCGCCCGCGTCGACATCACCACCAAACGGCTCTTCACCTGCAATATCAGCTTCGTCCGGGGCCATGGCGCTATCTTCTTCCGCCATCGCTGTGTCGGCCGATTCACCATCAGCGGCTTCATCAGACTGGCCGTCTGATACCGGTTCTTCGCCGGTGCCGGCACCCAGATCACCTTCTACAGGTGTGGTCGCCGGTTCAGCGTCAGACTCGGTCACGCCAGTGTCGGTCGGGGCCGGAGACTCTTCCTCCGACACCATACCCTGCATGTCCGCCAGTTGGCTGTTCTTCAGCTCCAGCAACCGCTGCAGGGTCTCAACCTGATCCTGCAGATCCTGGACACGGGTATTGAGCTCGTCATTTTCGCGTTTTGCGGCTTCCAGCTCTTCCATCGCAACTGCGGAACCGGCATCAACACCGCCCGGCAGATCGCCATCACCGCCGGCAGAGCCACCGTCTTCGGTCGACCGGGATTCCGATTCATCGGCAACCAGCAGGCGCAACTCATCACCCGCTGCCGCCTGAGCAGCACCCTGGCCTGCTGCAGCCTGGGCGGTATCCGTTGCATCAACGGTTCTCGGAGACTGGAATTCCTGATTCTGCTGTGCAACTACCCGGTTTGCTTCGGCGCGGCTACGGCTCTGAATCTGATCCAGAGAGGGAATCCGCAATACCTCACCACGCTTCAGGCGGTTGATATTCCCACCAATGAACGCGTTGGGATTCTGATCCTGAATCGCAAGCATGACCTGCTGCATGGAAACCGAACCATCCGGACGCACCTGCTGAGCAATGGTCCAGAGTGTGTCTGATGGCCCTGTCGGACCGAACGTATCTGCCTGGTAGCCACGCGACAGGGAGCCTTCTGCTGCCGCCTGGCGGCGGACAGATTCCTGGCTGCGCGCCGGCTGCTGTCTGGTGGCTGTCGTGGCCGGAGCACTGACTTGCTCCTCAATACCAGATTCCTCGGCGTAGACCGGAGGATCGACCAGCACGGCATATTCCCGCATCAGGCGACCATTGGGCCAGGTCAGCTCGAGGAGGAAATTCAGATACGGCTCGCGTACCGGCGCCCGGGAAGAAACATTGATGGCCAGATTGCCATCCGTCCCGGTAACCACTTCAAACCTTAATTGACTCAGAAACTGGTGGCGGTCCAGGCCGACACGCTCATAAGCGGCCTCCGGTGCCACATTGACGAACACTTCACCGGGATCAACACCGCGACTCTGATTCAGTGATATTTCTGCATCCAGTGGCTCATTCAGCCAGGACTGGAGCTCAATTTCTCCAAGTCCAAGCGCCTGAGCCATTCCAGAGCCGAGCCCTCCCGCCAGCGCCAGGGCAACCGCAAGCTTGCGTACCTTCATGCTTATTCCTTTCCAGTCTCCGTTATTCTTTACTGCCGTATCTCAACAGAATCGGACGAGGTTGGATGACTTTCGCCTTGTTATTTCTCGTTTTTATATCGCAATTATACCGTTCGGTTTGGCAAGTATTGTTGATAAAACCCGTTTTATCAATCAATCAGCTGCAATCCTTGCACCGTTTTTTTATCTATCGGGCGGAACTCCTTAGCGCCTTTGAAAATAACAGGGGCGGACGCTGAAATCAGCCTCCGCCCCTGACCGGCTTGCAAAAAACCGGACACAGTTGGCATTAATTACCGCTGTGTAACACTTTTTAACGTTCCTGAAGGATTCGCAGCATCCGACGCAGCGGTTCTGCAGCACCCCACAGCAACTGGTCACCCACTGTGAAAGCGGAAATGTATTCTGGCCCCATAGACAACTTGCGAATACGACCAATCGGAATGCTCAATGTGCCGGTTACTTTCGCCGGAGTGAGCTCCTGCATGGTGGCATCGCGATCATTGGGAATGACCTTTACCCAGTCGTTGGCCTTGGCCAGAATGCCTTCGATTTCGGAAACCGACAGATCTTTCTTCAGCTTGATGGTCAGCGCCTGACTGTGGGAGCGCATGGCGCCAATCCGCACGCAGATACCATCGATAGGGATCGGATTGTCACTACGACCCAGAATCTTGTTGGTCTCGACGCCCGCTTTCCACTCTTCCTTGCTCATGCCGTTATCGAGCTGCTTGTCGATAAACGGAATCAGACTGCCCGCCAGCGGCACACCAAAATGCTCGGTAGGAAAATCGCCGGAACGCATGGTATCGGTCACCTTGCGATCGATTTCGAGGATGGCGGAAGACGGATCAGCCAGCTCAGATTTGACGCTCTCATTCAGCGTGCCCATCTGGTTCAACAGTTCCCGCATATTCTGGGCACCAGAACCGGACGCTGCCTGGTACGTCATCGGAGACACCCACTCGATCAGATCCTGCTCCAGCAGGCCACCCAGGGCCAGCATCATCAGGCTCACGGTGCAGTTACCGCCGATATAATCCTTTACGCCCTTATCCAGGGCCGCATCGATCACGTTTCGGTTAACCGGATCCAGCACGATCACAGAGTGATCGACCATACGCAGGGTGGATGCCGCATCAATCCAGTAACCGTCCCAGCCTGCATCACGCAGCTTCTGGTAAACCTCGGTGGTGTAATCGCCGCCCTGACAGGTAACGATCACATCCATTCCCTTGAGGATGTCGATATCGAACGCGTCCTGCAGTGGTGGAACGCCGTCTTTGCCTACGTCCGGGGACGGCTTCCCTGCCTGGGAAGTGGTAAAAAACACCGGATCGATGTCGGCAAAATCATTTTCTTCGCGCATGCGCTGCATGAGGACCGAGCCCACCATGCCACGCCAACCTACAAGTCCAACTCGCTTCATGTGCGACCTTTGAACCTCGTTTTATGCCCACCCTCTACCGTTATCGCTGGCAGGGACAGGATGGATGATCCCGCAACGGCTGCATCCTGCCGTTGTCGGGTCTCGATTAAGTAAACCAGTGGTGCGTTAAAGCGCGTTCAGAACCGCTTCACCCATGTCGCGGGTAGATACCTTCTGACCGCCTTCCGACATAATGTCGGCGGTACGCAGCCCCTGGTCCAGCACCTTGCTGACCGCCGCCTCGATGGCCAGGGCAGCTTTCTCCTCATTCAGGCTGTAACGCAACATCATTGCAGCACTGAGGATGGTAGCCAGCGGGTTGGCAACGCCCTGCCCGGCAATATCCGGCGCCGAGCCGTGACACGGCTCATACATACCCTGCTTGTCGGAATTCAGTGACGCTGAGGGAAGCATGCCGATAGAACCGGTGAGCATTGCCGCTTCGTCAGAAAGAATATCACCAAACATGTTGCCAGTCACAATCACGTCGAATTGCTTCGGCGCACGGACCAGCTGCATGGCAGCGTTATCCACGTACATATGGGAAAGCTCCACATCAGGATATTCCCGCTTAAGGTCTTCCATGATTTCCCGCCACAGCACGGTCACTTCCAGCACGTTGGCCTTGTCAACCGAACACAACTTCTTGCCCCGCTGCTGGGCCGCCTCAAAGGCAACCCGTCCAATACGCCGAATCTCGGACTCGGTGTACTGGTAGGTGTTGTAGCCCTGGCGCTCACCGCTTTCCAGTTCACGCACGCCGCGAGGCTGACCAAAATAGATACCACCGGTCAGCTCGCGCACGATCAGAATATCCAGCCCTGAAACCACTTCCGGTTTGAGAGACGAGGCAGACGCCAGCTGCGGATACAGAATGGCCGGACGCAGGTTGGCGAACAGCTCAAGATTGGAGCGAAGCCCCAGCAGCCCCTTCTCCGGACGCTTCGCCATCGGCAGACTGTCCCACTTAGGGCCGCCTACGGCCCCCAGCAGAATCGCATCGGCCTTAAGGGCCTTCTCCAGGGTTTCTTCAGGCAGCGGCGTATCGGTTTCATCAATCGCCGCACCACCAACGAGAGCAGACTCAAAACTCAGACCCAGACCGAACTGGTCATTTACCTTATGCAGAACCTTCTCCGCTTCTGCCACAATCTCCGGACCAATGCCGTCGCCCGGCAGGAGCAATACATTACGGGACATAATCCAATTCCTTGTTAATCAGTTTCCAGTATTAAACAACCAGGGAGCGGTCTTGCGCCGGGATTCTTCATAAGCGCGAATGGTATCCGCATCTTCCAGGGTCACGCCAATGTCGTCCAGACCGTTCAGCAGGCAATGACGACGGAAATCGTCCACCTCAAAACTGAACGACTCGCCACCGGGCGTCGTCACCGTTTTCGCTTCGAGATCGACCGTCAGCTGATAGCCTTCATTCTCTTCGGTTTCCCGGAACAGCTTATCAACCACTTTTTCATCTAAAACAATGGGTAAAAGTCCATTCTTAAAGCAGTTGTTGTAGAAAATATCAGCAAAACTCGGAGCAATAATCACCCGGAAACCGAAATCATCCAGCGCCCATGGCGCGTGCTCACGACTCGAACCACAGCCAAAATTGGTCCGCGCCAGCAACACGCTGGCGTTTTTGTAGCGATCCTGATTCAGCACAAAGTCCGGATTCAGGGGGCGGTTGGAGCAATCCTGATCCGGCTTGCCTTCATCCAGATAACGCAGCTCATCGAACAGGTTCGGGCCAAAGCCCGTGCGCTTGATGGACTTCAAAAACTGCTTGGGAATGATCATGTCCGTGTCCACATTGGAACGGTCCATGGGGGCAACAATGCCCTGGTGTTGCGTAAATGCTCGCATGGTCTCTCTCCTGTGGCTCAGTTCATCAATTCACGGACATCAACGAAGTGGCCAGTCACCGCTGCCGCGGCGGCCATAGCCGGGCTCACCAGGTGAGTCCGCCCACCAAAGCCCTGACGACCTTCGAAGTTCCGGTTGGAGGTAGACGCGCAATGCTCGCCCTGCCCCAACTTGTCGGCGTTCATGGCCAGACACATGGAACAACCCGGATCACGCCACTCCAGACCCGCCTCGATAAAGACCTTGTCGAGACCTTCCTGCTCCGCCTGGGCTTTTACCAGACCGGAACCCGGAACCACCATCGCCTGTTTGAGGCTGGCAGCCACCTTACGGCCCTTAACCACCGCCGCAGCTTCCCGCAGATCCTCAATCCGGCTGTTGGTGCATGAACCGATAAACACGCGATCCAGCTTGATATCGGTAATCTTCTGATTCGGCTGAAGGCCCATGTACTTCAACGCGCGGACGATTCCCTCGCGCTTGATGGGATCCTCTTCCTTCGCAGGATCCGGCACCGCGCCCTCTACACCAACCACCATCTCCGGCGACGTGCCCCAGCTCACCTGAGGCTGAATGGCGGAACCGTCAAGCTCAACCACTTTGTCGAACACCGCGTCATCGTCGCTGTGGAGTGTGCGCCAGTATTCAACCGCCTTGTCCCAGGTCTCACCCTTGGGAGAAAAAGGACGACCTTTGACATACTCGATGGTGGTGTCATCCACTGCCACCATACCCACCCGGGCACCGGCTTCGATGGACATATTACAAATGGTCATCCTGCCTTCCATGCTCAAACCACGGATCGCCTCGCCACCAAATTCAATGGCGTAACCGGTACCACCGGCAGTACCAATCTTGCCGATGATCGCCAGAACCACATCCTTGCCGGTCACACCCGCGCCCAGCTTGCCGTTCACCTTTACCAGCATGTTCTTCATCTTCTTCTGGACCAGGCACTGGGTCGCCAGAACATGCTCCACTTCAGACGTGCCGATACCATGAGCCAGACAGCCAAAAGCGCCGTGAGTAGAAGTATGAGAATCACCGCAGACAATGCTCATGCCCGGCAACGTCGCACCCTGCTCCGGCCCAATCACGTGCACGATACCCTGACGCTGATCCTTGATCTTGAATTCGAGAATCCCGAACTCGTCACAGTTCTTGTCCAGCGTCTCCACCTGGGTTCGGGAGACCGGGTCCACAATCCCGTCGATGCCTTTGTCACGATCCGTGGTCGGTACGTTATGATCCGGCGTGGCGATGTTGGCATCAATCCGCCAAGGCTTGCGGCCAGCCAGACGAAGGCCTTCAAAGGCCTGAGGTGATGTCACTTCGTGCAGCAATTGACGATCAATGTAAATCAACGCGGAACCATCGTCCCGCTGCTTGACCAAATGGTCGTCCCACAATTTGTCGTATAAAGTCTTGCCCGCCATGATTCTCTCTCACTCTCTGGGGGTTTCTGTTTCTGCTTCGAATGGTGACATCATACCCCTGCGCCACGAATAACCTCAATTCATGTTTTTTATTCTTTGCATTCCACTTGGTTATCGACGATAGTAGATATCAAACTTGGTGCAGGTCACAAACGGGTGGGAAGAGCTTTTCAAAACACGCCTACAAGCACATCCCTGTGGGCTCGTTTCGGGCCGTCCTTGGCCCTCAACGGTTTTGAAAAGCTCTTCCCACCCGTTTGCGCCCCAAAGTCTTTCGTGGAGTCTTTCGAACACACGCACCACGGCTTGGCGAGTAGCTACAGGAGCCCCTCCCAAAAATGTCGGAGGCCATGGATGGCCGGAGAGAAGCGCACATGGGTGAGGCAAGCGTTTATGAAGCGAAGCTTCATGCGCCGCCGAACGCCAGCAATCTATGATTGCTGGCTGGACCCGCTTGCGGGTGCTTGTAGCGGTTTTTGGGAGGGGGTTCCTGAATCTGATCTCTGCACCAACGTGGAATCCACCCATCAATTGGAGCAGCAACTATGGACGCAAACTCCCTGAAAGCATTCCTGACAATCGTCGACCAGGGCTCCTTCTCAGAAGCCGCTGAAACCCTGCACCTGACACAGCCAGCCATCAGCAAACGCCTGGCCGCCCTGGAAACCCAACTGGACACCCGACTGATCGACCGCAGCAACCGGGAAATCCGCCTGACCGAAGCCGGCACAAGACTCCTCCCCCATGCCCGCAAAATCCTCGACGAAATCCACAACGCCCGCATGGCCCTGACCACCAGCGCCGACAGCATCGGAGGCGAACTCCACGCCATCGCCAGCCACCACATTGGCCTGCACCACCTGCCCAACTGGCTGCGCCGCTACCGTCGGGAATACCCTCAAGTGGATCTGCATCTGCAATTCATGGAATCCGATGCCGCCTACGACCAGATGAACAAACGCAACGCAGAACTGGCCTTTGTGACCCTCAGCGACAGCATGAATCCGGAATTCTCCATCCTTGCCCAGTGGCCAGACCCAATGGCCTTCGTGGTTGGGAAAGAACACCCTCTCGCAACACTGGCGAGCCCTTCGCTTTCTGACCTCGCTCCACACCCGGCGCTGCTACCGGATACCAGTACCGCCACCTACCGGGTGGTCAGCCGTCTGTTCCTGGAAGCCAACCTCACCCTGAAACCCCTCATGCCAACCAACTATCTGGAAACCATCAAAATGATGGTAAGCGTTGGCCTTGGGTGGAGCATTTTGCCGGTCAGCATGCTCGATAACAGCCTGAAAGTGCTTGAAGTGCCCCACCCTGTTACCCGGGTTCTGGGTGCCGTGGCACTGTCCCGACGACAACTGGGCAGTGCCGCACAGGCAATGCTGCAGATAGTGGAAGAGGAAGAAACGCGACCAGAGTCCGGTCAATGAGCTAGCTGGGGTTCCGGCGGCGGCCGCAAGCCCCGCCAGGTCACGATAATCGCAAGGGCCATTGCGGCGGCACCACCCCAGAACGCCGCGGAGGTACTGAAACCATCCACCAGGAACCCGGATAACCATGCACCGAGCGCCCCGCCGGCGCCGAAGGTCAGGCCACTGTATAGAGCCTGACCCTGGCCATGATGGTGTTTACCGAAAAAGCCCTGAATGTATTGGACGGATACCGCATGCAACGCGCCGTAAGAAGCCGCATGCAGCAGTTGGGCAAAGATCAGTACCGGCAATACCGACGTAAGCTCGGCAATCAGGCCCCAGCGGATCATCGTCAGAACCAGCGCCCCCAGCACCACCTGCCGTACACTAAAACGCCGGGATAGTCTGTGCATAATCAGAAACAAGCCTATCTCTGCGATGACTCCGAGTGACCACAGCAACCCGATAGCCAGCTTGCCGTATCCATGCTGTTCCAGGTGGATACTGAAGAAGGTGTAGTAGGCACCATGTGATACCTGAAGCAGAAAATTCATCGCGAAAAAAGCAATCACAGCCGGATGAGTGACAATTGCTTTCAGGCTACCGACAGGTGCGGATTGCTGCTTGCGCTCACCACGCTCGGAAGGTACCAGAAATGCCGAGACGGCAATCCCTGCGAATACCGGCAATAACAGCCACGGCAAGTACTGAATCTCCACCAGTTCCAGTAGCCCGCCGATCAGAGCCACTGCTCCGATAAATCCTACAGAGCCCCAAAGACGAACCTTGCCGTACTTGTCCCGGTGCTTGCCGAGTACCCGCAGGGTAATGACTTCATACAGCGGCAAAATGGCGTTCCAGAAAAAAGTGAACACCAGCATGACCAGCAACAGACCGTAGAATCCGGGTTCCAGAAACACGCCGGCGAAAAACAGCGAGCCGAAAATAGCACCAAATCGCACCAGGCGGACCCGCTGGCCGGTCCGGTCACCGATGTAACCCCAAACGCTGGGTGCAACGATCTTGGTTAGCTGGATGGTCGCCATCAATGTGGCGATCTGGAGATAGGAGTAGCCCTGCCCCTCAAGATAGAGGGACCAATAGGGCAAAAGCCCTCCAAGGAGGGCGAAAAACCAGAAATAGAGGTTCGACAGCCGCCAGTAGATGGTAGCGCCTCCCCTGGATCAGAGCTGGCCGAGGACCGGCGTGGTGACTTCTACATCGCCGTTCTGGCCGCGATGACGCAGGTAATGGTCCATCAGGACGATCGCCATCATGGCCTCGGCGATGGGCGTCGCGCGGATACCTACACACGGGTCGTGCCGACCAGTGGTGATCACCTCCACCGGATTGCCGTCTACATCAATGCCCTTGCCGGGCAGGCGCAAGCTTGATGTTGGCTTTAGTGCAATACTGGCAACAATCGGCTGGCCGGAGGAAATGCCGCCCAAAACACCACCGGCATTATTGGAAAGGAAGCCTTCTGGCGTCATCTCATCCCGGTGTTCTGTTCCTTTCTGCTCGATGCAATCAAAACCGGCACCGATCTCCACACCCTTGACCGCGTTGATGCTCATCAGGGCGTGGGCAAGATCGGCATCCAGACGATCAAAAATCGGCTCACCGAGGCCTGGAGGAACCCCCTCCGCAACCACATTGATGCGGGCGCCAATCGAATCCCCTTCCTTACGCAAAGCATCCATGTAGGCTTCCATTTCGGAGACCTTGTCTGCATCCGGACAAAAGAACGGATTCTGGTGAACCTGCTCCCAATCCAGCTTGTCTGCCTTGATCGGCCCTAACTGGGAAAGATAACCCCGAACTTTGATCCCGAGACGCTGCTCAAGAAACTTCCGGGCGACGGCGCCGGCAGCAACCCGCATGGCGGTTTCCCTGGCGGAAGAGCGGCCACCCCCACGATAATCCCGGGCACCGTACTTGTGGTGATAGGTGTAGTCTGCGTGGGCCGGGCGGAACTGGGCAGCAATCTTGGAATAGTCCTTGGAACGCTGGTCGGTGTTTTCGATAATCAGACCAATCGGTGTGCCCGTGGTTTTGCCCTCAAACACACCAGACAGAATCCGAACCTCGTCCGCCTCACGACGCTGGGTCGTATGCCGGGAAGTACCGGGTTTGCGGCGATCCAGGTCCCGCTGCATATCCTCTTCTGACAGCTCCAGGCCCGGAGGGCAACCGTCGATAATGCAGCCCAGGGCCGCGCCGTGACTTTCACCAAAGGTGGTGACGGTGAACAGCTTTCCGAATGTATTTCCCGACATAATTCAGCACTTTATACAGGTTTTGTAATTTACGATCTTAGCTTTTTCGGGCCTGCCATTCACGCAGATCCAGGGCAGTGACCAGGAATACGCCATCGCCGCCGTTCTCGAATTCCAGCCAGGTTAACGGCAAATCCGGGTAGGCATCATCCATGGCACCCCAGGAGTTGCCAACCTCCACAATCAGGAGTCCGTCGTCGGTGAGGTAATCGGCAGCCTGGGCAACTATGCGGTGGGCAATGTCCAGCCCATCGTCTCCGGCAGCCAGGCCCAGTTCGGGCTCATGGTGATACTCGGCCGGCATGTCTGCAAGGTCTTCCGCATCCACATAAGGCGGATTACTGACGATTACGTCGTAGCGACCTTCAATGTTGTCGAAAACATCCGACTGAATCGCGCGTACGCGACCCTCCAGTCCATGAAGTTCAATATTGGACTCAGCTACGGCGAGGGCATCCGCCGAAACATCAGACAGATCCACTTCCGCCTCGTCAAAAACCGTCGCCGCGCCAATACCGATACAGCCGCTGCCAGTACACAAATCCAGAATTCGTTGAACCTGCGTAGCGCCCAACCAGGGCTGAAGACCGTTCTCCAGCAGCTCGCCAATCGGCGAACGGGGAACCAGAACGCGCTCATCAACGTTGAACGGCATCCCCATAAACCAGGCTTCGCCAAGCAGGTAAGCAATCGGAATACGCTCGTTGACCCGACGCTCTACGCGCTCAAGAATCAGTTCCCGCTCTGAACGTGTCAGTCGCGCATCCAGGAACAGATTGTTATTTTCCAGCGGCAGATGCAGGCTGCGCAATACCAGCTGAACGGCCTCATCCCAGACGTTATCAGTGCCATGGCCAAAGTAGATTGGCGAAGCCGCAAAACGGGAAACCGTGAACCGAAGCAGGTCACGGATGGAGTGCAGGTCGTCAACGGGACTGGTCAAAACTTAGCTTCCTGGTCTGGCTAATGGTGCGCGGCATTATACGCGCATTGCGGCGCGGGCTGCAGCTCTTGTGGCTCAGAGAGCCAGCGGGCCGGAGCTGCTGCGGCTTTGTTCAAACCGGTCCAGGGCGGCCAACATCCGCTCCCGGCCCAGTTGTATCAGCTCCGGGGCCTTGTGATAGTCGTAGCTTCTGCAGGCATTTTTGGGAATGTTAACCAACAGATCCGGTGGGTAGCCGGCAATCTTGTACTGCACTAACGCGCTTTGCATGGTCTCGATGGTCAGGTTCATTACGTCGAATTTGCCAATGCCCAGCTTGTCCCAGTCAATGGTCTCGTGCTCGTCACGATGCCTGGACCGCCCCGATTCGTCTTCACGCTTTTTCTCGGGTGCTGTTTTCTTTGCCATTTCCCGGCTTATTTTCTGTTCCGGCGACTCGCCACTTTCCGGTTTTCGGGAACCCAGCGTTTTCAGGGTATCCCAATCAAACCAGCGGGACGCCTTTTCGCGAATGGCATCGACCCATTCCTCCATATCGCTACTGGTTTCTTCCGGAGCAAACACAGCGTCTGGAATGCGCCTTTGTTGGTCATCCTCACCGCTCAGGTTAACGGCCATTACCAGATCTGCATGGGCTGAGATGGTGGGAATAATAGGCAATGGATTGAGCAGTGCGCCATCCACCAATACCCGGCCGTTGAGCACCAGAGGCGTCACCACGCTGGGTATGGCAATGGAGGCGCGGATAGCCTGATCCAGCGGGCCCTCCTGAAACCAGATCTCCTTGTGGGCCAGCAGATCGGTTGCCACGGCGGTGTAAGCAATGGGCAGATCCTCAATACGCGTATCGCCCAGAATATCCCGCACCACAGAAAAGACTTTCTCTCCACGAATAGCGCCGACAGAAGTGAAGGTCACATCCAGCAATCGCAAAACATCAAACTGGCCGAGCCCGGTCACCCAGTCCTTGTAGTCTTTCATCTTACCGGCACCGTACATGCCACCGATCAGGGCGCCCATGGAGCAGCCGGAGATGGCAACGATCTCGTAACCACGCTCCTGAAGGACTTCAATCGCACCGATGTGGGCATAGCCACGGGCGCCGCCGCTACCAAGGGTGAGTGCAACGGTTTTGCCCTTGCCAGGCAATGGCTCCATGCGCTCGGTACTGGCCGGCGCTGACGCCGCAGAAATACCAGAACTGGTCACTACCGACGTGACGCCGTCCTGCGCGGCTGCGGTTCCGCCTGACGCTTCCTTTTCCGGGCTATCCTTTTCTGCCATTTCCTTACCTCTTGATAACCAGCACCTCAACCCGGTTACCCTGCCGAGTCGGGTCATTCATCGGGACGGCCGGCCCAACCGGAACAATGCGTATCTGACTCAGCGAAATACCCGTCTTGCCCAGCAGCGCGGCCAGGCTTTCGGCCGCAGCGCGAGAGCGCTCCAAAGCCGCTTCGATCGGCTCGTCCTGCTCGAGATCGGTGAACGAGGCCAGCACCACTTCCGCATCATCGCCAGCCCAGTCATTCAGGGTTCGCCGATCATCCGCTGACCACTCAAAACGAAACGTCACTCCGCCGGACCAGGGGATCACCAAAGGCCCCTGAATCGGGCCAGCTCCAATGGTATACCCGGGAATGGCCGCACCGAAACCAACATTCAGATGCTCGACCCAGACATACTCCCGCAGGTTGCCTCTTGTCACCGTGTAAACAAGGGTCAACCACTGCTGCCCGTCGTCTGCCGTTGTGGCGGCAACAAGGTAATCCTGGGTGGCATCCCTTCCCAGAAGACGAGACTGCTGGAAGATCTGGTTGGCCCAGACATTACTCCGGCCACAGGCGATGCCTGCACACTCAAACAGGATTTTCGCGCCACCTTCAGATAACTGCTGGTAGTAATGAGCCCTCGCAGCCTGACGTGTGGAGTCACGAGAGATTTGAAACAGCTGACCCTGACCCTGCACCGGCAAGCGAGCCATGGACTCGGACCGGATTTCATCACGAATTTCCCGAACCGGACTAAAAAGCACCAGGTGGCCAGCAGACTGTATCTCGACCGTGGATTCAAGCGTTGATTGCGGAAAAGGGGCTGGCGGGTCTTCAAGCCACGCCGCCATTGCAGGAATGGACAAACATAACAACATAAGGCCGGCCAGCGCACCGACCATCGAACAAATACCACGATCAATCATGCAAGAAACCTGTTAATCGCTTCGGCAACGGGAGTCACGTCCCCGTCAAGATGACAATGATGCCCACCGGGCACATCGACTGTTTCAAGGTTGGAGACCAGACCGGCACGACTATCGAGCCCACCGCGGGAAACCAGCAACCCTTCTTCTGCCCTTACGAATAAAGTGGGTGTCTGGATGGCCGACAAAGACGCCCTGACCTGTTCTTCGGTCATCATCAGCGGTGTCGGGTGGCGTAAACGGGCATCCGTGCGCCATATAAACCCGCCAGTTTCCATGCGCATGTTTCTGGGCACCAGCGTTCTTGCCGCCTCGGGGCTCAGGGGGCTCAGCCCGCCCTCACGAATTCGGGCCGCGCTCTGAATATCCGGATAGACCGCCGGAGCAGCCGAACCAGCCCTGCGTTTCTGTAGTGCCCGCCGCAACTGGGGGATCGTCTCACGTGCTGGCCGACTGAGCGCGCCCAGACTGTCAATCATCACCAGTCTGCGCACCCGTTCCGGGAATGCGGCGGCGTAAAGTGCGCAGACAATCCCGCCGAGAGAATGCCCCACAAGATCCAGAGGGTAACGTTCGCTTTCAGGAAAATGCCGTTCCACCAGTTCGGATAGATCCCCGACGTAGTCCATCAGCCAATAGCTGTAACCCGGCGGCCGGTGGCCCGAGTGTCCGTGTCCTGCCATATCCACCGCATGTACCGTGGTGTTCTCGGCCAACAACGGCGCCAGTCGGGCAAAGGACATGGCGTTGTCGAGCCAGCCGTGCAGAAGGATAGCCGGTGGTCGAGAGCTTTCCTCGCTGGAGTTCGGCCAGGTCAGACCCGAAAGAGTCATGTTATCCAGGGGCCAGTGCATTTCATGGCAACCGGCCTGTGGTTCTGGAACGCTACCGGGTAACGAGGTCTCCGTCATTCGGTAGCGGCCTTACATGGTGTGGGTGGGACGATCGGAACTCAGCGAGCCGGCCAGGTAGGATTCAATCTTGGTGCGGGCGGTTTCGTCATCGCCATTGAACTGGACGCCGATGCCTGCGGCACGGTTTCCCTGAGCGCCCTTGGGGGTAATCCAGATGACTTTGCCAGCTACCGGAATTTTCTCCGGCTCATCCATCAGGTTAAGCAGCAGAAATACCTCATCGCCCAACTGATATTGTTTCTGAGTAGGAATAAACAGGCCTCCCTGACGGATATAGGGCATGTACGCCGCATAGAGAACCGCCTTGTCCTTGATCGTCAGGGTTAGAATACCGCTGCGTGCTCCGAATCCGGGCCCCATATCAAATACCTTTTACGCAAATTTACTGATATTTCGCAATGATAGCAGTTGATCCTGAACAACGCTCACGTTGTCTGCCGCTTCCGGGGCATCAACTCCCGCCAGGCCAGTAGAAGCTGGGTGGCTTCAAGCTCCGGGCTGGCATTATATACGCCCGCACTCCGGCTTTCCCGAACCCGGTCCAGCAACTGATGAGCGCGCCACGGAGGGTTGGATCTGGCCAGATAGCCCAACATGTCTGCCGCCTCCGGGTCCTGAACCTCGCCCCCGGCACTGCACCGAGCCAGGTCGGCAGCCCAGCTTTCAAACAACCATAATGTATCGTCCAGCCCCAGCGTTTTGAAGCGGCGGGCGGCATCCCCCACCGTCATCTGGCCTTTCATGAACTGCCGAAATGCTTCAAAAGCCTCATCCCTCTGTGGAAGAAACTCACCGGTGGCATACTCCAGCGCCAGCCTGGGGGCATTACCCGCCAGCATCAGGCTTTTGGCCAGAGTGTCTGGTGACGGACGGGCCGATTCATCCAACTCGGATACCCTAGCAGACAGCCATCGCCCGGCATCCTCGGCATCAGGTAACGGTATGGTCAGGGCCTGGCAGCGGGATCTTATGGTGGGAAGTACCGGCCGCCCGCTTTCCTGAAGCAGCAACAGAGTCACATCCGGTAAGGGCTCTTCCAGGGTTTTCAGCAGGGCATTGGCGGCGTTGATGTTGAGCTGGTCCGCCCGGTCGACAATGGCCACCTTGCGGTGGGCAACCTGGGGCGACGCCACGGCAAACGTCGACAGCGCGCGAATCTGGTCCACCTTTACCATCCGGGACTTCTCCGGTGCGTACACCCGGACATCGGGATGACTGTTCGCCGCAATCAACTGACACTGGCGGCACTGACCACAGGCTACCGGTGCACCGATGTCAAGCCCGACCGGCTGGTCGCACAACAGCAGCCCCGCGACGGCGTCTGCCCACGCCCTTTTCCCGACACCCTGCTCACCAACCACCAGCAGAGCATGAGGCAGGCGGTCCTGGGCAAGGCGCTGTTGTACCGCTGTCCAGGCGCGGCCGAGCCAGGGCATGTCCTTCGCGATATCAGTCATGTCGGGGCGTCCGTGAAGCGGGTTCAGATTTACGACGGAGCTGTCGTTTCATCGTTTTCAGTAGCCGGGTAAGCCTGCGCGCTTCGCGCACGGAAGCTTCCTGCGTTGAGGCCATATAGTAATGGCTGTTTACCGCCCGGGCAAAGAGGCGGGCGGACGATTCAACTTCCGGGCGCGCCTCCGACAGGCGTTCTGCCAGCGTCGTGGGGGTTTCACCGGTACGGACCGGCACGCCCACCTTTTCGCACAGCCGATGCCAGGCCAAAACCACCCGACCGAAAGCATCCTTACGGGCGCCGCGGCGAATCGAAAGAGCCGAGACAACCCCTGCGATCAGCAAGGTGAAGCCAACCACTCCAGCCGTCAGGTAGCCAAGTTCCTTGAGCCCGAAATTGCCCGGCAACCGGGACATCAGATCCATCTGACTCTGCCCCTGGTAACCTACCACCCATCGCTGCCAGTGATAATTGATTCGATCGAGCTGGAGCGACGCCCATTGCAGGATCGCGACATCACCGTAGCGCTGCGGCGAGGTCAAATCATTTTCCAGGAACGAGCCCTCATCGGCCACCGCATCCCGCAATCCGGATTCAATCCTGCTTGGCGCAATGGCAGCTGTCGGGTCCACCCTCACCCAGCCCTGGCCTTCCAGCCACACCTCCACCCAGGCGTGGGCATCGTACTGACGGACAATGAGGTAATCTCCGCCCGCCCCGGCGTCGCCGCCCTGATAGCCGACCACAATTCGGGCAGGAATCCCGGCTGCCCGGAAGACAAAGGTCGCCGCACCGGCATAGTGAGCACAAAAGCCCCGTTTTTCATCAAACAACAGCGCGTCAACACTGTCGTCTGGCATGGTGGGCGGGCGCAACGTATAGAAATAGGCTTGCTCCCGAAAACGGCGGAGCAACGTGTTGACGACTTCCCAATGGGACAGATCTTGAGACAGTTCTCGTGCCAGCTCCCGGGCCCGGGGGTTCCCGGATGGAGGAAGCTGGAGATAGCGCCGAGTTTCTGCCGGGGAAAGGGCTTCAGCCGGCGCTGGCACAGCGGAAACCCGGGCCAGGCGATAACGCACCGGGCTGTCGGCGGGGCGCTGAAAGCGGAACAAATCCTCCGGCGTACTTACCACGTTGCCCGAGACTGCTACCGAGTTATCAAGAGCAAACGCCCACCGCTGGTCTGTTGGCTCCAGCAGGATATCGTATTCATTACTTCGCAACGGCCCGACACCACCGTCGTTGTCTACCCTGGCTGGCCGCCGGAAACCGTCGGGGTCGCTCTGGCGCCAGGTTTCATCATCCAGATAGTCGAGAATCAAACCCCGCCAGTAACGCTCCCGATATGGTGGCGACTCGCCCCCGAAGGTTACCCGGAACGCCCTTTCACTACTCTGGGCCAGATTGGAAATATCGCCTGGTCGCATGGTATCCGAAATCCCGCTGCGGGCCTGGCCGGACACCAACGGAACACTCCAGAGTGGCGCCATACGTGGGAAAAAGACAAACAGCAGGACAACCACTGGCAGGGTTTTCAGTAGCAGCAAACCCAGGCGCTTCCAGCCAGCCCTCAGGCTGCCGGGTAGATCCGGTGCATTGAGAATCTGAAGGCCCACCATCAGGCACCCAATGGCGGCGAACGTCAGCAATGCCCAGGCAATGTCCTGTTTGAACAGGAAGTTCACGGCCGCAAGATAAACCTGAATAAAAAACAGCACATAGAAATCCCTGGCGGACCGGGTTTCGAGCCATTTCAACCCAACGGCCAACACAAAGAACGACGCGGCGGTATCCACGGTGAATCGCCCCTGCACGGTGGCCGCATAAACACCAATCAAAGTCACCATGATTCCTGTGCGCAGCAGCCGCCCTGGCAGTTTCACCCGGCCCTTTTGTGCCAACCAGCGCCAGCTTGCCAGCACAGCGCAGGCCGCGATGAGCCACCAGGGCAGGCGATCCCATTGGGGAACCAGGAGCAGTGCAAAACTGGCAATCAACCACAAAAGCGCGTTACCGGGGATGGCTTCGATGGGCGCCTGTTCTGCCGGTTTTGCGGAGAAAACTCTGGCTATGGTCAATATCATCCAGATACTCCCGCTTTCGCATTCTCGGCCTGACGGGTACCAAAAGGCTGACCATCTGGATCCCTCGGCGGTTGTTCGCCCCACACCGCTAGCGCACGCAGACAACGCTCTCCATGCAGTGAACCACTATCCGGCTCTATGGTATCGCCGGGCAAACTGAGACCAAACCTTGCATTCTTCTGTACCCGGTCCGCCACCATCCAGGCCAGATAACTCAGCCGCAACTCGGCATCAACGCCAGGAAACGCCTGGAAATCCAGCCAGTGCGGACTGCCTTGCTCGCCCTGCCAGTCGGCCACAATCATCTGGCCTGTGCGGGCAAAGCGTTTCCACATGACCCGCTGACTCATATCGCCTTCACGCCAGGAACGAAGGTCGGCATTGTCCTGGCCGGCCACAGGCGCAGACGACGCGGCTTCGCTACCATCCTGCACGGTCCCGGCAGCATCGGGTGCCGGTAGGGGCCTGGGAAAGGCCACTCCGGCAGACGAAGGACGCAACCATGACCAGGCCTTTAACAGCCCGAACGGAAAACGGGTTTCGATACGGATCCGATCCGGACGAAGATAGCCGCGATGGGCAGACGGCACTGGCAGCAACACGTCCCGGGATTCCCCCGCCGAAACATGCACGCTCTCAACCGATGAATCCTCAACCGACAGGCTCAGGCCAAGGCCTGGATCCTTACCTGCAGTCACCCGCAGCACAAACGGAATGTCGTCACCCGCCCGACCTTCACCGGGACGGACCAGGGCAACAGAAAGACCGGACAGATTTCTGTGGGTCTGGTGCATGGCTCCCACAAACAAGGCTCCGAGAATAAACGTAAGCAGATAGATAAGGCTGTTCTGGTAATTGATCCCGGTAATCAGCATGACCAACAGCAACAAGCCGTACACCACGCCGGCCGCGGTGGGCAGAATGAAGATGTTCTTCTGGCTGAGGGTCTGGCTGTCTGCTCTCGGAATTCGGCGATTGATCCATCGTCGCCAACGGGCGTTTAAAGAATTTCGCATCATGCTCCTGCGACTGGGTTCAGGCCCAAAAGTTCAAGGAATGTGGTTGCAAGTAATCCGGACATAAAACCACAAAAATAATGGTTCCTTAACTATTTACCCTCGAGCACCGGATTCTGATCACACACCAGGCACTTTACGGTTGAAAAACTGTCGGACAAACCGAATACTCAAAAGTAATAGTATGAAGCGTATTGACTGAAGCAGTACACTCAGCAGCGCCTCTTTTGAACCGATTCAGCATGAGGCAATCCCAAATGCGTCGCAAACTGCTTGCAGCCGCAATCACGGCCACCACTCTCACACCGGCCTGGGCCGGAGTGCAAACCATGACCTCCGACGAGATGGTAGAAACCTACGTGGAGGATTCCGCCGTTATTGTTGTCCCGCGCCAACAACAGAAGTCCGAGGCGGATCGGGAAAAGATCATCCGCGCCCTCACCATCTCGCCAGGTGAACCCGTTCTGAGCGAAGCTGAAGAAGAAGCGTATCGGGAAGCCCTTCAGCGCTATCTTCATGAGGGTAAGAAAGATGCGCTGTCCGATGCCGAAGAGGAGTTCCTGCGCAGAGCTCTGCTGCTTCCGGTCGACGAACTGGCCAGAGCACAGCCTCCTGCGGACTTCACCCCAAGGACAATGCCGATTATCTTTGGCCAGCAACCGGAAATCCCGGATGAACCCTTCACCCAGACTTTCCTGAACGATCAGTTGGGCATTGGCTTCGATGGCCAGAATCTGAATTTCAGTATCGGCAACCCGCCGGGCATCGATCAGATCCAGATCCCCGAAGCGATCAACGAAGGCCCCATTACATTGACTCCACGCCCGGGCGGAGGGTTTGACCTTTCCATCCGGGTACCCGATCAATAATTACCCCACCCCTGAAACCAAAAGCGGCGACCAGAAAGGTCGCCGTTTTTTTGTCCGCTGATTCGGTCAGACAGAAAAACGCCCCGCAGTGCGGGGCGCTATCACCGCGTTAAGGTGTCAGGTCAACTTACTGGTGACCGTAAACCTTCATGGTGGTGTTTTGCACCAGCAGGTTGTCTACACGGAAGGAACCGATGGACTCACCGCCGATCTCAACCGCGCCAACACCGATGTCAGCTGCAAACGTCGGGATGCTGATTTCCAGGGCGTCGCCACCGGTGGCAGCAGAGGTGCCCTTGCCTACAGTGATCTGCGCTTGAGCAAACAGAGCCGGCAAGCCGCCAGCTGGACCCTGCTCAAAGAACTGTGAACCGTAAACGGTCAGATCACGCACGTTAACACCCAGGAAGTCCACGTCCATATCCATATCAGTCACGTTGAAGCCAACGTTCATGATCAGGTTGTCAGTGGCGGTATCCACACGGATGTTCAGCAGGCCGAGGTTACCCTCGATACCGATGTTGCTGGCCAGCAGAGTGGAGTCACCGCTGCCGTCAGTAGCGTTCAGAGAGGCAGAACCAACAGCCATGGCGAAGTCGATCGGAGCGCCAGAGATGCTGTGAACATCAATGAACGCGTCACCGTCGGCTTCTACGTCGATGTCGATAACCAGGTCATCCAGCATGCCGGATACGCCAGTTACCGCGCCGTTGGCATCACGCTCAACGGAGCCGCCACCGATGGAGATGTCGTTAACTGCCAGGTAACCTTCGTCAGTGTAGCGGAACTCACCGATGGAAACTTCGGTTTCCAGTTCGATGGTCACACCGGCCTGACCGGTCACGTTACCCATGGTGGTGTCGTCAAGCGCTTTCAGATCAGCTTGAGCGGCAAAAGGAGCTGCAGCAACGGCCGTTGCCAGTGCGATTTTTTTCAGGCCTTTCATAACGTTCTCCTAATTGGAACAGTTTGTTGTTATTTCCATCTCATGCAGACTGTTTGGTGTACTTTTGTATCTGCACGGCTACAGAGTACTGCAGAGGTAACTGAATGTTCCGTGACCACCTTCACGTAATCGATACTTGGATTGTCGGACACAAAAACACTATTCAGCGGGCTCCTCATCCACATTGATGTTAAAGATCCTTTTCTCCATCTCCACAACCACCTGCTCGCCAAAAAGCGCTTTGCCTTCATCAATGGTGAAAGGCACCAGTTGGGCCAGCGTTGGTCCGAAGATATGCTCCATCTCGACCACCAGTACCCGGTCCGCCTCCGACTCTTTATTGGGATTGGCCGTTGTGTAGAACACTGCGGTCGCGCCGATCTTGCCTTTCTTTACCAGTGCAATGAGCGAACGCCGGAGTACCTCAAGGGCGACATCCGCCGGCATTTCCTCAATCTGCTTGATCCGAATCGTTTTGGTCTTGTCTCCCGTGTCGGTTACCACGGCAAACGGTTTTACCCCGCCAGTCACCACGATCCGGTTTTCAAGGTCATCGACCCCCTTCTGGTACATCCGCTCAAACTGTTCCTGGATCATCTTCTTGATTTCAGTTTCGGACGGCTGCTGCGCATTGGCGTATCCCGGCACCATCAGCACCGGAACAAGAAACATCAGAAAGGTCATCAAACGGGATTTTAGCTGTGTCATACCTACTCCACTTTCCTCAAAAAGCTCGCGCAACAGGAGCGCGCGGCTTTCACATTGTTTTTATGCTGGGGGTGCCCTGCTATCTCGGTTAGAATAGCCACCGGCTTTTTCTCTCCGTCCGAACAGGACGCTATTTCATTAGATCAGTGCCGCCGCAAACGCTACAACGCTGTTTTTGTGGCCTGTTTATCATTTCAGCAAGATTCCGGAGGACCCTTGGGCCGGGCAACAACACGGGAACTTACCCGGGCGACCTACCACCAGCTTCTGATGCATGCATGCCGGGCACCCGATTTCGCCTTTCTGGGGAGCACAGGCGATGGCCCCGGCCGAGGCACCCTTTGTGGCTTTTCGGCCATGGCCGTGCGCTCTCTGGAACTGCCCGGCAACAGTTCGGGCCCCATTGATACCGCCAATCTCGCCCGGGAAATGGAAGAGATTGCCGCGCCTTTTCAGGTCGAGCACGGCACACATCAGAGTCATCTCACCGGCGGCTGGATCGGCTATCTGGGTTACGAGCTGGGCTACGCCCGGGAACGGCGGCTGGCTGAACTGCGCCACGCTTCGACCATTCCTTTAATGCACGCCGGGCTCTATCTCTGGACCGCAAGTTTTGACCGAAATAGCGGTCGCTACTGTCTCTGGATTCACCCGTCATGCCCTGCTCCGATTCAGGATCACGTTGAACAATGGCTGTCGGCCCCGGCAAACCACCAGATGCACTGGCACATGGAAGCCCCGTTCGCTCCGGCGCAAACGCCAGAAGAATTCAAATCGAGTGTCGAAGCCGTCAAGCGCTACATAGAAGCTGGCGACTGTTATCAGGCCAACCTTTCCCAGGCATTCTCTGGCAGATTCTGCGGCCATCCCTGGCTGGCCTTCGAGAAGCTCACTGCCGCCAACCCGACGCCCTATAGCGCCTTCCTGAGCGTCGGTGACGCCTCGGTTCTTTCCATATCGCCCGAGCGGTTCCTGAAAATAGATCAGGGCATAGTCGAAACCAGCCCCATCAAAGGTACACGCCCCCGCGGCTCGTCGCCGGAATCCGATATCAAATTAGCGGATGAACTTCAGGCATCCGAGAAAGACCGTGCCGAGAACCTGATGATTGTGGATCTGTTGCGGAACGATCTCAGCCTCCACGCTGAGGCCGGAAGCGTGCAGGTTGAGCAGCTGTTTGCCCTGGAGTCCTACGCCAACGTCCACCACCTGGTCAGCCATATCAAGGCCAGGTTAAAACCGGGAATCAGCCCACTTCAAGCGTTGTTCGATGCCTTTCCTGGCGGCTCCATCACTGGTGCTCCGAAAATCCGGGCGATGGAAATCATTCGGGAGCTGGAGCCACACTGGCGCGGGCCCTATTGCGGGTCTGTCTTCTATTACGGGCTTGATGGTCGGCTGGACAGCAACATCGCGATACGAACCCTGCTGTGCGAGTCCAACGGTACGATTCGTTGTTGGGGGGGCGGAGGCATTGTGGCGGATTCTGACCCGGAGGCCGAGTATCAGGAGACACTCACCAAGGTCAAACCACTGATGGACTTTCTGGAAAAGCTGAAGTTCTGATCTGCACCACAGCCGCACAGCCGCGGCACAGATCAGCGTTTCGAAGGATCAGGCGCTGTGAATCGCGCTCGCCTTCAAAAATTCCTGTTTCAGATCGTCAAAATTGTGCACCGCCGGGAACTGCGGGAACTCATCAATAACGTTCTGGGGCGCGTGGAACAGAATACCCGCCTCTGCCTGGCCGAGCATGGTGGTATCGTTGTAGGAGTCACCAGCGGCAATCACCCGGTAGTTCAACAACTGGAATGCACGCACAGACTGGCGTTTCGGATCCCGCTGACGCAGCAGGTAATTGGTGATCTGGCCACTCTCCGCCACTTCCAGTTTGTGACACAACAACGCCGGATAACCGAGCTTCTTCATCAGCGGCATGGCGAACTCGTAAAAGGTATCGGAGAGAATCACCACCTGGAAGCGCTCACGCAGCCAGTCGAGGAATTCCCGGGCGCCCGGAAGCGGGTCCAGAGTACCAATCACTTCCTGAATCTCCGGCAAGCCATAGCCGTGTTGATCAAGAATGCCCAGGCGCTGCTTCATCAAGACATCGTAATCAGGGATATCCCGGGTGGTTGCCTTGAGTTCTTCAATGCCGGTTTTTTCTGCAAAGGCGATCCAGATTTCCGGGATGAGTACGCCCTCAAGGTCAAGACATGCGAGTTCCACAACGGTCTCCTGAACGATAAATAAAAAGATGAGGCACCTGCGCCCCGGTTGGTGGGCGTATGATATGAAAAAGCGCGGCCAAATGCATCGTGTATCCGGTGTTGCCCATCTTTGATGGCATAAAGATATAGATCCTCATTCCTTCAGGGCATTAAAGGTTTACTGCTAAGCTAGCCACACAAGTTATTGGTACAGACTGGATGATTATGACTGATATCGACTCTCTCCGGGCCGAACTGGATGGTCAAAGCCCCAGGGCGATCCTGAAAGCCGCCCTCGCCCACTATGGCAACATTGCCATTTCGTTCAGTGGCGCCGAGGACGTCGTGCTGATCGAAATGGCTCACAAACTGACCGACAATCTCAGGGTGTTTACCCTGGATACCGGCCGACTGCACCCGGAAACCTACGAGTTTGTCGATCGGGTGCGCAAACACTACGGCATCGATATTGAAGTCCTGTTCCCGGATGCCAAAGAAGTTCAGGACATGGTCAACCGCAAAGGCCTGTTCAGTTTTTACGAAGAGGGTCATTCGGAATGCTGTGGTATCCGCAAGGTTAACCCGCTGCGCCGTAAGCTTGCCACGCTGGATGCCTGGGTTACAGGCCAGCGTCGGGACCAGAGCCCCGGTACCCGGAATGAAGTGCCGGTGGTCCAGCTGGACACCGCCTTCTCAACTGATGCAAAACCACTGATAAAATTTAACCCGCTGGCAAACTGGAGTTCCAAAGAAGTCTGGGATTACATCCGCATGTCTGAGGCGCCCTATAACCGGCTACACGAGCAGGGCTTCGTCAGTATTGGTTGCCAGCCTTGCACCCGCCCGGTGCTCCCTGGCCAGCACGAGCGCGAAGGACGCTGGTGGTGGGAAGAAGCCACACACAAGGAATGTGGTCTGCATGCCGGCAACCTGATCGGCAAGTCTGGCTGAACGGCCCGAAGCTGCGCCCACAAAAAAGCCCGCGTCGCCTTAACGGCCCGCGGGCTTTTCATTGGCCCCAACCTCAGTAGGTTGGTAGCTCGATATCCTTGAACAGCTCCTGAATCTCGGAACGGCTACCCTGGTGGGCCACGGCTTCATCCACCTTTTCCTTGGTGAGATGGGGCGCGAACCGTTCCATGAAGTCGTACATATAGCCCCGCAGGAAGGTGCCTTTACGGAAGCCAATACGGGTGACCGAGGGCCTGAACAGCTTGCTGGCATCCAGCGCCACGAGATCGGTATCCACCTTGGGATCGAACGCCATACTGGCAATAATGCCGACACCCAGCCCCAACCGCACGTAGGTCTTAATGACATCGGCATCAGCTGCAGTGAACACCACTTTCGGGGTCAGTCCCCGTGACTGGAATGCCTCATCCAGCTTGGACCGACCGGTGAACCCGAATACGTAGGTAACCAGCGAGTACTCCGCCAGTTCCTCCAGAGTGAGTTCCTGGCCCTTGGCCAGAGGATGATCCTTGGGAACGATCACGCAACGATTCCACTTATAGCAGGGCATCATGATCAGGTCGTTGAACAGGTCCATGCCTTCCGTGGCGATGGCAAAGTCCACCGCACCGTTGGCGGCCATCTCTGAGATCTGCATCGGCGTGCCCTGATGCATATGCAGGGACACATCCGGGTATTCCTCGATAAAACCCCGGATCACCGGCGGCAGCGCATAACGCGCCTGGGTGTGGGTGGTCGCGATGCTCAGGTCGCCTTTACGCTGGTTACTGAACTCCTGGGCAATTTTCTTGATGCCCTCGACCCGACGCAGGATCTCCCCTGCCTCCCGGATGATGATCTCGCCGCCGGGGGTAATGCGGGTCAGGTGCTTGCCGCTGCGGGCAAACACCTCAAGCCCCAGCTCGTCCTCGAGCAAACGAATCTGTTTGGAAATGCCCGGTTGTGAGGTGAACAGGCTCTGGGCGGTGGCGGACACATTCAGGTCGTGGTGCGCAACTTCCCAGATATAACGCAGCTGCTGTAGTTTCATTAATCTTGTCGCTCCCTGGATTTCCGGCCCTGAGTCAGTGTCTCAGGCTCAACTCGTGAACGCTGGTGGATTCATAACCGGATAATACGCATAAAGGATCAATTTTTCATTCTTTTTTGGTATACAAGACAATCTGTATTCAGTGTAGACCAAATCTCTGGTTTCGCTGGCCCGACAACACCTTGCGTCAACACAGCCCTTGACTTGTGTGTGACAAAGCACACAATCGCTAATCAAACGTGCCCAGATCCCGGGAAGCCATGCTGCTGACAACCAAATTCCTCCGGCCAACACCCGATTCCAGAGCCGTTCAACGTCAACGGCTGGACACCCTGCTGCAACCGGAATCCGGCAAACGACTGAATCTGGTTATTGCTCCGGCGGGTTATGGCAAGACCACACTGGTCAGCCAGTGGTGCGCCGGCAACAGCATGCCCACCGCCTGGCTCTCACTGGACGAGCAGGACGACAAGCCAAGGCAGTTCTGGCAGTACGTGATTGGCGCCTTCGAGCATGCCGGCCTGATCGGACTGGAGGACTGCAAGAAACTGTTGGCCAGGCAGGACGCCGACGAACTTACACCCGCCATTACCGGCCTTTTGAATGTTCTCGCGGCCGATGGCAATGCCTGGTCTCTGGTGGTGGATGACTACCACGTTATCAGTAACGACACCCTCCATCGCCAGCTCGCTTGGTTTCTGGACTATCTGCCACCCGGAATTCTGGTGACCCTGGCGTCACGAACAGAGCCACCGCTGCCCCTGGCCCGCTGGCGCGTCCGCCGCCAGGTTCAGGACATCCACCCCGGTCTGCTGGCGTTTTCCGAAGAGGAATGTCAGGAATTCTTCCGCAGTACGATGGCCATGGAACTGTCCGAGGACGACATTCGGTCGATATGCCGTAAAACCGAAGGCTGGGTCGCCGCCATGCAGCTTTCAGCATTGGCCGGCAAGAAAGAAGCCGTCCTGCCCGGTCAGGCCCTGGGCTCACCGGACAGCCGACTGATTTCCGATTATGTCCTTACAGAAGTGCTTGAGCAGCTTCCCGAAGATCTGACGGACTTCCTGCTGGAAACGGCTTGTTGTCCGCGCTTATGCGCCCCTTTGTGCAATGCCGTCAGGCAACGCCAGGACAGTCAGGAAAAGCTGTCCAGCCTTTTGTCCCAGAATCTCTTTCTGATCCCGCTGGACAACAGCAACGAGTGGTTCCGTTACCACGACCTGTTTCGGGAAGCCCTGTTACAGCGAATCCAGAGTGCCGCCCCCTCCCATGCCTCGGAACTGCAATCCCGAGCCATTGACTGGCTACTGCGCCATGGCCATGTCCAGGAAGGGATTGTCCAGATCGTCCGGCGCAACGATACAGACCATCTGGCGGCGGTTCTGGCGGAACACGGCAACAACCTGATTCATGGCGGCTATCACCTTCCGGTACTTGAATGGCTGGATGCTATCCCTGCCCACAAGATTCAGGACAGCCCGCAACTGCAGATGCTCAGAATCTGGGGCCTGTTTTTCGCAAACCGGGTTGAAAGCCTTGACCCGCTTCTGCTGGAAGTTGAGGACCTGCTGGACCGCCGTGTTGCCGATTCACACCCGGACGCGGAAGGCGCCCTGGCGTTGCACAGCGAGATTTCGCTGGTGAGATCCTACCTGGCCCGCACCCGCAACGATGAGAAAAACGCCTCGGATCTTACCCGGCAGGTGCTGAAGGACATTGATCAGATCAGCATTCCCCTGAAGTCCGTCACCTATTACGGCCTGGGCCTGGATTATTTCGGCAAGGGCGAACTGAATGACGCCGAGGAGGCTCTGGAGTCTGCCGTTCATTATGGCCAGGTAGAGCGCAAAGCCAGTACGGTTCTGTCATCCGGCGGCCTGCTCGCCTGGATTCAATACCACCGTGGCGATACCGATCTTGCTCTTGAGACGACGGGGCGAGTCCGACAATGGGTGGACGAACACTATTCGGACCCCAGCCAACCGAGACTGATCTCCTGCTGGCAAAACAGTGCATTGACAGAAATCTATCGCGAGCGAAACCAGATCAGCACCGCTGACGGGTACCTGGCCCCCCTGCTCGATCATGTACGAAAGGGTACCGAACCGGGCCAGCATGTGGTGATCCAGTACGTACGGGGACACCTCGCCTTTACCCGGGGTGACCTGGAAACGGCGGTTGAGGCACTGGAAGATGCCGTGACCACCGGCCGGCGCCGGAGGGAACACATTGTATTCGAGCCCCCGGCCGCTTCCGCGTTGCTGGCACGCTGCTACCTGGCCTCCGGCCACGCCGACAAGGCCCGCGCCTGTTTGCAACCCGCTCTGGACCAACCAGCGACAAATCCGCTTAACCGGGAGCAGAACCAGATTGCCCTGGCTCGGGTGCAGAATGCACTGGGCGAATATCAGCAAGCCCAGGACACCCTGTCCGCTCTGATACCAGCCGCAGAACGCAACGCGCACAATCGACACCTGGTAGAGATTTTACTGGTGTACGCCGAGGCGCTGGCCCACGAGGGCCGCAATGACGAGTCCGATGCCATGCTGGAGAAAGCACTGGACCGGGCCGAAAACGCAGGCTTTCTGCGCCTGTTTGCGGAAGAGAGCACTGCACTACGGGACATGCTACTGGATTTTCCCAGACTACGAACCCCGGGGCGATGGAACCGGGAACTGCTCGGGATGCTCAGGGATCTGGCCGCCGGACAGCCTGGCAAGGCGTCTTTTAATGGCTCCCGGGAAGCCAATCACCCCATCGATACTGCCCGCCCGGGAGGCGAGCATGTAAATGCCCTGACAGAACCGTTGAGCCAGCGTGAGCAGGAAGTTCTCGTGCTGATCCACCAGGGGCTGGCCAACAAAGAAATTGCTGAGCGCATGTCCGTTGCCCCGGCTACCGTGAAAGCGCACATCAGGAACCTGTACGGCAAGCTCGGCGTGAGCCGGCGCACCGAGGCGCTGGCGAAAGCACGGGAGGTAGGGTTGCTGGAGGGTGTCGCGAAAACGTGATGGACATCACATTTGACACCAATTAAGCCTGGTCACTACGCCCTTTGGACGATCCGTTTACGCCCCTTTAAGCCCTATCATTTAACCATGGTGAGGTTAACGCCTTACCTCGAAATCTGAAATTCAGGCCTTCAGACTTCTTGTTCCGCGTTGTTTCGACGCCCGGGTTCGTTAAGAACCCCTTCCATGAGAGCCACCCCTTGCGGGCTGGCTCTTTTTTTATGGGTCAGTTTACAGATTTGCGAGAAATCTAGTGTTCAATGATGCGGCGAAACGGCGGGAGTGCATCCAATAGCAACTGGCCGTAGCGTCGAGCCACAATCCTGCGGTCCAGAATGGTCACCCGCCCCGTGTCCTGTTCCGTTCGCAGCAGGCGGCCAACGGCCTGCACCAGTTTGACAGAAGCATCCGGCACCGTGATTTCCATAAAGGGATTGCCTCCGCGCTGGGTCACCCACTCGGCCAGACTGGCTTCAATGGGGTCATCCGGTACCGAAAAGGGCAATCGGGTGATAACCACGTGGTGCAGATAGCGCCCCGGCAGGTCAATGCCCTCTGCAAAACTGGCCACACCAAACAGTACACTGGGCTTACCTTCGTCAACCCGGCTGCAATGCACCCTGAGCACCTCATTCTTGGCCATATCGTCCTGGGTCAGGATCAGTTCCGGGTATTCAGGCGCCAGCGCATCACGAACCTGCTGCATCTGACGGCGCGACGTGAACAGGACCAGTGTCGCCTTTTCTCCGGCCCAGAGCTCCGGTAAACGCTTGACCAGGGCATCGGCGAAACCATCGTCGGTAGGCATCGCGACCATGGCCGGCACTTCCACCGTCGCCATTTCGGCGTACCGGAAAGAACTGGGCACTACCAGATAACGGCTGGCCTCAGGCAATCCGGCCCGTGAACGAAGGCGATCAAAGCGCCCGAGCGCCGTCAGCGTGGCGCTGGTAAGTACCGCTCCGTAAGCCCTCGACCACAATCTCGAATACAGCAGGTTATCGGCCAGTACCGGCGAGCAGAACAAGGTAATGTCTTCAGCATGGTCCCAACGCTGGCGCACTGCCCACCTTGCCGCCGGTGGGCCTTTACGGGCAGGAACTTCGACCACCGGCTTCTCTTCATCACTGACGATGGCGACACCTTCGCTCCAGGCAATCCACAACCGCAGCTGATCTTCCGCCCTTGCATGAAAGGAACCTACTACCGGATACCAGGAATCTGCTGTGTCCCGGTCCAGCTCGGGATCCTTGCGCTCATCGAATGCGCTCTGGAGTTCATCGACCAATGTTCCGAGGTGCCGACACAACCCTGCCGTGGCGATTCGTGTTTCCCCAGCCAGTTCGGCCAGCTTCTCGGGCAAGGCACCATCCGGATACCGCCACTGGGCACTGCGGCGCTCTTCGTTGAATTCCCAGCCGGTATTCTGCTCAACCTCTTCGTACACGCGAGTGAGAGCCAGGTCCAAGTCCCGGCCCGCGGTACTGATCTTTTCAACCGCTTTGGCGGCCTGGGAGCCCGCTGGAAGCCAGGGCTGCATCTTGACCAGCGCCTGGGAAAGCTGTTTCAGCCATTGCCGGGTGGAGTTCAGCGGCACTGACGCGGCGAAATGGTTCAGGGCCTTGTCTGGCAGGTGATGGGCTTCATCGAAGATGAACAGCGCGTTCTCTGGCTCCGGGAGAATGGCGCCACCGCCCAGGGCCAGATCCGCCAGCACCAGGTCATGATTGGCCACCACCACATCGGCATCGTCCAGATCCTTGCGGGCATCAAAGAACGCACAACTGTCAAAGTAGGCGCAGTGCCGGTTGGTGCACTGGCGATGATCAGTCGTCACCTGACGCCAGATTTCATCGGGAATCTGTTCCGGCCAGTGATCCCGGTCACCGTCCCAGTCCCGGGAACCATAACTGGCAAGCATGTTTTCAAAGGTGGCCCGGCTACGGGCTTCGTCGTCTACCGGCTGATCCAACAGGAACAAGGGCATGGTATCGCTGTCACCATGGCCCTCATCGTGCAGCCTCGCTTCCAGTCGCGACATACACAGGTAACGACCACGGCCTTTGGCAAGAGTCCAGCTGAAATCCAGCTTGCTGTGTTTACGCAGGTCCGGCAGATCTTTCAGAACGATTTGATCCTGAAGCGCCACCGTGGCGGTGGAAATCACCAGAGTCTTGCCAAGGGCTTTCGCCACCGGAATGGCGGCGATGAGGTAGGCCAGCGTTTTACCTGTACCGGTCCCAGCCTCCACCACGCAGGTAGCTGGCGGGGAAGTGCGCTGGCCATCGTTGTCGGTGATCTCCCCCATGTACCGGGCAATCTCCGCAATCATCAAGCGCTGGCCATAACGGGCACGGATATCCTTGCCCGCCAACACATCCCGATAGGCTTGCTGAATTTGCTGTTTAACGTCCTCTGTCAGCGCCATTATCTCGGGCTCACCCAGTCACGTACGGTACCTACACGGAAAAACTGGCCGTTCTTGCTGAGCACCACACCGTCTTCGGTAATACGTTCTACCAACAGCGGCCCAAAGCCATCTCCCGGCTTCAGGTAATGGCCATTGATCATGACACGACTGGCGGAGGGATCAGATGCAAATATGTGACTGTTAAAGGTCAAATCAGGGACACTCTTCTGAAAAGAAAGGGGTAGTTCCACAAGGTGAGGCACCCTGCCCTGCGGCACCCGTTCCGTCAAGGCAGATTGTGGCAACGGCTCACTTTCGGACCGACTTGGAACAATGACGACAGGTTCGTCCCAGGACTGCTGGTTGACGCCGGGCTCATCTGACATGGCATCACCATCTGCCTCAGTGACCACGCCTGTACCTGTTGCCTGAGATAGGTCCTGCCCTCCGGATACCCGGACCGGATCCGCTATTTCAGTCTCTGCAAGCGGCTCAGGCTCAGGCTGAGCCGCCGGCACATCGGGTACCGGTTCGGACTGTTCCTGGGCTACAGCAGGAGCCTCCTTCACCGTCACGATCTTTGCGTCTCGCTCCGGCCAGAACAACCAGGCCAGCACACACGCGTTCACTAACAAGGCCAGTGCAACCCACACCACGGCCGATACCGGCTTACGTTTGGGGCGGTAAACCATCTGTACCGGTTGTCCGAGATCAGGCGCTTTGCCCTGTCGGCGCTCCGCTTCGGATTTTCGGAGCGCATCGAGAATATACGACATACGCTAACCGCTCCTGACCATCACCGACGAAACCAGACGAGGAATATTCTCGGCCAGATCGTTGTTCATCTGGATAATGGTCATGGCGCCTGCAATACCATCCACAGTGAGCCCGCGTTTTTCCTGATACCAGCGCACCTGGTCCGTCATCTCCATACGCTTGACCCGGGCCGCCTCCTGCCCACTGCTGCTCAGACGCTCTGCAAGTTCCATCATCCGGGCACCGATCCATAGTTGCTGGCCGGAGTCATCGCCGTAGAAACCATCGCCGGTCATGAATTCAGGAATTCGCCAAAGTACCCTGAAATCACCGTACCAGTATTCCTCAATCTCGCGAAACGGCACTTGTTGGCTGCCCACCGGCGTCGCAATCATGGCCAGCTCACCATCCAGCTGTTCCACAACTACCTGGCGGGTACGACCGCGTTCATCCCTTAACTGAAGGATGGCCGGCCGATTGATAAACTCCAGGCTTCTCCGACTGCCCTGGCGTTCAAGGCAGGCCAGCCCTACCGTTGCGGCGTAATCACAGGCGATCGGGTTGGCCGACGGTTCATAATTCTTGCCCCACAGATCAAACAAAGCGCCGAAGGCCTCAGCCAACGACTGGGTGTGCTGGTTGAACACGAACCCCTGCGATGTTGGCTCCGGCGCCACGATTTCCGGCTGGTCAGAATCTGATACCGTTTGCGGCTCAGGCTCTGCCTCCCGTTCAATCACACCTGCAACGGACCGTTCGGCCTTGGGCTCGGCGAGTGCCGGGGTGGGTGAACCAGGAAGTTCAAGCAGCCACAAGGTGCCAATGATGGCCAGTATGACCGAGGCGACAACCAACCATACATGACTGCCCCGGCTTCGGAACGTCCGGCCGGCCGGGGCCATCGCCAGCCCGCCATTGACCTCTTTTGCCGCTTTGCGAATGTGGGTGACGGAGATCAGATGATCTCCCTCCGCATAGGCGCCGAGCAGTGCCCGGTCGCTGATCAGATTGATAAGCCGGGGTACGCCCTGACTTTCCCGATACAGTCTACGGACCGCCCCGGGGGTAAAAATATCACCCCGCATACCGGCAACATTAAGCCGGTACTGCAGATAGGCAGGCAATTCCTGCCGGTCTATTGCATCCAGGTGGTAGCGTGCCGTGACCCTTTGATTAAGCTGGCGAAGTTCCGGCAGAGCCAGGATCTCCTGCAATTCCGGCTGGCCAAGCAGAACAATCTGCAGCAGTTTCTTTTCCGAGGTTTCCAGGTTGGTCAGCAGGCGCAGCTGTTCGAGCACCTCAGCAGAGAGGTTCTGGGCCTCGTCAATAATCAACACCTTGTGCCGGCCCGCAGCGTGGGCTTTCAACAAATCCTGGTTGATGCTGTCGACAAGGGTTTTGATACTGGCATCAGGTTGGTGCGCTATTTCCAGTTCATCACAAACGGACGACAACAGTTCCCTGGCTGACAGGCGTGGATTCAGGACCAACGCAATATCCACATGTGCCGGCGCGTTTTCTATGAAGCAGCGACAAACCGTGGTTTTACCGGTGCCCACCTCGCCAGTGATCACAATGAAACCGCCCTGCCCCTGCACACCGTACATCAGGTGCGCCAGTGCTTCCTTGTGGCGATCGCTGAGGTAGAGATATCGGGGGTCGGGAGCGATTGAAAATGGCGGCTCACGAAAGCCGAAGAAATCGTAGTACATGTTTCCTCAGGGCCTGGCCGGGGTATCACCGCTTACCAGTTTGAGTTCCGCTGCGCGCCGGTTTTGCTGTTTCAGGCGGCGAACGCAACGCTCCAGGGTTTTCGAGATCCGTGCGTGGGAGCGGATCATGGATATCTTGGGCCAGGTCGCCCGCTCACCTTCCAGAATCATCTCACGAACATACTCAGGGCTCGGGTTGGCAAGCATACGCCGAAAATGCCGCAGGGAATAGTTTGGTGCGATGGTCACATCGCCGGAGTATCGCTGAGCCATAATGGTATACATCTGGCCGGAAAGCTGCCGCAGGATCTCTGGCCGAACACGTTTTCGAAGGTAATCGAATACGCCTTGCCCGTGGAACTGTACCTCGGATTTCAGCAAGTGGGACGGCAGATTGGTCAGCGACAGTTTTTCATCCTGGCCACGATCAGTCAGAAACGGCACCACGTGAGGGTTGGTCTGGCTGACAATGGTGAAATTTACATCATAAAGGTGCATCAGTCGTTCGATAGGCAGATCGCTCACAACAGAGCCGTCCACAAACTTGAGCCGCGGCATGTAGGGCAGCGAATTACCGTTAAGATCTTTTTTCATCAGCGTTACTGGCGGGAAAATACCCGGTACAGCCGCACTGGCCAGGGCGGCACTCCACACCAACAGGTACGGTGACGTGTAACCGCACAGCAAGCGGGCTTTCTGATGCGCCTGCACCGGAGACACACTGATATTAATACTGCGCCCCGTGCGCTGGTAGGCTTCCTCAAAGGTATAGTCGCCAATATTCTCCCGCAGGCATCGGCGCAATGTGTCCTGGTCCATCAGACCGGTTCCGCGCATGGCGCTTAACAACCCCCGCCATTTCCATGCTTTCAGGTTATGGCTTTCAGGCACCAGCATTTCAGGAATTTCAGCATCGGTATGAACCCCCAGAATGCCGGCGATAATGGCGCCGATGCTGGAGCCGGCAATCACCTGCGGCAAAAGGCCTTTCTCCCAGAGCGCCTTGATAACCCCAAAATGGAACATGCCCAGACTGGCGCCACCACTCAACAGTAAGGTGGGCCGCCCGTAGCTTGTCAGGGTGTCGCGGAAAAACTGCAGTTTGTCATACACCGGGAAACCAGGGACCGGGTGGTCACACAGGTAATCCAGCGACTCACAGACCTGAGTGATGTATTCTTCAATCAGGTGTTTGGTACCGACGCGGGAGCGGGTGTACAGCGCCGGATTCCCCATGTTGCCAAGGTCGTGATGCAACCCTTCCCTGAGCGCGCGCTTCAGGCGCTCGAAATCATTCTGTTGGCGATACTGCTTGAGATTGGACAGGCGATCATAGATCAGCTCGTAATGATAAAGATCGGAGGCAAAATCCTCTTTCCACTCCGCATTGCCCTCAAGAAAATCCAGCTCCAGTGCGGCCGCTTTCCACTGTTCATAATTCGTGGCCTGCGCCAGCATTTTTCGGAAACGGGTTATTCTCGGGTCCTTGATCACCTGTCGCCTCCCGGCTTGTACACTCAGAAATCGTCGAGCATCAGATCGTCATCATCACTCGCGAAAGGATCTTCGGTGATCTTACCATCGTTAATCAGGAATTCACGACGCTGCAGGAAGGCATTGCGCATAAACGTGTACCGATCCCCGGAAATGAAATTCTCCGCCGGGATCAGGTCTGCTCGCTTATCCACAATCTGGAGCATTCGCAGGTAATACCATTCGGGGTTCTCGACCGAGTCCCACGCCGAAGGCAGCATGAACCCGTCCGCCGCCATACCCGTGAAATACCGGGGCGTGGACGGCCCAAGCAACGGCAGCATCAGGTAAGGACCGGAATCCACTCCCCAGGTTGCCAGGGTCTGGCCGAAATCCTCTGGCCGCTCGGGCAGCTCGAAGGCGTTGGCAACATCAAAGAAACCACCAAGACCGAAAACCGTGTTGTAGGTAAAACGGCCAACCGCCACAACCGCAGACTCACCCTTCAGCTGCAGAAGGCTGTTGGTGAAGTTACGGATTTCGGTCAGGTTATTGAAAAAATTGGTAATCCCCCGGTCCACCAGATCTGGAGTGACAGTGCGATAGCCCTTGGCTACCGGCCGGAGAAACCACCGGTCAATAGCATCATTAAAGGCGAAGACCTTTCGGTTCCAGTTTTCATAGGGATCGCCGGTTTCAACCGGCATAGTCTGTTCACCCGGGGGCTCCTGGAGATTCTGGGCCATGGCCGGATTAAAGACCGCCAGGGCCGGGAAAACTGCGATGACCATCCAGGATGACCAGCGCCGGGACTTACGCTCTTTCATGTCGCTCTCTTGGGTTGTTTAACCTGTTCAGTTTCGTCAACAATACCGGCGCTTTATTATTATTTTTCAACCTTCCGGAGGAAATCCGATGTCAGTACCGGGAAATCCCGTCAGCTCCCTCACCATGGCACTGCGATGGGGTGATATGGATGCATACGGCCACGCCAATAACACAGTTTACTTTCGTTTCTTTGAAGAAGCCCGGATTGTCTGGCTTGCCTCACTGGAACTCGGTGGTGCCGAAGACGCCACCGGGCCGGTCATTATAAAGACCAGCGCCACATTCCTGAAGGAGCTGACTCACCCCGCCAATGTGGTGGTGGAAACTTACGCGGACAAAGCCGGAAATACCAGCCTGGACACTTACCACCTGTTGAAAGACAAGGATACCGGAGATATCTACGCGGAAGGCTATGCGAAAATCGTCTGGACGGACCGGGCGACACGCAAATCCACCCCGCTGCCAGACACCTTGCGGGCGCTGGCAGCGAGATAAACAGGCTCAGCGGTGGCGAACCACGACGCTGCCAATGGAATAGCCGGCGCCGAATGAGCAGATCACGCCCAGATCGCCGGCTTTCAGATCGTCCTTGTATTTGTGGAACGCGATGATGGAACCAGCGGAACTGGTGTTAGCGTATTCGTCCAGAATCACCGGAGCCTCTTCCACACTGGCATCGCGACCCAGAACCTTACGCGCAATTAACTGGTTCATGTTCAGGTTGGCCTGATGCAGCCACATCCGGGTGAGATTATCCGGGCTGAGGGAAAGGGATGCCAGGTGGCTCTGAATGGTCTCGGCCACCAGGGGCGAGACTTCCTTGAACACCTTCCGCCCCTGCTGGATAAACAGTTTGTCCGCCTTGCCAATGCCGGATTCATCGGCACGATTGAGGAAGCCGAAGTTATTCCGGATGTTGTTGGAAAACTTGGTTTTCAGACGAGTACCCAGAATTTCAAAACCCTGGCCGGCTTTAGTGTCTTCCTCACGCTCAACCAGTATCGCCGTGCAGGCATCACCGAAGATAAAGTGGCTGTCCCGATCCCTGAAATTCAAGTGGCCGGAGCAGATTTCCGGGCTGACCACCAGCACCGAACGTGCTGCACCATTTTCGACCGAGTTGACTGCCGCCTGCAGGCCGAAAGTGGCAGAACTGCACGCCACGTTCATGTCGTAGGCAAAGCCTTCAATACCCAGGGCTTCCTGCACTTCAATGGCGATGGCCGGATACGGCCTTTGCAGGTTGGAACAGGCAACAATGACGGCATCGACATCGGCCGCCGTTTTACCCGCCTGGGCCAGGGCTTCCTTGCTCGCGGCCACAGCCATATCGCACTGTACCGACGGTTCATCGTTGCTGCGCTCCGGAATGTAGGGGGTCATCCGGTGGGGATCAAGAATACCTTCCCGATCAATAACATGCCGGCGCTTGATGCCAGAGGCTTTTTCAATAAAGGCAGAGGACGAGGGTTGCAGGGCAGCGACCTCACCACGGGCAATTTCGTCGGCATGCTCGTTGTTGAACAGCTCCACGTACTGATTGAACGCTTCAACCAGTTCATCATTCTCGATAATGGCGGGCGGCGTATACAGGCCGGTTCCGCTGATGACGGCTTTAATCACAATAACCCCACGTCACAATTATAAAAACGGTTTCTGACATCACGATGTCAGAAATACTAACACAGTCCGGCAGAATTGCCCGTGGGACTATCGTCCAGTGGCCCCGTTATAGTGCATCCGAAAACGTTATATACGGGTCTTTTCCCATTGTTTATCCAACCGCTTCGCCGAAACCGTCATTACCGTGCCCAGTTGTTGGGCAAAAAACGACACCCGGAACTCCTCCATCATCCAGCGGTAGGTTTCCAGCTCCGGGTCTCGCACGCCCTGGCGCTTCTGTTGCTCCAGTTTCGCGGCATACCGCGCCCATAATGGCTCAATGGTGTGAAGAAATTCCCGCTCACGCCCCATTTCCCGCGCCATTTTTTCCAACCGGATGTCCGCTGCTTCAAAGTAGGTGCCGAACCGTTCCAGCCACTGAGCCGGGGTATTGACCAGGAAACCCGGATATACCAGATGTTGCAACTGGAACTTGAGGTCGGCCATGCTTGCTGCCAGCGCCAGATTAATCTTGCCCTTGAGCTGTTTCGCGACTTTCTGGTAGCCGTTCATGGCCTGAAACAGGCGCTCATCAGCAGCTTCCAGAGCAGGAATGAAGTCACCCCGGTGGAGGTCGAACAGCTCTGCGAACGCCTGTTCGGTTCTGGGCAGTTGGTCCGCCAGAAAATGCTGCATAACCGTCGACAACACCAGATCATCCAGCAGTCCCTTTGCCTGGCCGATCGGTGCAAACATCAACGCAGACTGCTTGAACCGAGGCAGCTTTCGTTCAAGATCCGCCAGGGTATTGCCGAACCGGTTCACAATCAGCCGCGCAACGCCGCGACGATGGGCATCCTCTGCGGTGAGCTTGTCCAGACAACGAGAAGCCCGCACCTTATTACCCAGATCTTCCAGAGCCGGGTACACCGTGACCTGCATACCGCCTTTTTCTGTTTGAACCTGCTCCGGGAAGTTGCCGAATTGCCAGTCGGTGTATTCACCCGCCTGTTTTTTCCCGGGTTCATCTCTCGTCGCCGAGGCCAGCGCTTCTTCGGCCCGGCCCTCCAGTCTGGCCTGGAGCTCATCGGTGTCTCGGCTTTCGGCGATGACCTTGCCTTTATCGCCGGTCACCCTCAGGTTCATCCTCAGGTGGCGGGGCAGCTCCTCCTCCGGCCAGGCATCCGGATCAATCTGGACCCCGGTCATTCGTCGCAGCTGTTCACCCAGTTTGATCGCCAGAGGCTCGTTGCCTGGCTGCAGGTTGGCCAGAGCCGCGTCGACAAAGTCCGGTACCGGCACAAAATTCCGGCGCAACGCTTTCGGCAGCCCCTTGACCAGGGCAATGCATTTTTCCCGAAGCAGCCCCGGCACCAGCCACTCCAGACGCCGGGCGGGGATCTGTCGCAAAGCCATCAAGGGCACGTTGAGGGTGACACCGTCGCGCTCACTGGTGGGTTCAAATTCATAACTCAGAGGGTATTTCACCCCCTCCCATTCCAGGTAGTCGGGGTACTGCTGGGCCGAGGTCTCATCCAGAGGCCTTTGCAGTACGTCGGCCTCTGTCAGCTCCAGCTTCTTCAATTCTTCGGCAGATAATCCTTTCCACCAGGATTCAAAATGTCGGCCACTAACGATATCCGATGGCAGTCTCTGGTCGTAGAAAGCCACCAAAACTTCATCATCCACCAAAAGATCCCGCCGCCGGGTCTTCTTCTCCAGATTCTCGACCGTATCCAGCATTTCGCGGTTACGGGCAATGAACGGCGCCCTGGACTGGAAATCCCCCTCAACCAGGGCACGGCGAATAAACAGATTCCGGCACTCGGCGGGGTCTACCTTGGCGTAGGGAATACGGCGCTTGGGGACCACATCCAGGCCATAAAGTGTGACCTTCTCGTACCCCATCACCTGGGCACGCTTCTGCTCCCAGTGGGGTTCAAAATAGTGGTGCTTTACCACGTGGCCTGCCAGCGGCTCCACCCATTCGGGCTGAATGGCCGCCACCATTCGGGCAAACACCTTGCTGGTTTCGACGATCTCGGCCGCCACAATCCACTTGGGTGCCGTCTTGCCAACTTTGGAACCCGGGAAAATCATTACCTTGCGGTTTCGGGTGGCCAGATACTCCCGCTTTTCCACTTTCACCGCCACCTGGCCAAGCAAGCCGGCCAGAATGGCTTTATGCACTGCGTCGTAGTTGGCCGGCTGGTTATTCAATGTCAGCTTCTGTTCCCGGCAGATCAGGGTGAGCTGGCGGTGAATGTCCCGCCACTCACGCATTCGCATCCAGCTCAGGAAAGTTTTCTGGCACAGTTTCTTGAGCTGGTTCTGGGACAATTCCTGGCGCTGCTCTTCGAACCAGTTCCAGATATTCAGCAGGGTGGCGAAATCCGATTCCTTGTCGTTGAACGGTGCGTGAGCCTGGTCGGCCGCCTGCTGCTTGTCCTGTGGGCGTTCCCTGGGGTCCTGAACGCTCAGGCCGGCAATCACAATCAACACTTCCGCCAGACTGCCCTGCTCTGCTGAGGTCACCAGCATCCGGGCTAACCGGGGATCCAGCGGCAATCGGGCCATGGTGCGCCCAAGCCTGGTGACACGCCGTTTGTCATCGACGGCGCTAAGCTCTTCCAGCAGCTTGTAACCATCGTTGACCTGACGACGATCCGGCGCCTCAAGAAACGGAAAATGCCGGATCTCACCCAGTCCGGATGTCGCCATTTGCAGGATAACGGAGGCCAGGTTGGTTCTCAGGATTTCGGGATCGGTGTATTCCGGGCGGTTCAAAAAGTCCGTTTCGTCGTACAGACGGAAACAGATACCCGGCGCCACACGGCCACACCGACCTGCCCGCTGATTGGCACTGGCCTGGGAAATCGGTTCAATTGGCAGCCGCTGTATTTTCGAGCGCACACTGTACCGGCTGATGCGCGCAACGCCAGTATCAATCACGTAGCGAATACCGGGCACGGTCAGCGAGGTCTCAGCCACGTTGGTGGACAACACAATCCGTCGTCCCTTGTGGCCCTGAAACACCCGGTTCTGTTCCTGGTTGCTCAGGCGGGAATACAACGGCAACACTTCGGTATGACGCAGGTCGGCGTGGCGCAGCACCTTGCTCAGGGCCCGGATCTCGCGCTCGCCTGGCAGAAAAACCAGTACATCGCCCGGAGGCTGCTTTTCCTGCCGTTCATGCTGTTCAATCTCGTCCAATGCCGAGAGAACACCGTCGGTCCAGCCCTGATCCCTGTCGTCCTCGTCTCCAACCAGGGGGCGATATCGAATATCTACCGGAAAGGTACGACCGCTGACTTCAATCACCGGCGCTTCGTTGAAAAACTCGCTGAAGCGCTCCACCTCGATCGTGGCCGAGGTGATGATGACTTTCAGATCCGGGCGCTTCGGCAACAGTTGCTTGAGATAGCCGAGCAGAAAATCAATATTCAGGCTGCGCTCGTGGGCCTCATCGATAATCAGCGTGTCATAGCGATCCAGAAAACGGTCATGCTGCACTTCTGCCAGCAGGATGCCGTCGGTCATTACCTTGACCCGGGACGATTCCGAGGTGTTGTCGGTAAACCGCACCTGGTACCCGACCTGCTGGCCTACCGTCTCACCCAGTTCTTCGGCAATCCGGCTGGAAACACTGCGCGCGGCTATCCGCCGGGGCTGGGTATGACCAATAAGCCCGCGGGTGCCCCGCCCCAGGTTCAGGCAAATCTTCGGAATCTGAGTGGTTTTACCGGACCCGGTCTCACCAGCAATGATCACCACCTGATGGTTGTTGATGGCATCACTGATGTCCTCGACGCGATCGCTGACCGGCAACCCGGCGGGAAAGGTCGCCGGCTTGTGCAATGCCTGACGCTTACGCACCTTGTCGAGCCCCTGATCCAGCCATTGCGCCATCTTTTCCAGGTCCTTGTTACCAGGGTTACCCTTGCAACGGCTTACACGACGAATGATGCGGGCGGCCTCCTGCTGGTTGCAGGCGTCCAGCTGGCTCATCATCGCTTTGACAGCGGCCCGGGAATCAACGGGAGTTTCGGAACGAGTGTTGTCAGTCATTAACAGCTGCAGGCTCATCAATGGGTAGGTGGAACGTCAGGGCGAAACAGTCTAACGAAAACCGGAGCCAAGAAACACAAAGACCCCGCCGAAGCAGGGTCTTTGGTTGGTATGCGGGCCTCGCCTGTTACTTGGCGTTGGCCTCGTCCCGCAGCTCACGGCGCAGGATCTTGCCCACGTTGCTCTTTGGCAGTTCATCACGGAACTCAAAGTGCTTGGGTACCTTGTAGGCGGTCAGACGCTCCCGACAGAACTCCTTGAGTTCGTTGGCGGTTACACCTTCTTTGGTGGGCACTACATAAACCTTCACCGCTTCGCCGCTCTTGGCATCGGGGATCCCCACGGCGGCACACTCCACCACTTTCGGGTGTGTGGTCACAACATCTTCGATTTCGTTCGGGAACACGTTAAAACCGGACACAATGATCATGTCCTTTTTACGATCCACAATGCGGATATAGCCATCTTCCTGGATCAGGGCCACATCGCCGGTCTTAAGGAAACCGTCATCGGTGAACGACTTCTGGGTATCATCGGGACGCTGCCAGTAACCGCGCATCACCTGCGGGCCTTTCACGCACAGTTCGCCCGGCTCGCCGACCGGCGTTTCGTTGCCGTCGTCGTCAATGGTTTTGACCACAGTGGACGGAATCGGCAGACCGATGGTGCCGATCTGGATGGCGCTGCGGGGATTGAAGGTAACCACCGGAGAAGTCTCGGTCATACCGTAGCCTTCGCTGATTTCGCAACCGGTCACACGCTGCCACATTTTCGCGGTATCACTGGTCAGAGCCATACCACCAGAGGCAGTCAGCTTGAGGCCAGAGAAGTCCAGATCCTGGAAGTCCTCGTTGTTGCACAGGGCCACAAACAAGGTATTCAGGCCAATAAAGGCAGAGAACTTCTGCTTCTGCAGCTCTTTAACAAAGCCGGGGATATCACGCGGGTTCGGAATCAGAACGTTATGGGCACCTGCTTCCAGCATAATGCCGCAGTTCAGGGTGAAGGAGTAAATGTGGTACAGGGGCAGCGGTGCAATCACCACTTCCTTGCCCTCTTCCACCTGATCTTCCAGCATCGGCCTGACTTGCGTCAGGTTGGCCACCAGGTTGGCGTGAGTCAGCATGGCACCCTTGGCAACACCAGTGGTACCGCCGGTGTACTGCAGCACGGCCAGATCATCCAGCTTGATGTCGACCGGGGTAAACTTTTCACGGGCACCGGCGCTGAGTACCGCCGGCAGCTTATGAGCACCCGGAATGTTGAACGCCGGAACCATCTTCTTGAGGTGCTTCACCGCGGCATTCATCAGGGTACGCTTGATGGGGGAATGCATATCGGCAATCTCGGTCACGATCACGTGCTCGATGCCGGTATGGGGCAAAACCTTTTCCGCGTTGTCCGCCATATTGGCCAGAACAACCAGTGCCTTTGCGCCAGAATCGTTAAACTGGTGCTCCATCTCACGAGTGGTGTACAGGGGGTTGGTGTTCACCACAATCAGGCCAGCGCGCATGGCCCCGAACACAACCACCGGATACTGGGTTACGTTCGGCATCTGCACCGCAATGCGGTCGCCCGGTTTCAGGTCAGTTTTGTTCTGCAGCCAGGCCGCGAAGTTACGGCTCTGAGTATCAAGATCCCGATAGGTCAGGGTAACGCCAACTGCTGTAAACGCAGGCTTGTCTGCAAACTTCTGTACCGCCTGCTCAAAAACATCCACCATGTTCTTGTATTTATTGAGATCGATTTCCCGGGGGATGCCAGCTGGGTATTTGTCTTGATAGAACTGCTCAAAATCCATCACCATCTCCTGTCTGATTGGCGCTGTGGGGTACTACCGGATGGGTTCAGAAGCCCCCTGATTGTAATGTTTTGCCAAGACCGATCGCTCGGGAAAATCAACCCGACGAAAGTATCAGCCTCAAAAAAGTGTGGAGAGAATAGCAGTTTTGTTAACGATGAGGTAGTTTTCAGATCAGGAAACGGTACAACCGTACTTGAACACTGAATCACCGGAGCCTGTGATGAGCGACACCCTGGATACGCTGGAAAACATTACCTACGACGAACTGAACGAGGGCGATTCAGCCACCTTCACACGCACCCTCACCGAAGATGAGCTGGTGCTGTTTGCTGCGGTATCCGGAGACGTAAACCCGGTACACCTGGATTCCGAGTTTGCCGCAGAATCCATGTTCCGGGAGCGCATCGCTCATGGTATGTGGAGTGGCTCACTGATTTCTGCCGCCCTGGCCACAGTCATGCCCGGCCCCGGCACCATCTACCTGGAACAGAGCCTGTCGTTCAAACGACCGGTCAAGCTGGACGACACACTGACCGTCACCTTGTCGGTGCTTCGCAAGGAACCTAAAAACCGTGTCTCTTTTGGCTGCGATGTGTGCAATCAGAACGGTGATCAGGTGGTTACCGGCGAGGCCAAGGTGATTGCCCCCACCGAAAAGATTTCGTTGCAAAAACCCCGCTTGCCGAAAATCACCATCGAAAACTGAGTTTCGGCTGGCATTACCCCGGAAGGAAATCGATGGGGAATCGTACCTTCCGGGTTTCCACATTGGCTGCCCCGAAATTGAACATCTGTACGCGCAAAGCAATGCGCTTCTCCAGCATCGGGTGGTCCAGCTCCGAGCCCACCACGTCACAAGCTGAGACACTGCCATCCGGCTCAATCACCAGTTCCAGGGTAACCTTACCCTCAAGGGTTGGATCCTGCCGTAACTCCCGCTGGTACAGGGAATAGAGCACGCTCTTCTGGGCATCAAATACCTGCCGGATATTGCTCATGGCACGCTCGCCCACTGACGGCCGGGCGGGTTCCGGCTGGCTTGCCACCTGAGGCGCGGTTTCCCGGAGAGCGGCTACGTCACTGGTTTCATGCTTAGCCAGTTCGACTTCCCTAACTGGCCCTTCGCGGGTTTCAACACCGCCGCTGCCTTGCAGTACCGAATCATTCGGCGTTTCCGGTGCCAGGCCAACCGCCTGACTGTTATTAACATTCGCGACACGCTGCACCTCAGGTGCCGGAGTGTCCACAGACGTCAGAGCACTGAGCCGGTCTTTCATGGCAAACAGGCCGGAACGTGAGGCGGTTTCACGAGCCTGCTCGGTCGTCTGCGGCGCAGGCTTCGGCTCCGTTTTTGCGACAGTCGGCTCAGGACGGGTCTGTGGCGGCTCCTCAACCTGCGTCGGTTCCGGCTCTGGCTCTGGCTTGGGTTGCTCAGGTTCTGGCTCCACAACCGGCTCGGGTGGCTCAACCGGCTTGGGTGGCTGTACCAGCTTCGCCAGCCGAGGCGGCAATTGCTCCGCCTGTTCACGCTCAGGTTCCGGTACCTGCAGGCCCGGAATAATGAGGGCAGGAATCAGAAACAGCGCCAGCATCAGCCCGGTTATCAGGCCGAAGCGGCCTGACTCTGCTCTGTCCCTGGACCAGGGCAGCCGGGAAGGTTGCGACAGCTCCCTGTGATCAACCATTTCGAACCTCCGACTCCACCGCCAGTCGTACCTGCCGGAACTGCTCATCGACACAGGTCTGCATGATCTTTCTCAGCAACCGGTAATCGGTATCTTTCGCTGCCATAATCGTAACTTCAAGACCGTTTTCCGGTACCTCAGCCCAACGGTTCCTTCGGTACGCCAACTCTTCGGACAAGCCGGCAATGCGGGTATCCGTGGCTTCGATGCCGTCCAGGCGCGCCACTTCCCGGCCCTGGACCAGAATGGACTGGCCGACCACCTGTACGGTCAGATTTTCCACGGCTTCCTGTTGGGCGGTCGAACTGGGCAGGGGAACATCCGCAGTGTTCTGCATGACCTTCACATCCGAGGAATTCACCATCAGGAAGAACACCAGGATGGTAAAGATATCCATCAGTGACACCAGGTTCAGGCCGCCCGCCTTGTGCATCCGGCCATAGTGTCGCTGGCGCAGTCGGGCTCGTCTCGACAACTTCACGCGCCTTCTCCTTTGCCTTCCATCGGTCGCGCGGCCAGATTGCGATCCTCACCAGCATCCATCAAAGACACATCCGGAAAGAGCTCTGCTTCCACAACGCTCGCTGCCACCACCGCCTGGTAAGAGCGCACCGTATCCATAACCGACACCAGAGTCTGGTAGTCAACGTCTGGTCCGACTTCCAGGATCACGTCCGTCTTGTCGGGCATCCGGGATTTAATCCGCTGCAACAGTTCACTCAGACGTGAATAGGCCTGGCCCTGCCCGGTAACAGGCAACACATCAATGAGGCCGCGGTCGCTGTCCGCCACCTCAATACCCTCCGGGAGCACCGTCACCACCAGCCGGAACGATTCGGCATCCGGCGCCTGCCCCGCTTCCATGCCCGGAAAGTTAAGCTCGATCATCCGGATCTGGCTGAACACCATGCCCAGAAGCAACACCGGCACCAGCACAATCATCAGATTGAGAAAGGCGGTAATGTCGAGGTCTGCCGAGGCTGTCAGTCTGCGATGTCGACGTCTCATGTTCGGCTACTCCTGATCAGATCCTGGAATGCCGGCACCATCAGGCGGCCGCCGCCGGCCGGTTTGCGGACTCAGACACCATGTTAAGGAGCTTGACCCCCGCCATTTCAAAACTGTCGACAATCTCGTTAGTGCGGGTCTGAAGTACCGCATGGAACAGCAGCAGCGGAATGGCCGACATGAGGCCAAAAGCGGTGGTATTCATGGCCACCGAAATACTTTCCGATAACAGCGATGCCTTCTGCGCGGGGTCTGCGGCAGCAACCGCGGTGAATGCCGCAATCAAGCCAATAATGGTGCCAAGCAAGCCCAGCAAAGTGGCGATGTTGGCCAGGGTGGCGAGATACTGCGTGCGCTTTTCCAGTCGGGGCAATACTTCCATCAGCCCCTCTTCCATAGCGTATTCGACGTCTTCACGCCGGCAGTTATTGATCAACCGGGCAATGCCTGCGCCAAGCACTGAAGCAATTGCGCTGTCTGAGCTGGACGCCGCCTTCATGGCACGCTGGTAATCACGTTTTTGCAGGGCGGGCAGAATGCCGCGCTCAAATGCCACCCGGTTTCGACGGCGAACCGCTCCGAGATACAGAAAACGTTCCAGAGTGATCGCCAGCCCCAGTGCAAGCACAATGGCAATCGGGTACATGAAGGGACCACCCTCCTGGAAAAAGCGGATAACGGTATCAAGCATGGTGTAGTTCTCCATCTACTGCGACGTTACGGTTGCGATTCGGCGGTTGCGGCGCGCTGCCCTGCAGACAGCGTTGATTTCAGCACGAGGGGATTCAGGGTTTCGCGGAACTGGCGGTGATTCTCCAGAACCGGTTGAGGCACCGGACGCAAGAGTTCCGGTGCCTGTTGATTGAGCTCGGTTCTCGGGCGCCGGGGCAGGCTCGGCGTTTGCCAGGGCAATATGTACAGAATTCTCGGATCGTCTTCGCCGGTGCCAGCGGAGAGCCCCCGTACCTGCAGAACGTTCTGTTGGCTCTGCCCACCGTTACTGATGCCTTCTGCGGAATAGCCGATGACCGGCCAAAGCAACAGAACAGACAGGGGGAAACCGCAGCACGTTAACCTGGACAGTATCATTCCAGCCTCCTTTCAAGATCTGCGATCCAGCCGGCAACCTGCGAGCCTTCCTCCCCCACCAGGGACTGATATTGCTGGTAATGTTCCAGCGCCTTGTCGAGGTCCAGCAGGTAGAGCTCTGATATCACCGCCAGGTTGTAATGCAGTTCCGCCACCTTAGGCGTCACCTTCAACCCCGCTTCCAGCATCTCAGCGGCTTCCTGGAAGCGCTCCTGCTCTTTAAGAAGCAGTGCCAGATTGTTGCGAACCCTCACGTTGGCAGGATCCGCCGCAACCGCCTGGTGCCAGGCCTCCAGCGCCATCTTCCGGTCACCGGCTTCGTAGGCCTGCCGGCCCTGCCGCTCCCACTCTTTTGACTGTTCCGGCTGATACACCGGCGCCACTTTTTCAGGTGCCGGCGCTTTGGAAGCGCAGCCAGCCAACCCCGCAAGAACCAGAAGAAGTAAAAACCGGAAAACCTGGGGTATCCCTCTCAACCTCATCATGAGCCTCCCTGATTGGTGTCCGTCGTCCAACTCATCCAGCGAAGCTGTCGGTCGTAGCGCCCGGGGTGCATGGTGGCCAGGGCCTCCAGGCTGCGCTGAATCCACTCATCGAAACCCTCCGTGGGGATACGTTCGTGGTTGCGGGCGTGCAGCGCCATGGCCTCTTCCTCAAGCGGAAACGCTTCCTCTTCCAGGAGCATCTGATACTGCATGGCTTCCATTTCGTTCAGTTCCGCAGGTACTTCAGAGGACATGAGGTCAGACGCCAGTGTTCGATAGAGTTCAGCACGGCGATATAAAACCTCCGAACGTACTCCATCGCCGGCAAAGGACTCTGCCTCCTGGAGATACTCCTGAGCCTGCTGCATGGCCGCCTGCTTTCGTGCAAGTGACTGCTCCAGCGGGTGAACCAGTGCAATGCCGGAAAAACGCTCTGCCGTCTGGGCACCAAAGAACAGTGCAGCATCGGCAGCCCATTGCAGGGTATCCTCAGAATGCCACTGACTGGCTCTTTCCTGAGCCAGCAGTTGTTCACGTATGGCACCCGTAGCGTCGCCCGATTCGATCAGGCGCTGGCGCATGGTCTGCTGTTGAACATGCTCCTCGGCGGAATCGGGCGTGGGTGCAACCGCCAGCCAGTTTTTGTAAAGCTGGTTTCTGGAAGCGCTGTCACCCTCTGCGTGGAAAATGGCCGCAGCACGCAGCCTGGTGGGCCACGGGTCCGCAAGCGTTTCTGAGCGACTCAGCAGCTCTTCAGCGGCTTTTAATCCCTGGCCAGATTCCTGATAGGCAAGAACCAGCTTCTCACTGGTTTCAGGCGTAAGCTCATGACTCGGATAATCCATCCGGAAGCGTTGGAGTTCATTGATGGCAGCCAGCCAGTCGGATGCCCGAAGCAGGGTATTCGCGGCATCATAGCGAGCCTTGATCGCAATTTCAGAGCCCGGCATTACGCCCTCAACCCTCTGGAAATGCGCCACGGCCAAAGTTGCGTCGCCGGCACGAGCAGCCTTTTCACCCTGCTGATAGATAGCGGACGCGAGTTGTTCCAGAAGACTGCGCCTTTGGCTTTCTGCATCCGGGCTGGCTTCGTCAGCCAATGGCAAAGCCTGGCGCCACGCACGTTCAGCGAGCCCAAACTCGTTGTTTTTCTGTCGAATACGCGCGGTCACCAACCACGCGGCGTAACGCTCGGTAACCCCCGCCCGCTCCCAGGTCAGTGTAGAGCTGGCGTATTGCAGGGCACGCTCGAATTCGCCCAGGTCGTACCAACGGTTGGCAAGGTCGGCACGGAGCCCCGACAGACGTTCATCCGGGCCAAACGCCTCTGCATATTGCTGCTCTTCGTTGCTCAGGACGAGCAGCGTCGCAGTTCTGCTCTCTCCTGATGCCAGCTCAAGATCCTCACGAACAATTCGGATAGCGGCCCAGGCCGAATCCCGGGAATCCCCGTGGCGATGGTCGTAGGCGGCGGCCCGGAAATTCCTGACGGCTTCAGCCCGATCGCCAGCCAGTAACCGGGCATCGCCTGCGAGATGGAGCAGTTCCCCGGCTTGATCCGAGCGAGATGCAAGCCGCTCGTAATAATGGGCGGCTTTGGCCCAGGCTTCACTGGCGGCAGCCGTTTGGTTCCGGCTACTGAGGTCTGTACCGGTGGCGTAGTAGTGATCAGCGAGGAAGCGGGTGTATTGCGCCCAAAGCCCCTTCTGCTCAGGAGTCATCGTCTGGAATCGGGCCTCTGCCCCCAAACGCTGGACGTAATCATCCCGCGCCGCCAGAGCTTTTGAGGTTATACCGGCCAGTTGCCAGTAGGACACACTCTGGGCCAGGAAATCCGGGCTCGCTGTGTGGCCCGGAAACTCGGACACAAAAGCGTTGTTGACTGACACCGCCCGTTCATAACGACGTTCCACCGCATGCAGATCCGCAAGCCGGTCGTATAACAGATGCTGCCATGCTGATGACTCACGACCATCCAGCCAGCCGGCAAGGGTCCGGGCATCACTCTGGCGGGACGCCATCAAAGCCAGCACCCGGAAGGTGTCCTCCAGCATATCCATGGACTGCGCCGGCGGGTTGGCCAGCGTGGATTGGTCGGGCAATTGCTGATCCAGTACCGCCATGAACGTATCTGCCGCGCGGGTCCAGGCGGGCTCACCCTGTTTAAACTGACTCCAGCCGAGCATGTAGCGGGCTTTGGCGGCGAGCTCCTGATGGCTGTCATGCTCCAGCAACTGCCGGTAACCGGCCTCAGCCTCTGCGTAACGGCCGGCGGAGAAGGCCGCTTCCGCTATGCGAAAACGGGCCTCAGGTACCAGTTCCGAGTTCGGGTAAAGCCCAACAAGCTGTTTCAGTCTTGCGATGGACTGCTCCGGTTGCCCGGTCAGCGCGTGGGCCTTGGCCATCTGGTACAGCAACTCGTCGAGACGCCCGGAAAAGGACCCTTTGGCCAGAATGCTTTCGTAGCTCTCGAGCACTTCCTCATAGATGGCCGCTTCCCGCTCTTCGGAGAACCCGACGTCCTCTCCAGACCTATCACGGATGTTGTTGAGCCGATTCAGGGCGTCTATCCGCACTTCAGGCTCATCCGAGGACTCAAACAGCTTCTGATAACGGCGAGCCACTTCAAGAGGCGAAATCGCCGGCAGCGGCCGGCTCTCAAATTTCAGAAACACCGGGCGCATATCCCCCAGGGTTTCACCATCCCGCCCCAACTCCACGCGGAACGATTCCTGCGCAGAAACCGGCTCTTGGGCCAACGCCATAATCATGACAAGGGATGTCGCAAAGGACTTGGGAGCAAAAGGCAGATTCACTGTGCACCCTCCCCGAGGTTTTCCAGAGCCAGATACTCGTAGAGATGGGCGATTTGCTGCTCGGTTTTGTCCAGCGCGTGAGTCATGTGCTGGGTCTGCTTTTTAACAAACGCCAGTGCCAGTGCATCCAGTTTTCGCGCAGCCTGCTCCCGGAGACTGAGGGCCTTGTAACGTAAATCCTTGGTGGCGTCTCTCATTGCACGAGCTTCGTCCAGAACCTTTTCCAGGCGCTCAGGTCTTTGGAGGATCTGCTCATTCAACGCGCCCATGCGGCGGCCGGCTCCTGCCAGGGACTGTTTTAGCTGACGCAACTCTGTGACCTGGGCAGGCGTTGCCGCCTGCTCCACCAACCCATTCAACCTGGATTCCAGATCACTCTGCTGTTGCTCAAGCCCAGCGGTTTGTGGCGCCACCCCCCCTGAACCGGCCGAGGCCATAAAGACTTCAAGGGCCTGGATGAAAACCTCCAGGTTGTACTTGCTCGCATCCAGTGTTGCGACCATCTCATCAAGGCGCGCTACCCTCCGCACCGCCACCTGGGCCCCGGGTTCTTCCATGAAGCGCAGAAGATACGCCATTCGTGGCTGGGTTAACGTTCGGTTATCGGCCAAAAACCATTGAATGTCGTCACTACGGGCATCCTGAACCAGAGCTTTGTAGGCTCCTTCAGCCGTGATCCTTTCGGACAATTTGCCAAGAGTAACCCGTTCTCCCTCATAGGCCGCGTTGGCTGCCAACCATGATTCTCCCGCCTGGCCCGGATACCCGGAAAGATCATAACCACGGCCCATACCAATCCACGCATCTGAAACACCCGGAAATGCCAGCGGAAATTTCTTGGCACGGTGCCAGCTCTGCATGGCGGCACGGTGGTTGCCTTTGCTCGACAGGGCAAGGCCATGAAGATAGAGAGCCTGAGGTGTGTGATAGCTTTCCAGAGAGACCTTCTCAAGGAAATCAATCGCTTTGTCGTAATCTTCGCTACCCAGTGCGAGATAGCCCGCCCGGAGATTGAGCTGATCAAGCAGTGCCCGGCTCCGGCTGGTGTCGGTATCCTTGGCAGCCATGGCCATGGCAACCCGGAGCGAAACCAGGGCCCGTGACGAATCGAGATCATCGCGGGCGAAATCCGCCGCCAGGTTCATATAGCCCACAGCCGCCCAGTAGCCATCTTCCATACGCGCAAGGTATTGACCGGCCGCGTCTGTCTTACCTTGTATTCTGGCCAGCTCCGCCAGACCAAGAAGCGCTTTTTGAGAAACTTCGCCATAGCCGGTTCGGCGCGCCTGTTGGTACCAGTTTTCCGCACCGGTGAGATCGCCCTCTTCCTGTGCCATTTCAGCCAGAGCCAAGGCCGCTTCGCCACGGTGAGAGGCACCGTTAAATACACCCTCAAACCCTGCCCTGGCCTTGTTATCCTGCCCAGAGGCCAGCAACAGTCTGGCCCGGAGATAATCGGCCGATTCGCCTTCAAGCTTCGCGGCCAACCCGACAACCTTCTCAGCTTCACCCGTATCAAGCGCAAAGCGAACCACACCGGTTGCCAGCGGGTTGTCCATGGCGTTTGCCACCGGAGCTGCCACACCTGCAAGCATCGCAGCCAAGACACCGAGGCTATTTCGGAAAAGCAGAGACATGCGCCCATTCATGGCCGGTTATTTCCACTCAACAAATGAAACTTCCGGTTCATAGTCCGGTGCCTTGGCGTTCAGCGTCATCTGCAGGCGCAGAGTGCCCGGCTGCTTCCGGAAGTCGTGGACAATCTCCCGGCGCACGAAACGATTGTTGGCCGCCCGGGCGTTGATCACCGCCTTGAGGCTGTGCCGTCCGTCCGCCAGATTGCCGATAAACAGTTGATGCACGCCGCCCTGGCCCAGTGAGCTCCGTTCGTTTTCTGTGTAAAGATGAGCGGTAACCGGCTGCTCATTGACGAACAGTTCTACCGAATCCAGCTCAAGAGCTTGCCTGTTCGCCAAAGACAGAAAGACCGCCACCCGGGTATTCACCGGGTGCAGCAGTTTCTGCTCGAGGGCATGCACACTTGCGGTATGCCGGGTAATGTCAGCGTTCAGACGCTCGATCTGCGCATCGAGCGACGATGCGTGGGAGGTGGCCGCCATCGCGGCCATGATCATTCCGGATATACAAAGCCCCCTGATCCCTGGGGCAATCCGGCACTTTTGTGGTTTTTGTCTGCCGAACATCACTTTCCTGCCTTGCCGGGCCGTGCTGGTGCGCGGCTCAGGTAACATTTCGAAATAAAGAGTAACACCCGCTAACAACCAAGAACGGTATCCATTTCACCAAATGAGCATTTGGCCGGGTATCGGCAACGAAAAGTGTCGACTAATTTGACAGAAATAAAGGAAAGGAAGGCTGATCACAAAGGACCGACCGGCCCTATGACGATGCAAGCTATTGATATTAATCATTTATACAGGGGCATGGCCCCGGATTTGCTCTACCAGAGTTGGCGGGAGCGCCTTTCAGGCAACCCCCGCTTGAATATGCCGAGCTTTGCCGATGCCCTCAACCGCATCGGCTTTTTTTATTTACTCAACTGCCTCATGGCCGATTCGAGCCCCTCAATGGTCAAAGGGTACATATGATTATTGACCAATTGCTGGGTAATGCCCAGTGAACCACCCGATCCCCAGTAGCTTTCCGGTAACGGGTTGAGCCACACCACCTTTCGGAAATGCTCGGTCACACGCTGGAACCAAGTGGCGCCTGCTTCCTCATTCCAGTGTTCGATCGAGCCACCGGGATGCGTGATCTCATAAGGCGCCATGGTGGCATCCCCGACAAAAATCACCTTATAGTCCGGCGTATATTTATGCAGGATGTCCCAGGTGCTGAGCGTCTCGTTCATGCGCCGGATGTTATTCTTCCACACGCTTTCATAAATGAAATTGTGGAAGTAGAAATACTCCATGTGCTTGAACTCAAGACGTGCCGCGGAGAACAGCTCTTCACACACGCGAACGTGAGGATCCATTGAACCGCCCACATCAAAGAAAATCAGAACCTTCACGGCATTGTGCCGCTCGGGAACCATTTTCAGGTCCAGATATCCGGCATTGCGGGCCGTTGAGCGGATGGTGTCATCCATGTCGAGCTGGTCTGCGGCACCCTGTCGGGCAAATTTACGCAACCGGCGCAGGGCCACCTTGATGTTGCGGATGCCCAGGGTGATGCTGTCGTCCAGATCACGGAATTCGCGCTTTTCCCAGACTTTGACAGCCCGGCCGTGGCGACCTTTGTTCTGGCCGATGCGGAAGCCTTCCGGGTTATAACCGTTGGCACCAAACGGTGAGGTTCCGCCGGTACCAATCCATTTGTTACCACCGGCGTGACGTTCCTTCTGCTCTTCCATGCGCTTCTTGAAGGTTTCGATCAAATCTTCCAGCCCGCCGAGAGACTCAATCTTGGCTTTCTCTTCGTCGGTCAGGTGTTTCTCGAATTCGGCACGCAGCCAGTCGTCCGGAATCAGCGCCTCGAGCAGATCATCGAGATTCTCGATGCCTTCGAAATAGGCCTGGAAGGCGCGATCGAACTTGTCAAAGTGCCGCTCATCCTTAACCAGGCACACCCGCGCCAGGTAATAGAACTCCTCCATGTCTGCGAACGCCAGACGCTGCTGAATGGCCTCCAGCAGGTCCAGGAATTCCCGCAGACTGGCAGGCACCTTGGCCCGCCGTACTTCGAGGAAAAAATCAATCAACATAAAGCAGAGCTCTTGTCGGTGATCAGTTTCGGCGACGCGCCATGAAAGCCAGCTTCTGCAGCAAATGAACGTCCTGCTCATTCTTCACCAGGGCACCATAGAGCGGTGGCAGAGCCGAACTGGAGTCTTTCTCCTGCAGGGCTTTGGCAGAGAGCTCATCCGCCATCAGCAACTTGAGCCAGTCGATCAGCTCGGATGTCGACGGCTTCTTCTTGAGCCCCGGCACCTTGCGAACGTCAAAAAACACTTCCAGCGCATCCCGCACCACCTGCTGCTGAATTCCCGGGAAGTGAACATCCACGATGTTCTTCATGGTGTCGTGATCCGGGAAGCTAATGTAGTGGAAGAAGCAGCGGCGCAGGAAGGCATCTGGCAGCTCTTTCTCGTTATTACTGGTGATGACCACAATCGGGCGTTTCTTCGCTTTCACAAACTCCTGGGTTTCGTAAACGAAAAACTCCATTCGATCCAGTTCCAGCAACAGGTCGTTCGGGAACTCGATATCCGCCTTGTCAATTTCGTCGATCAGCAGAACCACCTGCTCGTCCGCCTCAAAGGCTTCCCAGAGCTTGCCCTTCACAATGTAGTTGCGAATGTCTTTGACCTTCTCGTCCCCGAGTTGGGAATCCCGAAGGCGGGACACCGCATCATATTCGTACAGGCCTTGCTGGGCCTTGGTGGTCGACTTGATGTGCCAGGGAATCAGAGTCATTCCCAGCGCCGCGGCCATTTCCTCCGCCAGCAGGGTTTTACCGGTGCCGGGTTCACCCTTGATCAACAACGGACGCTGCAGCGCGATCGCTGCATTGACTGCCATTTGCAGGTCATCGGTGGCTACGTATTTATCGGTGCCGGTAAACTTCATGTGTCTGATTCCTGTTGGTTACTTTTTCGGATTCTCTTTCTTGTCCGCCGGTTTGGACTTTTCGTCCTCCGGAGACTCTTCATCATAATCGGGCAAATCGTCGAATTCGGAGAGGTCGAAGTCTTCCAGACCAAACTCGTCCTCATCAATGTCGAACTCCGACTCGCTGATCTCATCAGCTTCAGAAGGATCTGGCTCCGCCTCGGCGCCAACCGTATCGTCTGCCAAGGGGATGTCATCCTCTTCCGGCTCCAGTTCAGCCGATGGCAGCTCTTCCGTTACTTCGGGTACGGCCTCATCCGGAATCTCGTCCGGTTCGCTGTCAGCCTGCGAGAGTTCCGGAATGTCTTCAGGTTCCGGCTCTTCGGCAGACACCAGCTCTGGAGCTGTTTCCAGGGCAGGTTCAGGTTCAGCCTCCGCTTCCACCGACTCTGACGCTGCCGGAGGTTCCGGCTCAACCACTGGTGGCTCCTCAGACTCTTCAGCCAGGTCTTCCAGGGTTTCACGCTCAGCCGCTGCCGCCTGCTCCTGTTCTGCCCTCGCTTTTTTCTGACGCCATGCAAACAAACCAAGGCCCACGATAGCAACCAGCAAGGCTGCGCCGGCACCCCAGGCCCAAACCGGGATACCCAGAAGGGTCCCCTTCTCAGGCTCCTGTTCAGCAATCGGCTGTTCGATCGGCGCTTCAGGCTCTGGCTCGACGACCTGCGCTGGTTCTGGTTCCGGCTCAGATTCCTGAACCGGAGCTTCGACCGGAGGCTCAGCTTCCGCTGGCGGCTCCGGTTCTGAAGAGTTGGCTCCGCCATCAAAATCCGGCAGCGGCTCCGCCTGTTCAGACAGGTCTGGCACCATGGGTTCGGTCACCACCTCCAGAGGTGGCTCTTCCCCTGGCACGGTAAACGTCGTCATGGCGCTGAATTTGCGGGAGAAAGTTCCGCCATCCGCCACCACATCAACCTGATAGCGGCCAGGTGCAGGCAATCTGGGTACGGTGTCCCGATATACGCCGTCTTCCGGCGGGGTGTCGGGAGACAAAACCTTGGTACCTTGCCGACCATCACTCGCGGTTATCGACAGGCTAACGTCCATGACCGAGAGAAAGTCTGACCCGGTAATCTTTTCGGCTTCCTCAAAAAAAGCCACTTCAATGGCCAGAGGCTGCTCTTCGGTAAACTCAGCGGGAATCGGATTCACGGCCATGCGCAGATCGCTGACCACCGTCACGCGGCTCCCCTGGCCAAGATCACCAATGATACGCCAGCGGCCCGAGACCGGTTCAGTAACGGTGATCAGATCATAGCCCGGCTCAGATGCCCAACGCACATTCTCCGGGGCGCTCTCCCGGGTGAACGGCTCACCACCAGGCTGAGCAAGTGCCAACGGCTCTTCGCCAGAAGCATCCTGTCCGGAGAAGATCAGTGCCGTAAACTCGCTGATGCCATCATCAACGGCAAAGCCATCGCCCTCAATGGGAACCTGTTCCTGCGGCACTGCGGTATTCAGCGCATTGGCAAACGCCAGATTCAACGCCTCGGCAGATTGCGCCAGCTGGAAGCTGCCACCGGTTTCCCGGGCCAGGTTACGAAGAAACCGGATGTCCGCTTTCTCAGACAGACCAACCGTATGAATTGTGGCGCCCTTGTCTTTCAGCGCTGGCAACAAGGAATCGACTATGCGTTTTTCCTCAGCCTGACTTGCGTCGTCACCACCTGGCACGTCGACCTTGCCATCGCTGAGGACAATAAGATGGGTGTTCTCGAGGGTACCTCCAGACAACCAGTCGTTGGCGGCTTTCTCCATCGCCAAACCGAGATTCGTATGCAGCGCTACCGAATTGATCTGCTCGGAACGCTCAATAGCAGCGTCGCGCCAGGACTGATCAACCACACCGTAGGGCACCAGCATGTTGACGTACTGCCCGAAAGTCCAGAGACCGGCACTGGCCCCTTCCGGCAGGGTCCGGGCCAGCAGACGAACCGCTGGGCGGCGGAGATTCTGTGGATCGGTTTCCTTCATGGAGCCGGAGATATCCACCACAATACGCACATCCGCGTTGCCGGGCAGAGACAGTGCCGGGTCCTGCGCACCTGCTTGCCAAGACATCAGCAGCAAAGCTGCAGCCACCCAAATGCGTTTGAACCCCTTCATTGAACTGCGCCCTTATCTTTTGTAGTTCTCAGAAAACGTCTACTTGCGAACCAGCCGGTACCGAACCAGATCAAGTATCCATACCAGTAGCATAACAATCGCGGCGATGCTGAAATTAAATAGCGCGCGACCGGCGGCATCGGTGTCGCCAAGAATCAGCTCATAGCCCGCAAACAGCCAGGCCGGTATCCACCAGCCGGCCACGTCTGGCGATTCCACGGGGGTCAGCACCAGTACCACAAGCGCAGACAAAAGCAACGTCCGCAGACCATAAAAGGGCAATACCCGGAACAGTGATTTCATCATGTAGAAAAACACAACGAAAGCGACTGCATAGGCCGCCCAGAAAACTCCATAAGCGAGTGAAGCGTCTGTATCCATCATTACAGAATCCAGTGAATAATGTGTTCTTCCCAATCCTCTTCCGGCACAGAATCTTCCGACACCACGTTTCCCCGCACCGAAACACGGGCTTGATGAACGGTATCAGGATCTCCGCTGCGAAGCGGGTGCCAGTCCGGCAGAGGCCTTCCCTCGGCGAGGGTCCGGTACGCACAGGTGTATGGTAACCAGTGGTAGCTGAGAACCGTATCGGCGGTCAGTACCGTACACCCCGGTACCTTTTTCAATCGTTGCTCATAGACCGCACAGCCACAGGTATCCAGGTCCATGTAACGGCATACAAGGTCGGTGTAATACACCTCCCCCGTATCCTCATCCTCCAGCTTTTGTAAACAGCACTTACCGCAGCCATCACACAGGGACTCCCATTCCGGCTGCGTCATATCCGCCAGTCGTTTACGCTGCCAGAAGGGAATCTGCGCAATCATTTCCGGTGCTGCTCAATCTTGCGCTTGAAGTCGACGATGTAGGTGTCCTGCTCTTCCGGCATCTGCAGGAAAAAGTCCTTTTCCTCAATTGCCGCCAACACTTCCTTTCCGGTTGTGCGCGCGAGCTTCTTGTCTGGCGTCAACAGCAGATCCATCGAGTGGATGGGCGAGCCAAAGATACCTCTCAGCGCCTCCGGTAAACCGTCCCACTTTTGCCCTCGGCGGACAAAGAGATAGGTGTCGCCTTTCTTGCTGCTGCGAAACACCGATACAAATTCGCGTTCAGTCATTGGTTGAGCAGTTCCTCAATATCTTGCTTTACCGGCGCGATAATTTCCTCGCGCCATCCCTCAAAAAACGTCTGGCCCGCCAGGGTGCCATCCTGGATCAGTTTCTCAATACGTTTACGTGGCGCCAATATTTCCATTGGAATATCAAAGCGTTCGGCTGCATTGCTAAAGTAACGCTTAACCTTCTTGTAAAGCGCTTGCTGATCCCGACTCAGCGGTCTGGGGATGAGCTCAAGCCCGGAATTATCGGTAGCACGGGCGGCCTGCACAAGTTCAACCAACTGCTCGCCATAACGTTTAACGAACCCCCCGGGTACGCCCTGAACATCCCTGATCACCGCAGCAGATGACGGCAAACGCTCAGCAATGGCAATCAGCAAGCCATCGTTCAGGACCCTGTTGCGTGGCCGGTCCTGGCGTCGACACTCCTGCTCGCGCCAGGCGACCAGTGCCCGGAGAACCGCTTGCTGTTCCCGGTTCAGGGTCCAGCCGCCCCGGAGTTTCAGATAATGCTGCTCCGGGTCTTCCTGGGTAGCGGCCTCGTTGGCAAATCGCCGGGACTCATCCGCCAGGGCATGTTCCAGGTTACGCTGCCTGAGGTTAGCCAACACCCATCCGTAAAGTGGCTCAAGAAAACGGATGTCGTCCAGAGCGTAGCGTTCCTGGGCCGGCGTCAGTGGCCGTGACACCCAGTCCGAACGGGTGGCGGATTTATCGAGCGCCTCTCCGAACAGGGTCTCAACCAGGCGGGCATAACCAACGGAAAATCCGGCACCGGCCAGTGCGGCACCGATCTGCAAATCCAGCACACCCGCTGGCTCCACCTTCAGCCAATGGCGAAATAACTCCAGATCCTCGCTCATGGCATACAGCAGTTTTGGCCGGCTTTCATCGGCCAGCATGGCCCGGAACGACCCAGCGGCCTCGGCTACCCCCGGATCCACCAGCCAGAACTGTCCGTCAGCGCCTAACTGCACGAGGCCTGGAATCGGGTAGAAGGTGGAAACCCGTTCAAACTCGGTATCAAGTGCAACCGGAATGCCGAGGTCAAGACAGCCGAGCCACTGATCCAGTTGCTCGGGTGTCTCCAGCCAGCGAACGGTATCCGGGGCCGCTGGAATGGTTACGGCCGGGTCGGTGTGGGTCATAGACAGAACCTGAGGACTTATTCAGACAGGGGTTTGCGACCCCGGAATGCATGGGTGAGTGTAAAGCCGTCAACATAGCCCAGCTCACCGCCAACGGGAATGCCATGGGCCAGGCGTGTGATCAGGATATTCTGGCCATCAAGGCGGTCAGCAATGTAGTGGGCGGTCGCTTCACCTTCCACCGTGGGGTTGGTGGCCAGGATCAATTCGGTTACGCCTTCACGGCGCACTCTATCAAGCAGACGCTCGATCCCGATCTCCTCCGGGCCCACGCCATCGATGGGAGACAGGTGCCCCATCAACACGAAGTAACTGCCTTTGTAATCGCCGGCCTGCTCAATGGCAAGCAGGTCTGAAGGGCTTTCAACAACACACAGGGTGCCATTGCGGCGCTCGGGTTTTTCGCAGATCTGGCAGATTTCGGTATCCGAAAAATTCTGGCAGCTGTCGCAACGGCGCACGCCGTCCATCGCATGATTCAACGCCGCTGCCAGCCGGGTTCCGCCAGAGCGGCCCCGCTCCAGCAGATGAAAGGCCATGCGCTGGGCCGTTTTCTGGCCAACACCGGGCAGGCATCTCAGGGATTCCACCAATTCATCAACCAGGGGGCTGAATGCCATGACTACTCCTCAAAAAATCGATGGCAGGCCGGCTCAGAACGGCATCTTGAAACCGGGCGGCATCCCCATGCCAGACATCATGCCGGACATTTTGTCTTTCTGGTTTGCTTCTACCCGGCGAACCGCATCGTTCACGGCGGCAGCCAGCAGGTCTTCCAGAATTTCCTTGTCTTCAGACAGCAGAGACGGATCGATATCCACCTTGCGGACATCGTGCCGGCCGTTCATGGTAACTTTCACCAGCCCTGCGCCGGATTCACCGGTAACTTCCGCTTTGGCGATCTCTTCCTGAGCCTTCTGCATCTGCTCCTGCATCTGCTGGGCCTTTTTCATCAGGTCGCCCATATTATTCATCATCTGCTTATCTCCTGGCTGTTTCTGCGGGGCGGATACTTTCTTCGACGACCCGCCCTTCAAATCGTTCCACAATACTCTTGACCAGAGGATCCTGCCGGATGGACTCTTCCGCGGCTTTCTGGCGCGCCGCTCGCTGGCGCTCCTCAAAGGCGGCGGGCGTATGCAACCCCGGCACACCCTGCTCTATCTTCAACTGTGTGGCGTCGCCGAAGCGTGATCTCAAGGCCGCCAGTATTTTTTCTTCGTGGCGAGCGTTGAGCAGCCGCGCATGGCCTTCGTCCAGAGTCAGAACGACTACCTGCCCTTCCATTCTCATGGACGAATAACTGGCCAGGTTACCGGGCATGCCGGTAATACCCAGCGAACGGAAATCGCGTTCCCAGACAAACCCATCGGCGGTAACCGGTTGCTCGGGCTCGGCAGGTGCCGGCTCAGCCTCCTTCGCCGAGGCCAGGTCGGCGCTTGGTTCTGACTGCACGGGCGCAGGGGCCGGCTCTGGTTCCGGCGCTGGCGCTGTCTCGGATATCGCCTCTGCCTCAGGTTCAATACTGGAATCCGGTTGAGGCACCCGCTCTTGCCACTCTGATGGTTCTGCCTGAACACCGTAGTCGTCCGGCTCCCAGGGTGGCGGGTCATCCACCATGGGTGGCTGTGGCTCGGGTTCAGCTACCGGCTCCGGGCTGAGAACCGGCTGGGGTGCCGGCTCCGGTTGCGGTGCCGCGGCGACAGCCTGGGTGGGCGCAGTTTGCGAAACCGGGCCAGGCTCAGGTTCTGAATCCGCCGGGCCATTGTTACTGTTGCCAGAGGCCAGTGCCGGCGGTTCCCGGCGATCGGCACCCGGTCGAAACGCCAGCATGCGCAGCAAGGTCATTTCAAAGCCCATACGGGCATCCGGCGTTACCGACAGATCTTTCCGGCCAATCAACGCGGTCTGGTAAAACAACTGGGCATCTTCGGCACTGAGACGACGGGCCAGTTCCTGCACCTGGGCAGCATCGCCCATGGCGTTGTCGGCACTGCCCGGCACCACCTGCTCCATGGTGACGCGATGAAACAGGGACAGCATATCGGACAGGATGACTCCATAATCCGGGGCAAAATCCGAGATCCGGTTAATTTCAGACAGCAGGCCGGGGCCATCACGCTCAACCAATGCGTTAACAATGCGCTGGATATCGCGCTGATCGATGGTGCCCAGCATATTGCTGACATCACTGGCAGCCAGGTTCTCGTTGCCGAATGCAATCGCCTGGTCGGTCAGGCTGAGGGCATCCCTCATACTGCCATCGGCCGCCCTCGCCAACAGCCACAGAGCCGGGTCTTCAAACGGGATCTGTTCTTCGGTCAGAACATGCTTCAGGTGGCCAACAATGTGCTCCGGCGTCATCCGCTTGAGATTGAACTGCAGACACCGGGAAAGCACCGTCACCGGCAGCTTCTGGGGATCGGTGGTGGCCAACAGGAACTTGACGTGTTCAGGAGGCTCTTCCAGGGTTTTCAGAAAGGCGTTGAAGGACTGGTTGGTGAGCATGTGCACCTCATCGATGAGGTACACCTTGTAGCGGCCGCGCGTGGGAGCGTACTGCACGTTGTCGGTCAGTTCCCGCATGTCATCTACACCGGTGCGGGAGGCAGCATCGATTTCGATCAGATCAACAAAACGGTTCTCCAGGATCTCCTTGCAGCTGTCGCATTCACCGCAGGGATTCGGCGTTATGCCGGTCTCACAGTTCAGACAGCGGGCCAGCAGGCGGCCAATGGTGGTTTTGCCCACGCCCCGGGTGCCGGTAAACAGATAGGCATGGTGCAGGCGCTGGTGTTCCAGGGCGTGAATAAGCGCCTGTAACACATGTTCCTGCCCCACCATGTCTTCAAAAGTACGGGGGCGCCATTTCCGGGCTAAAACCTGATAGCTCATGATCCATCAACTGCTCTGAAAAATGGGAACAACTCTAGCATGGACAGGCAATCAGAAGAAGCATGCGCTTGCGCGACAAACGGGAGAGGAAACAGGCAAAACAAGAGGCTGGATATGGGGGTGACCCCACCAGCGATCCCCCGGCACACACATCCACCGCTTCGGCTGCTCCCTTCCGGGCCTGACCGGGTTCACGGTTTCATGTTGCGGAGGCACCAATGGGGCCACCATAACGGCGTTTCGGGGCATTTCCCTCGAAAGCGGCGCGCATATTAACAGAAGGGTATAAGGACTACAACGGCAAAGGGACTTCGTCCTGCCGGAACCAACAGGCAATGCTGTACCGGGTGCGATTGGCGGGCAATACCTCGTGGGGCACATCCTCACTCAAAAACAGAGCCGCACGCCCTGCTTCCGGCCGCACCAGACCAACCATCTGATCTTCGTTGTCGGGGCTGAACACCCGCAACTCTCCCCCGTCTTGCAGCTGCCATCCTTCATTCAGATAGAGCACCAGGCTGACCACACGGGATGCCCTGCCCCGGAAACTGTCCAGGTGGCGCTTGTAGAAATCGCCAGGCTGGTAGGTGGCATAATGCGCTTCATAGCGCTTCAGCCCAAGAAACAGGCGCTGGTTCAGACCAACCCGCAGGGCATCAAAGAACCGGAACAGCTCCGACTGGGCGGCGGTATAGCCATCAAGCCAGGCGATTTTATCCCGGCGGACGCTGCGATCACGGGTCAGATCGGCACCGCGCCCAATCCCTGCTCGCCCCATGGCTTCGGTACGGCCCAGTATCTCTACCTCGTTTCGAAGCGCAGCGATCAGGCCAACGGGCAAATGACCGAGCAGATCCAGCTCCATCCAGGCTTTCTCGCTCAGGCTATCGGCAAGTTCGTCCAACCAGCCATCGGAGACCAACAAAGAATCACAGCGGCCAGCTGCCCCGATAATGTCTCCAGCCACCTTGTCCAACTGGCCCGCGGACTGCTCGAGAAGCGGCTCCGGCATCGGCAAGACCGACGCTACCGGATTTTCTGATTCCATGTTCAGACCCTCACAATTTTGACGTATTGTATTCAGAAACTCGCCGCGCGCACGGTTTTAAATTACTCTGAAGCTACGGAGTTTTACCTAAAGGAAGCCGTTTCTGAATATGTCGGACAGCAGTAGCAAGCCGCCAGCAACCGGAGGCCCGGGCAACTGGTCATTTACCCGCTGGAGTACCATCGGGCAACTGGAGGCACTTGAAGTTCATCACCCATTGTTCCAGGCCACGTTGTTTCTACAGGGGGCACACCTCACCCATTTCGCGCCAAAGGATGAACGCAACTGGCTCTGGCTCAGTGAACTCGCCCGTTTTCAACCTGGCCGAGCAATTCGCGGTGGCATTCCCGTGTGCTGGCCCTGGTTTGGAGACCCACTCCGGAACCCGCCGGAAATCCGCAAGCGCATAGCGTCATCCTCAGCCCATGGCTTTGCCCGCACCGCTTTATGGCGGCTGGAAGATGTTCGGGAAAGCGCCCACGAGGTAGAAGTCAGCCTGTCCCTCAGCGCCAACGACGATTTCCAGGAACACTGGGACGGCCACGCCCTGGCCCTGATCACCTTCAGTTTTTCCATTCGCGGTTGCCAGATCGCACTGACAACCACCAATCTTTCGAAAGCACCGCTGGCGTTCAGCCAGGCCCTTCACACTTACCTGCCCACTGACGACATTCAGCGAACCCGCGTGCTGGGCCTGGGAAACAGCCAGTACATCGACACGCTGAAAGACTGGGACTACGTCTCACAGGAAGGGCCAGTGTATTTCGAAGGTGAAGTGGACCGGATATACGAAACCGGCGAAGCACTGACCGTAGTAACACCTTCCGGCAAGCGAAAGCTTACGTCTGTGGGTAGCGATTCAACCGTGGTCTGGAACCCGGGCCCGGGAAAAGCGCAGCGTCTTTCTGATTTTCCAGACTCTGCCTGGCAGAAAATGCTGTGCGTCGAAACAGCCAATGCAGCATCGGATTATCGGGTATTAAATGAAGGCCAGAGCCACACACTGGGCGTATTCATCGGCCGCGCCTGAGCGGCAACTTCTTTGACACAGGGAGCGGGCATGGGCCTGGCATCGTATCTGAGATCGAAACTGATACCAGCGGAACTGGACGAACAGGTAAACCGCATTCGCAAACCCATCGGCACACTGGGCTACGATCCATGGGGTTATAACAACGAAGCGGTGAAGTACGGTTTTTCCGTTGCCCGACAAATCTACGAGAAATACTTTCGGGTCAGCGCCTCCGGCGTTGACAATGTGCCGGCAGAGGGCCCGGTGCTGATTATTGCCAACCACTCCGGCCAGTTACCCATCGACGGCCTGCTCATTGGTTATGCCCTCGCCTCACGGGAAAAAAATCCTCGAATTCCCCGCGCCATGATCGAGCGTTTCTTTCCGACGGTGCCGTGGCTTGGCAACCTCCTGAACGAAATCGGCGCCGTGCTCGGAGACCCGGTTAACTGCGCGAAGATGCTCGCCAACAACGAAGCAGTGATTGTGTTTCCGGAGGGCGTAAGAGGCTCCGGCAAGCTCTACCGGGACAGGTATCAACTGAAGCGTTTCGGCAACGGTTTTATGCATCTGGCCATGAAGTACAAGGCGCCCATTGTGCCTGTGGGCGTAGTGGGCTGCGAAGAGACCATCCCGGCCATTGCCAACATCAAACCCCTGGCCAATGCCCTGGGCGTACCCTACGTTCCTGTCGCCCTGCCCGTGGTGCTCCCCGCCAAGGTACACCTGAATTTCGGGGAACCCATGTATTTTGATGATACCGAAATCCCTGAAGAACAGGTCACCGAACGGGTAGAGGCTGTGAAAGCCGAGATCAGCCGACTGATTGACAAGGGACTGAGCGAAAGGAAAAGGCTGTTCTGATGAGCAAGCACCAAAGACCCCGCATTCTGATCACCGGTGCTGCCGGTGCGCTGGCCCAGCAGGTGATCCGCCGCCTGCGAGAAAGCTGCGACCTGGTGGCCGTCGATTTCCGGGAACAGGTTTATCTGGGCGATGACATTCCCAGCTACTGCATTGACTTCAACAAGCGGGTCTTTGAAGACCTGTTCCGACGCTACGAGTTTGATGGCGTGATACATCTCGGCCGCATCCTCTCCAGCCAACTGACCCGCATGCGCCGCTATAACGCCAATGTACTGGGCACCCAGAAGCTACTGGACCTGTCGCACAAATACGGCATACGCCGGGTGATTGTGCTCTCCACCTACCACGTCTATGGTGCCGTGGCCTATAACCCGGCGCTGATTGACGAGTCCGCCCCCCTCAAAAGCGCAGGCCTGAGTGCCGACCTGGTGGATTCAGTGGAGCTTGAGAACCTCGCCAACATCTATCTTTGGCGCTACCCGGAACTCAACATCACTATTCTTCGGCCCTGCAACATCGTGGGCCCCGGTGTTCGCAATACCATGAGCACCCTGCTCAGCAGTGAGCGGGCACCCGTATTGGCTGGCTTTTCGCCGATGATGCAGTTCATCCATATCGACGATATGGCAGACGCCATTGTCGCCGCCTGGGCAAAGCCCGTAAAAGGCGTGTTCAATGTCGCGCCGCAAGACTGGGTCGCCTACCAGCACGCCCTGAAGCTCTGCGGTTGCAAAACCATACCCATTCCCTCCATTCCACCGAGCGTGCCGAAGGCCATTGCCCGGGTTCTGAACCTGCGCAGCTTCCCTCCGTACCTGATGGCATTCTTCAAATATCCGGTGGTGATTGACGGTCGCGCCTTCGCCCGGGAATTCGGTTTTGAGCCCAAACGGCCATTGAAAGAGATTTTCCGGTATTATCGCGATAACAAAAAACCGGTGTGAAACTCATCGGTAATTTGAGTATTCAAATAGACGAACGGCCCTTTTCGGCGCTACCCTGTACATATTAAATACAGTACCCGGGCACCGGCAGGTCCGGGATCCCCCGGTGTTCAAGGAAAGAGCTAATGTTCAGGGATCTCAGCGTGATCAGTCACGGTGCGGCAGCCGCTGTCTTTGCGGTTCTGGCCGTTCTTGTGGCAACCCGTTATCTTCGCCGCGACATTGATCGTGCTCTGTTCCTTGCCGCCATTGTTACCGCCCTGTGGGCCTCCGTCCTGGTTACCCAAAGCCTCTGGGGATCGCCCGGATTCTTCACCCGCTACCTCCTGGAACTGCTCAGAGACACAGCCTGGTTACTCCTGCTGTTCGCCATGCTTCGCGACGGCTTTCGGCAAGGCCGGTTCACCAGTCAAATAAAGAAGGTATTGGGTGCCGCAACGGCGATACTGATCATCACCTTGCTGGCCCTTGGTACACTGGAGTTCGCACTCCACATCGATCTGGTCAGCGGTAAGACCAAGGTGATTGGCCAGATCGCCCTGTCACTCCTGGGCCTGTCGCTGGTCGAGCAGATCTGGCGAAACTCTACTGTCTTCGGCCGCTCCAGCATGAAGTACCTGTGCATTGGCGTTGCCACCATCTTCGCCTTTGATTTCTTCATGTATGCTGATGCTCTGCTGTTCGGGCAAGTCGCGGATTCGTTCTGGAATGCGCGCGGTTTTGTGAACGCCGCACTCATGCCCCTTTTTGCCATCAATGTAGTGAACACGCGCAAACAGCCTGTGGACTTCCAGCTTTCCCGTTCGGCGGTGTTTCACGCCGGCACCCTCATCTTCGCGGGCGGCTATCTGTTACTGCTGGCCATCGGCGGCTACTACGTGCGGGCTCTCGGTGGTGAGTGGGGCGAAGCCCTTCAGGTTCTTTTCATCACCGTTTCCCTGGCATTTCTGGTGACACTTCTGCTGTCGAGGCGTATTCGCGGCCGCCTGATGGTCTTCATCAGCCAGAACTTCTTCGACTACAAGTACGACTATCGCGATGAATGGCTCAAGCTCACCAAGGAACTTGCCAACCTGAGCAACGAACCACCCCTGCCCGAGCGAGTAGTGCGCATTCTGGCCGGACTGGTGGAAAGCAATGCCGGCGCGCTCTGGATAAAGGGCGAGCAGAAAGATTTCCACCTGAAAGCAAGCGTCAATATCGCGACTCCGAAGTACACCATCATTGACGAAGACTCGGATATGGTGAAGTTCTTCAAAGATCGCGAATGGATCATAGACCTGAGCGAATACCGGGAAGACCCGGTGAGCTACAACCTGCTGGAAATACCGGACTCCATCACCAAGACCCCGGAAGCCTGGCTGGTCATCCCGCTGTATCTTGATAACGAACTCTACGGCATTGCCATGGTCGGCGCGCCTTACGCCAGGGTGGAGCTTAACTGGGAGAACTTCGACCTGATCAAGGTGGTGGCCCGCCAGACCTGTAACCTCATCGCCCAGAACGATGCTCAAAACCGGCTCTCACGGGCCATGCAGTTTGAAGCCGTCAGCAAGGCCAGCGCGTTCATGGTGCATGACCTGAAAACACTGATCGCCCAGTTGTCCCTGCTGGTCAAGAATGCGCCCAAACATCGCAACAACCCAGCCTTTATCGACGACATGATTGCCACCACCGATCATGCGGTCCGTAAAATGTCGAACCTCGTGGATCATATCCGCAAACCATCCTCCGGGGCGGACGAGCAACGTGCTCCCATAGACCTGACCCAACTGGTCCGCGAGCTGATTGAAGACAACAGCCGCCGCAGCCCGGCACCGATGCTACTGGGTGCTCCACCCGCCATCCAGGTATGCGCCGACAAAGAACAGCTGCGCAGCGTGCTGGGCCACCTGATTAGCAACGCCCAGGACGCCACGGCTCCAACCGGGGAAATCACACTGAACCTGAAAACGGCCAAAGGCAGCGTGGTGCTGTTTATCCAGGATACCGGCAGCGGCATGACGGAAGAGTTTATCCGCACCCGGCTTTTCAAACCCTTCGAAAGCACCAAAGGGCTTACCGGTATGGGGATTGGAGCCTATCAGGCCCGGGAATACATACAGGAACTGGGCGGTTCGATTGACGTAACCAGCGAGCCCGGCCTGGGCTCCTGCTTTTCGGTACGTATTCCGCTGGCCAATGCAGCAACCGGCGAATCAGCCGGGAACAAGCCGGAACCGACAGATTCCGGCTTGCAGGAAGGCAGGCAAGCCGTCAATTAACCGACGGAGAAGACTATTTTATTAAGCGAGCATTGCAAAGTGTCAATGTTCAGTTAAGAATCAGAGTCATGGAATCGCGTTCGCCTCATGGGCGTCTATCCGATATGAACACGGAACAAAGGACTGGTTGTTGTTGTGAAGCAGTTATTGATAGTCGAGGATGATCCTGGCCTCCAGAGCCAGATGCGATGGTGCTTCAGTGAAGACATTGAAGTCTCGGTGGCCGCTGACCGGGAGGCAGCGCTAACGGCACTTCGGCGTCTCGAGCCTGAAGTGGTGACGCTGGATCTTGGCTTGCCACCCGACCCCGGCGGCGCCACTGAGGGTTTCGCCCTGCTGGAAGATATCCTTCGCCTGGCGCCCATGACCAAAGTGATCGTGGTGACTGGGCGGGAAGACAAGGAAAACGCCGTCAAGGCCATAGGCATGGGAGCCTGCGACTTCTACCAGAAGCCGCTGGATGCCGACATCCTCACGTTTGTGGTAAATCGGGCATTCCGCCTCGCGGAACTGGAAAAAGAAAACCGCGAACTGTCCTCGCAAGGCAATGGCACCAACATCAAAGGCATTGTTGCCGCCAGCCCCGAAATGCTGGTGATTTGCCGCACGGTTGAAAAGGTTGCGCCTACCGATGTCACCACCCTGATTACCGGCGAAACCGGTACCGGCAAGGAACTCCTGGCCCGGGCCCTGCACGACCTGAGCCATCGCGCCGACAAACCCTTTGCGGCCATCAACTGCGCCGCCATTCCGGAAAACCTGCTGGAGAGCGAACTGTTCGGGTTCGAGAAAGGCTCCTTTACCGGCGCGACCCAATCCAAGAAAGGCAAGATTGAGAGCGCCAACGGCGGCACCCTGTTTCTCGACGAGATTGGCGATATGCCGATGGCACTGCAGGCCAAACTGCTTCGCTTCCTGCAGGAACGAGTGGTCGACCGGGTAGGTTCGGTAAAACCGATTCCCGTTGATGTCCGGGTGGTGTGCGCCACCCACCGGAATGTTCAGGACCTGATTGCCCAGGGCGATTTCCGGGAAGACCTGTATTACCGGATCAGTGAAATCACACTGGATGTGCCTGCCCTGCGTGAACGGGATGGCGACCCACTGGTGATCGCACAATCCCTCCTGAAAACCCTGGGGAAACAAATGGACCGCCCTAACCTCACGTTCTCGGACGATGCGGTTCAGGCCATCAATGCCTACAGCTGGCCAGGCAATGTGCGTGAAATGATCAACAAGGTGAAGCGGGCGATCATCATGGCCGATGGCAAGCGCATCACCGCCGAAGATCTGGTTCTGCCCCTCGAGGGCTGCGACACCGACTTTCAGCTCAACCTGCGCCAGGTACGTGAAGCGGCAGAACGAAAGGCGATTATTCAGGCCCTCACCACCAGTAATTTCAACATGGCTCAGGCATCGCGCCTTCTGGGCGTTACCCGCCCGACGCTATACAACCTGACCGACAAGTACCGGATTGAGACCAACACCGCCCCGAACGAGGCCTGAGACACCCAATGCTGGAACAGAACAAGACCCGACGAAGGAAGGACCAGGGCATGAAGATAAGAACTATTGCGCGTGCATCACTGCTATCCGCTGCCATCGCTTTGGCCGTGACGGGGTGCAACAGCGAACCGGACATGTCTCAGGAAGACATTCAGTACATCAGCCATGTAGACCAGGCACGGTTTTTCCAGCGCCAGGGTGAGCTGAAAGCAAGCACCATCGAGGCCCGAAGCGCCATCGATCTCCAGCCGAATCGCGCCGCCCCCTACTTTGTCATCATCCACAACCTGCTAACTGCCGGTGATGCGGCGAACGCTGAACGGCAACTGGACAAGCTCCTTGAGAAGACGAACATTGAGGAGCTGGGCCAATCGGAACGCAACCAGGCTGCGTTGATCCGGGCTGAAGCCCGTATTCTCCAGGGTAAACACCAGGAAGCCCTGGAATCTCTGGACCAGATTTCATCGCCCTCTCCGGATCAACAGTTGCAGGCAGACAACCTGAAAGGTCGCGCCTGGTTGACCAGCGGCGACTTTGACAAAGCCGAAGAGGCCTACCAGAGCGCGTTCGACAAACACAGCAATAACGTTGTTGCCATGGTCGGCCTGTCCCGGGTTGCCACGGCCAAGGGCGACTTCGACACTGCAAAGGAACGCCTTGAGAAAGCCATAGAAATTGACGCTGAACACGAGGACGTCTGGCTCTGGAGAGCGCAATTCGCCCATGCCCAACAACAATGGGCCGAAGCAGAACAGGCGTACATACGCGCACTGGAGACCATCGGCCAGTTCGACGTTATGACCTTCCGGAAATACCAGACCATTTCGGCCTTGATCACCGTTTTGCGTGAGCAGGGCAAATCGGCGGAGGCATTTGTCTACGAGGAAATCCTTGCCAAGTCCGGTCCGGGTACGATCAAAAGCAACCTGGAAGCCGCGGCCTCAGCCTATAATGATGGCGACCTGAATACCGCCGCCAGGTATCTGCAGGAAGTCCTTAACCAGGTTCCCAACCATCAACAAAGCGCATTGATGCTGGGCGTAATACGTTATCGGCAAGGCCGCCCCGAGGAGGCGGAGAAACTGCTTGCACCGCTGGCCGATATGGAAAACGCCGATGAAGTACGCAAACTCCTGGCCGCCACCCGCATATCCATGCGCGACCCGGCTGGCGCAAAATCACTGCTGGAAGACCTGGAGGGCAGCGACGCCGATCCACAAACACTTGCACTGGTAGGCATTGCAAGCCTGGCTTCTGGCGATGACCAGAGTGGCCGCCAGCTCCTCGAGAAGTCGCTGGAACTGGCACCGGAGAACCACAACCTGCGTTTGCGCTATGCGGCTTATCTCACTCAAACCCGAGATTTCGCCAATGCCATCAAACAGGCCAGTCAGATTCCGTCGGATGCCACGGAGGCCCTGCAGGCCACAATTCTGACATCCCAGGCCCAGGCGTTGTCTGGCAATTCGCAGGCGGCAACAGAAACTCTGGACACCTGGCTTAAAGCCAATCCGGACAGCATGGCTGCCCTGATTGCCCGCGGAAACCTGGCCAGCAGCCTGAACAACACCCAACAGGCGGCCAGCTACTTTGAGCGGGCGCACAAGCAACACCCGGAAGAAGCAGCTCCTCTGGTAGCTCTGGGCAACCTTGCCCGCGAACAGCAGAACACGGAGCAGGCGATTGCCTGGTACCGCCAGGCGGTCGAAACCAACCCGAACAACCTGCCCGCCATTCAGGCCCTTGCCGGTGTGATGAAGCGCGATCAACTGACCGGGCTGATGCAGGAAATCAGCACGCAACATCCTGAGGCAAACGGACCGCGGCTGATCCTTCTGGAATCCGCGCTGATCAACAACGATACGTTGCAAGCCGATGAACTTACCGCCCGGTTGATGGAAAGAGAGCGCGAAGACCAGCCCTCACCGGCTGAACCGCTGGTCGCTGCGGTGTATGAAGGCATTGCCACTCAAATGGCACAGCGCAACAACAGCGAGCGCGCTCTGGAGATCCTGAGCCGCGGACGAGCGCTCTTCCCAGAGAACGAGGCCATCGCCCTAAAAGTGGCCGCCATCGAATTCAGCAATGGCAACGCAACCGCCGCGCGAAGCGCGCTGCAGGATGCCAAGCAGCATCACCCGGACTCCCCCGCGCCCTACCAGGTAGAAGCCAGCTATTACGAGAACCAGGGCGAACATCAGCAAGCTGCTGAGCTTTATCAACTGGCGCTGGCCAAGCGACAAACGGCGGAACTGGCCATCGCCCATGCTCGCGCACTCTCTAACGCCGGCCGATCTCAGAATTCGATAGAAGCACTGCAGGAAGCCAACAAACAATTCCCGAACAATTCGTCAATTCTGCTTACACTGGCGCTTCAAACCCAGCAAGCAGGCCAGACGGATGCGGCCATTGATCACTACCAGCAGGTTCTGCAACTGACCCCGGACAACGCCCTGGCGCTGAACAATCTCGCCTGGCTGTATTACGAGGCCGGCAACAGCGAAGCGGCATCACTGGCCAAACGCGCCTACGAACTAGTGCCCGAAAATGCTGCGATTGCAGATACCTACGGCTGGATCCTGTTCGAGGCTGGTGAACACGAGCAAAGCCTGGCGGTACTGGAAAGAGCCCATTCCCTGGCACCGGATTCCCAGGAAATTGCCATGCATCTGGCCGAAGCTTATCGAGCCACCGGCCGCACGGATGCGGCCCAGCAGATCATGGACAAGTTCAGCTCAGGCAACAACGGCTAATCATTACTCACGCTATAACCAAATAGAGGACATAACGAAACGTTCCTAGCCACCGGTGGCAGCCCTGACCCACTGCAACAATACTTTACATATTGTTTCCAATAGCAAGGAAGGTGGGTTATGGCTGCTATCAAAGTGTTGAGCGTAGGCACCGTGGTGGTTCTGCTCAGCGGCTGTCAGAACTGGCAGTTCAGGGATATTGAGGATTTGCCACCGACAGCCGCGATACCAGAGACGAGCGAACCGGGAAAGGTCGATGTCTGGTATTTTGACGGTATCTCCGGGAACTACGTTCAGGGCATGCTGGATGCAGAGAAATATCCGGATTCGCCCGATGAAATCACTGAACTCACCCAACTGCGCCAAGCCACCAGCCGAGCCAATAATTACGGCACGCTGATCCGAGGCTTTATCGAGCCCCCCGAAACGGGCGAATACACCTTTTACATCAGTGGCGACGATCAGACACAACTGTGGTTATCTGACTCCCAGAACCCGGACGGTGCGGTTCAGATCGCCTCCACCATGTCCACGCCCCTCGATAATTTCACCCGCTACGCCTCACAAACCTCCGGCGTACAATATCTGGAGGCCGGCAAAAAATATTACTTTGAATTCAGGCACAAGGAAGGTGGATGGGACGACCACTTTACCGTTGCCTGGTCCGGCCCCGGCATCTCTCAGCAAGTGATCAGCGGCAGCGCGCTCCATAGCTACGCCCAGAAAGCCCCTGACTCGGCCCCCGAGATGACAACCGAAGATGCTTACCATCTAGGTTATCGAATCGGTTACTTTGACGCTGAACAGGGTCTCTCATTCAACAGCCAGTACCCCCCACTTGATGCGGACAGTGATGATCTGTACGACAACTGGGAGATTGTGTACGGGCTGGATCCATCCAATGCGGCCGATGCAAAATCCGATACCGACAATGATCTGCTTACCGCCATGGATGAGTTCTGGGCCAGGACCAATCCCGGAACCGAAGATACTGATAACGACGGGATTCCGGATGGGTACGAATACGCCTATGGCACGGACCCCACCAACCCGGGCGATGCCAATGTAGATCTTGACGGTGATGGCTACACCATCCTGCAAGAGTACCAGGCCGGCACCAATCCCACCGATGCCAGCGACTTCCCTGCCCCCCAGGAAGTGTATGCAACCGGATTCGTCGGCCAGTACTTCACAGGCACCGAGTTTGACAGCTTCGTTTACAGTCAGCGGGATGCGACGGTCAACTTCAACTGGAATAGTGGAAGCCCGTCAGCGGAGCTTCCAAGGGACCGGTTCAGCGTGCGTTGGCAGGGATGGTTTACACCACCTCACAATGAAGGAACCCGGGACTACACCTTCACCACCACTACGGATGATGGTGTTCGGCTTTTCCTCAACGGCTCTACCGTCATTGATCAGTGGAAGAACCAATCCCCCACCAGCTACAACGCCACAGCGAGTCTCGAAGCGGGGACCCCCGTTGCCATTACCATGGAGTACTTTGAATTCGGCTGGGGCGCCACTGCACAACTGGCGATTACCGACGCCGCCACCGGAGATGCCATATCCACGACCAACACCGTCCAGCATCTGGCATTGGACAGCGAGTTCGCCGAAAGCACCTTGAACGACGGCATCGACGATCTTTACAAACTTCGCTACGGACTCCCCCTGATGCAACCATCAGCCAGCCGGGTGCTTAACGATAGCGGCGTGACAGTTCTTGAGGCTTATCAATCGGGCCTGCACCCGTACACGCTCGAAACCGTATCGGAGCCAGAATCACCGGTCACCAGCCAGCCCGGTGGTACCGGCGATGCCAGCGGCAGTGTGACACTGTCGTGGACGCCTCCCGGCACCAGGGTAGACGGCAGCAGCATTTCGCTGAGCGAAATTGACCGTTACCGGATCAACTACGGACAGGATGCTGCAAACCTGACTCAAACCCTGGAGGTGCCGGCAGGCACAACCTCAACCACGGTTACCGGCCTGGCGCCCGGCACCTGGTACTTTACGATTCAGGTAATTGATATCAATGGATTGAGTAGTGAACCGTCTGATCCGGTAGAGCATCAGGTTAACTAAGTGGGCATTTTGGTTGTCGAGTTATTTTACAACCAAACAGCAGCGACCAGAAAAGTTCATTAATATTCAATAACTTAAAATCTGGCACGAAGCCTGCTTATTAGAGGATGACGTAACGCAAAGACCACTCACTGGAGGAGTGACTCAAATGAAAAAATTGACTCAAGGCTTGGCAATGGCTGCAGCCGTCGGTTTTGCCGGAGTAGCTCAGGCTGCCTATATCGATTCTGTTGCCAATGCAAACGCACCTGGCGCTGTAGCTGAGCAAAGTGTTCCGGGAGACAACGATTACGCCACTCGCGTAGGTGGTACCTGGACAGCGGATGCACCTCTGTACAACGTGGGTGATACCGTACTGTTCGGCCACAACCTGAAATCCACCAGCTCCGATCCGTTCAAGCTGACCTTCACCTACCTGGGTAAGGAAGCTTCAGACAACAACCAGTTCTACTGGGGTAACACGCTGGTATTCGATACCAATAGTTCCGTAGATGACCAATACAGTGCTGTATTCTACGGTGGCCTTGACGCCCTGCTGAACTTCAAGTTCGTCAACGGCAGCGGTGTTACCATCAACAACGATGGCGCCAACGGCAGTCAGTTCAACAACATTGCCAATCCGAACTCCAGCACCAACTTCAACCTTTTCTATGTTGAAGAAGATTACTTTGTAATCAGCCTGGACGATGGCTATGTTGGCGATGACAACCATGACGATATGGTGATCGCAGTTCGTGCCACCAAGGTTCCCGAGCCTGGCACGCTAGCACTGCTTGGCCTTGGTCTCGCTGGCATTGCCGTCCGGATGAAAGGCCGTAAAAAAGCCTGACATCGAGTTCTATGCTACGCTTTAAAAGCCCTGCACTTGCAGGGCTTTTTCATTTCAGGTCAGGTTCATGGATGTACTGATTGTTTATGCCAATAGCGGCAGAGGGCTGCAAAAAGATGCCAGGATACTGGAAGCAGCCCTGCAGCGGCTTGGGCACCAGACCAGGCAGGTTCAACTGCCCCCTACTCCCGTATGGCGTTCCCGCCTTTCAGCTTATCGATTCGAGGCATTAAAACGATTTTGCCCCGGATTTCTCAGCAAACTCTTCTATCGCAGTCAGATCGGCTTGCTCAGGCTGCTACGTCCGGTTCAACAGGCGGATCTCGTCATTCACCTCGAGAATATCTGGATATCTCAATTGGCTGCTGGCCGACACCACTGGCTCATCCCTAACCAGGAATGGTTCATTGAATCGAGAGGTCCCTACCTCAGCTTTACCAACCGTATACTCTGCAAAACACAGCACGCGGTATCGATTTTTTCCGCCTTACATGCAGACACCCAATACCTCGGTTTTACCGGCGGTGAAGTTAGCGCTCAAAACGGTTCAGAAAGGAAAGACTACGGTTTGGCTTTGCATGTAGCTGGCAACAGTCAGTTCAAGGGCACGCAACGTGTTATGGCATGTTGGCAGAGGCACCCTGAATGGCCAGAACTGGTCGTCGTCTCCCAGCATCTGGACACCACCCCCGCCGCCAATATCAGGGTAGAGAAAAATCTCACGAACAATGAACTAAACACACTCTGGGCCCAGGCCGGTTTCGCGGTACTACCTTCTGAGGTGGAGGGTTATGGCCAGGTACTGGCAGAGGCCATGGCTTACGGCTGTATTACAATAACAACTGATGCACCGCCCATGAACGAGCTGGTTGGGAAGGACAGAGGCTTTCTGGCCCACGTGGAAAGAAAGCTGACGTTTCGCCTGGGCACCCGTTACCTTGTCTCAGAGCAAGCTCTGGAGCAGAGCATTCAAGCTGCGATAGACCAGCCACCGGCCACGCTGGCCCACATGTCCAGGCGGGCAATCGAATGGTATTCAACCAATCACGAACAGTTTCTTTCCCGATTAGAGAGCCAGCTCAAAGATCTGGTCGCACCACCTCTTGATCAATCTGCTCAAGAATCACCGGAAAGGTAGACTCGATAAACTCAGCGAGAGTTGCAGCCACCTCACAGCCATCGCACGCCACTGCAGAGATGAGTAAAGAGGCATCATCACGGCCACTGAAGAACCCACCCACTTGAGCAAGCTTCGCGCGCCACTGATCGGTTTCCCACTGCCCCTGAACAAAGTAGCTATACCCCAGATGCACACGTTGTCCGGAAACACGATGTTTCAGGGTGACTCCCTGCACCGGGATATTCAGGCTGTTTTCAACATCAAAGAAGCCTTCCGGAATCCAGAAATCACGGTCATAAAGGCGGTTACTGTACTGGATGAGTTCCGCACGATGCCTTTGATAGTCATAGGTAAAAGCGCCCAGATAGTAGGTTGTGCCCAAACCTTGCCCTGCGCGGGCTTGTAAACGGTCGAACAGGGTTTGCGCATAAACCCTATCTGGATTAAGAATTTTGGGCCGCCATCCCTGCAGTCCCGCCCCAAACACCGGGGCATACCTTTCACCCAAATCAATGGCATAACCTTCAGATTCAGACGTAATATTGCCGCGCTTGTCCGGCAAAGAGATCCAGGTAACTAATCCCAAGATTGCCACAACCACAACAGCAACGGCAGCCTTCCCTGCGGATTCAACCTTATCTTGTTTCTCGTCACTGGCCTGACCGGCAACAACCAGGTCATCCCGTTTCTCAAGCTGACGAGCCAGAAAATAGAGGGGAACAAGCGTGCCCGCAAACACCCACCAGCCAAAATCATCGTGATCCTCAATCAGGCCGGACTGCATGTTTGTTTCATACCCCATGTAGATGATGACGAACACCCGGATCCAGTTGGCAAGTAGAGCGAATGCCACCCCCAAACAGAATAACGTGACGCGGGATCGTAACCTCGACAGGTATAACTCGCCATAAATCAGAACCAGCGCCTGTCCCACCAGCAGATACCGTAGTCCAGAGCATCCATGAGCAACCTCAAAGGTTCCGACACCGATGAGGTAAACGAAAACGCCCTCCACCTCAAAATCAATATCGAAAAAACCCAACAGGACCTTATTAACGGCAACGGTAATTACCTGTAGCGTCCAGGCCAGGAAATCCCACACAGGAATGGTCAGAAACAGCAAACCCAGCGGCACAAGGAACCACCGTACCTGTCGCCACCCCATTAGCGTGGCGCAAGCGCTCAGTAGCATAGGTACCAGTGACAGGTGTTGTAATGCCTGAAGCCGGATCAGGCCTCCTACCCAATACGCCCCAAAGCAGGCCAGCAACGGTAAAAGCCATAACGGATAAAACCCGGGAACGACTGGATGAGCCTTTGCTGCACGTGCAGTCAAATACACAGACACCGCCGCAAGCAGGATGCCGTGGGAGTATGATTCATCCAACTTGAGCCATCGGTTTACAATACCGTCGATCGAGGGAAACGTAACCAGTGCCAGCAAACCTAGCAAAGCAAGAAATGGCCATAGACGACTCATTAAATTCATAGACGGCATCCTTTCCTCGGTCATCACAACTCCTGACTAAAGACGAAAAAAACGGTTGATCGACGATACCAAGCGAGAAGGCAAGCAACCTCTTGCACTGTACGCCAACTTCAGAACCGGGGAACGCACATACTCCACGGTTGTAAACAGCACGTCTTCGCCCCGGAAATGACTTTTATAAAAGGTGTTCTTTCCCGCCCCGGCCAATAAATCGTAACTGAAAACCTCAGTGTCCCGGAACGCCCGCTCAATGGCATATCCCAGGTGTAGGGTTCCCAAAGATACCTTGCTGTTCAAATTCTCCATAAAACCCGCCTGAAGGTTGTATACCCGGTTACCCGCTTGCACATCATAAAGCACAGAGACCACCTCTTCGCTGGCTGTCAACACAGACAAGCTGGGCCTCTGATTGCGAGAAAGACGGGCGAGCATAGCTTGATGAAAGCGAACAGCGTTCTCGTCAAAACACGGTTTCCCCCAACGCTCCCAATGAAAGTGGTTCAGTTGCTCAAGAAACCTCTGGGGATCATGACATTCCTCATATCGCCCCTGTAACGAGTTCTCAAACCAGTCACGGCGGTTATAGACTTTCAATCGGGTATTTTTGCCAAGGCGCGCCAACCAATCGGCAAACACCCCCTGCACCGGAATCACTACTCCGCCCGATTCACTCCGGACCAGGCGAGATAAATCCAGACGGTCACACAGACTGGTCTCAACCATATTCATAGACCGAGCTGAAGCATCAGCGAAGATCATTTCGTCCCAATCAAGACCCGCAAGATAATCAGAAAGCGTATCCATCACCGATTGCTGTTGGCGGCGCTCAACGATCACGCCCACGTATTCTGTCCGAACCGTGGGACCAAGCTTCCAGGCATTGCCAACCACGTGCAGCCTGCGAACCTTCCATCCCAGCGGTGTGGTGACAGAGCTCAAGTATAGTGGCGCAATTCCTACAAGGTTTTCGTCGCCGTCGAATACTGCAAGAAGCAATAGCTCTAAATCGAGTTTATTGCCCCAGGTTTCCCACCAGGACACCTGCCAAGCCCAACTCATAAATAACGGGTCTGCATTGCTTGTGTTGAGCAGAGCGTCCCATTGATCCTGCAGGTTGAAAAAATCCCTCTCAAATAGACGGCGAACGGTATAGCTCATGTGCGCCTCCCTGCACCGGGAACAAACCCGAATTTGAAGGCAAACCTCCATGGCCCGGACCAAAAAGGATCCTGTCTAAGGGCGCGAAGAAGGCATTGAAAAGCCTGATCACGTCGGCCTACCGAAAGCTCATACCGACCTTTCCGAATTTGGAAATAGCTTAACCCCCTACGGGCTTCTCTTGGGGTGACCGCCTCAGGAAAGGCTTGCAGAAAGCTGTGGACAATCTGCTCGTTAGCTCGAAAGCGGCTGTCTTTATCAGAGGAAATCTGGTTCTCCATTACCCGGTAATACCCCAGGATTTCCGGAATGTAGAGAAACAGATAACGAGTAGAGAATCGCAACCAAAGCCCGTAATCCTCTGCCAGCCGGTCTGCATTATCGAAGCCACCCATCTCGTCAAAACAGCGCCTTCGAGTCATGGTGGTGTTCATACTGACAAAATTGTCTCGCAGCAAATGAGGGGTTATGCGACCGGAATAGCGCTTCATTCGGTTAACGCCACGTTCCTGCCCTTCCCCGTCTATGACCATATAATCGCCATAGGCTATATCTGCCTGAGGATTTGCCTCGAAAGCCTTGAGCGTGCGTTCTAACTTGGTTCTGACCCAGGCATTATCAGAGTCAAGAAAGCAGATGAACTGACCTCGTGCTTCATCAATGCCCCGATTCCTGGCCACGCTCTGGCCCTGGTTCTTCTGATGCAGATACCGCACACGAGGATCTGAGAAATACTTCTTCATCAACTCAGCTGTACCATCAGTGGAGCCATCATCAACGACAATCAACTCCAGATCATCGAATGACTGTGAAAGCACACTCTCAACTGCCAATGGCAGATAATCCGCTCGGTTGAATGTTGGCGTAATGACTGACACCAAAGGACTCAAAGACATGACCACTTTACTTCCCTGTCTTGTTCAGCATTGTTGTTATTTCAGCGCTACCGCAAAGAGTGCGCGCCAGACATTCGACTCCGTAGGCGCGTACTTGAGTGCTTTCACAATCTCCTTTAGACCGGCGGCCTTCTCGCCAGTTGCTCCGAGGTAGCGGCCCTTCCGGATATAGAAATGAGCAAATCCTTTATCAAAATCTCTGGTACTCAGCGCCTCGGGATACTCACGCCGGAAATCGTGAATAATGGCTTCGTTAACTTTAAAGCGTTGGGTTTTATCCGAAGAAATCTGATCCTCCATCACCCGGTACCAAGCCCAGTATTCCGGTTCGTATCGGAATTCATACCGGGCAGAAAACCGAAGCCAGAGGTCATAGTCATCTGCCACTCTTCGCTTCCCACTCATACCACCCATTTCATCGAAGCAGCGCCGCCTGGCCATGGTCGTATTCATCGCAACGCAGTTATCCTGAATCATTCTGGCTGCAATTCGGCCGGAATAGCGGGACATGTTTTTCCGGCTGATTTCCTTACCTTGCTCATTGATAATCACATTATCGCCGTAGAGCACATCCACTTCCGGATGTTTTTCAAAAATACGAATCTGGTTTTCCAGTTTATCCAGGGGCCAATAATTATCGGAATCCAGAAAACAGATAAACTCCCCAGCCGCCTCTGCAAGAGCAACATTCCTGGCCACACTTTGCCCCCGGTTTTCCTGTTGGAACAAACGTACTCTCTCGTCCTTGAGATAGGGCTGAAGCAACTCGACCGTGTTGTCCGTTGAGCCATCATCAACGATGAGGAATTCAAAGTGCGGATAACTCTGTTTTATGACACTCTCAACCGCTTCCAGGATGAATTCCGAACGGTTGTATGTCGGAGTGATAATAGTGACTAAAGGGTTTTCAACCGACATTCGCCGCCTTCCTTGTTCGTACCTTTTTCGTTCCAGTTTTCTCGAGCAGACTGCAGTAATTCACCATCGGAATCCCCCCCCATGATGAACCAACCTTGTATGCACTGCTGGGGCTCGGCTACAGACTCACTTTCCGGGGAGGCCCACACAAAGAACCTGGGTTGCTCGCGCCCCTGATAGAAACCGGCAGCTTTCATTACTTGCTTTAATTCCAGATCAGATGTCATTGCGGAATAAGACGACGCACCAGGCCAATTACTGAGTATTGCTTCAATAACCGCTGCTTTTATCCCCTTCGATTTGGCCGGCCCTAGGTAATCCACCAGGCGCACCTGTCTACCATACTCTCGTACCACTCCGAGAGCTTTCAGAGTGCGGCCTCGGCCTCTCAATTCTATAAACTGATAACTTGCAAAAGGATGTTGCTGATATCGCCAATCCAGATAGCTCCAATTCCGCACTACTGCCTTGTCGTAGCCTTTTGCTATCGAATTCCACAGCGCGTCGATCTCATCTTTGGCCGGAAGCTGCTTTGTTACCGATATGGAATCCCCCATTGGAGGTGTTCTGCGGGTTATCAACTTTGTCCCGAATTGAAAAACCATCAATGCCCAGTCGCGGAATGAACGGGGCTCTCGAATTCGCCTGAGAAAATGCACCTCGTTATTGGCTTGCCACCCCATCCGTTCCAGAACAATGGCGGCCACAGGACTGATACCAAACGACATTAGAATGGGAGAACGCTGCGCAAGCTCCACCTTGATCAGCCTACCAATGCCCTTTCCTCGCAGGCCTTGGTTAACCTTGAAATCGCAGCTCCACATCGCAGAAGTAGGCCTGCCCTCCCACAATATGGACACGGGAACCACAGCATTGAACCCGACAACGGAGCCTTCTTCTTCTGCCACCACGGGGGCAAAGCCCCGAGCCCGAGCCCCGGGATTATCCAGAAACTGGTAATCCCAGATATCACGCTTGAACGCTACATCAGAGAAAAGATTGAGTACCTGCTCCCTGTGTCGGTGCTCTTCGTAGGGTTTAATGTCAACCACCGGTACGCTCCAGCCAGGCAAGAAACATCAGAATGCCCCATAATTCTGCGGAATAATCTTCCCGTCCTTTAAGATGTTCTTGCCAATAGGCATGAACGACCAAACGATCAAGGTAATCCTGCTTATCGAACACCGAGGGCTGCAACAAAGACTCGGCCCAAGGACGTAATGGACCTCTAAGCCATTGTCCCACCGGCACTGCAAAACCCTGTTTCGGCCTGTCAACCATCGACTGAGGCACATGTCGGTAGAGCACACTTCGCAGTACCTGTTTGCCAATGCCGCCTTTCAGGTTATAGCTCAACGGCAAAGATAGCGCGAAGGCAACCACGTTGGGATCCAACATCGGTATCCGGGTCTCAAGGCTGCAAGCCATGGCCGCCCTATCCACCTTAACCAGAATGTCATCTGGCAGGTACCAATTCAGATCGCGCCACATGAGAGTTTTAAGGCTGTCTTGAGGAATGACATTCGGAAGATTCCCGCTCAAACCGTAGAGCGGCTCATTAACATTGCTCAGGAAACATTCTGGCTCGGTCCAGAAAGACACCGATTGGCGGTAGAATTCCGAGAGACTGGCAGCCGAGGCCAACGCTCGCTCCGCTTTCAGTCGATGACGAATCGCCAGAGCCGAGCGCCCACGCTGCGAAGGTATTAGTGACCGAATAACATGCGCAGTTGGGCCCTCTGGCAAACGAGTGAGCAAACGTCGGGCAGCACCGCCAACACCGTTTCGCACCTGCCAACGTTTATGAACCGACGGATATCGGGAGTAACCGCAAAAAAGCTCATCGCCGCCGTCGCCAGACAGCGCCACCGTGACATGTTTTCGGGTCATCTCGCTGACAAGAAAAGTAGGCAGCTGAGATGAATCCGCGAAAGGCTCGTCGTATAGATCTGGCAACCGTGGCACGAGGTCAAGCGCATCCTCGGGAGTTACGTACAACTCCGTGTGTTCGGTTCCCAGATGACGGGCAACCTCTGCAGCATGCTCTGCCTCATTGAAGCCCGGCTCATCAAAGCCAATACTGAACGTTCTCACGTTCTGGCTTGCACGGGCTTGCATAAGTGCAACCACGGTGGAAGAGTCGATACCGCCGGAGAGAAAAGCACCTAAAGGAACGTCCGATACCATCTGGTCTTCGATCACGTTCCCGAGTAAAGCCTCCAACTGGTCACTGGCAGCCTCAAAGCTTTCCGGCGCCCGGCTCTCTGTAAAGCAATCCTCAAGGCACCAGTAGCGTTGCGGTTCCGGTAACGTACCCGGTGAGGATCCATCAAGAGGAAAACGAACCAGCGAGGCAGGCGGTAGTTTTAAAATCCCTTTGTGAATACTGATCGGTGCTGGTATCACGTTGTGCCGGAGCAACAGCGCCAGCGCCCCAGGCTCTACACCGCCTTGCCATGCAGGATGTACCCGAAGCGCCTTGAGCTCCGAACCAAACAACAGAGTGTTGCCTTGCCATCCATAATACAGTGGCTTTTCACCCATTCGGTCTCGGGCCAGAATCAGATCCCGGCTTTTCAGATCCACCAGCGCAAAAGCAAACATTCCCGAAAGCTTCGGTAGGCTCTCTTCCAAGCCCCAACGCTCAATTGCATGGAGCATCACTTCCGTGTCTGAGTGGCCCCGAAAGGTGCATCCCTCCTTTTCAAGCTCTGCTCGCAGCTGCCGAAAGTTATAGATTTCCCCATTGAAGGCAATAACAAAGCGCCCGCTCGCTGACGCCATCGGCTGCGCACCCGCCGGTGACAGATCCTGAATGGCCAGCCGCCTGTGCACCAGACCAACACCAAGCTCGGCCCTCACCCAAACTCCGGCGTCGTCTGGGCCCCGGTGAATGATAGCCTCACCCATACGTTCCAGCGTCGTTTCGGGCCCTCGACCCACATCCCTGTCTACGAATCCTGCAAAACCGCACATGGATTAGTTCCTTCCTGCAATGCGAGTCAATCGAGCGCCCACGTAGTCTCGCTCTTCCCGATTCAACACCAGCAACCAGAAGGCCGCTAACCAACCCACACTTCCCAATATAGCACCTAGCAAAATATGACCATACGAGTCGTACACCAAATATTCGCCAAGTCCCAGGATAATCAAAGCCATCAAACCGGCCGGTACAAACGCCGGCAGCACAGACGCCCGGAGATATTGCCTAACCGGCAAATCCAGGTGCCGACAGGTGTACCGAAGATACAGCGGCACAAAAATCAGCCCCGGGACGACGGAGGCAAAGGCAACTCCCTCAAGTCCAAATGGATGGACCAGCACAAGGCTTAGCCCGATATTAAGCAATGCTGCCAATGGCGTAAGGCGAGCAAAAATTCCATGCTTATTAATAGCCGTGAGGTAACGGCTGGCAAAAGGATTTATGAACGGCAATATCGTAAAAAAGACCAGAAACAGGATAAGCCACTTGGCCTTTTCACCAAATTCAGGGCCCAACCAGATCGAGATAAATGGCGCACCAAGCAATAAAGCGCCGGTCCCCATAGCAAATAGAATGCTGACAACGTACCGGGAAGAGATGAGAAAAACCGTTCGAATGGTCTCGTTTTCTGCCTTTGCACTCAAGCCACTGAACAGAGGCATGAAGGCATGAGTTAGAGTCCATCCAAGGCCACGTATGTGCTGAGTCAAATTGGCTGGAATGCTGTAAAAAGGCACCATAGCAGGCCCCATTATCAGCCCGATAACCAAGACATCCGTGGCGTTCTCCACTCGGGTGGCAATTCCCTGAATGAACGACTTGAACCCGAACACAATCAGTTCTCGCAACCGGCTCAACGAGAATGTCCCCATCTGAGCTCGAATAGCCCCATAAGCCGGTCGTGAAAGTATCCACATAAATAAAACGTATTTAATCGTCAAACCAATCGCATTAATGGTCGCGAGAAGCACTAGTCCATTTTCCGGAGTTATAAAATAGTATAAAAGAACAGAACCAAAAACGGAGTTTATAATAGTTATATTGTTCTTTAGGTAATATTTCTGAAACCCTTCCAGATAGCTTTCAGCAACATAACCAGGAAATGAGATCAACAAATAGGCTCCAATAATAACAAGGAACAGCGTGTATTTTTGGTGGGGCTCATCGTTTGGGGCTATACCGCCTGAAAACCAGACGCCCCAGCAGAAAAAGAATACAAATAATAGAACTCCCACAAGCGCCATGAATACAAGAGCCGACATATAAACCGACTGGAGTGCCGTCTCATCTTCCTCTGCAAGATGCCTGGCAGCGAATCGGCTAATTGCGGGACGAAGCCCCAGGTCCAGGATGCCCATATAGCCAATTACGGCACCAATCATCTCCCAAAGCCCGTAGTCGTATCTCCCCAGGTTATGAACGAAAACCGGTGTCATCACGAACGTGATAATCAGCTTTACAAACATTACAAGAACGTTCGATCCGGTATTAACAAGCAGAGTTCTAATCACCGAATCAGACCCCTAAAACTTCGTCATATAAAACGCGTAGCCGACTCGCTGGAATCGATATATGGAAACGTTCGATCGCTGTCTTCTGGTAGACTAAAAACTCTTCTCTGGAAGACACCTCTATCTCTGCCTTAATTAGTTTAGCCAGGCTTTTAGCATCTCCAGGTGCGAAAATCCTTGCAGGCGAACCCGCGACTACTTCTCGAAGGCCAATACAATCTGTTGAAAGTAAGGGGGTGCCAGAAGCTAAAACCTCCATCGCCAATAGCCCACACGCTTCCCATCTGGAGGGCATAGCCACCATATCTACCGATTTAATCATTGCAGGCATATCATTCGTGGCAGGCAATTGTACAAAATAATCGGCCAAGCCAGCTGATGCTAAATACTCGTAATCCTCTCGGATAAAACCTCCCCATCCGAAAGTGAGCACCTTTGGCATCGGCTTGAATTGATCTCCTTTTAATATGACCAAAGCATCAACAAGTGTCCGAAACCCTTTTTGTCCCATAAACCGGCCAAAGAAGCCAATTAAAGGAACGTCTATTGGTATCTGCAACTTCCGCCGCAAATCGATCGGCTGACCTGACGCAAAAAACTCGGTGTCGACACCGTGAAGTATTGGTCTAAAGCAAGATCTTGGGAGGTTAGGAAAAAACTCAATAAAGTTTTCTGTTGCATCGTTGGTAACCGTATGAATCGCATGCATCTTCGCAAACAATTTCGCCATTACGTATTTACGAAACTTGCCCTTCCAGCTATTAAATTGCGTTTCTAAAAATACATCATGGGCGGTCATTAGGTGTTTCGGCGCTTTCCGACCAAAGGTCGCAACTTCGGTTAATAGACCAGCTCCGAATCCATGAGAATGAATAAGATCATATCCCGGGATATCTAGTTCCTTACGGATTACCCTAACAAAACCGATCACGTCATTCGGAGCTGATACTATTTTAAACCTGTCCTCACCCAAAATTGGGATAAGAAACTCTGCCAGTTGATGATCAGCGTCAGGAGCAATCAAAGTAAAACGATCTCCACTAAAGTCTGGCTGACTATATATATAACGAAAAAACGTTCGTATGCCACCACCTGGCTGTAAAGCTGTCATCAAGACATGCATATTTGGCTCCCTGAGGTTTCGGTTATAGAACTGAACAAACAACTATTAAATAGATCAATGTTTCCGATACCTCAATCTTTTTGCTAGCACAAATCTATTCGCCTCTGCAACCTCAGAATCATCTACAATATCTATCGCATCACAATCTCTTTTATTGATAGCAGAGCTTGCTAAACGGGTTAGAGCAATGGTCATGCCACCAAAAAGATACCAATAATACTGAGACAACCCCCAGTAATTAATACTATAAACTGCATACATCCAAAAAAGACAGACCATTACTTTATTTAGTCTCTGATAAAAAATAAGCCTATCATCCTTAATTTTTCCAATACTTTCTCGCATAATTAACAACTGCTTAGCAGATCTAGCCAAAAAGATCAGAAATATTACAAAACCAATGACTCCTAGCTCAATTAGCAGCTCGGCATAGAGATTGTGACTTGCCTGTCGACTGCCAAGCTTATGCGTTTTAGCTTCTGGAGTAGTACCTAGGCCGTGCCCCACGATTGGCCTCGTTAAACCAAGCTCAAATTCCCGAACCATGCCTCGTAAGCGACCTTCAGCAGACGCGCCACCTGCGGTGTCACGATCAATCAAAGAAAGATACCTATCCTTTTGGACAGGCGTCATAACATTAAAAGCAGCTACGACCACGACCACAGCTAATGCTGCAAGACGAAACTTATATCTTGATTCTTTGAACACCATAAATGCCACAACTAAAAGTGCAATAAATCCGCCCCTAGACATGGTTAGAATCAAAGCATAAAGCAACGCTGGCATAATCAAAAGGTATAGTAGCTTACAGAGCCATCCTCTTGGGAAAAGCAAATAATGAAGGAACGGTATAACAGTTGCTATCACAAAGCCTAGCTCATTTGGATTAATAACGTCTGCTGGAGCGCCGGCTAGTCGATTTGCAAAATCGCCACCACTCAGATGGGTTGCACTTCCCCAATAACCCTGGGTTATATTTAAGAAAAGAGGCTCGAGAACTCTAAAAACCTGACAAAAAACGAAAACACTCACGAACCAAACTAATCGTTTTTCAGTATCGACAATCAAAGCGGTAAAAAACAAAAAAACTACAGACCTTATAAATGTATCAATATTAAGTCGAAGCACACTACCAGGCCACTCCACAAAAGGAAGGCTTACTACGATATAGGAAAGTAAAACGAATATAATTCTAAAAATCGGATCATTGAACCGGTCTTTTAGCTTATCACGCTGTAAAAAAAGAAGGAGACTAATTGAAGCAACAGCCAAAAGCGTCGGTCTAATTACACCGTATCCCGGAAGTCGAACGGAAAAGCGAAGAAAAAAATCACATATAAAATAAAGGAACAGAATATAAGTAAATTGGCTGACGGAGTTCGTTTTATAACCCGCAAAACGTCTGCCTACTTTTGGTTCACCAGTAGCCATTATATCATTCTGCCTCATCGGCTATATAACTGGGCTTGAGCAAATATTCCCTCCTGAGCACATGGCCCAGCCATTCAACACCCGATACAGCTTTATGGAACTGAAACATATCGTCCCCACTTACATGCCGCCTCATCAAATAACGATCTCTAGTTCCAACTGCATCCGGAAATGCCGTTACCGCCCCAAGAAAGCCAGCCTCTCTCACTAACTCAGGCAACAAATCATTAAAATCCGAAGGTTGTCCATTTGGATAGCAGAACGTGCGCTCCCGCTCTCCCAGATGCTCTTTTAATACATCGCGACAACCAAAGATTTCACTTCTAGCTTGGGCTGGAGACACTCGACCGAGAGATGGATGAGTAACAGTATGGCCACCTATTTCAATACCAAAAGCTTGCATCTCATGTAGCTGATTCCAGCTCAGCGGAGCAAAAGCCCCAGGAATAGAATCTGGAAACACGAGACCAAGGCGATCCGCAAGACCTCTAATGAAAACATGCTTCTCCTCATCAGAAACTAAAAGAGCATGGGCAACCCATTGTTTCCATAACTCGCGTCGACCATTATCATCTACCGGTCCACTTTTAACTTTAAGCGAATTAATTAGGAAATCATTCGGAATATAATTGAGACGCTCAAGGATCCACGTTATCTTATCCGGCCATAGCCACAGCCGTCCATCTATGAAACCGGTCGTTGCGAAAAGCGTGGCTGGAACGTTGTATTTCCTGAGAATCGGAAACGCATAATCATAAAAATCGCGATATCCATCATCAACAGTGATTACAACTGCATGCGGTGGCATTTTTCCAAACTCTCTTTGATACTGCAAGAGCTCAACCAAAGAATACGGGTTATACCGATCTTTAATATACTTAACTTGCCTATCAAAGTAATCGGGGCTAGCCCACCCAGTCACTGGAGGATTAGAAAACCTGTGATACATAAGTATTCTAGGTTGGTGCTTACAAATGTGCTTTGCCACCTGATATCCACCTAGGGGGCCGAACGTGCGAACGGGTCTAGATAACCACCCCATCAGTGTTCACTCCCCACTTCACTAAGACTTTCATAGACGCGCTCATGTTCCATAACCATTCTTCGCATGCTAAAACGTTCTGTAGCGGTTCTTAAAGACTCCTTGCCCATACAATGACGCAAGCTGGAATCTTTATATAAATCATCGAGATACGACGCGAGTGCTGAGATATCGCCAACCGGGTATAGAAAGCCATTTTCTCCATGTGAAACCGCCTCCGGATTACCTCCGACATTACTACAAACGACTGGCAAGCCGGCTTGCATATACTCAACGATCGCATTTGAGAAACCTTCAGATTCTGAACACAATACACCTATATCAAAGCCATTTAGGCATTGCCTAACGTCACTTCTTGGTCCTAACAAATGAACTCTTTCACCTAATTCGAGTTTATACGATAGTGATTTCAGCATATCCAAATCTCCATCACCGATAACGACAAGATGAAGATTCTTATCTCGAAGACTAGGATGAACTAACGCATGGATCGCATCACTTATACGCTTTATTGGCCTTACATTCGCCACTAAAACTATAAATATCGCTTCGGGATATCGCCTTCGAAGAGAAGATATATCATGGGGTATTAGATCACCAGAGTCATAGAATTCATACCCATTATAGATGATCGATATCTTTTTTGAATTGAGTGGCTCATTTATACTGGTCACCGCCCCAACCGCTTTGCTATTAACGATTGCTCTGCTTACAAATCTACCGGACATCGCCAACATGAATCGATACTTCAAGTTATACCAATACCCCATGTCCCGCCGGGATATTATTACTCTTATTCCATTAACCCTAAGTATGGGAGGACAAATAACAGAGGGGTCGTTAAAAAATATATGGGCAACACTTATATTCATAGCCCGCGCTTTTTTTGCAAATCTCCACATAGCCATCCATGTTGCAGGAGATAATAGTCGGGTATGACCAAGAACATAATAATCACAAGGAAACCCTTTTTCCTGTAAGTATTTAGATTCCCGAAATACAAGCAGTACCGGATTAAATCTAGTCCGATCAAGCCCTTTAATTAAACTATACAACTGCCCTTCAGTTCCAGCATTAGGATTCTTAAAGTAGTCTATTACAAAAAGAAGATTTTTTGGCGCATCCCTCTGCAGCATCAACTTTGTTTCCCTTCAAGAGGTTAATCATTATATGTTTTCACGACCAAGAATAACTGAAATTGCGCGTCTCGGATCAAGGAAACCCGAGGTGATAATATGACGAAACGCAAACAATTTATTACCATCACGCCAAAACGTCTGAGCCAAACGAAAATGGAGAACGGCCTTTCGCTTTCGGATGGTAGCATTTGAATAAGGATAACGACTTTGAGCACGCTCGAGTATACGCATACCTGTGATCCAACGCGTCTTCAAGCCTTTAACACTAATAGAATCGCCGTGTTTTCGATAATAGAAGGCAAGCTTTGGCAGATAAACCGTTTTTGTTTTCTCCATGATTCTTAGCGCCATATCATGGTCCTGTCCCGCACGGAATGATTCTTCAAAATAACCAACATCGTCAAAGACAGATTTTCGAATTAACGAGCCTCCCGGAAGGGCCATGTAACAATCTAAAAGTAACCGATTGGGATCTCCGGTCTCTTCATGGCTATGGCCAGGAATTTCAAAAAGAAAATTACCTGATGCATCTATCGCGTGCCCCTGCCCATAAACCATACCTATATCTGGATTCATTATAAGTATAGCTGCTTGTTCTACCAATTTATTAGGAGCGAACATGTCATCACTATCCAGGATCGCCACGTACTCTCCTTTTGCTTTCTCTAGCCCCAAATTTATTGATCTTGATTGGCCTCTATTTAAGCGCCCGGGATGATGAAAAAGTCTTATAGAACCCTCAGCGTGATATTTTTTCAGGATTTCATAAGTACCATCAGTGGATCCATCATCAACAACTAAAACTTCGAAGTTTTTATAGTTTTGGCTTTTAACAGATCGAATAGCTTCCTCAATAAAAGACTTTCTATTATACGCTGGAATTATAACTGAAATTAGATGATTATCTTTCATTTTTTTCGTTACCCCTAATAAATCAATGCAAAGCAAACTTCAAACCTTGCTCCGATAAATACTTATAATCTTGGGATAACAAATCCTCATCACTTTTTTCAAAGTAATAGAAACCCAGCCTCATACTATAAAAACCAACAATATTCTGGGACCATTTCATCCCATTTTCTTCGGACCAGCGTGAAAGCATACGATTTAGTTTTTTAACATTCTCTTGTGCACTTATATCCTTAAAAGCCAAATTACGTATTTTATCGTGAGAATCCAAATTCAGATAGAATTTAATTTTAGTTCTCAATTCCCGTACCGAGGAAACCAACGCACCTACATTAGGAGATATAAAACTCTTGCTCCCAACATGTGCATTTTCGAACATAATTACCGGTGTTCCAGAGATTAATGCCTCAGCCACTGCTATATAAGAACCTTCGCGATAAGACATTGCGCAAAATACTTTTGCTCGCTGAAAATAATCTCTAAGGTCCTCTTGAGATGGATTCTCAACAATAATTACCCTGTCTAAAACACCGTATTCCTCAGCTTCTCTCCTAATACTATTGCCATCCCTTTGGCCCAAAGGAACACCAACACAGACCGCGGAGACGGAGTTAGGTAATCCTTTTAGCGCCTTAAATAGTAACCAATGCCGCTTGAACGTCGCGAAATTCGCGACAATCAAACAGTCGATGTCCCTTTTTAGGTCCGAACGGTGAAAAAAATCAGAATTCACCCAACTGGCCGCATTAAAAGGCAAAGCATGACAATTTTCACCCAAATACTTTACGAGTTTTCGTTCTGATTCATGGACGGGAAGCAAAAATAGGGGACGACCATTAAGAACCGAAATCAAACGAAATAGTTGGCTTGAAAAAAGACCTGTCCAAGAGGGGATAAATACGATGTAATACCTATCAAGCAGCGAATCTACTCTCTTCAAATTTAGTAAATTCTCCAACTGATTCTCAAAGGAAACGACTATCAATCCTTTTTCTTCATTCGACAGATAGGGCTTCACCACCAAGCTGTAACTTAGCTGTACTTCATCTCTGACAGTAGACTTTCGATTTATTTCAGACGATAGTCTCTTAGCCTCTAAAATTCTTTTTTCATTCAATAGTCTCGGGAAATGAGCCAAAACCCCGGAAATATTCTCGAGCTTCAGCTCATCGCTATTTTCTCTCCTAAATTTACTAAAAGTATATTTCAGTAGAAAGTACCAGCCTGAAAAATCTAGCTCTCTGGCAAAATTAAATAGTTCCCGTCTGAACTTCCTTGTAAAATTTTTCCTCAACACAAAAACCTCAAATTATTTCAGTTTACTTGCAAATTAATTGCTGCAGGAGGATAAGAACAATCCGAATTGTTACACCACTCAAGGCCTTTTGAATTTGAAACCCCATCCCTATCAAATATGTAAAAATACAATGGTTTTGATACATCAAGCGAGCCCATTACCAGCTCGACTTCAATAGAACGGTCGCTCCAACTCACAGGTCTCTGCAATTCGCAATGTCCGCCTTTGGTCCTCAAGCTGACGATATCTGGGCGATTGCAAAGCATAATTCTTTGAGATGTCTTATCTAGATAAATATCGTCAACTTCTACGGAAAAAGGTACCGGCATGAAATCATCTATTCCCAGCAACGCTATGGTCAAACCTGCGCTGTCAGAAATTGATGACGAGGTGAACGCTTCCCTCCAACTTTGCTCACTTGAAAGGTAGACTTCCCCGTTCAGCCACGCAGTCACATTTGGCGATGCTCCAGTGTCAATCTGGATTTCAAACAGATTCCATTTACCAGGAATTGGATAGAGGCCTCCGAAACTACTAGACCATATGTTTTCTCCCGTGCCCGAGAGGCCCAGATTCGCAAGTGAAAATCTATACCCTGTTCCATCAGGGTTTGACCAAAAGCGTGCGTATTTTCCTCGAGGAGTAAGAAAACCGTATTGATCAAACTTTGCTAAAGAGGCCGACTCAGGGAAGGTGACCTCAGCACCCGACTCAATGCCAACTAGTCGCTTCCCAACTAGTTCCTTTACGCTCACTCCTGCTGGAGGCTCAATAAAAAGCCAACCATTTGGCAACGCACCAACTTTTTCAAAGGCCAACACTCGCCCTTGGCTTTCCAAGCCCTCTATCTTAAATGACTCACCGTATTTCTCAGGGCCGCCTGTCAAAAACGAAGTAGGATTACTCTCGGCAGGGATCGCATAATAGTTGCTCAGATTATATGGTAGCTTAATCCAAAATGCCGAATACATCTGGGAAGACTGAAAATTTGTTTTTTCCCCGCCACTAGCTCTTGGCCATCCCAGAAAATTGACATTACCCCTCCCGTAATAGTGTGAGCCAGGATTGCCATCACGGGTTTCGCGAGTTTTGGTCACTAGCATTCCAGTGCTGTGTTCTTCCGGCAAAGAGGGCTTCGTCCAGATCGTATTTGGATCTGAGTCTATCCGCTTCACCAAAGCCATATCCTGAAATGTTGACTGGTATTTGTTTTCGACTCCGTTCTCCCAAGTGATGTCTGTATGATCATACAGAATAGGGGCACTTTGAGTTTTTGCGCCGAATCCGGAACCAATAATCTTCAATGTCTGGCCGGACTGGAGCTCATTTTGCGCCCCAAACTCAATCCCGGAAACTGTCGGGGCGGCCAAGACAGAGGACGAAACAAGCGACAATCCGATTAAAACAAAAGGTACACTCGACCTTTGAACTCGCCCCATTGAGATCAAAAATGCTGATAATTTTTTCATTTTCATCTCCTCCGGCTACACTGCTGCATATAGCCAATGATTCTAGCTGTCCCAATCAACTAGTTTGATCAGTCAGTTGGCATCATCGCCAAAACTGGTGCCAGCCATGATTGCTTGGTACCTACTTTTATATTAATCATTGTCTCAGATTTTGCGACTGCGTACTCTACATATCGCGCATTTTCGTTAGTTTGTTCAACCCTTTGGGACCAATACCTTATAATGTTTTTCGATAAGGCTTGCCCCGAACGAAAACACCAGATGGTTCAAAAATGGATATATTTATTCTTTACAAGGAAGACTACCCTTGGGATGTAAGGGTTGAGAAGATTGCTGAAAGCTTGAGAGATCGAGGTCACAATATCACCATCGTTGCTCGTAACCTTTCTGGTATGAATCCTGCTGATCTGCAGGATGGTCTGTCCATCATTAGACTTCCGGTCATCGGCAGTAACAATTCGCTGCTCCGAAAACTAGCGAACATTCCATTTTGGTTCAGCCCCCTTTGGGTTCGCACACTTCGCCAAGCAATATCAAAGTCCGAAAAACCAATCGTTATTGTTCGGGATATCCCGTTGGTTAAAACGGCACTGCTTGTCGCGAAGCCAAAAGGAGCAAAAGTAGTTCTGGACATGGCGGAAGTCTATCCCTACATGTATGCCTCTGCCCGAATGTTCAGTGCCGGCAAAACCTTGGAGTCGATTACCAAAAGCCCAGCTTTAGCCGAGAGATACGAATCCCAGATACTACCTAAGCTCGACCATACGCTAGTGATGATCGAGGAATCCCGCGACCGACTATTGAGAAAAGGCGTCGATCCGGATCGTGTAACAATCGTCAGTAACACCCCACCCACCAAGAAGTTTTCTGGCACGAAACACTCTCACGAAGGGCATACCCTTCGCTTGGTCTATGTAGGGTTCTTAACCAAACTGCGAGGCTTGGATCTCCTAATCGAAGCAGCTTCTGAATTCATAAAAATGGGCAACGAACCCAGCTCACTCAAAATCGACATTGTCGGCAAAGGAGCAGAGCGGGAGCACTTGATTAGTCGTGTTAAAGAGCTAAACCTACAACAGTCAGTGACTATTCACGGGTGGCTGGAACACAATCAGGTTGATGAGTTAATGGCGCAAGCGAATGTTGGCGCTCTCACCTACCGAGTATGCCCCCATTGGAACCACACCATTCCGAACAAAATTTTTGACTACATGCTCGCCGGTCTTCCGGTTTTGGCTACCGAGGTAGAGCCCATAAAAAGGATCGTCAACGAAACTGAATCGGGCCTGGTATGCAAGGACCTCGACATCAAAGATATTGCTGAGAAACTTCAAATGCTCAAGTGTCCTGAACTCCGTGCAACCCTTGGAAAGAACGGAGTTTACGCAGTTCAATCGAAATACAATTGGTCCAATGATGAGAAGCGCCTTCACGCGGTCATTGATTCATTAGCCAAATAGACTTCAAGTCCCGGTAAGCCGCCTATAAGCGGTTCTTGCCAGGGACTGAAACAGAAAGTCTGGAGGATAACGGATGATATTCTTAAGAAAATAACGATAGCTAGAGTACCTGAATCGTAATTCCTCAGACTTATATCTCTCCACGTATTCTTCATCGGTGCTAGGTTTGTTTTCCATCTTTTCAAAACGTTCCCACGATAACAGTGAATCCACTGAGGCTTTGGTCGCTTGATCGGCGATTCTTAACCGAAAATCCTTATCAATCACAATGGGCACCCAACTGTACTTAGGGCGCTGACCCGGCTCCAGTTCCACTTGAGCAACCAGCGTCTGTTTTGTACTTTCGGACCAGAGATCAAAAACGAAATTGCCAAGAGAGTAAAAAATAACACCTTGCTTGTATCGCTCGACCGGCTGGACAACGTGTGAATGATGCCCTAACACCACGTCGACTCCTGCGTCTATCAACGCCCTGCCAATCTCCACCTGGCTTGGCGAAGGATAATCCAAGAACTCAAGTCCCCAGTGGATTGAGCAAATCAGAAAGCCCGTACACGACGCTCTCAACCTTTTAACCTCTGCGAAGAGGTTTTCGCGATCTTGTCTATTGCTATAGGGAAGATTCGTTTTGTCTTTGGCCCATTCCTCCGGCCTCATGGAAACATTAAAAATATGACTTTCAACGCTTCCATGCGAAATAGTGTGGACATTAGTACGGCCTTGGGACTCAAGCCCGATAACATCCATGCCGGCATCTCGAACATTGGACACAGTATCCCAGAACGCAGCCTCACCGTGCTGCATAGCATGGTTGTTCGCAACACAGAGCACATCAATTCCGGCTTGTCGTAGAAAGCTAAGGTGCTCGGGGTTTCCTCGCATCTCAAATGAAGCCAGCTTCCTTGGTTTTAGTCCCAAATCAGAGGTCACTGTCTCTAGATTGGCAATCACAGTATCGGCATTATCGAAACACCGTGAAATCTCCTCCAGGACACGAAATCCAAGCTTGGAAAACGTGCTCCGCATACCGTGGCCGACACAGACCGGGTGATCACCAAGGGAGATATCTCCGACTGCTGAGATACGTAGGGCTTTATTATCCGTTGACATCAATGTCCAGATCCTGAAAAAAGTAGGTATGCTTACCGTTACGCATCACGTCCTCACCAGCGTTGACGGTCCTAATTAAATCCAGCTGCTCATTTAGCTGAGCTCTTAGCTCCAGATTAACCCAATTCTTTAGATGATCAGTGCCATGCGAAGGGCTGGACGAAACATAGAGTTGGAATTCCCCCATTTCTGTCTGCGATACAGTGAACTTGAAGCACTCATGAAACTCATTCATATAGGCATCAAGCGCCCTACCGAAAACCACTGCATGGAACTTATGCTCTGGGGTTAAATACGCAAATTGTTGAGCTGTCCGTCCCTGTAGCTCCTCTATTACTCTTGTACCCCCTAATAATTCACAATTACTCTCAACCGTTTTGAAGGCATCCCCCAGTTTGTAACGGACAAGGCTTTGAGAATTTCGCGAGATATCGGTAATCAGGGCAGAATCATATTCTGACTCAACCCACAACCAGGGGTTCACTAGGTGCAAATGCCCTTTCTTGCATTCGAAAGCGATAATATCGAACTCTGTAGATCCATATTCTTCGAGCACCGGGGCACCAAATGCGGAACTAATAAACCTTTTTTGTGCTGGCAGTATTGATTCCGCCGTACAGATCACGGCTTTCACACCCTCTGGTTGGAATCCGTTCTTTTCGATAATTTGGGCAGCCTCCAGGATTAGGGAGGTGTAACCGTAGACATACTGAGGCTTCCAGCTAACAAGGTCTGAGACCATATCCTTTGCATTAGACTCGGCTGGATAGAAAACTTTTCGGTTGAGCAGGAAATCACGAATCTTCGACGCGAAGGTGTTTGCAGCTCGGCCCCAGATACGCGCCTCGCGGTGCCCTAAACGTATGCCATGGTAACGATAGCAATACGAACGTACTGCAAGCATTCGTGCCAACTCTTCTCTTGAGAGAAAAATATGAGTTGGATCTCCCGTCGTACCCGCGGTGTGACGAGAGTATCCCGATGCTCTCTTCGGAGCATTGCTGGCGCTCTCGCGAAAGACGCTCTTTGTTAATGGCCTTTGTTCAACTAACTGGGCAACACTACTAACGCGTTCCCCATTCTCGCCCCTTGGACTATTCGATTTTAGCGTCTCGTCTAAACGCTTTTTTCTTTCCTCTGGAGTCGAGCGCCACAACTCCGATATTTCTCTTTCAAATCTGGAAATAGGCAATCGCAACGCGAAAAATGTCAGCCGGGCAATCAAATAACGAAGGAAACACCAAAGCCTCATGATGCCAAAGCTCGTTCATAAACGACTGAATACTGCGCGGCCATTGCTTGCGCTGTGAGTTCACGCGCCAGCTTCTCGCTTGCTCGTTCGGATCTTTCACGAGCAGCATCCCTGTCAGCTAATGCGTTTTCCATCGCCTCAACAAGTTCCTCTTCAATATTCTTTATGAGCACCCCGTTTTCACCATTCTCAAGCACTTCGGGAATCTCGCCCACAGACGTAGATACAACTGGAAGCCGAAGGGCCATTGCTTCAAGTAAAGTAATTGGAAGACCCTCAGTTGCAGATGAGATAGCTAAAAGATTTGATCTAGCCATGATCGAGGGAATATTCGAACAATATCCGGCTAACAGAACGTGTTCATCCAGTGCATGTTCTGAAATACACTGTTCCAACGAGTCTCTCAGATAACCATCACCCGCTATAATTAAACCGGCTTTTGGAAAGCACTGCCTGAGTTTTTCAAAAGCCAAAATGAGCTTACCGAACTGCTTTTCTGATGACAGCCGCCCCACACCCAGAATGACCGGGGCATGGCTAACGATGAACGCATCGACCTCTGCGGCGACGGTTTTTTTTGCTTTTTGAAGAACACTTTCGACTTTCAGGCCGTTCCTGATTACGGCGACCTTTTCGGAGTAACGAAGGCCTCTCGGAAGCTCTTTTTTCATTGCTTCCCCCACCACTACGACCGCACTCATTCGCCTCAAAACGAGCCTATCCAGTTTCTCGTACACCCACATGCGAGTGAACAAAGGGGCATGAACGTATCCATGCAGCGTTGCGACAAATGGAATCTCTTTTTTAAAGCGACCGAACAACCCCAACAAAATGTTGAATTTATACCCATGGGAATGAACCAAGTCTGCGCCCCACTCGTCCGCCCATTGACAGATACGGAGAGTTTCCTTTCTGTTCAAGCCCGGCTTCATACGCCATGTTTTCAATGGAAGCCCCAAACGATCAGCTTCCTTCTCAATCGCTTTCTCCTCAATACCCGGCTCACCAACGCTTAGAATCATAGGCTCCAGGTCCGACTCCTGCTGCGCTTCAACCAGGGCCAACAGCATTCGCTCAGCTCCGTATAGCCCGCCGCTATCGATGAGGTGTAGCACACGAATACTCACCTCAGCCCTTCCTTGGATTCCAGACAACCTTCTTTTCGCCCTTGGCGAAGGCGACAAATGCCTTAAAGGACGCAAGGTTTAACAATACGAAGTAGTATGGCAGGGCATACACGGTAGAAAGCGATTGCCCCCGGCTCTCTTTTTGATAGCCCGCCCACGCGAAATAGAGAAACAGGCCGTACCCTATCGCGGCTAACGCATACAATCCTTTCACCGGCGCCAGGTAAAGGGCAGCAATCGCAAGGGTTATCATCGGTGCAAAGGCCGCGTAACGCAGCAGCTTGTGGGAGATAAGCTGCCAGGCAAACACTGGATCGTTGGCCGGGCTCATGAGCTGTTTCATGTCTTTGAGCGCCCACAGTGCACGGAGGCTTACCCGCACCCGCATGCTGAATTCACTGCCCCCATCGCTTAACGCTTCTTCCTTGAGCAGCGCCCCAGGTTCATAAACAACGCGGTACCCCTGCTCAACCACTTTGAGTGGCTGAACAAAATCCGGCAACTGATCGGCATTCAGCTCGGAGTGCAGTTCTTTACGCATGGCGTCAATGCCACCGTCTACGCCTACCACAGAGCCTACCAGAGTCTCCTGTGCCCTGAGCCAGTTCTCATACTTCATGTAAGCGCTGCAACCGTCGCCAATCAGGGCGCCCTCCGGGTTCACGTAGACCATTTTTCCGGTTACGTATCCCACCGCTGGGTCGTTGAAGTTACTCACCAGTGCTTTAAGGGCTTGTTGATCCCACTCGGAGTTGGCATCCGAAAACGCCAGGATATCCCCCTCGGCATGCTGTTTGAGCATGTTGAGCCCTGCGGTTTTACCCTGACGGGGTACCTGACGAAACAGTTTGACCGGGAAAGGCGCATCCGCAGCAACCGCCTGGACAATCTCGTCGGTTCCGTCCTCTGACTCATCGGAAACCACCAGGATTTCCAATCGCTCCCTGGGATAGTCCAACGCCAGCTTGTTCCTGAGCGTAGCCTCAATATCTTTAGCCTCGTTGTAGGCAGCGATAAGAATCGAGACTTTCGGCTGGTAAGCGCCGCTTTTGTTTACGGGCAAGGGGCGTGCGGATGCCAGCAGTCGGATACAGACGGGATAGCCGAAGTAGATGTAAGCCAACAACAGGAAAGATATCCAGAAAACTGCGACCATCATGCCACCCCTGCCACAGAACGAGAGCCTAGAGTGTTCGATGAGGGCGCAAGAACCCCTTCGCTTTCCAGAACCTGGCTCATAGTGGTAAACCGGAAATCAGACAGTAATCTAGCCAATCTCTGTTCACACACATCGAGATTGTTGTAATGACGGAAGCGGGAGAACCACTTTACATCCAGACGCGGCTGGTCTGGGTCTACTTCCCAGGGGTGAAGGTAGAACACAAAAGGCCGTCCCTGCCGGTTGATGGAGCCCAGTCCGTATCGACTGAACCAGTAGGGGAAAAGCCGGAAATATCCACCACCAGCAATTGGAAGGGTGTAGCCCGGCAACTTGAACGTGCTTAGCGGGAACTCCGCCAGCTCATATCCTTTATCGGTGGTCAGCCGATGGGGCCAGCGTGGCGTGCCGGGCATGCCATAGCGGTCGTGATGCACTGGAAAGATGGACGAATCCCAGGTAAACCCCTGCTCGGCAAGGATATCCAGCGCCCAACGCGATTGATTGGTAATGGAGTAGCTGGCCGCGCGATACCCTGTTACCGGCGCACCGAGAATGTCCTCAAGAATAACCTTCGATCGCCGGGTTTCTTCTTTGAAAACGTCCGGCGTCTGGTTATAGATCAACTGATGACTGTAACCATGGCTGGCAACTTCATGGCCTTGAGCCGCAATCCGTTTCACCAGCTCTGGAGAACGCTCAGCGACCCACCCAAGGGTAAAAAAGGTCGCTTTTACACCTGCCCTCTCGAATAACGCGAGAATGCGATCTGTATTCGCTTCAACCCGATACTCCATGGAGGACCAGTCGTCGTAGCGAACGGCCTCTGCCAACGCAGCTACCTGAAAGTAGTCTTCCACATCAATTGTCAGGGCGTTCTGTATCGGTTCTTTCATGGCCATAGCCTCACACTTCCTGTGTTGATCAGCGCAGTCGGTATTCCAGACCAACCAACACCCAGTTCTCATCGTATTCCCGGCTGGAAATATCGCTGGACTTGGTGTCGTGCCCTACCCTGGCCAACAAACTCAAATCCCTGGTTGCCTGGTGCTCAGCGCCGATCACAAGCCGGGCAACTTCGTCCTGGGTGTCGTCGCGTTCATAACTCAGGTGGTCGAAGCCCAGCGCCAGGTATCCGGTGGTCAGTTCCGAAAACTGGCGAGAATAGCGGGCATTAATGCCGGCTTTGTCTTCTTTCTCGTCGCTTTCCAGGTAATCCGAGCGATAAGCATAGAGGTCAAGATTCAGTGAGGAGGCGTCGGAAAACTGCTTGTTGATGCCGGTCGACAAAACGCTGTTTTCAACGGTGATGCTTTCGCGGAGGTTGAACTCGAACTCTCCGAAACGAAGGTCAAGCGTGGACGTGCGGTCTGTCAGCTCCCTTGAGGCATTCAGGTACCATTCGGTACTCGGATTGATTTGCCGGGTAAGGTTTATCTGGCCTACCAGCCCATCGCTCGACTGGTTGGTATTGGCGTAATCCGTTTCGATCTCACTCACGCCAACAGAACCGGAAAGAGACGTGGTCGCCCAACGGTTCTCGAAGGTAACCTGGGCACTATTCACATCCACTTCTGCTCCATAGTCGAACTCGGTTTGACTGTAGGAAACGCTCAGCCCCCCGGTGAATGTTGAACTGAACAGGTGGTTCCAGGCGATAGAACCGGTATAGCGCTCACTGTCCGTTTCCTCCGGTTCGTCGTACTCGGTGTTGGCATAGCGGGCAGAAAGACTGAGCCAGTTGGTGTCATTCAGACGCCAGAGGTATCTGGGGCCAGTGCTGAACACGTTTTTTCGGGTTCGGTTGTCCGGTGTGTCACTCTGGCGAGTGTCCTGGTTCACTTCCCTAAGGTTGTTGTCCACTTCCCAGTAAAGCTGGTTGGCGAGCTCGCAATCGCCCTGGAAGTCCATTTCCGCGAAGCTCTCGCTGTCAAAGCTATCGTCCTGCCACCAGGAATACCCCAGAGTGCCCAGGAAATCAGCGTTGCAGCGTCCGGGATCTGTCTGGTAACCGGCGGTAAGGTAGGCACGGGTCTCGAAATCGCTGTCTTCATTCGTATCTGCTTTGCGGGCATTGTCGGTGAAGCGGCTGTCCAGCCCGAACGTGACCTCACTTTGCGCAAACACGGGGAACGAGCAGGCACCAGCCAGTACCATTACTGGTATTGCCTTTATTGCAACGGGTGTCCCTACCCTCTGCCGATCAGCCATTGATCACCGCTCCTACAAACTTGTCCGGATTGAAAGCCGTCGCAGCTTGTTCGGCCGTCGCCGCAGTGATCTTGCCGTGAGGTACCACCAGCATGGCGTAATCGCAGAGTTCGGTCAGAATGCGGGCATCCGGAGATTCGGATATCGGCGCCGTGTCCAGCACGATGAAACGGTCTGGATAGCGACGACGGATTGCCTGCAGGAATTGCTTCATCCGGAAGGAGGTAAAAAACTCGGCCGGTGTTTCACGGCGACTGCCCGCCGGAATCAGCCTCAGCCTGGGAATACCGGTCGGATAGAGAATCCTGGAAATGTCGTAGTCCGGGTCATCCAGAAAGTCGGTCAGGCCTGTCTCGGGCATCACATCCAGTGTGGAGTGCAAAGACGGTTCGCGCAGGTTGCAGTCGATGATCAAAGCCGTCTTGGCCTGATCAAAGGCAAAGGCTGCAGCAAGATTCAGGGCTACAAACGAGGAACCGGCGCCAGAGCTGGCACCGCTCACGACCAGCGTGAAGTTATTGCCTCCGGAAACCTCCAGCAGCTTGGTTCTCAGATCCCGGAAACGGTTGACCAGCGCGCGGTTGCGGGACTCGGGATAGATAATCCGACGCTCGTCGAGGTCGTCGTGCGTGAGCCTTCTGGGCTCCTGCATACGCACGATCTGCTTACTGATAACGTATTTATCAACCGCGCCGGGGCCCAGTTCCAGAGAACTTGGCACCAGCATGCGAGAGTCTTCGTCATCCCGGAAATCCAGCTCTTGTTTCAAACGCTCCTTGCGCTTCAGCCAAAAGGAATGCTCTTCACTGCCCGCCGGGCTGCTGCCGGTTGTCTCATTGCCAGAATTCTGGGAACCCTCGGGATCAAATCCGGACCGATCATTACGTTGTTCTGGCATCAGATCACTCCCATTTGAGCTAGCACAACGATGGTCACATACACTGTTACCGTGAGCACCGCGAAAATCCCGATCAGTAACGTAACCTTTCGATCCCGTCGCTTTTCGTAGGGTGTTCGTACCTCCGGAATCTCAACAAGAACCGGCAAACCAATGTCTTCTTCCAACTGCTTCCTGGCACGAATCCGGGGATCTACCTGTAACAGACCCGCAACCGCTCCAAAGGGTGCCGCCAGCCCCAGGAACAATCCAGCCGCAGCAAACATGGAGAACTGGGGGCCAGAGGGCGTACGCGGGAATTGAGCGGTTTCATTAATGCGGTAGTTGAGCCCCTGCCCTTCAATGTCGAGGTGCATGGAGACCCGCGCTTTTTCCCGGCGTTTGAGCAGGTCATCGTAAATCTCACGGTTCACTTCCATGTCGCGGGTGAGCTCAGAGTACTGGGCCTTGTTGGCCTGGATGCGCTCCATGCGCTTTGCTTGCTGTTCCAGCAGACGGGAGAGCGAAGTAATTCTGGTATCCACGGTGGCCATATCCGCCCGAGTGGTAGAGAGGTTCGCCCGCAGTTCCTGGTAGAGCGGGTTAACGGCTTCTTCGCCCTCAAGTGAACTCACGTCGGTCGGCCGTTCTGCCGCCTGATCTCGTTGTTTGCGCAGTTCCGCCAGCTGTTCCCGGAGTATCACGATATCCGGGTAGGTATCGTGGTATTGCAGCCGCAGACTATCCAGGCGCTCTTCCAGGATCCGGATCCGCTCTCTGTAGGTATCCTCAGTTCGGCCTTGCGTGATCGTGGGCCGGATGCCTCCGAGCTGGCTCTGAAGTGAAGCCGCACGGGTTTCAAGTTCTTTTTTCTCGAGTTCAGCCAGTTCCAGCTGATTACGAAGCTGCGCCATGCGGGCATTAGCCTCCTGCTCCGTTCCATCGGTGTTTTCAGAGAGGAACTCCTTGAGCCGGTTCTCAGCCTGGGCCAGTTGCTGCTCGTAGCTTTTGACCTGTTTGTCGATGAAATCGTAGGCGTTGCGGCTTTCGGCCCGCTTACGGTCCTTGGTTTCTTCTATAAAGACCTGACCCAGTTTCTGGGCAACGCGGAATGCTTCCATCTGGGAAGTGGAAGAGAAGCCAATACTGAAATAACTGTCGCCCCGGGGCCTGACCGACAAACCCGAGCGAATGTTAGCAATCCGGTACTCAAGTGCCGCCGGGTCAGAGGGCGCATCCGGATAGATTTCAGGATCCAAAGCCACTTTCTCGATCAGGCTCCGGCTCATCAGCAATTCTTTTGCAGCCGAGGTACGGTCGTTAATCTCCGTGGCCACGGCGCGCCCTTCCATCAACGGCGCAATGATGTTGCGGTCGTCTACGAAGATGATGGTCTCAGACTGATACTTATAGGGCCATACAAAGCCTGCTCCAAGCACAGCAAAACTGACAATCACAAACGCGAGGAACGCGAGGCCCTTCCGGCCCCGGACCTCGCGAATGATCTCCTGCGGTAACTGGGATAACGGTAATGCCATAACCTAACCCGCCTTCAGACCTTTTAGCTCTACAACCACTCAGAAACTGCGCTCTGGAATGGTAAGAATGTCACCCGGCCGCATGCCGTAGTTGGTTTCAACCCGGCCTTTGTTCAGGATGTCGTCCAGTTTTACGGGAATGGCAACCACCTCGCCCTCAAGCTTCCGATACAGCATGGCGTTGTTCAGCGCGGCAAACTCGTTCGCACCACCGGCATTCAGGAAGATATCCAGAACCGTCATGCCGCTCTGGTGAGGCACTGAAATGGGCTGGCGAACCGCACCGGTTACCCGCACCCGGTCTGTGAATTCATGGCTGCCCATGGAGGTCACAACCACACTCACCTGTGGCTCACGAATGTACTCAGTCAGGGAAGTACGAATGGAGCTGGCCAACTCTTCGGGCGTTCGGCCACTGGCCTGCACGTCGCCTACCAGCGGTACGGAGATCTTGCCGTCAGGCCGAACCGGAACGGAGATGCTGAGATCCTCGTTGCGCCACACAGAAACCCGTACGACATCGGTTGCGCCCAGTATGTACTGGTCCACGCTATCCCGGGTATCAACGGCCAATGCACGCTGGATCTGTTCTGAAGAGGAAGCGGAAGGGCCGGCACAACCCGTTGCCAAAGCTACCGCCATGAGGGACACAATAAGCCCTTGGATGAGATACTTCCGTGACATCTTTATTCCTCTCTTGTGAGGTCCGTGCTTTATTCCATGTTCCGGGAACAGCTGACTCCCGAAACTACCTTGATCCTTTTTTGAACAATACCACTTCTACTGTCTGAATTATAATCAACAGATCAAGAAGTAAACTCTGGTTCTTGATGTAGTAGAGGTCGTAGCGCAGCTTTTCCCGGGTGTCCTCTTCGTTGTCCGCATAGGCGAAACACAATTGGGCCCAACCGGTCAGCCCGGGCTTTACCCGGTGCCTTTCTGCATAAAACGGAATCTTTTCAGACAGCTGCTCAACGAACACCGGCCGTTCTGGCCTCGGCCCGACAAAGGCCATGGTGCCATTCAGTACATTAAAGATCTGTGGCAGTTCATCAATCCGCACCTTACGGATAAATTCGCCAACGCGTGTCACCCGGGTATCGTTCTTCCGAGCCCAGACTGCGCCGTTCTTTTCCGCGTCGGTAATCATGGACCGAAACTTGTGCACCTTGAACACCTGGTTGTTCAGGCCTACCCGTTCCTGGCTGTAAATCACCGGAGCTTTCAATCCGTCTTCCAGTTTGATGGCGATGGCGGTGAGAATCATGATCGGGAACGTGGCCAGCAGAAGCGTACCGGAAGCCAGAACGTCCAGCGCCCGCTTGCCGACGCCATACACCGAAGAAACCGTGAATCCGTCAGAGAACACCAGCCAGCCACGGGTGATCATTTCCAGAGCCACCTTACGGGATTCACGCTCGTAGAAGTTAGCACCGTCGATAATGTGCACACCTTCCATTTTGCATTCCAGAAGGTCTTCCATCGGCAAGCCCCGACGGCGGTCGTCCACCGCAACCACAATCTCCCTTACCGGGTGTCGAAGTACGTAGTCATGCAAGGAGGTTGGAAGGTTAATGAGGTACTGCTCATCCACTTCCACCGTGTCATCCGGCATGGGAACGAAGCCGTCCAGTGAAAATCCTTTGCGGTTGAAAGGAGTGGTCAGGTCCTCGAACATCTGTTTTGCCCGGCGGCCGGCACCCAGCACCAGAACCCGGCGCTTGAAGCGGTCCTTGCCTACCACAGCAAAGAACACCACTCTGGCAATGCCCAGCGAAAATATCGCCAGCACAGTCGCCGATGTCAGTAACCCGAAGCTGCCCAGATACCAGAGCCAGTCATCGGCCACGAAGTAGGCAAAGCCGTGCAGCGGTATGGCGAGAATCATGGCCATGATGGTGCGTAGCATCATGCCGGACATGCCTTCTTCCACACGGGACTGGTGCACGCCCAGAGCGATCATGACGATCAGATTGAACAACGCAAAGATCGTGATGGAAGGGAGGACAAAAACAAGATTATCGAGGAAGAATTCGAGCTCGCCGAAGAAGCGGAAAAACACCGCCAGTGCGAACGCAAGGCCCATGACGATCAGATCGATCAGGCCGAGAATAACAAAAGGTAAGTGTATATAGTGTCTGAACAACCTGACGTGGGCCACGTCGACTCCTTGTGCGGTTCACACTGCCTGTACTGCAAGCATCCTTTGCTACACACTGTAACAAACCGTTACGGGATTGTACGGCAATTCATTGAAACTTCAATGTGGGCCATTCCCCCATTTCGTTCGATTTTACAAATATTTTATAGTTGCGACACAAACTCGTGCACCGGCATCACCTCAAGCTGCCCCAGACTAGCACAACTGTCCATAATGGCGTCGCATTGCTGGGCAGGAAAGCGTGTCTGAAGATTGGCCCGGAATTTCTCCACCAGCAGAGGCATACCTTCCTTGCGCCGGCGTCGGTGCCCTATCGGGTATTCCACGGCAACCTTGTCGGTACTGGAGCCATCCTTGAAGAAAACCTGTATCGCATTGGCGATTGATCGTTTATCGGCCTCGAGGTATTCGCGGGTATATCGTTCATCCTCGATGACCTGCATTTTTTCTCTCAGGCGGTCGATTTCTGGATGGGCCTGGTGAAAGCTGTCTTCGTAATGCTCTGCCGTCAGGTTGCCAAAGATCAGTGGCACCGCCGTCATGTACTGCAGGCAGTGATCCCGGTCTGCCGGATTGGCGAGTTTGCCCTGCTTGGAAATAATGCGAATAGCCGACTCGTGGGTGGTAATCTCTATGCGATCAATGTCTTCCAGCCGGCCCTTTACTTGCGGGTGTAGTCTTACCGCGGCCTCGGCGGCGGTCTGGGCATGAAACTCTGCCGGGAAAGAAATCTTGAACAGGATGTTTTCCATCACGTAGGAGCCGAAAGACTGTGGTAATGCGAAGCGGCGTGATGATTCAGGTTTCAGGGCCTGATCGCGATTGGTCTTGCTAAACAGGACGTCGTAGAAGCCCCATTGTGGCGCCGTCAGCACGCCGGGAATGCCCATCTCCCCTCGCATGGCAATATCTGCCAGGCGAACACCCCGGGAGGTGGCATCGCCTGCCGCCCAGGATTTACGGGATCCGGCGTTGGGCGCGTGGCGATAGGTGCGCAGGGCCTGGCCATCTACCCAGGCATGAGACAGCGCGGAGAGCATCTGTTCCCTGTTGGCGCCCATCAGTTTGGCACTGACGGCGGTCGACGCCACCTTCACCAGCACAACATGATCCAGCCCTACCCGGTTAAAGGAGTTCTCAAGGGCAAGCACACCCTGAATTTCATGGGCCAGGATCATGGCCTCGAGAACGGCTTTCATGGCCAGTGGCGCCTGTCCATTGGCAACGCGTTTTTGAGAAAGATGGTCGGCAACCGCAAGAATGGCACCGAGATTATCGGAGGGGTGGCCCCATTCGGCCGCCAACCAGGTATCGTTGTAATCCAGCCAGCGGACGATACAGCCTATGTCCCACGCGGCTTTCACCGGGTCGAGGCGGTATGGAGTGCCGGGCACCCGGGCACCGTGGGGAACGATCGTGCCTTCCACCAGCGGGCCCAGGTGTTTCGTGCATTCCGGAAAACGCAACGCCAGCAAACCGCAGCCCAGGGTGTCCATCAGGCAATAACGGGCGGTTTCCCAGGCTTCTTCGCTTTCTATGCGGTAATCAAGGGCATAGTCGGCGATTTGTTGCAGTATGTCGTCGTAGTCCGGGCGTTCGTTGAGATCGTAAGTAGCAGACATATTACGGCCCTCCTGTCCCAACTATAGGAGCCATCAGAAGCTGTCGCCAGGTACCCTCACCCAACCTTCCATGATTATCCGCGCACTGCGGCTCATGATCGCCTTGGTGGCAGTCCACTGACCATTTACTTCCTTCGCTTCCGCCCCCACCCGAAGGGTTCCGGACGGATGACCAAAAGTCACATGGGTACGGTCTCCGCCGCCAGCCGCCAGATTAACCAGCGTGCCGGGAATTGCAGACGCCGTTGCAATAGCCACCGCCGCCGTGCCCATCATAGCGTGGTGCAGCTTGCCCATGGACAGCGCCCGAACCAGCACATCAATATCGGCGGCATTGATCTGTTTTCCGCTGGAAGACACGTAATCCGAAGGTTTGGCCACAAACGCCACTTTCGGAGTGTGCTGGCGACTGGCAGCTTCCGCGATATCCGAGATCAGTCCCATTTTCACCGCACCATGGGCGCGAATGGTTTCGAACATGGCCAGCGCCTTGGGGTCGCTGTTGATGTCATTCTGCAGCTCGGTGCCCTTGTAGCCAATGTCTTCGGCATTGATGAAAATGGTCGGGATACCGGCATTGATCATGGTGGCATTCAGGGTGCCGACACCCGGCACTTCCAGCTCATCCACCAGATTACCCGTGGGGAACATGGCCCCTTCGCCATCGGCCGGGTCCATAAACTCGATCTGCACTTCCGCCGCCGGGAAGGTTACGCCATCCAGTTCAAAATCACCGGTCTCCTGCACTTCACCGTTGGTGATGGGCACGTGGGCCACGATGGTTTTGCGGATGTTGGCCTGCCAGATACGAACGGTACAGATGCCGTTTTCAGGAATACGCTCTTTGGCCACAAAGCCGCCGTTAATGGCGAATGCGCCTACGGCGGCGGTGAGATTGCCGCAGTTACCACTCCAGTCAACAAAGGGTTTGTCGATGGAGACCTGACCGAACAGATAATCGACGTCGTGATCCGGTTGCGTGGGCGCTGCCAGGATTACCGATTTACTGGTGCTGGAGGTGGCATTACCCAGGCCATCGATCTGCTTTTCGTAGGGATCGGGGCTACCAATTACGCGCAGCAAAAGCTTGTCTCGCGCTTCACCGGGTACCTGGCAGACTTCGGGCAGATCTTGCAGGCGGAAGAAGACGCCTTTACTGGTACCGCCACGCATGTAGGTGGCAGGAATACGAACTTGGGGAGCAAAACTCATTGAGCGAGCCTCACTTGAATGAATGTTTCAGGCGGGAGCCGGGAACAGCTCCGCCTGACCTTGCCATGGCGATCACGCTGCGCTTTCAGACGCCAGGAAATCCTGGGCAAAGCGCTGCAGTACGCCACCGGCAGAGTACACGGTGACTTCTTCCGCGGTATCCAGACGACAGATCACCGGCACCCGGTCCACTTCACCACTCTTGCGGTGAATGACCAGTTCCAGCTTGGCGCCGGGGGCGGGCTTGCCTTCCACGTCGTAGGTCTCGGTACCATCCAGCTGAAGCGTGTGGCGCGTGGTGCCTTCTTCGAACTGCAGCGGCATCACACCCATACCGATCAGGTTGGTGCGGTGAATCCGCTCGAAGCCTTCGGCGACGATGGTCTCTACACCTGCAAGGGCAACACCCTTGGCCGCCCAGTCACGGGAAGAACCCTGCCCGTAGTCTGCACCGGCAATGATGATCAGCGGCTGCTTGCGCTCCATATAGGTTTCAATGGCTTCCCACATACGCATGGTTTTGCCTTCCGGCTCCACGCGGGCCAGGGAACCCTGCACCACTTCACCGTTTTCGTCCCGAACCATTTCGTTAAACAGTTTCGGGTTGGCGAGGGTCGCGCGCTGGGCGGTCAGGTGGTCACCACGGTGGGTCGCGTAGGAGTTAAAGTCTTCCTCCGGCAGGCCCATCTTGTGCAGGTACTCACCGGCAGCCGAGTCCATCATGATGGCGTTGGATGGCGACAAGTGGTCTGTGGTGATGTTGTCCGGCAAGATCGCCAGCGGGCGCATCCCCTTGAGCGCGCGCTCGGCGGCCATGGTGCCTTCCCAGTATGGCGGGCGACGGATATACGTTGACTGCGGGCGCCACTCGTACAGCGGGCTCTTGGCCTGTTCGGCTTCGTCCAGGTTGAACATCGGGATGTACACCTGCTTGAACTGCTCTGGCTTCACGTATTCGCCGACAATGCGGTCGATTTCTTCATCGGACGGCCACAGGTCTTTCAGGGTGACGGGCTTACCATCCTTGTCGTAACCCAGGGCGTCCTGTTCGATATCGAACCGAACGGTACCGGCGATGGCGTAGGCGACAACCAGCGGCGGTGACGCCAGGAAGGCCTGTTTCGCGTATGGGTGAATCCGGCCATCGAAGTTCCGGTTACCAGAGAGAACGGCGGTGGAATACAGGTCCCGATCAATGATCTCCTGCTGTATTTTCGGGTCCAGAGCGCCAGACATGCCGTTACAGGTGGTGCAGGCATAGGCCACGATACCGAAACCCAGTTTCTCCAGTTCTGGTAACAAACCGGCTTCTTCCAGGTACAGGCGGGCCACTTTGGATCCCGGTGCAAAGGAAGATTTTACCCAGGGTTTGCGAACCAGCCCCAGCTCGTTGGCTTTCTTGGCCAGCAGGCCAGCCGCCACCACGTTGCGGGGGTTGGAGGTGTTGGTGCAGGAGGTAATGGCAGCGATGATGACCGCGCCATCCGGCATCAGGCCCTTCTTCTCTTCTTCCAGTGCCTTATCCAGATTCACGGCAATGCCGCGATCGTGCAGATCAGACGTGGCGACACGGCGGTGCGGGTTGGACGGGCCGGCCACGTTACGGACCACGGTAGACAGATCAAACTCCAGCACGCGCTCGTACTGAGCCCCGGTCATCTCGCTGGCCCACAGGCCGGTTTCTTTGGCGTACTTCTCAACCAGGTCTACCTGCTCTGGCTCACGGCCGGTCAGCTTCAGGTAGTCAACGGTCTGCTCGTCGATGTAGAACATCGCGGCCGTAGCGCCGTATTCCGGCGTCATGTTGGAAATGGTGGCGCGGTCGCCAATAGTCAGACTGGACGCCCCTTCGCCGAAGAATTCCAGGTAGGCGCCGACCACGCGCTCCTTACGCAGGAACTCGGTAATCGCCAGAACAATATCGGTGGCGGTAATGCCAGGCTGGCGCTTGCCAGTCAGCTTCACACCCACGATATCAGGCAGACGCATCATGGACGGACGCCCCAGCATCACAGTTTCCGCTTCCAGACCGCCCACGCCTACGGCGATAACACCCAACGCATCAATGTGAGGCGTATGGCTGTCGGTGCCCACGCAGGTATCCGGGAAGGCAATCGGGTGACCGTCTTCGTCCGGGCGATTCTGAATCACCGGCGACATCTTCTCCAGATTGATCTGGTGCATGATGCCGTTACCGGCCGGAATCACGTCCACATTCTTGAATGCGGTGCGGGTCCAGTTGATGAAGTGAAAACGATCTTCGTTACGGCGGTCTTCGATGGCGCGGTTCTTCTCGAAGGCATCCGGGTCAAAACCCGGGGCTTCAACGGCCAGGGAATGGTCAACAATCAGCTGGGTCTGAACCACCGGGTTGACCTTGGAGGGATCACCCCCCTTCTCGGCGATGGCATCACGCAGGCCGGCCAGGTCCACCAGGGCGGTCTGGCCCAGGATGTCATGGCACACCACCCGCGCCGGGTACCAGGGGAAATCCAGGTCGCGGCGACGCTCAATCAGCTGCTTGAGGGAATCTGTCAGGGACTCCGCATCGCAACGGCGCACCAGCTGCTCCGCCAGAATCTTGGAGGTATAAGGCAGCTTGGCATAGGCGCCCGGCTGGATGTCTTCTACCGCCTGGCGCGTATCGTAGTATTTCAGTTCCGTGCCCGGCAGGGCTTTACGGTATTGGGTATTCATAGTCTCTCTCAGCTCCGCTTGTCGATGGACAACCAGTCCTGATGTTCAGGGCCTGTGTACTCAGCGCTCGGGCGGATAATTCGGTTGTTGGCGCGTTGCTCTTTCACGTGGGCGGTCCAGCCGGATACCCGGGACATCACGAAGATGGGCGTGAACAACTCGGTCGGAATGCCCATGAAGTGATAGGCCGAGGCGTGGAAGAAGTCGGCGTTACAGAACAGCTTCTTCTCGCGCCACATGACTTCTTCACAGCGAACGGAAACCGGGTACAGCACGGTATCGCCCACTTCCTTGGCCAGCTTTTCAGACCACTTTTTGATAATGGCATTGCGCGGGTCGGATTCGCTGTAGATGGCGTGTCCGAAGCCCATGATTTTTTCTTTGCGTTCCAGCATGCCCATCAGGCCGGCTTCGGCCTCTTCCGGGGTCTTGAACTTCTGAATCAGTTCCATCGCCGCTTCGTTGGCGCCGCCGTGCAGCGGGCCGCGCAGGGAGCCGATAGCACCGGTCACGCAGCTGTGGATGTCAGACAACGTGGAGGCGCATACACGTGCCGTGAAGGTGGAGGCGTTGAACTCGTGCTCCGCGTACAGAATCAGGGAGACGTTCATCACCCGCTCATGCAGCTCGCTGGGCTTCTTGCCATGCAGGAGCTCCAGGAACACGCCACCAATGGAATCGCATTCGGTATTAGCGGTATCAATGCGAATGCCTTCGTGGGCAAAGCGGTACCAGTAGGTGATGATGGCCGGGAACACCGCCAGCATGCGGTCGATCTTGTCGTCCTGCTCGCTGAAATCCTGTTCGGTTTCCAGGTTACCGAGCATGGAGCAACCGGTACGCATCACATCCATCGGATGCGCGTCCTTGGGGATCTGCTCCAGCACCAGCTTCAGCGCTTCCGGCAGGTTACGCAGGCTCTTGAGCTTGGTTTTGTAGGCATCCAGCTCGGCCTGGTTCGGCAGTTTGCCTCGCAGCAGAAGGTAAGCCACTTCTTCGAACTGGGCGTTATCCGCCAGATCGGTAATATCGTATCCGCGGTAGGTCAGGCCGGTACCGGTTTTGCCAACGGTGCACAGGGCGGTTTCACCAGCTACCTGGCCACGCAGGCCAGCGCCACCGAGTTTCTTTGCTTCAGCCATGTTGGTCTCCCAGATTTTCTGTTTATATTTTGTTCAGTTTAACGCAATCAGTCTTTTTTCTGAGCGAACAGCTGGTCCAGCTTCTGCTCGAAATCGTGGTAGTTGAGGAAATCGTACAGCTCCATACGGGTCTGCATCAGGTCAACCACGTCCTTCTGGTCACCTTTTTCCAGAATATTCTGGTATACCGTCAACGCTGCCTTGTTCATGGCACGGAAGGCGCTCAGCGGGTACAGCACCATCGCCGCGCCGGCATCCGCCAGTTCTTTCCGGTTGTACAGCGGCGTGGCGCCAAATTCGGTGATGTTGGCCAGAATCGGCGCATCGATCGCCTCGGCAAAGGCTTTGTAGTCACTCAGTTCGTGCACGGCTTCAGCGAAGATACCGTCGGCCCCGGCTTCGATACAGGCTTTGGCACGGTCAATCGCCGCTTCCAGCCCTTCCTTCTGGAACGCATCGGTACGGGCCATGATGAAGAAGTCTTTGTCTTCACGAGCGTCGGCTGCGGCTTTAATACGGTCTACCATTTCCTCTTTGGAAACGATTTCCTTGTTCGGGCGGTGGCCGCAGCGCTTCTGGGCGACCTGGTCTTCAATGTGCACGGCAGCGGCGCCGGCACGCTCCATCTCCCGAATGGTACGGGCAATGTTAAACGCCCCGCCCCAGCCAGTATCGATATCGACCAGCAGCGGAACATCAACCGCGGCGGTAATCCGGCGCACGTCTTCCACCACGTCATTCATGGTGGTCATGCCCAGGTCCGGCAAACCATAGGAGGCGTTCGCTACACCACCACCAGACAGATAAATGGCCTGGTGCCCTACCCGCTCGGCCATCATGGCCGCGTAGGCGTTGATGGTACCAACAATCTGCAGTGGCTGGTTTTCTTTCAGGGCTTTACGAAAACGGGCGCCCGGGGAGAGTTTGTTAGCCATGGGTTTTTCCTCTCTTATCAGATGGTGAGAACGCCTTCTTCGATTTTCTTCTCGATGTTCTGGCGTGCTGCATTAATGTGTCGTTTCATCAGGAATTCGGCGAGTTCGCCATCGCGCTGGGCAATGGCCTCGACGATACGGCGGTGTTCACCCAGCGCCAGATGGGGGCGCCCGGCCGAGGTGCTTAACCGGTAACGGTACATCCGCACCATGTAGTAAAGATCACCCAGGAGCATCTGGGCCAGTTTGGTATTGCGACTGCCGGTGGCAATCCGGTGGTGGAAGTCGTAGTCACCCTCGGCCTGGTAGTAGGCCTGACCCTGGGCTTCCTCAATCATTTTTTCATGACTATCGAGCGTGGCCAGGAGATCATGGATTTCTTCATCGGGCATGCGTTCGGCCGCCTGACGGGCTGCCAGCCCCTCCATGACTTCTCGAATTCGGTACAACTCAAGAAGCTCTGCGGCACTAACGGACACCACCTTCACACCAGCGTGAGGGCGCCTGACCAGTAATCCACGGGATTCAAGGCGGCCCAACGCTTCACGCAGCGGGCCTCGGGTAAGGTTAAAGCGGGAACAGAGCTCGACTTCGCCGATCTTTTCGCCCGGCGCCAGATCGCCCTTCACAATCGCCGTTTGCAGACAATCAAAGGCCTCATCGGCGCGGGTTTGGGTTTGCAACTGTGCCTGAATCATGCTTTGTTAACAATCCAGAGGTTATTTAGCGTGAAACTACGCCTGCATTCCCTGATTGTCAACAATTGTGAGTTAGGCTTAAGTATGATTGTTTACAGATCCTGCAAACCTTGCGCGTGCAGTACGAGATTGCGAACGCGTTGCCCCCAGAATGAGTCCGAAGGCGCACTCCAGGCTCGCCGATGCAGGGCTGTCAGTGCCTGCGGGTCTTCCAGCAAAAGCGAAAGCCGGCCCTTTTCGATTCCCCGGTAGCCTCGGCTGACGCAGGCATCGAGCTCTCCCTCAATGACTTCTTTCTTCAGGCCCTTGGCGCTACGCCCGGCAAGCTGGCGGTGCAGCCGATTGACCTCAGGGACCAGTACCGCCTGTTCCACCGGCGTGAGAGCAACCTCACTCTCTGCTTCCTCTCGAAAGCCCCGTGCATCATCAAGCAACGGCATACGGGTTCGCTCTTCAGGTGTTAACAATATGCCCCTGCGACTCAGGGACTCACCGCTGCTTGACCGGCTCAGCCAAACCGTTGTTGGCGCTGCCAGTGCCAGAGGGACAGACACGGGTAATGACCATAGAAAGAACATCGGGTCCAGGGTCCAGGCAAAGGCCGACCAGGCACTACCGATGATAAGTCCGGGCAGATGTCGCATAGCAGCCTCCCGCCAACCGGTCTCCTCGGTACGATTCTGGCCTGCCCAACTCAGCCGAACGTTTAACAGGGCCGAAACGACGGAATGACTGTGGGCAAGCATCCGGATGGGGGCGAGCAACACTGAGACGACGATTTCGAGCAACACGCTGGACAACAACCTTAAAAAGCCGCCAAATCCACTCAGAGCCCGATGGGCGACGACGTCAACAATTGCCAGAAACTTCGGCAAAAACAACAGCGCCATGGTGCTGACGACCAGGGTGATGGCCCATGTCGGCCGCCATTCTGGCCATAAAGGAAAGGGGCTCTCACGCCCGTCCGGAAAATAATCGATAGGCGCAATGGTCAGTTGCACAGCAGCAATCGTTGTCAGTACCAGGAACAACAACCACAACGGTGACGACGCGTACGCCATGATGCCATTCAAAAAAGCAAAACGATGTGCCAGGCGCAATCGAGGCGAGAATAGCATCAGCGCTGCGTGCTGCAGATTCCCTTTCGACCAGCGCTGATCTCGGGCAAGTTCGTCATCAAGCGTGGGCGGAGATTCTTCATAGCTGGCCCCCAAAGCCGGTTCCAGCCAGACTTCATACCCTGCTCTCCCCAGAAACGCCGCCTCTACGAAATCATGGCTCATGATCGGGCCTTGCCAGATACCAGCGCCTTTGAGCTTTGGCAAACCACAATGCGCCATAAATGGAGCAACGCGTATCACAGCGTTGTGGCCCCAGAATGCAGCATCCCCCATCTGGATGGCAGCCAGGCCCGTGGCGAAAAGCGGCGAGTAAAGCCGATTGGCAAACTGTTGGATACGAGCAAACGCGGAGCGAGCGTTAATAATGGTAGGAGCAGTCTGAAGGATACCAACCTGCGATTCCCGGTTCATCACCTGTACCATGGTCCGAATAGTGTCACCGGCGAGGAGGCTATCGGCATCCAGAACGACCATATACTGATACTGACTTCCCCAGCGCCTCAAGAAATCAGCCACGTTGCCGCTTTTGTAGTTGAGATTAACCCGACGCCGGCGATAGAAGAGCCGACCGTGAGCGCCGAGCTCTTCCACCAGTTTCAACCAGACCTGCTGCTCTTGCAGCCAGACATCAGGATCCTGACTGTCTGAGAGAATATAAAAATCAAAATCATCCAGGCGGCCTGATCGCGCCAGATCGAGGTAAATGGCTTTGAGCCCCTTCAGCGTCCAGCTTACCGGCTCGTGATACAAAGGCATGACAATTGCGGTTTTCGACAGCGGCGTTGCCGCCAGCTCATTCGGCGTATGGCGCTTCAGTAACGATGCCCGATCTCCGCCCAGTAAACGCAGCAGGAAGCCGTATACTGCGATCCAGAAGCCAAAGGCAATCCAAAGGTAAAGCACCGCGAAAACAGCAACAATCAGCCACTCCACCACGTTGCCCCCGTGATAAGGCAGCACCTGGAGCAGAAACCAGGACGCCAGCCCCGTCTGTCCAGCCACAAACGCAGTCAGCACCAGGCGTCGGATCGTCGCCTGCAGGTGCCAGGAGCGGGACGCGGTCGCTGACTCAGTCATCGGTGAAATACCCGATACTGCTGCGGCGAATCGGCGGAGCTACCGGCGGAATACTTGGCTCACCCAACTCGAAGTAGTCAGGAATGCGGGCCAAAAGGTCCTCAAACCGAACGCTGTGTTCGTTTCCGGCGACGCCGTCCGCGAGCAAGGCCAGCGCGCCATTGAACGTTCTACGGTCGTTACTGGCGCCACTCAATTCAAGGTACACCAACAGCTTTCCCAGCAACTGGTAAGAGGTTTGCGCGTCCATACGATCCTCCAGGATCAGGGTTCTGCCCGCAGGCCTGTCCCGGGCGGCAAGGAATAGCTCCACGTCTCCGTGGCGACCTCATCATCCACCATCAGAAAACCCCGCAGCTGAAGTATCTGATCCGGCGCGGGCTTGGCCAGGATCGACAATCGCCAATGATTCTCTGGCGCTACCCACTCCACAAAGTGTTCAAGCACCTCAACACCCTCGCCCCCGGTCACTTTGCTGACTACGGGAGACTCCGCGTTGAGTTCCGACAAGGGACCGCCGGCAAAATCCACCAGAATCCGATAGGCACCGGCCTGATCACCGCCGCCTATACGATCCCCTGCGCCGACGAAGGTGTTTACCACTTTTCCGCCAGGATGTGGCGCCACGCCGGGACCGCCAAACTGAATCGAGTAGTTCAGATCCCGCGACGTGCCTGCGGACACTTCACCTCCCGGACTCCAGAAAGCGACTATGTTGTCATTGGTCTCGTCGTCGGTAGGAATCTCCACCAGAACCACATTTCCTTTCCCCCAGTCCCCCTCGGCGCTCACCCAGGCGCTAGGCCTGCGCTCATAGCGGGCTTCCAGATCTTCGTAGTGACGAAACTCCCGATCACGCTGAATCAGACCAAAGCCGCCGACACGACGGACACTGTGGAAACTTGCGGCAAGTCGATCCGGGTTCATCAGCGGGCGCCATAGCCACTCGCCGGTTGCATCATCATGGATTAACAATCCGTCTGAATCGTGCACCTGGGGGCGCCACTCACCAAGCGGCCTGGGAGTATGTTCCCCGTAATAGAACATCGAAGTGAGTGGTGCGAGCCCCAGCAACTCGATATCTTCCCGCATAAACAGGCGGGCTTTCACATCTACCCGGGTCTGCTCTCCGGGGTAGACCGTGAACTCATAGGCCCCGGTCAGGCTTGGACCATCCAACAATGCGTAGACACGAACATGGTCGCTGTCGAGAGCGGGGCGCTCCAACCAGAACTCCGTGAAATCGGGAAACTCCTCACCGGTCGGCAAACCCGTGTCTACAGCGATACCCCGCGCAGATAGCCCGAAAGAGGTTTCCTTACTGACGCCGCGAAAATAGCTTGCGCCCGCGAACACCAGGAACTGATTGGCTACGTCGGGACCATCAAAAGGGAACGTCAACTTGAGTCCGGCATAGCCTAGATCGGCCGGCACCCGTTTTCTGAGCGCCTCGTCGTCGACATTGAACAGACTCTTATCGAACGACAGTGAATGGACGCCCTCGCTGTCCACTACGTGGATGCTTACTGGACGGGTGTAAAATTTACCAGCGGGAATGAGCATTACCTGGAAACGGGAATCCCCTTCTCGCCAGAGGCTTTTTGAAGGATCAAAGCGGATAGACTGGTATTCGTCGTAGCTCAGGCCTGCCATGAAGTCGGGAATTCCAGGGACCGGCTCGTACGCCGCACTCGCCTTCGATTTCGCTTTTTCCACAACATCCTGAAACTGGAACGCCTGGGCATAAAGGGGAGCAAACAAGAACAATCCCAGAACCACCAGACCTACTTTCCCTGCGTGCATCGTTTCCTTCCTCGGTTCACGGTTTGTCCATTCAATGTAGCACCGCGCCCGAGGGCTGCTACAAGTGACAAGTTCGTAAGCGAATCGAAATCAAATGAAACGACGTGAGGCAGAGTTGCTTCAGATCTGCAAGCTCATGGTAAAGCGGACATCCGGTTGATCAGGTACGGCTATGGCATCTGTGGTTGTGTTCAGCACCCGCCCCAGGCTGACATCGGCGCTGAACTGCCGCGCAGATAGCCCCCATGAGACCTCTCCCGACGTCACATGCCCCGCCTGATGCTGCTGAAATGATTCATCGGGAATCCAGCCGCGCAGAACAGAAAGGCGGACACTGGACGACAGCCTGGGAAAAAACGGAATATCGAATTCCGGGCTACGGCTACCCAGGCGCAGCCACCCACCTTCGGCTACGCTAAGTGACTGACCATTGAAACCCGCCACCAGCCCTGACCCGGCAACCCTCAGGTGCTGAGAACCCGGAATATCGGCAGACGCCAACTGGTATTCCCCGTCCAGTCCCCAGTGCCAGGCCAGTAACTCTCGGTCAAGCGATGCACTGAGAACCATGCGCCCAAACTGCTCTTCACGCCGCCCCTGTTCCGAATCGGTCGCACGCTCTATCTCGGCCTCAATACCCGTGACCGCACGCAGTCCGCTGCTCAGGTCAAAACCACCGTACAGATTGTGATGTCCGTTAGCCTCAAACCCCACAGTCGATAACTGGTAACTGGAACGATGCACTTCATCCGTTCTTCGGGTCCAGTACTGGTTTACGGAAGAGTATCCGGCACGGCCGAGGAACTGGTAGCCGAACGTAGAAAACAGGGCTCGCCTGCCGGTGATAGTGAGATCCCGGGTGCGTCCTTCTTTCTGAAAACGGGAACCGTCTGCCCTGGACACCTCTTCATAAGCGGTATTCCGAAGTTCAATATCCAGATGGTTACGCCCTACCGGAAGGCCATAACTGAAGCCGAGTACTCGGCGCTCATTGCCCACCCGATAGGTCTTGGCGTCACTGTAGCGGACGCCGGCACGATGATTCGCCCAGAAAAGACCATTCAGGCCCACGTTCAGCGCCCCATCCCGATGATCGGTGTCCCGGTTGGTGCGCCCGGAAAACTTCATTTTGGAGCGCAGCCAATGTTCACGGGTCAGCTTCAGACTGTTCTCGGGAAGCAACGCCTGCCGGCTGGTTTCCGGGGTATCACCATCAAGCGCCGTCTCTGAACCGTAGGCTGGCAGACACCAGCTCGCTGTCGCGCACAAAAACAGTGCAGACAATGAGAAGTGACGAACAGGCAGTTTGAAGATCGATGGCGGCACTCTGGAAAACCCGAAGCAATGTCAATTTCATGTAAACCCATTAATTCGGTGAAACTTTAAAAGATAGGCCGCTCTCAGGCCACCATTATCATCATAAATTTACAAATTTAATGTTACGTAAAATCATGTAGTTAAAAGCGGGAGTGAAACAATTTTCTAGGCATTTCAGTCACCCCGGACAGATCGGAACCAGTCGACAGAATTACCAGAAATCAACACTCGGAAATGAAACCCTCCAACTCGGCATACAACTTGGTTACACTTGGCACGCTTTGTGGGTAAACAAAGCAGTAAACCACCTGATTAAGGACGAACAATCATGATCAAAAAGTGCCTCTTCCCGGTTGCCGGATACGGCACCCGTTTCCTTCCGGCCACCAAGGCCATGCCCAAGGAAATTCTGCCGATCGTTAACAAGCCACTGGTGCAGTACGGGGTGGAGGAAGCCGCAGATGCCGGCATTCATGAATTCGGCTTTGTCACCGGCCGCGGCAAACGCGCCATCGAAGATCATTTTGATATCAGTTACGAGCTCGAGCACCAGATTGCCGGTACCGGCAAGGAAGGCCTGCTTACCTCTATCCGGGATCTGATCAACAACAACTCTTTTGCCTTCACCCGTCAGAATGAAATGAAGGGACTGGGCCACGCCATCCTGACTGGCCGCAACCTGGTGGGCGACAACCCGTTCGCCGTTGTGCTGGCGGATGACTTCTGCGTGGGCCCGGAAGATGGTGACGGCGTTCTGACCCAGATGGTCAAACTGTATAACCAGTTCCGCTGCTCCATTGTGGCCATCGAAGAAGTACCGGAAGACGAAACCCACAAGTACGGTGTAATCGCGGGTGAATCCATGAAGGATGGCCTTTACCGTATTACCGACATGGTGGAGAAACCAGCACCGGAAGACGCGCCCAGCAACCTGGCGATTATCGGGCGCTACATCCTGACCCCGGACATTTTCGACATTATCGAGCGTACACCGCCGGGTAAGAATGGTGAGGTTCAGATTACCGATGCCCTGCTGGAGCAGGCGAAGAATGGTTGCGTGCTGGCCTACCAGTTTAAAGGTCAGCGTTTTGACTGCGGCAGCATCGACGGTTTCGTGGAGGCCACCAACTTCGTGTACGAGAACATCTACAAGAAGGGAAAATAGAGGCGACCCGGGCCCTTTAGCGCCCCAATAGCTGCAACACCATGCGCCGGTTATCTGCACTTGCCTTGCGGAACCGGCGCAACAGCTCGATTTCGTCATCACTGAGCTGGATTCGATTGATCTCCTGCTCAAGCTCTTTCAGCGCCACTGACAGATCATCACTGTTGCTGAACGCCAGCCCCGGCAGTTCCAGTTGCCCATCCTCACCGTCATCGTCCATATCCAGCAGACGTTCCAGAGGTGTTTCGGTTTTCAGGCAAAAATCCAGCAATTCACTAACCCCGGGGTACCCTCTCTGGCGTGCGTCCGTCGCCTCCCAGCTGCGGACACGGGCCTCGTCCACGCCACACATTTCGGCCACATCCCCCAGGGACAACTGGCCCTGCTCCCGAATACGACGCAGACGACGGTTAAAAGATTGCAGGTACCGCATGGCTCCGTGCCCCTGAAAAGTTGGCCGAAAAAGTGAATCAAACCGGAAATGTATCGTACATATAGCTTTGGACACAATCTGCCTATACTGAAACGAACAACGAACGAGCAGGTACCACATGGCAAATGACGCACTGGACACCGATAACGCCTGGGATCTGGTACTCAGCGCGATCAACCGGAGCAATATCACCCTGCCCATGCCCGGTTCTGATCAACCCGCGGTGAAGATCAACGGCAAAAGCTGGGAACTCGTTCAGCCGGCATCCGAACAGGCGAGGAACCTGCTATCGTTGTTCCTGCCCTTGTGCCAGCCCGTCACCAATAACATCCGGGTGATCGGCCAGCTTGGCCAGAGCCTGGATGGACGGATCGCCACGGTCACCGGTTGCTCCCGGTTTATCAACGGTGACGACGGCATCACCCACCTGCACCGAATCCGCGCCCTGTGTGACGCCGTGGTGGTCGGTGCCGGAACGGCCAGCACCGACAATCCGCGCCTGACCGTGCGCCGAACCTCTGGCCGCAACCCGGTGCGCGTCGTGATCGACCGCCGGCAGCGGGTGCCTGCCAGCCACCACCTGTTCACCGACGGCGATGCTCCTACCCTGCACCTGATTGCCGGCGATTATCAGCCAGGCCCCAAAACGCTGGATCCGACCGGGGTTACAACAGTGCCTTGCCTGGGCTCCGCAGAAAACGAAACCCCTGCTTCTCCCGAACGTATCCTGCAGGTGTTACAGGATTTTGGACTTCGCAAGATTTTTATCGAGGGCGGAGGCGTTACCGTCTCGTCTTTCCTGAAGGCGGGATTACTGGACCGCTTACATGTGATGGTTGCCCCCATGATCATCGGCAGCGGCCGGCCAGCGTTCTCCCTGCCGGAGATTGACCAGCTGGATGAAGCGCTTCGCCCCAAAGCCCAGCTGGTTAACCTTGGTAGCGACATGCTCTTTGATCTGGCGTTCGACACCGCCAAACCCTGATTACCGGCGGACAAGCAGCGCCAGCGCGCCCGGCAAGCTCACCAGAAACACCGCCGCACCATAGCCAACACTCAGCGCCACGCCCTGCTCTGCGGGCAACCCCACCAATGGCCATAGAATGGCCGCTACACCTTCTCTGACGCCCCAGCCGGACACCGTTACCGGCATAACCATGGCCAAAAGCAGCAGCGGGCACAGGGCCACGACCAACAGCCAGGGTGTGCCGTCGGCAAACAAGTCCATGCCCGTGGCCATCAACATGAACACCGCCATATAGGTCAGGAAAACCAGAACCGAGGTACCAACCTGCACCAGGGCATTCCGACAACCCAGAAAAGCCCGACGCACATCCCCGCTTAATCGTCGGACATAACGCCTGAACCGGGCCCCGAACCCCGTCATAGAGACCAGCAAAACCCCGAGCACGGCCAACGCGGGCAGAATCAGCCAATAGCCCAGGTTCAGGGATACGCCTGCGTCACCGACCTGGCTATTTAACTGCCCGGTCCACCAAAGCCCGGACACCGCAATCAGTACAACCGGTACCAGCACCAACTGGCCTGACAGGCGCTCCAGCACAACCGCATGGACAATCGCTAATTGCTGCAAACGCTTCGCCGAACGGCTGTGGCGCCAGGCTCGATTTACGTCCCCCATCACGCCCCCGGGAAGCACCTGATTCAGAAACCCGGCCAGGTAATACTCCCGAAAGGCAAAGCCAAAGCCCATGACTACACCGAGCCGGTTCGCGGTATACCGCCAGCGCCAGGCCGACAGTGCGATCTGAATCAGCGAGACCACCAATACCGCAAGGACGATCGTTGGCGGAACCATCGCCAGCCTCTGGGCTAGCCTATCGATGTCGACGAAAACAAAAACAATCCCCAGGAGCAGCAAGGTGACGCACCAGCGAAACACCCCTCGCCCAAAGCCGGGGACCGGCCTCTCCGGGTTCAGACCTGCTTCGGCCATGCCAGCAGATCCGTATGGCTCACGGTAATGACGAGGGCGCCGGTATCCAGCTGTTGCCGACGGGTTTCGAGCCAGGATTGGATATCGTTCGCCTGTTCCGGCTGCTGTTCTGTGGCAGCCTCCGCCCAGCCCTCAAGCAACATTGCGGCGAGGCTGGCCTGCTCACCCGTCAATACCCAGGGACTATCTGCCGTTTGGATGTGATAGCCCTTGTTAGACATCAGACGGCTCAAACAGGCCGTGGCGTCCGGGCCGAGCGCAGCGCCACTGCCCTTCTCCCGATGTTGATGGGCATTGACCAGAGCGCGCAGTTCGTCATCGAAGGGATGTGCAGGTTCCAGGGTAAAATAGCCGCTGTAAGTGATGACGACCAACAATGCCGACTGACGTTTGGCCACCGCTGCAGACAAGGCGCTCAACCAGGGTTCGGAAACCAGGTCGACCAAGGCCGAAGACGTCACCAGGTCGGCGTCTGCGGGCAACGCCGTACTGAGGTTATCTTTCGTCAAGACCATTGTTTCCAGCACAGCCGGTGCATCCAGCTTTTCAACCCGCTGAAGGGCGATCCCGGCCAGGGTTTGGTCCGGCTCAACCAGAGTCCAACGCTGGGGTACCGGTAGTTTCGGGCTAAGGTAGACGGGATTGGAGCCCCGACCGGTACCGAGATCCACAAGGTGAAGGGGCGCCCCCGGTTTACTACCCGACGCCCGACAGTCATATCGTTCGGTAAGCCATTCGGCGAGTCGGGCCGTCAGCCCATCATCACGGGCCTGGTGATCGGCGGGCTCCCTTGCTTCCAGCCAATCCGCGGCAAATTGAACCGGATTACGCGGCCTGCCCTTTTCCAGCCCGGCAATGAAATCTTGCGCGGTTTCAGACCAGCGACGGATCTCGCACCGGGCCTGCATGACGCCGGCGACCAGTGCTTCAACGGCATCCGGTTCCGCAATCAGCCGGGTCAATCTGGTGGCCAGAGCCGCTACATTGCCCGCTTCATACAACTCAACCCCTGGTTTGGCACCAGTCAAAGCCAGCGCGCCACCGTCGGAACTCAACACCGGCAGACCGGCTGCGAGGGCCTCATCGATGACCATGCCATAGCCCTCGTAAAGCGAGGGAAACACAAACAGATCGGCTTGCTGATAAGCCTTCAGCACATCTGCTTCTCCCAACTCGCCAGCAAACTCAACGCGGCTTTCCAGCCCGGATTCACGGACCAGGGCACGAACCCCCGAGGCATAATCCGTGGCTCGCCCGGCACTGCCAACCAGCCTCAAGCGCCAGTCCAGATGTTTGAGTTGAGCAAGCGCCTGAATCAACTGATGCTGCGCTTTTCGTGGCGACAGATGACCGACACACAACAGGTGAATCGGCCTGGTGGCATCATGCCGGTTAATCCGGGGCGACTGCTGAAAAAAAGCGTCGTCGACAGCGGGCAAGGCAGTGGTCACCCGCGCCGGCGTCACCCCGAATGCCTGCAGCCGTTCCGCAGTGTAGTGACTGGTGGTAAAAACGGCGCCGACACAGGTCAATGCCGTCGATTCCGAGTGCTTGAACCAGGCTTGCTCCTGCTCACTCAGGCCGTTCTCATCCGCCAGCGGGTGATGCACCAGCGCCATCAGGTTCAACCGGCTCTGGTGTCGCTGTAAAACCTCAGGCAGGCCGCCCATCGCCAGGCCATCCAGCACGACCCGGGTTCCGTCCGGCAAGTCCGCAAGGAACCGATTCAGCGACTGCCGGGCAATATCATCCGGTTTGGGAAACATTCCCTCCAGGCCGGTTAACTGTACCGGAATGCCCGCCTTGGCCAATGCCTCGACCAGGCGCCGAACATAACGGTAACCGCCGGTGTTCTGGCCAGGGTCTCCCGGCACCACGAACCAGAGTTCAGATGCCGGCATGGTAGCTGGCCCATGCGATGTGCGACTCGCTGAGGGTCACTTTCAAGCTGACTACGCCTTTTCCGTCCTCACCCAGCCGGCCGGCGTGAATGGCCGCCGCCATGCGGTCGAACACCACCTTGGCCATGAACTCTGTGGTGGTGTTTCGTCCCGCAAACTGGGGAATATCGTCCAGGTTCTTCATGTTGAATTCCGACAACACGTCCTTGAGCAACGCCGAAGCCTGCCCGATGTCGACAATCAGGTCGTTGTTGTCGAGCACGTGGCGCTCGAAAGTAACATCCACCACATAGGTTGCGCCGTGAACGCCCTGGGCAGGCCCGAAGATCTCACCGTTAAAGCTGTGGGCGATCATCATGTGATCACGAACGGTCAGGCTGAACATAGTCTCTCCCTGGTTAGTAAACGATTCGGTGGCAAAGCGCATCGGCGCCCGGCATCAGGATATCTCTGGCGACTTTCGGAAGCTGGTCAAAGCTCGACTCTCCACTGATCAGCGCATCCAGAACCGGCTCTGACAGCAGGGAAAGCGCCAGTTCCAGGCGTCGGCGATGGTGCCAGCGCGGTCTGCGCTCCGGCGATAGCTGGCCCACCTGGCTTGATTTCAGAGTCAGCCGGTTCGGGTGAAACGCGTGGCCCAGCGGCACGGAAACAGGCGTGTCTCCATACCAGCTCAATTCAACCACCCGGGCATCCGGCCCCGCCAGCGACAAGGCTTTGGCCAACCCCGAGGGGTGCCCGGAAGCATGAAATACCAGGTCACAGTTCTGGATGTCCGGCTCGGTAGTGAACCGTACGCCAAGGGCTTGAGCCACCGATCTTCGCCCTTCATTGGTATCAACCGCAATCAATTCCACGCCGGGAATGCGATTGACCAGCCAGGCCACCAACAAGCCCACTACGCCAAGACCAATCACCGCGACCCGGTCACCAACCGCAGGCTGCCCATCCCAGACTCCATTAACGGCGGTCTCCATGTTGGCCGCCAGCACTGCTCGCTCGGCTGGAACCTTGGCTGGCAAAGGCAGAACCGCGGATGCGGGCACCGCGTATCGCTGCTGGTGAGGATAGAGGCAGAATACGTTCTGCCCCAGCAGGGCTTCCGGCCCGTCCACAACCTCTCCTACACTGGCATAGCCGTATTTCACCGGAAACGGAAATTCGCCTTCCTGAAACGGTGCCCGCATTCTCTGGTATTCGTTTTCAGGAACCTGGTTGTTATAGACGAGGGATTCCGTCCCCCGGCTGATGCCGGAATAGCGGGAACGAACGATCACATACGGTGTTTCAGCAGCGGGAAATGTCGGCTCGGGCACTGGCCCTAACCTGGCCTCCTGATACCCGGTAATCCAAAAGGCAGTGTTGTTCTCAACGTCCATGAATAGTCCATTTGATGAATGGCCGCGTACGCAAAAGCAGTCTCTCCAAACTATAGTCATAGAATGGGAGCTTGCTAACGCCACTCACAGGCTATACGGACGCAATGGCGTATGGATTCCACCAGCACCTCAATGAAAGGAAGTTTCAGCCCCATCAGTGATCTGATCCTGGGAATGCTGGGCCTGGCTGGCGTTTCGTTTTTTCTGGCCAAAGCCTTTGATCTGCCAACCGGCTTCTGGTTAATCACCTTTGCGTTCTATCTCGGGCAAAGTGTCCTTGTCCTCCGGCACTGGCGTTGGAGAGCCGACTTCGGCTGGGCCAACCGCGCCACGCTGCTGCGCTCGGTTCTGGTGCTGGCACTGGTTGGCTGGGCTCCGTTCTTCGGTGACCACTCCTCTTCAGCAGCCTCACCCGCGCTCTGGAGTTATGCGGTTATCAGCCTGATCGCTCTGTTGTTGGACGGTGTCGACGGCAAAATCGCCCGGGCAACAGGAAGCCATAGCGCCTTCGGTGCCCGTTTCGATATGGAGCTGGACGCGCTCTTTATCCTCGGGCTGTGCGTTGCCACACTGGCTCTGGAGAAAGCCGGTAGCTGGGTACTTGCCCTGGGCCTGATGCGCTATCTGTTCATATTGGCCAGTTGGCCGCTGCCCTGGCTGAATAACCCGCTGCCAGACAGCTTCCGACGGAAGACCATCTGTGTCTGGCAGGTGGTCACACTGATGGTCGCCGTTGTGCCCATTACCCCTGCATTGTTCGCCAGCCTGACGCTCGGGCTCGCTCTGGCGTTGCTTGCCTGGTCCTTTTATCTGGACGTGCGCTGGCTCTACCAAAGGAGACAAAATCATGAAACTGTCATTTCCTGAAGCTCTGACAACCTCAATCCTGCTGGCCACCGCTACCAGCGTGTCTGCAGAGCCGGCTAAGTTCGAAGTGGACGAAGAGCACTTTTCCATGAGCTTCGAAATCATGCATATCGGTTATGCCCCGGTGATGGGCATGTTCCGGGATATTGAAGGCCAGTTTGAATACAACGAAGAAACCGGAGAACTGAATTCCGGGAAGCTGGTTTTCAAAGCCAGCAGTGTCTTTACCAACCACGATAAACGGGACGACCACCTCCGCAAGCCCGATTTTCTGGACGCCAGCAAATACCCGGAGATTACCTTTGTGGTGAGTGACTTTGAAAAAACCGGTGACAATACTGGCGTAGTGACCGGCGACCTGACCTTGCTGGGGCAGACCCGACCGGTCGATGTGAATGTCACCCTGAACAAGGCCGCGGAGTATCCCATCGGCCATGAAGACTACACCCTGGGCATAAGCGCGGAGGCTGTCATCAACCGCAGCGATTGGGGCATGACCTACGGCCTGGAAAATGGGCTGGTGGGAGATGAGGTACAGCTGCGCTTCGGCTTTGAGGCCATCAAAGACAGCGGCTGGTTCTGACTTTGAGAACCGCCTCTCAAAACGACACAAAACCTCCGCAATTCCGGCCTAAATTTTTGCCGTTTAGGACAATCCGACCCTATGGTTAAAAGTTAACCCAACCATCAACAACAATAACGGGGTCTGACAATGCCGTACCGGGCATTAAGCCTAACCCTGGCCATCACCGCCGGTGTGGCCGGCACCGTGTGGCTGCTCTCTGCCGAGAACGAGGGCAGCTTCCGGGGCCTGCTGCAAGACACCAACTCTTCCGCGCCCCAAATGGTTGCTAACCAGGATACCGTAGCTCCGGCCACACCTGCCGGGCCTGTTCCCGAGCCACCCTCTGAAAATGCGCTGGGCTTCATGCTGGCAAGTGTTGCAGAGGAATACCAACAGACCATTCGGTACCCGGATTATTCGGTGCCGCTGACCAAAGCTCAGGCAGAGGCTTACCAGGGCAACCGCTACCACCCGGTCGTGCTCCCGCTCGAGGGTGATGGCCGCTTTGTGGTGACGCTGGACAAATTCCGCTTCAGCCAGGGTGAGCCGATTCTGGTGGTGGCGTCACTGAATGGTCGTCAGGTGTTCGGCCAGTCTCTGTCCGCCACCCTGGAGACGGCCGGAGAGCGGGGCCGGGTAGCCTCTGCCGAGCTTGAGAATGCAGACCCCGGTTATTACCAGGGCACCGTCAGTTCCGATCATCCCCCCGGCGAGTACCGGTTGATTGTGGAGGCCCGGGTAGACGGCAAGCCCGTTCGACATGTGTCTTCACTGACCATCGAACCCGATCTGGGCAGCTTCGAGGGTCTGGAAACCGCCTATGTGTCTGGGAACGACCTCGTCATCCCTGTGCGCTTCGACCCGGAACAGTCTGGCTATTACGCCCTCTCTGCACAGCTCTACAGCGGCGAAACCCCGCTTGCCCAATTGCAACAGGAAACGTCTCTGGGCAGCAGCTCGGCCGTCATTCGCCTGAAAGCCCATGGCAGCGTGTTAGCCAATCGCGACATTCAGGGCACCCTGCAACTTAGGCATTTGCAGATACGCCGGTTACCCGCCGCCCCGGGCGACCGCACCGACTACGCCTTCGGTCCCGAGGAAGGCTATGAATTTTCACCGCCGGATCTGGACGGCCTCCAAAACCAGCCGGCGATGAATCCCGAATCAGAACAACGGGCTGCCCTGCTACGGCAGCTGGCGGACAAGTTCTGATAACACCACAACAATAAATCGGAAAGAAACGGAGCAACCAATGACAATGAAAAGAAGAGGATGCCTGACGCAAACCGCCCTCGCGACAGCGCTGGCTGGCGGCCTGTTTGCCACTGGCGCAAGTGCGCAGTTGGCCGGCCACAATGTGATTCTGGTTCACGGCTTCATGATGGATGATCTTTCCAATCCACCGGCCAACTTCCAGGAAGTCCAGCAGGCCGGCGAAGATAACTGGCGGGAATACTGGCTGAACCGGGCCGAAGCCCGTATCGACTGGGCCAGCAATGGCCGGGTAGAAGGCCAGATCGCCCAGCAGGCTTTTCAGCAACTGCGGCAGATCAGTCAGCAAGGGCTGTGTAATGACTACTGCGTTGTTGTTACCCACTCCACCGGCGATCTGGTAACCCGCCATCTGCTGGAAAACCAGGCGCGCTGGCTGCAATCGGAAGGCCTGCAACCGCTGAAAATCCTGGCAGTACTGGACATGGCCGGTGCCGGTGGTGGCACGGAACTGGCCGACCTGGCCGTGAGCATTGCCTACAACGACAGCTGGTACAACTGGCCGGTGAAACAGGCAGTCAAAGCCTTTACCGGCATTGACCCGGAGCCGGATAATCTGGGTGTGGTCAACGACCTGCAGACCAACGTTGCCCGCAACCTGGCCGTCAGCCCCAACAGCATTCCGCGCCTGCGGTTCGTTGGCGGTGGCTCATCCTACGGAGGTATCACCAAACCCTTTATTGATGGCACCGACGATGGCGTGGTTCCCACCCATTCAGCCTGCGGAGCAACCAGTGCCAGCGGTATTGATTCCTGCTCCAACAGCATCAGCCTGGCCGGTAAAGTCAGCGGACAGAACGGCCCGTCCGGGTTGTATTACAACCACTACCCGGTGCTGATGAGCGAGGGCGCCAACCATGGCGACGTGATCAATACCCAGACCGGCAACACCGCTGTCCCCGTGGTGAACAACACCACCCTGAACGGCCTGCGTGTGGACTTCGCCAGCCGCACCTACAATCAGCGTGCGTGGTGGCAGTTCTGGGGCTCTGGCGATCAGTACATTGAAGTGCCGAACTCCAGCCAGACCAGTCTGTCCAATCTTGTCTACACCACACTCAACAACTGATCGATCGTTGTTGCAAAGGCTCAGGGATGAGCCACTCCCTCGGTTTTCGCTGCTATCTTTTTTAGTTCGCAAACTATAGATTGAGCCCTCTGATTTCTATTGATGCCGGTTCAATCATGTCTGACGCCCACAAATCTGATCTTTACCTGGTACTCGTTACCCTGCTGGCGGCGATTGGCTGGATGCTGTCTAAAGAGGCGGTTTTAATGATGCCGCCCCTGATGTTCATGGCGGCTCGCTTTCTGATTGCCGGCGCCTTTCTCGCCCTGCTGGCCTTACCCTCACTGTTAAGGCTTACCCGGGACCAGATACTCCGAAGCCTGGGCGTGGGCTTTGTGTTCGGCATTGCCATGACCTGCTGGATCATGGGGCTGTATCACACCGACAGCATGGGCGAGGGCGCGTTTCTGACCAGCCTGGGCGTGGTGATTGTCCCGATCATTGCCCGCATAGTATTTGGCGAACAGCAGCCTTTGAGCACCTGGCTGGCGATACCGATTGCGGTGGCCGGTCTGGCGCTTTTGTCCCTCGAAAACGGCTTCAGGCCAGACCCGGGGCAGCTCTATTTCGTTCTGGCGGCAACCATCTTTGCCCTGTACTTCACGCTCAATACGCGCGCCGCCAACCAACGCATCGTGGTCGACAAGCAAGGCAAAACGGTGGAGAAAAAGAAAGTACCGGCACTGCCGCTGACGGCCATTGCCCTGCTTACCGTTGGGACCGTGACCTTGGCGGAGTCCGCCATCAGCGAGCGTTGGACTCACATACTGACCAACCCCGAACCCATGCTCTATGTCTGGGTACTGGCCAGTGCCTTGATTGCCACAGCGGGACGTTTCCTGTTGCAGACCTATGCCCAGAGCCTGTCGGTGAACAGCCACGGTGTAGTGATACTGGTATTGGAACCGGTGTGGGTTGCTGTCTTCGCGGTTGCCTGGTTCGGCGAAACCATGACCCTGCTGCAAATAGCCGGCTGCGCGCTGATTTTTGCCGCGCTTCTGGTCAATCGCTGGAACGCCCTGAGCCGCGCCATCAAGGCCCTGATGAAAGCGAAAAATCCGCGGCAAAGAGGTTGACCAGGGCACCCGAAATCCGTATATTTCCACCCCGTTGCAGGACAGGACCATAGCTCAGTTGGTTAGAGCGCTACCTTGACATGGTAGAGGTCCGCGGTTCGAATCCGCGTGGTCCTACCAATCCTGCAGAAGAAGTCGCTTACAGCTTTGCTGGGCGGCTTTTTTTGTGCCTCGCATTTGCTGTTAGCAGTCGTAGAGGGCAGACCAGAGAAGCCTGCCCTCCTCCGGTCAGAAGTACAGAACCACACCTATTTCACTGCAATCGTCATAACTCTCGACAACGGCACCATCAACCCAGACCGCAACTGCCTTGGCGGTACCGCCTGCGCTGCTACCAAAGCGAACCTCGGCCTCACCGTTGCTGGACAGTTTTACGATTCCGGACACCGGGCACTCCAGGTTGGAGGAAAACTCCACCGGATCCGGGGTCTCCAGCTTCATGTAACCACCAATCGCCGAGCCGACAATGGTGGCGCGAACCGAATACTCCGAGTCTGCATCCGTTCCCGAATCCCGGTTCTGAGCGTCGGCAATGGCGACGTAGCGCTTACCCAGCATCATCTCGTATCGTTTGATATCCCGAACGTAGCGCCAGCTCGTGACTCCACCATTCTCATTCAGATAATCGCTCATACGAAGTGCGCCACTGAAACGAAGCGACTCACCCGTGCGCTGGATTGTTCCGGACAGATCGTCCATGTAAGAACTATTCCAACTGGCAGCGGTTTCCGATTCGGCGATCAGGACGCTTTCGTAGATGGTGCTGCCACTGATCATAATAGGGCCATGGGTCGGGGTATCCAGTACGCATCTGCTGAATCGGGTGGTCTCCTCCAGGGAGTTCTCAGTCTCTGTCCAGCGGATTTCCAGGTTACCACCACCCGCACATGGGTAAGTGCCCTGCTCCAGGACCGACATATCTTGAATAGCCGACGTGTACTCATCAATAATTGACCACCCCAACGCAAGATCGTCGCGGAGGCGTATCAAGCCTTCAGCACCGCTATCTCTGGTTATCGATACTGATTTTTGGGCAAAGTTCTTGTTGTCGTAGCTCAACTGAGGCCCAGTCTGCTCTTCAGGCTGATCATTACCTCCACCCCCGCTTCCGCCACCGCAGGCAGATAATACAAGCACCATGGGCAACACGGGCCCCCATCCAATACGGCTCAACTGGATCATGTTCTTTCCTTTTTTCTTATGATTTCAGGCTTATTCTTCAGGCGCGATCACTGCCATTCCCGAGGCGATACAGTCTGTGCGCTTCTGGTTGCGGCATTGATGAAAAAGACGGGATAACTCTTGCAGGAATTGCGCACTCGTAGCGGCGACATCCGGTGTCGTCTAGTCCATATCCGGGCAGTGATGTCTAATCATGCGACATATCGTTAGGTCGCGAAAGGTTCAGGCGGGGGCAGACTCAAAAGTCGTGGACTGGTTCATGGTTCTGGCGCTACCAGCTATCCCCCTCTTTTTTATCTTTCGCGTCCTGTTCTGCTTTGCGCTGACGAATCTTCTCAAGCTTTTCTTTGGGGATTTTCATATTGGCCCCATCTCTGAGTAACAGTAGGCTTCCCACAATCATCGCAAATGCGGCGAGTATAAACAGCCAGCCAATCATTGGCATGTCGATATCTCCTTGAGGTGGCTTTTCATCAGTGTACACCCTCAGAGCTCACTGTCATCAATGTGCCTTGAGGTACAAGCGCCTTGTCGATACTTTTCCCGCTCCGTATCATTGCCGGCAATCATCTTGGATCTTCTCCTTCCGGATAAAAACGCCGATGCGCAAACAGTTTGATGTCACCGTAGACCAGAGCACGACGGCTGTGGATGCGCTTGCAGGCGCCTCGGGCCTGCCCAAGCAGCGCATCAAGGATGCCATGGCCAAGGGCGCGTGCTGGTGGACACAGAAGGGAAAGCAGGTACGTTTACGCAAGGCCAAGCGGGAACTGAAACCCGGCACCCGTATCCAGCTGTTCTACGATGATCAGGTGTTGGCGCGCAAGCCGGAAACACCGACGCTGCTGGAGAACAAAGGACGTTACAGTGTCTGGTTCAAGCCCCACGGGCTTTTATCACAAGGGTCTCAATGGGGCGACCACTGCAGCCTGCTGCGCCTGGCGGAAATTGAACTGAACACACCCTGCTTTCTGGTACACCGCCTGGACGCCGACGCTGCAGGTCTGATGCTGATTGCCCATGACGGCAAGGCTGCGGCGGCCCTTTCAGAATTGTTTGCCGGGCGAGCCATGACCAAGATCTACCGGGCGCGGGTCGCCGGCAACCTGATGGCGGATGATCTTCGCCTCGACACACCACTGGATGGCAAGGACTCAATCAGCCGCGTGACGACACTGAGCCGGGATGAGGAATCAGACACAACGGACGTGCAGGTACGAATCGAAACCGGCCGTAAACACCAGATCCGTCGACACCTGGCCGGCATTGGCCACCCGATTGTGGGAGACCGGCTGTATGGCGCGGCATCTGCGGGTGGCCTGCAACTCACCGCCGTTGAATTGGCTTTCCAATGTCCTGTTACCCGGAAAGCACAGGTATTCAGGCTTCCGGAACAGCGACCATAAACAAATAAGGCCAGCGTCTCGGCTGGCCTTATTCATAAGCGATGATGGACGCTCAGGCGTTGTAAAAATCCCGATACCAGTCCACGAAGTTGGCAATGCCCTCTTCCACCGTGGTAGACGGCTTGTACCCCACATCGTTGATCAGGTCATCGACATTGGCGTAGGTGGCCGGCACGTCACCCGGTTGCAACGGCAGCAGATTCTTCTCAGCTTTCTTGCCCACCCGCTCCTCAATAATCTCGATAAAACGGGACAACTCCACCGGGTTATTACTGCCGATATTGTAGATTCGGTAAGGCCCCTTGCTGGTGCCCGGATCCGGCTGGGCACCGCTCCAGTCCTGGTTCGGCTGGGCTACGTTGTCCAGAGTGCGGATAACGCCTTCGACGATGTCGTCGATGTAGGTGAAGTCCCGCTTGTGATGCCCGTGGTTAAACACGTCGATGGGCTCACCGGCCAGGATCTTTTTGGTAAAGATAAACAGCGCCATATCCGGCCGGCCCCAGGGGCCGTAAACAGTAAAGAACCGCAGCCCGGTGGTGGGCAGGTTGTACAGATGGCTGTATGTATGGGCCATCAGCTCGTTGGCTTTCTTGGACGCCGCGTACAGGCTCAGCGGATGATCCACGTTATCGTGCACGGAGAATGGCATGGTCTCATTGGCCCCGTACACGGAGCTGCTGGAGGCATACACCAGGTGCTTGACCTCGTTATGACGGCAACCCTCAAGGATGTTCATGAAGCCGACCAGATTGGCATCCACATAGGCATGAGGGTTCTCCAGGGAATACCGGACTCCGGCCTGGGCTGCCAGGTGCACTACCCGCTCGGGCTTGTGTTCACGAAAAACCGCTTCCATGGCCTCGCGGTCGGCCACGTCCTGTCGTACTTCGGTGAAACCGGGCTTGTTCAGCAGCCGGGCCAGGCGTGCTTCCTTGAGATTGACGTCGTAATAGTCGTTGACGTTGTCCACGCCAATCACTTCATCGCCACGATCGAGCAAACGGTGAGCAAGATGCGAGCCGATAAAGCCGGCGGTTCCCGTAACGAGGATTTTCAAGATCTGTTCTCCATGAAAAATGGCGCCCGAAGGCGCCTTTTAGCGGTCCTGGTCAGAACGCCACGCCAACACTGGCGAAGGGTCCGGACATTTCGACATCCAGTTTGTCGTCATCATCTTCATAGTCGATGGCCATCTGACGATAGCCCGCCCGCAGCTGCAGCATGGCGAATTCGTACTGGCCATAAGCGTTGAAGTCGTGCAGAGAGTCGCCGCTGTAGCTGATGAAATTGCCCTCTGCACCTACGGACACGCCAGTTAACGGCAGGTCAAAACGGGCGGCGAGGTAGCCCATAGGGACGAGGGCGTCGACGGAGGTTTCACTTACTTTTGTGGAAAGCGGAGTCTGATCGCGAAGCACAAGCTCACCATCAAATCGGCGTGCAGTCAGGCCCAGATCCAGATTCACCCAGTTATCAAGTACTTCGTAATACAGGGTCACATCCAATTGATCGATATCCAGATCGGACTTAACTTCCGCACCAACCGGTATGTCATCAAACGCTTCCAGCCCGATCTCACCACGCCCACTCTGGGAAATGCTGGTGTAATTCAACCTTACGTTCGGCAGCACCGGAATCGGATGCTCGAAAAACGCCGTGAAGTTCGCGTTGCTGTCGCTGTCGAGGTTGAGATCCTTTTCAATATCAACGGCCGAATCCTTGTTGACCACTTCGCCAGAGAAATCGGAATCCCAATAGCTAACGTTGGCGCCAACGCCCAGTACATCAGCATTGGCCAGCGGAGCGGCCAAAGCCAGTGAGCCACCTACAACAATCATCAGTTTACGCATAACGCACCCGTTTCTTGTGGTTGTATTGCCCGGTCAGTCAAACTTTATGCCGAGACGACGACCGACTTCTTCATAGGTTTCGATCACTTCACCAAGGCCCTGGCGGAAGCGATCCTTGTCCATCTTCTTGCGGGTTTCCTTGTCCCAGATACGACAGCCATCGGGGCTGAATTCGTCACCCAGAACGATCTGGCCACCACTGCGGCCGAATTCCAGCTTATAGTCCACCAGCAGCATGCCGGCGTCGTCAAACAGTTTTTTCAGTACGTCGTTGACCTTATAGGTCAGCTCTTTCATCCGGGCCAGCTCATCGGCCTTGGCCCAGCCAAAGCTGACTGCCAGGGATTCGTTCACCATCGGATCGTGCAGCGCGTCGTTTTTCAGAAAGAGCTCAAAGGTGGGCGGGTTCAGCTCCAGACCCTCTTCCACGCCAAGGCGACGGCACAGACTGCCCGCAGACACGTTGCGCACCACACACTCAACCGGGATCATCTCGAGCTTCTTGACCAGGGACTCGGTATCAGACAGCAGCCCTTCGAAGTGGGTAGGTACGCCGGCCGCTTCCAGCTTTTCCATGATGAAGGCATTGAACTTGTTGTTCACCATGCCCTTGCGGTTCAGCTGTTCTTTTTTCTCTCCGTCAAAAGCAGAGGTATCGTCGCGGAATACCAGAACAAACCGTTCGGGGTCGTCCGTGCGGTAAACCGATTTTGCCTTGCCGGCATAAAGCTCTTCGCGCTTTTCCATTACTTTCTCCAAACGGCCGGTGGCCACGGCCACCCCGTTAATCAATACAGATGTTCAAAGAGTTGGGTGAGCAGATCTGCTGAACTGCGTTCACCCTCGTAGCTGTCGTGCTGCTCGGCGGTAACGCTCATGGCGTCGGCACCCGGCTGAATCCGGATTGTGTGGGTGTGGACCGGCTTTTCAGCATCGCTGAACCACGAGAACCAGCCCGGACTGCGCTCGTCTTCCGTGCGGAAATCCACCTGCAACCAGCCTTCACTGCGATTCAGATCCAGTACCGGCAGCCCCATTTCCTCCAGGGACCGATTGACCTCTGCCCAGGTGCGGCCGAAATCCAGTTCCACCCGAATGGCAACCGCTTCATCCTGTTCCGACTGCAGGCGCACCAGCGGCTCGGACACCATGCCTGAGGCCGCCCGCGAGAAGGATTTGTTGTCCTCACGCTGTTTGAGGAAATCCCCCAGCTCGGCCAACAGCACCCGTTGTTGTTGCTCGAAGGTTGCATTGGTCACCGTGCTACTGTCCCAGGGCAGAAGCTCTTCCGGAGCTTGCTCCAGCTCCAGAATACGCACGCGGATTTCGGTGGTTTTACGCCGAATGCCAGGGGCCAGGCGGGCCTGCATCACCACCTTGGGTTCTGTGGCGGTCGGATTATCGGCGAGCCCCAGCAGCGTACGGCTGCGCTTGCTGAAGTTCGCCAGTTCACTCTGAATAATCCCAAGTTGAGGACTGTCATGGGCAATGCCCAGGCCGCTCTCATTCATCCAGGCACTGACCACGGGCCAGAGTCGTCCTGGCACCTCATTGACCAGCAGCCAGATACGGCCGTCCAACTCTTCAATCACATAGTTTTCGTCCAGAATCTCGGATGTCATATCCGGCGGACGGGGAATCGACGACGGGTAAAGATTGCGGGAATCGGCGGTGTTGATTGACCGTATCGGCATGGTCTCGCTCAGCCGGGAGCTGTCGAGGCCTTCAGGCACCTGAATCGGCTCGCCTTCCGGTGCGTTGACATAGCCTTCGGAACGATCATCGATCAGGCTGCAACCGGCCAGGGCACTGGCAAGCACCAATGCCGAAACAGGTCGAGCGAACAAAACGGTTTTCTTACGGGCTCTTGCAGGAACCTGCATCGGGTTACTCCGGTTAACGGTAACGGTGGCCTCAGAGAACACCTGAGGCCTTGAGCGCGTCTTCCACCTCGCCGTGGAACTTTTCGCTGAGCGGCGTCAGAGGCAGACGAATACCCTCACCGATCATGCCCATGCGGTAAAGCGCCCATTTTACCGGAATCGGGTTGGCCTCCAGAAACAGCTTGCGATTAAGCGGCATCAGCAGTTCGTTCAAGCGGCGGGTTTCGTCTTCGTTGCCCGCAATGGCGGCTTCACAAAGCTCAGCCATGGCCTTCGGAGCGACGTTGGCCGTTACCGAAACATTACCTTTCGCACCCGCCAGCATCAGATCTGCCGCCGTGGCGTCGTCACCGGAGTAAACCGCAAGGCGTCCATCCAGGGCTTCGATCAGCTCGGCGCCACGGGGAATGTTCCCGGTCGCGTCCTTGATACCAACGATATTGGGGATATCGGCCAGGCGGACGACCGTCTCGTTGAGCATATCGCAGGCAGTGCGCCCCGGTACGTTGTAGAGAATCTGGCTCATGCCCGGTACCGCTTCCGCGATGGCCTTGAAGTGCTGATACAGGCCTTCCTGGGTCGGCTTGTTGTAGTAAGGCACTACGAGCAGACAGGCATCGGCACCGAGTTTGTGGGCTTCGGTGGTCAATTCGATGGCTTCGCGCGTACTGTTACCACCGGTACCTGCAATAACGGGAATCCGGCCGTTTACACGTTTTATGATGTGCCCGATCGTCCGGATATGTTCCTCCGGATCCAGGGTTGCGGATTCGCCAGTGGTGCCCACAGCAACAATGCCATGGGTGCCGTTTTCGATATGAAAGTCCACCAGCTTGTCCAGATCCTCCCAGTGAATATCACCGTTTGGATACATGGGCGTGACCAGTGCGACAAGGCTACCCGTAATCATAAAAGCTCCGTCCGAATAAAACCGATATGGTAATGTTGGGCTCGAACTGACACAAGGGAATTAAAGGAGATGTCATGTCATCCGTAGCATTGAATCAACCCGTGCCAGAATTTCAGGCTGAGGCCACTGGCGACCAGACCGTTCGCCTGAGCGACCTGAAAGGCCGGAACATCGTTATTTATTTCTATCCGAAAGACAATACACCGGGCTGCACCACCGAGGGCCAGGACTTCCGGGACAGAATGGAAGCCTTTGCTGCCGAGGACACCGAGATTTTCGGCGTCTCGCGGGATGGCCTGAAAGCCCATGATAACTTCCGGGCAAAATACGACTTTCCGTTCCACCTGATTTCCGACAAGGACGAATCCCTGTGCAAGCTGTTCGACGTCATCAAGCTCAAGAAGCTTTATGGCAAGGAGCACCTTGGCATTGAACGCAGCACCTTCCTGATCGACAAGGAAGGCGTGCTGCGCAGGGAATGGCGCGGCGTCAAGGTAAAAGGGCACGCCGACGAGGTGCTGGAAGCCGTCAAGGCCCTTTAACGCCCTATTCCGCAATGGCTGGTGGCGGAGGCGACTCTTTCACCGGCCAGGCGGCGAAGACCGCTTTCAGCATCGTCGCCAGCGGAATCGCAAAAAACACGCCCCACAAGCCCCAGATTCCGCCAAAGAACAACACGGCAACAATAATCGCCACCGGGTGCAGGTTGTTCACTTCCGAGAACAGAATCGGTACCAGGACATTGCCATCAAGCGCCTGAATAATGCCGTAGATGACCATGACCCAGATAAAATGGCTGCCCCAGCCGAACGCAAACAGGCCGATTACGGCCACCGGAATGGTGACCACCGCAGCGCCAATGTAGGGAATCACCACGCTCAGCCCCACCAACAGGGAAAGCAATGCCGCATAGGGCATGCCGAGAAACTTGAAGGCGACATAGGTGACGCCACCCACTATCAGGATCTCCACCGCCTTGCCACGGACATAGTTGGCGCACTGCAGGTTTACTTCATGCCAGATGCGAACCATCATCGGCCGCTGCGGAGGCAGCAGACGGGCGAAAGAGTTCACCAGAACCCGGCGGTCTTTCAGGAAGAAAAACACCAGGATAGGCACCAGAACCATGTAGATCAGCAAGGCCACAAGATCCGGAATGCTGGACAGCGAGAAAGACACCAGCCATTGAGTCAGGTGCCCTACTTCGGCCGAGATCTGCTGATACATGGTATTCACAGATTCAGCAGAAACCAGATGCGGATATTGTTGCGGCAGAACCTCCAGATAGGACTGCAGCTCGCGGATGATCCGTGGCGCTTCGCCGGCAAGGGTACTCAGCTGGGTCCAGATCAACGGCAACAGGCCGAAAATAAAACCCACCAGCACGCCCAGGAACACCACAAACACGCCAATCACGGCGATCAGCTCAGGCACACCCATCCGGTTCAGTTTTGACACCAGACCCTGCAGAATGAACGCGACAATCAGGGAAGCAATGGCCGGTGCCAGCATGGCCCCGAACCAGATGATAAAGACAGTGCCTGTCACCAGCAGCAAAAACAGGATGACGGCTTCTTCGTCTGAAAAATACTTGTGGGCTAGACCGCGCAGAATTCTGACCATGAATGACTCCGGAAATTAACCGCCGCACTTTATCACGAAACGGTATTCCCCATTACTCTCCGATTGGCTGACAAGCGTATGGGCCGACAACGCCAGCCAGGCAGGTATGTCCCTCAGTGAGCCGGTATCCGTGGCGACAACCACCAATTCCTCCCCGGGCGTCATGGAGTTGAGTTCCAGCTTGGTTTTCAGCAGCGGCATGGGACAACGCAGGCCGCTGGCATCCAGGGTTCTGTCAGCCATAATCAGCATTTACCATTACGTTTCATACAGTAATCAGGCAGGCATTATGCCGCTGGTGTTACTCTATTGCATCACAAGAGTTGGTAATACTCCGGAGAACTTGCCGGCTGCCGCCTTGTCAAACCGGCAACACGAATTCGAGGCATCCTCAGACATATGAAGTACCAGAACGAAGGCCAACACCGCTCCCCCTGGGCCCTGATCGTTTTTCTGGCCCTCAGCATGGCGGTCACCAGCCCGGCCACACGCGCGCAGTCGTCAGACCTGCCAAGCATCGGCGGTAGCGGCGGCCTGATCTCCGGACAGATGGAAGCCGATATTGGCCAACAGGTTATGGCCTCCATTCGCCGCTCCGCCCCGCAACTGCAGGACCCACTGGTCTACGACTACCTGAGCGCGATCATCTATCGTCTGGTGCCGTCTGCACCGCTGGATAACCGCGACCTGAAGCTGGTTCTGATTGACAGCCCGGCCATCAACGCCTTCGCGGTGCCCGGCGGTGTCGTGGGCGTAAATGGGGGCCTGTTTCTGAACGCAGCCACCGAACAACAGTTTGCCTCGGTCCTGGCCCACGAACTGGCCCACCTCAGCCAGCGCCACTTTGCCCGCCGAATGCAGCAACAGGAAACCAGCGCTCCGCTGACGCTGGCAGGCATGATCGCCGGTATCGTGCTATCTGCAGTTACCCAGTCAGACATTGGCATTGCCGCCATTGCCGGCACCCAGGCCATGGCGGTACAGAACATGCTGGCCTACAGCCGCTCTCACGAACAGGAAGCCGACCGGGTTGGCATGGACATCCTGGCCAGTGCCGGCATGGACCCGCGAGGCATGCCCGAGATGTTCGAAATCATGATGCGCCAGAACCGCCTGCAGGGGAATCGCCTGCCGGAATACCTTTCCACTCACCCCCTGACCCAGAACCGGGTTGCCGACACCCGCAACCGGGCCGAGCAGTACCCTGATACCCGGGTGCAGGATGGCCAGGAATACCACCTGGTGCGCAGTCGCCTGCAGGTGCACTACAGCGAATCCCCGGAAACGGCGATAGAAACCTTCGAGGCCTACCTGGCTCGGGAAGACGCCCAGCGCAACGATGCCATCCGCTACGGCCTGGCGGTGGCTTATCAGGAAAGCCGACGCTACGACAAGGCCGAACCATTAATGCAGGAATTACTGAAAGCCAACCCCGGGCGCATCACGTTCCAGGTGTCACTGGCGGAGGTGCTGCTCAGCCAGAAACGATATGCCGACGCCAGAGCGCTTATGCAGGAGGCACTGGCGCGCAACCCCGGAAACTATCCAATAACATCCACGCTGGCGGCCATAGAGATTGCCGATGGTAACGGGGCCGCTGCTGCCGACTACCTGAGGGAGCTGACTCGCCGCCTTCCCAGCCAGGAGCAACTGTGGCTGAGACTGGCCGAAGCCGAAGGTATGGCTCGGAATATTGTCGGGGTGCACCGGGCGAGAGCGGAATACGATGTACTGATGGGCGATCTGAAATCAGCACAGCGGCAATTGCGCCAGGCTCAGGAGAAACTGCCGGCCGGCTCCGCCGAACGCCAGGTGGTGAGTGAGCGCCTTGGTGAGCTGACTAACCGGCTCCAGGCGCGCGAAGCCGGTTAGGACTAACCCCGGAACCTTCAGGCGTTGCCGGCAGCCTTGAGGTTCATGTTGGCGGTGAAGTCCAGCATCCGGCGCAGCGGCCGCAGCGCGTCTTCTCGCAGCGCGTCATCCACATGCACTTCCTGGTCGCCATGCTCAAGCACGTGCAGCAGATTCTCCAGACCGTTCATGGCCATCCAGGGACAATGGGCACAGCTTCGGCAGGTTGCGCCGTTGCCCGCGGTGGGCGCTTCAATCAACGTTTTGTTGGGCGCCAGCTGTTGCATCTTGTAGAAAATGCCGTTGTCGGTTGCAACGATAAACTCTTCGTTCGGAAGCGTTTGCACCGCATGAATCAGTTGCGAGGTTGAACCGACCACATCCGCCATCTGTACCACCGCATCGGGTGACTCCGGGTGCACCAGGATTGCTGCATCCGGGTACAGAGCCTTGAGGTCTTCCAGGCCACGGTACTTGAATTCCTCGTGCACGATGCAGGAGCCGTCCCACAGCAGAACGTCTGCGCCTGTGGTTTTCCGTACATAGCCGCCCAGGTGTTTGTCTGGCGCCCACAGGATTTTTTCACCTTTGGCGTCCAGATGCTCAACAATGGCCTGGGCGCAACTGGAGGTGACCACCCAATCGGCCCGGGCTTTCACCGCAGCCGAGGTGTTGGCATAAACCACGACGGTGCGATCCGGGTGCTGATCACAGAACTCGGAGAACTCGTCTGCCGGGCAACCAACATCAAGCGAGCAAGTTGCCTCCAAAGTCGGCATCAGAACCTTTTTCTCCGGATTCAGAATCTTTGCCGTCTCTCCCATAAAACGAACGCCGGCAACGACAACGGTGGATGCCGGGTGCTGGTTACCGAAGCGCGCCATTTCCAGGGAATCCGCCACACAACCACCGGTCTCTTCTGCCAGCCGCTGGATGTCCGGATCGGTGTAATAATGCGCAACCAGAACGGCATCCTTCTCCTTCAGAGCCACCTTGATCCTGGCCTCGAGATCAGCTTTCTCTGAGGCGCTCAGGGGCTTGGGCTCCGCCTGATGGGCGAGATGTTCCTGAACCAGAATGCGGTCTTGCGCTTTAGTCATCACTTATTCTCTGATTGACGTTAACGGCCAGAGTATATCACTTCTGCCTTTGGTTTCATGATCCTGCAATGTGGGTATGCCAGGCTGCAGGATAGCGTCCGTCCTGTGGGTATAGGTGGGTTCTTGCGGGCAAAAAAAAAGAGCCTTTCGGCTCTTTTTTCCGCAAACCCCGTGTTGACGGTTTGCCTTGTTGGTGGGTCGTGAAGGATTCGAACCTTCGACCAATTGGTTAAAAGCCAACTGCTCTACCAACTGAGCTAACGACCCCTGACTGGCTGTGCTGGCTTTTCATCCAGCGAACGCGCGGCCAAAACCTCGCGCTTTGAATTTGGTGGGTCGTGAAGGATTCGAACCTTCGACCAATTGGTTAAAAGCCAACTGCTCTACCAACTGAGCTAACGACCCAAACGAGGCGCACATATTACTGATATTTTTTTGGTGATCAACCCCTTTTTTTCACGGTCGACCAACTTTTTTCAATGACCGATCAAGATCCGTGCAAGTTGACCAGATACCGATCAACCCTGGGCGGAATCAAGATACTTCTTCGCCAACTCTGCCGCTCCTGAATCCGGGTACTGTTCGACCACGGAGTTCATCCGGCGCCGCGCCTCGTCTTTTTCGCCCAGACGATCCAGGGTCACCCCCAGCTTGTACACAGCGTCCGGTGCCTTGCGATGATCACTATAGCGCGTCGCAACAATGGTAAAAGCCTGACGGGCCTGCTCCAGCTGAGGTTTCGCCAGATAGACTTCTCCAAGCCAGTAATAGGCATTAACGGTGAGGTCGCCCTCGGGGTAGGTATCCACAAACTCGTACAGGCGGGTTATCGCCGTGTCGTAGTCTTTCTTGTTGCGGATAAGGTCGATAATGTCGTTATAGGTTTTCTGCTCTTCCGGTTCCGGCGAGCGATACACCCGGGTCGGCTTCAGTCTTCCACTGTCTGCTGAAGCTCCCGCTGCAGTCGGCTGCTGTGCAGCACTGGCCCCGGACTCGACGGCCTTGGACAGCTCCAGTATCCGCTGATCCAGATCCACATAGCGGTCCCTGCCCTGCTGTTGCAGGCGACCAATCTGGTGCTGATGTTCTTCAACCTGGCCACGCAGGTCTCGCACTTCGCGCTGCAGTTGCTGAATCATGTAGAACAGCTCTGCCGTGGCCTGGTTGTTGCCGGCCTTACGCTGGGCCTCGGAGCTGTTGTTCTGGAATGCGGGTGTGGACGACTGTGCATGGGTGACTCCCGCCAGGCCAAGGCCCAGCGGGATCAGCACGGCCGCCATGAGCTGTTTTCTCATGGATACGTCCGTCTAGGTCGGTTTTACTGGAATACCAGCTCTACGCGACGGTTCTGTGCCCAGGCACTTTCAGAGGAACCACGCACGGCCGGCTTTTCTTCACCATAGCTTACGGTTTCAATCTGGCCACGGGAAGCGCCGTTTACAATCAGGAAGCGCTGTACGGCGTTCGCGCGGCGCTCACCCAGAGCCAGGTTGTATTCCTTGGTACCACGCTCGTCAGCATGACCTTCCAGGCGTACCTGCTGACGCGGGTTGTCCGCCAGGTAGCGAGCGTGGGCAACCAGCACGTCACGGGCGTCCGGCTTGATTTCGGACGTATCGAAATCGAAGTAGAAGGTGGTAATGTCACGCAGGGCTTCCTGCTCGGCTTGCTCCTGAGCGGCCCGACGCTCGTCATCAGTCAGCTCGGAGGCGGAAACGCCGGAGCCATCCGCACCACCGTAAACGGTAGAACCGCCATCCTGATCAATCGCGGCCACGTCAGAACCGTAAGTACCCTCTTCCATGTTTTCACCGGTGGAGCTACAACCAGCAACCAGGCCGGCGGACAGGAGCATGGCAAACGCTTTTGCAGAGAAAGACATCTTCATCACGTTATTTCCTCTTTTCAGGTCTTCGTTGAATTAATTCAGTTCAGTGCATTTTCAGCGGGTAACCGGCCCCCAGGCCGGCTCCCGCACTTCGCCCTCAGAGGCCGGCAGGCTATACGCCGCGCCTCCGTCTGCGGATACCACGGTCAGTACGCCTTCCCCATTCTGACGGGTTGCGTAGATCAGCAACCTGCCATTGGGAGCCACACTGGGTGATTCATCGGAGCCGGTTCGGGTAATAACCGTCTCTTCGCCGGTCTCCAGGTTCGTTCTGGCAATATGGAAGGCACTGTCGCGCTGATGAACGTAATAGACATAGTCACCCGTGGGGCTCGGTCGCGGCCTTGCGTTGTAGCGACTGCCAAAGGTAATTCGACGCGGCTCAGCCCCCGGGCGTTCCATGTGATAGAGCTGCGGCCCACCGGAGCGATCAGAGGTAAAGTAGATACCCCGGTCGGCATGGTCCCATGCGGCTTCGGTATCAATCGCCCAATGGTCTGTCAAACGCGTCAGATTGCGGCTGGCAAGGTCCATCCGGTAAATCTCGGCGTTACCGTCACGGGAAAGCGTCATCAACAGCGAACGGCCATCGGCCGACCAGGCCGGTGCCGAGTTCAGCCCCGGGAAGTCTGCGACCTTCTGGCGCTCACCGGTAGCCAGTTCGTGGACAAAAATGACCGGCTTGCCAGTCTCGAAGGAAACATAGGCCAGTTTCTTTCCATCCGGCGACCAGGCCGGTGACAGAATGGGCTCCCGGCTTTCCAGCCGGACTTTGGAGCGCTTACCATCCACATCGCTGACCTGAAGCCGGTAACGGGTCTGCTCGCCCTCACCAGACACGGTGATGTACGCCAGCTTGGTGGAGAATACACCGGGAGCTCCGGTAATAGCCTCATACACCCGGTCACTGATGTGGTGGCCCAGCGACCGCAGGTTAGAGGCAGGAACTGCCGCCGTTTCACCAAGAATCCGCTTCTCCTGGTTAACATCAAACAACTCGTAGCGTGCCTGAATCCGATCACCATTGCGGGCCAATTGCCCCACCAGCACATAGCGCTGCCCCAGCATGCGCCAGTCCCGGAAATAAACCTCGGAGCGCTCAGAGGGAAGGCTCAGCATTTTTGATGGTTCTAGCGGACGAAACTCACCACTCATGGTCAGATCTGCCTGCACGATACCGCCCACCTTGTCCCCGGCGGGCATACTGCCACTCTCAGCGAACGGTACAACGGCAATCGGAATGGCCGACCCCGCACCTTCGGTAATGCGGATCAACAGTTCCGCCCGGGCGCCCAGGGATGCCGTCAAAAACAGCACCAGGCAGGCAATAACCGGTGTCTTCAGAAAGCTACCAGAGCAACGGGATCTGCTTTTCATAAACATTATCAACCTCACCGCAGTCTTTGCGGGTTGAATTCAATCATGAACTGGCGGAAATAACGCTCAAACGTGTCACGATTATCCGGAATGGGATAGCGGTTCAATGATCGGACCGCACTCAGGGCCGAGTTATCAAACGCAGTGTTGCCACTGCTACCGACCAACTTCACACTGGCCAGTTCACCAGTGGGCAACAGTGTGATCTGCAACCTCGCCGTCATGTTTTCATTCGCTGAGGACGGCGGATACCACGCCTGCTTTAACCGCTCGCGAATCAACGCCTGGTATTTATCACTCTCGCTCTGCATCTGCGCTTCTCTTGCACGCGCTGCCGCGGCTTCCTGCTGGCGGCGGGCTTCCGCTTCACGCTCCTGCCTGGCCTGATCCGCCAGCGCTTCCAGCTGCTGTTCACGCAGGCGCCTCTCAGCCTCAAGACGTTTCCGCTCTGCCTCTTTGCGAGCTTCCTCTTCGCGGCGCTGGCGTTCAGCCTCTTCTTTCTTTCGCTGCTCTTCCTGGCGGCGCTTTTCTTCCTCGGCCCGGCGTTTGGCCTCTTCTTGCCGCTTGCGCTCTTCCTCAGCTTTCTGCCGTTCCCGCTCTTTGGCTTCGGCTTCCGCTTTCTGGCGCGCCGCTTCACGCTCTCTGGCTTGCTTCTCTGCCAGCTCCTTAGCCTGCGCCTCTTGCTGACGACGCTCTTCTTCGCGCCTGCGAGCTTCTTCCTGAGCCTTCCGTTCCGCCTCCTGCCGGGCTTTTTCTTTAGCCTGGCGCTGGCGTTCAGCTTCTTCCTGCTCGCGCGCCTGTGCCTGCTTGCGCTCCTGCTCTTTATCCGCCTCGTCCTGCTCTTCCACCACCGGTGTCGGCCTTGGTTCAGGACTGATCAGCCGGGCCGAAATACTTCTGGGCTCCGGTTCTGGTGGCGTATTCCACGACCACCCGGCCAGAGCAATACCGAACACCAGCAGGTGCAGCCCTACCGAGACCGCCACCGGCGATTTCAGAGGTGCTTTTCCGGTACTGACGATGTCCCGCTTGTGGCCCTTCAAAATGTCACCATCATCCAATTACTGATTATCATTGGGCGCGTCGGTAATCAGGCCAATCCCGGTGGCCCCGGCAGCCTGAAGCTCAGCCATCAGGCGCACCACCACACCGTAGTCCACGTACTCATCGCCCCGGACGAGCACTTCACCGTTGCTCCGTTGGGACAGAATCTTTGCCACCTGGTTGCGCACCTCGTCCAGCGCCATCGGCTCGCTGGCGTCGTCACCCACTTCCAGGTAGTAGGCCCCATTGCTATCCACAGATACGGTGATGGATTCCACGTCTTTGTCCTGCTGAATCGGATCGGAGGTTGTCTCCGGCAGATCCACCTTCACGCCCTGGGTGAGCATCGGTGCCGTCACCATGAAGATCACCAGAAGCACCAGCATCACATCGATGTAGGGGACTACGTTGATCTCAGACATCGGCTTGCGCCGCTGCTGAGGCATCATTCCCATACCTTTCATCTCGCTACACTCCTGTTACCGCCAGATGGCAACTTATGCTGCGGCCTGATCGCTGTTGTGGACCCGGCGATGCAGAATGCTGGAAAACTCTTCCGCAAAGGTTTCATAGTTCTTCAGCAAGGCGTCTGACATGGCCGAGAACCGGTTATAGGCAATGACCGCAGGGATGGCCGCGAACAGGCCCATCGCCGTGGCAATCAACGCCTCAGAGATACCCGGCGCCACCGTGGCCAGCGTGGCTTGCTGCACCTGGGCCAGCCCGCGGAAGGAGTTCATGATGCCCCACACGGTACCGAACAGGCCAACGTAGGGACTGGTGGAACCGACCGTCGCCAGGAACGGCAGATGGGTTTCCAGGCGCTCCTGCTCCCGGGAAAAAGCCACGCGCATGGCTCTTTGGGTACCTTCCATCACGGCGTCGGCATCCCTGCTCTGCTGACGAAGGCGGGAGAACTCTTTGAACCCTGCCCGGAACACAGACTCCATACCGGAAAACGGCGTTGGCTCCGCACTCACTTCTTTGTAGAGCTGGCCCAGATCCATGCCGGACCAGAACCGGTCCTCAAATTCCAGCTGAGCCTGACGGGCTTTCCGGAAGACCTGCAGGCGCTGGAAAATCAGTGCCCAGGAGACGACCGATGCCAGCATCAGCAACAGCATGACCAACTGCACCAAAATCCCTGCATTCGCAATCAGATGCCAGACTGACAGTTCCGTTTCCACTGTTCACTCCCAAGTAGTTTTGTAAATCTTTCAACAAATTATACGAAATTCTTAAGAATTTCCTGCATATTTTCCGGAAGACGCCGGGGTTTGCCGGTATCCAGTGCAACACAGGCCACACGAACGTCTGCATCACACAGCAACTGCCGATCATCCGCGCGATACACGCATTGCCGAAAGCCCATCCAGACCCGGGATGCCGCTTTCAGCTCAGCCGTAACCAGCAACTGATCGTCCAGCTTCGCGGGCATCCGGAAGTGCAGATTCATCTTTTGCACCACGTAGCTGATGTTGTGCTCCAGCCCTGCACGAAGCCCGACACCCTGGCTACGGACCCACTCCGTTCTGGCACGCTCCATGTAGTGCAGGTATTTGGCATGAAAAACAATGCCACCGGCATCTGTATCTTCTATGTAGACCCGAACCGGCAATTCAAAGCTGGCAGAGGGATCACTCAAACAGGTCGTCCTCCCGGCCGGATCTGGGCGGCACCACTCCGAAATGCTGGTAGGCATTCGACGTTACCATACGCCCTCTCGGTGTACGCACCATGTACCCCTGCTGAATCAGGAACGGCTCCAGTACGTCCTCAATGGTACCCCGCTCCTCACTGATTGCGGCCGCCAGACTCTCCACACCCACCGGGCCACCATCAAATTTCTCGATCATGGCCAGCAACAGGCGACGGTCCATGTGGTCGAAGCCCTGGCTGTCCACCTTCAGCATGTTCAGTGCCTGGTCGGCAATATCCGCCGTGATATGGCCATTGGAGCGCACTTCGGCAAAATCCCTGACCCGGCGCAGCAGCCGGTTGGCAATCCTCGGGGTTCCCCGGGACCGGCGGGCAATCTCGAACGCCCCTGCCTCGTCGATTTCCACCGACGACAGCCGGGCCGAACGGGTAATAATATGGGTGAGGTCCTGGTGATTGTAGAACTCCAGGCGCTGGACAATGCCGAACCGGTCTCTCAGCGGCGACGTCAGCAGACCAGCACGGGTGGTTGCCCCAACCAGCGTAAAGGGCGGCAGATCCAGCTTGATAGACCGTGCAGCCGGCCCTTCACCAATCATGATATCCAGCTGATAGTCTTCCATGGCCGGATAGAGCACTTCCTCCACCGCCGCACTCAGGCGATGGATCTCGTCGATAAACAGGACGTCACCTTCCTCGAGGTTGGTGAGCATGGCAGCCAGGTCTCCGGCCTTTTCCAGTACCGGGCCGGACGTCGTCTTGATCGAGACACCCATCTCATTGGCAATGATGTTGGCCAGAGTGGTTTTACCAAGCCCGGGAGGGCCGAAAATCAGCACATGATCCAGCGCTTCCTGGCGGCCCCGGGCAGCGGAGATAAAAATCTCCATCTGTTCGCGTACCGTAGGCTGGCCCACATACTCGGAAAGCAACGTCGGACGGATCGCCCGATCATGCACTTCCTCATATTCTCCGGCCTTGGCCGATATCAATCGGTCCGATTCAATCATGGCATTATCCGCTTGCTGGGAATAAACAACATGCCCGCTGGCTCACCCTGTAAGTCAGGTTGCACCAATTGTACAAAGGGGCGCTTGTGAGTCACGTTACGCTCTATACACATTGGTGTCATGGTTCTGTGGCCATAGCCGACACAAAAACGCCGGGTTGTTACCCGGCGGGAATCATATTCTTCAGGGCCAGACGTATCAGCGTTTCGCTGTTCATATCCGGGCCGGCCACCTTGCTGATCGCCTTGGCCGCCTCCTGGGGCTTGTAGCCAAGGGCAATCAATGCGGCCTCAGCCTCCTCCCGAGGGTCAGGCCCAGCCTGATTCGCGGTAGCCGCCCCGGCTCCAGTCGGCACATCGAGCTGAGACGGGACAAACTGCCCTTCCAGCTGCCCTATCCTGTCGGCCATTTCAATCAACAGCCTCTCGGCCGTTTTTTTGCCGACACCGGGCAGTTTGACCAGCGAATTCGCGTCCCGAGCCTCGACACAGCGGATGAATTGCTGTGCATCCAGGCCCGACAGAATGCCCACCGCAAGTTTGGGGCCAACACCGTTAACCTTGATCAGCAGCCGGAACAGATTTCGATCCAGACGGGAGGCAAAACCATAAAGGCTCTGGGCGTCTTCACGAACGGCGAAATGGGTATGAAGGGTCACTTCCTGCCCGGTCTCGGGCAGATGAAAAAACGTGGTGTAGGGAATGTCAATTTCGTAACCCAGGCCGGAACATTCCACCAGCGCCTGCCCGGGAGACTTTTCAATCAGCATTCCTCGGATTCGACCAATCAAACGGGCTCTCCTGTCGCGGCAAACCGCCGCTTATGGTTGGCGTACGCGGCCGCTTCTGACCTTACCTCCGGTCCTGGCCATACGTAATACACTCTGGTTCATATGGGCATGGCACAGGGCTATGGCCAGGGCATCGGCGGCATCCGCCTGTGGCTTTCGGGACAGCCCCAGAAGCGCCTGCACCATGTGCTGCACCTGGGATTTATCCGCTCCACCAGTACCCACCACCGCCTGCTTCACCTGCCGGGCAGAATACTCATGGACTGCCAGGCCGCTGTTGGCGGCACTGACGATTGCAGCTCCCCTTGCCTGACCGAGCTTCAGGGCCGAGTCCGGGTTGCGCGCCATGAACACCTGCTCAATAGCGAACTCCTCCGGGCGATATTCGCCAATCAGCACGGCGAGACTGTGGAAAATAGTCTGCAGCCTCTCCGCCATTGGCTTTTCACCTACTCGGATGCAGCCACTGTCGAGGTACTCAAGAAGCCGGCCTTCAGAACGAATAAGACCGTAGCCGGTGATGCGGGAGCCGGGGTCTACCCCCAGGATGATTGCCATCCGCCTGCCCTCGGAAGTGAGAGAGTCTGGCCGTGCCGGAGATGGCGCGCCACCTCCGGCATCGTGCCTTTACTCTTTATCTTCTGCCTTGTTGCCTTCAACGGCTTTAGCAGAACGGCGCAGACGAATATGCAGCTCCTTCAGCTGCTTCTCGTCTACCTCGCCCGGCGCCTGAGTCATCAGACAGGTGGCGCTCTGGGTTTTCGGGAAAGCGATGACGTCGCGGATTGACGAAGAACCGGTCATCAGCATCACCAGACGATCCAGACCAAAGGCCAGACCACCGTGAGGCGGGCAACCAAATTTCAGGGCATCCAGCAGGAAGCCAAACTTGGCACGAGCCTCTTCCTCTCCGATACCCAGGATACGGAACACCGCTTCCTGCATTTTCTCGTCGTGGATACGGATAGAACCACCGCCCAGCTCGGTACCATTGAGCACCATGTCATAGGCACGGGACAAGGCGTTCGCCGGGTCTGCTGCCAGATCTTCCGGGCTGCAGGACGGCGCCGTGAACGGGTGGTGGATAGCGGTCAGATTGCCATCCGGCAGCTCCTCGAACATCGGGAAGTCCACAACCCACATTGGTGCCCACTCGCAGGTAAGCATGTTGAGGTCGTGACCTACCTTGATGCGCAGGGCGCCCAGGGCTTCATTCACGACGGTAGCCTTATCGGCGCCGAAGAAGACGATATCGCCATCTTCCGCACCTACGCGCTCCATGATGGCCAGCGCAACGTCGTCACCCAGGAATTTCACGATTGGCGACTGCAGGCCTTCGGCACCCTTGGCCAGTTCGTTTACCTTGATGTAGGCCAGGCCCTTGGCACCGTAGATACCAACAAACCTGGTGTAGTCATCAATCTGTTTACGGGTCAGCTCGGCACCCTTGGGCACGCGAAGGGCAGCGACACGGCCTTTCGGATCTTTGGCGGGACCTGCGAACACCTTGAAGTCCACGCTTTCCACCAGATCACCCACATCCTGAAGTTCCAGAGGAATACGCAGATCCGGCTTGTCGCTGCCGTAACGCTGCATGGCTTCAGAATACGGCATGCGCGGAAACTCCGGCAGCTCAACATCCAGCACATCCTTGAACAGGGAACGAATCATTTCCTCGTTCAGGCCCATCAGGGTTTCTTCATCGATGAAAGAAGCCTCGATGTCCACCTGGGTAAACTCGGGCTGACGATCGGCGCGCAGATCCTCATCGCGGAAACACTTGGCAATCTGGTAGTAGCGATCTACACCAGACACCATCAGCAACTGCTTGAACAGCTGCGGCGACTGTGGCAGAGCGAAGAAGGAACCTTCGTGGGTACGGCTCGGTACCAGGTAGTCACGGGCACCTTCCGGGGTGGCACGGGTCAGGATCGGGGTTTCCACATCCATGAATCCGCGGCTGTCCAGGAAGTTCCGGATGTAGCTGGTCACACGGGAGCGGAACCGCAGACGGTTGATCATCTCTGGACGACGCAGATCTACGAACCGGTAGCGGAGGCGAACATCCTCGCCCACGTCGACGTGCTCATCCAGCGGGAACGGCGGGGTGGCGGCTGCGTTCAGAATGACCAGCTCTTTGCCCAACAGCTCGACCTGGCCAGTGGGCATGTTGTTGTTCTCGGTACCCGCGGGGCGACGACGAACGCGGCCGGTCACCTTGATAACAAATTCGCTGCGGACTTTCTCCGCCAGAGCAAAACTTTCAGGGGTGTCCGGATCGACCACAACCTGAGACATGCCATCCCGATCTCGCAGATCCAGAAAGATGACCCCACCGTGGTCACGGCGGCGGTGTACCCATCCGCAGAGTGTGACTTCCTGATCGATGTGAGATTCGTTAATCCCACCGCAATAATGGCTGCGCATATCGGTTCCCGTTCGTTCTGAATGTGTTCGCGTTGAATCAAAGAATTTGGGCGGCTATAGCCGAAAAGCCGCCCATTATAAACACAATGACTTTGAAAATCAGGCGTCCGGAAACAGAATTGACACCGGATATCCGGCAGCGGGATGACTATCAAAAAACCGGGGGCTAGAATGCATGGTTTGACCGGACCATGGAGTAAGACGTTGGCCACCCGCGCGGAACAGAAACTGAAAACCCGTCGAGCACTGATGGACGCTGCCCTCGCCCAACTGAGCGCAGACCGGGGCTTTGGCAGCCTGAGTTTGCGGGAAGTCGCCCGGGAGGCCGGCATTGCCCCCACATCCTTTTATCGGCACTTCGCCGAGCTGGACGAGCTTGGCCTGGCCCTGGTGGACGAAGGCGGCGTGGCCCTGCGGCAGCTGATGCGCCAGGCCCGCAAGCGTATTGCCCGGGACGGCAGTGCGATTTCCACTTCGGTGGACACCTTCATGGAGTACCTGGGCAACAACGCCAACCTGTTCCGCCTGATGCTGAGGGAGCGCACCGGCGTATCCAAGCCTTTCCGGACGGCGGTGAAAGCAGAAATCGACCATTTCGTAACGGAGCTGGCCGACGATCTTGGCCGGTTTGCCGACGAACAGAACAAACCCCTGGCGGAAGCCAGGATTGTCGCCGAAGCCATGGTGACACTGGTGTTCAATCAAGGCGCTGAGGCGCTGGATGCAACCCCGAAAGAGCGAGAAGAACTCAAGCAGAAACTGAAAACCGAGCTGAGAATGATTCTGGTGGGTTCCCAGACCCTGGCCCAGTGGCAGCAGGGTCTGGATTGAGCGACTAAATCTTAGGCAAGTTGCTCAAGTAGCGGCTGCAGCTTTGCTTTCACACTGGCTAGCTGCTCTTCTGTGTAAGGTACAGGAGGCTGCTTGCCCCACACAGGGCCCGGCCAGGCCGGGTCGCCCTGATAGCGGACAATATGATGCAAGTGCAACTGGGGCACCATATTGCCCAGCGCTGCCACATTCATTTTGTCGCCACCGAACAGTTCCATCATCCCCTCACTCAGCACCGAGGACTCCGCCAGCAATTGTTGCTGCTGTTCGCTCGCCAACTGGTAGATTTCCCGGATGCCGGATACCCGGGGCACCAGAATGATCCAGGGCCAGGTGCTGTCGTTCATCAGCAAGACATCGCAAAGACGGCTCTCTCCCAGCTTGTGGGTATCCGCCGCCAAACGCTCATGAAGCTGGAACATCAACACCCTCCCCGACCATCAGACCGCTGAATGGAACTGGTTACGGCCGCGGCCAATGGCGTAGTAGATCAGGCCATGACGCTCCAGCATTTCCGGCTCGTACAGGTTGCGGCCGTCAAACACCACCGGCTCACTCAAGGTGGAGGCAATCACATCAAAGTCCGGTGAGCGGAACTCTTTCCACTCGGTGCAGATCACCAGTACGTCAGCACCCTTCAACGCCTGTTCTTTGGTACCGCACAAAGTCAGTCCGTCGTGATCCCCGTAGATGCGCTGGGTTTCCTCCATGGCTTCCGGATCGAAAGCCTGCACCTTCGCACCGGCTTTCCAGAGATCTTCCATCAGGGTGCGGGAAGATGCTTCGCGCATGTCATCTGTGTTGGGCTTGAACGCCAGACCCCAGAGCGCCACGGTCTTGCCCTTCAGATCACCCTGAAAGTAGTGCGAGACCTTGTCGAACAGCACATGCTTCTGGGCATAGTTCACTGCTTCCACCGCGTTCAGCAGCTTGGACTCGTAGTCGCAGTCGCGGGCGGTGCGAGCCAGGGCCTGCACATCTTTCGGGAAGCAGGAACCGCCGTAACCGCAACCCGGGTAGATAAAGTGGTAACCGATACGCGGATCAGAACCGATACCCCGGCGCACTTCTTCAATATCCGCGCCCAGCCGCTCGGCCAGGTTTGCCACTTCGTTCATGAAGCTGATCTTGGTGGCCAGCATGGCATTGGCCGCGTACTTGGTCAGCTCAGCAGAACGGATGTCCATGAAGATCATGCGATCGTGGTTGCGGTTGAACGGGTAGTACACTTCCCGCAACAAATCCGCCGCCTTTTCGCTCTCGGTGCCGACCACAATCCTGTCCGGCTTCATGAAATCGTTGATTGCAGCACCTTCTTTCAGGAATTCCGGATTGGACACCACATCAAAATCCAGTTCCAACCCCCGCTTGTCCAGCTGGGCACGAACCGCCGCCTTTACTTTGTCGCCAGTCCCGACCGGTACGGTGGACTTGTCCACCACCACCTTGTAATCCTCCATGTGCTGCCCAATGGATTTCGCCACTGCCAGAACATACTGAAGGTCCGCAGAACCATCTTCATCCGGTGGCGTGCCAACGGCGATAAACTGAAGGGTACCGTGCTTGACCGCTTCCTCGGTGTCCGTGGTAAATGCCAGGCGACCAGCCTCAACGGTGTGCTTGACGATGTTGTCCAGGCCTGGCTCGTAAATAGGAATCTGGCCGTTCTTCAGTTTTTCGATCTTGCCCTGGTCCACATCCATGCACAGCACGTGGTGCCCGACATCCGCCAGACAGGCGCCGGTCACAAGGCCGACATAACCGGTTCCGAAAATCGTAATCTTCATGCAACTCTTCCTGAAAATTTAGAATGAAAACTGTCAGTGGCCTGCTTTCTTTTGCTGCCAGATCTTTTCCCAGGCCAGCGCGGTCCGCACAATGGTATTCAGATCATCAAAATCCGGCTGCCAGCCCAGGACACTCTTGATCCGAGTGTTATCGGCCATCAGCGCAGCCGGGTCGCCGGCTCGGCGTCTGGTTTCCTGTACCGGGAAGTCAACACCGGACTCGGTTTTCACCACATCAATCACTTCACGCACAGTGAAGCCACGGCCATAGCCACAATTAAGCACCTGAGACTCACCGCCTTTGGCCATATAATCCAGCGCCATAACATGGGCCTTGGCCAGATCTTCCACATGGATGTAGTCGCGGACACAGGTGCCGTCACGGGTCTCGTAGTCGGTGCCAAACACGCTCATACCATCTCTCTGCCCGGTCACGCACTCGCAGGCTACCTTGATCAGGTGCGTTGCCTCCGGCGTTGCCTGCCCCAACAAGCCGTCCGGGTTGGCGCCGGCCACATTGAAATAGCGCAGAATCACATAATTCAGACTGCTGGCAGCGGCGAGGTCCATCATCATGCGCTCGCTCATCATTTTCGAGGCACCGTAGGGGTTGATGGGCGCCAGCGGAAGGTCTTCCGTCAGTACGGTTTGTTCGGGCATACCGTAAACCGCTGCGGTGGAGGAAAACACCATGTAGGGAACCTGATAGCGCTCAACCATCTTGAGAAGATTCAGGGTGTTACGGGTGTTATTGCTGTAATACTTGAGGGGGTTGGCAACCGATTCCGGCACCACAATATTGGCGGCAAAATGCAGCACCGCCTCGAATCCGTGTTCGGAGAACACCGCTTCAAGCGCCTGCTCATCGGCGAGATCACCCACCACCAACTCGCCGGCGGTCACGGCCCAGCGATAACCGGTAGACAAGTTATCAAAAACGACAATGTCGTGACCTGCCGCCGCCAGTTGACGCACAACGTGACTGCCAATATACCCGGCGCCACCCGTTACCAATACTTTCATGGAGCTTCGCTTCCCTTCCCTGAGTGTTGTTTGCGACGTTGCCGGATTTCACGGCGACGCCGGCTGAAAAATTCAGATATCACCTGACCACACTGCTCTGCCATCACCCCGGCGGAAACCTCTACCCGCCAGTTCAGGTGCGGCTCTTCCAGGGTTCGCCTGGCTGATTCCACAGCGCCGGCCTTGGGCTCCAGAGCGCCAAATACCAACCGGCTGACGCGGCTGTGAACGATCGCGCCGACACACATGGTGCAGGGCTCCAGTGTCACGTACAAGGTGGCACCGGCCAATCGATAATTGCCGACCCGGGCCGCCGCATCCCGTAACGCCCGGATTTCCGCATGGGCCGTAGGATCACAGCCGGAAATCGGTGCATTGAAGCCCGCACCCACTTCCTTGCCGTCAAGCACAACCACGGCCCCTACCGGCACTTCACCGACAGCATCCGCCTGACTGGCCAGAGCCAGCGCCCGGGCCATCCACAATTCATCCTCAGCGGCTGTCGTCACCGTCAAACAGCTCCCAGCCGATTATTCCCACTCAATGGTTGCAGGCGGCTTGGAGGAGATGTCGTAGGTTACCCGCGAAACACCGGAGATTTCGTTGATAATCCGGTTTGACACCGTTTCAAGCAATTCATATGGCAGGCGCGCCCAGCGAGCCGTCATGAAGTCGACAGTTTCAACCGCGCGAATCGCAATGACATATTCATAGCGACGGGCATCACCAACTACACCCACCGATTTCACCGGCAGGAAGACGGCAAACGCCTGACTGGTCTTGTGGTACAGGTCAGCACGATGCAGTTCTTCCAGGAAGATCGCGTCGGCACGACGCAGAATGTCCGCATACTCTTTCTTGACCTCGCCGAGGATACGAACGCCCAGCCCAGGCCCCGGGAATGGATGGCGATACACCATGTCATATGGCAGGCCCAGCTCAAGGCCGATCCGGCGCACTTCGTCTTTAAACAGCTCACGCAGGGGCTCGACCAGCTTCATTTTCATGGTTTCCGGCAGGCCACCCACATTATGATGGGACTTGATGACGTGAGCTTTACCGGTCTTGGACGCCGCAGATTCAATCACGTCCGGGTAAATTGTGCCCTGGGCAAGCCAGTTCACGTCTTTGATATTGGCCGCTTCGTCGTCGAACACGTCAATGAAGGTATTACCGATGATCTTGCGCTTCTGCTCCGGATCGTTCACGCCCTTGAGCTTGGACAGGAACAAGTCTTCAGCGTCTACACGGATAACCTTAACGCCCATGTTACTGGCAAACATGTCCATCACCTGATCGCCTTCGTGCAGGCGCAGCAGGCCGTTGTCCACGAACACGCAGGTAAGCTGGTCACCGATGGCTTTATGCAACAACGCCGCCGTAACCGAAGAATCCACACCACCGGACAGGCCCAGCAACACCTTGTCGCTGCCGACCTGCTCGCGGATCTGACGAACCGCGTCATCCACGATTTTCGCCGGCGTCCAGAGTGCTTCGCAGCCACAGATGGTCATCACGAAATGTTCCAGAATACGCTTGCCTTGCAGCGTATGCGTCACTTCGGGGTGAAACTGAACACCGAACAGGCCGCGACTCAGATCCTGCATGGCTGCAATCGGCGCACTTTCAGTGGAAGCCAGCAGTTCAAAACCTTCCGGCATGGCCACCACTTTGTCACCGTGGCTCATCCACACATCCAGCAGGGACTCACCGGCCGGTGTGAGGTGGTCTGTAATATCCGCCAGCAGTGGTCCCTTCGCCCGCACTTTCACCTGGGCGTAACCAAACTCCCGCTTCTCGGAACTGGCTACCCGACCGCCAAGCTGCTCTGCCATGGTTTGCATGCCGTAGCAGATACCCAGCACCGGAATACCACGATCGAACAGACCTTCCGGGGCACGCGGGCCACCGAGCTGGGTGACCGATTCCGGGCCGCCCGCCAGAATAATACCCTTGGGATTGAACTCGTTAAGTTCGTCATCGGTGATATCGAATGCCTTGATCTCGCAGTAAACCCCGATTTCACGAACGCGACGAGCGATCAACTGGGTGTACTGGGAACCGAAATCGAGAATCAGGATACGGTGGTCGTGAATGTTCTGGGCCATGGAGTCCTCGGGCTGTAAAGAAACAACGCGGCCCGGAAACCGGGCCGCGTCTGATCAGGCAAAGATTAACCGATTCGGTAGTTGGGCGCTTCTTTGGTGATGGTCACATCGTGGACGTGACTCTCACGCATACCGGCATTGGTAATGCGAACAAACTCGGGCTTGGTACGCATTTCGTCCATGGTGGCGCTACCGGTATAGCCCATGGAGGCCCGGATACCGCCAACCAGTTGGTGCACGATATTACGCATCGGGCCTTTACAGGCCACGCGGCCTTCAATGCCCTCCGGCACCAGTTTCTCGATGCCTTTGCTGGCATCCTGGAAATAACGGTCGCTGGAACCCTGCCCCATGGCGCCGATAGAGCCCATGCCGCGATACGCTTTGTAGCTGCGGCCCTGGAACAGTTCGACTTCACCCGGAGCCTCATCGGTGCCTGCCAGCAGGCTGCCGATCATGACGCAGTGAGCGCCAGCAGCAATGGCCTTGGCGATGTCTCCGGAGAAGCGGATACCGCCGTCTGCAATCAGTGGCACACCGCGGTCCTTCAGGGCAGCGGCGACATTGGAAACGGCAGAAATCTGGGGCACACCAATGCCGGCGACGATCCGGGTGGTACAAATGGAACCGGGGCCAATACCTACCTTCACGGCGTCTGCGCCAGCTTCGGCCAGGGCGATGGCAGCATCACTGGTGGCGATATTGCCGCCAATGACCTGAACATCCGGGTAGTTTTGTTTCACCCAGCGAACCCGATCGATCACGCCCCTGGAATGGCCATGGGCGGTATCCACCACGATCACATCCACCCCGGCTTCTGCCAGTGCGGCTACGCGAGCTTCGGTGTCGCCACCGGTGCTGACCGCGGCGCCAACTCGCAGGCGCCCCTGCTCGTCCTTGCACGCCAGCGGATAGTCCTTGGCTTTCTGGATGTCTTTTACCGTGATCAGGCCACGGAGCTGGAACTCATCGTTCACCACCAGAACCTTTTCAATGCGGTGACGATGCAGAAGCTCTTTTACTTCTTCCAGATCGGCGCCTTCCTTGACGGTAACAAGCTTGTCCTTCGGCGTCATGATATCCCGGACGGGGGTATCCATGCGGCTTTCAAAACGGATATCACGACCAGTCACAATACCGACAAGGTCATTGCCATCGACAACCGGGAGGCCGGAGATATTGTTGGCCATGGTGATATCGACCAGCTCACGCACGGTGGTACCCGGAGATACCGTGATCGGATCCTTGACCACACCACTTTCGAACTTCTTGACCTTGCGGACAGCAGCCGCCTGCTGCTCCACCGTCATGTTCTTGTGCATGATACCGATACCGCCTTCCTGGGCCATGGCGATGGCCAGCTCCGCCTCGGTTACCGTATCCATGGCCGCCGAGACCAGCGGAATATTCAGGGTAATACCCTTGGTCAGCTGGGTTTTCAGGTCGACCTGGTGAGGGAGAACTTCAGAATATCCGGGCACGAGCAGAACGTCGTCAAACGTGAGGGCTTCTTCGGCAATACGCAGCATTGGGATCCGCCTTTTGAACATGCTAAGTTGGGAATTTCCGTGCCGCACCCGCGGCGGTGCGACAAAGCAAAATCCTTAATCGATCTATTATAAAGTGGTGCGTAAAGACAGTAAACCGCGCGGTTTTTGCCATTTGGTTGCATCTTTTTGAATTTCCGTTATTTTTGGCCATCTCTTTCGGCTATTGCTTATGAATAATCCTGGAGCCCGCCCTGTGAGCACCCCCTATCCGGACACCCGCCCACGAGCACTCACAGTCAGTCAACTCAACCACCAGGCGCGCCACCTGCTGGAATCAAGCTTTATGCAGGTCTGGGTGGAGGGAGAACTCTCAGGCTTTTCCAGACCCTCGTCAGGGCACTGGTATTTCTCACTCAAGGATCAGAAATGCCAGATCCGCTGTGCCATGTTCCGTGGCGCTAACCAGCGCATACGCACCCTGCCCCGGGAAGGTGACCAGATCCGGATTCGCGGCAAGGTGACCCTGTACGAGAACCGCGGGGATTTCCAGATCATCGTGGAACACCTCGAACCCGCCGGGCTGGGCGCCCTGCAGCAGGCTTTCGAGGCCCTCAAAGCAAGACTCCAGGGCGAAGGCCTGTTTGACCCGGCCCGAAAGAAACCGATTCCCGCCACGCCCAGACATATTGGCGTGGTTACCTCGCCAACTGGCGCCGCCATCCACGATATTCTGACGGTACTCAAACGGCGCTGCCCGGCTATTCCGGTCACGCTCTATCCCACCGCCGTTCAGGGCCAGCCGGCCACCGCAGATATTGTCCAGGCCATTGACCGGGCGCAGCAGCATGGTCTGGCCGATGTCCTGATCATCGGCCGGGGTGGCGGCTCCCTGGAAGACTTGTGGTGCTTCAACGAAGAAGCCGTCGCGCGGGCCATTGCCGCCTGCCCCATCCCGACCGTCAGCGCCGTTGGCCATGAGGTCGACGTCACCATTGCTGATTTTGTCGCGGACTTGAGAGCCCCCACGCCGTCGGCCGCCGCTGAGAAGATCTCGCCCGACCAGCAGGACTGGCTCCGTCGACTGACCGAGCAGCAGGGGCGTCTTGGCCAGTCTGCACGCCGCTTATTGCAAAGGCTGGATAACCAGTTGGGGCACCTGTCTGCCCGGCTCCGGGATCCTCGACGGGAACTACTGGAAAAGGCGCAACGCATGGATGAGCTTGAGCTGCGGCTGAACAAGGCGATCCGTGACAGACTGGACCAGCAGAAGCAGAAAACCGATTACCTGCTTCGAAGGATGAGCGCACAATCCCCACGCCGAACCCTAAAAACGGTAAGAGAACAGACCCAACGTCTCGAGGAACGCCTGACACTCGCGACCCGTCACCAGCTGCGCCAAAAAGACGAGCGATTACAGCACATTGCACAAACCCTTCATGTTGTCAGCCCCCTGGCCACCCTCGGAAGAGGCTACGCCATCGTCAAAGACGACAATGACCGGATCGTTCGCAAGGCTGGTGATCTGGAAACTGGCAGTCAGATTACCGCAAGACTTGGTCATGGCTCGGTGTCCGCCCGGGTGACAGAGATCAATTCTTCGAGCGAATAGCGCCGCAGAGCCTGGCAACTACGCCTATGGTCTACTAGCCCCGGATTTCAAAGCTCCTAAAGTTGTCGATAACAACGAAAAAACAACAACACGGACAACCGAGGTGGAGCACAATGAGCTACAACTCCGAATTTCGCCGGTCCATTGACCAGCGGGATGATTTCTGGCGTGAGCAGGCGCAGCACATCGACTGGATCAAAGCCCCGAATACGATCTGGCGCGCCCTCGATAACGGCCATGGCGAGTGGTTTCCGGACGGTGAGCTGAACACCAGCGACGTAGCCCTGGATGCCAATATCCGTGCCGGCCGCGGCGACCAGAAAGCCCTGATTTATGACTCCCCGGTCACCAACACCAAACAGTCATTTACCTACAACGAACTGCGTGATGAAGTTGCCCTGTTCGCCGGCGCCCTGCGTGCCCGCGGAGTAGAAAAAGGTGACCGCGTAATCATCTATATGCCGATGATTCCTCAGGCAGCCATCGCCATGCTGGCCTGCGCCAGGCTGGGCGCAGTCCATTCGGTGGTCTTCGGCGGTTTTGCAGCACACGAACTGGCCGTTCGCATTGAAGATGCCAAACCCAAGGCACTGATTACCGCCTCCTGCGGCATCGAAGTTACCAAGGTGATCGAATACAAACCGCTGGTAGACAAGGCCATAGAGCAATCCAGCCACAAACCGGACGCGTGCGTGGTATTCCAGCGGCCACAGGTCAAGGCAACCATGCAGGAAGGCCGAGACTTTGACTGGAACGAGATCGTGGCCAACGCCACCCCGGCCGAACCGGTACCCGTCAAAGCCAACGACCCGCTTTATATTCTCTACACCTCCGGTACCACCGGGAAACCCAAAGGCGTCGTCCGTGACAACGGGGGCCACGCCGTTGCCCTCACTTACAGCATGAAGCTGGTCTACGACGCCAAACCCGGAGACGTTTACTGGGCGGCCTCAGATGTTGGCTGGGTGGTAGGCCATAGTTACATTGTTTATGCACCGCTCTTTACCGGCTGCACCACCATTTTTTACGAGGGCAAACCGGTTAAAACCCCGGATGCCGGCGCATTCTGGCGCGTGGTTCAGGACCACAAGGTCAATATGCTGTTTACCGCGCCCACCGCATTCCGTGCAGTGCGCAAGGAAGACCCGGAAGCAGATCAGTTGAGCCGCTACGATGTTTCCTCCCTCAAACGGATTTTCCTGGCCGGCGAGCGCCTGGATCCACCCACCTATGAATGGCTGAAGGAGCATACCGGGCTGCCCATCCTCGATCACTGGTGGCAGACCGAAACGGGCTGGGCCATATGCTGCAACCCGGTCGGCATTGAAATGATGACTACGAAACCCGGCTCTGCAACCGTGCCCTCACCCGGCTTCAACGTTCAGGTAGTGGACATGGAAGGCAGCCAGGTACCCGCGGGCGAACAGGGCCAGGTTGCAGTCAAACTGCCATTACCGCCGGGCTGCCTGATGACCGTATGGGGCGACGACCAGCGCTTCCAGAACAGCTACCTCAAGCCAATCCCTGGCTTCTACAGCTCCGGCGACGGTGGTTTTATCGATGATGACGGCTATGTCTTTATCATGGGGCGGACGGATGATGTAATTAATGTCGCCGGGCACCGGCTCTCTACCGGCGAGATGGAAGAAGTCGTTGCATCCCATCCGGCGATCGCGGAATGCTGCGTAGTGGGCACCCATGACGATATGAAGGGTCAGATTCCGGTTGGCCTGGTGCTGATCAAAGATGGCGCCACCATCGACCAGGATGAACTGGAGGAGGAACTGGTAGAGATGGTTCGCGAGAAGATCGGGGCTATTGCCTGTTTCCGCCGGGCCATCGTTGTTGACCGTTTACCCAAAACCCGCTCCGGCAAGATCCTGCGACGTATTATTCGCCAGATTGCCGATGGGGAGGAGTACACGGTACCCAGCACCATCGACGACCCGGCCATTCTGGAAGAAATCAGCGAGAAATTCGGTCGCTGATCAAACCTCCATCCGCTGAGCCACAGAACACCCGGGGCGCTCTTGATCAAGGGCAGCCCCGGGTTTCACTTCGATTACAACTTATTGTTTTTTATCAATTAAAAAACACTTACTGATCATAAAAAAAACAATTGACGCCTTTCAAAGTCGGTCTATACTGAAAATTGCTGTGTACTTCTGCAGCGTTATTTGGCGAATGCGTTACAACGTCCTGCCCTTGGCTTTTCGTTGCCCCTTCCTCAGTACGCTCCGGATGTCCCAGCTCGAAAGAAGGTCCCGTGAGGGAAAATTATCAGTAAGACAGGAAAGATCGATGTCCGATACCAAAACCGGCCACGTGAAGTGGTTCAACGAATCCAAGGGCTTTGGCTTCATCGCCCAGGAAGGCGGCAGTGACGTTTTCGTTCACTACAGTGCAATCAACGCAAACGGTTTCCGTACTCTGGCCGAAGGTCAGCAGGTGCAGTTCACCGTAACCCAGGGCCCGAAAGGCCCGCAGGCCGAAAACGTAACACCGCTTTAAGCTGTTATGTCAGCGTCCTGATGCCCCTCACGGGCAGAAACAAGAAAGGCCGGCAGTCCCTGGATTGCCGGCCTTTCTGTTGGTAGAAGGGATTATCCGCTCAGACAGTTTCTGCCGCTTCTGCAGAAACAGACTCGGACCGGCTACCATCGAGCACCTGAGCTACAGCCGAGAACAGGGCCTGCAATGTCGCCGAGGTAGTATCTTCCGCCAGGGCTGCCGCGCTGCAGTGCCTGCCATTAGCTGTCAGCCGGATACACGCCAGAGCATTGGCATTGGTACCTTCGCCCAGCGCGTATTCATCATAGGCTTCAACCGCCACCGAGACCCCAAACTGCCTGGACAGTGCGTCGGAAACCGCCTCAACGGCTCCCAGCCCTCGACCTTCCAGGGTAGCCGGAGCCGCATCGCCACCGACAACCACTTCGGCCCGCACACCATTGTCATCCCGATGCAGGTCGTAGGAGCGAAGAGCCCAGTCGCTGTGTACTTTCAGATAACGCTCTTCAAACAGACGGTGGATAGTATGTGAATCGATCTCTCCACCATTGGTTTCAGCTTCGCGCTGGACCACCTTGCTGAACTCGATCTGCAGCCACCGCGGCAGGGTAATATCGTAGTCCCGCTCGAGTACGTAAGCGACACCGCCTTTGCCGGACTGACTGTTGATACGAACCACTTCCTCGTACCGGCGGCCGACATCGAACGGATCGATGGGCAAATAGGCCACGTTCCAGGCATCGCCTTCTTTCCGACGAGAGAGACATTTGCGAATGGCGTCCTGGTGGCTGCCGGAGAATGCAGTAAAGACCAGCTCACCGGCATAGGGATGACGCGGATGGGTGGAAATCTCGGTGCACGCTTCCACCACTTCGGTGATTTCGGCCATACCGGACAGATCCAGGGCAGGATCAATCCCCTGGGAATACAGGTTCATGGCCATGGTGACGAGGTCCATGTTACCGGTGCGCTCGCCGTTGCCCATCAAGGTACCTTCCACCCGGTCTGCCCCCGCCATCACGCCAAGTTCGGCAGCGGCCACCGCGCAGCCACGGTCATTGTGGGTATGCAGACTGATGCTGATGTGCTCCCGATAGCGAATGTTGTCACAGATCCACTCCACCTGATCTGCGAAGACATTGGGCGTTGCCATTTCAACAGTCGCCGGCAGGTTAATGATAACCGGTTGCCCCTGGTCCGGGCGCCAGACATCGTTGACGGCATCAATCACACTGGCCGCAAAGTCCAGCTCCGTACCGGTAAAACTCTCTGGCGAATACTGGAAGGTCCACTCCGTGTCCGGATAGCGGGCGGCGATATCCCGCACGATGGTGGCGCCGTGGACCGCGATATCGCGGATACCGTCCCGGTCCAGACCGAACACCTGCTCCCTCTGCACGGTCGAGGTGGAATTGTAAACGTGAACAATCGCCCGTTTGGCGCCCTCAAGGGCCTGGTAAGTCCGCTCGATCAATTCAGGGCGAGCCTGGGTCAGCACCTGGATCTTTACATCATCCGGAATCCGGTTTTCTTCGATCAGCTTGCGACAGAAATCAAAGTCCGGCTGGCTGGCTGCCGGGAAACCGATTTCGATCTCTTTGAAACCCAGCTTGACCAGCAAATCGAATAAGCGCTGCTTCTGGGCAACAGACATGGGTTTGACCAGGGCCTGGTTGCCGTCCCGAAGATCTACAGCGCACCAGGCCGGGGCTTTCTGGATAACCTGATCGGGCCAGCGACGGTCTTTCTTGGCGACCGGCTGGAAAGCAACGTATTTGCGATGGTCAAAAGCCATGATGAAAATTCCTTCCGATATCAAACAGTGATTGGAGCACACACAGTGTAAAGGCTGGAGCGAGCTATTTGGTTGCCATTTTCTGGCCGCACAACCAGATAATGCCATATAATTTCATAAAATCTTTAATAAGAGACAGAAAATGCCCGATACCGAGAAAACGCTTGTCAAAATTGACAAGCTCGACCGAAAAATCCTCGAACAATTGCAAAAAGACGGCTCACTGACCAATCAGCAACTGGCCGAGAAGGTCGGCCTATCCCCTTCCCCCTGCCTTCGGCGAGTTCGCGCCCTCGAGGAGGCGGGCATTATCGTGCGAACGGTCACCATTCTGGATCACAAAAAACTGGGGCTGTCGCTCACCGCCATTATTCTCATTGGCATGGACCGGCATACACCAGAGCGCTTTGCCGCGTTTGAGGAACAGGTGGGGGAATACCCGGAGGTTCAGGAGTGTTATCTGATCACTGGTCAGAGTGCGGATTACATGCTCAAAGTGGTCGTGCCGGATATGGACCACTACCACCACTTTTTGTTGAACAGGATAACCCGTATTCCCGGTGTTAGCGGTGTTCACTCCAGCTTTGTTCTCCGGCGCGTCATCGACAGCACCGCACTGCCGCTGGGCTATTTGTCCTGAGCCACCAGGTTGTCCAGATAAGCGCGGGCCATGGTTTTCATTTCCTGTACCAACAATACGCCCTGCTCATCCGGCAGGGTGGCCGCCAGCCGAAGAATCGTGCCGGCAGAACGGGGTAACAGCAAACTGGCTGTCCAGCGGCGATCTGCCGGCAAATCGGGATACTCCTCCTGCAGACGGGCATCCAGGTCCCGGGCGTTGCTGTAGAGTTCGCGAAGATCCAGCTGCCTCAGTTCCGGCATGGCTTCCACACCGCTCCAGATCGCGGAATAGGCGGGCTCGGTGCGGTAGAAGTCGTAAAACAGATCAATCAGGACATCCACCGCGTCGCTCAGGCTCAGCTGCGGGAGCTTGACCCTCAGCGCCTGCTCCATCTTCTCAACATGTCGCTCCGCAATAGCGTTGACAATCGCCGCTTTATTCGGGAAATAGCGGTAAAGCGATGCCAGAGACATGCCGGACTGCCGGGCGATGGCCGACATACTGGTGCTGTCGACGCCCTGCTCGTGAAAGATCCCGGCAGCATGCTGCAGTATGGTGTTCACCCGTTCCCGGCTGCGGGCCTGAACCGGGCGCCGGCGGGGTGACACATCGATGGATTCGTCAGTCATTATCTGTACCTTGTGATGCAGGCTCCGTACAATAACGCCCACTCTACGACAATGAAAGGCTGTGGCGGGCATCCCGCCTTGCCAATTAGTCTGACTCCCACTTTTCTGATGACAGCGGAAGACACGATGCGAGCGAGCCGTTACCTGATAGCTACCCAGAAAGAGACCCCTTCCGACGCCGAGATTATCAGCCATCAGCTGATGCTGCGGGCGGGCATGATCCGTAAACTGGCCGCCGGCCTTTACACCTGGTTGCCGTTAGGGTTGCGCACCCTGCGTAAGGTGGAGCGAATCGTCCGTGAAGAAATGGACAAGAGCGGCGCCCAGGAAGTTCTCATGCCGGCGGTACAACCCGCCGAGCTGTGGCAGGAATCCGGCCGCTGGGAACAGTACGGTGGAGAACTGCTGCGCCTGAACGACCGCCATGGCCGCGATTTCTGCTTTGGCCCCACTCATGAAGAAGTTATCACTGATCTGATCCGGAACGAACTGAAAAGCTACAAAGAGCTGCCGGCCAACTTCTACCAGATCCAGACCAAGTTCCGCGATGAGCGCCGCCCGCGGTTTGGCGTGATGCGCGCCCGCGAGTTCATCATGAAGGATGCTTACTCATTCCATCTGAACGCGGAATCCCTGGATGAAACCTATAAGGTGATGCACCAGACCTACTGCAACATTTTCGACCGGCTGGGGCTCGACTACCGTCCGGTACAGGCGGACTCCGGTTCCATTGGTGGCAGCTCCTCCCATGAATTCCACGTGCTAGCCTCCTCTGGCGAAGATGCCATCGTATTCAGCACCAGCGGTGACTACGCCGCCAACATCGAAAAAGCCGAAGCGGTAGCACCTGCCGGCGAGCGCCCTGCCCCCGGCGAGGAACTGAAAGAGGTTCACACACCGGGTCAACGCACCATCGACGCAGTTTCCCAGTTCCTGGGCATACCGGCTGAGCGCAGTGTGAAAACACTGCTGGTAAAGGCAGAGGCGGATGAGAATGGTGAATCCGGCCTGGTGGCCCTGATTCTGCGCGGCGATCACACCCTGAATGAGATCAAGGCTGAGAACCTCCCCGGCATTGCCGAGCCGCTGACCATGGCAACCGACGAGGAAATCGAAAAAGCAATCGGCTGCAAGCCAGGCTCCATCGGCCCGGTCAAGCTGCCGGTGCCGGTTATCGTGGATCGCAGCGCAGCACACCTGGCAGATTTTGTCTGCGGCGCCAACAAGGATGATTATCACCTGACTGGCGTAAACTGGGAACGCGATGCCGAAATCAGCCGTGTGGAAGATCTTCGCAATGTGGTCGAGGGCGATGCCAGCCCGGATGGGAACGGCACACTGGAGATCCGTCGCGGTATTGAAGTTGGCCACATTTTCAAGCTGGGCAATAAGTACAGCAAGGCCATGAACGCCTCGGTTCTGGATGAACACGGCAAGACTTCGATTATGGAAATGGGCTGTTATGGTATTGGCGTTTCCCGCATCGTCGCGGCATCCATCGAGCAGAACCACGACGAGAAGGGCATCATCTGGCCGGATGCCATCGCACCGTTCGAGGTGGCCATTGTTACCCTGAATGGTCACAAATCTCCGGTGGTGGCCGAGGCTGGCGACAAGCTTTACGAACAGCTTCGCCTAGCTGGCTACGATGTTCTGCTGGATGACCGCAACGAACGCCCGGGTGTGAAATTCGCAGATATGGAGCTGATTGGCATCCCCCACCGCTTCGTGGTCTCAGAACGCGGCCTGAGCGCCGGAACCCTGGAATACAAGGGTCGGCGGGACGAGGAAAAACAGGACATTCCTGTGGATGAGGCTCTGTCGTTCCTGGTGAAGGCATCGCCCAAAGGCGGCTTGTAACCCTGAACCATACACACCGGAAGGCTGCCCCCAGCCTTCCGGTGTGTTAACGACGTCTCCGCAGATCAGGCGTTGCCCACAATCCCCGGCTCCATCTCCAGCTCAACGCCGAATTTCTCAAGCACAGACTGGCGCACGTCATCAGCCAGGGACAGTACATCCTGGCCAGTTCCACCGGAATGATTGATCAGCACCAGCGCCTGGCGGTTGTGAACCCCGACCCGGCTGTTACGAAACCCCTTCCATCCCGCCTGGTCAATAAGCCATGCAGCCGCCAGTTTGACCTGACTATCCGCGGGATAGGACACAACATCCGGAAACCGGGCCTGAAGCTCCCGAAACTGAGCCAATCCTATAACCGGGTTCTTGAAGAAACTGCCCACATTCGGCAATACCGCAGGGTCCGGCAGTTTGCGATGACGGACAGCCATCACGCCCTCGGCCACCGCCAGGGGTGTTAACTCAGCCTCGTTAACGTCGCCAAAGTAATCCTGAAGATCCCGATAACCAATCTTCAAAGGCGCATTACGGGACAACCGGAGCCGGATTTCAAGGATGATGTAGAGGCCCGGCCGGTGCTTGAACAGGCTGTCGCGATAACCGAATTCGCAGGCGCTTGCAGGCAGGGTTTCAACCTTCAGAGTCTGGCGGTTCAGTACCGTGACACTGTCAAGACAGTCACCCAATTCGGTGCCATAAGCCCCGATGTTCTGTACCGGGGCGGCACCGGCGGTGCCCGGGATCAACGCCAGGTTCTCGATCCCGCGATAACCGGAACGAGCGGCGTAAAGCACAGCCTCGTGCCAGTTCTCACCGGCTTTTAACACCAGTACCGCGCCGTGATCGTCTACCTGCTCCCAGCTTCGGCCACGCAGTGCCATCCGGATGACCAGGCCGGGATAATCGCCGGCAAACACCAGATTACTGCCACCGCCCAGTACCAGAATGGACTGTTCGTGGTTACAGGCCCAGGAAAGCGCCTGTTTGAGCTGATCCGGATTTTCGACTTCCACCAGGTATCGGGCCGTTACCGGCACAGCCAGGGTATTCAATCCCTGAAGGCTGGCCCACTCCTGAATCTGCAGATCCTGACTCAAGCCAGCCGCCCCCGAATTTCGTCCAGGAGGCCGGAACTGGCGTCATGAATCAGATCAAGCACGTGCTCAAATCCATCCTCTCCGCCGTAGTAAGGATCGGGCACCTCGGCCAACCGGGAGTCACCGTAATCCAGAAACAAGCGCGGCTCCGTGCCCCCATTCTGGTGCCAGACCTCTCGAACATCCGCGAGATTAGACCGATCCATCACCAGCACATAGTCAAATTGATCCAGATCTTCTGCACGGAACTGGCGGGCACGAAGGTCGCTGATGTCGATACCACGGCGCGCCGCGGCGGCAGTTGCCCGCTCGTCCGGAGATTTACCGATATGCCAGTTGCCGGTGCCGCAGGAATCAATATGCAGTCTGCCGAACAGGCCTTGTTCCCGGGCGAGGTGGCGAAAAACGCCCTCAGCACTGGGAGAACGACAGATATTGCCCAGGCAGACAAACAGCACGCTTACGCGATCAGCCATGGGAACCCCCTTTTTCCATCAGCGCCCGCAGACGGGCCAGATCCTCTTCGGTATCTACCCCCGGAGCCGGTGGCCGGTCCGCCACATCCACATGAATAAGAGCGCCATTATAGAGTGCTCGCAACTGTTCCAGGGATTCCACCCGTTCGGTGGGGGCCGGCAGCCAGGTAACAAACTCACTGAGCACACTGGCACGATAACCATAAATGCCAATGTGCCTGAAATAGCCTATGCCATCCGGAAGGTCCACATCCTGGGTGGCCGCCCCCGCTGGCCAGAAGTCCCTGGCCCAGGGAATCGGAGCCCGACTGAAATAATGAGCCATGCCCCGGGCATCGAACACCACTTTTACGACATTGGGGTTGAACACCTGGCGGGCATCGTGAATCCGCTCGCACAGTGTTGCGATGGCGGCCTCCTGGTACTGTTCAAGGTTATCGGCAACCTGATTAATCAATTCAGGCGGTATCAGAGGCTCGTCCCCCTGAACGTTGACCACGCGATGATCCGGATCCAGCTGCAGCTTCCTTGCCACTTCCTCAAGGCGGTCTGTGCCACTGGCATGATGGGGCGAGGTCATGATGACTTCGGCACCAAAACCAAGACACGCCTCCTCGATACGGGCATCGTCGGTCGCGACCACCACGCGGCTGGCGCGGCTCTCATTCGCCCGCTCGCAGACATGCTGGATCATGGGCTTGCCGGCAATCATGGCCAGAGGTTTGCCGGGCAAACGGCTGGAAGCGTATCGGGCGGGAATGACAACGGTAAATGACATGGTTGCGTCCTGCGGGTGACTCAGTGTTTGTCGAGGCGCTCGTCTGTGCTGAGGGTGCGGGCTTCAACCGCCAGCATAACCGGAATCCCCTCACGAATGGGGAACGCCATGGCATCCTGGTAACAAATCAACTCGGTGCGGGCATCGTTGAGCTTGAGCTCACCCTTGCACACCGGGCAGGCCAACATGGCCAGCAGTTTTTTATCCATGGTTCGATTCCTCGCTGATATCAGGTTGCAACTGGCCAGAGCAGGCTCTGAGCCGTTCCAGAAAATGCTGTTCAAAAGGTTCCGACAGCCGGGCCTGAACCGTCAAGACCCAGGCGTTATCCGGAGCAAAGCCTTGGCACTTCACTGCATCTTTGGCCGTCATTACCAACCATTCGAGAGCGCCCGACGCCAGGTCTTCGGGGCGAAAATGATGATGGTCAGGAAAGGGAACTTCATTGACGTGAGCGCCAAGAATCCGGAGGGTTTCGAAAAATCGACCGGGATTACCGATACCCGCCACCGCCCGTACCGGTTTACCTTCAAGCTGCCCCGGCGACAAGGTCTCACCGGAATTCAGATTCACCAGAGCCGAGGGCACCAGCTCCATGGCATGAATCTCCGGATGATCAATGCCGGCAAAGCTCTCGATGGTCTCGCCAGCCTCCGGAAACTCCGCTCCGTTAAGAACGACAAAGTCGACACCGTTCAACCGTTCAACCGGCTCCCGCAGCGGACCGACCGGAATGATGGCACCGTTTCCAGTGCCGCGCCGAGCATCAAATACTGCCAGTTCAATATCTCTGGGCAGACGGTAGTGCTGCAGGCCATCGTCACAGATCAGTACATCGCCGAGGCCATTCTCCAACGCCCAGCGAGCGCCACGACAGCGATCCGGGTCAACCACCACCGGGCATCCGGTGGCCCGGGCCAGCATCAGAGGTTCATCACCACAGACACCCGCCGGGGTCCCGTCAGCGACCAGCAAGGGGTACTGAGAGCTTTTACCACCGTAGCCACGACTGAGAATCACCGGTTTCCAGCCGTGTTGATTCATGCACTGAACCAGGCTGGCAGTGAGAGGTGACTTGCCGGTGCCGCCAGCGGTGATATTACCCACCACCACAACCGGGACCGGCAGCAATTCGTTTCGCGCATGCCAGGCTTTTCGGCGCCTGGACTCAGACACCGCCCGATATAACCAGGCCAATGGTGTGAGCAGTGCAAGAGGCCTGCCCTGCCCGTACCAAAGCCGGTCAACCAGGCTGGTGCTCATGCGTGCTCGCTGAACTGAATCTGATGCAGCTGGGCATATGCGCCACCCGCAGCCAACAGCTCACCATGACTTCCGGATTCAACAATGCGGCCATTGTCCATGACCAGAATCCGGTCGGCCTTCTCAATGGTGGATAGCCTGTGTGCGATCACCAGCGTGGTACGGCCCTGCATAACCGTTTCCAGCGCTTCCTGAATATGGCGTTCGGATTCCGTATCCAGTGCCGATGTCGCCTCATCCAGAATGAGAATTGGGGCGTCCTTGAGGATGGCCCGCGCAATCGCAAGACGCTGGCGCTGGCCACCGGAAAGCATCACACCATTGTCGCCAATCATGGTGTCGAGCCCTTCCGGCATACGGTTGATAAACTCGAGCGCGTGGGCCTTTTCAGCCGCTTCCATAATTTCTTCCCGGCTGCAGTCGCGCAGGGAACCGTAGGCAATGTTGGCGGCGATGGTATCGTTGAACAGCACCACGTTCTGGTTCACCAGAGCAATCTGGGCACGCAGGGACTGAAGCGAAAACTCCTTCAGTTCATGGTCATCAATGCGGATAGCTCCCCCAGTGTACTCGTAGAAACGGGGTAACAGGCTAACCATGGTCGACTTACCACTGCCTGACCGGCCCACCAGTGCAACGCTCTGGCCGGCTGGAATATCGATGGTTATCCCTTCAAGCACATTGTCGAGCTGATCCCGGTATCGGAAAGACACCTGGTCAAATGTGATGTCGCCTTTGACCCGCTGCGGGTTGTAGGAGCCTGGGTCCTCTTCCGGCTTTTCATCCATGGTCTCGAACACATCAAATGCAGCCGCCACACCCTTCTGAATCTTGGCGTGCACGGAAGTGACCTGGCGAATGGGCTTGGCCATCGTCGTCGCCGCGGTGATGAACGCAATCAACTGACCAGTCGACATCTCACCCCGAATCTCCGGCGCAAGCATGGTCCACACCAGCGCGGCGATAGCAAAAGCCACCAGCACCTGAATGACCGGGACACTGATCGCCTGAGTAGAAGCCATTTTCAGGCTCTGTTTCAGGTTACGGGCACTGACCTCACGAAACCGCTCCCGTTCATAATCTTCGCCTCCGAAGGTGCGCACCACCCGGTATCCAGTGATCGACTCGGAGGCCACATGGGTGATATCGCCCATGGAACCCTGAATACGCTTACTGATTCGACGAAATCGTTTGCTGGCATAATTCACGACCAGACCAATGACCGGACCGGCAGTAAGAAAAATCAGGGTCAACTTCCAGTTGGTGTACAGCATGAAGCCGAGCAGACCCAGTATGGTCAGCCCTTCCCGCAGCGTGATAGTCACCGCATTGGTCGCAGCATCCGCGACCTGCTCGACGTTAAAGGTGAGCTTTGAGACCAGACGCCCGGATGCGTTTTCATCGTAGTACCGGGACGGTAAAGACATCAGTCGATCAAACACATCGTTGCGTAAGGCGTTGATCACGTTACGCCCAACGTAGCTGATAAAATACTGGCTGAAAAACGTACCAACGCCTCTGAAGGCAAATACACCCACGATCAGCCCGGTCAGCAACATCCGGTTCTGGTCGGACGGATTCTCGATCGCCGTGATCACATATTCCATCGCCGCGGCCATCCCGGTGGATGCAGCGGCGTAAATGATGTTTCCGAACACGGCGAGGGAGAACGCAAACCAGAAAGGCTTGACGTACTTGAGCAGGCGTTTGTAGGTGGTCCAGCTACCGGCAGGTGGCGTCTTGAGCGGCTCCGGCCTTGTCTGCATCACTGGCTTTCAGCCTCCCGCTCTGTGGTTATGCTCAGCTTGGCAAACCCCAGGCGACCGGCAACATCCATGGCCCGCACCACAAATTCATGGGGGGTTTGGGCGTCTGCAGTGATGATGAACGGCAGGCTGTTGTCGCCTTCGGCCAGCTCACTGACGCCACGTTCGAGGGTTTCCCGGCGATTGTTAACCAGTGGTCGGTCGTTCAGAAAGTACTGGCCCTCGGCATTGATCACCACATCAATCTGCCGGACCTCAGACGGAGCTGCCGGCTCTGCACTGGCTTCCGGAAGCTCCACCTGCAGATGACTCTCCCGGGTAAATGTGGTCGACACCATGAAGAAAATCAGCAGCAGGAACACCACATCAATCAGTGGCGTCAGATCTACCCCGACTTCCTGGCTTCGTTGGCGCTTGAACTTCACGGCGTTCAGGCTCCTTCAACGTCGATTTCGCGGTCTCCGTGGACCACTTCCACCAGTTTGATGGCTTCCTGCTCCATGTTGACCACCAATTCGTCTACGCGACGAATGAAATAGCGGTGACAGATCAGAGCAGGAATCGCGACACTCAGGCCAGCCGCAGTGGTGATCAATGCCTCGGAAATGCCTCCGGCCAGGTTGCCGGCATTGCCGACGCCGGCCAACTGGATTTCGGCAAACACTTTGATCATGCCGATAACGGTACCCAAAAGGCCCAACAGTGGCGTGATTGTGGCGATAGTGCCCAGGGGATTCAGAAAACGCTCCAGCTCGTGGATAACCTGGCTGGCCTCGTGTTCGATGCTTTCTTTCATGATCTCGCGACCATGTTTTGCGTTGATCAGGCCGCCGGCGAGAATCCGGCCAAGTGGCGAAGATGCCTGCAAGGCTTTCAGCTTGCGACCGTTAAGCTCTTTTTTCTTGATCCAGCGCCAGAGTTCGTTAATAGACTGCGGGGGCGCGACCCGAGAGGCCCGCAAGGTCCAGATTCGTTCCAGAATGATGGCAAGTGCCAGGATGGAACAGGCAACAATGGGCACCATCAGGATGCCACCGGCTTTCAACAGCTCGAACACGCTTGATCTCCCTGATTAGTTACAAGCCGCGCTACTTTAGCATAGCTGTCGGTGCAGGCCACACCCGGATTGTCACGGTATTTTACATTCACTCCTGGCAAGCCCCGGAGACGCTATCCAGAAAGGCTGTGTCTGCCAGAGCTCACTTATAAGCAGGCCTGAATCTGCGAACCTGAGTGTGATCTGGCCGGAGCAGGCCGTGTTCAATGGCACGGCACCACTGGCGCGGTACCGACCGGTTACTTCCGCATGCGGATGCCCGAAATGGTGCCGGTAGCCCGCCGTATAGATCACCTGATCCGGCGCCACCGCCTGTACCCAGCGTGTTGAAGATGAAGTTTTGCTGCCATGGTGTGGCGCCAGCACCACCCGCTGCGCAACGCGGTTCTCAAGCCACTCTAGGCCGGCGCCACCGAGCATCAGTTGCTCAACCTTCCGGCTGATGTCCCCGGTCAATACGAAATCGCTGTTGCTGGACGGGTGGTACACGCGTATCACGCACGAAGCGTCATTCCCGTCCGCAGGCAACGGATTTTGCCACAGCGACATCACCAGACCCGGCCACCGGATATTCCCCGGGCGACAACCTTCCACCCTCACCGGCACGCGCCCGGCAATAAGAGCAGGCTCTCCGGAAATCACCCTTTTGATCGAGAAGTGCTCAGACAACGTCTCAAGACCGCCGGCGTGGTCATTATCAGCATGGCTCAAGACCAGCAGATCAATAACCTCGACGCCCATTGCCCGGAGATTCGGCACCAGCACCGAATCGGCGGCGGAATAGACGCCCGCAACTTCCGGCCCGGTGTCATACACCATCACCCGGCCACCGGCGCGAACCACAACCGACAGCCCCTGCCCCACATCCAACACGCGGACTTCAGGTGCCTGTGCCACGGAATTGCCTATTCCTGGACCTGACCAGGGAACACTGAGCAACAGGAAGGTAACGCCCAGCAATGCCCGCCATCGCCAGTCCCTCCAGCGAATCCCCCAAAGCGCCAGCAACGCCAAACCCGCTGCCAATGGCAGCGGCAGAGGCTGCATCTGTCCTGCCGGGAACCGGGCCACCAGCTCCAGCCACCACCATAGTGCCCCCAGGACAAGGTCAAACCCGGCCGACACCCAGGGCAGGAGCCACCCCCCGGAAAGAAGGGCGATGATGGACCCCAGGAACAGTACCGGCATGACGGCAAACGACACCCAGGGCACCGCCAACAGGTTGGCCGCGAAGCCTGCAAGGGGCTGGCCCTGATGCACCAGCATCAACATTGGCCACAACCCGACAAAGACCGCCAACTGGGCTATCAACAAAGCCGATAACCAACCCGACGAACCCAGACGCCCTGAAAATACCGCCAGCAGCACCCCTACAGCGCCAAAAGACAACCAGAAACCCTGGTCCAGAGGCGCAAACGGATCCATCAGAAGCACCACTGCCAGAGCCAGCACAAAGGGTCGCCAGCCGCTCTGTTGTCTTGCCTTGAGCAAATACCAGCCGCCGGCAACCACCATCACCAGGGCCCGCCGGGTTGGTACGGTAAAACCGGCCAATAACGAATAGACAAGGCAGCTGAGCACAACCACCAGAAAAACCAGAGAACGCCGGCCCTGCTCACTCAGACCACCAACTGGCAGCAACAGCAAGCCCCAGCGCGCCAACAGACCAACTCCGACCGCCACCAGACCGAGATGCAAACCGGAAATAGCCACCAGATGAATGGTGCCGGTCGACTTGAGTACCTGCCAGTGATGATCTTCCAGAGAACCCCGGTTACCCATTAGCAGAGACGCAATCAGGGGGTAGTATTCCGCTTCACCAAACCAATGCTGCAACTTCTTTGACGCTCGCCAGTGCCAGGCGTGGTACTGACATTGCAGTGCGCATGCCAGCTCCGGTGCCGCAGAGACCTGTTTGACGGAACCGGTCGCCCGATAGCCGTGACGGAACAACCAGTCTTCGTAGCGAAACCCCACTGGATTCAGGTTGCCGTGAGGACGCTTGAGAGAAACCTCCAGTGTCAGGCGATGGTCGGGTAGCCTGCGCCCCTCCCTGCCATACCAGGATAGGCGCAGGACGCGGGGCAAGTTATTATCTACCGACACGCCAGGTACCTGCCAGTGCAGGACACAGAATCCAAATCTCAGACTGTCAAAGCTTCCCGGTGTCGGCAAATCACAGAGGTAGCCGGAAACCACAATGCGCTTGGTTTCCCACTCCGAAGGCAGGCGTTCGGCCAGTCTCATATCGGCATTCCAGCCGCCCCAGACCAGCCCCAGCGTCGCAGCAACCACCGCGGGCCCGAACCTCTGTATGCGCTGGCATCGACAGGCCATAGCCATCAACATTAACCCAACCAGCACAAACAGCCATGGATATGGTGGCAAGGTTGCGAGCCGATACAGTAAGATAACGCCGCAAGAGAAGGCGAGAATGCTGGCGAGTCCAACACCGAGCCTGCTGACCCGGTTGGAAACTGGGTTTTCGGACAATCCTTGTCCTCCGATTTTCGATAGCGCTGGCAGCCTCTGGGCTCCAGTGATTACTCAAAGCCAGGAAACAGGCCGAACTTCCTATGCCGAAGAAGTTCATGAAACGGTATTTGCCCACCCCTGAAAAGGTGCAGTCGATGCAATCGCTGCGTTTTCTGGGCGATATCCTCCATGAACCCAACCTGTGGCACATCAACCGGCACTGTGTTGCCAGGGCCTTCCTGGTGGGCGTCTGGTTCTGTTTTATTCCGATGCCTTTCCAGATGCTGGCAGCCGCATTCTGCGCCATCTGGTTTAACGCCAACCTGCCTTTATCCGTGGTTCTGGTCTGGATCAGCAATCCGCTGACCATGCCCCCGATGTTCTACTTTAATTACAAGGTGGGGGCCTGGATACTCAATCGGCCCGTCCTGGCGTTCGAATTCGAGCTTTCCTGGGACTGGATCAGCCACAGGTTGATCGATATCGGCGTGCCGTTGTACCTGGGTTCTCTGGTTCTGGCCACGGTGACCGCCTGCGTCGCTTACCTGATCATCCAGTATCTATGGCGCCGCAAGATCCGCACTGAATGGCAATTACGGCGTCGCCAGCGCAACAAGCGAACGCCCGCGAGCAATCAGGCCTCCTGAACCAATCGCCCCTGCTCCAGTCGCAGCACCCTTCCCAGGCTCCGGGCCATGGTCATGTCGTGGGTAACCATGATGAATGACGTCCCGGAATTATCACGCAGGTCGCCGATCAGGGCACGGATACCCTCCCCTGTGTGTTCATCCAGATTGCCGGTAGGCTCATCCATCAACACACACTCCGGGCTGTTAACCAGCGCTCTGGCTATCGCTACCCGCTGACGCTCACCACCGGACAACTCGCCGGGTTTGTGCCTGAGCCGCTCACCCAGACCCACCCGTTGCAGCAGTTGCTCCGCCTTCGGGCGGGCCTGCCTGGGTGGCATGCCACCCAGCGCGCAGGGCAACATGACATTCTCAAGTGCGGTAAATTCCGGCAGCAGATGATGGAACTGATACACAAACCCCAGATGCTGATTCCGGAACCGCGCCCGGCCTGCTTCCGATAGCTGATGAATATCCTTGCCACAGATCCGGATATGCCCTGACGAAGGGCGATCCAAACCGCCCAGCAGGTTCAGCAAGGTGGTTTTCCCTGCCCCGCTACTGCCCACAATGGCAACCGTCTCGCCGGCCTTAACCTGAAGTGAGATGTCCGAGAAAATCGTCAGTGTTTCCGGCCCTTCACTGTAGGTGCGGGTAACCTTCTGACAATCAATCACCAGAGATGTCGTCTGCCCGTCACTCATAACGCAATGCCTCCGCCGGTTCGACCCGCGACGCACGCCAGGCCGGATAAATAGTTGCCAGCAGGCTCATGGCAAGGCCCGCACCGCTGATAATCAGTACATCCTGCAACTGGAGCTGCGACGGCAGGTAGCTAATAAAATAGACATCAGCGCTGAGAAACTGATGCCCCAGTGCCGATTCAAGCCACGAAATAAAGCCACTGATGTTCAGGGCACCGAAGATCCCCAATGCAGTACCTATGAGCGTGCCAAACACGCCAATCACGGCACCCTGGATAATAAAGATCCTCATAATGCGCCCGGGCGTGGCGCCCATGGTTCGCAGGATGGCGATATCAGCGGTCTTGTCGGTCACCACCATGACCAGCGTTGACACAATATTGAAGGCCGCCACTGCGACAATGAACATCAGCAACAACCCGATCATGGTTTTTTCCATGCGAATTGCCTGAAACAGGTTGCCGTGGGTGCGGGTCCAGTCCGATACGTAATAGCGGCCTCCCAGGGTCCGGGCAACATCATTGACAACTTTGGGCGCCGCAAACAGGTCATCCATTAAAAGCCGGATACCCTCCGCGCGGCCACCGGTACGCATCAAACGCGCCGCATCATCCATATGAATCAGCGCGTAGTTCCCATCAAGCTCGGCACCAACGCTGAAAATACCCTTGACGGTAAAGCGCTTGAGCCTGGGCAACACGCCGGCCGGCGTTACCGAGGCTTCCGGTAATACCACCGTGAGTTTATCGCCTACCCCCAGTCGAAGGCTGTTTGCCATCAACCGGCCAATGATGATTCCGAATTCCCCGGACCGAAGCTCCTCAAGGCTGCCTTCGATGAAATGGTTCTCGATAATCGAAACGCTGGCCTCCTGCTCCGGCAGGACACCGTTGAGCATCACGCCCCGGACGTTACCACCACCGGTTACCATGCCCTGGCCCTGGATAAAGGGAGCGGCCGCCAGCACTCGCGGGTAGGCTTCAACCTTCTGGTCAATCTCCTGCCAGTTCTCCAGGGGACCGGAAGCCCCCTGAATCGTGGCATGAGGCACCATCCCAAGAATGCGCTGCTTGAGTTCGCGATCGAACCCGTTCATGACCGAGAGCACGATGATCAATACCGCAACGCCCAGCATCAGGCCAATCATTGAGGTCAGGGAGATAAAGGAGATGAAGTGATTACGTCGTTTGGCGGCGGTATATCGCAGGCCAATATAAAACGATAAGGGTCTGAACATGTAGGGGTGCCTGTCGCTACCTTGCGGTCCGTCGATTATTGAATCCCCGCTGGCCTCGATCATTACCTGGCCCGGAGATTTGCCAGGCCTCTTACCAGCCGTTGGGAAACTGCTAAACTGTTCTATAATCAATAAAAACCCGTCCGGAGACAGGATGCCAAGCCAGAATAAAACGCCACCGAGCGGAGACAGCCAGCGGGAGCGCCGGGAGTTCTTCCGGATAGACGACCGTATCGGGCTTGAGGTACGCCGCCTGGACGACGCCCATCCCGGCGACGATCCGTTCAATAACTCTCCACTGGAAGCCCTGAAAGCCGAGTTCCGGAGGCTGGACCAGGACGTACGTGCACACCTGGCAAGCCTGGCTGAGCGCGACCGCCTGCTGGCCGGGCTGGTCAAATCCCTGAACAGCAAGATCGATACGCTGGCGCGCATTATCGCCTTTGAGCAAAATCCGTTGCAACCGGAGGACTGGCAGGATGTAACCCTGAGTGAGGGCGGGCTCTCATTCCGCTGGCCGACAGCAACCTTTGGCGCGGGTGACCGACTGGCCATTCGGATGACTCTACCACCAGAGCTATACCAGCCAAGAGCCATTGCTGAAGTACTGGATACCGAGCACGACAACCAAGGCGGCACACGGGTTCACACGCTGTTTGTTGAACTGGATGACAGCGACCGTCAGCAAATTGCCCGGCATGTGATGCGTTGGCAGATTCGGCAACGCCAAAAAGAGTAAGATACTGAAAAAGTGCTGACTTTTGCTAAGCTTTTCGGGATATTACGTTTTATTCATCTGCCGCAGACAGTGCGCAGTAATCATGCATTATTGGAGACTCCTCTATGACAAACTACCGCAATGTGATGGCTGCCGCCGTTTTGGCTACGGCTGTATTCGCCGGCTCAGCGCCACTGGCCCTTGCTGAGGAACTGAGGGTACCGGTCGGCAGCCAGGCCGACAGAAGCCAGATCAGCCTGCCCGCGAACGGCATGAGTGAAGACTCCGTCCGGAATCGCTGGGGCGCCCCCCAGAACATCAAAGGCCCGGTCGGAGAACCCCCCATCAGTCAGTGGCATTATCAGGATTTTGTCGTCTATTTCGAAGGTAACCGCGTAATACATGCAGTGGCAAAGCAACACAAAGACTGATAAACACCCGCTTCATCAAACACCGGCCAAGGAATGACAATGCACGGGCTGCATTGCTCAGATAGAATGGCGGCTTTTGCAAACCAAGGTGACTTATACAGTGACTTCCAGACGTACGTTGCCTGCGGAGTGGGCTTCCCAAAGCGCAGTCATGTTGACCTGGCCTCATCCCGGAACCGACTGGGCAAAGCGCATGGCCGACGTGGAGCCCGTGTTCGAGGCCATTGCCAAAGCGGTCCTCCGTTTTGAACACCTGGTGATCAGCTGCGAGTTCGTGGCACGTCTCCAGCAACTTGGCCAGCAGCTGAACGCTTATGCCGAAGGCAACGGGTTACCAGGTCGCGTAATCACTGTGCCAGCCCCGGCCAACGACACCTGGGCCAGGGACCACGGCCCCATCACCGTGGATACCGCTGACGGCCCCGCTCTGCTGGACTTCCGGTTCAATGCCTGGGGAGACAAATTTCCCTGGGAAAAAGACGATGCCCTCAACCGGCACCTGGCAAACGCGGGCGTTTTCGGCAAACACCCACTGCAGCCAGTGGATTTTGTCCTGGAAGGCGGCTCTATAGAATCCGATGGCGCCGGCACCTTGCTCACTACCAGCGAGTGCCTGCTGACTCCGTCCAGAAACCCATCCATGGATCGGACGGCTATCGAGCAATTGCTGGAGGAGGTCCTCGGGGTCGATCGTATTCTCTGGCTCAACCACGGATATCTGGCGGGCGACGATACCGACAGCCACATCGATACCCTGGCACGGTTCTGCGCGCCTGATCATATCTGCTATGTGACCTGCCCGGATGTTGCGGACGAGCACTACAGCGCCCTGGCGGCGATGGAAGAAGAATTGCAGGAATTCCGTCAGGCCGACGGCACCCCCTATCGCCTGACGCCCCTGCCCTGGCCCGACCCGATTTACGATGAGGACGGCGAAAGGTTGCCAGCGACCTACGCCAACTTCCTGATCATCAACGGCGCAGTTCTGCTGCCAGTCTACGATGTGCCGCAGGACGAAGAAGCCGTCCGCATCATGGCGGGCATCTTCCCAGACCGGGAGATTATTCCGATTGACTGCCGCCCGCTTATTTACCAACACGGCAGTCTGCACTGCGTAACCATGCAAATTCCTGCGGGGGTGGTAACGGTATGACCAGCACGAACACCAGCTCCAACCTGAAGGTCGCCGCCATTCAGCAAACCTGCAGTCCCGACAAGAACCAGAGTCTCGCGACATCCGAACGCCTGATACGGCAGGCTGCGGCGGATGGCGCGCAGTTGATTGTCCTGCAGGAGCTGCACGCCACCCAGTATTTCTGCCAGACCGAAGACACCGCCATTTTTGAGCTTGCAGAGCCCATTCCCGGGCCCACCAGCAACTATCTGTCTGGTCTCGCAAAAGAATTAGGCGTTGTGCTTGTGGGTTCTATTTTTGAAAGGCGCATGAATGGCGTTTACCACAACACATCTGTGGTGCTCGACACCGATGGCAGCCTGGCCGGGCTGTACCGGAAAATGCACATCCCGGACGACCCGGGCTTTTATGAGAAATTCTACTTTACCCCCGGCGATGCCACGTTCAACGATGGTCGCAGTGGGTTTACACCTATCCAGACGTCGGTTGGCAAACTGGGCGTGCTGGTGTGCTGGGACCAGTGGTACCCGGAAGCGGCCCGGCTGATGGCACTGGCCGGCGCGGAAATACTGATCTACCCGACCGCCATTGGCTGGGACGTGACCGACGATCCCGACGAACAGGCCCGGCAACTGGACGCCTGGGTGACCGTTCAGCGTGGCCATGCGGTAGCCAACAACCTTCCGGTTATCGCCCCGAATCGCGTTGGGACCGAGCCAGATCCTTCCGGCCACAGCGATGGCATCCGGTTCTGGGGGAACAGTTTCATCTGCGGCCCTCAGGGCGAGTTTCTGGCCCGGGCCAACGAGACTGACGAATGTATCCTGTCGGTAACCCTGGATCGCCAGCGCACCGAATCCATCCGGAGAATCTGGCCGTACCTCAGGGACAGGCGCATCGATGCCTACGGCGATATTCTGAAACGGGTAAGGGACTGAAACCGGCATGAAACAGAAAATGGACACGGTCGTCAGCGCTCTTAACAGGGTACTGCTGGGCAAGGAGAATCAGGTTCGTCTGGCGCTCTGCGGCCTGCTTGCCCGCGGCCACCTGTTGATTGAAGATATTCCGGGCATGGGCAAGACCACCCTCTCCCATGCGCTGGCAAAAATCATGGGGTTAAGCTATCAGCGAATCCAGTTCACCAATGACCTGCTGCCTGCAGACGTTCTCGGCTACTCCATGTATGACAAGCAGGCCGGCGGGCTCGTGTTTCACCCCGGCCCCATCTTCGCCCAGGTGGTTCTGGCAGACGAAATCAACCGCGCGTCACCGCGCACCCAAAGCGCCCTGCTGGAAGCCATGGAAGAAAGACAGGTATCCATTGAGGGGGAAACCCGACCACTACCTACCCCGTTCTTCGTGATCGCAACCCAGAACCCCATAGAGCAAGGCGGCACCTTTCCCCTGCCTGAATCCCAGCTTGACCGGTTTCTGATGCGACTTCGGCTGGGCTACCCCGACCCGAAAGCGGAACGGGAGCTGCTGGAGGGCGAAGACCGCAAACACCTTACCGATCGTTTGCAGGCCATACTCCCGCACGATGAGCTGGTGGCCTTGCAGCAGGCCGTGGAAAAGGTATCCGCCAGCCCGGCTTTGCTGGATTACCTGCAACGCCTTCTTGAGCAGAGCCGGCGCATGCCCGGATTGCTTTACGGCTTGTCCCCGAGGGCGGGCCTCGGCCTGCTGAGAGCCGCCAAAGCATGGGCACTGATGGAAGGTCGTAATCACGTACTGCCAGACGACGTGCAGGCCGTCTTCCCCGCCGTAGCCGAGCACCGGCTGGAACAGGGAGAATCCGGTAAAGCCCGGGAGCGGGTGCGCCAGCTGTTAACGACCGTATCGGTGCTTGAATAATCCGGGTCTGACCACATAGCAAGGTTTTATAAGCCGCATTGGCGTAAACAAATGGCAGTCCGGTCATTTCATGTTAGCCTTTTGCCAGATTTCAGATGAGCGGTTCCTGTTCTGCCCTCGGCAGGGACAGAGGAGAGCCGTCGAATACGCATACTTCATTTCAGTGAGACACAGATGAGCGAAACCCGACATTCCCGACTGATCATTCTTGGCTCCGGCCCGGCCGGCTACACCGCTGCAGTCTATGCCGCGCGCGCCAACCTGAACCCGACCCTGATCACCGGTATCGAAGTTGGCGGCCAGCTGACCACCACCACTGACGTAGACAACTGGCCGGGCGACAATGACGGCGTTCAGGGCCCCGAGCTCATGCAGCGCATGCAGAAGCACGCCGAGCGTTTTGAAACCAGCATCGTGTACGACACCATCAACGAAGCTGACCTGAACAACCGCCCGTTCCGGCTCAAAGGCGACAACGGCGAATACACCTGCGACGCTCTGATCATTGCCACTGGCGCCTCTGCCATGTATCTGGGGCTTGAGTCGGAAGAGAAGTTCAAGGGTCAGGGCGTGTCGGCCTGCGCCACCTGTGACGGCTTCTTCTACCGCAAGCAGAAAGTCGCGGTTATCGGCGGCGGCAATACCGCTGTGGAAGAGGCGCTGTATCTCTCGAACATCGCTGATGAAGTCACCCTGGTTCATCGCCGTGACAAGCTTCGGGCCGAGAAGATCCTTCAGGACAAACTCTTCGAGAAAGCAGAAAACGGCAACGTCAACATCATCTGGGATCACACCCTGGACGAAGTGCTCGGCGATGGCACCGGTGTTACCGGCATGCGCATCCGGAACACCAAAGATGGCAGCACCCAGGATCTGGAGCTGGCCGGCGTATTCATCGCAATCGGCCACAAGCCGAATACCAGCCTGTTTGAAGGGCAACTGGATATGGCTAACGGCTACATCCGGATTCGCTCCGGCCTGGACGGCATGGCCACCCAGACCAGCATTCCAGGCGTGTTCGCGGCTGGCGACGTAGCCGATCACGTCTATCGGCAGGCTGTGACGTCCGCCGGGTTTGGTTGCATGGCTGCGCTCGACGCCGAAAAGTTTCTTGATCAACAAGGCTAACTACTCAGGAGCAGAATGACGTCGCTACCCTGGCTGGATCCTGATCAATTCTGGTTTCCTCCCGCAGAAGAAGCGCTGGAGGATCCCGATGGACTGCTTGCCCTGGGTGGCGACCTGTCTCCGGAACGCCTGATTCTGGCATATCGGAATGGCATTTTCCCCTGGTTCAGTGACGACCAGCCCATTCTCTGGTGGTCACCGAACCCTCGTTGCGTGCTGTTTCCCTCTGACATCCACATCTCCCGGAGCCTGCGCCGGACGCTGAACCAGCGTCGATTCCATATCACCACCGATCAATGCTTTGGCCGCATCATTCGGCTCTGCGCAAACACCCGCGCTGAGGGCACCTGGATTACTGACGACATGATGGCAGCGTATACCGAGCTGCATAAACGTGGTATCGCCCACTCCATTGAAGTCTGGAATCGCAACAATGAGCTCGCAGGCGGCATGTACGGTCTGGCTATCGGCCGCTGTTTCTTCGGCGAATCCATGTTTTCACTGGAAACCAACGCCTCCAAAGTACTGATGGTGCATCTGGCCCACCAGCTCGGCGAATGGGGTTACCAGCTCATGGATTGCCAGGTAGAGAGCGACCACTTGCTGACGATGGGCGCGCGCAGTATTCCGAGGGCGGAGTTTTTATCTATACTCAGGGCATGTGTCGATCGGAAACCGGACCAGCCAGACTGGAACTTCAGCTGGCAGTGGCCCTGCCCGGAGGTGAAATGAGTAATCTCAGAACGCTCGTTTTCTTTGCCACCCCTCCTCACGAATGCAGTTACCTGCCAGACCGTGAAGCGACCACTATGTTTGTGGACCCACGCGCCCACATCGACAGAAAACTCTACAGCCAGTTAACCGCACTGGGTTTTCGCCGCAGCGGCTCACATTACTACCGTCCGCACTGTGAAAGCTGTAACGCGTGTGTTCCGGTACGCCTGCAGGTAGGCCAATTCGAGCCAGACCGGAATCAACGCCGGGTGCTTCGCAAAAATGCTGACCTCGACTGCAAGCTGGTGCCAGCAGCATTCAGTGAACGCTATTACCGGCTGTATGCCCACTATATAGAGGAGCGTCACCGCGACGGTGACATGTATCCACCTACGAGAGAACAATTTACCTCGTTCCTCGTGGAGGGGGCTACCGACTCCTGGTTCCTCGAAATGTCTCTTGATGGTGACCTGGTGGGATTGGCAGCCGTTGACCTGCTGGATGATGGCCTCTCGGCCATCTACACCGTCTTCGCCCCGGAACTGGAGCACCGGAGCCTGGGCACTTTTGCCGTGCTCTGGCAGATTGAGGAAGCCAAGCGGCGGGAATTGCCGCATCTGTATCTGGGGTACTGGATAAAAGAATGCCGGAAAATGAACTATAAAACCCGCTTTAAGCCCATTGAGGCCTTGCGGGATGGCCACTGGCGCGAGATGTCGACCGACTGAGTTTTGCCAAACGTGGAGAATTCAGGCAGAATTGCGCAATTTAAAATCACCGAAAAGTATTCCGAACGAGGTTTCTACTGAATGGCGAAATCAGATGTCATTGAAATGGAAGGCGTTATTATCGACACCCTTCCCAACACCATGTTCCGCGTTGAGCTGTCCAACGGCCACGTTGTGACTGCACACATCTCCGGAAAAATGCGCAAGAATTACATCCGCATTCTGACTGGTGACAAGGTCAAGGTTGAGCTGACTCCCTACGACCTCAGCAAGGGCCGCATCGTATACCGCGCCCGTTAATCGGCCAGGCTGACATCTGAAAAGCCCCGCAAATGCGGGGCTTTTTTGATTTATACCATCCGTTATTCCCGGTTCTGATCCGAACACTCACGACCCCCAGGGTTCGTGTAGCAGCGGATTTTTCTCAGGATGGTCATCATGTCCTCGTGATACACCGCGGCCGCTAACCGGGATTCCGGGTCCGATGAAGACAACAGATCCAGCCGGACCTGCCTGAGCATTTCCTGATAATCCCGCTTATCTTTGGCAGCTATATCGATCCACCTGTCCTCGGGGACACGCTCTTCGAACTGGCGGATGATCCGGATGGCTTCGGGATACAAACGGGCCATCGTCTTTCGAGAATCACGAACAAAGCCGTCGGTAAAGGTCCCTTCTCTGGCAAAGAGCTGCACGGTCACCTGACCAACCGGATAACGAACTATTCCCCCGTTTTCACCTGCGCCGCGAAACATCTCCAACACCTCCCACGCCGCCGCGGGTGCATAACTGATGTCCACCGCGCCGGAATTGAACAGATTGGCAAAATTGGAAATTTTGGCCTCAACCGGCTCAGCACCAACGAAACTCACCATATGGCGGGCATCGTGATGTCCCTGGAAAACACTGAAGCGCTTGCCCTTGAGTGCATCGACATGATCAATCGCCCTGTCTTTCACGAATAGATAAGCAGCGCCCATTGGCGCCACTCCAAGCATTTGATAGCCATTCTGCGTTAAATAAGGTTCGAGCCTTGGTCGCGACAGGCCGTACAACAGAACCCGGAGATCTTCGTAGTATGGTATGGCACCGATTGCGCTGATCGAGCCCGTAAAATCGTTAAAGTTCCGGGCTCCCATATCGGTTACGGCAACGAGATCACATCGGCCTTCCCGAAAATCCCTGACCGCCGCATCTTCATCGGTATAGGGCTGCATGTTCAGAAGCACTCTGTTCTGAAGTGCACTTCGCTGATACTCCCGAAGCAACTGGTAGACAAATCCGCTGGCCCCGGCAACATCAAACACGCAGAACGCTTTAGGGTCAGTTGAGGCTTTTGCAGGACTCGCCACAACAAAAGAAACAAATGCCAATAACGCAAAAATTGAAGGGGTATTCTTAGTCATCAACGGCTGCATCCTTATTGTTGTTTGCATACCGCGAGTCGGGCCGCGGACACCTACAAAATGCCAGATGTTCACGACCAATGAATTGACGGTTCCGCCAGCGTTTTATGCAGAATCTGGCCAACGGGCATTCAGGACCAGGAATGATCAGACAAAAAAAACCGCTGGACGGGTAGCCCGACCAGCGGTTTCATGAGGCTCGGAGAGGTCAGACCGCCTCGGCCGGCTCGTCCTCATAATCAAAGGTCAGCTCATCGTCCTTGAGCTGAATGAATACATCACCGCCGTGCTCCGATAACCGACCGAACAGGATCTGCTCCGCCAGCGGGCGCTTGATCTTGTCCTGGATCAGCCGCGCCATCGGTCGGGCACCCATGGTTACGTCGTAACCTTTCTCCGCCAGCCAGAGCTTGGCCGCATCATCAACGTGAAGCACAACGTGCTTCTCATCCAGCTGAGCCTGAAGCTCGGTGAGGAACTTGTCCACCACGTGAGTGATGGTGTCCTTCTGCAGATCGGCGAACTGGATAATGCCATCCAGTCGATTGCGGAACTCCGGCGTGAAGGTTTTGCTGATCACCTCCATGCCGTCGGTGCTGTGATCCTGCTCATTGAAGCCGATCGAGCGGCGGGCCATGCTTTCAGCGCCCGCGTTGGTGGTCATCACCAGAATCACGTGGCGGAAATCCGCCTTACGGCCATTGTTATCCGTCAGAGTACCGTGGTCCATCACCTGCAGCAGCAGGTTGAAGACTTCAGGATGCGCCTTCTCTATCTCATCCAGCAGCAACACGCAATGCGGATGCTTGTTGACCGCTTCGGTCAGCAGGCCGCCCTGGTCATAGCCGACATAGCCCGGAGGTGCGCCAATCAGGCGTGAGACAGTATGACGCTCCATGTACTCTGACATATCGAAGCGAACAAGCTCGATGCCCAGCACCTTCGCCAGTTGCTTGGTGACTTCCGTTTTACCGACACCGGTCGGCCCGGCGAACAGGAAGGCACCTTCCGGCTTCTCAGGCGCTTTCAGGCCAGCCCGCGCCAGCTTGATGGCGGTTGACAGGGATTCGATCGCCGGATCCTGACCGAACACCACCATTTTCAGATCGCGTTCAAGATTGCGCAGAAGATCCTTGTCGCTGGTGGAAACATTCTTCGGCGGAATTCGCGCAATATTGGCGACCACGTCTTCGATGTCGGTCACGTCAATGGTCTTCTTGCGCTTGTCTTCCGGCTGCAGCCGCTGCCGTGCACCGGCTTCGTCGATCACGTCGATGGCCTTGTCCGGCAGGTGCCGGTCGGTGATGTACCGGTCTGCCAGCTCTGCGGCTACCCGCAACGCCTTGTCGGTGTACTTGAGATCGTGATGTTTCTCGAAGTTTGGCTTGAGGCCCTTGAGGATCTGGTAGGTGTCCTCAACGCTCGGCTCGTTGACATCAATTTTCTGGAAGCGACGCGCCAGGGCGCTGTCTTTCTCGAAAATACCGCGGAACTCCTGAAACGTGGTCGAACCAATGCAACGGAGTTCGCCTGAACTGAGCATAGGTTTAAGCAGGTTGGAGGCATCCATCACGCCGCCCGACGCAGATCCGGCACCGATAATGGTGTGGATCTCATCGATGAACAGAATCGCATGATTCTGCTTCTTCAGGTCGCTCAAAAGGCCCTTGAGGCGTTTTTCAAAATCGCCACGATACTTGGTACCGGCTAGTAACGCGCCCATATCCAGTGAGTAGACGACGGCATCAGAGATAATCTCTGGCACCTGCCCGTCCACAATCCTCTTGGCCAGACCCTCGGCAATGGCTGTCTTGCCAACGCCGGCCTCGCCCACCAGCAAAGGGTTGTTCTTGCGGCGGCGAACCAGAATCTGTACCACCCGCTCAACCTCATGCTCACGGCCAATCAGCGGATCAATACGACCCTGCCGTGCCTGCTCGTTGAGGTTAGTGGCGTAGCTCTCCAGCGGACGGGAATGACCGCCCTCTTCCGCTGCTTCGTCCTGGGCAGCGTGATCCGCGCCTTCCTGGTCCTCTGCTCCCTGAACCCGGGAGATACCATGGGAGACGAAATTAACCACGTCAATCCGGGCGATATTCTGCTTTTTCAGCACATAAACCGCCTGGCTTTCCTGCTCACTGAAGATGGCAACCAGTACGTTTGCTCCGGTTACCTCCTTCTTGCCAGACGACTGCACATGGAATACCGCTCTCTGCAGTACCCGCTGGAACCCCAATGTGGGTTGGGTTTCGCGCTCACTGTCGGAGCTAGGGATCAGGGGTGTGGTGGAGTCCACAAACTCTACCAACTCTTCCTCAAGGCGCTTCAGGTCTGCACCACAGGCTTTCAGGACACCCACTGCCGATTCATTGTCGAGAAGGGCCAGCAACAAATGCTCGACGGTCATGAATTCATGACGCTTGTCCCTCGCATTTTTGAAGGCCGTATTCAGCGTAATTTCCAGATCTTTACTCAGCATGGGCCACCCCAACGTCTGTCAGTCCGCACGTTCAATCTCGCAAAGGAGCGGATGTTCGCATTCCGAGGAATACTGGTTCACCTGTGCTGCCTTTGTTTCCGCGATGTCTCGGGTATATACCCCACATACGGCTTTTCCCTGCGTATGGACGAGCAGCATCACCTGCGTCGCCTTTTCTTCGTTCATGGCGAAGAACTTCATCAGTACGTCCACCACAAAATCCATGGGTGTGTAATCATCATTCAGAAGCACAACCCGGTAACGCGCCGGGCGCTTCAGGGCAGGCTTCTCCGGCGCAACACTGACCCCCTCATGGCGCCCGGGTTGTTCATCCTCCCCCTGATTGAATACTAGTAGAGAATTCTCAATTGTCCGCATGGTTCCATATACCGGTTATTCGGTTCCTGACTTAAATGTGGATGCGTGGCAGGGTGTTTTCAAGCCAACACTGCCCACAAGCGTGCGTTGTTTATCAATACGAACATGATACCGCTTCCAGACCTGCCAGAACCACCTGTTCCGCAGTATCCGGCACTTGACTCAGGCGCCGGTTTGGCCGACAGTTAATGTGCATTGTTAAAGAATGTAAACTCATGCTTCATCGTGTAACCGGAAACCACAGCCAATACCGGTTTCACGTTGTTGGCAACAGTTCAGGCGCCACGAGGGCGCTGTGAATTCAACACACAAGACCAATAATAAGGGAGCACCTGCCGAGCCTCTGGAACTTGCCCGCCATACACGGGCACCAAGTACAGAGGAACAGTCAGCGCCTCCCAAAGTGACAGCAAAGGAACAGGGGAGTTCATCATGCCAAGAGGCAAAGTCAAATGGTTTAATAATGCCAAGGGATACGGCTTCATCATTGAAGATGGCTGCAGCGATGACCTGTTTGCCCATTTCTCCTCAGTCCAGATGGATGGCTACAAAACCCTCAAGGCCGGTCAGACGGTAACGTTCGACAAGAAGCCCAGCGACAAGGGCGTTCACGCCATCAACATTGTCCCGGACGAGGTTCCGTCCAGAGAGACCGGGACAAAAACGGCATCGAATTCGTCGGATCAGGCGGCTCAATCCAGCAACAGCAACGAGAGCTACACGCCCCGTGCTGTAAACGGCTGATGCCAGGCGTTGCCTGAAGCCCTCAGCCAACGCCGGCAGCCTGCCATTTCTTTCCTTTTCCCGCCGGTTCTGCCGGTGGGGAGGCTTCGTGCTTTTTAATCAACGGTGATTGCAGTAGTCTTGGCGCTTTCGCGCATTTCCGGCACAGGACTTCACCTATGGCGAAGCTGATTCTCTTCAACAAGCCGTTTCACGTATTGAGTCAGTTTACCGACGAGCGCGCCAGCCATCCCAGAGCTACCCTAGCCGACTGGATTGACCAACCCGGCGTTTATCCGGCCGGTCGACTCGATTACGATTCCGAAGGGCTTTTACTGCTCACCGACCAGGGCGCATTACAGCATCGTATCGCATCGCCCACCAACAAAATGCCCAAGACTTACTGGGTTCAGGTCGAAGGTGAGCTCACAGACGAGGCCCTGCACAAGCTTCGCAAAGGTGTCGTGTTGAAAGACGGAATCACGCGGCCGGCCAGAGCGGAGCGACTTGAAACACCCGACCTGTGGCCCCGCAATCCGCCGGTGAGATTTCGACAGAATGTGCCTACCACTTGGCTGGCGCTGACTATTACCGAAGGCAAAAACCGGCAGGTTCGCCGAATGACAGCGGCGGTGGGCCACCCTACCTTGAGACTGATCCGGGTCCGCATCGGGGACTGGACCCTGGATAACCTGAAGCCCGGCGAATACCGAAGTGTTACGGTCAATCTGCCCGACACTCCCCCGAAACTATCAACCAGGCCCAAAAGGAGGCGTCACCGATCATGACCTGGAAACCCCATGCCACCGTGGCGGTGGTTGTTGAAGACGATCAGGGCCGGTTTCTTCTGGTTGAGGAAGTCAGTGGCGGGAAGGTGGTTTTCAATCAACCCGCAGGCCATATCGAGGAGAACGAGGCCATTCTGGATGCCGTACGCCGGGAAACCCTCGAAGAGACCGGGTGGGAGATAGAACCGGTTTATTTCCTCGGCATCTACACCTACAAGGCCCCCGCCAATGGTGTCACCTACTACCGGTTCTGTTATGCCGCCAAAGCTCTCCGGCACGCCACCGACAAGCTGGATACCGGCATCATCGGCCCACACTGGCTGACGCCGGAGGAAATCCGGAAACTCGGTGACCAGCTTCGAAGCCCCCTGGTGCTCCAGTGCATCGAGGATTACCGAAACGGACGCAAATTCCCCCTTGATGTGGTTGTGGATGGACAGACGTAATCACCGGATGATGTTAAAATTCGCGCTTTTGACCGGTTCCCAGACGAAATGACCCAGAATACTGAGCCCCAATCCCCCGAGCACACCCGCGTGATCGTCGGCATGTCCGGCGGCGTGGATTCCTCCGTTGCGGCCTGGCTCCTGAAAGATCAGGGGTACCAGGTGGAAGGCCTGTTTATGAAAAACTGGGACGAGGACGACGGGACCGAATACTGTACTGCAATGACTGATCTGGCAGATGCCCAGGCTGTTGCCGATGCCATCGGCATCAAACTGCACACCGCCAGCTTCGCCGCGGAGTACTGGGACCGGGTATTCGAGCATTTTCTGTCGGAATACAGTGCCGGCCGAACCCCCAACCCGGACATCCTCTGCAACAAGGAAGTAAAATTCCGGGCGTTTCTGAATTACGCCGTTACTCTGGGCGCCGACTATATCGCGACCGGCCATTACACACGCCAGCGCCCGCTCAAGGATGGTAGCGGCAAGGCCCAGTTGCTCAAGGGACTGGATCCCAACAAAGACCAGAGCTACTTCCTCCATGCCGTCTCCGGCGAGCGCATCGCCCGCACCCTGTTTCCGGTGGGCGAACTGGAAAAGCCGGAGGTTCGCCGGATTGCTGAAGAGCAGGGGTTCGTTACTCACGATAAAAAAGATTCGACAGGAATCTGTTTTATCGGGGAACGGAAGTTTACCGATTTTCTGAAACAGTACCTGCCCGCTCAGCCCGGCAACATTGAAACGCCCGACGGCACGGTGATTGGCAAACATCAAGGCCTGATGTATCACACCATAGGGCAACGTCAGGGCCTTGGCATTGGCGGTCTTGCGGAGTTTGGCGACGACCCCTGGTATGTGGCAGAAAAAAACCTCAAGCGGAATGTATTGATTGCCGTCCAGGGCAAGCATCACCCGCTGTTATTTTCGCGGGGACTGGTCTCGGGCCCTGTTGACTGGGTGGCCGGCGAACCTCCGGCACAGAAGTTCCGCTGCAAGGCGAAAACCCGATATCGCCAACCGGATCAGGATTGCGAGGTTACCGTCATAGAGGGTGGCGTGAAGGTCATCTTCGACGACGCCCAGCGTGCCGTAACTCCCGGTCAATCCGTGGTTTTCTATCAAGGTGAGGTGTGCCTGGGCGGCGGTGTTATTGAGCAAACCTGGCGCGATAACGAAGCCTTACCGGCAAGACTTGAGCGCCTGGCAAGTGAAGGATCTGACACATGAGCCGCTCCCTGCATGACCAGACCCTGGCGCTGGCCGGCCTGTGTCAGGCTGCGACCCTGGTGCAGCAGATTGCCCATAATGGCAACTGCAATGAAGACAGCCTGGAAACCTGTATTCGCTCATTGTTTGCCACCAACCCGGCCTCCACACTGGATGTCTACGGCGGCGAACTGTCTGACATACGGGAAGGGTTGACGGTGCTTTCGACGGTACTGGCCCAGCACGGCCAACCCCAGGACGTAGAAATCCTGCGGTACGTGTTCAACCTGATCCAGCTTGAAGCCAAACTCAAACGCTCCCCGGACATGCTGGACGTTATCGGGAACAGGATCGAGCAGGCCCGGCATACCGCCAGCCATTTCGGTTACAGTCACAGCAACCTTCTGGGCAATGTCGCCTCGATCTATGCCGATACCATCAGCACCTTCCGTTTGCGCATTCAGGTAACCGGCAACCCGCAGATACTCCAGCGTAATGAAAATGCAGACAAGGTACGGGCCCTGTTGCTGGCCGGCATCCGATCTGCCGTGCTGTGGAGGCAAAGTGGCGGCCATCGCTGGCAACTCATTTTCACCCGCAAGAAGGTCATCAGCCATGCCCGGGAGTTGCTGCGCTGATTCAGCGAGCCGGCTGGTGTATCATTAGCAGCTTCATTTTCCTGTCCCGCTTTTTCTTTGATGAACTGAGAGGTTTTCGATGGAACTCACCGCCCTGACCGCTATTTCTCCGGTCGATGGCCGCTACGGCAGCAAAGTCAGTGTATTTCGCAGTATTTTCAGTGAATACGGCCTGATCCGTAACCGGGTAACCGTCGAAATCCGCTGGTTGCAGAAACTGGCTGCCCATCCGGCGATTACCGAAGTGCCCGCGTTTTCCGCCGAAGCCAATGCGTTTCTGGACAAGATGGTCAACGAGTTCAGTCTGGCCGATGCTGAGCGAATCAAGGAAATCGAACGCACCACCAACCACGACGTGAAAGCGGTTGAGTACCTGATCAAAGAAAAAATTGCCGACGTGCCTGAGCTGCACGCGGTGACCGAATTTGTTCACTTTGCCTGCACCTCAGAGGACATCAACAACCTGTCCCATGGTCTGATGCTGCGCGAAGGCCTGGATCACGGCCTGCTGCCGGCCATGGACAACCTGGTCGAAAAGCTGGCCGAGCTGGCCCGGGAGCACGCTGAACAGCCCATGCTGTCCCGCACCCACGGTCAGACCGCCTCCCCGACCACGGTCGGCAAGGAACTGGCCAACGTGGTCTATCGCCTGCGCCGCCAGCTGATGCAGATCCGCGAAGTGGAAATCATGGGCAAGATCAACGGTGCAGTGGGTAACTACAACGCCCACCTGTCTGCCTACCCGGACGTGGACTGGGCTGCCAACGCCGAAGAATTCATTGAGAGCCTGGGCCTCGACTGGAACCCGTACACGACCCAGATCGAACCCCACGACTACATCGCCGAACTCTATGATGCCATTGCTCGCTTCAATACCATCCTGATCGACCTGGACCGGGACATCTGGGGCTACATCTCCCTGGGCTATTTCAAACAGAAAACGGTGGCCGGTGAAATCGGATCTTCTACCATGCCCCACAAGGTGAATCCGATCGACTTCGAGAATTCCGAAGGTAATCTCGGCATCGCCAATGCCCTCTTCGGCCATTTGTCAGCCAAGCTGCCGATTTCGCGCTGGCAGCGTGACCTGACCGACTCCACCGTTTTGCGCAACCTGGGCGTTGGCTTTGCCCACAGCCTGATTGCCTACGAAGCCACCCTCAAAGGTCTGGGCAAGCTGGAAATCAACCCGGCCCGTCTGAACGAAGACCTGAACAACGCCTGGGAAGTACTGGCGGAGCCGATTCAGACCGTGATGCGCCGTTACAACATCGAGAAACCCTACGAAAAGCTCAAGGACTTGACCCGCGGCAAGGCCATGACGCCCGAAGTCATCAAGAATTTCGTGGAAACCCTGGAGATCCCGGAACAGGCGAAGGCCGAACTGCGCGCCCTGACCCCGGACAACTACATCGGTAACGCGATCGACCAGGCCAAAGACATCTAGGCAGGAGCAACACCATGGATATGCTTGGCGGGCTGACGGCCAATGAATTTCTGCGCGACTACTGGCAGAAAAAGCCTCTGGTTATCCGCCAGGCGTTTCCCGGTTTTCAATGCCCGGTCAGCCAGGATGAGCTGGCCGGACTGGCCTGCGAAGAAGCCGTTGAATCCCGCATCGTCATCGAGAACGATGCCGGGAAACCCTGGCAGCTTCACAATGGCCCGTTCACTCCGGATCGTTTCAGCGAGCTGCCGGAGCAGGACTGGACCTTGCTGGTCCAGGGCCTGGACCACTGGGTACCGGAAATTGCTGATCTGCTCGACAACTTCCGGTTCATCCCTAACTGGCGGCTGGACGACATCATGGCCAGCTACGCACCGACAGGCGGTAGCGTTGGGCCCCACTACGATATGTATGACGTGTTTCTGCTGCAGGCCCAGGGCCACCGCCGCTGGACCTTCGGCGGACACTGTGACCACAGATCGCCACGGGTAGAAGGTACACCCTTACGGATTTTGAGCAGTTGGGACGGCGAAGAAACTGTGACCCTGGCGCCGGGTGACATGCTTTACCTGCCACCAGGCGTTGGCCATCATGGGGTGGCGGAAGACGACTGCATTACCCTGTCTGTGGGTTTTCGGGCACCTACGGTCGACGACGTACTGACCAGCTTTACCGACTACCTGAGCCAGAAGGAAAAAGCGGCTGAACATCTGGATGACCCTGACCTTCAGGTTCAGGAGAACCCCGGGACTATCGGCGCCGACGTGGTTGAACGTCTCGACGCGGTAATTCGGGAGCAACTCGGTGATCGGCGTAATCTGGCCCTTTGGTTCGGGCAGTTCGCTACCGTCCCCAAAAGCATGGACATCGTCGTTCCAGCCGAGGAGCCGGCGGAGGCCGAAGATCTGGCCGAAGCCATTCGGGCCGGTGAACAACTGCGCTGGAATGAAGGCTCCCGTTTCGCCTACCATGAGCTGGACAACGAGACCGCTCTGTTTGTTGATGGCGAACAATTCCTGCTCAAGGGCGACGCCCGTCCGCTGGCTCCCCTGCTCTGTGCCCGCTCCCGTATTGACATGGCGACACTGGCAGAATTTGCCGGCGACGAAGCCTTGCTGGGGCTGTTGACCAACCTCTACAACCAGGGCTCGATCTATTTCGAGTAAGCCATGGATCTGAGATTTCGCAAATACAGCTGGCAACTGGCACCCGGGTCGGTTCGCGAGATTCGCCAGCGGGTGTTTATCGATGAGCAGAAGGTGCCGCCAGAGCTTGAGTGGGATGACACCGACGAGATTGCTGATCATTATCTTGCCGTCAATGCGTCCAACCAACCCGTGGCCACCGCCCGCCTGTTTTCCGCCCTGGAAGAAACCGGCTACATCGGCCGCATGGCCGTGTTACCGGAAGCCCGGGGCAAAGGTGTTGGAGAAGCCCTGCTCAGGCACCTGATCGCCGAGTCTGCCGGCCGTTACCAGGAAATCCGGCTCTCAGCGCAGGAACATGCCACCGGTTTTTACCAACGCTGCGGCTTCCACATCTGTTCGCTTACCCCCTATGACGATGCCGGCATTCCACACCTCGACATGCGCTGTCTGGCACCGGATCTCGCCCACAGGGCCGGTGCAGAGCGCAGCAATCCGTTAATCCTGGGGGCGGATGAAGAATCCTGGCTGTTTGACCAGCCCTCATCCTTCATGAACCTGATGGATTCCCTGGTTGGCCAGGCTGGCCAGCGCCTGTGGCTTTACGACCGGATTCTGGATCATGAATTCTACGACAGGCATCGCCTGCGGGAACTGGTATCCGCCCTTGCCCGTCGCCATCGCCTGAGCGAAGTTCGTTTGTTGATTCACGACGACAAGCCATTGGTGCAACGGCGACACCAGCTGGTGGAACTGATGCGCCGGCTCACCAGCCGCATTGAGCTCCGGCTGGTGAACGAGGACTACCCCATGGAGGATCAGCCCTTCCTGCTGGTCGACCGCCAGGGCGTGTTGTACCGACACAGCTTTGACAAGACCGAGGGCTTTGCCGATTTTTCCGCCGGCCGGCGGGTCCGGCTGATGGAAGAGGCGTTCCAGAAAATGTGGGACGCCGCGCGCCCCTCTCTGGAGTTACGCGAACTACCGCTCTGAATGGGACACATGAACCGCCTGAGGTGACTCGAAACTGGCCCCGAAGGGCGCAAATTCCTCATCCACCTCTTCCGCCACTTCCACAATCAGTTTCCGTAGCCACTGATGGTCAGAGTTGTGCTGCAGCAGCGGGCTCCAGGCCATCTTGAGTTCAAAGGGCGGAATCTCAAAAGGCGGCACCTTAACCACCAGGTTGGGATTATCCTTTTGCAGCCAGGCGGCTCTTGATGGCAGCGTGGCGATCAGGTCGTGCTGTTCCGCCAGCAGCATCGCTACCTGATAATGGCGGGTAAACACGGAAATCTGGCGCTTGCGCCCCATTCTGCCCAGTGCCTCGTCCACCCAGCCCAGGCGTTGAACATCCTTCGGATTCACCCCCACCCCGACACCAAAACCGGTCTTGCTGACCCAGATATGACTGGCATCCAGATAGGTATCCAGTGTGAAAGGCTCTTTCAGGATCGGGTTCCGGGCGTTCATCAAGCACGCAAAGTATTCCGTCCAGAGGGTTTTCTGGTGAAACGACTGCGGAATTTTATCGAAACGGTTAATCGCCATGTCCAGGCGACCCTGCTCCACATCCAGAAAACTGACATCACTGGGCGTCAGAACATCCAGCGTGACATGCGGTGCTTCCTGTCGGATACGGCGCAACACCCGTGGCATCAGGCAGGATTCCGCGTAATCACTGGCCATGATCCGGAACACCCGCTGGCTCTCACCGGCCGCAAACGGTGTTTTTTCCTGCACCGCCTGCTCGATATCCGATAGAATCCCGCGAACCAGTGGCTGCAATTCCCTGGCCCGCTCGGTGGCCGTCATGCCTTCACTGGTTCGCACCAGCAGCGGGTCGCCAAACAGATCCCGCAGCCGCCGCAAACCGTTACTCATGGCGGGCTGGGTTATGCCGAGATGATTGGCCGCCTTGGTTACATTGCGCTCCCGCAACAGCACGTCCAGGTATACCAGCAGGTTCAGATCAACGCGGGAAATATCCATAAGCAGCCAGTCCTCACAGCCATCAGCAGGGTGTATTATTCATTACCGTAATATACAGGAAACCAAAAATTCACGTAATAAATGGGGCTTCCGTCGTGCTTACAACCAGAAACGGACGGGATAGCATATTTCTGCTAGGCTTTCAGGGCGTTACCGAATAACATCAAAACTAATAAAAGCCCTCGGGCCAGACGTTCATTCAATCCGGAGCCATAATCCACACCATGGATACCACTACCATTGTGCTGCTGCTCGCCGCGATCGTCACCGTTTCCCTGGTTATTATCGTTTTCAGTCAGATGCGGGAAAAAGCGAGAATCGAACGCGTTCGCAAAATGACGGCTCAGGAAGATGCTTACAACAAGGCCTACCGCCTGCTTACCGAGATTCCCGGCCAATACCTCACACCAGACCTCAAACTGTTGCTGCTCAAGCGCATGGAAGATGCCTGCCAGGAACTGACCGCGCTGAAGAGTGACCAGCCGGTAAAACAGTGGCTTGAGAATATTGCGCAAACCAGAAAACAGATTCTGGAGAAAAACGACCAACGCCCCCCCGTAAAAGTCGACTCTCCGGAAAAGTCCACCTACATCAAAGAACTGCTTCAGGCCTTATTCAAGCTGATTGAGGCTATGCACAAAGCCGGTCGGATTGACTCTGCCACCGCCAAGAAAAATCTGAAGTATGTTCTGTTTCTGGTGCACAAGACCCACGCCGACCTGCACGTATTCCAGGCCCGGGATTTCATTCGCCAGAACCAGATCCGCAAGGCCATTCACGCTTACCACCTTGCCAGTACTGAGATGGGCAAATCCCGGGACAACCCTCTGGCCATGAAAGCGGTGAAGAGTTTCCGTACCCGCATCAAGGAACTTGAGGAAATGAGCACAGAGGGCAAGATGAATGAGGAAAGCCATTCCAAGCTGGACAAGGAATGGGACAACTTTCTGCAGGACGACGGCACCTGGAAGAAAAAAGCGGATTACGACGACTGAACGCCGCTTCGTAAACGCCCATATCTCAAGGATGACGCAACATCGTGTTTAACAGAATCAGGCAACGGCTCTCCTATCGCCTCACCCGGGACACGGTCCTGGTCGCCATGGTGCTGGGCCTGGTACTGAACCTGATCCAGATTACCCTGGACTACTTCACCGCCCGGGAATCGATGGACCGCGAAGTTCGCGCCCTGATTGAAATCAGCCAGAGCCCGGCCTCCCAGATTGCTTATAACATTGATGTCCGGCTCGCGGAGGAGCTGCTCGACGGCCTCTTGCAACACCCTGCCACCATAGACGCCCGAATTATTGACAGCGATGGCCAGACCATGGCTGCGGCCAGCCAGAGCAGCCCGGTTTCCCGCTATCGCTGGATCAGCGATCTGCTGTTTGGCGCCAGCCGCGTGTTCAATGAGGAACTGCAGGTGCCGCAATTGGCGGATCTGCCTCTGGGCCAGCTTGTTGTAACCATCGACACCTATCATTACGGCATACAGTTTCTCACCCGGGCGACCAATACCCTGATTATCGGGCTGCTGAAAAGCCTTGCGCTCTCCGGTGTACTGCTCGCCATTTTCTATTTTGTGTTGACCCGGCCCATGATGAACGTCATCAACGCCCTCAGTCAGGTGCGGGCAAGTTCTCCGGAGAAAGTCCGGCTTCCGATTCCGGAAAACCACAAAGGTGATGAAATCGGCACCATGGTGGGCATCATCAACCAGCACCTGGAAAACATGGAAGTGAGCGTAGCCAAGCTGCGATCCGCCGAAAGCGCCATGAAAAACTATTCCAGCCAGCTGGAACGGGAAGTGGAGGACCGCACCCGGGAGATTTCGGAAAAAAATGAAGCTTTGCTGCGCGGTAACCGGGCGCTGGTCCGCGCCAAGGAAGACGCTGTTCGCAGAGCTCGCGCCCGGGCCAACTTTCTGGCAAGCATGAGCCACGAAATCCGCACACCACTCAACGGTGTTCTGGGCATGTTGGGTCTGGCACTGGAAAGCGAGAAAGACGCAGGTCAACGCAATCGCCTGGAAATCGCTCTGAATGCCGGTGAGAGCTTACTCGGCCTGCTCAACGACATTCTCGACATCTCCAAGGTAGAGGCTGGCAAACTCTCCCTGGAAAGCATTCCTTTCAGCATGAGAAAACTGATTGAAGAATGCGCAACCCTGCACGCTCAACAAGCCCGGCGCAAAGGCATTAACCTGGTTAACGAGACCGCGCCGGATTTGCCAGAGCATTTTCTGGGGGACCCCACCCGTACCCGTCAGATTCTGAACAATCTGCTCAGCAATGCCATCAAATTCACGGATGCAGGCACCGTAAAGATTCGCACCAGCTGGTCCGGGGGCAGCTTGCGACTGGAAGTCATCGACACCGGGATCGGTATGTCGAGAGAAGGCCTGCACCGGATATTCTCACCGTTTTCCCAAGCCGATACTGACACCACCCGCCTCTACGGCGGAACCGGGCTTGGGCTGACACTCTGCAGACAACTGGTGGAGCGAATGCATGGCCAGATTCTGGTGGATTCCAAGGAAGGCGCCGGAACCCACTTTACCGTGACCCTGCCGCTTCCGGTACACCAGGGCGATGAACCGGAGATCGCAGAAGGCGTGCTACGACGCCTGAGCGATATTGGTATTGCCATGGCCCTGCCCCAGAGCAACCCTCACAGACTGGCCATTGAGTCCCAGTTACGTTCCTGGAACATACCGGTGCGAAGTGCCAGTCGGCATCCGGAAGGAATCCTGCTGATTGATGCCGCAAATTCGCCCCGGGAAAGCCTTGCCTTTGCCAATGACTGGCGCGGAGAAGGGGTGATTCTGGCCGATCAGTCCGGAACCGCAACCAGCAATCACACCAGACACTGCGTCGTGGCACTGCCGCTGCGCAGGGACGACTTGTTCCGATGCCTCTGCGCAGCCGGCGGACTGGATTCGGGTGGGCACTCAACACGCCCGGATCGGTCGCTTGGCACAGGCCAGCAACCGATACCGGCTCTAAACATTCTGTTGGTGGAAGACAATCAGGTCAACCAGTTGGTGGCCAGCAGCCTGTTGAAGAAACTGGGGCACCGGGTAGATCACGCGGAGAACGGGCGCAGAGCCCTTGAGGCACTCCAAAACAAAACTTACGACCTGGTGCTGATGGACTGCCAGATGCCGGTTATGGATGGTTACGAAGCAACCCGTGCTATCCGCCAGAACCCCCAATGGCAGACGCTACCCGTCATTGCGGTAACCGCCAATGTGATGCAGGGCGACCGGGAGGATTGCCTGGCATCGGGCATGAATGACTACATCACCAAGCCCTACAATCGTGACGAACTCAGGGCGGTTATCGCTCGCTGGGCTCCACTGCCTCCAGAATCTCCAACAGACTCCTGAGTTCCTGTCGCAGTGACAGCAATCGCTCCGGATCAATATCCAGACCACACATAAGTCGGCCAGGCACGTTCGCCGCCTTGGCCCGCAGCGCCCGTCCGGCATTGGTCAGCCTCAGCCGAACCACCCGCTCATCCTCGGCGAGCCGAGCCCGTTGCAACAGATCCCGCTGCTCCAGGCGTTTAAGCAGCGGCGTCAAAGTGCCCGAATCCAGTCTTAATCTGGCCCCCAGGTCGCTGACCCGCGGCTTGATTCCCTCACGGTCCGCTTCCCACATCACCAGCATGACCAGGTACTGGGGATAGGTCAGCCCCAGCTCCTCAAGTATCGGCCGGTATCTGGCAGTCACCGCCCGGTTCGCTGCATACAGTGCAAAACAGATCTGGTTATCAAGCGCCAGTATCTGATCGTTATCTGTCATGGTCAGAGCAATTTCTCGATATCGGCGCGGATGTCGGCCGGCTTGGCCGTTGGCGCATAGCGCCGCACAACCTGACCTTCCCGGTTGACCAGAAACTTGGTGAAATTCCACTTCACTTTCTCAGAACCCATCAGGCCTTTGGCCTCACGTTTCAGGAACCGAAACAGCGGATGTGTGCCGTCACCATTCACCTCAATCTTGGCGAACATGGGGAAACTGACACCGTAGTTCAGGGAGCAGAACTGGCTGATGGCATCGTCGTTACCAGGATCCTGATTCATGAACTGGTTACAAGGGAAACCCAGTACCTCAAACCCACGCTCCCCCAATTCCTCATGGAGCGACTGCAGCCCCTCAAACTGAGGTGTAAAACCACATTTTGAGGCCGTATTTACGATAAGCAGAACCTTGCCCCGATAATCGTCCAATGAAACTTCCTGCCCTTTAATATCTTTGGCACTGAAGCTGTAGATGGTTTCGCTCGCCATGAAATGTCTCTCCTGTAGTGGCCGGCTCGGGCCGATTTGTATGAACGACCGAATTGTATTGTGCACAATTTAATTTCCCGCAACAATACTGCGAATTGTCAGTTCGGGTCAGCCTGATGACACATCACTTCAAAGACGGTCCGTAAACTATCCTGATTTGGCCACAATTCCACACAATTGCCCCTGTTACCCCGAGGCGTCCCTCCGCTAGAATAAGGCTTTCGTTCAGAACCTTAGCGAAGGACCCAGGCTCCCATGCAGAACTTTTTCAAATCCGCCAAGCTCGACAATGTCTGTTATGAAATTCGTGGCGTGGTTCTGCGTGAGGCCCGCAGGCTCGAAGAAGAAGGGCACCGCGTTCTGAAGCTGAATATCGGCAATCCGGCAGCCTTCGAGCTCGACGTGCCGGAAGAAATCCAGCAAGACGTCATCTACAACATGCATCAGGCCCAGGGCTACGTGGAATCCAAAGGCCTGTTTTCGGCCCGAAAGGCCGTGATGCACTATTGCCAGCAGCGGGGCATTGCCAAAGTCGATATTGATGACATCTACCTCGGCAATGGCGTCAGCGAGCTGATCGTGATGTCCATGCAGGCATTGCTAAACACCGGCGATGAAGTGCTCATTCCGGCCCCCGACTATCCGCTCTGGACCGCCGCCGTCACGCTGTCCAGCGGCAAGCCGGTGCATTACCGCTGCGACGAACAACAGGACTGGTTCCCGGACATTGACGATATTCGCAAAAAGATTACCCGCCGGACCCGGGCTATTGTGCTGATCAACCCGAATAACCCGACCGGTGCCGTGTATTCAGAGGAACTGCTACAGCAGGTTCTGGAACTGGCCAGGGAACACAATCTGATCATCCTGTCGGACGAGATCTACGACAAGATCCTCTACGACGGTACCCAGCACACATCCATTGCCTCGATGGCGGACGATGTGCTGTTTTTCACTTACAACGGCCTGTCGAAGAACTACCGGGCGGCTGGTTATCGTTCTGGTTGGATGATCATCAGCGGAGCCAAACACAAGGCCCGGGATCTGATCGAAGGCATCGACATGCTGTCGAACATGCGCCTTTGCGCCAACGTACCGGCCCAGTTGGCGATCCAGACCTCTCTGGGCGGCTATCAGTCCATCAACGACCTGGTAGCACCGGGCGGTCGTCTGTACGAGCAGCGTGAGACCGCCTGGCGCATGCTGAATGACATTCCCGGGGTGAGCTGCGTCAAGCCCAAAGGGGCGCTGTACCTGTTTCCAAGACTGGACCCAAAGCACTTCCCGGTGGTGAATGACGAGAAGCTGGTTCTGGATCTGCTGCTCCAGGAGAAAATACTTCTGGTTCAGGGCTCGGCCTTCAACATTGATGACAAGCAGCATCTCCGGGTTGTTTTCCTGCCCAGAGCGGACACGCTGTCGGATGCCATGGGCCGTCTGGGCAATTTCCTTGAACACTATCGCCAGTAAACCGGAGTCAGTATGGCCGACATTCATGTCGAGGAATTCTACAAGGACGTGGCAATCGCCCTGGTTCAGCTCTACATGTCGTTTCCCCGGCGGGTAAACCTGTTCGTGGAGGATATCGCCGGGCCAGACGAGCCCGACGAATTCGGCCTGCACAGCAAGCGCCACATGGCCTGTTTCGGCGCCCTGCTCTGGCTGTCCGAAGAAGGCCTGCTCCGATACGTGGATACCATTCGCCAGGAAGCTCTGGATCAGGCGGTGCTGACCCGGGAGGCATTTGTTCGGCTCAGCGCCCCGGCCCCGCAGGCGCTTCTGAGGGAACTGTCGGCGGCTTCAAACGAACCCGAATTGCCGCCTTCCGTTCAGAAGGACTTGTCCACCTATATTCATCTGCTGCGCTCCGCCCTGAAAAGCGGCAGTTCCAGCCGCATCAGTCTGGCGGTGCAATCAACCTTCTTTAACGATTCAGGCCTGCAACCCGTTCATTAAATGGCGTTAAGGTTCTTGAACCGCTGAACCGGATCCACATATATCGGTCAGAAAGGCAATACGTTTCCCGGTAAGCTGATACAGGAAAAAACCATGCGTATTCTGTTGTTTCTGGCCACCAACCTGGCCGTTATTCTGGTTGCGAGTTTTACCCTGCGACTGCTGGGGGTCGATAGTTATCTGGCACAACAAGGCATCGACTACGGCTCGCTACTGGCGTTTGCGGCGGTGTTCGGCTTCGCTGGTGCGTTTATCTCGCTGTTCCTCTCCAAGCCCATGGCGAAGTGGAGCACCAAAGCCCGGGTGATCGACTCACCTCGCACGCCGGCGGAGCGCTGGCTGGTTGAAACCGTCGCGGAGCTGGCAAAGAAAGCTGGCATCGGCATGCCCGAAGTGGCGATCTTCCCTGCTCAGCAATCCAATGCCTTTGCCACTGGATGGAATAAAAACGATTCTCTGGTGGCGGTCAGTGAGGGGTTGTTAAGCCGCTTTGACAAGGACGAAATCCGGGCCGTACTGGGTCATGAGATTGGCCATGTAGCCAATGGCGACATGGTGACTCTGACGCTGATCCAGGGCGTGGTAAACACCTTTGTTATCTTCGCATCGCGGGTGATCGGCTCGTTCGTGGACCGGGTCATCTTCAAGAATGAGAACGGCCATGGAATCGGCTTTTTGGTCGTGAGCATCGTGGCAGAAATCGTGCTCGGCATCCTGGCCAGCACCATCGTGTTCTGGTTCTCCCGCCGCCGGGAATACCGTGCCGACATTGCCGGTGCCCAACTGGCAGGGCGAGGCGCCATGATCAGCGCCCTGTCGCACCTGAAAAAGGAAAGCGAGGTTCCGGATCAGATGCCGGACACCCTGCAGGCATTCGGTATCAACCGGGGCGCCCGCGAAGGTCTGGCAGCAATGTTCATGACCCACCCGCCGCTGGAGGACCGAATTGCAGCGCTACAGAACGCCAAACTGTAATCACATGAAAAAGGGCGCCACACAGGCGCCTTTCTCTTTTGACGAGCAAGACATTCAGGGTGTCAGATCTTCAGTTTGAACCCGATGGCCCTGAAGCTGTCCTGAATCGACTTGCTGCTACCCTTCAACTGCACTTTCAGACTCGAGCATTCCCTGCGCACCGGGTAGTCCCTGCGTAACCTGTCAAAGGCCTGCGCCCGCTCTTCAGGATTACCGCGCATGGTCAGCCGCAGGCGGGCATCGTCCCGGCGGGGATCGTAACAGGCGCGCAAAGCAACCTGAACGGCCTCATCCTCATCAGCACTGCTGGTAAAGGACACTTTACTGAGGGCCGGCTCCGGCAGAAACTGTCCGGCTTTCTTGCGCACAGGCAGCCCCAGGTAACGGCACAGGGCCTGGTAGATCATCTCCGTGCCCTGCATCTTGCCTTCCAGGCTGTAGCCGGCAATGTGGGGCGTGGCCAGCCACACCCGGTCTAGCAGATCCGGGTTGATTCTGGGCTCATGCTCCCAGACATCCAGCACCACCGTGGGCGCGTCTGCCTGCTGAAGCCGGGCAAGCAATGCCTCTCCGTCTATCACCTCGCCCCGGCCGGCGTTGATCAACAACTGATCCTGCCCAAGCGCCGCGAGCTCGCTGCCCGCGATCATCCGGTTGGTGGGATGGTCTCCAGTTCGCGTCAACGGCGTGTGCAAGGTTACAACGTCACACTCCAGAGCCTCGGCCAGCGGCACAAACTCCTCTGCGTGCTCTTCTTCAGCTTCCTGCCTGGGCGGATCACAGAGCTTTACCGTGAAATCCAGCCGCTCCAGCATTCGGGCCAACTCACCACCGACATTACCCACCCCGACAATCCCTACCGTCAGGGATGACCAGTCTTCAATACCCCGCTTTTCTGCGTACAGCGACAATACCGAGAGCACATACTCTGCCACACTGACGGCATTGCAGCCTGGCGCAGCGGCGAAACCGATGCCTTGTTCCTGGAGCCAGGCCTGGTCTATGTGGTCCGTTCCAATCGTGGCCGTACCAACGAACCGCACCCGGGCACCCTCCAGCAACTGCCGGTCTACCCGGGTTACCGAACGGACCAGAAGTATATCGGCATCCCTTACCTGGTCCGGAGCCAGCGTCCGGCCATTCACCCGGCGAATCTCTCCGATGTCGCCAAAAAAGGAATCCAGTAAGGGAATATTCTCGTCCGCAACGATCAGCATAACAGTGGTCTCACCAGTGACTCTCAATGACGACGTGGTCTGGGCCCGCGACCGCTGTTGCCCTGCGGCCGGCGACCACCCCGCTTGCGGGTAATCGGCGGGTTATCCATGGCGGCTGTCAGATTCTCATCTGGCACCGCCGTCTTCAGCTTCTGGCTGATGTATTTTTCAATCTCCGGCAGGGCAAACGCGTCCTCTTCACCAGCGAAGCTCACCGATACGCCGGTTTTACCGGCACGGCCAGTACGACCAATGCGGTGAACGTAATCTTCGGCATTGTCTGGCAAATTGTAGTTGAATACATGGGTCACGCCGTTTACGTGGATGCCACGGCCCGCCACATCGGTAGCAACCAGCACCTGGATCTGCCCCTTCTTGAACTGGTCTAGCGTTTTCAGCCGCTTGTTCTGGGCGATCTCGCCAGACATCAACGCCACTTTCACACCCTGGTTTTTAAGATCCTCTTCAAGATCACGGCACTGGTCACGACGGTTGGCGAAAACAATCGCTTTCTCCACTTCCGGTCGCTTCAGGTAATTCACCAGTACCGGCAGCTTTTCGTTATCGGACACGAGGAAAACGGTCTGTTCGACTCGTTCGGCGGTCTTCTGTTCCGGCTCGATCTCGACAAACTCAGCATTTCGGGTCCACATGGATGCCAGGTTGAGGACGTCCTGGTTGAAGGTGGCACTGAACAGCAGGGTCTGGCGCTCATCCTTGGGGGTACACTTGCGAATGATGCGTTTGACGTCCGGGATAAAGCCCATATCGAGCATCCGGTCCGCCTCATCCAGAATGAGGATGTCGAGCTGATCCAGGAAAACATCCTGTGAGCCCAGGAAATCAATCAATCGGCCCGGGGTAGCCACCAGGATGTCGACAATTTCGTTCTGCAACTGCTCCCGCTGCTTGTCGTAGTTCATCCCGCCAACCACAGTAACCACATTGTGGCCAGTGTAATGACACAGCTGTTCGGCGTCCTTGGCAATCTGCATCGCCAGTTCGCGGGTGGGCGCCAGCGCCAGAACACGGGGCTCGGAGGCAAAACGCTCTTTCTCGTCGATCGGAGTCTCCAGCAAAGACTGAATCGCGGTAATCAGAAAGGCTGCAGTCTTGCCGGTGCCCGTCTGAGCCTGGCCAATGAGGTCTTCACAGGCCAGGGTCCAGGGCAGCGTCTCTGCCTGAATGGGCGTGCAGTACTCGAAGCCAATTTTGGAAATGGCATCCAGCAGTCGCTTGTCCAGGTTGAGGTCGCTGAAGCGTAAATCGCCGGTATGCTTTGGTTCTGATGTCATAGGGGTTCAGGTATCCTTGATTGATCGTATTCCTGCTCTGCAGTTAACAGACGGGTCTTCAATTGAGCCCAGGTTTCATCTATCCGGGCGCCAGTGCTGTAGAACTGCAGGAGCGAATCGTAGAACTGCTGTGCACGGCGGGGTAATCCACAGGCAAGATACTCGCTCGCCTGGTTGAGCACATTCAGGCGGAATGCATCTCCATCGGCAGCGCCTCCGCCGGCGAGGTTGTCGACACTGATGTGAAAGCGGAAGCCGGCCGCCAGGGAAAACAGACACTCTATGGCCTGAGGTTTCACCTCCACCTGCTCAAACGCTTGCTGCTGTTCAGGTGTTCGTCCATCCGGACAGTACCAGTATCCGTAATCGTACATTGTGCGCCGATGCTCACCGGCAATGCACCAGTGGGCAATCTCGTGCAGGGCACTGGCAAAAAAACCATGGGCAAAGACTACCCTGGCGAGACCCTCGGGCTCGCTCACAGGGAGATATTCCGGTTCTTCGCTGCCCCTGACCAGAATCGTCCGGTATGATTCCCGGAACAGGTCATTGAACAGCATGATAAGATCGTCTGGATTGTGATTCATCGGTTGGCTATTGTGCGACTTTAACGCGGCCAATACCAGTGGGAACTTTCGCCACAGCATGGTGTCCACTGGCTTCGAACCGACTTCATGCATACCAGAATCAGGAAATGACCGTATCCATGTCAGCAGTCCAGGCCTTCAGTGCTCCTACGCGAAATCTGTCCTACCATCTTCTGCTTGTGTTGGCAGTGGTACTGTCGCTGGCGTCTCCCGGAGTCAAGGCTCTGGGCTCCGGCAATGGCAGCCTGTTTGGTAACAGCGAATTTCTGCCGGTAGATGAAGCACTGCCCTTTGATTACACCACTGATAACGGGGCTGTGGTGCTGGCCTGGAATATCACCCCCGGCCATTACCTCTATAAAAGCCGCATACAGATCAATGCCGTAACTGATGGTGTACAGGTTGGCGAACCCGGCTTTTCTTTGCCGGGCACGCTGACTGAAGACGAATTCTTTGGTGAGATCACCGTTTTTTTTGATCCGGTCCAGGCCAGGGTCCCCATCACCCTGCCCGACGGTGTCCGGGAAGCGGAGCTTCAGGTGACCTACCAGGGCTGTGCAGAGGCCGGGCTTTGTTATCCCCCGCAGACCCGGGACATCCTCTATTACCCTGGTGGCGACACCGCCGGCACCGCTGCCAACAGAGTGACCTCCAATACCGGAAATGCGGCGCCCGCAGATACCTCCACCGCGACCGGCCTCGCCGGCTTTCTGTCCAGCCAGTCGATCTGGATGATCGCCGGCGTATTCTTTTTGCTTGGTCTGGGGCTGACCTTTACGCCCTGCGTTCTGCCCATGGTCCCCATCATCTCCTCCATGGTCTCCGGGCGTAATACAAGAACCACCAGCCACGCATTATTGCTGTCTGGCAGCTATGTGCTGGGCATGGCATTAACCTACGCCGCGGCGGGTGTCATTACCGGCCTGCTGGGCGCCAGCTTCAATCTCCAGGCGCAGCTACAGTCGCCCTGGGTGCTGAGTGTTTTCGCTGGCCTGTTCGTGGTCTTTGCGCTGTCGATGTTCGACTTGTTCGAAATCCAGCTACCACGTTTTATTCGGGAACCCCTCAACGATGCCAGCCATCGCCTGACTGGTAGCCGTGTCGCCAGCATCTTCGGCATTGGTGCCCTTTCAGCACTTATTGTCTCGCCCTGCGTGTCTGCGCCACTGGCCGGCAGCTTGCTGTACATTTCCACCACTCAGGATGCCGTGATCGGCGGTGTGGCGCTGCTGGCACTGGGCCTGGGCATGGGAGTTCCCCTGATTCTGGTTGCCGTTGGCGGCCGGAAACTGCTGCCAAGCTCAGGGCACTGGATGACCACGGTGAAGCACTTCTACGGTGTCATGCTGCTGGCCGTGGCTATCTGGCTGGTTGAGCGCCTGGTACCGGTCTGGTTCAGCCTGACCATGTGGGGGCTGCTGATTGCTATTACTGGCGTACAGCTGGGCGCATTCGATGCCGCCAAGGCTGGCTGGCAGCGCACCCGTAAGGGGCTGGGGCTAGTTATGTTTGCCTATGGCCTGGCCTTGCTGGCCGGTGCCGTCAGCGGCGCCAACGACCCGCTCAAGCCGCTGGCGCCCTTTGTCGCCTCCGCGGCGCCGGGACCAGTGGCGGGCGAGCTATCACATGCCAGCTTCCAGCGTGTTGAGGATCCGAACCAGATCCGCACATTGCTGGCCAATGCCAGTGACCGGGGGCAGCCCGTCATGCTGGACTTCTATGCGGACTGGTGTATTTCCTGCAAAGTCATGGAACGCAATGTGTTCAGCGATCCCCAGGTCATCCAGGCACTGTCACCCTACACCCTGCTGCAGATCGACATGACGGACAACACGCCCGCCCAGCAGGCCCTGCTGGATGAACTCGGCCTGTTTGGCCCCCCGGCAATACTGTTCTATCAGGCGAGCGGGTCAGAGCTCAGCAACGCCCGCGTACTGGGCGAGATGGATCGGGATCAGTTTCTGGAGCACGTGGCCAACATTGGTCAGAAACTCTGAGTCAGGCGTCCTGACAGCGGCGGATCAGAAACAGGAATTCGCCGCCCGCTTCCTGCTGACTGAGAAGTTCGTGCCCGAGGAACTGGCAGAACCTCGGGATATCCCGAGTGGTTGAAGGATCGGTGGCCACCACCCGCAGCACCTGCCCAATCTCAACATCGTGGATGCGATTGTGCAGCATCATGACCGGCTCGGGACAGAATAGTCCCCGTGCATCCAGTTCTGCGTGATAATCATGATCGGACACGCGTGACCTCCTGCAAGTAGCGTGATTTTTCTGAATCCAGTGCTAAATTATTGTTTATAGCAGCGAAAATAAAGGGAGATTGTCATGATTCGGGTACTTATTGAACGCCATATTGCCGAAACTCTGGAGTCGGCATACGAAGACCGGGCCAGAAAAGTGTTACAGCAGGCCGTCAGTGCCCCGGGCTTTATCTCCGGTGAGACCCTGGTCGACTGCCGCGACCCCAACCATCGCATGACACTGGCAAACTGGCGCTCAGAGGCAGACTGGGATCGCTGGTACCGCTCTCCTGAACGCCGGGAATTAATGGCGGAACTCACCCCCATGATGGACCGGGATGAAGCCATTACCGTGCTCCAGCACAGCGATATGCCGTGAGCCCGGCGATCAGTCCAGGCGCTCGATGAAGCAGGTTATTTCTTCCCTGTCGTGGTAGAGGTGCCGGGCCCGGAGCCGGCAATTGAGCTCGGCCTCTGCCAGCCCCTGCAGCAGTATGTCCCGGCAGATCAGCCACTCCTCATAACGTTTCTTCATAGGTAGCTTGAGATTGAACACGGTGTAGCGACACAGCTTGCCGCCTACCCACTCCAGCGCCAGGCGCGCTGTTTTTCGGGGCTTGTCGACGATATCGCAGACCATCCAGTCCACGGCCCGCTTCGGGCGCCAGGCGTAGCCATCAGCCCGGACATGCTCAACATGCCCTGTGGCCATCAACTCTGGATTCATGGGGCCATTATCGACCGCCGTCACCATCATGCCCTGCTGTACCAGTTGCCAGGTCCATCCGCCGGGAGCGGCGCCCAGATCCACCGCTTTCCGCCCCCCACCCAGATAGTCCAGGTAACGATCTTCAGGAATGAAGACTTTCCACGCCTCTTCGAGTTTGAGCGCAGACCGGCTGGGCGCTGAGGCAGGCAAACGCAAACGGGGTATGCCCTGCGGAAAAGGGGATCGATTATCGGCCAGGCTTAACCCGACAACAGCCGTTTCGAAATCCAGCAACAGCAACTCCAGACGGTCACCTTTGGCACTGGCCGAGTCCTGCGCCAGCATGTCCGCCTCCCTGAGTCCGCGGGACAGGGGTGCCACCCATTTTCGGGCAAAGTTACCCAGATCGCGGTCTTCATTGGTTTCCGTAAGCCGGGTTTCCAGTCGTGATGCCAGGCTGCCCTGCCAATCGGCGCCCCGGAGGAACTCGATAACGGCTCCAACCCGGTCCCTGGCCGGCAGCGGGCAATCGCCAATCACCAGAAACCAGTCCCGCACAAAGACCAGCTCGTCCAACGGTATTCTCTGCATCAATTCAAAGGCAGATTCGGGCCCGCCAAGGGTAAACCGCACGAGCCCTGCGTTCCTGATCGGCTGAAAGTAACCGAACAGACCACAAGCGGCCGCCGAATCCATCAACTCCTGGCCCGCCTCGGTTTCAAACCCCGGGCGACACATCAGCATTATCTGTTGCATTCCATAACCTTGTTGGTGACCACTGTCAGGATTCTGACGCACTGACAGCGATAAAACTTGAACGTGTTTAACGGCAGCACTTGTTCACGCTGGCTACACTTTCTGCCTCCCAACGTACCGCTTGGTGGAAGATGCTCCGACTCTGGAACCTGCTTACGGCCTGTTTTCTGGCCACGGCTTGCCTGCTGTTCAGCGGCCAGCTTGCGGCTATGGAACCGTGTCCCGCTCTTGATGCCGCCAGCCCGGACGCCCGAAGTGCGATCAACCACCACATCTGTTTCTACTCGGCCCGCCCGGGTGAACCCGCCCATTCAGCAACCGCACCGGAGGACCTGCCGGCTGAACTGGCCTGGAAATCAGCCCGGGGCCATGATCTGGTATTCAGTCACACGGATTCCGTGTACTGGATTCAGCTCAATGTCCGCAACAGCAGCACAGAATCCGGTCTCTGGTACCTGAAGCTTCATTACCCACTGCTGGATGAGGTGACGTTCTGGCAAAAAAGCCGCTACCAAAGCGGCTACAGCCCTGAAGACGTCCGACCGCCACTGGCGACCGGCGACTTGTTCCCGTTCGCCACAAGAGGCATAGATTACCGTTATTACCTGCTCCCCGTCACACTGAATGCCGGGGAAAGCCGCGCCATCCTCATCCGGGTGCATAGCAGTGGCGCACTGAATGTGCCCCTGGGCCTGATGACACCGGGTGAGGTTGTTGCCGAAAGCAATCATCTCACTCTCGTGCACGGCCTGTTTTATGGCGCGATGCTGGTACTGGCGGCATTCAACCTTCTGCTGTTCTTCAGTTCCGGCACCCGTTACTACTTTTACAACGCCTTCTACATTGCCTCTCTGGGTATGTTCCTGTTCGCCATGGGCGGCTTTGCCAACCAGTACTTCTGGCCCAACAGTACGGCGCTGGCAAATCTCTCCATTCCACTGACGCTCGCGGTCTGTGCACTGGCAATGGCCCTTTTTGGCAGTTCCTTTCTGGAGGTCGGCCCGGGAACTCTTTCGGCCAAAGCGCTGAAATCACTGGCCACAATCGCCGCGGGCGCTGTGACAGTGACACTCATCATTCCCTATACAAAATCCATTCTGATCAACACCGCGTTGGCGCTTGTGGTAATTGTGGCTCTGCAGGTCATCGCCTACGTCCGCTGGCGACAGGGCTACAAACCCGCCTTCTGGTACCTGGCAGCCTGGATGGTGATGGTTATCGGCGCACTGATCTATGCCATGGCCGCGTTTGGCTATCTGGGCGATTACCCGGCCCGGGAAGTGATGATGCAGGCGGTCGTCGGTGGCCAGGTGATCCTTCTGAACTATGCCCTGGTGCAACGCTGGCGCCTGCTTAACCAGAAATTGCTGGATGTCGAACACCAGGCCCGGACGGAACTGGAACTAAAGGTTCATGAGCGCACGGCCCAGCTCCGCAACACCATGCGGGAACTGGAGCAGGCAAACCGGAAACTGGCCTCTATAAGCCTCAATGATGCGCTCACCGGCCTGTACAACCGGCGTCACATGGATAACCTTTTACCCGAACTCTGCAGGGAGGCCCGTCGAACCGGAAATCCATTATCCCTGGCCCTGATTGATGCAGATCACTTCAAGCGAATTAACGACACCTGGGGCCATGACTTTGGCGATCGGTGCCTGAAACAGATCGCGGGTATTCTGGATGAGCATGTCAAACGCCCCAGGGATGTGGCCATCCGGTTTGGCGGTGAGGAATTTGCCCTGCTGCTCCCGGGCACGGACCTGGACGGGGCACGCACGCTCTGTCTCGCCATACTCAAAGCCATGCGGAAAACCCCGCTTATCGCTCCGGGCAATGAGACTTTTCATCTGACACTCAGCGCCGGGATCGCCGAACTGGCTACGGGACAGGAGCCGTCCGACCTCTTCCGGAAAGCCGATGAAGCACTCTATCAGGCCAAAGGCGCAGGGCGGAATCAGATCGTACTCGCCAATCGTGTTTCAACGCCTGATCAAAGTACGGCATCTTCGGCAAACTGACGCGTCAGAAGAGCAGCCTGCGCAATCAGGTCGGACTGTTGCTCTGGCTGCCGCGCCAGAGGCTGAAAATCGTGATTTCCGCCGTCCAGCCAGCACAGCCGGGTAAGGCCCGGGATCTGCCCCTGCGCCTTCAGCTCATCCGGTTTGCCGAATGGGTCCCGGGTACCCTGCACCACCAATAGAGGAACCGCAACCTCACCCAGATGTTCAATCCGCCAACGATCCAGCTTCCCCGGCGGGTGAAACGGATAGCCGTAACAGGCAACGCCATCAACATCCCTGGACCTCCCGGCAGCCAGAAGCGTGGCCATCCGCCCTCCCATTGATTTCCCCCCCACCAGCAGCGGTACCTGACTTCCGAGCTCCTCTCTGGCCAGGGACACCTGATCTTCAAATGCCGCCAGCAAAGCCGGCTGCCGATCGGGCGGTCGTTTTCTGCCATCCTCCCGACGCTTCACCATATAGGGAAACTCGAACCGCACACTTTCGATGCCCTGCCCTGCGAGAGCCTCCGCTAACAACTCCATGAACAATGAATCCATGGGCGCGCCAGCACCGTGGGCCAGTATCATTACGGCTTTGGCATCTTTTCCGTAGCCTTTGGTCTTAATTCTTTTCACCAATTTTCCCTCTCTCGCTCCTGTCGCAGATCAAACCCGGTGACAGAATGGATCTGGCAAGCCATTAAAGCGTCAATAAAAACACATTGAATAGACTTGCAACTTACTGGCCAGCCTACTGATTCCGGCGGATTTGACGGATGTCATAACTTGATCTTGATCATTGCAAAGGAATAATCGTTTCTCCATACTTGCCCCCGCATAATTCCCCATCCTGAACCCATTGGTAAGGCTATGAGCACAGTAAATGCAAACCTGACATACAACTATAAGGTGGTGAGACAATTCGCCATCATGACAGTGGTATGGGGTATTGTAGGTATGGCTCTGGGTGTGCTGATTGCAGCACAGCTGGTTTGGCCATCCCTCAACCTCGACCTGCCCTTTACTCACTTCGGTCGCTTGCGGCCGCTGCATACCAACGCCGTAATCTTCGGCTTTGGCGGAAGTGCCCTTTTTGCAACGTCCTACTACGTCGTTCAGCGAACCTGCCAGGCTCGCCTGATGTCTGACGGGTTGGCGGCGTTCACCTTCTGGGGCTGGCAAGCGATCATCGTGGCTGCTGCCATCACCCTTCCGATGGGCCTGACAACGTCCAAGGAATACGCCGAGCTGGAATGGCCGATTGACATCGCGATTGCGGTTGTCTGGGTCAGCTACGCCCTGGTGTTCTTCGGAACCGTGATGAAGCGTAGCACTCCGCACATCTACGTTGCCAACTGGTTCTACGGCGCGTTCATCATTACCGTTGCTGTACTGCATATCGGTAACAACATGGCGCTGCCGGCCACCGCCTTCAAGTCGTACTCCGCCTATGCGGGTGTTACCGATGCGATGATGCAGTGGTGGTACGGTCACAACGCGGTGGGCTTCTTCCTGACTGCTGGCTTCCTGGGCATGATGTACTACTTCGTTCCCAAGCAGGCCAACCGTCCGGTTTACTCCTATCGCCTGTCTATCGTGCACTTCTGGGCACTGATCGCCACCTACGTATGGGCCGGTGGTCACCACCTGCATTACTCCGCTCTGCCTGACTGGGCACAGACCGCAGGCATGGTCATGTCCCTGATTCTGCTGGCGCCGTCCTGGGGCGGTATGATTAACGGCATGATGACCCTGTCCGGTGCCTGGCACAAACTGCGCACTGACCCTATCCTGCGTTTCCTGGTGGTTTCTCTGTCCTTCTACGGTATGTCTACCTTCGAAGGCCCGATGATGTCTATCAAGACCGTCAACGCTCTGTCCCACAACACTGACTGGACCATCGGCCACGTGCACTCCGGCGCCCTGGGCTGGGTTGCCATGATCAGTATCGGCGCGGTTTACCACCTGATTCCGAAACTGTGGGGAATCCAGGCCATGTACAGCACTGCCCTGATCAACGCTCACTTCTGGCTGGCTACCGTAGGCACCGTGCTTTACATCGCCGCCATGTGGGTGAATGGCATCATGCAAGGTCTGATGTGGCGTGCAGTGAACGAAGACGGCACCCTGACCTACAGCTTCGTAGAAGCGCTTGAAGCCTCCTACCCGGGCTACTTTGTACGCTTCATCGGTGGCGCGATCTTCCTGACCGGCATGCTGATCATGGCCTACAACGTGTACATGACCGTACGCCAGAAAGACGCCGTTGCAGAAGATAATGCTGCGGTTCAGGCGGCGTAAGGGAGAGAGACCAGATGAGACACGAAATAGTCGAAAAGAACCTTGGTCTGATGATCGTGCTGATCGTGCTGACCATCAGTGGCGGTTTCCTTGCGGAAGTGGTGCCCCTGTTCTTCCACAAAGAGGTGAACGAGCCGGTCGAAGGCCTGGAGCCTCTGTCCGCTCTGGAACTGGAAGGCCGGGACATTTACATCCGTGAAGGCTGCCACGTGTGCCATACCCAGCAGATCCGTCCGTTCCGGGCTGAGACTGAGCGTTATGGTCACTACTCCGTTGCGGGCGAGTTCGTTTATGACCGTCCGTTCCTGTGGGGTTCCAAGCGTACCGGGCCGGACCTGGCTCGTGTAGGTGGTCGTTACTCGGATGCCTGGCAGCGCCAGCACCTGTACGATCCGCGCAGCGTGGTACCCGAATCCAACATGCCTGCCTTCCCGTGGCTGTTCGAGAATCGTGTTGATCACGGTTCCATTGAGTCCCGGATGAAGACGCTGCAAACGCTCGGCGTGCCATACAGCGACGAACAGATTGCCAACGCAGCGAATGAGATCGAAGGCAAATTTGAAATCGAAGCGCTGGTCGCATACCTGCAGCAGTTGGGTACTGTGATTTCAGAGAAGCGGTGATCCCATGGATATTAATGAGTTACGCGGCATTCACACGCTGCTGGTAATGGCAGCGTTCTTCGGAATCGTCTGGTGGGCGTACAGCGCCCACCGCAAGAAGGCCAACGACGAGGCAGCACACCTCCCCTTCGATGACGACGAAGTCGAAAAGCGTACTCTCGAACAGGAAAAAACGGAGAAGAAACAATGAGTACCTTCTGGAGCATCTGGGTCAGTGTGATCGTGCTCGGTACCGTTTTCGGCTGCTGGTGGCTCCTCTGGGCCACCCGCAAGAGCCAGACAACCGATACTGAAACCGACCGGACAATGGGCCATTCCTTTGATGGCATTGAGGAATACGATAACCCTCTGCCGAAATGGTGGTTCTACCTGTTCGTAGCAACCTGCATCTTCGCCCTTGGCTACCTGGCTCTGTACCCGGGCCTGGGCAACTTCAAGGGTCTGCTGGGATGGACATCCACCAACCAGTGGGAAGCGGAAGTGGCAGCTGCCGAAGAGAAATATGGCGAAATCTATGCCCAGTTCGGCGACACTGCCATTCCTGAACTGGCGCAGAACGATGACGCCATGAAGATCGGCCAGCGCCTGTTTGCCAACAACTGTTCGGTCTGTCACGGCACCGCCGCTCGCGGCCAGGTGGGCTTCCCCAACCTGACCGACGACGACTGGCTGTGGGGTGGTCAACCAGACCAGATCCTGCACAGCATTGCCCAGGGTCGTAACGGCAATATGCCCGCAAAGGGCGTCATGCCGAATATGACCAATGAGCAGGTCGACCAGGTGGTTAACTACGTGCTGAGCTTCAGTGGACGCGAAGAAGATGCCGAAGCGGCCAAAGCTGGCGCCCAGGTGTTCGCTCAGGCCTGCGTTGCCTGCCACGGTCCGGAAGGCAAAGGTATGGAAGCCATGGGTGCGCCCAACCTGACCGACAATGTCTGGCTTTACGGTTCCACCTATGAGTGGATCAAGGAGACCGTGATGAACGGTCGCCAGAACCAGATGCCTGCACAAGGCGGTCGCCTGACCGACGACCAGATTCAGATCCTGGCGGCATACGTTTACAGCCTGTCTAACTGAATCCGACCCGGCCAGGCTCGCCCTGGCCTGGTCTTCTCAACCCTGTATCTGCGCCCGCGGGTACAGGCTTGAGAAGATCAGCTGACCCTCCGAGGCCCGCTCCCAGCTTTACCACTCACCGGGAGGTACCCATGAGCAACGAGATTCCGGTCAAACAGGTTGACCCGAACGGCGATTCCTCCAATAACAAGAAAAAGCCAGAAACCGTCGACCTGTACGCCAGTCGACAGAAAATCTACGTCAAGGAAGTCAAAGGCTTTTTCCAGCGAATCCGGAATGTCAGCTTGACCCTGCTGATGGGCATGTACTTTCTCTTCGTTTGGCTTACCCTGGACGGGCAGCCCCTGATCCACTTCGACTTGCCTGCACGAGAATTTCACCTGTACGGCGTGACCTTCTTCCCGAAAGATTTCTTCCTGCTATCGGGCATGCTGATCATTTCAGCGTTTGGACTCTTTTTCATCACCACTCTGTTCGGTCGGGTCTGGTGTGGCTATACCTGCCCCCAGACTGTCTGGACCTTTATTTTCATGTGGATCGAGGAAAAGGTTGAGGGCAGCCGCAACAAGCGGATGAAACTGGATAAATCTCCGAACTCCAGGGAGAAACTTGCCAAAAAATCGATCAAGCACGCGCTCTGGCTGTTTGTTGCGCTGGCGACTGGCGTCACCTTCGTTGGCTATTTCTACCCTATCCGCGAACTGATCGTTGACCTCTTCACTTTACAGGCCAACGGCTGGGCCTATTTCTGGGTAGCCTTCTTTACCGTCGCCACCTATCTGAACGCCGGCTGGATGCGGGAGCAGGTGTGCCTGTATATGTGCCCGTACGCCCGATTCCAATCCGTGATGTTTGACCCCAACACCCGGGTTGTTTCCTACGACCCCAACCGGGGCGAGCCACGCGGCAGCCGCAAGAAAGGCGTCGAACCCGCCGAAGTTGGCCTGGGTGACTGTATTGATTGCGGCCAGTGTGTTCAGGTCTGCCCCACCGGCATCGATATCCGTGACGGCCTCCAGTACGAGTGTATCGGCTGCGCCCTGTGTATCGACGCCTGCGATGAAGTTATGGAGAAAATGAACTATCCCAAGGGGCTGATTCGCTACACCACTGAGAACGAACTGGAGGGTAAAACTTCCAAACTGCTACGGCCGCGTACCTTTGGCTACGGCGCCGTGCTCATACTGATGATCAGCGCGGTGATCTTTACCATTGCCACCCGGGTTCCGGCCAAGATGGATGTACTGCGGGATCGCGGCGCCCTGTTCAGTTTTAACGGCGAAGGGCGGGTGGAAAACTCGTATACCGTCAAGATCCAGAACATGTCAGAAGTACCGCAAACCTTCAGCCTGTCTGTGGACGGCCTTGAAGACATGCGTATTCTGACAGACACCACGGTAACGGTGAGCAGTGGCGAGAATCTCTCATTGCCCACGGTTGTTGATGTGCCACCGGAAGCGCTGGTGGATACCAATAACGACATTCGTTTCTACGCCGAGTCCCAACCGGATTCATTGATTAAACTTGAAACTGAAAGCCGGTTTGTTGGTCCAAGGCCCCGCTAACAAGAGGGCCCGACAACCGGCTCTGAAGCCATAAACCGAGACAAGACCGTAATGACTGATAACGCAACACCTGCCCCCTGGTATCGCCAGCCGTGGTTCTGGTTCCTGACCATTTTTCCGCTGGCGTCGATCATGTGGGGAATCACTGCCCTGACAGTATCGTCCAGCATGGACAACTCGCTGGTAACCGACGACTACTCCAAACAGGGCCGTGGCATCAATATGTCCATTGCCCGTGATGAAAAGGCGGCCGATCTGAAGATGGCGGGTACGCTGAGCCTGAATGGTCGTTCTGCAACACTGGATCTGAGCACCGTGAATGGTGCCGCCGATTACCCGTATCTGGTGTTCAACCTGTATCACCCGACATTGTCTGGTCAGGATAAAACCATCCAGTTTACCCAGGTTGCTCCTGGTCAATACCGGGGCCAGCTCCTTGAGGATGTCAGTGGTCGCTGGTACTACGACCTTCAGGGGCCAGACAACGACTGGCGGGTAAAGGGTGAGGTAAGGCTTCCTTCCTCCACCCCTATACGCATTAACGCAGAAGGCGACGCCCAAGGGTGACCACCCTGAACTGCTTCCATTGCGGAGAACCAGCGGATGGCGAACCCCCGATCACCCTGGAACTGCAGGGACAGCAAAGGCATTTTTGTTGCCAGGGTTGCAAGGCTGTGTGTCAGACCATCCACCAGGAGGGTCTGACCGGTTTCTATGAGTTTCGCACCGAACCCGCCGTTACGCCAAGAGAGCTGACCCGGTCAGAACTCGATCGTATCCGGGAACTGGATCACCCCCTGGTTCAGCAAGCCTTTGTGGCACCAGTCAAGGCTGGCCAGGAGGCACAGCTGCTGATCGGCGGTATTACCTGCGCCGCCTGCATCTGGCTGCTTGAGAATCACATGAAGCAGCAGCCAGGCGTGCAGAGCTTTACCGTAAACCACACCACACAGCGGGCTCGCCTGGTCTGGGCATCGGACAAGGCACGTCTCAGCGACCTTCTGATTGCCATCCACGAACTTGGCTACACCGCCCGCCCCTATCAGGCAGACGAAGCCGAACAGGCGCTCAAGGCAGAGCACCGCTCGATGCTCATTCGTCTGGCGGTGGCCGGGATCGGTTCCTTCCAGAGCATGATGCTGGCTTTTCCCCTGTACTTTGAACTTGTCAGTGATCTTTCCACGGATTTTGTGGATTTTTTCCGCTGGTTCAGTCTGCTGGTTGCCACTCCGGTGGTGTTCTACAGCGCTCGCCCATTTTTTACCAATGCCCGCCGGGATCTGCTCTCCCGTCATCTGACCATGGACGTACCGGTGGCCATCGCCATCGGGCTTGCCTACGGCGCAAGCGCCTGGATAACGCTGATCGGCGGCGAGGAAGTGTATTTCGAATCCGTATGTATGTTCACCTTCTTCCTGCTGCTGGGCAGATACATTGAAGTTCAGGCTCGCTATCGCGCCGGACTGAGCGGCAATGCCCTTGCGGGCTTCCAGCCTTCTGTCGCGGCGCGGGTCCTGAACGGTGAGGCAGAAATCATCGCCATTCACCAGGTACAACCGGGTGATGTGATCCGGGTTCGACCAGGGGAAACGCTACCTGTGGATGGCGAAATCGTCTCGGGGGAGTCTACCCTGAACGAAGCCGCTCTCACCGGTGAATACCTTCCAGAAACCCGCAAGCCGGGCGACACCGTTCATGCCGGCAGCGTAAATGGGGAAAATCCGCTCGACATCCGCGTCACCCATGCCGGGGCCCAGACCCGGCTGTCCGGCATCTTGCGAGTTCTGGATCGCGTACAGTCCGAAAAGCCGCCGGTGGCCCGAATGGCCGATCGCATTGCGGGCAAGTTCGTTGGCCGCGTGCTGATACTGGCACCAGTGGTCTGGGCAGGCTGGTGGCTGGCCGGCGCCGACAACGCCTTCGATATCACGCTTTCCGTACTGGTGGTTACCTGCCCCTGCGCCCTGTCGCTGGCTACGCCAACGGCGATCACATCTGCCACGGTGCGCCTGAGAAAGCTTGGTTTCCTGCCTACTCGCGGTCACACCCTGGAATCCATGAACACCATCGATACCGTGGTGTTTGATAAAACCGGGACTCTGACCCGGGGAGAACTCAGCCTGACCGATCAATCGGTGTTCGGCAGTCTGGATCAGGACACCTGCATCCGGATCGCCGCAGGGCTGGAGAAGCATTCAGAACATCCGATTGCCAGGGTATTCCACGAGCAGCCTTCGCTAACCGTCAGCCAGGTGAGTAACCACCTGGGCGGTGGCTTGTCCGGGCATTACCATGGCCGAGCGGTCTACATCGGGCACAAAGCCTTTGTCGCCGAGCACACGTCAGCAATTGCGCCAGAAGGTGAAGACGCCCAAGGCATGGAAATCTGGCTCGCGACAGACAAGGAATGGCTGGCACGCTTCCGGCTGGATGACAAGATACGGGAAGACGCGTCACAAGCCTTGCAGGCGTTACGGAAATCCGGAATCGAGACCTTGCTGCTTAGTGGGGATCGCTCCGGCCACGTGCAGCAGGTGGCTCATGCACTGGGCATTGACCGAGCCATTGGTGAAGCCTCACCGGAGCAGAAACTGGAAGTACTGGAACAGCTTCGCGCGGACGGGCACCGGGTGATGATGGTGGGTGACGGACTGAATGACCTGCCCTCCATGGCCGGAGCCGGTATTTCAGTGGCTATGGGTACAGCGGCAGACCTGACTCAACTGAAAGCCGACGCGGTGCTACTTAACGGCCAGTTGAATTCCCTGGTCGCCGCGATTGAAACCAGCAAGCAAACCCGGAAAATCATCCGCCAGAATATGATCTGGGCGTTCGGCTACAATGTCTGCGCCCTGCCCCTGGCCGCAGCCGGCCTGGTGCCCCCCTGGCTTGCTGCCATCGGCATGTCCCTGAGCTCACTGATCGTTGTGCTGAACGCCTTACGACTCAGCCGGTCCAACAAGGGCACACCGCCCCCGGAGGCCACCCTTGGCGCACCAGAAGCAGCCTGATACCTTGGGCCATACACTTATGAACAGGAGGTTATCGTGCAGATTGTCATGATACTGGTTCCGCTTATGCTCATCCTGGTGGCGCTGGGCGTCCTTCTGTTTTCCTGGGCCGTCAAGAACGGGCAGTACGATGACATGGACGGCCCCGCTCATCGCATTCTCTACGACGATGACAAGGATATGATTCCCAAGGAAGCCCGCCGTAACGAGTCGAAACCTGACGGCCAGAAAGACGAAGCGGAGCAAACCGATACCGATACCGACAAGGGCTGACAGGATAGCGGATGCAGCCTGAACTCTATCTGAGCTACCCCAGTGCCTTCCTGATAGGACTGCTCGGTAGTACCCATTGTCTGGGCATGTGTGGCGGCATCAGCGCCTCGCTGTCCATGGCATTGCCGGTAGGCCGGGGCTTCCGCTTTCGGCAGACCCTGCTCTTGCTGGCATTCAATTTTGGCAGGATTGCCAGCTACGCCCTGATCGCAACCCTGATTGCCCTGCTCAGCACCAGTGCCGCCAGCCAGTGGCATGGTGCCGGATTGGCTCTGATGACCCTGGCGGGATTGCTGCTGATCATGATGGGGTTATCCATGGGGCAATGGTGGCAGGGTATTCGCTACATCGAACGGGTCGGGGCGCCGGCATGGCGCTTCCTGTCGCCGCTTACCCGCAAGTTCCTGCCGGTTCACAATGGCGGCCAGGCCCTTGCTCTCGGTGCCTTGTGGGGATGGCTGCCCTGCGGCCTTGTTTACAGCACACTGGGATGGGCGGCGCTCCAACCAACCGTCAGCAGCGCCGCTCTCACGATGATGTTCTTCGGACTGGGAACCCTGCCGTCGATGTTGGTGACGGGCTTCGCCGCCAACTGGATAAGAGGCCTGAAAAGCAACCAGAGCTTCCGCAAGCTCAGTGGCCTGCTGTTAATCCTGTTTGGCCTCTGGACGCTGCCTTTCCAGGCCCTGCTGAATCACTGACGATCAGAGATTCAGTACATCCAGCCGGCCAAAATCCTGCTGGGGCTCCGCGGTTTGAACGGCCTGACGCTTGCCGCCAAGACGCCGCCCTTCCCTGAAGTCATATAATTCCGGATCGGCCAGGTGCGACGGCTCGACATTGCACAGGGCCCGGAACATGGTTTCCAGACGGCCAGGATGCTGTTTGTCCCAGGTCTGGAACATTTCCTTGATGACCTGTCGCTGAAGGTTTTCCTGGGAGCCGCAGAGATTGCAGGGAATGATCGGAAATTCCCGAAGTGACGCGTAGCGGGCAATATCCTTCTCCCTGGCATAGGCCAGAGGACGAATAACCGTATTGCGGCCATCGTCGCTGTGGAGCACCGGTGGCATGGATTTGAGTTTGCCGCCGTAGAACATGTTGAGGAACAGGGTTTCCAGCAAATCATCCCGGTGATGGCCCAGGGCAATCTTGGTTACACCATGCTCCTCGGCGAAATTGTAGAGAATGCCCCGCCTCAGGCGTGAACACAGTCCGCAAGTGGTCTTCCCTTCAGGCACTTTTTCCTTAACAATACTGTAGGTGTCTTTCTCGATGATGTGATACTCGATACCCATCGACTCAAGATAGTCCGGCAGGACATGCTCGGGGAAACCCGGTTGTTTCTGGTCCAGGTTCACGGCAATCAGTTCGAAACGCACTGGCGCACTCTTCTGCAGATTGAGCAGAATATCGAGCATGGCGTAGGAGTCTTTGCCGCCGGACAGACAGCACATCACCTTGTCTCCGGCTTCAATCATCGAGAAATCAGCAATCGCCTGCCCAACTTCACGGCGCAGACGTTTCTGCAATTTGTTAAGCTCCAGTTTCTGGCGACGTTCGTAATCAGAAGCCGGTGTCTTCTCAGGGCTGGCAGTCATTGCTTCGGGCATTCGTTTTCACGCTCACAAGGTAAGTGAGCGGGCAATTATACGCGCCACAAACCATCAGGGACAGGATAGCAACATGGATATGTTGAAATTGACTTCACCACAAGCCACGGGCAAGCGCGCGCTCAACCGTATCCGAAATCGTCACGCCATTCTCAGGGCGGCCAGAGACTGTTTTCAGGAACACGGTTACGACAACACCACCATTCGGGACATTGTCCGCAGAACCGGTCTCGCCGCCGGCACCTTCTACAACTACTTTTCCAGCAAACAGGATATCTTCGCGGCCCTGCTCAGCGATTTCCTGACCTCGCTCAACAACGACATGAGCCAGCAGCGACAATCTGCATCCTCAACCCAGGAATTTGTCTACCGTGCCTATCTGGCGCTCTACAGTGCCACCGCGAAAGATCCGGTGGTGTATGAACTGGCCCATCAGAATCAGCGCGCCCTGAGAAACCTGTTCGGCTCAGATATTCTGGGCCTGACCATGCTGTCCCTTGAGGAAGACGTTCGCAACGCCATGACCCGTGGGCTGCTGCCGGCAGTCGATGCGGACTATCTTTGCGCCGCGTTTTTTGGCGTGGCCTACGACACCAGCATGCTGGTGGCCAGGCGGGCTCACCAGAAGCCGGAACTCGCCCAGGACGAAGCCAGAACAGCGGCTGAGTTTTCCACCCAGCTGTTTCTGGGCGGCTTCCCGGCCCTGACCAGGCTTTCAAGCGAAGGCTGACTGGCATACCATGATGGCCATGACCATCTCCGCAGATAACCAGATACTCGATGACTCACCCGAAGCCCGTGGTGAAGAGCGCAGCTGGCTACAGCAACAGGTGCAGCACCTGTTGGTTGCCGTGGAGCACGAGCTGCGGGCCGCAGGCCCGGCCGGGCTATCCGAGCTGGAGCTAATTCGGGCCTTGCAGGGCGAGCGCTGGAGCCTGATTGGCACCGTCGACTTTCACGAGCCCGATCGACTGTACCCGGTGCACTTCCTGCTGTTCCACGTACTCTACCGTCTGCGCGATCAGATTGCCCTGGAGGGCGAGAGCCTGAATATCTCTCCGCTTCGGCTCAGTATCGGACAAATGGTGACGCGCACCGAATCAACGGCACTGCCGGATTCTACCGACGCCCTGCGTGAGTTCTATCTGGATCTATCACAGTACTTTCTCTCCGAAGCCGCCATTCAGGAAATGATGGACAACTTCTGGGCCGGCAACACCCTGTCCCGGCCCGAGCACTCGGAAGCCGCCGAGGCGGCCAGGACGCTGGGTTTCGATGAATTACCGGGGCAGTTCGCTACCGTCAAGAAGCGCTTCCGAAAACTCGTGATGCGTGCGCACCCGGACCGGGGCGGTGATACCGGAGAAATCCAACAACTGAATCAGGCCTTCTCGGTTCTGAAAGCCCATTACGCCTAAATCATCCTACGAGATCCCGTGTGTCAGGAAACAAGACCATGCTTCGAATAAACAAACTGATTGCGTATCCCCTGATCAGTGCCCTGTTGCTGGCCGGAACACAGGCTCAGGCCGACCTGGTGGTTCTGCAGTATCACCACGTGGATGACAGTACACCTCCGGCGACCAGCACGTCCCGATCATTGTTTGAGGCGCAAATGAACATGATCCGGGATCTTGACCTTGACGTGGTGCCGCTGGAAGCCGGCACCAGGGCGGCACTGGCCGGCGAACACCCTGACACCAATGAAGTGGCCATTACTTTCGATGATGCCTATGAATCCGTCCATACCTTTGCTGCGCCGTTACTGGACAGGCTCGGGCTTCCATACACTGTCTTCGTCAATACTGACGCAGTGGGCGCCAAGGGTTACATGACCTGGAAGCAACTCCGCACAATGGCAGACAACGAGCTGGCAACCATCGCCAATCACAGTACGGATCACGCTCACCTGGCACGCAGACGGGGTGAACCCGAAGAGGCATGGGAAAACCGGATTACCAGCAGCCTGGACGAGGCTCAGCAAGAGCTGAAGAACCGTCTTGGCGTGGAGGAACCTCTGTTCGCCTATCCCTACGGCGAATTCGATCAAGCCCTGGAACAGAAGCTCAGCGAGAGAGGCTGGCTTGGATACGGGCAACAATCGGGAGCTATCGGACAATACTCAGGTAAAACCCGTCTGCCCCGTTTCCCCATGGCCAATGCCTACGGCCAATTGGGCAGTCTGAAAGACAAACTGATGAGCAAGGCTTTTCCGGTACCGGCCAAAGACCTGCCCGACGGGGTGTTCGAGCAGAATCCGCCGCGTTTGAGGTTTACGCCCACCGATGCCATCAGCCCCTCCCGGCTTACCTGTTTCGCGTCAGGACTCGGTCGAATCAATTTTGAAGTGGTGGGAGATAGCATAGAGGTGCAGGCACCCAAAGCCATCAACAGCCGTCGGTTCCGATACAACTGTACCCATCCGGCGGGTAACGGCAGCTTCTACTGGCTGTCCCAGCAGTGGTTGAATCTGGACGCACCGGAAGACTGATGGTCGCCATCACTCCTCAAATGTCGTGATGCCAATTTCTCCGGTTTCAACGTGTGGAATCGCTTTGGGCGTGTCGCCCGCTTCCGTCACCGTTTGCCCAGCCAGGTCTTCCGGGCGGGTGAATACCACCAGCCAGCGCTCGCCCTGGCCGGGAAACGCCGGCACCCAGCTTTCCAGATACCCGCGACGACGCCAGTTTTCCGGTTCGTAGTTCATAACCAGGTCCGTCACTACCCGCACGGGCTGAAAGTCCTTGTCGAGAAATGCCAGGCTTGGTACCAGCACGCCATTGTGGGCGTAGGAACGCAGCCGCATCACAAACCCGGGGACAAAGGTGCTGGATGGCAGGGCAATCAGCCGATAGGGCGAATCACCCGTGCTGAAACGGTGGCGGGGCGTGTCTTCCTCAAAATCAACACCAAACTCACGGCCTTCCTGCCACTGCAGGAAATCCCGGGCAGGCAGGGTCTGGCAACAGCTTTCGGCAAATACCCGGAAAAACGAATCCGTTTCCTCAATCCCCAGTATGGCAAAGGCGTCGGGATCATGGCCCTCAACCGGCGTATGGTCATCTACAGTGACCGGCAGGTATACGCTGGCATCGCTGAGCATGACCGGCGCCTGATCCGCCTGTTTCTGCTCTTCGGTTCGCATATCCGGGGTGTAATAGCTGACACGGACAATGCCGTCGGCATCACGCCATGTGAAATAGGGTTGCCGCTGGCCAGGCCGGATAAACCCTTTTTTCGCCAGCTCCTCACCATCCGGATAATTCTCGGTGGTGTATTCGAGGTTTTCTTCCAGCTTTGCGGCGGCGCCCCGGTCGCTGCCAGAGGCCGACCGATAAGCCTCAGACCCGGTGGCTTCGCCTGAGATGGCGACGGACTTGGCATCCGGCTCACCTGGGGTAACGTCTTCGCGCTGGGCGTCGGGAATCCGGGAATAACGCACCCTGCCCTGCTCATCCACCCAGGAAAAGTAGCCTTCCCGCTCGGCAACGCCGCTGCTTCCGGTCTGGCAACCTGCCAGCAACACGAGCGCAAACACACAGACCGCCAGTCCGCTGTATCGACCAAGTCCCATCACAGCCCCCCTGTCAGGATCAGAATTTGGTTCGGAAGCTCAAGCCTGCCATCACCACCCGCAGGGAAGTCTTGATGGTGAGGTCGGCATAGGGGTTATAGATGATGTTGGTGATGTTGTCGCAGTTCACGTTGCAACTGGTGTCGGCCGGAATGGTCTCAATCGATTGCAGATACGACAGGTTCATATCAATTTCCGTGTCCTTATCCCACTTGTACCCCATGCCAATACTGTACAGGTTCGCGCCCCCGAATGGCGCCATAATCGAGCGCTGGTCGTCCGGAATAACCGAGTCCCGGATTTCCACCCCAGCCCGCAGATCCAGACGAGATGATGCATGGAACTCCACACCAAAAGCCCAGTTCCACTGGCTCTTGAAACCCAACGGCAAGCGCAGGGTATCCGAGGTGGCATTGTCCGGCGACAGAATGCGTGCCGCGTTCAGGAACTCGAGGTTACGATCAAACTGGAAATTGAAGGCATCCCACTGGGCAAAATCCGTCCAGCCCACATCCGCGTTCACGGTCAGCTTGGGATGAACATCCACGCTGATACCGGTCTGAAAATGTTGCGGGTAAACCAGATCCATGCTGACATTGCCCGCCTCCCGCGGTGCGCCGGAGGGCAGGCTCAGAATGGCCGATGATATGGCGCCCAGAATAGAGCCATTCACACTCTGCCAGAATCCGGACCAGTCATCGGTGTACTGTATCTCGAACTGCCCCTTGAGGTTCATGTCGGCTTCTGAGGTATAACTGGCCCCCCAGCGGAACCAGTCCGTCGGCTCCCACATAACGCCCAGGGCGTAGGTGGGCGAGATGGTTTCCTGCAGATTCAGGCTCATGGCCCCGATATCATCCCAGGGGCCGACATTACCGCCGCACAACGCAAGCCAGGGCTGCAGGGGCTCGTCACCGCTTTCACAGTTAAAGGCATCCTGCAGAACCTCTGCCACCCCCATCAGCAGGTTTGGCGCCCGCATGTACTGGTCCGCTGCGAAGCCGAAATGCGAGAGATGAATGCCCGCGCCGACAGACCATTCATCATTGATCTCATAGCCGACGGTGGGAGACAGGTAGGTGGTCCGCTGGAGGGTGGCCGCCTGGGGCTGGTAGCGACCGGGGTCGTTTTTATCCCGGTAGAAGCCTGCGGCCATCGGCAGATAAAAAGCGTTGGCGAACGTCAGCTTCGAACCCGGCGGCTTGATACTGATACCCGCTGATGGCGCAACGGCAGGGCCAGGGGGCATACGAAGAATGCCGTAACCCGGCACATAAAGCGCCACGTTGTTGGTATGACTACTGCTGTTCGCAATCGGGTCGCGCTGCTTTCCGGTTAAAGGGTCTGTTTCGAGCCCGCTGATTCCGAATATCTCGTAATCTTCGTCTGCATAGAAGTCGGCATCAATATCCAGATAGATACTAAGCAGGTTCACCTCAAGCTGGCGCCCGTCGAGCTTGGTCAGGCCCGCAGGATTATAGTGAATGGCCATCAGCCCCGGGGGATCTGCTGTAACGGCGTTACCCAGTGCCAGCGCCTTCGGATGTATCGTCAGGTTCTGCGTCATCTGTGCCTGGGCCCCGCAGGAAACGCCTGCGACCATGGCGGCGGCCAGAAGATGTCGCTTGTGACTAGCTTGTCCCATGAAATCCTTCCCCTTCCCTTGAAACGTCCTCGACTTCAATCACTCTTTGAGGCCAGAGAAATTGATGGGCAGGGATACACCCAGGGAGAAGTCCGGCGCGTCCTCCGTCAAACCGATCCCGAGGCTGGTATTTACAATGGTCATGTCACTGAGACGGGTGCCCAGCGACATACTGAGGAAGCCAGTCATCTGGTCCTGGGCCACGGCCTGGTCACCGTTGGAGAAGGTCAGCACCGTCTCGTCGCTGTAGCTGAGCTGGCCAGACACACTGAGAGAGATGTCATAGGAAAGGGAGTAGGCAAAACCCAGAGAACCGGACAAGCCGAACCCTGGTTCCACCTCCTGTAGCAGCCGGGCGCCCCGAACCTGTTCCAGACCGTCGACAGTGAGGTTGTAGGTTGCGCTGACCGAGCCAAAGACCACCACCGGGTCCAGTACCTTCGACATACTCAGGCCACCGCCCACGGAGTAATAGCCACTGCCGGTGGACAACTGCTCGTTGATGTCAATTTCGTAGGGACTGACGCCGGTTTTACTGTTCAGGGTGCCAAAGAAGGTGGTCGACATCTTGCCAGGCACATAGGCAAACGGCTGCCAACGTCCGGTGAAGGAGATGTCGCCGAAGTCGTAAACGTTCAGCTCGTCCTGGGTGTCGTACTTCACCACCAGTGGAACACGGGTGCCGATCGTCAGGTTATCCAGTAACCCGTAATCGTAGGAAAAGGCATTTGTGAAGTTATGGGTGGCCGATGGAACAACGTCCAGATTACGCACCGAGCCGTTCGATATTGCCAGATCCAGCCGTTGGTCGCCGGTATAGGAATAATCGAACGAATAGTTCAGGGAGTGGGTGCCCTTCTTCTGAAGTGAGTAGTTCTTTTCGGCAGCCTGGAACACTTCCTCCAGCTGTTTGGTAGAATCCTCATCCCCTTCCTGACGCGCCAGTGCCTCCCGCGCCTGATCCACATTCCCTTCCTGAGCCATGGCCATGCCCGGAAGCAGCCCAGCCGCGGAAACAAGGATAAAACCTCGCACAAACCAACGATTCATCCTGACTCCCTACTTTTATTTGTTTTATTCCTGCCCGATCAAACAACCGGGAAAATTAATGACGACGGTAATGGAGCTGTTTGCGGGTATTTTCCACGCTACCGTCCGGATTATTCTTCTGGCGTTCCAGCAAGTTCTGAATGCGTCTCTCCGTTGACTCGTGGAACGCTGGAATCTGCTGCATGGCCAGCAGAGTCATTGTCTGGTCATCCACAAAGCGCAGGTCTTCCTCTTTCAACTCAAGGTTATCCAGGGGTTTGTCGCTGCCCGGGAAGACAATGAACAGTACGTTGTCGTCCCACTTTTCCTGAAACTGCGCCACCGTGAAGGAAATGTTGCCAACCGCCGGGTCAGCCAGATACACGCGGCCGTCCCGGATGGTTCTCAACACTACAAAGTGCTTGAAACCTGCGTGATCAATGGGAACGATCGCTGGATGGTCCAGCTCCATCAGGTCTTCTATTTCCGCTTTGAAACCACCAGAGGGATAGCCCAGCGCCGTAACCAGCCGTTTCATATCGAGCATCGAGAAAGCGCGGCGTTCAACGATTCGCTCGCTCTCGCCGTAGTGCAGCAAGCCTTCCATCACCTGCCGTTCAGTCAGAGACCGTCCAACATAAAAATTGAGCACTGTGGTCAGGGCCGCACTGCCGCAACTATAGTCGTAAGCCTGCCGAACGATATTGCGGAATTTCTGCTCTACCAGGGGTTCGACCCGGGTATCCCATCGAAGCTCGACAGGGCTGGCATCCACCTTCTGTTCCAGAACAATCGTGCCACGATCGAATGGCTCGACCTCGGTGGCTTCCTGCACCATGGTGAACGTGAGAATGGATCCGGCCAGCACCAGCAGCATTTTGGAAAGTCCCTGTTTTTATTAGACGTGCAACTTATCGGGTTACATGTTGTTACCGTACGATACCGAAATCGTAACGGGCTTAAAGATAACTGTGCCTCAAATCTGTCGCTGCAGAAGGGGCCTCCGGGAACCTGTATGAGAACTGGTTCAAGACCGGAGGCAAAGCCATGAAGTGGCGGGGAGCATCAGAGCGAGAACACCAGCCCCAGCAACCCGTATGTGATGAGAGTGACGACCACAATGCCCATCAGATTCAGGGCAAAGCCCGCTTTGATCATGTCTGAAATCTGCATGTGACCGCTGGAGAAAACAATCGCGTTGGGCGGCGTAGCCACCGGCATCATAAACGCGCAACTGGCCGCAATCGCGGCAGGAACCGTCAGTAGCAACGGTGACACATCCTGCGCCATGGCCAGTGCTCCCAGCAATGGCAGGAACGCCGCAGCAGTGGCGGTATTACTGGTCACTTCGGTGAGGAAGATAATCACGGCGGCCACAATTACCATCATGACGATGGTTGGCAATGCGCCAGCCACGCCCAGGCTGCCGGCAATCCATTCCGCAAGGCCGGAGCTACTGATCACCCCCGCCATGGCCAGGCCGCCGCCGAAGAGCAACAGTACTCCCCAGGGCAACTTGTTGGCGGAATCCCAATCCAGAACAAAGGTGCCTTGACGGGTATCCACCGGGATAAGGAACATGGCGATCGCTGCCGCGATCGCAATGCCGGTGTCACTCAACCAAGGCATCAGACTGGCAGATAACAGAGGGCGAAAAATCCACGCCGTTGCCGTGATGACAAACACCACGGCCACCAGCCGCTCTCCCCGGCTCATGGCCCCGAGTTTGGCCAGCTCATCCCGAATCATCTGGCCACTATCCGATGCCCGGCCAATGCCGAAATCCCGGCGGGTCAGCCACCACCAGGTCAGCACCAACATCACCAGAGTGACCGGAACACCCAGCACCATCCACTGGGCAAAGCCCACCGAGATACCCTGATTTTCACTCAGATAGGCCGCCAGTAACGCATTGGGCGGGGTCCCGATCAGAGTGGCAATACCGCCAATGCTCGCGGAGTAGGCGATGGCCAACAGCAGCGCCGTTGCATATTTCCGAACACCCTCCGGATTCGTGTTGTCCATCATCGCCACCACGGACAGGCCAATGGGCAACATCATGATGGCGGTTGCGGTATTACTTACCCACATACTCAAAAATGCCGTCGCCAGCATGAAGCCGGCAATCTGTCGCCTGGGCTGATCGCCCATGGCTTTGAGCGTCAGCAAGGCAATACGCCGATGCAGATTCCATCGCTGCATCGCCAGGCCCAGGGTAAACCCACCGAGAAACAGGAAGATGATCGGATTGGCGTAGGGCGCCGTTGCCTGCCCGATAGTGCCAAGCCCAAGCGCGGGTACCAGCACGATCGGTAAAAGGGCTGTGGCCGGAATCGGTATCGCTTCGGTGGACCACCAGGTGGCCATCAGCAGCATGAGCCCCAGCGCCGCCCAGGCCTCCGCCCCCATGGAGCCTGGCGCAGGCAGGGCCAGCGTTGCCAGGAGGAACGCCACCCCCAGGATCAGACCGATTACCTGACTCTTCGGCAGCCCGGAACGGGTTCCGTCGTTGCGTTGCACTTCAGCCATTGTTTATCCTGTGCTTTTGCGTCCAGGTTGTCAGTCTGACGCGCAATCTACACAAACTGTGGTATACGGCAATACCTGCAGCCGCCTGGGATCAATGTCCTTACCACACTGCTCGCACTCGTTGCCGGCGCCCTGGTCTATCCGCTCAAGGGCGTGATCAATCTGCTGGAGTTCCGCCCGGGTTTCCGCTTCCAGGGAATCCACTACTTCATCGTTCTGGGTCTGGCTCGCCTGCTCTTCGAAATCCTTTTCCAGTGCCCCCGCTTCCCTGCGCTGATGCGCCTGGTAGCGGGACAGCCTGGCTTCAAGGTCTGCTTTCAGGGTTTCCAGCTCGGATTTTCGGTTTGCCATCGGATGTCTCCCGGATCTATCTGTTATCGAATTAACTATAGACTAGGAGATAGGGTGAAAGCCGGTTTGACGCCTGTCAAAATCATGTCATCGAAGCTGAGCTAAACTACCTGTTCCGACAATCACTACAAAGGAGTTGTAACGAATGAATCAGGATATGATCAACAAGGCCAACCGCCTCAACGAAACCCTTTTCACCCAGTTCAGCAAGGCCGCCGAAATGCAGATGAATGCGTTTCGTCGTTATGCCGATGTCGCCATGGACCAGGCTCGAAAAGTCGCCGAAGTTCGCGATCTGGATGGGTTGAAGCAACTGACCACCGACCAGGCAGAGACCCTCAAATCCCTCAGTGACCAGTTCACCCAGGACTGGAAAGCCTGGCAGGATTACTTCAGCGAAACCCGTGACCAGGTACAGAAAGCCTTTGAACAGGATTCGAGCGAACCTGCCAAAGAGAAGGCACCAACTGCCAAGGCCAGCGGTTCCAAATCTGCAGCCTGAAAGGCAGGAGCAAAACCGGTCGGAATGGTATCCATTCCGGCCGTTTTTTATTCAGCGGCAGGAGAGCCCTATGTTCGGTCTGGATTTCGTGAGCAAAACCGCCACCCATCTGGTGAAAACCTTTGAGGATAACGTCCGCCAGGGCCAGCAACAGCTGGAAAAGTGGCTCGGTGACACCGGCATGATGGAGGACACCAAACTCTCCACACTGAGCGAAATCTCGGACGCCTACCGGACCATGGCCGAGGATCTGCTGCTGCACCCGCTGCGGTTCGCCAGTGCTGAAATTGATCTTGCCCGCAAACACCTTGGGCTGGCTCGCTATACCCTGACCAGAATTACCGGCAAACCGATGGAACCGGTCGCCGAGCCAGATCCAGACGACCGGCGCTTCATGGCGGAGGACTGGCACAAGCATCTGTCCTTCGATGTGCTCCAACAGGCCTATCTGATCAACTCCCGAGCCTTTCTGAACTGGGTTGAAGGCATGGAGGGTCTGCCCGGCCCGGGTCGCGACCAGATGCTGTTCTACGCCCGCCAGTTGACGAGCGCGCTTTCACCTTCCAACTACCCGCTGACCAACCCGGAAGTCCTCAGGATAACCTGGGAGCGCAAGGGCATGAATCTGGTGGATGGGGCCCGCAACCTGGTAGACGATATCCGGCAAAACCCGAATCTGTTCAACGTCGCCATGACCGACCGTTCGGCCTTCGAGGTGGGCGGCAACCTGGCAACAACGCCCGGCAAAGTGGTGTACCAGAATGAACTGATGCAATTGATCCAGTACTCGCCAACAACTGAAACCGTGGCCCGGCGCCCGCTTCTGATCGTTCCTCCCTGGATCAACAAGTACTACATTCTCGACCTCACCGAACGCAATTCCTTCATTCGCTGGCTGGTAGACCAGGGCCAGACGGTGTTTGTGATTTCCTGGCGGAATCCCGGGCCAGCCCAGAAAAACAGGGGCTGGGACGACTACATGGAGTTAGGCCCGCTGGCTGCCATTGATGCTGTCACTGAAGCGACCGGCGAGCAACAGATGAATGCCATCGGCTACTGCATTGGCGGCACCCTGCTCGGAACCACGATGGCCTGGTTGGCGAAAAAGCAACGTAACCCGATCGTCAGTACCACCTATCTGACCACCCTGCTCGACTTCTCGGACCCCGGCGGCATCGGCGTCTTCATTAACGATCACTCAATCCGCGGCATCGAACGCACCATGGAGCGCAAAGGCTACCTGGATGGCCGGGCCATGGCCTTCACCTTCAATCTGTTGCGGGAAAACGATCTGTTCTGGTCTTACTGGACCAACAACTACCTCAAAGGCCTGAAACCAAAAGCCTTCGACCTGCTGTACTGGAATACCGACGGCACCAACCTCCCCGCCAGAATGCACAGCTACTACCTCCGGGAAATGTACCTGCATAACCGGCTGGTGCAGCCGGATGCCCTGACGATTGCGGGTGAAAGCATTGATCTCTCCGCCATCAGAGTGCCCTCTTTCTTCCTGTCCGCCCGGCAGGACCATATCGCAAAATGGAAGACGACTTATCGGGGAGCCAGCGTGTACGGCGGCGATGTGCGATTTGTTCTGTCCGGGTCCGGCCATATTGCCGGGGTCATCAACCCCCCTTACAAGGAAAAATACGGGTACTGGACCAATAACCAATTGCCAGGCTCAGCAGATGACTGGTTTGATAGCGCCGAACATCATCCTGGTTCGTGGTGGCCACACTGGCGTGAATGGCTGGCGACATTCGAGGGAGAGCAAGTTCAGCCCCGTCAGCCCGGGGAAGGCCCGCTTGAGGCGATTGAGGACGCGCCTGGAAGCTACGTAAAAGTTAAGGCATCGGAAGCCGGGGGTTGATAGACTTCAATATAAATGAGCGAGGGTTCACTTTTAGCGAATTCTTCGCAACAGACAGACCAAGAATAACAGGAGTGCCCATGGGGCAGCCGCTTCCGATATCACGCATTATGCACACGGGCGTCCTGCTTCAGTGTAATCTGGACACAACCATTGCCGATGCAGCTGCCCGGATGTCCGAAACCGCAGTCAGTTCCATTTTGATTACCAATGGCGGAACGGTTGTTGGTATCTGGACAGAACATGACGCCCTGGCGATCGACTTTACAGATCCCGAAACATTCCAACAGCCGGTAAGTACAGTGATGAGCTCACCTGTGCTGACCTTACCCGAGACACTCGATGCCGGTGAAGCCGCGGTTCGTTTACGCGATACCGGAAAACGCCATTTTCTGGTGACTAACAGTAGTGGCAAACCGGTCGGTATCCTTTCCCAGACCGACCTGGCCCTCAACCAGGGCCTGGAACCCTACTTGCGACTTCGGGAAGTGCGGGCGGCCGTACCGCGCCCGCCACTGGTGGTTCGGGGCGACCAGTCTCTGGCGGAAGTGGCCAGTTACATGCATCGCCATCATGCCGATGCGGTGGTGGTCGATTGCGACGAAGAAGGTTTGGGGATTCTGACCGAGCGGGATATGGTCCGGTTTATTGCACGCCACACCAGCAACACCCTGGTCAATGAATTGGCGACCCGGCCTCTGCTCACCGTAAACGAAGAAGACCCGCTGATTCACGCCCGCGATCTGCTGATAGATCATCGCATCCGCCATCTTGCCGTGGTCAATCAGCTTGGAGAGGTTACCGGCCTGATCGGTTATCACGACATGCTGACCGGCGCTGAGCAAATGTATCTGGACGATCTTCGCGAAGCCCTCGAACAAAGGGATCAGGCCCTGGCCAAATCGAGGCGAACCCTGCAACTGGCGGAGCGGGTCATTGAATCGTCTTTTGAAGGCATAATGGTGACCGACAAAGACGTCTGCATTGAATTCGTCAACCCGGCATTCACCCAACTGACCGGTTATACCGCCGAAGAGGTCATCGGTCGGTCACCCGATCTGCTCTCATCCGGGCGCCACGACAGCGAGTTCTACCGGCGCATGTGGAATTCCCTGGAAACCCACGGCTACTGGCGCGGAGAAATCTGGAATCGCCGAAAAACCGGTGAGCTTTATCTGGAACTACTGACCATTACGGCAATCACCGACGATGACGGCAATACCACACATTACGCGGGCCTGTTCACGGATATCACGCAAAATCGCAGGAACGAGGAACAGATCCGACAACTAGCCTACTACGATGCCCTCACCGGTGTGCCGAACCGACGATTGCTGGAAGACCGGCTGGAGCACGCCATTCGCCATGCCCATCGCAAGGAAATGCTGCTTGCAGTGATGTTTATGGATCTGGACCGTTTCAAGGAAGTGAACGACACCCTGGGCCATGCGGTGGGGGATGACCTGTTGCTTCAGTTCACTACCAGGGTAAAAGACTGCCTGCGGGAAGACGACACACTCGCCCGACTTGGAGGCGACGAGTTTATTGTGCTACTACCGGAGATGGAACGGCTATCCGACGTGTTTGCCGTGGCTGACAGGCTGATTGAAGCAAACAAACGGCCCTATCAGATCAACGGCAACCAGATAAACGTGGGTTCAAGCATTGGCATCAGCCTGTATCCGGAAGACGGTACCACCGTTCAGGAACTGATCAACGGCGCCGACATCGCCATGTATCGTGCCAAGCGGGAGGGGCGAAACCGCTACAAGCTGTTTGCGCCCCACACTGTCGAAAGCGCCTGATCAGGAGCGATCCTTCACCACCCCTGAACCGGAGCCAACCGTCAGCTCGACAACAGCTCGATCGGATAACGAATGGTGGTCTTGTCGACTCCTGGTCGTGCTCCAAAGTCTACCAACCGCAACCGGTTGCAGATCTTGTTCTCAAGTGCCGGTTCGTTGAGTGTTGACTCCACAACCGAGCAACTGGACACCGCACCATTCGGCTCGATAACCAGTTCGGGCGTGATACTGCCCTGCAGCGAGGGTTTTCGGCGCAGCTCGCGATTGTAGATGCTGTAAATGGCGGACTTGTTGGCATCCATGGTACGGCGCAACTCCTCCCGGCTACGCGATTTCGAGGCAGTTTCCTGCTGCTCCCTGCGCACCGTCTCTTTTACCGCAGCCACACGTTCCGCCTCGGCCACCTCCGCGCGCTCCCGTTCTGCCAGGGCAAGCTCACGGGTTTCCCGGCTCAAAGCGGTTTCATTCACACCACTACTGCGGGTGTTTTCGGTAGCACGGGAAGCCAGGGTATCACCGGTCTTCCTGGCGATCGGCTCGGCCGTATTGGTAACCGGACTATCCAGTTTGACCGATTCTGCCAGCGAACTGATCTTCGACAGCTCCTTGCCCATGGCAAGAATCCCGGTGTTTTTCGCCTTTTCCCGAGCCTTGGCCACTTCTTCCGGTTTGGGCTCTGGTTCCGGTTTTTCAGCCACTTCCGGTTCTGGAACAACCGGCGCTGGAGCGGGTTCGGGTTTTGGCTCAGGCTTCGCCTGCTCCACCGGCTTTTCCTCAGGCTTTGGCGGCTCGGGCTCTGGCAATATCGGCTTGGGTGGCTCCTTTTTCTCAACAATCAGCTTCGCCAACTGAGGCGGCAAGGCTTCCTGTTCCTGCCGATCCTGTTCCGGCAACTCAACCCAACTCACATAGCCCGCGAAAATCAGAAACAGGGGCACCACGACAACCGCGGCTGCAAACAGTCTCTTGCGCTCTCCCCTCTCCTGATTCCAGGGCAATCCGTAGCGATAATCCATTAGCTTCAGGCCCCCTGTTCCGTGCGCTGATTAACCGCCAGGGAAATGCTGGCATAACCGGCGTCCACACAGGTGGACATGATTTTCTTGAGCAGCTCGTAAGGAAGTTCCCGGTCCGCAAGAATGGTAATGGGGCGACCTGCCTCCGGTGCTGGCGCCGACGAACGACTGGCCTGGTAGTCGAGCTCCTGCTTCAGCGATGGCTCAACCTGCCCCTCGAAGGTCTGGAACGCGTCGCGTTTCACCACCAGCCGGCCGTTCACCAGGATATCCCGGTCGGTCACGGTTAGTGCCAGTACATCACCCGGGGGTTGTTGGGCAGTCGAATCGGGCAATTTGATGGTGTTGTTCTGGTTGAGTACCTGTACGTCAGACGAAGAGTTCACCATCAGGAAGAACACGAGGATGGTAAAAATATCCATCAGCGACACCAGGTTCATTTTTCCCTGGCTTTTGTTGCGCCGGTAATGCCGTTTCAGACGACGGGCTTTCGCGGATTCTTTCATGAACTTACCTCCGCGGTGCCCGAGGTCTGGGCAGGTGCATCTCCGAGGGAGATTTCGGGGAACAATTCGGCCTCGACAACACTGCCAGCCACTACGGCTTCATAGGAGCGCACCGTATCCATCACGGAAACCAGAGACTGATAAGAGGTCTGCCGGGACGGCATGATGATCACATCCTTTTTGTCCGGCACCCGACTCTTGATCTCTTTCATGACATCCTTGAGCAGAGCAAAATCATACTCGCCCTCACGCCGGGGTATGTCCTTGATGACGCCGCCCTGGTTATCTGCAACAACCAGCCGATCTTCATAGATCACAACCTGGATCTGCAGTTCTTCAGCCTGCTCTGCCGACAGGCTCTCGCCGGTCGGAAAGTTGAGTTCCAGAACGCTGGTGTGGGCGAACACCATGTTCAGCAGCAGTACCGGCACCAGCACAATCATGAGGTTCATGAAGGGCGTGATGTCGAGATCGGCCTCACTCTGTAGGCGACGATGTTTCCGTCTCATGGCCTGACATCCTTCTGGCTGGTTATCAGGCCGGGCTACCGGCCGGAGTCGCTACCTGTGCCGGCGCGGCGGCATTCTGACCCTGTGGTTGAACCGCGGCTTTGCTGCCTGAGCCATCGCTGAGAAGGTTCAGCACCTTGATGCCGGCCATCTCGAAGCTGTCAACAATCTCGTTGGTCTTGGTCTGAAGCAGCGAATGGATCAGCAGCATCGGAATGGCGGACATCAGGCCGAAGGCGGTGGTGTTCATGGCAACCGAGATACTCTGGGACAACAGGCTCGCTTTCTGGGCCGGATCGGCGGCGGCTACTGCGGTAAAGGCGGCAATCAGACCGATAATGGTACCAAGCAGGCCCAGCAGCGTGGCGATGTTCGCCAGTGTTGCCAGGTACTGTGTGCGCTTTTCCAGCCGAGGCATAACATCCAGCAACCCCTCTTCCATGGCGTATTCGATCTCTTCGCGACCCTGGCGGCGGGCCAGGCGCTGAAGGCCGAAACCGATCATGGTGGACATGGCACTACCGGACTCCTGAGTGTAATTCAGGGCGCCCCTCAGATCGCGCTTTGCAATCATCTGGTGCAGGCGGTTGAAATCCCGACGGTTGGTCAGTTTCTGGGCGGAAAGGTAGACGTAACGTTCAATGGCAACAATGAGTCCGATGATCAGCACAACGGCGATCGGAAACATAAAAAAGCCACCTTCCTGGAAGAAGCGAACGGCGGTATCGATCATTTTCTGGGCACTCCATGGTCCGTTTTCAGATCAGTCTATTCGCGAGCTCGCCCGGACAGGGTAAGTTCGCGCAAGTCTGTGTGAGGGTTTGTTTATTTTTGCGCAAGAACACAGAGCAGATGTGAGGAATGTCTCACTCCGACGATTCATCTGCCGGTTGTGTCTGTTTCAGGAATTCGTTGTGGTATTGCACCAGCCTCTGGAATTCATATCGTTCCAGCGGCGCAATCCCCTGATTAACCATGAGCCGCTCGTCTGGCGCCCGAAGTTGTTCAACTTCCGGTGGTTGCCAGGGCACCAGATACATGACCGTGGGCACTTCCTGGTCGCCACGAATGCGGGTACCTTCGATGGTTACCACACCCGGGGTGTCCTGGGCGTAAAGCATGGGCGCCGCAGCTATCAGAGCGGAAGCGGCCAGAATAATCGGCGCAAGATGTTTCATATCAACCTATCCAAATCAGATTCTGTTTTTCGCATCAAATATCCAGTCTTCCAGTCTCGGGTGCGGTTCGCTGGCAGCCGATTGATAACGCTCATAGAGTTCAACCGCATCGGCGGGGTTACCCAGATAGATATCGAGCAGGAAGGCCAGATTGAGGATTGCAGGCGCGTAGTCCGGATCCGCCGCCAACGCAGCTCGGTAATACCGTTCCGCCTCATCGAATTCTCCAGCATTCCGGGCAATCACGCCCAGATGATTCAACGCCTGGACATGCTCAGGATTGACTGCCAGCGCGCGCTCAAACCATTGTCTCGCGCTATCGGAATCCCCTTCCCGGAAAGCGATAATGCCAAGGTTCGCCATGGGACCGGCCTTGTCCGGGTAGTCAGTAGTCAGTTGCTCCAGACGAGTCCGGGCTTCGGCAAGGTTGTCCTGCTCCATGGCCCGGACCGCTTCCCGGAATGACGCCTCGAGGACAGCCGGCTCGGCCCGAGGATCAGATTCTGGCGGCGTCGGGGCCGTGACACATCCAGACAACCCAACTAACAACCAAAGACAGAGACCACCGGACTTAATCAAGTTCATAGACAACCCCCGAGGTCACTTCTTCCTTCCGGTAGCGTCCTGGCAGCAGGACTCCCAGGGCCTCGTAGCTGCGCTTGACCCACTCATCGAAAATGCCCTCCCGGGCCCGCCGGATGTTCTGCTCGTGGATATCGATGGCGTTGTCTTCGAATGGATAGGCCTGCTCTTCCAACAAAAGCTCGTACTGGGCCAGCTCAAGCTCACTCAACCCGGTGGGCCGCTCCGAATCCATCAGATCGGCACCGAGGCGTCCATAGATATGGGCAATCTGGTATCCGGCCTCGGTTGCGAACGTCGAAAGGCCGTAACTGGCGGTTTTCTTGTAGGCATTAACTGCCCGTTCAAGCGCATCGGTCTTTGCAGCCATGCTCTCATTCAGTGGCAACGTCAGGCGAATGCTGTCATACCGGGCAAGCGCTTCGCGGGCGAGAATGGCCGAGGCTGACGCGGCAAGGTAGCGCATGCGGTCGTCCGCCGCGTCCGGATTCCGGTCCACCGTTTCCATTTGCTTGCGCAACCAGTAATCTCTTTTTACGGTGTCATCAGCTTGCTGATAGAGCTCAGCCAGCCGATTGGCCGCTTCCATGTAGACATCGGCCGGCTCGGGATGGCTGTTGGCGTAATTCCGCCAGGTATCGATGGCCTTGTCACGGTTTCCGGCCTGATCGTACAGCTCTGCTGCAATCAACAGGTTTTCTCTTCGCTCTTCCGGCGTTGTCGCCAGAGCCACCATTTGTTGCAATTCGTCGGCTGCTCGCTCCCACTGCGCCGTTTCACGATAGGCCAACGCCAGTTTTGCCGGGACCGTATCAATCAATTCGTGGTCCGGGAAAGCCCTTCGGAAACTGGTCAGCACACCAATGGCCGGTTCCCAGAGCTTGGCGGTTATCAGAAGTGAGGCGGCATCGTATTCAGCGTTTGCCCTTAGTGCGGATTCCGGAACCACAGCACCGACTCGCAGGAACTCGCTGACGGCAGCTTCCACATTACCGGCATCGGCCAACTGCTCGGCCTGCCGATAGACCGCAGCGGCCAGGTTTTCACGTACCCCGCTTCTTCGCTCATCATCCTCGGCCATGGTTGCCAGGGCATCACGGTAAGCCTGCTCCGCCTCAGCGTACCGAGCCAGTTCAGAGAGGCTGTGGCCAGAGAACAGGAAGGCTTCTGTCGTTAACTCAGCGGAAGGCGTGGGCTGCCAGGTCACAAGCCGGGCCGCCATATTGACGGTCTCTTCCCAGTTTTTCCGGTCAAACTCCCGCTGTAGTGCAATGTAATACACCGCCGGGGCCCTGGGGTCTTCGGGAAACGCATTTGCAAACCTCAGCCGATTCAACTGCTGCAGTTCCTGATAAGCCGCCTGTTCTGATACGGATAGACTGTTCCAGGTTATTGAATACTCACGGAATGCCAGAACCGACGCGTAGCCGGCTTCGGCTGCCCGCCCGGATACGGTGTCCTGCGGATAGTCATAGGCCACACGCTCGAAAGCGGCGATGGCTTCCGCCCAGTCTTCCAGCTCCAGATAGGTTTCACCCAGAAGGAACAGACGCTCCGGGGTGCGGGGATGATCCGGGAAGGTGGCGGCAAACTCGGCGTAATAACTGGCGGCTTTGCGGTAGTGATCATCGGCCTGCCGCTGATCGGAGGCCTCCCCTGCCAACAGGTACTGGCGGTCTGCCAGCTCAGGCAGGAGCCGCTCCAGCTGTTGCTCAATGAAACCCATCGCATCCGGGCCCGCTGACTGCCAGTAGTCGCTGTAAATACCGTAAAGGCTGACAAAGTCGGCCTTTCTTTCAGGGACGGTACGGGTGAAACCGGCCAATTCCAGGGTATCGATAATCCGGATGTGGTAGCGTGGCGCCCAGGGACTCGCCGGGTGGTCTTCTATGTAGGCCTCAAAGACGTCGATCGCATCACCGTATTGCTCCCGCTCCAGCAAGAGCTCGCTGTAGCGGTCATAGACCAGGATTTCATAGGGGCGCCCACCAGTCTGGCGAAACAGCGCCTGCAAGGTTTCCGCGCCATCAAGGTAAGACAAGGACAGCCCTACGACCCGGAACAGATCCTCGATCAAGGTCTGGCTCCGCCGATCCACATCTTCCACCGGTTGCCCCTCGGGCATCACCAGATCAAGCACTTCTACATAGCTGAACAGGGCTTCCTGGTATTGCGCCTGCTTGAACAGACTCCAGCCCTTCATGTAATGCGCGTTTACCAGAAACGAGGCATCGGCCATCCGCTCCTGGCTGGCGAGGGTAACCTCGTCGAATGCCTGCTCGGCTTCCCGGTATCGGCCATCGATAAACAGCAGATCGCCGCGGCGAAACTGGGCTTCTATCCAGTAGTCCGAATCGGGGTACCGCCGGACCAGGGTATCCAGAGTATCGAGTTGCTGGGGCGTCGCGCCCCGAAGCTCCCAGGCCCTGGCAAGCTGATAGTAGATCTTGTCATTGCCATCGCGCTCGGGATATTCCGACAGAAGACGCTGGTAGGCCTCGATAGCGCCCGAGAGCTCATCGACGGCGGTATCGGCCATTTTCCGCTCCGCCCGCTGGAACTCCAGATCGGCCAGCCGGTGGCGGATGGTAACCTGCTTGCGGGGATCGTCCACCAGCGGCAACAGCGCCTTGTAGCTGTCCATCACCGTTTCGATAGAGACATCATCCGCGGGGCCGCTGCCAGCCTCGATAACTTGAAACTGCCGGGTTTCCCTCTCCGGAAGCGCTGCCAGGGTGCCCTCACGGACCCTGGGCATTTCCTCATCGCCGGCCGGCATCATCGACTGTAACATCTGACAGCCACTGGCCATGACGAGGGCCCCTGCGACGACAAGGCCTCTCACGATCTTTCCAGGCATTCCGTTACTCATCACTGGCTCCTGCGCTTTGCGATGCACGGAACAGTTGGTCCGCCAACCTGGCCTGGGCATGGCGGGAAGCCACCAGATACCCATTGAGCTCCTCCTGCTGGGCGACAAGCATACTGTCTACCTGGCTCAGGAGGATTCGCCGGGCGTTGCTCAATGCAACCGCCACCTCTTGGCCAAGGGTGGCGAGTTCGCGCTCGCTGGCAGAAATGCGCCGAGCCAGTTCGGCATGGCGGTCGCCGTCGGACATCAGGGCTTCAACCTTCTGCCGCTGGGCCTGAAAGTGCTGCATTTCACGGTCCAGCTCCCGCAACTGCTTTTGTGCCGCCCAGCGATTCACGCCATAGTCATCCGCAATCCACCAGTCGAAGTAGGCACGCATTCTCCGGTAAGTCTCACGCTGGCTGGCCGTGGTGGCATCATCAGGCAAGCCCGCCAGCGTTTCTTCAACCTCATTGAGCTTGTCTCTCAGTGCTTTCTGTTCTGCGGTCATGAAGAATTGAACGTCTTCTTCAGCCAACGCAGTGGCGATCGTTTCCCTGAATTCCTCATGCAACGTCTGCCACTGGTCCGCCTGCTGGTTTTCGAGCGCCCGACGGGTTTCCGCAATCCGCACCTGACGCTGTTGTTCGCGGGTTTCCAGCATGATCCGGAAGGATTCAAACCGGGACTGCCGCTCGGCGATAAAGGATTGCATTTGGTAGAGCTCGTTCAATTCTGCAAGCGCCTGCTGAAAAGTCTCCGAAGCCAGCACTTCGGCCATGCCGAAATCGGAAGGCTGGACCCGCAAACGGCCGTAGGAATCCGTGAGAATCCCGTCGCTGTCACGAGTAAAGTCGAGCTGCGCCATCAGGCTCTGTTCACTGAGCTCATTGCGGATATTGTCCAGCTCCTTTATACGGGCCTGGTAGAGGTCCGCTGCCTGTTTGAAGGCTGACAGTGCTCGTTGCGGTCTGCTCATCTGCTCAAGAACATAGGCCCGGGCAAACGGAACCTGCTGTCGCCAGGGCAAAAACAGATTCCTGTTTGACAGCGTATCAAGCGCATCAAGTGCCCGATCCGGCCTGCCCTGCCCGGCCGCCGCTACGGCATAGTCGAAAAGGGCCTGGTCAGCGAATACGCCATTCAGCGGCATGTCGCCAAGGATCTCAAGCGCCGCGTCGAACCGGTCATCCCTGAGGTAAAGCCGGGCAAGTGACAGTCGGGCCCTGTCCAACAGGCCTTCGCGTTCGGCCTCTGGTTTGGCGGAATCGGCAGATTGTTGAATGATGGCGATGAGTGTCTGCAGTTCAGCCTCGGCTGTCGCGACGTCTCCCGCGTCCAGAGCGGCGACGGCTGAATTGTATTGCAGGTAAAGGGACCAGATGTCCGTGTCTTCCAGTTGTTCCTTCAGCGACGTCAGCTTCGATTCGTCTTCGATCCTCGAAGACATCATGGCCACTCGTGCTCGCAGATAAACCCACTCCCGATAGAGGTCATGGTTGGCCTCAGCGAGTGCCTCGGCATCCACGCGCTCGAGATTCTCACCGGCCAGCTCACGATTACCTTCCAGGAAAAACACCTTGCCCAGATAGAACCAGGCCTGATTGCGAACATCCGGCGAAAGTGTGCTACCCGTGCCGTCACTACCGAGCAGTTCCGTGAACAATTTGCTGGCCTCACGGGTCATGCCCCAGGACAACATCAGCCCACCCTCTACCAAAGCCGGGTGATCACCATGTCCTTCGATACCGCCTTGCTCACGGGCAACCGCCAGCTGGGTCAGAGCCTCAAAGACATTGCCCTGATGATACTCATACAGAGCCCAACCGTACCGAAGGTCCTTCGCCCGCTCAGGTCGGGGCTCATCGGCCTGGGCCGGAGCAACCATAGTCAGCCATAACAAAGCGCCGGTAAACAATACCGAAAGCGTTCGAAATGGCTTGATCACTGTCAATCCCACGGCGCGGCTTACTCCCACTCCACGATGGAAACTGAAGGCTGATAATCGGAAGAGCGATCCTCAACACGGATCTCCAGTGCAGCTGTGCCGGTGCCCTTCTCGAATTCCAGCGACGCTGCCTGTTTGTAAGGCCGCTGATCCGGCCCGATGCCCTCGACGAACGCCGTCACCTGATGGGCTCCGGTCTTCAGGTTGCCCACGTAAAGCCTCTGCATACCGCCGCGTTCAAGTGCTTTCGCCTGACGCTCGGTATAGAGATGAGAGGCAACGATCTCGTCATCAACCTTCAGCTTGACCGCATCCAGCTTCAGAAACTTGCCAGCATCCACGCTGACAAACACCGCAACCTGGGTGCTGGCCGGAAACAGCAGGTCCTCCTCAAGGATAAACAGGTCCCGGTTAAGCCGGATAACCTTCTTCTTGAGGGCCTCGACCTGCTCGGCGACCGCGGTCTCATCCTTCTCCTCCCCGGGATTGGACTGGGCGAAGGCAGGGGCTGTCAGGGCGAGGGTCAATGCCGCTAACAGCGCCGGAAATCGGGAGTTCAAGCAAGTGGCCATGGTCGTTCTTCCTGCATGCTCAGTATTCAAGAATCAATGACGCCCGGGTTACATAGGCATCGAAGGAGTAAAGGGGTTCTTCGCCGGGGAGATAGTTTCCGGCCGCAGTGACATCCCGGAAGTTGTCATAATCAAAATTCAGCCAGTCCACCAACAGACTGAACTGCAGACGATCAATGCCCGGAAGCGACGTCTGTTTCCATTCGTACACCGCGCCTACTGCCAGGGTTGTCCCTGAAAGCGAGCTGAGTTCCTTGTCCCGGGCAAGATGGGTCTGGGAGTTCTCGAACGGGAAAAGATCGCTGTAAAAATCCGCCTCGTTCTGGGTGTAGTAGCGGACGGAACCTTCAAGGGTCCAGTGCTGGTTCAACCCGTGCACGTAACCCAGTTCCATGGTATGGGCGTTAATACCCCAGGTATCTGAAAAATAGCGGTATTCACCGCGTATTGAGGCGCGATACGGCAGATAGTAAAGCGCTCGCACAGCCACGGAGGTACTGGTTCGGGTTTCCGGATACCGTTCCGGTTGAGTCAGGAACTCCACTGGATTGTCGGGATTAATGTAGCGGTTCACACGATACGGGTTTTGCAGATAACCCTCGTCTGTGACCACTTCGAGGTCCAGGCCTACCAGACTGTTACGGGTAACGACCTGGCTGAGGCCCAGCTGGTAGTTACGACGATCGGCTTCCTCGCTGAAGGAATCATTACCAACCCGACCCACTTCGTCCCAGCCACTGGCATAGCCCATGGTCACCGTGGACATGCCTCCGAAGAATTCCTGGCTCACCGAAAAATAGAGGGTATTGGCTTCGTAATCATTTTCCGTACTGTTGGTATAACCCAGACTCAGAATGGCCTTGTCGTGCAGGTAATCCACACCCACGGTGTATTCTGTGCGCTCCTCCTCGTAGGCACTGGCTGTCGCCAATACATCCACCGAGGCAGCAGACACAGAATCCACGTAATACTGACCGGAAAATGAGACCTGGGGGCCAATCCCTTTGCGGACCAGCACCGACGGGCCATCAATCACCATGCCGCCACCATCGTAACGATGATAGAGCACGTCTACTTTGTCCACGGGTAAGGTCGCCGCTGTGGCGGACTGAACCGTGAGTAACACCATCAGGGCCGTCAGACTGAGAGCAGCAACCCGAAATCTGTCAGTTACAGCCACAGCCACCCCCTGAACCGCCTTCAGCACCGCGAGCGGATTCTCTGGCCTGATAGACGTGATGCATGTAGGCGTCAGCCGTGCCATGCCTGCTCAGACTCATGACCGGATCCGCCAGGTTGTCACGCTCGTAGGGTTTCACCCAGGGTTTTACCGAGCTGCAGCCGGTCGACATAAACAGCAGTGCAACCAGAGACAGGGACGACAGGATCGACAAAATTCGCATAGCGGGCACCGTCCAGAAGTTACTCGCGCACCAGTTCGCGAATCTGTTGCTCGTATTCATCCTCGTAACCTGGCTGGTAGCCGTAGTGCAGATATCGGGCATTGCCGTTCCGGTCAATCATCACCGTCGTTGGCATGGCCTGAACCTCATACAGTTCACTGACCGAGCTCTCCGGATCGTAAAGAATCGGATAGTTGACCGGCACCTTGTCGAGGAAACGGAGGGCTTCGTCCCGGTTCTCATCCACGTTCACCGCCAGAATGGTGAAACCGAGATCCTTGTACTGGCTGTATAGCTCGTCCATCAGGGGCATTTCCTGACGGCAGGGCCCACACCAGGAAGCCCAGAAGTTGAGCATAACGACCTCTCCCCGATGATCCTCCAGCCGCAGGTTTTCCCCGGAGCGGCTTTCCAGGGTAAAGTCTGGCGCCGGTATGTTAATGGCCTCAGCCGCGGCCAAGGGGCTCGCGCAGGCCAGTACACCCGTCAATGCCAGTCTTGCTATGGATGCTCTCACAGCCATTCCTCCTTAATTTCAGAAAAACACAGACAACCCGGTACTGACCTCGGTATTGACGGAGGTCTTCTCTTCCCCAAGCACATCAATGTCGTAAAAGTGTTGCCGTACACCAAAATGCACCGACACGCTGTCGGTCAATAGAACCTGATAGCCGGCACCCGCATTCAGGGTGAAACGGGTATCGCCGGCAAACTCCGTGGCCCCTGCCCCGGCAATCAGATAGAAGTTGGTGTTGAAGGCGTAATTCTCTGTGAGGAACGCCTCACCCGGCAGCACGTTGTACCCCAGGTTGATGTTGTAGTAGCTATAGTCCCGCTCACTGTCGGTCAGCACCTCCACATCTCCGGCCAGCTTCTCGAAACTGGTCTCGCCGCCTTCTGCAAAGCCGACACCTGCTTCGAAAAAGAACGATTCGCTCAGGTGGTATGTCAGCTTGCCGCCGTACAACAGGGACGATTCAAAATCCTCAATGTTCAGCACACCCACAAATGCCCCGATCTCGAAGTTCTCGGTATCGATCAGGGCTTCGGTAACCGGCACCGGCGTCACATCGGGCTCGATCAGCGGGCGGTCTTCCTGCGCCTGTCCTGCCGCTGCGGTGCAAAGGCCTGCCGCAAGGCACAGCGGTTTCAGAAAAAGATGCTTAGTCCGATTTTCCATTCTGTCGCTTCTTCGTTGGTGGACCGGGTCGTGAAGACTTTGTAGTCCTTCACCTCGGCACGGATGAAATATCGATCAGTGATGTAGGCCCTGATTCCAAGGCCGGCATGGCCGATGCTGTTATCACGTTCCTCCGGCTGGGCGAGAGACGCTTTCGGCTCAACCCAGATATGGCCAATCCCCAGAGTGAAAAAAGGCGATATCCGCCAGTGCGGAAATGGCTGATGCACCAGATTGCCATTAACCATCCGAATCTCGGAGGCACTGCCGAGAATCTGAGACCCCCACAGCTCTGCAGACAGATTCCGGGTCAGCCAAAGACCTCCATAGCCAGCCATCACGGCAGCACCGTCAAACTCGCCCATCATCAAACCGGCTTCTGCCCGTCGCTTCCCGAACGAATCCAGGTCAGGAACCTGTAGGCTCACGGTCTCTCCCGTGACATCCACGGTTTGAGCCAGGTCCGCCACCGACACCCAGCCCTCCCTGCCTCGGGAGTCCATCACCTTGATCCAGCTGGTCTTGCGCTGAAGGATGGTCAGCCACTCGCCTTTCTCACTTGTATGGAACACCGGGTATCCGGATGCCGGGCCCGTCCTCCAGGACAGATAGGCTTCGGTTACCTGCACCCGGGCCACGTCCTGGCCCTCAGAGCCCCATAACCAACCGGCCCAACTCTGGGAAGGGAGCAAGAGTAAAATCATGAGAATGGCGATGGGCATGGCGCGAGCTTGAGTCCTTGGATCAGTCTTCCGGGGCATCGAAGGGGTTGTTGTAGTACTGGCCACCAATATCCAGCCATTCTGAAACCAGCCTCAGTTCGGAAGGCTTCAGAAAACCTTCATGGCTGCCACCGGCTCCGAACACATCAAAGAATCGACTGAACCGAGCGCCATTGACAGACATGGATGGCCGAACCGGCACGGTGACCATGATCGGTTGCTCGTTCCCATCAGCATCAAGGATCGGATTGCCCTCTTCATCCCTCAGCACCTCCCCGGAATCCACCAGCACATCCACGAGGGCGCCGTTCATCAACGCCTGCTCGTTGTCCGGATAGAGGAGTTCGCGATAAGAATTGAAGTGCAGCGGCTCTGCAGGTGACGGGCCATCGCCCAGATCCAGTTGCCCGGCGGGGACCTGAGCAGCGCCTGCTGCATCAGCGGTAGTGTGGCAGCCGGTACAGGTGGAATCAGAAATGACGTCCATGGTGACAGGGTCCACTTCCTGCCGGAGCTTACCCCAAAGTGGATGGATATGCTGTTCGTAGTTAATCACAATACGGCAGTTGGGCGACCACTCGCCAGCACAGACACCGGAAATGGGCGGAGCCGTGTCCAGGTCACCGTAAGCGTACGCGAAACTCGCGCCCAATGGCGCCACATTCGGGTCGGTCCATTCATCTTCGTACACAAGATCCGGTGACGGTCGGCGAATGCCGTTGATTCGGCCATAGACCTCGGCCATGGTTTCGCCCATGTCGGCAAACAGTGCAGGATTGGTGTTCGGAAATGGCCGGCCAGTGGTTGGCGCCCCGGCCCAGGCGGGCGCGGGGCCAGCATCGGTGCGGCCATGAGGAGCGGAGCTATCCGGATTGTGGCAACCTGAACACTCCCGGGTCTCGCCAGGGCGCACGGACAGCCAGTTCTCATGCCTTGGCCCGAGTCTTCGTCCCTGCCCGTCCAGCACGCTGATCGCAAAGGAAACATTGGCAGGGACCGCCACTTTCACCGAGCCATCCGGCTCAACCGGCACATAACCGAGGATCTCACGCATTAGCTGGCCACGGCTTCGCCCGTAAGCGCTGTTGTCGAAATCCCGTACGTCGTCATCGGGTATCGCCACGGGCTTCTCAAGGCGCAGGAATCTTGCTGGCCGCTGCTCCGGGGGCGTTTGCACCGGATTGGCCATGGCGGGGATGCCGGCTGACGTGGTGTCCGAGCCGTCCAGATCGTAAACACTGCGAATGTGCAGAATTCCGTAGCCGTCATCCGCCAACGCGCCAGCTTCGCCGGGGAACTGGGCCTCTGGAATAAAACGTTCCAGTGGGCGACTTCGCATCAGCAAGGCCTCGTCAAACTGGACGCCTTCTACCGCAGTCACAATCGGACGGCGGGTGCTTTCAGCCGCATCCAGAAGCCAGAGCCCATAGACCGGAGGGGCCGGACGATATTGGTCAGAAGCCAGTCGATCTTCCGTACAATTTACAATGCGATCGGTCGTAACTTCCCGCAATCGGCAAGGAGTCCAGCTGACAAGGTAACGGCCGGAGCCATCCAGTAGCGGCGACGCAAACCCGTAGCGCCCGTCAAGAGACAACTCGCCATTCAGGCGAATGCCCGGAATCAATGGGCGTTGTCCCACAGCCTCAGTGCCATCGACGCGAAGATTGGCCTCAACAAAGCTTTCAACATCAATTTCTGCCAGCACCGACGCATAGTCGTCGCTTTCAAAGGGGCGCAGCTGAACCAGCAGGTTGCCTGAATCCAGTGTCTGAGGCCGCAGGAACTGGATGTCGCCGGCTTCCAAAATGGACTCATGGGAATGCCGGCCGTAAAGGTAGCTCAACCCGGTACCGTCAGGATTGACGCGATAAAGGTTCACACCATTGTTTCGAGTCTGACCGGCATTATCCCAACGACTGAAAATGATGGTGCCATCGCCCATAACCACGGGGTCCAGGTCATGGCTCTGGTTAAAGGTGATCTGCTCGATATTGCGGCCATCCTCATCCATGACATGAAGCAGAAACGCCGGACTGTCCAGTTCCTCGTCCAGGCCGGAATACTGAGGCTTGCCCTCATCCAGCAGAATCGCCTTGGATACGCGCTGGCGTGTGGATGAGAAAACAATCCGGCCGTCAGGCAGATAAGCCGGCGCCACGTCCTGACCCGCGCGGGCGGTCACATCCGAATCAATAATACGGCGAAGCGATGCCGCGGTCCGATCGTATTCCCAGATATTCCAGGTGGGCTGTTCGTCATCGTCGGCACCCTCTATCTCTGGGGCACGCAAGGCAAACAGTAACCGGTTTCCATCCTGGGACACGTGAAGATCTTTGACATCGTAGCCCCCCTGTCCAGGGGCACCACCAGAAAATGCAGCAGAGGATATATCCTTTGCCGAAGAACGTGCTGCGGCGCTGGACTTCAGAAGAAGGCGGGCGCCTGGCCTGAACTCTGCGGGGTTCGCAAGGTCATCCTCAACCAGCGAGCCGGTGTTTTCATTGAATACAAGTTGCCGTTTTATGTAGGCAACCGGCTCCTCGACCACAACCGGATCAGCCTTCTGGCTGTCACCGCCAGACAGGCATCCTGTCAGCGACAGTGCACCGATACAGGCCAGCAACCGACCACGGTGATAGCGAGCAGAGAGAACCGATGACGTGACTTCCAATGTAACAAACCCTGTGGTGGATGACATTCCATGACATAAATTAAGTCGGTTCGAACCTGTCACTCCAAAGCTTTTACGTAACGCAATGTAATAACGTGGCCTGGGACTCAATTTTTAAGATATAGCAAGTCGTAAACTTTTAACAATTGTCAAAAAGCATTAATGTGCGGATGCTAACCATCATTGAGGGATACGGACATGACCGCCCGGAACAGGATGACAAGCCTGATGACCATGGCTTGCAGTATCATCGTTCTTTCAGGAATGGTGTCCAGCCTGGCTGAGGCAGGCGCCAGGGAACAGGCCAAACAGATACACGACCGTATTGCGGGCGTTCCACCGTCCGAGAGCGTCCTCCAGTCGATGGCCGACCTGATACCTTCCAATCCCGAAGGCGCTGCGTTCATTGCCATGGAAGATCCCGCCTTTTACGATGTCACGCTCAAGAACTTTGCTGCGCCATGGACCAACGAGGCCATGTCCAAGTTCGTGCCTCTCAACGATTACATTGCCACCGTTGTCGGCATGGTTCGTGACGACCAGGATTTTCGGAAGATCCTTTTTGAAGACGTGCTCTACATTGGCGATCCGTCTCTCGGTTTACCGCCCTACTCTGTGAGCAACAACAACCATTACTCAGAACTGGAATCCCGGGGCATCAGCCTGCGCGATAACCTGATTCGGGTCAGCCAGTCCAGCTATAACGGACTACCCTCGTCGGCCACGGCCGGCGTGATCACCTCCCGTGCCTCTGCCCGAGCATTCTTCAGCGCGGGCACCAACCGCGCCATGTTCCGGTTTACCCTGATCAACCACATGTGCAACGACCTGGAGCAGGTCGCTGACGTTACCCTGCCCACCGACCGTATTCGGCAGGATGTCTCTCGCAGCCCCGGCGGAGACAGCCGGGTTTTTCTCAATAACTGCGTAGGCTGCCACACCGGCATGGATCCGATGACACAGGCCTTTGCCTATTACGACTACCGGTATGACCAGAACAACGACCCCGACGGTGAATTGGGGCGGTTGGTCTACAACGCCGTCGGCACGACAGATCCGGTAACCGGAACCCGGGTTCAGAGCAAATATCACATCAATTCGGCGACGTTTGAGCAGGGTTATGTCACACCTGACGACCGCTGGGACAATTACTGGCGCCAGGGTGCCAATCGACGCCTTGGTTGGGATCCGACCTTGCCCGGCTCCGGCAACGGCGCCAAAAGCCTGGGTCGGGAATTCGCCCACTCCCAGGCCTTCGCCCAGTGTCAGGTGAAGAAAGTCTTCGAGAACGTTTGCCTGCGCCCACCCTCGGACAGTGATGACCGGGCCAAGGTCAACAGTATGGTTGTCAGCTTCGCGAACCAGGGCTACAACCTGAAGCAGGTGTTCGCTGAATCCGCTGTTTACTGCATGGGGGAGTAACAGATGATGACACTGCGAGCACACACACCGGCGCAAGCCCTGAAATCGGTACTCGTTGTTGTGGGAGCCACCCTGCTGCTGGCGGCCTGTGGCGGAGAGTCTACAGAATCTCTTCCCAACACCTCCGGCAACTCAGGCGGCATTGTCTACAGTGGTCCGGCCCCGGCAACCGAGGATGTGTCCAATTTCAAACGCAGCGTTTGGGACAATCTGGTTACCCAGGATAAATGCGGGTCCTGCCACGGGGCCGATGGTCAGTCGCCCACCTTTGTTAATGAGCAGGACGTCAACAGCGCCTATTCCCAGGCAAAGAAGATTGTAAATCTCTCGGATCCGTCTGACTCCCTGATGGTAACCAAAGTGGCAGGTGGCCATAACTGCTGGTTATCCAGCAACTCTGCCTGCGCCGACATCCTGACAACCTACATCACAAACTGGGCAGGCGGTGGAGGTTCGGCCAAAACCGTCGAGTTACGTGCACCGGCCCTGAAAGATCCGGGGGCCACCATTTCTCTGCCGGCCGAGCCCGGCCTGTTCGCCACCACAGTGTATCCGGTGCTCGAACAGTACTGCAGCGAGTGCCATAGCGATGGTGGTCAGACACCCTATATTGCCAGTGCCGATGTAAACACCGCCTACGACCAGGCCCGAAGCCGCATTGATGCCACGGTGCCCGCCGACTCTCGCCTGGTACAGCGGCTGCGCTTTGACTTCCATAATTGCTGGGATAACGACTGCGTAGCCTCGGCCAACCTGATGGAAATGAAGATTCTGGAAATGGTCAAGGACCTGAGCGCAACGCCTGTCGACCCTGCTCTGGTGGTCAGCAAGGCGGTTGAGCTCAGTGCCGACGGCCTGCTGGCCAACTCCGGCGGTCGCTATGAAGACAATGTCATTGCCCTGTACGAATTCAAAGCGGGTGAAGGGCAAACTGCATTTGACACCAGCGGTATTGAGCCACCGCTCAATCTAACGCTCAGCGGCAACGTTGACTGGGTTGGCGGCTGGGGCATTGACCTTGGCCCCGCAGGAGAAAACAGCGAAGGATTCATGGTGCCTGCCGGCAAGGCCCAGGGCAGCACCTCGGCAAGCCGAAAACTCCACACCCAACTGACCACCTCCGGTGAATACAGCATCGAAGCCTGGGTAGCTCCCGGGAATATCACCCAGGAAGACGCCCGCATCGTCACCTATTCCGGTTCCGCGACCACACGCAATGTAACCCTGAGCCAGTCGCTCCAGCGTTACGAAGTACTGCATCGCTCCACCACCAGCGACGAGAACAGCGCCTTTGCAACTCAGGATGCCGATATGCTGTTGCAAGCAACCTTGCAGCATGTGGTGGTTAATTACAGCCCGACGACCGGTCGACAGATCTTTGTCAATGGCGAGTTTTCGGGCGTCCTTGATCCTGACGAGGGCGGACTTCTAACCGAGTGGGACGACAGCTTTGCCCTGGTGCTGGGTAATGAAACCGACGGTAATTCCCCGTGGCAGGGGGCCATCCGTATGGTGGCCATTCACAACCGTGCATTGACACCCCGGCAGATTCAGGCCAACTTTGAAGTAGGTGTAGGCCAGAAGTTCTATCTGCTGTTCGGGGTCTCCCACCTGATTGACCTGCCACAGAGCTTTATCGTCTTTGAAGTCAGCCAGTTCGACAGCTACGCCTACCGATTCACCAGTCCGTTTTTCATCAGCCTGGATGACAGCGTCGAGCCCTCGAATATCCCGCTCAGGGGAATGCGTTTGGGTATCAACGGCAAAGAAGCCACTGTCGGGCAAGCCTGGGCCAACCTTGATGTCCTGCTGGATGCAGACCTCTACCAGCCAGGCATCGGCCAGCCACTGTCCCCTCTGGGCACCATTATTGCGCTTGAAGGCGGCCCCGGAATTGACGAGTTCTTCCTGACCTTTGATCAGATTGGCAGCAACCAGTTTGCCCGGACCGAGCCCGCGCCCCTGCCGCAGCCCGAGCCGGCAGACCTTCCGGCGTCACCGGAAATCGGTCTGAAAACCTTTGATGAAATCAATGCCTCCATGGCCCGAATGACCGGCGTTGCCACCACGCATCCGGATGTAAGTGCCACCTACAATACCGTGAAGCAACAACTGCCCACGGTGGAGAATATTCAGGGGTTCCTGTCGTCGCACCAGATGGCGGTTACGCAATTGGCTATCCAGTATTGCGATGCGTTGATAGAGAACAACGAGCTCCGATCAACTATGTTCCCTGGCTTTAACTTTTCTGCTCCGGCCGAAAGCGCTTTTGATCATGGCGGCAACAGCTTGATTACAAGCTCCCTGATGACCCATTTCGTGGGAGATAATCTGGCTTCCCAACCGAGCGACAATGAGATCCAGACAGAGCTGTATGCACTCATCAATAAGTTGAAGGCCTGTGGTGGTAATGCTTGTGAAGATGACCGCACCAAGACGATTGTCAAGGCAAGTTGTGCCGCTGTTCTTGGCAGCGCCACCACATTGGTTCAGTAAAGGAAGCCGATCATGTTTATACGCAAATCCCGGAAAAAACCTTTGGCAAACGGCAGCCCCCTCCTCCACCAGGATCATGGCAAGCCGCGGACCAGACGCGAGTTTATTTCCCAAGGACTGATGGCAGGTTCGGCCACCCTGTTCGGCGCCTCGGTCTTCAGCCTGTTCGCCAATCCACGTCAGGCAGCCGCAGCGCTGTCGTCCGATCTCGAGAATCTGAAAGAAAGCTGCGGTATCGCCGTGTCCGGTGCCGGAAAGATACCCTTCATCTGCTTTGATCTGGCCGGCGGCGCCAACATCGCGGGCTCCAACGTACTCATGGGCAAAGCGGGTGGTCAGATGGACTTTCTAACCACTGCGGGATACAACAAACTCGGGCTTCCGGGTGACATGCTGCCTTCTGACCCAGCCTTCGTAAACGAGGAGCTTGGCCTGGCGTTTCATTCCGATAGTGGTTTTCTGAGAGGTATTATGCAAAGCACCAGTGCCAGCACACGCGCAGGCGTGGATGGCGCTATCATCGCCGCTCGCTCAGAAAACGATACTGGCAACAATCCACACAACCCGATGTATGGAATCTACAAAGCCGGCGCCAACGGAGAGTTACTTACGTTAATAGGCTCCCAGAGCTCGGAATCCGGGGGCAACTCCATGGCGCCGATGAACCTGATAGACCCCGAAGTGAGGCCCACCAAGGTAGACCGCCCATCTGATGCCTCGGGCCTGGTAGACGTAGGCGATTTGATCGGAATTCTTGATCCCTCCGATGCTGTGGCCGTCATGGAGTCTATCTACCAGATCAGCGACGCCAAAATGAAAAAAGTGAACGCTGGGATCACCACAGATGAGGTGGTCAAAAAGCTGGTGAAGTGCGGGTATCTCAAGAGTGCAGACCTCGCAGACCGTTATGGCAAAGAGGCAAACCCTCTTGATCCAATGGCCGATCCCGACATCGTTGGCCCGGCCGGTATTTTCTCAAGCTCGGAATTCAACGGGAATCGGGAATTCCAGAAAACAGCCTCTGTGATGAAACTGGTGCTTAACGGCTACGCTGGTGCAGGTACTATCACCATGGGTGGATACGACTACCACACTGGTGAGCGAGGCACGGGAGAGCGGCGGGACGAACAGGCAGGCCGCTGCATGGGGGCATGTCTCGAATACGCTGCACGAATTGGAACGCCGCTGATGCTGTATGTATTCAGCGACGGCTCGGTTTCCAGCAATGGTCGAATTGATGACTCCCTGGAAGGCAGAGGCAAAGGTGAATGGACTGGTGACAACCAACAAACGGCTGCCTCGTTCTTCCTCATCTACGATCCAAAGGGCCGCCCTACCCCGATTAGAAGGCAAATCGGCTCCATGCGTCCAGATGCATCCGTTGACACAGGTTCCAGCCCGGCCGCCAACAACGTCAACCAGTTGGTTCAAACGGTGCTTTTGAACTACATGGCACTGCATGGCGAACAGGGTGATTTTGGCGCTCGCTTTACCGGCCACGGCCTGGGCAACAGCACCATGCAGGACAGCCTGATTGCGTTCTCCAATGTGGTCAACGGCACCATCAACGGCTGACAGCAGGGACGTTGCCTCTACTACGGCTCTGGGGGAACCAGCCCTTCTGACACATGCATCATGCGTTTGTCGTCGATCACAACCACATCGATCGCCGGCAAGCGCTCCACCATCTTGAGGCCTTTCTCAGGGCCCAGAACAAAAACCGCGGTGGACAAGCCATCGGTGGTCAATGCATCGTCACCAATAATCGTAACGCTCTGTACTCCCTTCACCGAACGGCCAGTGCTCGGTGACAGTATGTGGTGCACGCGCTCACCGGCGTCATCAACAAAAAAGCGCTCGTAGTCGCCGGATGTGGATACCGCAACATCCGCCAAAGGCAACACCACCGCGTTGTCATTGCCAGACCGGGGATCCCGGATACCCACATACCACGGGCGCCCCCGCTTGTCCCCCAGCAGACGCATATCACCGCCAGCACTCAACCGGGCGTGGCGTATGCCGTGGGCTTCAAGCACTTCAATACCCAGATCGACAGCGTAACCTTTAGCAATGCCGCCCAGGTCCACCAGCATTCCCGGCTGGCGAAACGCCACCGTTTGCCCGGATACATCCAGTACGACATCGCGGAAGTTTACCCGCGTGAGCCCGGTCGCTACCTGTTCATCCGTTGGCTGCTTGCCGGCCCGAAAGTCATAGAGGTAACCCACCGAGCCAAAGGTGACATCGAATGCCCCCTCACTCAGCTCGGACACCTCACGGGCTTTCTGAAGCACCTTAAACAGACCATCACTGACGTTAACCGGGCCTTTTCCAGCCTCCTGGTTCAGCGCTGATAATTCAGAATCTGCCCGGTACCGGCTCATTTGGGTATCGACATGGTGAAATACATCGAATACCTCACGGGCCACCACATCGGCGGTCACGCTTTCATCAGCCCAGAACTCAAGCTCAACGGGCGTTGTCATTGCCGTGTCGGAGTATCGGTGCCACTCGGCACTGGCCGGAATCGCCACCAGCAATGCGAGCAATGCCATGAGCACCACCGACAGGCTTTCAGTCGAGCGCGAATAGGTCATTCTTCTCAATGTTTCCCTGCCTTATAGCAACGGTTGTGTGATCGAACGCTCGTCCTACAAATTGTTACCGGAACTTCAACTTTAGTCCCATTGTTGGCCGGACAGTATCGGCTGACACTTGAGTTGCCCAATAAACAATCAAAATAACTGTTTGCAACGCAGCCATACCAGCTGTGCTGCCGTTACGGAGGCCAACGTAAATGAGACCAAGGAACGCGCTGATCTTTGCGACTGTCCTGCTATTATCCAGCACGACCGTCCTCGCCGATACCCTCAAGATAGGTTTGAATTACCCCCAGACCGGAAGATACAAGGACCAGGGCCTTCAACAACGGCTTGGCGCCTATCTGGCGGTAGATGAAATCAACCAGGCAGGCGGTGTTATGGGCCAGCCCCTCGAACTGGTGATTCGCAATACCCGTGGAGAACCAGACCAGGGCGCCAGAAATACCGCCGAACTGATTGACCGCGAGGGCGCGCAGATGGTTTTCGGTGGCGTCTCCAGCGCCGTCGCTATTGCTTCCGGCAAAGCCGCCAGGGATCGTAACCGAATCTACTTCGGCACCCTGACCTACTCCAATGCCACCACCGGCGCCGAGGGGCATCGATATATGTTCCGGGAGCCCTACAACGCCTGGATGACGGCCAAGGCACTGAGCCAGTATCTCAATCGTAACCACGCCGACCAGAAGTTTTTCTACATCACCTCAGACTACACCTGGGGATGGTCCGTGGAAGAATCGGTACGAAAGTTTTCCAACACCGAAAACACCGACGTGCACCAGGGTGTAAAAACCCCCTTCCCCCGGGCGCTGATCAATGATTTCCGCGCAGCGCTGGAACAGGCCCAGGAGAGCGATGCCAAGGTATTGATGATGGTATTGTTCGGCGATGACATGGTCCGGGCTCTGAACCTGGCCTATGAAATGGGTTTGACGGAAAAAATGCAGATCGTTGTGCCCAACCTGACACTGGGGATGGTCAGACAGGTTGGCCCGACCATCATGGAAGGTGTTGTTGGTGCCGCCCCCTGGGTCTGGAACCTGCCCTACGAGAACAACTACCAGCGCGGTAAAGACTTTGTTGAGGCCTTCTCAGACCGCTATGAAATGCGCCCTTCATCATCCGCGGCCTCGGCCTACAGCATTGTTTACCAGTACAAGGATGCTGTCGAACGGGCCGGCAGCACCAACACAGACGCCGTTATCCGGGCCCTTGAGGGGCATCGCTACAGCTTCCTGAAAGATGAACAGTACTGGCGCGAGTTCGACCACCAGAATGTCCAGACCGTCTACGTGGTCCGGATCAAACCTCGTGAAACCGTGGTGGCAGACCAGTTCAGCTCTGATTACTTCGAGATCATCGACTTCCTGCCCGGTGATGAAGCCGCACAAACCCGCGAAGAGTGGGAGCAACGCCGCAAAGAGGCAGGTAAGCCCACCCGCCTGTGACAGGGTCGCTTTACCGGACCAGGCAGTTTCCTGATAATCGTTCCATGACAGGCGTTATGTGCGATTATCAGGAGCACTCAGGCAGTGGCAAATAACAAAGGACTGGTTTCAGGCAACTCTCACACTCCCCCCACGCAATGCGATGTTCTGGTGGTCGGGGGCGGCGTAAACGGCACCGGAATTGCCATGGACGCCGCAGGCCGGGGGCTTCGGGTTGTTCTGTGTGAGATGAACGATCTTGCCTCTGCCACTTCGTCCAGCAGCAGCAAACTTATCCACGGCGGTCTGCGCTATCTTGAGCATTACGAATTCCGGCTGGTCAGGGAAGCACTCGGTGAACGGGAGGCCCTGCTACGAAACGCCCCCCACATCATGTGGCCGATGCGTTTTCGCCTGCCCCATCAGCCCCACCTGCGACCAGCGTGGATGATCCGTACCGGCCTTTTCCTCTACGATCATCTGGCCAAGCGCGAACTGCTGCCCGGCTCCCGGTCTATTACCTTTGGCCCGGACTCGCCCCTGAAACCAGACATCAGCCGTGGATTCGAGTATTCGGATGGCTGGGTTGATGATGCCCGGCTGGTGGTACTGTCTGCTCGCAAGGCCGCTGAAAAAGGCGCAACCGTATTGACCCGCACCCGCTGTAGCCGCGCCGAGCGCCGTAACGGGCAATGGCACGCCACCCTGGACGATCACCACCGGGACAAGCAGTACAACATCCGCGCCAAGGTGGTCGTTAACGCCACCGGCCCCTGGGTCAGCAGCCTGTTCGGTGAAAGCCTGTCTATGCCAGCTCCCAAGCAGATCCGCATGGTCAAGGGCAGCCACATCGTGGTACCCAGGCTCAATCAGGATACCGAAGCCTATATTCTTCAGAATCAGGACGAGCGCATTGTTTTCGTGATCCCCTACGAGGACCGCTTCTCCCTGATCGGCACCACCGATGTCGATTACGTGGGCGATCCGTCGCAGGCACGGATTTCCCCAGAGGAAACCGACTATCTGCTGTCGATCGTCAACCAGTATTTCCGCCGGCAACTGTCCGCCAACGATGTAGTCTGGAGTTACTCCGGTGTTCGGCCGCTGATGGACGACGAGGGTGGCACCGCACAGTCTGCCTCTCGCGACTACTCATTCGAGGTTGATGATGAGGACTCGCTGCCCCCTTTGATCTCGGTGTTCGGGGGCAAGATCACCACCTACCGGAAGCTCGCCGAAGCTGTGACCGATCAGGTCAGTCGCTATTTTCCCGGTGCCGGCCGGTCCTGGACCCGAACGGCCGTGCTGCCCGGCGGGGACTTCAACACTCAGGAGCAACTGGCCACCGAACTCGCGGCCGATTTCCCCTGGCTGGACGATGCTGTGATCCATCGGTTTGTGCGAAGCTATGGCACCAGCAGCTACCACATTCTGGAAGGTTGTCAGAACATGGCCGATCTCGGCCACTGGTTTACCGATACCCTGTCTCGTCGCGAGGTGGATTATCTGATGACCCACGAATGGGCGATCACACCAGAGGACCTGCTCTGGCGGCGAACCAAACAGGGCCTGTACATTAACCCGGAACAATACAGCGAGCTATCTGAGTATATGGCCCGGAGTGGCCAGGTCAGTCCAGAATGCTAGCAACTCTGGCCTGAATGGCCGGCACCACTTCCGCTTCAAACCAGGGATTCTTTCGCAACCAGAGGTTATTGCGGGGGCTGGGATGGGGCATCGGAATGACATCAGGCCAGAATTGTTGCCACTGCCGCACATTCTCGGTAACCGCACGCCTTGCGCCGGGAATATGCCAGGCATGAGCATATTGACCGATCAGCAAGGTCAGGCGAATCTCCGGCAAGCGGTCGAGCAACGCCTGGCGCCAGGCCGGAGCGCACTCGGGGCGTGGAGGAAGGTCTCCGGATTTACCGGTGCCCGGATAACAGAATCCCATGGGCAGAATGGCGAGTTTCTGTTCATCGTAAAAGGTGTCGCGGGTAATGCCCATCCATTGGCGCAGCCGGTCGCCACTGGGGTCGTTAAACGGCAGACCGGTTTCGTGTACCCGTCGACCCGGCGCCTGCCCGACCACGAGAATGCGGGAGGATTCACTAAGCTGAATGACCGGCCTCGGCTCGTGGGGCAGATCGCCTGCACAAATCTGACAGGCACGAACACGCCGAACCAGCTCATCAAAGGACAGGTTTATCAAAGAATCGGTCATACCTCGGAATTTCCTAACGCTTCGGCAGCTCCCAGTAAACCAGTATAGGGCTCTGTCACCACGTAAACCGGTGTAAATTCCATTAGCGGACGCATCCGCCCCTTGGCTACAAAGGCTTCACGGAACGGGCTCTCAAGAAAAAAGTCGAGAAATCCTGGCAGCATACCGCCACACAGATACACGCCGCCCAGACTCCCCAGCGTCAGCGCCGAATTGCCTGCGGTTCGCCCAAGCATTTCGCAGAAATGCCGAAGGACTTCCCCGGCCAAGGCATCGGAGGCGTCCACAGCGGCGGCTGTAATCTTCTCCGGAGCATCGAGCGGGGCCGCCACGCCACGGATTTCGGCATGGGCCTGATACAGGTTCAGCAAACCCGGGCCGCACAGAATCCGCTCGACCGACACCCGCCCAAACCGGGACCGGAGAAGGCGCAACACGTCCATTTCCGTGTCATCGGTGGGCGCAAAATCCACATGGCCCCCTTCAGTCACCAAAGGCACCCAGCCATTTCGAATCGGAACCAGACCGGAAACGCCCAGCCCCGTTCCCGGGCCCATCACCAGTTTCGGCCGGCCAGGGTCTCCCGGGCCGCCACAAACGTGCACCAGATTGGCGTCCGATACATGGGGCACGCCCAGCGCCGTGGCTGTAAAATCATTGATGACCTTGAAGGCCGACCAGCCAAAGACCTGTCGCACCGCCTCAATATCAAAGCGCCAGTGGTTGTTGGTCATTGTCACCCGGGTACCGCGCAAGGGGGAGGCCACGGCCAGACAGGCCTGCCTGACCGACGCCACACCTACACGTTTCAGATAGGTGACCACCGCCTGATCCAGGTTCTCGTAATCACGGCAGTGCAAAACTTCAATAGCTTTTGGCTCTATACTGCCCTGCCCCACCAGAGCAAAGCGTGCATTGGTTCCCCCAATGTCCCCCACCAGAGAATAGTGTTCTGCCGTCATGCCTCGTGGTTCCAGAAAAAACTGGCACCTTGTTCAGGGTTGCTTACCGAACGACGGAACCAACCAAACAGCTCCCGCCCGTAGCCCGTATGATAGCCGGACAAATCCATCGTTGCAGGCCTGCGGGCGGCCAGCACGTCATCCTCTACCCTGATGCTGAGGGTTCCGTTGCGGGCATCCAGGATAACAGTATCCCCGTCTTCAACTCGGGCCAAAGGTCCGCCATCTAACGCTTCGGGGTATACGTGGATGGCGGCAGGTACTTTCCCGGAAGCGCCAGACATCCGGCCATCCGTCACCAGGCCCACTTTGTAGCCCCTGTCCTGCAACACCGCCAGATAAGGGGTGAGCTTGTGTAGCTCGGGCATACCATTGGCACGGGGTCCTTGAAATCGCACAACTACCACGCAATCCCGATTCAGCTCTCCGGCCTCGAAGGCCGCCTTGAGCTCGTTCTGATCGTTGAATACCACGGCCGGGGCCTCAATGGTATGGTGCTCAGGCGCGACTGCCGAGACCTTGATCACGCCCCTGCCCAGATTGCCCTCCAGCACCCTGAGCCCACCATCCGGCGCAAAAGGCTCGGCCACACCACGGAGTACCTCCGGCATGGCACTTTGCTCAGCTGCAGGCTTCCAGGCGGGCTTACCATCGTCGAGTTCCGGCATGCGGGCGTACTGCTCCAAGCCTGGGCCCATCACTGTGTGCACGTCGTTATGCAGGTATCCGCCAGCAAGCAGTTCGCGGATCAGGAACGGCGTACCACCCGCCTCGTGGAAGGCATTCACATCCTCCTGGCCATTGGGATAGATACGGGTCAACGAGGGCACAACCGCAGAAAGCTCGGCATAGTCATTCCAGTCAATGATGATGCCGGCAGCGCGGGCGATGGCTATCCAGTGAATGGTGTGGTTGGTTGAGCCGCCCGTTACCAGCAGGGCCACCAGAGCATTGACGATGCTCTTTTCGTCTACCATATCGCCCAGCCCCAGATCTCCACCGTTAGGTTTCGATAACCGGATCACCTGTTCCGTCGCTGCCCTGGTCAGCGCATCACGCAGCGGTGTGCCTGGATTCACAAAGGCGGCACCCGGCAAGTGCAGCCCCATCACCTCAACCAACAGCTGGTTGCTGTTGGCGGTGCCATAAAAGGTACAGGTACCGGGACTGTGGTATGACTTGCTCTCGGCTTCCAGCAACTCCTCTTTGCCAATCCTGCCTTCAGCATAGAGCTGACGGATGCGCTGCTTCTCTTTGTTGGGCAATCCGGACGGCATGGGGCCGGCGGGTACCAGTATGGTCGGCAGATAGCCAAAACTCAGCGATCCGATGAGCAGCCCCGGAACAATCTTGTCGCAGATCCCCAACAACAGCGTGGCATCAAACATGTTGTGGCTGAGAGCAACCGCCGTGCCCATGGCGATCGTGTCCCGGGAGAACAGGCTGAGCTCCATGCCAGGCTGCCCCTGGGTCACGCCATCACACATGGCGGGTGTGCCCCCGGCAACCTGGGCCACCGACCCCATACCATGGGCCGCCTCGCGGATGATATCGGGGAACTGTTGGTAGGGTTGATGAGCCGAAAGCATATCGTTGTAGGCCGTTACGATTGCCACGTTGGCCTTGTTCATCAACTTGAGCGTGTTCTTATCCGCCTGATTACAGGCGGCAAAGCCGTGGGCAAGGTTGCCACAGGACAGCGTGCCCCGTTGGGGGGAGTTCTTTTTCAGCGCCGCCATACGACGGAGGTACTCTTGCCGCGTGGCTTGACTTCGGGCCACAATTCTCTGAGTAACCTTCACTATGGTTGGATGCATCCTGCAGCCTCCTCTACGGATTCACTCGAACATAGAACAAAGAATAGTAAAAAACGCTTCAAAACATAGACACAGCAAAAAATTATCGCCATTATTTTGGTAACTTTACTACATATCACGAAAGCAGGCACCGGGAGCCCTCGAACATCTAGCGAGGTGAAACCGTGTCACAGAAGGGTCATCAGTAGTTCATATACTGGCACCCGTTTTCATTGACCGCCGGCACTGTCGACTCTTCGACCATACCGGCGAACCCGGAATAAGGACACCCACATATGCTCAGGCGCACGAAAATTGTCGCCACGCTCGGCCCCGCCACAGACACACCGGAGTCACTTGCCGCCATCATCAAGGCTGGCGTTGACGTGACTCGCCTGAATTTTTCCCATGGCAGCGCCGAAGAGCACATGGCCCGGGCCCGCCAGGTTCGTGAAGCCGCTGCAGCACAGAGCCGCTTTGTTGCCCTTCTCGCCGACCTTCAGGGCCCCAAGCTGCGCATCGCGCGATTCACCGATAACAAGGTCTTTCTGGAAGCCGGGCAAACCTTCGTTCTCGACGCCAGCATGGACAAGAACGCCGGCACAGCAGAGCGGGTGGGCATCGACTACGAGCAACTGATTGAAGACGTTACCCCCGGCGACATTCTGGTGCTCGACGACGGCCGCATCGAAATGGAAGTGATGTCGGTAGACGAGCACAGCATTACCTCCAAGGTACTTATTGGCGGCCCATTATCCAACAACAAGGGCCTGAACAAACGAGGCGGAGGACTGTCTGCCGAAGCTCTGACGGAGAAAGACAAGCAGGACATTGTTACCGCCGCCAAACTTGGCGCGGATTATGTCGCCGTCTCATTCGTGCGCACCGCCGAAGATATGCACATCGCACGCAGACTGCTGAGCGAAGCCGGCTCGGAAGCAGGCCTGGTCGCCAAAATTGAGCGGGCGGAGCTGGCACACGACGACCAGGCTCTGGATGAGGTCATCCTCGCCTCAGACGCCGTCATGGTCGCTCGGGGCGACCTGGCGGTTGAGATTGGCGATGCCGAACTGGTAGCGGTTCAAAAGCACATCATCGCCCGCGCCCGGGTACTGAACCGGGCAGTAATCACCGCGACCCAGATGATGGAATCGATGATCACCAACCCGATGCCCACCCGGGCCGAGGTGTCCGACGTCGCGAATGCCGTAATGGACTACACCGACGCGGTCATGCTGTCGGCCGAAACCGCAGTAGGTGACTATCCGAAAGAAGCGGTAGAGGCCATGGTCCGCATCTGCTTGGGGGCCGAACGGCATCCCTCCATGCACCAGTCCAAACACCGGATTCACGAGAGCATGGAGCGGGTCGACGAAGCCATCGCTTTGTCTGCCATGTACGCCGCCAACCACCTACAGGGTGTGCGTGCCATCATCTGCATGACTGAGACAGGCGCTACCCCCAGACTGATGTCACGCATCAAGTCCAGCCTGCCGATCTTTGCCCTGTCGCGCCATCACTCCACCCAGCACCGGGTGGTTCTTTTCCGCGGCGTGCAGACCATACCCTTCGATTCGGCCCGGATTGCCAATGAGCAGACCAATGCTGAGGCCGTGGAACAACTGCGCAGACGCGGCGTAGTCGGCGAAGGTGATCTGGTGGTGATTACCAAGGGGGATTACGTCAACGCTCAGGGCGGCACCAACACTATGAAAATCGTGCGCGTTGGCAGCGATATCCGCTAGCCGCCGAGCAGCGCCTGACACAGCCTTCGGCCAGACACACAAAACCCACCACGACGGTGGGTTTTGTGTTTACCGGTTTAAAGGTCGCCCAGACTTCCCCTGGCAATTTCCGACACTGCCGGCCAGTCTTTACCGGCAATGGCCTCTGCCGGCGTGAGCCAGGACCCACCAACAGCACAGACATTCGGTAACGCCAGATAATCTCTGGCTGTCTGGCGGCTAATGCCACCAGTCGGACAAAAGACGACATCGGGAAATGGCCCGCTGAAGGCCTTAAGCGCAGGGATACCCCCTGCCACTTCCGCCGGGAAAAACTTGAACTCCCGATAGCCCAACGCATACCCCATCATCAGCTCGGACACCGTCGAAACCCCTGGTAACAGCGGTGCCTCGGAGGTAACACCGAACTCCAGAATGGCCTCAGTAACCCCGGGGGTAATCACAAACTGCGCACCAGCAGACTCCACCTGTCGATACTGGGCAATACTGGTAACCGTTCCTGCACCAACCCAGGCTTCGGGAATGGCTTTTCTGACCTTTTCAATGGCACGCACTCCATGCTCTGTGCGCAAGGTGATTTCAAGCACCCGAATACCTCCATCTACCAGCGCACGGCACAGCGGGATGGCATCGTCCGGGTCTTTGATCGCAATCACAGGCACCAGAGGTGAGGCTGCCAGAACGGCCTGCACCCGCTCGCGATGATAGTCCGACAATTGATTCATGATGATCTCCTAAAGCAGTTAGCGGCGGTGACCAGACAAGCAACGCGCCGTCACGGGCTCCAGAACACTTCCAGGCCGGGTTTCAGGAAGGCCCGCACCGGCATGGCAAATACATCATCCAGAGCCGAACACGCCCTTCTGAGTGTATCCAGCTTGTCCTCCCCTTTCAGGTGCAGCGCGGTAAAGCGCGCTTGCGCCAGTACCGCCCGGGTCAGCGTCACCCTGGGCTGAGGCTGGGATTCGGGTGTCATCGCCGCTACTAGGCCAGTATTGAACTTATCCATGGCTTCAGGCAGCTCAGGCGCATCCGGAAACAGCGAAGCGGTATGACCGTCATTGCCCATTCCCAGTATCACCACATCCACCGGCAGAACCAGCACCGAAAGCGCCTGCCGAACTGCCTCCAATCCTTGATCCGGGATTTCCCCCGGCTGCTTCAGTGCCAGGTAACGGGCTTTCGCAGCCCTGCCCACTAACAGATTGTTTCTGACCAGGGTTGTGTTACTGGCAGGGTCGCCCTCCGGCACCCAGCGCTCGTCCGCCAGCACAACATCCACTCTGGACCAGTCCAGATCCGCGTCGGACAACGCCTTGAAGAAGGGTAAAGGCGTAGAGCCTCCGGACACCACCAGGCTGGCCCTGGGCGCCTGTTCAAGACGACTGGCGAGCACATCGGCGACGGTCGAGGCCAAGGCCCGGGCCACGCCCCCGGCATTATCGTCGGCGTGGAACCCGACCCCCTCTGGCAAGCGAATGTCAGGCATCCTCATACCAGCTCCTCCCATCCCGTGTGATCATGGCAATGGAGGCAACCGGGCCCCAGGTGCCGGCGGCATATCGCTTGGGCGGTTCGCCACTGTCTCGCCAGTTCGCGATAATCTCGTCGACCCAGCGCCAAGCGTATTCCACCTCATCTCTGCGAACAAAAAGGTATTGATTACCTTTCATCACCTCCCACAGCAGACGCTCATAGGCATCCGGAATGCGTTCCGCTTCAAAGGTTTCGGAGAAGGTCAGCTCCAACGGTCCCTGCCGCAATCGCATCCCCTTATCCAGACCCTGATCCTTGGTCAGGATTTTCAGGGCCATTCCCTCATCCGGCTGCAACCGGATAATCAGTTTGTTGTTGGCCAAATGCTTCTGGTCCGGGTCAAAAATGTAGTGAGGCGCGGGCTTGAAATGGATGATGATCTGGGAAAGCTTCTCCGGTAGTCGCTTGCCCGTGCGGATGTAAAATGGCACACCAGACCAGCGCCAGTTGTCGATCTCAGCCTTCAGGGCCACGAAGGTTTCGGTGGCACTGCCCTTGTTGGCATCTTCCTCCTCCAGATAACCCGGAACCGGCTTGCCATTGCTGGTGCCTGCAGTGTACTGACCACGCACGACGTACCGATCCATCATGTCCGGGGTAATCCGCTTCAGCGCCTTGAGTACCTTTACCTTCTCGTCCCGGATACTGTCCGCTGACAGGTCAGCAGGCGGATCCATCGCAATCAGGCACAGCAACTGCAGCAGGTGATTCTGAATCATGTCGCGAATCTGACCGGCCTGGTCAAAATAGCCCCAGCGCCCTTCTATACCGACGCTCTCCGCGACGGTAATTTCAACGTGAGAGATATGATTCTGGTCCCACTGGGAGGCAAACAGGTTGTTGGCGAATCGCAGGGCAATCAGGTTCTGCACGGTCTCCTTACCCAGATAGTGATCAATCCGGAACAACTGGTTTTCGTGGTAGACCTCTCCAAGCTCATCGTTGATGACCCGGGACGACTCAAGGTCGTGGCCAATAGGCTTTTCCACCACCACCCGGGTTTTCTCATTACAACAACTGGTCGCTTTCATATTGCGGGCAATCACGCCATACATCGAAGGCGGCGTGGCCATATAGACGATGAGTTCGTTGTTGGGTTCATCCCGCCACTCACGCAGAGCCCCATAGCCCTCAGGATCTGTGAAATCCAGCAACAGGTAATCCACCCGCTGCAGAAATGCATTCGCAACACCAGCATCAAACTCACGGTCTTTCACATGATAGCGAAGCTTTTCAAACAGTTGCTCCCGGACGTCCGCTGTTGTTGCCTTCGTGCGCGCAATCGCCAGAATGCGACTGCCCTGCGCGAGCAAGCCCGCGCGCTCCAGCTGATACAGCGCAGGGAAGAGTTTACGCTGAGCCAGGTCACCCAAGGCGCCAAAAAGCATCAGGTCACACGGGGCATTCGCGTTCTTTACCATGAGTCGCGCCCTCCATGATTTGCCGCTCCACTTCATTCACATTAACAGGAAGTAGTAGTTTTAGAAAAAAAACAGTCAAACTGCTGACTCCCAGCCCTCAGAAAACCACGTTATGACACGTTGACTACCGCAAACACACCAATAAAACGGTATACTCCCGAGTTCTTAGATGATTCGGCCCCCAAGAGATCAACGGAGCATCCATTCATGACAACCAGTCACGCGCACCGGGAAGAGAATCTGCTGGAAGATATTCAGGAACGCCTGGATAATCTGAACAAGTCCGAGCGCAAAGTGGCAGAAGCGATTCTTAAGGACCCCAGCGCTGCAACGCGGTACAGCATTGCAGCCCTGGCCCGGGCGGCCAATGTCAGCGAACCTACTGTAAACCGATTCTGTCGGAGTTTTTCATCGACGGGCTTCCCGGACTTCAAGATCCGATTAGCACAGAGCATTGCGACAGGAACACCCTATGTCGGCCAGAATATAGAGCCCGACGACACCGTGGCTGAATTCGCTGACAAAATCATGCTCAGCACCATTGCCAACCTGGATAAGTCTCGCCAGTCACTCGATCACAAAGCGCTAGCTTCGGCCATCGACTATCTTATCCAGGCAAAACAGATCCACTTTTTTGGCATGGGCGGCTCAGCGTCGGTCGCACTCGATGCCCAGCACAAGTTTTTTCGATTCAACATTCCCGTAACCTCATACGACGACGCTCTCATGCAAAGAATGGTGGCGGCAGGGGCGCAGGTCGGAGATGTGATCGTAATGATCTCATACACCGGCCGAACCAAGGAAAGCGTTGATATCGCCAGAGTGGCGCGAGAGAACGGCGCAACGGTTATTGGTATAACAAACCCGGAATCCCCTCTTGCGGAGTTCTGTACGGTGGTGGTTGGCGTCACAACCCCGGAAGACACAGAAGTGTACATGCCCATGTCTTCCAGAATTATTCATTTGACGGTCATCGACATCCTCGCAACCGGTGTAACGCTGAAACGTGGATCGGATTTTCTGGGCCATCTCAAGAAAATCAAGGAAAGCCTGAAAGCTACCCGATATCCGAAAGAATGAACCGCTCACAAAAAAGCCCCCGAAAGGGGGCTTTTTTGTGAGGTCTATAGCAAATCAGTTCCGCTCAACTTCAGCTGTGTTGCGAAGGTACTGCTGGTAGGCCGTATATTCACGCTGCCCCTCCAGCTGCGCCAGGAAACGCATCAGCTGTTGGTATTCCGCACCTTCCTGATCAACCTCACCTTCGTTGACACCGGTCAGCACAATGACAGCAGCCTGATCGGCCGTAACGGAGCGGCCAACGCTTGGCGAGTCACCATCCGGGCGGGCCATAGAAAACACTTCCTGCACCACGCGCGGGCTCAGGCCAGACACACTCCGGCCCTGATCTTCAAACTGCTGCCATTCACCGGCACCAAGTTCGTCAGCACTGGTACCGGATTCAAGCTGAGCCACGAGCTCATCAACACGGGCTGCCAGCGCATCCCGGGTTTCGGTTCTCTCCAGAATCCGACGAATCTCCGGCTCCACATCGGCCAACTCCAATTGGCGCGGTTCGTGATACTCGCGCACCCGGGCAACGACCGAGACGTTATCACCCACGTCGATCAACTCGGTATTGTAGCCACCCTCAAGTACATCTTCAGAGAACAGTTGACGTACCAGACCCGCATGATCAAAGGGTGCTGCACCGCCATCCCTGCTGACACCTTCGACCACCCGAATTTCCAGACCCAGCTCTTTGGCCGGGCCGGCAAGATCGTCGGCGGCATAGGCCGCATCAGCCAGTTGCGAGCGAACTTCCGCAAAACGCTCACTGGCCTTGGTTCTGGCCAATTCGAGTCGCAGATCTTCACGCAACTCGTCAAAGGCAGGCACATCGGAGCGGCGCACCTCTTCCAGCTTGATCAGATGAAGACCAAAGCTGGTCTCAACCGGGCCAGAAACTTCGCCTTCTTCCAGCCCAAACAGAGCGTCTTCAAAGGCTTCATCGTAGACACCACGGCCGGCAAAACCGAGATCACCACCCTCCTGCGCAGACACGGTATCGACTGAGTATTCCTCGGCCAGGACGGCAAACGACTCACCCTCTTCAAGGCGCTGCTGGATGGTTGCGAGAGTCGCCTGCCCTTCATCACCAGCCTCTACAAGAATGTGAGAGGCACGGCGCTCTTCCCGTGCGTATTCTTCAGCACGCTCTTCGTAATAGGTCCGCAATTCATCTTCGGCGACCTCGATGGACTCCGCCAACGCTCCCTGGGACAAGGTAATGTAGGCAGCATCCACCTGCTCTGGCTGACGAAACTGGTTACGGTTCTCGTCGTAGTACGCCTGTACGTCCGCCTCGGTCACATCCACCTGGTTCTGAACACTACTGCCATCGAGAGTCAGCACGCGGAAGTCACGGGTCTGGTTCTGAATGGCCAGCAAATGGGCTGCATTCTCAGGTGCCACGACACCGGTCTGGGCGATCGCCGCGCGAATCTGGTTTACCACATAGTTCTTGCGCATGCTTTCGCGGAACTCGGCAACGCCCATGCCCAAATTGCGCACTGTGGCTACAAACCGATCACGATTGAACTGGCCATCCACCTGGAACTGGGGCATCTGGGTAATCAGGGAATCGATGTCGGCATCGGTCAGCTCCAGCCCCTGGCTCTGAGCATCCTGAGTGAGCACGGCCTCCCGGATCAACGCATCCAGCACGTCGCGGCGAATCTGATCCTCGTCCAACAGGGATTGATCCGGATTCTCCATCTGCATCAGGCGCTGCTGACTTTCCATCTGTACGGTACGCAGAAACTCCCGCTCGGTGATGTCCTGGCCGTTAACCGTTGCCACTTTTGGCTCGCCAGTGAAGCCGCCAATGATGGCATCCATTCCCCAGATCGAGAGGGAAATAATCAATAGGCCAACGATAACCTTGGCGATCGTACTCTGGGCGTTATCCCGAATATCTTGAAGCATGTTGTTCTCGAATCCCTGTTCAAGGTTCTGCTGTTGGTAGTGGTGAGGCGAAAGCTGAGTGAGCCACCGTTAACACGCAAAAAGGCGCACCCTTACCGGAATGCGCCTTGAATTCTGATGGCAGCTCCCGAAACCGGGAACTGCCAGAGAAAGAACCGTTACTTAACGGCGTCTTTCAGGGCCTTGCCTGCCTTGAATCCAGGCACTTTAGAGGCCGGAATCTTGATTTCTGCACCAGTCTGCGGGTTGCGACCAGTACGGGCAGCACGCTCTTTCACAGAGAAGGTGCCAAAGCCGATCAGGGTAACCTGGTCGCCTTTCTTCAGTGCACCGGTGATTGAGTTGGTCATGGCATCCAGCGCACGGCCAGCTGCGGCTTTGGAGATGTCTGCGGACTCTGCAATTGCATCGATCAGTTCGGACTTGTTCACACTAAACCCCTTCGATTTCAGGTTGAAGATGTTATAGGTCGGTTTGTTTTTTCGCGGACGTTCTCGACTATCGCATAAGCGATGGGAGAATTCCATTCTTCAGTTTTTTTATTCCTTGCGGCATTAAACCGGTGTTCGGAATAGGCACTTACTGCGCGGGAGCCCTTGGTATTGGCTGCTTCACGGCGAAACAGTTATACCAACGGGCTCTCAGGCGTGTCAACAACTCATCCGGTGTTTAATGTGTATTTATGCGCTCTGCAGCGTCGCCGGAATCATCAGAAGTGGCCGATTTGCCGGTTTCCTTGTCAGCATTTTCAGCCCGGGGATCCGGCTGGTAAGCCAGCGCAATATCCAGAACCTCATCAATCCACTTGACCGGACGAATCTCCAGCGATTCCTTGATGTTGGCCGGTATCTCTTTGAGATCCCTGACATTTTCATCCGGGATAATGACAGTCTTGATGCCGCCGCGATGGGCTGCCAGCAGCTTTTCCTTCAAGCCGCCGATCGCCAGAACGCGACCTCGCAAGGTGATTTCACCGGTCATCGCCACATCCGCCCGAACGGGAATTCGGGTCAGTGCAGAAACCAGTGCTGTACACATGCCAATACCGGCACTCGGGCCATCTTTCGGGGTTGCCCCCTCTGGTACGTGCACGTGAAGATCGTGTTTTTCGTGGAAATCATCCGCCACACCCAGGCCGGCCGCCCTGCTCCGGACCACTGTAAGTGCCGTCTGAATGGATTCCTGCATAACGTCACCCAGCGAGCCGGTTTTAACGACACGACCCTTACCTGGCGTCAAAGCGCACTCGATGGTCAACAGCTCGCCCCCGACCTGGGTCCATGCCAGACCGGTCACCTGTCCGATCTGGTTGGTTTCTTCTGCCAGTCCGTATTTGAACTTTTTGACGCCTGAGTAATCCTCCAGAAGATCCGGCGTCAGGGTCACCGAGGCCTTGGTGCTGCTCTCTACGTGCTCACGCACCACCTTACGGCAGATCTTGGCGATTTCGCGCTCAAGACCCCGTACACCGGCTTCCCGAGTGTAGTAGCGGATCAGGTCCCGAATGGTCTCTTCCGGCAGTTTCAGTTCGTCCTTGCGCAGACCATTGGCCTTGAGCTGCTTGGGCAGAAGGTAACGCAACGCAATATTGACCTTCTCATCTTCGGTGTATCCGGGAATCCGGATGATCTCCATGCGGTCCAGCAGTGCCGGTGGAATATCCATGGAGTTGGAGGTACACACGAACATCACATCAGAGAGGTCGTAATCGACCTCCAGGTAGTGGTCATTGAACGTATGGTTCTGTTCCGGGTCCAGCACCTCAAGCAGAGCCGAGGCCGGATCGCCACGATGGTCCATGCCCATCTTGTCGATTTCGTCGAACAGGAAAAGCGGGTTCTTCACACCCACCTTGGAAAGCTTCTGCAACAACTTGCCCGGCAGCGCGCCGATGTAAGTCTTGCGGTGTCCCCGTATCTCGGCTTCGTCACGCACACCACCCAGCGCCATGCGGGTGTATTTGCGATTGGTGGCCTTGGCGATGGACTGCCCAAGTGAGGTCTTGCCAACCCCGGGAGGCCCTACCAGGCAAAGCACAGGCCCTTTCACCTTCTTGACCCGACTCTGAACCGCCAGATACTCCAGAATACGCTTCTTCACCTCGTCCAGGCCGTAGTGATCCCGGTCCAGGATTTCGCGGGCCTTTTCAAGGTCGTGACGAACCCGACTGCGCTTCTTCCAGGGGACCGCCAGCATCCAGTCAATGTAGCCGCGCACCACGGTAGCTTCCGCGGACATTGGCGACATCATCTTGAGCTTGTTCAGCTCTGTTTCGGTTTTCTTCCGGGCCTCTTCCGGCAGACCGGCTTCCTCAAGCTTCTGCTCGAGTTCCTCGAAATCGTTGTTACCCTCGCCGAGCTGGCCCATTTCCTTCTGGATCGCTTTCATCTGCTCGTTCAGGTAATACTCACGCTGGCTGCGCTCCATCTGCTTTTTCACACGGCCACGGATGCGCTTCTCCACTTCGATCAGATCAATCTCACCGTCCAGCTTGCCCAGCAGAAGATCAACCCGCTTACGAACGTCCAGAGCTTCCAGCAACTCCTGTTTCTCGGGGATCCGCATCTCCAGATGCGCGGCCATGGTATCGACCAGACGCTCAATCTCGTGGATGCCGGTCAAGGCATTGGAAACCTCAGATGGCACCTTTTTGGACAGCTTCACGTACTTCTCGAATTCGTCCATCAGGGTCTTGGTGAGGACGTCTTCCTCGCGCTCCGGCAAGGATTCCTCATCCATCAGAATGGCCTGGCCGGACAGGTAATCGCCTTCCTCGATGTCAGAAATGCTGGCTCGGGAATTACCCTCTACCAGAACCTTGACGGTGCCATCCGGCAGCCTAAGCATCTGCAGCACGGTCGCCAGGGTGCCCATGGCAAACACATCCTTCGGGCCCGGCTCGTCGGTGGAGGCATCTTTCTGGGCTACCAGCAGGATTTCCTTGCTGCCCTCCATTGCCGCTTCCAGCGCCTGAATGGATTTTTCGCGGCCCACAAACAGCGGAACCACCATGTGCGGGAACACCACCACATCACGCAAAGGAAGCAGCGGGTATTCGTGCACAGTTTCATCAGGTATACGGGTCATGGGGAATCCTCTGACAGTATTTCTTTCAGCATATCACCCAACATTGGGGCGCTGACAAAAATTGCAATCTTTTTACGATGGGAAATATCAGGGAGCAAACGATAAGGGCCTGAGATGAAAAAGGGGCGTTGAACGCCCCTTTTATATCACCCAGTATTCTACGCCCTGTGCCCGTTCAGTCTTCGGGCACCGCCTTGGCGTGATCGCTGCTGGCGTAGATCTTGAAGGGCTCTGAATCCCCCTTGATCACACTCTCATCGATCACCACCTTGGAGACATCATGCTCAGAGGGAATCTGATACATGGTATCCAGCAGGGTCGCTTCCATTATCGACCGCAGACCACGGGCACCGGTCTTGCGCTCCATGGCTTTTCTGGCCACTGCTCGCAGGGCGTCTTCCCGGAAGTCCAGCTCCACCCCTTCCATATCAAACAGCTTCTGATACTGCTTGGTCAGGGCGTTCTTGGGCTCGGTCAGAATCTGCACCAGTGCTTCTTCATCCAGTTCGGTCAACGTGGCCACCACAGGCAGACGGCCGACGAATTCCGGAATCAGGCCAAACTTCACCAGATCCTCGGTCTCGACTTCGCGAATGATATCGCCAGTGCTCTTGCTGTCGTCCTGGCTCTTGACTGTAGCCGAGAAGCCAATGGAACTGCGCTCAGAGCGTTCCTGGATAACCTTGTCGAGGCCGGCGAAGGCACCGCCACAGATAAACAGGATGTTACCGGTATCCACCTGCAGGAATTCCTGCTGGGGGTGTTTACGCCCACCCTGAGGAGGAACCGAAGCGACAGTACCCTCGATCAGCTTCAGCAAAGCCTGCTGAACACCCTCACCCGATACATCCCGGGTAATGGACGGGTTATCGGACTTGCGGGAAATCTTGTCGATCTCGTCGATGTAGACAATACCGCGCTGGGCCTTTTCGACATCGTAGTCGCACTTCTGCAGCAGTTTCTGGATGATGTTTTCAACATCTTCACCCACATAGCCTGCTTCGGTCAGCGTGGTCGCATCCGCGATGGTAAACGGAACATTCAGCATGCGCGCAAGGGTTTCCGCCAACAGGGTCTTACCGCTACCGGTGGGACCGATCAGCAGAATGTTGCTTTTGCCCAGCTCGACATCACTCTTGCCCTCGCCGTAGCGAAGGCGCTTGTAGTGGTTATACACCGCTACAGACAGAACGACCTTGGCGCGATCCTGGCCAATAACATATTCATTCAGAGTCTCACGGATCTCTGCCGGCGTGGGCAGGCGGTCGCTGGCCTCCTCCGGGGCGTTCTCCTGAATCTCTTCCCGGATAATGTCATTGCACAGATCAACGCACTCGTCGCAGATGAACACCGAGGGCCCTGCAATGAGCTTACGGACTTCATGCTGGCTCTTTCCACAAAACGAGCAGTAGAGCAACTTGCCGTTATCGTCGCCTCTGCCGTTTCTTTCATCTGCCATTGAAATACCTCTGTTCTTCGTTGGCCGGTGTCATCAGTGTGTACGCCGGCCGGTAGTGATGCGATGACTTTCAGTATTATTTATTCGATACGCGCTTATCAAGTATTGTATCGATCAACCCGTACTCTTTGGCCTGGGCAGGATCCATGAAATTATCACGGTCGGTATCCCGGGCGATGGTCTCGATGTCCTGACCCGTGTGCTCCGCAAGCAGCTCGTTGAGCGTGTTGCGGATTTTCAGGATCTCACGGGTATGGATCTCGATGTCCGTCGCCTGCCCCTGATAGCCGCCCAGCGGCTGATGAATCATTACACGGGAGTGTGGCAGGCAGGCACGCTTGCCCTTCGCGCCACCCGACAACAGGAAAGCACCCATGCTGGCTGCCTGACCGATGCAAAGCGTTGCTACGTCCGGCTTCACGAACTGCATGGTGTCGTAAATGGACATGCCGGCGGAAACGGAGCCACCCGGACTGTTGATATAAAGATGGATATCCTTGTCCGGATTTTCGGATTCCAGGAACAGCAACTGGGCAACCACGAGGTTTGCCATGTGATCTTCAACCGGGCCAACCAGAAAGATCACCCGCTCCTTGAGCAGACGGGAATAAATGTCGAACGAACGTTCGCCGCGTGCCGTCTGTTCAATAACAATCGGCACCAGGCCTGAGCTGGTTATCATTGTAGGGCCATCAAACGGTTTCTGCGTCATGTGCGCCTGAACTCCTTATGGACAATGGTTTGGACTCCTGCTTCAACGGGAGCCCGTTGTATTCCGGTACCCCATATACTCTGCCAGCAGATCGCCCAGATGAAAACAGCCGGACACGCCGGCTGCTTCCAGAACACGGCACCGGGCCAGAGCCCGGCGGCCATCAGCGCTGGGGCTGACCGGCCTGCACCGCTTCCTCGTACTTCATCTTCTTCTCTTTTACCTTGGCCGCGCCAAGCACAAAATCAACCACGGCATCTTCCAGCACAGAAGACTCAACCTGAGCCTTCTGATCCGGATTGCTGTTGAAGTGTGCAACAACCTCGTCCGGCTGTTCATACGTAGAAGCGATCTCCTGGATCTTTTCTTCCACTTTCGCTTCGTCAGCCTTCAGGTCATTTTTCTTGACCACTTCCTGGAACAGCAGACCCGTCTTCACGCGACGCTTCGCCTGCTCTTCGAAGATTTCCTTTGGCAATTGCTGGAAATCCACCTGCCCGCCAAAGCGCTGAACGGCGTCCTGACGCAGGCGATCAATTTCCTGGTCAACGAGAGCCGCAGGTACTTCCAGCTCGGTAGTCTCCAGCAGACCATCTACAACGTCGCTCTTGACCTTGTTGGATACTGCCTGCTTGAGCTCGCGCTCCATGTTCTTCTTCACTTCCTCGCGGAAAGCGACTTCGTCTTCAGCTTCGATGCCGAAACGCTTGAAGAATTCTTGATCCAGCTCCGGCAGCTGCGGCTCTTCTACCTTGTGGATAGTGATCGCGAACTTGGCATCTTTACCCGCCAGGTCTTCGTTATGGTAGTCCTCAGGGAAAGTGACATCGATTTCCAGCTCTTCACCGGCTTTACCACCCACAATGCCCTTTTCAAAGCCAGGGATCATCTGACCTGAACCCAGGGTCAGACGATGACCTTCAGCGGAGCCACCTTCGAATTCTTCACCGTCGATGGAGCCCTTGAAGTCGATAGTCACGATGTCCTTGTTCTTGGACTTGCGCTTGACTTCTTTCATGGTGGCCTGCTGGCGACGCAGATTATCGATCATGTTGTCGATATCCTTGTCGGCAACTTCAGACACCGGCTTCTCAACGTTGATCTTGCTCAGATCGCCCAGCTCAATTTCCGGCAGAACCTCAAAAGTCGCAACGAACTCGAGGTCCTTGCCTTCTTCCATGGTCTTCGGCTCCAACTTGGGCCAGCCAGCCGGATTGATATCCTGCTCCTGCAGCGCCTTGATGTAGTTGTCGCGCATAGCCTCGCCAACCACTTCCTGGCGGATGCTGTCACCAAAACGACGCTTGACCACGCTCATGGGAACCTTGCCAGGGCGGAAACCGTTCAGGCGCACGGTGCGAGCAGTTTCCTGCAGGCGTTTCTGAACCGCCTGGTCGATTTCCTGGGCGGGCACACCAATCGTCATGCGACGCTCGATGTTGGAGGTCGTTTCAACAGACACTTGCATGGAAGTTCCTCAAATTACAGATTCTGTAGGTGAATGAAAATTAAACCAAAATCCCGGCAGGAGCAGCTCACCCCAAAGGGACGCAAAATTAAAAGCCGGTAGTTTATCACGGTTTGCCCCGCCGAGAGAATCACCCGGCCACCCTGAATATGGGTTTGAGACGCGCCTGACAACGCGGCACGGGAACACAATGGGGACAAATCAGAAAAAAGAAAGGGTGGTGCGAGAGGAGAGACTCGAACTCTCACGGTATTACCCGCTGGAACCTAAATCCAGTGCGTCTACCAATTCCGCCACTCTCGCATATCCGGCGCAGCTCTGAACCATAACAGGGAATCAGGGTGCTCGGAAACAAACAAGGGGAAAAGTGGGGTGGACGAAGGGGTTCGAACCCTCGACCGCAGGAGTCACAATCCTGAGCTCTACCAACTGAGCTACGTCCACCACATCAGGGAGGTGCCTGCCGGCACACTACTGCTTACTTCAACTTTGCTGGTTCGGCGAGTCCGGTACCAATCTGCGATTAACGAGATGGCGCGCCCGGCAGGACTCGAACCTGCGACCATCCGCTTAGAAGGCGGATGCTCTATCCAGCTGAGCTACGGGCGCTTGACCGTTCGCCCACCTGAATATCCAGAAAGTGGTCGGGGTAGAGAGATTCGAACTCCCGACATCCTGCTCCCAAAGCAGGCGCGCTACCAGACTGCGCTATACCCCGTTAACTGAACAACAAGTGCCTCAGCAAAGTTGGCGCGCATATTACCGGCGCCGATCGCGTCCGTCAACACGGAATTGAAAATTCCTTGCCGAGACAGTCCTATAAGTGACCAACTGTAACCGCTGGAGTTCCCGACCACCCCCTCTACATTGGCGTTAACCCTGAAGCATGAGACAATGCCCGGCCTTCACTTTCTTACGCCCAAACCGACAAGACGGAAACATGAGCGCCAAACTGATTAACGGAAAAGAAATTGCTGCACAGGTCCGGCAACAGGTGGCCGCCGGGGTCGAAGCCAGAAAACAGAAGGGCCTGAGAGCGCCCGGGCTGGCCGTGGTACTGGTCGGTCACGATCCGGCCTCCCAGGTATACGTTGGCAACAAACGCAAGGCCTGCGAGCAGGCAGGCATCCTGTCGCTGTCCTATGATTTACCGGAAGATACCTCCCAGGCGGCACTGGAAGCGCTGGTTGACGAGCTGAACGAGAACCCCGCCGTTGACGGCATACTGGTTCAACTTCCCCTGCCCTCGCACCTGGATGCTGATCCGATTCTGGTAAAGATACGGCCCGACAAGGACGTAGATGGCTTTCACCCCTACAACATCGGCCGCCTGATGCAGCGCAAGCCTACCCTGCGGCCCTGCACACCGGCAGGCGTCATCACCCTGCTGGACTCCATTGGCACCCCCTACAAAGGCCAGCACGCAGTTATTGTCGGGGCCTCCAACATTGTCGGTCGCCCCATGAGCATGGAACTGCTGCTAAAAGGAGCCACGACAACGGTATGCCATCGATTTACCGACAATCTCGAGAAATTTGTCGGGGAAGCAGACATCCTGGTGGCCGCAGTGGGCAAACCGGGCATCATCAAGGGCGAGTGGGTCAAACCGGGCGCCACCGTCATTGATGTGGGCATTAACCGGATGGATGACGGCAAACTCTGTGGCGATGTCGATTTTGACGCTGCAGCAGAGCGTGCGGCTTACATCACCCCGGTACCGGGCGGCGTCGGCCCCATGACCATTGCCACCCTGCTGGAAAACACCCTTTACGCTGCCAACGTGCTGCACGCCGACACCTGACGCGCCATCCCGCGAATTCTTCGTCAGCGGGGGCAACCCCAATAAAAAACCCCGCCGAAGCGGGGTTTTTTATGGACGGGCGTTTTACTGCCCGTATTTGGCCTTGGCCTTCTGACGGTATGCGTGCAGCAGCGGCTCTGTGTAGCCGGCCGGCTGTTCGCGCCCCTTCAGAACCAGATCCACAGCGGCCTGGAAGGCAATGCTGTCGTCAAAGTTCGGAGCCATGTTGCGATACGCCGCATCACCAGCGTTCTGCTTATCAACAACCGCAGCCATGCGCTTCATGGTTTCCATGATCTGCTCTTCAGAGCAGATGCCGTGGTACAGCCAGTTGGTCAGCAGCTGCGAAGAAATACGCAGTGTCGCACGGTCTTCCATCAGGCCCACATCGTTGATGTCAGGCACCTTGGAGCAGCCCACACCCTGGTCGATCCAACGTACAACGTAGCCAAGGATACCCTGGGCGTTGTTGTCCAGTTCCTGCTGAATGTCCTCGGCGCTCAAGGACGACGGATCCTCCATCACCGGCACAGTCAGGATGTCGTCCAGAGACGCGCGCTGACGGTTAGCCAGCTCTTTCTGCACATCAAACACGTTCACCTGGTGGTAGTGAGTGGCATGCAAGGTAGCGGCTGTCGGAGACGGAACCCAGGCGGTGTTGGCACCAGCCTTCGGATGACCGATCTTGGCCTCCAGCATGCCTGCCATCAGATCCGGCATGGCCCACATACCCTTACCAATCTGGGCAACGCCAGACAGACCGGCTTCCAGGCCGATGTCAACGTTCCACTGCTCGTAAGCGTTGATCCAGGCAGCCTGCTTCATCGGCCCCTTACGGATGAAGGGACCCAACTCCATGGATGTATGAATCTCATCACCGGTGCGATCCAGGAAGCCGGTATTGATAAACACGGTGCGCTCTTTGGCAGCGTGGATGCAGGCCTTCAGGTTCACGGTGGTGCGACGCTCTTCGTCCATGATGCCCACTTTCAGGGTGAAGCGCGGCAGACCAAGAGCGTCTTCAACACGACCGAAGAATTCATTGGTGAACGCCACTTCTTCCGGGCCGTGCTGCTTGGGCTTAACAATGTACACAGAACCCTTGGTGCTGTTCTGGAATTTGCCGTCGCCCTTCAGGTCGTGGATGGCGATCAGGGATGTTACCAGGCCGTCCATCAGACCCTCGGGGATTTCGCTACCATCCTTCAGCAGAATGGCCGGGTTAGTCATCAGGTGGCCAACGTTACGAACGAACAGCAGGCTGCGGCCCTTGAGGGTCAGCTCGCTGCCATCGGCGCCAGTGTAGGTGCGGTCGCCATTCATGCGACGAGTCATCATCTGGCCGCCCTTCTCGAAGGACTCTTCCAGATCGCCCTTCATCAGGCCAAGCCAATTCTTGTAGGCGACAACCTTGTCATCAGCATCTACCGCGGCAACTGAGTCTTCGCAGTCCATGATGGTGGTCAGGGCCGATTCCATCAGAACGTCTTTAACGTGGGCACCGTCATCCTTGCCGATCGGATGGCTGGCATCAATCTGGATTTCGAAATGCATGCCATTCTTCACCAGCAAAACGCCAGTGGGGGCATCGGCAGCGCCGGTGTAACCCACAAAACCGGACTCGTCTTTCAGACCGGTCACGTCACCGTTCTGAAGTTTAACCGCCAGCTTGCCGCCGTCGATATAGTATTTTGCGGCGTCTTTATGGCTACCGGAAGCCAGAGGCGCAGAGCCATCCAGCAGGTTGCGGGCCCACTCAATCACCTTGGCGCCACGAACCGGGTTGTAGCCACGGCCCTTCTCAGCACCGTTTTCCTCAGAAATAGCGTCGGTACCGTACAGGGCATCGTACAGGCTACCCCAGCGAGCGTTAGCCGCGTTCAGGGCGAAACGGGCATTCATGACCGGCACAACCAGCTGCGGGCCGGCCATGGTGGCGATTTCCGGATCCACATTGGAGGTGGAGATTTTGAAATCCGCCGGCTCATCTACCAGGTAGCCGATGTCTTTCAGAAACGCCTTGTACTCGGCCATGTCCAGTTTCTGGCCCTTGTGCTCGCGGTTCCAGGTATCCATTTTTTCCTGGATTTCGTCACGCTTGAGCAGCAGCTCGCGATTGCGCGGAGCGAGCTCGTTCACGATCTTGTCGAACTCGGCCCAGAACTTGTCAGCTTCAATACCGGTGCCCGGAATCGCTTCGTTATTTACAAAATCGTACAGATTCTTGGCGATCTGGATGCCGCCAACTTGAACGCGTTCTGTCATCGTTGCTTGCCTCAATGGGTTTGTAGTTCCCGACTCCCCTGATGGCGCCGATAGCGCGGGGACGTTCTGATTAGAGCGCCGCATTGTACGTGAAATTCCCTACAAGGTCATTCCCACCGGCACAATGCGACATTGCGCGAATCAACTCAGTCCTGGCTCCGGCGCCAGGTGGTTCCTTCACGGCTGTCATCCAGGATAATGCCCTTCTCCAGCAGATCATCGCGAATGCGATCGGCCTCCGCAAAGTCTTTGGCTTTACGGGCATCGGCACGGGCCTGAATCATGGCCTCGATGTCCTCGGCGGTCAGCTCACTGCCGGTATCCGCCTGGAAGAAGGCTTCCGGGTTCTGCTGCAGCAGACCGAGCACAGCACCCAGCCGCACCAGAACGGCCGCGCTGCGCTTGGCGGCTTCTTCATCACCTTCCCGGCGGTAATGATTGATGTCATTCGCCACTGCATGCAGCACGGCAATGGCGCCAGCAGTATTGAAATCATCATCCATTACCTCGGCAAAACGACGGTCGTGGTCCGTTTCCGCTACATCCGCTTCTTTCGCCGGCACGATACCCCGCAGGGCATGATAGAGCTTGGTCAAGGTTCGCCCGGCCTCCGCCAGGTTATCCTCGGAATAGTCCACCTGGCTCCGGTAGTGGCTGGACACCAGGAAATAGCGAACCACTTCCGCCGGGTACTTTTCCAGAATCTCGCGAATGGTAAAAAAGTTGCCCAGCGACTTGGACATCTTTTCCTTGTTCACTCGAATGGCGCCGGCGTGCATCCAGGTGTGCACAAAGGTGTGGCCGGTGGCACATTCCGACTGGGCGATTTCGTTTTCATGGTGCGGGAACAGCAGATCCGGCCCGCCACCGTGAATATCAAAGGTGTCACCCAGGCACTTGGTAGACATGGCGGAGCACTCAATATGCCACCCGGGGCGACCTTCGCCCCACGGCGACTGCCAGCTCACCTCGCCCGGTTTGGCGGCCTTCCAGAGCGCAAAGTCCGCGGGGCTGCGCTTGGCCTCCTGGACATCCACTCGAGCACCGGCCACCAGATCTTCCAGCTTTTTCTTGCTCAGTTTGCCGTAATCCGGGAATGACTCCACAGCAAAGTACACGTCGCCATTATCGGCAGCATATGCGTGGCCGCCAGCGATCAGCTTCTGGATCATGGCAATGATGTCGTCGATAAAGGCAGTCGCCCGGGGCTCCTCATTGGGTGACAGCACGCCGAGCTTTGCCTCATCCTCGTGCATGGCCCGGATCATCCGGTCGGTCAGGTCGGTATACACCTCACCGTTTTCATCAGCCCGGCGCAGGATCTTGTCGTCGATATCGGTAATGTTGCGCACGTAGTGTACGTCGTACCCGCGATGCCGCAGATACCGAGTCACCACGTCAAACGCCACCAGCACCCGGGCATGCCCCAGATGGCAATAGTCGTAGACAGTCATGCCGCACACGTACATACGAACCTTGCCAGGCTCCAGGGTTTTGAACGCTTCCTTTTGCTGTGTCAGCGTATTGTAGATACGCATTACTTGCCTCCCTTACCCCAGGAATCCCGCAGCGTTACGGTACGATTGAACACCGGCTTGCCAGACTTTTCAGTCAGTTCCTGGTCGCAGAAAAAGTATCCCTCGCGCTCGAACTGGTACGGCAGATCGGTACGGGGCTGAGCCAGACTTTTCTCAACGCGGGCACCTTTGAGAACGACCAGAGATTCCGGGTTCAGATGATCCAGAAAATCGCCTTCCTTGTCGCTGTCCGGAGATTCGTGGTTGAACAGGCGGTCGTAAAGATTGATATCCGTCTCCACGCTGTCGCTGGCCGACACCCAGTGAATCACGCCATTGGGTTTGTAGCCCTCCGGGTTCACGCCCAGGGTATTCGGATCGTATTCGCACTTGAGCTCGACAATCTCGCCGCTGCCGTCACGCACAACCTCTTTGCAGGTCATCACGTAACCACCGCGCAGCCGCACCGCCTGGTCCGGGGCCAGCCGCTTCCACTTACGCGGCGGCTCTACCTCGAAATCTTCCCGGTCAATAAACAGGGTCTGACTCCAGGTCACTTCCCGCTCGCCCATATCCGGATTCTGCGGATGCACTGGCAGAGTGAGGGTTTCCGTCTGGTCAGCCGGATAGTTGGTCAGGGTGACCTTGAGCGGACGCATCACGCACATGGCGCGGGGCGCACGGTTATTCAGATCTTCTCGGATAGCGTGCTCCAGCATACCGACATCCACGGTGCCACCGGCCTTGTTCACGCCGATCATGTCGCAGAAGTTGCGAATGGACTCCGGTGTGTAACCACGACGGCGCATGCCGGAAATCGTCGGCATCCGGGGATCGTTCCAGCCGTCCACCACGTTTTCATCCACCAGCCGCTTCAGTTTGCGCTTGCTGGTAATGGTGTAGTTCAGATTCAGCCGGGCAAATTCGATCTGGCGCGGATGACAGGGGATGGTGATATTGTCCAGCACCCAGTCGTACAGCGGCCGGTGATCCTCGAATTCCAGGGTACACAGAGAATGGGTAATCCCTTCCAGAGCATCGGAGATCGGATGGGTAAAGTCATACATCGGATAGATGCACCACTTGCTGCCGGTCTGGTGATGATCCGCGTAGCGAATCCGGTACAGAATCGGGTCCCGCAGGTTGATATTCGGGGATGCCATATCAATCTTGGCCCGCAACACCAGCTCACCGTTCTGGAACTTGCCGTCGCGCATGTCCCGGAACAGCTGCAGGCTTTCCTCTACCGGGCGATCCCGGTATGGACTGTTCTTGCCGGGCTCTTTCAGGGAACCCCGGTACTCGGCCATCTGTTCAGCGTTAAGAGCACAGACATAAGCCTTATCGTTCTGAATAAGCTCTTCGGCAAAGGCATAGAGCTGATCAAAGTAATCCGACGCGTAACACACCTCGCCGGCCCACTCATAGCCCAGCCACTCCACGTCCTGCTTGATAGCGTCGATATACTCCTGGTTTTCCTTTTCCGGGTTGGTGTCGTCAAAGCGCAGGTTGCACTCACCGTTAAAGGTTTCGGCAATGCCAAAGTTCAAACAGATGGATTTGGCATGGCCAATGTGCAGATAGCCATTGGGCTCCGGGGGAAAACGGGTGACCACCTTGCCGGTGTGCTCCCCTTTGGCAATGGCGTCTTCAATAAGGCTCTGGATAAAGTTGTGGGCTTTCTTCGACTCGGCGCTCATACAATCTCTGTTAACAGGGAATGAATCATGGGAGCTGTCCGGATGCTCCGTTTAAACCGCCTATTATACTCACAAATCCATGCCGGACTCATGCACCGGACGAAACTCTTGAGTACAATAGCCACTTTCAACATTCCGATCCCAAAATACAGGAAACCCTGATGATTCTGCTGCAGACAAACTTCGGTGATATCAAACTGGAACTGGACTACGAAAAAGCCCCGGAAACCGCCAAAAACTTCGAACAGTACGTTCGCGACGGCTTCTACGATGGCCTGATTTTTCACCGCGTTATCAGCAACTTCATGATTCAGGGCGGCGGCTTTGAGCCTGGCATGACGCCGCGCAAAACCCGCGAACCTATCCAGAACGAGGCTGACAACGGCCTGAGCAACATGGTCGGTACCATTGCCATGGCCCGCACCATGGACCCCCACTCCGCCACCGCCCAGTTCTTCATCAACGTTGAGAACAACGGTTTTCTGGACCACACCGCCAAGAACGCAGAGGGCTGGGGCTACTGCGTATTCGGCAAGGTGGCCGAGGGCATGGATACCGTCAACAAGATCCGCGCCGTTCGCACCACCATGCGCGCCGGCCACCAGGACGTCCCGTTTGAGGACGTAGTGATCGAAAAAGCCGAGGTTCTGGAGGACGCGTGACCACGCTGTTTATCTCGGATCTGCACCTGGAAGAATCGCGCCCGGATATTACGGGCGCGTTTCTGTCCTTCCTCAAAGACAAGGCTCTGGGCGTTGAGCGTCTTTACATTCTCGGCGACTTTTTTGAAGCCTGGATTGGAGATGACGAGCGCACACCGCTGCAGGAACAGGTGGCGGCGGCCTTGCGGGAGGTGCGGGACACAGGCACCGACATTTACCTGATGCACGGCAACCGGGACTTCCTCATTGGCGAAGACTTCTGCGCGCGCGCCGGCGCCACTCTGCTGGATGATCCAACGGTAGTGGATCTGTATGGCACAACAGCCCTACTGATGCACGGTGACAGCCTGTGCACGGCCGATGTGGAATATCAGAAGTTCCGGGCCAACATGCGTAACCCGCAAACCGTGAAAATGCTGCTCGCCCGCCCACTCAAAGACCGTCAGCTGATGGCACGGCAACTGCGGGAAATCTCCATGGCGAAGAATCAGGGCAAGGCTGAGACCATCATGGATGTGACCCCCGAGGAAGTCGTGAAAGAACTGGAAGCTCATGACGTCCAACTGATGATTCACGGCCATACCCATCGCCCCGCCATTCATGAACTGGAAGCCAATGGCAGGCCTGCCCGCAGGATTGTGCTGGGGGACTGGGACGAGAATGTCTGGTGGCTTGAAGCCAGCAAGAACCAGCCCGTTGCCCTGAGGCACCAGCCACTCGCTGACTTCTAGGTACTGGACGGCAGCGGTACTGCTGCCAGAAATCAAGAGTGGTCTTTCACCCACTTACCGTCGGCTTTGTGGTATTCCTGTTTTACCGCCGCCCACGCGACGCGATGGGCGGTTTCTTCACGATCGGCGTCGCCACGGCGGTCTTCAGGGTTGCGGTACTCTTCCCAAGCCGAATTGAACGCTTTGCGATAAATCTCCTGGGCGTGCGCAGGCAGATTGTTTCGAACCCCGTCTGGCAGATCGGATTTGCGATCGTAAGGCATCGTTTACCTCCTTTTGCCAAGAGATGATCCCCATAGTTAGCAGCGTTACCGCCAGGGCTTTAATGGCCGGGTATTGGCACGAGCCGCCAGATACTCAGGACGCCGTTTACTTCCGCAGAATGGCTCCACAAGGTGGTTGTCCACGCTGTTGTAAACAAAGAACAGATTGGCTCGAGGCCAGGGCGACATGTTCCGGTTAGAGGCATGCAGGGTATTGCACTCAAACAATAGCAGAGACCCTGCCGGACCGGTGGGCGCCTCAATACCATGTCGATTTGCCAGCTGACCTACAGCATCACGGGACGGCACCCCTGCTGTCTGCTTCTGCAGTGACTGTGTCCAGTTGTTCTCAGGCGTGGCACCGGCACAGGGCACAAAATACTCATGCGAACCGGGAATCAGCATCAACGGGCCGTTGAAAGCATTATTATCCGTCAGCATGATCGACGCGCTCACGGCCCGCATGGCGGGCATCCCGTCTTCCGTGTGCCAGGTTTCAAAATCCGAGTGCCATTCAAAGCCATTGCCGCAAAATCCCGCCTTGCTGTTAATCCGGGACTGGTGGATGTAGACGTCTCCGCCCAGCAACTGCTGCGCTATACCCAGCAATTCAGGATCACGAGTCAACCGATGAAACGCCTCGGAAGTCTCATGCATCGCAAACACCGACCGGATTTTCTCGCGATTTGCATCCATGATCACTTCATCCCGCTCACAGAAGGCCTTGTCCTGAGCCATGTCTCGCAGCTCATCGAAAAAACCCGCCACCATCTCCGGGGTAAAGAAGTTCTCGAGCCACAAGAACCCATCCCGCTCAAATTGTGCCAGCTGTTGCTGGGCCAGTGGCCCTTGCTCGCGCTGCGCCCCCGCGCTGTGAACGATCGGCTCGTGCCGGGGAAACATGTTTCCTGCGTTTTCCTCTCTGCTTCGGTAAAAGTCAGCTCGTTGTAACATGATGATGAAACCTCATTACTCTGCAAATGAGGTTTCAACGTAACAATCGCAACATGCCCCAACTACAACATAGGTTATAAAGGGAAACCGCTATAAGTTACTGAAAAGTAAGGCTATAACGCATCGCTTTCGGTAGGTTCCCGATAGCTTTCAAGGCGTTTCAGCCAGCCTGGAAGCCACCGCTCTCGCTCAATGGGCATCTCTGCGTTCTCGGCCCGCCGGGTAAGCACCCGGCCGGCCGCGTCGCGAAAGCGCTCCAAGGCCGTATCGGCCTTGCCGGGTTCCATTTCCAGCAGCACCTGACGCAGCCCCCACCCTTGCCCCCTGTAGACCTCTTGTGACGATAAACCCTCACCTTTGAAATTCACATAATCCATCAGGGCATAGACGCCGCCAGGTCTCTTTGAAAGTTCAGTAATGTGTGCTGTCACCGTGTCCCGCTGATCATCCGGCACGGCTTCTATAACCCGGTGCAGAGATTGCTCTGCTCGCTTGAAAATGAAGGCCACCTGAACGGCTTTGGTTCGGTCCAGAAAGGCACGCAGTTCCGCCAGTCGTTGACTGCCTGCGGCTTCAATAAACGCGTTCTGGTCCGGCCATGGGGCATCCGGTACCGGATCTTCCGTTAACCAGTCAGGCATCGCCACTGCGCGGGCTTTCATGAAGCGAATCAGATCAGGGAAACTCTCCACAAAACGCTCGTTCACGCCCTCGGGGTACCAGATAAAATGCCCGATGCCCAGCGATGGAAAGGCCTCTCCCTGATTCCAGTGCACCAGGCAGTCATAGCGCCCGGCACACTCATTACGAAATATCTGCTCACCAACCCATTCCAGTTGCCGCTCGGAGAGCGCAAGCGCTGGCACGGCCGGCTTCCGAGTCAACTGATCCGCCAACACCACGGTGAGAATGGCCACTATAAGGCCGACCACAAGCCACTTGTGCACGCTACTCTCTCTCAGCAACAAAACCAGTACCTATCGGTGAATCAGAGTGAAAGAGCAGGCTGAACGATCGCCGCATATACGCCACCGGATTGCTCAGACCTTTTCAGTCAGTTGTAACTTTGAACCCGCCCTCACCGGATATACACCACTCACTGGCATCCCCGCAAATCCCCTGCCACCCAAAAGCTTCACAAGAACTCATCCATAAGCGCTTCCAGATCCCGGGTATCTCGAGGCTTGGCCCGACAGGCCGTTGTTCCGGCATCAACACAGGCCTGACGATAGTCCTGGCTGCGGTTCGCAGAGATGGTCACTATTGGTGTGTATACCGGGAGGAGATTCTGATGGCGAATGGCCCTGATGGCTTCGATTCCATCCATAAAAGGCATTTCGCCGTCCATCAAGACCAGGTCCCAGCGATCATCCGCAACGGCCAGGAGTGCCTCCACACCATCACAGACGCCGGTCACCTGAACGCCCAGGTTGGAGAGCTTCTTGCACATCACCATCCGTACCCCCGCATCGTCATCCACTACAAGCACTCGGACAGGCAGTGAAAACCCCAGTCGACTCGCCAGGGGCTCCGGTCTGGACGGCGAACGCGGTGCCGGGTTCTCTTCCAGAATGGTCGAAATGCGCTCCCCACCAAGCATCAACCTGACCCAACTCCTCAGAGCCAGAAACATCAGTGCCAGCGCCAGAAGACTCGTCAGGGGAGCATGGTATGGGAGCCAATAATTAATAAACCGTATTTTGAAGTTCGAAAACAGCGTCCACTCCAGGGCAATCAACGCTGCCACTCCGGCAATCGTGATTAGTGAGGCAGAGCAAGGCCGCCGCACCAGCGCACCCGATGCGCTCTGATCTCTGAATGGGAATCTGATTCTAGTTTCCTTAAATTCACTCGAAATGTAACTCCAACCTAACAACCCATCATTTAAGCGTCGTTAACATAGGTTAAACCGAGACGATTACCGCGATGCGCCAGCCTCCTACCGAGCCTTGCCCCAACTTCATACCTTTGCTATCAATAGTTTTTCAATAGGCGGCACGAAGGGAAGCAAATCACATGGAAACCGGCTGCATTATCAAACACTTCGAGAGCTACGCCCCTATCTCCCGTTCTGAGGCAGAGCTGCTGGCATCCCTCGAGAAAAATCCCAAAGACTACGGCAAGAACAGCTATGTGTGGTGCCAGGGGGATACACCCGGAGATTTCTACTCGCTGAAGCAAGGCTGGGCTTACTCCTTCAGAGACCTGGAGGACGGCACCCGTCAGGTGCTGGACGTCTACGTGCCGGGTAATGTGATCGGTTTGAGGGACTATGCGTTCCGGAGTCGTGTATCCGGCTTGAGGATGCTCACGGACGGAGTGCTGTGTGCCTTTCCCCGGTCTCGTCTGACAGAAGTCTTCGCGGAATCCTTGTTGCTTTGCAACATTTTTTTCACGATCGGATCACGAGATCAGGCCATCCTGATTGAGCGCCTGGTTAACCTGGGACGCCGGTCCGCGCGGGAAAAGGTTGCTCATTTCCTGGTTGAAACCGTCTATCGTGTGGACAGGACCGTTACCCAGCCAAACCAGCCACTACACCTTCCCCTCACGCAGTCACTGATTGCCGACGCTCTTGGCCTTAGTGCCGTCCACGTAAACAGGGTGTTTCAGGAGCTCAAGGACGAGGGATTGGTTAGCTCGCCCAGCTCTGGGGTTCAGCTACAAGACCTGAAGCGTCTCAAGGAAATTGCAAGGTTCGACCCGACCTATCTCGAGGAAGATATCCAGGCTGCCATGGGCGAGGCTGGGCAATTCAGGCAGTTATAGACCAGGACCGTGCAAGCACCATCACCAGGCAAGAGACCCTTGAGATCGCTGCCTTCCATCCACGACGAAGTTACGCGGTATCCTTGACCTTGTGTTCGGCTAATTCTGCCTTGATGGCGTCAGGGATGGGAACAGACTTTTCATTTTCGTAATCGAAGTGAATCAGTGTCGCGACACCACGGGCGATCTGCTTGCCATTCTGCCAGGCCTCCTGAACCACCTGGAACGAGCTGTTACCAATGTTGCCCACGCCGGTTCTGATCTCAACGGGCAAGTGCCAGTAACTCTGGGCCAACAGGTCGATCTCCAGCCGAGCAATGATCAGCGGCCAGGTTTTTACGTCCAGCGACGGGTGGAAAATCCGAAATATCGGAGTACGTCCCTGTTCGAACCAGACCGGCAGGGAGGTATTGCTGATATGGCCAAGCGCATCGGTATCACTGAAGCGAGGCTGAATGTCGAGGGTAAACATGGGCATAGTCCTGCTGTGAAAGAGCGCAAACTATACACACAAATTCTCTCGCGAAAAAAATCCTGTGGCGTTAACCACAGGATTTTCCGCTAGTACTTTGGTCGCAGTTACTGCTCCACAAAAGCCCGCTCAATCACATAGTGGCCCATGTCGCCACCACGGGCTTCGCGGAAGCCCATGTTATCGAGAATGGCACAGGTGTCCTTCAGCATGCTCGGGCTGCCACAGATCATGAAGCGGTCCTGCTCCACGTCGAAATCCGGCAACCCCAGATCCCGTGTGATCTTGCCGGTTTCCATGGCATCCGTCAGACGACCCTGGTTGCGGAAGGGCTCCCGGGTCACGGTCGGGTAATACACCAGCTTGCCACTGACCATCTCACCAAAGAATTCGTTCTCCGGCAGTTCTTCAATCTCTTGCTGGTACGCCAGCTCGGAGATGTAGCGCACACCGTGGGTGAGAATCACCTTGTCATAGGCTTCGTAAACTTCCGGATCCTTGATGATGCTCATGAACGGTGCCAACCCGGTGCCGGTGCTGATTAGCCAGAGATTTCGGCCCGGCAGAAGATTGTCCAGTACCAGTGTACCCGTCGGCTTGCGGCTGACCAGAATCTCGTCACCCACTTTGATCTGTTGCAGGCGCGAGGTCAGCGGGCCATCAGGAACTTTGATAGAGAAAAACTCCAGCTCTTCTTCATAGTTCGCACTGGCGATACTGTAGGCGCGCATCAACGGTTTACCATCCGTCTCCAGACCAATCATCACAAAATGACCGTTCTTGAAGCGGAAGCCGGGATCCCGACTGGTCTTGAAGCTGAACAGCGTATCGTTCCAGTGGTGCACACTGGTTACGGTTTCTTTCATCAGGTTGCTCATGGGAGCCCTCGCCTATTAACGTCAGTCCATCAGGAATTGAGAATAGTTTAACCTTTTGCTTGAAATCGACAAAACGGGCTGTTTTCATAAGGCTATTCGATTTTTCCGATAAACAATTTCCACCGGAAGACACCTCATGAAATACAGCTTTCGTCAGCTCGAAGTTTTCCTGGCCGCCGCCCATTTCCAGAACATCACCCGGGCTGCCGAATCGCTGGCTATGTCCCAGTCCGCCGCCAGCAGCGCCCTGAAAGAACTGGAGAATCAGTTCGATATCCAGCTCTTTGACCGCGTGGGCAAACGGCTGCAATTGAACGAGCTTGGCCGCCTCTACCGGCCCAAGGCAGAGTCCCTGCTGGCGCAGGCCACGGAACTGGAACAGGCCTTCAGTAAACATTCAGAAGTCGGCGCCCTGAAAGTCGGTGCGACTCTGACTATAGGGAACTATCTGGCCGTGGGCGTGATGGCCAAATACATGAATACCCCTACCCGCCCGAAAGTTTCACTGGAGGTGGCCAACACCAGCTCCATAGCCCGCCGAGTCCGGGACTTCGAATTGGATATCGGTCTGATTGAAGGCGAGCTACAGTCCCCGGAGCTGGAGGTAATTCCCTGGCGGGAAGACGAACTGACGGTATTCTGCTCTCCGTCACACCCCCTGGCCCGAAAACAGGCTCTGACCGACGAGGACCTTCGTCAGGCGGTCTGGATTATGAGGGAACCGGGATCTGGCACGCGGCAGAGCTTCGAACGGGGGATGCACGGCCTGTTGCCAGACCTCAACATCCTGCTGGAACTGGAACATACCGAGGCCATCAAACGGGCCGTAGAGGCGGATCTGGGCATCGGATGTCTGTCCAAAGTAGTCCTGGCCGACGCTTTCAAACGCGGTAGCCTGGTCCCCCTGAGCGTCCCCGACTATCGGAAATTCGACCGTCAGTTCTACTTCATTCTGCACAAACAGAAATACCGCAGCGCCGGAATCGCCCGCTGGATGTCACTTTGCCAGGAGCTTCAACCTGCCAGAACCGGGCCGCTGTGAAAGCGGAACTCGGAATCCGGAGATTCGATCAGCTTCTGCTCGATAGCCAGAAACTCCGCGACGCGGTCATCCACCGGGCCACCATTGGCCTGCTCGGCCAGCTTCAGGTAATCCTGGTAATGACGTGCCTCGGATTTAAGCAGGCTGTTGTAGAACTCAGCCAGCTTTTCATCCAGCGAGGGAGCCAGTGCCGCAAAACGCTCACAGGATCTGGCCTCAATAATGGCGCCGACGATCAAGACATCGACCAGCCGCCCGGGATCTTCTGTTCGTACCGCTTCCCTCAGGCCGGCGGCATACCGTGCCGGTGACAGATGGGTATAGGTAACCCCCCGCTTTTTCATGATCGCCAGTACCTGCTCGAAGTGCCTGAGTTCCTCACGGGCCAGACGCGACATCTTGTTGAGCAACTCGGTGTTGTCCACGTAACGGTACATCAGACTCAGCGCCGTGGACGCGGCCTTTTTTTCACAATGCGCATGGTCGATCAGCAGCAGGTCCTGGTTTGCCAGGGCGCTGTCAATCCAGGTTTGCGGGGTACGGCACGGTAGGAAATCGTGAATTTCTTGCAGGGCGTCGTTCATATCGCGGTTCAGGCTGAAAATTCGGGAGGCCGGAGTATAGCGCACTTAACAGATTCCTCCGACCTCTGTCCAACTTAACTTTATAAGGGGTTTCCTATAGAATGCAGCGCCAGATCAAGGAGTCTCTGAATAAATCCTGAAACCCCATCAGTGATTTGAGGCGTTATTCAGAGGCTCCTGCGGCCTTTTCGCCAAAAAACTCCCGCCGGGCATCACGCCCACAGCGCGGAACATTCCAACTGATGAGGGTCCATATCGTGTTAGAAGCCTATCGTGAACACGTTGCCGAACGTGAAGCCCTGGGTATTCCCCCCAAGCCCCTGAACGCCGAGCAGACCGCCGCCCTGGTTGACCTGCTGAAGAACCCGCCGGCCGGTGAAGAAGAAACCCTGGTTTACCTGCTGGAAAACCGCATTCCGCCGGGCGTAGACGAAGCTGCCTACGTTAAGGCCGCTTTCCTGTCTGCCATCGCCAAGGGCGAAGCGACTTCCCCGCTGGTCAGCAAAGAATACTCTGTGAAGCTGCTGGGCATGATGCAGGGCGGTTACAACATCGAGACCCTGGTTGAGCTGCTGGACAACAGCGAGCTGGCCGAACTGGCCGGTGAGCAGCTGAAGAAAACCCTGCTGATGTTCGACGCCTTCAACGACGTGAAGGAAAAGATGGACGCCGGCAACGCCGTCGCCAAGTCTGTGGTTGAGTCCTGGGCCAACGCCGAGTGGTTCACCAACAAGAAGAAGGTTCCCGAGAGCACCAAGATGGTGGTGTTCAAGGTTACCGGCGAAACCAACACCGACGACCTGTCTCCGGCCCCGGATGCCTGGTCCCGCCCGGACATCCCGCTGCACGCCCGCGCTGCCTATAAAATGGAACGTGACGGCCTGAAGCCGGAAGAGCCCGGCGTAACCGGCCCGATGAGCCAGATCGACGAAATCAAGGCCAAGGGCCTGCCCGTTGCCTTCGTTGGCGACGTAGTTGGTACCGGTTCTTCCCGTAAGTCTGCCACCAACTCTGTTCTGTGGTTCTTCGGTGAAGATATCCCGGGCGTGCCGAACAAGCGTGCCGGCGGTGTCTGTATCGGTAACAAGGTTGCCCCGATCTTCTTCAACACCATGGAAGATGCTGGCGCCCTGGTATTCGAGGCCCCGGTTGACAACATGAACATGGGCGACGTCATCGAAATCCGCCCGTACGAAGGCAAGATCCTGAACGAAGCCGGCGAAACCATCTCCGAGTTCAAGTTCAAATCTGATGTGATCCTGGACGAAGTTCAGGCCGGCGGCCGTATTCCGCTGATCATCGGCCGTGGTCTGACCAACAAGGCCCGCCAGGCTCTGGGCATGGGCGCTACCGACATTTTCCGTCTGCCGAAGGATCCTGAAGCTGGCGACAAGGGTTTCACCCTGGCCCAGAAGATGGTTGGCAAGGCTTGTGGTCTGCCGGAAGGCAAAGGCGTTCGTCCGAACACCTACTGTGAGCCGCACATGACGACCGTAGGCTCCCAGGACACCACTGGCCCAATGACCCGTGACGAGCTGAAAGACCTGGCGTGTCTGGGCTTCCAGGCAGACCTGGTGATGCAGTCCTTCTGTCACACCGCCGCTTATCCGAAGCCGGTTGACGTTGAAATGCAGCACACCCTGCCGGACTTCATCCGCACCCGTGGCGGTGTTTCCCTGCGTCCGGGCGACGGCATCATCCACTCCTGGCTGAACCGCATGCTGCTGCCGGACACCGTAGGTACCGGTGGTGACTCGCACACCCGTTTCCCGATGGGCATCTCCTTCCCGGCCGGTTCTGGCCTGGTGGCCTTTGCCGCTGCTACCGGCGTTATGCCGCTGGATATGCCGGAATCCGTTCTGGTTCGCTTCAAAGGCGAAATGCAGCCTGGCATCACCCTGCGTGACCTGGTACACGCCATCCCGCTGTACGGCATCAAGCAGGGCATGCTGACTGTTGAGAAGAAGGGCAAGATCAACGAATTCTCCGGCCGTATCCTGGAGATCGAAGGTCTGGAGCACCTGACTGTTGAGCAGGCATTCGAACTGTCTGACGCCTCTGCCGAGCGTTCCGCTGCCGGTTGTACCATCAACCTGTCGGAAGACTCCGTGGCTGAGTACCTGCGTTCCAACATCGTTATGCTGCGCTGGATGATTGCTGAAGGTTACGGCGATCCTCGTACCCTGGAGCGTCGCGCCCAGCAAATGGAAGAGTGGCTGAAAGATCCGAAGCTGATGCGTGCTGATAAAGACGCGGAATACGCCCACGTGATCGAAATCGATCTGGCTGACATCAAAGAGCCGATCGTGTGCTGCCCGAACGATCCGGACGATGCCAAGTTCCTGTCAGAAGTGGCGGGTGACAAGGTAGACGAAGTGTTCATCGGTTCCTGCATGACCAACATTGGTCATTTCCGTGCCGCTGGCAAGCTGCTGGAGCAACACAAGGGCGCCCTGAGCACCCGTCTGTGGATGTCTCCGCCCACCAAGATGGATCAGCAGCAGCTGATGGAAGAAGGCTACTTCAACACCTACGGCACCGCCGGTGTTCGCACCGAGATGCCGGGCTGCTCCCTGTGCATGGGTAACCAGGCACGTGTAGCACCGAAGTCAACGGTTCTGTCTACCTCTACCCGCAACTTCCCTAACCGTCTGGGTGATGGTGCCAACGTGTACCTGACCTCCGCGGAACTGGCAGCTGTGGGCGCGGTACTGGGCAAACTCCCGACTCCGGCGGAGTACATGGAGTACGCCAAGGACCTGAACAGCATGTCCAAAGAGATCTACAAGTATCTCAACTTCGACCAGATGGAAGAGTACACCCAGAAGGCGTCTGAGGCTTCCGTAGCCTGAGATCTTCTGAGGTAGCCTACCTCTGATCTGAAAACGCCAGCCTTCGGGCTGGCGTTTTTTTTGGTCCTGACACACAAACCCATGACCAGCGACACTCCATTATTCAAGGACAAAAAAAAGGGCTCCCGAAGGAGCCCCTTATTCAGTGCAGGTGAATTATCACCGTTCGATGTGCTGGTACTCACCGGCATCAGAAGTGGCCAGAGTCACCACAACGATAGCGACAAACGCTGCAATAAAGCCCGGAATAATCTCGTACACACCGGGGCCACCCATGAACTCACCGTTCCAGCCCAGAGAGATCCAGATCATCACGGTGGCTGCACCCACAATCAGGCCAGCCAGTGCGCCTGCACCGTTGGTACGCGGCCAGGTCAGAGCCAGAATGATCAGCGGACCAAAGGCAGCACCGAAGCCCGCCCAGGCGTTACTGACCAGTCCCAGAACCTGGGAATCCGGATCAGACGCGATAAAGGCTGCCACCAGGCCAACCGCCACAACACAGGCCCGGCCAACATTGACACACTCTTTATCCGTGGCTTCCTTGCGCAGGAACAGACGGTAGAAGTCTTCGGTCAGCGAGGCGGAGGAAACCAGCAACTGACTGGAGATGGTACTCATGACTGCCGCCAGCAGCGCGGCGTACAGGAAACCGGTAATCAGCGGGTGGAACAGCAGATCTGACAGAACAATGAAAATGGTTTCCGGATCAGCAACGTCCAGGCCATTACGTACAGCGTAGGCACGGCCAAACACACCCAGCGCGATCGCGCCAATCAGGGAGATGCCCATCCAGGACATACCGATATTACGGGCCGTCCCTACCTCACCCACGGTACGGATAGCCATGAAACGTACGATGATGTGCGGCTGGCCGAAATAGCCGAGCCCCCAGGTAACTGCCGACAACCAGCCAATCACCGTGAGCCCTTCCGTCCACGACAGGAGCGTTGGATCCACACTGTTCAGGGTCTCGGAAGCCTGGGCGAAACCACCACCGCCTTCGCCGAACAGCACTACTGCAGGCATGATGACCAGAGCGAGCATCATGATGCAGCCCTGCACGAAGTCCGTCATGCTCACCGCGAGGAAGCCGCCGACCACGGTGTACGCCAGCACCACACCCAGGGTGATCACAATACCGGCGGCGTAGTCGCTCATGCCACCGAAGTTAAAGATACCAGCGAAGGCGCTTTCAAACAGCTTGCCGCCGGCAACCAGGCCAGAGGCGGTATAAACCGCGAAGAACAGCACGATAACGATGGCGGATACTGTGCGCAGCGGCAGAGCCTTGGTTGGGAAACGGTTGGCCAGAAACGCCGGGATGGTGAGTGCATTGCCATAATGCACGGTCTGCTCCCGCAGCCGGGGTGCAACCACAACCCAGTTAATGAAAGCACCAACAAACAGACCGATACCAATCCAGGCCGAGGCCAGACCGGTAACATAAAGGGCGCCGGGCAAACCCAGCAGCAACCACCCACTCATATCTGATGCGCCGGCTGACAACGCCGCAACTTTAGGACTGAGGGCACGGCCCCCCAGCATGTAATCCTCAGCAGTGGCTGATGATGTGCGCATGGCCCAGAGGCCAATTACGATCATCAGGGCGAAATACGCAAATAGACTGATCCAAACTCCAATAGCCATATGGCTCCTCCGGTTTTATGAGTCGGATAAGATCCGCTCGATTGGCACAACACCAGATCAAAGATCGGCACTGTGTGCCGTTTTTTTGTATGTCTCGGATTCGTCAGACCTGTAGCAAGAATCAACTTGCCGGGATTCCTCATTGAATATAGCTGATCGCCAGATCTTTGCGACCAGCCAGCTCAGCTCCGGAGCCTCGGTCCTCGGGCGATATAAATTAGTATTACTACGGATTCGAGGCTTACAAAATCCTACGATTATTTTGCAGAATCCTACGGGACTGACGTCAAAACCTACGAATCCACGCCTGAATCAGGCCACATGTTCATTCAGTTGTAGCCTGGAAGGTGTAATGCCCCGATGTTTTCTGAGCGCGTTGGTCAGCGCACTTTGCGATGAAAAGCCGGTGCGGTAGCTGATTTCAGAAACCGAAAGCGAGGTCGAGGAGAGTAGTCCAACCGCCTGATCGAGCCGGGTTTGCAGCAGAAACTGATGCGGCGTTGTCCCGGTAACCTGCCGGAAAATCTCATGAAACCGGCTCACACTCAGGCATGCGACACCGGCCAGATCCTGAACGGTTATCTTGCGGTGAAGATTGCCGACGATATAGCGGCGGATGTCCTCGGGATTGAGACTGTTTCTGTTACTGGAAACGGGGGGCCGGTCGACGATGCGCTCAGCCATGCAATGAAGAATACTGGCGGCGAGGTGCTGATGCAGCGCCCGGTTATCCGGTGAACGGTCGAATTCACCGGCGGCAAACTGGACCAACCCCTGAATACGGTTATCCATCTGTACCGTACGCGGCTTCTCAAACAGCCGCATCAACTTGTCGTAGTCCGAGTGCAGTGGTGTCGACAGTGCTGCGCAGAAGGGATCAACATCGATGACCAGCACGTGGTTTTGCTGATCACCACAATAATCGTGGCGCGCCTCTGTAGGTACCAGACAGGCTTTCCAGGTGTCGAGGCAGGCACCGGATCCATCAATGCTCAGCTCCGCCTGCCCGCGCACACCGACCACGATCTGGTGGTGTTCATGGTGATGCTGTTGGGCAGCCGTGGGTAGCTTCAAAAGTTTCGCGTTGAGCATTACTACTGAAAGCCGTTATCGAGAATGTTCCTCAATTAAAGCAGAACATTACAAAAAGTGCACGAAAACACCGGGATTCGCCAGCGATCTGTCTGCTGTCAGTCAGAAACCGGCAGTTTTGCCAGTGCGGTCAGGAGGGCTGATACACTCTCGGATACCTGCTTGAGGGGTAAGGCGGCGTTTACCACATGGTAGCGCCCGGGCATTTCCGTCGCGCGCTCCAGATAGGTTTCCCGTATCCGCTGAAAAAATGCCTGCGCCTCCCGCTCAAACCGGTCAAGCTCACCGCGCTTTCGAGCACGAGCCATACCGGTTTCCACAGGTGCATCCAGCAGGATAACGTGGTCCGGACGCATCTCACCCTGAACCAGAGCCTCAAGCAACGCAATCCGTTCTCTGGAGACGCCACGGCCACCTCCCTGATAGGCGAAGGTGGCATCGGTAAACCGGTCACAGAGAACCCACTTACCGGCGGAAAGTGCCGGGAGGATTCTGTTATGGAGGTGCTGAGCCCTGGCGGCAAACATCAGCAGCAGCTCGGTGGTTTCGTGTACTGACTCCTCTCTGGGGGCCAGCAACAGCTCACGGATGCTTTCTGCCATAGGGGTGCCACCTGGCTCACGGGTCACAATGTAATCAATACCAAGCCGTTCCAGGGTTTTCGCAGCGTTATCCAGCTGTGTTGACTTGCCAACCCCTTCGGTACCCTCGAATGTAATGAATCGCCCTCTGGCCAAAATCATTGCTCTCCGTTACTGCTGGTTTCTGAATCCGGGGCCGGGAATGAACGGTAATCTTCCCGGCGGTTCAGCTGGAACTCACGCACGGCTTTCTGGTGCTCGGCAAGCGTACGGGAAAACTTGTGACTGCCATCCCCCCGGGCGACAAAGTACAGGGCATCGCCGTCATCCGGATGCAACGCGGCATGAATGGATTCTCGTCCCGGTAACGCAATAGGCGTTGGCGGCAGGCCATCAATGCGATACGTGTTATAGGGTGTCCAGGTACGAAGATCACTGCGACCAATCCGGCCCCGATATTTGTCACCCATACCGTAGATAACCGTTGGGTCCGTCTGCAGGCGCATACCCTTCTTCAGGCGCCGGACGAACACACCCGCCACCTGTTGTCGCTCGCCGGCCACTCCGGTTTCACGCTCCACAATCGACGCCATGATCAGTGCCTCATAGGCGTTGTCGTACGGAAGCCCTTCCTCACGGTTCTGCCATTCCTCCTCAAGGACCTCGGTCATGATGTTGTAGGCCCTTTTGAGAATATCGAGATCGGTTTCACCACCGTGAAACAGGTAGGTATCCGGGAAAAACCAGCCCTCGGGATGCTGCCCTTCGGCTCCCAGAGCCGCCATGATCTCCTCATCCGTCCAATCGGTGGTCTGCCTGGTGAGCCTGTCGGTGCGCGCCAGCGCTGCCCGCATCTCGGCAAAGGTCCAGCCCTCGATAAACTGCACGGACCAGAGCTTGACCTTACCTTCTACCATCTGGTTGATCATGTCGACCGGGGTCATACCAGAGGTGAACTCGTAGTCCCCAGCCTTGATCAGAGTCTGCTCCGGGTTCAGGCGCCCGTGAATCCGCAGCCAGAGCGGATCATCCACAAATCCTTTCGCAGCCAGCTCCCGCGCAACGCGACCAAACGCCGTACCGGGCTCAACAGAAAACAGCGTCGGCTCGTCAAGGACAACCGGGTTCTCAAGTGTTTTCAAGCCCTGCCAGAGCCAGAGACCACTGCCGGTAACCGCCAGGACAGCAAGAGCAACATTACCTACGAGTAGCTTTTTGAACACGCGCATCAATCCGGTCGCTTATGAGGATCGCAAATTGTCGCAAGCCGGTTGCCCACAGGCAAATCATGGCCCGCCAGATTGCGAACCGGAACAACTCCAAGCACGCTGTTGGTCAGGTACAGCCCCTGGCATTCGCAGCCCAGCAGGTCCTTCACCTGCAGTTCGCATTCCCGGAACGGCTCACCCGCCGCGTGCAGGCATTCGATCACCTTTCGGCGCATCACACCGGAAACCGCCAACGAGGCCGCCGGAGGTGTTCTCCAACCATCAGGGCCATGCAGGAATAAATTGGTTCTGGTACCTTCAACCACATGCCCTGCCGCGTTGGTCATCAGCAATTCAAACGTTGGATCCTTCATTTCACGGGCCGCCATGACCTGCTCCAGCCGATTGAGGCTCTTGATGCCAGACAGGAGTGGATTGACCGTCAACGGTACCCGGGAGAAGTCCACCATAACCCCGGTTTCGGGCGGTAGCGGAGGAAGAACAGAATGGAACAGATACAGATGGGGGCTGACATCAGCTGCCGGCCGATATCCGCGGCCACCGCTGCCACGGGTTACCACCAGCTTGAGCACCCAGTGGCTGATGCCATGAATGGCGCCATAGCGCTTCATTGCATGGGCAACCGCTGACTCCAGTTCGGGCCGACTCAGACGAATACCCAGGCGCCCGGCATCCCGCACCAACCGGTCAAGGTGATAGACCAGCAAAGGCGCGGAATCCCCGTTCACCCTGATGGTTTCGAACAGGCCATCTCCATATGCCAGCCCCCGGTCACCAGGGAGCAGGCAGTCATCGTCTGCCCAGTAGAGCTTCAACACCCGGGCTCAACCCTCGTAGCGGCTGACGATCAGGGTCCCGTTGGTGCCGCCAAAGCCGAACGAATTCGACAACGCGACCTTCACATCGGCATCTCTGGATTTGTGCGCAACAAAGTCCAGATCACAACCTTCATCCGGATGATCAAGGTTGATGGTGGGCGGCAACACCCCGTCCCGGACTGCCAATACCGAGAATATAGCCTCAACGGCACCCGCGGCGCCCAGCAGGTGTCCGGTCATGGATTTGGTGCTGCTCATGGCCAGTTTTTCCGCATGGCTGCCAAACACCGATTTGACTGCAGCCACCTCAGCCACATCGCCAACCTGAGTAGAGGTTCCATGGGCATTGATGTATCCGACCAGATCCGGGCTGATGCCGGCATCGCGGATGGCATTTCGCATGGAGCGCGCCGCACCCTCACCATCGGCCGGGGGGGCCGTGATGTGATGGGCATCATCGCTCATGCCAAAGCCGATGACTTCCCCGTAAATGGTTGCTCCTCGCGCCCTGGCGTGTTCCAGCTCTTCCAGAACCACAACGCCGGCGCCATCACTGAGTACAAAGCCGTCACGGTCACGATCCCAGGGGCGACTGGCCTTTTCCGGCTCATCATTGCGGGTCGACAGGGCCCGGGCGGAGGAAAATGCCGCCACGCCGCTGCGTGTGGTCGCCATTTCAGAGCCGCCGGCCAGCATGACATCGGCATCGCCGTAGGCGATGGTTCTGGCGGCATAGCCGATATTGTGTGTTCCGGTGGTACAGGCGGTCACGATCGCAATATTCGGCCCCTTGTAGCCGAAACGGATCGCCGCATTACCGGAAATCATATTGATGACGGATGCCGGCACAAAAAACGGCGAAACCTTGCGCGGGCCGGCCTTATCCATCTGAAGAACGTTCTTTTCGATGTATTCCAGGCCACCGATACCTGAACCTATGGCAATCCCTACCCGCTCCTTGTCGAGCTTGCTGTATTGCTCAAGGCCGCTGTCATCTACCGCCTGCTGCGCTGCAATCAGGCCATAGTGAATAAAGGCATCCAGCTTTCGCGCTTCCTTGCTGGACAACCAGGGCTCGATATCAAGATCCTTGACGGCACCACCAATGCGAGTGGTGTACTCGGACGCGTCAAAGCGGTCAATCAGTCCGATGCCACTGCGTCCGGCACGAATGGCTTCCCAGGAAGACGTCACATCATTCCCCACCGGAGAAAGCATACCCATTCCCGTGATGACAACCCGTCGCTTGCTCATATCCCCAATCACCCGATTGTTCCGTGTCTGATGGTTCACTGCTGGCCAATGTCCGACCAATAAAAAAGCCGTCCTTCAATAAGCCCAAAGGACGGCTTTTGCCTGGCTATCTGATTCGCAGGGTATCAGGTGTGCGCGACAATGTAGTCGATCGCGTCCTGAACGGTGCCCAGCTTTTCGGCCTCTTCGTCAGGAATCTCGGTCTCGAATTCCTCTTCCAGGGCCATAACCAGCTCAACAGTGTCCAGTGAGTCAGCGCCAAGATCCTCTACAAAAGAAGATGTGTTCTGAACTTCGGACTCTTTCACGCCCAACTGCTCACAAACAATCTTCTTAACGCGCTCTTCAACTGTACTCATAATGTCCTCACTTTATGTGTCAACCAAGCAACTCTATGGCTGCCAGTTTAGTTTAAACCCCACCTGCAAACAAGCAGGGATTCTGTCAAACATGTTGTGCGACAAGGGGTTGCACACCAGCCCGGAACGGACTTAACCCATGTACATGCCGCCATTCACATGAATGGTTTCTCCGGTTACGTAAGCGGCGCCGTCCGATGCCAGGAAAGCCACCACAGCGGCAACCTCCTCCGGCGACCCCAGGCGACCAGCCGGTATGATTTCCAGCATAGCCTCACGCTGCTTATCGTCCAGTTTTTTGGTCATGTCTGTGTCAATAAAACCAGGTGCCACGCAGTTCGCCGTGATACCGCGGTTAGACATTTCCTTGGCCAGGCTACGGGTAAAACCCTCAACACCGGCCTTCGCCGCACAGTAATTGCCCTGCCCGGGATTTCCCATACCAGCAACCACTGAGCTGATATTGATGATTCTGCCCCAACGGGCTTTCGCCATACCACGCAATACCGCCTTGCTGGTGCGATAGACGCTGGACAGGTTGGTTTCCAGAACCTCAGACCAGTCATCGTCTTTCAAGCGCATCAGAAGGTTATCACGGGTGATGCCGGCATTATTGACCAGAATCAGGGGCGCACCTGATTGCTCGGCAAGCTGCTTGAGGCCAGCCTCGATGCTCTCGGGCTCTGCCACATTCATAACAATGCCATAGCCACTGAAACCCGCTTCTTTCAGGCCATAGGTAATGGCCTGGGCCCCCTCGGCACTGGTCGCGGTACCCACCACTTCGGCTCCCTGCCGGGCAAGTTCATGAGCAATGGCTTTGCCAATGCCTCGACTGGCGCCGGTTACCAATGCAACTTTGCCTTCCAAAGACATAATTCACTCCGTGTAATCAGGACTGACCAAAGGCCTTAAGGGCTTCAGCCAGAGAATCAGGACTCTCGATGCCGTGAACCGGCAGAGAACGATCGATACGTTTGATCAAACCGGCCAGTACCTTGCCGGCGCCACACTCAACAGCCACACCCACCCCTTCGGTAGACAGCCGCTGTACCGAGTTTGTCCACAGCACCGGTGAGTATAGCTGCTTGAGCAGATTAGCTTTCAGCACCTCTGCATCCCTTGCCGGCTCAGCATTGACATTCTGGACAACGGGAATGACAGCATCGTTAAACCGAATATCCTCAAGGGCTTCAGCCAACTGTTCCGCCGCCCCCTTCATGAGCGCACAGTGGGAGGGAACCGAAACCGGCAACGGCATGGCCTTGCGGGCACCTTTGGCTTTGCAGGCTTCAATGGCCCTTTCAACGGCCGCTGCGCTACCGGCAATAACCACCTGGCCCGGCGCGTTAAAATTCACTGCGGCAACCACATCACCTTCAGCAGACTCCTCACACGCCGACACCACATCCGAGTCCTCAAGACCCAGAATGGCCGCCATACGCCCCTGCCCTTCAGGCACGGCATCCTGCATCAGTTCACCGCGCAGCTGAACCAGCTTTACAGCTTCAATAAAATCCAGGCTTTCCGCCGCCACCAGGGCGCTGTATTCACCCAGACTGTGGCCAGCAACAAAATCCGGCCGGGGGCCGTCAGATACACACCACTGCCGCCACAGCCCAACACTTGCGGTCAGCAGAGCAGGCTGAGTAACCATGGTTTTATTGAGCTCTTCGGCGGGGCCATGCTGACAAAGATGCCACAGGTCATAGCCAAGAACGTTGGACGCCTCGTCAAACGTTTCGGTGATCATCGGCCACGCTTCAGCGGCAGCAGATAACATGCCGAGTGACTGGGAGCCTTGTCCGGGAAAAACAAACGCTGATTTCATAAGCGGAATCTTATCGTCATTGAAGGGTTACTGAAGATTAGCCAATAGTACAATCAGGGCCAATTATCCGCGAATAAGAGCCGGGATGCGGGACGACTTTAGTCGCGCTCCCGGTAACGAGGAGGGATCATAACATCAGATCATCGAGTCTTTCGTTGATCCTTCGTGGCACTTCCAGCTGAACCTCACGAACGGCCTGCCGGATCGCCGCCAGCATCGCCCGCTCATTGGCGTTGCCGTGACTCTTGATGACCACACCCTGCAACCCGAGCAGACTGGCGCCATTGTGCCTGGAAGGGTCCATCAATTGCAGAAGTCGCCCGATAATCGGCCTGGCCAGCAAGCCCACAAAACGACCGTACATGGAGCGTGTGAATGCCTGCTCCAGCAATTCGATCAACAGGCCGGCAACCCCCTCTCCGGTCTTGAGGGCTATATTGCCCACGAAACCATCACACACTACAACATCGGCGACATCGCGAAAAAGGTCACTTCCCTCGACATAACCGATGTAGTTGATGGTGTCGCACTGGGCCAGCATGTGTGATGCGAGCCGGACCTGTTCATTACCCTTGATTTCTTCCTCACCGACATTCAGCAGTGCCACCCGTGGCTCGGACTGGCGGCAGATAGCGGATGCCATCAGGGACCCCATCAGGGCGTACTGGTAGAGATTCTCCGCTGTGGAATCGACGTTGGCACCAAGATCCAGGACATGGCAACGGCCACGCAGAGAGGGGATCAGCTTTGCGATGGCAGGACGTTCAATCCCGGGATACATCCGAATGATCGAGCGACCGAATGCCATCAGCGCACCGGTATTTCCGGCACTGACACAGCCCTGCGCTTCTCCGTCCCGCACGAGACTGAGCGCAATGGCCATAGAGGAGTTTTTCTTGTGGCGGAGGGCATGGGAAGGCCGCTCGTTCATACGAACGACGTCGGCAGCCTCAACAATGCGAATACGGGCATGCCCCTCATGCAACAAAGCCTCGAGCTCGCTCCGGATTCCCACCAGAACAAGACTCAAGGCTTCGTTTTCACGCACTGCTTCCAGCGCAGCATGGACGACAACCGCGGCACCGCGATCACCGCTCATAGCATCAATGGCAATGGTGACCGGCGTGTTCACCACTCGTCCATGCGGCACAGGTCAGAAGAAATTCCCGACGAATTACTCGTCGCGAGCCTCAACTACCTGCTTGCCACGGTAGAAACCGTCTGGAGACACGTGATGGCGACGATGAACTTCACCAGTTGTTGCGTCGGTAGACAGAGCAGCAGCACTCAGTGCGTCGTGTGAACGGCGCATGCCACGCTTTGAACGAGTTTTGCGATTTTGCTGTACAGCCATGGTTATGCTCCTGACCTATTTTCGAATACGTTAATGCTTTGTCGTCTTAAGTCCCGCCAGAACACTGAACGGGTTCTCTTTTCTTTGCTCTGTCTCGGGCTCTTCGGCAGCCTCGGGCTCTTCGAGCGCTTCAAGATCTTCTTTTGCCGGACACTCCTCCCGCTCGTGGAGCGGAAATGGCGGCAGCACCAGAAGCAACTCGTCTTCCACCATTGCCCAGAGATCGGCGTTGAAATCTTCTACCAGAAATGGCTCCAACGCTTTCGGCAACCGCTGCGCCTGCTCATCACTGATGACCAGACCGAGATCAAAACGGGATTCCAGAGTCACCTGCATGTCGCCCATGCAGCGCTGGCATTCCAGAATGACCGGCGCAGACAACTCACCCGACACTATCCGGCGACGCTCCCCATCCCGATAGAAAGACAGCTTTACGCTGCACTCACCATCTTCTGGCAGTCCCGGCACAGCTTCACGAAAACGAGAAAGCCCCCTGAAAGGAATCACCCCTTCAAGCGTTGTGTTCTGCTCTGCCAACTTGTTTGGGTCGACAGATCTGGGCAGTTCGACGATCGGCGCTTTGGACATAGGCGCGCAATTTTAGGGGCGAGACCCGCCTCTGTCAAAGACTTAATCGACTTTCTACCGGGCCTTTCGCCCGGAATAGGGGTATTTTACGATATCAGCCCGAAAGAACTCCCATATCCAACCGACCGGACCTGAAACCCTATGCTTCCTCCCAAGCTGCTACTGGCCTCTTCCTCACCCTACCGAAAGCAATTGCTGGCCCGGCTCAACCTTGCGTTCGACACTGCCAGCCCCGACATCGACGAAACACCCATTCCAGGAGAAGCAGCCGAAGCCCTGGCCGTCCGACTTGCAGAAAGCAAAGCAAAAGCTCTCGCCCCGCGCTTTCAGGACCATATCATCATCGGCTCCGACCAGGTGGCGGCATTACCGGATGGCAGCCTGCTGAGCAAACCCGGCCGCTACGACACAGCAAAACAGCAATTGATGCGAAGCAGTGGCAACCGGGTGCGCTTTCTCACCGGTCTGGCCGTTCTGGATACCCGAAGCGGCAACCTTCAAACTCACTGCGAACCGTTTGAGGTGCACTTCAGGGACTTACAGGAAGAGGAAATTGAAGGCTACCTGCAGAAAGAGCAGCCTTACGACTGCGCGGGCAGCTTCAAGATGGAAGGTCTTGGCATCGCCCTGTTCAGCCGCCTTCAGGGCGACGATCCCAACAGCCTGATCGGCCTGCCGCTGATTGCGCTCACCCGTATACTGAGAGAGCTGGGCATCAATCCATTGCTGGACTGATGCCCGAGGCAACTTATCGGAGCTCCAGTCGTGACTCCATCAACCGGGTTGCGACACCTTCACCAACGGCCACCCCCAGCTGATCCACAAACTCCTGAAAAGGAGAACGGCTGCGACTGTAATCGACAAGCTCCTCTTCGCCCACCAACTGGCGCGCGACCCAGGATGAACTGCCCAGACCATCTACAAGCCCCAGCTCTACCGCCTGCTCACCACTCCAGACCAGGCCACTGAACAGCCTGGGGTCATCCGCCAGGCGATCGCCACGTCCCTGCCTGACCGCTTCGATGAACTGCTTGTGGGTGTTTTCAAGCACGCCTTGCCAGAACGCAACCTCTTCCTCCTGCTCCGGCGAGAACGGGTCCAGGAAAGCCTTGTTGTCACCTGCGGTATAAAGACGACGATCCACGCCAATCTTTTCCATCGCCTCAGTGAAGCCAAAACCACCGGCCACTACACCAATCGATCCGACCAGACTGGCCCGGTTGGCGTATATCTCATCGGCTGCTGCGGCAATGTAATAAGCGCCCGATGCACCAATATCAGAAATCACCGCGTAGATCTTCTTGTCGGGATATTCCTCCCTCAACCGCTTGATCTCATCATAGACATAGCCGGACTGCACCGGACTGCCACCCGGACTGTTAATCCGCAGCACAACCGCCTTCGAGCTCTCGGCCTCAAACGCGGCGCGCAATGCCCCGACCAGGTTATCTGCACTGGCCAGCTCATCAGCAGCAATCGGGCCATTCACCTCTACCAGCGCGGTATGGCTTCCCACTGTGGCCCCGACGCCTTCTCCGAAGGGCGCACGAATCATGAACAGCAGCGCAAACAGATATCCGAACGTGAGCAGCTTGAAGAAAATACCCCAACGACGACTGCGTCGCTGCTCCGCCTGCAAGGACATCACCAGCTTTTCAATCAGACGCCAATCACGCCCCGTCTCCGGCGGCATCGACGGCTTCCTGCTGCCAAAAAAGCCACCTCGGGCGCCCCGGGCTTCTGACTCAACGGGCTTGTCGCCCCACTCCGACTGCTTATCCGAATCCCACTCGCTCATTCGTATTCCTTACTTGCAACGTCCTGCTGTTAGCGCAGACCCAACACCTTCCGGAGGTCCGCCACTGAATTCACCACTGCATGAGGATCATAGGTCTCAAGCACATCACGCTTATGCACCCCCCACTCCACACCGATGGAGGGCATGCCAATACGCTGAGCCATCTCCAGATCGTAACGGGTATCGCCAATCATCACAGCCTCTTCCGGTTCATAGCCGTAGAACGCCAGGATTTCCTCCAGCATCAACGGATGCGGCTTGGACCGGGTTTCATCCGCACAGCGCGTGATATCAAAATGCGACCCCAGACCACTGGAGGTCAACGCCAATTCAAGACCCCTCCGACTCTTGCCAGTCGCCACCGAACACCCACGCCCGGAACCCCGGAGATCGGCAACCACATCGGCCATGCCGTCGAACACATTCTGGGGCGTGGTCACCTTCTTGAAGAAGTAACCGGCATAACCTTCACGAATACGCACCATCTCCTCACGACTCAGACCCGGATACAGCTTCTCCAGCGCCTCAATCATGCCCAGACCAATAATGTCGCGATAGGCCTCTCGCTCCAGCTCTGGATACCCCAGCTCCGTTGCCGCCTGGTGCAGGCTGTCAGCGATATGGTCCACTGAATCAATCAGCGTTCCGTCCCAGTCAAAAATAACGACTTTTACCTTCATCAAGACCGCTTCCCGCTTCGCTTGGTCAATTCTTCGAGCACCCCGGAAAAGGGCCCGTCGTATACTGCTTCCAGCCGCATGGGCTCGCCCGAACCCGGAAGCGAAAACTCAAGAGCCTTGGCGTGCAACATCAAGCGCTGCCCACCAATGGCCCGGAAAGCTTTCAGGCTCGCATCATCCATATACTTGTCATCGCCCGCAATCGGATGACCCGCCCAGGCACTGTGTACCCGAATCTGGTGAGTCCTGCCGGTCACCGGCGATGCCTCAACAAGACTATACCCCTGAAATCGCTGCAAACAGGTAAACAAAGTCAGGGAACTTTTGCCCTCCTCACTGACCCGAACCCGACGCTCGCCATTAGGCATCTCAAAACGCAACAGCGGCTCAGCAACACGATCAACATTTTCCGGCCAACTGCCGACCACCAGAGCGTGGTAATACTTGCGAATCCGCTTCTGCCGCAGCTCATCCTGCAAAAACCGCAAAGCAGAACGCTTTTTAGCCACCATTACCAGACCAGACGTATCGCGATCCAGACGATGAACCAGCTCCAGGAACCTGGCTTCCGGCCGGGCCGACCGCAACACTTCAATCAAACCGAAACTCAGTCCGCTTCCGCCATGAACCGCTATACCGGAGGGCTTGTTCACCACCAGCATTTCATCGTTTTCGAAAACGACCGCAGCCTCCATAACCCCCTGCACCCGACTGCCGGGCTTGGGCTGCTCCGCCCTGGCCTGCTGCACCAGCGGCGGAATTCTGACCACATCCCCCGGATTAAGACGGGTATCAGGCTTTACACGCCCCTTGTTTACCCGCACCTCACCCTTTCTGACAATGCGGTAGACAATGCTTTTGGGCACCCCCCGCAATCGTGCAAGCAGGAAATTATCCACCCGCTGCCCTGCCATATCCTCATCAACGGTAATCCACTGAACCTCTGTCGCCACCTTCCCCGGAGCACGCTCAGACCCCGCTTTGACAGCAGATTTTCCGACACCACGGGCTTTGTCCGTGGCAGGGCGACGACCCTTTGTCTTACGGGAATCGGGGGAGCGCGACATGTAAACCCTTGCGTTGATGAATTGCGGCATCGTATGGCCGCCCCAGCATACCGGGACGGACGCAACTGAGGAGTTGCCTGGCCACGCCGTACCTGTTATATTCCGGCGTGCTCTGCCGTTTGCCTACGGCCTGACGAACTCTGGTCAGAAGCCGGAGCGGCAGCAGTATACCGATACTGATTAAGAGTTTGAACGCTGCAAAACCAATCATTAACGGATGCAGCGGGAAACAGACTCCCGGAATCACAGGCCAGACCGAGAAAGGCTGTTACCTGCTCCGGGAGAGGAAAACCGACTGGAAAACCGTCGGGCGACATCGCGAAGAATCATTGCCACGCAAACCCGGGCCGTCCAGCAAACCAATACGACGTGAGACCCAGGGGCTTGTGTGAACCTGAAACGGATATTATGCGTCAACAGACTCTCACCCTATTCGACCTCGACCTGCCCACCGGCAGGCGGGATGTCGGCGGTGGTCTCAGACACCCAGGATTGCACCCCATAAGGGTATGATCCGTCTGGCCGCCGGCCTGCCTGCTGTAAAGGGCCCGCGGCACGCACATCCTGCTTCGCTGATGCGAATCCCCCCGGTTTTCTGTCACCAACAAACGACAGGAACCCTTTCTTTCCATGAAAAGAATGCTGATCAATGCAACTCATCCCGAAGAGTTGCGCGTCGCGCTGGTTGACGGCCAACGGCTGTTCGACCTTGATATCGAATCCAGTACCCGCGAACAGAAAAAGGCCAACATCTACAAGGGCCGCATTACCCGGGTAGAACCCAGCCTTGAAGCGGCTTTCGTTGACTTTGGCGCAGAGCGCCACGGCTTCCTGCCCCTGAAGGAAATCTCCAAAGAGTATTTCAAGAAATCGCCCGGGCAGATTGAGGGCAAAATCAACATCAAGGATGTTGTCTCTGAAGGTCAGGAAGTGATCGTTCAGGTCGACAAGGAAGAGCGTGGCAACAAGGGCGCCGCCCTGACCACCTTCATCTCCCTGGCTGGACGTTATCTGGTGCTGATGCCGAATAATCCCCGTGCAGGCGGTATCTCACGCCGGATTGAAGGCGATGACCGAGCCCAGTTGAAAGAGGCCATGAACGGTGTCCAGGTGCCGAAGTCCATGGGCATTATTGTGCGTACGGCCGGTATTGGCCGCACCACCGAAGAGCTCCAGTGGGACCTCGACTACCTGGTACAGTTCTGGGAAGCCATTACCCAGGCGGCTGGCGAGCGCAAAGCGCCTTTCCTGATCCACCAGGAAAGCAATGTCATCATCCGCGCCGTGCGCGATTACCTCCGCCAGGATATCGGCGAAGTCCTGATCGATGCCGATAACGTTTACGAAGACGTGTTGAGCTTCGTTCGGGCGGTCATGCCCACCTTCGAGAACAAGATCAAGCTGTACAAGGACGAAATCCCTCTGTTCAGTCGTTACCAGATCGAAGGCCAGATCGAAACGGCGTTCCAGCGCGAAGTGAAACTGCCCTCCGGCGGCTCGATTGTCATCGACCCGACCGAAGCCCTGGTGTCCATTGACATCAACTCATCCCGGGCCACCAAGGGTCAGGATATTGAAGAAACGGCCCTGCAGACCAACCTTGAAGCGGCCGAAGAAATCGCGCGGCAACTACGCCTGCGGGATATGGGCGGCCTGATCGTTATCGACTTCATCGACATGACGCCAGCCAAACACCAGCGGGAAGTCGAGCAGAAGATGCGTGAAGCGCTGGAACTCGACAGGGCCCGCGTTCAGGTTGGCAAGATCTCGCGTTTCGGCCTGCTGGAAATGTCACGCCAGCGTCTGCGTCCCTCACTGGGCGAGACCCGCAGCGAGGTTTGCCCACGCTGTGAAGGCCAGGGCACCATCCGGGGTATCGAATCTCTGGCGCTGAGCATCATGCGCCTGATCTACGAAGAATCCTCCAAGGAGAAGACCGCAGAAGTACGAGCCATGGTGCCGGTTTCTGTGGCCACCTTCCTGCTGAACGAAAAACGCAAGCAGCTGGCCGACATTGAAGCCCGTCAAGGCGTAGCGGTTGTGGTCGCACCTGTGCCCAACATGGAAACGCCGCACTTCGAGATTCTGCGCCTGCGTCAGGACGAAACCTCTCCAGAGCATGTCTCCAGCCATCAGGTAGCTCAACAGTACAGCGAGCGCGAGGAAGAGGCAGCCGTAGAAGTTGCAAGTGCCGAGAAACCGGTGCGCGAACAGGCCGCCGTGAAAGCTATCCGCCCCTCTGCGCCAGCCCCAGCACCGACAGCCGCTGCACCAACGGCTGCTGCTGAGCAGGAAGAAGGCCTGTTCCGCAAACTGGGCAAGAAGATCGCGTGCTTCTTCCGGGGCGAAGAACCGGAGCAGGAAGCCAGCCGCGACACCAACCGCAACCGGAGTGAAGAGCGTCGCAACCAGGCCCGCCAGGATCGCCGCAAATCCCGCGTTGCCCGCGATGACCAACGCTCCGGCGGCAACCGCAGCGGCAACGATCGCCGCCAGGGTAGCCAGCAGAACCGTGGCGACGACAACCGGGGCCGCAATCGTGGTGGCCGTGGTGACGATCAGAATCGTGGTGAACGCGGTGGCCAGAACCGTTCCAACCGGGACGACCGCTCTGGCGACAGCAAGGGCAATGACAACCGCCGGGACAACCGCAAGGACTCACAGGGTCGCGGCCAGAACCGGAACCGTCCCCAGCGTGACCAGAAAGGCCCGCAGGACAACCGGGAACAGCAGGAGTCCCAGAAGGGACCTTCCAACGACAAGCAGGGCGGTGACGACAAGCAACGCAAACCACGCCGGCAACGTAACCGGGACGGCTCCCCCGCCGAGACTCCGGCATCTACGCCAGCAGCACGCAAAGCGGAACGCAGCGAGAAGCACCAGAAAGATACCCAGCCGGAAAAAGCGGCTGACAAGACTGCTGCTGTGGACGCTAAAGCCAGTGAGCCGCACGTAGATAAAGCCGAGCAAGCGACCGCAACAACGCCTGAAGCCAAGGCTGAGCCAGAGAGCCGCAAGCCTGAACAACAGGAAATGGCCGAGAAGCCGGAGACCAAAACCGAACAGGCCGAGCAAAAAGAGGCTCCGTCAGCAGAAGACAAGCCTGAAGCAAAGGATGAAAGCAGCCGCAAAGAGAAGTCTGACGGCCGCAGAGGCCGCAGCTCCGGCCGCCAGCGCAAGCCTCGCTCTGCGGATAGCGCTGAAAAATCCGGTGCTGCCGAAGACAAGGGTGACAAGGAGAGCTTGCCGGCAGAAGCCGAGCAGAAACAGGCCGCCAAGCCTCAGCGTACCGAGCAGGTCACCGCAACAGAAGCCGAGCAACCTGCAGAAAAGGCCAGCGCCGAGCCTGCCAAAGCCGAAGACAAAGAACCGGTCAAGGCAGAGGCCAAGGCACCCCGGCAAGCCAAGGCTGACTCACCGAAGGCGTCTGAGCCGGAAACCGGCGCGGCTTCTGATCAGAAGGCTGCCGAGGATAAAGCCGACAAGGCGCCGGAACAGAAAGCCGAGACCGCTAAAACCGAGCCTGAAGTAGATACGGCGCCGGAGAAGCAGGCCGGATCCAGCAGCGAAAAACCCGCTGACAAACCGGAGCAGCCTGCAGAGCCCGTAAAAGCCGAGCCAGCTCCGGCCAGCGAAAAGCCAGCGGAGCAGAAAGAAGAGACTCAGGAAGCCAGTGCATCGGAAGCTATCCCGGTGACTCCGGGCCGGGCCTATAATGACCCAAGAGAGGTCCGCAAGCGCCAACGCGCGGCCGAAGAAGCCAAAAAGGCAGAAGAGGCCAAGCAGGCCGGGAGCAACTGATCATGCTGAGCAACTCGGACATCGAAGCGCTGGAAGACATTCTGTTCGCAGAACCCTGGGGAGATCATGCCCTGGACTTTTTCGGGTTCCATGGCGTGGTGTGTGCCAGCGTGATCGGGCCGGTCAGCCTGAAGGCGGAAGACCTCTTCCGCCTTGCCACAGGCACAGATCAGTTGCCGGATACCGGCATTCCCGACACGTTTACCCATTGTGTAAATGAGCTTGCACGGGATATGGCCCACGCCCTGGATATGGGCCAGCCACTGGAGCTGCCGGAGCCGGAAGACGGCGACCCGATGAATGCTCTGGAAAACTGGTGTGCGGGCTTCGTCGATACCTTCCTCGAGCATGAGGAGGCCTGGCTGCAAGCTGCGGATGAGGATGAAGTCGCTGACCTCATGGTGCCGATGCTGACACTGTCTGGCCTGTTTGAGGACGAGGACTTCCAGAAAGTCCGGAATGACGAGAAGCTGTCAGCCAAGATGGCAGAGGCCATCCCGGACTCGCTGACCGACCTCTACCTGTTGTTCCACGCGCCGGATTGAAGCCTCAGGCTTCAATCGGTTGCCGAAAATGATGCCAGACGGGCTCCAGCCCCTCTGGCATTTTCATTATGCGCCCCAGCTCACACCAGGGAGCTCCCGGGAAGTGAAAATCACTGCCTTGAGAGGCCCAGAGTTTTTCCCGCCGCGCCAGCTCGGCCACAAAACCCAGATCGCCACTGGATTGGCCCGACACTGACACCTCAATGCCCTGCCCTCCGGCACGGCCGAAATCCGCAGTTAATGCCCGTAAACGGGTTGCTGTGAGACGATATTTCCTGGGATGCGCCAGCACAGCAATCCCGCCGGCCGCCACGATCCATTGCACCACCTCCGGCAACTCCGGCCAACACGCCTTTACATCTCCTGGCTTGCCAGTTCCCAGATACCGTTTAAACGCGTGCGCCACCTTGGGTACAACACCGTCTTCCACCAGAACTTCGGCAAAATGCGGGCGCCCGGGCACGTCCCCTCCGGCCACTTTCGTCGCCCGCTCAAGAAGCTGGTCCACATTCAGGCGGCTTAGCCTGTCGGCGATCATCCGAGCCCGCTGCCAGCGGTTTTCGTTCTGGCGCTCAAGTGCGGCGAGAAACGCAGGATCACGTTCGTCAAAATCGAGCCCGACCACATGAATGGTATGACTGCGCCAGACACAGGAAAGCTCCACGCCGTTAATCAGGGACAAACCGGAACCTGACGCCGCACCTCTCGCCACCTCGAGACCTGCGATGGTGTCATGATCGGTCAATGCCAGATGGCTAACCCCCTGCTCAACGGCTCTGGCTATCAGGGCCTCTGGAGACAGCGCGCCATCGGATGCTGTGCTATGGCAATGCAGATCAATGCACGTTCTGGAGTCTTGGGGTATAGTCACGAACAATCCTGAATAACGAAACGGGCACCAGTGTATCAGCCTTCAGGCAGTGCCCCTAACCTCAGCTGATCACCGATCGGAGAACCCATGTATTACGCCATCATCAGCGAAGACATTGCCAACAGCTTGCCCCTGCGCAAAGAAGCCCGGCCTGCCCACCTGGCCCGACTGGAACAGCTCAAGGCCGAAGGCCGGTTACTGGTAGCTGGCCCCCATCCGGCCATTGATTCGCCCGATCCGGGCGAAGCAGGCTTCAGTGGCAGCTTGGTCATCGCTGAGTTCGAATCGCTGGAGAAAGCTCAGGCCTGGGCCGATGCCGATCCCTATGTCGATGCCGGCGTGTATGAAAGAGTAATCGTCAAACCCTACAAGGTAGTGCTGCCCTGAACAAAGCGGCCGCCAGCATGAGCGGATTGTAACGCTGTGGTGCTTGAATAGCGGCCACCTTGTGACAGAATTGCGGGTTTAAATCATCAGTAATATCACTATCAGGGAACGTACTCCGTGACACCGCTCCGTCTCCTTTTCAGCCTTGTGCTTATTGTCAGCTCCGTTTCCGTTGCGCAGGCGCGCACCGTCTGGGTCGATGATCAACTCTACCTGCCTGTGCGCTCGGGCGCCGGCACGCAGTACCGTATCATCGAAAATGCCCTCCCCAGTGGCACGCCACTGGAGGTGCTTGAAACCGGTGACAATTACACCCGCGTACGCACGCCGAAAGGGACGGAAGGCTGGGTTGCGAGCCAATACCTGAGCAACGAACCGATCGCAGCTGATCAGCTTCGTCGGGTCAGTCGTCAACTGGACGAAACCCAATCTGAGCTGACTGAAGCTCGTCAGCAACTGGCCGCCGTTACCGAAGAGCGAAATTCTCTGCAGAATGCCGAGAATAATCTTTCCAATCGAGCGGAAGACCTGCAAACTGAACTACAACGCATCAAGAATATTGCCGCTGACTCCATCAATCTTGAGCGTCGTAACCGTGAATTGCGCGAAGAAAACCAGAAACTGCGGAATGATCTGGAAGTACTGACAGCGGAAAACGAGCGTCTTGAGGCCAGCAAGGAATCTGATTTCATGCTTCTGGGCGCCGGCCTCGTGTTTGGCGGCGTACTGCTGGCCCTGATCATTCCCATGCTCAAACCGACAAGAAAAACCGACAACTGGGCGTAAAGGTGATGAAAGATTACTCTGAGAAGCGCGACTTCCATCGTATGCAGGTGAACAGCACCATCACGATTATCGGCAACGATGGTGAAACCCACACCGGTATCTGCCGGGATCTCAGTGCCGCCGGTATGCAAGTAGCAGTGGAACGACCGTTCAGGATTGGCGAGGAGCTGAGAACCCGAATGGAGTCCGCTGGAGATCAGTTCCCGCCTCTGGAGACGCTCGGCGAGGTGGTGCGTTGTGAGCCGGATGGTGATAGTTATCTGCTCGGGATCAACATCATAGAAGTAACCCAATAAAAAACGGCGGCCCAAAGGCCGCCGTTTTTGTCTGTGCCGAGGCCGCGGCTTAAACCAGCGGCTTCTCGGAGACGATGATGCCATTGTTATCGGCATACACGTACTGCCCGGGCTTGAACGTCACACCGTGGAATGTCACCGGGATATTCAGATCACCGATACCACGCTTTTCGGTCTTGCGCGGTACGGTACCCAGGGCCTGAACGCCCAGAGTAGTCTGTCCAATCTCATCTACATCACGGATGCAGCCATAGATGATCAGGCCAGCCCAGCCGTTTTCCGCGGCTTTCTCGGCCAGCATATCCCCCAGCAGTGCATTGCGCTTGGACGCGCCACCGTCAACCACCATCACGCGGCCGTTACCGGGCAGCCCAACCTGCTCTTTAACCACTGAGTTGTCTTCAAAGCACTTCACGGTCACGATCTCACCGCCGAACTGGCGCACGCCACCGTAATTGTTGAAGCCAGGTTCGACCACCTGCACTTCCGGAAATTCGTCACACAGATCCGGAGTAATAATCTTGCTCACGTTGTCGCTCTCCTTTTCCCATTCCCAAGTGTTGGTGATCAGTCGATCTTCTCGTCGGCCAGGAAGAACCAGGTATCGAGTACCGAATCCGGGTTCAGAGACACAGTATCAATGCCCTCATCCATCAGCCACTTGGCCAGATCCGGATGATCTGACGGGCCCTGACCACAGATGCCGATATACTTACCGGTTTTCTTGCAGGCCTGGATAGCGTTGGACAAGAGCGCCTTCACCGCATCGTTACGCTCATCGAACAGGTGGGCAATGATACCGGAATCCCGGTCAAGACCGAGCGTCAGCTGAGTCAGATCGTTGGAACCGATGGAGAAGCCATCAAAGTGCTCCAGGAACTGCTCCGCCAGAATGGCATTGGCCGGCAGTTCACACATCATGATGACCCGCAGGCCGTTCTCACCGCGCTTCAAGCCGTTTTCCGCCAGCAGGTTCACCACCTGTTCGGCTTCGCCGACAGTCCGTACAAACGGCACCATCACTTCAACGTTGGTCAGGCCCATTTCATTACGGACCTTCTTCAGAGCCCGACACTCAAGCTCGAAACAGTCGCGGAAGGTATCGGAGATATAGCGCGACGCACCACGGAAGCCCAGCATCGGGTTTTCTTCGTCCGGCTCGTACAGGGTGCCACCAATCAGATTGGCGTACTCATTGGATTTGAAGTCGGACAAACGCACAATCACTTTCTTCGGAGCGAACGCCGCTGCCAAGGTGGAAATACCTTCCACCAGCTTGTCCACGTAGAAATCCACCGGTGAGGCATAGCCGGAAATGCGCTTTTCCACGGTCTGTTTGATGTCACGGGGCAGGCCATCGAAGTTCAACAGCGCTTTCGGGTGCACGCCGATCATCCGGTTAATGATGAACTCAAGGCGGGCCAGGCCCACACCTTCATTGGGCAGCGCCTGGAAGTCAAAGGCGCGGTCCGGGTTACCCACGTTCATCATGATCTTGAACGGAATATTGGGCATGGAGTCCACGGTATTCTCACGCAGCTCGAAGTCCAGAGCACCCTCGTAGATCATACCGGTGTCACCTTCGGCGCAGGAGACGGTCACGTCCTGACCATCCTTGAGCACCTCGGTGGCATCGCCACAGCCCACAACCGCCGGAATACCCAACTCCCGGGCAATAATGGCGGCGTGGCAGGTACGGCCGCCACGGTCGGTAACAATGGCCGAAGCCCGCTTCATCACCGGCTCCCAGTCCGGGTCGGTCATATCGGTGACGAGCACGTCGCCGGCCTGTACCCGGTCCATTTCGTTAATGCTGGTGATGATCTTCACCGGGCCACTGCCGATCTTGTGGCCGATACTGCGACCTTCCACCAGTACTTTGCCGGTTTCCTTCAGCAGGTAACGTTCCATCACATTGGCAGCTGCACGACTCTTGACCGTTTCCGGCCGGGCCTGAACGATGTAGATCTTGCCGTCATCACCATCTTTGGCCCACTCAATGTCCATCGGGCGCTGGTAATGCTTTTCAATAATCATGGCCTGCTTGGCCAGTTCTTCCACTTCCGCATCGGTGATGGAAAAACGATTACGGTCTTCCTGCTCTACCTTCACGGTTTCAACAAACTTACCTTCACCCGGTTCGGAATGGTAAACCATCTTGATGGCCTTGCTGCCGAGGTTACGGCGCAATACCGACGGACGTCCGGCTTCCAGGGTCGGCTTGTGTACGTAGAATTCGTCAGGGTTCACGGCACCCTGCACCACGGTTTCACCGAGGCCGTATGAGGAGGTAATAAACACGACATCGCGGAAACCGGACTCGGTATCCAGGGTGAACATAACACCGCTGGAAGCGGTTTCACTGCGAACCATCTTCTGGATACCGGCAGACAACGCTACCAGCTTGTGATCAAAACCATGGTGCACGCGATAGGAGATCGCCCGGTCATTGAACAGCGAGGCAAACACCTCTTTCACCGAGGTACGAACCTGCTCCAGGCCCACCACGTTCAGGAAGGTTTCCTGCTGGCCGGCGAAAGAGGCATCAGGAAGGTCCTCCGCGGTGGCGGAGGAACGCACCGCGACAGCCATCTGGTCATTACCGGCCTGAAGCTTGGCATAAGCTTCTTTCAAGGCGTTATCCAGCACTTCCGGAAACGCGGTGTCGATTACCCACTGGCGAATCTGGGAGCCAACCCGCGCCAGTTCGTTAACGTCGTTGACATCCAGGGCATCCAGGGCTTCGTCAATGCGGTCTTTCAGGCCGTCGGTGGCCAGGAATTCACGGTAAGCATGAGCAGTGGTAGCGAAACCGCCAGGGACGGTAACACCAGCATTGGCGAGATTACTGATCATTTCACCGAGGGAAGCATTCTTGCCTCCAACCCGGTCTACGTCGGACATTCCCAGGTGGTCAAACCAGATAATGTAATCTTCCAAAGCGTGTCTCCCTTGAGTCTGTGTAGCGCGGAGTCTCGAATCTGGCGTGTATGATACTGTAAGCTGCGGAAATTACCTAGGGAGGCAACCAAAGACTCCCGGGAACAAGTTCAAACCAGACCGGATACGACCATGAAAAGAACGGCGTTTTTTATCTCTGATGGCACTGGCCTTACGGCAGAAGCGCTCGGCCATGCCCTTTTGGCGCAGTTTGAAAAAATCGAGTTTGAGCGGGTTACCGTGCCCTATATCGACGATGAGGAGAAGGCCCGGGATCTTGTCAGCCGCATCAACAAAGCGTCGGAAATCGATGGGGAACGGCCGCTGGTATTCGACACCATCGTTAATGGCGGCATCAGGGAAATTATCAGCCGGGCCGACGGCTTTATGGTAGATATCTTCGGAACCTTCCTGAACCCTCTGGAGCAGGAACTCAACTCGTCGTCCTCCTACTCCGTAGGCAAATCCCACTCCATCAATAACGCGGGCAGCTACGAGCGCCGGATCCACGCAGTCAACTTCGCGCTGGACAATGACGACGGTGCCCGCACCCGGCATTACGATGAGGCCGACCTGATTCTGATCGGGGCATCCCGGAGCGGTAAAACGCCCACCTGCCTGTACCTGGCCCTGCAGTATGGCATCAAGGCCGCCAACTATCCGATTACCGAAGAAGATCTGGACGACCAGAAGATGCCCGCCGCGCTCCGGCCCCATAAGGAAAAACTGTTTGGCCTGACCATCGAACCGGAACGCCTTGCCACCATTCGTAACGAGCGCCGGCCAAACTCCCGCTACTCGTCGCTGCAACAATGCATGCATGAGATTGAAGAAATCGAATTAATGTACAAGCGGGAGCGGATTCCCTATCTGAATACTACGGCGTATTCCGTTGAGGAAATCTCGACCAGAATCATGGTGACAACGGGCCTGAAGCGGCACCGCTGAGGCAGGAAACCCGGCAGAGAGCCAATGGCCCTCTGCCAGTCAGATCAAAGTTCCTGAATGTCCATGCCAAGCCCTTCCACAACCGCACGGTTGTCGGGGCTTGTCACCACGGCCACATTGGCCTTTTCAGGCGCAAGCCAGGTCTTGGCCACGCGCTTAAGCTCGTCCAGAGTGACACCAAGAACCCTCTCTCGGAAACGTGCTCGCTGCTCCGGCGTGCGCCCGAACAGCTTGTTGTGGTAAGCATGGCGAGCCGCTCCGGCTGGCGAGCGGGGCCGGTCGAGTTGACCGATCACACCCAGGATCGCCTCTTCCAGAGCCTGGTGCTCATGCGCTTCGCTGTACAACCAGTTCAGCGCTGCATCGAAGTCATCCAGGGTTTCCGCAAGGCGGGGATCGCGATAGGAGAAGAACCGGAAAACACCATTCACGCTGTCCTGGCCGGCGCCACCACCGTAGGCCCCGCCTTTTTCACGGATGGCCCGGTGCAGATAACCGTTCCGGAGAAAGCCTCCCAGTACCGTCAGCGCAGCCGCATCGGGATGATCCACCGCAACCGTCGGATAGGCTTTGGCACAGAAATTGACCTGGGTAGATGTCAGCCAGGCCTCCCGGGTGTTGTAGCTGACCGGCTCCATGGACCAGTTACCCTCACCCTCTGCAGACACTCCGCTCCAGCAAGTGCCCAACTCATCCAGCATGGGCGACAACTGGTCGTCCTCACCAATCAGCAGGAACTGGCGGTTCTGGCTGCGAATACGGTTGTGCAGCGCGGCCAGCTTGCCACACAAATCGGCCAGGCCGGCTTCATCTTTGAGCTGCTGATCAAGCTCCTTGGTACCACGAATTCCAGCCAGACCACCCAGACGGTACGACAACCAGGCACCGGAACTGACGCCCTGAGCCGCTGCGCCCATGGCCAGGGCATGCCCGCTGCCCGTCACCGCCTGCTCACGGCGAGCCCGGATCTGGGCAATGATCTCACGAACACGCTCTTTTTCGTCAAAACGGGCCCCGGTGTAGACATCCTTCAGCAGGCGGGTCAGCGCTTTGCTGTTTCGGCTCAGCGCCTTGCCACTGAAAATCAGATAGCCGGTCATGGCCTGAACATCATCAATCTGCCCCTTGGCAGTAAAAGAAGCGCCGATGCCGCCAGATTCCGCAGAAATACGATCCTGCATTTGCAAGTAATCCAGCTCTCCACACCCCACTTCGGAAATCAGAGTGGTGTAATAAGGCAACAGCAACAGTTCGTCTTTGCTCAGAGCCGGCAGCGGTAGCACCACCTGCTGATACACCAGGCCATTAGTGCCTCGGGAATAAACGGTCGCACCGGTTTCGGCATCGTACCGCCCCTCCGGCTCCGGCATCTGCAGCGGCACATCTTCCAGCCCAACCTTGGGCAGTATGGAATCATCATCCTTGCGCATCTGGCGCTCTTCCAGTGCCTGGGCACGCTGTACAATATGGCTGATATCATCGTCGGACAGCTCCGCCTTGCGCCGGGCAAGGGCTTCCTTGATGGCCTGCTGACGACGGCCTTCAAGTTTTTCATCCGGGCGCAAGGTCAGGGTTACCCGGTGCGGGTTCTCCAGCAACTTGCGCCGGATCAGCCCGGGCACATACTCGGGATCCTTGATCTTTTCCCTCAATGTCGCCAATACCGGCTCGAGATCCAGCAGTTCCACCGGATCACCACCATGAACCATGGGGGCAATCGCGCTCATGATCAGTTGCAAGCCGTAGGGGAACTGGTCTCCTGCAATCTCCCGCTGGTGCAGTTCCAGCTGATGCAGGATGGCCTCGAGGCGCTCCTGGCTGACACCGTCATCCACCACCTTCTGCAGCGTAGACTCAATCAGCTGTTCCAGATCCGCCCGGCGCTCCGGCTCGCTGCCCTCAATACCGCAAACGAAGGTCATTTCCCGGTTGGAATCCTCCAGCCCGCACATGGGAGACGGCGCATGGCCCAGGTCTGTGGTTTCCAGCGCCCGCATCAACGGCGATGCGCTGTTTTCCAGCAAGACGGCAGACAATAACTGGCCTTCAAGATTTTCCTGCAGGTCGAAGCTGTGGCCCAGCAACCACCCCATCACAATGTGGGTCTTGTTGTCGGTGCTCTCACCTTCATTTACCGCATAGCCCTGCTCTACCCGGACCGGCGCGAACATGCGCTTCTCGTCTTTCACCGGCAGTTCAATATCCAGCCGATCGAACCGTTTCAGCGCCAGCTCTTCAAACTTCTCGTGGTGTTCCCGGGCCGGGATATTGCCGTAGGTCGCAAAAATCGCATTGCTCGGGTGGTAGTGGTGGCGATAGAACTTCACCAGGTCGTCATAACTCAGATCGACAATATGGTCCGGCTCGCCGCCGCTGTTGTAGTGATAAGTCGTGGTCGGGAACAGATGGCTGGTCAGGTTCTGCCAGAGCTGGGAGGTAGGTGCACTCATCGCCCCTTTCATCTCGTTGTAGACCACACCCCGGTAGACCAGGTCGCTGGATGGGTCATCCGGCTTGTCAAATTCCAGGCGATGACCTTCCTGTGCAAAATCCAGCGGGTCCAGCTTGGAGAAGAACACGGAATCCAGGTACACCGACAGCAGATTATCGAAGTCCTTGCGGTTCATGCTGGCAAAGGGATAAGCAGTCCAGTCGCTGCTGGTGAACGCGTTCATGAAAGTGTTCAGGGAGCGGCGAATCATCATGAAGAACGGATCACGCACCGGGTAACGCTCACTGCCGCACAGGGCGGTATGCTCCAGGATGTGGGCGACACCGGTCGAATCCATCGGGAACGTTCGCAAAGCAACGAAGAATACGTTCTCGTCGTTATCCGCCGCCAGGTGAAGATGGCGTGCACCGGTCTTTTTATGGCGATACTCCTCAACCTCAAGGTTCAGGGTGCCGATCCGGTGACTGCGAAGTTTCTCAAAAGCCGGATGGATTGCGTTGTCAGTCACTGCAGCCATTAAAAAATCCTGTGTATAGAACAATTGGAGAATTACAGGGTAACACGTAGTATCGGATATCATGCACGGAACGGACTCAACAAGGTAGCCTGCCAATCCATGACAGACCGCAGCCCAGACAAATCCCACATCGACGCCCCTGAAGTTGCCGCCTGGTGGGCCGAACGGCGCCAGTATCTCGAGCGAATCCGCAAAGTTCCCGAGATTCGGCAGCGTTTCTGGCGGGAAGTTGCTATCTACCTGTTACGGCGCGTGCTGTGGTCTTACGGCTTCTTCCCCATCTTCATTGCCTTCTGGCTGCCCTTTGTCCTGGCCAGCTTCAACCCGATAGTCATGGCCGGCGACCTGATCCCGCTGCTGCAGGAGTTCGTCAACTCCAATCCGGAAGAACAGGCCACGACCATCAGCACCCTGACGATCGCCTGGCTGTCGATCGGCTCCTTTTTCCTGATATTCGATTTTGTTCTGACCCCGTTCCGGTCTCCCTATCAATATGAAGCCGATGTTTACATGAAGTCCTGGGAGCAACTTAACCATGATCGGCTTCCGGACAAAATGTGATACGACCGGCATTCTGATCAAGTTCAGACACTTTCTGTTACATAACGTTGCAGACAGTGGTTAAGATGAATCCATAACAAAGCATCCGGAACACTTGGATCAAGAGGTTTTGTCATGGTCGATTTCAGGCCGCTGCTGTTCATCAATGCACTTGCGCTCATGCTTCTGGTTACTGCCGGATTCGCATCGGTTCGCAAGGATCTGGATACCACCGACACCACAGCTCCGGCTCTGGCGCAAACCGTGGAGCATGCCACCGCGCCGGAAACCTCAGCCGCGAAAACACCCACAACCCGGATTGAAGCCGAAACACCCGCATCTGTGGCTGAAGAGCCGCTGTTTGCTGATACCCGCGAGACACCATTGGCAGACACTCCGGAGACGCCGCAGCCCGTCGACAACGCGCTTCCGGCCACCGGCGAACAGACCGAAACAGCAGCAAACAGCGAACCGTTCACCGTTGAACCAATGCCCGAAAACCCGGAAATGCTGGCCATGGCCGAACCAGTTTCGGCTATGCGTTCCCAACGCGACGTGCCGGAGACAAAACCGGCGCCCGAGCCTCCGAAAACCGGCACCCTGGTGTTACGCTCCAACGTGGTGGGCGATCAGGTTACGATCAACGGTAAATCCTATGGTGCCACCCGCCTGGACCTGGAACTGGACCCCGGCCGCTATGACATCACCATCGAAAAACCCGGATACCAGTCCTGGAGCAATTCAGTGGCACTGGAAGCCGGCGACCAACTCACGCTGGTCGGCAAACTGGAAGCCTTCACCACCGTAAACTACAGGAATGGTGAATGGCGCGGCGGCGTCACCACTGGTGATGGCACCTGGGAAGATAGCTCCGGCTTGCGTTATGAAGGCCACTTCGTGGACGCCGAGTTTGATGGTTCCGGTACCGCCTGGTACGCCGATGGAAGCCGCTACGAGGGCGACTGGAAACGGGGCGAGCGGCACGGTGAGGGGCGCTGGCGCTCCGCAGACGGCACGACTTATACCGGCCAGTTCCAGAACGATCAGTTCCACGGCAAGGGCACGCTTACCCTGGCCAACGGCGACATATTGACCGGAAACTGGGAGCAGGGCCGTATGAATGGCCATGGTTCCCTGACCACCGCCGATGGCATGCTGTACGTTGGCGGCTTTCGGAATGATGAATTCCACGGCCAGGGCGCCCTCACCTACCCGGACGGACGCTCCTACGAAGGCGAATTCTCCAACGGCGAATTTCATGGCAAGGGCTCTGAAGTCTTTGCTGACGGAAAGAAATACGATGGCCAGTACATGGAAGGCAAGTTCCACGGCAAAGGCCTGCTGCGCAATCCTAACGGCAGCTCCATCGAGGCCACTTTCCGCCATGGTGAACCCTATGGACAGGTTCGCCTGACAACCGCGGCTGGCGAAGTGTTTACCGCCCGCACCACGGAACCCGGTGTCTGTTATCGGGAAAAGAGTTATCGGGCAACCCAGTGCCCGCAACTGGAAGGCTGGTAATCACCCGGTCGCAGGACCCACGCGTTTGCAGTAACAGGTTGAGGTAGTGACATGGCAATCAAAAATGCTCTGCTGGTGGACGACTCCAAAGTTGCCAGGTTTGCGCTAAGCAAACTGCTCGAGAGTCGGGACATGGAAGTGAACATGGCGGGATCAGCAGAAGAAGCGCTGGATTTCCTGAAGAGCCACGACCGGCCAGACGTGATCTTTATGGATCACCTGATGCCCGGCATGAATGGCGTGGAAGCCACCAAGGCCATCAAGAACAACCCGGAAACGGCCGGCATTCCGATCATCATGTGTACCTCCAAGAAATCCTCTTCCTTTATGGAGGAAGCGCGCAACTTTGGTGTCTACAACATCCTTACCAAGCCGCCTCACAACGAAGGTCTCAACCTGATGCTGGAGCAGTTGGCCAGTGACGTCGAGCAGGGGAACGTGCCAGAAGCACCTGTTGAAATGAACGGCCATGACCTGCGCGAGTCAGATGACGAACCCATGGACTTTCCGGAGGATGCCTCTGTGCAACTGTCGCCAAAAGCGGAAAGCGGCCTGAACGGCCAAAGCGCCCCGAATGTGGTGCCTCTGACCAGCGACCTGATTGAGCAGATTGCCCGCTCGGCGGTCAAGACTCATATCAACAACCGGCTGCATGAACTGCTCAGCTCCCTTTTCGATGAACAGTTCGATCACCTCAAGCGTGCGCTGGACGAAACCCGCAGCAGGCAGGAAGCCACTATCGAGGAGCGCCTGGAGTCACTCAGCAAGATGCTGGATGAACGCACCCGCAACCTGCGCGACGAAGTGGCTGCCGAAGTTAACCTGAACCTGGGTCGCGAGCTTACTTCCCTGAAAAAAGAACTCTCCAAAAACGCCGGATTCACCTCCGAGCATATGGCAGAGCTGAAGGACCACATCACCAGCGTACAGACCATCGACACCGAGTTCTGGCAAACCCTGCAGTCGGAAGCCATTCAGCAGGCCCACGAGATTTCCCGGGAGACCGCCGAGGACATTGCCCAGCGCACCATCGATCTGTACGTGTCTCAGCAGCGCTCGGCCAACTCGCGCATCTATACCGTTGGCCTGGCCATCAGTCTGGGTATTTTCAGCGTAGGAATCGCCTGGTTATCCGGCCTGTTCGGCTAATTGCCCACGGACCTGCTGCCAGTCCTGAGGGGTGTCAACGTCCTGTTGCACCCCGGCTATTTCAACCGGACGGGTTCCGGCCCGGTTCAGAACCACCCCCGCCCCCGCATCGCCCTTAAGCAATAACAGATCTCCCCAGAGCGATTTCGGAATCCAGGCTGGCACGCCTACCCGCTTGCCATAACTGGCTGCCCAGGGCACCTCTGGCTTCCGCCGGGCGTTTGCGGACAGCCGTCTGAGCCCTTCGGTATCCAGTAAGGGCTGGTCTGCCAACAGCACAAACACACCCAAAGCAGCGGGAGAAAGCGCCTGCAGGCCGGCAATCAACGACGTCGACAAGCCCTCCCGCCAACGCTCGTTAACCACCCAGTGCGCCGGTTGCCGATTGCAGCGAAAGCGCACCAGAGGGTAGCCTGCGCCCGCAACCACCCACGTCTGCGCCGATAGCTGCCGCGCCTGACTAATGGCGTGCCCCAGCAATGAATCGCCACCTGGCAGTTTCAAGGCCTGCTTGTAACACCCCATTCGTCTCGCCTGGCCGGCTGCCAGCACCAATGCCGGAAACTGCGGATCCTTGATGCTATGATTCGCGTTTATGATGCGCCCCCTGAAACTGCTGAATGCAGCGATTTTTGCTAGAATTCCGCCATCATGCAACCTGACCACGCCGGACCCTCCATGAACCATCTCTTTGTCGACAACCTCACTGTGATTGATTTCGCCTATCTGGATTCCGCTCGAGGCCTGGTTGGCGAAAGCTGGATTGCCGATGTGGTGCTGGGAGGAGAACTGGACGAACAGGGTATGGTCTTTGACTTCAGCAACGTCAAGCGCACCATCAAAAGGGTGATTGACGAACGCGTTGACCACCGGTTGGTGATTCCCCGCGGATACGAAGGCCTGCAATGGAGCGAGGACGCGCCCAACACTTTCCGCTGGGCACTCTCTGGCGGCGGTCACATCGAGCACAGCTCGCCGGACGAAGCCGTTGTCTGGCTGTCCTCGGACCGGGTCGTCCCGTCTGCTGTGGCCGCCCTGCTGGAAAAAGAGCTTAAAGCCGTTCTGCCCGGCAATGTCACCTCCGTCGACATCAACCTGCGCGAAGAAGTCATCGAAGGCGCTTACTACCACTATGTTCACGGCCTGAAAAAGCACCTGGGCAACTGCCAGCGCATTGCCCATGGGCATCGCTCCCCGATACGCATTGACCGCAACGGACACCGGGCCTATGACCTGGAAGAACGCTGGGCGAAGCTCTGGCAGGATATCTATGTGGGCACGGAAGAAGACGTGGCTCGCCGGTTCGTGGGCGAGGATGGCATTGGCTATATCACCTTCGAGTATGAAGCCAACCAGGGAGAGTTTGCCCTGACACTGCCTGAGCACCGGGTATACATGCTGGAAACGGACACAACCGTAGAGCTGATTGCCGCCCACATTGCGGACAAACTGAAAGCGGAGTTCTCCGGAGAGGAAATTCGGGTAAAAGCCTACGAGGGAGTGGGCAAAGGCGCTATTGCCATACGAGCCTGAACCGGCCATCCGGGATTGGCGCCCTAAACGGCGCGAATCCCGCAGCTCATTCGTTCAGACACAAAAAAACCGCCCGAAGGCGGTTTTTTTGATGGCTATCCGGTGGACTAAACCGTCAAGCCTAATTGGCGTCCCCTAGGGGGTTCGAACCCCTGTTGCCGCCGTGAAAGGGCGGAGTCCTAGGCCACTAGACGAAGGGGACTAGAAATTGGTGGAGCCAAGCGGGATCGAACCGCTGACCTCAACACTGCCAGTGTTGCGCTCTCCCAGCTGAGCTATGGCCCCTCAACGGATGCGTATATTAAGGATCCGCCCTTGGGGCGTCAACACCCGATTCCGCTTTTTTTAAAGTTTTTTGAACATCCCTGTTCTCATCGTTCAATTAACCAACAAACCGCTCATCAAACACCCAGAGCGGCGTATTCCTTCTCTACTTTTTTGGTTTCTTTCTTGGAAAAACCACCCATAACCTCAAGGGCATGACGCAAACGGGAGCGGGTCATGTCCGGGCCAAGCAACGCCATGGAGTCCATCACTGACCAGGAATTGGGCGTTCCGGCAATGGCCACAAAGATCGAGAACATGAAATCGCCCATCTTCAGGTCCATGGCTTTCGCCAACGCCTTGATGTCGGCAAAGATGGTGTCCTTGCTCCAGTGGCGCTGAGCTTCCAGCTTCCAAAGGGCGAACTGCAGCACCCGTTTGACCTGGCTCTCATCCAGCTTGTTATGGGCAAAGTCCTCCGGTTTCAGATTCAGCATGCCGCTGAACATGAACTGGGCCATTGGCGCCACATCGGAAAACACTTCCGCCCTACCCTTGATATGGGGCACCAGGGCTTTCAAGTCGTCCTGGTTAAACCACCACTGTTGCATCCGCGCCATGAACTGCTCGTCGCTCAGCTCCTCACGAATCCACTGGCCGTTGAGCCAACGCAGTTTTTCCACGTCAAACACGGGGCCACCCAGGGACACGCGCTGGATATCAAAGTTCTCGATCATCTCATCCAGAGTGAATTTCTCACGCTCGTCCGGCATGGACCAGCCCATACGGCCCAGGTAGTTGGTCACAGCCTCTGGCAAGAAGCCCATACGCTCGTAAAAGTTGATACTGGTCGGGTTCTTGCGCTTAGACAGCTTGCTCTTGTCAGGGTTACGCAGCAGCGGCAGGTGACACAACTCTGGCATATCCCAGCCAAAGTACTGATACAGCAGCTTGTGCTTGGGCGCAGAATTGATCCATTCCTCACCTCTCAGCACGTGGGTAATGCCCATCAAATGGTCATCAACAACATTGGCCAGGTGATAGGTCGGCATCCCATCAGACTTCAAGAGGATCTGGCAGTCCACCTGAGCCCAATCGATCTCAATGGTACCCCGGAGCATATCCTGAATTTCACACACGCCTTCGTCGGGCACTTTCATGCGGATAACATACGGATCACCCGCATCCAGACGGCGCTTTACCTCTTCTTCCGGCAACTCCAGATCGCCCTTGATGCCGGGATTCAGGCCCTGAGCCTTGCGCTCTTCGCGGATAGCATCCAGCTCTTCCGGTGTACGGAAGCAATAGAACGCATGACCAGCGGTGACCAGGTCCTCGGCATACTGACCGTACATGTGCTTGCGCTCAGACTGGCGATACGGGCCGTGGGGGCCGCCAACGTCGGGACCCTCGTCCCAATTCAGACCCAGCCACCGCAACGCTGTCAGAATATCCTGCTCGGATTCAGCGGTACTGCGAGCCTGATCGGTGTCTTCGATGCGCAAAATGAACTGGCCGCCGTGCTGACGGGCAAAGCAAAGGTTAAACAGGGCCACGTAGGCGGTACCAACGTGTGGATCGCCGGTGGGCGACGGGGCAATTCGGGTGCGTACTGTCATGAAACCATCCTGAAAATAAGTGGCCGATTTATAAAGGGCGCATTATAGCGGCCATCCTGAGGTTTCGCATGGGCGGCTTTTGCATCCCCGACACAAACTGTTATATTATAACGTTTCACGTACACGCAGGATTCGATACACCATGCCACAGAATGTCACCCGCCTGGCCCTTGCACTCTCAGCCCTGGCTATAGCAACACCCGCCGCCGCAACCAATGTGGTTGCGTCCATTAAACCTGTCGAACTTCTGGTCAAAGCTGTCGCGGGTGACAGCGTGGAGGTATCAACGCTGGTACCACCCGGCTCCAGCCCCCATAACTACAGCATGAAGCCCTCTCAGCGGCGTGCCCTGGAACAGGCGGATGTCATCTTCTGGGTCGGCTCGGATATGGAAACCTTCCTCAACCGTCTGCTCGGTGGCAAGGAATTCGCTGGCCGGTCGGTGGCTTTCCTGGAAAGCGAAGGCGCTGAATCTGAGCACGACGAGCATCATGATGAGCACAACCATGAGCCTGAGCATGAAGAGCACGATGATCACGGGCATCATGACGAACCCGATGTCCATCACCACGATCACGGCGACGGCGAAGACCCACATATATGGGTAGACCCGATGCTGGCACTGGACATGGCGAAAGGCATCCGGAATGTACTGAGCGAACTTGAGGGCGTAAACCCCGAGGAACTGAATGCCAACCTGGAGCGTTTTCAAACCGAACTGCTCAACAAAGAGCAGAGTATTCGAGCGAGCTTTGCCGGCCTGGATGACATCAGCCTGTTCGCCTATCACGATGCCTTTACCCGCTACGCCGAGCACTATGGGCTGACGCTGGAAGGCGTTCTGACCCTGAACCCGGAACTTTCCCCTGGCGCCCGACACATCGCCGATGTTCAGGCCAAGCTCGAAGCTGCCAATCACCCGTGCCTGCTGACCGAGCCCCAATTCAACCGCCAGTGGTGGCGTTCCATTACCGAAGGACTGAACGTCACCTTCAGCACCTGGGACCCGCTGGCAACCGACATTGAATCGACACCGGCAGGCTACATCGAGTTTCAGCAATCTGTGGCCGATGCGGTTCTCAAGTGCTTACCAGAGCAGGCTCAGTAGCACCGGAATAGAGACCATCGCCAACAGGGTTTGCCCGCTGATGATCCCTGCCATCAGCGGCGCATCCCCGCCAAGCTGGCGCGCCAGAATGTAGGCCGACGTGGCAGTAGGCAAGGCCGCCAACAGCACCGCCACTTGCACCAGCAGCCCCTCCAGCCCGAGCATCCAGGCCAGGCCCGCGGTCATCAGTGGAAACGCCACCAGTTTAAGAGCCGAGGAGACAATAAACGGAACCGAACCGCCACGCAGGGCACTGAGCTGCAAACCAGCCCCCACGCACATCAGCCCCATCGGCAGCGCCAGATTACTCAACGGCTCCAGTATGCCCGCCAGCAAGGGATGAAACCCTACCTGAAAATAGCTCCAGAGCACGCCAATGACCGAACCGACGATCAACGGGTTGGTGACAATCGCCCGAATCACCGCCGCCAGATTGATTTGCTCTCGCCCTGCTACCAGAGCGAACATCAGAATACACAGCAGGTTCAACAACGGCACCATAATGGCCACGGCGATAGCCGTGAGCGAGAGCCCATCATCCCCCAGGAGCATGCCACCCGCGGCCAGACCCACGTAGGAATTGAAACGAATCGCACCCTGGTATACCGAAGAAAACACCGGACCAGACCAGCCCCAGAGCCACTGCGCAGCCACCAGCACCAGCGTCATCGCCAGCAGCATGGCGATAATCAGCATCGCCGTATCACCGTAGGCGGAAGGAGGCAGCCGGGCCTGCCCAAGCTTGAACACCAGCATGGCAGGAAACAGTACGTAATAGGTGAAGCGCTCTGCACGGGGCCAGAAATCACCTCCGGGAAAGTCCACGCGGCGCAAGCCATGGCCCAACATGATCAGCACGAAGACAGGAATCAAAGCCTGAACCACCATTGGCATCACCACCTCCCGACTACCAGACACCAGCCCGTTCACAGGTGCAAGACACTAGCACAGATCTTCGGCAAGTTCGCAGTTGCCATTTTGCTCACCCGGGGGTAGATTCAGAGCTTCTTCAACTCTAAAGGCGAAGTGCAATTCCCGTGAACATTCTGCGTTCAGGCAATTACACGATATCTCTGGCACTGCGGTCCTCCTTCGGGAACACCGGCAGGGCTGCCATCCGCCTCTGATTTCGCTGAATCCACTCTCTTCCCCGTCCGGATTCAGCGCCTAACCAACAATCGATTGTTTACCTGGAGATTCCTATGGCTGAATTGCCACCTATCACTGTTGCAGAAGAAGATTATAACCGTCTCAGCACCTTGCTTGAGCGGGTCGCCGGCCAGTCTGATGTGGCCGATGGGCTGGAAGACGAACTCAGCCGTGCCGACATGAAGCCACTGGCCGACATGCCAGAGGGCGTGGTGACCATGAACTCACGAGTGCGCTTCCTGAACGAAGACACCGGCGAGGAGCACGAAGTGGCGTTGGTGTACCCCCATGAAGTAGGCGACGCCGATCACAAAGTCTCGATACTGGCACCGGCCGGTGCCGCCATGCTGGGGCTGAGCATTGGCAGCAGCATCGAATGGCCCATGAAAGGCCGCAAGCCCATCCACCTGAAAGTGATCGGTGTTACCCGAAACCCATAAGCACTTTCCTTTACAAATATCAGGACTTGATATTTCTCCAAAGGCAGAACGGCCTCCGGTGGTAGCATTTCATCAGTGCTAACCGACAGATCAGGAGGCCGTATGGCAGAGCAGCACCACGAAGACTGGGACCCCAGATCAGCCGAGGTTCAGACGGACCAGATCCGCGCCTACGATGCCATGCGCAAGGAATGCCCGGTAGCCTGGAGTGATTACCAGCAGTGGACGTTGTTTCGCCATGCCGATGTCATGCGGGCACTGGAGGATCATCACACCTTCAGTAACGCCGTCTCCGCGCACCTGTCCGTACCGAATGGCATGGACCCGCCCGAACACACCCCTTACCGCAAGGCCATCGAACCCTATTTTGCCCCCGAGCCCATGGCACGCTTTGAACCGGTATGCCGGGATGTGGCCCGGGCGCTGGTACAGACCCTGGACAAAAACAAGCCGCTGGATGTGGTCAATGCTCTAAGCCGCCCCTTTGCGCTACAGATTCAGTGCGCGTTTATGGGCTGGCCGGATAGCCTGCATCAACCGCTAGCCGAGTGGGTGATGAAAAATCACCGGGCAACCCTCGTCCGCGACCGTGCCGCCATGGCCGACGTTGCTGAAGAGTTTGACGGGTACATCCGCGACCTGCTGGATTCCCGGCGCCAGCCCAATAAGCCTGCGCCAGATGATGTCACCACCCGGTTAATGCGTGAGCAAATCAATGACCAACCCATGACCGACGAAGAGCTGGTCAGCCTCCTGCGCAACTGGACAGTCGGCGAACTCGCGACCATTTCTGCGAGCATCTCGATACTGACCAACTATCTGGCCCACCACCACGAGTTGCTGAACAACCTTAAGGCCGCGCCAGAGCAGCTCCCCGAAGCCATTGACGAAATCCTGCGAATGGACGCCCCACTCATTTCCAACCGCCGAGTAACCACCCGAGAGGTCGAGATAGGCGGCAGAACCATTCCCGCCAGCGAAAAAATCACCCTTCTTTGGGCATCCGCCAACCGGGACGAAGATGTTTTCGGTAACCCGGACCAGTTCTGCCCACGTCAGAACGCAGCCAGGAACCTGCTCTATGGCGCCGGCATCCATGTCTGTCCCGGCGCCCCCCTTGCACGAATGGAACTCAGGATCTTCATGGAGGAGTTGTTGAAGCAGATCGAAGCTATCGAGCAGGCTGATGGCGAACAGCCTGAGCGGGCGATGTTTCCCACGGGTGGATTTAACTATCTGCCACTGGTGTTCCGCTGATAGCTTTCTCCAGAAAAAACAAAAGCCGCAGCGGAGAACCTCCGGTGCGGCTTTATATTGCGACGGGATCAGTCTTCGATAAACACCAGGCTTTCGTCGGACCCCGCGGCTTCAAGACGCCCGAGAGGCTGCAGATCCAGCCCATGCTTTCGGGCGAGGGCCTCAAAGGCTTCCCGGCTCTTTTCGGCCACGCTAACCATCAAGCCACCGCTGGTTTGCGGATCACAGAACAACAGTTTGTCGGCGTCGGTCATACCGGAAATCGCCTTGCCGAACGCCGCCGCGTTGCGGTGGGTGCCACCAGGGATGCAATCGGCATCAATATATGGCTTCAGGTTTGGCAGCACAGGCACAGCCTTGCGACTTACCGTTGCCTTCAAGCCGCTGCCCCGGCAGATTTCCAGCAAGTGCCCGGCAAGACCAAAGCCGGTTACATCGGTCATGGCATTGACACCATCCACCTCAGCAAACACTTCGCCAACCTTATTGAGGGTCGCCATGTTCTCCACCGCCACGGCCAGGTCTTCAGGAGTAACCTTGCCTTTCTTGGAAGCACTGGTGAGAATGCCGACGCCCAGTGGCTTGGTGAGATACAGCAAATCGCCCGCCTGAGCGGTGTCGTTGCGGATAATACGGTCAACGGAAACCTGGCCAGTCACCGCCAGCCCGAAAATCGGCTCCGGTGAGTCAATGCTGTGACCACCGGCCAGGGCGATACCTGCCTCGGCACACACGGCACGCCCACCATCGATTACCTTGGCGGCAATTTCCGGTTCCAGCTCATTGACCGGCCAGCCCAGAATGGCAATAGCCATCACGGGCTTTCCGCCCATGGCATAGACATCGCTGATGGCATTGGTGGCAGCAATACGGCCGAAATCGAACGGGTCGTCCACCACCGGCATAAAGAAATCCGTGGTGCTGATAATGCCAAGGCCGTTACCCACATCGGCAACCGCAGCATCGTCTCGGCTGCTGTTGCCCACCAGCAGTCGCGGATCATGAAATTCGGGAGCATCAGTGTGAAGGATGCGGTCCAGAACGTCCGGAGCAATCTTGCAGCCACATCCGGCACCGTGGCTGAACTGGGTCAATTTGATGGACAAAGCGTCTTCCTTCTTTCGGTTGAGCAACTCGATTATCGTCAGGATACGCAACAGTCTACAATGCAGCTCACTCTCCGGCCACCAAATGCGTAGGAACCACCATGACCACCCCGAACAACCAAGGCCCCGCGACTCGCATCATCCACAATCGCCGCCATAAGGATGCCTTCGGCAGCCCCTACTCGCCGGTTTACAACACAACCACCTACCGGTTTGAAAACACGGCAGACTTGCTGGATGTGATTGAGGGGCGAAGCGACGGTAACCTGTACACTCGCTGGGGCACCAACCCGAGCATCCAGGAACTGGAACAGGGACTGGCCGGGCTCGAAAATGCTGAAGCAGCATTGGGGTTTGCCTCCGGCATGGCGGCAATTTCGGCAACCCTGCTGGCCCATGGCCGTAATGGGATTGTGTGCGTAGGCGATCTTTATGGGGGCACACAGGAACTACTGAAGAATCACTGCCAGGCGCTGGGCATTCCAGTGACCTTCCTGTTCCGTGAAGAGCAGAACCAACTGGCGGAAACACTGAACGAACCGGGCAAGCTGGTCTATTTCGAAACCCCGGCCAACCCGAACATGGCGATCCTGGACATTCGCGCCATCGCTGAAACAGCCCACCAGCACGGCGCACTGGTGGCGGTGGACAATACGTTCGCCAGCCCCATCAACCAGAAACCGCTGGAACTGGGCGCAGACCTCGTCTTGCACAGCGCCACAAAATACCTGGGTGGCCACAGCGACCTGACCGCCGGTGCCCTGATGACCTCTGCAAGCCTGGCAAAACCCGTGGTCGCCTGGCGCAAGAACCTGGGCCAGCTGATTGCCCCGGAAACCGCCGCCCTGCTCTCCCGCAGCTTGCGCACGCTGCCATTACGAGTACGCCAACACAACGAGAACGCCATGGCAGTCGCTCAAGCGATGGAACAACATCCGAAAGTCACCAAAGTACACTACCCCGGCCTGCCTTCCTTCGAAGGCCACGACCTGGCCAAACAGCAGATGACCGGCTTCGGCGGCATGCTCAGTATTGAAGTGGACGGTGGCCAGCAGGCAGCCGAAAAAGTGGCGGACTCCCTGAAAGTCTTCCTGCTTGCCACCAGCCTGGGCGGAGTAGAAAGCCTGGTGAGCCAACCGAGCGCCACCAGCCATCACGGCCTGAGCCGGGAAGAGCGCCTCAAACGGGGCATTGACGATGGCATGCTGCGCCTGTCAGTGGGGCTTGAGGATGCAGCCGATCTGATACAGGACCTGAATGATGCCCTTACACAAGTGTGTTAACGCCCCTGTAGCATGAAGGTTTCGTACTCAAGTTCATCGAACTTGCGAGACAGCAGCGCCAGTCCAACCAGAGCTGAGACCAGGGTAGCCGCCGCATAGCCGTATCCGTAAAAGGCGGCGCCCAACTCAATGGTGATCAGCGTGAACACGATATTGGTACCGAGGAACAGGGCGCAAAGAATCAGGTTTATCCCCCGGGCATCGAGGTAAAACAGCACATTCTGTATCGCAAGAAGAATCAACTGCATGGCCACCGCAATCAGGAAAATGTGGAACAGTGGAAGGTACAGTGTGGAGATACCCAGGGCGGAGAGAATCTCCTCTCCCCACAGGAACAGAATGATCACCGTCATTCCCTGCACTTTGATGATCTCATAAATGCCGTTTCTGGCGACCAGAACCATGTCATCCCGAAAACGGTTGATTCGCTCCAGAGTATCGCCCTCACGGACGGCGTTATAAAACCGGTCGTATGCTTCGGAAAAATCGGTTTCCATTCGCACCAGAAAAACAGCCATACCGGGGATGATCGAAAGGTAGGCAAGAAAAATGGGAATGTCATAGATAATCGACGCTCTCAAAAGCCCGATAATCGGCTCTGAGGTTTCCGGCACGAACCAGAAGATCAGCTTGTCGGCCCATACCGCAGCATTGAAGAGCAGCCCGGTAAAGATCAGGGTGGGAAAGATCTGGGCACGCCTGGCGAAGTCAAACCGGATGAGCGTGGTGCCCGGGTACTGGCGGATGATGGTGTAAAAGAAACTGAAAAACAAAAGGCTGTGGCCCAGCAGCAATCCGAGCAAAAACCCTTCAATGCCGAAATCACGCAGCTGCACCGAGGCAACGATAGCGACCAGATACCCAAGCGCGAAAACAACAACAATACGACGATAGGACTTCATGCTGGAGAGAAAAATGGTAACCGGCCAGAGGTTACACAGCACCACAAAATTCGCCAGCATCAGGAGCCGGTATAGATAACTGGTGCCCGGCATAAACCAGATAGCAGCAACAACGCCGAGCATGAAAGACGCCGCGGTTGAGACCCAGATAACCCCCATGAGGTTGGGCAGTATCAGGTTACGCTTGGACTCGTAGAGCCTGTCTGCGACCCAACGCGTGAAAACGTGCTGAAATACCCCGGAGAGAATCAGCGAGAACGCCATCAGATAGGTGACCGACACCAGAAACTGGACCACGAATCCCTGGTTTGCCTCGAGCGCAAAACTCAGCACCCCGATGATCATAACCCCGAGTACCGACAGTACCCAGGGCCCCGAACTGATGATGCCCGCCAGACCATAGGCACCCAGGAGGTTCACAAAGCTTTCCCGCCGGAGTATTCGCCTAAGCTCAAAACCGATACCCGCCACTAGCGCTCTCCCCCACTCGCCGTCTCTAACGACGCCTCATAGAGGCGGCGGTATTGATCAAACATACTGTCCAAAGTGTAATAGCGTGATACCCGCTCCAACCCCGCGGCCTGGGCTGCCCGCCAGGCCTCACTGTCCGTCAGCAGATGAATCGCTTCCCTGGCTGTCGCTTCAGGGTCGGCGATCGGAACGACAGCGCCCGAGGCACCCAAAGCCCGATCCTCATCACTCATTCCCTCAATGAGTTCGCGGCAGGCGCCGACATCCGTGGCAAGGCACGGCAGCCCCGCGGCATTGGCCTCAAGTATGACCAACGGCAACGCCTCGGAGATCGAGGTAAGCACCATCAAACCCAGTTGGGGCAAAATCTCGCTGACATTCTGAAAACCCAGGAATTTAACGCGGCCTTCCAATCCCAGGCTGGTCACAAGATTGCGACACTCAGCCACATAGGCGGGGTCTTCATCCTCCGGCCCGACGATCCATCCTTCAGCCTCGGGCACTTGCTCCGAGACGCTTCTCATCGCCCGGATGAAGGTTTTAATGTCCTTGATCGGGACGACGCGGCCAACCAGCCCAAGCACCTTGGGAATGGCCTCCGACCGCTGCTCCCGTGGTTCCCGGAAACGCTCAGGATCGATCCCGTTCGGGATAATGCAGGTTTTTTCCGGCGAAGCCCCGTCCTGGTGCTGGCGAGCCTGGTTACCGGAATACAGCGAGACAATGCTGTCGGCCTTCTGGTAAGCCAGCCTTCCCACCACCTCGAAGAAGCGTATCCAGAGACGCCGGATATAGCCCAACTGGTCGTTAAGTGCCGCACTCACCTGGTCCTCCGGATCGTCAATCCATTGTGCCTGGGATAGATCGATCTTTCGTTCTTTGGTGTAAATGCCATGCTCACTGATCAGGTAAGGTATACGGTATCGGTCGCTCACCATTGCACCGAGGAGACCGGCATACCCGGTTGAGATAGAGTGCACCATCTTTACCCTGGGCATGTTCTTCGCAATCTCTGCCAGCGTAAACAGCGGCGCGTGCATCGTCCGGATAGTCCAGAAATAGTCAACAAAAGAGGGTTCGGTGCAATAGGCACGGAAACTGTCCTCAATGACCTGCCAGCTCTCCCGGCTGTACAAAAAATCCTTGCGGGTAATCCCCCCGGTCTCACCCAGGTCTCTGAATACCTGCGTGAGCACCTCCTCGGGCACCGCCTCATTGGCCTTGAAACTCTCGTGCAGCCGCCGCTGACTCTGGAAGGCCCGCTTGTTTCCGTCCCTCGGCCTCGGCTTTTCCCGAACCTGGGTGTCCATCAGGTAGTGGCACTCCAGATGGGTGACATTATCCGGCAGGGTGTATTGCTGCTTTCCGTAATGGCTGGGATCGCCCCCCAGAAAAACCAGGGCAAACCGGTATTCCGGAAGTCCCGAGATCATCTGGTGTACCCAGGAAGACACGCCTCCCCGTATAAACGGATAGGTGCCTTCCAACAGCAATGCGATGTCCGCGATATACGGCTGCTTTCGTTTGAACAAACTCATAACCAGGCTTCGAGAAGAGGAGTGATCGCCGGATGATTGTGACCATGGGCGCACCGGGCCAGATAGAACCTGACCCGCTGGTAGTCCCTGGCCAGAAACGCGATTTCAGCAAGATAAGGCAGGATGTGTTCCTGACGGGCGCCATTATCAATAGCGACTTCGAACGCATCACGTGCTTCTTCGGGCCGCCCCAACGCCAGTTCCACCCGCCCCAGGAGCTGCCAGTCCGAGGGCTCGTCATAGGTGGCAACCAGTTTCACCAGGAGGTCCCGCGACTTTTCCAGGTAGTACTGCCTGAGACTGCCCTGAGCCAATCCAAGATAGGCGGTTTCCCACCAGGTTTGTGCCAGACGGCGATTCATGCGCTCGAGCGCTTTGGGGTCAGCGGCTTCCGTCACCTGGCTCTGCAGGCGCTCAGCCTCCTGCACCAGTGCCTTTTCCTTCTGCTCCAGCATGGAATACGCCAGCAGCCGGACATCATCAACCGGATCCTTGAGTGCCTCCCGGAGAATATCAACTCCCTCCCGGCCTTCCATCTGTCGGCTGGCCAACAAAGCTTTCAGGCGTTTACCCGGATCACTCGCCTCTCTCAGAACCTGGCGCAAACCACCCTCGGTATAGACAACCTGACTGCCCATATCGGTAGGCCGGAAAGGCAACTCAGGGATGGGCACCTGCTGCCACGGGAGTTCCCGGTTCGAGCGCGGGAGATACAGCGCGAGCAGAATACCGACAAACACGCCAAGACTGCCCACCAGGGGAATCGCAAACTGCAGCGAAAACAGAAAGACTGCGGGCCGCCAGCGCTGTTTTCGGTAACGTTGAGGCATGAGGACCAGCAGAGCAAGCGTAAACACCACGCAGGACAAAGCATGGGCAACGACATAACCACCCACTGCCCGAACCGAATCCTCACCGGTAAACAGTGCAACCGCACCGCCCAGTTCTGAGACCAGTCCAAACGGTAACAACCAGTAGCTAGTCAATCGCGCCACCTTCGCGAGCCAGCCACTCGGCGACCTGGGCTTCCGTCTTTACCACCAGTGACTGCTGACTGGCAAAATCCCACAGTGAACGGCCCGCATTTTCCCGGATATCCAGTTCCAGTCGATGCAGATACCCGGCAAGCCCCAATTCATCGGTCAGTGGCATCAACAGGACCACGCTGGGGCTCTCGTTCGCTCGGTTAACGGCAATCACATCAAGCCCCCGCAGCAAGCCGGTCATCCTGTCCGCGAGGGTTGCCAGATCCTGCTCGTTCACCTGCAGCTTAAGCAGCACGGAAGGCAAGCCAAAGGCCTCTGCATCTCTAGCTGCGCGACGCGCCTGGGAACACAGGCTCTGCCACTCATGAGAACCTGCCATCGTCTGATCCCGTTGGCACAGCATATCCGCCATATGCCCGGCAAGAATCGCCATCAAACGAAGCGTCCGGTTCTGGAAACTGAAGAATGGAATGGACTCCACCACACAGAGCGCCACCAGGTCATCGGTAGAACTAATGAGGGGGATCACAACCAGCAGATCGGTATCCAGTTTTTTCAGGTGTTTGCGGAACTCTGTCTGCACCGACACCAGTGTTCTTTCCTGCATGGCATATCGAATCAGCGGATCGGACTCCGAAACCGCCTCATAGTCACCAACCGTTGCCAGCGCCTTCGGTTCAATGTTTCGGTTTCCTTCCACTGCCAGTATGGCGGCCGTCTGGAGCTGGCCGTATCGAGCCAGAACCCGCAACATCAGGGCCGCGCTTTCTTCATTCAAACCCTCAGAGCGGGTCTGGGACAGTTCGCCATACAGTCGTCTCAGTGCTTCCCGCAGGCTGCCGGAGCTCCCGGCTAACTGTTGCTCGAGACGATCATGGGACACCTTCATCAGGTAGAAGTTGCGGGTAAATTCTTCCAGGCGCTGGAGACTGTATTCGTTAACTGCGTTGGCCCGGCGCAACTGACGTTCCCAGTAGTCCCGGAACTCCCCGGCCAGCAGCCCACATGCCAGCATGCCGGCGGCCCATCCCCACGGATAAGCCGTGGCAGCGGCCTTGTCATAGTGCCACCCAGCCACAAGCAGCACCAACAGACTCGACATCAGAGCAGGGAAAAAGCCGTAGCGCAGGCCAATCAACAAGGGCGCCAGAACCGGCCACGCAAACGTATTGCCAACGTGGAGCGGGTCGTCAGGTCGCAGCCAGAAGCCTGCCGCGAGAAACAGGCCTGAGACCAGAACGACTTCCAGCCATTTCAGCCAGCCATGCACCTCGGTGGCGGGCCCCGATTGTGCCACTGTCGTAGTTGCCCGGGTGTCCTGCATCAGTATCAGTCTTCGCCGCGAACCAAAGGCATGGCATCAATGAGATCCTGAAGCACCTCACGCCCAACCGTTCCGAGACTCTCCCGCCCCCATCCCGTGCGAGCTGCTGTTCCGGACCAGACGATAGCGTTACTGCCAGAGCGTCTGACAATCATTGTCACGCCAACCGCGGGTTCGCTGTCGAAACCCGCCTTATAACGCCATTCTTCCACCGTTCCCGTGACGATAAGATCAGCCCCGTCCCGATCCGCCATGTCCATCGCTTCAGCCTGACGAGCCTGACTCTCATACATCAGTGGGTTCTGGTCTTCGGGCAAGTACAGTTCTACCCGGCCAGCCCCCTCCGCCCGCAGAATGGCAACCGCGATACTGGCGGCCCGGTCACCAGCCTGAGGGGTCTCCGAGAGATTCACAAAAGGCACAACCGCCACTTGCTCCGCCAGGCTGACAGGCGTGTCGCCCGATTCCGTGATCAGGGTAGAACAACCGCTCAGGGCGACAAACAGTAGCCCCAGCAGCAGAGATCGAAAAAGAATCATCGGTTTTCTCCCGCAGTTTTAAAAAACAAGGTATAGGTAACACGTGCGTCCAGCGAGCTGGCTCCACTCAGACTATCCGACGCATAGCCGGCAGATAGCGCGATCTCGTCATCCCCGAATAGCGACCAGCTTAGACCGCCGCCAAGCCCGTACTCGACGGTATCGGTGGAAAGAACATAGCCGGTGTTCACATCCAGGAACCAGCCTGGCTGAGCCTGTTGCTCGAGCAACGAGTGAGGTGAATGCTCTTGCCACCGCATACCGAAAGACACGCGCTCGTAGTGTTCGGTGAGCAATTCACCGGTCTGGAGTGGTCGTTCAAACAGCGATTGCACTGCGCCTTCCAGGCGCTCTAGTCGATTCAGATCCTGCAACACATATTCCGCCCGTACACTCCAGTCCGGATAACGGCGAGCCACGAGATGACTACCGAACACCTCGAGCCGTTGTCCCTCCGCCACACTGCTTTGTGAACCGGCATCAAATGACAGTGATGCTAACCGCGCCCCAACGGTTGTTCGGCTGTCTGGCTGGTAAAGGCCCTCAAACGAAGTGCTGTCCCTGGAAACCAGCCACCAGGCTTCTGCCGAATCGGTCGAGCGCTCTCCCGAATGATACCCCACTGCCATCTGCCACCGGCCCAGTGGTTGGAACCGGGCCTCAAACCTGGTACTCAGTTCATCGCCGTCAAGACGCCCCACGTGCCCAAGCCCAGCGGTAAACAACCAATCTGTGGCGTTATTCTGAAGTTCAATCATGGCCTCGCTGGACGGTTCGGGAGCCTTCGTGAATCTCGTGTCGTCGCTGGTATCAACGCGGGCCGCTCGCCCGGTCAGCCGATAGCGTTCCGAACTGTAGTCCCACGCGCCGAACCAATGATTCACAGCCATGTCGCTGATGCGCTCCTGCTGCCAGCCCAACTGGGCAGCACGGTTCTCGGAACCAAACACCGGTTGCGCCCTGTATCCGGAGGACAACTCATCAGGGCTTCTTTGCCGTGACGGGGTTCTTGGCTCGACACGTCGAGGAACCTGTCGAGCGGCGAGACGTCTGAGATGAAAAGCACTCGCCTGATCGCCAAGACTCTGGGCGAGACCCGCCTGCTCCTCAAGGGCGCGGGGCTCAACGGCATTCTCCGTTCGCCACTTCTGTAACCAGTACCTGGACCGCTTATCCTGCCCAAGCGCCGAGTATCCATACGCAAGCAACGCATACTGTCGCTGCCCCGATTGCGATGACAGTTCTGTCAGAACGGCATTCAGTTTATCGCTCTTGCGCTGAGGTTCTGCCACCAGCAGCCAGCCCCACGCGCTGAGGATGTCCTCGCTTCCAGGATTCAGGCGCAGCGCCTGTCGATAGGCCTTCTCTGCGTCATCAGCCTTGCCCCGCTGCTCAAACAGTCGCCCCCGGAATGTCCAGTAAAGGCCATCCTGACGGTGGGCCGGGTCTGACTGCCACTGCGCCAGCGTGCGCTCCAACGCCTCCCACTGCCCCGTATTCGCCTGTGCATCGGCAAGAATGGGAATGTAACGGGCATCCCCGGTACGTTGAAACCGGTAACGGGCGAGTTCCGCAACACGCTCATAATCCCCGAACTGTGCGGCCAGGCCGATTAGCCGATCCGCCACACCAGGTCCATGCTGCCGCCAGGAACCAGCCATCAATTGCGAATACTCAGCCCGGATCTTGTCGACATCCCCCAGCATAGTCAGAAGGTCCAGCCGCATCAGCTCTGCCTCTGCAGCGAACTCCGGATTCTGGAACGATACCGACAGGGTTTCGAACGCCCGCTCTACGCGCCGGGTTCGCCAATACAGATTGGCCAGAACCAATCGGTCTCCCTCACTGAGCACATCCTGCCGCTCAAACAGGGCAATGGCGTCGAGATAACGATTGTTGTTAACGTACAACTGATACAGGCGGTCCTTGAACCCGGCGACGGAGGGATACTTTCGCTGTCCCTCCTCAAGAACCGCAACTGCCTTGTCCAGCTCCACCGCTCTGGTATAGGCATCACCAAGCACAAGGTAACCATCGGCCCCAAGCTCACCTCTTGCCCTCGCCGTCTCGAGAGTTTTCACCAGTTCAGGCCAACGAAACAGTTCCTGAGCAAGCGCGGTCGCGCGCTGCTTTGCCTCGGGGTGACCGGCAGAAAGATAAAGCGACTGCCAGCGGGCCAGGGCTTTCTCCGGCTGCCCTCGCCACTCCCACACCCTTGCGGCCCAGATTCGATCCTCAACCACGGCCGTCGGCATCCCGGCAACGCGCTCAGCCGTCATTGCCGCCTGGGCCAGATCTCCCTGGCCCAACTGCAGGACTCGCAAACGACGGAGTTCGGTGATATCGGCCGTATACTGTCGCATCAACGACTCTAGCCATTGTCGTTCGAGAACGTCTTTGCCCGCCAATCGGGCCAACTGAATGGCCTCTTGCAGTCCCTCGGCTCCGGGAGACATCAGATTCCGGGCCTGAAAGGTATCCAGCGCGCGGACGGGTTGACCTGAGGCAAGGTATAGTCGCACCAGTTCCCTGGCCGCTTTGCCCTGCTCCTCAGCGGGTAACTGGTCGATAATTCCGGCAAGGGTTTCCGCAGCGTCTGCCGGGTTCCCTGCAGCGACCTGAGCATGTCCTAGCGACATCACTAACCACAACCGGTCTTGCCCCTCCGCTGATGAGATCAACGTCGGCAGCAAACTCAATTGCTCATCCGGCGTGAGCCAACTTAGCACCGTCTCTACGCTTCTGTGTACTCGGGGATGGGCACCTGCGCCCCCAATCAGCCGCTCAACCAGAACCAGCAGGTCAGCCTTTCGCTCAGCGCGGGTATGTTCATCAGTCGCAGCCGCCAGTTTCTGAATGGCCAATGTCAAGGCCAGCTCCACGGCTTTCGGCGACACTGTCGGCTCATGGAGCAAGGGTCTCAACGTTGCCATGGCCTGTTCGGATTCACCAACATCCGATTGCATCTGTGCAAGCCGATAGCGCAACTCTTTATTATCGGAATCAGAATTCAGCAACACGGTGAGGTAAGCCAGGGAGAGCGCATCCGGCTTCTCAAGGCTGCCGATCTGGTCAAAAAACGCCTCCCTCGGGTGTACTACGTACAGCAACGCAATGGCCAGCACGCCCATCACCGCCAACGCCTGAACCCCGAACAGATTGGGACGGGAAGAGCTTCGCCTCACTCAGCTACACTCCACCACAACGTTCGAGACCGCTTTACCGGACAACCTGAAAGCAACCGGGCTCAGGCGGGTGGCCGGGTGATCACTTACCACTCGACAGGTTTCAGCGCCACCAAAACGGAACTCCACCGGCACATGGCCATTTGCCGAGACAGTAACGCGCGAAGTCGCCCCGGAAACCTGCTCACGCTCCCAACGCGTCAACCTGGCGTTGGCAGACTCCAGATATACACCCTGAGGGGCGACCTCACTCACCGCCAGCGCTGCGCCGGGGCCGGTGAGGTGAACGTAATGTCGCTGACCATGCCTGATGAAACCGGCAACTCCGGTGCTATTTTTCATATCCGGATACAGAGAATCGGGCAGTGTTACGGTCGTTGGCGTGTATACCCCTTTCCAGCGGTATACGCCATCGTCGTCCCTGGTCGTAACGCTGTAATAGCGGGCCTGGACCCGCGTTGCGTATTCGCTCAGGTATAGCGGTGAATTTGGTTTGTCCAGCGCATGCTGATAGACCTCATGAAGGGCCTTGATCGACTCCGGGTAGGTGCCGGAGTAAAAGTGATAATAGATTCCGCTGGGTTTCAACCGGTATGGGGCATCCAGCAGGTCGAAGCTCTCCCGGGCGTTACGATAACCATAGAACGGGCCTGTCCAGAGATCGGTGTAGACATTTTCGTTCAGCACGGGCGCATGAACCTGTAGCTCGTCCCCCACCAGGCGGGCATCCGGCCAGACCGCCGCGAGGGTAGAATCATATTTCAACGGCCGGGTATTGCCACCGTTGACGTTGACCAGACCCAACTCCCTCACCATTCGCAACGCCGTTTTACCGGGCCGGGCATCACCACTCCACAGAAAGACACGAACCGCTTTATCGTCAGGAGTCAGCTCGTTAACAAAGGCCACCGAACCCGGGATTTCCCTTTTCAGATCCGGTTCGTAACCCGGCACTTCCATGGCATATCCGTAGGCGGCCTGTTCGGCCGTCGGCGCTTCCCCACCTTCCATCATGCGCCAGAAAAACGGGTGACTGAACGTATGAGAAGCCACCTCGACATTCGGCTCCCGGAAAATCTGCCTCGTAGTCTCCAACGCCTCCCGACTCTCTGCCGGATAGACCCCGCGCTCCGAGACTTCCGCTTCGATGACGGAAACCGTATGGGGAATGGGATAGTGGCGGATGATCTTGTCCAGGATCACCTTGATGGCTTGCGGGGTTCCAGGCAGGTTAGCCCGGGAAACCGCTCCATCGCCGTCGATGTGGGCCGTGACGATGCGTCGACCGGCTTCCGTCGTTGCATCCACGCCAGGGTGAATCTCCGGCTTCAATGCATCGGCCATAAACCGTACCGGGTCAAACAGCCAATACGCCGCATTGTCTGGCCCTGGCTCAAACAAAAACGGGCTCAGCGCAACGCCCCCTTCCGGGCGAATAAATACCGGGGAGTAGGATCGCGCGTTCTTGTCCTCTATCAGAATCCATGGCTCATAGGTATCCATGGCGGGCGGCATCGCCAGAGGAACCCGCGCCGGCAGACGATTACCTTCAAACCTGCCAACCGTCTCCTGAACTGCAGAAACCTGCAGCATCCCCTCCGGGACCCGCATGCGCTGGCCAGAAACGAGTCGCTGACAGGCAGGAGCTGCGGGCATTAACCCCATTAAAACCAACGGCAACTGGTCTCGGACGCTATTACCCAGCCACTGACACAGGCGGTTATGAGCCGTGCCCGCTTCCCACCAGACAACCACGCCGTGATACCGGTCGAGCACGGGTTCGGATAAGGGAGGTTCCAGAGCAGAGCGGTATACCGGTACAAACCCGAGGTATTCCAGAATAACGCCCAGACGGCTGTGGGCCTGACTCTGATCCGCTTGCTGCGGCGGCAGATCATGCAACACCAGCACTTGTCGGCGTATCGTCTCTGGCGACGTCGGGCCTAATCGATCCAGCGCCTGGTTGCTGACCACCGGCAAAAGGCCCCGATCGCGAAGACGATCGGCCGTTTCTTCAGCCAACTGTGGCGTCGCTGTGTAATCAATGGCAATAACGGGCTTTTCGGGATATCGAGCCGACCACTCGGCAATACGAGCATCCAGCCATTCCCGATGCTCCTCAGGAACCGGGCGATAGCGACCCGACTCAGGATCAAAGCCCTCGAAGTAGGACTCGAACGCCAGCGCATCCACCTGATCAAGCGCCCGGACTGGCAGATGAAAGCCGCGGTTAATGATCATGACAGCTTCAGGGTACTTATCACGGATATCGGCGATCAGATCAGCCTGCGCTTGCGCGAAGCTCAATGCGTCTACCTTGCCGGCCTCCACCATCAGGTGACTATCGAGCGTGTCGAGAAAAACCCCTTCAAAGCCTCGCATCAACGCCGGCACAACGCGCTTATCCACGAGAAACCGCCGGACTTCGGGTTTGCGGATATCCAGAATCACGCTCCCCCAGGCCTTGTTGCGACCAACGATCCAGGCCGGATCTACTTGCGGGAAAAGCGCGTGAGATTTGGCAATCTCGTCAACCGCAACGTACGCCAGGGGTGCGGTTCCGCCGCGGGAAAGCAGAGACAGCCGGGCATCTGTGGCCTGATCCGGTTGCAACACCAGCCAGTCGTAGGCAAACAGTGGCCCTATCGGTGACTCGTGGCCATAGTAAAAGCCAACATTTCTCGGGCTCTCGGCGGATAAAACCGGCACATGGAAAAGGAGTGAAAGAACCGTCAGAACTCTGAAAAACATCATGGAGGCAGCGCAACCAACAAGCCAAACAGGCAGCAGATAAAGAAGGTGCCTAGGGTACCATGGGCTTGACAAAGGTCATACATTAAACGGCCAAAAAATGATCACCCGCATCAACAACCTACGAGTGCGACGACCTGCTGACAAGATAATCGGCCAGGGTTCTCGTCCAGTACCCCGGGAGCAGCTTGTTGGTGAACCAAAGCCCCCTGGCCCGCCAACCCGGGATAATCATAAACCGGCGGCGATCGATACCTTTGCGGATCTGCGCCACGGCATCATTCAAAGGCAAGGTGCCGGCCATCAACTTCAGCGCTTCGGTTTGCCTGGGGCGATTCAAGCGCTCCGCCTCTACCATCGGCGTTTCCACTTCCGGAGGGCACACCACAGAGACATCAATGCCCCGCGTTGCCAGCTCGATGCGCAACACCTCAGCTAACCCCACCACTCCGTATTTGGAAGCACAATAAGCCGCGTAGCCATAACACCCCACCAATCCGGCCATGGATGCAACCAGAACCAGCTGCGAACCTGCTTTCAAATGGGGCAGGACACCGGCCACCACATTGCGCGTACCGACCAGGTTGATGTTGATCACCCGGGCATAGGCATCGTCGTCTATGGCCTCGAAATCGGCCGCAATGGCAATTCCCGCGCAGTGAATGACCAGATCTGGCGGTGAAGACTCCGCCGCGGAGGCAAAGGCCTCTCTCACTCCGCCCGGTTTGGTCACATCCATGGCGAATGTTCGAATGGATGCCGGCCCCGCTATGGCTGCCAACCCCTCCACAGCGGATTCCATGGGCTGGATATCAAACAGGGTAACCTCTGCCCCTGAACGCAGATAAGACCGCGCCAGTTCAAAGCCAATTCCGCTGGCACCACCGGTGATGTATACCTTCCTCGCAGACTTCTTCTGTACATTACCACCCGCCATACCACACGCTCCGCAAATCCTTGTTATCCCGCCAGCGTACCCCCGGCCAGCATAATCCTCCATGCCTTCAATGCCGGCCAATGCCCCGTGTTTGGCTATTGACGTAGCCGGTGCCGGTGTGATGCCGCCATCGTCCTATTTCCCGGGCCACGCGTTTATGAAACACTCTGCCCCTTTTGACGGAACCTCACAGATTAAGGACGCAACATGGCCGTAAAATCCGTTGCCCTGGTGGCACACGACAACAAGAAGAAGGAACTGGTGGACTGGGCGAACGAGAACCGCACCCGCCTTGCCCCGTTGCGTTTGTACGCCACCGGCACCACTGGCCGGCTACTGAGTGAAAGCCTCGGACGAACCGATCTCAACTGTCTGCTGAGCGGGCCTTTGGGGGGCGACCAACAGATCGGCGCCAAGATTGCTGAAGGTGAAATCGACCTGCTGGTATTCTTCTGGGACCCTCTCGAACCTCAGCCCCACGACCCGGACATCAAGGCCCTGCTGCGCATAGCCGCCCTCTGGAACATCCCCGTTGCCTGCAACCGGGCCACCGCAGAGTTCGTGCTGACCTCTGCCTATATGACCGACGACCAGCACCAGCCACAGAAGCCGGACTTCTCGGAATACACTGGTCGCAAAGTTCAGTAACCGAAAAAAACAGCCAGACGTCCAGATCGGAACTAAAATGAAGGGACACCCTTGAAAGGAGCCGAGGGGAAAGACTATGGAAGCAATACGCCGATTACTGATCGCAGTGCTTGCCTCTCTGGCATTCGTTGCGCCCCATACGACGGCCAACGGGTTGCCGGCAGAAGTCAGACTGGCAACCATTGAGGGTGTGCCCAGCGCAACAGCCGCAAGGCAAATCCTGGAAATCGCCTACCAACGTTTGGGTGTCGGTGTCTCCGTGATGGAGGTGCCCACCAAACGCGCTCTTCTGCTGGCCGACAATGGCGGCCTGGATGGCGACCTCTACCGGGTTGATGCCGTCGCATCGAATTACCCAAACCTCGTGAGGGTTGAGTTCCCTCTTCTCCAGGGCAAGCTTCTGGCCGTTGTCCGGGAGACAGAAACCCACGACCTGCCACACTCACCCAAGAATCAACCTCTTCGGGTATCTGTACTCCGGGGGGCCATCATCGCCGAGGACAAAGCCAGAGAGCTCGGCATGGAGCCTATCCTTGCAGACGATTACGATCAGGTCCGCTCCCTTCTGGAGCTAGGGAGAGTTGACGTGGCTTTCGTCTCGGATGTTGAGGGCATATCACCGCTGACAAACGAACATTGGCATCGGCTAAAGCCGATCCGAAAGCCCGTGACGACTTTTACGTTCTACCACTACCTTAACCAGCGACATGCTGTGCTCGCTGATCAACTCGCCAAGGTGCTCGAACAACTTGAACGCGAAGGAATCAAAGCCGAAGTACTGGAGTCCCTCCGTCGACATCAACACAGCAAAAGCTGACTCAGCATCGGAAAACCGCCTTTAAGGATCCCACATTATGCCCCGATCATGGCCGCATCCACTGTTGGACATACTGCACGTAGAAAAACCCATCATCCAGGCCCCTATGGCCGGCGTTCAGGATTACCGCCTGGCAGCCGCAGTTACCAACGCCGGCGGCCTCGGCTCTCTGCCCTGCGCCATGCTCGGCCCCGATGCACTGAAAACAGAACTTCAGGCACTGAATGAAGCCACCCAGGGTGGCCCCTATAACCTCAATTTTTTCGCCCATACACCGCCCGCCCCGAATGACTCGCAGGAGGCCGGATGGAGGCAGGCACTGGCGCCCTATTACCAAGAATTCCAGATAGATCCAGCCACCATCAGCAACGGCCCCGGCCGCATGCCTTTCAACGAAGAATCCGCAGCTATTGTTGAAGCCTCCCGCCCGGCAGTGGTGAGCTTCCACTTCGGGCTACCAGAGCCGGCATTGCTGGATAGAGTCCGGCAAGCCGGGGCAAAGATATTCTCTACCGCCACGACTGTGGAGGAAGCCATCTGGCTGGAACAACACGGCGCAGACGCAATTATCGCCCAAGGGTTGGAAGCGGGCGGTCATCGAGGAATTTTTCTTACAAAAGACATGAGCACCCAGATGGGCACCTTCGCCCTGTTGCCTCAGATTGTGGACGCCGTGAACATTCCCGTTATCGCGGCCGGTGGCATTGCAACTGCAGAGGGAGTACAGGCCGCGTTGAAGCTTGGCGCAGCGGCAGCGCAGATTGGCACGGCGTTTATGCTGTGTCCCGAGGCAACCACCCGCCCCCTGCACCGGCAGGCACTCAAAAGCCCGCAGGCCAGGCATACCGCCCTAACAAACCTGTTTTCCGGAGGCCCTGCACGGGGCATTGTTAACCGGATAATGCGAGAACTCGGGCCAATATCAGAGCTCGCACCGGCATTTCCACTGGCAACCAACGCCATCGCACCACTCAGGGCAGCGGCTGAAGCCGCAGGATCCGGTGATTTTTCACCGTTATGGAGCGGACAGAATGTAAGTGGGTGCAGGGAGGTTTCGGCGGGGGAGTTGGTGAAACAGCTTATGCTTTAACTGGAAGGTTTTTCTGCAGCCAGGTAAACGGCGGTCTCCCACCACACATCGGAACGGTTTAACTGATCGGCCCGAGGTGAATCCGCCAAAGGCACCGACATAACCGCGCGACGAAGAGCAAAGCTGTCCAGCTCGGCCTTGGTGACTTCATAAAACTGCCGTTCACCATCCCCCGGCCCATGGCGCAGGGTGATCACCAGCATGCCGGACGGCGCCAGCAGCTCAGTCAGAATCCAGAACGCCCGCTCCCGGTGTGTGGGGGGCAGGTGCATCCAAACGGCAGACACTAGCACCAGATCAAACCGGTAACTGAGTTTGCGGATCTCGCTCAGATCCGGCAGGGCATCATCCACCCACTGGATACTGCGGTGAGCCGTTGCCGACTCGCTCAGCCGGCGCAACTCTGCAGCGGGTTCCACCGCCACCACGTCCCAGCCAAGCTCCGCCAATGCCAGCGCATCGCGGCCACTGCCGGCGCCCACATCCAGCGCGAGGCCGGTTACATTATCCAAATGAGGGAGCCAGTGGCTATGGACCTGTTCGAAGGTCAGGGACTGGTATTGGGTGAAGAATTTTTGGGCGTTTATGTTGTATGTAACAACGGTCATTAACGCGACCTCCGCGGTCGACTCAATGAGAAAGCAGCTTGGCTTGGAATAACTGAGAGCGTTTTATTTCGCGAATTGTCATATGAATATTACTCGGTCAAGATAGCTCCACCTACTTGAGCTTGCAGTCTTAGAGGATTCTTTATGCCAAGGGCAGATCGTTGGAGCAACGAAGAAATAGCACTTACAGTGGCAGATTACATGAAGATGTTGACCCTCGAGCTTGCAGGTCAGCGGTATAACAAAAGTGCCCACCGCCGAAAGCTACTAGAGAACCTCAATAATCGCAGCAATGCTGCTGTTGAGCTGAAGCACCAGAACATTAGCGCAGTACTCCGGGATTTGAATTGCTTTTGGATACCTGGCTACAAACCCAGAAGTAACTATCAAGAAGCGCTCGCGATTTACGTTGAGGACTGGATTGCTTCACATCCAGAATTCGATCGTATCTCCCAAGCAGCTGTCGAACAGCCAGCAACCGTTCCGAGCTCAGTAGAGTTTTCTAGACTTGTCGTTGAGGCACCGTCGACAGCTGCAGAAATCAGGGAGCCATCATCCGCGTACCATCCACAGCGCGCAGCCTCCCGAAGAGACTATGTTGCGCAGGAGGCCAGAAACTCAGCTCTAGGAAACGCGGGCGAGTTACTGGTACTTGAATACGAAGAGTATCGCCTCAGATCTGCGGGCGAAATCACTTTAGCAAATCGTATAGAACACGTTTCTCAATCTAAGGGAGACGGACTGGGTTACGATATCCTATCGTTCGAAACATCTGGGAAAGAACGATTCATTGAGGTCAAAACTACGGCATTTGCGAAAGAAACTCCGTTTTATGCATCTCGCAATGAAGTTTCGTTTTCGTCCGACTTCCAAAGCCAGTTTCAGCTATACCGCCTTTTCGAATTTCGGAGATCTCCCAAGCTATTCTCATTGAAGGGTTCAATCAGCGATCATTGCCATATGGATGCCGCCAATTTCCTCTGCAGGTTGCGATAGCCTATAGCAAATCGGACAACCAAGCCGCCCCCCTCACCCCACTGGAATCTCCATGGGCGGCTTTCACAATCGACGTATCACTCTCACCCCCAAACACATAGCTCGAAAGCCTTCCCGGCAGTTCCCGATAGATCTGTTCCGCATTACTCATGCCGCCACCCAGCACAATGATGTCCGGATCCAGCACGTTGAAAACGGCGGCCAGGCCCCGGGCCAGGTGCTTCAGGTATTGCTGCAGGGTTTCGGTGGCTTGCGAGTCGCCATTTCGGGCGTTTTCAACAATGTTGTGGGCGGGCAGTTGCTGTCCGGTGTGCAGTTTGTGGGTGAGTGACAGCCCGGTTCCGGAAAGAAAGGTTTCGTTGCAGCCGTACCGGCCACAAAAGCAGGGGCGCTTTTGAAGTTCGGCTTCCGGTGTCCAGGGTAACGGGTTATGGCCCCATTCGCCGGCTACGCCGTTGGGGCCGGTCAGCAGCTTGCCGTTCACGCTGATGCCGGCGCCACAGCCCGTGCCCAGTATGGCGGCGAATACCGTGTGGTGGTTGCGCCCTACTCCGTCTGTGGCTTCGGAAAGCGCCAGGCAGTTAGCATCGTTGGTCAGGGTTACGGGCCGTTGCAGGAGTTCACGCAGGTGTTGCTGCATGGGCTGGCCGTTCAGCCAGGTGGAGTTGGCGTTTTTAATGCGGCCGGTTTTGCCCGAAACGCTGCCGGGTATGCCTATGCCCACGGGTATTCCGGTGGTACCGGCGTGGGCTTCAGCCTTTTGTACCAAGGCGTGGATGGTTTGCAGGGTGGCTTGATAGTTGCCGACGCTGGTCGGTACGCGTTGGCGAAAATGCTCCTGGCTATGCCGGTCCATCAGGATGACTTCGGTTTTGGTGCCTCCCAGATCAATGCCTATCAGCCAGTTGCTTCCCATGCCGCACTCTTTGTTCAACGGTTTCCCAGAAAATACGGTGTTATTCGCAGAAAGGGAACCCGGTATTTTTATGCGTTTTCTTTCTGATAAAAGCACAGGTTATTCATCAAGCTCTTAACCATTATCGAAAATCCCTGTTTGCCTTGATATTCGTCAGTGCCTATCATCCCGCCCCCTTGAACGCACCAAATAAGGGCATGAACAGGCAGTATGGGACGCAGGAACGAGCAAATCCGCTGGCAACTGACCAAAGGCCTGGTTCAGGCACTGCACCTGGAGCGCATGGCGAGCAAGTACAGCCGTACCACGGTGATGGCGGTGTTCAACCTGGTTAATGGCGGGTTCAGCATTGCTTTGGTGTCGTTTGTGGCGCTGGTTACCCAGGAGGCCTTCATTTTCCCCTCCCTGGGCGCCACGGCTTTTATTCTGTTCTATGTGCCCATGGCGCAACCGGCGTCTCCCAGAAATACACTCTGCGGGCACCTGATCGGCGCGCTGATGGGCTTGCTGGCTCTGTATATCTTCGGGCTTCAGGGGCAGGCATCGGCATTTATGACCGGTGTTGATCTGCCCAGGGTGGGTGCGGCGGCATTATCGCTGGGGCTTACCAGCTGTCTGATGGTAGTTTTTCGGGTTGCTCACCCTCCGGCCGGTGCCACGGCACTGATCGTTTCCCTGGGTCTGATGCCCAATCCGGCGCAGTTGCCAGTGCTCATGGCGGGGGTGGCGTTGCTGTTGGCCCATGCCTTTGTGATGAACCGGCTGGCAGGTATTCCCTATCCGCTCTGGTCGGCCAGCACGGGTTCCGCTCCCATTCGGCAGCAGGCCCCAGCGGCCGATTGAGACTTACTTCTTCACCCATTTGCCGTTGATCAACACAAACTGGCCTGCGGGCGTTTTTTCCATGGCTTTCTGACCGGCCACGGTCTCAACCTGTGTCACCGGAATGTCGTGTTTTTCAGCAATGCGGGTGTATTCATCCCGGCGGGCCTGGTTAATGGCTTTCACCACAGCCTGGGCATCGCCTTCTGCACGCACTACGTCCAGGTAGCCGGTTGGCGTTTCCCCCACCAGGCCCTGCTGTTTAGCCGTGTCCAGTTTCTGTTTCGCTTCTTCCAGCCCCATGGCCAGCGCCGGTATTGCTACGGCGAGCGCCAACACAAAGGCGCCCAGTTGTATCAGTCGTTTCATATTCAACCCCTTGGTCAGCCGTTGGCATTGTCCGGTGTCGCTCAGAACAGCCCCTGTTCGCTGAACAGCTCGTCTACTTCTTTGTCCACCTTCACGTAGATCTCGTGCTGAATCTTTACGTTCAGGTTGACGGTAATCGGTTCTTTTGGTGCCGCCATCTGCACAGTGGGTGTGCACGCAAATAGCGCCAGCGGCAACATTAAAACCAGCAATGTTCTGGCCGCCAGTGGCCGGCACCAACGCCATAGGTTTGTCATGGCACTGCCTCCTGCCCGGATTGTTGTAACCGCTCCCGAACCCTTTCGGTCACGGCTTCGTTCACTCTGCCACTCAGCTGGAGGCTGGTTAACAGGGCGGGGATATCCTCTTCGAGATTGATGTTGAGCACAACCGGCTGCCCGCCACGAAGATCCGGATTCTCACCTTCCAGCCTCAGGCCGAGTGCCAGCTTGCCCTCTTCATCGTAGTCTATCGTGCTATCCAGCACCGAATAGTGAAAGTTTTGCAAAGCTTGCACCACCAGCTCCATGGCATCACTGCTGCCCAACATGGTCTGCAGTCGCTCGGCCGGCATGATGAGCTTGCCGCCTGGAGATATAGCTTCCAATGCGCCCTGGTCTACTCTCACACCGGCGTCGGTCACCGCGACCGGAATCCTGCCCGTTAACGTGCCGGTTCCAGAAAAGCCCTCCGCCGGATACACCTGCAGCAGTCGCTCCAGCGAAAGATCGTAGACATCAATGGGAACATGCCAGGGCCGATTCGAGAGGTCCACAGTGCGCGGCGCTACCCGAAGCCGGCCACCCAGAAACTCGGCGGTTGCCTGCTGAACGGCAAGCTGCCCCCTGAGCGGCGCAGCCAGGTTCGCTTCGTAATCCGCCAGGAGCTGAATCGGCCCGATGCCGATTCCGGAATCGACTTCGCCTATCCGGATGTCTCGCAGGGCGGCGGTTAATATGTCCGCTTCCAGGGCAAACAACAGGCGCCCACTCAGGTTGGTGAGCGCCGTACGGTCCATTACCCCGGACACATCCTTAAATTCCAACCAGGCATCCGCCGCCAGTGGTTCATTGGACTCCACCCTGAGATTTGCCTGAAGTGTCAGTTCACCATTGTCCAGCGAGAGCAATTCCGGCCAGTTCAGGAGCGTGGCCGCAAGCGCCTCTCCGGCTTTCTGCGCAGCCATGGTCGTGCGGATGTCGGCTGTAAAGTTGCTCTCCGACCCGCTACGCAAGACGAGATTGGCTGTCAGGCCGAAGCTGGCATTCAGCGTCCCTTCAAGTTCCAGATCTGCCAGCGTTCCGCTCGCCTTGCCCTGAAACCACCAGCGTTGGGGCTTCAGGCTCGGGTGGCGGACTTCCGCTACGTCGATGCGCACATTTCCGGAGATGCGGGTGCGTTCCGGCATAGCACCCGGGGCGCCAAGATCAACGGTTACCTCGGTATCCGCGAGATTCAGCTGGACATCAATTAACTCTGCGGGGGTGCTTCCGGATTGCCGGGCAATGCGGGCTATTGTCAGCCGGGACCCCGGGCGGAAGGTAACGCCGACCTGCTTGTTACTTGCTTCAACGGAATTGACGATATCTGCGTGAATGCCCATCGCTGTCCAGCCGGCGATTTCATAGTCAGGCAGCGCCAGGTCCATCCGACCTTGCTGGAGCGAGAACGTCCATGGCGTGGCATTTGCCTGAGAGAGTGTCAGGGCACCAGCCACCACAGCAACCAAACAGAACCAGAGGGCCCGAAAGAAGCTGGCTGGGGATCTTGGCGGTGGCAGTATCATCCAGTCGTTCCGATAAATTGGATTACTCCATGCAGGTATAGAGAGCCGGATTTAGGATACTACGGAGGCAGGGCTGATAATATTTCGTGTTAGACTCCACTCCGAATTTTTCTGTATCCGGAATACGATGACTTCTGAACAAGCCACCACCAAGGCCCTGTCCCGTCGCTTCTGCGTTGCCCCCATGATGGACTGGACCACCCCGCACTTTCGTTACCTGGCCCGCATCCTCAGCAAGCGGGCGCTGCTTTATACAGAAATGGTCACCACAGGTGCGCTCATCCATGGCGATACCGAGCGCTTTCTGCGCCACGATGTTTCAGAGTATCCGCTGGCGCTTCAGCTTGGCGGCAGCGACGCTAACGAGTTGGCCCATTGCGCGCGGCTGGCGCAACAGTTCGGATTCAGCGAGGTTAACCTGAACGTGGGTTGCCCCAGCGACCGGGTGCAGAACAACATGATCGGCGCCTGCCTGATGGGTCATCCAGACAAGGTAGCAGAGGGCGTGGCCGCAATGATTGAGGCCACCGACCTTCCGGTTACGGTAAAGCACCGCATTGGTATTAACGACCGGGAATCCTGGGAGGAGCTGTGCGAGTTTATTGAAACCGTGTCAGCAGCCGGCTGCAAAACGTTCATTGTGCATGCCCGCATCGCCGTTCTTGAAGGCTTGAGCCCGAAGGAGAACCGCGATATTCCACCCCTCAAATACGACTGGGTGTATCGTCTGAAACAGGCCTATCCGCACCTGGAAATCATCATCAACGGCGGCATCAAAACCTTCGGGGAGTGCCACGAGCACCTGACCCACACCGATGGCGTGATGCTGGGGCGAGAGGCCTACCACAATCCCTGGCTGCTGGCCGAGGTAGACGCTGAGCTTTTCGGCGAGCCGCCGGCCGTTACCAGTCGCCATGAGGCGCTCCGGGCCATGTTCCCGTTCATTCAGCAGGAGCTGGACCGGGGCGTGTACCTCACACACATTACCCGCCATATCATGGGCCTGTTCCTCGGGCAGCCGGGGGGACGGCAGTTCCGCCGTCATCTGAGTGAGAATGCCAACAAACCCGGCTCCGGGCTGGAAGTGGTCGAACAGGCGCTGGCGAAAGTCAGAGAACCGGAACCCAGTTTGGAAACCTGATCGCCACCATACCTTTTGTTGTCTTGTTACTGTCGTAAGCTGCCGTTATTGTAGGAGTTAAAAGGGCATTGTGGATGAATGCCCGGATAACACCGAACCATCGGGATGACAGGACGAATGAACAGCAAACTCGAACAGCTTAAAACCATGACCACGGTTGTGGCCGACACCGGCGATATCGAAGCTATCCGGCAGTGGCGCCCGGAAGACGCCACCACCAACCCTTCTCTGTTGCTGAAGGCCGCGGCCTCTGAGGCGTATCGGCCCATGCTGGAAAAGGCCGTGGCCTACGCTGCCAACCACGGCGGGTCAGATGCCGAACAACTGACGGTCGCAACAGACATGTTGGCGGTGCTGGCCGGCAAGGAAATTCTCGGGCTGATTCCGGGCGTGGTCTCCACCGAGGTAGATGCCCGGTTGTCCTTCGACACCTCAGCCACTCTGGAACGTGCCCGCCGGCTGGTGGATTTTTACGACCGCCAGGGTGTGGATACCAGTCGTGTTCTGATCAAGATTGCCTCCACCTGGGAGGGTATCCGCGCAGCAGAGCAGCTTGAGAAGGAAGGCATCCGTTGCAACCTGACGCTGCTTTTCTCTTTTGTGCAAGCAGTGGCGTGTGCCCAGGCCGGCGCCCATCTGATCTCACCGTTCGTGGGCCGTATCCTCGACTGGCACCTGGCCAGCTCCGGGCGCGACAACTATCCGGCCGAGGAAGATCCTGGCGTACTTTCGGTTTCACGCATCTACAATTACTACAAGGCCAATGGCTTCAATACCGTAGTGATGGGTGCCAGCTTCCGCAACACCGGCGAAATCGAAATGCTGGCCGGGTGCGACCGGCTCACCATTAGTCCGGCACTGCTGCAGGAGCTGAAGGATGATCAGGGCACTCTGGCCAGGAAACTCAACCCGGAGACGGCTTCCTCGCCCGACAAGCCGGGTCAGATTAACGAGAAGCAGTTCCGCTGGGAATCCAACGAAGACGCCATGGCCACCGAGAAGCTGGCTGATGGCATTCGCCGTTTTGCGGCAGACCAGATCGAACTGGAGCACCGGGTCCGCCAGCTTGCGCAGGCGGCCTGACATTTGTTGAAACGAAGTAACTGACCATGATCGAACGCCTGAAGAAACTGTTTTCCGTTGCCGAGTCAGAACCGGTCGAGCCGGATACACATCAACTGGCCGTGGCAGCCACCGCCCTGATGGTGCAACTTTCGCGGGTAGACAACCAGGAAGATGAGCGGGAACTGAAGACCATTGTCGACTGTGCGGTGAAGGCTCACCAGATTACCCGGGAAGAAGCTGAGGAAATCCTGCACGATGCCCTCGCCCACGCCGAAGACGCCACATCGCTGTATCAGTTTACCGGGCAGATTAACGATCATCTGGATCAGCAACAGAAGCAGTCCCTGTTGGAGAGCATCTGGCGGGTAGCCTTTGCCGACGGTCGTATCGACAAATACGAGGAACACCTTATTCGCCGCATGGCAGACCTGCTGCATCTTAATCATCGCGAGTTCATGCAGGCCCGGCACCGGGCGGAAGAATCCGCATCCTGATTCAAGGAGATTCCATGTTAGCCATTCTTCACCCCAATACCGCGCTCGATAGTGAAGCCTATCGCCAGACCATGGAATACCTGGAAAACCTTCCGGGCGTCAGCATCCGGGTACACGAAATTCAGGGTGCCAGCCAGCGACTGACCGAAATCTACCTGCTGGGCGACACCAAATCCCTGGAAAAAGCAGAAATTGAAGCCCTGCCGGCGGTGGAACGCGCCATCCGGATTTCCGAGGATTACCGGATTCTTGGGCGCCACAAGGATGACCAACGCCAGAGTGGGTTTACTTATAACGGCGTGGAGTTCAGCCAGAACAACCTGAACATTTTCGCCGGCCTTTGCGCGGTGGACGTGCCCGAGCATGTGGAAATGATGCTGCAGGCGCTGGAAGACAACGGCGAGGTATGTACTCGAATGGGGGCCTACAAGCCGCGCACCAACCCTTACTCTTTCCAGGGCCACGGCAAGGGCTGTCTACCCTGGGTGTTCGAGAAAGCAGGCAAGCATGGTATCAAAGTGATTGCCATGGAAATCACCCACGAAAGCCATATCGAGGAAATCGACACTTGCCTGGAAAAACTCGGCCGGCCAACCGGCGTGATGCTGCAGGTAGGCACCCGCAACACCCAGAACTTCGAACTGCTCAAGGCCATTGGCCGGCAGAGCACCTACCCGGTGCTCCTCAAGCGTGGTTTCGGTATCACCCTGAATGAATCCCTGAACGCAGCCGAGTATCTGGCCAGCGAGGGCAACGCCAACGTCATTTTCTGTTTACGCGGTATGAAAACCGAGGCCGGCCTGCCCCACCGCAATATGGTAGATTTTGCCCATGTGCCTGCGGTAAAACGCCTGACCCGCATGCCGGTGTGTGTGGACCCATCACACTCCGTGGGCAGCCGGGACCAGTCACCGGATGGTATTCTTGATGTGATGCACGCGACCGCACAGGGGGTCATTGCCGGCGCCAACATGGTGCTGGTGGACTTCCACCCGAAACCGGAGAAAGCTCTGGTAGACGGCCCGCAGGCGCTTCTGATGAGCGAATTACCGGCCTACCTGGAAGATATTCGCCTGTGCCACGAGACCTGGAAGAAACGCCAGGCCATCTACCAACGCCTCAGGGAAACTACAGCAGAATGATCGTTTATGGTCACCGTGGAGCCAAAGGAGAGGCTCCGGAAAACACCATGCCTGGCTTCATCCATGCCCACCGGCATGGTATCCGGCATTTTGAGCTGGATCTGGTGCTGTCTAAAGACGGCATCCCTGTACTGGTGCACGATCTGACCGTGGACCGTACCACCGGCCAGAAAGGCAGTGTCGGCAAGTATACCGCCGCCGAACTGGCCGAGATGGATGCGCGCCGCAATACCAGCTCATGGTCCCGGAAAACCGGTATTCCCTCGCTGGAGAATCTGCTCGATCAGTTTGATGACATTGAGCACCTTCAACTGGAAGTGAAAAAGGATGCACGGCACAGGCTGAACATCCTGTGCAATCGCCTGACCGAGATCATCCAGCGCCGGGATTTGTACCAGACGGCCGCCATCACCTCGTCCGATCCCTGGTTTCTGCGTGAAATCCGGCGACGCGACAAAAACATACGCATCGGCCTGGTAGCCGAGCGCAAGTTTCCCAAGCCACTGAACCTGGCCACCCGGCTGGGCTGCGAATATTTCTGTGTGAACTGGAAAATTCTGACCAAAGGCATGGTCGAGACGGCACATCGACGGAACATGCATGTCTCTACCTGGACGGTTAACCGTATCCACGACATGCTGCTTCTGGAAGAGATGGGGGTCGACAGTATTATCACCGATTACCCCACCAGCACCCGTATGTTTTTCGACAACCGGGCCAAGGCAGTGTTGAATCTGCCGATCCGGGAAACCTCACCAGAGCCCGCCTGAAGCAAGGCTCTGGTGGGCAACGGTCTGATCAGAAGATACGGTTCAGGCCGTTGAGGGCAGCTACCCGATAGGCTTCCGCCATGGTCGGATAGTTGAAGGTGGTATTGATGAAGTAGTTCAGGGAATTGGCTTCCCCTTCCTGATTCATAATGGCCTGGCCGATGTGAACAATCTCGGCAGCCTGGTCACCAAAGCAGTGTATCCCCAGAATTTCCCGGGTTTCCCGGTGGAACAGAATCTTCAGCATGCCCACGGCTTCGCCCGTAATCTGCGCCCTCGCCAGATCCTTGAAGAACGCCTGGCCGACATCGTATGGCACTTTGGCTTCGGTCAGTTCGCGCTCGGTTTTACCAACAGAGCTGATTTCCGGAATGGTATAAATGCCGGTAGGCACGTCGTCCACAAAGCGGAAATACTCGTCCTGGGTAATGTCAGACGAGGCCGCCCGCCCCTGGTCGTAAGCGGCACTGGCCAGGCTTGGCCAGCCAATCACATCGCCGGCAGCATAGATATGCTCGACTTCCGTGCGGTAATGCTCGTCTACCGCCAGCTGGCCCCGGCTGTTCGGTGTCAGGCCCACGTTCTCAAGCCCCAGATTCTCGGTATTGCCGCTACGGCCATTACACCACAGGAAGGCATCGGCCCGAATCTTCTTGCCGGATTGCAGTGACAGTACAACGCCGTGATCGTCACCTTTCACGGATTCATACTGCTCATTGTGGCGAACCAATACACCGTTGTTACGCAGGTGGTAACTCAGGGCATCGGAAATTTCATCATCCAGGAACGACAGCAAGCGACTGCCCGGGTTGATCAGGTCTACCTTCACACCCAGTCCAGCAAAGATGGAGGCGTATTCCGACCCAATGACACCGGCACCGTAGATAATCAGGGTACGCGGGGTGTGGGACAGATTCAGAATGGAGTCTGAGTTGTAGATCCGATGATGACGGAAGTCGACATCGGGCGGCAGGTACGGGCGGGAACCGGTGGCAATGATGGCCTGCTTGAAATGGATGGTTTCCACGGATTTGTTGCCACGGATTTCCAACCGGTGCTTGTCGACAAATGCGGCACGGCCGTTGATAAGGTCTACCCGGTTACGGGAATAGAATTGAGTGCGCAGCTTCACCTGTTTGCCAATCACCTTCTGGGCGTTCTGCAATACCCGCGGAAAAGAGAACCAGCGCGGTTCACCAATGTCCCGGAACATCTGGTTGGTGTTGAAGGTGATGATCTGCTTGACCGAGTGACGCAGCGCCTTGGACGGAATGGTGCCCCAGTGGGTGCAGTTACCGCCAACCGTAGGCTTGTCTTCAATGATGGCGACACGTCTGTTGTGCTTCGCCGCATTCATTGCCGCCCCTTCTCCCGAAGGACCGGCGCCAATAACCACCACGTCGTAATGATGCTCTGCCATGCGCGCACTGACTCCTTATCTACACTCTGAGAGCGTAGCTATAGTTATTAATGTATTGTTGGCCGGGAGCGGTTATTTTTCGGCCTTGGTGGCATCGTATGCCAGGTCTTCCGCTTTTACTGGCTCATCCGAGCCGCTCCGGCTCTCTTCGCATTTCTGGGTATTGCCACCGCAAATCTCACAGGAAGTACTGATTCCCAGAGCGCCAATACCACCGCAGGTTCCGCTGATCGGCTTTCGACCGAAAATCACACCGATCGACATACCGGCAATCAGCAGCACCACAATAAACAACACCAAAAGAAAGGTACCCATTACTGCCCTCCTTTACTGGACAAGGTAAGACGAGAACGCCGGTGTCTGATGGGTTTCAAAGCCGTTGTCTCCCCTCACAATAAAAAATGCGGGAATGTTTTCACGGGTTGCCAGGCCCATGGCCTTGTCAAAACCCATCACATTAAAGCCGGTTGCCAGAGCATCTGCCGTCATACAGTCATCTGCAATAACCGTAACCGAGGCCAGTCGATGACCAATCGGCTTTCCCGTCTCAGGGTCTATTGTATGGGAGTACCGCTGGCCGTTCGATTCGTAATAGTTACGATAATCGCCGGACGTGGCCATGGCCTGAGCATCCAGCGCCACCACACTATTTACTTCCCGGCCCTGCTCTATCGGTTGCTCAATAGCCAGACGCCAGGCGGTACCGTCCGGCTTGCGTCCATTGGTACGCACTTCGCCGCCCACTTCCACAAGGTAAGCGCCAACACCTTCACTGTCGAGATAACGGGCCACCGCATCCACGCCATAGCCCTTGGCAATACCCGACAAATCAATGTACTGGGGTTTCTCGCTGCGAATGGCACTGGCCAATTCATCGAACTCCAGGTGCTCCCAACCGGTGCCACCAAGTACGGTGTTCAGTTCATCGTCGGAGGGTATCTGTTCAGGCCGCGCCTTGGGCCCAAACCCCCAGAGATTCACTACCGGGCCAATGGTCACGTCGAACGCCCCACCCGTCAGTTCAGCAATCTCGACTGACCGCCGGATAACCTCGAACAATGCCGGCGAAAGCTCAACCCACTCCGACTGGTCCCGCAGACTGTTCAACTGAGACAGCTCGGAATCCGGCTTCCAGGTCGACATGGCATTGTCCACCTGATCCAGCGTGCTCTCGATGCCCTTGGCCAGAGTCTGAAGCCGTTGCTCATCTTCTGGCAATACGACGTTAATGTGATAGGTCGTCCCGAAAATCCCGCCAGAGATCTCCCAGACTTTTTCTTCTTCCTGAAACGAACAACCCGCCAGGGTGGCCAGAGCCAGCGCCATAAAGACGCTGACCACGGCTACCCTGGCGGGTCGGAACATGCGGGATGTCATGCGGTCTGATTAACCTCCGAAGTCATCCAGCATGATGTTCTCGTCCTCTACACCAAGATCTTTCAACATCTTGATCACAGACGCGTTCATGATTGGGGGTCCACACATGTAGAACTCACAGTCTTCCGGAGCAGGATGGTCCTTCAGATAGTTTTCGTACAACACGTTGTGGATAAAGCCCGTAGGGCCGTTCCAGTCATCGGTTGGCAGGGGGTCTGAAAGCGCCACGTGCCACTCGAAGTTGTCGTTCTCTGCAGCCAGACCGTCGAAGTCTTCCACATAGAACATTTCGCGTACGCTACGCGCACCGTACCAGAAGCTGATCTTGCGCTTGGAGTTCAGGCGCTTGAGCTGGTCGAAGATGTGAGAACGCATCGGCGCCATACCGGCACCACCACCGATGAATACCATTTCCGCATCGGTATCCTTGGCGAAGAACTCACCAAACGGCCCCATCACGGTTACCTTGTCACCCGGCTTCAGGTTGAACACAAAGGTAGACATGATGCCTGGCGGATGGTCGGTACCAGGAGGTGGCGTGGCAATACGGATGTTGAACTTGAGAAGACCTTTTTCTTCCGGGTAGTTCGCCATGGAGTAGGCCCGGATGGTTTCTTCCTTGTTCACGCCCTTGTAGCGCCAGATATCGTGCTTGTCCCAGTCTTCGTGGAACTCTTCCTCGATGTTGAAATCCTTGAACGGAATTTCATACGGAGGACACTCCAGCTGCACGTAACCGCCGGCGCGGAAGTCCACTTCCTCGCCTTCCGGCAGCTTCAGTACCAGTTCCTTGATGAAGGTGGCCACGTTGTGGTTGGAGATAACCTCACATTCCCACTTCTTCACACCGAAGAACTCTTCAGGCACTTCGATCTTCATGTCCTGCTTCACAGGAACCTGGCAGGACAGACGCCAGCCTTCTTTTTCTTCGCGGTTGGTGAAGTGGGTCTTTTCCGTGGGCAGCATGGCGCCACCGCCGTCCAGAACCTTGCACTTGCACTGGGCACAGGTACCGCCACCGCCACAGGCAGAGGACAGGTAGATGCCGCTGTTGGCCAGAGTACCCAGCAGCTTGCCGCCAGCGGCGGTCTTGAGCGTGTGCTCGGGGTCGTCGTTGATCTCAATGGTCACGTCACCGGTGCTTACCAGCTTGGAGCGGGCTGCGAGGATAACCGCAACCAGCGCCAGAACGATAACGGTGAACATGACCACGCCGAGAATAATTTCTGTATTCATGGTCTCGCCTTTTCGTTAAACCGAATCACCGGGTGAATTACAGGGAGATGCCTGAGAACGACATGAAACCCAGTGACATCAGACCAACGGTAATGAAGGTGATGCCAAGGCCACGCAGTCCGTTCGGAACATCGCTGTACTTGAGCTTTTCACGGATACCCGCCAGAGCAATGATGGCCAGAGCCCAGCCAACGCCAGCGCCGAAGCCATACACCAGACTCTCGCCAAAGGTGTAGTCACGCTCAACCATGAACAGTGACGCACCAAGGATGGCGCAGTTAACCGTAATCAGCGGCAGGAACACACCCAGCGCCGCGTACAGGGCCGGAATGTATTTATCCAGCACCATTTCCATGATCTGTACGATCGCGGCGATAACACCGATGTATGTCAGCAGGCCCAGGAAGCTCAGGTCCACATTCGGCAGACCGGCCCAGTCCAGGGCACCTTCACGCAGGATGGTGTTATAAAGCAGGTTATTCACCGGTACGGTGACCGTCAGTACCACCACAACGGCGATACCCAGACCAGTCGCCGCTTCGATCTTCTTGGAGATGGCCAGGAAGGTACACATCCCCAGGAAGAACGCCAACGCCATGTTTTCAACAAAGATCGCCTTAAGCAGGAGGCTCAGATAGTGTTCCATCAGAAGGCCTCCTTGACGGTATGGCGAGACAGTTTGTAGTCAGGCTCTTCTACTTGCTCCGGCTTCCAGGTACGCAGGCCCCAGATCGCCAGGCCGATGATGAAGAACGCACTCGGCGGCAGCAGCAGCAGACCATTCGGTACGTACCAGCCGCCTTCGTTAACGACAGGCATCAGGCTTACGCCGAACAGCGAACCGGCACCCAGCAGCTCACGGAAGAACGCCACGAACAGCAGAATAACCGAATAACCCAGGCCGTTACCGATACCATCCAGGAAGCTCATCAGCGGCGGATTGGTCATGGCGAAACCTTCCGCGCGGCCCATAACGATACAGTTGGTGATGATCAGACCAACGAATACCGATAGCTGCTTGGAGATTTCATAGGCATAGGCCTTGAGAATCTGGTCTACCACGATGACCAGGGAAGCAATGATGGTCATCTGCACGATGATCCGGATACTTCCCGGGATCTGGGTTCTTACCAGAGAGACCGCCAGGTTGGAAAATGCGGTAACGGCTGTAACCGCCAGACACATGACGATACTCACGCTCATGCTGGTGGTTACCGCCAGCGCCGAACAGATACCAAGGATCTGAAGGGCGATCGGGTTGTTACTGAAGATTGGTTCGAAGAGAACCTGTTTGGCTGTTGAGCCTGCCATGATCAGACCTCCCCTTCACGAAGTTTTTTCAGGAACGGGGCGAAGCCGCGCTCACCCATCCAGTAGTTCACGAGCTGCTCGACACCACGACTGGTCAGTGTGGCACCAGAGAGCGCGTCAATCTTGTGTTCCTTGTCCTTGGCATCGGCGCTGACCCCACCTTTCACCAGACGGATCTGGGGTTCGGTCGGATCGTCACTGTAGAGTTCCTTGCCTACCCACTGCTGTTTCCAGCGCGGGTTATCAACTTCACCACCCAGGCCCGGCGTTTCCGCGTGGGCGTAGAAACCCAAACCTTCAATAGTATTGAGGTCGCCTTCAAGGGAAACGAAGCCGTACAGGGTAGACCACAGACCGTAGCCGTGAATCGGAAGCACCACACGAACCAGCTCGCCGTTCTCGCTCAGGGTGTAGACCTTGGCAACGTTCGGACGACGCTTGATGCCAGCTTTGTCTTCAGACGACGGGATGTTGGTCGACATCTCCGGATCGGAAGCAGCCTTGTACATGTCGTACTTCATGGGATCCTGAACACCCACAGCAGACGGCTCTACAAAATCGCCCTTGTCGAGGTCGACCAGGCGGACATCGAAGCGTGCAAACGTCTCTTCAATGTCCTGCGCGGTTGAGCCTGGCTCAAGCATGCCGGCGGCAGAAAGGATGTTGGTTTTGATGTCCAGATTCTGGTTCTGGATCTGCGCGGGACGGAGCATGACCGCAGCCGTGGAAACCACAACCGAGAACACAATACTCAGTACCAGCGCCACCATCAGGGTTCTGGAGACGGTATCTTTTGCTTTAGCCACGAGCAAGCCTCCGTTTGATGTTGGCCTGAACCACGTAGTGGTCCATCAGCGGCGCAAACAGGTTAGCGAACAGGATCGCCAGCATGATGCCTTCAGGGAAGGCCGGGTTGATCACACGGATCAGCACCGTCATCACGCCCACCAGGATGCCGAAGCACCAGCGACCGGTGTTGGTCATGGCGGCAGATACCGGATCCGTTGCCATGAACATCATACCGAAGGCAAAGCCGCCCATAACCAGGTGCCAGTGTGCCGGTACGCCGAACATCGGATTGGTTTCTGAACCAATAAGATTCAGCAGCAGCGACATACCGATCATGCCGATCAGCACACCACCGACAATCCGGTAGGAGGCGATCTTCATGCCCAACAGGATCAGGCCACCAATCAGAATGGCGATAGTGGAAGTTTCACCCATGGAGCCCTGAATGGTGCCTACAAAAGCGTTCATCCAGCCAATCTGGGCTTCCAGTGCTTCGAGACCACCAGAGGCAGCCCAGCTCAGGGCCGTAGCGCCACTGAAGCCGTCTACCGCCGTCCAGACGGTATCGCCGGAGATCTGTGCCGGATAAGCGAAGTACAGGAAAGCACGGCCGGTCAGTGCCGGGTTCAGGAAGTTCTTGCCGGTACCGCCGAACACTTCCTTACCGATAACCACACCGAAGGTGATACCCAGCGCCACCTGCCAGAGCGGGATGGTCGGCGGGCAGATCAGCGCGAACAGAACGGAAGTGACGAAGAAACCTTCGTTCACCTCGTGCTTGCGTACGGTCGCGAACAGGACTTCCCAGAAGCCACCTACAATAAAGGTAACCGCGTAAATGGGCACGAAATAAGCCATGCCATACACGAAGTTATCCCACAAGCCAGCGCCGGCTCCGGTTACCGCCAGTGCGGTAATGAATGCCTCACGCAGTCCACCGTCGGCAATCATCGCATCCGGGTTGGAAGCCAGGAAGTTGTTGGCCTGGAAGCCAATGTTCCACATGCCGAAGAACATGGCCGGGAACGTACACAGCCACACCGTGATCATGATGCGCTTGAGGTCTATGCCGTCACGCACATGAGCGGTGGTTTTGGTCACGCTCGCAGGCGAGTAGAAAATGGTATCAACGGCTTCGTACAGCGCATACCAGCGTTCGTACTTGCCGCCCTTTTCAAAGTGGTGCTCGATTCCATCGAGAAACTGTCGGATTGCCATCGTATTAGCCCTCGATCTCGATTCGGGTCAGGTTCTCACGGAGAATCGGACCGTATTCATATTTGCCGGGGCACACGAAGGTGCACAGCGCCAGATCTTCTTCGTCCAGCTCCAGGGCACCCAGTTTCTGTGCCATTTCAGTGTCGCCCACAATCAGAGAGCGCAGCAGCTGCGTTGGCAGAATATCCAGAGGCATCACCTGCTCATAGGCACCCACCGGCACCATCGCACGCTCACTACCGTTGGTCGTGGTCGTGAAGTTGAACAGCTTGCCGGGATTGAGCTTGGACAGGTAGATGTTCAGCACGGAGAACTTGTTGGGACCCGGCGACAACCAGCCCATGAACTCGCGCTTACTTTGTTCTTCCAGAACGGTAATCTGGTTGGCGAACCGCCCCAGATAGGCACAGGGGCCATCACCGCGACGACCACCGAACACGGAACCGGAGATTGCACGGACTTCACAGTCTGTGGCAACCTCCCCGTCCAGAAGTTCCGGCAGGCTGGCACCCAGACGGGTACGGACCAGGCGCGGCTTCACAGCCTTGGGGCCACCAATAGCAACAATGCGCTCGACCGGCACTTCACCGGTTTCAAACAGCTTGGAGATATCAATCACATCCTGGTAGTTGATAGACCAGACAGTCTTGCTGGCCGACACCGGATCCAGGTGATGGATATGGGTACCGACATTGCCTGCCGGATGCACGCCATCAAACTGATGCACTTCAATATTGTCAGCCTTGGGCACGGCAACGTTAGAGCCGGGCTTGCCAGTCACAAACACTTTGCCGTTGGTCAGGCGAGAGATAATAGTCAGGCCCTTTTCAAAAGCCTTGCTATTTTCGCCAATGATAACGGTGGGATCTGCCGCCAGCGGATTGGTGTCCATAACGGATACAAAAATCGAATTCGGCGCAGAATCGATTTCAGGAACCTTGCTGTAGGGGCGCGTACGGAAAGCTGTCCACAGGCCAGACTCTACCAGGTTATCAACCACCTGCTGGCGTTCCAGGCCGGCGAGGTCGGAATCGCTGTAGCGGGCATAGGTTTCCGCATCGTCGCCATCAATTTCGATCACGACAGACTGGAAAACGCGACGCTCACCGCGATTGATTTCTTTCACCACGCCTGCAGCGGGGGAAGTATAACGAACGCCTTCGGTCTTCTTGTCCGTGAACAGCAGCGTACCGCGCTTGACACGGTCTCCCTCTTTCACAGCCATCGTCGGCTTCATGCCGTGATAGTCAAAACCGATGAGCGCCACGTGGCGAACCGGCTTGCCGTCAGTAATGGTCTGTTCGGGAGCGCCGCTGATGGGAAGATCCAGGCCTTTTTTGATCTTGATCATTAGCCTCATCCAATCATCAGAAACTATTCTGTGGATTTGTAACGCCCGGCCCCTGCGGCCCTGGTTTCCTGTCCGGATTGCGCCGAACGGCTGCACCTTGAGGTTCAAATGCCATAGCAGTTGCTGCTGTTTGCCATTTGACGCAGGAAAAGATGAGAAACGGGGTGCCAGACATACCCAAAATCGCGCCAATTATAGAGATTAAGGAAACCTATTTCCACCGGTAACAAAAATGGTTTTGTACGGCCAAAGTAACAAAAAACCCCGGCAGCTGGCGCTACCGGGGCTTTCTGTCAATCAACTGCCGAGACCGGCCTACGACTTTAGTCGCGGGCGCGCTTCGGGAAAATCGGATAGGTTACGCCGGCCATCTGGTTCACACAACGCACAACCTGGGCGCTGTAGCCGAATTCGTTGTCGTACCACACGTACAGGATCAAACGCTTGCCATTGGCGATGGTAGCCTGGGCATCGACGATACCGGCATGGCGGGAGCCCACGAAATCGGTGGAAACCACTTCCGGAGAGTTCACGAAGTCGATCTGCTTCTGCAGCTCGGAGTGAAGCGCCATATCGCGCAGATATTCGTTTACCTGCTCGGCATCCACATCGCTTTTCAGGTTCAGATTCAGGATCGCCATGGACACATTCGGTGTCGGCACCCGGATCGCATTACCGCTCAGCTTGCCTTTCAGCTCCGGCAGTGCTTTGGCAACAGCTTTGGCCGCGCCGGTTTCGGTAATAACCATGTTCAACGGGGCGCTGCGGCCACGACGACTGCCCTTGTGGTAGTTGTCGATCAGGTTCTGGTCGTTGGTGTAGGAGTGAACGGTTTCAACGTGACCATCCTCAATACCGTACTCGTCATTGATGGCCTTCAGTACCGGAGTGATGGCGTTGGTGGTACAGGAAGCAGCAGACAGGATCTTGTCTTCGTCGGTGATCCAGTCGTTGTTGATGCCATAAACGATGTTCTTGATGTCGCCCTTGCCCGGCGCAGTCAGAATCACTCGACTGACACCCTTGGACTTCAGATGCAGGCCCAGACCCGCTTCATCGCGCCACTTACCGGTATTGTCGACCACGATGGCGTTGTTGATGCCGTACTCGGTGTAGTCCACCTTGTCCGGGCCATCGGAGTAGATCACCTTGATAAAGTTGCCGTTGGCGATCAGCGCAGAGTTCTCGGCATCGACCGTGATGGTGCCATCGAAAGGACCATGCACGGAGTCACGACGCAGCAGGCTGGCACGCTTTTCCAGATCGTTGTCAGCACCACCCTGGCGAACAACGATCGCACGCAGGCGCAGGTTGTTGCCGCCACCGGCTTTTTCAACCAGGATCCGCGCCAGCAGTCGGCCGATCCGGCCAAAGCCGTAAAGCACCACATCCTTCGTTTCTTCCTTGGCATCCTTGGCCGCCTCTTCGGCGTACTTGCCAACCACCGGGCCAATTTCCTTTTTCAGGAACTCGGTGAGGTCACCGCCCTCTGCCTTGAATTTGACCGCCAGCTTGCCAATATCCACGTGAGCGCGGCCAAGCTCCAGCTTGTCCATCGCCTCGAGAATGGGCAGCGTATCGTGAACAGACAGCTCGCTGTCCTCAACCTGACGCACAAAACGATGGGCGCGGATGATATCGATAACAGACTGGTTGATGATCGCACGGCCGTATACGGACGTAACAACGTTGTTTTTACGGTACAGGCGGCCGATCAACGGGATCATCGCTTCTGCGGTAGACTCCCGGTCAGTCCAGTTGGACAGGTGCTGGTTGATCTGTTCGTGACTCACGGTTGGAACCTCGTATAGCACTGGAAATAATTTGGGGCGCACATTATCCAACTTAAAAGGCGATACGGCAAATAGCCGTTTGTCTGCCCCGACCATGACACTGTCACAACCGGGCGATAGAATAGCGCCGCCCCGGCAAATGATGCATTTATTCAGGAGAACGCTTGCCCCATGACCAAAGGCCAGGCCCACGCCCCGCTTATCGCCCCCGCTGCCCCTGAAAAGGCCGCCGACCACAGAAAATGGGGGCAACTGAATGGCTGTGCCGACGCCCTGGCCATCTGCGAGAGCGCCCGCGCCCATAAAGGTCTGACACTGGTCATCACCCAAAGTACCAGCGAAGCCATCCAGCTGGAGCAATCCATCCGGTTTTTCCTGGGGCTGCCCACGGATGAAGACGGCGCCACCGTTTCCTCCGATGGCATTGAGCTTTTGTCGCTCCCCGACTGGGAAACACTGCCCTACGATCTGTTTTCGCCACACCAGGACATTACCTCGAGGCGGATTCGCTCCCTGCACCGGTTACCCGGCACACGCCACGGCATTCTGGTAGTACCGGCGCGCACCCTGATGCACCGGCTTGCCCCCCCAAGCTATCTGCAGGGTAACACCCTGCTGCTGGAAGTGGGCCAGACCCTGGATATCGACAGCTGGCGAATGCAACTGGAGGCAGCCGGTTATCATCATACCGACAACGTGTATGAACACGGCGAGTATGCGGTACGAGGGGCCATCCTCGACATTTATCCCATGGGCTCTAACCTGCCCTACCGCATTGATCTGTTCGATGACGAAATCGAAACCCTCCGGACCTTTGACCCGGAAACCCAGAGATCCATCGATAAAACCGAACGCATCGAACTTCTGCCGGCCAACGAATTTCCCTGGCACAAGGAAGCCCGCTCAGGCTTTCGCAATCGCTGGTTTGAATATTTCCCCAATGCCGACAAAGACGCGCCGGTTTACCAGGATGTTACCCACGGCATCACACCGCCTGGCATTGAGTACTATCTTCCACTGTTTTTCGATGCAACCGCCACGTTATTTGATTATCTGCCGGGCAACACTCTGGTGTTTACTGCCAACGGCCTCAATGATGCCGTCAATGCCTTTGATGCGGAAACGCGGGCCCGTTACGAAGACCGCCGCCACGATCGACTGCGCCCTATTCTGCCCCCCACCGAGCTGTTTCTGCAGCCGGATGAAGTGTTCGGGCAACTCAAACACTACCCGCGCATTACCTGCAGCAGTCAGCCCGAAGACGGCGCGGGTGCCAGCAACTGCGGTACCGAATCTCTCCCGGATGTCGCCATGGACGGGCGCGCCGCTGATCCGGCAGGGCGCCTCAAACGGTTCATCCAGGAGTTCCACGGGCGCATCCTGATCTGTGCTGAATCGTCCGGGCGCCGGGAGGCGCTGATCGACAACCTGGCCGATCACAAGCTCAAGCTGGCAACCGTGCAGAGCTGGTCGGAATTCCTCGAAAACGAGAACACCACTCTGGCCATCACCATTGCCCCACTGGAACAGGGCATGGTGTTGCCCGGCCAGAATCTGGCACTGATTACCGAAACGGCGTTGTTTGGCGAGCGGGTGCTGCAGCGTCGCAGACGCCAGAAACCAACCGAAACCGACGATGCCGGCTACCGGGACCTGTCTGAACTGAGAATTGGCGCACCGGTCGTGCATATCGACCATGGCGTGGGCCGCTACAAGGGGCTGGAGACACTCACCGCCGGCGGCCAATCCGACGAATTCCTGACCCTGGAATACGCCGGGGGCTCCAAACTCTATGTACCGGTGTCCAGCCTGCACCTGATTTCCCGTTACGCCGGCACCGATGAGGAACATGCACCACTCCACAAGCTTGGAACGGAACGCTGGAGCAACGCCAAGCAAAAAGCGCTGGAAAAAATCCGCGACACCGCCGCAGAACTGCTGGATGTTTACGCCCGCCGGGAAGCCCGGAAAGGCTTCCAGTTTGAAGACCCGAAAGAGGCCTATCGAGCCTTTGCCGCCGGCTTCCCGTTTGAGGAGACGCCGGACCAGCAGGTGGCCATCGAATCGGTGTTCGAGGATATGACCAGCGAACGCCCGATGGACCGGCTGGTATGCGGCGATGTCGGCTTCGGTAAAACCGAAGTCGCCATGCGCGCGGCTTTTCTGGCCACCTGGTCTGGCAAACAGGTGGCCGTGCTGGTACCCACTACTCTTCTGGCCCAGCAACATTACGAGTCGTTCCGTGACCGGTTCTCGGATACGCCGGTAACTGTAGAGCTTCTGAGTCGCTTCCGCAGCGGCAGCCAGACCAGCAAGGCCATCACTGCCATAGAGGAAGGCAAGGCAGATATCGTCATTGGCACCCACAAGCTTCTGCAAGGCGATATCAACTTCAAGAATCTGGGGCTGGTGATTATCGACGAAGAACACCGGTTTGGCGTTCAGCAGAAGGAAAAACTGAAATCCCTGCGGGCCGAGGTGGATATGCTGACCCTCACCGCCACACCGATTCCCAGAACCCTGAACATGGCCATGGGCCACCTGCGCGACCTGTCCATTATCGCCACCCCACCAGCCCGCCGGCTGTCGGTGAAAACCTTTGTGCGCCAGCGCGACGACGCCATGGTGAAAGAAGCTATTCTCCGGGAAATCCTGCGGGGCGGTCAGGTCTATTTCCTGCACAATGATGTCGCCACCATCGAGAAAACCGCGGAAGATCTGCGCAAACTGATTCCAGAGGCGCGGGTGGGTGTGGCACACGGCCAGATGCGCGAGCGCCAGCTGGAACAGATCATGTCGGATTTCTACCACAAACGTTTCAACGTACTGGTGTGCACCACTATTGTGGAAACCGGCATCGACATCCCCAGCGCCAACACCATTATTATTGAACGGGCAGACAAATTTGGCCTGGCGCAGCTGCACCAGCTTCGGGGTCGCGTGGGCAGGTCTCATCACCAGGCGTACGCCTATCTGCTGACACCACCGCCAAAGGCCATTTCCGCCGATGCCAGGAAGCGACTGGATGCGATTTCCGAATCCCAGGACCTGGGCGCAGGCTTCATGCTGGCCACCCACGACCTGGAAATCCGGGGCGCTGGCGAGCTGCTGGGTGAAGAACAGAGCGGTCAGATCGAAAGCATCGGCTTTACCCTCTACATGCAGCTGCTGGACGAAGCCGTAAAAGCGATTCGCGACGGCCGCACGCCCAACGCCGAATTGCCTCTCAGCCACGGCACCGAGATGAACCTGCGCATTCCGGCCCTGATTCCGGACGACTACCTGCCAGATGTCCACAACCGCCTGATGCTGTACAAGCGCATTGCCAGCGTGAAGGATCGTGAGGCATTAAAAGAACTTCAGGTTGAGATGATTGACCGCTTCGGATTATTACCAGCCCCGGCCAAGAACCTCATGCGCCAGGCACAGCTACGTTTGCAGGCAGAGACTCTAGGCATCGTGAAAGTGGATGCCGGTAAGGAATGGGTGCGGCTTGAGTTCGGGGCAACGACACCGGTCGACCCTCTCGAACTGGTTAAAAAAGTGCAATCCGCTCCGGATCGATACCGGCTCGAAGGCGCCAACAGCTTTCGCTTCCGGCTGAATGATGACTCAACCGATGGTAAACTCGACGCCATCGCAGCGATGCTCGAAGAACTGGCGCCCGGCAAGGCCCCGGCAAAGGCATCGTGATAAAAAAGGATTCAGGTGGAGTAACGCCCTTGCAAGCTCACATTTTATGCTCCCGGCAAACCCTGGCCAGTGCGGCGCTGTTCGCCTCAGTTGCATTCACACCGGCTACCCTTTGGGCCCAGGGCGCTTCAGGCAATGTCCCGAACGACTACTACCGGGCAGAGCTGGTGATTTTACAGCGTCTGGTGGACCCGGCCGGCATTGAAGAGCAGATGGCGAACAAGTCGGTGGAACCTGTCGAAGAGGCCGGCAAAACCCTTTGGGTGGAGCAGGAATCCGGGGAGCGGGTAACCGAACTCAACCTGGTACCCCGCAACCAACTGCACCTGGGCGAGGCGGCCAACCGGCTCGAGCGAAGCGGTAACTACCGGGTACTGGCGAGTGCCGGCTGGTATGAAGCTTTTCCGCCCGACTACGAGGGCGAACCTCTGCGTGTCGCAATCGGTGACTGGCTGGCCGAGTCCGGCCAGCGAGCGGTGGAAGGCCAGATCACCATTGACCGCCAACGCTACTTGCACGTTAATGTGCAGCTTAACCACTGGGCCGTCAGCGACCATCCCGAGGCTGTGCCAGCAGAGCCTGAAACACCGCCTCAGACCGAAGCGGTTGCAGAATTTTCCGATCAGGACTCGGGCAATACACTTGATAGCGAAACCGGTGGTTCAGCATCAGAAGGCACCGGTACCGCTTACCAACTTCGTCCGGCACCAGTAGAACTGGTGACCTGGATTCGTGAAACGCGGCGGATGCGCAGTGAGGAAATCCACTTCATCGACTCCCCCACCGTCGGCGTCCTGGTTTTCTTCAAGAAGATTGAGGGGTAAGCGCAAGCTGCCCCAGACTTGCCATTGAACGCTCCAGAATCTGCCGAACGCCGGACATGCCCTGGGCAATCGCTTCTTCAATCTCGGCCATGGTAATAATGTGGTCGGTTTTACCCGCAGCCCAGTTCACCACCAGCCCGAGGCTGACGTACCGCAAGCCCAGCTCTGCCGCCAGCACTGCCTCGGGCATGCCGGTCATACCAACGATGTCACAGCCATCCCGCTCCATCCTGCGGATTTCCGCCGCCGTCTCCAGCCTGGGCCCCTGCGTCGCGCCATAGACGCCAAACCCGGAAAATGACAGCGACGCCGCGCGAGCAGCATCAATCAACACCTGACGCGCTTCCTGATCGTAGGGCCAGGTAAAATCAATGTGTGTAACTTCCTCCAGCTCGCCTTCGAAGAAAGTGCTGGCCCGGCCCCAGGTGTAGTCGATCAGTTGATCCGGGATCACGATGTGGGCCGGCCCCATATTGGCATGTATGCCACCAACCGCGTTTACTCCCACCAGCACCCGAGCGCCGGCATCATGCAACGCCTGAATGTTGGCCCGGTAATTGACCTGATGGGGCGGAATGCGGTGCGGGTTACCATGACGCGCCAGAAAGATAACAGGCTGATCACCCAGTTGCCCCCGCACCAGCGTGGAGGAGGGCTCACCCCACGCAGTTGTCACGGTCTCTTCTCCGGTGATCTGGATATTGCTCAGGCTGGTCAGCCCCGTACCACCGATAATGCCTACCGGTACATTGTCATTCGTTACTGTCATTCCCCGTCTCCGGAATCTGAATCGGCTTCACCGTAACCGCCATCATGATCGATGTTTTTTCCGGATTTTCCGGAATCAGCATCCTTGTCCGAGGACTTGTCGTTTGAGTCCTCACGTTTTGAGGAATCACGCCCGTCTACCCGCACCCCATCCGGCAGATGCAGCGTGCGCGTCGGGAAGGCCACCTCGGCACCATGGTTTTCGATGATGTCACTAATTTTCAGTAACACATCTTCCTTCACCTCATGGAAACGCACCCACTGGGTGGTTTTGGTAAAGGTGTACACCATGATATCCAGTGACGATGAATTGAATGCCAGAAAATTAACAATCAAGGTCTCGTTGGCATCAATCTCTTCATGATTCTTCAGCATCTCCCGGATTTCGTCCACGATGGTTTTCATGGAATGCACGTCGGCATAGCGAATGCCGATGGTCTCGTAGATCCGGCGATTGGTCATACGTGATGGGTTTTCCACTGCAATAGTGGTAAACGCCGCATTGGGGACATAAAGCGGGCGCTTGTCGAAGGTGCGAATGGTGGTCAGTCGCCATCCGATATGCTCAACCGTACCCTCAATGCTCCGATCCGGGGATCGAACCCAATCCCCCACCTTGAACGGACGGTCCAAATGGATAATGAACCCACCGAAAAAGTTCGCCAGGAGATCTTTCGCGGCAAAACCAACCGCGATGCCCCCGACACCACCAAATGCCAGCACGCCTGAAATACTGAAGCCCAGGGTTTGCAGGGCGGTCAGCGCGGCGGTAATAATCACGACCGCTCGCGACAGCTTGCTGATGGCATTGACCGTGGTGTAATCCATCGGCTTGCGCATCTTGATCGGAGAGGTGAGGATGTTCTCGAACTGTTTGATCAGCCGGATAAAAAACCAGACCACCACCCAGACAAAACCGATCTGAAGCAACGTTCCGTTGGCCTTGAAGACCTCAGCCTCGGAAAAATGGTGTGCCACTTCGGCAGCCCAATACACCCCCTGGAGCCATACGAAAGCCACGACAGGCCGACGGACCGCGTGCAGAATAGCATCGTCCCACAGGTTATGAGTGCTGGCGAATTTGCGCTCCAGCGCAGAAATCACATGACTGGCAATGTAGGCAACCGCCGCCGTACCCAGCACGAGCAGGAAGACGAGCACACCGGCCCGCCAACCCTCAGACAGCAACCCGAACTGCTCTATCCAGCCATTCAGTACACCCAAAACTTCGCCAATCATCCTGTCCCTCTGAATTATGCGGGTTAATAGATACTGACCGGGGTCCCCGCTGGAACCCGGTCAAAAAGCTCAACAATATCGGTATTGCGCATCCGGATGCAGCCATGGGATCTGGCAACCCCCATAGGTTCACTGTCCGGCGTGCCGTGGATATAGATAAAACGACGAAAGGTGTCTACCCCCGGCCCACGGTTTCGCCCCCATTCACAGCCACAAAGCCAAAGTATACGGGTAAGAATCCAGTCGCGCCCCGGATTCGCTGATGCCAAACTCTGGCTGTAGATCTCGCCAGTGGGACGGCGCCCGCGATACACCGTATTTAATGGCTGCCCTGCCCCGATTCGGGCGCGGACATAATGCTTGCCAACAGGGGTACAGCCACTGCCGTCGGCCTGGCCGGGGCCATTCAGGCCAGTGGATACCGGGTAGCGGGCAATGATATCACCCGATTGAGTAGCCAGTGTCAGGAACTGATTGGCGATATCAATGGACAGGGTAACCCCGGGGGGCTTGTTATCGGGCATTGGTAACGACTTCCCTCCGGCTGCGAACCAGAGGGAAGACTACCCGAGGCGGGGGAGTTCAGGCAACCGAAACGCCTGAAGCGGTAGGCGGCACCAGCATTTTGTCTGGCGCCTTCATGCCTGCGGCCAGGAACGGCACCAGGCGTGCGGCAATTTCCTGAACCGTGGTTTCAACGCCCAGCTTGTTTTCGAGAATATCAATCAGGGCATCACTGCTGGACATGGTGAAGGCCGTCGCTCCCAACATGAACTGGATGCGCCAGTAGCGATCAACCGAGGACAACTCGGGCGTGGCCTCTTTGAGCAAGCGCATGAAACGACCAAATGGCTCACTGTATTCCTGTTCGAGGAATTTACGCAGGTGGCCCTGAGACTGGGTATAGGCAAGACCGAGCAAGCGCATGAAGATGGATATGCCTTTCTCATTACGCTGAGGCATGCGCACGGCACTCTCCGTAAGCGCCCACAGGGTCTGGTTCAGCGTGGGCGGCTGGCCATCACAACGCTCTTCGAGTTCATCAAAGGCGGTATCCAGGGTGGCCGAAAACGGCGTCAGGAACCGGGCGAACACGGCGTGGATCAGGGCATTCTTTGACCCAAAGTGATAATTGACAGCGGCCAGATTTACCTTAGCCTTGCTGGTAATCATACGAAGCGATGTTTCCGAGAACCCACGCTCGGCAAACAGCTCTTCGGCAGCGTCAAGAATGCGGTCAACGGTATCAGACTGCGCCATTTTGTCGTCAGAGCCTCTAGCAAACGTCTGTTTGAAACATACGTTTGAAGGCCTGTCATGTCAAGCTCGGTCTTCAGGAACCGCCGCCACCGCCTGCCAACCCCGGTCTATCGCGTCCTGATTGCCGTCGAAAAACGCTTGCTGGACTTTGCCATAGGCTTTCTCGGCTTCCAGCAGATAGATAAGATACAGCCGAACATGTTCCCGCCGGGTAAGATAACGCGGCAACACCCGTTGCTCAGACAGTCTGAGCAATTCACTGAAGCGGGTATGACGCAGTGTCGGGTTGTACTCTGCCATACGCGCACACTGCCATATCAGTCCGTCCTTTCCCTCCAGGTGGGCCGCATGTTTGCGGGCATCCCGAAGCATGCGCTGACGGCGAATGATTAAATCCATATAGGAGGGGCTGGACGTGTAAATCCGACGGATAAACGGCACTCCCAGCAACAGAATAATCACGAAAGCACCAAAACCTCCACCGGCTACCCAGGCCGGCACAAAACCGGTCAAACCACTGAGGAAAAACGTCGCAGCCAAAAGGGCACTGAAGATCCACAGGTCCCGGCTACGCCGCGCAGCTGCCATCTGATAGTTATCCGGCCAGTCCGACATAGCCAGCAAGTTGAAGTCCATCAGCAGAACCCGGTCACACTGCCTTAGCATAAGACGCAGCTTGCGCTGTCGCGACTCCGCCAGCGCCTGCTCGATATCCGGATTCTCCGACCCGGTCTCGGCAGTCCGATCCTGCGACTCCTGCGCCCCGGGCTGCTCGCTGCCAGATTCAGCGTTCGGGCCCTGGTCATCGTCAGCCTGCAGGGCAGCGGTTCTTTGCGCGGCATTGAGGGCAGATTCCGGTGTTGCCGGCACCGGATCAGCGGCCCGACCGGGGCGAAGGACCGCTCCGGATGCATTGGCCGGATCTGTCTTGTCTACTGCTGTATTTTCCGCCATTGAGCTCACTGTTCTTCAGGTTCTTTATGCAAGTATCGACCTTTACGAACAATTCTTGAATGTCGGCTTTGCCGGCATACGCGGCTTGCTGGCTTCTTGGCAACACTGACAGGCACCGGTATGCTTGCGCCAATCAACGGGTTTCAGGAGATTATGTATGTTTACCGGTATCGTTCAGGGCATTGCACGGGTCGAAAACGTGATCGCGGCGCCGGGCCTGAGTACCTTTTTGATCGATTTCCCGGAAGATCGGGTTCAGGGCGTAACCATCGGTGCCTCGGTTGCCATCAACGGCACCTGCCTGACGGTTACCCGCCAGGAAGGCCAACGGCTGTACTTCGACGCCATGCAGGAAACCCTGCGCCTGACCACCCTCGGCGACCTGAAACCCGGCGACGAAATCAACTTCGAGCGCGCCGCCCGAATCGGCGATGAAATCGGCGGCCATCTGCTCAGTGGCCATATCCACACTACCGCAACCATCGTCGATATTCTGCGGCCGGAAAACAACGTGACCCTCTGGTTCGAACTACCGGAAACCTGGGCGAAGTACATCTTCCCCAAAGGCTACATTGCCGTCAATGGCGCCAGCCTGACCATTGGCGAGGTGGAAGGTAACCGCTTCAACGTCCACCTTATCCCGGAGACCCTGCGTGCCACCACGTTCGGGAAGGCCACCAAGGGGCAAAAGGTCAACATCGAGATTGATAGTCAAACCCAGACCATCGTGGATACCCTCGCGCGCCTCGGCTACGATCGCCCGGCGACGGTCTGAGACTCACACCGCGCCATTCCGGGCTTCGAACACCACGAATTTCGGGCTTGCAGCTCTCTGTTCAACGCTGCTGAAGTACTGTTTCAGGGAACGGTGATACCCCAGGTGGCGATTGCCCACCATCAATACGCGACCGCCCGGCGCCAGATGCCGGGCGGCATCCCTGAACAGTCTCAGTGCGATGTGATCGCCCACCACCCCACCTTCATGGAAGGGTGGGTTCAATAGAATAAGCTGGTAGTCAGGCAAATCATCTGCAATGCCGTCCTGATGCCATAAGCGTACGCAATCGCCGCCCTCGTACCTGCTCAGGTTATGCTCAACACTGGCAACGGCCTGGCTGGATACGTCACTGAAATGCACTTCGGCACCCGGTCTGCCGGCAAGCGCAGACAACCCGAGCACGCCATTTCCACACGCCAGGTCCAGAATCCGCCCGGCCGGGGGCACTCGACTAACCGTCTGAGGAATCAGCGGTAACAACTCCCGCGTGCCAATATCCAGCTTTTCTCTGGCAAACACTGCGGGCAGTGCCTCGACCGGCCCAGGCAATCCTGCCACCGGGTACCCGCGCCATTGCTCCTGCCATTCCGGCAATGTGGCCGAGCCACCACGACACACCACTACCCGCGCCTTTTTGCGGGCAGGCAACACCTGTTCGGTGACCACCGCACTGGCGAACACATCAACACTACGATCGGGCAGATGCTTGATCATCCCGCCCGCCAGTATGCGCCCGTCTTCCGCCAGCACGCTGTTGAGCCACCGTAACAACCAGGCCAGATAACCGGCCTGACGGGGAATACGGAGCAGCACCAGATCAAAGGGCCCTGAGGGTGGCCGACGCCAGTTCAAAACCGCGGGGCAGTCGGGCAACGCCGGATTGAGCGAAGCGTTCGTCAACAGGGAGTGGGCGAGCGTCGCGCTGTCGGCAACTGTCTGCGGCTGATAGCAGGCAAGCCCGAGGGTCAGCGCACCAAACTGGTCGTCCACCACCAGCACGCGCAAACCGTCTGCCAGATAAGGCTCCGCAGCCGACAACAACAACTCGTCGGCAGCGTCCCAGGCGCGCAGCCCAGCCGTTCCGCCAGGCCGGATCAGGCGGAGTTCACCGGCAGGTGTCTGGAGTCTGGCAGTTGTCATTTTGGGCTTCCGTTGGCAGCTTTCGGGAAAATAAACACTTTTAGGCTGTTTATTCTAGAAATTAAACCTAAGTTAGGGGTGTTCACGCCGAACACCTTTCCGGTCATGCCCCAGCCCTGACCCGGCTGGCCGGCCGCATTTTTCCGGACAAGATCTTTTGCCCCTTACCCCAGGGGCTTTTTTCTGTCTGTTTTTCAGCCCGACTTTTTCCGAAATGCCCGGTAAACGGTAAACCGCCGGTCCTGCGCAAGTTTCTCAACCGGGCCGATGTGTTGTCGAATCAGGGCTTCATACGGCAGAAAACTGTTGGCCACCAGCCTCAGCTCGCCGCCGTGCGCGAGATGCGCGGCCACCTGGGCCAGGAACTGCTCGGTCATGGATGTATCGGTTTTTACACCGGTGTGGAAAGGCGGGTTGCTGATCACAGCCGGCCAGTTGCCTTGAACGGCAGCCAGGCCATCAGCGGCAAAAATCTCACCGTTTACCCCTGCCTTACGGTAACTTTCCCGGGCACAGAACACGGCCTGCGCCTGAACATCGGTCCCATCTACTCGAATCGGCTTCTTCCCCGCCAACTGATGAAAACCATGCAACCAGGATCCGATAACGCCTGCACCGCAAGCGAAATCGAGCACCCGATCGACACCCAGGGGTGACTCAGCCAGGGTTTCCAACAACATCCGGGTGCCATCGTCCAGTCGACCCAGACTGAAAACGCCTGGCAAGCCGGCAACAGAGAGCGCCACGCCAGCGCAGGAAAGCTCCGTCCAGCTGAGCCAGTCAGTCAACCGGAATTCGGTCAGGGGTTGGGTATTTCTGCCGCACCAGACCTGGCAATGGCGGGCGCTGTCGACCTTTACAACCTCCCCGGCGACGACGGAAAACTGCTTTATGGCACCGGCAATGCCTTCCTTCTTCTCGCCAATAACCACCAGTGCCGCACCTGGTTTGCCGAGGTAACGGGCCAAAGCCAGGCGGAGCTCACACTCAGCCCGGGCTTTAGGCAAAAATACCACCACGGTATCGCAAGAGCCCTGCTGCTGCCGATCAGGCTCGTAACCAAAACAGCCAGCCCAGTCAGTGTCATGGGACAGGATTTGCCAAAGACCGGCGTGCTCGGTCATCGCGATACCGGGAACCGGGCATCGGGGCAAAAGCGATGCATCCGAGACGCCTAACAGCGCTGGGCGTCCATTCAACAGATGCGCATTGCGGAGCAGAACTTCGTGGGTATTGGGCAGTGCAGACATGGGTAGCGGACCATTGCCAGAATCATGAGCCGCGTATGCTAACCGGAAAAAAGCCCCGAGTCTGCCCTGTGGCATCAGTCGGGGCTGTCGCTATCGGGGTCGGCCTCTGGGGCCGCCCGGGAAGAGCCAGATATTATTTGTAACGTGCAACCGTACCCACACGCAGGGCGTCTTCAGGTGACATTCCCCAATCTTCCGGGGTGCGTGCTTCGGTGCGCTTGGCCTCAGCCCTTGCGCTATCCATGGCAGAACTTTCGTTTCTGCGGGTTCCCAGTGCCTGCAGGGCTTTCTGCATCAGTTCTTTCATGGTTTACCTCCCTTACTGCTTACAGTTGCTACTGTAACAGACGCAGAAGGTCACTACTGTGATGACGCCACGGGTCAGGAAGTGACGGACATCACGATTTTTTGACAGTTTTTGACAATCTTCGCATTATATTTTTTGGCGCCCGGAGCGGACCGGTCGTTCGATCAGCTCATCCAGACTGGACTGACGAATCGTTTCCCGGTCTGCCTCACTGGCGATCGAGAGCCCCATATCCCTCAACAACCCGTCGGCCACGTCGTAAACGAAACCGTGCACGGTCAATGGCTGGCCGCGACGCCAGGCTTCCTGAACGATGTTGTTCTGGCACACATGCCCTACCTGCTCTACCACGTTCAGCTCACACAGGCGGTCTACCCGGTCCTGCACATTGGGAATGGCGTCCAGTACGGACTGGTGACGGTCACGCACGTCCTGAACATGGCGCAGCCAATTTGAAATCAGGCCAAAGCCTTCGTTCAGCAATGCCGCGCGCACGCCACCACAACCGTAATGCCCCACCACCAATACGTGTTTGACCTTCAACACTTCGATGGCGAACTGGAGCACCGACAGGCAGTTGAAATCCGTATGCACAACCACGTTGGCCACGTTTCTGTGCACGAAAAGTTCACCGGGGAGCAAGTCCACAATCTGGTTCGCAGGTACCCGACTGTCGGCACAGCCGATCCACAGGTACTCCGGTGCCTGCTGGTTCGAGAGCCGGTCAAAAAACTTCGGGTCCACCGACTTGATGCCATTGGCCCAGGCCCGATTCTTGTCCAGTAGATGTTTCAGTGGTGCCATTATCTTGTTGCTCCTGCCATTGATTCCCGCTGCGGGATTGAACGGGAATCAACGACATAACGCAATAGTCAGTTGGTCGTTACGTCTTCCGGGCTCTGGTGCATAGTGCTTTGTGCCAGGTCCAGCAGCTCCCGCAGTGCGACCGAGAACATGGCGTATTCCGGTTCCCTTACGCCTTTGAGTTCCGCCAGCATCGCGTTCCAGCGATCAATCATGTGCTGGTTGCGCTGCTCCCAGGCGTTCACACTATCGGTGACTTTCTCCGGGCTTTCAGCGGTTTTCAGCACACCGGTGGTCAGGGCCCGTTGCTGCCAGTCCAGATCCTCCCGGAAGCTTTCCCGCGCCAGGGCCTGCCAATGGGAACTTGGCGTCAACGCTGCGATGGCATTGGCGAACCAGGTCAGGTCGAGACGGTCACCCAGATCGTAGTACAGGTTGGCCACCGTTTTCAGCGGCATGCCTGTGGCTTCCTGTGCCTCGATAATACCAAGAGAGGAATACAGATAGCCGGTTCCTGCCAGCACCGACGCCAGTTCCTTCGGCAAACCCGCAGCCATCAGCTGATCATTGCGTTTTTCCCAATTGGCACGAGCCTGGTCGCCAAGGTATTCCGGCAGACCCGAGGTAATGGCCCAGACGCTGTCGGCAAACCGCTCCATGTGACTCTGGATATTGAGTTCTGCCCGGCGATTACGAAGCAACCAGCGCACAGCCCGACGCATCAGACGCATCAGATCCTGCATCAACTCCATCTGCAGATCCGCGGAAACGTGGAAATCCAGCGCTTCAATCTTGTCCCACCAGCTGTCGATGCGGAACACATCCCGGGCAATAATCCAGGCCAGGGCAATGGATGCTGCGTCCGCCCCGGTAGACTGGTTCAGGCGCTCCACAAAGGTAATGCCCATGTGGTTAACCATGTCGTTGGCGATCTGGGTTGCGATGATCTCCCGTCGCAGTTGGTGTTCACCCAGCTCTTTCGAGAAACGCTTGGTCAGATCCCGCGGAAAGACCTTGTACATCTCACCAGCCAGCAGAGGATTGTCCGGCAGATTACTGTCGATCAGCACCTGCTTCAGATCCCCTTTGACGTAGGAGATCAGCACCGACAGTTCCGGCCGCGTCAGCCCTTTCTTGGCCAGCTTGCGCTCTGACAGGGTTTCGTCATCCGGCAGGAACTCCAGTGCCCGGTTGAGCTTGCCTTCGCTCTCGAAGGTATTCATCAGCCGACGATACTCTTCCAGCCGGGTGGCGGCATCCTCGCTGGCAATACTGATGGCCTGGGTCTGACGGTAGTTGTTCTTCAACACCAGCGAGGCAACATCATCAGTCATTTCCTCCAGCATGATGTTGCGCTGCTTGCCAGTCAGATCGCCCATGGCTACCGCCCGGTTGAGCAGGATCTTCATGTTCACTTCATGGTCAGAGCAGTCGACGCCGCCCGAGTTGTCGATGAAGTCGGTATTCAGGCGACCACCCTTCAGAGCGTATTCAATCCGCCCCATCTGGGTGAAGCCGAGGTTACCGCCCTCGCCTACAACCCTGCAACGCAGCTCGGCACCATTGATCCGCAGGCCATCATTGGCCTTGTCGCCCACGTCGGAGTGGCTTTCACCGCTGCCCTTCACGTAAGTGCCAATACCACCAATCCAGAGCAGGTCCACTTCGGCCTTGAGTATGTGACTGATCAGCATATTGGGCGGAACGCGGTCCGCCTTGATGCCCAGCAGCTTTTTCATTTCCGGGCTGACCGGAATGGACTTGGCATTACGGCTGAATACGCCGCCGCCCTTTGAAATCAACTTGCTGTCGTAATCGGTCCAGGCGGAACGCGGCAGTTCAAACAGGCGCTTACGCTCCTTGTAGCTGCGTTCGGCGTCCGGGGTCGGGTCAATGAAGATGTGGATATGGTTGAAAGCGGCCACCAGCCGGGTTTTTTCCGAGCACAGCAGGCCATTACCAAACACATCGCCCCCCATGTCACCGATGCCGATGGCGGTAAATTCATCCACGGCCGGGTTGATGCCCATCTCACGGAAATGCCGTTCCACCGAGACCCAGGCGCCCCGGGCAGTAATGCCCATTTTCTTGTGGTCATAACCGTTACTGCCACCGGAGGCGAAGGCATCTCCCATCCAGAAGCCATATTCCGCGGCCAGGCCATTAGCGATGTCGGAGAAGGTGGCGGTGCCTTTGTCAGCCGCCACCACGAGATAGTGATCGTCTTCGTCATGGCGGATTACCCGCTCCGGCGGCTGGATGCCGGAATCCACCAGGTTATCTGTGATATCCAGCAAGCCCCGGATGAATGTTTTGTAGGCCGCAATACCCTCTGCCTGGAATGCCTCCCGGTCAGACGGATCGGGCAGACGCTTGGCCACAAAGCCACCCTTCGCGCCCACCGGCACAATGACGGCGTTTTTCACTTGCTGCGCTTTTACCAGGCCCAGAATTTCTGTGCGGTAGTCCTCGAACCGATCCGACCAGCGCAAACCACCACGGGCCACTTTGCCACCACGCAGGTGAACCCCCTCCACACGAGGGGAATACACAAAGATCTCGAACATGGGTAAGGGCAGCGGCATGTCCGGAATCTGCGACGGGTCAAATTTCACACTGATGTAGGGCTTGGGCTGGCCCTCGCCATCCGGCTGGTAGTAGTTGGTGCGCAACGTCGCCTGCATCAGCTCCAGATACAGCCGTAGCACGCGATCCTCACTGAGGTTCTCCACTTCATCCAGGCCGGCGTTGAATTCGATTTCCAGTTTCTGCTGAGCCGCCTCGCTTTTACCCTTACTCTTGAAACGCTCAGGGTTGAATCGGATCTCAAAGTATTCCAGCAGGATCCGTGTCAGGTTGACGTGGTTGACCAACGTGTTGGAAATGAACGTCTGACTGTTGGAGAACCGGATCTGGCGCATGTAGCGGGCGTAAGTACGCAGCAACGCGATCTCACGCCAGCTCATGTAGGAGGACAACAACAGGCGGTTAAAGGCGTCGTTTTCGGCTTCACCGTGCCAGACCCGGCGGAACAACTCTTCGAAAATCGGGCGAATACGGTGAATATCCACCATATTGCCGGTGTGGGATTGCAGGGTAAAGTCATGAATCCAAACCGTTTTACCCGTTCGATCAATCACCTCAAACGGGTGCTCGCCAATCACCCGGAAACCGAGATTGTCGAAAATCGGCATCACATCCGACAGTGGCAGCGGCTCGTCCGGATAAAACAGTTTGAAATGCAGCGTGTTCTCGTCTTCTTCCAGGGCCCGATAGAAGCTCATGGCCAGATCATCGTCGCGGGCAGAGGCAGTGATGTGCTCCAGGTCGATGGCCGCCCGGCGGGGTGAAAACATGTCAGTGTAGCTGGCCGGGAAACCGCCTGCCCAGACGCGATACAGCTCATTGCCCTGCTCTTCGCCATAGGCTTCGCTTAATGCCTCGTAGAGGCCGTCTCGCCAGGATTGGGCGAGCTCAATAACCTTGTCGCGGATCTCCGCCAGCGGCAACTGGCGGTTTTCCACCTGTGGCACCCGGATGGTGAACTGTACCCGGGCAAGCACCGACTCGGAAAAATGAGTAACAAACTCAATGTCCTCGGCCTCCAGGCGATCCAGCAGCACCTGTTCCACCTTCAGGCGCAGCTCCGTGTTGTAGATGTCCCTGGGGAAGAAGGCCAGACAGGTTACAAACTGGCCGTAAACATCCTCCCGCATGAACAGCTCAATCCGGCGACGTTCCTGGATGTACAGAATGTTCTTGGCAACACGCAGCAGTTCGTCGGTTTCAATCTGGAACAGCTCGTCCCGCGGATACAGCGTCAGGATCTGCTCCAGCTCCTTGCCAGCGTAATCGTCGGTCAGGAAGCCGGATCGCTTCATCACGCTCTGGAACTTGCGCCGTAACAGCGGAATCTCATCGGGACGCTCGTTGTAGACTCGAGCGGTGTATAGACCGAGGAAGCGGCGCTCACCCACCACTTCGCCCTTGCTGTTGAATTTCTTGACCGCAATGTAATCCGGATAGGCCGGCCGGTGCACGCGAGACCGCTGCGCCGATTTGGCGAAGATGAAGATGTCATCGGAACGGGTCATTTCATGGCGGGTACGCTGTGGCAGCTCATTCAGCCGAACCCGATCCGGGCGTTCGTTGTTGACCCGAAGAATACCCAGCTCCGAGTTCTCCACCCGGCGTACCACCATGCCCTGCTTGTCCTTGGCAAAGTCGTATTCGTCGTACCCCAGGAATGTGAAGTGGTCATCCACCAGCCAAGACAGAAAAGCCCGGGCTTCTTCCTTACCTTCCTCACTGATTCCAGCCGTGGTGGCATCCAGCTCCTTGACGATCTCGCTGACCTTCTCTTTCACAATCGGGAAATCACCCACCGCAATGCGTACCTCATGCAGCACTTTCTGCAGAGTCTGCTCCAGGTCGCGCAGGTCTTCCGGGGCACTGTGGCGGTCGATTTCAAGCACGATGAACGCTTCGTAGCTTGCGTCCTTCGATGCCTTTTTGGTGGTGTGCAGTTTCTTCAGCTTACCATTGTCATCCCGCTCCACTCTCAGGATGGAATGCTGAATGGAGTGGGTGCCGATTTCCCGCTGATTGATGGCCATGCGCAGGGAATCAATCAGGAACGGAATATTGGGATGGAGAATGAAAACAACGCTGTGGGTGGACTGCCAGCCGTCGCTTTCCAGGTCCGGGTTGAACACCGAAACCGGGGTTTCATCGGCACTGCGTTTTTGCAGGAATTGCCACGCCGCCAGGACGGCACCGTAGGTATCCGAGAAGCGGCGACTGACCAGCTCCTCCAGAGGAATATGAGCATAATGCTGTCTGGCAAAATCCGCGATCTTCTTTGCCTCGGTTTTTGCAATCTTTTCTGAGAACGCATCGGCCAACTGTTCGAAAAACTGATCCTTGCTGGCGATTGTCAGCGCATTCATATCCGACCTCTGGTTTGTGTGAAAGAAACGTAATCAGGGTATCGTCACATAAGCATAGTCAAACCCTTGATTTTTGCCGGCCAGACGCCAAAACTGCGGCAATCACTTACGCAGGCATTCATACATCAAGAGCAGTTATTTCATGTCGTTACAGCAAACGTTCGGTGATCTCAGAGCACAACTGGCCAAGCGTATTATTGGCCAGGACAAACTGGTCGACCGGCTACTGATTGCCCTTCTGGCCGATGGCCATCTTCTGGTTGAGGGCGCGCCGGGGCTGGCCAAAACCACCGCGGTGAAAGCACTGGCCGACCATCTGGAGGGCGACTTCCACCGGATCCAGTTCACTCCGGATCTGCTGCCCTCTGATGTCACCGGCAGCGAGATCTACCGCGCCGAGACCGGTACCTTTGAATTCCAGCGCGGCCCCATTTTCCACAACCTGGTGCTGGCCGATGAAATCAACCGGGCACCGGCGAAAGTCCAGTCGGCCCTGCTCGAAGCCATGGGCGAACGCCAGATCAGTGTTGGCATGAGAACCTTTCCCCTGCCCAAACTGTTCATGGTGATGGCGACCCAGAACCCGATTGAACAGGAAGGCACCTACCCGCTGCCGGAAGCCCAGCTTGATCGCTTCCTCATGCATGTGGTGATCGACTATCCCTCTGCCGATGCCGAGCGTGAGATTCTGCACCTTGCGCGCAGCGACTACCGTCAGGGAATCCCGAACGTAGACATTCGTCTAACCCAGGAACAGGTGATGGCCGCCCGGCAGGCGGTTTCGGATATCTACATGGCGGAACCTGTGGAGCAGTACCTGCTGGCGTTGATTCTGGCCACCCGCGATGCCGCGACCCTGGACCCTGAACTGGCTCGATGGACCGCCTTCGGCGCCAGCCCCCGCGGCACTATCGCACTGGACCGATGCGCCCGGGCACTGGCCTGGCTCGATGGACGGGATTACGTGACACCGGACGATGTCCAGACCATGGCTTACGATGTGCTGCGCCACCGGATTCTGTTGACCTTTGAAGCCGAGGCCGAAGGCATGACCGCCGATTCCGTGTTGCAGAGGCTGATCGACCGGGTTCCGGTTGCCGCCTGAGGTGTTGCTGACAGGAGACCATCACAGCGTCATGGCAGATTCCAGCCCAGCCACTCTCATTACCCTGCCAGAGCTGGTGCGCCTGCAGGCAGATGCACGAGCTCTGAAGCTGCCATCGGTAAAACCGGTCCGGTCACGCCAGGCCGGGCTACGCCAGTCACGCCAGAAAGGGCGCGGAATGACGTTTTCCGAAGTGCGCCAGTACCAACCCGGCGATGACATTCGCAGCATAGACTGGCGGGTAACGGCCCGGCGCCAGGCACCACACACCAAGCTGTACGAGGAAGAGCGGGAGCGACCTGTACTGTTGATTGTCGATCTCGGGCCGACCCTGTTCTTTGCCAGTGCCGGCGCCTACAAACAGGTCCGGGGTGCCCAGGTTGCGGCTCTGCTGGCCTGGCTGGCACTCTGGGCAGGTGACCAGGTGGGGGGCCTGGTATTCAATGACCGGGACCTGGCCGTACTCCGGCCCGCCCGGCGCCGTAAGTCCGTCTTGCGCCTTCTGGATCACCTGGCCAACCACCAGCACCAGGGCAAAACACCACCGCCCCCTGCAACGGACTCCAGCCATGGGCTGGACACAGCGCTGGCAGAAGCCCGCCGGGTCACACACACCGGTTCCCGCGTTTTTATCATCAGTGACTTCATGAATATCACCGAGCAGACCACTACCCTGCTGGGCGCCATGAGCCGGCACAACTCGGTCAGTGCCATCCGCATTCAGGACCCGCTGGAAAAGGCACTGCCTTCTTCCGGCCGGTTTGCCGTTGCCGGCCCGGACGGCCCGATCTGGTTCGATGCCTCTAATCCTCGCTTCCAGCAGGCCTGGCAAGGCAAAATCGACGCCCATGAGCAACGTCTGGCCGACTGTTTTCGGGCATCCGGCGTGGCTTCTGCAACGCTGTCGACCGCAGAGGATCCGGCTAAGGCCCTGCGCCTGCTGCTGGGCCCGGGAGGTCGCATCGGATGAACCCTCAGGATCCCCTGGCACAACTTCGTGATATCCAGTTACCAGCTACCGGTGGTTGGTGGCCCCCGGCCCCTGGCTGGTGGCTGCTGGTGATACTGACGATTGCCGCTGTGTTGGCATTTGCGTGGCTGTGGCGCCGTGAGCGCCGAAAGCTTCGCTGGAAACGCAGCGCCTGGTCCGAACTGCAACAGCTTGAAACCAAGGCCCGGCCTGCGCCGGAATGGTTCGCGGCGCTCAATGCCCTGCTCAAACGAGCGGCACGGCAGAGCCATCCGGAAAAGCATCCAGAGGCCATGACCGGGCAGCAGTGGATCGACTTTCTCCTGGCAACCGCGCCGAAAGACCGCATCGCCTCCCGCCCCGTCGTTGAGGCCATGGTCACAAGCACCTGGCAACCACGGCCCGGCGCACAGACTGAACAGGCGCTGGCGTTCGCCAGAACCTGGTTGGAGGCCCAGTCATGATCAGTCTGGCTTACCCGTGGGTGCTGTTACTGGCATTGCTGCCGCTGCTGCTTGGTAACCGCAAGCGCCAGAGCGAACCGGTGGATGCTCCGGTCATTCCCGTCGGGCACTGGTTGTCCGGAATGCCGGGCGTGAGCTCCCGGGGAAGATCAACGCCGCTCTGGCGCCAGCTTCTGCTATTGCTGGCCTGGCTGTGCCTGGTGGTAGCCCTGGCCCGCCCTCAGCATGTTGGCGAAGAAATCCAGATGCCCGTAACCGGCCGCGATCTGATGTTAGTGGTCGATATTTCTCCCAGCATGGACGAACAGGACATGGTGCTTCAGGGCCGCAGCATCAACCGCTTGCAGGCGGTGAAACGGGTGCTGGATGATTTCATAGACCAGCGTGAGGGCGACCGGCTGGGGCTCATTCTGTTCGGCACCGAACCTTACGTTCAGGCGCCACTGACCTTCGACCGGGAAACGGTACGGACCCTCCTGTTCGAGGCAGGCCTGGGCATGGCAGGCCGGGCCACCGCCATCGGGGACGCCATCGGATTATCGGTGAAACGTCTGCGCGAACGCCCGCAGGAACAGCGAGTGGTGATCCTGCTGACAGACGGGGCAAATACCGCTGGCCAGGTCAGCCCGGACAAGGCCACGGAAATTGCCCAGGCAGCCGGCGTGCGGCTTTACACCATCGGCATCGGCGCCGATACCATGATCCAGCGCGGGCTGCTGGGTTCAAGGCGGGTCAACCCCTCAAGGGACCTTGATGAGGAACTGCTCACGCGCATGGCAGAACAGACCGGTGGCCGGTATTTCCGGGCCCGAAGCCTGCCAGAGCTGGAAATGATCTACGACAGCATCAATCAGCTCGAACCGATAGAACAGGAAGGCCAGTTCTACCGGCCGGTGACAGAACTCTACGCCTGGCCGGCCGGCATGGCCGCCGGGCTTTGGCTGCTATTGATTGCCCTGCGACTGGCATCCAACCGCTATCAGGAAAACACCGCTACGGAGGCTGGCCATGGCTGACTTCCATTTTCTGCGCCCCTTGTGGTTAATTCTGTTGCTGGCGGTTCCGGTCCTGTTTATGGCCCGACATCAACTTCGCCAGGGTGAGACCGGATGGGCCCGATACATCCCCACTCACCTGTTACAGCCCTTGATTCGTTCCCGAACCAACGAGACCACTGGCACCACCCGATCGCCCCTGTTGCCCCTGAGTCTGGCTCTGGTTTTGCTCGCAATTGCCCTCGCCGGCCCAAGCTGGCGACAGGCACCCACCCCCCTGAAACAAACCCAGGACAGCCTGGTCATTCTTCTGGATCTGTCGCTTTCGATGCTGGCCACCGACGTAGAACCAGACAGGCTGACGCTGGCCAAGCGCAAGGTCCGCGACATCCTCACGCAGCGAAAAGGCGGTTTGACGGCGCTGGTGGTTTACTCCGGCGACGCCCACACGGTAACGCCACTTACCGGCGACACCCGCACCATTGAGGCCATGCTCAGCGTGCTGGCCCCCACCATCATGCCTGCCCAGGGCAACCGCGCCGATCTGGCCGTGCGTCAGGCGGTCGACCTGCTGGACCAGGGCGCACCGGGCCAGGGTCGCATACTGCTGATCTCCGAGGCGGTACCGGAACAGCAATACAGTGCAATCCGTCAGCAACTGGCAGATACTCCCTATCCCCTGAACACCTTGGTGGTGGGCACCCGCGAAGGCGGTCCCATTCCCCTGGCAAAGCGCGGATTCATTCGGGACAACGGCAGGATTGTCATCAGCCAGGCCGAACCAGACTCCCTGGCCCAACTGGCCAGCATCAACGGCGGAACCAGCCACGAACTGACCCTGGATGACCGGGATATTCGCGCCCTGGCCCTGGAGCCATCACAAACCGATGAATGGCAGAACGAACAGGACGGCATGACCGTTAATCGCTGGCAGGACGACGGCTACTGGCTGCTGTGGCTGGTGCTGCCGTTACTCATTCTGGGCTGGCGTCGGGGAGCCTTTGCCATTCTGGCCTTCGCGCTGATTCCGCTGGCAGGCGCTCCGCGCCCGGTTCAGGCTCTGGACTGGGGCAGCCTGTGGCTGCGAGAAGACCAGCGTGGGCCAAATCTTATCCAGCAGGATCCGTCCAGGGCCGCTACCATTCTGGAGCAGCCGGGTTGGCGCGGCTCAGCGCTCTATCGCGATGGCCAGTACAGTGACGCTGCGGAAGCCTTTGCCAATCAACCGGGGGCCGCCGGCGACTACAACCGGGGCAACGCCCTGGCCCGGGCCGGCCAACTGGAACAGGCCATTGACGCCTATCAACAGGCACTGGAACAGCAGCCGGATTTCGAAGATGCGCGCTTCAACCAGCAACTGGTTAAGCAACTCCTGAACCAGCAACAGAAGTCTCAGGGCGAGGGAGAAGGCGACAACAACCAGGAAAGCAACGATCAGAATCCCGGACAGCAGAATGGCTCCAGCGGCCAGGGCCAGGGCAATGACAGCCAGGACAGCGCCAGGCAGGATTCTGCAAACAACAATGGCGAGAATCAGGATCCCCGGCCTGGCGAGCAACAGCAGCCCTCCGAGAACGGCGAAAGTTCACAGGATAACGCCGGAGAGACACAACCAGAGGACGGCTCACAGGAGCAACAGCGGAATGCCCAGGCAGGCCCGGACGGGCCTGCCGGAGAGCGCCAGAGTGGTGCCAGTGCGCCCGCCGAAATATCAGAACAGCCCCTGAGCCAGGGCCAGGAACAGTGGCTGCGCCGTATACCGGACAACCCCGGCGGGTTACTGCAACGCAAGTTCCTGCAACAGTACCAACAACGACAGACAACACCCGATGAGGGCGACACACCATGGTAACGCGCGTTCTCTCCCTTGCCGCGACACTCATTCTTTTGCTCCTGTCAGCCGTCAGTCACGCTGCCGACAGACTGGTGGTGGAACCGGATCGAACCCAGCTCTACGAAGGTGAGGTACTGACCCTGACCGTCAAGGGCTCCATGAAAATCGACATTAATCTGAGCAATTTGTTCAGCTTCGATCTGTCACAGTTGCCTTCGCCAGATATCGAAAAGGTCGAGCCGGATTTCGAAATCCTGGCCCGCAACCAGCGCTACAGCGTGCAAACCGTCAACAACGAAATGGTAGGCGAAATAACCTGGACCTATCAGCTCGCCCCGACCAGCACCGGTACACTGACAATTCCCGAACTGACGTTCAAGGATTCCATTTCCGACCCGGTCGACATCGAGGTTATTTCCGGCACCCCTCCGGATCAACCGGCGGCCAGCCGTGACAGCTTTATCGAGCTGTCCGCAGACAAGGCGGAAGTGTACGTTCAGGAACAGCTGGTACTGACCATACAGTTGTTCTTCTCCGGCAACCTGATCCGGGGAGAGCTGTCGGAGCCTGAGCACCCGGACGCCATCATCGAGTCACTGGGCAAACAGCGTGAGTTTACCCGCTATCGCGACGGAATCCGGTATCGGGTGGTTGAGCGGCGTTACGCCATCTTTCCCCAAACACCGGGCACTCTCAGCCTGGAGCCTATCCGGTTTGAGGGCCAGGCCAGGGATGCCTCGGGCCAGTTGCGCTTCCTTCGCGACCGGCAGCAACTCTATGACGTTCCGGTCAAACCCGTACCTGCCGGATATCCGGACAATCAGCCCTGGTTACCAGCACGAAGTCTGACCCTGAGCGACGAAGGCCTGCCCTCTACCCAGGAACTCGCCGTCGGCAGCAATCTCAGCCGGAAAGTGACCCTACAGGCGCTAGGATTGCCCGCCGAAGCCCTGCCGCCTATATCCCGGGAGCTACCGGACGCCATCCGCAGCTACCCGGAACAGCCCCTGCGCAATACCGAAACCACTCCGGAGGGACTTCGCGCCACACTGCAGCAGGTGACCGCCCTGGTGCCTGTCCAGGCGGGCGAAACCACCCTGCCCGCGCTTCGTGTACCCTGGTGGAACACCGACACCGACCAGTTGGAGCACGCCGTGTTGCCGGAGCGCCGTTTCCGGATTACCGGCGATAACGCCACCTCCGCGCCGCCCGCACAGATAACGGACGATTCAGCGGGGCCCACAGGTTCACCGGTAACCCCGGAGACAACCGAGGGCTCAGAACCATACGGAAACCGCCTCTGGCTTTGGGCTACGGTTGTGTTTGCGGCCCTTTGGTTGCTGACCCTGGCGCTCTGGTGGCGGGCTCGTCAAACCTCAGCACCGGGCTCCAAAGAACCCGTCGATGGCGGCATCGACAACGAACGTGAAGCGTTTGAAGCACTTCAGGCTGCGGTCAAACGAGGCTCCGGGGAAACGTCTACGCTGCTGCTGCGCTGGGCCCGACTGCGCTTCCCAAGGCTCTCATTTGATTCCGTTTCGGATCTGTTCAAACTGACAGAAGACCGCGCACTGAAAACCGCCTTTGACCGCTTTCAGGCCGGACTGTATTCGGGCCAGCACCATACCCACGAAGAGAATGCGAGGCAACAACTGCAACAGGCACTGGATAGCCTGCGCCGGAACACCGCCTGGGACAACGAAGCGTCATCGCCAGACCTACCGCCGCTGTATCCCGCGTCTCTCTCGCGCTGATTCCGGCCCAGAAAAAAGCCCGTCGAAGTGACGGGCTTTTCAATTTCAGTTGGTCAGTTCCTGGTTAATCACCAACTCGACAGGTGGTTCCGCTTCCGCCGGGGGCAGCACCTCTGCCTCAACCCGGCCTTCCCAGTCTCCCGGCTGCGGATTAACACTGCCTGAGCGGCTCAAACGGGCGACCACCACCACATCTTGCTGTGCAGAAATCGCAGATTCAGGGGACATGGCATAACGATCATCCAGCCGGATCTCGGCGGGCAAATCGCCGGCTGTCATCCTGGCAACAGCAACCGGCGCACCGCCCGCCGCAGCCGCTGGCCGCGCAAAGATGAACAGCACGGTATTGTCAGCCACTTGCTGGCGCAAACCTTCGTCCAGCGATACCCGTAAGGACACGCCCGGTCCAGCAGCCTGCTGAGGCTCGGAGGCAACTCCCTCAGGCGGGGTCTCGCCCAGGCGTCGGTAGGCCTCCTCGATACCTCCACGGATGGCCCCGAGCTGTGGATGGTCCGGCGCTACCTCGGTAATACGCTGCCAGTATTCAATGGCTTCCCGGTAGTTTTGCTGACCGAAGGCATTGATGCCCATCAGCCCCAGTGCATTGACCTCATCCGGGTTCAGGGCCCGGGCAGCCGCAATGGCATCGGTAACCGCCGGGGTCATCTCGCCTTCGCTGGCAAAATAGTTAGCCTGTGCAGCCAGCCCCAGGGCCACCGCGCTGGCGTTTCGGTCCTCGGATACCACATCGGCAAGACGGCGATAGGCCTCGGCCGCTTGCTCATAGCGCTCAAGACGCATGTAGGTCTGCCCCAACATCGCCCAACCATCGGCATTGTCCGGGCTTTCTTCAAGTCGCTTGCGCAGTTGGTCGGCCAATTCCGCCATGCGGGCCGCCTGGTCGCCCTGCGTGGCACTCATTTCCTGCATCGCAAGGAACTGCTCCACCTGATCCATGGAACCCCATTCCTGATACCCGAAATAGGTGCCCACCGGTAATACCAGGATCGCCAGCAAGGCGACAACCATGGCGCTACGCCGCCCGGGTACTCGTCGCTGGGTAACGGGCTCCTCCGGTACATCATCGAGCATGGCGCCCGCCAGCTCTTCCTTCAGCTGCTTGTAGCTCTCGTCATCCAGTATGCCGGCCTCGTGCTCGTTCTCCAGCTCTTTGAGCCGGGTGCGGTAGGCCAGAAGATTCTGATTTCGCAGATCCGCCTCCAGGCGAGCCCGGGGTTTATGGAAAAAGACTGGATAAAGCACAAAGGCCAGGGCCACCAGAATGAGTACGGTCCCGGCAATCCAGAAGGTATCGGTCATGGAAATATCGTCACGTCTCGAAATGAATGGGAGTTATCGGCGATCAGCCTTGTCACTTTGACTGGCCAGAATTTGCTCTGCCCGGGCGCGGTCTTCCGCACTCAGGGGCGGTTCGTCTTCACGTTTGCGGGCACGCCACACCACACCGGCCACAATCAGAAAACCGCCAATGGTGGCAATCGCCGGAAAGGCCCAGAGTAGAATGGTGCGGTTATCCACCGGCGGTTTGTACTGAACGAACTCGCCGAAACGGTCGACCAGAGCACCGACGATCTGTTCATTGGAGGCCCCATCCTGCATCATGCGGTAGACCTCGTCTCGCATATCCTTGGAGATCGGCGCATTGGAATCGGCGATGTTCTGGTTTTGACACTTGGGACAGCGCAATTCAGAGATCAGTTGCTGATAACGCTGTTCTTCAGCCCTGGTATCAAAGTCATAGACTTCTGGCACCTCGGCAATTGCCGGCCCCGAGAGCATCATCAACACGGCTAAGAAAGCAGGCAACAAACGCATCAGCTGTTCCCCCTGGCCTGGGCAATAACAGGCAGCAGCACTTCATCCCAGACTTTCTGATTCACTACACCTACGTGGCGATAGCGCACCACACCATCCGCGTCGATAACAAAGGTTTCCGGGGCGCCGTAAACGCCCAGGTCAAAACCCAGCGTTCCCTTGGGGTCAAAGATGATCGTCTCATAGGGGTTGCCCAGCCGGTTCAGGAAGCGGAAAGCGTTTTCCCGCTGATCCTTGTAGTTCAAACCCACAATGCGAACGCCCTGTTCCCGGGCCAGATATGTCAGGTATTCGTGTTCATCCCAGCACGAGGGGCACCACTCGGCCCACACATTCAACAGGGACACCTCACCCTGGAACACGGAAGGATCCAGCTGAACATCCGGATTATCCAGAGCTTCCAGGCTGAATTCGGGAACGGGCTTGCCGACCAGCACGGATTCCAGTTTGGTGGGGTCCTTGCCCAGGCCGGCAAACAGGAATACCCCCACACCGACGGCAATCAGCAGCGGCAGAAACAGCAACACCCGCTTCATGAGGACGCCTCCGCCACTTTACCCGGAGCTGCCGGCTCGCCGCTTTTCACCGCTTCCTCGTCGCGCACACGGATGCGGTAGCGCTTGTCAGCAATCGCCAGGAAACCACCGATGGCCATCACCAGCGAACCGAGCCACAACCAGCGCACCAAAGGTTTATATTGCAGGCGGATAGCCCAGGCATCGTCACTGATGCGTTCACCAATGGCCACAAACACATCCCGGAACAGACCGGCATCAATATCCGCTTCGGTCATCACACTCATGCCAACCGGATACTGCCGTTTTTCCGGATGCAGGTCGGTCACCAGCTCCCCATCCAGGTAGACATTGAAGCTGCCGTACTGGGCGGTAAAGTTGGCACCACGACGCTCACCGATGTCAGTAAAGACAATCTCGTAATCCCCCACCATGGCGCGGTCACCCGGCTGCATGCGCACATCACGCTCGATGCCGTAGTTGGAAACCACCGTCGCACCGGCCATTACCATAGCAAGCCCCAGGTGCCCGAGCACCATGCCCCAGTAACTGCGAGACTGGCGCTTCAGGCCATGCCAGCGCCCTTTGCGGGATGTCGATTTATCCCAAATATCCCAGACGGTGGCAACAGTCACCCACATGGCGGCAAACACACCCAGGAAGGCCCAAGGCGCAAACCCACCGTAACCGATCATCACCGCGGCACTGGCGATCAGGCTGACCGCCAGCGGCCACAGCAGTTTTCGGGCCAGCCAGCCGCCGTCGGTTTTCTTCCAGCGCGAGAAAATCCCCGCGCCCAGCAGCAAACCGGTTGCCACCGCCAGCGGGCTGAAGGTGGTATTGAAGAACGGCTCACCAATGGATAGCTTGCCAAGATCCAGATAATCCAGCACCAGCGGATAAAGTGTGCCGATGGCCACCAGCATTGTGGCAGATACCAGCAAGACATTGTTCAGGAGCAGGAAGATTTCCCGGGACAGGGAACCATAACGGGAGCGAACATGCACCACTGGTGCCCGGAAGGCATAGAGGGTCAGGCTGGCCAGAATGGTAATGCCCAGCAGCGCCAGCAGGAAACTGCCTCGCTCCGGATCCGACGCGAAGGCATGGACGGAGGTGAGCACACCGGAACGAACCAGGAAGGTACCCAGCAGGCTCAGTGCGAAAGTGACAATAGCCAGCAACACGGTCCAGCTCTTGAAGACCCCGCGTTTTTCCGTGACTGCCAGCGAGTGCATCAAGGCGGTACCCGAAAGCCAGGGCAACAGGGAGGCATTTTCAACCGGATCCCAGAACCACCAGCCGCCCCAGCCAAGCTCGTAATAGGCCCACCAGCTGCCCAGAGCGATGCCCACCGTCAGGAAGGACCAGGCAACCGTGGTCCAGGGGCGCGACCAGCGAGCCCAGGCCGCATCCAGCCGGCCATTGATCAAGGCCGCAATGGCAAACGCAAAGGCCACCGAGAAACCGACGTAGCCCATATAGAGCATGGGCGGGTGCATGATCAGGCCGATGTCCTGCAGCAGCGGGTTCAGATCCTGTCCATCTGCCGGTACGTTCGGCAGCAGGCGGTCAAACGGGTTGGAGGTCAGAATGATGAACAGAAGGAAGCCAACGGAGACCATGCCCAGAACCGACAACACCTGGGAGACCATCACCGAAGGCAGTTTCCGGCTGAAGATGGCCACGGCCAGCGTCCAGCCTATGAGCATCAGTATCCACAAGAGCAACGAGCCTTCGTGCCCACCCCAGACCGCACTGAACTTGTAGTACCAGGGCAACATGCTGTTGCTGTTGTTGGCTACGTACGCGACCGAGAAATCATCCACCAAAAAGGCATGGGTGAGGATGGCAAACGCCAGGGCGGTGAATACAAACATGCCGGAGGCCAGTGGCCGGGCAAATGCCTGCAGACTGTCACGCCCGGTCAGAGCGCCCGCAAGCGGCACCACGGAGAGAAGTACTGCCAGCAGCAACGTAAGAATCAGTGCGAGCTGTCCGAGTTCCGGATACATCGGGTTTCTCCAACGTCAGAAATGAATTGAGCGCTCAGTACGCCGTGGTTTCCGCTGCCTTTTCCACATCCGCAGACTTGTGCTGCCCTTTGGAAGAGCGCTCCAGCGCCTCGGCCACTTCCGGTGGCATATAATTCTCATCGTGCTTGGCCAGTACCTGATCGGCCACGAACACGCCCTGTTCGTTCAGACGCCCCATGGCCACAACGCCCTGCCCTTCCGCAAACAGATCCGGCAGTATGCCCTCATACTGTACCGGCACCGACGCCGCATAGTCGGTCACCCGGAAGTTCACCTTCAGACTGTCGGTATCCCTCGACACACTGCCCTCTTCAACCATACCGCCGGCGCGGATCCGGACGTCAACCGGCGCGTTACCCGCTGCAATTTCCGTAGGATCGTAGAACAGGTTGATGTTCTGTCGGAGGGCATAGGTGGTCAGGCCTACCGCAATGGCGATACCGGCCACCAGAAAGAGCACAATGGTCAGTCGTTTTTTTCGGATCGGATGCATGGATTACCTGCTGTTTATTCCTGGGAAACTTCGACACGGGCGAACGTAGCGGCCTGTTTTGGCCGGGCACTGGTGCTGCTTTCCTGCTGCTGGTAACGGCGTTTGCAGCTGGCCATAACCGCCTGATGATGCCGGGACGACCAGATCATCAGCCCCACCAGCAGAACGGCGAACACGGCATAACAGGCCCAGACATAGGGACCATGGCCTTCCATTGCGATAAATGCTGAAAAGGAATCAAACGCCATCGGTCAGCCTCTCCCCGCCATCACCAGCTCTTTCACCCAGCGGGTTTTCTGCTCCCGCATAACAATTTCGGTTTTCATGCGCAGGCACGCCAGCCAGCCAAACAACAGGTAAAGCCCAAGCACCGAAAGCAGCAACGGAACCCACATCTCGACGGGCATTGAGGGCTTCTCGGTAAGCTTGAACGTAGCCGGCTGATGCAGTGTATTCCACCACTCCACGGAGTATTTGATAATCGGGATATTCACCACCCCCACCAGCACCAGCACCGCCACCGCCCTGGCGGCGGATTTCTCGTCATTGATGGCCCGGTCAAGGGCGATGGCACCGCCGTAGAGGAAAAGCAGAATAAGCATGGAGGTCAGCCGGGCATCCCATACCCACCAGGTTCCCCAGGTCGGCTTACCCCAGACGGCACCGGTAAATAGCGACAGAAAAGTAAACACCAGGCCAACCGGCGCCACGGCCTTCACGAAGACATCCGCCAGCTTCATACGCCAGACCAGCGTAACCACGGCGGCGGACGCCATCATGATGTAAATGGATTGGGCGAGAAAGGCAGTGGGAACGTGGATAAAAATGATGCGATAGCTGTTGCCCTGCAGATAGTCTTTGGGAGCAAACGCCAGCCCCCAGACCAGGCCGGCAAGGAGCAGAATGATACCGATCGCCAGCAACCACGGCATAAACCGGGTTGCAATCCCGAAGAACCATTTGGGAGAACCCAGTTTGTGAAAGAATTGCCACATCAGTTGGTCACCATCTTCACTGTTATCGTTTGGTTGGTTGCCGGCCCCAAAGAACCGATCAGCTGTTCGAAAGACTGATTCTCAGGGCCGCTGCCGAGGCGAAAGGCGACAGGGTTACCGCCAGAACCAGAAACGCGCCCATCAGAGCCAGGTATCCGCCAACCGGCGCGCCTTCAGCTGCCGCCGCTACCGTGCCGGTACCAAAAATCAGCACGGGAATGTACAGCGGAATGATCAGCAGTGACAAGAGCACGCCTGCCGAGCGCAATCCCAGGGTCAAAGCTGCGCCAATAGCTCCGATCATGCTCAGTACCGGGGTGCCGATCAGGAGCGTTAGACACAGAATTGCAATAGAGTTCCCGTCCAGGTGCACCATAACGCCTAAAACCGGCGCTAACAGCACCAGTGGCAGGCCCGTCAAAACCCAGTGTGCGGCTGTTTTGGCCAGCACCAGCAGGAACAGAGGCTGAGGCTGCAGTACCAGCTGCTCCAGGGTCCCATCGTCAAAATCGTGACGAAACAGATGGTCCAGCGACAGCAACACCGACAGCAAAGCCGCTACCCAAAGGATACCGGCTCCGGACTGTTTCAGAAATGCCACTTCCGGGCTGACTCCCAGGGGAAAAAGGGTTACTACCATGATGAAAAACAGCAACGGGTTCAGCAGATCCTGCCGCTGCCGGAAAGCCACCCGGACATCCCGGGCAAAAACTGCCGCCATGGCGGCTATCGGGCCAACCGATTCAGACACCGGCTTCAGTGCCGGCCGCCGATCAGCATTCATGCACACCTCCGGCACCCAGGGTGATGCTTTTCATACCCGGCAACTGGAGTTCATGGTGGGTCGTCACTAGCACCGCCCCCCCTTCCGCGGCACGTTGCTGTAGCATCGACTCAATCGCTCGGACACCGTCTGCATCAATCGCAGTAAAGACTTCGTCCAGCAGCCAGAGTGGCTCGTCGGCAATCAGCAACCTGGCTAATGCCACACGGCGTTGCTGCCCGGCAGACAGATTCCGGCATGGTACGTTTTCAAATCCTGCCAGCCCGGTACCTGCCAGTGCCTGAACCAGCACCTCGTCGCTCACCTCCCGACGGCCGGCCATCAGCGCTTTCAGGTTCTCGACCGGGGTAAGCAATGGTTTGATGCCGGGCCGATGGCCAATGTAAAGGGTGTTACGAAGAAAAGACTCGCGTTGCCGGGCCCTGGGCTCGCCGCACCACAGCAATTGACCCGACCAGGCGTCGTTCAGGCCAGCAAGGATTCGCAGCAATGTTGTCTTACCGGTACCGTTGGGGCCCTCGACACGGGTAACCGTACCGGGCAGTATGGAAAAGGACAGATTCTGGAACAACAGGCGCTCGTCCCGTTCACACTCAAGATCTATCGCCTGTAGTAACGGCTCGGACATCAGGGCTCCGTTTCAGAGCGATGGATGCGCAGCAGGCATCAGGTGCATGTAATGAAGGACACACGGGTGCCAACATGAAATCAGGGCATTCACTGCCAGCGCGGCGTATTATAACGAAAGCGCCAGCATATTACTCTTGCCCGACATCAAATCGACACCAATGAAACTGAACGGCGGACCACCACCCTTACCCCCGAAACAGCCCGCGCCGGACCAGCCCCCCCGGAGTCCGGCCACGGTTACTCCCGGCACCAGCACGGCGCCCGGGGCTGCGCTTTCGGCCAGACAACAACTGGCCCAGTTACAGCTGGCTGATCGGGAGACAGCGTTGGCCAAAGTGGCCGAGATCCTGAGGCAGAAAGGCGGGGGCCATGAGCTGTTGCTGGAACTGCGCGGACAATCCCTGAAAGTCGCTGCCGGCAATCAGCCACCGGATCTGTCCGTGGGCGATCTGATCAAGGTCATGCGGGCCGGTAACGAATTGCAGCTGATAGGCAAGCTGGCGCCGGGCCAGGAGAGTGCCGTTGCCCGGGCCCTGGCCCAGCGACTACCCTGGCAACAGAGCCTTCAGGCTGGCCTGACACAACTGTTCAGTGCCATGAGTCAGGGCCTGAAACTGCCACCCCCACCCGGGCAATTGCCATCTACCACCAGCGCACAGCCTCTGCCAGTGCCCGCACAGCAGGCCTTGCAAAAGCTGATCAACCAGTTACCCAAGGCTGACGCCCTGGCGCCAGGCGCCGGCAAGACCGAATCCATGGCCACTCAGGTGCGGCAGTGGTTGTCTGAAAGCGGCCTGTTTTCCGAGGCTCGATTGCTACAGACCGGCCCTTCCGCCGCCAGCCAACCGGATCTTAAACTGGTACTCGCAAAGGTGGTGTCGGCTTTGCTCACCAGCCAGAACCAGGGGCCGGAGCAATTCAACCGGCTGCCCCCCCTGGCCAGCCAGGATTTGCTACAGGCCCCATTACAGTTTCCCAGGGCACCAGCGCCCGCGGCCTCTCAGAACACCGGGGAACCTGCCACGGTCGGGCAGACCCTGCGACTGCTTGCAGGCATGTTGAACCGGATTACGGTAAACCAGTTGCACAGCCAGACCTTGAATGCCAGGGCCGGCGGCGAACCTGGCGTGCCCGTGAACACTCTGCTGATTGAACTGCCATGGTTAACGCCGCAACAGGAACCCCGAACGGCACAATTGCGACTGGAACAGTACGCACAGGAGAAAGACGGCAACAAACGACCGGAACGGACCAGTGCCAGTGAGTGGCGACTGTCCCTGTCTATGGATCTGGACGATGCGGGCCCGCTGCATTTCGATGTCACCTTTCGGCCGCCGTCCGTGAGCGCTATGGTCTGGGCTGAAAATCAGGCCACGCTGAGAACCGTGCATCGCGAGCTGCCGCTGCTGCGCCAGAGCCTGAACGACCTCGGGCTGGAAGTTGCTGACCTCGATTGTCGCAGGGGCAGCCCTCAGCAGATGCAAACCCGGCTGGAGCACCGATTGGTGGATACCAAGGCATGACCGAAAACGCACAGAACAATATCCCGGCCGCAGTCGCCCTCAAGTACGACGGTGAACGGGCACCGGTTATCTCGGCAACCGGCACGTGGGAACTGGCCGAGGAAATCATCCGGATTGCCCGCGACAACAATGTTCCGTTGTACGAGAATGCCGAGCTTGCCGGCATTCTGGCGCGTCTGTCGCTGAATGAAGAGATTCCGGAAGAGTTGTACCGGGTGATCGCGGAGATTCTGGCGTTTGCTTTCCACATCCGGGGCCGGACACCCGGAGATGCCCGGCCAGAAGAAGATAACCCGTCAGTGGATCAGGGAACGTAACGCCCAGGCCTGTTGCCAATGCTCACCTTTGCGTGGCGCCACAGTGGTATCGAAGTAATGCTTCAGGCGTCGGCGGTCCTCCGGCTGATCCTTCAGGGCCGAGCCTATAACGTGGTGCATCATGTGTTCAACGGTCATGGCGCCGCCACCGTAATACCACGCATTCAGGCTGGCGGCGTGGGCCACGGATACGGCCTCGGCGGTGGACAGGGCCGCCCCTGCCAGCCGGTCGGTGCTTCGCCCGTCCAGAGTCTGCCCGTTACGCAATTCGTGGAAGATGGTCACCAGCACTTCCACCACCGACTGCTCCAGCGCCACATCGATTCCGGCACGCCGGTTGGCTCTGGCCACTTCCCGAAGAACCACATCGATCTCATCGTTCAGGTGCCGTATCGGCCGGATTTCCTCAAAGTCCATCCGTCGTTTCAGGGCCGCACTCATGCTGTGAACACCCTCATCAACACTGTTTGAGGTGGCCACCAGGTTAAAGCCTTCCCGTGCCAGAATAACGCCGTCTTCCCCCGGCAATTCCGGGATCACCACGACCCTGTCGGACAATACAGACAGCATGGCATCCTGCAGCGCCTGCGGGCAGCGGGCGATTTCTTCAAACCGGACCAGTTGCCCCTCCATCATGCCCCGCAACAGCGGGGTTGGCACCAGCGCCTTTCGGCTGGGGCCCTCCGTGCGAAGCAGCGCTTCATTCCAACTGTAGAGCAACTGACTGACCTGGCTGATGGCACCGCCCTGCAAGGTCAGCGTGGAATTACCCGATATGGCCGCAGCGAGCAGCTCCGACAGCCAGGATTTGGCCGTACCCGGCTCCCCCACCAGCAAGCATCCCCGGGACGTACACAGGGAAATGATGATCCGGACCACCATAGCCCGGTCGGCGACAAACTTACGCTCTATACCCAGTTTTTCATCGCCCAACAGAAACTTCTCGACGCCCCGGGGCGACATCAGCCAGCCAGGAGGCATCGGGCCCGGATCCATGGACATCAGTTTGTCCAGTTCCTCGCGATAGGTTACTTCTGCCGGCTCGCGCTGGGCTGCCTTGTTCTTGGATCTGGTATTTTTCATCCGATACTCCTGCGGCCACCACGAACTTCCGGAGCCATGCGCTCCCTGGGCAGAATGCGGGGCAACTCAGCCAGCGGAATGATGCCCTCGATGACATGATCCAGGGCACTATCCCGCATGGTCACGAGGCCGGCATCCAGCGCTCGCCAACGCAGCTCACCAATGGGAGGCTGACTGGAGATGGCATTACGGATGTCCGAGTCCACCTCCATGTACTCCACAATCGCAACCCGGCCCTGGGTACCCCGGCCGTTACACTTGTCGCAACCCTCCCCTTCAAAACACCGGAAATCCGCTGGCGCACCGTCCGGGAAAACCTCCGCCAGAATGGCAGGATCGGGCCTGGCCGGCTTGCGGCAATGCTTGCAAATTCGCTTCGCCAACCGTTGCGCAATCACTGCCAGCAATTCGCCGGCGATGGAGTTGGGATGAACGCCCAGGTCGTAAAGTCTCTGCAGGGAATCCACGGCGTCATTACAGTGCAGCGTGGAGAGCACCACGTGACCGGTCTGAGAGGCGCGAATGGCTTCCAGTGCGGTCTCCTGATCCCGGATTTCACCGACAAGGATGACATCCGGGTCTTCCCGAACAAACGCCCGCATGGCATCGGCAAAACTGAATCCGATTTCAGAACGTACGCGGGTTTGCTGGATGTTGTCGATGGAGTACTCAATGGGATCCTCCACGGTAATCACCTTACGGCGGCCATCATCAGCCAGGGTCTGCAGGCCCGCATAGAGTGTGGTGGATTTACCAGATCCGGTCGGCCCGACCACCAGCACCAGTCCAGCCGGGTTATCCAGCAGGCGCTGATAACGGAAACCAATGGCCGATGACATCCCCAACTCAGCGATGGTCATTGCTCGACCGGTTTGCGGCAACAGGCGGATAATCGCATTCTCACCGTGCAGTGAGGGCTGGGTCTGGATCCGCAAATCGTAGGAGGTGTCTCCGAGCTGCAGCCTGGAACGCCCACCCTGAGGCAACCGGTGCTCAGCGATATTCAACTCCGCCCGGAGCTTGATGACGTTGATAACGCCACGAATTTCCCGGGCAGACAACTGGTATTGCGGTAAATCGTGCAGATCGCCATCCACCCGCAAGCGAATACGCACCCGGTTCTCATACTGTTCGATATGAATATCGCTGGCCTTCTCGCTGACGGCATCCAGCAGAATAGCCTCATACACAGACACCAGATACGGGCTGATGTGTTTGTTGCTGTCCTTGCCGAGCAGATCCTTGCCCGATGTATCCGGTTTTTCGGTGCTGCCCACCGACACGCCATGCTCCGCCACAAAGCGGCTGCCTTTGACAGTCAGATCCAGCGCCGACCAGATCCGCCGGAAGTCCGTCGGTGTCACCAGCAGACAGACAATTCGATGCTTGGGTGTCAGCCGTTCCATCTGATCGGTGCGTGCATCCGGGTCGTCGGTGACCACGGTCAACGTGCTGTCCTCTTCCGACACCGGGATCACGCGGGAGAGATCCAGAAAGGTTCGGGAAAAACGCCGGAACAGGTCCGTATTCAGATGACTGAGTACGTCATCACCATCGGTAAACGTCATGCCCCGCTGCTGGGCAAGAGACCGGTAGAGATCAATCTCTTCCAGATTCAACCGGCGACGCAGGACATCCAGTACCCGTTCGTTTTTGGTCGCCGCCTCGGTGCGGGCATCCGCCAGTGCCGCTTCGGAGACCACGCCAAGATCAATCAGAATCTGTTCAGAGTTACGGTTGAAATCCACCCAGCCCAGGGTTCTGACCCGCTCCAGCTTGTCGCCCCTGCGCTGGAACATGGCGACACTGGGCACCGGCCCCGCCCGACCCTCCAGGCACACCAGGTTCCCGCCCTCGCGCAGGTTCGGCAGAAGCGCCTTGGGATCCTGGATGAAGGTCGTACACAGAATCAGGTCACAGGGCGCGTCCAGTTCCAGCCCGGTATCTGCCGAGGCCTGAACAACATCCACATTATGGACGCCGTGCTTGAAAAAGCGCTCGCGGGCTTTTTCCACCAGTGCCGGGTTGCGGTCAACATAAACCACCCGGTGAGCCAGATCCGCCAGCACGGCGGTCACATAACCTGAGCCGCCCCCAACGTGCATGACGACCTGGTCAGGCTCGATCTCTGGCATCAGGCTCAGCAGGTGGCGAACCGTTTCTTCTCTGGGTATTGAGTGGCCGGTGATGGAGGGGACGAGATCGGCACCAGAAACAAAATCAGGGCGGGAAACAACAGCGAGGGCCTCAACGGCCCTCTGATAGAGCTTCTTCATTCAGCAGCATCCGATAAAACGCCAGATCAGGCCGCCTGTCGCCGCTTCAGGGCAGATACCAGTTCGGCCTCCGGACGGGAAATTCCGCAGGTATTCATAAGATCGTCGATATCCGCGCCAAGATCAACCAGTCGCGCGGCTTCGTCGTAGGAAATTCGCAACGGATCATTCTGCCGCATTTCTTCCAGAGTGTTCTTGAGCTCATGAATCTGCCGCTCACAGGCTACCAGGCGCTGCCCCACGCCGAGGCTGCCACTGGTAGTGGCATGCAGTTCACGGCCAAGGGTATCGCAACGCTGCTTGACAGAAGCCTGTAAGGCCCGGATACGCCGGCCATGGATAACACCCTGAACCAGAACCAGAGTGATGGCTGCAGCGGTCAGGCCCCAGGGGAGCCAGGAGGGAATGGTGAAACTCATAATGGACGTCTCCGTTGTTGGTGACCACGGGAGACGTCCATCACTGCGCTGTGAAAAGCCGGTTACAGCGACGCGATTTCAGCCCACTCGTGGTCTGACAGCATCTTGTCGAATTCGACGAGAATGATCAGCTCGCCGTTCTTGTTGCACACGCCCTGGATGAACTTGGCACTTTCCTCGTTCCCCACGTTCGGTGCAGTTTCAATTTCACTGGCCTTGAGATAGACCACCTCTGCCACAGAATCCACCAGAATGCCCATCACCTGGCTGGACGACTCCATGACCACAATCCGGGTGGCATCGGTCACTTCCGCGTCCGCCAACCCGAACCGGCGACGGGTATCGATGACCGTAACCACGTTACCCCGCAGGTTGATGATCCCCAGCACATAATCCGGGGCTCCGGGAACCGGCGCGATTTCCGTGTAACGCAGCACTTCCTGGATCTGCATCACGTTGATGCCATAGGTTTCGTCATCCAGGCGGAAAGTCACGTACTGCAGTACCTGATCGTCCTGGGCCTGATTTTGCTGTCCGCTCGGGGATGCCATAGCACTCTCTCCTTCTCGGCTGCCCGGCGGGCAACCTGATCGTCAAAAATTCATCATCAGTGCCCAATACTATAGTTAAGGGCACAAACCGTGCCAGCCTCACACGGTTTCATTGAGTAACGGACCTGTTTAACTCAGATCCAGATGGTGTTCACGCTCTGCCCGCACCAGCAGATGCGCCATGGTGCGCACATCGATCAACGCACACATGTGGTCAACCACGGTGCCCGCCAGCCAGGGGCGCTTGCTGCGCGCTGTGCGCCAGCGCACTTCATCCGGTCGCAGCGTGAAAGACTGGGCCACATCGTCACAGGCCAGCCCCCACTCACTGTCATCCAGCCGGATCACAAACCGGTAATTGTCCCGGGCACCAGCCGGTACCCGGCCAGCCATAATCCACTCGGCGGTGTCCACAACCCGCAGGTTGTGGTCCCGATCCGGCCGTATCCCCATGTACCACCGGGGACTGCCAGGAATTGGCCGGATCTCTTCTTCAATACGATGAATGGCGCCCAACAGAACCAGCGGCACCGCCAACTGCAGCCCGGCCACCGTAAAAATCAGGCACTCGAACGGCTCTTTCGACCAGTCCGGGCGCGCCGGTGGCACCTCGCCATCGTTGCCCGGGGCCGTGACCGGCGCCTCCGTCTGAACCGGCTCCGGCGCTTTCTGTTCCACCACAGGTGCCTGAACGATTGGGCGAGGACGGGCTCTGGTGACAGGCTTTGCTTCGGTTTTTACCGGTTTCGGCGGCTCCGGCTCCGGCTCCGGTTGCGCCTCTAACGCCTCCGGCTCAGGCTGTACCTGCTCTTCCTGCAACGCAGTGCTGGTGGCGGTGTGCAGCAACTCATCCAGATAACTGGCAATGGCCGCTTCCGGCGCAGCCAGTTGCGTCATTTTTCTGTCAGCCATGCTGACGCTCCTTCACCGAACCGGTTCGCTTCAGGAGGTCGTCCAACAAATGATCGTAGGCCCGGACACCGTGGGTTTCCGCATCCAGTTGCGAGGGAATAACCCCGGCCTGGCTGGCATCCCGGAATTTGGTATCAACCGGTACGGCGAAACGCCAGAGGGTATCCTGATAGGTCTTGCGCAACAGATTAAGGCTCTTGACCGAAGCCTGCGTCCGGCGATCATAGAGTGTGGGAACGATCATGTACGGTAATTCGTTCTTCTGGGAGCGCATGATCATTTGCAGGGTGTGCAGCATTCGTTCCAGGCCCTTGATGGCCAGAAACTCGGTCTGTACCGGAATCACCAGGTACTGGGCAGCGGCCAGTGCATTCACCATGAGCACACCCAGTGACGGCGTGTTGTCGAGAATCACGTAGTCAAAATCATCCCACAACTGGGCCAGGGCACGGGAGACAATCAGCCCCATACCCTCAACGCCAATCATCCGACGCTCCAGGGTGGCCAGTGCAGTACTGGCAGGCAGCAGCGACAGCCCGGGGCAACCGGTATCGGTGATCAGTTGCGCCGGCAGGCCTTCAGGAACCTTGCCCTGATGCTGAAACAGATCAAATACGCTGTGGGCGATGGTATCCGGGTCATAACCAAACCAGCTGGTCAGCGATCCGTGCGGATCCAGATCAACCACCAGCACACGCTTGCCACGTTGGGCCAGCAGTCCGCCCAGGGCGACCACAGAGGTTGTCTTCCCCACTCCACCTTTTTGATTGGCTACAGCCCAGATACGCACGTTTTGTTCTCCGGTAACGGCTCAGCCTGGCGTCATGCGCCGGCCTCTGTTCAACTTATCGGCAAGGATACGGGTAACTTGAAAGCCGAATCGATGGTTTTGCGGCAACCCCTTGCCGATTCGGACGATGAACAACAGGTAATACAGGAAGTGTGCCAGCTCAGCCATACGCATCTGCCACCTGCAGGTGATCAGCGCACCGCCCCCCGGATGCTTGCATCCCGGGAGATCAGCAGAACCACCCGGCGGTTACGCCGCCGGCCCTCCTCGGTGTCGTTGCGGGCCACGGGCTGGTATTGACCATAACCCACCGCTGCCAGGCGCTCTGGCTCGATGCCCTCCATCATCAACATCCGGGCGACAGCCGCTGCACGGGCGGTCGAAAGTTCCCAGTTGGACGGAAAGCGGCTGGTACGAATGGGTTGGTTATCGGTAAAGCCTTCCACCTTGACCGCATTGTCGCGGTTGCGCAGTACACTGGCGATCTTTTCAATGACTTCAAAAGAGTCGTAATGGGGCTCAGCATCACCACTACCAAAGAGCATGCTGTTCGGCAGATTGAGTTCAATCCACTCGCTGCTGGTTTCCAGACTCACCACCCCCTGATTGATCAATTCGTCGAATTCCATGGCAAGCTGGTTGGCCATGGTTCGCAAAGCCTCGGTGCGGCCCTCGGCATCCAGCTCCGGATTACGGGGCGCCTCGGTAACCGGCGGCGGAATAACATCTTCATGCTGTTGTTGCGGCGCCCGGACCGGCTGGCCGCCCACGGTGACCGGTTGTAATGAGCGCTGCGGGGCGTTAAAGACACCGGTGAAGGTTTCCGACAGCACCTTGTACTTGCCCTCATTCACGGACGATACCGAGTACATCACCACGAAAAAGGCAAACAGAAGCGTGATGAAATCCGCGTAGGAAATCAGCCAGCGTTCCTTGTTGTGGAGATCATCCTGGGGTGGTCTGCGACGGCGCATAGGAAGCCCTGGCCCGGAATTACTGCAGGAAGCCCCGCAGTCTCAATTCGATGGATTTCGGGTTTTCGCCCTCGGCAATGGCGATAATGCCATCGATCATCATGTCCTCATAACGGGTGCGTTCCTTGATGATGCCCCGCAATTTATTGGCCACCGGAAAGAACAACAGGTTGGCCAGGGCAACGCCGTAGATGGTCGCCACAAAGGCCGTGGCGATGCCGCCACCCAGTGATTGGGGATCTTCCAGATTGGTCATGACCTGAATCAGGCCCATCACCGCGCCAATAATACCGATAGTGGGGGAATACCCACCCATGGCCTCATAGACTCTGGCCGACTCCAGATCGCGCTGCTCCCGGGTTTCCAGGTCGACTTCCATGATACTGCGAATGGACTCGGGCTCGGCACCATCAACCAGCAACTGCAGCCCTTTCCGGGCAAACGGCTCGGGCTCTCTCTCCGCAAGCCCTTCCAGGCCCAGCAGGCCCTGTTTGCGGGCTTTGACGCTCCAGTCGATGACCTTGCCAATGCCATCTTCCAGCGAGATGTAGGGCGGAATAAACACCCAGCGAACCTGACCGAAGGCACGCTTGAGCATCGGCCAGGAGGTTTGCAGGATGGTCGCCGCCAGAGTTCCGCCCACCACGATCAACCCGGCCGGGCCGTTGAACAGCGAACTGACAGCGCCTCCTTCCAGCAGATTGCCACCCAGGATGGCCACGAACGCCAGGATGATTCCGAGCAGGCTCAGAATATCCATCAGCTCACACCTTCAACCAGCCGCGCGCCAATATCCTCCAGCGCCAGAATCTCGTCGCTCAGTCCGGCTTTGGCCACAGCCATCGGCATGCCATAGATGACGGAGGATTTCTCATCCTGGGACCAGATCACGGAACCGGACTGCTTCATCATCCTGCAGCCTTCCTTGCCGTCGGAACCCATACCAGTGAGGATCAGGCCCAGGGTTTTGCCTGGGAAGCTCCTGGCCAGAGAGCCGAAGGTAACATCCACACAGGGTTTATAATTCAAGCGGTCATCGCCCGGAAGAATCCGCACTTTTGCCTGCCCGCCGCGACTTTCAATCATCATCTGCTTGCCACCGGGCGCCAGCAGGGCCAGTCCCGGACGAAGCACGTCGCCGTCCTCGGCCTGGCGCACCTCAATGCGACACAACTTGTTGAGCCGCTCGGCAAAGGCCGGAGTGAAGCTGGCGGGCATGTGCTGAACCAGCACAATAGGCGCGGGAAACGAAGCCGGTAACGCCGTTAGCACCTTTTGCAGCGCAACGGGGCCACCGGTGGAAGTGCCGATGGCTACCACACTGTAGTGCCTGGCGGCCGTTTTTCTGGCGGGTTTACGAACCGGCTCGGAGCTCGCAGGGTCTTTACGGGGTTCCGTCGTTACCGGGCGGTGCAGGCGCGAACCGGCGCGCTCGACAGGTTCACGGCGAGGTTCCGCAGCCGGTGCCGCCGGCCTCGGGGCCACAGGCGCCGATCGGGCGCCCGGGCGGCTACCAGCCACATCCAGAATACGCTGGATAAGGATTTTCTGAAGTTGACTGGTGTCCCTGGCAATTTCCTCGAAGTTCTTGGGCAGGAAATCCACTGCCCCGGCTTCCAGGGCATCCAGGGTAACGCGGGCACCTTCATAGGTCAGGGACGAGAACATCAAAACCGGGGTGGGATGTTTGCGCATGATCTCGCGCACGGCAGAGATGCCGTCCATCACCGGCATCTCGTAATCCATGGTGATCACATCGGGGCGCAGTTTTTCTGCCAGCTCGACACCTTCCCGCCCGTTGGTGGCGGCGCCTACCACTTTAATCTGGCCCGAGGCCGTCAGGATTTCCGTCAGCCGTTTGCGAAAAAAGCCCGAATCATCCACGACCAGGACAGAAACTGTCATCCATTTCTCCTACACAATCCCGGAAATTCCTGCTCAGCCGTAGTGCTGCAGGAGGCTCGGCACATCAATAATCAGGGCGATACGGCCATCACCGGTGATGGTGGCGCCGGCCATTCCTGGCGTCCCCTGCAGGGCCCGGCCCAGAGGTTTGATCACCACCTCTTCCTGGCCAATCAGCTGATCAACGACAAAGCCGACCTGTTTGGTCCCCATGGCCACAATCACCACGTGCGCATTCTCCGGCTCGGCCTGACCTGCCGCACCGTGCACCAGCCAGCGCTTGATGTGGAACAGTGGGAACACTTTGTCCCGCACGACAATACACTCTTTGCCGTCGACAATGTTGGTCTTGGTCAGATCCAGGTGGAAAATCTCCACCACATTCACCAGCGGCAGCGCGAAAGACTGGTCACCAAGCATGATCATCAACGTTGGCATAATGGCCAGAGTCAGCGGCACCTTGATGATAATGCTGGTGCCCTTACCCTGTTCGGACATGATATTGATCTGCCCATTGAGCTGGCCGATCTTGGTTTTCACCACGTCCATGCCGACACCCCGACCAGAGACATCGGAAATCTGGTCCTTGGTGGAGAAACCGGCCGCAAAAATCAGATTGAAGCATTCGTTATCGGTAAGGCGGTCTGCCGCATCCTGATCGTACAGGCCCTTCTCGACCGCCTTGCGGCGCAAGACATCAGGATTCATACCGGCGCCGTCGTCGACAATGGACAGCAGAATATGGTCGCCTTCCTGCTCCGCCGACAGAGTCACGGTTCCAGCGCGAGGTTTGCCGGCCTTTTCCCGTACGTCCGGTGCCTCGACACCATGATCCACGGAATTTCTCACCAGGTGCACCAGGGGATCGGCCAGAGCTTCAACCAGGTTTTTATCCAGGTCGGTTTCCTCACCGTGCATGACCAGATTCACTTCTTTCTTCAGACTGCGGGCCAGGTCGCGCACCACTCTGGGGAAACGGCCGAAAACTTTCTTGATCGGCTGCATCCGTGTTTGCATGACGGCAGCCTGCAGATCCGTGGTCACCACATCGAGATTGGCCACTGCCTTGTGCATGTGTTCGTCTTCGCTTTCGGAACCCAGACGCTGCAGGCGGTTACGCACCAGCACCAGTTCGCCCACCATGTTCATGATGTCGTCCAGGCGTTTGGTATCAACCCGAACCGTGGTTTCGCCCGCTGGTGCGGCCTCACGGGCAGGTGCAGGGGCCGGCTTGGAAGCGGCCTTGCTCTCGGCTTTGGCTTCCGCTTTCTTTGGTTCCGGGGCTGGTTCGGCCTTGCTTGATGGAGCCGGCGCAGGCTTGGGCTCACCTGCGGCAGCCCCCGCGCTTGGGCCTGCACCCTTGCCATGCAGTTCGTCCAGCAGGTTCTCGAATTCGTCGTCGGAAATCAGATCGGCGTCACCGGATGATTTCTCCGAGCCACCGCTGGTGTCGATATCTGCCTTGGGCGCTTCATCTTCCGCAGGCGCGCCGGCAAACTGGCCCTTGCCGTGGAGTTGATCCAGCAGGGCCTCAAATTCATCGTCGGTAATCTCATCACTGTCTGAGCCGCCGGCGGATTCTGCCGGGGTGCTCACCTGCTCGTTGCCGACCGGTTTCTGGCCATCGGATTTTTCATCCGCCAACGCGTCCAGCAGCTGCTCGAACTCTTCGTCAGTGATATCGCCCTGATCCCCTTGCTGTCCGACATCCGCAGACGACGGCTCCTGTGCCGGGGTTGGTGCTTCCACCGCCGGTGCATCCTCGGACTCGGGTTTGGCGAGTGCATCCAGAGCTTCAATCAGTTCGTCCGGCGCGGGCGTCGGTTCTTCCCGGTTGCGGACTTCTTCGAACATGGCATTAACGTTGTCCAGCGCCTCCAGCACCACGTCCATCAGGTCCGGTGTTACCTTGCGCTTGTGATTCCGGAGAATATCAAACACGTTCTCCGCAGAGTGGCAGCAATTAACCAGTGCCTCCAGCTGAAGGAAGCCTGCGCCCCCTTTCACGGTATGGAAGCCACGGAAAATGGCGTTCAGCAGATCGCTGTCATCGGGATGCTGCTCCAGATCCACCAGCTGCTCCGACAACTTTTCGAGTATCTCGCCGGCTTCTACCAGGAAGTCCTGCAGGATCTCTTCATCAGCATCTAACGCCATGCGTCACCCTCTTTATTATCAGAATCCGAGACTGGACAGCAGATCGTCCACATCGTCCTGTCCCGAAACTACATCTTCCCGCTCATCGGCCTTGATCTGGGGCCCTACCCCTTTTTCGGCCGATTCTTCTTTTTCTTCAATCTGATGCACTGTGCCGGTCAGTTGATCAACGTGGCTGGCCATCACCACCAGACCAAGAAGGTTGTCTTCCACCTCTTTCACCAACGCGGTGACCTTCTGGATAACCTGACCGGTAAGATCCTGAAAATCCTGAGCCAGAAGGATTTCCGACAGGTTCTGGTACAGACTGTCGGAGTCTGTCGTCAGGCCAGCGAAGAACTTGTCGATGCGACCGTAAAGCTCCCGAAACTCCGCAGGCTCCATTTCACGACGGCGCAGACGCTGCCACTCATCCCGCAGGGAAACCGCTTCATCCCGCATGGCGTGAGCCACCGGCATGCTTTCCTCAACCAGATCCATGGTGCGGTTCGCCGCCTGGCTGGTCATCTGAACCACATAGGCCAGACGGTCAGAAGCGTCGCTCATCTTCGACAGCACTTCTTTCTGCTCGGCATTACGCGGGTCTATCTGGAAGTTCCGGATTGCCTCATGGAGGCTGCGGGTCAGTCGCCCCACTTCCCGATACAGACTCTGATCGCGAACCTCGCTCAGTTCATTGATCAGGGTCATCGCCTTGGCATAATTCCCGGCGTTTACATTCTCGGCCAGGTCGGAGGCCTGCTTTTGAAGCTTCTCCGCCACCTCCGGATCAAGGCCCTGATGGTTCTGTTTGGTATCACTCATGGCGAGCCATCCGACCTCTGGTTACTGGATTCGTTCGAAGATTTTCTCGATCTTTTCCTTCAGCACGGCTGCCGTGAAAGGCTTGACCACATACCCGTTCACCCCGGCCTGAGCCGCAGCCACGATCTGGTCCCGCTTGGCCTCTGCCGTTACCATCAGAACCGGCAGGTTCTTCAGGTTTTCATCAGCACGGACAGCCTTCAGAAGGTCAAAGCCCGACATGCCGGGCATGTTCCAGTCAGTCACCAGGAAGTCATACTTGCCGCTTCGGAGCATGGGCAACGCGGTGTTGCCATCGTCTGCTTCATCCGTATTGGTGAAGCCGAGATCTCGCAGCAGGTTTTTGATGATGCGTCGCATTGTGGAGAAGTCATCCACAATGAGAATTTTCATGTTCTTGTCCAATGGGACCTCCAGTCAGTAACACCCGGAATTCATTCAGCCTTTTGGAAGTCTAGCAGGCTGCTACCTTAAGCGCTTATTGTGTGGTGTTTGCGCACGTTGTAAAGCATCGTTTACCAAAAGCTACACAGCTTGCTGAAAGAGAAACACAGCACCTGGCCGATCAGTCGTTGTCACCATCCCGCCACTCGGCCAGCCGGCTGCGAAGTCGCAACGCCGCCTGGCTGTGAATCTGGCTTACCCGGCTCTCACTGACCCCTAGCACCGCACCGATTTCCTTGAGGTTGAGCTCTTCCTGGTAATACAGGCTCAATACCAGCTTTTCACGCTCAGGCAACTGCTCAATGGCGTCTGCGAGACTTCGCTGGAAAGCGCCTGAAGCAATACCGTCCAGCGGATTATCACTCGCTTCTGCTTCTTCTATCGGCAGCTCGCCGGATTCATTGAGCTCATCAAGACTAAAAAGTCTACCGCTGTTAGCGTCGGCGAGTGAGGCATGATACTCGTCCAGACCAATGCCAAGCTCTTCAGCTACTTCGGCATCCTGGGCCTCGCGCCCGGTACGATCTTCCACCTGCTTGATAGCACTGGCGATTCGCCGGGCGTTGCGATGCACTGAGCGGGGCACCCAGTCGCCTTTGCGGATCTCATCCACCATGGCGCCGCGGATGCGAATCCCTGCGTAGGTTTCAAAGGTGGCACCTTTGCCGGAAGAATAGCGCTGCGCGGCCTCCAGCAGGCCAATCATACCGGCCTGCATAAGGTCTTCCAGCTGCACTGATGGCGGCAGCCGGGCCATGAGATGAAGGGCGATTTTCTTGACCAGCGGCGCATGCTCTTCAATCAGGGCTGAAGGGCTCCTGGCGCCGGCCTGATGGTAAATTCCCAGATTTTTCGCCAATGTCATGTATCCGGTTTTCTTGTAGGACTGGATTCAGATCAGACTTCGACGAGCCGCTCCACGAAGAATTCGAGATGCCCCCTGGGAGAGGACGGCAAAGGCCAACTGTCCACTTTTTCGGCCAGAGCCCGGATAGCCAGCGAGGCTTTCGCCCTCGGATAGGCATCCAATACCGCTTTCTGTCTTTGGACGGCTTTCTTGACGGCCTCGTCGTAAGGCACGATACCTACATATTGTAGTGCCACATCCAGAAAACGCTCGGTGACCCGGGTCAGTTTTTCAAACAGATGGCGGCCTTCCTGCTCATTGCGGACTTGGTTTGCCAAGATACGGAAGCGGTTGGTGCCATAATCCCGGTTCATCAGCTTGATCAACGCGTAGGCATCGGTAATGGAAGTAGGTTCGTCGCAGACCACCAGCAGAAGTTCCTGCGAGGCCCTGAGGAAGCTGACCACCGATTCAGAAATACCTGCGGCGGTATCCACAATCAGAACGTCAATCTGGTCGCCCAGCTCACTGAAAGCGTTGATCAGGCCGGCATGTTCCATGGCGCTGAGCTGGGTCATACGCTGGGTGCCGGAGGAAGCCGGTACAATCTTGATACCACCAGGGCCATTCACCAGCACGTCTTTCAGATCACAATCGCCGCTGAGTACGTCTTGAAGATTTCGATTGGCGGTAATGCCGAGCAACACATCGATGTTGGCGAGCCCGAGATCCGCGTCCAGCAAGACAACCCGGCGCCCCTTCTGGGCCAGGGCGATACCGAGATTGACCGAAACATTGCTCTTGCCGACACCGCCCTTGCCGCCGGAAACCGCAATCACCTGAACCGGATGTGGTCTGCTCATACTGTTATCAGTCTCTTACTACGTTCTTGTACGGGCACGCGTGCCGGTGTTTTATTCTGGTCGCCAACGAGGCTCAGGCACCTTCGGCGACTGTCTGTGCGCTCTGCACGGCCTTAAGCCGTTCTACGCCCAGGCGCACTAACGGAATGGCCTCCGCCCTCTGGAGATCTTCCGGTATCTTCTGGCCATCGGTGTACCAGGCCACCGGTAAGCTGGTCTCCATAACGAACCCGAGCGCTTCGCCCAGGGTCAGGGCCTCATCAATCTTGGTCATGATGCAGCCTGCAAGGCTTGCCATCTTATAGCAATGCCACACGGATTTCATGATACGTGGCTGACTGGTGGCGGAGACCACCAGATGTGTACGGATATTGTGATCGCTGCGAGCCAACTCCGCCAGTTGTTCCTGGTAACCGCGGTCGGCACTGGTCAGGCCGGCAGTGTCAATCAGCACCAGGTGTCGATCCGATAACTCATCAAGAATGTCATCCAGGGAATGGCTCTCATCCACCACACGCACGGGCACATTCAGGATGCGGCCGAACACGAAGAGCTGCTCATGAGCGGCCACACGATAGCGGTCGGTGGTCACCAGTGCCAACGAATCCGGACCATGCTCAAGGACGTAGCGGGCCGCCAGCTTGCCAATGGTGGTGGTTTTGCCAGACCCGGTTGGCCCGACCAGGGCATAGATACCGCCGGCATCAAGCCAGTCTTCGCGACCGGTACGAACGCCGGTCGCCAGCATTTTCAGTGACTGCTTCCAGCCGTCCTCCAGACGCCCGGCCCGGTGCCGACGGGACAGAGAGCCGGCCAGCTCCGCGCCCAAACCGAACTCCTGCAGGCGCTCGGCCAATCGTTGCTGAACTGCGCTGTTGCCGGTCGGCGTGGCAGTTGCAGCCTTACCACTGACCAGATCACGCAGAGAGCTGATTTCGGCACGCATACTGGCCAGTTCATCGGCATAGCCACCGGCGCCGGATTCGCTACCCGCAAACGGCTTTGCCAGCGCTTCATCACTGGGACGTGACGCCGGAAAATCGGCAGTCTCGAAAGACAAGGACGACGCCACGCCACCTGAGGCGCCACTTCCTGCGCGCTTTTCCCGAACCTCACGAATGCGACTGCGGGACCGGTTCAGCTCCTCTTCCAGCCGACGATGCTGCTCGGCCTGCATCTCTGCCAGCCGGGAGCCGTTGGTGGCTTCAACCGCCCTATCGCCAAGACGCTGACGCGCCATGTTTTCGTCGTAGTCGAGTGCCGTCACGATCTCAACACCACCATCAACCCGGCGGTTAGACAGAATAACGGCATCCGGCCCCATTTCGTGGCTTACCTGCTTCAGGGCCTCAGCCATGGACTGCGCAAAAAACCGTTTTACTTTCATGCTGTTTCATCCTCCCACCGGCAAGCACTCTGGCTCCCCGCGATGCTCCGTCGGTTTATTGACCCACAGAAGCGACTATCGTGATCTGTTTGTTATCCGGGATTTCCTGGTAAGAGAGCACATGCAAACGCTCTACCCCGTAGCTGGCAAACTTCGCCAGTACTGGCCGCAAGGGCCCCGAAACCAGCAGGATGGCGGGCTTGCCGAGCATTTCCTGGCGCTGCACGCTGTCCTGAAGGGATCGTTGCAGCTTTTCCACCATGTTGGGCTCAAGCACCAGACCAATGTCATCCTGACCGCCGGATTGTTGACTCTGCTGAACAGACTTCAGCAATAACTGTTCCAGGTCTGGATCCAACGTGATAACAGGGATTTCGGCGTCGTTGCCACAAATACTCTGAACAATCATCCGGCGCAGCGCCTGGCGGGCTACCGTGGTCAGTACTTTCGGGTCCTGACTCTTTGGATGCACGTTCACGATGGCCTCGGCAATGGAGCGCATATCCCGCACCGGCACTTCTTCTTTCAACAGGTTCTGCAAAACTTTCAACAGGATGCTGATGGAAATCGTGGTCGGCACCAGTTCCTCCGCCAGCTTGGGCGAAATCTTCTCCAACTGGTCCAGCCACTTCTGGGCTTCTTCGTGGCCAATCAGTTCATGAGCGTGTTTCTGCAGGATCTGATTCAGATGTGTCGCCACCACGGTACTCGCATCCACCACGGTGTAACCCAGGGTCTGAGCCTGATCCTTCCTGTCGGACTCAATCCAGATGGCGTCCAGGCCGAAGGCGGGGTCCTTGCCGGCAATGCCTTCAACTTTGCCAAACACCTGCCCCGGATCAATGGCCAGCTCCCGCTCCGGATGGATCTCGGCCTCGGCAATGGTCACGCCCATCAGGGTAATCCGGTAGACGTTCGGCATAAGATCCAGGTTGTCGCGAATGTGCACCGAAGGCATGAGGAAGCCCAGATCCTGCGAAAGCTTCTTACGAACCCCTTTGATCCGACTGAGCAATTGTCCACCCTGGGATTTGTCTACCAGCGGGATCAGCCGGTAACCCACTTCCAGCCCGACAATGTCCACCGTGGCCACGTCATCCCATCCGAGCTCGCGGGTTTCCCCCGGCGCCGGCAGTGCCTGCCCCTCGCCGCCCGGACGATCCGGAGAAATTTCCGCACCCTGCCGGGCCGCACCACCAGCCATGCCGCCGCGGCCAACAAAACCACCTTCATCCTCAACCGTTTGCTGCTGTTTCTTCCAGATAAACCAGGCTGCGCCAGCGGCCAGCAAACCAAGGCCGAGAAACGCGATGTGGGGCATCCCCGGAATCAGGCCAAGCAGAATCAGGATACCGGCCGCAATGCCCAACGCTTTGGGAGCGCTGAACATCTGCTGAATGATCTGGCCACCCATGTCCTGGCTGGACGTTACCCGGGTAACCATGATGGCGGCCGACGTGGAGAGCAACAGCGAGGGAATCTGGGCAACCAGACCATCACCGATGGTCAGCAGGGCATAACGCTCCATTGCCAGACCAAAATCCAACCCGTGCTGCATCATGCCGATAGCCACACCACCAACGATGTTGATCGCCAGGATCAGCAAGCCTGCAACGGCATCGCCTTTCACAAACTTCGAGGCGCCGTCCATGGAACCGTAAAAGTCCGCTTCCTGAGCGATTTCCGAACGGCGTGACTTCGCCTCGTCCTGATTGATCAGCCCGGCGTTCAGATCGGCGTCAATCGCCATTTGCTTGCCAGGCATGGCATCCAGGGTGAAGCGGGCACTGACCTCAGACACCCGGCCGGCACCTTTGGTGACAACCAGGAAGTTGATGATCATAAGGATGGCGAAGACCACCAGGCCAACAGCGTAGTTCCCCCCAATCAGGACTTCACCAAAGGACTCGATCACCTTACCGGCAGCATCGCCGCCCTCATGGCCATTCAGCAATACAATCCGGGTGGACGCCACGTTCAGGCCCAGCCGCAACAGGGTGGCCACCAGCAATACCGTGGGGAAGGAGGCAAATTCCATCGGCCGCATGGCGTACACACAGACCAGCAGAATGACGATGGACAGAGTGATGTTGAAGGTGAAGAACACATCCAGCAGGAACGCCGGCATGGGCAGAATCATCATGCCAAGCAGCCCCATCAGCATCAGGGGGATGCCGAGGTTCCCCCGCGTCAGGGATTTGACGTTGTTAAGGACTAGAGCTCTGTCCATGCCGGGTCTGTCTCCACGTATCTGTGCCTGCGGGCATTTTCCGGGTCGAAAATCTGACACCGGGGGTCGCTTTCCGGGTGGTATCGCAAGAACCGTACCAGCCCTTGCAAAATTTGACGTCTGAGCACCTTTCAACGCCTGACGCAGCGGCCCAGATACGGTATCCTTTCGCCATTTGCATTATCCCGATTCAAGCCAGAAACCAGAACACACAGGTGACCCCATGCCGATCCATGAAGTGAAGCACCCTCTGATCCGCCACAAGCTCGGCCTCATGCGCCGCGCCGACATCAGTACCAAAAACTTCCGAGAGCTGGCACAGGAAGTTGGCGCGTTGCTGACTTACGAGGCCACCAAAGACTTCAATCTTCAGGAAAAAACCATTGAGGGCTGGGCCGGCCCGGTCTCCGTGGAGCAGATCCACGGCAAGAAGGTAACCATCGTGCCCATCCTACGTGCCGGTCTGGGCATGCTGGACGGTGTCCTGAGCCTGATTCCGGTGGCCCGGGTGAGCGTGGTTGGCCAGATCCGCAACGAAGACACCCTCGAAGCGGAAACCTACCTGGAAAAACTGGTAGGCGAGTTGGATCAGCGCATGGCCCTGATCATCGATCCGATGCTGGCTACCGGCGGCTCCATGATTTCCACCATCGATTTGCTCAAAAAGGCCGGTAGCACCGAAATCCGGGCTCTGGTTCTGGTGGCTGCGCCGGAGGGCGTGGAAAAGGTTCTGGAAAAACACCCGGACGTGTCCATCTACACCGCATCGGTGGATGAGCGCCTGAACGAGAAAGGCTACATTCTGCCGGGCCTGGGTGATGCCGGCGACAAGATCTTCGGCACCAAGCAGAAGGACGTCTGAGCATGCAGGACCATAACAACGATCCGGTATGGAAACAGGCTATTGCCGGTTCCCAGATGCTGCTGGTGGCTTTTGGCGCCCTGGTACTGATGCCACTGATTACCGGCCTGGACCCGAACGTCGCGCTGTTCACTGCCGGCCTGGGCACTCTGATTTTTCACATTGTCACCGGTGGCCAGATCCCGATCTTCCTGGCTTCATCGTTCGCGTTTATCGCGCCGGTGCTGGCCTCCAAAGGCCGCTTTGGCCTGGAAGAAACCCTCGGTGGCCTGATGGCCGCAGGCATTCTGTATATCATTCTGTCCGGGGCGATTCGCCTGCGTGGCACCGGCTTCATTACCCGGCTGCTGCCTCCGGTGGTGATTGCACCGGTCATCATGACCATCGGCCTGGGGTTGGCTCCGGTAGCCGTGTTTATGGCTACAGGCAAAACCGGTGACGGCCAGACTCAGCTGGTGCCCTACAACACTGCCATATGGATTGCCATGATCTCTTTGGCCGTGACCATCATCATGTCGGTCTGGGCCAAGGGCATTTTCCGGCTGATCCCGATCATGTTCGGTGTCCTCGTGGGTTACCTTCTCTCTGCCATCATGGGCATTGTTGACACAACGCCGATCCAGCAGGCTGATTGGCTGGCAATGCCAAACTTCGTAGCACCGGCGTTCAGCTGGGGCGCTATCCTGTTCATGATTCCGGTCGCCATCGCACCAGCCATCGAACACATCGGCGACGTTCTGGCCATCGGTAACGTTACCCGCAAGAACTATCTGGAAAAACCGGGCTTGCACCGTACCCTGCTGGGTGATGGTCTGGCCACCAGCGCTGCCTCGCTGCTTGGCGGTCCTCCCAACACCACGTATTCCGAGGTAACCGGTGCGGTGATGCTGACCAAGAACTTCAACCCGAAAGTTATGTGGTGGGCGGCGGTGGTTGCCATTGTTCTGGCGTTTGTCGGCAAGTTCGGCGCCGCGTTGCAGACCATTCCGGTACCGGTTATGGGCGGCATCCTCTGCCTGCTGTTCGGTTCAATCGCCGTTGTGGGCCTGAATACCCTGATCCGACATCAGGTGGATCTGTCCCAGTCCCGTAATCTGGTGATCGTAGGCGTGACCCTGGTCTTTGGTATCGGCAACATGGCGCTGGGCCAACTGGAAGGCATCGCCCTGTGCGCAGTGGTTGCCATCATCCTTAACCTGATCCTGCCGGGCGAACGGGAAGCCTGGGGCAAGCGGATTCACGAGCACGAATCCAGCTGACCCCGCGGAAAGCAATATCCTGCCTCTATTCCGATCCCCGGAATAGAGGGCTTCAGATATCGCGCCGCATATCGGGCGGAATCGGGAAGTCCGGCATGCCGGGCTTCGGCCCACGGCCCTTGCGGAACTGACGCAGCTGGAAGACGTAGGCCAGCACCTGAGCAATGGCCATGTACAGGCCGTCCGGAATCTCTTCACCAATATCGGTATTGTGATACACCGCCCGTGTCAGTGGCGGTGTTCGCAGGACCTCGACCTTGTTCTCCCTGGCAATTTCCATAATCTTGAAGGCCACCTCGTCTGCCCCCTTGGCCACCACCACTGGCGCGCCCATGGTTTTCTGATCGTACTTCAATGCCACGGCATAGTGGGTCGGGTTGGTAATCACCACATCGGCCTTGGGAACGTCCTGCATCATCCGGCGCTGGGCCATCTCCCGCTGGAGCTGGCGAATCTTGCCTTTGACCTCCGGCTTGCCCTCGGTGTCCTTGTACTCGTCCTTGACCTCCTGCTTGGTCATACGGAGCTTTTTCTGGTGATCGTAGATCTGGAAAGGCACATCGATGGCGGCAATAGCAATGGTGGCGCAGGACAGGAAGAAGAAACTCCAGCCCAGCGTCCACAGCACGTGCTCCATGGCAGGTACGGTCGGCTCTTCGGCAATCGCAAGCAAGTCTTCGGTGCGAAGGTTCAGAATCAGGATGGCGACCGCCATCACCAGGCCCACCTTGGCAATCGCCTTGACCAGCTCGATCAGGGAGCGCATGGAGAACATTCGTCCCAGGCCCTTGATCGGATCCATCCGGTTGAATTTCGGTGCGATGGCCTTGGCACTGAACAGCAGACCGCCGATGCCAACGGAGCCGGCAATGGCGGCAATCAGCAACATCACCAGTATCGGTGACAGCGCCCAGGCCGCCTCTTTGGCCGCCAGTATCAGTTGAACACTCATATGCCGGGTATCAAAAATCGCTGAGCGCTCGATTACGAAGGAGTCGCGCATGATGGACTCAATAGAAGCGCCAAGCGACGTACCAAAAATCAGAAGCCCGCCAGCACCGGCCAGCAATACCGCCATGGTGGCGAGTTCCTTGGAACGAGCCGTCTGGCCTTCCTCCTTGGCCTTCTCCAGGCGTCGGGGGGTAGGCTCTTCGGTTTTTTCCTGACTGTTGTCGTTCTCTTCGGCCATGGTCAGGGTTGCCCTTGCAGAGCGCGCATGAAATCAAACGTTTCCCGCGTGTACTGATCGAAGTGTGGCAGGAAATTGGCGTGTAAGACCCAGATAGCAAACAACCCAAAAATCAGGCCAATCGGAAAGCCGAGGGCGAAGATGTTCATCTGAGGCGCCGCACGGGTCATTACACCGAAAGAGATGTTCACAATCAGAACCGCAGTCACGGCCGGCAATGCCAGCAACATGGCAGAGGCAAACATCCATGAAATGCGATGGGCCAGCGCCCACACACCATCCTGCCCCAGCCCTTCCAGGCCAATAGGCAAGGTGTAGAAACTCTCGATGAACACCTCGAAGGCCACCAGATGGCCATTCATCACCAGAAACAGCAAAGTAATGGTGATGGTGTAGATCTGAGCCAGCACTGGCACGTTAACACCATTGGCGGGGTCTACCATGGAGGCAAAGCCCAGGCCCATCTGCATGGCAATCATCTGCCCGGCGATCACAAATAACTGCCAGAGTGCGGTCAGCGCGAAGCCCAGGCCGACACCAATCAGGATCTGCTGCAGCGTGATGACGACCGCGTCGGCACTGAGCGCTTCCACCTGGGGAACGGGAGGGATCATGGGCACAATCAGGATGGTCATCAGTAACGCCAGTCCCAGCCGCACCCTCGCCGGCACCAGTTGAGTACCGAAAACAGGGATGACCATGAGAAAACTGGCCAGCCGGAACAATGGCCAGATATGCTGCCCCACCCACTGGCCGATCAGATCTGCACTGAACTCCGCCGGCAGCATGGGCTCAGCCGATCAGATAGGGAATGCGGGAGATCAGCCCGTTGGCGTGGTCCAGCAAGGTGGTCAGCATCCAGGGCCCGGCGGCAATGATCACGATCAGTGTTATCAGGAGGCGAGGCAGGAAACTGAGGGTCTGCTCGTTGATCTGGGTGGCAGCCTGGAAGGTACTGACCACAAGACCAATCGCCAGCCCCGGCCCGATGATGACGGCAGACAGCAAAACAATCAGCCAGAGCGCTTCTCGCAGTATGTCGATAACCGTTTCCGGAGTCATGATACCTCCTAGATCCCGTAACTGGCGGCCAGGGTTCCCATGATCAGGGCCCAGCCATCCACCAGCACAAACAGCATGATTTTAAACGGCAGCGAGATGATAATGGGTGACAGCATCATCATACCCATGGCCATCAGAACACTGGCCACCACCATGTCGATGATCAGGAATGGTATAAACAGAATAAACCCGATCTGGAACGCCGTCTTCAGTTCACTGGTGACAAACGCCGGCATCAGAATCCAGAAAGACACGTCCTGCGGTGTTTCATACTGAACATCGGCAATCCTCATGAACAGCGCCAGGTCGTCTTCTCGAGTCTGCTCCAGCATAAACTTGCGAAACGGCTGGCTGGCCAGTTCCACCGCCTCCAGTGAAGTCACCTCTTCCTGCAGGTATGGTTGCAGGCCCACCCGGTTCGCCTCTTCCAGCACCGGCTTCATGATAAAAATGCTCAGAAACAGCGCCAGCCCCAGCAAGATCTGGTTGGAGGGTGTGGCCTGTAGCCCCAGAGCCTGACGAAGAATCGCAAAGACCACGATGATCCGGGTAAACGAGGTCATCATCATCAGCATGGCCGGCAGGAAGGTCAGCGCGGTCATCAGCGCCAGGATCTGCAGGGTTACCGAATATTCCTCGGTGCCGTTCTCACCTGGTTCAACTGTAAATGCGGGGATGCCGGGCAGATCAGCCTGGGCCAGGGCGGGAAGACAAAGGCCGGCAATCAGCGCAAGCCAGGGAAAACCGCGTTTGAGAATGGCCACCACCATGACGTTAGTCTTTCCTCTCTGGCGCTGACCAGGATTTGCCAATCATGGACTGCAGCTTGCGGGCGAAGTCACTGGAGCCGGCATTGCCGGCATCCACCACCGGCTGATCAAATACATGCAGGGTCCTGATCGTGCTGGGAGTAATACCAAGCAGAATCTGCTGCTGACCCACTTCCACCAGCGCAATACGTTCCCTGGCACCGATGGCCAGCACAGACACCACCTTGATAGCGTTGTTGTTCATACCGGTCATGCCGCCCATCCGACGGATCAGCCAGGCACAACCGTAAATGATGGCCACCACCGCCAACAGGCCCGCTCCCAGGCTCAGTATCGTCGCTACAGTATCCGGGGCACGCCCGCCAGAGGCAGCGATTTCGCCCGCCTTTGCCGTTTCCTCGGCCAACAGCGGCAGCGGAGCCCACAACAGCAACCAGCCCGTCAGTCTTGCCATATTATTTCTGCAGCCGTTTGATTCGCTCACCCGGACTGATCACGTCCGTCAACCGGATACCAAACTTCTCATTGACCATGACCACCTCACCGTGGGCGATCAGGGTGCCATTAACCAGCACGTCCAGAGGCTCGCCCGCCAGCCGGTCCAGTTCGATCACCGAGCCCTGGTTCAGCTGGAGCAGATTGCGTATCGGAATCTGGGTGTTGCCCACTTCCATGGAGATAGTGACGGGGATATCCAGGATCACGTCGATGTTCGGAGACTCGCCACCACCAGCGCCCTGGTCCGCGCCAAACTCCTCCATGGGCGCGGTGCGCACGTCCTGGCGTTCGGCTTCAGGCTGGTCGTCGCCACCTTCAGCCTCAGCCATAGCCGCTGCCCACTCGTCTTCCCGGGAGCCCTCTGCATCGCCAGACTCGTCCATTGCCGCTTCCCACTCGGCCGCCAGCTTTTCGTCTTCGCTGAGTTCCTGCTCGTCTCTCTTGTCGTCGTCAGCCATTGCGTCCCACCTTCAGTTGTTTCTTTACCTTGGGCAACTTGGCCCGGTCGTGAATCCTCAGCGCCAGCTTACCGTCGCGGGTGCCCAGCGTTGCCTTGTAGATTGGAATACCATTGGCGGTCACCGTCAGGTGCTCGGGAATCTCTACCGGAATCACATCGCCAGCTTTCATCCGGGCAATGTCACGCAACGATATGCGGCGCCGGCAGACGGTGGTATTGATGGGCACATTGACCTCTTTGATGTCCTCCTGCAAGGCGTTTACCCAGCGTTCGTCGACATCATCAATATCACTCTGCACACCCGCATCCAGCACATCGCGGATTGGCTCAATCATGGAGTACGGCAGTGCGAAATGAAGTTCGCCGCCCCCCCCATCGAGTTCAATATGGAAGGTGCTGACCACGACCACTTCGCTCGGGCTGACGATGTTGGCCATGGCCGGGTTGACTTCCGAACTGAGGTATTCGAATTCCACCTGCAAGACTGCGTGCCAGGCTTCTTTCATATCGTGGAAGACCTGATTCAGTACCATTTGCACAATTCGGGTTTCGGTCGGTGTGAATTCCCGCCCCTCGATCTTGGCATGGCGGCCCTCACCACCGAAGAAGTTGTCCACCAGTTTGAACACCAGCTTGGCGTCCAGCACGAACAGGGATGTACCGCGTAACGGGCGAACCTTGCACAGGTTAAGGCTGGTGGGTACGTACAGGGTATGGATGTACTCACCGAACTTCATGATCTGGACGCCGCCGGTGGAGACATCGGCATTGCGGCGCAGCAGGTTGAACAGACTGATACGGGTATAGCGGGCAAAACGCTCGTTGATCATCTCGAGCGTTGGCATGCGGCCACGGACGATCCGATCCTGACTGGCGAGGTCGTAGTTCTTTACGCCGGTATCATCGGTCTCTTCATAGGTATCGATGTCACCATCATCCACCCCGTGGAGGAGGGCATCGATCTCGTCCTGTGACAGTAAATCCTGCATACCTGTTCCTGCCCCTAACTGTTGGTTATCCGCCCGGTATGATTACTGAACCACAAAATTCCGGAACAATACCCGGTCGATTGCCGGCTCCCCTTCCTGCTCCAGCACCTGATTCACAGTCTGCAGCATGCTGTCGGCCAGCGTCTGACGACCTTCCGGCGTTTGCAACTGCATGAAGTCGCTGCTGCCCAGCACCATCACCAGTTGGCTGCGGATAAGCGGCATATGAACGTCAGCGGCGGCCAGTGCAGCAGGATCTTTGGCTTCGAATGATACATAGACCTGGGCATAGCGCTGTCGACCCTGAGCCTGAACGGTGGTCACCAGGGCTTTCTCAATTTCGGTATAACTGCTGGCGACAAACGCGGGCTCTGCCGAAGTCGTGGTTTCGGCGTCATCTGCGCCGGGCAATCCTCCGCCCAGGAACCAGAGTGTCCCGACCACGGAAAGGCCCACCGCCAGGATAATGATGATCACCAGCATGATGATCAGTTTCAGCTTGCCTTTTTTGGCAGGCGCTTCGGTCGCAGTATTTTCGGCCATAACACTCGCTTGTCACTTTTTTGGCGTCCGGAAAGCTCCGAACAACCTTTCGCTGATGTGATGCAAAGGCCGGGCCAGACAGCCCATCCCCTGTATTCAGAACCGCAGTTTAGCGTTGCCGGAGGGGATGGGCAAAGAAGTCGGAAGACAGCAGGCTGAATTGGTCAGAAATCATCCGGACTCAGGCAAAGACGTCCACTTCACCCCGCCAGCCCAGATCAAGCTGGCCGGTGCTCAACGACTCTGCATCAGCATCGTGGCTGGCCAGGGATGATCCACCAGAAGACCGACCATCGCCCTCACCGGCCTCACCACTCTCGCCACCGGCCTGCTGACCGCCCTGGTCAGAGACATCAAACTGCCCCAGGGACAACCCCTGTTCACCCAGCATGTCGCGGAGCCGGTGGGAGTGCTGTTCGAGCTGCTCCCTCACCACCGGGTTGGCCGCATGCACGGTGACGCTGGCCTGATCGTTGTGGACTTTTACCTTGACTTCCATTGGCCCCATATCCGGAGGCGTGAGGTGTATTTCGGCAACCGACATATTGCGGGCGGTCAGCCAACTGAGCTTGCCCATGACCTTGTCGCCCCACTCCGCCTGTCCAACCGGCACATCCACCGAGGTGGTGTAGCCCCGGAGCGGAATGTTGGCGTCCGCAGCCAGTTTTCCGGGCTGTGCTGCCTGCTGCGCTGCGGTATCCATTACACTCTGGAATCTGGGATTGGAGAGCAGACTGGTCGGATCAACGGGACGGGCGCTCTCAGCGCTTGTCGCACCGGCAAGCAGGTCGGTTAGCTGCATGCCCGGAGCCAGAGCGGTGCTGCCTCCCCCGGCAGATGTTTGCCCCGGCAGGCCCTTGATCAGTCCGGGAGTGGCCTGAGTTCCTGTGAGCGCCATATTTGATGCCAGGCTCTCAGGTCCGCCCGTACCGGATTGGTTGGCGGCTGCAGGATACAGCGACTGAAGATTGGCGAATGTCAGGGGCATCAGCGGTTCGGCAACGACCAGGGCATCGTCTGCCTCAGTATCGCCGGTATTGCTGGTGTCACTGGCCGAGGAAGGACGGGCCGGTGAATCGGAGTCCGCTACCTGCTTTTGGTCAGTGGGCGTATCATTTTTTTCTGGCCGGGTACCGGAGGCTTCGGCTTTCTCATCGGCCCGGTCGGCCGCCTTGCGTTCCTGCGCGGCATCAGCCTGATCCCGACGTTCGGCGCGCTTGGCATCCATCCGCTTCTGCTCGGCCCTGGACAGCTCGTCAAAACGACTGTCACCGGCCTCCGGGTCCTTCCGGCCTTGCGATTTCGCTGCACCGACCTCTGGCTGACTCGTTTTCGCCGGTGCCTGGGGAAGTATGGTCTGTTGCATGGCAACCTCTTGCCGCTTTAGATCTCAGGTAGCCCCTGTTCGGAGCGTTTTCCTGAGAGCTGCAAAAGCGGTGCCAAACCTTCACACGGGCTGACGTTCAGGCCTCCTGGCCAAAGTTTTGCAAACGTCTAGCCACCTCCGAAAACTCGGCCTCAATCCGTTCAAGCACTGCAGGGGCCTGTTCCAGAGTGGCGTCCTTGCCCAGTTGCTCGGCCTCAAAACACAGGCCTCCGAGCCTGGGAGCACCGATATTGATGCAACTGCCCTTGAAGCTGTGCGCGGTCTTGGCGAAGTGCTCCGGGTCGGCCGTTGCCAGCGCCTCTTTCAGGCCGTCAATGCGTGAACGGGAGTCTGCCAGGTAGGTCTGGATCAGGACATCAAACTCGTCTTCCATCACATCCTGCAGTTCGGCCAGCGCCTCCACGTCAAGATGGGGTTTGTCGTTCATTCGCTATCCTCGTTTGTCGGCACTCAGGCGCCACTGATTATGGCCGCGTCGGGGAACCACCAATCATAGACGATTTCCACGCGATTGCCCCGGCCGTGAACCTTGAGATTTCGCGTCATACGCCGGAGGATCTCAAGTCCCCGGCCCGCGTATCGGCCGGTTGAAGCCGCCTGCTGTTGCATCACTGTGTCAGAATATTCAGTGAAATCAAAACCATCACCACTGTCTTCACAGACAACGGTAAGGGTACCTCCACCCTCCCTGGGCTGATGCTCAAGAGAAAACCGTATGAAATGCCCATCGGTGTTCCCCAGTCTGCGCGTTCGCTCCTGGTAATAGCGGCTGAAACCGCCAGGTGACGTTTTCCACTCTGAGGACAGGGCCAGAACACCGTGCTCAAGAGCATTGTTGTAGAGTTCCGACAACAGGGTGTAGACCTCGCCGCTTCGGCTCCTCAGTCCGGGCACCTCCATACAGATATGCAGTAAAAGCGGCAGGGGGTTGAAGTCTGCCAGTGTCTGTTCCCTCAGCTCATAGACGCAGCGCCAGTCCGCCGGGCCCGTCAACGCCGATTCAGGAATCTTGTCGGGCATTGCTTCTGGCGCCTCGGCCCGGACCATTTGCAGGCAGCAGAGCGTCAGGTCATCAGCCAGCTCTGGCTTCCCGGTGTGCTGCTGCATTCTCTCCAGCAGGGCCTCGAACGGCTCCTGCCCTGGTTCCAGACCCGCCAGAACGCTCAAGACACCTTCCTCGCCCAGGCTTTCACCGCCACTATTGGGCGCCTCGGGGAGCCCGTCGGTCATCATCACCAGCCAGTCGCCCGGTGCCGCATCCAGCACGGTCATGGAGGCCGAAAACTGGTCCGGCTCCCGGACACCCAGCGGCAGATGCCGGGACGGAATGGCGACACGGTCGCCTGCGGCACGCAACAGCCAGCCATCCGGCAAGCCACCATTCCAGACACGCAGGCTGTTGTGTTTGAAGTCAGCCTCAACCATCAAACCACAACAGAACATGCCTACCGGCAGTATTCGCCGAAGCTTGCGGTTAATTTCCCGGAGGACATCCGGGGCGCCAAAGCCTTTGGCCGCCATCCCGTAGAAGATTTCAGCAACCGGCATGGCGCCAATGGCGGCAGGTAATCCGTGCCCGGTGAAATCACCCAGAAACACCAGAGTGCCGCCCCCGGGGCGCTGAGCAGCAAACAATACATCACCGTTGAAAACCGAGAGGGGGGATGCATGGTGGCGGATGTTGGGGGCATCCAGACAACCGGTATGGGCAATATTATCAAACACCCGCCGCGCCGTGCGCTGCTCGTCCAGCATCTGCTGATTCTGGCGCCGAATATGGTCACGCTGGTCCGACAATGCCTGGTGCAACCCCCTCATACGATTAAACGCGTTAATCTTCGCTTCCAGAATCACGCGATTGTAGGGTTTGACGAGAAAGTCGTCGCCGCCGGCCTCAAGACACCGGGCCAGATCACCCGCCCCCGACAGGGAGGTGAGAAAGATGAGCGGCACCAGGCGCTCGCCTGCCAGAGCCTTGATTTGACGAGCGGCCTCCATTCCGTCCATCCGCGGCATCAGGGCGTCCAGCAACACCAGATCCGGCTGGGTCTCCCGGAACAGATCCACCGCCTCGGTACCGTCTTCGGCTTCAATCACGGTATGGCCCAGGCGCTTTACCAGCCGCGCCAGAATCAACCTGTCGCTGGCACTGTCCTCGGCAAGAAGTACCTTCAAGGGAATCGCCTCAGCGAATGCTGAACAACTGCTCGAAGTTGGAAATGGAGAGAATTCGCCGGACATCGCTGTTGCAGTTCTCGATTGAGATGCGGGCGCCATCTCCGCCAGCATGATCCCTTAACAGAAGCAACATGCCCAGAGCAGAGCTGTCGAGGTAAGTGGTGTCTGAAAGATCAATGACGTAGTGGCTGACGGTGGGTTCGCTGTGCTCGTAGGCATCCCGAAAGGATTGATGGGTACTGAAATCGAACCGACCCTCCACGCAGATCGTGAGGGTCTTGCCGTCATCGCTCCGGCGTGTCTCTATAGGCATTCCTGAACCTCCCGGCACATTCCACCAATGACTTTCCTTCGCTGCCAGCCATTGATGGCAAGCTTATCTGGTAAAGGATAGTCAAATAAACGGAAATTGCATCCGGGTTATCTGATGCAGATCACCGGGGACTTCAATTATCGCTGTCGCCGGGCAAAGGCCCGACCGGCAGCTTCGTCCGCCAGTTTCTGGTCTCTGAGATCCTGTTCCCGTTGTTCCTGTTGCCGGCAGGACTCAATGTATTTTTCCATACCACGGCGACGTTCCCAGGCCTGTTGCCACTCCCGGCGCCTGGCTTCAAACACCTGTTCAGCCTGTTGCAGCTGCCGCTGTTGCTGGGCAATCACCTGGTCCAGCTGGGCGATAAAAGCCTGCCAGGCCTGCAGTCGCGCCACAGGAACAACACCCTGCTGGCTCGCGCGGATCTGGTCACGATACTCCTGCTGATAGCGCTCCAGGTTCTCCACCTGTTCGCGGTGCGCCTCCACCTGCTTTCGGGCCTCACCAAGGCGTTCCAACGCTTCCTGTTCTTTCCGCTCTTCAAGGGAGAGGACAACTTCAAGCCGTTTCGATCGCAGCATCAGACATTATCCCGATTGCCGGCGGGGTTCGGCACCGCCGTCTTTCTTCGTTCCGGTGAACGTCGTTCCGGCACTACCGCCATCAGTTGCTCAATCGCCTCCGTGAGAGGAGCACTTTCATTCAGCCCCTGCTGCAGAAACTGGCTCATATTGCCTATGTGCTGAATGGCAAAGTCAGTCTCCGGGTCGGAACCTTTCACATAGGCACCCACACTGATCAGATCACGGGCCTGCTGGTAACGGGAGTAAACCTGCTTGAATCTCTGGGCCCGGGAGAAATGCTCAGAATCAGTCACCTGGGGCATTACCCGGCTGATAGAGGCTTCCACATCAATCGCCGGATAATGGCCTTCTTCCGCCAGCCGCCGGGATAAGACGATGTGACCATCAAGGATGGCCCTGGCTGCGTCGGCAATGGGATCCTGCTGATCGTCGCCTTCCGTCAGAACGGTATAAAATGCAGTAATGGAACCGCCGCCGGGACGGCCGTTACCTGTTCGCTCAACCAGTTGCGGCAGCTTGGCAAAAACCGAGGGCGGATAACCCTTGGTCGCCGGTGGTTCGCCTACGGCCAGGGCGATCTCCCGCTGTGCCTGGGCATAGCGGGTGAGAGAATCCATTAAAAGAAGAACGCGCTTACCCTGATCGCGGTAGTATTCGGCAATTCGGGTGGTGAGCATGGCAGCGCGCAGGCGCATCAACGGCGAGTCATCTGCCGGAGCGGCTACAACCACGGAACGAGCCAGGCCTTCATCGCCGAGAATGTCCTCGATGAATTCCTTGACCTCCCGGCCCCGTTCACCAATCAACCCAACCACGGTAATGTCTGCATCCGTGAACCGGGTCATCATTCCCAGCAGCATACTCTTACCGACACCACTGCCGGCAAACAGGCCGAGACGCTGCCCCTGCCCTACGGTCAGCAACGCGTTGATTGCACGGATTCCCACATCCATGGACTGGCGCACCGGAGCCCGGTTCAATGGGTTGATGATATCGCCGGTCAGCTGCACTCTGGCCTCTGCCTGCAACGGTCCCTTGCCGTCCAGCGGGTCGCCGGCACCATTCACCACTCGCCCCAGCATTTGCGGGCCAACCGGTACCCTGCTGGCCGAGGCCAGAGGAATCACCCGAGCTCCGGGCTTGAGACCTTCGATGGCGGTCAGCGGCATCAGGTAAACCTTATCTTCCTCAAACCCCACCACTTCCGCTTCAACACTGGTGGCGCTATCACCCTGAATCAGACAACGGTCCCCCACCACCATCGGGCAACCCACGCACTCCAGCGTGAGACCCACCATGCGGGTGAGCCGGCCAGACAATTCTGGCGCAGGCTCGTCGCTGATGGCCCCCTGAAGCTGCCGTAACCGTTCAGCCAGGCGTGATGTCATCGTCCTGGCCCTGGTCGTTGAATTCGTCAGACTCGGATTCTGGCGGTGATGTCATGCCCGAATCACTCAGCACATCCCGGTGAAAATCGGTCAGCTCCCCCATACTGGGTGCCAGCTCCTCCTGATCCGGACCGGCAGGCTCCGCCAGCTGTTCTTCCAGCATACCCTGAACCACCCGCTGGAAGCGCTTCTCCACGGTGTAATCCACCAGACTATGGCGCGATTCCACTTTACAGCCACCAGGCATGAGAGAGTCATCCTCAATGAGAACCGCCGGTGATTCCAGGCGCTCTGTGACTTCCCGTACCGGCTCGATATCGTCGGGGTGAATATGAATGCGTAGATTGTCGGCGGTAGAGGGCAGTGACGACAGAGCCCGACGCACCACCTGGCGAATCTGGGAGGAATCAATGCTGAGCTCACGGAAGACCACCGCCCGGGCCAATACGGTAGTGAGGTTGACCAGCACCGCTTCCAGCTCGTCTTCATGGCGTTCGATGGGCAACAACAGCTCACCCATCAGATGCTCCAGCCGTTCCATCCGGGAGGCAACTTCCTGACGCGTCTGCTCCGCTGCCTGCTGCTCACCCTCGCTCCGACCCTCCGCCTCGCCTGCGGCGTAGCCATCTTTGTGCCCGTCTGCGCGACCCTGCTCAAAGCCTTCCGCGTAACCAGCCTGCCGGCCCTCCTGAAAACCGTCCTCGCGGGCAGCCTGGCGAATCTCTTCCAGGTCGGCCGCGGTCAGCGGCTTGACTTCCTCTTCCTCGACAACCTGGTTTCCGCGCTCATCAAGCAGAGGCAATTCCCACCGTTCCCAGGCGGTCATCTGTTCTTTCGGTATGCGCTTGCTGTCCTGATCGGAATCTTTCATCACATCATTTCTTCGCCACTACCACCCAGCGAGATCTCGCCGGCTTCAGCCATACGGCGAGCAACGGTGATAATGTCTTTCTGGGCCGCTTCGACTTCGCTGACCTTGACCGGCCCCTTGGCTTCCAGATCATCCTGCAGCAACTCCGCAGCACGCTTGGACATGTTCTTGAAGATCTTCTCCTTGACGGCTTCGTCGGCACCTTTGAGCGCAACCACCAGCACCTCGGAGGACACCTCTCGAAGCAGCGCCTGAATACCCCGATCATCGATATCCTTGAGGTTATCAAACACGAACATGAGGTCTTCAATGGTGGACGCCAGATCAGGATCCATGTCTTTGATGGAATCCATCAACGAGCCCTCAATCCCGCGATCCATGAAGTTCATGATATCGGCCGCTCGCTTCACACCACCAATCCGACTGGTCTGGGAGGCCGCGCCACCGGAGAACTGCTTCTCAAGGATGTCGTTCAGTTCCTGCAGGGCCTGTGGCTGAATGCTTTCCAGCGACGCCACCCGCATCATCACATCCAGTCGCACTTTTTCATCAAGTGTGCCAAGAATTTCAGCGGCCTGGTCCGGGTCTAGGTAGGAGATAACAATGGCCTGAATCTGGGGATGCTCGTAACGGATAATATCGCCCACAGCCCGGGGCTCCATCCACTTAAGAGTATCCAGGCCGGTGGTATTGCCGCCAATCAGGATTCGGTCAATCAGGCTCGCGGCCTTGTCATCACCCAGCGCCTGGGTGAGCATCGCCCGGATATAATCGTCATTACCAACCCCCAAACCGGTCTGGCCGCCGACAGCGTCCACAAACTGGTTAAGCACGTAGGTGACGTCGTCCTTGCTGACGTCTTTCATCTGCGCCATGGCGACGCCAACCCGCTGAACCTCTTTCGGCCCCATGTGCTTGAGCACCTCAGCAGCGTCCGCTTCACCCAGAGACATCAGCAGGATCGCTGCCTGCTCCACTCGCGGAATCTTGCGCTGCGGCTTTTTCGGGGCATCCCCCTGCAACTGGCCGTTTTCTTCAGTCATCGACGTTCACCCACTGGCGCATAACCTGTGCAACCCTGGCGGGATCTTCCGCAATCAGGCCTTTGAGTGCATTCAACTGTCTATCATAGCTGTCTGTGGCGCCCGGCAAAAGCAGGTCATCCTGAGACGACATGGCATCGCGTAGTGCCTGCCCGCCTTCGATATCAGCAAGGCCACCATACTCCCCCTCTTCTCCGCCTTCACCACGCTCGCGGCGGCCGCCACCGGACAGCGTCTTCAGGGTGGGGCGCAGCAAGCCAAGAACCAGAATCAGAATGACCAGTCCTGCCAATACCTGCTTCATCAAATCCCAGAACCAGGGCTGCTCCCAGAAGCCCGGAGCTTCAAACTCCACCGCTTCCTCTGGGGCAAACGCCGTATTCATGACGGTAACGCTGTCTCCGCGGGACGCGGAATAGCCAACCGCATCACGCACCAGCATGCTCAGCCGTTGCAGTTCGGCCTCTGGCCAGGGTTGATAGCTCACCTCGCCGGTTTCCGGGTCGACCACTTTCATGTCATCCACGGCAAGGGCCACGGTCACCCGCTTGACCGCACCCAGCTCCTGACGGGTGTAGCTGACGGTACGATCCAGTTCATAGTTCCGGGTGGATTCACTCCGGACATTCACCGGCGGAGCTGCAGGAGCGCCATCTTCCCCTAGGGCGGCAGTGGCCTGCTCCGGAACCGTCGCAGCCCCTGGCGGCTGATTGGCCAGCGCACCGGGAATGCCACCCTGGGCTCCCGCCACACGCTGCTCAGACAACTCGCGCTCACTGCGCACCGCCTGTTGCTCCGGATTGTATAACTCCTCGGCACGCTCGACCGCAGAGAAGTCGAGGTCGGCGGTGACTTCCGCGCGGTAACGCCCTTCCCCGACAATCGGGCCAATCAATGAGGCGACACGGCGGGTCAGCCGCTCTTCAACCCTGGACGTGTATTCATACTGGTCTTTCATCCGGTCTGTTTCGGCCTGAACCTCATCGCCCGTCAACAGATTGCCGTTCTGGTCAACCACGGTCACCTGATCCCGGTTCATCATCGGAATGCTGCCGGCCACCAGGTTGACGATGGCCCGAATCTGTTCAGGCTCAGGGCGACGGCCCGCAAACACTTCAAGGAATACCGAGGCGGTCGGTTCACGGGCATCCCGGATAAACACCGAACGCTCGGGAATGGCCAGGTGCACCCGGGCATTTCGAACACCACGCATGGCGGCGATGGTCCGGGCCAGTTCGCCCTCCAGTCCGCGCCGGTAGCTGATGGTTTCCATGAACTGGGACGTTCCCAGACCACGTTCCTGGTCCAGCAACTCATAACCCATGGTCTTCTGGTCGGTTACGCCTTCAGCAGCAAGCTTGAGGCGCGCGCTATAGACCTGTTCAGACGGCACCAGCAATGCTCCGGTGCGGGGGTCCATCTTGTAATCGATACCGTTGCTGTCGAGGATGGTGGTCACGTCCTGCGGGTTGTAGGCAGACAGATCCCCCACCACCGGCTGGTAATTGGGCTCCTGGGCCCAGAGCACCACAGCCACACCCAGTGCCACGCTGGCGGCCAGCCCGACCATAAGCCCGACCTGGCGCAGCAGATTCAATCGGTTGAATCCGAGCAAAAGATTGCTACGGCTCTCCGGAGTATCAGACTCCTGAGTAGCCGGCAGGTCAGAGGCGGCGGTTTCCGCAGGTACGCTTGCCATGCTGTTGCTCCGTTATCAGATCGGCATATTCATGATGTCTTCATAGGCTCGCACAACCCGGTTACGCACCTGGGTCAGAGCCTCAAAAGACACCGAAGATTTCTGGGCAGCAATCATTACCCGGGTAATGTCCACGTTCGGATCGCCCATTTCGTAGGCCGTCCTGAGTTCACTGGCCTGACTCTGGACCTCGTGTACATTGTTGACGGCCTTGCCCAGCATATCGCTGAAGCTGGGAACTTCCTGGGTTTCCTGAACCTGTCGTGGGCCATCGATGCGGCCACGTACGGACTGATCCTGTTCAATCCTCTGGTTCTGCATCATCTGGGTACGCAGATTCCGGATCTCAGACAGAACATTGTTTATGTCGGCACGTTGAACCATCACACTCTCCCGGCGGCCCAGTCGGGCCTGTACTTGTTGCTAACTCAAATGAACTGAAAGCAAGCAACAGGCCAGAAACAATTAAACCATTTATTTCAACGGGTTAATAAAGCATTTTACAGTGGAAGGCGTCTACGTGACAAAGAATTGACAGGAGTGAAACCAGACCGAAAAAGAAGACCAGGCAGGCGGGTAAAAAAACGGCACCCCGAAGGGTGCCCGAAGGAGTATAAGGTCGACAACAAAGGCCCTGACTCAGGCCATGGCCAGCTCCGCATCAAGATCGATACCGGCATCTCGCATCTGGGCCAGTTTGTAACGAAGCGTTCGCGGGCTGATGCCCAACTGCTCCGCTGCCCGGTTGCGCCTGCCACGCTCTTTCTTGAGGGTCTGGATAATAATACGGAACTCCTGTTGGCGCAGATCATCTCCGAGTGAGCCAATCGCCTCATCAGCCGCTGAATCCGCTTCCAGCCCGGCCTCGGGGTCTGGCACGTCAGCCGCAGGGACCTCCATGGACCTGGCGGAAATGGCCGGCTCGGCGGGTGCACCAAAGTCAGCGGCACCGGTAATCCCAAGCTCCAGACAAAGGTCGCCGGCGTGGATTACATTACCCTGATGCAACACCAGCGCCCGCTGAATGGCATTGTCCAGTTCCCGGACATTACCCGGCCAGGCATGAGCCATCAGTGCCTTACGGGCATCCTCGGCCAGGGTGATGCCGGTCAGCTTCATCTTGCGGCAATGTTTTTTCAGCAGTGAGCGGGCCAGGGGCAGAATATCCAGCGGCCGCTCCCGCAGGGGCTGCCACCGCATCGGGAACACCGTCAATCGATAATAAAGGTCTTCGCGGAACTTGCCCTCGCGCACGTAGTCCGCCAGATCACGGTTTGTGGTCGCCAGCACACGAACATCCAGCTGAATGGTCTTGCGACCACCGACGCGCTCCACTTCCCGCTCCTGCAACACTCGCAGCAGCTTGGACTGCAAACCAAGATCCATTTCGGAAATCTCGTCCAACAGGATGGTTCCGCCATTGGCCTGCTCGAATTTACCTGGGGAGGCTGCAACGGCACCCGTGAATGCACCTTTCTCGTGACCGAACAGAATGGCTTCCAACATATTCTCCGGAATAGCGGCACAGTTGATCGCGACAAACGGCTCATCCGCTCGGGGTGACTGCTGATGGATATAGCGGGCCAACACTTCTTTACCGGTACCACTCTCACCGGAAATCATCACTGTGGAATCACTGGCCGCCACTTTCGCGGCCAACTGGAACATGCGTTTGCTGACAGGATCCTCAGCCACCGGCTCATCGCCAGCCTTCTGGCGGCTTCCGCCCACGACCCGACTGACCGCTTCCACCAGAACCTGAGGCTCAAACGGCTTGACCAGATAATCGATGGCACCAGATTGCATGGCAGACACCGCGTGGCTGATCTGGCCGTACGCGGTAATCAGCATCATGGGCAGCCCCGGATACAAGCGCTGAACTTCCGCCAACAAATCATGGCCGGACATGCCGGGCATATTGACATCGCTGACCACCATATCGACCGGCGCCCGGGCCAGGCTTGCCAGCGCATCTTCAGCGCTGGCCGCTTCCCGCACCTGGAATTTCGCCAGTTCCAGCGTCGTTACCAAAGCTTCGCGCAGGTCGTGGTCATCTTCCACAATCAGAATCTGGGCCTTTGCCATGCTATGCACCTCCAACCTGTTCTTTAAAACCGGGCTGTCAGAATAGGCAGCCGAACTATCGCGTCGGCGCCTTGCTGTCCGGGGGATGAAATCGAAAACTCGCCCTGATGGGCCTTGACCACAGCCTGCACCACGGCCAGCCCGAGGCCGGTGCCATGGGACTTGGTGGTGTAGAAGGCTTCCATAATCCGACCTGCCTCACCAGGCTCGAACCCGGGTCCATTATCGGAAACCCGGATTTCCAGGCGGCCAGAGGTAGCGGAAACGACGATTGAAACGTCGGCTGCCCCCGCCTCCAGACTGTTATTCACAAGATTGGTACAGGCGCCGACCAGGGCATCGCGATTGCACATCAGCCGGCAAGGCGTCTGCACCTGGTTGTCCAGGGTCACCTGCACACCTGGCGCAAGCTTGAGTCCATCAACAGCAGACTCGAGCGCTTCCACCAGGCGCGACGAATCCAGCTCTTCCGCCAGTCGGGTTTCACCGCGGGCGAAGATCAACATGTCGCGAACCTGCTGTTCCAGATGGGTCAGGCGGGACATCAGCCGGGAAGCGCAACGTTGACGTAGCTCCTCATCGAGATCCGGCTGGCTCAGATGACCACCATAGAGAATGGCGGCGGACAGCGGTGTGCGAATCTGGTGGGCCAGGGACGCAACCATCTTACCCATGGCAGAGAGGCGCTGGGCATGAGCCAGTTGCGACTGGAGCTGGCGCGTTTCAGTCAGATCGGTCAGCAGGATCAACTGACCCGGCTGATTCTCCATGGTACGAATCTCAATGCTGACCCGGCGACCATCCTTCAGGGACACCTCATGGCCATCATCGTTACGGGGCGCGAAACAGCGGCGGATAACGTCGATCCAGCGCTCGCCCTCAAGCGGCTCGCCCAGCAAGGCAATGGCGGCCGGGTTGCTCTGACTGACAGTGCCATGTTTGTCCAGCACCACCACACCCGCAGGCAGGGCATTGAGCAAGGTAGACAGGCGATCTGCCAGCTGCTCTTTCTGCTCCAGCTCCTGCTGGCGCTGTCGCGATTCATAAGACAGCTCACCGGACAGCTGGTTCACCCGAGACTCGAGTGTGCGATAGGAATCGGTAATCTGACGAGACATGCGATTGAACAGTTCCAGCGCAGAATCTACAGCCTCATCGTCCTGCTGTGGAAACAGTGCTGTCACCTTGTCGTTGACATCAGCCGCAGCGTTGGCATCCGGCTGGTGGCGGGACTCCATAACGACATGTGCGTGGCTCATAACCTTTCCCCCTGACAGGCCCGGCGGGGCCATCAATACTTTTGTTCGGAAAGGTTAAAGCTAACAGCGTGCCAATTAGTATTTATTGTTTATTTTCAGATAGTAACGAAATCAACGATACCCAGGGTGACGAATTACCGTCGGCCAGAAACAACAATGGCGTCGCAGGTTACAAACCTTTGACGCCACCTTTTACCGGCAACCCCGGTGTCATCAGGCTTCTTCTGAGTCGTCCCTCAGACCATACTTTCGCACTTTCTCCACCAGCGTCGTGCGCCGTATCCGCAGCTTCTCGGCGGCGCGGGCGACTACGCCGCTGGCTTCATCGAGAGCCTGCTGAATCAATTGCTTTTCGAGATTGGAGAGATAATCCTTCAGATCAATGCCGTTCACCGGAAGCAACGCTGGCGCATCCAGCCCCACCAGGCCTGGTATGGAAGAGGGCATACCTGAATCCTCTACCGGGCGATTCTCGTCGTAATCATCCACATAGCGGAACTTCTTCGGCAATTCCTGCACTCCGATCACGCCATAAGGATGCATGATGGCAAGACGCTCCACCAGGTTCGCCAGCTCACGGACATTGCCCGGCCAATCATGACGACACAGGCTCATGATGGCCGCCGAGTTCATCCGCAATGAACCACGCTTCTCTTTTTCCATCCGGGAAATCAGCTCGTTGATCAGCAGTGGAATGTCTTCGACTCGCTCCCGGAGTGCCGGCATTTCGATGGGGAACACGTTCAGCCGGTAGTACAGGTCCTCCCGGAAATCACCGGATTCAATCATGTCCTCAAGATGCTTGTGGGTCGCCGCAATCACCCGTACGTCAGCGGTCTGGGTGCGGTTACTGCCCACTTTTTCAAAGGTGCGTTCCTGCAGTACCCGCAGTATCTTCACCTGCATGTTCAGGGGCATATCGCCAATTTCATCCAGGAACAAGGTGCCGCCTTCCGCCATCTCAAAGCGCCCTACCCTCGCCGTAATGGCACCGGTAAACGCGCCTTTCTCATGGCCAAAGAGCTCGCTCTCCAGCAGCTCTGCCGGAATAGCACCACAGTTCACCGGCACGAAGGGCTTATCGCGGCGGGAAGAATGGTAATGCAGATTGCGAGCAACTACTTCCTTCCCAGTACCGGACTCTCCGGTAATCAGCACGCTCACATCCTTGTCGGCCACCTGCTCCATCAACTGGCGCACTTGCTGGACTTTACGACTGGTTCCCACAAGGCTGCGGAACAGCTGCACACCACGCTGCTGGCCGCGCTGCTGGTTGCGGCTGAACTGGTCCCGATAGATCTGTGCGCGGTACAGGGAATCCACGAACTTGGTGTAGTTCAGCGGCCATTCCATCCGCGCAATCACTCGTGCCGCATCGTCCTCTGACAAACCCTTGAGCTCAGGGTCGCCAACCAGCAACACTGGTACACCGGTCATGGCCCGGCACACCTGCTCTATGGCGGAACAGGCGCCGGATTCGGTGCCGTTGACGACCGCTACCGAAACACTATCCCAGGCCTGATCATCGTCACTCGCCAAAAGCGCCAAAGCCTCGTCGCCGGAAATCACCTGCTCTTCACCGACAAACTCCAGAATGGTGACCAGATCTCGCCGTCTGGTTTCATCCTCACTCAGCACCAGCACTTTGTTATTTTTGGACATTCACAGGAATCTCTTCATGGATTTGTGCGGTATTTAAGACCGTATGTCGGCCCGAGTCAATTTTATGACGCTATCTTTGACGATTCGAGGAGACGTTCTGATAGGTTTTGGCGGCGTTACGGTTCTGGCTGACCCCCTTCAATGAGGCTTTCGCCTCGTCGCGGGCCTTCACAGCGGCGGCATCGGCCTCGGCCACAAAACGATTCAGCGCTTCCAGTCGCTCTCGCACCAGTGTGGCATCAAGGCAGCCCTTCTCGAGCTCAGCCATCAACGGTTCCACCGTCGGTCGAACCCGGGCATTAAGCTGGCCCAATCGTTCCCAATCCTGGTTGTCCAGGGCCAGGGTTAATTCGTCTTGAAGCTGATCCAGATCGGAAAGGAGGTTTTCAGGGTTGGCCATCAGCAATCTCCGTGGTCTGCGGGACAGACTGGCCAACGAAAGGGCGCCACCGGAAACAATGGCGCCCCGCAAGCGGACGGTTAACGCCGTGCAGCGCGACGGGCCGCAGAGGCGGTAAACTCGTTACCACGATACCCCGGCGCGAAATCATAGGCGGGGTAACCATTGTCCAGACCATCAATGTAATAACGATTTGCCTTCAGATCATACGTCATTTCCATGGTGGTCCAGAAGACCGGCTCGCTGTAGTAGCTGATATTGTGAGCCTCGGAAACGCGCCATAGCTCGCCCTTCTCGTTGTACTCCTCAGAAACCAGAATCTGCCAGCTATCTTCGTCAATGTAGAATACACGGCGCTCATAAATGTGGCCGATACCGGTACGACGCTTGGCCTCTACCACCCACACCCGATGCAGCTCATAGCGAGCAAGACTCTGGTTGATGTGGTTGGGGCGGATGACGTCCTCAGGGCGAACACTGGAATCGTGAAGCTTGTATCCGTTGTAGGGAACCAGCAGCTCCCGTTTACCTTTGAGTTCCCAGTCATACTGGTTTGGAGCGCCGTTATACATATCTTTCTGGTCTACCGAACGCAGAGAGGACGAATTCGGCAGGTCTGTCTCGTAGGCCAGGTTCGGAGAACGGCGCAGGCGTCGGGAGCCGGCGTCATAACGCCATGCAAGGCGAGGTGAACGAACCTGATCCAGAGTCTCGTGCACCAGGGTGATGGTGCCCGCCAGCGTGGTTGGGGCGATCGTCTCGGTTTTCAGGTAGAAGATCTTGTTGTCGATATCGGCAAGATCCGCGCCTACCTGACTGTACGCGAAAAAATAATCGTAGTGGTTGACCACCGGGTTGAAAGAACCGTCTTCCTGAGGGGTGGCTGAAGCACTTCGGAAGGACACTTCCTCACCGCGATACCGGAGAATGTGGTTCCAGATCGCTTCCAGACCATTCTGTGGAATGGGGAACGGGCTGGTCATGATGGTGTCTCTTACCCCGTTACCATTATCCAAAAGCTCGGCGGTCAGGGCATTCTGGCGAAACTTCTCGTATACATGTTCGGGAAACGCCGCTGTCCGACGGGTTTCATACACCGGCATGAAAAATGCCGGACCATATTGCTCCAGCATCCGGATGTGGCCGTCCGACAACTTATCCCGGTAAAGATCAAGGTTATCCCCCGTCACCACATACAGGGCGTCATCGCCAGGGAACGGATTGATTTCTACAGACCCCTCGCGCCAATTCGCCGGTGGCGTGGCAAGCCCGCCATCCCAGGCTGGAATGGTGCCCGCCGCGTTGCCCGCGCGCTCGGCACCAACCGGTGTCAGCTCATTGTTCAGGCGCGCGGCTTCAGCCTGTGTTACCTTTGCCAGCAGCGGACTGGACGCCCCCATAACAGCAACTGCGATGGCAGCAATAAATCGGTTTCGCATCCTCAACCTCCAGCGTGAGTCACATGAGTGGTCAATACTCACCCAATTTGACGCTCTTTGTGCCAGTTTCAAACGCCCGTTTCAAGTGGTTGTTTGTAGTTTCTTGTGACAAGAGCATTTCCACAAAGCGGATAGAGCGAGAAATAAACAGCCAAAAATGATAAACTCCCAAAGTTTTACCGGCCCTGTTTCTCTGGTTTTTCGTTCGCAGGTTTCCTCATGGCATCACAATGGCACACCCTGGTTTCGCAAAAGCTGTTTCTGGCCAAAACGTTACTAGTCCGGGTTGAGCAAGACGAAGCGGCGACTGCGCCAGAACGAGAAGCCCAACTGCAAGGTGCCATTGAGTTGTTGCTGCGGGCTCGCGGACTCCTGCTGGTAATGATTGCCCGATGTCACCAGAACAAGGTCGACAGACCGGCCTCCATTGACGAGCTGGAGGCGCTGTTTCCCTATGCGATTGCGGAAGGCGGGATGTTGAAGGAACTGGCTGAAACACCAGGGAGCTGGTGGCAACAGCTGAATCAGTTGGAGGCTGCCGCTGGAGAACCGCCCAAGACACGGAAAACCGTGACGGAAGAAAACATCATTGCGGTTTCGGCGGATCAGGGGCCAGATCGGTCCATTCAGGCTCTGAACAAGATACTGGCTGCCATGACCGTATTGACCAGAGAGATAGACGAGCAACACAGCGAGTGGTAATCCGCCTGCCGGAGCCAATCCATTAACATACGCTGACAGCAGATATAGGTTGAATGAATGTCACCTTCGTTTTTTGAAATTGTACAACTCGCCGACGGCGACTACGCGCTTCGCCGGATTGATGACGACGCAGCTCCACTTGTGCGCATCTCATTCTCTGACGAGGCCAGAGAAATGCTGGAAGACCGGGACATGAACGTCGCCAAGGCGATGATTGCCGCTGGCATCGAGGCCGCTGGCAACATCAGCCACGACATTGACTGGGAAGAGGACGAAGGCGAGTTCGCCGACAATCAGCCCCACTACACCTTGCATTGAGCACCCGTTATCTCTGGCGCAACACCACACCGTGGCTATTACCCTTGGCAGATGCCTTTTGCAACGTTTCCAGCGCCGCACGGCCCAGCTTGTGAGTCCAGAGCACAACGGCATGGCAGGTGCCTGCGCCCAGCGCTCGCTCAGCCAACTCTTGTGCCGGGAATTCTGCCGTTGACCGCAATACCAGAATCTCACTGGCCACAATGCCGTGCATTTTCTGCCACTTGGCCACCAGGGACTGGGGAGGATCAATCCACGCCAGCCAACGTTTCTCCTGGTTGAGTTGTGTGAGCATTGGCAGTAGCAACTGGAAATTCTCCACCTGCTCCTCCGGAAGAATAATCTCGGTAACATTGCCACCGAAGCCAGACGCTGAACGTCGCTCCGAACCGGACGCTGTCGCCCTGGCCGCCGGCACCTTTGGGCCAGAGGAAGAAACCGCGCCAGCCGCAACAACAGCTGCCGGCTGAAATGCCATGTTCTGAGTGAAGCTCAACTGTTCCATTACTCACCTACCTGCGCCATGCGCTGCCGAATACGGTACTCAGTGAAGATCGGAGCGGCGGATAACGCCTACGCCGAGACCTTCAATAAACAATTCCTGCTCCGCAAGATCGACCTCAATCGGAGCAAACTCCTCATTCTCTGCAATCAGCCAGACCTTGTTGCCTTCCCTGCGGAAACGCTTGACGGTGACCTCCTCTCCGACACGAGCGACAACGATCTGACCGTTATGGACATCCTGGGTACTGTGCACCGCCAGTAAATCACCATCCAGAATCCCGATGTCTCTCATGCTCATCCCCCGTACCCGCAAAAGGTAATCTGCTGAAGGAGAGAAGAAGCCCGGCTGCAGCGTGCAGTGATCTTCAATATGTTCCTGCGCCAGAATCGGGCTACCGGCGGCAACCTGCCCGATGACAGGGAGGCCCAGATCTTCTTCGGCCTCCGGCAGGCGAATGCCCCGACTGGCTCCCGGGACCATCTCGATGGCGCCTTTCCTTGCCAGAGCCCTCAGATGTTCTTCCGCCGCGTTGGCGGAACGGAATCCCAGCTCTGCGGCAATTTCAGCCCTGGTGGGCGGGTAGCCGGTTTCATCCACGTAACGTCGGATAATGTCCAGCACCTGGGATTGTCTTGCAGTCAGTTTCATCAGTCGGGCTCCGGAATTTCGATCCTGTTTTTTTATACAGTGAACTGACTATATACAGTGTTTTATCCAGTGTAAAGCCCTCTCCGTTTCGTTTCCTTCCTGTAACGGGCGACCAACAGCCTGTATGTTATGGTGACGCAAACCAGACACAGGGAAGCCACACACAACCATGACCGCACACGACCGCTGCAAGATGCCGGAACAAACGACAAACCGGGACGGCCAGGAACGAAAAGTCGGGGTTGAGATTGAACTGTCCGGCCTGACCTACGAGGCCCTGGTCCAGCATGCTGCCCGACTGCTTGGGGGAGAGCCGGAGCTGACATCCCGTTATGTCACCCGACTGGATACGGACGCCGGGGCTTTCACCATTGAGCTGGACTCTGATCCTATCAAAGACCTGGATCTTGCCGACGAGCGGCTCCCGGAATCCATTCGGGAACTCGGCAACCACGCCATGGACGTCATTGATTTTGCCGCCGAGAAGATTGTGCCATTAGAGATTGTGGGACCACCGCTCGCAATGTCGGCTCTGGGCATGATCGAGAATCTGGTAGACGAGCTGCGAGACCTGGGTGCTGAAGGCAGCCGGGAGGCCATCTACTTTGCGTTCGGGCTTCAACTTAACCCGGAACTACCCGATCTTGAACCCGAGACCCTGGTACGTTATCTGCAGGCGTTCGCACTGCTGTATGACTGGCTCAAGTCCCGGCATCAGCTGGATATCAGCCGGAAGTTCACCACCTACATCGAGCCCTGGAGCAGCCGCTACACAGACAAGCTGATGGCGGACGATTACCGTCCTGACCTGGACACACTGATGAGGGACTATCTGCACTACAACCCTACCCGGAACAAGGCATTGGATCTTCTGCCACTGTTCGCTCATCTGAACGAATCGCTGTTGTCCGAATACGTTCAGGATCCCAGGATCAAAAGTCGTCCTACTCTGCACTACCGGCTGCCGGATTGTGATATCGACAATCCCAATTGGCACTTCTCCACAGTCTGGAACGATTGGGTAGTGCTGGAGCAGCTTGCCAACAACCGTCAGGATCTTGATGCCCTGCGGGGCGAATTCCACGACTCCCGGAAGTTCAGCTTCCGCAATCTCACCCGCTCCTGGCGTGAGACCACTGATGAATGGCTGCATCAGCACGGTTATGTCTGACTGGGAAAGCGAAACGGACATCCCCGGCCTCACCATCGGCATCAGTGGCCCGGCCCGGCGAAGTATGGCCCATCGGCTGATCAGCCTGGGCCTGCGCCTGCATGGCGCCAGAACACACTACATCCGCCCGGGCGACCGAACCAACGTCGAACTACTGGACGGGCTGGTACTCTCGGGCGGCACCCACGTGCATCCGGGCCGCTATGGTCAACAACCCCAGGTGACGGCCAGGTATGACCTAAAACGGGATGCTACCGACACCGAGCTTCTCCGCCAGGCGGAGGCGATTAACATTCCGGTGCTGGGTATCTGCCGCGGTGCACAGTTTATCAACGTCTTTCACGGCGGGTCCCTGTGCCAGAACGTTACCCCGTTGCGGGTACATACCCGACATCGACCTTTGTTATTACCCCTCCAAACGGTTCGCCTGGTCCGGGACAGCCGTCTGGGAGGCCTGATGTACAGCCACGTGATTGGCGCCAACCGCATTCACAGCCAGGCCATCAAGCGCCTTGGACAGAATCTCAGAGTGACGGCCGTGGACAACGACCTGTTTGTGCAGGCCATCGAAAACACCGGCCGACAATGGTTGATGGGAGTGCAATGGCACCCCGAATACCTGCTTTACCACACCGGGCACCGTCGCATCTTCAGCCACTTTGTGCACGCCGCCCGGGCTCGGAAACTGGAACGACTGGATAACCGGGAAGGCCCGGAGTTCCACTCATAAGGAGAATGACCATGATCAAACGTCGACTGCCACTTGCGCTCGCCGCCGCCATCACCGTGATACCCGCGGCAGCCAGTGCCGGAGAAGTGAGCCTGAATGGTGAAGGTATTGTTCGTTACGAACCAGACAGCGCCAGACTGCAGTTCTCAGTCACGGCCGAGCACCCGGATGCCGCCAAGGCCTCTGAACAGGTGTCCGACACCATGGACGAATGGCGCCAGGCCATTGCGGCCTATCGTAATGAGCTGGACGACTATTCTGATGCCGATCTCAGTGTTTACACTCGCATGCTTCCTGTACGGGAACAAGGCCAGGATCCCAAGCGAGTATCGGTGGCAAGCCAGACCGTCAGCTTCTCGATCAACGATCTGGAGCTGCTGAATCCGTTGATTGGTGAAGCCAACAAGCTGGGGCTGCAATATCATCTTGGCAGCCACCAGTTTTTCCACTCAGACGAGCAGGGGCTCGAACGCGAAGCTCTGGCAAGGGCCATCGCCGATGCCAGAAGCCGCTGCGAGTTTGTCGCCAAGCAACTCGAGCAACGTTGTGGCGAAGTGGTCAGTCTGAATGTGAACGGCGGCCATCGTCCGGTACCGATGATGCAAGCGGAATCGAAAATGGTCGGTGACGCCGTTTCAAGCGTGGGCCCCAGGGAAATCCAGGCCACCGTCAGCGCCACCTTCGAGCTGGACTGACCTGGCCACTCAGAAGTTCCGTGTATAGAAAATATCCAGTGAGGCCGCCAGACCACTGGCGGCCTCCAGATAGAAGTAGCGGCCCAAATCGTAGCGCAGAGCTACCGTGGTAATGGGTTCAAATATGCCAACACCATAACGGAGGCTTAGTTCGTCTGTGATATAGCCGCTCGCCACCACGGAGGCCTGCTCCCCTGAACCCTCCGCCTCCAATGTCAGGTTACGGATACCCAGCTCGTTTCCAATACCTTGTGTGATCTTGCTGGCCTGGGTAAGACCCAGTGACAACGCAGCCCGGCTCATCTGCCCCTCATCCCCCTGGCCCCGGGGCGGACGGCCAAGAATAACGTACGACAAGGCATCACTCTGCGGCATCGACGGTTCCGAGAACACTTCCGTTTCCGGCTCATCCACCGGGCCGGACAACCGGATCCCGGCGACCACCGTATCAACTTCACGGACTGCCTCAATGTCCAAATACGGTCGGGTCAGCGCACCTACAAAGAGAATCCGTGCCCGGCGCAGGTCCAGTTCCTGGCCAAAGGCTTCATAGCGACCATTCACTAACTGCAGCGCACCCCGCGTATCCATGTTGTTGCCAATGCGCAACGTGCCTTCGAGGTTGCCGGTGACACCAAACGCGGCAAACGACACCTCATCCTCACCGACCACCACAGTCACATCCATCAGCATCGACCGAATGGCAGGTTCTTCCCGTTCGACACCCACGATGACTTCATCCTCGGAAACCGATACCGCCGATGGGGGGACGCTCTGGACTTCGATTTCGCCTCTGGGCACCTCAACGCGGCCGGAGACCGACAGCTCTCCAGATTTGAAGGCAATATCCAGATCCGGCGCCACCTCCAACCGGGCATAAGGTTCCAGCGTCACCGGCAGCCGTTCGCCTTTCAGGTTGATCGCGACTTGCGGCGACTGTGCCCACTCCAAGCTCCCGGAGACCTGGCCCTTACTGCGATCATTGCTTTTCCAGCGCCCGCTGATATCGGCCGACTGCCCCCTAAACTCAAGCACTACAAGCAATTCCTCCAGTGGCAGGGGAAGGCCAGGATCAAACACTCGCCCTTCACTAAGCACCAGCTCGCCGGTGACGTCAGGCTTCATCAAGGGACCGTTCAAACGACCACTGCCATTAACCCGCCCCTGAATGTCTTCAATACCGGTAAATGCCGAGAGGAAGGCAAGATTAAGGGCCTGGAGCCGGAATTCACCATCAACCGTGCGGTCACTGGCCAGAGGATCCACAGCAAGATCCAGGTCAAACTGGCCAAGTTCCGGGCCGCTGAAATCCAGGCTGACATTGGCCTCATCCGGTTTAAGATTAGCCTCAACCACTAGCTGGTCATGAGTGATGGGCTGCCAGTCGTCCAGCACCAGAACCCCGAACTCGCCGGCGCCAGCATCAATCCGGATAGTGCCATCAGGACCCGCATCCGTGAGTGCTACGGCAATGTCTGCGTCTATAGTCGATTGCCACCGAAAAGTCTCTGGAAACAACGGTGCCAAAGCACTGGCCGGGAAACCTCGCACTTCATAAGCAATGCGGGAGTCTGGCCACAGTCTCTGGTCAGCCGCACAGACCGAGCTTTGCTGCCAGCGCCAGCAGTGACTGCCAAGTTCAAGAGTCCCGGCCACGTAGGTGAGATCCGCTCTCGTATCCAGCTGCCAGATCTGCCCTGGCTCTGGTACGGAAATCCGGCCCCGGGTCAGCTGTCCGCGCCAATCCGGTAGTTTCTCTCCCAGCCCGCCCGCGAATTCCAGCTCAACCGAAGCTTCAGGATGATCGACTTGCAAAGCCAGGGTGTGGCGCTCCCGGGTACCGCTGAGGGACGCTACAACCTTGTCGAGTTCCTGGCCAGCGAGACGCAGCTCAGTGCCCGACAGATCAAGGTCCAGCACCCCGTCACTATCAAGTCCCGCCTCAAGCTGCGCCTCGGTAACCAGGAATTGATCCTGCCAGGCCAGATTGCCCGCCGTCAGTGAGAGCTCAGCTTCCGGAGCTTCCGGCGAGCCAGCCAGCCGAAGCCGTCCGGCAGCCTCCCCACCCAGACCAGCCAACAGTTGTTGCGGTGCGGCAAGATCAAAGCGCAGGTCGCCCGCCAGAGATTCGCCATACCGTCCACTGCCCTCAAGCCGGTTATCCCCGACGGACAGGTTGAAGTTTTGCACAACCCAGTCTCGCCCCTGGGTGGACAAGGTTCCTTTTGCCTGTGCCGGCTGCTGCCGCCATTGGCCGCTGAGATCCAGATCTGCGAATAATTCGGGCAGCGCCCCCTCCCGCAACTGGCCTCGGGTAGCCGCCGTTCCATTCAAACGCGCTTCCAGTTGCGGCACCCAAAAGCCCGGATTGAATCGATCGAGCTCAAACTGCGCCTCCCAGCTCAGCGGCCCGGAAAACACCAGTTCTGCCTGTCCGGAAAGCGCGCCGGCACCGGTGGTCATGTCCAGCTGGCTAAGGCTCACCGATTGCAGATCCCCTATCAGCCGGGATGTCAGTTCGGCTTCACCCAGGGGCCCCGCCACTGAAGCATCCAGCGCTGCCTGATAACGACCATTACCATACTGAACCTGGCCATCCAGACGTTTCAGCACAACCGGTGGCGGCTCCAGGCCCGGAATCAGGCCGTACCAGGGAAACTCCTCCAGGGTTATGTCTGCGCTGGCATCAATACCGTCACGCCAGGATACCTTGCCGTTCGCACCGAAGCGGCCATCGGAATTGCCCTCCCGATCCCGCGCGATCATCGTAACCTCGACGCCGGAAGCACCTTGGAGGGTCACCAGGCCCTGAACTGACGCCTCCACCGGCCCGGTGGACGCCGGGAGCATCGCCCGGGTTCGGGTATCGAAGCCCCGAGCCAGGCTACCATCGAGTTCCAGCCGCCATTGGTCCAGCGTCAGGGTTTCAGGCACGGCGCTGTGCGGCCGAAATTCCGGCGACTGAAGCTTCAGGGTAGCCGGCAAATCGGCATCAAGCGGATCCATCTCCCCCTCAAGGCGGGCATCGAGGTAGCCGCTGCTGGCGCCTGCCACACGAAGATCCCGGGCGCTGCCGGACAGATCCAGGGCAATCTGCCAGTCGTCTCCGCTCGGTGGTGGCAAGGTAACGTTGACTGAAAGATTCAATGGCCAGTCCCGACGCATCTCGGCTCGGCCATCGGCGGTCACCAGAATATCACCGCGTTCATACAGAAGGTGGTCAATGTTCAGGGTGGCACCCGACGCCCGGGAATCCAGCTCGACCCGATTCCAGACCAGGTTGTCATTTACCGTTAGTGCCCCGAGCCGGACTTCACGGATATTCACACCCAGGGGCAGATTGACGGAAGGCAACCGGATATCACCTCGTGGCTGATCAGCCTGGCCGGGGGTTTCTTGCACAGTAACCGCGATACTGGCCGCCTTGAGCGTGTCCAGACATACCGTCAGCTCAAGAAGGCACGACGGTGACCAGTCAATTTCCGGTTCGCTCACCTGAACGCCAACACCATAGCCCTGCCAGACCAGGCCATCGGCCCGCCACTGCCCCAGCATCGAGCCCTCGGCAGCTTCCGTCCGCAGGCCTGGTACCTGTTCAATGACCCAGGCGGTTCCCGTCTCACTGCGCAGGGCCAGCAGAACTGCAACCACCAGCAACAGGGGCACCAGCAGCAGTACCAGGACAATCACCAGCGGCCAGAACCACCAATGCAGGGATTTTCGGGTTTCCGGTTCGGCATCCGGGGCCTGTGTATTTCTGGATTGCACCTCGGTCACAGTTCCGGCCCCATGGAAAAGTGAATCCGCCAGCCACCGCCAAGCTCCTCATTCAACCCCCTGGCAACATCCAGGCGAAGCGGCCCCACGGGGCTGACCCAACGAATCCCCACCCCAACACCGGTCGCCAGCGGATCAAAGACATCGTTCACGGCATTACCCTCATCCACAAAGGCAGCCACACGCCAGTTCCTGGCAAACTCATACTGGTACTCAGCACTCCCCACAATGAGATATCGACCGCCAACGGCCACACCATCGCTGTCCTCCGGTGAAAGCGTCTCATAACCATACCCTCGTACGCTCTGGTCACCGCCGGCAAAGAACCGCAGAGAGGGCGGCACATCGGAAAAATTGTTGGTGGCTACACCGCCAAAGTTGAACCGGGCAAGAAAACGATGGTTGTCGGCCAGGGTATACAGACCCTTGGCAAGCAGATTGACATGCAGAATATCCGCATCTGAAAGCACCGCCCGGTGGGCCCCGGTGACATCCAGCTGTAAACGAAATCCCCGGGACGGATCCAGTGGCGAATCCGCCTGCAGCTTCGAATAGCTCACACCCGGCAGAAGCAGGCTGGAGGTCCCTCGCTCACCGTCACCAATGCGAAAGCGCTCGCCTTCCCAGCGCATCGACAACACCTGCATCCAACCGTTGTCCAATTGATGGTTCCATTGCTGACCGAAGGTCAGGCGTTCGGACTCAACGTCTTCCACATGTTCCCGCTGATACCCGGTGCCCAGGCGGATGGAATCGGTCATGGGCGGGTCAAGAGGCAGTTCGTACCAACCACTGACACTCTGGCGCAGTTCAGAGAGCTCGGTATCTGCCCCTCTCTTGTGCCCCATGGAGTTAATATAGTGCTCACGCCAGTTGCCGCGGAAACGCGGCCCCACATCGGTCGAGAACCCGACGCCCGCAGACACCGATCTGGGAGGCCTGGGAGTGAGACCGATTGTCACTGGAATAACACGATCCTCTGCCTGGGAAGGAGAGGCATCAATGTCGACGCCAGAAAAATAGCCGCTGTTGGAGAGATCCCGGTTCAACCGGGCCACCTTATCGGCATGAAACGGCTCGCCCGGCTCTGTGGTTACAAATTGCCGCAGCAACTGCTCATCAAAACCATGGCCTTCCAGAAAGGTGACTTCACCCAGTTGGTAGCGTTCACCGGTGCGATAGGTAAGCAGGATATCCGCGGCGTTGGCGTCCGGGTCGACCTTCAGCTTTCGGGTCTCATACTCGCCGTCAAAGTAGCCCAGGCGCCCTGCCCGGTTCTGGATCGCCTGCCGCAAACCGTCATATTCACCATGATTCAGAATATCACCTTCCCGGGGACGCTCCGGGAGGCTTTGCACCAGGTCCGGATCGTCGGCCCCGGGCCCCTGGATATCCACCTGCCGGGATCGCACGCGCACGGGCTCGCCGGGAACGATGGTCAGCACCAGCTCCGCTGGCGCTTCATCCTGTTCATTCACTTGCCAGCGTATGGTCGGATTGTAGTATCCGAGGGCCCGGACCGCTTCTTCCACCTGGGAGACGGCGCTGGAGGCATAGCGGCGCAGACCGTCGGCGGTTCTGTCCTCAACCTCGCCCAGCAGGATTTCCGCGTTCTCCTGCAATTGGTCGTAATCCCCCTCGACCTCCACCCGTACCTGGTTGGCCAATCCTGAACTCGCCTGCCATAACAGCAGCCATATCATCGGCCTGATCGCTGTTTGAATGTGAGTGCCGAATAACCGCATCAAAGGATGGCTGCCCTGACCAGATAAAGTGAGTATTCCCTGTCACAGGGGCGAGAGTTTACCCGCAAGACCGGGGCGCTATCCATGCCCGCCGTATTAAGATTAGCAGCATAACGCCATCGCCGTTGCCACCGTCAGCCTCGTACCTGATCCAGAAATAGGCTAACCTGTCAGACACTTATAGAGTCATAGACAGGTCCTACGGATGCTTCATGTAAACCGCGAAAACCTGAAATCCAGTCATCAGTTGATCTGGTTCCTGATCGACTTTCTGATGCTTGGCCTGTTGATCATCAACCTTTCGTTCATCATCTGGGATTCCATCTACAACTTTGTGGCTGTGCAGAATCTCCTAAAAGACTACGCGCCGGCACTGCAATCTGCCTACCACCCCATTCATGAACGCTTCATCTTCTACGACCTGATCTTCGTGGCCATTTTCCTGAGCGAATTTGTACTGCGCTGGGGTTATTCAATCAGGGCAAAAGTCTATGACCGCTGGTACTTCTATCCGTTCATCCACTGGTACGATCTGGTGGGCTGCATTCCGGTTGGCAGCCTCCGGTTTCTGAGAATCCTGAGGGTGATCTCTATTATCTACCGGCTGCATCAGTACAAGATCATCGATTTCACCAACACCCGGCTGTTCCGGTTCGTTAATTTCTACTACGAAGCTTTCATGGAGGAGTTGTCTGACCGGATTGTCCTGAAAGTACTCAGCGGTGTTCAGGAAGAAGTTCGACGGGGCTCGCCTCTGTTTGAGCGTATCCAGCAGGATATTCTTTATCCGCGGCGGGAAATGCTGTCAGACTGGATTTCAGAGCGGGTGGCAGTGGCAGCCAAGGAGGGTTACGTACCAAATCGCGGCGCATTGAGGGCCTACCTGGAAAACCGGGTGGACCAGGCCTTGAAGCAGAATCTTGAGCTGTCCCGGTTGAAATACCTGCCTGTGGTGGGGCCAACCATCCAGGACACACTGGAGAATGCGGTGGGTGACATTGTCGCCAATGTGATTCACCAGATTCTCGAAGACCTGGCCTCCACTTCTAACCATGCGTTTATTGAAGATATCGTCAACGTGTTCCTGCCCGAACCTGGCCAACAACAGGAAGAGGCCGAAAACGAAGCGCTAATCAACCTGATACTGGAGGTGGTCGACGCCATCAAGGACCAGGTCCGGGTCAAACACTGGCGCGAGAATCTGCCCTGACAGGAATTGCTCGTTACTGTGGCAACCCATCGATGACCGCCTGACAGACCTGTTCCTGGTTCAACCCCTGGCCCTTGATGGCCAGGTCCGCGTAGCGGGTATAAAGGGCGAAACGCTCTTCAAATAACGCTTCCAGCGACTGGTCGGGCCGACGGGAGATACCGCGGAGGCTGTAATTGCCGATACGTCTGCGCACCTCATCCAGAGAAATGTCGAGAAACACTACGGTGCCCTTCTGCCTCAGGTGTGTCATCGCGGCCTCACTGTACACCGCGCTACCACCGGTGCTGATGACCTGACCTTCAACCTCAAGAGCCAGCAGTACCTGCTCTTCAATCCGGCGCAGGGCCAGATAGCCGTCCTGGTCAACGATCTCCTGCAGCGTTCGCCCGGCCTGCTCCTGTATCAGCAGATCGGTATCGATAAACCCCAGGCCCAGGCGTTTTGCCACCAACACCCCGACGGTGCTTTTGCCGCTGCCAGGCATGCCGATAAACACCAGATTTCTGCGCCCGGTGGTCATGCTGATTCACGAGCCTCTGCCGAACGACAGGCCGCCGCGGTGAACAGAACATCGGTTGATGAGTTCAATGCGGTTTCGGTGGAATCCTGAACCACGCTGATGACAAAACCAATGGCAACCACCTGCATGGCCACTTCCGTGGAGATACCAAACAGACTGGTCGCCAGCGGAATAAGCAGCAGTGAACCTCCAGCCACGCCGGAAACCCCGCAGGCCGCAATAGACGACACCACACAAAGCAGCAGTGCGGTCGGGAAATCCACCGGAATACCCAGGGTATTCGCAGCCGCCAGGGTAATCACGGAGATGGTGATGGCGGCACCGGCCATATTGATAGTGGCACCAAGCGGGATGGAAATAGCGTAAGTATCCGGGTCCAGCCCCAGCCGGTCACACAGGTTAAGGTTAACCGGGATATTGGCAGCGGAACTGCGGGTAAAAAAGGCGGTGATGGCACTGCCCCTTAAACAGGCGAATACCAGGGGGTAAGGATTCTGGCGGGTGTGGAGGAAGACAATCAACGGATTGGTCACCAGAGCCACAAACAGCATACAGCCAACAATGACGGCCAGAAGGCGGCCGTATTCCAGCAGCGCGCCGATGCCGGCATCGGCCAGGGTATTGGCAACCAGCCCGAAGATTCCCAGGGGCGCAAACCGGATAACGGCCCGGACAATGCCGGAAATTGCATCGGACAGGTCGTTCACCACTTGCCGGGTGGCGTCACGGCCCTGGCGCAGCATTAATCCCAGACCAACGGCCCAGGCCAGAATAGCAATGAAGTTCCCCTCCATCAGGGCGCTGACCGGATTCGTCACCGCGCTCAGCAGAAGATTGCGCAGGATCTCGACGACCCCGCCAGGCGGGTTGCCGCTGACTTCCGGAAGCTCCAGAGTGAGTTCCGTGGGGAAGACAAAGCTGGCGATCACCGCTACCACAGCCGCCACCAGCGTACCGATCACATAGAGCAGCAACACCCCACGAATGTGGGTTGGCTGTCCCTGCTGGTGATTGGCAATGGCTGCCGTCACCAGCGCAAACACCAGGATAGGCGCAACCGCTTTCAGGGCGGATATAAACAGTTGGCCAAGCAGAGAAACCGATTGGGCAGTATCAGGCCAAATCACGGCCAGCAAAACGCCGGCAATGATTCCGATGGTAATCTGGGGTATCAACCCCATCTGCAGCAGGGGGCGTACAACGCCAAGTCGCCGGGAAGACATCTTTGGGCTCCTTTTGCTTGGTCAGAAAGGGGCATCACCCGGCAATAATGGCCATGGGAATAATCTGCCGCCCAGAAAGCAAAAAAGGCAGATCAGTGAAGGTAACTGACCTGCCTTTTTCTTTTTTGGTAGCGGGAGCTGGATTCGAACCAACGACCTTCGGGTTATGAGCCCGACGAGCTACCAGACTGCTCCATCCCGCATCAAACTTTTCATCAATCAGGTAGAGGCCCGATCAACGTGGCGCGAATACTATAGCTCTGGCCGCCAGCTGTCAAAGCGCATTTCGGTTATTACCTATCCCGCCCGGATCAGCGCTCCAGAATTGCCGTCACGCCCTGGCCGCCAGCGGCGCAGATTGAGATCAGGCCACGACCACTACCTTTCTGCTCCAGCAGCTTGGCCAGCGTGGCGACAATACGGCCTCCGGTCGCGGCAAACGGATGCCCCGTGGCCAGACTCGAACCCTTCACGTTCAGCTTGTCGCGATCAATGGTGCCCAATGGTTTTTCCAGCCCGAGGCGCTCCCTGCAGAATCCCGGATCTTCCCAGGCTTTCAGGGTAGATAAAACCTGTGCCGCAAATGCCTCGTGAATCTCATAGAAGTCGAAATCCTGAAGGGTCAGGCCGGCCCTTTCCAGCATCCGGGGTACGGCATAGGCTGGCGCCATCAGCAGGCCCTCTTTCTTGTCGACGAAATCCACAGCAGCCACTTCGGAGAAGGTCAGCCAGGCTTTGACATCCATGTTATGGGCCTTTGCCCACTCTTCGCTGGCCAACAGCACTGCCGACGCGCCATCGGTCAGCGCCGTGCTGTTGGCTGCAGTCATGGTGCCGTTTTCCCGATCAAAACAGGGCTTGAGGGTGGCCAGTTTTTCCAGCGTGGTGTCCGGACGCAGGATATTATCTTTATCGAGACCGGCCATGGGAGTCATCAGATCGTCGAAAAAGCCCTCCTCGTAGGCCTTTGCCAGCTTCTGATGACTCTCCCAGGCCAGGCGATCCTGATCTTCACGGGCGATACTCCATTCTTTGGCAGTCACCTGGCAGTGGTCCCCCATGGACATGCCTGTACGGGGCTCGCCGTTCTCCGGAATCTCCGGCACCAGATGGCTCGGCCGGAAACGGCCAAGAATTTTCAGGCGCTCCTTGGTGGTCTTGGCACGGTTGAGGTCCAGCAGGATTTCCCGGAGCCCTTCGCCCACCCCGATCGGCGCATCAGACGTGGTATCGGTGCCGCCGGCAATGCCGCACTCGATCTGTCCCAACGCGATTTTGTTCGCCACCAGAATCGCGGCTTCCAGGCCGGTTCCGCAGGCTTGCTGGATATCGTAGGCCGGTGTTTCAGGTGCCAGACCACAGCTGAGAACCGATTCACGAGTCAGGTTGAAGTCCCTGGAATGCTTGATCACGGCGCCCGCGACCACTTCGCCCATTTTCATGCCGTCCAGATTAAAGCGATCCACCAGCCCACGAAGCGCCGAAGTCAACAATTCCTGGTTACTGATCTTGCTGTAGGCAGTATTGGAGCGGGCAAACGGAATACGGTTACCGCCAATAACGGCAACCCGTCGAATGCCCTGGCTTGCCCCTTTCACGGGTGCTGAGGTTTTCTTTGCCTGTGCCATCGCTGTGTTTCCTTGTGAGTCAGATGATTCTGTTTCGGTTCACCGATACTGTTGATGAGTCTAGCGCCTGACGGCAGTCTCTCATTGGCAACTCTGACAACGCACAACCTGCGTTCAGTCAATACAATAGCTGGAAGATTCCTTACCCTTTAGGCTAATTTGCAATCAACCAGATGCACAAGGAAGAAAACATGTCTGACCTCTACCTCAAACTCGTGAATACCCCGGTGGGAAAAACCGCCGCCCAGTCTCTTGGCTTGCCGTCACCGGCCCCGCTGAAACGCCTCAAGCGAGTGGATCAGCCTTTTATTGAGGGCGACGTCCTCATTGGAGCCGGCAATGGTGCCCGCGCCATCGCCACCCTTGGCAGCATTGTTGGCGCCAGCCCGGCCACCCTGCACCACGCCACCGGGCCGGAAACCCTGGCCGAATCGGCCAAGACAAGCAACAAGGCTCAGGCACTGGATATCACCGGCGAGGTCTCCGGCAAGTTCTCGGCACTGATTTTCGATGCGTCCGGCCTGCAGAAACCGGATGAATTGCGCGCCCTGTATGACTTTTTCCACCCCACTATCCGAAAACTGGCGACGAATGGCCGGGTTCTGGTGATTGGCCAGGACCCGCACACCTGCCGTAAGGCGCCCCAGGCCGCTGCACAACAGGCACTGGAAGGCTTCGTACGAGCCGTTGGCAAAGAGATCGGCAAAAAGGGCGCTACCGCGAACCTGGTCTGGATAGCACCCAATGCTGAAAACCAGCTGGATTCCTCGGTTCGGTTCTTCCTGTCGCCACGCTCAGCCTACGTCTCCGGGCAGGTGGTTCGCATCGGCAAAGCCGACGAAGCCAAAGCCACCAATCCGGTCGCACCATTGGCAGGCAAAGTGGCCCTGGTGACCGGCGCGTCCCGAGGCATTGGCGCCGCTATCGCTGCAACCCTCGCCAGAGATGGGGCAACCGTCATCGGGCTCGACATTCCGCCGGCACTCGAGGAATTGGAGAAAGTAACCGGCGCTCTGAAAGGCAAGGCGCTCGCCTGCGACATCACCGATGAAAAGGCGCCAAAGCTGATCGCAGACTTTATCGAAAAGGAAACCGGCGGTGTCGACTTCGTCATCCACAACGCCGGCATCACCAGAGACAAAACCCTAGGCAACATGCCCGAACATTTCTGGGATATGACCATTGCCGTCAACCTGACTGCAGAAGAGCTGATTGACGAGGAACTGGCGGAGCGCAAACTGATGCGGGAAAACGGCCGCATCGTCTGCATTTCTTCGATCAGCGGCATCGCAGGCAATTTCGGCCAGACCAACTACTCCTGCGCCAAAAGCGGCGTGATCGGCTATGTCGAAGCCATGGCCCGTCATCTGAAGAACGGCATCACCATCAATGCCATTGCCCCGGGCTTTATTGAGACCCAGATGACCGCCGCCATGCCGTTTACCATCCGTGAGGCCGGTCGACGCATGAACAGCCTGTCTCAGGGCGGGCAACCGGTTGATGTGGCCGAGGCTATCGCCTGGTACTGCAACCCAGCGTCTGCGGGCGTGAACGGGAACGTGGTTAGGGTATGTGGCCAGTCCCTGATCGGCAAGTAATTCAGAAAAGGCACTACAGGAAGAGGCCGGTCAGGGTAACCCTGCCCGGCCTTTTTGCGGCTCACCAAAGGAGCTTGGCGTTTTCTGAGGGCATAAAAAAAGCAGACCAGATTGGTCTGCTTTTTAGAATCTGGTGGGTGGTGCAGGGATCGAACCTGCGACCCTCGCCTTGTAAGGGCGATGCTCTCCCAGCTGAGCTAACCACCCAGGGTAAGGTGGCGGAGCGGACGGGACTCGAACCCGCGACCCCCGGCGTGACAGGCCGGTATTCTAACCAACTGAACTACCGCTCCGCATCGATTCAGCTTTGCCGAATCTGAACTCTGTTTTGAAAGTGGTGGGTGGTGCAGGGATCGAACCTGCGACCCTCGCCTTGTAAGGGCGATGCTCTCCCAGCTGAGCTAACCACCCACTTTCGCTGCCTTACTTTATTTCAGGCTCAAAACAGTCACTTGCTGCGCTTGGCGCCTGCTGAGTCAGCGTTGCTGTCTCAACCAAGTGAGACGCGCATTTTAAGCATTTCGCTCACTGTGTCAAATGTTTTTCCGAAAAATACTGAACTTTTTTCCGAGACGCTCTCAGGCGAACATTTATTGATCAAAATCAGAACGTTGTACTGTTTTACCCTGTTCAGGGAAGGGCCGTATTTCCGCAGACTTCTGACCTGCCTGCTGCCACTTTCGCTTCAGAGCCAGCTCACTCACTCGCGCCCGGCGCTCGCCAGGCACCGCCTGACTGGCAAGCGCCTGGTTAAGGTCATCAAGGCGTTGCCGAGCCTCCCGCCAGGACTCTTCAAGCAACGGACCAACCTGCCTGGCCAGCCTGTCAATACGCAGCCGGAACGTATCTTTGAAGGACATTATTTTTATCTCTCTTCACTACACCAATCCCAGTGTAGACATTGCCTAGAATATCCACCAGCCTCCCGATTCCGCCTCTTCCCTGCGCTCGCGCTCAAGTTCCAGTTGGGCATACTCCTGCTCCAGCGCCTTCAGCTTGCGATCGGCTTCCAGCGGCACCGTTGGCCCACCCCCGAATGGCCAGAACCAGGAGGTCTCCTCATATTTACCCTGCTGCTGCAGGCGCTCAATCTCCAGCTCGCGCTCCTGCTCAAGAGCCAGCTTCCGCTTCTCGTAGTCGGTATCTTCGTTAACTTCGACAATCGACGTTGCGGCATGGTTCGGCGCCAGTAGATCGCTGTTCAGGAACAGCGTGGACACAATTTCGTCCGACTGCATGGCGTATTCACGGGTAACCAGCTGCAGCTCGCCGGAGGCCAGCGGGTGCTCCGGGTCCAGGTCCGGATGAGGACGCGAGGGCTCCTCCAGTTCGTTGTATCTCAGGTAGTAGATCTTGCCAGGCTCCACCTTCAGAGAGGCATCCGCAATCAGGCTCAAACTGAAGGAGTTCAGGCCTTCAAGCCCAAGCAAAGGCCGACGCATGGCGATGTGCCGTTCACCGGGGCTCACTTCCAGCCAGGTAAAGCTGTTATTGCGGATGTTGAAATAGTGCTTGTCGTCAATATAGACGCTGGGAGACTCGATCTCATCCGCCGCCCACTGGGAGTGGGTACGGTAGAAATACAACAAGGCATTGCTCTGGTCCCACTGATCGGTGTCGATATGCACGAAATCATGGCCCGACACCGGATGCAGAAAGCCACCCACACTCTTGCCGATAGACTGATAAACGGTGCAACCAGACAACACCAGAAAGCATGCCACAACGGCGACACTCTTAACGAAAGGCACTCGGATTTTCATTGTTATGCACTCTTCATCCCTTATCGAGTAGGGACGATCATAACAACTGGCCACCACAAGAAATGAGAGCTACCGCAAGGGATGAATACAAACCGTTACATTCACCCCCGGCAACCGTTACTGCCCTGAGTTCGACGCCCTGAGCTGATTGACCTCCTCCGACAGGCGCACGAGGCGCGAGGTAAGTTGGGCACGGGAAGCATCGATGGATTCCACGGTCCGGGCCAGTTCTGCCAGCCGATTCCGCAGCGCCTGAACATCACCGGCTCCTGCGAGGCCGTCCGTTCGAGCCTCAACGGAGGACAGCCGGCTTTCAATACCATCGATCCCCAGTTTCTGCTCCTGCTCAAACCGACGGATACGGCTCTCTACCACCTGATCGATATCACCGATCTGCCGACTCAGCCTGGTCAGTTGCGACGTCGCCTCACTATTTGCCTGCTCCAGCGCAGCCACAGACGTCTCCAGCTTCTGGCTCAGTTGGGCGATATCTCCAGCAAACGTGGTACGAACCTGCTCGAGCGTGGTTTCCAGATCTGACACCGATTTGCCGGTCTCGGCCAGATTCTGATCCAGCACCGAGAGCCGCTGACCATGCTCTTCAAGCTGTTTCCGGTTACGCTCATTGGCAACCACCCAGAGCTTGCGGATTTCACTGTTGGCGGTCTCAACCTTTTCCGCATTGGCCGCTATCTTTTCCTCCAGAGAGGCACCCCGCTCCTGCAAGGATTCCCCGGTTTCCGAAAGCTCGCCCTCAAAACGGGCCAGCGCCAGCTTACTTTGCCGCGCCCAGTAATCCGCCTCTTCCAGTTGACTCTCCAGCGCCGCGATGCGCTGACTCTGGCTATACCACCCTGCGCCAGCAGCCACCGCAAGCCCGAAAATCGCTCCCCAGACAAGAACTCGTCCACCACGACCACCGCCTCCGCCAGAGCCCGCAGCTGCACCTGGCGGCCTGGCTTTGGGAGCCCCACGCCCAGTCTCACGCTCTTTACTGGCACGAGGGGTTCGCGCTTCCCCGGCGCCGATCGGGGGGTCTGCTCTCAGCTCATCTTCGTCCGGGCGGATGGATTCCATTACAGCTCCTGGAAATGGATGGTTTAATTGTATAACCGACGATAATACCTGCAGTTACGGACAGGTTAAAATGAAGGCTTTTAAAGAAAGCGCTCCGGCACCCGGACGCCCGGGCTTGCCGTGTTGCACGGCAACTGGCCAGAACATACAATGGCCGGCTTTCCAATTATCACAGGACTGTTGCTTATGCAGCCGCTTGTTGGACTCATCATGGGCTCCAAATCTGACTGGCCCACCATGGAACACGCTGCCGATATGCTCGACAAACTCGGCGTGCCCTACGAAACCCGGGTTGTCTCCGCCCATCGCACACCGGATCTGCTTTTTGATTACGCCAAGACCGCGGCCGATCGCGGCCTGAAAGTCATCATCGGTGGCGCCGGCGGCGCGGCGCACCTGCCGGGCATGGTTGCCTCACAAACGTCTTTGCCGGTGCTGGGCGTGCCCGTACAATCAAAAGCACTGAATGGCCTGGATTCGCTGCTTTCCATCGTGCAGATGCCAGGCGGCATTGCTGTTGGCACATTGGCGATTGGCAAGGCTGGCGCCACCAACGCAGGCCTGCTGGCAGCACAGATCGTTGGCACGTTCGACGACAAGGTTCGCCAGGCGGTGGAAGACTTCAGGAAAAACCAGACCCAGACGATTCTGGATAACCCTGATCCCAGGGATCAGTAGCACCAAGCCAAAGCCAGGTGAGCGGGCCGGGGAAGACTTTCCAAAACTGTTGAGGGCCAAGGACGGCCCGAAACAAGCGCACAGGGATGTGCCCGTAGCGTGTTTTGGAAAGTCTTCCCCGGCCCGCTCAGGCACCGAAGCAGCTTTCTTTTGATCAGGAGAACCAGATGAGAATCGGTGTACTAGGAGCCGGCCAACTCGGGCGCATGCTGGCCCTTGCCGGATACCCCCTCGCAAAGGAATTTGTCTTCTACGACATGTCCGGCAGCCCCAGCGCCGGTCTGGGGGAAGTCATTGTGGATCGCGACGGCAGCTACCTGGACGACTTCCTCTCCCGCGTCGACCGCGTAACCTACGAATTCGAGCACCTGCCCGTTGAAGTGGCGGAGAAGCTGGCCCAACACAAGCCGGTTCACCCCTGCCCCCGGGCGCTTCAGGTTTGCCAGAACCGGGAGGCAGAGAAAACCCTGTTCGGCCAGCTTGGCATTCCAACGCCGGAATGGAAAATCGCCGATAGCGCTGCTTCCCTGAAAGCCGCTGCCGAGGCACTTGGCTGTCCGGTGGTAGCCAAATCCATCACTGAGGGCTACGACGGCAAAGGCCAGGCTGTCCTGAGAGATCCGGAACAGGCAGAAGAAGCCTGGACCGCCATCGGCCACCCCAGGGTAATCGTGGAGAAGTTCGTTAACTTCAAACGCGAAGTGTCCATAATCGCTGTTCGCGGTGAGGATGGCGATGTCGCCTTTTACCCCATTGCCGAGAACACCCACCACGAGGGCATTCTGCGCTACTCCATTGCCCCGGCACCCGGACTGCAACTCCACATCCAGCAAGATGCTGAAAAGTACATCAAAGCACTATTGAACGAATTGAACTATGTGGGCGTACTGACTCTGGAACTGTTTGAGACCGGGGACGGCCTGGTAGCAAACGAGATGGCTCCACGGGTCCACAATTCCGGGCACTGGACCATTGAGGGTTCCATGACCAGCCAGTTCGAGAATCACATTCGCGCGGTCAGCGGACACGCTCTGGGCAATGTTCAGGCACGCGGCCTGAGCTGCATGATTAATATCATCGGCGAGCACGGCGACATTGAACGGATACTGGAACTGCCCTACGCTCACCTTCACCTCTACAATAAAGGGGAGCGCCCAGGGCGCAAGCTCGGGCATGTGAACATTCTGGCAGACAGTTATGAAGAGCTGGTCTGGCGGGTCCGGAACTGCGCTCAGTTTCTGCCCGGCAGCCCCGAGTTTAAAAGCTCTCTCACAACAAAGGGTTGATTTAACTCAAACCGCCCTTATATTGCGAGAGTGTCAACTCACATAAACAGAGAGAACCAGGGAGAACGACCTCATGGCATTTGAACTTCCCGCACTGCCTTACGAAAAAAACGCACTGGAACCGCATATCTCTCAGGAAACCCTTGAGTACCACTACGGCAAACATCACAACACCTACGTAACCAAGCTGAACGGTCTGGTTGAAGGTACTGAGAATGCCAACAAGTCTCTGGAAGACATCATCAAGAGCGCCAGCGGCCCGCTGTTCAACAACGCAGCCCAGGTATGGAACCACACCTTCTACTGGCACTGCCTGAGCCCGAACGGTGGTGGTGAACCCACCGGCGCCGCCAAAGAAGCCATCGAGAAGGCCTTTGGCTCCTTCGAAGACTTCAAGAAAGAATTCAACGACAAGGCCGCCAACAACTTTGGTTCTGGCTGGACCTGGCTGGTGAAAAAAGCTGACGGCAGTGTTGCCATCGCCAATACCAGCAACGCCGAAACTCCGCTGACCGGCGCCGACAAGCCGGTACTGACCGTTGATGTATGGGAGCACGCCTACTACATCGACTACCGGAACAGCCGTCCGAATTACCTGGAAGCATTCTGGAACCTGGTCAACTGGGATTTCGTGAACGAAAACCTGGCCTGATCCAGCCGGAACAACGGTAGGTAGCAACAACCTGACCGATGACCAAACGCCCGCACGGGAACCCCTGCGGGCGTTTCTGTATCTGAATGCGACGAAACCGAAACAAATCGACACACGCATCCACAAGAAACTCTGAAAAAATCGTCCATACTCCATGAAGTTGAAAGGAATCTGAACCATACTGTCATGTGCCGCGTGATAGATCCTGTCGCAGGGTCCGACAGAACCAATCAGACAGATGAGCCAAGAACAGCGGATGCAAAAAACCTTTGAAGTAGAGAACCACCTCGGATACCGCATTCTCCGATGGGTACTGCTCGTCGCGTTGCTGAGCGGTATTCTGATGAGCGCGGTACAGGTGGTGCTGGATGCAAAGAGGGTATCCGCTGAACTGGAGCGTGATGCAGCCCAGACCCTTGCCATGGTAGAAGACTCTGCCACCCAGGCCGTTTTCAGCATTGATGACACGCTCGCCCAACAGGTGGTGGATGGACTGTTCGCCCTGGAACCCATTCACATGGCCAAAATCACCCATCCCGACGGTGATGAACTGGGTGATCGGCTACGGCCTCTGCAGGACTCCCCGTTTCGCCCTTTAACTGATCCGATATTCGGCCAGGTTCGCGAATATCGCGAGAGTCTCACGCGAGGCAGCAATCCGGATCTTGTCTACGGCTATCTTGAGGTTCACTACGACACCGCCCCCTATGCTCGAACCTGGCTCGGCCGAGCACTGGTGACGTTTGCATCAGGCATTGCCCTGGCACTCATTCTTGGCATCGTACTGTTCGTGGTGTTCCATTTGCTGCTGACCCGCCCGCTGCTGCGCATTGTGCAGTCGGTCAAAAAGGTAGACCCGGCACACCCGGACGATCGCCTGGTTTCGATCCCGGAAGGACACCGGGCCGACGAACTTGGCCTCTGGGTTAACGCCACCAACAATCTGCTCGTAGCCATCGGAGATACCCAGAAAAAACATCGGGAAGCAGAAGACCGGGTCACCCGACTGGCCCGTTACGACACACTGACAGGCCTGCCCAGCCGCGATGCCTTTATGGAAGATCTTCAGGGCGCTATTGAACGAGCCCAGGAAGGCCACAGCTCTATCGCTCTGATGGTCTGCGGTATTGACGACTTCAAATCCGTCAATGAGCAGTGCGGTTTCCGCACCGGCGACACCATCCTTCAAACGGTGGCCAGTCGCCTGACCGCCAACCTCTCATCCGACAGATTCAATGTCGCGCGGCTGGGCAGCGACCAGTTCGTCATTGTTGAGAAACATCTGCGCGATGGATTCCAGGCGGCGGAAACCGCCGAGAAGGTACTCGCTACCATCGGCTCTCCCATCAATTCGGGCAACCACCGGATTTCCATGACCGCCACCCTGGGGATTTCCCTGTTTCCGTCAGATGCCGACCAGGCCGATCGCTTGCTCCAGAGCGCCGAACAAACCATGGCACTGGCGAAGCAGACCGGGCACAACCACTTCCAGTTCTATGTGGCCAGCATCGATAAGGAAATTCGCGAACGCAAACAGATGGAAAAGGACCTGGCCCAGGCCCTCGCAAACCACGAATTCCATCTGGTCTACCAGCCACAGATCAATCTGGAGACACGGCGCGTTATTGGTGCAGAAGCACTGCTGCGGTGGGAACACCCTGAACACGGCATGATTCCCCCGGACCTTTTCATTCCGGTAGCGGAAGCGAATGGTTCCATCGTCGAGATTGGTCAATGGGTCCTGGATCAGGCTTGCTGGCAGGCCGCTCGCTGGGCATCCGAAGGTACTCACCTCAGAATCGCCGTGAACCTTTCCGCCGTTCAGCTACGCCAGGAATCCATTGTTGACGATATTCTCAACACCCTGAAACGTCATAATATTCCGGCGGGACGCCTGGAACTGGAAGTGACCGAAACCAGCTTTATGACCAACCTCACCGATGCGGTCGCCAAGCTGCATCGGCTGCATCGGGCCGGCATCAGTATTGCGGTTGATGATTTCGGCACGGGCTATTCATCGCTGACCTATCTGAAGCAGATGCCGGTACAGCATCTGAAGATCGACAAGCAGTTCATTCGGGACCTGCTGATCAACGAGGAAGATACCCGAATTGCCAACACCATCATCGACCTTGGCAAGAGCCTGAATCTGACCGTCGTCGCAGAAGGTGTGGAAACAGCAGAGCAGGAGTATTACCTCAGCCAGCGTGGCTGTGCGCTTGCTCAGGGGTATTTCTTCTCCAAACCCCTGTTACCCAGAGATTTTGAGAATTTCGTACAGACTTTCCACGCCCGGATCGTGGAAAATAACGCCTGAACCTTTAGCCCTTAGGAGTAGTCATGGGAACGACTGTCATCGGTCTTGTAGTAATTGCCGTTGTCATCCTCTATCTGGTGTTTATCTACAACCAGCTTGTTTCTTTGCGCAACCAGTTCAAGAATGGCTTCGCCCAGATTGATGTCCAGCTTCAGCGCCGCCACGATCTGATCCCCAACCTGGTGGAGTCCGCCAAAGCCTATCTGGACCATGAAAAGTCCACCCTGACCCAGGTAATGGAAGCACGCAATAACGCGGTCAGTGCTCAGAAAGATGCAGCCCGTGACCCAGGCGACAGCACCAAGATCCAACGCCTTGGCAGCGCCGAGAACCTGCTGACCAAAGCCCTCGCCAATTTCTACGCCGTGGCCGAGAACTACCCTGAGCTGAAAGCCAACGAGACCATCCAGCAACTGATGGAAGAACTCTCCAGCACCGAGAACCGTGTCGCGTTCGCGCGCCAGGCGTATAACGATGGCGTGATGAACTACAACATCTTCCGCGAGAAGTTCCCCAACAATCTGGTCGCTGGCCTGTTTGCGTTCAAGGAAACCGCCCAGCTCCAGCTTGAATCTCCAGAGGCCCGCCAGGCTCCGAAAGTCAGTTTCTGAGGCCTGATTCATGGCGAGCCCCGGATTCTTCCAGCGCCAGGCCAGTGCCCGGCGCAACACTGGCTTGTTGGTTGTGCTGTTTCTCACCGCAGTCACCCTGATTACTCTGGCGGTCTGTCTGGTGGGTTACATGGTGACCCGCAGCCAGACCTCGGCCCTGCCATTTCATTACTGGCTACTGTCCAGCCATGGCCTGACAACCGCCGGTGCGGTGGTCGCGCTGATTGGCATCGGCTCCCTGGTACGCTGGGTGGACCTCGCCGGAGGCGGCACCCGCGTCGCGCGAATGGTTGGTGCCAGGGCTATCGATCCGGACACCCGCGACCCGGAAGAACGCAAACTGCGCAATATCGTCGAGGAAATGTCAATTGCCAGTGGTGTTCCGGTACCGGAGCTCTACGTGATGGACCATGAAACCGGCATCAACGCCTTTGTGGCCGGTTACACCCCTGGTGAAGCGGTGATGGTGGTTACCCACGGAGCCCTGACCCAATTGAACCGGGACGAACTCCAGGGCGTGGTAGGCCACGAATTCAGCCACATCCTCAACGGCGATATGCGCATCAATGTCAGGTTGATCGCCCTGCTGGCCGGTATACTGATGATCGGCCAGATTGGCCAGTTTCTCCTGAGGGCCGGCTTCTACAGCAGCGGTCGTAGCCGAAACCGGGACGGCCGGGCACAGGCCGCCATGGGGCTGATCGGGCTGGCCTTGATGGTGATCGGTTATGTCGGCGTGTTCTTTGGCCGGCTCATTCAGTCGGCCGTCTCACGTCAGCGGGAGATGCTGGCCGACGCGTCATCCGTTCAGTTCACTCGTAACCCCGAAGGCATTGGCGCCGCCCTGTTCAAAATCGGGATGAAAGGCGGGTATCTGGACACTACCAGCCATGCCAGCGACATGAACCACATGTGTTTCGGCGAGGCAGCAAGGATGAAATTCACCTCCCTGCTGGCATCCCACCCTCCCATTGACGAACGAATCAACGCCATCCAGCCAGGGCTGATGGCACGCCTGCGCAGCAGGCTACGGGATACCGAACCGGGCTCACGCTTGCAGGGACAAGGCCGCAATCCGGATAAGGCAGCCATTGGAGACCTGGTGAGCCAGGTAGTCGAACCCGCTCAAGGCACCCGAAAGTACAGCCTATCGCCTCTGGCGAGCTCCCTGACCAACGAATCTCCGACGGCAACCCCTGCGCTGTCCAGCCGCGTTGGCACGGTTTCCGCGGACAGCGAGCGCTTCGCCAGCAGTCTCCTGAAGAAACTGCCATCGACCTTTCGCAACCTGTTATATACCCGGGCTGGGGCCGTTCAGCTTTGCTATGGCCTGGTGATTTACGAACTGACGGACCCCGAGCAAACCGAGAGGCTTGCTCTCATACCAGAGCACTCCGTGCTGGGCGCCCAACCCGAGTTGCTTGGCAAACTACTGCCATCCCTAAAAGAACTTGGCGAACGCGCACGTTTTCCAATGCTTGAACTGGCCATGCCGGCGTTGCGAAAGCTCGACCCGGAGGAGCGGGATACCCTTCTCGCAAACATTCAGACGCTGGTTCAGGCGGACAACCGGGTGACCCTCTTCGAGCTCGCACTCACCACCTTCCTGTGGCGGCATCTAGGCCGTGGCTCCGGGCAGGTGGTGCCCGTGAAATACCGAAGCTTCCGGCAAGTCAAACCCGCCATTGAACAGGTGCTGAGCCTGTTCGCCCGGGCCGGCACCGAAGCACCGGAAAAGGCTCAAGCGCTCTATCAGGAAGCTATTTCCGGGTTTGGCAACGGAAACGACGAAACCATGCACAGCAAGATCACCATGCAGAACCTGAGAGCTGCTCTGAATGTTCTCAGCAAGCTCTCTCCACTGCTGAAGCCTGCCATTATTGATGCCTGCGGACATTGCATCAGTCACGACGGAAAGGTGGAAGTTAAGGAATACGAATTAATGAGGCTGGTGGCGGATCAGCTGGACTGCCCGATGCCGCCACTCTGAGAGCACTCGAAGCACCGCCCCAGTCCTGCTCGCCAGGGCGATGATCAGACAGCGCGGTTATCCACGCTGTCTCGCCAGCACAACTCCCTACTGCCGGCGCCCTTCAAACAGCATATCAACCGACGGATCAGATTCTTCCTGCGGCAAGCCAAGCTTTTCCCGCACTTCCAGGTTCACATCCCAGAGGCGGTTGAACTTTTCAGTGGTCGCCGCCACAGCATCTGCCTTGCCCAGCATAATCGTGGGGCGCAGGAAAACCAGCAGGTTGCGCTTAACGCGGGTCTCGGATTCAGAAGAGAACAAGCGACCAAGCACCGGGATATCGCCCAGCAGCGGCACCTTGCTCTTGCTGACCTGGTAATCGTCCTTGATCAGACCGCCCAGTACCACGGTCTCACCGTCATCCGCCAGCACGGTGGTTTTAATCTCACGTTTGTTGGTGATCAGATCGGATGCACCATCAACGCTGGTTGTGGAAATGTCCTCGGTCGTTTGCTCAACCACCAGACGCACCAGGCCATCGGCACTGATCGTAGGCGTGACTTTCAGCGACAACCCCACATCGCGCCGCTCGATGGTGGTAAACGGGTTGGTGGTCCCGTCTCCGGTCACGGTAGACTGGCCAGTACGGAACGGTACGTTCTGGCCAACGATAATTTCAGATTCCTGATTGTCGAGGGTAATAATGCTGGGCGTAGACAACAGGTTCGCCGCGGAAGAAGAGGACAGTGCCTGAATCAGTAAGCCCCAGGTAACACCATCCTCATCACGCTGCCCGGCACCGACGGTCAACCCGCCGGCTAGCTGCGGAATAGTGTCACCCACCAGAGCTCCAATCACGGAGTTCAGGCCAACCATACCCTGGCCACTGGTCAGGTTTGTACCCAGCACCGGAAATGAACCTGCAGACTCATCGCCAGCCGCCAATTGCACCCCGAGCTGATCGCCCAGCTCATCACTGATTTCCACAATGGCCGCTTCAATCATAACCTGGGCACGGCGCACATCCAGCTGTGCCACAATCTGCTCGGCTTCCTGCATCAGGGAGGGGTCCCCCCGGACGACGAGAGCATTCAGCCCTTCGTCGGCAAAAACTGAAAAGCTGCTGCCCGGATTCCCGGCAGAGCCACCCGAACTGCCGCCAGCGCTACCCTCTTTCACTACCTCACCCATCACACCTTTGAGTATTTCGGTCAGGGTCTTGGCATCGGCATGACGAAGACGAATCACCTTGGTGGTTCCGCCACTGGCAGACGGTTGGTCCAGTTGGAGAATCAAACCGCGCATCTTGTCCCGAAAGGTTTCGTCGCCCCGCAGAATCAATCGATTGCTGCGCTCGTCGGCTGTCACGCTGTATTTGCGTGCGGCATTCTCACCGCCAGCGCGGCCAAGCTCTTCCGGTGCCAGCTCCTGCAGCAGGGTCACCATGTCACCAACCCAGGCTTCCTGCAGCTGAATCACTTCCACTTCGTATTTAGAGGGGCTGTCCAGTTCCCGCACGATCTGTTCAATGCGAGCGATGTTAGAGGCATGATCACTGACAATCAGGGCGTTTGCCGCAGCCACACCCGCCAGATGGCCGTATTTGGCGACCAGGGGACGCAGAATCGGAACCAGTTCCAGGGCGTTGGCATTATCAATCTGGATAACACGGGTAATCAATTGCTCGGAAGGCGTTTGCGGAAACCTGTTCAGGTTCTCTGCAGACTGTTTGGCATCGACCTGCTGGACAATTTTGACGACTTCCTCTCCGGGGATCGCAGTAAAACCGTGCACATTCAGCACTGCCAGGAAAAGATCGTATATTTCGTCCTTGTTCATGGGGGCACTGGACAATACCGTCACTTTCCCTTTAACCCGGGGATCCACCACAAAGCTGTAGCCAGTTATGTCTGCCACCTGGGTGACAAAGGCCCGAATGTCCGCATCCTTGAGGTTCAGCCTCCAGGTTTCTTCCTGCGCCTGCGCCAGCGAAGCCAGCGGCAATAAAAGCGCGAACATGATTGCCTGGAGGAGGTTGATCTTGTGGTTATACATCTGGCGATATCGTCCTGTTATTTTGAGTACCCTGTCAGCGCCATTGTTCGGGTATGGCGTAACTGACCGTCAGCAGGGTTCCGTCACGTTCAATTTCTATATCCAGCTGCGGCTGGCTGCGCCAACTGTCCAGCAACTGCTTGTCCTGCTCGATGTCGCCCAGAGGCTGACCGTTCACCGAGGTAATGATATCTCCCGGACGCAGATTCACGGCGTTCAGCATGGCGTTGGAGCCATCATACACATACCCACTGCGATCCTCTGCAGGCTGCAGACCGTAGGTTGCCAGTGCAGCCACGCCTTCACTGTCCAACCGCGCTCTGGCGTCTTCCAGGTAGGTATCCGGCGATTCTGCCGTTTGCACCGGCTCTTCCGCAACCAGCGCTCCGGTCTCTATCTGTTCCTCAAACGCCAGGGATTCGTACCTCCCCCCCCTGCGTAGCAGAATTCTTCCAGCCTCGACCTCCGCCAGCTCAGCGTTGCCCGGTAACTGGTCGCCAACCCGATAGTATTCGGTTTCGCCGTTACTTCCGGCAACTATAGCACCGGAGTCCTCCGGACGCTGCCCGACAAGCACACCCTCCAGCCTCAGGCGCAGCCCGGTTTCCGGTGCAGAGCGGCGCACCACGTCGGCCACACCCTTCTGATTATCCGGTCTCCCGAAGAATTCATAACCGGCGATCGGAGCCCCCGATACTCGGCTACGGACTTCAGCGCCGGCGGCCGTCTGCCCGAAGATTTCCGTCACAGGCCGGTCGTTCCAGGCAACCAACCAGGTTAGTTTCGCCAGCTCGACCGCAAGGTACAGCACCAGCGCAAGCAACAGCAGATTCGCCAATGTACGCGAGAACCGCTCCTGACGCCCCACCGACAGCTTCATCATATTACAGGCCTCCGGGCAGCAATGGCTGCCGGACCCGGAACACTACGTCACCCGGCCTTGCAGAATCTGGCCAGGGCTGTTGCGCCAGATCGACCATGCGCTTGTACACCCGCAGTTCCATCATGCCATCCCAGAGTATGCTGGCATCAGCCGCCGGCCCGCTTGCACCCTGCTCTGCCACTACCAGTGAAACGCCTCCGTCCACGGTGTCCAGATCTGCCTGCATGGGTGGAAACACGGCCTGGCCCACCTGATTGCCCATAGGCCAGGTAACCCTGCCACCATCCCAGCGCCCGAGCCCGTCTGCTGACTTCAGGCGACCGTCTGCCCAGGACATCTCGAAGCGATCCACAGACACGGTTCCCTCAATCATGGCGCCACCGCTCTGGCGTATCAGTTGCTCGAACTCGGCAACCGCTACCACCCCATTGGCACTGACCTCAAAATTACCCTGCCAACCGGCACGGGCAACCCCTTCCACGCGGGATTGTGATGAAGACACAGAAAATTGCAGCGGTAATGTCACCCCGGACAGCGATGGCCAGCCAAATTGCCATTCCAGGCGCGCCGGAAAACCAGCCACAACAACCCCTGCGGCCCCATTCCAGAGACGCCCGGATACCTGCTGCACCCGAACCTGCTCTGGCAGCTGCACCTGGGCCGAGGCCTGCTGCCAGAGCCAGCCAGCCGGAACCAGAACAATCAGCGTGATCCCGTAAACCAGCAGACCGAGCAACAGCAGCAGAACCACTTTGCCAGGGCCGAGAAAGGATTTTGGTCGGGATTCAGTCATTGCAATTGGCACATTTAAAAACCGGTAGCCGAGTCTAACAAAGCCATTGGGCAAGTTCATGACAAAAAAACGAAAAACCCCGCACCAGTGTGAACCAGCGCGGGGTTTTCAGGGGTAGATCGGGCCAAGCCTCAGAAACTGAGACCTGTTCGGGATCTGGCCGGCATTACATCATGCCGCCCATGCCTCCCATTCCGCCCATGCCACCCATATCCGGCATACCACCGCCGGCTTTCTCGTCTTCCGGCTCGTCTGCAACCATCGCCTCGGTGGTGATGATCAGAGAAGCGACAGAAGCCGCTGCCTGCAGGGAAGAACGGGTTACCTTGGCGGGATCCAGGATACCCATTTCCAGCATGTCGCCGTACTGCTCGGTAGCAGCGTTGAAGCCGAAGGAGCCTTCGCCTTCTTTTACCTTGGCAACCACCACAGAAGACTCACCGCCTGCGTTGAATACAATCTGACGCAGGGGAGCTTCCATGGCGCGACGCAGAATGTTCACACCGGCTTTCTGCTCGTCGTTGATGGCGTCTACCTTGTCCAGAGCCGCAATGGCGCGGATGAGGGTAACACCACCACCAGCTACGATGCCTTCTTCAACGGCAGCGCGGGTGGAGTGAAGAGCGTCTTCAACGCGGGCCTTCTTCTCTTTCATTTCAACTTCAGAGCCGGCGCCCACTTTGATGACGGCGACACCGCCAGCCAGCTTGGCGACGCGCTCTTGCAGCTTCTCTTTGTCGTAATCAGAGCTGCTGTCTTCGATCTGCTTGCGAATCTGCTCAACGCGAGCGCTGATATCAGCCTCGGCACCAGCGCCACCGATGATCGTGGTGTTTTCCTTGGTCACGTTGACACGCTTGGCAGTACCCAGGTCATCCAGAGTGGTGTTTTCCAGGGTCAGGCCGACTTCTTCGGAAATCACCGTACCGCCAGTCAGAATGGCGATATCCTGCAGCATTTCCTTGCGACGGTCACCAAAGCCAGGCGCCTTCACAGCGTTGACTTTCACAATGCCGCGCATGTTGTTGACCACCAGAGTAGCCAGGGCTTCGCCTTCGATGTCTTCAGCAATGATCTGGAGCGGTTTGCCAGCCTTGGCAACTGCTTCCAGCACCGGCAGCAGTTCGCGGATGTTGGAGATCTTCTTGTCGACCAACAGGATGTACGGGTCTTCCAGCTCGGCAGACATGTTGTCCTGGTTGTTGATGAAGTACGGGCTCAGGAAACCGCGGTCAAACTGCATGCCTTCAACCACGTCCAGCTCGTCTTCCAGGCCACGGCCTTCCTCAACGGTAATGACGCCTTCTTTACCCACTTTTTCCATCGCGTCTGCGATGATCTTACCGATGGTTTCGTCACCGTTGGCGGAGATAGTGCCAACCTGGGCGATCATGCGGCTGTCGTCGCAGGGCTTGGCCATTTCACGGATGGCTTTAACAGCTTCGGCGGTACCTTTGTCGATACCACGCTTCAGGTCCATCGGGTTCATGCCGGCAGTCACGGCCTTGATACCCTCATTCACGATGGACTGGGCCAGTACGGTCGCCGTCGTGGTACCGTCACCAGCAGTTTCGTTGGCCTGGGAAGCGACTTCCTTCACCATCTGCGCGCCCATGTTCTCGAACTTGTCTTTCAGCTCGATTTCCTTGGCCACAGACACGCCGTCCTTGGTCACAGTCGGAGCGCCGAAAGACTTCTCCAGAACCACGTTACGACCTTTGGGGCCCAGTGTTACCTTGACCGCGTCCGCCAGGATGTTAACACCTGCTACCATGCGCTTACGGGCGCTATCACCGAATTTAACGTCTTTTGCTGCCATGTCTTCTATTCCTGTTCGTTAAACCGAAAATTGAACCAATCGGATTAATGAGCGTTCGTGCCTATCGCTGTTGCGATCACTCAAGCACGCCGTAAATATCGTTCTCACTCATGATGAGCAGCTCTTCACCGTCAACCTTAACGGTGTTACCGGCGTACTGACCGAAGACCACGGTGTCACCCACCTTGACCGCCAGTGCACGGGTTTCGCCGTTATCCAGAATGCGGCCATTACCCACAGCGATCACTTCGCCCTGGGAAGGCTTTTCTTTGGCATTACCCGGCAGCACGATGCCACCCGCAGTTTTCTCTTCTTCTTCCTTACGGCGTACGACAACACGATCGTGTAGCGGACGAATTTTCATTGCTCTGTTTCTCCAATAGTCAGATTAATGTGGCAATGACAATTGCATGTTAAAAATGTCTGGCCGGAGACCCGGACCCGACAAATTGCCCCGGCATCCAAGCCACTGATAGACAGCGATTTTCAGCCTGAAGCGAATCTGTGCTGTGTTAATGGGGTTGAGCGAAAGGTTTTCAACACCCGCAACGAAAAAAATTTCACTTTTTTTCCTGCTCATCCTGATCAGACTGCCCCTGCTGGAGCTGGCCCCGATCATTCCGGGTCTGATCCTGGTACTCGCCTTCAATGATGTTGCCGTTGGCATCACGATCGAATGGTCGCTGCTGGCCAAATGGGCCTTGTCCGAAGGGCCCTGCACCGCCTCCAGCGCTGAAAAAGAAACTCCGGCCGCGATTCTGCCCCGCCACCGTCATTCTCTTCAGCGCCTGCGATGCCAGCCAATGTCGCGAGCCCGGCAACAAACACAGAAAGCCGAAGGTGTCGGTGATAAACCCCGGCGTGAGCAACATGGCGCCGCCGACCGCAAGAATCAGCCCCTCGGCCACTTCTTTCGCCGGCAACTCACCGCTGTTGAGCCGTTCATTCGCCCGCAACAAGGTCGCCAGCCCCTGCTGGCGCAGCAACCAGGCCCCGATTACAGCCGTCAGAAACACCAGCCCTACCGTATTCAACACGCCGATAACGCTACCGACCTGAATCAATACCGCCAGTTCGGCAATGGGCATAACGATGAAAAGAAAAAAGAAAACGGGCAAAATGCCTCCCCATAAAAACGATGCAGACACACAGAGAACGTAAAACACCTCTGAACTTAATTAGGGCAAACCATGAAACTTCAAGATTCTGTTATCGCAATCACTGGTGGCGGCCAGGGCCTCGGCCGCGCAATGGCTGAATACCTGGCAGCCAAAGGCGCCAGGCTGGCACTCATCGACCTGATGGAAGACAAGCTGGCTGAAGCCGCTGAGGCCTGCAAACTGGCCGGTGGCGACGCCAAAACCTATGTCTGCAACGTCGCCAAAGAAGAAGACGTTGAGGCAACCTTTCAGGCAATCATCAATGACTTTGGCCACCTCAACGGCCTGGTGAACAACGCCGGCATCCTGCGCGACGGCCTGATGGTGAAATTCAAGGACGGCAAGCTCGAGAAGCGCATGGAGCTGGCCCAGTGGCAGTCCGTGATCGACGTTAACCTCACCGGCGTTTTCCTGTGCGGCCGTGAAGCGGCCACCCGCATGATCGAAAACGGCGACCAGGGCGCGATCATCAACATCGCCTCTATCTCCCGCGCCGGAAACATGGGCCAGAGCAACTACTCCGCCGCCAAAGCCGGCGTATCTGCCCTGGTGCCAGTGTGGGCCAAAGAACTCGCCCGCTACGGCATCCGCTGCATGGGCATCGCCCCAGGGTTTATCGAAACCGAAATGACGGCTTCCATGAAACCGGAAGCCCTGGAGAAAATGACCGCCGGCATCCCCCTGAAACGCATGGGCAAGCCAGAGGAAATCGCCTCAGCGGTAGCGTTTATCTTCGAGAACGACTACGTTTCTGGCCGCATGATCGAGGTGGACGGCGCCCTGCGCCTGTAACCCGGCCAATACCGGAGCTCTGAATGAACGAGTCCGAAAAGGAACCGACAAAGGAGCAGAAAATCTGGCAGGTAGTGGCCGCGATTCCGAAAGGGAAAGTGGCCAGCTACGGTCAGGTAGCCGCCATGGCCGGCCTCGGACGCCAGGCGCGTTTCGTTGGCCGGGCCCTGGGCAAACTGCCCGCCGGCCACTGCATTCCCTGGTATCGGGTTATCCGGAGCAACGGCCAGATCGCCTTTCCTGAAGGCACGGAAACATGCCAGCTTCAAACAGAGAAACTGAGGCTGGAAGGGGTGGAAGTGTATAAAGGAAAGGTAAAGATGAAGGACTTTCAGTGGCAGCCTTGAGCCGAACACCCAAGGCTGCCACCGGACTAACAAAGACTCAGATCAAACCGCCTTGGCAGCAATGATCTTGTCGTGCCACTCCACCGGGCCGGTCTGGTGCACGGAACTGCCACGGGAATCCACCGCTACAGTTACCGGCATATCCTGCACTTCAAACTCGTAAATGGCTTCCATACCCAGCTCTTCAAAGGCCACCACCTTGGCGCCCTTGATGGCCTTGGAGACCAGGTAGGCCGCACCGCCCACCGCCATCAGATACACCGCGCCGTGCTTCTTGATGGCGTCGATGGCAACCTGGCCACGCTCGGCTTTGCCGATCATGCCAGTCAGGCCGGTTTTTTCCAGCATGGTGTCAGTGAACTTGTCCATGCGGGTTGCAGTAGTAGGGCCAGCGGGGCCAACCACTTCTTCGCGTACCGGATCAACCGGGCCCACGTAGTAAATGAAGCGGCCTTTCAGATCTACCGGCAGCTCTTCGCCGCGCTCGATCATATCCACCATCTTCTTGTGGGCAGCATCACGGCCGGTCAGCATCTTGCCGGACAGCAGAACGGTTTCACCCGGTTGCCAGTCTTTCACGTCTTCCGGAGTTACAGTGTCCAGATTCACACGGCGAACATTCTCGCCTACTTCCCAGGTGATTTCCGGCCAGTCGTCCAGGCTCGGCGGGGTCTGCAGGGACGGGCCCGTACCATCCAGCACAAAGTGTGCGTGGCGGGTTGCTGCGCAGTTCGGGATGATCGCCACCGGCTTGTTGGCCGCGTGGGTGGGGTAATCCTTGACTTTTACATCCAGAACGGTGGTCAGGCCACCCAGCCCCTGAGCGCCGATGCCCAGCTCGTTCACCTTCTCGAACAGCTCCAGGCGCAATTCCTCGGCACGATTGGAGGCACCGCGGGCCTGCAGATCGTGAATATCGATTGGATCCAACAGAGCCTCTTTCGCCAGCTCCATCGCCTTCTCAGCGGTACCACCAATACCAATACCCAGCATGCCAGGCGGACACCAGCCGGCACCCATCTGCGGCACCATCTTCAACACCCAGTCCACAACCGAGTCGGACGGGTTCAGCATGGCAAACTTGGACTTGGCTTCAGAGCCGCCGCCCTTGGCTGCCACGTGCACGTCTACGGTGTTACCCGGCACCATCTTGTAGTGAATGATGGCGGGGGTGTTGTCTTTGGTGTTCTGGCGTTTGCCGTCCGGATCTGCCAGCACAGAGGCCCGCAGCACGTTGTCCGGATGGGTGTAGGCGCGGCGTACACCTTCGTTGATCACGTCGTCCAGCGCCATGTCGCACTCGAACTTCACGTCCATACCGATGTTCACGAACACGGTGACGATACCGGTGTCCTGACAGATCGGACGGTGGCCCTGGGCACACATACGGGAGTTAATCAGAATCTGGGCCATGGCATCCTTGGCCGCCTGGGACTCTTCCTTCTGGTAGGCCTCGTACACGGCCTGAATGAAATCCTTCGGGTGATAGTAGGAAATGAACTGCAGCGCATCGGCTACGCTTTCGATCAGGTCGTCCTGGCGGATCACGGTGGTCATAGTGGCCTCATCAGCTTTCTGATTATCGGAAGTATGCGGAGCCACCAAAGCAGCCCCCTGCTTATATAAGGAAGCGAGAGTTTACCAGAAATTCGACACAGCGGTTGATGCGACAGAAGGCGCAAATGCTATGTACGCCAGCGAAATTAGCTATGACGGTAAAACCAATTCGCAACAATTTGTTAAAACAGGCATTACCCGGCCACTGGAACTCGACAAACCGCGGACCGACCACTATTTTTGATTGAGGGCCACTCCAAGGGTGCGAGGAGGGTTTCCAGACGCAGAATCACACTTTTGGCTGATCAACACTTGCTACTCTGTCGCTATAGTCGAAGCTACAGAAATTGGCTTTTAAGTGCTGGCTACAATTTCAGACAACCAACAAATCAGAAAAGGCTGTGCGCGGAATCCTGGGGCCGACCGGTTCCGTCAACGCCGGATATAACGACACAACAACAGGAAAAGGTTCCACCCATGTTCAAGAAAACTCTAATAAGTCTTGCCGTGGCTTCTTCCCTTGGGTTGACGGGCTGTTTCAGTGGCTCTAACAGTGGGGGTAATGATAATCCCAAGCCCCAGTATTCTGCTGATTCACTGGGAAAAACCTACCCCATCTTTAACCCTGCGAAGGGCCAGTTGCCTCTGCCCAACGATTTGATTTTTGACTCCACGCAGAAAGACGGAACCTTTGGTGTTGATGACACTACTCCGCCGGTTACCACAGCGCTCAATGAGCTGTCCGGTGCTTCTACCATTGCCCCTGCTGTAATTCAGACCAGCGGGCAGCTTGATGCGTCAACCGTTATTGCCGGAAAAACAGTTCACCTCATTGAATTGGCTTACGCCAGCGGCGACCCGGTACGGGCGCTGTCTGCTGGAGAGCCACCAACTCTCGAACTCGCAATCAGCGGCCCCCAGAACATGCCGAAGATTCGCGCAGAGGTTGAATCTCTCGACGGCAATTCGGCCATTCGAATCCTGCCGCTCGAACCCCTGAACCCGCAGAAGCGCTACGTGGTTCTTGTCACGACAGGGGTCAAGGACATCAATGGCGATTCGATCATTCAGGATCCGCTGTATACGAACATCACCGGCGAGGGAACAGAGGATGATCCCGGCAAAGGGCTCGTCAACGGGGCTCTTCTGCCTGTCAGAACTCTCGTTAACAACCTTTGGGAGCCAATCGCTACCAACTACATCAAGGCGCTGGGTGGCTCGCTGAATGAAAGCGAGATAGCTCTGACCTACAGCTTCACAACGTCAAATGATGCGAAAGTACTGCAATACATTGCTGAGCCAGCGGCCTGGTTCGCGGATCAGATCACTACGTTCGTACGCACCAGTGCGGTGACGGCCGCTCGTCAAGGGGGCGCCTCCGCGTACGCGGATCTTGCAGCCGCTGCGGACGCTGCCGTCGCACAGTTCCCACAATCGCTTCCCGAGAATCCGGCCTCGCCTCTGAACGCCGTATTCGCGCCCACTGGGCCCTGCCCGATCGCAGGCGCCGGGGATCTGGGCTCAGGAGCCATCGACTGCCTGGCAACCTCCCTCGCATCGCAGTTCCGGGAGGAACTCCCAACACCGTTGCCTGGTGTTAACCGTAACGTATTCGATGGCGCCGGCTTTACGGATGCGATCACCATCGACAACGGCACCATTCAGCCTGTTGGCCTGGTATCAGCAGTTGCTGGAAGCATTCCCGGAGCTTCCGGTGTGCTGGCCGTTCAGGGCAGCATCTCGCTCCCCTACTATCTGGGCAATACTCCCGCGGGCATCGCAGGCGGCAACGCAGTGAACTGGGTTGCAGACCAACCCCTGGCCGAATCTCTGAATACCACCTTCTCGGCGCTTGGCCTGAGCCTGCCGCAGGCCGATGCTTCCGTATCGACAGCGGTCAACTACATCTTCCCTTTCCCGCTGGAACAGAGCACTCAGGAAGTCCCGATGCTCGTTCTCTACCCGAACAGCGGCAACGAACGCGGTGTGGTCATGTACCAGCACGGCATCACCACGGATCGTAGCGCAGCCCTGACCTTTGGCACGGCGTTGGCGGCTCAGGGTTACGTTGTAGTCGCTATCGACCAGCCACTGCATGGCATCACGCCATTCTCCGAGGAGGCTCAGCTCGAGCTGGCAGGTGACCTGCTGGCAGCCGGCGGAGCTCCGGAAGCGGCAATTCCCGTATATGCCCCGGTCGTTGTAGCGGGCGATACTACACGTCTCGTTAACGAGCTGGGCTTGTCTGCAGCAACCGCTCAGTCGCTCGTCAACACCGTAGCGAATGCTGGCAGTACCATCCCCGGCCTCGCGCCGGATACGTTTGAACGCCATTACGGCCTGTACGCCACCCCCGCAGGCACACCGGCGCCAATGGTTTTCGATCCAGCTAACGCCGCCGGTACCGATGGCTCCGGCAGTTTCTTCATCAACCTTCAGAATTTCCTGGCTGGCAGGGACAATATCCGTCAGAGCGTTGTTGACCAGTTGAACCTTCGCGCCACCCTGGCCGGCAGTCCGGCGGCAGGTCGTGCAGGCATGACGCTTCAGAAACCGGCGGCAGCGGGCGGAGATGACGGCACGCTGACCATCGACATCAATGATCCGGTCTACTTTGTTGGCCACTCGCTCGGCACCATCACCGGTATGCCGTTCCTGGCTGCCGCCAACGAGGATCAGATCGCGGATACCATCTTCACCGCACCTGACGGCAGCAGCTCATTGCCATCAGCGTTCAACAATATCCAGTCTGCCAGCCTGCTGACGCCGGGCGGTGGCGTGGTTCGACTGCTGGAGAACTCACCGTCGTTCGCGCCTCGCATTCTGTTTGGCCTGCAGCAAGCTGCTGGACTGGAACAAGGCGACGCCAATCTCGAGACGTTCTTTAATATTTTCCAGGCTGCGATCGACTCAGCAGATCCTGTGAACTTCACCGCCTCCCTTGCAGCGGGTGGAACGCCTATCCTGCTGTCCGAGGTTGCAGGAGATACCGTTATCCCGAATGCTGCTGACCAGGAACAGTGGGGTATTGACGCACTGTCCGGCACATTCGGACCAGAAGTTACAGGTCTGCCTGTACCAGTCACTGTGAACAGCTTCAGTGCACCATTGGCCGGCACAAAACCGCTGACCATTGGACTCGGCGATGATCTGTTGACGACTTATCAGGCAGGTGATCACGGAACCCCGGTATCGGCTAATAATAATGCCGTATTTGGCGGCATGGTCTGCGAGACACTGGTGACCTTCGGTGTTACTTTGGCGGAACTGCCCGCATTCTGCACCGCGCCCTGATAAACTCAGGCAGGCAGAATGACAAAGGGCTCCCTCAACGGGAGCCCTTTTTTGTCTGTGCCTCTAGCTGAAAACGGAACCAATCTGCTTCTGCAGATTTCCATCCCCTCGATCCCTTTCAACAACCATCCCCCTGGCCTTCAACTGCGGATGCTCTGCCGCCTCCTCAATCGTCAATACCGGCTCTACACAGGCATCCACATCGGCAAACACCTCCCGCCACTCAGCCAGTGAACGCTCCGCGATCTTCTGTTTGATAGCGGCTTTCAGCTCCTGCTGATGTTCGGGCTTCTGACTCAGGGCATAGCTTTTCAGTTCGCCCAACTCAAGGGTGTCACACAGGCGCGAAGAGAACTGCGGCTCCAGGCTCCCGACAGACAACCAGCGGCCATCTCTGGTCTGGTAATAGTCGTAGAAGGTGCCACCATTGAGCATGCCGCTTTCGGGCTTCTGAGGCTGTCCGCCTGCCAGGGCAGCAGCACCCGCCATGGCATTCAGGGCGAAGGCGGCATCGGTCATGCTGATGTCGATAAAGGCGCCCTCTCCGGTTTCCTGGCGTTTGATGACGGCAGCGAGGATGCCCATCACGGCGTGATGGGAGCCTCCGGCCACGTCGGCAATCTGAATGCCCATGGGTGATGGACCGCTGTCAGCGCGACCGCAGTGGCTGGCAACACCGGAAATAGCAAGATAGTTGATATCGTGGCCTGCCCTGTCCTTGTAGGGACCGGTCTGGCCATAGCCCGTAATGGCACAGTAAATCAGCTTGGAATTGATGGCTTTGAGTACCTCATAGCCTATCCCGAGGCGATCCATGACGCCCGGGCGAAACTGCTCCACCACAATGTCATAGTCCTGAACCAGCTGCTTGACCTTTTCAACACTCTCGGGCTGCTTCAGGTTCAGTTGCAAGGTTTGCTTGCCGCGACCGAGGTAGGAAAAAGTGGTGCTGAATTTACCATCAAAAGGTGGCATTACCTTGGCCAGATCCACGCGATCCGGGGCTTCAATTCTGAGCACTTCCGCGCCCATATCGGCGAGCATCATGGTGGCGTAGGGTCCGGGCAGCAAGGTACTGAAATCCAGAATTTTCAGGTTGGCGAGCGGGGCTGCCATAAAGCATCTCCTTGTTTTTGATCGGCGGCAATGACTCTGACTCATGCTGACGGGTTTTGCAGCCCGGGCCAACTACCGGTTCCTTCATTCCTATTGACCGTTTCTTCCATCCGTTGGCAAATCATGGGCTTGCAATGTTGAGCCGGGTACTTATGATGAAGTTCGTTCTTTCTTCTGGCTGCCTCTATGTCAACACTGACAGTCTCACGACATTTTGTTGAAGCTTCCCTGTCAGGCGCCGAACGCCTGGGCCTGGACAGCCGTGCGTTGCTCCAGGAAGCCGGGATCTCTCCAGATCTTCTTCGCATTGAAATGGCAAGGGTGAGCAGTGATCAGTTCAGCAAGCTGATGCAGGTAATCTGGCAGCGCACTGGCGATGAGTTTATGGGCATGGGGCCACGCCGTGCCCGCTCCGGAACGTTCGCCACCATGTGTGCGTTGGTGGTCGGTTGCCAGACGCTGGAAGAGGTATATCAACAGGCCTTCCGGTTCTCTCGGCTGTTCGAACCGATGGTGTCCATGGAGCTTGAAATCCTCGATGACCGTGTGCGCCTGGTCACGCGAATTGAAGGCAGCATCCACGACCCGGACTATTTTCTGCGCGAGAGCATTCTGGTGATCTGGCACCGGCTGGGCAGCTGGCTCATTGGCCAGCCCGTGGAACTGGAGAAAGCTGAGTTCGATTACCCGAGGCCAGATCACGGGGACGAATACCGGCACATTTTTCATTGTCCGCTGGCGTTCGAGTCCGACTGTACGGCATTGACCTTCAGCAAACGTTTCCTCTCCGCCCCGGTGATTCGGGACAAACCGGAAATGCGACAATTCCTGAAAACCTCCCCGGCAGACCTGCTGTCACGACCGGATGAGAGCAACACCTGGACCGGTCGTATTCGGGGCCTGATTGGCCGAGACTTCTCCAAACCCATGCCGGATTTCGACTGGATAGCACAAGAGCTGCACACCAGCCCGCAAACCCTCAGGCGCCGCCTGAAGCAGGAGAACACGTCGTTTCAGGAGATCAAGGATCTATTGCGGCGGGATATGGCCATCTACTATCTGGCCCATCCGGAGATGCCCATCAACGATATTGCCGAACGGGTAGGCTTTACCGAACCATCCACTTTCCATCGGGCCTTCAAGAAGTGGACGGGGGTCACCCCGGGCGCCTGGCGGGAAGGCGAACGGGGCGATCTGGTCTGAACACCCGGCCTTACGAACTTCCCTGCTGCAGGTTCCGGATCAAGCGCCCCAGAGTTCGGGCAATGTCCCGGGCCTGATCGCGATTCTCCGCCAACTGGAAAAGCCGGGAGCCGTCCCGCGGATCATAAACCCAGCAGGCTCCGACCACCGGTTCACAATCCCAACGCAACTGAGGATTCACACCGAATACCGACAGAGACAGGGTTCTGCGAACGGTGGTGCCATCGGGATTGCGCTCGATGTCCTGAATACTGATATTGCCATCATCCAGAGCCACCTGGTACTGGCGATCTGCTGGCCTGTCCAGGCGCACCACCGTTTTGTCACGCCGCCAGCCAGCGGTCTCAAGCAGAGTATTCAGATGGATGACCAGAGCCTCCCTGTCCGAGCCTGCCAGATACAGCTGGCGCAGCGTCTTCATATCCTGTTCATTCGCCGGCTCAATCACGGCCACGGGCTCGTTGGCATTGGCCTGCCCTTCGGCCAGAGCGCGAACACTGGCACGGCTGGCCTTCTCTATGTCGGTAATCAGCTTCAGGCTTTGCTGGTAATGCGTGCCCTCTGCCCCGGCCCGGGTAATGTATTGCTCCAGTGCTGAACGTGCCTCATTCAGATGATTGGCCTGCAACATGGCCCGGCCGCGATAGTAGTAATACTCGGCGGGCTTATCTCCCTCCATGGCCTGAAGGCGGTTCAGGTACTCCCCTGCCTCACTCCAGTTCTCTGCTGCAACGGCTTCTTCGGTCGCCAGCATCAAGCGGCGAATCTCGTGTTCCGGAGCCAATGCCTGGGCGAACCCCGCCTGCAGGGCAAGAACAGAAGACAACACCAGGCCCGCAAATGCCTTGTGACCAGGCAAACGCCTTTTTTTCATGGATGACAACATACCGCTACTCCTGTTGGTCCTCTGCACGGGCTTCCCCGGCGTCCGTAGGCTCCCTGTCGATGGCGGGCGTATCTCCCGGCTCATCGGCGTCTTCAGAATCGACCTCGGCCTGATCCACTATCGACTTGGGCAACTCTTTTTTAACCCTGACCCCCAGCTCCACAAACCGATTGGCCTGGGAAATCAGATTACCACGGCCCCGGGTCAGGGTATTCATGGCATTATCGTAGGTGCCCTGGGCCGTGTGTAACTGGCTTCCCAGCTTTTCCATAGCCTCGACAAACACCCGCAGCTTGTCGTAGACCGCGCCGGCGCGATCGGCAATGCGGCGGGCATTCTGGCTCTGGCGTTCATAACGCCAGATATTCTCAATGGTTCTCAGTGTCGCCAGCAGGGTGGTAGGCGTCACCACAATAATCTTCCGCTCAAATGCTTCTGCGAAGAGATTCTCGTCCTGCTGGAATGCTGCCACAAATGCCGGCTCAATGGGCATGAACAGCAGCACGAAATCGGGAGAATGCAGCCCGTTAAGCTGACTGTAATCTTTCTCGCTCAATGCACGGATGTGATTGCGAACCGCCTCAACATGCTGCTTCAGCGCCGCAGCGCGTTCTTCCTCCTGATCTGCGGTCACCCACTGCTGATAGGCCACCAACGATACTTTGGAATCAATCACCAGATTTCGCTGGTCCGGCAAATGCACGATGACATCGGGCCTCAGCAACTGATTATCTTCGTCCCGGTAACTCCCCTGGGTTTCGTACTCGACCCCTTTGCGCAGGCCCGACCGTTCCAGCACCCGCTCCAGGATCAACTCACCCCAGTTGCCCTGAATTTTCTTGTCACCTTTGAGAGCGCGGGTCAGATTGGCGGCTTCTTCGGTAATTTGCCGGTTCAGCTCCTGCAACGATTTTATTTCGCTGCGAAGCGCCTGACGATCCCGGGTTTCCGTGGTGTAGACATCCTCAACCCGTTTGCGGAAATCCTGCAGCTGGTCGCGGAAGGGGTTAAGCAAGGAGTCCAGGCTGGTTTTGGATTGCTGGCTGAAGCGCTCACTTTTCTGCTCGAAAATCCGGTTCGCCAGGTTCTCGAATTCCTGTTTCAGTGCATCTCGATTCTTTTCCAGCAACTCCAGTTTTTCCGAGGCACTACGGCGCTCTTTATCCAGAGTGACCTGCTGCTCGCGTAACTCGACCTTCAACTGGCCTAGCTCTTCTGAGAGCGTTTCAGCCCGCTGCTGGTATTGACTGCTCTCACTTGCCAGTTGCGCAACCCGATCCTGTTTTGCTGTCAACTCCGAGGCCAGTGCCGCCAATCGGTTTTCCAGGGCCGCAGACTGTTGTCGCCAGTGTTCGATGCTCTGCTCCAGCTGCCCGGAGCGGGCTTTCTGCTCCTCGAGTGCGGTCTGCAGATGTTCAACTTCCTGTTCATGCAACGCCCGCACCTGCTCGCTATCTCTCAGCTGCCTGTCCCGGGCGTCCAGTTCCTCGCGCAAGGCAGACTCGGTGGCTCTATCCTGACGCCGACGCCACAGCAGCCAGATCATGCCCGCCAGACACAAGGCGGCACTCGCCACCAGAGCAAGGAACCAACCTGCCAGCCATTCCGGACGTTCAGCCATGGTGAGGGTAAGCGCATCTAGCACCAGCATATTCTCCTTGGTCTTCGTTGGTCAGTTCAGGGCATGGCCCCGGGATCAAAGCCTGACAGTCTACCGCAATGCTCACCCTTTTTTCTTGTTGGCGGAACGGTGCCACCAGGCCGGCCTCGACTGTTTGGCATTTATCAACATTGCGTCAATCCACCTATGGACGCAGAGCGTAAATTGCTCTACAACGGTTAAAAAGCACCCAACCGGAGTGCTAAAGCCGTAAACGGAAAGCTGACTGGCAGGTCGGAGCATGTTCAAGGAATTGTGGAGAAAATTCGGGTCCGATTTCCTGCAGGCTACCTGTGTGGAAGACGAACAGACATTGTCTTCGGAAAATCAGCGCTCGGCGGAAAAGCATGTGCGGGTTTTGCCTCACATCACCCATACGGGCGAGTTTCACCTTGAGCGACTGACCCAGTTGCTGAAAAGCCGTTATGGAAAGAGCTTCACGGTGCCGACAGACACCACCTCCAGCGACCGTGCGCTCAAAGAAGTCATTTCCTTTGCTGCGCGCATTCAGGACCAGGATATTCAGCGGGAGCTGCTACTGTTCTACCTGAATTGTTCCCCGGTCATCCAGGAGTACCTGAGATCCGAGACGCCACTGGGCCAGGGGCCTTTCCTGGGCCGGTAAAGATGCGCCTTAACCATCTGTAAAGTCACCACACAGGTACGTTGTAGTATACTCTCCCGCCTGATTGACAACACATCCAATGGCTGAGGCATCCAGTGCCAATAATTCTCACGGCCGGTTCAGGGGATATTCATGGGGTCCAGTGTTTCGCAAACCCGCTCATTGTTCGCAGTTGCCTTAACAGGGCTGGCAGTCGCACTTTCTGGTTGCGCTTCCGATCGTTATTTCATGGTACCGAAAGAGAATATTGAAGAGGTGCGAGCCTCGGTCCAAAGCCAGCGTGCGACCCTTGTTACCATGGAGCAGAATGCCGGTGTAAGGCACGAAAAGCTCCTGCAGCAGAATCAGGATTCTACCCAGACCATTCTCCAGGCCATTGCCACTCAGGTTGAAAAGCCATCGTGCCCACCACCAAAGGCGGCACCTACCTGCCCCGCTTCCCGCGAAGATAAAGGCCGGGCGGATCGCCTCAAAGGCAAAGTCGTTGTCGGTGAGGTCGAAAAGTTTTTCCTGGCTGGCCCCGACCATGTCTATACCGCCCGAATCGACAGTGGCGCGGAAACCTCTTCCATACACGCCCGTAACGTTCAGCGTTTTGAACGGGATGGCAGCAACTGGGTACGCTTTGAAGTGCCCGTTCCCGGTACTGAGGATGCCGAGTGGGTAGCCATGGAGAAAGAAATCTCCAGGCGAGTGAAGATTATCCAGTCCAGTGCCGATGAGTCAGAGCGCCGGGTGGTGGTGGAGCTTCAGTTTGCCATCGGCGACCACCAGCAGGTGGCTGAGTTTACGTTGGCCGACCGGACAAATCTGACTTACGAAGTCCTGATTGGCCGCAACGTATTGCGAGACGTCATGTTGATCGATGTCGGCAAGGAATTCGCAACCGAGTTGCCCGAATCCTACCTTGAACAAGCGGCAAACGGAGAGGAAGAATGACGGTACGCTCCCGGGTCCCGTTTTACGTGTTTGTCTTCCTGTTGATTGCGGCAGGGATAGCGATCGCCACCTGGCGCCATCTGGAACTGGGTATTCCGTGGATGACCGGTGAACAACGTCCGGTCTGGATGATTGAGGCGCGAGTCGATTTTGAGGGCCAGAACAGCCCGGCTGAAGTGAGCCTGCACATCCCGGAGCAACCGCCCGGCTTCCGTATCCTGACGGAGCAGGCCGCCTCGCCCGGCTACGGCTTCTCAATTCTGGATAGCAACAGCGGGCGCAGGGCCCAGTGGACAAAACGAGACGTCGCCGGTCCTCAGACTCTCTATTTCAAAGCACAGTTTGTGCCCGATGAAGACGTGATTCACACTCCGCCAGTGCGTAAACCCCGGGCATTGACGGTTTTCTGGGAAGAGCCCCAGGCCACCGCCGTAAGAGAGCTCCTGACCCAGGCTTCCGAGCGATCCAGTTCCCCGGAGAGCATGACCCGCGAGCTGATCCGCCTGATGCAGCCAGACAATCGCACCCAGAACACAACATTACTGGTATCTGACGACAACTATCTGCAACTGCTGGTGAAGATGCTGAACCACGCTGGCATCGCTGCGCGCACCGCAGATGCCCTGAAGCTTGAGGATGCCCGCCGTCGCCAACAACTGGTTCCATTTCTACAGATATACAACGGCAAGCGCTGGCTTACCTTCGACCCGCGCACCGCAGAACAAGGTGTACCGGAAAACCTGTTGCTCTGGAGACAGGGGGCAGATTCCCTCCTCGACGTGGTGGGTGGCGACGACTCCCAGGTAAGCTTTTCCATGCTGCGGCAGACCGTGCCGGCGCTGCAACTGGCAACGCTGGAGTCCAACGCCAATGGGCTGAGTGTGCTCGGTTTCTACCAGCTACCCATCGAAGAACAGAGCATGTTCCGAATGCTGCTGTTGCTCCCCATCGGCGCTCTCATTGTCGCCTTCATGCGGATTGTCATTGGCATCCGGACATCGGGCACCTTCATGCCGGTCCTGATCGCCGTGGCCTTTGTACAGACCACTCTGGTGCCAGGGCTGATCGCCTTTCTGTCCGTTGTAGCCATTGGCCTGCTGTTGCGCGGCTATCTTTCCAGCCTGAACCTGCTGCTGGTATCACGCATATCGGCGTTGATCATTCTGGTGATCTTCATCACCGCAGGGCTCAGCATCATTGGCTACCAGATGGGCTTTAACACCGGCATGACCGTCACCTTCTTCCCCATGGTGATCATCGCCTGGACCATCGAACGTATGTCCATTCTCTGGGAAGAGGAAGGCGCCCGCGAAGTGCTTGTGCAGGGGTCAGGCAGTCTGTTTGTGGCCATCTGCGCCTACCTGGCCATGAGTACACCGCTGGCTGGCCACCTCACCTTCAACTTCCCGGAGTTACATCTGGTTATTCTCGGGCTGATCCTGCTGATGGGTCAGTACACCGGCTACAAGCTCAGCGAGCTCAAGCGGTTTACCCCGATGAAGGCCTACGACTGATATGGACTGGATCTCTCCACGCAGGCTGAAAAATCTCGGGATGCTGAACATGAACCGGCGCAATGTAGATTACATTGCCCGGTACAATGATCGCACCTCCTACCCGCTGGTGGACAACAAGCTGAAAACCAAGCTGGCGGTCAGCGAATACGGCGTAAAAACCCCCAAGCTGCTGCAGGTGGTTCGCCAACAACACGAAATCTCCCATTTTCGGGAAATGGCAGAGGATCTGGCCGGTTTCGCCATCAAGCCAGCAAAAGGCTCTGGCGGCAAGGGCATTACCGTGATTACGGGGCGAGACGGCGACGACTTTATCAAGGCCTCCAGCGCCCGCATTTCCGTCGCCATGCTGGAGCGTCACCTCACCAACATTCTGGCTGGCCTGTATTCCCTTGCCGGTACCCCGGATGTTGCCATTGTTGAAAACCTGGTTCAGTCCTCCCCGGCACTCGCCAAGTACTCCTTCCAGGGCGTACCCGACATCCGGATCGTGGTGTTTCAGGGATATCCCGTCATGGCTATGCTCCGGCTGGCAACCACCGCGTCCGACGGTAAAGCCAACCTGCACCAGGGGGCTGTTGGCGTCGGGCTGGATATCGGCTCTGGCCAGAGCCTGAACGCAGTTCAGTTCAATCGGCCGATTACCCTGCACCCGGACACCGGACTGGCTCTGGAGAATATCCGGATTGAAGACTGGGAAAACATGCTGGAAATGGCAGCCCGATGCTATGAGGCCACCGGCCTGGGATATATGGGGGTAGACCTGGTGGTGGACGCCAACGAAGGCCCACTGCTGCTCGAACTGAACGCCCGACCCGGTCTGGCCATTCAGATGGCCAACGGCTGCGGCCTGCTGCCCAGGCTCAACGCGATCGAGAGCCTCAAGCGCCCACATTTCAGCCCCAGAGAGCGAGCGCTGTTTGCCATGGAAAGCTTTGCCCGGCGCTGACAATCAGTGTTTGGGCATAAAAAAACCGGAGCTGGTGTAGCTCCGGTTTTTTGTTCAGACCCGCTGATCAGGAGGTCAGCTCACCCCTTTGCAGGAGCAACTTCCTCTCATGGGTGAGGCCTTTCAACAAGCCCCAGGTCATCAGCAGAAGTATTGCCGTGAAGGGCAACCCGGCACTGATGGCCACGGCCTGGATCGCGCCCAGAGCGTCTTCGCCACCGCCGAAGATCAACGCCGCCGCAATGGCACCTTCCATGACCACCCAGAATACACGCTGAGCCGTCGGGGCATCGGTTTTGCCGCCAGCGGTGATGCTGTCGATCACCAGCGAGCCGGAATCCGACGAGGTTACGAAGAACACCAGCACCAGGATAATACCGACGAACGAGACAATGCCGGTCCAGGGCAGCTGCTCAAACATCTGGAAGGTCGCCAGAGAAACCTCGGTCAGCCCTTTGTCTGCGAGCACACCAACGCCTTGCTGGATCTGTTCCAGTGCCGTGCCACCGAAACCACTCATCCATACGGTGGTGATCAAGGTCGGGATAATCAGAACCGCAGTGACGAACTCACGTACTGTCCGGCCTTTTGAAACCCGCGCGATAAACATACCTACGAACGGTGACCAGGAAATCCACCAGGCCCAGTAGAATACAGTCCAGCCCTGGAACCACGCCTCGTCTTCACGACCAAACGGATTACTCAGCGGCACAATGTTGGCCACGTAGGTGGAAGAGGTTACCCAGATGGTCTCCAGAATGGTCATGGTCGGACCGGCGAAGATCACGAAGAACAACACGATGCCCGCAGTCGCCATGTTGATGTTACTGAGCACCTTAACGCCGCCGTCCAGACCTCGCAGCACGGAAATGAGCGCCAAGGCCGTAACGCCAACAATGATAGCCATCTGCACATTGGTGCCAGAACCTACCTGAAACAGGTAATCCAGGCCGGAGGCAGCCTGTTGGGCACCAAAGCCAAGTGACGTGGCCAGACCAAAGATAGTGGCCACAACCGCGAGGACATCAATGATGTGCCCCGGCCAGCCCCACACCTTGTCTTTCAGCAGTGGGAAAAACGCGGAACGGATGGTCAGTGGCATGTTCTTGTTAAACGCAAAGAACGCCAGAGACAGAGCCACAATGGCGTAGATTGCCCAGGGGTGCAGCCCCCAGTGATAAAGGGTTGCCCCCATCGCCAGATCACGCGCTTCGGGAGAGTTGGCAGCCACATTGAACGGGGTTTCGTACCAGCCTGTGTAGTAGGCCACCGGCTCGGCCACGGCCCAGAACATCAGGCCGATCCCCATCCCGGCTGCGAACAGCATGGCAAACCATGACATGGTTGAGAATTCGGGCGTTGCATCCTGTCCACCCAGCCGGATCTTGCCTACCGGCATGAAGATCAGCGCAAGGCTGACAACCACGAAAATGTTGGCGCTGAGCAGGAAGAACCAGTCAAAACTGGCAATAATGTCCCACTTGGCCCCATCAAGAGTCTCCTTCGCCGCTACCGGAAACATCAATGTTCCGATAACAAACAGAACCACAATGATGGCCGCTACCGGGAAAACCCAGTTATGAAGATCCAGGCCGAACGGATTGATATTATCCTGGCCTGCGACGTAATCCGTCTGATATTCGTCTTTCACTACCTCGCCCACGTTGGCGCCTCCTGGTCTGGTGTGATCACTGAATATGCTGAGTGAATGGATAACGCAATGAACAATCATTCATACGTTACAAGCCGGTCATTTTATTACTTTGAACTCAAAACATCAAAAGCAAAAAAAATGCCTTTTTTATCTACATCAGCATAGTCCAGATTTTGCAGAGGCAACGATTGTTTCCTGAAACAGGTCTACTACCCGAACAAGTGACGTAGTTATACTACAAGGTTTCGCCGACACCCGCCCGACAGCACCCAGAGGTATTCATGGAAAAAACCACCACCTTCCCTTTGCGCTATTCCGCTTATGTGCTCAGCATCGCCGGGCTGCTGGTGTCTTTACCGGTAACGCTTTGGCTTGGAGCAGGCTATCTGTTTCCGGTGATTTTTGGTGCGCTCACAGCCCTCGGCACCTGGGATTTACTGCAGCGAAAGCATACTGTTAGCCGAAACTATCCCATCATGGCCAACTTGCGGTATCTGTTTGAGTCGATCGGCCCGGAGATCAGGCAGTACTTTATCCAGTCCGATACGGAGGAGCGGCCGTTCTCGCGGGAACAGCGCACTATTATCTACCAGCGGGCGAAGAACGTGCTCGACAAGCGACCATTCGGCTCACAGTTAGGCATGTACGACGAGGGCTTTGAATGGATGAACCACTCGCTCACCCCAACCCGACTCGACAGCAGTAACTTCCGGATTCTGATCGGCAAAAACTGCGAGAAACCTTACAGTGCCAGCGTTTTCAACATCTCCGCCATGAGCTTTGGCTCACTTTCCGCCAACGCCATTCTGAGCCTGAATACCGGCGCAAAAAAAGGAGGCTTCTACCACGACACAGGGGAAGGATCGATCTCCCGCTACCACCGGGAACCCGGCGGAGATCTGGTCTGGGAAATCGGTTCCGGCTATTTCGGTTGCCGGCATCCCGACGGCTCCTTCAATGCCGAGATGTTCGAAAGGAATGCCACCCTGGACCAGGTCAAAATGATAGAGGTCAAACTATCTCAAGGGGCAAAACCAGGCCACGGTGGCATTTTGCCTGGTGCAAAAGTGACCCCCGAAATCGCTGAAGCCCGAGGCGTTCAGGTTGGCGAAGACTGCATTTCACCCGCCAGCCATTCCGCCTTTTCCACCCCCATTGAACTGCTGGAATTCCTCGAACAGCTGCGAAGCCTCTCCGGCGGCAAACCGGTCGGCTTCAAGCTCGCCATTGGCCACCCCTGGGAATGGTTCGCCATCGTTAAGGCCATGCTGAAGACAGGCAAAAAGCCCGATTTCATCGTGGTTGATGGCGGCGAAGGCGGCACCGGTGCGGCGCCACTGGAGTTCATCAATCGCCTTGGCATGCCGATGACAGAGGCTCTGCTTCTGGTTCATAACACACTGGTGGGCACTCACCTGCGCGAAGACATCGCCATTGGCGCCGCAGGCAAGATTACGTCGGCGTTCAATATTGCCCGCACCCTTGCTCTGGGAGCGGACTGGTGTAATTCCGCCAGGGGCTACATGTTTTCCCTGGGCTGCATCCAGGCATTGAATTGTCATACCGGCCGCTGTCCCAGCGGGGTCGCAACGCAAGATCCCCGTCGTGGCAATAAACTGGACGTGCCCTTGAAAAGCGAGCGGGTATTCAACTTCCACAAGAACACTCTGGATGCCCTGCAGAATCTGCTTGAGGCCTCGGGTCTCCGGCATCCCTCTGAGCTTGGCCCGGAGCACATAGTTCGCCGCATCTCCAAAACCGAAGTGCATAGCTATCTGGACCTGTTTCCGATCCTCGAACCGGGAGCACTACTGGAAGGCAAAACCGGCCTTCGGGTGTTCGATAAGTACTGGGAAAGCGCCCAACCGGATACCTTCGAGCCGCCGGAATTCATCCTGGCGCTGCGGGAGACCAAGTTACGTTGATTTCGAGAGAAATTCGCCAGCCCGGTGTTTATTTTTAGTTTGGGCTGGTGTAGACTTCGCTCCCGCTAAGCCACTGAGATAAACCTTGTTTCTCGGCGGTTTGCAGTTTACGGGGCGTAGCGCAGCTTGGTAGCGCACTTGCATGGGGTGCAAGGGGTCGTAGGTTCAAATCCTACCGTCCCGACCAGAATTCCCCTAAAAATCCAATCACTTAGCGGTGGTTGGATTTTTTTATGTCTGGAGATTTTTCCGGCTCTTCGTTTTTGCCCCACTTTTTGCCCCACCGAATTCGAAACCTACCTTCCCAAGAATTCAGGAAGATAGGTTAACCAGGGAAGCGGTTTCCGGATCGTATGCTGCCTGAGTGATGGAACCATCCCGAATCCGATCAACGGCCTCATCAATCGCCGACAACGGAACCAGAAACCATTCCCTGGGCTTAACGGGGTGCCCGAATCGGTCTTTGATCTGAAGATCCAGCTGGGCGGGGGCAAACACTCTGTGGAGTAGCGCCTCAAGTTTTGTGCGGTTGATCCCTGCCAGTTTGTAGGTGGCAACCACTTCCACTTCTGCCAGCAGATACGTGGCATCGTGCTCGGCATTCGCTATGCGGGTCTCCACTTTGCCGCCAGTCACCCCGATCTTATGGATCAGTTCCCGGTGCTCAGCCACAAACGGGTTCTGGGACTTGCTCCGGAGCACATAGATAGTGCCCGTCTCTACGTCATCCTCCTCCCAGGTATCCCGAAACAGCGGCCCGGCATCGTGCTCAGTAATCCTGCGGCCGGTTTCGTCTTTATATAGAGCGCGCTGAAGAGAACGCAGCAGGATGTCACTCTCCGTTTCATTGGAGTAGATCACCCGCAGCCTGGCATCTCTCTCGCCATTGGGCGCCTTGAATGCCTCCCCTACTTCCGCGACGTACACCATCTGGCCATTCAGGATAAAGAAGTTACCCTGCTCGATGCTGGCATCCTGGCCAAAGCGCCGGGTTTCGCGAATGCCAGCCTTGAGCTCCGCCTCTACCTGGCGGAACAGCGGCCTGAACTGTTCAAAGTCTTCACAGAGGGTTCGGTTCGCAATCTCATCCACAGCCCGCTTTTCAGCGGTAGAACGAACGTGGCGCAATTCTGTCAGCTCACCACCTGGCGCCATATCACTGAGCTCCGCCAGAAGCTCATCATCATCCATGGCCTCCGCAGACTCATCCTGAATACCAGCACCGCCCTCCAGTAGCCCCTGATGATCCAACTCAGCGACAAGTTCCCGGCATTCCTCGAGCGCACGAATGCGATCCAGACGAACAGCATACAAACGCTCAAAGATATCCCGGTCTTCGCCGTGCTCAGGGATTCGACCATGCTCTTCTACGAAGCGCTGGATCTCCTCAAAGCCGGCAATAATCCGTTCTTCCCGGGCGGTCAGAGTCTTTTCTGTCTTGGGCTGGGCAAATTCCTGTAGCTCAGCACTCAGCTCATCAAGATCCATCGTAACGGCCCTCTTCTTTGTATCTCATAAAAGCAGCCGCTCCCTCGGCCATTCGACGCTCCCAGGCATCCTGAGACGTATCGGAGGGTGCCCGGCCACGCTCACGCTTGAACTTCACTGCGCGAACCGCCAGCTCCTTGGCTTCCTCTGGTGAAAGCGTGGTGCGCTTGGCGGAGATGATGGAGGCAATCTGTTTCAGGCTGTCCTCACTCATGGTTTTGGCCAGGATGGCGTAGGCTTCGCTGAACGGGTTGATTCGGTCGATCAGATCGATATCCAGCTCTGTCACATCCATGGCGAACTTGCGCACGCCGGCAATTAACGCCGTGTTCGGCTTCAAGCTGGGTTCACCGCCAGCACCTGTGCCATCACCTTCCTCACCACCGATGGTCTCAAGCAGCGCCTGCTTTGCTTGCTGAGTCATATTGAGAGCGGCAATCGCGTGCTGGCGAACCGCCTCCTGATCCTCGGCATCCAACTCCGGGTAACGGTCTTTGATGATTTTGCCCATACGAACCTGAGTCAGCTCCTCGGGAATCATCTCCTCATCGAACAGCCCCCGCTCTATCGTGGTCTTGTCTTGGACAAAGCTGGCGATCACTTCATTCAGATCTTCGGTACAGATTCGGCTGGCTTCATCGCTTTTGGGCTCTGCCAGGCCTTTGATCTCAATCTGGAACTGGCCGGTTTCTTCGTTAATCCCGACGTTACATTTCTCAGGATCATAGCCGCCCTCACCGTAGTCATAGCCTTCGACCGGGCCTGTGGCCTCTGCCTTGGGCTTGAACTCAAAGCGGGGTGCCAATACTTGCTCCATCAACAAACTGGCAGCAATCGCTTTCAAGGTATCGTTAACCGCCTCCGCTACAGCCTGCTCCGAAGCATCCGGCTCAGCAATCAGGTTGGTAAAGCGCGCCCGGGTTTTGCCCGGCGCATCGCGGGTAGAACGGCCAATGATCTGAACAATTTCCGTAAGGCTCGAGCGGTAGCCAACCGTCAGCGCGTGTTCGCACCAGATCCAGTCAAAGCCCTCTTTGGCCATGCCCAGGGCAATGATGATATCCACATGGTCATGGTTGTTCTTCTGAGCAGGATCTTTCAGAGCCGCGGATACACGGTCTCGTTTGGCAGAATCGTCATCCACCAAGTCAGCAATGCGCAACACCTTCCCGGCTGACGTTTTCACCAACTGGAACCCGGTATCCGGGTCTGTGCCCTGCCACTCCCCCAGCTCTTCAATGATGTGCTCAACCTCCCGGATCTTGTCTTTGGTGCTTTCCCGGGAATTCACGTTGGGAATGTGAACGATGGTTTTCTCATTCGGATCTAACACTTCCAGAATGCTTTCCGAGTAAGGGCCGGAATAGAAGAAGTACCCGATATCGAGCTGCTTCAGGTACTCGTAGCCATTTAGCTGCTCATAGTAGGTGTAGGTGACGGTATCGAACCGTGATTCATCGGTGGGAGCCAGCACTGCCTCCGCATCGCCCCGGAAGTAAGAGCCCGTCATGGCTACAATGTGAACCTTGTCCCGGGCAATGAACTGGCCCAACTGGGCACCCAGCCGGTTATCCGGATTTGAAGAAACATGATGGAACTCATCCACCGCAATCAGCCGGTCATCGAACGCCTCGATACCAAACTGATCCACGGCAAAGCGGAACGTGGCGTGAGTACACACCAACACCCGGTCATCGCTGGCCAGGAAGGCACCCACCGACTTCACCTTGCCGCCGTTGTCTGAACCAGGTGCGTTACACAGGTTCCACTTCGGCTCTACGTGCCAATCAGCCCAGAAACCAAACTTACTCAGGGGCTCATCGGCGAAACTGGAGCCTATGGACTTCTCCGGCACCACAATAATGGCCTGTTTCAGGCCCTGGTTGTGTAGCTTGTCCAACGCGATGAACATCAACGCTCGGCTTTTACCTGAAGCCGGTGGCGATTTAATCAGCAGGTACTGCTCTCCGCGCCGCTCAAAGGCACGCTCTTGCATTGGCCGCATACCCAGCTCATTGGACTTAGTAGAGCTGCCGTTGCTGGCATAAGAGACTGAAACGGACGGAACGGTTTTGGTCATTGGGTACTTCCTGCTTTAATCCCGGTCTGTGGGGTTATCTGGACGGTTATCTGGTGTGCGGGCCTGGCGCTTTATCTGTTCCTCGAGCTGCTCAAGCTCCTTCAGATCCTCCTCATCAGCCAACCTGGCTTCGTTGGTCTTACGCTTCTGGTCGAACTCGTCATAACGCTGGTGAGCGATCTTCTCCATCCTGTCGTGACTTACAGAGCCCGCCCCTTGCAGAATCGGGTGATCGTTGAACGCCAACATTCGGTCTACGTTGTTCCGCCAGAAATCCAACGTAAGCTCTTTCTGATTCTTCACCCGCAGCTCCGCCTGCTCGAGGAAGATCACCACCAGCCGATTGAGGCTGTCCATTTCATCGGCGGTCAGGTAGTTTTTCGCCGTGAGCACATCCTTCTTGCGCACCCGGGAGCCTGTCCAGCTAGTTAGCGCCATGTTCGGCTGATCCGGATCTGAACGCTTCAACACCAGCTCAGCGGCTGTGTAACCGGTTACGGCGTAAATCAGCTTGTTCTGAACCTCGGCAAAGAAGATCGAGGTTTCCCGCTCCCGAACCCGGTAATCCGAACTGAGCGCAAAGAGATCACGCACCTTTTGGTAGAAGCGCTTCTCCGACGCCCGAATCTCGCGGATACGCTCGAGCAGTTCATCGAAGTAATCCCAGCCGCCGGGATTCTTCAGGCGTTCGTCGTCCATAACGAAGCCTTTCAGCAAGAACTCTTTCAGATGGGTACTTGCCCACTGGCGGAACTGAACGCCTCGAGGAGAGCGCACGCGGTAGCCAATAGCCAGAATCAGATCCAGATTGTAATGAGCTATTTTGCGTTGAACCTGCCGGGGCCCCTCGGTTCGAACTGTCAAGGATTCCTTGACAGTTGCCTCCGGAGTTAACTCACCATCTTCAAAGATGTTCTTGGCATGGAGTGACACATTCTGTTTTGTGGTTTGGAACAACTCGGCTGTCTCAAGCTGGCTCAGCCAAACGCTGCCACTCTCTGCTCGCAGGTGGAGTTGGGTTCGGCCATCATCAGAGGTATAGAGGATCAGTTCGCTCACTGGTTACGTCCTTGTTTAGGCTTCACGCCTTTTGCTTGACCAAGCTGTTTTGATGTCATCTTTGTGTAGAGATCGAACAATTTTTCCAGCCGCTCAGTGTCGTTTTTAAACCGGCGACCTATGTAGATACGCTCAAGAACTTCATCATTGCGCTCATGAGCCTCCCGCAAGTCAGTAGGCATGCTTTTCGGGTTGTAAAGCTCAGCAATAGTGGCGGGGAAATGAGACTCACGGGCCAAAAGGATTTCTTCTGCGCATTTCGTCAGATCAATCCTGTTTTTCTCTGTCAACGGAGGCAGCGGGAAAGTATTCCAGCCCATAGTATTTGAGTAACGATAGCGAGTCTCTAACTTCCCGCAGATAGTGGTAATCCATACCAAATGAAGACGAGAAGCCAAAAGCGCCAAAGTCCAAACGGGGGCATCGTAAATTGCAAAACAAAGGTTTGTCACTGTAGACCTTCCATCTATGAGGCCAACAGGTAGGTATCTTCTGTTCTCTGACGAAACACATGGCAATGCAACTGCGTGTGATTTACCAATATTCATCTCTCGCATTTGATGAGCACGTTTCGCCATCTCATTTGCACTCTTGTCCCGACTTGCCTCCCGAACAGAGCGGACACCCTCTATCCGCAATCGGATGGGGCCAATAGCCAAGGCTTCATCCAGATTTTGATCATCAATCCACAGGCAATAACGCTCCAGTCCACGAATAAACTCAGCTGAGCCGTATATCTTGCGAATGAATGTTTCACGTTGTTGAGCTGTCAACCCAAGCTGATTGACCTCAGACTTCGTCAAAAGCAAATGACCTCCATCCACTGGCTTATTACCAAAACTCATTTCAGGCAAACCAGACAAGGGCTTAGAGGATTTATTTACAATGACATCAGGTGCCGCAATCAAATAGGCATTTATGTTCGGCACTGTTCGACAGACTGTACCGTCATATGCCACCGACTCAAGCGGATCACTATTGCTGGTCAGATCTTCTGTGGACTGTGTATACAACTGGCATTTTGGGCTTATGAGATTGGAGATACCCACAATAGCAACGGTTACCCCAGCATTGTGACTCGCCAGGTTTGCCCATTTAAAACTCGTATGAGCGAAGGTAATTCGATGGCCGGTATCAAAAATCAAAGGCCAGAGGATTGGCACCTGCTGTCCTTGGCAGATTGAATTTGTCGATACAAATGCTGCGGCACTGGGAGTATGGCGCCCGTAGTCCGCTGCTTTGACAAACCATCCAGCCACATAATCAAGCGATTTCCAACCTTTCACTCGACCGTCAAAAAGTCTTCGCAGATCTTCTTTCTGCTCCTTACTCTGCCACGTTGACCCCAGATACGGGGGGTTGCCACAGAGGTATGTTTCGCCCCCCTCATTCTCGAAATCAATTACCGCTTGATCCAGGGGCGTCTCAAAAAGATCGTCCGAACTGAGCTTGATGCCGCTACCGGTGGGAGAGCACACCGTCAGCCAGTCTAATCTCAGCGCATTGCCGCAAGTAATCCAGTTCTCTGCGTCGAGCGGGAGAAATTCCTGAAGAGCCTCTTTCTGCCCCCTGTATAGGACATCGCACTGATACTCCGCAATAATCAGTGCCAAGCGGGCAATTTCTGCCGAGAAATCGCGCAGCTCTATACCCCGGAAATTCGTGAGTGGAATATCGCTTTTCCGCCCCGGCTCACCCCGTCGCTCATTAATATCATTCTCAATCGCGCGCATCTGCTTGTACGCGATGACCAGGAAGTTTCCGGAGCCACAGGCCGGATCAAACACCCGAATCCGGGCCATTCGATTACGGAGATTCAGAAGCTTGCGAGGGCTATCACCAGCCTCCTCCAGCTTCTCTCGAAGGTCATCCAAAAACAGCGGGTTTAGTACCTTGAGGATGTTTGGAACGCTGGTGTAATGCATTCCCAGCGAGCCCCGCTCCTCATCATCGGCAACGGCCTGGATCATCGAACCGAAGATATCTGGGTTAATCTGAGTCCAATCCAGTTTGCCGATGTGAAGGAGGTAGGAGCGGGCGATCTTGCTGAACCTCGGCACCTGAACACTGCCAGAGAACAAACCGCCATTCACATAGGGGAACCGCTCTGTCCACCTTGGCAGCCTCTCAGCCTGTCGGTCAGCCGCCCGGGTATTCATAGCCCGGAAGACTTCGCTAATCACTTCATGGGTATTGGAGGAATCCCGGGCACTCATCTGCTCGACAGTGTCTGTAAAAAGGCTTTCGCCGGCAAAGATATCGGTGTCCTCAGCAAAGAAGCAGAAGATCAGCCTGGCCATGAAATGGTTCATTTCATGGCGCTGCTCACTGCCACCCCAGTCCGGATTGTCTTTCAGCAGCTCAACATAAAGGCGGTTCAGGCGGCTGGTGGCCCGTATATCAAAGGAGCTGTCACGCAGCTGCTTAATGGTAGAAATGCCGGCCAGAGGCAGAAAGAAACCGAAATGGTCAGGGAACTGTTGGTACTCACAGGCAACCGTTTCACCCGTCTCCAAATCCTCAGCTTCAAAATCCGCGCCATCCGTAGATAGTATGAACCGGGCCTTAGCCCGGGCAGTCGCTGGGCTCTCCCTGAGCTCACCCAGCTTATGAGCAACCTCTCCGGCATCGGCCACTGCAATGTGGATGTTGTTGGTCTGTAACACGCCACCAGCGTCCGACTTGTTGGTGGTGCCAGCTTTCAGCCGCTTGATGGTGGTTTCTTTATTGCCAAAGGCGCGCAGGAAGGCGAAGGGGAATTCGTCTTTATCGAATGCCTCCAGGGCGAGATCGGATATTGCTTCTTCGATTTCTACTGCGTTCATTGACTATACGCCTTCAACAATCTCGTAAGGTGCTGATTTAATTGAAACCAGAAAAGTGATCAACAGGAAAGTCTACCAGCCGCTCCGGAGAAGTGATAGAAAAGGGCCAAGACAAACGAGCAACCTACCTAACCACCGGCGTTTAGCTCGGCACCAGCTATTAGAAACCCACCATTACGGAGCATATGGACTAATGCGATTCGAGCCACAGAAACTGGTAATTGACGACAGCGACCCCTGGGCCTCCAGTGCTTTCCAGCTCAGCGATACCGGGGAACGGCTTACCAATCTCGTTAAGCAAGCTGAGGGGCCAGCTGTAATTTCCCTCACAGCCCCGTGGGGAACGGGAAAGACCAGCTTTCTGGATATGTGGTCAGCATCGCTCCGGTTACAGGGCGCCAAGGTGGTCAAGTTCAGCGCCTGGGAGGTTGATTACACCCACGATGCGCTTGTTGCTCTGATTCAGGAATTGAGCGGGCAACTAATCGACGATGACGAACGCCAGTCCGCGTCGATCGAACAGATTAAGGCCAAGGGCGGAGAACTTCTGCGGCACGTGGCTCCACTCGCAGTGAGGGCTCTGACTGGTGGGATAGTAGACCTCAACGGCGTTGACGATCTCGCAGCAAAGCTGGTCGAGAAGAAACTGGCAGATCACGAGAATGCTAAACACTCGGCAGCCCGATTCAGGGACTCGCTCACCGAGTTCGCCAAGAAGCTTGAGGATGAAGGCAACGAGTTTCCTCTCGTCATAATCGTGGATGAGCTGGATCGCTGCCGCCCGAACTATGCGGTGGAACTCCTAGAATCAATCAAACACTTCTTCAACGTCGATGGCGTCGTCTTCGTGATCGGTGTGGATATCGACCAGCTGGGAGAAACGATTAAGGGCCACTATGGCCAGGGTTATGATGGACACCGATATCTCAATAAGTTCTTCCACCTTCAACTGAAGCTACCCGAGCCCGACCTTATGGCGTTTTGCCTGAATACGATCAAACGCCTTGGAATGGAGGGTGTTTTCGAGGGGCGCGGCCTTTCCAATTCTGAACGGAACGCATTCTCAGCAGATTTTATTGCCCGACTGGCTATATCCTACAACCTTTCACTGCGCGAGATTGAACGTCTTTTACTAGAGGCTGGAGCTGTTTACTCCGCGAACTCCGAACTCGCACCGTTACTCTCCCGAGCAATTCTATGGTTGTTGGTACAAAAGCAAAGAGACACCAGCGTTTTTGAATCTCTTCTCAAGCAGAAGGTGCCAGCAACGGAAGCCTGGGAGCTTATCCGCCCTCATGCAAAACTGATTTTCGGTGAGTCTTTCCATGAGGAAGGTTATTTCAGGGCGGTGCTGACGCTCTTACTCGAAGGACAAACAGGCATATCAAGCCTCCAGCAGAGCGCCAAGCAGCGCGTAGAGCAGGACGACACCCCGCAGGACGAAGTGGACTACTGGATGCCCGTTCTAAGTGCCGCCACTGACCTATCCAACAGGCGTTTACGCTCAAACTACATGAACATCGTAGGGCGCACGATTAGTTTGCTCGGATATCGACCTGCCCGCGATGACGCGCCCTATGGCCATTAGAAACCACGAACAACACTAAAATGCCAACCACCAACAAGGCCGGCGGGGCCTATAAAAGCTCCCGCCGCTGTTGTTCCACCTCCCTGAGCGCCTTCGACAGCTCCCTAAGCTGCGGCCTAACACCGCCTTTCCAGGCATTGCGTGAGACCCGTGCTTTGCCGTCATCGCTTGTGGGGCCGGTGCTGCCTCTCCAAGGTTGCCATTGCCGGATCAGCTCCGCCTGTTTTGCCCGCCGCTCTGGTGTCCAGCCATTCGCCATGGTTTGCCTCCAATAGTTTGTTTGGCGCTTTTCGTTTTTTCCGCGTGCGCGCGCGTTGTCCTTCGTTGTTAACCTGTACCTGGTTACCAATGTTGGCCTGCTGAACGAAGGCAACTCTCTTTGGTGCCTTCAGCTCAACCAGTGTTTGCAGGGTCGCCCTGGCCTGGTTCTGGGCTTTGAGCGCCAGCTTCATATAGCGTTCCAGTTTCTCAAGGTTGCCGCTTGCGAGCGCGTCGGTGGTTAACTTGGCAAACAGACCATCCAGGGTGTGCGACTGGGCGATTAACATAGCTTCAGCCCGGGATAGGTCATCCGCGTTAATGGCACTCGACTGCCTTTTGAGCTCAGCCACCAGTTCAGTCACGTTGGAGTGATCTACGTTCTGGCAGATGGTCAGCACTGAGGCGCTGAGACATTCCGGGGTGGTTATGGTTTGAGCGAGAGACTGTTCCGCACGCCTCTGGTCAGACACCACTTCCTGCTGTTTCTGGGGCATAAGGTCTGCCATGGTCATTCCCTCCCCTGTTTTCCTGGCTGGGTATTTTGTCCGGTCACTGTCCGGATATTGTCCGGTTCCCGTCCGCTTTGTCCGTTTTTGGAGCTATTCGTACTGTCCGTCCTGTCCGGTGTCCCTAAGGGGCTCCAATCCGGACGGACAAGGTAGACATGTGGCCCATCAATCCGAATCTTCCCCCTCTCAACCAGGGTATTCTTGGCATCGTGGAACCGTTGCCGGGGCACGCCCTCGTCTTCGCAAGCCTGTTTCCATTGCTTGGTGGTGACGTTGACTGGGTGATCCTCCCTGCCCTGGCTCGCAAGCCTCTCCGCTATGTCATTGTGGAGCCGTTTCAGAACATCCAGGGCAGCCTTCTGCTGCTTACCGAGCTTTACGGTATCTGGCTCTGGCATTGTGTATTCAGCGGACTTCAAGGCCGCTCCCATGATGGGGTTCCCCGAATCATCCTGAATTGGCACACCGACTAACTCAAAGGCAAGCGGCTCCGGCTCCTCCGCATCTTTCATCTTCCTGGGGATCAGGCGGATCAGTTTGTCCTCATTACCGCGATTCACCTCATACTCGGCATCCGCAGCACCTTTCAAGGCGGAAGAACCCCGGGCTCCTCTGTCGCCATCCTTCCCGCTGTGATGAACTATGAGCACTGTGGCGTTCCAGCGCCGGCGCAGCGTGTCTGCGTTGCGAACAAACTGACCCATATCGGTCGCGCTGTTCTCATCCCCTCCAAAGTTCCGGGCCAGCGTGTCGATAACAATCAGTACTGGAGTTTCACCCGTCGCGTCCGCCAGCTGTTGGACAGCCTGGGCCACGATTGCGGCGCTGGTGCTACTGGAAAGCTCAGCAGCAGCCTCTGAGATGAATAACAGCTCTGGCATCTCTTGCTGGTTGAGCTGGGCCCAGGCCCGCAGCCTTCGTGCCAGGCCGTTGTGGCCTTCACCCGCGATATAGAACACCGCCCCAGGCTTCACTTGGCGCCCATGGAACTGCGTTTTGCTGGCGATACAGCAGGAGACATCCAAGGCAAGGAATGACTTCCCCTTGCCCGGAGCCCCATACATCACGGCAATCGCATCTTCTTCGATATACCCCTCAACCAACCAGGCGATGGGGTTTACCGCCATATTGGCAGCCGCCACAAAGCTAAAGGGAGTCTCCGGTTGTGGATACATGGGCGTTGGTATCAAAGGCGGCATCGTCACTGCGTTCACTTTGTCGCCCTCCAAACCGCCAGGTCGTTAAAGTCCGAGAGATCCAGCGGGGCCTCCGGCGGAAAGTCGGGGAATACCATGGCGCATCCCAGCTCCTGAGCAGCTTTGGTAGCGTATTCAACACCAGCGTTACTCTTGCCCTCCGAAGCCGTTTTACGGTCGTCATCACCGGCGATAATCAGTGAGCTTCTTGGGTAACGGTGCTGAAGATAACGCCCCACACTCAACAGGTTGTACGCACTCATAGCGCACGCTACCGTCGCACCTGTCTCCGCATGGATGGTGGCCCCAGTGGCAAAGCCCTCGCAGACGTAAAGCGGTTTTCCGGGTTCTGGTTGGCCGAGGGGTGAGTAACACCCCTTTATTCGGCCTCCCTTCAGAAAGCGCTTTTTCCCGTATGGCGGGATCTGTTGGAGGTTGATCAACAAACCCTCACCGTAAAGCGGTACATACAGAGTCTCGCCAGTTTGGCGCAGGGTGTAGGGCTCGATCCGTTTTCGAGCGAGGTAGCGGTGTTGGCTATTTGCCTTCCGGGCTTCACTCCACAGTCGATTGGCACGCTCCGCCGCAAGCCGCTGTTCCCTCGCCTTCGCCGCTTCACGAAAACGAATGGCCTGGCGTACTAGCTTAGAAACTTGCCTGGCCTCACCCCGGCTAGCAGGCTGTCGCGCGCACCATTTTTTGGTTTCACCATCCTTCCAGGTTCCATAAACCCCAGCCGGGATACCATCCAGGAACAGAACATACCAACCGTTAATGGTCCCACGGCTATCGCCCGGCACATAAAACCGGTGAAGCTCTCCATCTGGGATTGGCATCCATCCAAGCGGGCCGAACGCTTCTTGGAGTACATCGGCAAACGCAGTGACAGAAGCGCTCATAGGTAGCCCCCCACCAGAATCAAGGCAACGGCAGCCACGACTACTAAAAGATCCATAATTGCGGGCCGGCTTTGGAGCCAGGCGGCAGCTTTAATAAGCAGATTTCGGGTTGAAGGTTTCTTATTCATCGCCTTCTTCCCCATCGCTGATATCGCTTTTGCGGGTGAGCCACTTCATCACGGCCATGGCCTTCTGGCGCTCGGATTCCGGGAGGCTGTAGCGAACCACGGTACAAGGCTTGCCCCAATGATTTGGAACTCGCTCATTCTGGCGTTTGAAATTCAGACCGTGTCGATTCGTGAGATCTGAAATGGTGCTGTGCAAGCAGTGATCGCCAATGCGCTCGGCTTCAAACCGATTGAAGCTGGCACCGGTCAGAAATACGGACAGTATCCGGGCAATCTTGCTAATCGGCCTCGCGTTGATATTGGCCTTACGAAGGCGGCTTTGTTCTTCGGAATGGGTCGCCATTTTCATATCAGGCCTCCCCATCCAGCTGAGCGGCCACCCAGCTTTCTACCTGCTGACTGTCCCAGCCAACGGCACGGGCACCGATCTTACGGGCTTTGGGGAATCTGCCTTCTTTCATCAGGTTGTAGATATGCGCCCGACCAAAGCCAGTGGCGGCTTTGACTTCAGGTAGGCGCATGATGCGGCGGGTTTTATCTGAGGCATACATAGCAAAATCTCCTTTGCGCACCCTGGCGCTTTATGGATTTCGCTAGCTATTATTTAGATCGGAAAGCGGCAATTGAACACAACGATTTCTGGTTAGAATAGTTACCCTCGAAATGCTCAAAGCCTATATTCTTCCTCGGCAGCCAAAGCCTCAAGCTCACCCAAGTCATTCATCAACCGCCTGGCTAACGCCATAACCGTTGCCTGAAAATTTTCGTCAGTCTGATCGTAACCAACAGCTTGAGCCATTTCCTCGCTTGATCTCCGAACTCGCTCTTCCTTTCGCCAGATCAAGAGATCAAGATAAGGAAGCAGCCCATATCCTGACCAAGAGGTGTAGTTCGGCCTCTTCTGTTTGCTCCGCCCCCGTTGCTCAGACCTCGCCTTTTTCAGCCAAGCCTCAAATGATTTGATTAGCACAGCATTGGTCGCCCTCATGTCTACCAGAAGGGGCTCGAATGATTGTTCTTTGCCTCGAAGCGGCACTCTCATGATCTCATCCGGCAGGTTCGGCCATTTTTCCAATTCTTTCCACGGGTCAAATGGGCATTCGCCATTCTCAGCATTCAGAGCAGCTTCCTGCTTGAGCCGGGCAATATCGACAAACTTCATCTCACGTACTGGCAATGAGAGACTGGCATCAGAGAATTCCCCGGCAATAACAGCCCAACTACCACAGCCCATGTTATCCAGAGGCGCTTCCCTCAATGCGGTCAGTTCGGCTTGAGTTTCGGGCATGATTTGATACGCATAGCAGGGCTCCAACCCGGCTTTCTCAAGCCCCGAGAGCGCATCCAGGATGCTCTTGCGAATACGAAGAGCAGCCAACCAGTCAGAGGCCTTAAATTGCAGAGTTTCCGAATACTTCTCCAGCTGGAACCAGTCAGGAAATCCTTTATCTCTCCGGTAATGCCCCATTCAGTCGCACCTTGCGGTGGCCCGCGCCACCCTTTGGACATAAAATCATCAGACGAACCATACGATTCAATCTAAGCTCGCCTAAATTGCCCTTGAACAACATTGTCAGCTGTCAAAATCGCCTCGATCCTCTCCCCTAGCAGTCGCCAGGCCTCGGCTTTTTCCGTGGCATAATCATGGTGAAGGTAATGACGACGCACCTTGCCTTTCATAACGTGATTCTGGCAGCGATCAATAATATCCAGGGCGACACCCAGGCTTTGCATCATCGTGGCGCCTGTGCGTCTCAGGTCGTGTGGTGTCCACTCTCCATTGTTGCCCCCGGCAAGAACCAGCGTGTCGTTATGCTGGCGCCCTGGCAGTGGCTTTTTGCGGTTCTTGAACTGGGATTGACGGTCACCGATCTGTTTACTGACCGTTTTGACGCATACATGGCTAGTTTTGGACTTTGACGGGAAACAGAATGGGGTGTCCCCGGTTTCAGCATGAAGCTGCTTGAACTGGGACAGAGCGAAGGGGGATAGGAACACATGGTGATCCTGACGCTTTCCGCGCTTGCCCTTGGTGTTCTCTGCCGGAATAAACCAGGTGCCAGCATCCAAATCAACATGCTTCCACTCGGCTTTCAGGAGCTCTCCAATCCGGCAGAGGGTGCTCAGGCAAAGCCATATAGCACATTGAACCCTGGTAGTGACGGGGCGTATACCAGAATACTTCTCCCCGGCGGGCAATTCAGAATAATCGGACTCGAGTTTGGCGAAGGCATCGCGCAGCTCCCGAATCTCATCAGCGGATAGAATGCGATCACGTTCTTCGTGGTAGTCCGCGTCCAGCAGTTTCTCAACGTCCACTAAATCAGCCGGGTTACCATCAACCATGAGGCCACGCCACGGCTTCCGTTTCTCTCCCCAGCGCAACATCTGGCCCATATCGTTGTTCAGAATCACGACCGTTCGATTCAGGCCTCGCGCCCTAACTGCGCGCAAGACGGAGAGAAGGTCTTTCTCGGAGAGTTCCCGGATCTTTTTCTTGCCGATCTTTGGCAGCACATCCTTGTTAAAGGTGCGCTTCAATTCGGCATTGCCATCTTGCCGGGCAACACCGTCTTTCACCCACTCCGCGAAAAGATCCGCTACGGTCAGGTTGTCGGTAGCCTGGCGCTCAGCCTCGGCAATGGTGGCCGCTATAGCAGCCTGGGCTTCGATTTTTGCGGCTTTGTTTGCTTTGGTGGGGTCAATGCCTTTGGCAACTGTCGTTTTGGCTACATCACGCTCAGCCCGCAGTTCAGCCAGGGACTTCTTTGGCCAGGAACCTAGCCGGTGGTCATGCTTGTGGCCATCGAGTTTGAATTCGTAACGGAACAACACCGTGATGCCGCGAACTCCTGCGCGAACCTTCCCGACAATTCCTCCGTCCTCGCGCAATGTCTTTCCATCGTCAGCCTCAGTCAGGGACTCCAACTGCCGAACAGTCAGCTTGGCCATTATCTATCCACCCCAAGGTCATATTCACCAAAGTCCATTTTTGCCCCACTTTTTGCCCCACCGGATCGGCTAGCTCTCAGTGTTTCTTAATGGACAACTATGGATGAATAATAACCGTAACCCATTATTTATTCTATTATTTTATGAGTCTTTGGCGGTCTTTTAATGTCTTGCGAAATCCACTTTTTAAGCGCATGGGGTGCAAGGGGTCGTAGGTTCAAATCCTACCGTCCCGACCAGAATTCCCTACACAAAGCCCGGGCCGAAAGGTCCGGGCTTTGTCGTTCTATCAGGCAGCGACCGCCTGCCCGCGCTTCTCCCAGGGGTATTCCCGAATCGGCAGGTGAATCAGTGCCGACAAGGCCCCGACGCCAACACCGATCCACCACACCAGCGTGTAGTTATGGTAGAGGTCGTACAGGGCTCCACCCAGCCAGACACCAAGAAAACCGCCAAGCTGGTGCGAAAAGAATACCAGGCCATAGAGCGTGCCCATGTACTTCAACCCGTAGATGTGCGCAACCAGGCCAGACGTCAGCGGTACCGTTGCCAACCACAACGAACCCATCGCCACCGAGAAGAGCACAACGCTTTCAGGAGTGATTGGCGCCATGATAAAGGCGGCAGAGACGATTGTTCGTAACAGGTAAATCGTCGCCAGAAGGTACTTGCGCGAGTATCGGTTACCCAACCAGCCGGCCATCAGTGTGCCACCGATATTGAACAGACCGATCAGGGCAATTGAGATGGCGCCGAGCCCGGACGCTGACGTTACCCCCAGCACGTAGATCAGGCTGTCCGGCGTAATTGGCCCACACATTTCCGTAATAAACGCCGGAAAATGCGCGGTGATGAACGCCAGTTGGTACCCGCAAGAGAAAAAGCCGATAAAAATGAACAGGAACGAGGGGTCTTTCACCGCTCGCTTCAGCACCACTCCCATCGGTTCATCGGTCGAGACCGAGGGTGCCGCCTTGGGTGCCCGCATGAACAGAAGGGCAAGCATCGACACCGTAATGAAACCGGCCAGCACCATGAACACGCTTTGCCAGGGCATCTGGCTCAGCAGCGCCTGCGCGACGGGCGGGCCAATGATCTGCCCTGCAGAACCGGCTGCGGTTGCAATGCCCAGCGCCATGGAGCGATGCTTTTCCGGGGCAGAGCGCCCTACGACAGCGAGGATGACCCCGAATCCGGTTCCGGCAATCCCGAACCCAACCAGCATTTCCAGAAGCTGGTGCTGGCCCGGGGTAATGGCGAATGCCGAGGCAACCAGCCCGACCACGTAACAGATACCGCCCACCAGGATAGCTTTGCGATCACCGTAGCGTTCGGCAAAAGCTCCAAAGATCGGCTGCCCGATGCCCCAGAACAGGTTCTGAATGGCGATGGCCAGAGAAAACGACTCCCTTGGCCAGGCAAATTCCAGGGCAATCGGCAGTTGAAACAGACCAAAAGAGGCCCGCACGGAAAAACCAACCAGAATAATAATACAGCCTGCGACAAGTACAGGGTTGATCAGTCGATCATAGGTGCCGGAGGCCGTGCCAGACATGGTTACAGATTCCCGGAGCTGAACAGTCGGTGCGCCACGATAAGCGCGAAGCCAATCAGTATACCTGAAGCAGCGAAAGCCAGTGTAAAGCCGCTCAGTTCAAGTAGCAGACCAAAGAACAGGGGCGCCAGAAAGTGCACCGCCCGGTTTGCCATCAAACGCATACCCAATGCCCCTGCACGCCGCTCACGTTCCACAGATTCCGCCAGGATCACCATGGATAAAGGCTGGGTAAGACCTGAACCGATACCGACCAGCATGGCCAGGGCAGCCATCAGCAGCAACTGCTCAGACGCCCCCAGAAAAGCCAGGCCAGCGGCAAGGGTACCGAGCGAGAGTAACACTGTCGGCACGCGGCCTCCGGCAAGTGCAATAATGCGCGCCATAAACGGCCGAACCAGCATGGACACACCGGCTCGAAGACTGACCAGAACTCCAATAATCAACGGGCTGATGGCCAGGCTCTCCAGGTACACTGGCAAATAGCTTCCGTAGACCCCGAGTGCGAACATCCCCAATACCGTGACCAGAATCGACAACTGCACCCCACGGTTACTGCCGACAAGCTGCCATTGCGCCCGGAAACCCGCCTGCTTTCGGGTAACGTGAATACGCTCCCTCGCCTGCCCGGTCAGGCGGAGTGTTACAACGCCCGAGACCAGCGCAAACAGAGCCATCACAAGGAACACGTACTCGGTATCGGAAGACTTCAGCACAGCACCGGCCAACAGGGGGCCGATAACCTGCCCGCCCGACAGCCAGGTGGCATACCAGCCAAAGTACTGCTCCAGCCTCGGCCCGGTGCCCAGGTTGGAAATGATGGTTTGGGCAGCCAGAACCATCTGGAGGTGAGCCAGCCCCACCAGCAACTGACCAGTCACGAGGCCCGCATAGCCATACCACGCATGCATCGACAACAAGCCTGCCACCATAATGCCCGCCCCGGCCAGCAGCGTGGCCCTGCCACCAAACCGGCTCACGATGCCTCCCAGGGGAATGGCTAGCACCAGCGGTAGCAGATACTGGGCGCTTAACACTGCACCCAGAACGAGAGGAGACGCGCCAAGCTGAAGCCCATACACAGGCACTGCCACAATCAGCATTGAGTAGACGACAAAACACAGCGTCAGTGACAGACAGACCGCGAAGAAATTTTGCGAGGCCTCAGAGGCTCCCCCGGAAGAGTCACGGTGGCTGGAATGGTTGCTTTGCAAGTGGATGCCCGATTCGAATGATGTAGCTAAAACGGGCTATGGTAACGCGAATGGCTCGCAACAGAAACGCGAGGAAAGGAAAAGCCGGGGGAAGCCATCCCCCGGCCCAAACCGGCTTTATTCAGCCGACGCAATCAGGCTGGCGTTACCGCCGGCCGCTGTGGTGTCGATACACAGATGCCGCTCAATCACGTAGCGTTGATCCAGCTTGTGTTCTGTGATCACCGGCAACAGCGCGCCATCACGCTTACTCAGCGCCATGCGATACTGCTTGAGCAGCGGCTTCTCGGCTACGCTCACCACCGCTTCAAAGCCGGTCAGATGGCTCAGAGCGTCCGGATCCAGCATGCCATCGCTGGCAACAACCGGAAGGCCCGCCTTGATGGCATCCGCCAGTGCCTTCTCGGCGCCCGGTGCAATCACCACCACCTTGTTACCCTGCGACAGGGCGGTGCCGGCCTGCTCAACGGCAGACTCGGCGTCTGGGCCAAGGCACAGTACCAGGCCGCGACCATGGCAGGACAGATGGTTCTGCTCGCCCGTCGGCCCCGGCATCTCCTCGTAGCCTTCGTCCAGAGGCGCCGGCACCTTGCCGAAGAAGGGCTCCAGCAACGTCTGACGACCTTCCGCCTCCGGTACCGCTACTTTGGCCAGCTTGTCGATCAGCTTCTGGGCCTTGTCGGTACTGAGCACCTTGTCACTGGACTGAGCAGGCTTTTCAACCACCTCACCCCGCAGGAAGCGGCGCACGTACTGCGGGCCACCGGCTTTCGGCCCGGTACCCGACAATCCCTCGCCACCGAATGGCTGGGAACCGACGATGGCGCCGATCTGGTTACGGTTCACGTAGGTGTTGCCCACCTTGATGCGGCTGGCAATGTGCTCGATCCGGCGGTCAACGCGACTGTGGATACCGAAGGTCAGGCCGTAGCCCTTGGCGTTGACGGCATCAATCACCTTGTCGATGTCCTTGGCTTCAAACGTGGCCACATGCAGAACCGGGCCGAAAATCTCCTCTTCCAGTTCTTCAATTCCGCTCACCTGAAGCACTGCCGGCGATACAAACAGGCCCTTTTCCGGTACGTTCAGTTTCTTGAGCAGCTTGCCCTGCTGCTCGAATTTCTGGCAATGGTCGGTAATCTTCTTGCGGGCATTTTCGTCGATCACCGGGCCCACATCGGTCGACAACTGCCACGGATCACCAATACCCAGTTCCTCCATGGCACCGTAGAGCATTTCCAGCAGATTATCGGCAATGTCCTTCTGCACATACAGCATACGAAGTGCAGAACAGCGCTGACCGGCACTCTGGAAGGAGGATGCCAGCACGTCACGCACCACCTGCTCCGGCAACGCGGTGGAATCCACGATCATGGCGTTCAGGCCACCGGTTTCTGCCACCAGCGGTGCATCCGGCTCCATGTGTTCAGTCATGGCCTTGTTGATCCGCTGCGCCGTGGCGGTTGAACCCGTGAAACACACGCCGGTCACCCGGGCATCTGAGGTCAGTCCGGAACCCACGGTGGCGCCGGTACCAGGCAATAGCTGGATCGCAGCCCGGGGGATGCCCGCCTGATGCATCAGCTCCACGGCCCGGAAGGCCAGCAGCGAGGTTTGTTCTGCCGGCTTGGCCACCACCGCGTTACCGGCCGCCAGGTTCGCCAGAATCTGGCCAGTAAAGATCGCCAGCGGGAAGTTCCAGGGCGAGATGCAGCACATCACACCACGGGCTTCGCCATCATTCTTGTAACGAATGCCTTCATTGGCATAGAACATGGCAAAATCCACGGCCTCACGAATCTCGGCCACGGCATCCAGCAGGGATTTGCCTGCTTCTCGGGTGGTCAACGCAAACAGCTCGTGCACGTTCTCTTCGTAAAGGTCACCGACCTTACGGATCATGGCCGCACGCTCTTCCGCCGGTACAGCAGACCACTGTTTGAAGCCCTCCTGAGCGGCGTCCAGAGCCGACGAAATATCCGCCTCTGAGGTATAGGTGATGTGGCCAACCAGGTCGTCCGGGTTTGCCGGATTCCGTACTTCGACCACCTCATCACTCACGGAATCTACCGCCAGCACCGGGCCGCCCTTCCACTGATGGCTCTTGTAACGGTTACGACCTTCATCAATCTCGGCCACCGTCACCGGATCCGTAATATCCCATCCTTTGGAGTTTCGACGCTGCTCACCAAAGATTTTCGACGGGTGGACAATCGCTTTGCTGGACAGGTTTTGGCCAAGGCCCACCACCACGTCAATAGGGTCTTTGGCGATTTCTTCCGGGGTGATGCTGGTATCCACAATCTGGTTAACAAAGGAACTGTTGGCACCGTTCTCCAGCAACCGGCGAACCAGGTAAGCCAGCAGGTCTTTGTGGGCGCCCACCGGCGCGTAGATCCGGCAAGGCACACCACTGTCCTCCAGAACCTGATCGTGCAGGGATTCCCCCATACCATGCAGGCGCTGGAATTCGAATTTATCCCGACTCAGATCCTTGGCCAGTTCCAGCACCGCTGACACCGAATGGGCATTGTGGGTGGCGAACTGCGGGTAGATACGGTCGGTCATGCCCAGAAGCTTGCGAGCACCGGCCAGGTAAGCGACGTCGCTGCAGGCCTTGCGGGTGAAGACCGGAAAGTCTGACAGGCCCATCACCTGGGCACGCTTGATCTCGGCATCCCAGTAAGCACCTTTAACCAGCCGCACCATGATGCGGCGATCCAGTTTTTCAGAAAGCGCATAGAGCCAGTCGAGGGTCTGCGAGGCGCGCTTGCCGAACGCCTGGACCACAACACCAAAACCTTGCCAGTCTTTCAGTTCCGGGTCGGACAGGATGGCCTCAATCACATCCAGGGAAAGATCAAGACGATCCTGCTCTTCGGCATCAATATTGAAGCCCATGTTGGCCGCTGCTGCCTTTCTGGCGAGCTTGAGTGCCCGGGGCATGAGTTCATTCATCACCCGCTCTTTATGCCCGTACTCATAGCGTGCCAGCAGCGCTGACAGCTTCACCGAGATACCCGGATTCGTTCTTACATCGCCTTTGCAGCGCTTGCTGATGCTGTCAATGGCATCAGAGTACGCCTGGTAATAACGCTGAGCATCGGCATCGGTGCGCGCCGCTTCGCCCAGCATGTCATAGGAATAGGTATAGCCCCGCTCTTCCTGGGACTTGCCGCGGTCCTGCGCCTCTTCAATGGTACGACCCAGTACAAACTGGCGCCCCATTTCCTTCATGGCCTGGCCCGCCACGGTGCGCACAACCGGTTCGCCCAGGCGCTTTACCAGCTTACGCAAGGTATCACCCACACTCTGGCGCTCGGAATCTTTCAGCAGGTTGCTGGTCATCAGCAGGGCCAGGGTGGCCGAGTTGATCATTCCGGATTTGGCTTTGCCCACGTGGGCGCCCCAGTTGCCAGAGGTGATCTTGTCTTCGATCAGGTCCTGGATGGTGAGGTTGTCGGGTACCCGCAACAAAGCCTCCGCCAGGCACATGAGAGCCACACCTTCTTTGGTGGTCAGCCCATATTCGGCGAGAAACTTTTCCATGATGGTCGGGCGTGCGCTGTTGCGGACATCCCGCACCAGCTCTGCCGCCCGGGCCGAGATCGCCTTTCGGGTTTCATCCGACAACTGGGCCTCAGCAATCAGCCGGTGAATCACTTCATGTTCATCTGCCAGGTAGTTTGCACGGATCGCCTGGCGAATGTCGTTAAGTTCCGGTGCCACAGATTGCTGAAGACTCATGGTGTACCCTCCTGATTGTTTGAATACTGACCGCATTTTAGCGAAGCAGGTACATGCAATTAGCCTGTTCAGCATCAAAATAGATTATTATTTTCCTTTTTTAGTACCCTAAAAATTATCTATAAGCCTGCACTTTCGCTAATATTGGACGTTTCGGCCTTTTAAAAAAATTCATCCACTATCTCAAAGGATAGCAGTCATGGCAGATCTCGACAGAATCGATCTTTCCATCATCCGGGAACTGCAGAAGAACGGCCGTATTACCGTGACAGACCTTGCTTCCCGGGTCGGTTTATCAAAGACTCCCTGTCAGGTACGAATGAAACGGCTGGAAGATCAGGGATACATTACCGGCTACAGCGCCATGGTGAATCAGACCAAGCTGGGGCTCTCTCATGTTGCGTTCGCCCAGGTCACCCTGAATGACACCAGCAGCAAGGCACTGGCGGCGTTCAATGAGGCCGTCCGACAAATCTCCGCGGTGGAGCAATGCCATATGATGGCCGCGAATTTCGACTATCTTCTGAAAATACGTACCCGCAACATGGCTGAATACCGCCAGGTTCTGGGAGAACAGATCTCCAGTCTGCCCCATGTACTCCAGACCAGCACCTTTGTCGTGATGGAAAACGTTAAAGACCGAGGACAGTAAGATGCGGATCGTTGTTGCCCCCGACTCTTTCAAGGAATGTCTCTCAGCGCAGCAGGTTGCCTCTGCCATCGCCCGTGGATGGCGCAACGCTGCCCCGGCGGATAAGATTGTAGAAATCCCCCTCGCCGATGGGGGTGAAGGAACCACAGTGGCACTGACAGAGGCTCTGGGCGGGCAACTGCATACGGTGGCCGTCACGGGCCCGCTGGGTGAGCGTATCGAAGCCCGCTTTGGCCTGGCCAATAACAACGAAACCGCCGTCATCGAGGTAGCTGAAGCCAGTGGCTTGCATTGTGTACCCGCCGGGGCCCGTGATGCGCTCCGGGCAACCAGCCGTGGTACTGGAGACTTGATTCTGGCAGCCCTGAAACACCGGCCGAAAACATTGATCATGGGCCTGGGAGGAAGCGCCACAACGGATGGCGGCGCTGGTATGTTACAGGCTCTGGGGGCGCGCCTGCTGGATAACCAGGGCGAGGAAATCGGGCCCGGCGGTGCGGGCCTGGCACGACTGGCCACGGCAGACCTTGAACCTGCGATTCGCAGACTCAACGGCATCCAGTTGATTGTGGCCTGCGATGTCACCAATCCGTTGCTGGGCCCGGAGGGAGCGGCAGCGGTTTTCGGGCCACAGAAAGGCGCCAATGAAGACGACGTTCGTCAGCTGGACGCCAGTCTTGCGCATTTTTCCCGTCTGGTTAAGGCGCAGGGCCTGGACATTGCCAGCTTTCCCGGCAGTGGCGCGGCCGGGGGTATCGGTGGCACGGTCAAGGGTATTCTGGGCGCCCGACTCCAACCGGGAATAGAGCTGGTGATGGAAGCCGTCAAACTGGAGCAGCATATCCGCAACGCGGATCTGGTGATCACCGCGGAAGGTGCCATCGATGCTCAAAGCGCCTTTGGAAAAACGCCGGCCGGCGTGTCCAGACTGGCACATGCCTGCGGTGTACCAGTGATTGGCCTGTGTGGAAAATTAGGGGCTGAACTGGCTCCGCTCCATAGCGTTGGGTTAACAGCGGCTTTCTCGATCACCCCCGCGCCCATCACCCTGACGGAAGCCTATGGCCGGGCAGAAGCGAACCTCGAGAAGTCTTCAGAACAGCTGGCGCGCCTGGCGCACAGTTTATCACGCAGGTGAAGCGGTTTTCCGTAATCCGGTGAGTTCTACCCGGCCGCGGGCCAAACGAACCTGGCCCCGGCGTTCAAGCTCTTTAAGCAGTCGGCTGACCACTTCCCTGGCCGTTCCCAGCTCCACGGCCAGCTCCTGATGGGTAATATTCAGTACACTCTGACCAGCAGCCGCACGGACCTGAAGCCACTCCTCCAGACGCTCATCCATGCGGTGAAACGCTACTTCTTCAACCAACAACATCAGATCGTCAAGACGACGGCCATAGGACTCCATAATCCCCAGCCGGAACTCTGCCGACTGATCCATCAGCCGATCGAATAATCCGCGCGGGATAATGGCGGCTTCTGCCTCATCTTCAACGATGGCTTCAGCCCGGTAGCCACGCCCCGTCATCAGACAGCCAATGGACAACGTGCAGATATCGTCAGCGCCCATACGGTAGAGCACGATGCTGTGGCCAGATGCTCCGGTCATCTGCACCTTGATACTGCCATCCAGCACCAGGGGAAGCCCCCGGCAATGTTCTCCGGCACTGAACAGCACCTGCCCGGGAGGGAAACGCATGGCCTGGAGACCCTCCAGGACATCTTTGCGCAGGGAGTCGTGTAGTGTGTCGAGAATACTGTGCCTGGCCATTCCGCATTGCCTTGTATCGAAAGTCGTCTGCCTGTGTGACTTTATCACTGAACCCGGCCAATAACAGGCCTATAGTCAAACCATCATCCGACATCACACAGGAGAGACCAAGATGACGGTAAACATGGGTTCCGCTGATCGTATTATTCGTGCCATCGTGGGTGTTGTCCTGCTGGCCCTGGTCTTTGTTGGCCCTCAGACACCCTGGGGCTGGATTGGCATTGTACCGCTGGCCACAGCACTGGTGGGTAACTGCCCTGCCTATTCCCTGCTCGGCATCAAGACCTGCAAAACAAAATAGGCCTGCAAGCTCCAGAAACACAAAGGCCAGAGCAGCTCGCGCCACTCTGGCCTTTTGTCGTTCTTCAATGCAGACAGGCTTACGGCTGCCTCAACGCACCGGCGTGTTCAGCACATCCAGCACTTCCTCAAGCTCGGTGATCATCTGACGGATCAACTGCTTGTACTGTGAGGTATCATCCTTCACTTCGCTGCTGCTGAGCTTCTGTTTGGCACCACCAATGGTGTAGCCCTGATCGTACAGCAGGCTGCGGATCTGGCGGATGGTGATCACATCCGCGCGTTGATAGTAACGGCGATTGCCCCGGCGCTTGACCGGCGACAGCTGCGGGAATTCCTGCTCCCAATAGCGCAACACATGCGCCTTGACCGCACATAGCTCGGCTACTTCACCAATGGTGAAATAACGCTTCCCCGGAATAACCGGGAGCTCATTGTTATGACTGGGTTCCAGCATACGCTTCTACTTTCTGCTTCAGTTTCTGACCTGGTCGAAACGTAACTACGCGCCGTGCACTGATGGGAATTTCCTCACCCGTTTTCGGGTTCCGTCCCGGTCGCTGCTTCTTGTCCCTGAGATCGAAGTTGCCGAAACCCGACAACTTCACCTGCTCGTTGTGGCTGAGTGCGCCTCTGATTTCGTCGAAGAAAGCTTCCACCATTTCCTTGGCTTCCCGCTTGTTAAGCCCCAACTCCTCGTACAAGCGCTCCGCCATGTCCGCTTTCGTCAAAGCCGCCATCTGTCAACTCCTCAGTGTTGCCCCCAACTCTTCTTTCAGGGCATCGATAACCCCGTTGAAGAGCGAATGCACTTCGTCCTCGTTAAGCGTGCGTTCAGGATGCTGCCAGAACAGGCTCAGAGCCAGGCTTCGGTTACCCTCACCCAGGCTTTCACCTTCATAGACATCAAACACACGCAACGCCGTGAGGTGCTCGCCAGCATGTTTACGGGCCACATGTTCTACCTGGGCGAACGCCACATCGCTCCCGATAATGATAGCCAAATCCCGGCGAACTTCCGGGAATTTTGAAATATCTTTGAAATTAGGCACATAACCGGCAACGATCGAATTCAAGAATAGCTCAAACATCAGGATCGTGCCATTAAGTTCAAGATTTTTCTGAACTTGTGGATGCAGTGCACCCAGCCAGCCCACATGCTCGCCATCCCTCAACAGTTCCGCCGTCTGGCCCGGATGCAGCGCAGGGTGCTGGCTGGCAATAAAATCAACCTCGATGCCAAGCAGTCGGAACAGGCTTTCCAATTCCCCTTTTACATCAAAGAAATCCGTGGTTCTGCGACCGTTTACCCAGTTTTCGGGATTCTGGTTACCAACCACCACCCCTGCCAGCATCGGCTGCTGACTGATGCCATCGGCATCCTGAACGAATCGCAAACCGGTCTCAAACAGACGAATACGGGGCTGCTGCCGGTTCTGGTTGTAGCCCACGGTTTTAAGCAGGCCGCTCCACAGCGTCGTGCGCATCACCGAAAGATCCGACGAGATGGGATTGGCCAACGCAATCCCCTCACGTTCCGGATCCACCAACTGTTGAACCTTGGGATCAACAAAGCTGTAGGTCACCGCTTCCTGGTAGCCCTGGGCGACGAAAAAGTTACGCACGACAGACAACGGCCGAACCGCTTCTTCCCGGGCCCGCAGCCCAAGCGAGCCGGTTGGCTCGGTGACCGGAAGATTGTTGTAACCAAAAATGCGACCGACCTCTTCGATCAGGTCTTCTTCGATGGAAATATCCGGCCGGAAGCTGGGCACACTGATACGCCAGCCGTCTTTCAACAGCTTGTCGATGTGCAGACCAAGCCGGCTGAGAATCTCTTCAACGGTAGTGCGGTCAATTCTAAGCCCCAACACATCCGCCAGGCGCTGCTCACGCAGATCAATCACCCGCGCCTTTGGCAGGTGATCCTTGCTGGCGACCTCGACAATTTCGCCGGGCTCACCCCCGACAATAGCCATCAGCAGACCGGTTGCCCGCTCCATGGCATCCCGTGCCACCTCATAATCCACGCCCCGCTCAAAACGGTGGGAGGCATCTGTATGCAAGCCATATTGACGAGCCTTGCCGGCCAGCGTGATCGGGGCAAAATAGGCGGATTCAAGCACCAGATCCCGGGTTTTCTCACTCACCCCGGAATGCTCGCCCCCCATCACACCGGCAATGGCCACTGGCTTCTCGTGGTCGGCAATCACCAGCGTTTGCGGAGTAAGCTCGACCTCCTGACCGTCCAGCAGTACCAGTTTTTCGCCCGAGCCAGCCATACGCACAACAATCCCACCTTTGATCTCATCCCGGTCAAAGGCATGCATGGGCTGGCCCAGTTCCAGCATGACGTAGTTGGTGACATCCACCGCCGCATCAATGGAACGGATACCGGAACGACGCAGCTTCTCCTGCATCCAGAGCGGCGTTTCTGCCTGCAGATTGACGTTGCGCAGAACACGCCCCAGATAACGGGGGCAACCCTCAGGGGCTTCCACCCGGATATCAGGCACTTCCGAGTGCACCGCTTCCACAGGCGGAATGGAAGGCGCATTGGTGACCAGGCTGTTCAACACGCCCACTTCCCGGGCCAGGCCCTTGATGGACAGACAGTCGCTGCGATTCGGGGTCAGATCCACATCAATGGTGATGTCATTGAGCTTCAGATAGTCAGCCGCCGGCTGCCCAACCGGGGCATCCTCCGGGAGCTCCATCAGGCCGTCATGGTTATCGGACAAGCCCAGCTCGGATTCCGAACACAGCATACCCTCGGAGGGCTGGCCCCGGAGCTTGGCTTTCTTGATCTTGAAATTGCCGGGCAGTACAGCGCCCACCTCGGCAAAAGGCACCTTCAGCCCGTCGCGAACATTGGGGGCACCACAGACCACCTGCACGGTCTGCTCGCCATTGCTCACCTGACACACCCGCAGCTTGTCGGCATCCGGATGGGGCGCAACGGAAATAACCTCACCCACAACCACCCCGGAAAATTCGCCAGCCACGGCCTCAAAGCCGTCGACTTCCAGCCCGGCCATGGTGATCTGGTCCATCAACTCCTGAGAGCCAATGTTCGGGTTTACCCACTCGCGCAGCCACTGTTCACTGAATTTCATTATCCTGGTCCTGTCCTGATTCGGTTGATTCTGAGCCTGTTACGCCAATTCCTGGTGTCGTATCAACGGAACTGACGAAGGAAACGCAGGTCGTTTTCGAAGAACATACGCAGGTCTTTTACTCCATAACGAAGCATGGCCAGGCGCTCGACACCCAGACCAAAAGCAAACCCGCGATATTCCTCGGAATCAATACCGCAATATTCGAACACTTTCGGATGCACCATGCCGCAGCCCATCACTTCCAGCCACTTGATGCTGCCATCCGGCTCACGTCCCCATTCAATATCCACTTCCGCCGATGGCTCGGTGAACGGGAAGTAGGAGGGACGGAAGCGAACTTTCAGATCCCGCTCAAAGAACACCCTGAGAAATTCCTCCACGGTACTTTTCAGGTCCGCGAAGCTGACATTCTTCTCCACCAGCAGACCTTCCACCTGATGGAACATAGGGGTGTGAGTCATATCGGAATCACAACGATAGACCCGTCCGGGGCAGATCATGCGGAACGGTGGCTTGCCTGCCTCCATGGTCCGAATCTGTACCGGTGAGGTGTGGGTTCGGAGCAAGGTACCCGGATTGAAATAGAAAGTATCGTGCATGGCACGAGCCGGGTGGTGCCCGGGAATATTCAGAGCTTCGAAGTTGTGGTAATCGTCTTCGATTTCAGGCCCCTGCTCTACGCTATAACCGGCACGGGCAAAGATTTCCTCAATGCGCTGCAGGGTGCGGGTTACCGGATGCAAACCACCCAGGTCCTGCCCCCGTCCCGGCAGTGTTACGTCAATGGATTCCGCCGCAAGCCTGGCTTCAATGGCCGCTTTCTCAAGGTCTGCCCGCCGTGCGTTGATGGCTTGCTCCACCTGCCCCTTGGCTTCATTGATCTTCTGGCCGGCCGCCGGGCGCTCCTCCGCAGAGAGCTTGCCCAGAGTTTTTGCCTGCTGGGTAATCACACCCTTTTTGCCGAGGTATTCCACACGAATTTGATCAAGCGCCTGCAGGTTGTCGGCCTTTTCTACGGCATTCAACCCGTCCTGAACCAGTTGCTCCAGGTTTTCCATTGACCCTGCTCCAAACCAGAAATGGGGTAGGTTAAAACAAAAATAGGGGAAGAGCGTGCCCTTCCCCTATCAGAAGGCGCCGTCATGAAACATGGGGCGCCCGGATCGATCAGCAATCGATGAAAGAGCTTAAGCGATCACAGGGACGCTTTGGCCTTCTCAACAACAGCGGCAAACGCCTGCTGTTCGTTCATGGCCAGATCGGCCAGAACCTTACGATCGATTTCAACATTCGCCTTCTTCAGACCAGCGATCAGACGGCTGTAAGACAGACCGTTTGCACGGGCGCCAGCGTTGATACGGGCAATCCACAGAGCGCGGAATGCACGCTTACGGTTGCGACGGTCACGGTATGCATACTGACCAGCCTTGATAACCGCTTGCTTGGCAACGCGGTAAACACGGCTACGGGCACCGTAGTAACCTTTGGCCTGATTGAGAATCTTCTTGTGACGACGACGTGCTACCACGCCACGCTTTACACGAGCCATACTTTAATCCTTCTACCTTTACTTTCTAAGGAATGATTCGCGCGGCTGAATCAGCACGCGGTCATGCGCTTGATAGACGCTACGTCCGACTTGGCGATGAGCTTGGTACCGCGCAGCTGACGCTTACGCTTCGGGCTCTTCTTGGTCAGGATGTGGCTGGTGAAGGACTGCTTGTGCTTGAAGCCAGTGGCGGTCTTCTTGAACCGCTTGGTAGCTCCGCTCTTGGTTTTCATCTTCGGCATTTTTAAAACTCCGCATTCTATTTTGGATAAACAATTGTGCCCCTGAACGACAAATCCCCCGCTAATGCGGGGGACCCGTCACGGGATCAGGTTCACTTCTTCTTGCGGGGTGCGATAACCATGGTCATCTGCCGGCCTTCCATTTTCGGCCGCATCTCAACCTGGGCTATTTCTGCCACATCTTCCTCAATCCGCTGCATGAGCTTCATACCAATTTCCTGGTGTGCCATCTCACGTCCACGGAACCGGATTGTGATCTTGCCGCGGTCCCCGTTCTCAAGGAAACGTACCAGGTTGCGTAGTTTGACCTGATAATCCCCTTCTTCCGTTCCTGGTCGGAACTTCAGCTCTTTGACCTGCGTCTGCTTCTGCTTTTTCTTGGCAGCCGCCTTGGCCTTTTTCTCTTCAAAGATCTTCTTGCCGTAGTCCATTATCTTACAGACGATCGGATCGGAATCCGTAACCTGTACCAGATCCAGGGTCGCCTCTTCCGCCATACGCAGGGCGTCTTCGATCGGAACAATCCCGACCTGATTGCCTTCGGCATCAATCAGTCGGACTTCAGTTGCGTCAATATTCTCATTGATAGGCGCCTTGGGTGCGCGCCCACCCCGATTCGCTCGCTGTTTAATAATCAGATCTCCGTTTTGGTTCTACCTTTGCGCTCGACGTCGGCTGCAAGCAGCTTTTCAAAATCGTCGACCGACATGGTTCCCAGGTCTTCGCCCTTACGTGTCCGGACGGCAACGGCGTTGTTCTCGATTTCTTTATCGCCAACAACAACCAGATAGGGAACCTTATTTAGAGTATGCTCGCGGATTTTAAAGCCGATCTTCTCGTTTCTCAAGTCAGCATTAACCCGATAGCCTAAAGAATCCAGTTTTTTGGCCAGATTCTGACAGTAATCACGCTGTTTATCGGTAATATTCAGGACAGCAACCTGTGTCGGTGCCAGCCAGGTTGGGAAAGCACCCTCGTACTCCTCGATCAGGATACCGATGAAGCGCTCAAAGGAACCCAGTACAGCCCGATGCAGCATAACCGGCGTTTTGCGCTCGGAATTGTCGGCCACATACTGCGCCCCCAGACGACCCGGCATCGAGAAGTCGACCTGGATGGTACCACACTGCCACACCCGACCGAGGCAATCTTTCAGAGAAAACTCGATCTTCGGGCCGTAGAAGGCACCTTCGCCCGGCAACAGCTCCCAGTCAACCCCTTCACGGTTCAGCGCCTGCTCGAGCGCTGCCTCGGATTTGTCCCAGACTTCGTCCGACCCGACCCGCTTTTCAGGGCGGGTGGACAGCTTGTAAAGGATTTCACTGAAGCCGAAGTCCGCATATATCTCGTGCAACATGGCAATAAATGCAGACACTTCTTCCTGGATAGCATCTTCCTCACAGAAGATATGGGCATCATCCTGGGTAAAACCACGCACCCGCATCAGTCCATGCAACGCGCCAGAAGCTTCATTCCGGTGGCAGGAGCCAAACTCGGCCAGGCGCAGCGGCAGATCCTTGTAGCTCTTCAGGCCCTGATTAAACACCTGCACGTGACACGGACAGTTCATGGGTTTGATGGCGTAATCGTGCTTCTCGGACTCAGTGGTAAACATGTCGTCCTTGAACTTGTCCCAGTGGCCGGACTTTTCCCACAGGGTCCGCGACACCACCTGAGGTGTCTTGATCTCCTTGTAGCCATGCTTATGCTGCTGGGCACGCATGTACTGTTCCACCTCCTGATAGAGGGACCAGCCATCCGGATGCCAGAACACCATACCCGGGGCTTCTTCCTGCATGTGGAACAGGCCCAGCTTCTTGCCAATCTTGCGATGATCCCTTTTTTCAGCTTCTTCCAGGCGGTGCAGGTAGGCCTTGAGGTCTTTCTTGTTACCCCAGGCAGTACCGTAGATACGCTGCAGCTGCTCATTACTGGTATCGCCACGCCAATAGGCACCGGCCACCTTGGTCAGCTTGAAGGCCTTGAGCTTACCGGTGCTGGGCACGTGAGGACCACGACACAGATCGATGAAGTCGCCCTGACGATAGAATGACAGGTCTTCCTCTCCCGGAATGTCTTCGATGATGCGAACCTTGTACTCCTCGCCCATCTCGTTAAACAGCTTGATCGCTTCGTCCCGGGACATAATGGAGCGGGAAACCGGCAGATCCTGTTTCGCGAGTTCTTCCATACGCTTTTCAATGCGCGCCATGTCTTCATTGGTAAACGGGCGCTCATATTTGAAGTCGTAGTAGAAGCCGTTCTCGATTACCGGACCGATGGTGACCTGGGCGCCAGGGAACAGCTCCTGAACCGCCATGGCCATCAGGTGAGCAGTGGAGTGGCGAATAATATCCACGCCGTCTTCATCACGCTCCGTCACAATCGCCAGCTCTGTATCGTTTTCAATCAGGTGGCTGGTATCCACAAGCTTTCCGTTAACCTTTCCGGCCAGGGCCGCTTTGGCCAGGCCCGCGCCAATGTCTGCGGCAACGTCGTGTACGGTTACGGGTTCAGCAAAACTGCGATGACTGCCATCTGGCAGGGTAATGACGGGCATGATGATCTCCTCGTGGTTTCTCAGCGGTGATCTATACCAAAGATCACTTGGTTGCCGGGCTGCGCGACACAAACCGCGAGCCGGATTTGAGGGCGAGTCTAACAGAAAAAAACCCGGCAGCAACGCCGGGTTTTTACGGAGCCGAAGCCAATCAGGCCGGCTGGGGTTGGGCATCCTCCCGTGCCTTGCGCCTGAGCTGTCCGAAAGCGACCAGGCCCAACAGTAAAAGTGCCGGGATAAACATCAACTCTTTTGGTGGCCGCTCCAGCTCAATCTGTACTGCATCAATGGTCCAGCCAAACTGGATACCGGCATCTTCCGCGGCACTGCCAAAGTTGACGAAATCCACCACCAGATCACCGCCCTGCTCTGACACTTCCAGGCCTGCACCCGCCAGGCGCTCCTGCGCGGTTTCACCTTCAGGGATCTCAAGCTCGACGTAGGTGGTGACATCACTGCCATCCAGCGCCATGCCTGACACCTTCAGCACCACCTCACCGTCAGCAGGCACATCCGCCACATATTCCATAACGGCTGTCCCCGGCCGTTCTTCGTTCGGCGGATAGATCATGTCCCACCAGAAACCGGGCCGGAACATGGTGAAGGTAATCAGCAACAACAACAGGGTTTCCCACTTCCGGCTCCGGGTGAACCAGAAGCCCTGAGTTGCCGCCGAGAACACCAGCATGGCCGTGACGGCACTGAACACCGTAACCAGCAGATCAAACCAGCCAGTCAGGCCAATCAACAACAGCTGCGTATTGAAGATGAACATGAACGGCAGGATGGCGGTTCGAATATCGTAGGTAAAACCCTGGACACCCGTTCGGATCGGGTCTGCCCCTGAGATTGCGGCCGCCGCGTAGGCGGCCAACCCCACGGGCGGCGTATCATCCGCCAGTATCCCGAAATAGAACACGAACAGGTGCACCGCAATCAGCGGAACGATCAGGCCATTCTGGGCCCCCAGGGTTACGATAACCGGCGCCATCAAGGTGGAAACCACAATGTAGTTGGCGGTTGTCGGCAATCCCATCCCCAGAATCAGACTGATCACAGCAGTGAAGATGAGCATCAGCAGCAGATTTCCGCCAGACAGGAATTCCACGAACTGAGTCATCACCAGGCCGATACCGGTCAGCGTCACCGTACCAACTACGATGCCGGCCGTTGCTGTCGCAACGCCGATACCCACCATGTTCCTGGCGCCGGTCGCCAGCGAATGGAACAAATCACTGATGCCGCCGGTGAACTCAGAAACCAATCCGCCATGCTTGCGGAAAAAGGCCTTCAGTGGCCGCTGGGTAATAACGATAAAGATCATGAACAAGGTCGCCCAGAAGGCAGACAGCTGGGGCGAAAAGCGTTCAACCGTCAGACACCAGACCAGCACCACCACCGGCAGCAGATAGTAGAGCCCGGTTTTAACCGTGGGCCCCACCTCCGGCAACTCGGTCATCTCTTTGTTGGGATCGTCTTCCTCCAGCTCCGGGAATCGGGTGGCGTATCCAACCAGTCCCGCATAGATCAGAACCAGAATTGGCCCGAGCACCCAGGGCGCAGCCTCACCCAGCACCCCTTTGGTCCAGCCAACCCCGTAATAAACCGCGAAGGTCAGTACGATCAGGCCAATCAGAATGACCACCCAGTTCAGCATGCGCTGGGCCAGGGTTGGACGATTCAGCCGCTCTACCCCTTCCATCTTCAGCTTGCAGGCTTCCAGATGGACGATGTAAATCAGGGCAACATAGGAAATCAGTGCCGGCAGAATGGCGTGCTTGATCACCTCGAGATAGGAAATCCCCACGTACTCGACCATCAGGAAGGCCGCGGCCCCCATGATTGGCGGGGTAAGCTGGCCGTTGGTGGACGCAGCCACTTCAACCGCGCCGGCTTTGGTTGCCGGGAAACCGACCCGTTTCATCAGGGGAATGGTGAAGGTACCGGTGGTCACCACATTGGCGATGGAGGATCCGGAAATCACTCCACTCAGGCCACTGGAAACCACCGCCGCCTTGGCCGGGCCTCCGCGCATATGCCCCAGCATGGCGTAAGCCACCTTGATAAAGTAGTTACCGGCTCCCGCCCGCTCAAGCAAGGCACCGAACAACACAAACAGGAAAACAAAGCTGGTAGACACCCCAAGAGCAACCCCGAATACCCCCTCGGTTCCGAGCCATTGGTGGGAAGCCAGCTTGTTCAGGCTCACGCCTTTATGAGAAATCACATCCGGCATGTAAGGGCCGGCCAGTGAGTAGGCAATAAATACCGCCGCAACAATAGTCAGCGGGAGCCCAAGGGCCCTCCGGGTAGCTTCCAGCAGCAATACCAGGCCACCCAACGCCACCCAGAGATCCATGGTGGTTGGTGCCCCCGGCCTCTGCGAAAGAGCATCATAAAAAACATAAAGATAGGAAGCCGCAAATGCAGCAGCCAAAGCCAACACCCAGTCATATATGGGCACCTTGTTGGCATGCACCCCCTTGATCATCGGGAATGCCGAGAATGCAAGAAACACCGCAAACGCCAGATGGATTGAGCGCGCTTCGGTGGAATTGAATATTCCGAAATTCAGAATGAACGGCAGGGGTGATGCAATCCAGAGCTGGAACAACGACCAGCACACCGGAACGATGAACAGGATGACCGCTGCAGGCCCGGTCAGCGCCCGGCCTCCGGTTTCGGTCTGCAATACCTGTTCTACCTTGCTGGCATCCACTCCCGCCCCGGTACCGGGGTCATTCTTTGCCATAGAATGTTCCTGTGATGGGAAATAACCTTACTGAATCAACAGAGCGGGCCTCAGCCCGCTCTGTTGATATTCCTGGCCGATCAGTCGATTAGGCCAGCCTCGCGATAGTACTTGGCCGCGCCCGGGTGCAGCGGCGCACTCAGGGCATCAGAGACCATTTCTTCTTTCTTCAGGTTGCCGAAGGCAGGGTGCAGACGCTTGAAGCTGTCGAAGTTCTCGAACACGGCCTTGACCACTTCGTACACGACATCTTCCGGAACGTCAGTTGAGGAAACGAACGTAGCAGCCACACCGAAGGTAGTTACATCTTCGTCGGAACCACGGTACATACCACCCGGAATCACTGCCTTACGGTAGTAGGGGTTTTCCTTGATCAACGCTTCCGTCGCCTTGTTGTCAACGGCAACAATTACACTGTCACAGGACGTGGTGGCTTCCTTGATGGCACCGGAGGGGTGGCCAACGGTGTAGAAGAAAGCGTCAATGTTGCCATCGCACAGCGCCTGGGACTGCTCGGCAGCCTTGATCTCAGCCGCCAGCGAGAACTTATCCATGGTCCAGCCCATTTCATCCATCAGCACTTCTGCTGTGGCGCGTTGGCCAGAACCCGGATTACCCACAGACACGCGCTTGCCTTCCAGGTCTTCAAAGGCCTTGATGCCGGAACCTTTGCTGGCTACCACGGTGAACGGCTCAGGGTGCAGAGAGAAGACCGCACGCAGCTTCTCGTTTTTGCCCGCATCTTCAAACTGGCTGGTGCCATTGTAGGCGTGGTATTGCCAGTCGGACTGGGCAACAGCCAGATCCAGCTCGCCCTGGCGAATGGCGTTCAGGTTGTAAACGGAGCCACCGGTACTCTCAACCGAGCAACGGATACCATGCTCCTTGCGATCCATATTCACCAGGCGACAGATAGCGCCACCCGCCGGATAATAAACGCCGGTAACACCACCGGTACCGATGGTCACGAAGCGCTGTTCCTGCGCGGAAACCGCAGAGGACGCGGCACCCAGGCTCACGGCGGCTGCAACGGCAAAAGCGGACGCTTTGAGTTTCAGTGTCATGTGTGCTCTTCCTTTTCTTGATAGTTATAGTCGATTACCCGCACGGGTATACGGGCAAACATCCGGTTCGTTCTAGAACATAGAACACTTCTGGCCATAAATAAAGGAAGGATTAGCACGCTAACCAGCTGACCTATCAACAAAAAAGCCCGCACAGGCGGGCTTTTTTGCTGGTTCAGGGCGATTTTCAGGACTTCGCAGCCCGTGCTTTCGCCAGCATCTTGTCCGGGCGAAGCAGGAATCTCGCCAGGGCCGGCAGCAGCCAGATTGCCCCTACCATGTTCCACAGGAACATGAAGAACAGCAGGAAGCCCATGTCCGCCTGGAACTTGATCGGAGAGAATATCCAGGTCACAACACCAAGACCCAGAGTCACACCGGTAAAGATAACGGCCTTACCGGTGGAGCGCAGGGTTTCATAGTACGCCTCCTGCAGCGTCTTGCCCTCCAGCAGGAACTTTTCAAGTTTGCTGTAGATATAGATACCGTAGTCCACACCGATACCCACACCCAACGCAATCACCGGCAGCGTGGCCACCTTGATGCCGATACCGGACACCGCCATGATCGCCTCACACAGGATGGAGGTCAGGCCCAGCGGAATCACAATACAGGCCACAGCCCGGATGGAGCGGAAGGTCAGGAAGCAGAGCAAACTCACTACGCCATACACCAGCAGCAGCATCATGTCCTTGGCGTTCGAGATCACCTCGTTGGTCGCCGCTTCGATACCGGCGTTACCAGCTGCCAACAGGAAGGTATGCTCCTCGTTGCTGTTGGCATCGGCGAACTGTTCGACCCGCTCGACTACCGTTTCCAGAGTTTCCGCCTTGTGGTCTTCCAGGAACACCAGAACCGGCGTGAGGCTGCAGTTGGTATTGATCAAACCTGCCGGCGCGTCACGAATGGAGGCATTGATGATGGTCTGGTTGCGGGAAATCTCGTACCACTTCCAGTTACCCTCGTTCAGAGCCTTGGTAACCAGCTTGGAGACATCAGCCAGGGAGGCGGAGCTCTGCACACCCGGGGTGTTCTGCAGTTCCCACTGCAGACTGTCCATGGCCCGGAGTACGTTGTACTGGGTACATTGTTCTTCCGGGGTCTTCACCATCACCACAAGCACGTCAGCACTGGTGGAATAATTGTTGATGATGTAGGCGTTATCCTTGTTGTAGCGGGAATCCGGGCGCAATTCGGGCGCACCCTGGTCCAGGTCCCCCACTTTCAGGTCCTGCTTGTAGTACATGCCCAGCCCCAGGCCGATCACCGCGATCAGCAGGGAAATCGGCGCAACCCCCGGATGGGAGAAGTAGGACATGACCCGCCACTTGCGGTCCTGCTTTTCACCATGATTCTGAACATGCTGGACACCGCCTTTGGAGATGCCGATGTAAGACATGATCAGAACGTGCAGCACCAGGTTGGTGATAATGACGAACGCCACACCCAGACCGGCCGCCACAGCCAGATCACGAATAACGTCGATTTCAATAAACACCAACGTGAGGAAGCCGACAGCATCAGAAATCAGCGCCAGCATGCCCGGAATATAAAGAGCCCGGAACGCCAGACGTGCTGAGGTGACGGCATCGAAACCTTTGGCCGACTCAACCGCCATGGCATTAACGATCTGAACACCATGACTGATACCGATCGCGAACACCAGAAACGGCACCAGTACCGAGTATGGATCCAGGCCATAGCCCAGCAGCCGCAGGGCCCCCAACTGCCAGAACACGGCAATGATTGAGGTAAAGATCGGCACCAGTGTTCCGGCGATGCAGCGGGAATACCAGAACAGCAGCAGCGTGGTCAGCAGAATGGTAATGCCGGCAAACCAGGCAATGGAGCCGATGCCTTCAATCAGGTCCCCGACTTTCTTGGCGAAACCAACAATGTGGATATTGACGTTCGGATTCTGTGCTTCGTACTTCTCCCGGATCTTCTCTTCCAGCTCACGGGAGAATGCTGCGTAATCCAGAGCCTCGCCGGTTTCCGGATTTTTCTCATACAGTGGCGCATACACAATCGTGGATTTGAAGTTGTCTGAAATCAGACGGCCCACTTCGTTCGAACGCAATACGTTCTGGCGCAACTGCTCCAGGCTCTCCCGGGAGCCATCGTAGCCATCCGGAATAACCGTACCGCCCTGGAAGCCCTGCTCGGTAACCTCTACCCAGCGAACGTTCGATGTCCACAAGGTTTTCAGGCCGGAACGGTCCACCCCATTCAGATAGAACACCTCATCGGTGATCTGCTTGAGGGTTTCCATGTATTCGGCAGTAAAGATGTCGCCTTCTTCCACGGCAACCGCAATCCGGACAAAGTTACCCAGGTTGTCCAGGTCGTCCCGGTGATCCAGCATATTGACGATGTACGGATGTTCCAGCGGAATCATCCGCTCAAAACTGGCATCCGGCTGAATTTTGATGGCGTTGTAGCCAAGAAACAGCGTCAGCACAAAAAAGGCGACCAGGATCAGCGCCCGGTTGTTGAAAAGTAAACGCTCAAGGAACGGTTCCGCCTTGGGCGTTGTCAGGTAATGTTCACCCCTGTCATGCATCGGGTCAGACATTAAAAAACCCCTCTATCCATTAATCCGTTGATGCCACACCAGGGCGTTAATTCAGGTTCCGGCCGCGAGCGTCGGTAATCTCAACACCGCCTTCGCCGACCAGCAATAGATTGGTTCCCGGCAATGGAACCACACCCATGACACCTTCCCGGTCATTGCGGAAGTAGGGGCGGAAGCTTTCACCATTGTTGGTGCTCATCAGCACTGCGCCGCCATTTCCCACCAGGGTAATGCGTCCATCCTCGGCCACCGCCGCGTTATTCAGGGTGGCGCCGCCCTCATTGGGCACCATGGTCCAGCTACGGCCAAGATCGGTCGACAGCAGAGTGTTGCCCCGCAAGCCGAACGCCAGCACCTCGTTCACCCGTCCGGTTCCGGTGACGCCAAACAGGGAGCCATCGTATGGGCTTTCCCGCTTCTCCCAGGATTCGCCGCCGTCAACAGAAACGTGAATCTGACCAGCTTCACCGACCACCACCAGCGCGCCACCCGCTACCTCGGTGATGCTGTTGTAGTGGAAGTTGGTTGGGTTATCGAGTTTCGGCGCCCAGTCTTCCCAGGTCTGCCCACCATCCTGGGTTCGCAGAATCATGCCATAGGCACCCACCACAAAACCGTGGTTCTCGTCTTCGAACCAGACATCAAGGAACGGGTTAACCGGCCCGATTTCCATATCTGCCTGGGTGTTTTCGAGGGCGAAGAACAGATCGTCAAGCGCCCACTCCAGGTCAGCCTTCTCTTCTTCCGGAGCCTGTTCAATGCGCTCTTCCAGCTCAGCAATCTGGTCTTCCTTGCTGGCAATCACCAGCTCGGCGGCCTGAATACCATCGAGCTGCAGCTCCCAGGTCTCCCCGGAATCGCTGGAATGCAGCACAACACCGCTGTGGCCAACCACCCAGCCATGCTGCTCGGTGCCAAAATCAACGGCGGTCAACGTGACCGCCACCGGCACCTCGGCCTGCGTCCACGACTGGCCCTGATCGTCGGAATAGATTACGTGCCCACGCTCACCCACTGACACGATTCGATCGCCTGCGCGGGTTGCGTCGGTCAGTAGTGACTGGGGAGCCAGTTCTGTTGGCCTCGCCGGTGTCTCGATTATATCCGCGAGTGCAAATGCCGCTGGAGCTGCCAGTGCCATAGAGAGGCCAAGGCAGGCAGTTCCCAGTGTCTCGCACATGAACCTTTTAGCCATTCAGATTGCCTTTACGTTGGTTAAATCCTGATGCGCCTGCTGCACGACTGGCAGCAGCCTTCGCAAACAAACCGGCAGCCCCCTGGGCCGCCGGTCGACATCCTGCTTGTGGCCTCAGGCGCCGGATCAAACCGGCGCCGAAGCCTCAGCGTACGCTTCGCCTGCGCAAAGAAGCTGGCGAGAAGTACCGTGTGTTTGGTACATCATTGGTAAATACACGGGTATTCGGCTCTTCGGTATCCAGACCCAACACGTGATATCGACGCGCCTGGAGATCGTGATACACATCAAGCACCGTCCAAACCCCCGGCAACTCGTAGTAGTTCTTGGGAATACCCATGGTCACACGCCAGAGATTGCCGCGACCGTCATACTGGTCGAGCAATACGGTGTTCCAGCTGTCTTCATCCACATAGAAGCGGCGCTTACCGTAGATGTGACGCTCGCCTTCCTTGAGGGTCGCTTCGACCACGTGCACGCGGTGCAGCTCCCAGCGGGTCAGATCAGGATTCAAGTGGGACATACCCAGAATTTCAGAGTAAGGCGTTCCCTTCTCACCGATCCGGTAGTTGTTGTAGGGAATGTAGATTTCCCGAACACCTTCGTAATCCCAGTTATAGCGATCCATGGCACCGTTGAAGATATCGGTGTCATCAGCGGTACGCAGGTTATCGGAGGCCGCAATCGGTGAGTCGTAGCCCAGGTTCGGAGCACGGCGGACACGACGTTGACCAGCGTTATAGCCCCAGCCATTGCGCGGATTGATGATCTGGTTCAGGGTTTCGTGAATCAGAATGGCGCCACCGGCAAGACGGGGTGGCGACTGAGTGAACGAGAGATAGTAGAAGATCACGTTGTCCAGATCTTCTTCACCACCCTCAGGGTTGTAGAAGTTGAAGAACGCTTCCTGCTGAGAGGTCACCAGGCTGTAGTCGCCATTGGTCTGAACCGCCACCTCACTGGAGCGCCGGGTGACAGACACACCGCGCCAACGGGTCAGGTGGTTCCAGATTACCTGCCAGGCCTTTTCTTCATTATTGCCGTGAAGAATCGGGAAAGGATAGCCACCAAAGGCACCCTCAATACCCTCTGCCTCACCCACAATCTCGGCATTTACCGCGTTCTTACGGGTGTTTTCAGCCACCCATTCGGGCACCGCGTGGGTGCGCCGGGACTGATACACGGGTATGCGGAAGGTGGTCGGGTAGGTTTCCAGCATCGCCCGGACGCCATCGGTCAGATACTCGCTGTACTGATCCATGTTGGAGGCTGTAATGGTAAACAGCACTTCGTCGTCGGGGAATGGATTGATATGGTGCTGCCCGCTGCCCTCGTAGCCAGCCGGCGGCTCCGTCAGCCCGCCATCCCACGCCGGAATGGTGCCGGCATCGTTACCGGCCTTGGGTGAACCGAACGGGGTGAGATCCTGGCCAAGGCGCGCTGCCTCGGATGAAGACACTGCCGCCTGAAGTGGCGAAGCAGCAAAGGACAGAGCCAGCAACCCGCCAAACAAAACGTTTTTGTTGTATCTCATTGTGCAACCTTAAATCCGTCTGGAAGCCTCTGTGGGCCTTTTTGTTATCGTCTGATGCAATCGCAGACTTTCTGACAGATTAGCCGATCCGGCAACATTGTCTATCGACCGAAAGTGCGATTTTGTATCCGGCTGTGACGACGGCTTTACAATCACAGCCAGACAAAGGGCCCCACGGCATCAGTCGCGGGGCCAGGCTCCGGCGTCAGTCTGCCAGGCTCTTGTGCACTACTTCATACACGTCTCGGGACAACTCGGCTTTATCGCGAATCCGCTCCAGTGCCGATTTCATCTGTTTGCTATACCCGGGAGCGAACCTCCGCCAACGGGTCAGCGGTGCCACCAGTCGCGCCGCAATCTGGGGATTGCTGTCATCCAGTCGGCATACCTGCTCGGCAAGGAATTCATACCCGCTGCCGTCAGGATTGTGGAATGCCGCCAGGTTCTGGGCCGCAAAGGCACCCACGACAGAGCGCACCTTGTTCGGATTCTTCCAGTCAAACGCCGGGTGATCGAGCAACTGCCGTATCTGCGGCAGCTGACCTGCACGATCGCTGGAGGCCTGCACCGAGAACCACAGCTCCACCACTTGCGGGTCGTCGCTGAATCGCTTGTAAAAGGCTTCCAGGGCCTGTGTGCGATCTTCCGCGAAATCAGAATTCACCAACGCTCGCAGTGCGCCGAGCCGGTCAGTCATGTTATCAGCACCCCGGAACTGCTCTTTGGCCAGCGCCAGCGCTTCCTGATCACCAATATGCAGCAACCAGCCCAGCGCGGTGTTACGGAGACTGCGGCGGGCAATGGCCTCGGGCGTCAGCTGGTAATCGCCCTGCCCGGCGTTACGCTGATAACAGGCCATGAGTTCATCCCGCAGGCCTTCAGCCAAATAACCAAGCACCTTTTCACGGGCCTGGTGAATGGCAGCAACATCAGCCTGCTCCGCCAGCTCAATGAGATAGGCCTCGGAAGGCAACTGCAGCATCTTTGCCATCAGAGCCTGATCCAGCTCGCTGTCCTGCAGCAACGACCGATAGGCATCCACGAGGCGCGGCTCCACCTCGGCAGACTCAAACTCTCCCACCAGAGACTGAATCACATCCACGGCCAGGCGCTGGCCTGCGTCCCAGCGGTTAAAACCGTCCGGATCATGGCTCATCAGGAACAGTAGTTGTTCCCGCGTCCAGGGGTAGTGCACCCGCACGGGGGCAGAAAAATCTCTCAGCAGAGAAGGTATCGGGCACTCTGACAGGCCCTCAAACTCAAAGCACTGTTCCGCCTGAGTCAGCTCCAGCACCCGCTCCAGAGGAGCTTCGCCACTCTCACCACTCAGTTGCAAGGGCAGAGGCTGGCCGTCAGCGCCCAGAAGCCCGAGCGCAAACGGAATATGCTGCGGCTTCTTGTCGGTCTGGCCCGGCGTGTCAGGAATACTCTGGCGCACGGTAAGCCGATAGACACCGCGCGACTCGTCGTACTCATCAGACACCGAAACCACCGGCGTGCCGGCCTGCTCATACCATAGCCGGAACTGGGCCAGGTCCCGCCCGGACGCGTCTTCCATAGCGCGAACAAAATCATCGGTGGTGACCGCCTGCCCGTCATGGCGCTGGAAGTACAGATCGCTGCCCTTACGGAACATCTCGTCACCAAGGAGGTTGTGGATCATCCGAACCACTTCGGCACCCTTTTCGTAGATGGTCAGGGTATAGAAGTTGGAGATTTCCATGTAAGACGCCGGGCGCACCGGGTGGGCCATGGGGCCGGCATCCTCGGCAAACTGTGCTGTGCGCAACAGGGTGGCATCCTCTATTCGTTTCACAGTCGGCGATCCCATATCGGCAGAGAACTGGGAATCCCGGAACACCGTAAAACCCTCTTTCAGGCTCAGCTGAAACCAGTCGCGGCAGGTTACCCGGTTGCCGGACCAGTTATGGAAGTATTCGTGGGCGACGATGGCCTCGATGCGCTGGAAGGCGGCGTCCGTAGCAGTCTCCTGACTGGCCAGGACACAGGAAGAGTTGAAAATATTCAGCCCTTTGTTCTCCATGGCGCCCATATTGAAGTCGTCCACCGCCACGATCATGAAGATATCCAGGTCGTACTCCCGCCCATAGACCTCTTCGTCCCAGCGCATGGAACGCTTGAGGGCATCCATCGCGAAATCACACTTCTTCGCGTTGCGGGGCTCGACATACATGCGCAGATCAATGTTGCGGCCGGAACAGGTGGTGAAGGTGTCTTTTTTCTCCACCAGGTCTCCGGCTACCAGGGCAAAGAGGTAAGCCGGCTTGGGGAACGGGTCTTCCCAAGTGACAAAATGGCGACCATTTTCCAGCTCACCCTTATCCACCGGGTTACCATTGGAGAGCAGCACGGGATAGGCGCTTTTGCCTGCCTCGATACGGGTACGGAAGCGCGCCATGACATCCGGCCGGTCCGGATAGAAGGTAATGCAGCGAAATCCTTCCGCCTCGCACTGAGTGCAGAACATACCGGAGGACTTGTACAAACCTTCCAGCCGGGTGTTGTTCTGAGGTTCGATCCAGGTGACTACCTGCAGCTCGAATTCTTCCGGCACCGAGGGCACGACCAGCGCATCGCCACGGTCTTCGAACTCACCAGTGCCCAGAGGCGAGCCATTCAGGGAAACCGATTCCAGTTGCAGACTATCACCGTGCAGAAACAGAGGGGCAGCGCTCTCCCCGGAATCCGGGTTGCGGCGCACAGTCAGGGTACTGTGCACACGGGCGCCGTCTTCAAATAATTCAAAACGCAGATCCACCTGATCAACCAGATACGCAGGAACCTTGTATTCACTCAGGTAAATGGTTTGTGGCTGGTTGGTTCGCATTCATACTCTCCAGAGAAAAGACATGGCGGATTCAGTCAAGAACCCGGAACCGGACTTCATAGCCGGTAAATTTGCGGATATTGATTACACCGGTGTCGAGCATCAGATACTGGCCTTTGATACCTTCCAGCAAACCCTCCACTTCCGGCGTTTTGTCCAGATTATGGGTTTTCACCTTGGCCGGCCATACCTGAACCGGATAACCCAGCCCAAGTGTGGCTTCGTCCACAATTCGTATGCTGTCTTCACCATGCTGCGCCCGCAATTGCGCCAGGTCGTCTGCGATCAAGTCCAACAGCCGCTCACGCTCCTGCACCAGATCCAGCTCCGGCACATCACCCTTTAGCATGGCTCGCCAGTTGGTGCGGTCAGCCACGTGGTTCTTGCACGCCACTTCCACCAGACCAGACAGGTAACGGCTGGCGACCCGCAGCATCGGTATCGCCGTTACCGCCCCCTGATCAATCCAGCGGGTCGGTACCTGGGTGGCCCGGGTTATACCCACTTTCAAGCCGCTGGAATTGGCCAGATACACGACATGTTCAACCATGCAGTTGGCCTCGCCCCACTCCGGCTCCCGGCAGGTACCCAGGTGATAGTGGCATTTTTCCGGGCTCATGATGCAGCTGTCGCAGGCGGCCAGCTTTCGGAAACACGGATAGCAGTAGCCCTGATTGAAACTCTTTTTGGTCGTGCGATCGCAATGAATACAGCGAATCACGCCATCAAAATTCAGCCGCACCTTATGACCAATAAGGTCATTCAGGGTAATGCGTTTGTCGCCGACAGCCAGGTTATAGGCCACCGGGTCGCCGGCCTCGGCCGGCATCTTACGAAGCCGACCGGTTACATCAATGGATTCGCTCAAACCTTGACCTCAACAAACTGATCGGGGTCCACATCGTTGTTGCCCTGGCGATCTTTGCGGAACTGCACAGACGGATCGCAAGCGGTACCGGCTTTCTCGCCACGGTCCAGGTATCCCACTCGCTGTTCTTCCGGGATGTTGTGCTTTTCTTCATAATAAATCACCGCTTCCAGGCTGATAGCGCGCTGCTCACGGGTCAGCGCGCGACCATCTGGCCATTTACCAAGCTCAATGGCCCGTTTCAGGTTGCGGTAAACCGTCGGGTCCAGCCGCTCAATCAGTTCTTCGTATGTCATTCCCGCCTCCTGAACGTTTCTTCATATAAAAAAATGCCAAGACCGTTTGACAATTAAAAATGATAACGATTATCATTAATTCACCAAATGACAACGGTCGTATCATTTGGTCTCTCTCATCAGGAGCTAAAAGCTCTTTTAACAGCCTCACCTTTTGGTGGGGCTTTTTTTTGTTTCAGCCTCGGTATCGACGAGGAGGCATGATCGCCGCCATCGCCAACCCGGCCAGAAAGCCGCCCAGGTGTGCCTCATTGGCCATGCGACCCACGCCAATCATCTCCGGCACTGGCGTAAAGCCAATGATCATCCACACCAGCGCAAAGGTCACGAGTGCCGGCGGGAATTGGAAACGCGGCAGTCTTCGCTGGCTCAACCAGCAATAACCGAGGATGCCGTACACCACCCCCGAGAGCCCGCCGAACAGCGGGCCGGACACCAGATACTGTAGAAGATTGGACGCCAGACTGGTGGCCAGAAACAGTCCTACCAGCCGTGCCCGGCCGTCCATCCATTCGATCTGACTGCCCAGGAACCAGAGCATCACCGAGTTGAAGATGATATGGGTCCAGCTGAAATGCAGGAAATCCGGCGTCAGCAGCCTCCAGACCTGGCCTCCCGAAAGGGTCATAGAGAGCGCTTCCAGGCGCCCGGCCAGTGTGCTGAAGGTATCCCAGCTGAACGGCCGGGGGTCGACAATCATCATAGCGGCGGCAAAATTGCTCTGCCCCATGCCGGTCAGCCATACCATCACCACGGCAACCACGATGACGCCAATGACAAAAGGAGCATGGCGGGGCGCCGGCTGCCAGCGGCCGCCAGGAGTGATCGGGGAAGACGACGGACTATCCAAAACTACCTCTCTGGTGTTAGCGGGCGACACTATCTTCGCTGGTCGGGTAATCGGGCTGCTCCGGCCGGTCAACATCAACCCAGACAAATTTGTCCGAAGAGAGCACTTTTTCCCCATCAAACCGATAGGCCACCAATTTGCCATACTTCACGGCGCTGAAATCAATACACGCCACATTGTGCTTGAGCGGAGCGGGGGCACCCTCCATCCAGTAATGCCCGACAAACACCGGCGGCGCGTCCAGTGGATAGGTAATCAGCTGCTTGCGCTCCTCCTCGCGCAAAGTCCTGCTGGCCACCTCCGGCGGCAGCGGATCCGGCTGAAACACCACATCTGCATAGGTTTGCGGGTCGTCTGCCCAGAACTTGGTACGGAAGAACTGCCGGACGTAGCCATCCCGGCCCGTAATGGACATCCCTTCCGGCAGGCGCAGGTCGGTTCCGCGCAACAGGGTATCCATCACCTGCCCGGCGAAGGATTCGATGGCCGCCGAGGCGTGCAGGAAATCTTCGTCGATACAGGCGCCGCCCTGGCTCTGGCGGAACTGATCAATCAGGGTCTGATCCCAGCAGGCATGCACCACGCGAAAGCCTTCCTCATCAATGAACAGCGGAATGCTGTAAAACCACTCCAGAAATTCGTTCCATTCATGTGGATACGCATCAAACTGCTCAAGGGTTTCCTTGATCAGCCGATCGTGGCGGGCATTGTGTTCCCTCAGAAACTTCTTGCCGCTGCCTGGCCGTGCCCGGGTGCAGTAACCCAGTGCGTTGTACTCGTGGTTGCCCATGACAATTCGGGCAAAGCCGTGCTCCACCATGTCACGCACCAGATGCAACGCTTCCCGTATTCTCGGCCCACGATCAATAATATCGCCGATAAAAATGGCCTGTCGGCTGGGGTGCTGGTATATGCCGTTCCGCTTCCGATACCCCATCTGCTCCAGCAATCGCTCCAGGGTATGGGCGCAGCCGTGGATGTCACCAATAACGTCGTAGCCGCGATGTGCCGTTGTCTTGATTGCCGCCATGATCAACTCGCTGCTATTTCGCTTGCCCAGCCCAGCTTGTCCCGGCAGGTCGCGTAAAAATTGTGATCGGTGGGATGAATCAGACGGATCTTGAATGGTTTTTTGGTGATTCGGATGATGTCTCCCGGGGCACAGGCAATGTTCATCTGACCATCGAAGCTGACCTGTGGATAGGTTTCATTGGTTTCGCCAATCACCAGCTTGATTTCGCTTTTGCCATCCACCACGATCGGTCGACTGCTCAGGGTGTGGGGGAACATGGGCACCAGCACCACCGCATCCAGCTTCGGGTGCATGATCGGGCCACCAGCCGACAGCGAATAGGCCGTGGAGCCGGTGGGCGTCGCCACAATCAAACCATCTGAACGCTGGCTGTAGACGAAATGACCGTCGATAAACAGGTCAAAGCCAATCATCCGCGTAGATTTACCCGGGTGCAGAACCACGTCGTTCAATGCCGAGCCATACCCCAATGGCTGGCCATTACGCTCAACATGGCCATCCAGCAAAAACCGGGATTCTTCGATGTAATCGCCCTCAAGAACCCGGGCCAGGCGCTCTTCAAGATCTGACGGCGAGATATCGGTCAGAAATCCCAGTCGACCGCGGTTCACGCCAAGAATCGGAATCTTGGACTTGGCCAACTCCCTGGCGGCGCCCAGCAGGCTACCATCACCCCCGACCACGATCACCAGATCACAGATCTCACCCAGGAGCTTCTTGCTGGCCACCTGCAGACCATGACCAGGAATCATGGTGGAAGTGTCTTCCTCGATGATCACATGGTAATTGTTGGCGGTAAGGTACTGCTTGAGCTGCCGTAAAGACTCCACCACCTTGACGCTGCCCATGCGCCCGACGATGCCGATATTCCTGAACTGGTCCATGAAGTGTCCCGTGGTCTCTGAATGAAACAGGAAACAGTTTAACGAAACTCGGGCAGATTCTGAAAAAAGATACCGATCAGGCCTTGTGCTGGTCGCAGCGGTCGTCCTGTCCGGGCTCAAATTCGGCAGGCTGGGTCACGCGCATGATGGGCTCGCCACAGGCTTTGCCTTCGTCATCAACATGTTTGCATACGGGGTGTTCGTAGTGGGCAAGCCATTCCCGATAGGCAGGCTCATTCATACCACAGCGCTCTGCGGCATAGGCCAGCGGGTTTCCGAAGTAAGTGTCGATGTCTTCGTAGGGCAAAGTAATATGCCCGACACCAGGGTGATAGGCCACCAGGAATACCGCCTGGGTGCGCAGCTGCTCCAGCAGGGAATCTTCCGGAGGCTGGCGATGGCGGAGTTCATGGTTCTCCTGCTCCAGAGCCACGATCTTGTCGTCTCGCAATTCCAGCTCCCGCTGTTTGCGTTCCAACTGCTCCCTCAACAACACCGTCTCGGCATTGGCATTGGCATCTTCCCTGCCTTGCTCGGCACTGCCCTCCGCCATTTTTTCCTGCATGCTCAGGTATTGCTCATTGCGCTGGGACAGGCGTTTTTTCAACTGCTCGTTGGTCAGTTTCAGGCGTTCGTGTCGCTGCTCCAGGTCCGCCAGCTCACTGCGCAGCCCCTGCATTTCATTGCGATGCTCACGCTGAAGGTCAGCCAGTGAATCCCGATGGACGCTCTGGAGCGTCTTGATTCTGAGCCGTTGCTCGCGGAGGACCTGAGCCAGACGCGCGCGGTCACGGCTACCATCGTCACTATTCGATTGCGGGGTCGGGGCCGTGAGTACCGGGATATTCTCTTCTTCGGGCTCGATCTTCTGAAAACGGAGAGTATTGGCGTCAACCGCCTTGCGAATGGCCTGAAAATGGTTGTTTCCGGGGGTCATGTCCGGGTCCCAGAGTTCATTGGCAAACTCCGGATCCGGACACTGACTACGACACACCAGCCTGATAGGGCCGCCCCCCATGTTGGGGCCTTTGGCGCCCTGCTCTGCCAGAGCTTCAATGGGGACATTCCAGTGGCTGTCTGCGCGCCCCTCCTCATCAAACCAGATGCGGAAGAACACCAGAGAACGCACATTCAGATCGGAGCTGAGATTGACGAGAACCGCCCGGACATCAGTTTCGGCCAGGTCTGACAGACCGACATAGCCATCCAGGAAAGCGCCAAATTCCGACAGCCTCATCTGCCGGGCAACCTGGCTACCGTCCATAAAAAATACCGCCGAATAACCTTCAGCGGCCTGGCTGGCATTTACCATCAACCTTCTCCGTGCCCCGGGAATCTCAGTTCCGGACGCTCGCCAGCGCCCTTTGGTTCCAATTCAAACACTTTCCGACATAGTCTAGCCAGACAAGTGCCGAAGCACAGAGAAAAACTGCAACGATTTGTGATCAAATCTCCGCAGCGAGCCGGCTACCCTGGTTAATGGCCCGCTTGGCATCCAGCTCTGCCGCCACATCGGCGCCACCAATCAGGTGTACCGGAATGCCCGCTGCCTCAACACCGGCCTGCAGCTCGCGAAGCGGCTCCTGACCAGCACATACAATGATGGTATCCACCGGCAGGATCTTGTCCTCACCCTGCTCCGAGCCTTTCGGCGTAACCGTGATGTGCAGACCTTCATCGTCGATCTTGCGATAAGTCACCCCCGGCACCATCTGAACATGGCGATTCTTCAGCGAGGTTCTGTGAATCCAGCCCGTGGTCTTGCCCAGGTTCTTGCCCACTTTGGAGGCCTTACGCTGCAGCAGATAGACCTCGCGAGCCGGCGCCGGCACTTCCGCTGTAACGCCCTGTATACCGCCACGATGCTCTACCGACAGGTCCACGCCCCACTCCTTCATGAAGTGTTCGGTATTCAGCGAGGGAGAATCGCCCTTGTGGACAATAAACTCGGACACATCAAAACCGATACCACCGGCACCGATCACCGCCACTCGCTGGCCCACCGGCTTGCGCTCCAACAGGGCGTCGAGGTAACCGATAACGTTCGGGCGATCAATGCCCTCGATATCCGGAGTACGGGGTTCCACACCAGTAGCCAGAACCACTTCATCGAAACCACCCGCTTTGAGTTCCTCGGCGGAAACCCGGGTATTCAGACGTACCTCGACCCCGGTCTTGTCGAGCATTTTCCGGAAATAACGCAGGGTTTCGTAGAATTCCTCCTTGCCCGGAATACGCTTGGCCACGTTGAACTGGCCACCGACTTCGCTGCCGGCATCAAACAGGGTCACCTTGTGACCACGCTCCGCGGCCACGGTGGCAAACGCCAGGCCCGCAGGGCCGGCACCGACTACCGCGATGGACTTGGGCTGCGCCGTTTTAACGTAAGCCAGCTCGGTTTCATGGCAGGCCCGCGGGTTGACCAGGCAGGAGGTCAGCTTGCCGCTGAAGGTATGGTCCAGGCAAGCCTGGTTACAGCCGATGCAGGTATTGATCTCGTCGGCACGATCCTGCTCCGCCTTCAGCACCAGCTCAGCATCGGCCAGGAACGGCCGGGCCATGGAGACCATGTCGGCATCGCCGTCCGCCAGGACTTTCTCGGCGACATCCGGCATGTTAATCCGGTTGGTGGTCACCAGGGGAATGCTGACCTCGCCCTTCAGGCGCGCTGTTACTTTGGTAAATGCAGCCCGGGGCACCGAAGTGGCAATGGTCGGAACACGGGCTTCGTGCCAACCGATACCGGTGTTGATAATGGTGGCTCCGGCTTTCTCGATTTCCTTGGCCAGGTGAACCACTTCTTCCCAGGTGCTGCCGTCTTCAATCAGGTCCAGCATGGACAACCGGTAGACAATAATAAAGTTCTCACCCACCCGCTCACGCACCCGGCGCACAATCTCCAGCGGCAGACGGATACGGTTCTCGTAGCTGCCGCCCCACTGGTCGGTGCGGTGGTTGGTGTGAGCGACGATAAACTGGTTGATGAAGTAACCTTCAGACCCCATGATCTCGACGCCGTCATAGCCGGCCCGCTGCGCGAGAGCGGCGCAATTCACGTAATCGTCGATCTGCTTCTGGATACCAGCTTCGTCCAGCTCCCTGGGTTTGAAAGGGTTGATAGGCGCTTGAATAGCAGAGGGCGCCACCAGCTCCGGAGAGTAGGCGTAGCGGCCAGCATGCAGAATCTGCATACAGATCTTGCCACCTTCGTCGTGAACCGCCTTGGTGATGACCTTGTGCTTGTCGGACTCTTCCTCGGTATTCATCTTGGCCGCATGCTGAAATACCGCACCTTCCGTATTCGGGCCTATACCACCAGTCACGATAAGACCAACGCCGCCACGGGCGCGCTCAGCGTAGAAAGCAGCCAGGCGCTCAAAACCGTTTTTCACTTCCTCAAGGCCGGTGTGCATGGACCCCATCAGGGTACGGTTGCGTAACGTGGTAAAGCCCAGATCAAGAGGCTTCAGAAGATTCGGGTATTTGCTCTCGCCGGAAGCAGTGGTCATGAAATTCTCCTCATCTGATCAGGTATCGGGACATCCGCCCATTTGTTATGGGCATAACACTACCGACCATGCTCGACGCCAACAATATCCAAAAATAACATTTGATTATCCTTGAACAACATCAATAATAGACCCATGATCAAATCCCGAACGCCGGCCCGGAATGCTCTGGGCGATATCAGCCTGCTCTACGTGTCCGTACTACTGCGGGCCGTTGCTGCCGAAGGTGGAGATGCGGAACAGCTGAAAGCACGGTTCCATCTGAGCGCTCCGGAACAGGCGGCCGTCGATGCCCGTATCAGCATCCCCAGATTCATGCGACTGGGCCACGCCGCTATCAAAGCCACGGGGAATCCGGCGCTGGGGCTGCGCATGGGGGCGCTGTCACGCCCGGTCGACGCCGGCATGGCGGGGCTCGCCGCCGAAACCGCCGGGACAGTCGCCGGGGCACTTGAATTGCTGGTGCGATATTCACTCCTCACCAGCCATAATTCCCGCGGGGCTCCCAGCTTTCAGCGCGCAATGAAAACCGTGAGCTTCTATTCCATTCGCCCCTACAACCAATACAACTATTTTGTCGTGGATTCTGTGCTGGCCGCCTGGACCCAACTGATTCGACACATGACCGGCCGCTACGATGTACTGGAGCGTGTCCGGATTGAGTACCCATCCATTGGCCAGGACGACCTGTTCGAGAGCTGGTTCCGATGCCCTGTGGAATTCGGGGCTCCGGCAAACGATATCCGGATCAAGGATGCAATCTGGGAACTGGTACCGGCACAGGCCCAGAGAGGCATGAATGAAAAACTGGTGAGCCTGTGCGAACAGGAACTGCAGCGAATCCAGCGAGGGTGGAGAATTACCGATCGCGCCCGCCATCACATGGCGCCATTACTGGTGGGTGGCAAGGTGTCGGTGGAAGTTCTGGCCACAAAAATGGGCCTGACGCCCTGGACACTGCAACGACAGCTGGCCGAAGAAGGCAGTGGATTCCGGCAATTGCTGGACAATACCCGCCAACAACTGGCCTGGGATTACTTGAAGGAAACCGACAGCTCGCTGGCAGAAATTGCCTGGCTGCTCGGTTTTGCCAACCCACCGGCATTTCACAAGGCATACCAGCGATGGTATGGCATCAGCCCGGGTGAACATCGAAAGATTCTTAGGATTAGGAAAAACTGAGAAGACTTCAGGAGAGATAAAAATGGCGGAGCGGACGGGACTCGAACCCGCGACCCCCGGCGTGACAGGCCGGTATTCTAACCAACTGAACTACCGCTCCGCGTAGCTGCCTGAGCTGTCTTGCGACTGCTCTGTGACAACGAGGGCGCATTATATAGAGGCCCTCGTTTATGTCAACGATTTTCCCAAACTTTTTTCAGATTTACCTGAATCGCCACTTACATGGCATCAACCATTGCATCCTTGCCCTGGGCGGTCTTGCGGTATTCAATCGGTGTCATGCCAGACCAGCGCTTGAACGCCCGATAAAACGTACTGGGTTCTGAAAAGCCGGTCAGGTAGACAATTTCATCAATGGATTCATCGGTGGTGGCCAGCAGCTGCCGTGCAAGACGGTAGCGGAAATCCGCCAATACCTGATTAAAACTGGTTTCGGCTTCGGTCAGCCGGGTTCGCAGGGTCCGGGGCTTGATCCCCAAACGCTCAGCCACGGCATCAAGCGTGACTTCGCCGCTATCGAGCAATTCCGCGATGATGCGCTCCACCTGGCCAACAATGTCCTTCTTCTCGAGCCGGGCCACCTGCTCACTGGCGAAGCGTTCATGCAGGGCCAACAATTCGGGTTCCGCATGAGGCGATGCATGGGACAGCAATTCGGCGGGGAAATAAAGCCGGTTCTCCTCCGCACCGAACACCACCTCACACCCCAACACCTCACGAACATGATCCTGACCCTGCTCCCGATCATGCTCGAACTCGATCCGGGATGGGTAGAAATTGCCGTCGGTAATGGATTTGAAAAAGGTTATCAGGCCTTGAACAAAACACTCATTGAAGTGCTTGAGACGGCGAACATCGTCTGAGGCGGTGTCCAGAACCATGCAGGCTTCATCGCCAGCCACGAAAAAATCCGTGTTGGCGGCATCGCTGAGCAAGCGCTGATAATTCTGGGCGCGGCGCAAGCCCTCGCCGAACGTCGGACTGCTCAGGAACAGGTATTCCAGTACCTGCCCCTTGTAGGCGGGGAGCAATGGCCCAAGGTGTAAACCAACATCAGGGTCACCGGATACATCCTCCACCGCCTGCCAGAAATAGAGCTGGGCGCTGTGGGGAGTCCTTAGCTGATCCGTGTATACGTACTGCTCATTAACGCCAAGGCGGCTGAAGATGGCGTCGGTATCAATACCTCTTCGCTTCATCGCCTCGTATATCAGGCGCAGCATCACGCCTGCATCACGTAGTTCCTGCATAGTATCCCGCTTTTTTATTTATTGGTTACTACTTTGACCCGCCGGACAGGGCCCGGAGCACGCCAGGTCAATGCCAGATCTGGCCGGGTTTGCCAGACTTTCGTCGTACATTAGAGCATATCAGGCCACATACGCACAGTTGTACCAGAAATTGGCAACGCCCAATATAAAATCACATTGCCATCAAGACATGCACATGGATGCCGGCCCCGGGGCCGACCAAGGAGAACGCTACGATGTCCGCGCCACTGGTTTATCACCACACGCCCCCTGCCCTCTTGCCTCTGTACGGTAAGGCACTGCTGCCGAAATCCGGAAAGAACGACCCGGAAGCGGTGCAGATTCCGAGGCTGGAGGCCAGTCTTCTGGGCGTTACAACGGACATTCCCGCACTCCGCGATTATATGAAAGTCTGCAGTTTTCAGCCGGGAACCCGCCTGCCAGTGACCTGGCCACATATCCTGGCGTTCCCCCTGCAGCTTAAACTGCTCACCGAACCCGCATTCCCGCTGCCGTTGCTGGGGTTGGTCCATCTGCGAAACAGCATCACCCAGCATCGCCCTCTGGCCTCAGGCGAAAATCTGGATCTCAAGGTTATCCTCGACAACCAGAAACGCACCGACCGGGGCCTGGAATTTGACCTGGTTACGGAAGCGAGAGCCTCAGGACGCCTGATCTGGGAGGAAGTCAGTACCAACCTGTTCCGGATAACCAACGGCCCCGGTAAAACCAGCACCAAACCGAAACCGGAGCTGGAAACCTACCCATTCTCCGAAGCGATCAAGGCCCCGGAAAACCTGGGCCGGCAATACGCCAAAGTCTCGGGGGATCGAAACCCGATCCACATGCACGCCCTGAGCGCCAGAGCCTTCGGTTTTCCACGGGCCATTGCCCATGGCATGTGGAGCAAAGCAAGGGCACTGGCGCTGCTGGAGAACCAGAAGGGCTGGAAGGATGGCCCGGTGCGGGCCAGTTGCCAGTTCAAGAAACCCCTGCTGCTGCCGGGAAACGCGATGCTGAACTGGCAGACAGGAGAGGATGGCTGGGATTTCCAGTTACTGAATGCGAAAGGCGATGCCCCGCATCTGACCGGGCGCATCGACTGGCTGTAGCGCTTATTCCTCCGGAGCGCAGAGCCCTCCTTCGGCTCCGGAAACAGGCAGGGTGAACCAGAAACAAGCGCCGCCGTCGTCCGGTCGCTCGTATCCGATTTCGCCGCCCTGAGCCTGAATCAGGGAGCGGCAGGTGGCCAATCCGATACCCATACCCTCGTCTTTGGTGGTATGAAACGGATGAAACAGTTTCTCTTCGGCTTCTTCGGCGACTCCGATGCCATGGTCCCGCACCTGGACCCGGACACAGTGGTCGCCACAACGGCGGGCACTCACTTCAACCGGCGTTGCCGCGCCGGCACTGCGGGTGGCTTCCAGGGCATTGCGTATCAGGTTCAGGGCGACCTGCTGCACCTGTATGGGGTCCGCCAGCACATCCGGCAGCGAATCCTCTACCTGCACCTCGATGCCACCTTCGTTGTTGCGCATGTCGACTTCGGCAAACTGGCGGGTATCCTCCAGCAAACCGGGAACCGAGAGTATTTCCTTACCGGTGGCGGGCTTTTTCATGAATCGCCGGATCCGGCGGATGATTTCGCTGGCGCGATGGGACTGAGCCTCGACCTTGTCCAGGGTTTCCTGCAGCAAACCGAGATCCGGTTGCTCCTTGCCCATCATACGCTTGGCCACACGGGCGTAATTGGTGATTGCCGTCAGTGGCTGATTGACCTCATGAGCAAATCCCGCCGCCATCTCACCCATGGTGCTCAAACGTGAGGTGTGGGCCAGCTGATCCCGCTGCTCCTGAACCATGGCCCGGGCATCCTCCAGTGCCTGCTCGTTTTCCAGCTCGGTGGTGATATCCCGGAACACCACCACCGCACCGTGGAGTTCTTCGTCATCCAGTTTTGGCGTTGAGCGATATTCCGCGGGGAAACCGGAACCGTCGGCCCGCAGCATGCGGATATCGCGCTGGTTTTCGGCCACGCCTTGCCGGCAGGTAGCCATCACCGGCAGGTTGTCTTCCGAATCTGACGCGGTGGAAAAATGCAGATCAAAAAAGCTCTTGCCGATCAGGTCTTCAACCGGGCAACCCATGATCATACCCGCAGCGGGATTGGCGAATTCAATGATGCCATTCTCGTCGAGGCCGTAGATGCCCTCGCTGATGGAATTGAGAATCCGGGTCTGATCACCCTGAAGCTCGCGGTTCCGGGCCTGCAATTCACGCTCAAGGCGAATCACCTGGGCATGGGTTTTCACCCGCGCAATCACTTCCTGGGACTGAAACGGCTTGGAAATGTAATCCGCGCCGCCAAGAGAAAAACCTTTTACCTTGGCCTGCAGATCATCCAGTGCCGACAGAAACACCACCGCACAGTCGGCCGTTTGCGGGTCGGCTTTCAGGCGCTCGCAAACCTCATAGCCGTCCATTTCCGGCATCATGATATCCAGAAGGATGACTTCAGGGTGGTGTCGGTGGGCAAGGTCCAGTGCTTTCTCACCTTCGTTGGCGATCAGCAAACGGTAGCCTTTGTCTTTCAGGGTCTCGTAGAGGACCTTCAGGTTCTGCGGGTTGTCGTCCACCAACAGAACCGTCACCTCGGAGTTCTCACTGACAGTTTCAGTCATAGAAATACGGCCGGTTAAAAACGTTCGGACATGATGACGGTGCCGGCCGTCCTAGTCGATAAGGTCCTTTACGGACAGGACCATACGTACCAGATGGGCCAGGGAATGAGTGCCCATTTTGTGCATTACGCGGGAACGGTGAATCTCCACGGTACGCTGGCTGATTTCCAGCTCAATGGCAATGACCTTGTTGGCCTGGCCGGCAATCATGCGGTCCATGATTTCCCGCTCGCGGGGCGTCAGGCTCTTCACCCGGCGGATGATTTCCTGTTTTTCGTCCAGGGATTTACGCTGTTCCTGATCCTGCTCCAGGGCCGCCTCGATCTTCTCCAGCAGGGCCTCTTCACGGTAGGGCTTCTGGATGAAATCCACGGCGCCCTCTTTCATGGCGTCCACCGCCATCGGCACATCGCCATGGCCGGTCACAAAGATGATGGGCAGGATCGAATGCTTGTCGTTAAGCTTCTTCTGAAGCTCCATGCCATCCATCCCGGGCATACGGATATCCAGCACGATGCAGCCGGCCATCTTGTCGGAATAGTCCTTCAGAAAGGCATTGGCGCTTTCGTAGGTTTTCACCGGCTTGCTATCGGATTTCAGCAACAACTCCAGTGAATCACGAACGGCTTCATCGTCCTCTACCACGTACACAGTTTGCTGGATCTCAGTCATGGATCTGTACTCTCCTGTCCGTTTTATTATGGTGCCGGTCAGTGAATGGACGGATCTTTATGATCGTCCCGGGCGTGCTCCTGACGCTCATGCTCGCGCATTTTTTCGAGCCGTTGCTGAATAATGCCAAAAACACTCTGCTTGGGGTACCTGCCTTTCTCATCGGCTTTGCCCGCCGGCTTGCCCAGCAACAGTGTAATCGCCTCTTCCACCCGGGCAACCGGGTACACGGCAAACCGCCCTGCCCGGGCCGCCTGCACCACTTCGCTGTCCAACATCAGGTTCTGGACATTGGTGGTTGGAATGATGACACCCTGGCTGCCGGTCAGACCACCTTTAAGCTCACAGGTGGCATAGAAGCCTTCCACCTTTTCGTTCACACCACCAATCGGCTGAACCTCGCCAAACTGATTAACAGAGCCGGTAATGGCCAGATCCTGCCGCACCGGAATGCCGGACAAGGCCGAAATCAGCGCACAGAGTTCCGCCAATGAGGCACTGTCGCCATCCACCTCGCCATAGTTTTGCTCAAAGGTCAGGCTGGCAGACAGGTGCATGGGATCGTTCACGGCAAAATGAGAGGCCAGCCAGGAACTCAGAATCATCACGCCCTTGGAGTGGATATTGCCGCCCAGCTTCACATCGCGCTCAATGTCCATAACTCCGCCATCTCCATAGTAGCAGCTTGCGGTCACGCGATTGGACAAACCAAACTCGAAGCCACCGGTGGACAATACCGAAAGCGCGTTAACCTGACCTACGCAGGTGCCGGTGGTGGTCACCAGAGTGGAACCGTCCCGGATGGAATCATAGAACTGATCTCGGATGCGACTGCTGCGGTAACGGGCGCTCTCCAGCGCACGTTCCACATGTACCTCGGAAATCAGCTTGGCACCAGCCTGGCGGGCCCAGAAATCCGACTCTCGCAACAGGTTGGCGATGTCGGCAGCATGCAACGACAGCCTGTCCTGATGGTCGGCCATGCGGGCACTATGCTCGATAATGCGAGCCACCGCCTTGTTGGTGCAATGCAACAGCTTCTTCTCAACCACAAGGCTGGAGATGAACTTGGCGTACAGCAACTGGCTCTCTTCGGTGCGGTACATCTCGTTTTCGAAATCCGCCGTTACCCGGAACAGCTCGGCAAACTCGGAATCGTATTCCTGCAGCAGCATCCAGGTTTCCCGATCGCCGAACAACACAATCTTGACGTTCAGGGGAACCGCCTCCGGCTCGATGGAAATGGTGCCGGAGAGGGTCAGCTCCCGCTCCAGGGAGTTGATCTGGATCGACTTTGATCGCAATGCGCGCTTCAGACCATCCCATACGAACGGCTGCTCCAGCACCTTGATGGCGTCCATCAGCAGATAGCCACCGTTGGCCCTGTGCAGGCTTCCGGCCCGAATCAGAGAGAAGTCGGTAAAGACCGTGCCCTTGTAGGTCACGTTTTCCACATAGCCGAACAGATTGTGATAGGTGGGATTATCTTCCACCACCACCGGTACTTCATTGGTTTTCTGATGCACCAGCACATTGATGAGGTAGCGCCGGGGCATTCTCTTGTCCAGTGCGGCCCAGGCAATGGCAGCCTGCTCCTCGTCGTCTTCCAGGAAGATATCCAGGTTATCCACCAGGTCTTTGCGAACGGCCTCCAGGTAAGTAACCACATCGGGCTGTTCACGATATTTCTCTACCAGCTCGTCAATCTGATGGCCGGAAATACCCTCCAGGGTCTCCTGGTTCAGAGCCTGCTGTTTGTCGGCATATTCCTGTTCCCAGTCCGCCATCTTCCGCAACGCCTGGCGCAGCTTCTTCTCGAGCTTGTTGATCGAGTCCTCAAACTTGTCCCGCTGCTCCTCGGTCAGAGCCTGGAAGCTTTCCGCGGTGTGAGGCTCGTCGCCATTCATGGCGACCAGGCGATAGCCACCGGGGGTGGTTACCGTCAGGCTTACCTTTTTCCGTTTGGCCTGGGCGGCCACTTTGGCCAGCTCATCTTCCTGCCTCTTGCCGTAATCATTCTTCAACTGCTCCGAGCGTTCCAGAAAACTGTCGCTGTCGAAAGTCTGGGGGATCGTCTTCACCAGCCGGGTCATCAGCTTTTCCATGTCCTGCTTCAACTGGGTACCCATACCTCCCGGCAGCTGCAACAGCTTGGGATTACGCGGTTCCTCGAAGTTGGCGACATAACACCAGTCATGGCTTTGCTGCAGCGTGTCCACATGATGCTCAAGGTAACGCAGCATCATGGTTCGCTTGCCCAGCCCATTCCGCCCCACGGCATAGACGTTGTAGCCGCCATGGGGCATGGCCAGGGCAAAGCGCACGGCCTCCTGGGCACGGTTCTGGCCCACGATTTCGGCCAGGGGCTCAAGTTGCCTTGTGGTCTTGAATGGCAGGTCTTTGAGGACGCAGGCTTTATACAGCTGATGCAGGGGCAGAGACTTCAAATTGGCTTCCCGTAACGGTCAGTTTTGTCGGATTTCAGGCCCGCCATTGTAGTGCCTGGGGCCGGGTCTGTCGCGTACCTCGTCCGGTTTTATCGAAAGGGGCCAGAGCCGACAGCAAGTGCCAACTTGGTCACAAATCCGACCGTGGTCATTTTTCATGCAAGCCGTCGATTACTACACTTCATCTCCCGGACGGAATCCGGCCACAACAAGTACAAGACACGTGATGACTGAAAACATGACGAATAATTCCGCAGATCGCCGTATCAAGGATCGTTTTCCGGCGTCCTGCCTGAGGGTTCAACTGCGTGAGCGCGGTTTCTTCGGCCGTGGCAAACAGCCTGTGGCAGTTACCTGCCTGGACATGAACCGCTATGGTATGGCGGTTCTCTGCCCCCGGCCAGTGGATGTAGGTGTGCGACTGTTTCTTGATATCGAGGGCAAGTACATCAGTGAATCCCGGGTCGGCGCCCGGGTTATCGCCTGCCAGCCCTACCAGGCGGGATATCGGGTCAGCCTGCAGTTTGCCTATTGCCTGGATAAAAATGCCTACTCACGAACGATGGACAACGCACTGTCCCGTATTGAAGGCTTCTACAACCGCTACGCCAGTTGATCAGATCAGGCCGGCGTCAAGGCTGGCCGCCACTGTCATACCCAACTCGTAACACTGCTCTTCAAACTCGGGCCGGAATTCACCCCGGCATACCAGTGCATCCTGCACCAGCTTCCAGCGCAGCCCTGTGGTTATGGCCTCAATAGCTCGGCGGGTTCCGGTACCATCATGGCCGGCACGGATATAAAAGGCAAAAGGCAGGCCCTGGGTTTTCTCCAGGCAGGGATAGTAGCTGCGGTCGAAAAAGTCTTTCAGCGCGCCAGACATGTAGCCGAGGTTTTCCGTGGTGCCCAGGATAATGACGTCGCATGCGAGGATGTCTTCGGGGCCAGCTTCGAGAGGCGCCTTTACCACCACCTCTACCGCTTCGATGTCCGGATTACGGGCGCCATTTTCAATGGCACTCCGTAATCCCAGGGTATTCGGAGACGGGGCATGGGCCACAATCAGCAGTCGCTTCATGTCACGCCTCCTTATCTTTCTCTTTTTAAAATTTACAGCAGTTCGCCATTGGCTTCAGCAGGAGCCTCCGCCGTTTCTTTCTTGACCGGCTTGGGCATCAGCTTGTCACGCACCTTGGCCTCGATTTCATTGGCGATATCCAGGTTCTCTTCCAGGAACTTACAAGCGTTTGCTTTGCCCTGACCGATCTTGTCGCCGTTATAGGCGTACCAGGCACCGGACTTGTCCACAAAGCCTTCTTTCACGCCCATATCGAGCACTTCCGCCATGTGGTAGATGCCCTTGCCGTACATGATCTGGAATTCTGCCTGCCGGAACGGCGGCGATACCTTGTTCTTGACGACTTTTACGCGGGTTTCGTTGCCCACCACCTCGTCGCCGTCTTTCACCGAACCGATACGGCGAATATCAAGGCGCACAGAGGAGTAGAATTTCAGGGCGTTACCACCGGTGGTAGTCTCGGGGCTACCGAACATAACGCCAATCTTCATACGGATCTGGTTGATGAACACCATCAGGCAATTGGCGTGCTTCACATTACCGGTAAGCTTGCGCAGTGCCTGTGACATCAGGCGAGCCTGAAGACCCACGTGGCTGTCGCCCATTTCGCCTTCAATTTCCGCTTTCGGGGTCAGCGCCGCAACCGAATCGACAATAATCACGTCCACCGCGTTCGAGCGCACGAGCATGTCGGCGATTTCCAGCGCCTGCTCACCGGTATCCGGCTGGGAAACCAGCAGCTCATCAACGTTAACACCCAGCTTTTCCGCATAAACCGGGTCCAGAGCGTGCTCGGCATCCACAAAGGCACAGGTTTTACCCTGTTTTTGCGCTTCCGCGATAACCTGCAAAGTCAGCGTGGTTTTACCGGAGCTCTCCGGGCCGTAAATCTCAACGATCCGGCCGTAAGGAAGACCACCAATACCCAGAGCAACATCCAGCCCAAGAGAGCCGGTGGATACGGCAGGAATCGCCTCACGGGGCTGGTCGCCCATCTTCATTACGGCACCTTTACCGAACTGGCGTTCGATCTGGCTCAACGCTGCGCCGAGTGCTTTCTTGCGGTTATCTTCCATTCTTGCAAACCCTCGTTACCAGGGCCGCTCAACCTTGTTGGCCAATGCGGCAGAATCCGGAGAAAACCTGAATAGCCATCCAGTGTTTTCCTGTATATTTGAACAGTATTAAAACATATGGCCAGAAGGAGACCAACCCCCGGAAAGGTGAAAATCCTCACAGGGTTTCGACAAATCCGGTAACTCCTTCTAATACATACAAAACCGACTGCCGGCGCACCTGATCCCGATCGCCATCGAAATGCGCTACCCGGGCTTCGATGTTGCCAGCCCGGCTGCCCCAGGCAAACCAGACCGTACCAACCGGCTTGTCTGCACTACCCCCACCCGGCCCGGCAACACCGCTGATAGCGACAGCAATATCCACGCCTGTGGCACGTATGGCACCTGTCACCATCTGTCGCACCACCGGTTCACTGACCGCCCCGCACTGCTCCAGAGTATCAGCCTGTACGCCAAGGATGGCCTGCTTGGCGGCGTTACTGTAGGTCACCAGACCCGCCATAATATAGGCGGACGACCCCGCCCGGTCAGTCAGCACCTTGGCCACCCAGCCACCGGTGCAGCTTTCAGCGGTGGCGATGGTCATCCCCTTACGCTCAAGCGCCACCGCCAGCGCGTCACCAGCCTTGGCCAATTGTCCGTCGGTCACATTCATATTGTTCTCCCGTTTCCTGTAATGCCCGTCGCCAGTCTCAGGCTCCGGGAAAACTGTCAACAAATCCGCGATCAATGCGGTCTTTCCACTTCCAGACCCAGGCCCCCGAAAACGTCAAAGGGCCATAACTACCAATCGCCGTGCAGTCTCCCGCCGCCAACAGGTACAACGAAAACCTTCGCGGATAGAAACGCGCCAACGGTTTACCCGATATCGCAGCAGCAAGATTACGGGCCAGTATCGGCCCGGCACGAACCGCGTGTACCCCGGAACGGTCCAGCCGTTGGTCAACCCGGCTACAGGCGTCTCCGGCCACAAATACATTGTGGTGAGACGTACTGCGATGGCTGGCGTCTACCCTGACAAAACCGGCTTCGTCTACCGCCAGGCCGCTGGCTTCCAGAAAGGGCAGAGCCCTGCCACCGGTAGATACCAGAACCGCATCAGCCCGCAATCGTCGCCCACCGGCCAACCGAACCCCGTCAACCACCGGCTCTCCATACTCCTCAACAATCTCGACACCGCAGCGCATCAGCGCCCGCCGCACCAGGCGGCGAAAGCGGGGACGAAAGCCCGGGACCACACCATTGCTGCCGGCCACCAGAACAACGCCCGCCTGGTCGCAGTCCGCTGATCGCCGGGCCAGGGCCATAGCGATCTCCGCACCTCCCGCGCCTCCACCAAGAACAACAATACGCGGGCGCGCTCTGGCGCGCAGGGATCGCTCGGTTGCCGGCCAGTCTTCAGCAAATCGTTCGACGGGCTTAACACCGAGGATCATGCTGTCCGGCTCGTTCAGCACGGCACTGTCACTGGCCGATCCAACATCGACAGAGAGCAGATCGTAGGGCACCCGCTCACCACTTGCCAACACGACCTCCTGCTCGGTTGCCCGCAATTCAACAGCCCGATCGAGCACCAGCCTGCCACCGGCGGCGATCACCGTGGGCTCGACCAGGACACGACACTGATCGAGGCGATAGTGCCCGGCCAGCCAGCCCGGGATCATCCCGGAGTAGTACTGCCACCGTGACGGTGACACCACCACCAGCTCAGTTTCCGGCAACGGCTCGCGCGCGAACTGACGCAACGCCACCATGTGAGCGTGGCCGGCACCCAGCAAAACCAGTCGTTTCATAACCTCATCTCCCGCCTGCCATGCTCACCACCCCGAGCTCTGATATGCTCCTCTCAGGAGGCCACCAAAATCCATGTTGCGACACCCAATACGCGAAGAAGATCCCCGGATGGCGATCATCGTCCCCGTTCTCAACGAGATCGACGGTATCGAATCACTGCTGAGCCACCTGGAAATCTGGCGTCAGCGGGGCGCCGAAATCATTGTGGTGGATGGCGGCAGCGACGACAAATCGGACAGTCTCATTGAAGCGAGGGGGTTTCCCCTGATTCGCTCTGCCCGCGGACGCGCAACCCAGATGAATGCTGGAGCACGCAGCAGCCAATCGCCTTTCCTGATATTCCTGCACTCGGACACCCGGTTGCCGGAGCATGCGGACACGCAAGTAATGACTCACCTGGCACGCTCAGAAACCAGCTGGGGCCGTTTTGATGTTCGTATCGACGGCCGCTCCCGCCTGTTGCCGATCGTTGGCGCCATGATGAATCTGCGCTCGAGACTGACCGGCATCGCCACGGGCGATCAGGCCCTGTTTATGACTCGAACCCTGTTCGAGCAGGTCGGAGGCTTTCCGGAACAACCACTGATGGAAGATGTGGAAATCTGCAAACGCCTGAAACACATCACGCCCCCGGTGTGTCTGAGTGACAGAGTGGTCACCTCCGGCCGGCGCTGGGACCAGCGCGGCGGCTGGCGGACGATCTTTTTAATGTGGCAGTTGCGCTGGGCCTATTGGCGCGGCGTTCCCGCAGACCAACTGGCAGCCCGTTACCGATGAACCCGACACGTATTATTGTTATCGCCAAAGAACCCCGGCCCGGAAAGGTAAAAACCCGCCTGATCCCGGCGTTGGGCGAGGCCGGTGCCGCCCGGCTGGCAGACCGCATGCTGCGGCACACTCTGGCGCAGGCCCTCGACGCCAATATCGGCCCGGTGGAGCTCTGTGTCAGCCCGGATCCTGCGGCAGAATACTGGCAACAGTTGGACCCTGGTGACCGAGCCATCCTGTCTTCCCAGGCTGAAGGTGACCTGGGCCATCGCATGGCGGAAGCCGCCAGACATGCCCTGACAGCCGGCTTACCGGTGATCCTGATCGGAACGGACTGCCCGGATCTTGACGCCAACCGACTGAAGCAAATGGCCGGCGACCTCCTGAACCACGATGCCTGCCTGTGCCCGGTCGCCGACGGCGGCTATGCCCTGCTGGGGCTCCGGCGTTTCAGCCCGGCCCTCTTCACGGATATACCCTGGAGTACCGAACAGGTGGCCGCCATCACCCGACAGCGTCTGGCGGCCCTGGGGTGGCGGCTGGCGGAGAGCGAAACCCTGAACGACGTCGACGAACCGGCTGACCTGCAAAGGCTGGCGACAGACTATCCCGGACTGATGATGCCCTGAGTGACTGACCGGCTGCCGACACCTCCGGACCATGGTACCATCGCGGGTTTTGGTATCCTGAACGGCGTGCCACCACCCTTGCCGATGTTTACCCGGAAGAATTGAGGAACTATGACGGACCTGTCCAAGCACACCCCGATGATGCAGCAGTACCTGAAAATCAAGGGAGAACACCCGAACGAGATGGTGTTCTACCGCATGGGGGACTTCTACGAGCTGTTTTACGACGACGCTAAAAAAGCCGCAGAGTTGCTGGACATTACCTTGACCGCACGTGGCCAGTCCGGAGGTAATCCGATTCCCATGGCAGGGGTACCCTTCCATTCGGCCGAAGGCTACATTGCCCGCATGGTTCGCGCGGGCCAGTCCATCGCTATCTGCGAGCAGATTGGAGATCCTGCCACCAGCAAGGGCCCGGTGGAACGCAAGGTCGTGCGCATTGTCACTCCCGGCACACTGAGTGACGAGGCGTTTCTGGAAGACCGCCGCGATAACCTGCTGGCAGCCATCTACCATCACAAAGAGCAGTTCGGTTTTGCCTCACTGGATATTTCCAGCGGCCGGTTCGCGGTGTCGGAACTGGAGAGCCTTGAAGCCCTGCAGGGTGAGCTTCAGCGCCTGCGACCCGCTGAAATCCTGATCAGCGAGGATTTTCCCTATACCGACATCCTTGAGGGTTTCACCGGCGTACGCCGCCAGGGCCCCTGGCTGTTTGAATCGGACACCGCCCTCCGGGTGATCACCCAGCAGTTGCAGGTACGCGATCTCACCGGCTTTGGCTGCGAAGACCTGACCCTGGCCGTTTGCGCTGCCGGCTGCCTGCTGCAATACGCCAAGGAGACCCAGCGCACGGCACTGCCACATATCCGAAAACTGACCCGCGAACGCCGGGAAGACGCCGTGATACTGGATGCCGCCAGCCGCCGGAACCTGGAAATCGACACCAACCTGATGGGTGGCCAACAACACACCCTGGCCTGGGTGATGGACCGCACCGCCACCGCCATGGGAGCCCGGGAGCTCCGACGCTGGCTGAACCGTCCACTTCGGGATGTTGAGCGCGTGCGCCAGCGCCAGCAGGCAGTATCTGCGCTGCTGGACGGTTTCCACTATGAGCCAGTGCACGATCTGCTGAAACGGGTGGGTGATATCGAACGGATTCTGGCCCGGGTTGCCCTGCGTTCTGCCCGCCCCAGGGACCTTGCGCGCCTGCGCGACGCTTTTCATGCCCTGCCAGAACTGCAGGAGGCACTGAAACCGGTCAACTCACACCATGTCGTGAAGCTGGCCACCGTCATCGGCGAATACCCGGAACTGGCCGACCTTCTGGAACGCGCCATCATCGACAACCCGCCCGTGGTGATTCGTGATGGCGGTGTGATTGCCGAAGGCTTCGACGAAGAATTGGATGAACTCCGCAACATCAGTGAAAACGCCGGCCAGTACCTGCTGGATGTGGAAACCCGGGAGCGTGAACGCACCGGCATTTCCACCCTGAAAGTGGGCTACAACCGGGTGCATGGTTACTACATCGAAATCAGCCGGGCGCAGTCTGACCAGGCACCCGTGGACTATATCCGCCGCCAGACCCTGAAAAACGCCGAACGCTTCATCACCCCGGAACTGAAAGAGTTTGAGGACAAGGCACTGAGCGCCAAAAGCCGTGCCCTGGCCCGGGAAAAAGGCCTGTACGACGACGTCCTGGAAACCGTGGCCGAACAGCTGGCCCCGCTGCAGGACGCCGCCCAGGCCCTGGCCGAACTCGACGTGCTGAGCAACTTCGCCGAACGAGCCACGTCCCTGCGCTTCACCGCGCCGGAATTTACCGACCAGCCAGGATTTGATGTGGAGGAAGGTCGGCACCCGGTGGTGGAGCAGCTGCTCGACGAGCCTTTTGTGCCCAACAACCTGTTGATGGATACCAAACGCCGCATGCTGGTGATCACCGGCCCGAACATGGGCGGTAAGTCCACCTACATGCGCCAGGCCGCCCTGATTGCCCTGCTGGCCTACACCGGCAGTTTCGTGCCCGCCAACCGCGCCGTGCTTGGCCCGGTGGACCGGATCTTCACCCGCATGGGCTCCTCGGATGACATTGCCGGTGGCCGCTCCACCTTCATGGTGGAAATGACCGAAACCGCCAATATCCTGCACAATGCCACCGAACACAGCCTGGTGTTGATGGATGAAGTGGGCCGCGGCACCAGCACCTTCGATGGCCTTTCGCTGGCCTGGGCCACGGCCGAGCACCTGGCGAAGAACATCCGGTGTTACACCCTGTTCGCCACCCACTACTTCGAGCTGACCCAGCTGGCCGATGACCTGGAACATGCGGTTAACGTGCATCTGACCGCCACCGAGCACGACGATTCCATCGTGTTTCTGCACAATGTGCACGATGGCCCGGCAAGCCAGAGTTACGGGCTGCAGGTGGCAAAACTGGCCGGTGTACCCCAGGATGTGATCCGCAACGCCAAGACCCAGCTGGCGCATCTGGAAGGCCTGGAAGCAGGCAGCACCCCGTCGCCAGCACCCGTGAGCGTTAACGAGCCGAAACCGGCTGCACCAACTGCGACAAAGGCCGCCAGTGTGGAGGCGGTGTACCAGGGCGATATGTTTGCCATGGCCGAGCCGAGCGTGGTGGAACAGGCCCTGGAAAAGCTCGATCTGGACGGCATTACCCCAAGAGACGCGCTGAACCAGCTTTATGAACTCAAGGGGTTACTGGCAAAATAACAGCATTCTGCGCCAAACTTGATCTGGGTAATAACGATATAGCAGGCCAACGCTTGCGGCAGTGTGGGGGGCTCCCTACAATATCGCTCCAAATTATAAACGGGGCCGGGTAACTGACAGGCTCCTGATGAGACTGAATCTTCTACGAACCAGGGATCTGACTATGGCGTTTATCGTTACTGATAACTGCATCAAGTGTAAATACACCGACTGCGTGGAAGTCTGCCCCGTGGACTGCTTCTACGAAGGCCCCAACTTTCTGGTGATCGACCCGGACGAGTGCATTGACTGCGCCCTGTGCGAGCCAGAGTGCCCGGCCGAGGCCATCTTCTCGGAAGACGAGCTACCGGCAGGCCAGGAAGCCTTTGTTGAAATCAACGCAGAGCTGGCCGGCAAGTGGCCCAACATCACTGAAAAGAAAGACCCACTGCCAGATGCCGAAGAGTGGGACGGTAAGCCCGACAAACTCAAGTACCTGGAGCGCTGAGACCAGGCCGCGCGCAAACAAAAAGGCCGGAGGCATCACCTCCGGCCTTTTTTGTGTTTGGCCCTGATGCGTTTCAGCCAGCGGCCGCCAGCAGCTTTTTCGTCGCCGCCGAACGATAGAACGGTTCCAGCCTGCGCCGCAACAACGCCTCCAGGTAGCCCTCCTGCCGGAGCAGATCCACCAGCGGCAAGCCCACCGCTTCAAGTTCCGTGACAATCACTTGCCGCGTGACGCCGATATCCGCGAGCAGGTTCATCACTGGTTGGTTACCATAACGGGCATACAATCCCTCCACTACTGCCTGAACACAGCCCTCAAAATACGGTGTCTGGCGGAAATGCAGCCAGAAGTCATAGCCCAGCACCACAAATTCCTGCAGCTGAACATCACCCAGTCCGTCCTGCAGATCCTCGATGGTTCGGTCTTCGAGAGACACCCAGGCCGCCATGACTGTGTCACGCAGTTCGTCATCACTCAAAGCCTTGTGCAGGAACTGCTCACTTCGGGCAATCAGGCTCGGCAGGCTGTCCGAAAGCCAGGCCTTGATGCGGCGTTCAAAGGTCTCATCCAGTCCCGGCACGGCCTTGTTAGCCATTTTCTTGCCGAATTTCATCATCGAGCCCACCCCGGGTACTGAGCGGGTAATCAGATTATCCTCGTAGAGGTAGTTCACCAGGCCGTGATAGACCACATTCGACACCAGCTCCTGATAAACCGGGTGCGCCATAATCTCACTGATCACCCGTTCCCGCTGGTGGCGCAACTCCAGGGCTTCCTCAACAAACGCACTGGCCTGCTCCCGGGACAGAATATCGCCCAGCCTGGTCTGGCTCTGAACCGGGGCCTTCAACACTTCGGTTGCCAGGTCCGCTGCCAGCTCCGGAATGCCGGCGTCCAGCTCCATGCTCACCACCACCCGCCGGATCAGGCCCATAATCTGCTCGGCACTAACCACACGCTCCAGGGTCACGCTATTGGCATACTCCAGCAGTTCGTCCACTTCCTGATGCAGGAACTTTTTCAGTTTGGCGCCTTTCAGGGCATTCAGCTCGTGCCGAACGTGGGCTTCAAGTAATTGGTCCGCCAGGGTTGAGGTGGTCTCGGTCATAAGCCTGTTTTCCTTTGCCAGGTTTTCTTGTCTGGCAAAGAGGCTAACACGTTCCGGCGTATGGCGGGTTTGCCCGAACTACACCATCAGGCGTGATACAGGGCCAGTCTGGCGACCGGCCCGTTCGATTTACTGAAAATCACTGAACTCGTGAGGCTCGGCGGCCAAAGCCAGGCAGATACTGCCCGGCCCCACATAAATGGCACTGGTAATACCCATCTGGGACAACAACAGCTCAACGCCGTTCTGCTCACACGCGTCCCGAAGGCGATTCAGGCCCGGCAGATCCTCGATCTCGGTCCAGCTCAGGCCACAGGAAAGGCTGACATACGGCGTCAGCAAACCCGCTTCCACCCGGGCGACCGCGTAATTCATCACCTTCTCCACAGCCATGTCGAAGTTACGGGTCTTGGCAACCGGTTTGCCTTCCACACCCTGCCCGAAAATCACCGGGATGATGTTCAGCGCCTTACCCAGGAAAGCCGCCACCGCAGACACGCTTTTGTCACCTCGGCGCCGGGCGCGTTCACGGATGTAATGCAGATCCCGGGGAATGACACAGGTGTAGATTTTGTCGGTGAAGGTTTCCACTTCATGGCGAAGCGCATTCTTCGATACTTTCTGCCCAATCAGCTTCAGCGTGTGAGCCGCCAGCAGCCCCTGGCCGGCAAATATCTGTTTGCTGTCGATCACCCGCATGGAAAATTTGCCATCCCGGCCTGCAGCCTTGCGCGCCTCTTCATAATGCGCCATCACAGAGTTCATGGCTTCAGATGCGTTCTGGTAAATCAGGCTCCGGCTGCGGGTAACAGTTTCGCAGATGGCGACATCAAATTCGGTGACAATTTTTTCCATGAAAAGATCATGAATCTGCTCGGCGCTGAACGCCTCCGTTTCCGCCTGGTGCCCCTTATCGAGCAGGCCGCTCTGATAGAACTCCTGGGTACGGACAGGATCGTGGTTATCGATGTAGGTCTGGCCATCAATTATGGCCGTGACGGGCAGCACAAACAGGTCGTGTTTGCGGGCGAATTCATAGGGTAGATCACAGGCGCTATCAACGATCAGACCAACTCGCATGCTGAATGTCTCCGGGTTCGGGCGCGTCCTCTGGCGGGTACGCCCTTTCTTATGATTATTTTGCAGCGCCCCAGTGTTACACAGGCTGATGAAAATTTCAGCAACCCGGGAACCGGATCAGGCTTCCAGTTCCCTCAGATTGGCTTCCAGCAAACCGCGATTGTCCTGCTGCCACGGATGAAAATCCCGCCGGAAATAGGCCAGAAAATCCGGCAGGCACTTGCGCAGAACCCCCGGCTTGCCCCACAGGAAATTCAGCCCGCCCAACCAGGTTCTCAGGCTCCAGAGCTTGCCGTCGGTTTTCAGAAGGCTGCAGGTATTAAGGAAGGTGTAGCGGAAGAAATTCCAGGTTACGAACAGGAACACGATCCGGCGAAGCTTGTCGTTGCCAATACAGGCACGGTATACGTCGAAAGCCACCGACTTGTGTTCGGTTTCCTCAATGGCATGCCAGCGCCACAGCCTCTTCATGGTTGGAGTCGCCCCTTCCATCCACTCCGGGTGACTGAGAATTGCGTTGGCCAGAACGGCCGTGTAGTGCTCAGCACCACAAGTCCCGGCCAGTTGCCGACTCGGCGGCAGGCGCCCGACCCACTCCATGTGTTTGCGGAACCGTTCGTCCAGGGCATCAATATCGTAGCCCCGGGCTTTCAGAGCCTCGTTGTATTCCTTGTGCTCGCGGCTATGCAGAGCCTCCTGGCCGATAAAGCCCTTGATCTCCTCCTTCAACTTGGGATCGGTAATCTGATCCCGGTAGAGCCGGACTGCGTTGATAAACTGTTGCTCGCCATCCGGAAACTGCAGGGACAAGGCATTGAAAAAGGCCGTTCGAAAGGCATCGTTGCCATGCCAGAGCGTTCTCAGTTCGGTACGAACATCGAACCGCAGGTGCCGGGGTTTGACCGTGACACCATCGGGGGTGGAGCTGATCGTCATGGCAGCCTCCTGTGGTCTGTTTGTTGTTATCGGGAGTTTGACTGCGGATAATTTTTAATCAACGGGATCAGTTTACCCCCACGTAACTGCAAACCGAAAGGCATACCTCAAGAAAAAAAGACGCTTTGTCACAATATGACAACTTGTCAGAAACCCTGACAGAAACAAAAAAGGGAGGCGCTCAGGCCTCCCAAGGACACACAGTGGGTAGATGCCGCCGCCGAACACGGCGGCATCAGGTTCAGTGCTCGTTGACCGGCTCCGCGCCCGGTGCTTCCGGGTCGGGGGTAAAGCCGAGAATATGAGTGCGCTCGATCAGGAAGTACAACACCGCACCAGTGGCCAGGCCCCAGCCCGCGCCGTAAACCGCGAGTACTACGCCCATGGTGCCAGCAATACCACGTTCGGTGTTGTTTTCCAGTTGCTCCAGGCCCACCATCAGACAGATGTAGCCAGTCAGCAGCAATGTCAGCGACAGGGCAATCGGCAGCACCGGCTGGAAGAAGCTCACGAGCGGCAGCACAAACAGTGCGATGAAGCCTGTAATCCAGAAGGTGCCGCCACCGCTGTAGATGGAATCCATGGCATTACGGCCATACTTGTAGCGCTCGGCCATGGTGGCGGTCACCGCCGTCCAGATCGGGCCAGCCAGGCCAGGGTAAGGCGCGAAGAATGCGTGGCCGCCATTACGGATAGCGGTCACCAGGTGTACACGGTCCACGCTGTTGTCGATGTCTTCGTCTTTGCGCAGGTGGTCGACACGGTTCATCAGGGACTGACCCACCACGATGTCACCGAAGGCAATGACGTAGGCAATGACTGCGGTCGGAATCGCATACAGGAATACATTCAGATCCGGAAAACCAACGCTAAACGGCAGGTAGTTCCATAGCTGGTCGAACGCTGGCTTGGTGATCCCCCACTCCACGTTCGGGACATCGTATTCGCCGGTGGCAAAGCCCACCAGAATGGCCACCACCATGCCCGGCACCATGCCGTAGTTGGCAATCTTGCGGGCCAGCACGTTCTTGTCGACAAAGCCTTTGAACGAGATCGAGAACATCAGATACAGACACACCAGACCACCCACGATCAGGGAGATCGGCGTGTTGGCCAGGCGGCCGCCGGCCTCGATTTCACCCATCAATGCCGCAATACCGGCACCGATAATGATACCGCCCTTCATGGAGCGCGGAATCCAGTTAACCAGTTTACTGCCCAGCCGGGTCACACCCAGAATCAGGAAGATCAGGAACACCAGGAACTGCAATGCAAACAGCGCCTGGATGGCCTCAGGGCCGGGTTCATAATCGGAAAGGAACAGCAGCACCACCGGAATACCCGGGGTAATCCAGCCGGGCACCAGAGGCACACCCAGCAAGGCTGGCAGCATAAAACCAATACCGCAGATCACTACGTAGGCCAGGGCCACGTCATAGGGAACACCGAGATATTTTTCCAGCAGCGGAATCATGGCCAGACTGACCACAAACATGATCAACGCCTGCACCATCTCCGCGAATTCCCAGCGGTAATGCACAAACGGAAGACGAACCTTGAAGGGACCAGCAGGCCAGTACGGCTGCTCTTCACCATTTTTTCTGTGGAACATTTGCATAAAGAAACCTCCAGACACCGTGTTTCAGGCGCCAGCCAGTGTTGTTTTTGTGGAGAGGTATGACTGCGCCGGCAGGCGCAGCCGTTAAAGGATTCAGTTCAGGTCTTTGGCCTGGTCCCTCAGTACGAACTTCTGGATCTTGCCGGTTGAGGTTTTCGGCAGCTCCGTGAAGACCACGGTCTTGGGCACCTTGAAGCGGGCCAGGTGCTCGCGGCAGAAGTTGATGATGTCGTCTTCAGACACATCCCCGGCTTCCGGCTTCAGGGTGATGAAGGCACAGGGGGTTTCGCCCCACTTCTCATCAGGCCGGGCAACCACCGCCGCTTCCAGTACGGCCGGATGACGATAGAGGGTATCTTCCACCTCGATGGTGGAGATGTTCTCGCCACCGGAGATGATGATGTCCTTCAGGCGATCCTTGATTTCCATGTAGCCGTCTTCGTGCCACACCGCCAGGTCGCCAGTGTGGAACCAGCCACCACGGAACGCCTCTTCCGTGGCGGTCGGGTTTTTAAGGTACCCCTTCATCACGGTGTTACCACGCAGGAAGATCTCACCGATGGTTTTGCCGTCCTTGGGGACTGGCTGCATGGTGTTGGGATCAGCCACCATGGTGCCGCCCAGCGTGTGGTAACGCACACCCTGGCGGGCTTTGATCTTGGCGCGATCATGCAGAGGCAGCTCGTCCCACTCGGATTTCCAGGCACACACAGTGACCGGTCCATAGACTTCGGTCAGGCCATACACGTGCGTAACCTTGATGCCCATTTCTTCGATGGAGCCAATCACCTGGGCAGGGGGCGCAGCGCCGGCAGTCATGGACTTCACTTCGTGGTCGATGCCCGCCTTGGCTTCCGGTGAGGCATTCAGCAAGGCATTGAGGACGATCGGGGCACCACACATGTGGGTAACCTGATGGTCACGAATCAGCTGCAAAATCTTCTCCGGGTCTACCCGGCGCAGGCACACGTGGGTACCGGCCATGGCGGTAATGGTCCAGGGGAAACACCAGCCATTGCAGTGAAACATCGGCAGCGTCCACAGGTACACCGGGTGCATGTCCATGGACCACACCGTCTGGTTGCCCAGCGCGTTGATGTAGGCACCGCGGTGATGGTACACCACGCCTTTGGGATTACCGGTGGTGCCGGAGGTGTAGTTCAGGGAAATGGCATCCCACTCATTATCCGGGAAACTCCACTGAAACTGCGGGTCCCCTTCCTGCAGGAAGGCCTCGTAATCCAGATCGCTGACCTGAACGCCCTCACCATATTCCGGGTCATCCACGTCAATCACCAGCGGCTTGTGCTCCAGATGGCGCACCGCGTCCTTGATCACCTGACCGAACTCCCGGTCAGCAATCACCACCTTGGCTTCGCCATGCTCCAGCATGAAGGCGATGGCTTCGGCATCCAGGCGAACGTTCAGGGTATTAAGCACGGCACCGATCATAGGGATGCCGAAATGGCACTCCACCATGGCCGGAATGTTCGGCAGCATCACGGCAACGGTGTCGCCCCGGCCGATTCCACGGCCTTTCAGGGCAGATGCCAGGCGCAGACAGCGGTCGTAGGTTTCAGCCCAGGTGCGGCGGATAGCACCGTGGATGATGGCCGGGTAATCCGGATACACACTGGCCGTGCGCTCGATAAAATCTATGGGGGATTGAACAGCGTAGTTCGCGTCCCTGGGCTCTAGGCCCTGGTCAAAAATCGACGTCATTGGCGTGGTCCTCTAACTCGGATGTTGTTCTTATGGCGTATTCAGAAGAATCGCTAAAGCAGCTATACTCAGCATTGCCGAAAATGGTAGACCACAGCAAAACTACTAGAAACTCTACCATGGTATTATGGGAATACTTCTATAAAACATGACAGATCCCAACAATTCTCGACAAATCAATCTCCTACTGGACAGCGACCCGCAACCCACGCTGATTCTGGCAGCCGACGCAACGGTATCCGACTACAACCGTGCCACCCGTGAGTTGCTCACTATCAGTAAAGCACCTACACCAGATGCTTTGTTACCGGTAAACACTCAGGCGCTGGTGCAGGCGGCCATCGGCCAGGGCCGGGCCATTGAGGATGTGGAGTCACGGTTCAGTGATCGAATCGTTCTGTGGAGCTTTATTCCCCTGCCAGAGGGCACGCAGGTTCTGGTGCGCGGGCGTGATGCCACCAACGACATTCGGGATCAGGAGCAGGCGGTCCGCTCCAACCGGCTTTACCGCCTGATCACTGAAAACACCACCGACCTGATCTCCCGGCATGCCCCGGATGGCCGTTTTATCGACGCCACGCCCGCCTCCTGGCGGCTGCTGGGATACTGGCCCGAAGAGCTGCGCGGCAAAGCCCTGGAAGACGTTTTCCAGGGGGAGAATCTGGCCGAAGAGCTGGCACAAACCCGCCACCGCCTGCGGGAAGACGGCTACGCCACCCTCACTCTGGAACTCCATCACCGGGACGGCAGCCGCCGCTGGTTCGAAATTGCCAGCCGGGCCATCCGCGAGACATACACCGGTGCCGTAGTCGAAGTGATCAGTGTCTCCCGTGATATTACGGCCCGGGTAGAATCGGAAGAGCAGAACCGCCGACTGGCAGACGAGCTGGCCCATACCGCCCGCCTGGCCACCCTGGGCGAGCTCGCCTCGAGCATTGCTCATGAAATGAACCAGCCGCTGGCCTCCATCGTCAATTTCGCCAGCGCCAGCCAGCGTTTTCTCAAGGAAGCGGACAAACATCCGGACCGTCTGCTGAAAGTGGACGACGGTCTGCAGAAGATCGTGCATCATGCCAACCGGGCCTCAGAGGTCATCAAACGGCTGCGAGCTTTCCTGCGCAAGGGCCAGAAGCGCATGGCTCCAGTCTCGCTCAATGCCGTTATCAGCGACGTGGTGAAACTGTGCCAGTGGGAAGCTGAAAAAAACGGGGTCCGGTTACAGGAGTATCTGGCCGCCGATTCTCCCGTGATTACCGCAGACCCGGTTCTGCTGGAGCAGGTATTGATCAATCTGGTCCGTAACGGCATAGAAGCCAATGTCGAAGCCCGTGGCGAAACCGGCCGGCTGTCCCATATCGTGGTGACCACCTGCATCAACGATCAGCGCGAAACCCTGATCCAGGTCACCGACGAGGGCACGGGCCTGGATGACGAAGGCATACGCCAGATGTTTCAGCCGTTTTTCACCAGCAAACCCAAAGGCCTGGGGCTCGGGCTTTCCATGAGCCGTTCGATTATCGAAGGTTTTGGCGGCTTTCTCGACGCCATACCCGCCGAAACCGGCGGGCTGTCATTGATCTGTCGATTCCCGCCTAACCAGCACCGACTCGCCCCAAATCGCACCGCAGATTTCGCACATCCGCCAGGAGAAAAACCCTGATGCCAGACACGCACAACACGGTCTACGTGGTCGACGACGACGCCGGCATGCTTGAATCCACCCAGTGGCTACTGGAATCAGTGGGGCTGCAGGTGAAAGCCTACAGCGATGGCCGCCAGTTTCTGGATGCGGTGGAAGACCAGCGCCCTGGCTGCGTGGTTCTCGATATCCGTATGCCGGGGCTGGGGGGATTGAACGTACAGGAAGAGTTGCAGAAACGAGGCCTGGACGTGCCGATCATCTTTGTTTCCGGCCACGCCGACGTGCCCATTGTGGTAAGGGCCTTCAAGTCCGGGGCTTTTGACTTCATCGAAAAACCATTCAACGAACAATTGTTGCTGGACAGTGTGCAACAAGCCCTTCAGGACGCCGACGATCCTGTACCAAACGCAACGCCTGCTGCCAGTACCGAAGCATTGATTGCCAGCATGACCCGCCGGGAAAAGGATGTATTCCTGCCCCTGGCCCAGGGTTACACCAGCAAGGAAATTGCCGAGCAGCTGGATGTCAGCGTCAAGACCATCGACCTGTACCGGGCCCGGGTGATGAAGCGCCTTGGTGCAGAGCGTCTGCCAGACGTGACCGGCCTGGCCATTGCCGCGGGTCTGTTGAACCCCCTCGAACTCAGGCAGCCCGCTCAGCCAGAATGACGCTGGACTTCGTGGGCCAGGGAGCCAAGTCGTATCACCGCGGTCTCCAGCCGGTCTGTCCAGGGATTGCCACCGTTCAGTCGCAGGCAGTTCTCGAACTTGTTGGTGGTTGAGAACATCAGCCCCGGTGCCACGTTGATGTTTTCGGCCCGGGCGCGCCGATACACTTCAGTACCGGACACACCGTCCGGCAGCTGCACCCAGAGCACAAACCCTCCCTGTGGCCGGCTGACCGCCGTGCCCTCCGGGAACGACCGGGCCACGGACGAACGCAGTCGTTCGGTCGCCTCACGGTAATGTTGGCGGGCAGCGCGCAAATAACGATCGTAACCGCCCTGCTCCAGAAAATGCGCCACCGCCAGCTGTGGAATGGACGAGGTTGCCAGGTTGACAAAATATTTGTGCTGGCGGGCACTGGCCATGTGTCGACCGGGGATCATCCAGCCCAGTCTCAGGCCCGGTGAAATGGTTTTGGAGAAGGAACTGCAGTAGATCACGTTGTCTGCACGATCAAAAGCCTTGGCCGGCCGCGGGCGCTCACCCGTGTGGTACAGATCGCCATAGATATCGTCTTCAATCAACGGCACATTGGCGGCCGCCAGCATGGCCACCAGTTGTTGCTTGCGCTCGTCCGTCATCCTGGCACCCATAGGATTACTGTGATTCGGCACCACCACGCAGGCTTTCAGAGGCCACTGCTCCAGGGCCAGCTGAAGCCCCTCCAGGCTGATACCATCGGAGGGATGGGTCGGAATCTCAATCACCCGGAGCCCCACCACTTCCAGCGCCTGCAGGATTCCCGGAAAGGAAGGCGATTCCACGGCCACAATGTCGCCGGGCTGGGTGACCGCTCGCAGGGCCAGGATGATGGCCTCCTGGGCACCGTTGGTGGCTAGTACATCGTCTGGCGAGATCGGCACGCCGAGGCTCGCCATGCGCTGGGCAATCTGCCGGCGAAAGGATTCCTTGCCGGGGAAGGCGTAGTCCAGGGTTTCCAGGCCCCGCCGGGCAGCCCACAGGGTGCTCTGCTGGATCTGCCGCAGCGGCAGGTAATCCGGGTGTGGTATGGCGGTTGCCAACGGCACCATGCGCTTTTGCTCGTCCGCGCACAGATCCAGTGTCATTTCCCGGGCAGACACCGGCAGCGGTTGGCTACGTTGTTCCGACATTCTGGGTTCCGGCACGTCCCTGGCAGGCAACCTTACGAAATAGCCACTACGCTCCCTGGCCTGCAGATAGCCACGGGCTTCCAGCGTCTGGTGGGCCTGAAGCACCGTGGAAATGCTGACACCAAACTGACGGCTGAGCACCCGAACCCCGGGCAAACGCTCACCCTCCCGGTAAACGCCATCACGGATCAGCCCCTGCAGCTGATCTGCTACCTGGTTATAAAGCACACCCATGGTCTTCTCCCTGTTTGCAGTGGCCAATCGAGGTCTATTGCAGCAGATCCGGCGCCAATTCAGGCAGTACAGATTGGCTACTTTTCGGCCAGCACAGTTCAGATTATAGATCATCTGTACCGATTCAATGCCTGGTTAACTGAATCTGTTATGGCAACACGGATAAGCGAACAATAGAGCCATCCACTGAAGAAGGAGTTTCACCATGGCACAGGTACAGAAAACCGACGAGCGCTTTAAACAACAACCGGATAGATCCAGAGCCAGTCAGAAAGACCTGTTCAACCTTGCCGGAGCAGGCGCTACGACAGGCAACGGTCATCACCTCAAAACCATACAAGGCCTGGCCCGGGATGGCATCCGGGTAATCCCGGCCGGCCACAACCACTGGATTCTCACCGGCAACCGCCCGCTGCCGGAAGTCCACTGCTACAGTGAGCAGGAATTACAGCGCTTCGCCCGTTCGCGAGCCAGACATTATCTGACCAACTCCAACAGGGAGAACCTATGAACACCACACCGATTTATCAGGTCGATGCCTTTACCAACACCCTGTTCGGCGGTAATCCGGCAGCCGTTATGCCGCTGGACCAATGGCTGCCAGACGAGCGGATGCAGGCAATCGCACTGGAGAACAACCTGTCGGAAACCGCGTTTCTGGTGCCGTTGCCAGAGTCTGACCCGGCGGATTTCCACATCCGCTGGTTCACCCCTGCGGTGGAAGTACCGCTGTGCGGCCATGCCACACTGGCCTCGGCGTGGGTGGTGTTCAACCGGCTGAGCTGGTCGGCCGACACCGTGCATTTTCACTCCAGAAGTGGCCCATTGGCCGTTACCCGCCGGGCAGAAGGCTGGCTGGAGCTGGATTTCCCGAACCTGCCCTTCGAGCACAGGCCAACGCCGGCGCTGATTCTGGAGGCTTTGCCCGGGGCGCCGGCCGAGTCTTTCTTCGTGCCTAACGACACCAATTACATGGTGGTACTGGGTTCCGAAGACGAGGTACGGAACGCAAACCCGGATAACGGCAAGCTGGCCGAGCTGGGCAACCAGGGCCTGATTGTGACCGCCCCGGGAACGGACTGTGATTTTGTCAGCCGCTATTTTGCTCCCGGCGCCGGTATCGACGAAGACCCTGTGACCGGCTCCATCCACAGTGTGTTGGTGCCCTACTGGGCTGAGAAGCTTGGTAAAACCGAACTCAGGGCTCGCCAGGTTTCTGCCCGCGGCGGCGAACTGCGCTGCGAGCTCCGGGGCGAGCGGGTGGCCATTTCTGGCCAGGCAGCCTTCTACATGGAAGGCTCCGTTCACCTGCCGTGAGGCTGGTATACTGCCCGGCGTTCTTCACCAACGGCGGGTAGTATCATGGCAGGTTCATCCTCAGCGTATGACGTAATCATCATCGGCGCCGGCGCAGCAGGGCTGATGTGTGCGGCAACCGCTGGCTACCGGGGCCGGCGTGTGCTGGTACTGGACCATGCCAACAAACCGGGCAAGAAGATCCTGATGTCCGGCGGCGGGCGCTGTAATTTCACCAATCTGAACAGCACACCCGCCAATTTCCTCTCGGATAATCCCCATTACTGTATCTCGGCGTTGAAGCGGTACACACCCCAGGATTTCCTCGAACTCGTAGATCGCCACGACGTCGAGTACGAGGAGAAAGCGCCCGGTCAGTTGTTCTGCCGGGACAGCGCCAAAGACGTCCTCAATGTTCTGCTGACCGAATGTGAATGGGCGGGCGCGGAGATCCGGCTGAAGACCCAGATTCAGAAGGTACGGGAGGTGAACGGTGGCTATCAGGTTGTGACCGGCAGCGGCGTGCTGAGCTGCGAATCTCTGGTGGTTGCCTGCGGCGGCCTGTCCATTCCCACCATGGGCGCGACCGGATTCGGTTATGAGCTCGCCAGAACATTCGGGTTGAACGTCCTGCCGACCCGGGCCGGGCTTGTGCCCTTTACCCTGCAACCGGAGCTGAAACAGCAACTGGCGCCACTCTCGGGGGTCAGTTGTCCGGTCGATGCCCACTGCCATAACGAGCACTTCCGTGAGCCCATGCTGGTGACGCACCGGGGGCTGAGTGGCCCGGCCATGTTGCAGGTGTCCAGCTACTGGCGGCCGGGGGATGAGGTGCACATCAACCTGTTACCGGGCCAGCCAATTCGGGAGGACCTGCTGGCACTTCGCAAGCAAAAGCCGCAATCCACTCCGGCGCAGTATCTCAACCAGCATCTGCCCAAACGTTTTGCCCAGGCATTTAATGAACTTCAGGGCTGGCATGGCCCACTGCAGGGCTGCAGCAATCAGGACATCGAACAGATTGCCGACACTCTGGGCAACTGGACGGTGAAACCGGCCGGCACCGAGGGTTATCGAACCGCAGAAGTGACCTTGGGCGGAGTCGATACGCGCCAGCTCTCGTCCAAAACCATGGCGGTTCTGGACCGGCCGAATCTGTTTTTTATTGGCGAAGTGGTGGACGTGACCGGGCACCTGGGTGGTCACAATTTCCAGTGGGCCTGGGCGTCTGGAGTCGCTGCCGGCAACGAGGCCTGAGCCCCGCTACAGGTATTTCTCGATAGGCAACCACGACAGCATCCGCGACATGGCCCGGCGCCAGAAACCCACCTCCGGCTCGTGCTGCACCTCCTGCCCCTCTGACCGCCAGACCAGTTCATCCTGGCCATTCAGCTCAACCCGCCAGCTGTTCCGGGGCTCCATGGCGTAACGGATATCGTCCGCCACGGCACCGGCGAGCTCTGGGCTTTTGATCACCAGCACCGTCTCACCATTGAGATAAATGGAACGCAGATTCACGTTAAAGGAACCGATAAACAGGGTTTCCCGATCAAACACCACCGCTTTGGAATGAAGGCTTACCTCACCGCCGTCACAGGCCGCGCTGGCGGCCACCCAACGTTGGCAGGCAGGGGCATCCGGTCGCAATTCGTGCAGCTCAATACCCTGTTCCAGCATCGCCCGGCGCCAGCGGGCATAACCCGAATGATTGGTCACCAGATCATTCGTCGCCAGGGAGTTGGTCAGTGCAGCGACCTCCAGGCGACCGTTGCCAATTCCGTCAACCGCTTTCAGCTGGTTGTCGGTGAGGATCAGATACGCCGATTCAATCAAAATCTCGGAGCGAGCGTCCTCTACCAGTTCATACAGGGCTTGTGCGGTTCTCTGGGGAGCCTCTGCCGGTGCATCCGGGTCTTCGGGAGGCGGATCGAACACCAGTTCGGCGGGTGCGGACACGGTGTTGGCAAACAGGGTTTCCAGATAGCCCCTTGCCGTTTGCGGGTTTCCTGGTGGCTCGATCTGGTAATGCCGCGAGGCGACAGATTCAATCAGGGCGCTGAGCTTCGGTTGTGCCTGTTCAGGCTTGGGATAAAGCTCTGCCAGCGGCAAGGTCCAGGGACTGTCCCAGTAGGCCTCGAAATTGGCGGTCATGTCCCCCGCCAACGGCCCCAGCACCAGAACATCGCGATCCCGGAAGTTCAGTGTCGGATGCTGATCGAAGTACTCATCCCCGATGTTCCTGCCCCCGGCAATACCCACAAGACCGTCCACCACAAAGGTTTTGTTGTGCATGCGCCGGTTGATGCGATCAAAGTCAGTGATAAACGAGAGCCAGCGGCCAAAGCCATCCCGGGACCGGGATGGGTTGAAAATACGCACGCGGATATTGGCATGGACATCCAGCAGGGCGAACAGGGATTCCTTGCCAGCGACGTTTATATCGTCCAACAGCAGGCGAATCACCACTCCGCGATCCGCGGCCGCAACCAAGCGGCTGGCCAGGTAGCGGCCGCTGTCATCGTCGTTCCAGATGTAATACTGGGCGTCGATGCGCTGGCTGGCAGTCTCGATCAGTGCGGCCCGGGCCAGAAAGGCATCCTGGCCGGTGTTCAGCAGTTTTACCGCCGGCAACCCGGCGCCGACCCGCTCTTCGCTCTGTGCCTGCAGAAAAGCGTCTGGCTCCGAAACAACCGGTATTGCCGGCCCGTGTTCCATCGGCTTGATCCCTCCTGCACAGCCAGCAAGGACAACCAGGGATATCAGGGTCAATAACCTTCTGATCATCGGCTTCCCCTCTCGGCTGCCTGTGAGCAATGGTTGCTCCTTATCTGAGAATAACCAGCGGCTTGTGCGCGGTTTTCAGCATGGTGGTTGTTGTACTGCCCACCAGAAACTGGCGGATTCGCGAGTGGCCGTAAGCGCCCATCACCAGAATGTCGATGCCGTGCTCTTCCTGATAGGCGTGCAGCGTGGGCTCCACATCGCCAGCGCGGATAGCCAGCGTGATCTCAACACCGAGGCCTTCCAGCATTTTTTCCGCTTTTTTCAGTTGCTCCCAACGATCGGCCGTGTCGGCTCCAACCATCACCAGGTGCAAAGGCATGCCCTGTAACACCGGGCTGGCCGCAATCATCTCAATGCCCTTGAAGGCGGTCGCGGAACCATCAAAGGCCACCATGGCACTTTTCGGCTCGCTGTATTCATCTGGCACCAGTAGAATTGGACGATGCACACTACGGATCACGGTCTCAAGCTGGCTACCGATGTGCACATCGCGATCGGAACTGCTTTCACCGTGCAACCCCATCACAAATAGCCGGGTTTCTTTTTCCAGCGCGGTCAGGGCCTCGGCCAGGTTGTCATGGCGCTGGCGCTTGACCGTCTCGCCAATACCCGCAGTTTTTACCCTGGCCTCTGCTTCGTCCAGCATGTGGTGGCCATGCTCCAGGGCAAGCTTGGAGCGCTTACGGTCCAGCTCCGCCAGCTCATCCAGCAAATGCTCGCGGCTGCCAAGGCCGATGCTGCCAGCCAGATCCGGCTCGGCCGGATACCGTTCTTCATCCAGAACATGCAGCAGCATCAGCGGCGTGTCCATGTGGCGGCTGGCCCAGGCGGCAAAGTCGCACACTGCAGGGGCGGCCCGGGAACCGTCAATACACGCCACAATTCTCAACTTGTCTGCCGTCATAGCTGCCTCGCCTTGCGCCTGATTCTGGCTGTTATTATTGCTGCGAATGTCAGAGTTTTCTTTGGTCTGAGTCATATCAGTGCCCCATCAGCTGGTCAACGGCGTCGGGCTTGTCGTGCACCCCGAAGCGGTCAACGATGGTGGCACTGGCCTCATTCAGGCCAATCACTTCCACATCCGCACCCTCACGGCGGAATTTGATCACTGCCTTGTCCAACGCGCCAACGGCGGTAATGTCCCAGAAGTGCGCGCGGCTGAGGTCTATCACAACATTGTCCACCGCTTCCTTGAAGTCAAAGGATTCCAGGAATTTTTCCGAGGAACTGAAAAACACCTGGCCCACCACGGTATAGCGACGGGTGTCTGTTGCCTCGTCCAGCTCGGAGGTAACCAGCATGTAATGGCCAACCTTGTTGGCGAAGAACAGGGCCGCCAGCAGGACACCGGCCAGCACGCCGAAAGCCAGGTTGTGGGTGGCGACTACCACAATGACCGTAACCAGCATCACGATATTGGTGGACAATGGATGCTCCCTGAGATTACGGATGGAATCCCAGCTAAAGGTACCGATGGAGACCATAATCATCACGGCCACCAGGGCGGCCATCGGAATCTGCACCAGCCACTTGTCGAGCACCAGAACCAGAATCAGCAGAAAGACACCGGCCGTGAGCGTGGATAAACGTGTGCGACCACCGGATTTCACGTTGATGATGGACTGACCGATCATCGCGCAGCCGGCCATGCCGCCCAGTAAGCCGGAACCGATATTGGCAATGCCCTGGCCCTTGCACTCGCGGTTACGGTCGCTGGTCGTGTCCGTAAGATCATCGACAATCGTCGCCGTCATCAAGGATTCCAGCAGCCCTACCACGGCAAGACCGAGTGAATAAGGCAGGATGATCATCAGGGTTTCCAGCGTCAGCGGTACGTCTGGCCACAGAAAAATCGGCAAGGTATCCGGCAATTCACCCATATCGCCTACGGTACGAATATCCAGCCCCATAACCATGGAGACAATGGTCAAACCGACGATGCAAACCAGCGGAGACGGAATCAACTTGCCCACAGTGGGTATCAGCGGGAAGAGATAGATAATAGCCAGCCCAGCGGCGGTCATGGCGTAGACATGCCAGGTCACATTGGTGAGTTCCGGCAACTGGGCCATAAAAATCAGGATGGCCAGAGCATTCACGAAACCGGTCACCACTGAACGGGATACAAACCGCATCAAGCCGCCCAGTTTCAGGTAGCCGGCGGCAATCTGGATCACACCGGTCAGCAGGGTTGCCGCCAGCAGGTATTGCAGCCCATGCTCTTTCACCAGCGTCACCATCAGCAGCGCCATGGCGCCGGTGGCCGCCGAGATCATTCCCGGGCGGCCACCTACAAAGGCAATAATCACGGCAATACAGAAGGAGGCATACAAGCCCACTTTCGGGTCAACCCCGGCAATGATAGAGAAGGCAATCGCCTCCGGAATCAGTGCCAGCGCAACCACGGTTCCGGCGAGTAAGTCGCCACGGATGTTCGAAAACCAGTTCTGCTTGAGTGCGTTTGTCATGGTCAGGGGTGTCGCTTTCAATTCCTGGGGATATCAGATCGGGGCCGCGAAGGGTACCAGAAACCGTCCTGAAAGTATGGCCAGACTGGCCATCCAGACAGACCGGGGGTGCCGCCGGGGCCGCTAATTGCCTAGAATGCGTTTAAATAATCTTTGTGGTGACAAGTACATGGACGATGTAGCAAGCCAGTTCCTAAACGCCAACCAGACCACCATCAATCTGGCCGTGGCCTTGCTGCTCGGGGCCATCATTGGCCTGGAGCGGGGCTGGGATGCCCGGGAGCAGAAATCCGGGGAACGCATTGCCGGTATCCGCACCTTCTCACTGGTCGGGCTGTTGGGCGGTATTGCCGCCGTATTGTCGGAGCAGATTACCCCCTGGGCCTTTCCGGTATTGCTACTCAGTGTAGTGGCCATGGGGCTGGTGGCCTACAGCGAGCGCCTGGAACACATCCGCAATTTCAGCATTACCGGCATGGTCGGCATGTTGCTGACCTTCTGTTTCGGCGCTGTTGCCGTGGCGGTGGATCCGGTGATCGCCACCGCTGCTGCGGTGGTCACCGCCATCATTCTGGACAACAAGGAAGAAATCCACGGCTGGGTGCACAAGCTTCAGGCCAGCGAACTCGACGCTGCCCTTAAACTGCTTTTGATCTCGGTGGTGATGCTACCTCTGCTGCCAAACGAGGCCATGGGCCCGGGTGGCGTGCTCAACCCCCGGGAAATCTGGTGGATGGTGGTGATGATCGCCTCCATCTCATTTGTCGGTTACTTTGCCATCCGGGTCGCCGGGGCCCGCAAAGGCATTCTGTTCACCAGCCTGTTTGCCGGGCTGAGTTCATCTACCGCCCTGAGCCTGCACTTCGCCCGGCAATCGGCGAAAAATCCCGACTTCAGCCCGCAGTTTGCTGCCGGCATCCTGATTGCCTGCGGCACCATGTTCCCCCGGATTCTGGTTTATTGCCTGGTCATCAACAAGGCACTGCTGCCCAGCCTGATCTGGCCGGTCGCCATGATGACCACCCTCCTCTACGTGCCCGCGCTGATCATTTGGCGCCGCAACGCCCGGCAACTGCAGGTGAGCCAGCCCACCATGAACCAGAACCCGCTGGATCTCTCTTCCGCACTGGTGTTCGGTTTCTTGCTGACCGCCATTCTGTTACTGGGGGAATTCCTCAAGAATGCCTTTGGCGATGTCGGCATTTACGCCCTGGCCGCCACCTCTGGCGTGGCGGATGTCGATGCCATCACCCTGTCTCTTACCAGGATGTCCAACGATGGCCTGGGCATGGATGCAGCCGTGCTGGGGATTGTCATCGCGGCAGCGGTGAATAATCTGGTGAAATCGGGCATCGCCTGGAGTATCGGCAACCGACAAACCGGTCTGCTGGTGGCTGGCCCGATGGTGTTATCTCTGGCCGCAGGCCTGTTGGTCGCCTGGCTGCAATGAGGTATCAGCCAGCCTTACGGAAGGTCAGATTGTAGCGGGCCGAGCCGGTCACCGGGTGTTCACCGGCTTTCAGAGTCAGAACGCCGTGGTAACGCAAACGGGCCGGGCCGCCCCAGACCACCACATCACCATGTTCCAGCAGAATACGCGCGGGGCGGTCGTTGCGCTTGAGTCCACCAAACTGAAACACAATGGGCAGCCCCAGGGACACCGACACAATGGGCCAGGCAAAGTCTTTTTCATTCTTATCCTGATGCAGTCCCATTTTGGCCCCTGGCTGATAGCGATTAATCAGGCAGGCATCCGGGTCAAAGCCGGGAAATCCCGCTTCCCGGGCCGACTTGCGGGCCAATGAGACAAAGCTATCGGGTATAGCCGGCCACCGAAGCCCGGATAACGGATCCTGGGGCTGGTAGCGATACCCTGTCTCGTCAGTCACCCACCCCAGGGGGCCGCAACAGGTCATGGCGGCCGACATCTGATGGCCACCCGGCGTTTTCATATGGCGGAACGGCGCGTGTCGCGTCACCTGATCTATATCTCGCATCAAGGCCTGCTGGTGCTTCACGGCATGACGCCGTAGCACAACCACGCCCTCGTCAAAGGCTTCCACTGTCGGTTGATCATTCAACCCGGAAAACAGATCTGGCGTCATAAGCCACCCGTTTATCTTCTGAAATCAGAATAACGCCCGCAGAGCGTCTACACTTAGAGAACCCTTCATCCGTCGCTGGATCCCGACGCTGTGAGACAGACAAAACCGCCACACAACAAACAGACCGCCCGGGTATCACTGGCATTCCTGATTGCGTCTGCCATCACCCTGGGAATGCTGATACTGGCCATAACACTGGTGGCCCAGAGTTATCGGGGCATGGAACAGGCCAAGGTCACCGCTGCCGCCGCCACTGCTCGACAGCTGGCTCTCAGCGTGGACGATCGTATCAATGCCATTACCCAACCGCCGGCTACGGCGCTGGCCTTGTTGCGGCACGACCCACTCACCCAGAGTTCCACCCTTGAGCAACGACTACAACGCCTTCCGGTGATTGCCGATGTGCTCACCAGCAGCGATATTGTCAGTGCGGTATACGCAGGCTATGACAATGGCGATTTTTTCCTGTTCCGTAAGATTCGCAGTTCGGGCTCACTCCAGTTTCCGGACGCCCCCGCAACCAGTCGCTATCTGCTGCAAAGCCTGGAATACCAGGGCAACCTGCGCAAGGGCATCTGGCAATTCTATAACAGCGACCTGGAACTGCTCGAACGCCGCTCGCTGCCGGATTACGACTATGATCCCCGCCAGCGCCCCTGGTATCAGGCAGCCAGGGCCGGAGATTCGCTCCAGCTATCAGCGCCTTATGTGTTTTTCACCACCCAGGAAACCGGGCTGACCCTGTCTCAGAGGGCCGCCAGTATCCCGGGTACCGTGCTGGGTGTTGATGTCACCGTGACCGACCTGGGCTCGCAACTGGCGGAGCTGAAACAGACCGCAGGCAGCCGGCTGGCCATTGTCAGCGCTTCCGGGGAACTCCTTGCAGACGCCGACGGTAACACCGAACCCGATGCCGTGATCCGCCAGGTGCTTGAGCCGGGCACCAACCGGGAAATCCGCCGCTTTCAGCAGCAGGGCCGTGACTGGTATGGCATGGCCGAGCAACTTGGAACCCTGCCCGATGAATCACTCTCAGTAGTTGTCGCCATTCCCTCGGATGAACTGCTGGCCGATGTCTGGGCCGCCCTTGCCCGACAGACCGCGATCGCCGGCGCCATAGCGCTTCTGCTGTTGATACTTGGCTGGTTTATGGGGCGCCAGGTGGGCAAACCCCTTGAACGCCTGACCGACCGGGTCAGCAGCCTCTCCCGCTTCCGCTTTGACACGCCAATCCGCTCGGAGTCCCATATCCGGGAAGCCTCGGAACTCAGCATTGCCCTGGATGACATGGCCCGCACCATCCGAAGCTTCCAGAACATCGCCACGGTGCTCAACCGGGGCCAGGACCTGAACCAGTTGTTACGCGACATTCTTGATCAGATCATCGCCATCGTCAGCCAGGAACGGGGCGCTATTTACCTGTACAGCAGCCATGAACATAAGCTCGACCTGGCTGTTAACCGCGGACTTGAACTGCCCGCCAGCCTGCCAGCCATCAACCAGGCGGCAGACGATAACGAGATCATTCGCCAGCTCAGAAACCACATATCCGGCCACCCGGTGTTTGCCATCCTGCGTAATCGACGCAAGAAACTCATTGGTGCATTGATCATCGAAATGGAAGTGGGCGACCACACCCACCTCAGTGATGACCTGATTGTTTTCGTGGATGAAATTGCCGGCTCCGCCGCAGTTGCCATCGAAACCCGTGAACTGATCGAAAGCCAGCAGGCCCTGCTCGATGGGTTTATCCGCCTGGTGGCCAGCGCCATTGATGCCAAGTCGCCCTACACCGGCGGCCATTGCGAGCGGGTGCCCAAGCTCGCCCAGATGATCACGGAGGTGGCAGAGCAGGCATCGGAAGGGCCTTTTGCCCATTTCCGCATGAACGAAGACGAACGTTACGAATTTCACCTGGCGGCCTGGTTGCACGACTGCGGCAAGATCACCAGCCCGGAATATGTGGTCGACAAAGCCGTAAAGCTGGAAACCATCTATAACCGCATCCACGAAATCCGGGCCCGCTTTGAAATCCTGCACCGGGATGCCGAGATCCGTTACCTTCAAGCCTGCCTGAATGGAGAAGACCCGACCGAGGCTGCCCGTTACAGAGATGAGGCTCAGGCACAATTGCAGGCTGACTTTGGCTTCCTGGCAAACGCCAATGTGGGCAGTGAGTCCATGTCGGACGAGGATGTAGCGCGCATTCGCCAGATCGGAGCCCAGACCTGGCAACGCCATTTCAGTGACCGACTGGGCCTCTCCGGGGATGAGCAGCAAGCCCTGGCGGATTCTCCGGAAGCGGCACTGCCCGCCACAGAGCCACTGCTGGCAGACAAACCCTGGCATATTCGCACCTGGGGCGACCGGGTGCCTCCGGTCCAGCGGGACGACCCGCGCAATCTCTGGGGCTTTGACATGAAGCTGCCTGAGTATGCCTACAACCGGGGAGAACTCCACAATCTGACCATCCAGTACGGCACCCTGACGGAAGAAGAGCGCTTCCGTATCAACGAACACATCGTGCAGACCATCTGCATGCTGGATGCCCTGCCCCTGCCAGACCGTCTGGCCCGTGTGCCCCGGCTGGCCGGCACTCACCACGAGCGTGTGGACGGCAAGGGCTACCCCTTCGGCCTGAGCGGTGAGGACATGAGCATTCCCGAGAAAATCATGGCCGTGGCTGACATCTTCGAGGCGCTGACCGCCGTGGATCGCCCTTACAAGCAGGGCAAGACACTGTCTGAAGCGCTGAACATCATGGATAACATGACCAGACAGGGCCATATAGACCGGGAGGTATTCCTGCTCTTCGTACGCTCCGGAACCTATCGGCGCTACGGTGCCCAGCACCTGAAGGCCGAGCAGATTGATACCGTGGATGAAAGCCTGTTCATGAAGCCCTGACCAAAAACACGTATATTCTCAGGACTGTTTACTCAACGAAGGATAGAGAATGCTGTTCGCAATCATTTTTGGCGGTCTGATCGGTTATGCCTTTGGTCGATTCCCCGGCTTTCTGGTTGGCGCAGCCATTGGTGCGTTCCTGTTCCAGCGCATGAAAAGCCGACTGCTGGGCAAGCTTCAGGGGCTGCAGGCCGGTTTCATTGAATCCGTGTTCGCGGTGATGGGCGCCCTGTGCAAGGCCGATGGCGTGGTCTCACGGGATGAAATCCAGATGGCAGAGGCCATGTTCGTTCGCTTTCGACTGAACGAATCCCAGAAAGCCATGGCCAAGGAAGCGTTCAACCGGGGTAAGGCATCGGACTTCGACCTGGACGCCGAACTCCAGCGCTTCATGCAGGCTTCCGGCCGCCAGCCGGTGCTGTTGCAGATGTTTCTGCAAGTACAGGTGTCTGCGGTTGCCGCAGACGGGCAGGTACATCCGGCCGAGCACGAAATGCTGGTTCGTATCGCCCGTGGGCTGGGGCTGCCGGAAAGTCAGGTCGACCAGCTTGAAGCTATGCTGCGTGGTGCCCATGCCGGCCAGGCGGGCGGTACCCGCAATTATTCCAGCAGCCAGCAGATCGATGATGCCTACAAGGTTCTTGGCGTCTCGCCAGAGGCCTCAGACGCCGAGATCAAGCGCGCTTACCGCAAGCTGATGAGTGAAAACCACCCGGACAAACTCGCCGGACGCGGCTTGCCCGAAAGTATGCGGGAAATGGCGGAAGAACGAACCCGTGAAATCAGCCACGCTTACGACGTGATCAAGGAAGCGCGGAACAAAGCGTCCTGAACCCGACAGTCAGAACCAGCGGGGCACCCGTTTGCAATAGGCCTCGTACTGTTCATCAAAACGCCTGGCCAGGGCTTTCTCTTCCTCCCTGGCCTGGCGCATGATCACCAGCACGCCAGTCACCAGGCACACCAGCGAAAACACGCTGGGCAACGCCAGAAAGAACCCCAACTGCCCCGTCATCACCGCCAGAAACAGCGGGTTCCGGCTGCGACCAAAAGGTCCATCGGTCAGAAGGTGCCCACTGCCATGCTGGTCATCAATGCCGGAACGCCAGTCCTCATGCATGTAGGCCTGCAGATAGTTCACGGCGGTGTAGGAAACCAGCAGAAGCACAGCCCCGGCCAGTAACACCGGCCAGTGGTACAGCAGGGGGAAAACGCCCAGCCAGGCGTCCAGATCAACCCAGATCCTGGCCAGGCAAACCAGCAGAATCGCAGCCCGGAACAGGTTAAAGGTGTGGCGATGCCACCAGGTAGCCGTACCGGCCCTGCCATAGTTGATGTGAGAGAAGCCTAATCGTGAATACAGGCCGAGCGTACGGGCCGCAAACTGCAGACCAATCATCAGGAAAAAAACGCCGAGAAAAACCCGGACAGCAGGCTCGATCAGATCCATTATTCATTCTGGTTCAGTAGGTTGGCAAACAGCTTACTGTGCTTGAGGCTGCATTGAAAGAGACACCGATCAATCCTTTGCTGCCATATTTTGCACCCATTTTGTGACGCCATACCTGAAATGACATATCGTCACGTTTAAGCCTGGGTTATGTTAGTAAGCCTCTGTTTTTGCTTTCAGGAGCCGCCATGAATCAGCCACCCAGTACCCGCTTCCATTGTTTCCGCAACGACGCGATGGCCGACAACGACGCTACCGCACTTGCTGAACGGATTCGTTCAGGCGAGGTTTCGGCGCAGGAAGTGGCGGCGGCGGCGATTGAGCGGGCACAGCTGGCGGCGCCGGTGATCAATGGTGTGGTGGCCGAACGTTATCAGCCAGCGCTGACACAGAGCCAGCGACCGGGCGCCCAGACTGGCCCCTTTGCCGGTGTGCCTACCTATATCAAGGACAACACGGACGTTGAGGGTTTGCCCACCGGGCACGGCTCACAGGCTGTCACGCCCCGGGTGGCGAAAAGAACCAGCCCTTTTGCCGAACAGATGCTGGCCCAGGGCTTTATTTGCCTGGGCAAGTCCACACTGCCGGAATTCGGTTTTAACGCCTCAACTGAGCCCGCCCAGGGAGACCCGACACGCAACCCATGGAACCTGGACTATTCCTGTGGCGCTTCCTCAGGCGGTGCTGCCGCCCTGGTCGCAGCCGGCGTGGTGCCCATCGCCCACGCCAATGACGGTGGCGGCTCTATCCGCATACCGGCTGCCTGTTGCGGGCTGGTAGGCCTGAAACCTACACGAGGCCGAGTGGTGGATAACGATGCCGCCCGGGATTTGCCCGTGAACATCATCAGTGATGGTGTCGTCACGCGTTCAGTGCGCGATACCGCCGGCTTCCTGGCGTACGCCGAGTCCTGGTTCAGGAACCGGAAACTACCCGCCATCGGGCATGTGCAGGGCCCCTCTGGCCGACAGTTGCGCATTGGCCTGGTGCTGGACTCCATCAACGGCCACCCCACCGACCCGGAAACCAGGCAAACCGTGGAGCAGACGGCCCGCTACCTGGAAAAGCTGGGGCACATTATCGAGCCCATGGATGTGCCGGTCGCCAGCTCATTTCCGGATGACTTTGCGCTTTACTGGGGGATGCTCGCGTTCGGTGTAAAAGCCCGCGGTAAGAAGCTCTATCACCCGGATTTCGACAAATCCCGAGTGGACGGTCTGACCAATGGCCTGGACAAAATGTTCCGCCGCCAGTTCTGGCGCCTGCCCGCTGTCATCTGGCGGCTGAAACGCTCCTGGCACGACTATCAGAGGCACATGAATGATTATGACGCGGTGCTGACCCCCGTCCTGGGACATACCACACCGCCGCTGGGCCATCTAAGCCCCGGCGTACCTTTCGATACCCTGTTCGAACGTCTGACCCGCTATGTGAGTTTTACGCCGCTGGCCAACGCCACTGGTGCTCCGGCTATCGCCTTACCTATGGGGGAAAGCAGTCAGCACCTGCCTATTTCGGTGCAGTTTATGGGTCGGCATGGCGATGAGCGCACGCTGCTCGAGATTGCCTACGCGCTGGAAGCCAACCACCCCTGGCCAACCCTTAACCAGGCAGCCCGGTCAAATCAGGCCTGACAGACTGCGTGGTCCCGCCCGGCCTGGGTATTTGCAATTACCCGGTTACGACCCTCCGCCTTGGCCTGGTAAAGCGCGTCATCGGCGCAGGCAAACAACGCTTTGGTGGCGTCCGCCCGGGCGGGCGCGCAGCTGCAAACACCAATACTGACGGTGAGATGAAGTACCTGATCCGAGACCCGGAAAGCTGTTTTCTGAATCTCCTCGCGGATTCTCTCGGCGACCCGAACGGCGCCCGCTTCCGGAGTGTCTGGCAACAGGACAACAAACTCCTCGCCGCCGTATCGCGCGGCCAGATCCTGCGGCCGGGTGACGTGCCGTTTGATGCAGTCGGCGACCATTTTCAGGCAGTCATCGCCCACCAGATGGCCGTAGGTATCGTTAAAGCTCTTGAAGTGATCAATATCTACCACCAGCAGCGACAGCGTCTCCTCAAACCGATAGGCATGGACCACGTCAGCCTGAAACTTTTTGTCAAAGTGCCCCCGGTTTTTGAGTCCGGTAAGGGGATCCGTCGCACTCAGTTCCAGTAGTTGTTCGTTCAGGGATTCCAGGTCACGGGTCCGCTCCTGCACCCTCTCCTCCAACAGGGCATTAGCCTCTTGCTGAACACGCAACGATTTTTCCTGGGCCAGTCGAGCTTTGCGTTCCTCACGCAATAACTTCTGCTGGGCCGCAAACGACTTCTTCTTCTCCCGGTTCAGCCTGTCAGCCAGCGCAAGTGATAACAGAATCACACCAAGGGCCGAGCCAACCTGAGTGGCATTCTCAGTCAGCAGGTTCCTGGGTAGCATGGTAAATTTGCTCAGCGCCAATACGATGCCCCCGAACAGCATAAACACCCAGGCCACCGTGTAATACCGGGCAGCTGGGTCACGCTTCAGCCAGCGCACCACACTCAGCATAAGCATGGTGGAGCATCCCACAAAGGCAACCAGAATGGTCGGAAGAATCATCAGCCTGTAGGGAATCAGAAGGCCCGCCAGGGCAAGCAGACCGGCCGTCATGATCATCGCCATCGTCCACCGGTTCAGCCACGGGTGGTTTTTTCTTGTCACACTGATGAAGCGAATACTGAAGGCTCCCCCGAACAGCACCACCAGATTCAGGAACACAATAATGGATTGGTCGTTCCACCAGGTCGCCTCAGGCCAGAGGTACTGGAACGCCACACCGTGCAGTGACGCCAGGAAAAGCGGCATCGCTGCAATATAGCCAACGTAGTAGAGAAAACTGCGCTCTCCCACAGCCATGAAGACGAAAAGGTTGTAAAGCATCATCACCAGGACGATGCCGTAATAGATCCCCTCAAACAGGCTACGAGCCTGTTCAGCCGCGTAGAAGGCATCCTGCTCCCAGAGCGTCATGGGCACCTGCATAGAGCTGGTGGTGTCCACCCGAAGATAAACCGTTGTGGACGATTCCGGGGGCAGCACCAACGGGACAATGAAATTGCGATGGTGGATCGGCCGATCGTAGAAAGGACGCTTATCCCCAAGGATCAGCGGTTCGAGCAGCTTCCCCCTGACCTCACGGTAGATCTCAATATGGTCCAGGACAGGGTAACCGATCTCCAGAAAATTACTGGCTTCCGATTTCAGCGTGTTGGTGAGCTTTACCCGAAACCAGTAGATATCCTCGCCATACCCCAGACTGACACTGTCACTACCGTTTCGGGTCCAGGCCTGGTCCGGAAGGTTCCGTATGTCAGCAACCGATGGCGACCCTGTCTCCTTCCAGTAATCGACGAACCGTGAAAGCTCAAGGCGTTTGGAAAAGGGCCCCCACTCTCCGGCATCTGCATGGGCAATGGAAGGGAGCACCAAATAAAAGAACAGCGTCAGGAAGACAAAAAGCCGTGGCATAGCAGTCTCGGGCGTCAAACGCACTTGTTATTTGTTATAAGCTTACGACTGAGTATGCACCAAGGTAGCGACAACGTCTGCTGAAAGTACTATTTGTCGCAAATTGACATAAAAAGCTACACAAGTTGTCCGATCTGGCTGGCGTCAGCCCTTAACCCGTCACCGTATCCTGTTCAAATATTTCCAGCACAGTTCGGAAGCTCTCCTCGGGAGGGGCGGAGAACCGCAGGACTTCCCCGGTGGCCGGGTGTGAAAGTTCCAGCTCAGTGGCCGCTAACATCAACCGCCCATAGCCGAACCGTTCAGCAAAATACCGGTTGTGCCGGCCACGCCCGTGATTGGCATCCCCGATAATCGGATGACTAATATGCTTCATGTGCCGCCGGAGCTGATGTTTCCGGCCGGTTTCGGGCTTCAGCTCCACCAGGCTGTAACGACTGGTGGGGTAACGCTCAATAGAGACCGGCAACTCCGTGGTGGCGAGGCAACGGTAGCGAGTAAGGGCCGGCCGGACGGGCTGTTCTTCTCCCTTCAATCGGCGGTCTTCGGGCTCTTCCCGGAGTGGATGATCGATCACGCCCTGTTCCGGCGCCCAACCTCGAACCAACGCAAGGTAGGTCTTCTTGAATTCGCCCGCCATCATTGCAAGCCCCAGTACCCTCGCCGTTGCCTGATCCCTGGCGAACAAAACGATGCCAGAGGTCGGCCGGTCCAGCCGATGCACCGGATAGACATGCGCTCCGCCGTTCATAGAACGGGCGTACTGCAACGCGAATTCCGTCTCATGGCGGTCAATCGGGCTGCGATGCATAAGCAACCCGGCCGGTTTGTGAACCACCAGAAGCTGGGAATCACGATAAATTTCTGTGAGAGGGTTCATAATATAAAATGTCGGCCGATAAACCAGTCAGGCAGCCCGCCAGAGACCGCCACGATAATCCATTAGCCCTAGCATCTTACAGGACCCCGCCCATGCGCTGGTACAACAAAAGCATCCTTAACCGGATCCTTACCATCATCGTGGTCTCCAACCTTCTGATTGCGATTGTTGCAGGCATTTACTTCAACCGATCACTCTCCAGCCAGGATGAATACGAGCACCTGATCAGTGATGAGATTGTCCTGGCCCTGCAAGCGCAAGACATTCTCAGCGATTTCAAGACACAGGTTCAGGAATGGAAGAACGTCCTGATTCGCGGCGCCGACGATGCCCAGCGCGATAAATACTGGCAACGGTTCCAGAAGACCGAGTCCAGTATCCAACAACAGCTGGACCAATTGATCCCAAGAATCGCTGATCAGGAAGCCCGCGCGCTGATGGACCGGTTCAGGGCCGCCCATCAACGGATGGGCGAAGCGTACCGGACGGGATACCAGGATTTCGTGGCCTCGGGGTACGATCATACCGAGGGCGATGAAGCGGTGACCGGGATTGATCGTGAACCCGCGCAACTGATTGAGCAGGCGGCCAACAAAATTCGTGACGTGGCCGTCTCCCACTCCGGCGAATTGCGGGACAGCGCAACGGAAACCACCTGGCTGATGGGTGGCTTGCTGCTCGCTGCCATCGTGATGGGCACGCTGGCCTGTCTTGGTGTTCTGGTGACATCCGTGGTACGTCCGACCCAGGAGCTGATTGCCAAACTGAGCAGAATTGGTGAGGGCGACCTGACAGACCCGGTAACCCTGAAACGCCCGGACGAGCTGGGTCGACTGGCGGACACCGCCCGAACCCTGCACCGGTTCCTGCGGGAAACCGGCGAAATGATGCAACACAACGCGTCTCAGCTGGCCGACACCGGAGCGATGATTCGGTCCAACGCCGACGCAGTGTCCTCTCAGTCTGACAAAGCGCACCAACGCATTGACCAGATAGCCACGGCGATGAACGAGATGTCAGCCACCGCTCAGGACGTCGCACAGCACGCAAGTTCTGTTGCCAGCCAGGTGGACGAAACCGCTAACCAGACGCGACACGCCGACGAACAGATCAACCAGGCGGTTGCCAGCATGAATCGATTGACCGATCAGATCCGCAGTTCCGCGGCCACCGTTGCTGAACTGGCCAAAAGCGGCCAACAGGTCGGCGACGTCATGCGGGTAATCCGGGAAATTGCCGACCAGACCAATCTGCTGGCGCTCAACGCCGCAATAGAGGCTGCCAGAGCTGGAGAAGCCGGGCGGGGTTTTGCGGTCGTTGCCGATGAGGTTCGCAACCTGGCAGCCAAAACTCAGGACGCCACCGTGGAAATAGATGAGATCATTGCCTCCATTCAGAATGGCTCCCGGGACGCCACAGAGTACATGCAGGCCTCTGAGGTGGTCGCCAAAGAGAGCAGCGAATCCGTGGATGCCGTACGAACCACACTGGCAGACATCACCCAGAGGATGATCAAGGTAAACGACGCCACAACGCAGGTGGCCACCGCTGCTGAAGAGCAGACCAGTGTCAGCGAGGACATCAACCGCAACGTCACAGAAGTGGCCGAAATCTCCGAAGCCATGCACGATGCCGCAGAGCAGAACCTGCGCACGGTTCCGGAGCTTGAGGCTATGGCCCGGAAGGCCCAGGAGTTGGCTGGGCGAATCCGCTACTGATCACGCTGCGAAATGCGCCGGACCAGCCCCCTGACCCGCTGGCCGGTGCGTTCTCCCAGAACCAGCAAAGCCGGCGTCAGTAATAGAGTGAGCAGCGTCGCAAAGGCCAGGCCGCCTGCAATGGCGCTGGACAGCTGAGTCCACCACTGAGTGGATGGCGCACCCAGTCCCAATGATGGCTCCAACAGATTCACATTTACCCCCAACACCATGGGGGTAAGCCCAAGGATTGTGGTGATGGCCGTCAGCAACACCGGCCGGAAACGCAGACAACCGGTCTCCAGGGCGGCTTCGTAGGCGGCTTTGCCCTCCCGCTTCATCTGGTTGAAGGTATCGATCAGGATGATGTTGTTGTTCACCACAATACCCGCCAGCGCAATGATGCCCATGCCCACCATCACCACGCCGAAAGACTGACCGGAAAACAGCAAGCCCAGCAGCACTCCGGCGGTGGACAATACAATCGCCGACAGGATCAGAAGGGTCTGGTAAAGGGAATTGAACTGAGTCACCAGAATCAGCAACATCAGGCCAACCGCAACCAGAAAAGCGGAGGTCAGGAAGTTGGCGGCCTGCTGCTGATCCTCGTTTTCGCCGGCAAAGCGCACGCTCACCCCTTCCGGTGGCTCGGGCATCTCAGCCTGCAGGGTCCGCAGCAGCTCGTCCATTCGCCTGCCCGGCGCAATATCCGATTTGATGGTGATCGTGCGCTGGCCATCAACCCGCACGATTGAGCCGGTCTTGTCGCCTGGCTCCAGGTCCACGAATTCCGACAGCGGCACCTGACCGCGGGGGGTGTTCAGTGTCTGGCGCTCCAGGTGATCCAGCTCCCGCCAGTTGTTGGGCACCCGCACCGCAATGTCCACCTCATCGCGAACATCTTCCGGCCGGTAGGTGGCCAGCACCAGGCCATTGGTTACCAGCCGAACCGCACTGCCGATGCTCAACACATCGGTACCGAATCGAGCGGCCGCCTCACGATCCACATTCAGGCGCCACTCGATCCCGGGCAGGCTCCGGTCGTCTTCAATATCGACAAAACCACCGAGTTCGCGCATGCGGTTCTCAATGCTGTCGACATAGCCATCCAGCTGTGTGCTGTCCATACTGCTGACCTGCAGCTCGATGGGCTTGCCTTCAGCCGGGCCGCCCTCCTGCTTGCGGAACTCCAGTTCAATACCGGCGATATCTGCCGTACGTTCCCGAAAGTCTTCCAGAATATCCGTGGCAGTGCGGCGGGTGTACCAGTCCGTGAACTGGAACTGCAGAACGCCGATCACATCCGGCGCCATCTGGGAGCTGGTGGTCACCATGGAGCGCGCATACAGGGCCTTTACCTCCGGCATATTCTGCAGCCGAGACTCCACTTCACGTACAATGGCATCACGTTCCCACACCGACAGATCGCCACGAGCCCGTACCTGAACCTGGGCCGACTCGGGCTCGACACTCGGGAAAAACTCGACACCATGGTTAAAGCGCCCATAGGCGGCGTAGATCACAACAATCACCATCAGGGTGCCGAGCAAGGTCAGGCCCGGGCGCTGCAGAAGAGCGGCCAGCACCTGTCGGTAGCCCCGCATGAAACGCCCTTCACTGGCATCCTGGTAGTGCCGGCGACCGCCGCTCACGCCACCCAAAACCGGGAGAAAGACCAGCGCCATAGCCAGCGAGGCAATCAGGCAGATCAACACGGTCATCGGCAGGTATTTCATGAACTCGCCCACCACTCCGGGCCAGAACAACAGCGGCACGAAGACCGCAAGCGTCGTCGCCGTGGAGGCAATAACCGGCCAGGCCATGCGCGAGGCTGCTTCCACCCAGGCGGCTTTGACCGGCTGCCCGTCCGACAGATTCCGGTCTGCCAGCTCAGACACCACAATGGCGCCATCCACCAGCATGCCCGCCACGAGGATCAGGCTGAACAGCACCACGATATTGAGCGTCAGGCCCATGCTCCAGATCACCAGGATGCCGGTCAGAAACGCCCCGGGGATGGTGAGCCCCACCAGCACAGCTGAGCGTGGGCCCATGGCCGCGATCACCACGATGATTACCAGCACAATGGCAGTCAGCACGTTGTTGAGCAGATCCGAGAGGATATCGCGCACTTCCTCGGACTGGTCCATGATGAAGCGGATATCGAGGGTCTCCGGCAACCGGGGCCGGGACTCATCAATCAGGGTGCGAATCTGCTCAATGGTTTCAATAATGTTGGCGCCCGAGCGCTTGGAAACTTCCAGTACCAGGGCTGGCTCCCCGTTGATGCGGGCGAAGCCGGTCGGGTCTTTGAAGGTGCGCTGCAGCATGGCCACATCACCAAAGGTAACCACAGTGTCGCCGTCCACCTTCACTGGCATCGACATCACATCTTCGATGGTTTCGATTACTCCCGGCACTTTCAGCGCCATCCGACCATTACCCGTGTCCAGTGAGCCGGCAGCCACCAGCTGGTTGTTCCGGGTAACCAGGGAGGCCAACTGATCAAAATCGATGCCGTAGCTTTCCAGCACCTGGGGATCCACCACGATCTCCAGCAGATCCTCCCGGTCGCCGCCAATTTCCACCTCCAGCACTTCGGGAATGGCTTCGATGGCATCCTGAAGTCGGCGCGCAATGGTGATCAGCTCGCGTTCCGACAGCGGACCGGACAGGCCTACCGACAACACCGGAAACAGCGACACGTTGATTTCATTGACCCGGGGTTCGTCGGCTTCCTGGGGTAGCTTGCTGCGGGCGGTATCCACCTTCTCCCGGACATCCTGCAGCGCCTTGTCCGGATCGAAACCGGCGTCGAATTCAAGCATTACCGAGGCATGGCCTTCTGAGGCGGTACCCCGCATTTCCTTGATGCCTTCCAGCGAGCGCAGCTCCTGCTCCATGGGCCGGACCAGCAGGCGCTCACCGTCTTCCGGGCTGATGCCTTCAAGCGTCATCGAGACATAGATCATCGGGATGGTGACGTCCGGATTGGATTCCTTGGGAATCGCCTGGTAGGCCGCCATACCGCCCAACAGCAGGAACAGGAACAACAACAGCGTGGTGCGGCTTCGGTCCATGGCCGCGGCAATCAATGCTCGCATGACGGTCAGCCCCGCTGGTCGGAGGTATCAACAGGGCGCACCTGTTCACCCGGCGAGACAAATCCGGCCCCTCGGGTAATCAGGCGAATCTCAGGCGGCAAGCCGGCAACCCAGGCACCGTCGGTCGAGACGCTTAGCAGCCGCACGGTCTCAAACACCACTCGATTATCGGCATCGACATACTTCACGCCGGGCCGGCCATCGTCATCCAGCCCCAGATAAGCCGGCGATATGAAGGTGGCCTGTTGTTCCGGCAGTTGAATACTCAGGCTGGCAGAGCCGCCCGCAGCCCGCTTCAATTCAGGATTCTCCACCACCACTTCCACCGCAAAACTTCGGGTGTCCGAATTGGCAGCGCTGGCCACAAAACTGACAACGCCGGCCAGCCGGGAGCCGTCCAGCAGTTGTATATCGACTGCCTGCCCCGGTTGAACCAGCGCCGCCGATTGTTGGGGGATCTGTCCGGTGGCTTTCAGGCGGTCTATCTGTACCAGCTCAAACAGGGGCGTTCCCACCTGCACCAGACTGCCTTCGTCCACTTCGCGACGATTCACAGTGGCATCAAACGGTGCGATGGGCTTGAGGTGATTCAGCGCCAGTTCAGCCGCAGCGAGTTCTGCTCGAGCCGCGGCGAGTTCACTCTGCAGACGCAGTATTTCAGTTTCGGCGGCCAGATTGCTGGAACGCAGCTTCCGGGCGGCGGCCAGATCCGCTTCCAACTTGCGAATACTGGCCTGCCAGCGCTGTACCACCGTGTCCCGACCATCCATCGACAAGGTCGCAAGCACCGTACCCGCTTTCACCTGCTGCCCCAGCTCAACGTTCAGTTGCTCAACAGTACCAGCCACGCGGGCACTGACCTGAACCGACTGCCAGGGTTCCAGTTGGCCCTGAAGCTTCAGGGCTGGCTGATAAGCCCGCGCGCTGACCGGTATTACCTCAACCCGGGTGACAGATACCTGTTCGGAAGCCGGCGCCTCCGGCGCCTCTTCACTGGCGACTTTTACCTCACCCGTTGCCATCCATACAACCAATAAGACGATGACCAGAAGGGATAATCCCAGGGAGCTCCATTTTGCTCTTGTCATGCACCACTCGCCGTGAACAGATTTGGTTTGAGAAAGCGAAAAAGCCGGCACCGGTTGAATTTCCGGAAATAAGCCCTTGCATCCGCCTGAAAACGTGGGTTAGATTCTACACACATTGTTCAACTCAATTCAGAGCAGATTGTCGATTTCATGAATCTCAACGCAGTTATGGTCCTTGTGAAGCTAGTCCTGGTGGTCGTGGTACCGTCCGGGGGCTTTTGCGTGGACAAGCGGGTGAGATAGCGACAACCTGACAACGACACCAGAAACCCCCGGCACCGCAAGGTCCCGGGGGTTTCTTTTTTGCGGCAAAGAAAAAGGGAAAAACGACCATGAACGGCTCACAGCACATTCTTGCAGCGTTCCACCGCCATAACATCAGCACGGTTTTCGGGTATCCGGGTGGCTGCATCATGCCCCTGTATGACGCGCTGGTGGATGACGTGGGAATGGAGCATGTGCTGTGCCGCCACGAGCAGGCCTGCGCCCTGGCGGCAGACGGTTACGCCCGGGCCAGTGGCCAACTGGGGGTTTGTATTGCCACCTCCGGCCCCGGCGCCACCAACCTGATCACTGGCGTTGCCAACGCCTACATGGATTCCATTCCCCTGCTGGTGATCACCGGGCAGGTCCCCTCCGGATTGATTGGCACCGACGCCTTTCAGGAAACCGACATCCTTGGCATGACCCTGGGCATCGTCAAACACAGCTACCTGGTGGATGACCCCGAAGACCTGCCGGGCATTCTGGAGGAAGCCATCGACCTGGCCCAGGCTGGCCGCCCCGGGCCGGTATGGATTGATATTCCCAAAGACATTCTGTTGTCCGAGATTGAGGCTCCAGCCCCGGCCTGCACCGAGGCACCGCCAGCGGATTGCCCGGAGATCGGCCCGGCCCTGGCCATGCTGAAATCAGCCAGGCGGCCCCTGCTCTACAGTGGTGGCGGTGTGTCTCTGGCCGGAGCCGAAGACCGTTTTCGTACCTTTGCCGAAGTCTCGGGGCTGCCGGGCGTAGTTACCCTCAAAGGCATAGGCAACGCCGGCCGAAACAACCCGAATGATCTGGGCATGCTCGGCATGCACGGTTCCCGGGCGGCCAACAAGGCGGTTGACGAGTGCGACCTCCTGGTCGTCATCGGCGCCCGGCTGGATGACCGTGCCACCGGCAACCTGGACGGATTCGCGCCTAATGCCCGGATGATCCATATTGACGCCGATGCCGCCGAGATCAACAAACTGCGGCCAGCAGACCTGTCTCTGCGCGGCGATCTGAACGCCATTCTGGCGGCAATGACCGATGCCATTGCGGCTGAGCCACTGGCTATCGACGCCTGGCAGAAACAATGCCGCACCTGGCATACCACCGGAGGCTTCCGCGCCGCCGATAACGAGGAACCGTTGGCCCCCATTACCGGCCCCGCATTCATCCGTCAGCTTTCCGGCATCACCGGCGACGACACTGTCATCGCCTGCGATGTTGGCCAGCATCAGATGTGGGTTGCCCAGTACTACCAGTTCGCCCATCCACGCCACCACCTGACCAGCGGAGGTCTGGGCACCATGGGCTTCGGGCTTCCGGCGGCCATCGGCGCCCAGTTCTCGGACCGAACACGCACCGTCATCAACGTGACCGGTGATGGCTCGTTCATGATGAACGCACAGGAACTGGCCACCATACGGCGCTACAACCTGCCGTTGAAGCTGATCATTCTGGACAACCAGTGCCTGGGCATGGTTCGTCAGCAACAGGAACTGTTCTACAACAACCGCGAGAGCCAGATCGATCTGGACGACAATCCGGACTTTGTCGCCATGGCCCGGGCGTTCGATATCCCGGCCCTGCACATTGAGCGGACCGACCAGATCCGCCGCGGCATCGAGACCATTCTGGCGTACAACGGCCCGATGCTGCTGCACGTTGCCATCAGCCGCGAAGAGAACGTCTGGCCCATCGTCAAAGCCGGCGCCAGCAACAAGGAAATGATTGACGAACCCCGTAAAACGAACAGCCGCAAGGAGCAGGTAGCATGAAGCCGAATCATGAAAGCGCCAGTCAACGATATACCCTGAATTGCCGCATGAACCAGGAAGCGGCAGCTCTGGAGCGGCTGTGCCGGGTGGTACGGGTGCGCGGCTTCCGTATTTCCAGGATGGCCATGGAATCAACTGGCGATACCCTCGACATTGCCCTCACGCTGGAGGGTTCCCGGCCAGTTGCTATGCTTCAATCTCAGCTGGAGAAACTGCATACCGTTGCCGGAGTTGAACTGGTCTCCGATACCATGGCACGGTCGCGATCGGCTTGAAACGACGGAGAGGGATAACGCATGACAACCGATAAACGACGCCGACACTCGGCACCGGTGGTAGACGGTATCAATAAATCCGCCAGCCGGGCCATGCTCCGGGCGGTAGGTTTTACCGACGAGGATTTTCAAAAACCTCAGATTGGCATTGCCTCCACCTGGAGCAACCTCACGCCCTGCAACATGCACATTGACGGCCTGGCCCGGGAGGCCGCCAAGGGTGCCGACGGAGCCGGGGGCAAGAGCCTTATCTTCAACACCATCACCATCTCTGATGGCATCGCCAACGGCACCGAGGGCATGAAATATTCTCTGGTGTCGCGCGAGGTGATTGCCGATTCCATTGAGACCGTGGCCGGTTGTGAGGGCTTCGACGGACTGGTCGCCATCGGTGGCTGCGACAAGAACATGCCCGGCTGCATGATGGGCCTTGCCCGGCTGAACCGGCCCTCGGTCTTCGTTTACGGCGGCACCATCATGCCCGGCGAAAACCATACCGACATCATCTCCGTGTTTGAGGCGGTGGGCGCCCATGCCCGCGGTAACATGGAGCTGATCGAAGTCAAACAGATCGAGGAAACCGCGATTCCCGGGCCAGGCTCCTGTGGCGGCATGTACACCGCCAACACCATGGCCTCCGCCATTGAGGCCATGGGTATGAGCCTGCCAGGCAGCTCGGCCCAGAACGCCGTTTCCGACAGCAAACTGGCGGATTGCGAAGCCGCGGGCGCCGCGGTACTGAAACTGCTGGAAGCCGATATCAAGCCCTCCGACATCATGACCCGGGAAGCGTTCGAGAACGCCATCACCGTGGTGATCGCGCTGGGTGGTTCCACCAACGCCGTGCTTCACCTTCTGGGTATGGCCAGTACCGTGGGAGTGGAGCTGTCACTGGACGATTTCGTACGCATCGGCAAACAGGTACCGGTCCTGGCAGACCTTCGCCCCTCCGGCCACTACATGATGTCCGAGCTGGTGGCCATTGGTGGCATTCAACCGCTAATGAAGATGCTGCTCGACCGGGGACTGCTGCATGGGGACTGCCTCACGGTGACCGGCAAGACCCTGGCAGAGAACCTCGAGACCGTGGAGCCCTACCCCGAAGGCCAGCAGATCATCCACGCCTTCGACAACCCGATCAAAGCCGACAGTCATCTACGCATTCTCTATGGCAACCTGGCTCCGGAAGGCTCGGTGGCGAAAATCACTGGCAAGGAAGGCACCCATTTCTCCGGCCGCGCCCGTGTCTTTCACTCGGAAGAGGAGGCCCAGGCGCGCATCCTGGATGGCACCGTGGTGGCCGGCGACGTGCTGGTGATTCGATACGAAGGCCCCAAAGGCGGGCCCGGCATGCGGGAAATGCTCAGCCCCACCTCGGCGATTATGGGCAAAGGTCTTGGCAGTGATGTAGCTCTGATTACAGACGGCCGCTTCTCCGGTGGCAGCCATGGTTTTGTGGTTGGCCACATCACACCTGAGGCCGCCGTGGGCGGGCCAATTGCGCTGGTGGAAGACGGCGACACCATTACCATTGATGCCGTGAGCAACTCGATTGTGCTGGAAATCTCTGACGCGGAAATGGAAAAACGGCGCAAAGCCTGGACGCCGCCGGAACCCAGATTTACCCGGGGAGTGCTGGCCAAGTATGCCCGTGTGGTGAGCTCTGCATCTACGGGCGCCGTTACCGACCTGCCCTAGTTGGGCTTGGGCTCGCAGCCTTGTAGTTGTGGGGCAGGTACGGCGGGTATGGGGTATTTTTCTTCGGGAAAAAGAACTCGCTTCGCTCAGACACCTTTTTCCTGTCAGAAAAACACCCCATACCCCCCTACCGACGTGCAGAACAGATATACCCCCCACCGACGGGCATCACCTGTATAACCGTAATGCCCGTCGGCGCGGGGTGGTTGGTGGATTTTTCGCCGGAAAAAGGTGTCTGAGCGAAGCGAGTTCTTTTTCCAAGAAAAATCCACCGGCCACCCCGCAAGCCCGCCCCGCAGCCAGAAGGCTACGAGAAGGACAAACTCAAAGCTCAGCGATTACCAGGCCTTATAAGGCAGAAACTTCCCGTTCATGGTAACCACCACCCGGTCGCCCTTCGGATTCTCTTCCTTCTCAATGTCCATGGTGAAGTCAATGGCACTCATGATGCCATCCCCGAACTTCTCGTGAATCAGCGCTTTCATGGTATCGCCATACACGCCTACCACTTCATACAGGCGATAGATCAGCGGGTCTTGGGGAACAGCGCCATCCCACGCTTTTTTGGGGCAGACCTGCAGGGCTTCGGCTACCGGCTTGTCGAGGCCGAGGGTTTCACAGAGGGCGAAAGCCTTGTCCTCGGTGAGGCTGTTCATCCCGAGAGCCGCAGAGGTGGTGAACACCGGCGACAGCCCCACTGCCTCGGCAATCGCTTCCCAGGTCATGCCCTTGGCAACTTTGGCTTCAAGGATTTTTGCGGTCATCAGTTCTTTGTTCATCATGGTTGGTTCCTCTCTTCACTTTTAACGTCAGGCATTCACCGCACGAGCGGCAGTTTCGGATTCGGTTTCAGATTCGGCCGCCGCCGGTTCCGGCTGAGCGATACCTTTGGCAGGCTCGACAACTTTCGGGCTGCCGTCTTGTTCCGGCAGGGCCGAGCCGCTTCGGTTGACCAGGAAGTCAACCAGGTAGTCCCGGGTCTTGTGGTAAGCCGGGTTCTGGAAAATGGTGGCCCGCGCCCGCGGATGCGGGATGTCCACTTTCACACTCTCGGCGATGCGAGCATTGGGGCCGTTGGACATCAGAAAGATGCGGTCGGACAGGAGAATGGCTTCATCAACATCGTGGGTGATCATGAACACGGTCTGGCGGGTTTCTTCCCAGATCTTCACCAGTTCATCCTGAATCACTCCTCGCGTAAGGGCATCCAGCGCGCCGAAGGGTTCATCCAGCAGCAGGAGTTCCGGCTGGGTGGCGAAGGCCCGGGCGATGCTCACCCGTTGGCGCATGCCACCTGAGAGCTGCGAGGGCTTGCGGTTCATGGCGTGCTCCAGGCCCACCATTTTCAGGTAGCGCTCGCTGTGCTCCCTCACCTTTTCCTTGGACCAGCCGGGCCAACGGGCTTTCACCGCAAATACGATGTTGTTCAGGGCGGTTTTCCAGGGCAGCAGGCTGTAGTTCTGAAACACCACGCCGCGCTCCAGGCCCGGGCCCTTTACTTCCTTGCCGTTCATCACCACGTTGCCGGCGCTGGCTTCGTCCAGGCCAGCCAGCACGTTCAGGATGGTGGATTTGCCGCAGCCGGAGTGGCCGATGATGCAGACGAACTCGCCTTTTTCCAGGGCAAAGCGGATATCCTCGAAGACGGTCAGCTCACCGCCCTGGCCATCCGGATAGACTTTGGACAGGCCATCTACTTCCAGGAATGGTTTACTCATAACAGGTCTCCGTTCGGAGGGTTGAGGCCGGCATCGGCGGCCGGTGCCGGGCCGCTCATTCTTTGTACTCCACCAGTTTCTGGGCCTTGCCCAGGGCCAGGTCCAGCAGCATGCCCACCACCCCGATCATCAGGATGGAGAAGATCACACTGGCCAGATCCAGGTTGTTCCACTCGTTCCACACGTAGTAGCCAATGCCGGTGCCGCCCACGAGCATTTCCGCCGCCACGATGACCAGCCAGGCAATACCGATGGAGATGCGCATGCCGGTCAGGATGGTGGGCGCGGCCGCCGGCAGAATCACGGTTAACGCGGTTTTGATCGGCCCCAGTTCGTGGGTTCTGGCCACGTTCACCCAATCCTGCCGGACATTGGCCACACCAAAGGCGGTGTTAAGCAGCATCGGCCAGATCGAGCAGATGAAGATCACGAAGATGGCCGAGGCGTCCGAGTCCTGGATGATGAACAGGGCCAGGGGCATCCAGGCCAGCGGCGAAATCGGCCGCAAAACCTGGATGTAGGGGTTCAGGGCCTTGTACATCAGCGGAGACATACCGATCAGGAACCCCAGGGGCAAGGCGATGGCCATGGCCGCCAGGTAGCCGGTAAGTACCCGGTACACCGAATAGGCCAGCTGGATGCCGATACCCTTGTCGTTGGCGCCGGCGTCGTAGAACGGATTCGACAGCTCGGCCCAGGCCAGCTTGATCACCGCTGATGGGGGCGGTACGCGGGATTCCTGGTCGGCGCCACCCATGAGCATTTCGTATTCGCTCATTCCGGTCTGGGCTTCCGGCGGCTGGGTTGCCATTTCCCACAGCCCCAGGGCCACAATCAGGAACGACACCGACAGCAACGCTGCCCGTATGTTCAGGGAAGCCATGGTTACACCCTCCCGATCGCAAAGCTGCGGGCATACTCTTCCGCGCTGTCCGGATCAAAAGTCTTGCCCATGATGGTGTGGGTCTTGTAGGTCTTGTCCGGCGCGCTGTAGCCCATCTCCTCCATGAGCTTGCCGGTTTCTCCGGCCAGGTAGACCTGCTCGGCGATGCCCTTGTAATCCACGTCGCCCTCGATGTAGCCCCAGCGCTTCATCTGGGTGAGGATCCACACGCCCATGGAATGCCAGGGGAACGGATCGAAATCGATTCGATCCGGCACATTCTTCACCTCGCCCAGGCCGTCCGCGTAGTACCCGGTCAGCACCTGCTGGATGACCGGGACCGGCTGGTTCAGGTAGTTCTTGGGCGCGATGGCTTCGGAGATTTCCTTTCGATTTTCCGGATTGTTGGAGTACTGGGTGGCATCAATGATGGCCCGCAAAAGAGCGCCATAGGTATTCGGATTCTGAGTCGCAAACTGCTGGCTGCAGGCGAAGGCGCAGCAGGGGTGGCCTTCCCAGATATCCTTGGTAAGCATGTGAATGAAGCCCACCTTCTCCCACACGGCACGCTGGTTGAACGGGTCCGGTGACAGGTAGCCATCGAGGTTACCGGCACGAAGATTGGCCACCATCTCGGGTGGCGGAACCACTCGGATCTGCACGTCCTTGTCCGGGTCGATACCGTTCTCGGCCAGGTAGTAACGCAGCAGGAAGTTATGCATGGAATATTCGAACGGCACCCCGAACTTGAAGCCCTTCCACTGCTTGGGATCTCGCTTGTCCTTGTGGTCCACGTGCAGCACGATGGCCTGGCCGTTGATGTTCTCCACCGCCGGCATGATGAACGGTTCCGGTGTGGAGCCGGCACCCATGGTCATGGCCAGGGGCATTGGGGTGAGCATATGGGACGCGTCGTATTCACCGGCCAGGGACTTGTCACGGGCCACCGCCCAGCCCGCGGTCTTGGTCACGGTCACGTCCAGGCCGTAGCGCTCATAGAAGCCCATGGGGTGAGCCATGATGATCGGCGTGGCGCAGGTAATGGGTACAAAGCCAACGTTCAGTTTGGTCTTCTCAAGCTTGCCGAGGGATTCCTTAACCGCGGCCTTGGCCTTGTCCATGGGGAACACGCTGCCCAGCAGCGCAGCGGCGGTGCCCGCACCCATCATTTTCATGAAGCTGCGGCGGCTGTGGTCGTTGTGGCCGAATACAGAGCGGACAACGGCGCTCTCGATGGCTCGGTCCATCATCTCTTCTGAATTCAGTGGCGCCTCCGATGCGTCCTGCCTGCTGACGGAAGATTTTAGGTCCAGCGAAATTGCCGGGGTGTCCTGGCCGGGCTTGCAGTCCGGGCAGCCACAGGTTTTGGCGTGGATCAGCGATTTGTCTCCATCAAACGGATTACCAAGGCTCTTTGTCGTCATGGGGCACTCTCCTGAAGTACGGGTCGTTTATGCACTCTTGCGGTGCAGTAAAGTGGTGGCTCGGCTCCCGGAGAGAATCTGCTCCCGGGCCGACAACACGTTCTGGAGGAGATATCGCAGGGTTTGTGCCAACCCCAAAAAAATATTTAACACCTTGTTTTATATAGCTTTTATTTTTGTTCGGCGCTTCCTGCCAATTACGAACTTTCGTAATTAACGATATTTCGTAGCCTCCACTACGAAATTTCAGAGTTGGCACAAGGTTTGTTCTGTCTCTGTCAGGCCAGAGAAAGGACAACCCGATGACAATCAAAGCCGCGATAACATCCACCAGTACCACCAGCTGGATTGACCACCTGCCGGAGGCGGCGCTGCTGGTGGATGCCGGGCGCGATCTCATCATCGCTGCCAACAGTGCCATGGGGCGACTGGTCGGAACCGACAGGCAGTCACTGATTGGCACTCCCTGTACCCACCTGTTCACCGACCAGCGGCCTCAGCTCATCGCCTTTACCGAGGAAACCCTGTTTCGCAGTCATGGCTGGAGCCGGGATTTCATCCTGCAGCATCGGGATGGGCGCAACGTGGAGCTGGAGATTTCTTCCTCACGAGTGGGTGAAGCCGAATCCCAGAGTCTCCTGCTACTGCTTCGGGACCGGCGCCAACTGCGCACCCTGCGGGAACGACACGACGCCAACCACTACCACCGGGGTGGCCTGCTGGAATGGCGGCGGGTAGAAGAACTGTTCAAGGACATGGAGCGGGAAAACCAGTTGATCCTGCACGCGGTGGGCGAAGGCATTTACGGGGTGGATGCCGAGGGACGGACGACCTTTGCCAACCCGGCAGCGGAACGCATGCTGGGCTGGCGCATTGACGAGCTGATGGGAAGGGTGATTCACCGGGTGGTGCACCACTCCCACGAAGACGGTAGCATCTTCCCCCTGAAAGAATGCCCTATCTATGCCGCGTTTCGGGACGCCAGTGTAAAACGGGTTGGCGAGGACTGGTTCTGGCGCAAGGATGGCACCGGCTTTCCGGTGGAATACACCAGCACGCCCATTATAGACAATGGCCACCCGGTTGGTGCCGTGGTGGTGTTTCGCGATATCTCTGCCCGGCTTGAGACTCAGAAGGAATTGCAAAAAGCACTGGAGGAAGTGGAAACCCTGAAACACCGCCTGGAAATGGAAAACGCCTACCTTCAGGAAGAACTCAGTGCGGAATACCACTTTCACGAAATTTTAGGCCAGAGCGATGCTATCAAAGCCATCGTTCGCAGAATCGGAATGGTCGCCCCAACCGATGCCAACGTGTTGATCACCGGGGAATCCGGTACCGGCAAGGAACTCATTGCCCGGGCCATTCATCAGTCAAGCAGCCGACGGGATCGCCCCCTGATCCGGGTAAACTGCGCAGCGATTCCCAAGGATCTTTTTGAGAGTGAATTCTTTGGCCATGTAAAGGGTGCCTTTACCGGAGCCGTCAGCGACCGGGTTGGCCGCTTCGAGCTCGCCGATGGGGGTACCCTTTTTCTGGATGAAGTGGGCGAGATCCCACTGGAGCTCCAGGGCAAGCTGCTGCGGGTCTTGCAGGATCAACAGTTCGAACGCGTGGGGGAAAACCACACCCGAGCCGTGGACGTTCGTGTCATTGCCGCCACCAACCGCGACCTGAAAACCGAGGTCCGGGACAAGAACTTCCGGGAGGATCTGTACTTTCGCCTGAATGTGTTCCCTATTGAGTCGGTGCCGTTGCGCCGACGTATCGAGGACATTCCCATTCTCGCCCAGGAGTTTCTGAACCGGGCGTGCCAGAAATTCAACCGGCCACCGCTGGCACTCCGGGAGCGGGACGTGGAAACGCTCAAAGCTTACCCGTGGCCAGGCAATGTTCGGGAGCTGGAAAACGTTATTGAACGTCAGGTGATCACAGCCGATGGCCGGCTGGATCTGGACCTGCAGGGTCCGGATTCTGCCGCCAGACACACGCTGGAACCCATGCCGCCAGCCAGGCATTTCGACGGTGAACTGATGACAGAGCACGAACTCAGGGAGCTTGAGACAAACAACCTGAGACGAGCCCTGAAAATCAGTGGCGGCCGGGTGTTCGGCGACGATGGCGCCGCTGCGCTGCTGGGTGTCAAACCGACCACCCTGTCCTCACGCCTGAAAAAGCTGAAAATCGAACCGCGACAATTCCAGGAACGGGATCTTTAACCCGGCCACCCCGCAAGCCCGCCCCAGAGCTGACAGGCTACAGGGAATATAAGCCGATCAGATCAGCTCAATAGCCACAGCCGTGGCTTCACCACCACCGATGCAGAGCGAGGCTACACCACGCTTAAGCCCACGCTGTTTCAACGCATTGATCAGGGTGACGATGATCCGGGAGCCGGAGGAACCAATCGGATGCCCCAGTGCACAGGCACCGCCGTGCACGTTGACCTTCTCCGCAGGAAGCTTAAGCTCATTGATCGCCGCCAGGGTGACCACGGCAAAGGCTTCGTTGATCTCGAACAGATCGACATCGTCCAGCGTCCACCCCGCTTTCTTGAGCACCTTCTCGATGGAGCCGATCGGTGCGATGGTGAATTCGGACGGCAGGCGTGCGTTGGTAGCGTGGGCCACGACCCGGGCCTGCGGGGTCAGGCCCCGGGCATCGGCTTCGGCGGCGGAGGCCAGTACCAGCGCGGAAGCACCATCACTGATGGAGCTGGAGTTGGCGGCGGTGACAGAACCGTCCTTGGCGAACGCGGGTTTGAGGTGTGGAATTTTTTCCGGTTTGGCGTTGCCCGGTTGTTCATCGGTATCCACTTCGGTGTCGCCGCCTCGGCCCGGGACGGTTACCGGTACGATTTCGTCTCGGAACCAGCCGTTTTCGATGGCCGCCAGGGATTTTTGCAGGGAGCCGATGGCGAATTCGTCCATGGCCTGGCGGGTGATGTCGAATTTGTCTGCCGTACGCTGGGCGAATACGCCCATCAGGCCACCCTCGTAGGCATCTTCCAGGCCGTCCAGGAACATGCTGTCGAGTACCTGGCCATGGCCCATGCGCATGCCGGCGCGGGCTTTCGGCAACAGGTACGGTGCCTGGCTCATGTTTTCCATGCCGCCGGCGATCATGATGTTGTTGGTGCCAGCTTTGATCTGGTCGTGGGCCATGATGACGGCCTGCATGCCGGAGCCGCACATTTTGTTGATGGTGGTGCAGCCGGAGCTGTCCGGGATGCCAGAGGCCCTCGAGGCCTGACGCGCCGGCGCCTGGCCCAAGCCACCGGGCAGCACGCAGCCCATGATCACTTCCTGGATGTCTGCCGGCTGAAGGCCGGAGCGTTCAATGGCTGCCTTAATGGCGACGGCACCCAGGTCCGGTGAACGTACCGTACTCAGGGAGCCCATCATTCCGCCCATGGGGGTTCGGGCGGAGCCTGCTATAACGATGTCATTGTTGTTCATTGAATCTGGTCTCCATGTTGGGAGTCAGGTTCGATCAGGGGGATACCTTTCCGAGACACGCTGTGAATACATCCCTGTACGCTCGACAAAAGCCATCCATGGCTTTTGACGGTCCCGGAAAGGTATCCCCCTGCTCGAACCCCATACATTTCAGTCGCCTTCAAAAAGAATTAGCGCTGGATTCAGGAGGTACTATCTTCCGAGTACCGACCGGGCAATGATTTCCTTCATTACTTCCGAGGTGCCGCCATAAATCCGCTGCACCCGGGCATCAATAAAGTTCCTGGAAATCGGGTACTCCGTGGTGTAGCCGTAGCCGCCAAACAGCTGCAAACAGCCATCAGCAACACGACACTGCATCTCGGTAGCGCTGTACTTGGCCATGGACGCCGTGGGGGCATCCAATTTGCCCTCTTCGTATTCCCGAATGCACTGATCCACAAACGCTTTGTTGATGCGGTAATCCGTTTCCATGCGGGCAATTTCGAAGCGTGTGTTCTGCAACTGGCTGAGCTTTTGGCCAAACAGCTCACGCTCCTGGGCATACTGGATGGTCATGTCCAGCGAGCCCCGGGCCGCTGCCACACCCAGCGCTCCGATCACCAGTCGCTCACGGGGCAGTTCGCGCATCAGGTAAACGAAACCCTGCCCTTCCTCGCCCAGCAACGCCGAGGCAGGTATGCTCATGTCGGAGAAAAACAGCTCGGAGGTATCGCCAGAGTGCTGGCCAATCTTGTCCAGGTTCCGGCCTTTGCTGAATCCTGGCAACGACGTATCGACCAGGAACAGGCTGATCCCCTTGGCTCCGGCTTTGGGATCGGTTTTGGCGGCGACGATCACCATATCGGCGTGTTGGCCGTTGGTGATGAAGGTCTTGGAGCCATTGAGGATGTAGTCGTCGCCGTCTTTTACAGCGCTGGTGCGCATGGCCTGCAAGTCGCTGCCGGCGCCCGGTTCGGTCATGGCAATGGCGCCCACCGCCTCACCTGATACCATCTTCGGCAGCCACTGCTGTTTCTGCTGTTCATTGCCGATATGGCTGAGATAGGGCGCGACAATGTCGGAATGCACCATCACGTTGGTGGAAAGCGCACCAAATCCCAGCCGGGCAAGCTCCTCACCCACCACGACCGAGTACTGGAAGGGTGCGCCGCAGCCGCCGCAGTTTTCCGGCACATCGACGCACAGCATGCCTGCATCGCCCAGAGTGTTCCAAAGCTCCCGTGGCACAATGCCGCTTTTCTCCCAGGCCTCGTAATGCGGGGCCACTTCGGTTTCCAGAGCCTTGATCACAGACTCCCGAAAAAGAGCCAGTTCTTCCTGATCGACAGGGTTAGTCATATCACTCACCTGTGGTTACCGGTTCGCTTTTGGCGAACACCATTACAGAAACCTGCTTTTGGCAGGTTATTCCAATGTCACTTTGGCGCCATCCGCAGGGCACAATCAAGCCGGATGACTTCGCCATTCAGAATCGGGTTGCGCACCATCTGGTCCACCATCATCCCGAACTCTTCCGGCTTACCGAGGCGTTTCGGGAACGGCAACGTGGCTGCAAGGCTGTCCTGCACTTCCTGGGGCATACCCGCCAGCATTGGCGTCATAAAAAGGCCAGGAGCAATGGTATTCACCCGAATCCCTTCACGGGCCAGCTCGCGGGCCGCCTGCAGGGTCAGGGACACCACGCCGCCTTTGGATGCGCTGTAAGCCGCCTGGCCAATCTGGCCTTCGTAGGCAGCAACCGAAGCGGTATTGATGATGACACCGCGCTCGCCGTCACCGCTCGGTTCCCGTTGCGCCATATCGGCAGCCGCCAGCCGCAGGATATTGAAGGTGCCGATCAGATTAACCTGGACCACCTTGCTAAAGCTTTCCAGCGGCATCACACCTTCCCGGCCCAGAATCTTGGCCGCCGGCGCAATACCCGCGCAGTTCACGGCGACACCGCAGGGGCCGTGAGCCTCTCGCGCAGCAGAGACAGCTGCCTCAGCACTGTCGGCCGAAGTCACATCGCAATGCAGAAAGATACCGCCGAGCTCAGCCGCAACCTTTTCGCCCTGCTCCTTGTTCACATCAAGAATCGCAACCTTGCAGCCAGCCGCCGCCAGAGCACGGGCAGCGCCCTCACCCAGACCGGAGGCACCGCCTGTTACAATTGCCGGCACATTCTGGAATTCCATCGGGTACTCCTTATTAACAATGATCGAAGTCTGATCCGCGGGTATTCATTCGGACCACAAAAACACTTTACGTTTACGTAAACTTTAACTAACCTTGGTGAAAAAAGGAAATCCGTCATGAGCGAAAAACGAACTTTCAGCATCAGCGAGCTTTCCCAGGAGTTCGATGTAACCACCCGGAGCATCCGGTTCTATGAAGACCAGGGGCTGCTCAAGCCCACCCGGCGCGGGCAAACCCGGATCTTCAGCACCAAGGACCGCGTTCGCTTGAAGCTGATTCTCCGGGGCAAGCGCATGGGCTTTTCCTTGGCCGAAACGAAAGAACTGTTCGACCTCTGGGACGAAACGCTGACCGGCAATGAAAAGCAGCTGCTGAAGATGCTGGAAATCCTCAGCGCAAGACGGGAACAGCTGGAACAGCAGAAAGAAGACATCGCCATGGCAGAGATGGAAATGGACACCGCCGAAGCACGGTGCCGCGAGGCCCTGACCGAACTGCAGAAGAAAAAGGAAGAGCAGGGCCTGACGACGAACACCAAAGAAACCGCTGTCAGCAAATAGAACCTGGCAGCCAACGGATACCCGACGTTAAAAACAAAAAGGTAGCAAACGATGAAATCACAGTACTCAGAGCTCAATTTCGGCCTCGGCGAGACCCTGGACATGCTCCGGGAACAGGTGAATAACTTCGCCGCCACCGAAATTGCCCCGCGGGCCGAGGAAATCGACAAAAACAACGAATTCCCCATGGACCTGTGGCGCAAACTGGGCGACATGGGCCTGCTGGGCATTACCGTCAGCGAAGAGTACGGCGGCTCCGACATGGGCTATGTGGCCCACGTTATCGCCATGGAAGAAATCAGCCGCGCCTCGGCCTCCGTTGGCCTCTCTTACGGTGCCCACTCCAACCTGTGCGTGAACCAGATTCACCGCAACGGCACCGAAGAACAAAAGCAGAAATACCTGCCCAAGCTGGTCACCGGTGAACACATCGGCGCCCTGGCCATGTCCGAGCCCAACGCCGGCTCCGACGTAATCTCCATGAAACTCCACGCCCGCGACGAAGGCGACCACTACGTCCTCAACGGCAACAAGATGTGGATCACCAACGGTCCGGACGCACACACTTACGTTATCTACGCCAAGACCGACCCGAAAGGCGGTTCGAAAGGCGTCACCGCCTTTATCGTAGAGCGCGACTACCCGGGCTTCAGCCGTCACCAGAAACTCGACAAACTCGGCATGCGCGGCTCCAACACCTGTGAACTGGTGTTCCAGGACTGCAAAGTTCCCAAAGAAAACGTCCTGGGCGGCGTGGGCAACGGTGCCAAAGTCCTCATGAGCGGCCTCGACTACGAACGCCTCGTCCTCTCCGGCGGCCCGCTGGGCATCATGCAGGCTGCTATGGACGTGGTCGTCCCCTACATCCGAGAGCGCAAACAATTCGGCCAGGCCATCGGTGAATTCGAGCTGGTACAGGGCAAAGTCGCCGACATGTACACCTGGATGAACACCGCGAAATCCTACGTCTACATGGTGGCCCAGTCCGCCGACCGCGGCGAAACCACCCGCAAAGACGCCGCCGGCGCCATCCTCTACTCCGCCGAAATGGCCACCAAACTGGCCCTGGACGCCATCCAGTTGCTGGGCGGCAACGGCTACATCAACGAATACCCGACCGGCCGCCTGCTGCGGGACGCGAAACTCTACGAAATCGGCGCTGGAACGTCTGAAATCCGACGGATGCTGATCGGTCGCGAGCTGTTCCTGAACAAGTAACGACGCACAGAATCCAGCTCCAATTGTACGACTAGGGACTGGAGGGGTGTCGTTCCGAAAATTTCGGAGGCCATGGATGGCCGGAGAGAAGCGCACATGGATGTGCTCGTAGCGGTTTTCGGAACGACACCCCTCCAGGCCCGTGCCCCCAACCCGAGGGACCACGGAACATGACGATACTCCAAAGCAAAATCAACCCAAGGTCCGACGAATTCCAGGCCAACCACCAGGCCATGCAACAAGCCGTCGCCGACCTCCGGGAAAAAGTCGAAAAGATCCACCAGGGCGGCGGCCCCGACTACCAGAAGCGCCACACCGACAGAGGCAAACTCCTGCCTCGCGAGCGCATCAACACCCTCATCGACGAAGGCTCCCCCTTCCTCGAAATCGGCCAGTTCGCCGCCTACAACGTCTATAAGGAAGAAGTGCCCGCCGCTGGCGTCATCGCCGGCATCGGCCGCGTCTCCGGCACCGAGTGCATGATTATCGCCAACGACGCCACCGTCAAAGGCGGCACCTACTTCCCGCTGACCGTGAAAAAGCACCTGCGGGCCCAGGAAATCGCCATGGCCAACCGCCTGCCCTGCATCTACCTGGTGGATTCCGGTGGCGCCAACCTGCCCCAACAGGATGAAGTCTTCCCCGACCGCGACCACTTCGGCCGCATTTTCTACAACCAGGCCCGTATGAGCGCAGACGACATTCCCCAGATTGCCGTCGTCATGGGCCTGTGTACCGCCGGGGGCGCCTACGTGCCCGCCATGGCCGACGAATCCATCATCGTCCGTAACCAGGGCACCATCTTCCTGGCCGGCCCACCGCTGGTAAAAGCCGCCACAGGTGAAGTGGTCAGCGCGGAAGACCTGGGGGGCGCAGACGTGCATTGTAAAATCTCCGGTGTCGCCGACCACTACGCCGAGAATGATGCCCACGGCCTGGAAATCGCCCGGCGCTGCGTGGCCAACCTGAACCGTCGCAAACCAGTACCGGTTGAGGTCCAGAAGCCCCGCGCCCCGCTGTACGATCAGGAAGAAATCTACGGCATCGTCGGCACCGACCTGCGCAAGCAGTTTGATGCGCGCGACGTCATCGCCCGCATCGTCGACGGCTCAGAATTCGACGAATTCAAGCGCTATTACGGCTCCACCCTGGTAACCGGGTTTGCCCACATCCACGGCTACCCCGTGGGCATCATCGCCAACAACGGCATCCTGTTCAGCGAATCCGCTCAGAAAGGCGCGCACTTTATTGAACTGTGTTGCCAACGCAACATACCCCTGCTGTTCCTGCAGAACATCACCGGCTTCATGGTCGGCCAGAAATACGAAGCCGAGGGCATCGCCAAACATGGCGCCAAGATGGTGATGGCCGTGGCCTGTGCCAACGTGCCCAAGATTACCGTTCTGATTGGCGGTAGCTACGGTGCCGGCAACTACGGCATGTGTGGCCGCGCCTACAGCCCGGACTTCCTGTGGATGTGGCCGAATGCCCGGATCTCCGTCATGGGCGGCGAACAGGCAGCCGGCGTGCTGGCGCAGGTACGCCGGGAAGGCCTGGAGCGTAAAGGCCAGAGCTGGAGCGCCGAGGAAGAAGCCGAGTTCAAGAAGCCCATTACCGAAACCTACGAACACCAGGGCCACCCGTACTACGCCAGCGCCCGCCTGTGGGATGACGGCGTGATCGACCCGGCCCAGACCCGGGAAGTGGTTGCCCTGAGCCTGTCTGCCACCCTCAACCGGCCCGCCAAGCCAACGCGCTTCGGCGTGTTCCGCATGTAAAGGAGCGCAGCCATGTCACAGCAAGACACAGCGGTTCTGCTGCACCAAAGGGGCGATGGCGTCTCAGAAGTGGTGTTGAACCGCCCGGACAAACGCAATGCCTTCGACGACGTGATCATCCAGCAGCTGATTCAGGCGCTGGAACATGTGGACCGGGATGAGCAAACCCAGATTGTTATCCTGCGCTCAGAGGGCAAACACTTTTCCGCCGGTGCCGACCTGGGCTGGATGCGCCGCATGGCGGACAACACCCGCCAGGAAAACCTGGACGACTCCCGGGAACTGGCCCGTCTGATGAACACCCTGAACCACCTGTCCAAGCCCGTGATCGGCCTGGTGCAGGGCGCGGCCTTCGGCGGCGCGGTCGGCCTAGCGGCCTGCTGCGACATCGTGCTGGCCACTGAAAAAGCCAGCTTCTGCCTGAGCGAAGTCAAACTCGGCCTGATTCCGGCCGTGATCAGCCCCTATGTGGTGCGAGCCATCGGCGAACGTCAGGCCCGGCGCTACTTCCTGTCGGCGGAAGTCTTCAGTGCTCAGGAGGCGCAGCACTACGGCCTGGTTCACCTGGTGTGCGAAGACGAACAGGCCATGCACCAGCGTTGCGACGAGCTGCTACTGCAACTTGCGCTGAACGGTCCCGAAGCCATGAAAGCAGCCAAAGAACTGGTCTTTGCGGTCAGCCACAAGACCATCACCTCCGAAGTGATTGACGACACCGCGCAGCGCATCGCCGATATTCGTGTGGGCGAAGAAGGCCAGGAAGGGCTCAGCGCTTTCCTGAACAAACGAAAGGCCAGTTGGATTCCGGAGACACAATAATGTTTAACAAGATCCTGATAGCCAACCGGGGCGAAATCGCCTGCCGGATCATCCAGACGGCCCATCGAATGGGCATCCGTTGCGTAGCGGTCTATTCCGAAGCCGACGCCAACGCCCGGCACGTGGCCATGGCCGATGAGGCCTTCTACATCGGCCCCGCCCCCAGCTCTGAGAGCTACCTGCGGGCCGACAAGATTATCGAGATTGCCAAAGAAAGCGGTGCCCAGGCCATCCACCCGGGGTACGGCTTCCTGTCTGAAAACACCGACTTCGCAGAAGCCTGCGAAGCCAACGGTATCGTCTTCATCGGCCCGCCCTCTTCCGCCATCGCCGCCATGGGCTCCAAGTCCGCGGCAAAAGCGATCATGGAAGACGCCGGTGTACCGCTGGTCCCGGGCTACCACGGCAAGGACCAGTCGCCGGACCTGCTGCGGGCTGAAGCCGAAAAATGCGGTTTCCCGCTGCTGCTGAAAGCGGTTGCCGGCGGTGGCGGCAAAGGCATGCGGGTGGTCGAAAACATGGCCGAATTCGACGATGCCCTGGCCGCGGCCCAGCGCGAGGCAAAAAATGCGTTCGGCAACCCGGACATGCTGATCGAGCGCTACCTGACCCAGCCACGCCATGTCGAAATCCAGGTGTTCTGCGATCAATCCGGCAACGGCATCTATCTGGCCGAGCGGGACTGCTCCGTACAGCGCCGGCACCAGAAAGTGCTGGAAGAAGCGCCCGCCCCCGGCCTCAGTGAAGACACCCGCAAAGCCATGGGCGAAGCCGCGGTGCGGGCGGCCCAGGCCATCAACTACGTGGGCGCCGGCACCGTCGAGTTTCTGTACGACGTGGACGGTTCCTTCTTCTTCATGGAAATGAATACCCGCCTGCAGGTAGAACACCCGGTCACCGAAATGGTCACCGGCCAGGATCTGGTGGAATGGCAACTGAAAGTGGCCTGGGGTGAGCCCCTGCCGCTGACCCAGGACCAGGTAAAGACCCGTGGCCACGCCATCGAGGCGCGTATCTACGCCGAAGATCCGGATCAGGACTTCCTGCCAGCCACCGGAACCCTGCGTTACCTGAGCACTCCGGATGAGTCTGCCCACGTGCGGGTAGATACCGGCGTGACCGAAGGCGATGAAATCAGCATCCACTACGACCCGATGATTGCCAAACTCATCGTGTGGGACGAGACCCGCGAACAGGCGGTCAACCGCATGGTTCAGGCCCTGGAGCACTACCGTATCGCCGGGCTGAAAACCAATATCCGGTTCCTGCACGCGGCGGTGGATGCGCAGCCATTCCGCGAAGCCGAGCTGACCACTAACTTCATTGCCACTCACAACGACCTGCTGTTCCCGAAATCCAGACTGGATCTGGACAAGGCACTGGTGCTTGCCGCTGGATTCATTCTGGAGCAACGCAAATCAGCGGAACCGGTTACCGGCGATCCCTGGTCGCCGTTCGGCCGCAAGAACAGCTGGCGCATGAACTCCGAATACGCCCAGCCTCTCACCCTTCAGGTGGGCGACGATAAGCACGAGCTCAAGATCTTGGAACGGGATGACCGCTACCAGGTCTTCGTGGGCGGCAGCGTGTACCACCTGAACGCCAAACTGAATGACGATTACCTGCAGGCGGTGATCAACGGCCACCGGCTAAGCGTGCACGGCAACCTGCACACCGAAGAACTGGTGCTCTTCTACGAGGGCGATACCTTCAAGTGCACCGTATACCGGGAAACCTACGGGTTTGAGGAAATGGCCAGCGAAGGCAGCCTGGCGGCGCCCATGAACGGCTCCGTAGTGGCGATTCAGGCCCAGGTAGGCGACAAGGTAACGGCCGGCCAGACGCTGGTGATCATGGAAGCCATGAAAATGGAACACGCCATCAAGGCGCCCGCCGATGGTGTGGTTTCCGAGATTTTCTACGCCGAGGGTGACCAGGTGGCCGAGGGTGCGGAACTCATCGCCATCGACACCGGGGAGGCAGAATAATGGCCTTTCCGAAGCAGGCTCGGTTGGTGGAAATGAGCCCCAGGGACGGGCTTCAGAATGAGCCCGGCGATGTGATCGCCACCGAGGTCAAAACCGGCCTGATCGACCGGCTGGCCGATTGCGGTCTCAGTCACATCGAGGCCGCCAGCTTCGTATCACCCAAATGGGTGCCGCAAATGGGCGACGCGGCCGCAGTGATGGCCGGCATCACCCGTAAACCCGGCGTTCGCTACTCGGCCCTCACCCCGAACCTGAAAGGATTCGAGGGCGCCCTGGCGGCCGGGGCCGACGAAGTAGCGGTATTCGGTGCGGCATCGGAGTCCTTCACCCAAAAGAACATCAACTGCACGATTGCTGAAAGCCTGGAGCGCTTTGCACCGGTGGTTGAAGAAGCCCGCAAACACGGCATTCCCGTACGCGGTTACGTGTCTACCGTGATGGGCTGCCCGTACGAGGGCGATATCCAACCGGCACAAGTGGCCACCGTGGCCAAGGCCCTGTACGACATGGGCTGTCACGAAATATCCCTGGGCGACACCATCGGCGTGGGTACGCCCCTGAAAGCCAAGCGCATGCTCGAAGCCGTGGCCGCCCATGTGCCCATGGACAAACTGGCGGCGCATTTCCACGACACCTATGGCCAGGCCCTGGCCAACCTGTACGCAGTACTGGAAGAGGGCGTAAGCGTGATTGACGCATCTGTGGCCGGTCTGGGCGGCTGCCCTTATGCCAAAGGGGCATCTGGCAACGTAGCCACCGAAGACGTGCTATACCTGCTTAACGGCCTGGGCATCGATACCGGCGTGGATCTGGACAAGCTGGTGAAAACCGGCGACTGGATCTGCACGCAACTGAAACGTCATAACGGCTCTAAAGTGGGCCAGGCACTCGGGGGCCTGTGCCAGTAACTTTCCAGCCCTCAACTACAAAAACAATGGAGGCAGAGACATGAGCAAGACTCTCCCAAGTTACACCAGTGGTATCGCAGAAAAGCCACTGCTGGGCATGACCATCGGCGATATGCTGGACCGCACCGCCCAACAGTTTCCCGACAACGAGGCTCTGGTGTGCCTGCACCAGGACATTCGCTGGACTTACAAAGAGTTCGTCGACAAGGTGAACGAGGCGGCCCGGGCGTTCATGGCCATCGGCGTCAATCGTGGCGACCGCGTGGGCATCTGGTCACCCAACCGTTACGAATGGACCGTTACCCAGTTTGCGACTGCGAAAGTAGGCGCCATTCTGGTAAACATCAACCCGGCCTACGGTGTGCACGAGCTGAAGTACGCCATGAATCTGGCCGGCATCAGCGTTCTGGTTACCGCCGACAGCTTCAAAACCTCCAACTACCGGGAAATGATCTACGAGCTGGCCCCGGAACTGAAGCGCAGCGCACCCGGCAAACTCAAAGCTGACAACGTCCCCGATCTTCGGGCGGTCATTAACGTACACCCGGATAACCACGAGGGTATGTGGACCTGGCAGGATTTCCTCGGCTTTGCCGGCGACGTATCAGAGGCAGACCTTGCCAAGCGTCAGGATGAGCTGCAGTTCGACGACCCCATCAATATCCAGTTCACCTCCGGTACCACCGGCAACCCGAAAGGCGCCACGCTCACCCACCACAACATTCTGAACAACGGCTATTTTGTTGGTGAAAGCCAGCGCCTGACCGAGAACGACCGGCTGGTGATTCCAGTGCCGCTCTACCATTGCTTCGGCATGGTGATGGGCAACCTGGGCTGCATCACCCATGGCACCGCCATGATCTACCCGAGCGAAGGCTTTGACCCGAAAACCGTACTCCAGGCCGTCCACCAGGAAAAAGCCACGGCCTTGTACGGTGTGCCCACCATGTTCATCGCCGAACTGGCCGACCCGGAGTTCGACAGCTACGACCTTTCCACCCTGCGCACCGGCATCATGGCAGGTTCCATCTGCCCCGCCGAAGTAATGAAGAAGGTCAACGGCAAAATGCACATGAAGGAAGTGCAGATTGCCTACGGCATGACGGAAACCAGCCCGGTTTCCACCCAGACCAGTTCCCTCGACCCGTTCGAGAAGCAGGTCACCACCGTGGGCCGCACCCAGCCGCACCTGGAAACCAAGATTGTCGACCCGGGCACCGGTAACGTCATGCCCCGCGGTGAGATTGGCGAACTGTGTACCCGCGGCTACAGCGTAATGCTGAAGTACTGGAACAACGAGGAAAAGACCCGCGAAGCCATCGACGATGCCGGCTGGATGCACACCGGCGACCTGGCGACCATGGACGAGGATGGTTACATCCAGATCGTGGGCCGCATCAAGGACATGGTGATCCGCGGTGGTGAAAACATCTACCCGAAAGAGATCGAAGAGTTCCTCTACACTCACCCGTCCATTGAAGAGGTGCAGGTAACCGGTATTCCGGACGAGAAGTACGGTGAAGAGCTGATTGCCTGGGTGAAACTGCGGCCCGATGCAGACCCGGTAACCGCAGAGGACCTGCAGGCCTTCTGCAAGGGCAAGATCGCCCACTTCAAGATTCCCAAAAACTACAAGTTTGTGGATGCATTCCCGATGACCGTGACCGGCAAGATCCAGAAGTTCAAGATGCGGGAAATCTCGATTGAGGAAATGGGACTGAAGCAATAATCGAATACCGCCCAACCCCAGGAAACCCGGCCAAGGCCGGGTTTCTGCTATCTGTGAAACCTAATGCTTGCTCATACGCTTGTACCGGTAGGGCTCACCCTCTTCATTCTGAAGTTGATAATCGTAGGCGGCCTGGAGCCCGGTTTCGTCTTCCGTCTCCTCCTCCGGTTCCTGCTCCAGATAGCGCGGGTATAGAGGTGAAAACATGGCCACGACAATACCAATGGCGCAGAAGAACCCAAACGCATCGGCATAGCCCACCTGCCCCACCAGCATACCGACCACAGGCGAGCCCGCTGCCTGTCCCAGAGACACCGCCATGAATGGCAGCACCGGCCCCATGGACAGCCGCCCCGGCAACAAACGAATCCCTGTCATCAGGTACAGCCCGGTCAGACTCATATAGGCCAGCCCGAACACCAAGGCTGAAAACGCTGCCAGCGGCAGGTTGTCTGGACTGGCAGCCAACACAGCCAGGCTCGCCGCAAGCATCATCAACATCAATGCCTGGGTGATCGGCGGGTTATTGCGGTCTGCCAGATCGGCAACCACGGCACCACCCAGGCCAGCAACCCCAACGCCCAGCCACAGCCAGGCGGTGGAATCGGAACTCATTTCACCCAGGTTCACCACCAGGTCGGGCGCGAAAATCCAGTAGGCCGCCGAGACAAACCCCATCATGAAGCCAAAGATCGAGAGCCGTAACAGGCGCCACCACTGCAAAGCCGTGATCGCCGGCGGTGGCGCTGCGTTAGATGGCATCACCCGTGAAACCGAAGGCAGGAAAAACCAGGTGGCAAACACCCCGATCAGGGCAAGAATGGCAAAAGACGCGTAGGTATAGCGCCAGGCCCCGGCCAGAAAAAGAACCGTGGGCACCGCGACCATCACACCCACGCTGGTACCAGCATTCATTACCGAGCTGACCCGGCCATGCATCGAGCGCCGCACCAGTGCCTGCATGGCCGCTGTCAGTGCAGGCATCATCAGGCCCGTGCAGATACCACAGGCAAATACACCCAGCCCCAGTGACAGGGCACCGGCCGATTGACTGATCAAAGCCAGTCCGACTACCCCAAAAACGCCGGAGGCCATCGCCGTATTCCGGGCGCCGAGACGGTCGGCACACCAGGGCGCCACCACCGACGCCAGTGCAAAACTGATCAGAGGGAGTGCACCGATGATACCGATCACATGGGGCGACAAAGACAGATCCGCACGAATGGGCGGAACAAACAGACCGAAGGCGAAGCGCGCAAGACCGAAGCTGATCGCAATCAACCCCGCGCCCAGGAGCGCGAACGCTGCGCTGGAGGGAAACTTCATATCGGTCTGCCCTGCTCGCTGTCCATAGCGGTCAGCGTAGACAGCAAAACCGCCAGCATCAAGCCGGCCGCCGGAATCCCACCGCTCAGCCCGTCGTCGTCACACAACCGTAACACGCCTGAAGCACAATCTGGTGTATACCAAAGGAGTTAACAATGCTTGCCATATTTGATCTCGACGAGACCCTGATTCAGGGGGACAGCTCTCAATTGTTCACCGAGTTCCTTCGGGCACAAGAGATCGAGCGCACTGACGATGCCCTCGACAAAGACCGGGATTTCATGTCGGACTACCAGCAAGGCCGACTGAACCTTCAGGCGTATATGGAATTCAGCCTGGCACCGCTACAGGGCTGGCACCGGGAACAACTCAACACCCTCGTCAGCCGGTTTATTGATCGTGTCATTGCGTCACGGGTGTTACCGACCGGCCGCGAGCGTGTTGCGTGGCATAAGGCCCAGGGGCACCGGGTGTTGATCATATCGGCCACCGGCGAACATCTGGTCAAACCCATTGCTCAGCATCTGGGCATTGAGGAAGGCATCGGCGTGGAAGTGGAATGGCGCGACGGAAGCCTGACAGGACAGATCGGGCCAAGGCGCCCCTTCCAGGAAGGAAAGGTGGCCGCCCTGCGCGAATGGCTGGGGAGGGACCAGGTAACACCGGAAAAGACCTGGTTCTATTCCGACTCCCATAACGATCTGCCGCTATTGGAACGAGTTGATTTCCCTGTTGCGGTCAACCCGGACCCGAGGCTGAGACAACACGCCCAGAAACACGGCTGGCAGATCCTGACAGATTCTGCGGCCCTGCCATGATGCTACGACACCTGGCTATGGCCCGGGCATGTCTTGCGGCGCCGGCGATCGGGCCGCCCGCCGCCCCTTCCCCGGTTATCCCAAAACCACAAGCAGCAAGCCGGCCAGGATGGTCAGGACCCCCACGACCTTCGGCCCATGCAAGGCCTCGCCCAGGAAATACCAGCCCAGGGCTACGCCCATGGGAATACTGATTTGCCGGAACGCGACAACGTAACTCACGTCGTCCGCATAGGCCATAGCCCAAACCACCAACGCGTAGGTGCCCAGAATCAGGATGCCAGCCGCCATGGTGCTGCGCCAATTTGCGGCCAGCTCCCTCAACAGTCGTCGCTCTTCGGATTGTAACCACAGACCAAGACTGAGCCAGCACAGCGCCGACCAGGCCTGGAGAATCACGAACACGAGTGCCACCTCGGCGTCCTGCGCCAGTCCCGCCAATAGCGCCCGCATCCGCTCGGTGGCCAGATCATCAACCATGGAGTAACCGGCCGTGCTGGCTGCGGCCAACAGCGCAAACAACGTGGCCAGGTTACGGTAGTTCGCCAGCGTGAAGTCGCGGAATCTCTGCATTGGCAGAACAATACAGCCAGCCACAATCAGACTGATCCCTATAACCGCAGCAGTGGTGATTGCCTCCGCGGTGCCAAGGAACAACGTTCCCACTAACAGGATGATCAGCGGCGAAGAACGGGCCAGCGGGTAAACCACCGACAATTCCCCGTGTCGGTATGCTGCCGCCAGACTGCTCAGGTAGGTAGCCTGAAAGAAACCGGTCGCGACCACCAGCCACCAGATCCCTGCGTCCAGTTCCGGCAACATCCGGTGGTAATACAGTAAGACTGGCAATGTCAGAAAGGCGCCCCAGAAGGTGCTATACCAGAAGAAAGCACCAGTGGGACTGACTTTTTTGCCAAACAGGTTCCAGCCCGCATGGGCCAGCGCCGACACCAGTACAATAACAATCGCGGTTGGTGTCATAGGATCACTGCCGGGCCGTTCATTCGGTGCCCTGGCGCCAGGCCCGCGTGGACCGATCCACCCAGAAGCGCAGGCCACCCTGAATGAGCTTCGCGGCAGCACAAGTGGTGGTTATCAGGATCGCCATGGCGGCGGCGGGCGCAATGTCTCCCGCCTCATCCATGTTCAGTACCGCGACAGAGGCGAGTTGTGAATCATGACCGTATAGAAAGACCACCGCAGACACCGTGGTCATGGCGTTAACGAAAAGGTAGAGCGCAACGTCAAGAATCGCCGGCAGACACAAGGGCAAGGTCACGGTAAACAGGACCCGCCAGCGAGACGCTTTCAGGGACTCGCCCACCGCTTCGAACTCCTGATCAAGCTGTTTTAACGCCGTTACCGCCGTCAGGTGGGACACCGCGTAGAAATGGCTCACGGTACACAGAATCAGAATAAACAGCGTGCCGTAGATCCCGTTGATCGGGTTATCCGGATGATTAAAGAAGAAAATATACGACAACCCAAGCACCAGGCCTGGCACCGCCAGCGGCAACAGCGACAGGAACTGAAATACACCGGTCAGCAGCCTCGGCTGGGGTGTGCGCTCCATCAGCCAGGCATTGAAGAAAACCAGCAGTGTCCCGATCACCATGGTGCCCAGGGCCATCTGCAGGCTATTGGTGTAGGCGCCCCAGCCGCCCCCGTCCATACGGCCGAACTGATAGTTGTTCAGGCTCAGTTCCAGATTGTACGGCCAGAAAGTCACGAACGAGGCGTAGACAGCCATACCGATAATGGTCAGGATGAACAGAACCGTCGGCGCCAGCATAACAGCACCGATGACATCCCTCCTGTGGTCCCGGCGCGGCCGGTAAGGTACCGAACGCGCGGTAAAGCTTGCCGATTGCTTGCGCTGCACATAGCGGTCGGCCAGAAAGGCCAGCATGGCGGGCAGCAAAAGCAGCACGCTGACGACGGCCCCCATTTCAAATTTCTGTTGCCCGATCACCTGTTTGTAGATGTCGGTGGCCAACACGTCGAATTGCCCGCCAATCACCTTGGGCACCCCGAAGTCAGTGATCACCAGAGTGAAAACCACAAACGCGGCGCTGACCAGTCCATAACGGGCACCTGGCACCGTCACGGTCCAGAAGGTGCGCCAGGGGCTCGCCTTCAACGCGGTCGCGGCCTCATAGTGCCGCCCATCGGCATTGTCCATTGCCGTCAGCAGAATCATCAGTGCATGGGGAAACGTCCAGAAACAGGACCCCATGATAATACCGATGGGGCCGTAGATTTCGGCACCGAACAACCAGCTTTTCAGGACACCCTGATTCCCGAACAGATACACCAGGCTGATTGCCGGCAGCAGAGAGGGCGCCAGTATCGGCAGCACCAGAACCCCGCGGATCCAGCCGGTCATCGGCAGGCGAGTTCGTGTTAACGCCCAGGCCGCCATAAAGGCCAGACCGACCACCACCAGGGTGCTCAGTCCTGCAACCCAGAGGGAGTTGAAAAAGGCCGATTCGATGCCGCCGGAACTCAGATAATGAGCAAAGTTGTCGAGCCCGACAAAGTCACCGGCCTTGTTCTCCACACTCTTGGACAACAGGGTATAGAGCGGCGCCAGAACCAGAAGGCTCAAAACCGCACAGCCGAGCACCAGCAGCAACGCAAACAGCCAGCGCCCGGTGACACGCTGCCGGAGTTCCGACAAGGCCCCTGCCCTGCGTGAGGGCGAGGTTAGAGGTACAGAGGAATCCATCATGAAGGTCTTACCAGGGTGAAACGAGGGCATCAGGTTTTCGCGACCTCTTTCAGGCTGCGAAGCAATGCAAGGCATCAGACGGCAGGTTGAGACAGACTGCACCGCCCACCCGCAATTCCAGTTGTCTGGCAGAGCGCGGGTCTACGTCCACCACCAGGTCCAATTCCACGCCATGCAGCCGGACGTGGGTGCGAATAAAGGCCCCCAGGTAATCCATCGCCTGGACCTGGCCTTCCCACTCACCGTCGCCCTGCGGCAGGAGATGAACATCCTCAGGCCGAATCGCCAGACGAATGCCGTCCGGCGTGGCCGGTAGCGGCCTGACCAGATCCAGCTCCCGATTGCCGAGGCGAACACGCTGCCCGTTCACCGGAGCGCTGTCGAAAAAGTTCATTGCCCCGATAAACGACGCCACAAACGCCGAAGCAGGCTGTTGGTAGATGTCCAGGGGTGTTCCCACCTGTTCAATCACCCCGTTATTCATAACCACCACTCGGTCTGCCATGGCCAGGGCTTCTTCCTGATCGTGGGTTACCATGATGGTGGTAACGCCCAGTTGCTTCTGCAGGCTGCGAATCTCGCTGCGAAGGTGGTGGCGAACTTTCGCATCCAGAGCTGAGAGTGGCTCATCGAGAAGCAGCAGGCCCGGGGATGGCGCCAAGGCTCGGGCAAGCGCCACCCGTTGCTGCTGGCCACCGGAAAGCTGCGCGGGATACTTGCGGGCGTGATCCTCCAGCCCGACCACGGCCAGAAGCTCGTCTACCCGATCACGAACCCGGGCCTTGGGCATACCGATGCTACGCAGTCCGTACGCCACATTGTCGGTTACCGTCATGTTCGGGAACAGCGCGTAGGACTGGAACACAATGCCGAAGTCACGATCCCGGGGCGGCTTTTGCGAGATATCAACATCGCCCTGTCGGAGCGTGCCGCAGCTCTGCTGTTCAAGCCCGGCAATAATGCGAAGCAGGGTCGTCTTGCCACATCCGGACGGCCCCAGAAAACACACCAGTTCACCGGGCTCAATGGTGAGATTGATATCCTTCAACGCACAAAACTCGCCGAAGAACTTGTTTACGCCCCGGACTTCCAGACGACTTCCCTGGGTATGCTGAATCATGGTACCCCCTGCTTCTCCAATATCTGCCCGGGCACACCAGAACGGGTGCCCGGTCGCACAGGCCGGGGCTGCGCCCGGCTCCGAGCGGATTACTTGGCTTCGGATTTGCCGTCGTAACGACGCGCCCACTCGGTCAGAATGGCTTCGCGATTACTGGCGGCCCAACCGAAATCGTTGTCGATAATCAGCGCTTCCGCGTTGGCGGGAAAATGTTCCACCGGCTGTGCCACACCTGGCATCGCTACAATGGCGTAGCCTTCGTTGTACATCTCCATGGCCTGGCGGGTGATTGACCAGTCGACCAGAGTCTGGGCGGCTTCCAGTTTGTCGGTGCCGTCAACAATGGCGGTCGCTTCAACTTCCCAGCCCAGCCCTTCTTCCGGGAACACCAATTCAAGAGGCGCGCCCTTCTCTTTCAGACGCGCACCACGGAAAGCGAAAGACACACCAATCGAGGTCTCACCCGAAGCAGCCATTTTGCAAGGCTTGGAGCCGGAGTGCGTATAGCGACTGATGTTCTGATGCAGGCCGTCCATGAACTCCCAGCCTTTGTCTTCGCCCATCAACTGGAGCCAGGCTGAAACGTCCAGAAAACCGGTTCCGGAAGAGTTCGGGTTCGGCATCACAACATGGCCCCGATACACCGGCTTGGTCAGATCCTGCCAACTGGTGGGCATGGGCAAATTGTTCTTCTCAGCCTCGATGGTGTTGACGCATACCGCCGCCATCCAGGCATCCATGCCCACCCATGAGGGAGTCTCATCGCGGTCACGGAACTTCGGCGACAGTTTTTCCAGCCCTTCCGGTGCATAAGGCGTCAGCATGCCCTCGTTCTTCAGCAACAGCAGGCTGGTTCCCGCCAGCCCCCAAACGACATCTGCCTGCGGGTTTTCTTTCTCGGCCAGCAGTCGCGCGGTGATGACACCGGTGGAGTCGCGAACCCAGTTGATCTTTATGTCCGGGTGGTCTTCATTGAATCGGGCGGCATACTTCTTGAGATCTTCCGCCTCAACCGCGGTGTACACGGTCAGTTCGGTCTGGGCGTTGGCGTTAACGGCCGCCATCAGGGCGGTCAGGGCCAGGGCTTTTTTCAGGTGTTTCACGCTACTCTCCTTTTACGGCATCAGTTCGGTTAGGCTTTCTGGTCTATACCAGATTCGCTAACCACCACCTTAGGGACATTTGATTGCAAAGACGTGACAGATCAATGACGTTTCCTTGTCGGTCCCTCAGGGGCGCTCTCCCGCTGCCAGACGCCTCTCGATATCGCGGATAACGCCCGGCAGGTCCTGTATCGAATCGATGACATAGTGGGCTGCCGATCTCGCCATCACCTGGCGACCACGGGCCAGCAACGCTTCGCGATCGTTCTCCGGAAGGGCGTAAAACTGAGCTTCACTCAATCCGACTGAATTACCGGAGGCCACTACGGCCACCGTCCACATACCCGCATTCAGACCTTCCTCAATACCCGTCCCTGTGTCGTCCACTTTGACGCAGGCCTGAACTGCGCCAATGCCCAGTTCGAGTGCGTTTTTCAGGCTCATGTGGGGTGCCGGCCTACCGGCCGGCACTTCTGTCGCCACAACCACGCTTTCCGGCATAAACCCCTGATCCGCGAGCCCCGGCAGCATAACGTTCACCATGTCTCGGCTATATCCGGTGTTCACCCCCAACCTGATGCCTTTTTCACGAAGCAGATCCTGAAGCGCCAGAGCACCCGGAATCAGTGTTGCCCGTTCGGCAATCGCCGCGGTCTGAAGGGGCAGAAATGCCTCATAGAGGCGATCGACATCAGCGGCCTCCGGCGCCTTACCATGAGCCTCCAGCCATTGGCTCCGAATGCGGGGCATCGCCAGCAAACAACGGATATGCTCACGCTTTTCGGTCCCCATGGGCTCCCGGGCTTCGGTTTCGGAGACATCAATGCCCTCGTTCCGGAACAGCTGGAGAAAGGCCTGAATCGGTGCCAGTGAACCGAAATCCACGCAGGTTCCGGCAAGGTCCATAATCACCGCTTGCAGAGGACCGGTGTAACGACGGGTGTAGCTGTGCATAGCGCTTCTTCCTTTTTCGATCAGAGTGAGATCATTGGTTTTCGAGATTGTCTGGCGCAGCAGCCGGAGGAGGTACCGGCACCGGCATTCCCAGCGACTGACAGGCGTCGGCAATCGCCGCCACCACTGCATCAATCTGCGGATCATGAAGCTGGCCAATACAGCCAAGCCGGAAGCTCTCCGCGACCGTCAGCTTGCCGGGATAGATCAGGAAACCTCGGGCCTTGATGGCCTCGTAAAAACGGGGAAAATCGAAATCCGGGCTGTCTGGAGACAGGAAAGTCGTAATGATTGGAGACAGCCATTCATCGGCCAGCAGAGTCTGGAATCCTAGCTCGCGAAGGCCCGCCACCAGTCGGTCGCGGTTTCGGCTGTAACGGGCAAGACGACCGGCCACACCGCCCTCGGCCTCGTGTTCTCGCAGGGCCTGCAAAAAGGCGGCGACCACATGGGTCGGCGGCGTATAGCGCCACTGCCCCGTTCTTTCCATGTACCGCCATTGGTCGTGCAGATCCAGCGACAGGCTGTGGCACTGCCCTTCGGACTCAGACAGCAGGGTCTTGTCCACTATGGCAAAACCGAAGCCCGGCACACCTTCAAAGCACTTGTTGGCGGACGAAATCAGCGCCGCACAGGGTAACTCCGCCACGTTGACCGGCAACGCGCCAAACGCGCTCATGCTGTCGATAATCAGGCGCTTGCCAGCCTTTTCACAAACCTCGGCGATTTCAGGAATCGGGTTGAGAATGCCCGAACTGGTTTCGCAGTGAACGACCACCACCTGATCAATCTCCGGGTACTGTCGAAGTGTCCGTGCCACCTCGTCACCCCGCGGCGGATGGTAATCTCCTTTGTCGATGGCCAGACATCGACGGCCCAAGCGATCAAGAATTTTGCTGATTCGCTGTCCATAGGCTCCGTTCATCAGTACCAGCGTGGTGCTGTTCCGGGGAACCAGCGTGCCCAACGTGGCTTCCACCGCAAAGGTACCGCTACCCTGCATGGGAACGCACACATGACTATCCTGGCCACCGGCCACACGCAGCAGACGCGCACACACCTCTGCGGTGAGCTCATTAAAGTCGTTATCCCAGGAGCCCCAGTCGTGCAACATGGCCTGCTTCACAGACAGACTGGTGGTCAGCGGACCGGGGGTCAGTAAATACGGATCGTTCGGGGTCATTGGAGTCTCCAACGGAATTAGCCAGTGCGTTTGCGGGCTCGTGCCGCAGCACAGCGGTGGATAAAATCAGGATCAAAGGGATCAATGGCGCCAAACCGGTCCAGGCGAAACGGCTCGGAAGTGACGAAGGTCGGCTGGCCGGCTATCAGTTCGCTGATGAATCGACCAATGCCTCCCGACATACCAATGCCGGCACCGGAACAGCCGGTTGCAGCGATAAAACCCTGAATGCCAGGCATGGGGCCCAGCAGGTAGAAGCCGTCCGGGGTATAGCTGGAAACGTTGCTGACGTAGTGGGCCAACCGGAGTTCGTCCAGCAGGGGAAGCTGAGACCGCAGTGACGCGTACCCGTCCTCAAGGGCGTGCTCACCCGCTGGATCGGTATCGAAGCGGAAGCCCTGCAGACTCTCGGGCAGGGCCGCCGGGTCTGCAACCACGTCCTGAGCCTCCCGAAGACCGAACAGCAAACCGCCCACGTCTGGCCGCGCATAAGCGCCACTGTCGGGCAATATCGTCATCGGGCCATGGGCAGGAATACGAGCGTCAGGTGCGGATATCCAGTAATGACTGCGCACCGGCGCCATGCCAAGGTGAACACCCACTTGCCTGGCCAAAGCCGTACTCCAGGGGCCGGCGGCATCAACCACCAGGCCGGCCGAGAGCACTTCACCATGCCCTAGGCGAACACCCGTTACCCGGCCACCCTGCATAAGCAGGTCGCTGACACTTTGCTTCAGACGGAACCGAACACCACGGCGGCGCCCCTCAGCGGCATAAGCCATGCACAACGAATAAGGATCAATATAGCCATCGTCCGGCAACCAGAGGGCGGCAGTATCGGGTGTCAAATCAAGCCACGGAGCCAGTTGCATGGCATCTTGCACGGCAATCGCTTTTGCAGTCACGCCGGCCTCTTTTGCTCGCCGGGCCGTCTCTTCGAGCTGGCGCAGCCCGTCTGGTCGCGCAGACACCTGCAGACTGCCAACGCTTCTGAGCGGTAAGGGCTCACCGCTGCTCTGCCCCATTTCCTCGATGGCGCGAAAGGTTTCCATGGCCAAAGCCGTCAAGGCCGAATGCGGACGGATACGGGTAAGAAGCGCAGCCGCGTAGCTGGTGGTCTGCTCTCCCAGGCCGTGTCGCTCAACCACAGTGACGCTGAGGCCGGGTAAACGACTGAGATATCGGGCAATCGCGCATCCGAGGATGCCGCCTCCAATAATGACGACATCCGGATGATGGGGTGTGGGCATGGTAGCTCCTCGCTCATCTGGTATAGACCAGTTTGCCGAGGAACTGTGACGGTTTTATGAAGACCCGATGACAGTCCGGAGACGATATGCCGGAGTGGTCAGCTCACTTCAACCTGAATACTCAAGGCATCGTGCAGCCAGAACTCTTCATCGAACTCGATAAAGCCTCCCTGACCGTCCTGACTGCAACGGGTGACATAGAGCCCTGCGGTACCAGCCGTTACACCGATGGCACTCGCCTGAGGATCCACCAACGCCGTGGGATACATTTCAATTCGCTTACCCTTCAGTTCCACGCCGTATTGCTCCCGGAGAAGTTTCCAGAGCGAGCGGTTGAAATCGTATGTCTCAATGCCCGGCAAGCGGGTCGCATTCAGGTAAATGTTCTCAACCAGCACTGGCCGGCCATCAATCTGACGGCGCCGACGAAGCCAGATCACCGGATCGCCGACAGCCAGGCCGGTTTTTGTGGCAAGCCAGGCATTGGCCTCGGTCGCGGTGACATCCAGGGTTTCGGTTTCGGGCACTCGCCCCTGAGCGGTAACGTTGTCTGAGAAACTGTAATCGTGCGTTGGCTTGTAGATCAGCCGGGGCGGAGAAACAAACCAGCCACGGCGATTGGAGCGGTAGATCTTTCCTTCTGCTTCCAGTTGCGCGAGCGCGAGACGGGTGGTGACGCGGGTAGTGCCGAATTGTTCGGCCAGGATTCGCTCGGAAGGTAATCGGGTATTCGGGGTCAGCACTCCCTTGTCGATCTGCCCCGCTAACTGATCTCGCACCCTCAGATAAAGCGGCAGGGTACCCTCCGCAAACGCTTGCTGCTGCATACTCCGCTCCTGTCACCCACAAAACCTGCCACGCTAAGCCGGCACTGTGACGACAGTATGACAGAGCACGGGCGAAGGGCGTAAGTTCCTGAACCCGGTACGTTAAAACAAGAAACCCCAGGCCACATCGGCGGCCCGGGGTTTCGGTCTATTGCTTTTCAATGAGCAGAGATCGCTCAGTACAGCAAACTCAGCGACACGTTATCAAAGTAAACGTCGTTGTCGTTGCCGGCCTTGCGCTCACCGCCAATGTGCACCACCACGCTGCGGACACCGGCCGGTAAAAAGCCCTCTATTGACTGGGTTTCCCAGCTCTTGATGGAGGTACTGGTACGCTCCGGCGACTGGTTCCACGCCACCGGCTGATCGTTCGCATCGCGCAACTCAATCCTCAATTCCGGTATATCATCCGCCGACCAGGTGGTCATTTGCGCCGAGAGATCCAGATACACCTTACCGGCGTCGATATCCTGCCCGTAGGACGAAATATCCACCTGCTGGAACGCCGAATCCGTGCAGCAGTCGCCAGGCAACCCCTGGCCGAACCCTCGGCCCGCGAAATAGTAGTCGCCCTCGGCCGCACCAAAGCCCCCGTTGTTGTTGGCCGTGATGGCACTGACCAGTCCGCTCGACAGCGTCCAGGCCGACAGGTCTCCGGCTTCTGCATCACCATTGGTCAGCAGGTTCGGGGTGCGGGTGCCGGCCAGGCTGAAACTGTAGCCCTCACTCCAGGACGACCAGTTCATCTGCGAGTCTCTCACCCGGGCCCGCCAGTAATAGGTGGTGCCGGGTTTCAGCCCCAGAGTGGGCCTTGGCTGTCCGCCGTAGGCATCGTAGGAGGAAACGTGCGTATTCTGAGAGGCAAACCGTTTGTTCCAGCGGTAGTAGTCATCCCCCCCCGGACGGACGGTCTTCAGGCTTAACAGCTCCGACAGATTCAGGCGGAAGATATCGGCGCCCTGCTGGGTATCAATGGCTTCATAGCCCTGATATTCATCACCGCCCACCTGAGTGGCTTCATCATAGAACAGATTGTGGCGCCGGGTTTCGTTACCCCATACGTCAAACACGACCCCCTCGAACTGCTCATTCTCGGAGATCTGCCATTGCACTTCGTGCACCTGCTCAGGCGCACCCACGTTCACCGCCAGCTGAATATCCGTGGCCGGCAACTCACCCGTTCCCGCGGTTGCCTGCGGCAGGTTGTCATTGCGTTTACTGGCGAAGGTTACCTCATCCACCACCTCAAATTCGGTATCACCGTCATACCCGCCTTTTTTCCGCTGCAACGTCACCGAGGCGTCCGCTCCAAAACGGTACGTCAGCACGCTGTAACCAAACTCGCTACGGCTGACCTCAAAGGTATCGTAGTCGCTGATCTGATTGTTCTGATGATCGGCGTTGTCGAGTGGTTCAATGTAGCCTGAGGCACTGGCTGCGTTGAGCCACAGGTGCGGCGTGTTTAACGACTGCCCGCGGGAATAGGAATGAGTGTGCCCGAAGAAATGGCCGGTGACCGCACCGGTGCGGTCGCTGTATTTTTCCAGCTCAGACACAATTTCGCAGGAACCAATGCTTTCCCCCACATTCCACATCTCAGACAGGCAGCCGTGATGGAACATGCCCATCACGAAGGTCTTCTGCTGGATTTCGGCATCAAGCAGCGTTTCCCGCAGCCATTGGCGCTGAACCGCCAAGGTCTCGCGATTGAAACTGCCGTGGGCGCCCGAGATCGGGTAGCTGTCCAGCCCAATCAACCGAAGGTCCAGATAATCGATGAAATACCAGTGATCCTCATAGCCCACCGATCCGTTTTCCGGTGGCGACATGTAAGTTCGATACAGCTCCAGCTCCGCATTCGAGTAGTAGTCATGGTTACCCGGAACCGTAATCAGTGGCACGTAGGGTGTGATATCTGCCATTCGCCCGAACAGCTGGTCCCGCCAGTTGGAACGGTTGCCGCCGGTTTGTACCACGTCCCCGGAGATAGTGATGGCAGCAATGTTCTCGGCACAGGTCTCGGGCTGAGTACCGTTGCATTCCTCGGTCATGAAACCATCTGTCACCACGTTGTTCAGCACCACCTCGTAGATCTCCCGATCCAGCTGGGTGTCACTGATCGCAATGAACCGCGCCTGATCAACATCGTCGCTCGCATCTGGCCAGGTTTTGAAGGCAAAGGCCTGCGTCACCCGCCCCACTCCGCCTGCGTCGTTCGTCAGCACGTAGTATTCGTACAAACGATTTGACTCGAGCCCCGACATGACCGCCCGATACACCAGGCCATCCTCGGAGTGAACGCCAGCGTCAATCTTCTGAAACTCGTCCGAACTGCCGAAAGGACGCACCCACACCTGCGGCTGCGTGTTCTCGGTCTCAAACATCACCGTCATGGTATCGCTACCCGGTGCCTGCAAATACGGCCTGACAATAAATTCGGGGGGCTGCTCTGCCGAAGGCGCCGGCACCACCACAGGGTCTGGGTTGCCCGGCTGCTCAGTGCCAGGGGCCGGAGCTGCGTCAGAACTCGAACTGGAATCGTTACAACCTGTCAGCAGCAGGGCCGAGGCACCGGCTGCCAGCAGCATGCGGTAGGGGGAAGACATGAAACTCTCCTTTATTGGTATATACCAGTTTTGGTACCTACCAAAATAGAGGGAGAAAGTGTCAGTCCTGTGATTATTGTGTTGCGGTCACCTTAAAGATTCATGACAACTGGTACATACCAGATGCCCCCTTGCGAACGACTCCGGTGATGCCTGTAACCGTGCCGGGCCGTCTCAAGCAGGCCTGCCCGGCACGGTTGTCATGCCCCGTATCTCAGAGCCGGCAAAATCAGACCACTGCGGCTTTGAGCTGCTCTGCCAGTTCATCGTCCAGTGCGTTGGCACGTCTGGCCGCTGGCCGGCTTTCCAGTCTGTCGGTGTACTCCCGGAACACATCGAGCCTGGGGATGTTTTCCTGCATCATTTCCCACCAAAGGTAACTACTCACCAGCACATCTGCAGCCGTGAACTGATCACCGCAGATATAGGGAGTTTTTGCCAGCGCTTGTTCCAGTACCTTAATACTGTCGTTGACTGGCCCACATCCTACAGCCTGCTCGTTGCTGCTATCGATCCGCCAATCATAAGCGATGGCGCTGCTCGCCATTTCAAAAGGCCCCGCCATAAAAAACAGCCAGCGGTAATACCCGCCACGCTCCGGTGCGTGGAGCCCGGGAGCCAGATTCTTTTCCGGGAACCGATCGGCCAGCCAGGCACAGATCGCGGCGACTTCAGTCACCACCACGTCGCCATGCTTGATAGCGGGCACCTTGCCCATCGGGTTAATGGCCAGGTATTCCGGCCCTTTCATATCCCCGCCAAACTCCAGTGTTTTCACCGTATAATCGGCACCCACTTCCTCCAGCATCCATCGAACCACGCGCCCGCGGGACATGGGATGGGTATAAAGCGTCAGATCTGACATATTGATCTCCTTTTCCTGCCAGTTGTTTTCATGATTGTGTGTACTGCAGCGCCAGCTTATGCGGCAATTAGGCAAGAATCCGTCCTAAATAAATGAAATAATTCGTGGCATCATCTGACGGCTGATTCAGCTCCCCGGAGGCGCCCATGTCTGGCCCAACCACCCGTGTATTGACTGTTCTGGAACTACTTCAGGCTCATGGCCAGTTGGGCGGAGGGGAGTTAGCGCAACGGCTGGGCGTAAACCGGCGCACGGTTCGGCGCTACATCCGGATACTGGAGGATCTGGGTATCCCTGTGATGACAGAACAGGGACGCTACGGTGGGTACAGACTGGTGGCGGGCTTCAAACTACCGCCGATGATGTTCACCAACGAGGAAACGCTGGCGATCTCGCTGGGCCTGCTTTCCGCGAAGCAACTTGGATTGACCGATGCAGCGCCCGCTATTGCCAGTGTTCAGGCCAAACTTGAGCGGGTAATGCCCGACAAGCTAAAAGGTCGGGCTCGGGCCATCAGCGAGACAGCCAGAGTAATCCTGCCGCGCAAAGAGCCCAATTTGGATGAACATGCACTGGACACACTGGCCACTGCCACAGAAACCGCTCGTTCAGTCCATTTCATATACCACGCTCCACAACACCCCGAAATGGAGCGGAACATCGACCCCTACGGCCTGGTTTTCAGACAGGGGCGCTGGTATGTCACGGGATTTTGCCATCTCCGGTCGGCCATGCGCTCATTCCGACTGGACCGAATCAGCGAGGTTCAGCTGCTCGCAGACCGCTTCACACGGCCTGCAGATTTTGATGCCGCAGAATTCCTGCACCAGAGCTTCATGGCCTGGAACAATACCCACGCGGTATCCCTGACCTTTCATACCGATCCTGCAACGCTAGCCTCATTATTTGATCCTGGCGAATACTGCCGTGATGGCATTCAGCAAACTGCCGATGGGCTTTTGATGGAAACCCACGTCGACAGCTTCGAGTGGTTCGCCAGCTGGCTCGCCCAGCTGACCTTTACTTTCACCATACATTCCCCTGCTGAGCTCAAACACGCGGTAAAGGCGCACGCCACTCGCCTTCTGGATAGTTGCCAATAGCCGTTGTCGATTTCGACCATTCCCAACCGACTAGACTCATAGACACAAACCAAACGTCCAGGAGGGTTATTGCCATGACACATCCGAGAAATACCATTTGCCTCTGGTTCAACGGCCAGGCTGAGGAGGCCGCTCAGTTTTATACCAGCATCTTCCCCGATTCCTCAGTCGGCAGGATATTGCACGCACCCGGTGATTATCCCGCCGGATCCAGGGGCGACATCTTAACGGTTGAATTTACGGTGCTTGGCGTTCCCTGTCTTGGGCTCAACGGCGGCCCCGCCTTCCAGCATAACGAGGCCTTCTCTTTCCAGATTGCGACTTGGGATCAGGAAGAAACAGATCGCTATTGGCATGCCATAGTCGATAACGGGGGCGAGGAAAGTGCGTGCGGATGGTGCAAAGACAAGTGGGGACTTTCGTGGCAGATAACCCCCGTGGCCCTTACCGAGGCGATCAATAACCCGGACCCCAGTGTTGCCAAGCGTGCCTTCGACGCCATGATGACCATGGGAAAAATCGATATTGCTGCTATCGAGGCAGCGGTTGCCCCCTGAGAGCCACACCTGGAGCAATTGATGGGAGCAAGAAACGCCACTGGCTGGTCGATTGACGCTTTGCAGCCAGAGCTAACGGGTAAAGTCTTCGACTTCCTCATAGTGCGTCACTGAAACGCGCTCCCCCAGTGCCCGCATGCCCACCATCTGCGCAGGGTTTTCCCCGCTCCAGAATGCTTTCCAGCTTTCCACGGAATCCCATTTCGCGACGGTGAGCACCTCGGTTTTGTCCTCAGGACTGCGGAGCATAAAGCTACCCAGGGCTCCGGGCACGGTTTCATGGATATGGTTGGTGGTGCGAACCCAAACCTTCTTGAAGTCCGCGAAGTTCTCTTCCTTAACTTTCCAACGATAAACAACCCGAATCATACTGCCTCCTGCAGTTCCCTGGAAATCCCGAGGAGCTTTTGGTCATTCAGGAGTCCTGAGCGGCCACTGCACAACCTTTTTAAACCCGTCCACGTGGATTTTACTAGACGTCATATCCCATGCTCTCGATCTTATCGAGCAGCAATCCATGGCCGTTTAGATAGATTGAGATTCTAATCGTCCTCCCATGGCGAAAACGAAGAACGTACCAATGCAGATGCTTGTTAAAGCTTATGCTTCTTAACTCACTCCACGTAAACCGCCGTTTACCCTGCCAAAGGCTTTGAAACGTCAAAGACTCATCATCAAAGCAACCTCTGGTCCAGATCACCTCGGCCCATCCATAAATCGCGAAGGCCCCAAACATCTCCAACATCAGGATGATGGGGATATCCTGACCGCCATGGTCAACAAAAAACAACAACCAGAGCATTCCTGCCGCAATCAGCGTAGACGCCAAGCTGGTCAATATAAGGAACCAACCGAAGAAAAGCTTACCGCCGGTCTCAGCAGTTGATGATCTCTTTGCCGCATTGCTGACGATATAGTAGGTCAGAAAACTACCCACCACGCTGATTACAATCTTAGCCAAGACTTCCATGTTTGCTTTGAATCCAAATAGTTACAGGCGGGAGAACCCTGAGAACACCTTCAGCGGCTCAATGCCCCCCGAACCTGGAGATGGAATTACCAATTACCTACCCCGCTGTTGCCAAGCCTGCCTTCGACACCATGATGACCATGGGAAAAATCGATGTTGCTGCTATCAAAAAGTTCAGTGGAGGCTAGAACGGGCTACAACATACTATCAAGCGTTTCCAAGCTTTCAGGCCCGCCGGCCAATCGCACACACCGAGCCGATTCTTCTTCCCAGGATGCAGCAGACTCTGTGTGAAGATGAACAGATATCTTCGACGTAAGAGTCTCTCCCAACAAACCAGCAGGAATCCAGACCATCCCGCTGTCCCTCAGACTATTAGGAACCGGACTACCACAGACCGAACAAAAATCGCTTCTGAACCCACTGGGCTTCTTGTAACTGCGTATACCACTCTCACCGGAAACCCAACGAAAGGCATGCTCATTTACAAAAGTTGCGGCATTCGCCGCCGCTCCAGTGGCTTTTCGGCAGAGCGAACAGTGGCACTGATAGAGGTTTCGGATTTCCTCTGTGATTTCAAACTTTACACTTCCACAGAGACATTCGCCTTTCATAGATCATTCCTTTCGCCAGCTACCCCGTTCCCGGACTAATACCTCATCCCGGTTACGTATAACTTCAAGCAATCCATCCTGATGCACGTAGTACGTGGTATTTCCATTCTCAAACTTATACCCGAGAAAACGGCAGGGAGTATCGCCGTCGGCACAGAGTGTGTGCCAGGAACTCCCTTCCAGCATGATGCTATTTCCTGTTGCCTTGCTTGTACCGTGATAGGTCATTTGGTTGCACGAAACCTCGCCTTCAGCGCAGCGAGATTCTATATTGACGATGAACCTCTCTGTTGCCAGCTCCGCCGCCGAGGCAGAAAACGAAAAAAAAGCGATGACAATGAGCTTTTTCATATGCGGCTTAACCCGTTGATTACGAGGGGCCTCTACCAGTTCTGAACTCACAGCATAGTCTTCAGTTATTCATAAAATTGCGGTGTTGCTCTTCTTTTTTTATTCCACTACGACCAGAAGAGACAAAGGCAGCTCCGTGGATGGGTGACGAGGCTCGGTTAGTTCTATGATGGAGTAACCGCAGTCCCGGAACAACGCTACCCAGGAGCCGAGCGTGCGAAAATACCAGGGCATGGATTGCCATGTTCCTTGGAAATCCCGAAAATCCTCATTGCGCCAACCGTCGAGATAGGGGCCGCTCACCAACCAGGGATGCACCGTCTGCATGACCATTCTTCCCCGAGGAGCAAGCAACGGCCGGAGAGCCCGCAATAACCCGGCCACGTCTTCATGGAGGATCGCGAAGTTCACAGACACCACATCAAAGTCGTGGCCTATCTTCCGGGCATCGTCGACAAGCTCAGAATAGGTACAGACGTGGAATCGTCCTCCCCCAAGGGACCGGGCCGCTTCAATCAACCCGGGGGAGCCGTCCACCCCGACGCAATCAACACCATGACTGGCGAGCGCCCGTACCAGCCAACCTTCTCCGCACCCCAAGTCAAGCACCCGCCTCGGATGTTGGGCGAGCACGGCGTTGACCATGGCCTGGTCAGTCACCAGGCGGCGACTCTCGATATCGCCATCGCGGACCGCCGAGGTCCAGAGTTCGGCATTCGTTATCCAGCTTTGCGCCAACTCGGATGGTTTATTGGAGCTGCTGCTCATTCAGAATTCCCGCGTGCCACCAAGCATGCCCTGCCCGGCAGTTAAATGGGTTTACTGCCCTTTTCCTCGATCGAATCAATGGCCTGTTTCAAAAGCTCATTGAACGCCTCAGGCCTTTCCAACATCGGGAAATGGCCAGCATCCTCAATGTACATAAGCTGGTAATCATCAATGTGTTTTCTATTCTCTTCCACCGCTGTCGGCCATAACCTGGCGTTTATCGAGATGACGGGCACCCTGACTTCATCAAACGCAGTGGCCGCTTCGCCAGTGACATATCGCCCGAGATAGTTTCGGAAAGCGTTCAAGGCAATGGCCTTTGGCGCAGAAGACATATCTTCTTTCACCCAGGAAACCAATGGCTCATCGGCACCTTCAGGAAACATAGGTGCGACAAAATCCTTTACCGCCGTCGTAAAGTCAGCCTCAAAGGGCTGAGCCATTTCATCAACGACACTTTGGGGAATTCGCTCCGCAACGTTCTGTAAGGTATCAACCCCTATCACACCAACAACTCTGGCCGGCATCAATCTGGCTGCTTCGGCAATCACCGCACCGCCCATCGAATGCCCTACAAGAATGGCACGTTCAATGCGCTCTTGATCAACAATGGCCTTCACATCGTGAGCGAAAGCCACCATCGAATAATCAGAGCGGCCAACCGATGAGTGCCCATGGCCCGCCAGATCAACCGTAATCACCTGATAATCGCCGGCAAACGCCGGTATTTGTTGCTGCCAGTAGCGTCCATCACAACTCCAGCCGTGGATAAACACCAGAGCCGTTTTTCCACTCCCGACCACGTCATAAGCGATTCGTTCTGAGTCAGAAGACAGGGCAACCTTGTGCCTGACAGGTATCTGGTGAGAGGCACAGCCTGTCAGCAGGAGGAAAGACAACAAAACCAACACTATCGATTTATGCATAAACAATCCCTTTAGTTCATACAAGGCTGTTGTTAAGCGCCCGACGCGGGCATCCGGTTCACTGGATTGGAAAGCTCAGAAAAGCCAATGGCCTCAGACCATCGGCTTGAAATCTGGCAACGAAGCCACACGCTTCAGCCATGCCAGAATCGCCGGATAGTCTGCCAATTCAAAGCCGCCCTCGTGAGCTACGTGGGTGTAGGCATAAAGCGAGATGTCTGCCGTGGTCGCATGCTCCCCTGTGAGATAAGGCGTTTTCTGAAGCTGCTGCTCCATCACTCGCAACGCTTTGTGGCCGCCGGCTTGCTTCGACGCATATTCCTCTGCTCTGTCATCAGGCAGCCCAAGGTACTTATTGATGAAGCGGGCTACCGCGATATAGGGCTCATGGCTGTATTGTTCGAAAAACTGCCACTGCAGAATGCGCGCTTGAGCCAGCCCACCCTCGGGGTAGAGCGTCGACCCGCCTGCCAGGAAGTTGATAATGGCGTTGGACTCGGAAAGCGTCTCGCCCCCATCGAGCTCCAGCAGAGGTATTTTGCCATTGGGGTTCTTTCGCAAGAACTCGTCGGACCTGGTGTCGCCAGCCAGAATATCGACCTCAATCCACTCGTGGTCGATGTTCAGGAGGTTACACACCAGCTGAACTTTGTAGCAGTTGCCGGATTTGGCATCACCGTAAATTTTCATCTGCTCTCCTTACCGCGCCCCACAGGAGCACCCGATGTATGCTCCAGTCCGGAACGAACTACAATAACTTGTTAAGTGATTCCAGGCTGTCAGGCCCGCCATCCAGTAGCTTTGCGGCATAACGAGCAGTGGCATTGATAGAAGTTTCGAATCTCCTCCTCAATTGCGAACTTCACGTTTCCGCAGAGACACTCACCTTTCATCAATCGCTCCTTTGGCACTTTAGGCTGGGCTCATTCGGCAGCCGATTGACCCCAGAGGAATCTCAGGATATTTCAGCCATGGCGGCAGCATCTCAAACTCCATTGCACTGCTCCTTTGTTCCCGAAAAACTCCGCATATCGCCCGGGCTTTGAGACATACCGCAGAGCCAGCGAAGGTGCGTCCGACAATAGCCATTTATTGGCGTCTACACGGCTGGACGCTTGGCTAGCAACGCCCACACACCAGCTGACGAAAGCAGAGCTCCACCAGCAAAATTAAACCTACGCTGCGCTTTGGTCGATACAAGCAGCCGGCGAGCAGACGATGCGAAAACCGTATAGAGCGTGGCATTGATTGTCGCCAAAGCTACAAAGGTGACTGCAAGCAACCACAATTGGAGTACCCCGTTTTCGCCCGGCGTAATGAATTGCGGTAAAAAGGCCATGAAGAAAACAATCCCCTTTGGATTGAGCGCAGTTACCAGATACGTGTTGGTGAACAACTTCAAGTGCGAGGCGTCAGACGTGGGCTCCGCCATTGCAGTGGGTGAAAATCCTGCCCTGAACAATTTGATACCAAGATAGAGCAGGTACATACCACCTGCTACTTTTACGGCTGTGAACCAAAAAGCAGATACAGCAAGCAACGCCCCTAAACCCACGAGCGAAGCAAACAGCGCGGTGGAGTCACCAAGTGCAACGGCCGCTACCAGAGGAACATTGGCTCGACGACCATGGGTTACTGAATAGCTGATGACGGCCAGAATCGTCGGGCCAGGAATCACCAATAGAACAACCGATGCGACGACAAACGCCATCCATGATTCGATCGCCATGAATCTTTCTCCTGAAAACTAACGCCTGAAGGCAGCGCCCTTTCCATGGCGCCGAAGGAGCTATGGAAAGGGCGTCCGGCGGAGGCCGCAGTCCCGAACGAACTACAACAATTTGTTAGGGCTTAGTCTGCGCCTCGATTGATGTAGAAGAACTTCAGAGAACACATTGTCGCAGACGCCCCTAAGAAAAGCGTGATTGCAACGAGCAATGGTTTAATGGCATCGCTTGAGCCAAAGATCAGCAATAGACCCGAAATGACTCCAATCAGCACTGAACATAGGGCAACTGCCAGTGAGATCCTATTGATAAGATCGAGCACGCTCGATGAACCAGACATGAAAATCCCCATGTAATGTGGAATAAATCCGAAAAGTGTCGCACCAATAACGAAAGCAAAGGCCAAGCCCGCAAGCGCTGCCGGAAGAGCTTCCACCCAGGGCTTGAGGGAGTTATCAGCTCCCACAACGACCACCGCCAAGAAGACCCCGTAAATCGCAGAAGCGGTGAATCCGGAATAGACGAGCCTACGTCTCAACATCTTGCAATTGCCCTAACGCCAGCCAGCATGCGCGGCTACGGAATGGAGGCGAAGCCGCAATGTAGTAGCCGTCGCCGTGACTGGCATTGTTATGTGGTTACTTCTCCGCTTTTCCCGACACATAGCGTTTACTCAAATTCTTGATCGGCTTATTTGCATCTGTAAGAAGGCGATAACGTTCTGCAAACTCCGGGATAAGTGAAGAGCTAGCTTCATTGTGGCTGCGACCACCATCAGACCGACATATGATGGCAATGCCGGGGTTTACAGCGTCTGGACCAAATTTATGTTTCACACGATCTAAGGCGGACGAGACCATATTGAGAGCTTGCTGAGATGATTCTTGTGTTTCCTTTTGGGTAACACCATGAATGTGACTAAGCCGCTCGACATAATCCCGAAGCATCTGAGTAAGTGCCAATCGTTCACCTTTATCCTCCAACTCTGAAGCCACTGACCTCTTGAACTTCTTATCAGCTATCAACTCTTCGACACGGATCTTGGGCGCAATCGTAAACTCAAGATTCTTCTCTAATTCACTTTCTCCAACCCAGGAGCGTTTGAAAGAAACCATGTGGACCGGGAAGCCCCTATGTTGCGTGTAGTTTCTTAACGCCTCCATCATTCGGTAGGAAAATGAACTATCGTAATGACTCGCTTTTGTTGAAGGAAAGAAATCAGGAACAGCATCTGCTTTCAGTATTTTCTTCAGGTGATGCCCTCCGTGGTCCAAATAGGCTCTGGCCGAAGCGAGAAAGTTTACTACCATACGGTTGATCTCACCCCGCTCTCGCTGGAACTCATGGTAGGTCTTTTTCTCACCCATTAAATCTGTAAGCGCAGCTTTCAAGAGGCACTCCTCATAGTCCCTATAGTTTGAAAGGAGATACTGCATCTTCTCTTCAAACAAAATAGTCTCTATCAGTTGCGTTTTGGCTTCCAAATAAGCCTTGTACTCTTCAGGGCTAATCTGGATATTTTGATTCTTGTCAGGAATCAGCGGTTCGAGAAAATAGTTCATATCACCACATAACGCCGAAGCACAGCGGCGACCTTGGAGTGGCGACGAAGGAGCCACGTAAAGGGCGTCCGGCGGCCACCGGCCGCGAACTGCTGCGCCTTGTTAATTGGATACCTCAATGTACCACTTGGGCTTGATGCGCCCGAAATCCCGGCGAACGTTTGATTTCAGTGTCTTTTTGGAGTCGAGCACCTTTGCCTCACCATTTTCTCGAACGAACAAAGCCCAGTGCCAAAATGGCTTGCCCTGCTCTATTCGCCATTTAATGGCGAGAAGGGCCTTATTTGGCAACTGCTCCCACGATTCGAATGGTGTTTCTTTGGAAGAAACGTAAACACCGAATTCTCGCAGAAGGGTTCGGACGTACTCCGTGTCGGACCAGAGTGATGTGTCTGATGCGTGAATGCCAAGAGCGCTGGCTTTCTTTGTGGCCTCAGCATAGCTGAGACCCGCCAGTGCAGCGGAGGCCGCGATGCCACAACCCGTCACTTCTTCTTGGACGACAACTTCCATATTTTTACCAATTAACGCCAATGTTCAGCGGCCGGTTTGGAGGCGCACCGCGCCGAAACCGGTCCGGTAGAGGCCCGATAGGGCCGGAACGTACTGCAACCACTTGTTAACCGTGTTACATCCATACTGCTTGGTTCGTCGTACTTCTAATTCGTTTCAAAGTTTTCTCGCCAATTCGTTCAATCTCAGTTATTTCCTCGTCAGGAGTTTCGAGCAGATTTTCAATAGTTCCTATGCCCTTTTCCTCGAGCTTTTGAATCATTAACGCTGTCAACCCATATGGGTAGGCGTTAGATTTGGAGAGGATTTTGATCGGTTTTCTTAATATATCAAGGTCATGATCTTCACCAACGTCGGGTAACTCTATATCTAGCAACTCGCTACCTCGATGAAACTCTAAAGCTCTATCATCACCTTGCTTCCATTTTGCATAATCATCAGAACTGATTCTTCCATTTGGCATATACTCAGAAAGTATGCATGCATTAAGCATATACCGGGTTCCACGTCCTCGAGATTTCATAACCCGAGAAACTTCTCTACGTGAAATAAATCCAATATACTCCAATATCTCAATAGGCTTGCTATATTTATGGCAAACCTCTCTCAGTATGATTACAGTTCTTTCATTGCTGGCACCTACTTTTTCAAACAATAACGAGGCAATTTCTTCAGCTGGGCCAACCATTGCCTCATACATACCGAGCTTGGGCTTAATTTCCTCTAAAAGAGGCCAAAAATAGTTACTTGACAATTGCTTAAATGATTCGGATATATGTGAAAACGCAATACTTCTTGATTCAGACGCTATGCTAATAATTTCATTACAAGCGAATAGAAAAGCCCTCATATTCCCGAGGACAGACTGGCCGACGAGATCACAAAAATCTTGCTTAGGTAAAGATTTTGAGAACCTATCCGGACTCAACGAATTGCTAAATCTCCGTTCAACAACTTCTTCAAAGACTTTTGAAAAATCAGGCAACTTTTCCGACCGATTCACGTCAATTACTGTCGCATCATTATAGACATCAAATCTAGTGCCAAAACGAGTTACACCAGGATAGATAGATGCTTTACATGAAATGTAGCTATTTGAAAGAGTCCTGAATGCGTCAAAAAAATCATTGAGGTTAGCTTCTCTGCCAATGTGGGCGGCATCATCAAAAAAAAGAACTAGTCGTTTGTCCTCTTCGGAAGATAGCGTAGTCAACTCATCTTGCAAATCGACTATGGATTGAATGTCGGTAGATAAAACCTCTTTATCAAAGCTTCTATTAGCCTCTCTGGCTATCAGCTTGCAAAGAAGTTTTATGTAGGCGTCACCAGTTGCTCTTAATAAGTCTAGATGTCTTAGACTTACATAAATTCCAATAACATTACTATCTTCATTTTTTGGATATAGACCTAAATGCGCTTCGATCATTAGCGCACTTTTCCCAGACCCCCTCGCTCCCTTGAGCAAAACTGGACCGTGAGCTCTCAACTTAGATATATTTTTACGATCTTGGGCTGTAAAAAAATGAAGCTCTTCAAAGCTATTTAAATCAAAATCTTCTGCAGCCAAGACAAGAGAGTTTTCTTCATGTGCATCATGTTCCATCAGTTAACCTCTAATTCTTTAGCTGACTTATATAATGAAAAATTGGTAGGCATATCGTTCCTAGCATACGCATGAGGAACGAAAGAAACTATCAGGCCAAGAGTTGCCACCACATAAATAGTCTCATTGAGCCTGCTCACAACGGTATCTCTATCTAGAACTGAATCAATTGGAATCAATAATTCGTGATGGATCCCTTTAGACAACGTAGAGTATAAGCTACTAAGTTGAGTTATCATTTTCATAACAAGTGGCTTAGCTTCCAAGCTTGTAAGCTCTTGATGCCATTCTCCAACTGCATCTTCAGTCGCTTCATCTAATAGATTTTGCGCACTGTTCGTCAGCACCAGATCGACGCTATATCTGCCCAGAATGGCGCGAGTGGGGTTGGCAAGAGATTTATCATCCCATAAATTAGATACTTTCTCTCCCATGACATCACCCTGCCACTTAAGTGACGCTTTCTGAGGTCGCTCAAGTTCATAGTCTGGTTGAGTTTGTCTACCTTTAGTTATCAATATTCTTAATGGATCTAATTTGGCCAACATTGCAGTAGTAGCTAACTCCATCAGTGCTCGACCAAGGTAGGGACCATAGAGTGTCAATTTTTCATCAGGTTGACTTGGTAAATCCTGGATTTCTCTTACTACTTTGTTTATTGATGATTGTAGGTGCGAAAGTATTTGATCAATATCAGCACCGCTATCCTCATAATTGCAAAGTAATTTGGCTAAGCACTCAGCCATAAATACCCCATTTTTTCACCTATAAAGCCTATGCTCTCGATTCCTTGAATAACTACAGTTAGCGCCAGTGGTAATGGGCGCAAAAGGAGCGCAGCGTAGTTGGCCTCCCGTTCACCACTTTGTTAAACAACCCTCTGAAATTCTTTGCGCTGGATTTTGAAGGTCATAATTGCAAAAAGCATCAATGTGCCGAAAATCATCAGGGTGACAACCGCCGCAGAGAATGGTCCCCACAAAGTCGTGATGGCACCTGTGCTTTTGAGCACCGCCATTACTAGGCAAATTACTGAAAATATCAGCCCAATCAGGGACAAAGCTAACCCGCATTCCCGCTCGTATCGATCTTTTACATTCTCGCCAGCGAATACCCTTGGTACTTCACGGATGCAAGACGCCCAGATTGATACGCAAAAGAAGGAGAATGCCGGCAGGTGAAAACTGACCGACGAATTCGGCACAGAAAACGCCAGGATCGCAATCCAAATCATGACGGGGACAATAGCCAAGAACACCTCATAAGAGGCCCAAACGATCGACTTAACGAAATCCGATTTACTCACCAATTCTCCTTTGTGTTTAACGCTTGCAGTTGCGGCAGGTACGCAGTGCAACGGAGTAACTGTCCGACAACCTGCTTTTGTTAAGGGGTTTATAGCACCCCTTCCTTGTTAAGCTGGCTTTGTAATTTTTCGACCTCATTCAACATCTCTTGGACATCGAACTCTTCACCTCGAAAAATATACCGGGCTCCAGTTGGGTTAAATGTCCTCATTCTGTCCTTGTCGTCAATACCCACGATGGCCTTAGGATCCCCAATCATGTCCGAAACTATGTTGCGTCTTGGGCTGTTTGCCTCCCAGTCATCCAGCCTTTCATCATAGTGTTCTAAGTGGTCTCGCAGCCTGCGGTCTTTAAGGAGATGAGCATCATCAAGTTGTAAAACAGCCTTCAGCGCCTTCGCGCGCGCCACTCTCGGGAGCTTATGACACCTTTTGGAGAAATCTGAGGAACTCTCCTTTTTCCGTTTTTGGGGTAGTGGAGGCCAAAGAATTCGGGAGATATTGCTAGTGTGCGTCAAAAAACTGTGAAGCCCACGAAAAACCTCGCTGTGATGAAACCTTGATTGGTCTGAAGTCAGATCTTGGCCGCGCGAGGCCTGAAGTGCAGAGTTCACCTGGTGGATAGCGCCTATTGCGAACTCACACTGTTTCTTTAGCTCCATCGAGAATACTGACTTCACATGTTCATCCATGCCTACCCCTTAACGCCAGTGGTAATGGGCGCCAACGGAGCGCAGCGTAGTTGGCGTGGACTTCCCCCAATAAAATGGACACGCCCCATCAATGGATTCCTTCGAACTCTATCGGAGTCCGGTAACCAAGACCACTGTGCAGCCTTTGGCTGTTATAAAAGCTCTCAATATAGTTACTTATATAGTTCCGTAATTGCCGCATCGTCACGAAGCTCGTGGCGTGCAGCAACTCGCCCTTCAGTGTCTTGAAGAAGGACTCCACCTCAGCATTATCCGTACACTGTCCTGGGCGGTTCATGCTGTGCCGTACCAAGTATCGATTCAGCAGAGCTTGGGTCTTATGAGCGCGATATTCGATACCACGATCCGTATGGAACAATAGGCCCGGGGACGGTTTCCGGCTCGCGAAGGCTTCCCTGAGCGTTGCCCTGGCAAAATCTGCGCTCAGATTCTCACCAAGCCGCCAACTGATGATGCGTCGGGAATACAGATCCAGCACAACCGCCAGGAACACATATTTCTTGCCCAGCTTGATGTAGGTGACATCGCTGCTCCACTGCAAATTCGCTGCGACCGGTTTGTCGGCCTCCAGTCGATGATTGGGCAAGGCTTTCAGGTCTTCCCTCAGCTTCCTCATTCGGCGATACACGCGAGCAACACGGGCTTTCATTCCCCATTCCCGCATGACCCTCGCAACCCGGTTCTCGCCGACAACCAGCCCCTCTCGACGCAGAGCCTGGTAGACCCGTGGACTGCCATAGCGGCCTTTGCTGTCGTTGTAGACTCTTCGAACCTTCAACAGTAAATCAGCATTCTCAGCAGCTCTCTGACTGGGCTTGCGGTTTGCCCAGGCGTAGTAGCCAGACCGAGAGATGTTCAGGTGACGACACAGCGCCTTTACTCCGTGTTGTCCTCGGTGTTTCCAGACGAATCTGAACGCTTCCGTCGTTCCTCTGCCTGAAAACGTTGAAACTTTTTTAGGATGTCATTTTCCTCCTGAAGCTCCGCTATCCGGCGTTTCAGACGGTTGATTTCATCCCTCTCTTTCATCAGCTTTTTGGCTTCATCAGGCGCTTTCTTGACCCGTTTCATGGCGAACTTTCCCTCTCGGTATTCCTTTCGCCAGCGTGACAGCATGAAGGGGTGTATATCCAGCGCTTCCGCTACGCCTTTCACGCTCCGGTGCGCCTGGTAGCTCCATTCCACCGCTTTGACCTTGAACTCAATGCTGTACCTTTGGGTCTTCTTCCCCGTGTTCATTGCAGGCATCGTTCTTCTCCCTCTTCGGAGTTATCGATGCGTGTCTACTGAAGTGGGGGAAGTCCAGCGTCCCGTTGACCACCTTGTTATATCTTGGCGTCCACACCTAGATTGCGTGGTCCTTGTATTTGACGACAAACTCACGAGCCTCTTCCAAGGTATCTGGATAAGGCACGGTGTCATGGTGGCCATTTCCAACACGGATTTTCTGGAAGCGAAACCCATGCTCAAACAGGAACTGTATCTTGGCCCATTGTTTTTTATCTAACTTTTTGGGGGCCTTAAAATGGCGACCAAAGTTGTGGGCAGGTCCACCGCAGTCTGGGCAAGTCAGTGTCAATGGACACTCCTCTGCCAAATTGAACTCACGCTTGAACGACTTGCAGCATGAAAGGCACGCAAAAGCCATGTTGTACGGAGTAGGCATACTGCTCACCTAAAGATATAACGCTTTTGTTTAGCGGCGCACATGTAGCGCAGCGAAATGGGCGTCCGGTGTAGGGCCGGAGGCCCGGAACGAACTACAACTATTTGTTAGCTTTTTTCTCTGTCCGGGCCATAAAATTGTCAAACTTTTCTGTCAAAACAAAGACATACTCACATATTGCCACGACGAAATCCAAAAGATCGCGGGCATCTTTCGGATTAACTTTCTCGTCACCGGCGTGCGCTGCAATGTTCCTATGCTTGTGGAGCTCTTTACCCCAGTTATGAAGACGGCTGTCAATTATTTCTCTGTCTTTGAGCTCCGCGAGTGCGCCGTTGAGACTTTTCCCTTTGGTTTTATAATGTCGACATACTCCTTCCAGTGCCCTTCCCGCCATAGCAGTGGATGCAATATAGGCATTAGCGGATAGGCACCTCTGGGCTTCTTCGATCGAAGTACGTATCCCTTCTGGGATCACTAAAGAAATATATTTTTTCTGCTCTGGCCAAAGGCGATCAGGCTTCTCCAAAACATAATCGCCTTCCGGACCTACCGGCCACTCGTATTGGCCTGCCACCAAAGAATTTTTGCACGAGGGACACTCCAATAAAGAGACATGGAAGGGACCTGGATCTTCCTCCGGATCAAAGGCCTCATGTGTCGCAATGACCTTCGCATCCACATTGGCTTTGCAGTAGTTGCACTCAATGATCATCACATTCCCTCAGAAGCTAACGCTTGCAGCATGCGCGCCCATGGAATGGAGCCGAAGGCGCAATGTAATGGGCGTCGCCGTGCCTGCACTGGTTAGGCATCGATGCCTCCTCCAACGTCTCGCTTCAACTTCTCTAGAGTCAGGCGCGCAATTTCATCTTGCACCGGCTGAACCTCAGTGTGCCATTTCTTGAATCCGTACCACATCATCCCAAGTCCAGCTGCGAGAATTACCGCAAGACAAACCATAAACGTTCTCTTGTTGATGGTTGCAATTTCTAGCTTCCGGTCTAACACCAAAAATCGCGCCTCTTCTGGCACGGAGCGCACTGGATCGGCTTTCAACGTTTCATATTCAACTGCTACTTCAAATGCCAAATCATTAGTTGACTTATTCACATAAAGCATTGCACCGATTGAGAAAACGGTCAGGAGAAGCCCAAACAATGCATAGAACTTGTAGATGTTGTCAGTCGGCAGCGGAACACGATTTTCCATTCGGAATCCTAGGATTTGGTTTTGGCCTAACACTGAAGCATTTAAAGGTCGTGCACAGCATGACCTTTAAATGTGCGTTGGACTAAGCCGCTGCCACCGAGGCCTGCGGGCAACGTATAAGGGTAAAGTAAAGATTGGACAGGCGATGGAGCGGCAACCCGAGCGGGTAAGTGCGCTTGCCGGAAGTGTGTATCGTCCTGATGGTCGCCATAACATGCCTCTTCCCTGGATAGTTTTGGTCAGACTACCCCGCTGATTCTGTAATTTCCAGTCACAACCCGAGTTGGGGCCCAGCTCCTCCGGAACTGTAAAACTCACCACAAGCCGCCAGTAACAGCGGCTAACCCGTCACGAGTCCCTTGACGTTAAACCGGGGAATCTGCCGAACCATATGAACCACGCCGTCCTCGCACCGAGGGCACGGCCAACTGCGTTGAGACTCTGAGCCATTCGCCACGTCAACATCGGCCTCGGGTGGCTTTTGAAGGGCCTGATGAATGACAGTCAGCTTTCGCCCGCGGGTTCGGTTACTCAGATAGCCAAAGTGGCGGATACGCATGAATCCCTTGGGTAGGATATGCATCAGGAAGCGCCGGATAAATTCCGCCCCTTCCATCTGCAGGCTCTTCTGGCGCCCGTCTTCCCGGTAATCCTTATACCTGAGTAGGATCCGGTCGCCATCCTGTGACACCAAACGAGCGTTGCTGATGGCAATGCGGTGGCTGTAGCGAGCCAGGTAATCCACCACTGTCTCCGCCTGATTCAGGCAATGGCGAGCGTAAACCACCCACTCCTTCTGCATGACTTCGTTGAGTATGCCGTCGATCGCATCCGGATCCTGGAGCCTGTGAAGTTCGCCGGTCCTGACCGAGTGCCGCAAGGACGACACCATTCGGCCACGAAAGCGGCGGGACAGCGCCCTGACCGGGAACAGATACTGATGCTTGGCACGATGCCACTCTCCCGCCTCTGTCAGTGCACCGCCCGGAATCAGGCAATGCACGTGAACGTGGCGACTCAGGTTCTGCCCCCAGGTATGGAGGACGGCGGTCATGCCCAACTCCCCCTGCAAGTGTTTGGTTTGGTACCCAAACTGGCTGAGCGTGCCCCACACCGACTCAAACAGGCGACGGTAAACCACGTCCGGGTGCACCTGAACCCACCCATTCAGGGCATGGGGCACAGTAAACACCAGATGGAAGTACGGTACCGGTAGCAGTGATCGGCGCTGTCGTTCACACCACCGCTGACTGGCCCGTCCCTGACATTGCGGGCAATGCCGGTCACGGCAACCGTAGTAATGCACCGTTCGCGCTTTACAGTGATCGCAACGCATCTCCATGCCGCCCATTCGGGCGGTTCGGCAGTCCATCAGTCGGCGGCACACCTTGCGACGATGGCTGTCCAGGGAGTCTGTCGAGAGAAACTGGTTCAGTGCTGACTGGACCGTGACAGAGCCGGCCATCACGCCCTTCCCAGCCCCGCAAGCAAGTCGGCGGGCGGACGGTTCTGGGAGGATACGCCGGGCAACCAGTGCAGGTAACGCTCGGTGGTGCGCAGCTCACTGTGGCCCAAATACTTCTGTAACTCGTTGAGCGGTAAACCCTGTTCCAACTGATGGGTCGCATAAGCGTGGCGTAGACCATGGATACCGCCATATTTCTTCACGCCGCTGCGGTGCTTGGCGTGACGGTAAACCCTCTGAGCCGTGGTAACGGTCACAGGCTGACCGACGAGCCTTTCACTTGGAAACAACCAGAGCGTGGGGCGCCCAAGGCACCAATACGCCCGTAACACGTCGAGTAGCATGCCCGTCAGGGGCACCATACGATCCTTGCCTCCTTTTCCGTTCTGGACATGGAGCAGGCGACGCTCTCCATCAATGTTCTTTACCTGCAACGTCACCGCTTCACTCACGCGCAAGCCACAGCCATAGGTCACGGATAATAGTGCGCGATGCTTGGGGTTCTGAATCGCCTCCAATATCAGTGCAACCTCCTGGCGAGTCAGTAACTCGGGGATACGCTGTGGTCGCTTGGGCAATACCAGGTTCACATCAAAGTCTGCCCAATGCAGCACCTGCAGATACAGGAATCGAATACCGTGCAAGTACAGCCGACAGCTGGCCGGCGCTAGGGAACGCTCCTGGACGAGGTGATTGAAGTAGGTCTGCAAATCCCCAACGGCCAACTGGTCCGGGGATCGGCGGTAATACCGCGCCAAATCGGTGACGACGTAGAGGTAACTCTGCTGGGTCTTCGGGGAAAAGCCATGCTGACGCATGGCCTGGATCATAGCCTGACGTAACGGTGTCATGGCGGCATCTCCTCTTTTGACTGGCCCACTTGGGCCATTCAAAAGTATCCGCCAACCACCCTCACTCTGAGGAAATTCTCAGTCTCACCGCTACCGCGAAGCGGTTTAGTTCAACAGCTAATTATACGAACCCGTTCGTATAACACACATTCGTATAACTCCAAAAATCGCGGCCCTAAAAAACCCCAGCTTCACCAATAAAATCAGCAGATTACCTGAACCCACCACGGCTACCGCCGGAGTTATACGCCCGTGTTCGAGCCACCCCTGCTCCAGATTGGGGGCGTATAACTCCGCACGCCCCGATATTCCTTTTCAAACTTATCAGAAGGTTAGCAACATTTCCCGGTACCTTCCCGGAGTTTTGCGAACGCGTTCGTATAACTCCGGGCTTTATGTTGTTTCTGGCTGGTTTGGCATGGGGGAATCCTGCAATACTTGGGCTTTACCCTCGCTGAAAGAGACTCCTTTATGCACGCGCCTTTCTGGCTGACTACGGCTTTGCTGTTTCCGGTGTTGCTCTATCAAGGCAAGCGCGCCCGGCGGGTGACGCCACGGCTGCCAGAGGCCACTGGGGATTGCGCAGGCCAGTACGGCGAGGGAGAGCCCGTTTTCCGGTTACTGGTACTGGGCGAGTCCACTGCGGCGGGCGTGGGGGTTGAAAACCACGCCCAGGGTCTGGCAAGCCAGTTGGCGTTGCAGTTACATCAACGCACCGGGCTCTGTATTGGCTGGTCTACCTTTGGGGTGAATGGTGTTCGGCTGGGTGCGCTGCTTGATGCGCTGGGCTCCGCCGACTTGCCACCGGCAGATGCAGTATTACTGAGCATGGGAGTAAACGACACTACCGGTTTCACTCCACGGTTCCGGTTTCGCCGGCAACTGATTCAGCTCCGTGAAACCCTGGCAGCCCGGTATCAGGCGCCCATTACGTTGCTCAGCGTGCCGCCCATGGACAAATTCTCGGCGTTGCCGGCACCCCTGCGCCAGGTTATGGGATGGCGGGCGCGGCAGTTGGACAGCGTGTATCAGGTGCTTGCGACAAGGAACCCGGAAGATTTCCGGTATCTGGGTTACTCCACCGTGTCAGACCCTGCCCTGCTCGCCCGGGACGGCTACCACCCGAGCGACAAGGGCTACCGCGCTATCGCGCAGGCGTTGGCCGAACAGGACTGGGGGCTGCCGCCCCCGTAACTCATCCCAGGTTCTTGCGCATGAATTTCTGCAGCTCGCCCACAATCCCGCTGCGGAAGGCCAGTACCGTCAGCACAAAGATGCCGCCGAGGATCGGGTCTACCCAGTCGCGCAGCGGCCCCTGAGACAGCTGGTATTCAATGTTTACCACAAAGGTGGCGCCCACCACCGGCCCAAGCAGCGTACCCATGCCGCCAACCAGGGTCATCAGGATGACCTCGCCCGACATATGCCAGTGGGCATCATTGAGAGACGCCAGCTGGAACACCACGGATTTCATGGAGCCGGCCAGGCCCGCCAGCGCGGCGGAAATCACAAAGGCCAGGATCTTGTAGCGATCCACGTTGTAACCCAGCGAGACCGCCCGCGGTTCGTTCTGCTTGATGGCTTTCAGGATCTGCCCGTACGGGCTGCTGACAATGCGTTGCACCAGCAGGTAACAGGCGATAAACACAACCAGCACGAAGTAGTACATGTTGAGGTTGTCTTCGAGGTTAATCAGACCAAACAGCTCGCCCCGGGGGATGCCGTGCATGCCGTCTTCGCCGCCGGTAAATTCCGACTGCACAAAGAAGAAGAACACCAGCTGTGCCAGCGCCAGGGTCACCATGGCAAAGTAGATGCCTTGCCGGCGGATCGACAATAACGCAAAGGCCAGTCCCAATAAGGTGGCCGTGGCGGTACCGGCAATGATGCCCATCTCGGTGGTCAGGCCGGAGAAATGACTGAGCAGGTAGCCCGTAGTGTAACCTCCGGTGGCCAGGAAGGCCGCATGGCCGAAGGACAGCAGGCCGGTAAAGCCGAACAGCAGGTTAAAGGCGACCGCAAACAAGGCAAAACACAGGATCTTCATCAGGAAAACCGGGTACATCACGAAGGGCGCGGCCAGCAGCAACAGCAGTAGCACGCCGTTCACCATCAGTTTCTTGCGGTCCTGGATCTTTTGCTGCTCGACAATGGCCTTGTGGATATCGGCAGGGTTAACAGGCTGGTTCATGATTATGCCTCCTTACCGAACAGGCCGGTGGGTCGAATCATCAGCACCAGGACCATCACCAGGAAGATAACGGCCGAAGACGCCGGCGGGTAAAACGTTTTGGTGAGGCCTTCGATCACGCCCATCAGGATGCCCGTGATAATCGCCCCGCCAATGGAGCCCATGCCCCCGATCACCACCACCGCAAAGACCACGATGAGAATGTTGGACCCCATCACCGGGGTCACCGAGTAAATGGGCGCGGCCAGCACACCGGCGAAGGCGGCCAGCATGACGCCGAAGCCGTAGGTCAGGCTCACCAGCAAGGGTACGTTAATGCCGAAGCCCTGCATGAGCTGTGAGTCTTCTGTCCCCGCCCGGAGGTAGGAGCCCAGTTTGGTTTTCTCGATGATGAACCAGGTGCCGAAACACACCAGCAGGGCCACCACGATCACCCAGGCCCGGTAGTACGGCAGGAACATGAAGCCGAGGTTGATGCCGCCTTTAAACATGTCCGGCATGGAATAGCGCAGCCCGGACACGCCGTAGATATTGGTGAGCACGCCCTGGATGATCAGGGCCACCCCGAAGGTGAGCAGCAGGCTGTAGATATGATCCTGGCCGGCAATGCGCCGGAGCAGGAAGTATTCGATGAGCATACCGAAAGCGCCAACCAGTACGGGAGCGACGAAGAGCGCGACCCAGTAATTGACGCCCAGCAGGTCAAACAGAACCACGGTGACCAGGGCACCGAGCATGTACATGGCGCCATGGGCGAAGTTGATGATCTTCAGCAGACCGAAGATAACCGCGAGGCCAAGGCTTAACAGGGCGTAGAAGGCGCCGTTGATAATCCCGATCAGCAGCTGGCCAGACAGCACAGCAAGGGGGACGCCGAAAATCATGGTCATGTTGCTAACTCCACAAGCAGCGCAGACGTTGTTTTTGTTGGGGTGTTCGTCCGGGCGGGTACCCGGCGCCGGTCGCGCTTAGAGACCGGGCACCGGGTAATTCCCCGTTGCTTAGTTCACCAGCTTGCACTTGCTCTCAGAGAGCGGGCGGTAGGCTTCATCCGCCGGAATCGTCCGCAGGATCTTGTACAGATCCCATTCATTCTTGGACTCCGCCGGGGTTTTCACTTCCGCCAGGTACATGTCATGCACCATACGGCCGTCTACCCGGATTTTGCCGTTCTTGGCAAACATGTCGTTGATGGGTGTATCCATCATCTGCTTGCGCACGGTCTGGGCATCATCCGAGCCGGTGGCAGCCACCGCATTCAGGTATTGCATTGTGCTGGAGTAAATGCCGGCATGAACCATGGTCGGGCGTACGCCGGTTTCTTTCATGAAGCGATCAGACCACTCGCGGGTTTCGTCGTTCATGTCCCAGTACCAGCCGGTCGTCAGTTGGATGCCTTGCGCGGTTTCCGCACCAAGGGCATGGACGTCGGTAAGGAACAACAGCAACGCCGCCAGTGTCTGGCCCGCCTGGGTTACCCCGAACTCACTGGCGGTGGTGATGGCGTTGGTGGTGTCCGCACCGGCATTCGCCAGGCCGACCACATTCGCTCCCGAGGCCTGGGCCTGGAGGATGAACGAAGAGAAATCCTGGGTCGGGAACGGATGGCGCACGCTGCCCACAATCTCGCCGCCGTTGGCCTCAACCACGCGGGTAACATCGGCTTCCAGGGCGTGGCCGAAGGCGTAGTCTGCTGTCAGCAGATACCAGGTCTTGCCGCCTTCCTTCACCACAGCGCTGGCCGTACCATTGGCCAGCGGATAGGTGTCGTACACATAGTGAATGTGGTTGGGTGTGCAGTGTTCGTTAGTGATGCTGGAAGCCGCCGAACCGGAAATGATGCCCAGCCGGTCGTTCTCTTCCAGGATCTTGCTCACGGCGATGGACACCGAGGAAGCCACCATACCGGCCACCAGATCCACCTTGTCGTTTTCCACCCAGCGGCGAACGGTGCTGGAGGAGGTATCCGGGCTGTTGCGGTCGTCAGCACTTACCACTTCAATCTTGGCACCATTGACGGTGCCGCCAAAATCCTTGATCGCCATTTCCAGGGCGGTCAGGCCATTGGGGCCGGCCAGGTCTCGATAGGTACCGGACATATCGGCCAGGTAGCCAATTTTTACGGTGTTGTCCGAGATTGCCGCCTGGGCACCACTGGCCATCAGAGCTGATGCAACGGCTGAGGTCAGAAGCTTTTTCATCATTGTCATTGTTGTTTCTCCGCTACTGTCTTGCGTTGGTTCGGGTTGTTGTTGCTCTTATTACTCTCGTTCTATCCGGGGTCAGACCCCCAAATAGCCATCCAGCACCGACTGTTTGGCACTCAGTTCGTTGGCGCTGATTTCTTCCACAATCTGGCCGTGCTCCACCACGTAATGTCGGTCGGCCAACGGCGCGGCAAAGTGGAAATTCTGCTCCACCAGAACAATGGTCAGGCCCTTGTTCTTCAGAGCTATCAGGACTTCCCCCAGTTTCTCCACAATCACCGGGGCCAGGCCTTCGGTGATTTCATCCAGCAACAGCATGTTGGCGCCCGTGCGCAGAATGCGGGCCATGGCCAGCATCTGTTGTTCGCCACCAGAGAGCTTGGTGCCCTGGCTGAAGCGGCGTTCATAGAGGTTGGGGAACATGGTGTAGATTTCTTCCAGGCTCATGCCACCGCTGCGCACCACCGGCGGCAGGGTGAGGTTTTCCTGCACGCTGAGGGAGGAAAAAATGCCCCGATGCTCGGGGCAATACCCGACACCCAACCTGGCAATATGATGAGGTGCGCACTGCATGGTTTCTTCGCCGTTGATCATGATGGAACCCGTGCGCCGGCCCACCATGTTCATGATGGCTTTCAGCGTGGTGCTGCGCCCTGCGCCATTTCGGCCGAGCAGTGTGACCAGTTCGCCCCGCTGAACCACCATGTCGATGCCGTGCAGAATGTGGGATTCGCCATAGAATGCGTGCAGGCCGGAAATGCGCAGCTGCTCGTATTCGCGGTCCGGATTCTTGCTCATTGGGCCGCCTCCACGTTTTCGCTGGCGGCGACCTGTGACCCCCGCTCGCCGCTGCCATCACTGCCCATATACACCTCACGCACACGCGGGTCGGCGGAGACCGTCTGGTAATCGCCTTCCGTCAATACTGCACCCTGGGCGAGCACGGTGATGCGGTCGCACAGTTTGCTGACCACGCTCAGGTTGTGCTCCACCATCAGTACCGTGCGACCCTGGGCGGCCTTGCGCACCAGTTCCACTACGCGGTCAACGTCTTCCGAGCCCATGCCCTGAGTGGGTTCGTCCAGCAGCAACAGCTGGGGCTCCATGGCCAGGGTGGTGGCCAGCTCCAGCGCCCGTTTGCGGCCATAGGCCAGCTCTACCGTGGTGGTATTGGCGAACTCGGCCAGGCCAACAGACTCCAACAGCTCCATGCAGCGCTCGTTGAGCTTGTGCAGGGAGTTGCCGGATTTCCAGAAGCTGTAGGAGGAGCCCTCTGCGGTTTGCAGGGCCACGCGAATGTTTTCCAGCGCGGTCATGTGGGGAAACACGGCAGAGATCTGGAAGGAGCGAACAATGCCTTTACGGGCAATGGCGGCGGATTTCAGGGGAGTGATGTCTTCGCCGCGGTACAGAATCTGCCCGCGGGTGGGAATCAGGAACTTGGTCAACAGGTTGAATACGGTGGTCTTGCCGGCACCGTTGGGGCCGATCAGGGCGTGGATATCCCCCTGACGGATCTGGAGGTTGACGTCGTTAACGGCGACAAACCCCTTGAATTCCTTGACCAGGTTACGGGTCTCGAGAACGTACTGTTCACTCATGAGCCACTTCACCTTTTGTTATTGTTGTATTTCGCAACTAGCACACAGATTAGATTTACGTGCACGTAAACGTCAAGAACTAATTTTGATATTTCTCGGGCGGTATGGAATAGGTCATGGTGGAGTGTGCCACCGGGTCTTCCATGCCATCGGAATAGACGAAAACCTCGCCCACGCCCATGGTGCGCCCCACCTTCAACAGGGTCGCCCGTGCCCGTATCGGAGCATGCGCCACCGGCTTGCGAAGGAAGTTGATGTTCAGGTTCGTCGTCACCGCCAACGGCACCAGGCCAATCCGGCTGAGCAAGGCTGCATACATGGTGACATCCGCCAGCGCCATCATCGCAGGCCCGGATACGGTCCCGCCCGGGCGCAGGTGATCATCCTCCACGGCCAGGGTCATTTCCGCCCAGCCGTCACCCAGTGCCTCCAGGGAGCCGTATGCGGCCCCCTGGGGGAACTGAACCTCGAGGAAGTCTTTCAGCTCCTCGAAGGTCACTTTCATGCCGGCACCTCATCCTGGGCCCGGTTGCGCAGCACGAAGCGCTGGATCTTGCCACTGGGCGTTTTCGGCAGTTCATCCACGAATTCGATCTCACGGGGGTAGGCGTGGGTGGACAGACGACGGCGGACCAGTTCCTGCAACTCCTCCTTGAGCGCCTGGTCGTCCACCGGCTCCTGGCCAGCTTTGATCACAACATAGGCTTTGATGATCGAGCCGCGCTTTTCATCGGGCTTGGCCACGACACCGGATTCGGCAACAGCGGCGTGTTCCAGCAAGGTACTTTCGACATCTGCAGGCCCTACGCGGTAGCCTGCGGTGGTGATGATGTCATCGTCCCGGCCACTGAAAGAATAGCCGCCATCGCCATGGCAGATCACCATGTCACCGGTCAGGTAGTAGCCGTTCACGAACGGGTCTTTCTCACCCCAGGTGTAGCCATCGAAATGGAACAGTGGCGAGGCTTTGATATCCACCGCCAACTGGCCAATCTCGCCGGCCCCCACCTCTTCGTTTTTCTCGTTCAACGCCACCACGCGATGCCCGGGCGACGAGTACCCCATGGAGCCCTGGCGAATGGTGTGCTCCAGGCCATGGAAGTTGCAGCAGGTCATACCGGTTTCTGTCTGGCCATAATGATCCTTGACCGGGCAGAAGTACCGGCGGGCAATCCAGTTCACCACTTCCGGGTTCAGCGGTTCACCCGCACTGCTGCACACCCGCAGCCCCAGATTCTCCCCTTCCGGCAAGACCTGATCGTTGGCCTTCAACAGCCGATACGCCGTGGGCGCCGCCGCCAGGTTGGTGATCTTGTACTTGCGGATCATGTCGTAGGTGGATTCGGGGGTGAACGGGTTGGGGTTGAAATGCGTGGCGTGGCCCATCAACAGCGGGCCCGTAACGGCGTAGTACAGACCATAGGCCCAGCCGGGGTCAGCCACATTCCAGAACACATCGTCGTCGCGCAGTTCAATGGCGTACTTCATGTACACATAGAACGCCAACAGGGCTTTGGCGGGTACGGCCACGCCTTTCGCTTTGCCGACGGTACCGGAGGTGAACATCTGCAGGAACGGATCGTTCCCGGTGATCATCACCGGCTCACACTGGTCTGACTGCTGGTCCAGCACCTGCTGGAAGTCTGCAACATCCTCGCCCGTGGCGGCGGCGTTCACGCACAACACCGGCGGGCAGTTGTTCACGTCGTTCAGCTTGGGATAATTGTCCGGATCGGTAACCACCAGTTTGGTGCCGGCTTTTTCCAGGCGGTATTCAATGGCCCCGGAGCCAAACGCGGTAAACAGCGGCTGGTAAACCGCACCCAGGCGCAAGGTGCCGGCAATCACGATCAGCAGTTCCGGGCCCCGTGGCAGCAGGCCGGCTACCCGGTCGCCCTTGGCAACACCCAGGGATTTCAGATAGTTGGCGAAGCGGGCCGAGGCTGCTTTCAGCTCTGCGAAGGTAAGCACGCCATCACCACCACCCACTTTCTCGTAAAACAGCGCAACCTTTTGCGGGTCGGAAGCCCATTTATCACAGATTTCGTGGCAGACGTTCAGGCCACTGTCCAGGCGCCCGTCCAGGATTTCCGCTTCCAGTGCGGCCGCATCAAAGTTGTCATACACCTCGTTGTAGTGCGGTAGGCTCATCGTACACTCCATTTGTTGTCGTTGTTGGTTGCACAAGATTTAGTCAGGTTTAGCATAGCCTTCACTTTACGTAAAGGTAAACTTTAGGCTAAAAAGAAAGGGCGACCTGCCATCGCCCTCCCCTGCTTACTCCGGTTTGTACAGCCGCAGAATGCTGGAGAAATCCAGCTCTCCGTTGCCCTGCCCGGCATGCAGCTGGAACAGGTTTCGGGCCAGGGAGCCCATCGGAATCGACGCCTGGTTGGTCACCGCGTTGTCGAACGCCAGGCCAAGATCCTTCGCCATCAGGTTCACCAGGAAACCGCCCTGATAATCGCGGGAGGCTGGCACTCCCTCCATCACCCCCGGCCAGGGGTTATAGACATTCAGTGCCCAGTTACCGCCAGAGCTTTGTTTCATGATCTCCGAGAGCACGGCAGGGTCCAGGCCATTTTTGGCACCCAGGGCCAGGGCTTCGCTGGTGCCGGCCATCAGGATCGCCAAAAGCATGTTGTTGCAGATCTTGGCCACCTGCCCGGCACCATGGGGGCCGGCGTGGAAGATATTCTTACCCATGCCTTCCAGAATCGGCTTGGCTTTCTCGAAGGTACTCGCGTCGCCGCCACAGATGAAGGTGAGCGTGCCGGCTTTGGCACCACCCACACCTCCGGATACCGGGGCATCGATAAACGCAAGCTTTCGCTCAGCCGCCTGTTCGGCGACGTTGCGGGCCGTTTCCGGGGCAATCGTGGAAGAATCGATCACCAGCGTGCCTGCTGGCAATGCAGCCAGCAGGCCATCGTCACCCAGGTAGACCGCCTCCACATGCTTGCCGGCCGGCAGCATGGTGATCACGCATTCCGCTCCCTCGGCGGCGGCTTTGCCGGAATCCGCCGTGCGGGCACCTTCAGCCACCAGGGCCTCAACTGCTGGCTTGGACAAATCGAACACGGTAACGTCGTGGCCGGCCTTGAGCAGGTTGGCCGCCATTGGCGCACCCATGTTGCCCAGGCCGATAAAGGTAATCTTGGCCATGTTGCTTCTCCTTGTTGTTGTACGGGTCATCGCTGCACAAAGGCAGACTACTGGCTGAAAAATCCGTTAACCCAGGCGCTGTCCACTTCACTGAGTGAGGCATAGCGCCAGCGGGGCTGCATATCCTTGTCGATCAGCAATGCCCGTATGCCCTCGGCAAATTCACCTTTCTTCAGGCTGTTGTGGGACATCACCAACTCGTTGTCGAGCACCTCTTTCAGACTGTGCAGGCGGCTGCGGTGGTAGTGTTGCCACATCAGGGCCAGGGAGGTCGGAGACGCGGCCTTCAGCCCCTTCACCGATTTGCCGAGCCAATCTTCCCGAGCCCCCAGCTCGTCCAGTTGCGCCACCACCTGCTCCAGAGAATCCGCATCGGTGGCCTGCTGGATGTCCTCAAAATGCTCACGCACGGGAGACGCGGGTAAGGCCTCACGGCTCTGCTGTTCAAACTGCCGCAGCACTGCGCTCACCACCGCCTGCGCCTCCGCTCGTTGCCAATCCGCCGCTTTCAGGGCATCCACAACCTGGTCTTTCAGACCATGGGAGATAAACCGGTCGGCCATGTTCACGAACAATGCATCGGCGCCGTTCATGCGGGCACCGGTCAGTCCCAGAAACAGGCCCGTGCGCATGGGCATGCGGTTCAGGAACCAGCCGGCACCGATATCCGGGTACAGGCCGATGCTGACTTCCGGCATGGCGAGCTTCGAGTGTTCGGTCACCACCCGGTGAGAAGCACCCACCATCAGACCAATACCGCCACCCATCACAATGCCGTTGCCCCAGCAAACGATGGGCTTCGGGTAGGTGTGGATCTGGTAATCCAGCTCATATTCCTCGTTAAAGAAGCGCTCGCCCTCCGCCAGCTTGCCCGGCTCGGTCATGGCCCGGTACAGCGAGACGATATCGCCGCCAGCGCAGAAGGCTTTGTCACCCTCGGCTTCCAGCCAGACAGCCCGAACCTTGGGATCCTCGGCCCAGCGGCTGAGCTGGGGCTTGAGCAGGCTGATCATATCCATCGACAGTGAGTTGAGATTGCGCGGCGTGTTCAGCCGTGCCACGGCAATCAGCTCACCATCAGCGGTTTTCCATTCTTCAAATACGATTGGTTGATCACTCATAGCGAATCCGGGTTATCGGTTTTTCCAGTCGGGCTTGCGCTTCTCCAGAAACGCATTCACGCCTTCTTTCTGGTCTTCGGTATGGAACAGCTCCACGAACAATTCACGCTCCATGCGCCAGCCGTCGCTATGGCTGCGACCGTCGCGGGCGCTCATCACCAACTGCTTGCAGCGGGCGATGGACGAAGGGCTCTGCTTACAGGCACCTTCCGCCAGTTTCAGGGCGGCTTCCAGGCCGTTGCCGGTGGGCACCACTTCTTCCACCAACCCGATTTCCAGGGCCTTGGCGGCGGTTACCCGCTCACCACACAGAATCATGCGTTTGGCCCAACCCTCACCCACCAGCCAGGGCAGGTTCTGGGTGCCGCCGGCACAGGGCAGCAGGCCAACGCTGGCCTCCGGCAGGGCCATCTGGGCATGCTCTTCTGCAATCCGGATATCACAGGCCATGGCACATTCCAGGCCACCACCCATGGCATAACCGTTTACGGCGGCAATCGATACGCCACGGAACGCCGTCAGCGCTGCGAACGCTTCACCGAATCGTTGCGCCATGTCGTTGGCGCGAGCCCGGTCGCCGTCGGCGAAGGTTTTCAGGTCAGCACCGGCGGAAAAGAACTTTTCCCCCTGGCCAGTCACCACCAGCGCGAAGATGTTCCGGTCGTCGTTGAGCTCTTCCACGGTCGCCTTCAGCGCGGCGAGGGAATCGGCCGTCCAGGTGTTGGCCGGCGGATTGGCGATGGTCAATACCGCAATGTGGCCGCGTTTTTCCAGTTGAATCAGTTCACTCATCACAAATTCCTCTATAGTCCGTGGCCGGTTACTGGATCGCTTCGGCAACGCCGTCGTCCAGCAGCCGGCGGGCAATGATCAGGCGCATGATTTCGTTGGTACCTTCCAGAATCTGGTGTACCCGCAAATCCCGAAGGTAACGCTCAAGCGGGTATTCCCGGATGTAACCGTAGCCGCCATGCAGCTGCAGGGCTTCGTTGGCCACTTCAAAGCAGGCGTCGGTGGCAAATCGTTTGGCCATGGCACAATGCAGCGTAGCCTCCGGGTCGCCACTGTCGAGTTTGAACGCACCCAAACGCACCATCTGCCGGGCAGCCACCAGGTTGGTAATCATGTCCGCCAGCTTGAACTGCAGCGCCTGGAAGGCGGCCAGCGGCTTACCAAACTGCTGGCGCTCGTGCATATAATTCCGGGCCCGGAGCAAAGCCGCCTGGGCACCGCCCAGGGAACAGGTGGCGATATTCAGGCGGCCGCCGTCCAGGCCCTTCATCGCGATGGCAAAGCCATCGCCTTCATTACCCACCCGATTGCTGGCAGGCACGCGAACGTCTTCCAGGGTAACCAGGCGCGTGGGCTGGCTATGCCATCCCATCTTTTCCTCATTCTTGCCGTAGGAGACACCGTCGGCATCCGCTGGTATCACGAAGGTAGAGATGCCCTTCGAACCGCTGTCGGCGTCTCCGGTGCGCGCCATCAGAACCAGAATATCGGTTGCGCCAGCGCCGGAGATGAACATTTTGCTGCCATTGATCACATAGCTGTCGCCATCCCGAACCGCGCGGGTGCGGAGACTGGCCGCGTCGGAGCCGGCACCGGGTTCAGTCAGGCAGTACGAAGCCAGCCATTCACCACTGGCCAGCCTGGGGACAATTTCCTGGCGAAGATCATCAGAGGCGAAACTTGCCACCATCCAGGTGGCCATGTTGTGGATGGTGATGAAGGCGGCGGTGGACGGGCACGCTGCCGCCAACTCTTCCACAATCACCGCGGTATCCAGGCGAGACAAGCCCATACCACCCAGGGATTCGGGCGTGTACATACCCATAAAACCCATGGCTCCGGCTTCTTTCATGACATCGACCGGAAAAATATGCTCGGCGTCCCACTGGGCGGCATGGGGCGCCATGGATTTTTCAGCGAAGGCTCGGGCAGCATCCCGAAACGCCTGCTGGTCTTCAGTGAGATTAAAATCCATCGTCAGGCTCCTTGGTTGTTACGGTCGGGGCTTCCACTGAAGAAGCGGAAAAAAGGGGCCGGTGGGGGAACCGGCCCAATAACCTCACCGACAACGAGATTAACGAAGCTGGATGGAGAAGTTGGCCTCGGATGAGGTCGCCTCACTGGAGAACCAGCGGGAGGTCACCGTTTTCGTCTCGGTGTAGAAGCGCACCGCCTGTTTACCGTAAGCGTGCTGATCACCGTAGAACGAACCCTTCCAGCCGGTGAACGAGAAGAACGGCAGGGGCACCGGAATGGGAATGTTCACACCCACCTGGCCCACATCAATCTCGTGCTGGAACCGACGCGCCGCGCCGCCATGACTGGTAAAGATGGAGGTTCCGTTGCCGTACGGGCTGGCGTTGATCAGCTCGATGGCATCACCAAGGCTGTCAACGTTGACGCAGGACAGCACCGGGCCAAAGATCTCTTCGTTGTAGATATCCATGTCCGGCGTGACTTCACTGAACAGGGTCGGCCCTACCCAGTTGCCTTCCGGCAACCCGTCGACGGTGCAGCCACGGCCGTCCAGCAGCAGTTTGGCGCCCTGGGCTTCACCGGTGGCGATCAGCGATTCAATGCGGTCTTTGGCCTTGGCACTGATCACCGGGCCATAGCTGGCACCGGAATCGTTCCAGGCGCCGGGGCGCACTTTCGCCATGGCCTCTTTCAGCTCCGGAATCCACTCCTGGGCAGCGCCCACGAAGACCGCCACCGAGATCGCCATACAGCGTTGGCCCGCGGCACCTACAGAGGCACCTACCAGGGCGTTGATCACTTGTTGTTTGTCCGCATCCGGCATGATCACCATGTGGTTCTTGGCGCCGGCGAAGCTCTGCACCCGTTTCATGTTGCGGGTACCGGTTTCGTAGATGTACTGCCCGACCGGAACCGAACCGACAAAGGATACGGCCTTGATGGCCGGATCAGTCAGCAGGGTATCAACCTGCTCTTTGGCCCCGTGAACCACCTGCAGTACACCCTTGGGTGCGCCGGCCTGTTCAAACAGCTCGGCCAGGCGGGTTGGTGTCAGCGGGTCCTGCTCGGACGGTTTCAGAATAAAAGTGTTGCCGCAGGCAATGGCCATGGGGAACATCCACAGCGGGATCATGGCCGGGAAGTTGAATGGCGTAATGCCGGCACACACCCCCAGAGGCTGGATCCAGGAATGGGTATCTACCTCGCGGGCCACGTTCTCAACGGTCTCGCCCATCATCAGGGAAGCCACGTTGGCGGCGTGTTCCACCACTTCAATGCCACGCCAGACATCGCCTTTGGCGTCGTCAAAGGTCTTGCCGGTTTCCTGGGACAGGATCTCGGCGATTTCGTCGTGATGTTCTTTAAGCAGCGCCTGATAACGCAGCATCACCCGTGCTCGCTCAGAAACCGGGGTTTCCTTCCAGCTCTTGAACACTTCACTGGCGTTATCAATCGCCTGACGCATCTCGTCGGCAGTGGCGCAGGGCACCTGGGCAATCACTTCGTTGGTGGCGGGGTTGGTCACGTCGATCCAGCTCTGGGTCTGGCTCTGAACGAATTCCCCTGCAATAAACTGAGGTACTTTTTTCATGATGATGTTCCCTGTTTGTTGTTATCCGGGATGAGCCGGCCTACCGATAACAAGGCAGATCCGACGATGATTTGAAGAAAGACTAGCACGCGGATTTACGGTTGGTGATTGACTAAATTTCGCCCATGATGGATTATTTTTCGATGACTGAGATCCCAGCCAAGAAACCGGCCACTCAAACCTCACAGTGGCCCGTGCCAGCCGACAGTGTTCGCTATGTGGTGCCAGAGCCTATTGTGCGGCTTTTGGCGGCACATCCGCTCACCCGGGAGCTGTATCCACTTGCCTTCGGGCATTATCGGAGAGCGGCCGGGCATCACATGCATAGGGAACACCACCGTGATAATCTTTTGATCTATTGCACAGACGGCAAGGCCTTTCTGAACGTCGCCGGCGTGCCCCACACAGTCGAGGCCGGCGACCTCCTGCTACTGCCCGCCGGCGCCAGCCATCGGTACACCGCCGACCCGGACAACCCCTGGACCATTCACTGGGTTCACTATACCGGCCCCCTGGCCGAAGACTTCGGCCAGTACATGGGCTTTGATGACAGCACCCGCATCCGACATCTGGGCAGACAGCCCCGGTTACTGGTGGATTTCAACGGCCTGCTGTCGGTACGGCAGACGGGCTTCCGGGCCCGTGGGTTAATCCACGCCAGCAATCGGCTACGACAGTTGCTGGCCGCCGTGCCCATCAACGCCGACGAAACCAGCCAGGCCCGGCAGGCCGAGCTGGACTCCTTGCACAGCTTCATGCGGGAGCATCTGGAGGAACGCCTGACCCTGAACCAGTTGGCCGAGCTTTCCGGCCTGTCGCCGGCTCACTTCGCCACCCGGTATCGGGAGCAGACCGGCACCTCGCCAATCCAGCACTTCCTGCATCTCAAAGTGGAACGGGCCTGTGAGTTGCTGGATACCACCAGCCAGAGCTTCGCCGATATCAGCCGGCAACTGGGCTATGACGATGCCTATTACTTCTCACGGCTGTTCAAAAAAGTGATGGGGAAGTCGCCCACAGACTATCGCCACACAGCGCGGCACTGATTCATGCACCGGCATTGCATCCCATTGATGGTTGGGCTCAAATAGGGTTCTGGCACTTCCCCCGAACAAGGAATGATCGATGACCACGAACCGTCGCCCCATGCTGGCACTGTCTGCCTCGCTGGCTTTGCTGTCTGGCTGCAGCAGTTTCGGGCCCGTCACCAGCGGAACCGATGATCCCTGTGCAACCCTGCAATCGGTTGTTACCGATTACACCACCGGATTTGATGCCTATCGTGGCAATGGCTCAAGCTACGCCATGGTGACCCTTTACCGGGCCAAAGAGCAGTTAATCAAAGGCCATTGCGAAATCTGGGAGTGGGGCAACGGCGATGCAGCATACACCTGCACGGTCGGCGCACCGAACCAGGAGGTGGCAACGGCCATGTATCAGCAAGCCAACAACCAGCTCAGCGCCTGTCTTGGGGAAAACTGGCAAGGTACCGAAGCCGGGCGCGAAAGGGATGGCCGCCCCGCCGGTGAAGTGACTCGTTATCAGAACAGCGGCAAGGCCGGCCCGGCCGTCTCTCTGCATCGCGTTCAGGACCGTTCACAGCACTCTGTTTATCTCTATATCGGCACCCCGGGCCGATCCCCCGAGCCGGCTAACTGAGGCCGGTGATGGCATCGGATCACCCCGTCACGGCCTGGCTCCACGCGGTTGCTGAGAAAGACCGTACGGCCTTTGCTGAACTCTATCGGGCCACAGCCCCGAAACTTCTGGGTGTCATACTGCGTATCCTGAAAGACAGGGCTCGGGCGGAGGATGTACTCCAGGAGTCGTTTATCAAGGTCTGGCAACGGGCCGCGTTGTTTGACGAAACCCGCTCCTCCCCTATCACCTGGCTGGTTTCTATTGCCAGAAATGCGGCCATTGACGCGCTGCGCAAACAGCCGGTTGAGCGGGAAGGTCAGGAATCCGATATTGACGAGATCCCAAGTGGTTCGCCAAACGTGATCGACCGGATTGACGATGTGCAGGCCCAGGCCCGGCTCAACCGGTGTTTCGAAGAACTGGATAAGGACCGTGCGGACATGGTGCGGCTTGCGTATCTGAATGGCTGGACCCGCGATGCACTGGCAGACTATTTCGAACAGCCGGTCAACACCGTAAAAACCTGGCTTCACCGCGCCCTTAAACAGCTGAAAAGGTGCCTGGACTCATGATCGAACGAGACGACCTGGACATGCTGGCGGCAGAGTTCGTTCTGGGGACCCTGCCGGTCGAAGATCGCCAGCGCGTTCAGCGCCTGCGGACCACCCATCCAGAGCTGGACGCGCAAATACTTCAGTGGGAATCACGGCTGTCCGCTCTGAACGACGAAATCGAACCGGTCGACCCTGCCCCCGGGCTTTTCGCCCGGATTGAGCGCTCCATTGATCAGCTGGAGCAGGCCTCATCGCAGCACAACGAGGTGGTCAGGCTCCGGCAACAAGTGTCCAGGTGGCGCCTGAGCACAGCGGCGGCTTCGATTGCCGCGATACTTCTGATTGCCGTGATGATGCTTGAGCCCACCCCAACAGAAAGCCCCTATGTGGCTGTGTTCCAGCACAATGACGAACAGCCGGCTTTCCTGCTGACGGTGGATCTGGCCAGGAAACAATTGAACATTCAACCCGTCACCGCCCGGCCCGCCGGGAACCAGTCTTACCAACTCTGGATAAAGGATGACGAACTTGGCCCGACGCCAAGATCCGTGGGCGTCCTGAACGAGCATTTTGAAGTAGACCCGGCCGCGCTCACGAATTACGACGCGGAGCTGCTGCGTCGCGCGACGTTTGGCATCAGTCTGGAGCCCCGGGGCGGATCGCCCACCGGACAGCCCACCGGGCCCGCGCTTCACGGTTTTCTGTATCCCACCGGTGAGGGTGCTGATACCAACCGTCTGTAAATATCGCATTCCCTGAAACTTTCGGATGTTGTCTCCGTAGCTGTCGGTAACCCATCAGAAAACAACAGCCTTGATGGGTTTTACCTAAGTGAAGCAAGGAGAACGTAATGAAAAAGCACAGCAAGAACATCCTGTTTATGGCAGCCACCGTAGCGTCGGCACTGGCGCTTACCCCGACCACCCAGGCCGAGGATCACAAGGCCGGTGTCTGGGCCATGGATCAGTCCGTGGGCAATGGCGTGGTCTCTGCCCGCAAAGTCGTTGCCGAGGAAAACGGCTGGCTGGTGGTTCACCGTACCGATTCGGCTATGAAGCCTGGCCCGGTAGTCGCCCACGCACCATTAAGGGCCGGCAAAAATATGGATGTGGCGGCGATTCTTACCGAGGAAGTATCCGCCGGTGACATGCTCATGCTTATGGTCCATAGCGAAGCCGGTGGCAACCAGACCGGCATCTTTGAATACACGCTAGGCGCCAAGGAAGACGGACCTATCCGAAAGAATGGCAAGCTGGTCACAAAAACCATCACCGTGCAGTAAGCACCCGTCTTAAACCCGCCCGCCACGCTGCGGGCGGCCTTTTCTGGCCCGCGGAAAACGGTAGGCACAAGCGCTTATCAAATCCGGAAAAAAAAAGTGGCGCGGCCAGAATTCTCATGATAAATATCGCGCGAATACGGTCGGATTCCCCACCACCGTTTCCAGGATAAGCCTCAAAGGAGTCAAAAGGCGGCACCCCGGTGTTTTCACAAACACCTGCCACCTCCGGCCACCCTCAGCAGACCTGCACAACACCGCGTGCGTCCTGCACGCTTTGTATCCATCCCTTTTCAGTGAGGGACACCATCCAATGTTGAAGTTGTGTAAGCCACAGGCGCTTGCCGCCGCTGTTGCTATGTCTCTGGGTGCCTCTTCGGTTTTTGCAGCCGGAGAAGTGCGTGTCTACAACTGGTCTGATTACATCGCCGAGGACACCCTGGCGAAGTTCACCGCGGAAACCGGCATCAAAGTTGTTTACGACGTTTACGACAGCAACGAAGTGCTGGAAGCAGCCCTGTTGTCTGGCCGTTCGGGCTACGACCTGGTAGTGCCTTCCAACCACTACGTGGCCAAGCAGATTTCTGCCAAAGCCTTTGTCGCGCTGGACCATGGCCAACTGTCGAACATGACCAACCTGAACCAGGACCTGATGACCCAGCTGGAAAAGGTCGACCCGGGCAGCCAGTTCTCCCTGCCGTACTTGTGGGGCACCAACGGTTATGGCTACAACGAAGGCCGCATTCAGGAGATTCTGGGTGACACCGCACCGACCGACTCCTGGGCTCTGGTGTTTGACCCGGAAGTGACCGGCAAGCTGGCCGCTGGCGGCTGTGGCATTGCCATGCTGGATTCCGGTGAAGAAATGGTGCGTGCCGCCATGGCCTACATTGGCCTGGACCCGAACAGCAACAACGCCGACGACATCAAAAAAGGCGGTGAAGTGATCAAGGCTGTACGCCCGAACATCACCTATTTCCACTCTTCCCGTTACATTGGCGATCTGGCTAACGGCGACCTGTGCGTGGCCGCCGGCTACTCCGGCGACATCCTGCAGGCCGCTGCCCGCGCGGAAGAAGCCGAGAACGGCAACGTCATCCGCTACACCATCCCCAAAGAGGGCGCGGTGCTGTGGTTTGACATGATGACCATTCCGGCCGGCGCGCCGAATGTGGAGAACGCCCACAAGCTGATGAACTTCCTGATGCGCCCGGAAATCATCGCCGATGTCACCAACTACGTGTGGTACGCCAATCCGAACAAAGCGGCCGATGAGTTTGTGGAGGCAGAAATCCGTAACGACACCAGCATCTATCCCACCGATGAGGTGATGAAGAAGCTGTACATCATGGAAGGTCGGCCTCAGGACGCCCAGCGTCTGATGACCCGTACCTGGACCAGCGTGAAATCCGGTCGCTGACGGTGGCCGTGACCAACAATACCTCCGCGCAAGCGGAGGTACTTCTCAGCATCAAGGGCATTTCCAAGAGCTTTGACAGCACCCTGGCGGTAGACGACGTCAGCCTGGACATCCACAAGGGCGAGATCTTTGCCCTTCTGGGTGGCTCCGGCTCCGGCAAATCTACCCTGCTGCGCATGCTGGCGGGCTTCGAGACCCCGGATTCCGGCCGCATTGTGCTGGATGGTCAGAACATCACGGCCCTGCCGCCGTACCTGCGACCCACCAACATGATGTTCCAGTCCTATGCCCTGTTCCCGCACATGACCGTGGAGCAGAACATTGCTATGGGTCTGAGACAGGACAAGCTGCCAAAGAACGACATTGCCGACCGTGTAGCCGCCATGCTCAAGCTGGTGAAGATGGAACCCTACGCCAAACGCAAGCCGCAGCAGCTCTCGGGTGGCCAGCAGCAGCGTGTGGCCCTGGCCCGCTCGCTGGCAAAGCGACCAAAGTTGCTGCTACTGGACGAGCCGATGGGCGCACTGGACAAAAAACTGCGCACCGAAATGCAGCTGGAACTGGTGGATATTCTGGAGAAGGTGGGCGTGACTTGCCTGATGGTCACCCACGACCAGGAAGAAGCCATGACCATGGCCAGCCGGATAGCCATTATGTCCCACGGCCGGATCGCTCAGGTGGGTTCACCGATTGATATCTACGAAAGCCCGAACAGCCGCATGACGGCAGAGTTTATCGGTTCCGTGAATATCTTTGAGGCGAACATTCTGGAAGACAATTCCGACAGCCTCTCCTTGGCCAGCGAGCTGCTGGACGCACCGGTGTTTATTGACCGGGGTGTAACCACGCCGGCGGAAACCACGGAAACCCTGATCGCCCTGCGCCCGGAGAAGATCTACCTGACGACCGAGAAGCCCGAAGGCGATAGCAACTGGAGCTGCGGCACGGTGGACAACATTGCCTACCTGGGTGACATCACGTCTTACTACGTGAAGCTCGCCAGCGGCAAGCGGGTGCAGGCCACCATGGCCAATGTGGAACGCCGTGGCGAGCGGCCCACCTGGGGCGACCGGGTCTATGTATCCTGGGAAGCCTCCAGCCCTATCCTGCTCTGGAACTGACGCCATGACCAAGAAGCTTCTGGCAACCCCTCTGGCGGAGCGGGTGCGGGCGGTAGTATTTCACCGACGGGTCGTCTTCGGTGTGCCTTTCGCCTGGTTACTGCTGTTCTTCCTGCTGCCGTTTGCGCTGGTGCTGAAGATCAGCCTGACCTCGGCAGTAATGGCCATTCCGCCCTACGAGCCGGTGTTCCGATGGGTGGAGAATACCCTGTCGGTGGTGGTGAACTTTGGCAATTACCTGTTCCTGGCTTCCGACAGCCTCTACATTGCCGCCTATTGGGGCTCGGTGAAAACCGCGTTTCTGGCCACCTTGTTCTGCCTGCTGATCGGCTACCCCATGGCCTATGCCATGGCCCGCGCGCCGAAGCACTGGCAACTGGTGTTCCTGCTGATGGTGATGCTGCCGTCCTGGACCTCGTTCCTGATTCGGGTTTATGCCTGGATGGGCATACTCGGTAACCAGGGCCTGCTCAACAGCTTCCTGCTGTGGCTGGGCGTAATCGAATCGCCGCTGAAAATGCTGAACACCAACTTCGCGGTGATTCTGGGAATCGTCTATGCCTACCTGCCGTTCATGATCCTGCCCATCTACACCAATCTGGTGAAGCTGGACATACGCCTGCTGGAAGCGGCGTCGGATCTGGGCTGCCGCAGCCTGACCACCTTCTGGTCCATTACCCTGCCGTTGTCCAGGGCCGGAATCCTGGCCGGCTCCATGCTGGTGTTCATTCCAGCCGTGGGCGAATTCGTGATTCCGGAACTGCTGGGTGGTCCGGATACCCTGATGATCGGAAAGGTGCTCTGGGAAGAGTTCTTCAACAACCGAGACTGGCCGGTGGCCTCTGCGCTGGCAATCGTGATGCTGGCGCTGCTGCTGGTACCCATTGTGTTGTTCCACCGCTTCCAGGCCCGGGAGATGGAAAAGAATGGTTAGGTTAAAAGCCCCCGGTTTCTCGAAGACCATGCTGATGCTGGGCATGCTGTTCCTGTATCTGCCCATGGTGGTGCTGATCGTATACTCGTTCAACGCCTCACGGTTGGTATCGGTATGGGCCGGGTTCTCCACCAAATGGTACGGCGCCCTTCTCGCCAACGAACAGATCCTGTCGGCGGTGTGGATGAGCCTGCGCATTGCCTTCTATTCCGCCAGCATGGCGGTGTGTTTGGGCACCCTGTGCGCGTTCGTGATCACCCGGTTCAAGAAGATGCGCGGGCGCACGTTGCTGTCCAGCATGATCACCGCCCCTCTGGTAATGCCAGAGGTGATCACCGGCCTGTCATTGTTGCTGCTGTTTGTGCAAATGGCCCAACTGATCGGCTGGCCGACGGATCGTGGCATGGCCACCATCTGGATTGCCCATACCACCTTCTGCAGCGCCTACGTGGCTGTGGTGGTGAGTGCGCGCCTTAGAGAAGTGGATCGTTCCATTGAGGAAGCCGCCATGGATCTGGGCTGCACGCCGCTGAAAACCTTCTTTGTCATCACCCTGCCGGTCATCGCTCCGGCACTGGTTTCCGGCTGGCTGCTGGCATTTACCCTGTCGCTGGACGACCTGGTAATTGCCAGCTTTGTGTCTGGCCCGGGAGCCACCACCTTGCCGATGGTGGTGTTCTCCTCCGTTCGGATGGGAGTGTCACCGGAGATCAACGCGCTGGCGACGCTGATTATCGCGGCGGTGTCTGTGATTGCGTTTATCGCCTGGCTCTGGCTGCGGCGAGCAGACAAGCGACGAACCAGGGCCTGAGCTGTGCCGCGACCGGGCTACAAAGCGCCCTGACCCGATGCCATTCGCCGATCCCGAATGCTTTGGATCCACTGATAGAACACTGGCACCAGCAGTGTCCCCAGAATCGTCGCCGCCACCATGCCGCTGAGCACGGTAATACCGAGGCTCACACGGCTGGCGGCGCCGGCACCACTGGCGAAAACCAGCGGCAGAACGCCCAATACAAACGACAGCGCCGTCATCAGAACCGCTCGGAATCGCAGCACGGCGGCCTTCTGAGCCGCCTCAGCCGTAGACAGTCCCGATGCCCTCAGTTGCATGGCAAACTCGACAATCAAGATGGCCGTTTTGGTGGAAAGACCGATCAGTAATACCAGCCCCACCTGGGCGTAGATATTGTTCGCCAGCCCCACCAGCCAGAGCCCGGCCATGGCACCGGCGAGTGCCAGCGGCACCGCACCGAGAACCGCAACAGGCAGGCTCCAGCTTTCGTATTGGGCCACCAGAAACAGATACACAAACACCAGGGCCAGCACAAAGATCACGGCGGCCAGGTTACCCGCCTGGATTTCCTGCAGGCTCTGACCGGACCAACTGAACTCATAGCCCTGGGGCAGGCTTTCAGACAAAGCTTCCATGGCATTGATCGCATCGCCGCTGGCAAACCCGGGAGCGGGCTCGCCGGACAGGGTGACCGAGCGTTTGAGATTGAAATGCTGAATGCTGGAAGGCCCCAGCACAGGTTCCAACGACGCCAGCGTTGTCAGTGGCACCATGTCGCCTTCCTGGTTTCGGACAAAATAGTGAGTGAGATCCTCTGGCCGTTGGCGATACTCGCCTTCGGCCTGCAACAACACCCGGTAGTTTTTTCCGAATCGGGTGAAATCATTCACGTACAGGGAGCCAAGCTGGGTTTGCAAGGTCGAGAAAATATCGGAGAGCTGAATGCCAAGGGCCTTGGCCTTGTTTCTGTCCACTTCCAGAAGGTACTGGGGGATATTGGCACGGTACGTACTGTATACCCGGGACAGGGCCGGATGCTGGTTCGCCTGAAAAATCAGGCCGTTCATCACCTGTGTCAGCTCCGAGACATCGCGCCCCTGATTGTCCTGAAGGCGATAGTCAAAACCGGCCGATGTGCCAAGGCCGGGAATCGGTGGAGGATTAAACACCATCACCTGGGCCTCGGAGACCGTCCAGAGTTTTGAATAAAGCCGGGGAATCACGCTGCCCAGGCCAAGCTCCGGTGTCTCCCGGTCTTCCCAATCCTTTAGCATGACAATGCCGAGACCATTGTTGGATGCGGCGCCTCCCAGCAGGGAAAAACCCGACACGGTTATGAAATCCGTCACTGCCGGATCTTCAAGCACCATGTCCGTCACCTTTTCCAGCACAGCATCGGTTCGCTCCAACGAGGCTGCATCTGGCAACTGCACATCTACAAACAGGAAGCCCTGGTCTTCCGGTGGCACGAACGCCGATGGTACCACCTTGAAGAGTCCGCCACCGGCGACCAGCACACCCAGCAGCACCAGCCCCACCAGCATTCCTTTGCGCAGAAGCTGAGCCACGGCTTTGGAATAACCACCCGTGCTGCGCGTGATCAGTGTCTCAAAGGGCCGAAGCCACCGGACAGATTGATCGCCACCTCGCCCGAGCAGGGCCACACACAGAGCCGGACTGAGCGTAAGAGCGTTAACAGAGGATATGATAACCGCCACCGAGATCGTGACCGAAAACTGCTGATACAGTTTGCCGGTAATGCCCGGCATGAAGGCAACCGGCACAAAGACCGCCAGCAGCACCAGCGTGGTGGCGATGACCGGGCCGGTCACCTCTGCCATGGCTTTGCTGACCGCCTCACGGATTGGCAAGGCTTCTTCCTTGAGGATGCGCTCGACGTTCTCGATCACCACGATGGCGTCATCCACCACAATCCCGATCGCCAGGACCAGGCCGAACAGCGTGATTGTATTGATGGAATAGCCAAGTACGGACATCACCGCGAAGGTCCCGATCAGCGAAACCGGAATGGCGATACTGGGTATCAGGGTGGCACGCCATTTCTGCAGAAACAGGAAAACCACGAGAATGACCAGGCCAACCGCCTGAAACAGCGTAACGACCACTTCACTGATAGACCGGCTGATAAACTCCGTGGTGTCGTACAGAACGCTGTATTCCACGCCCTCGGGAAAACTTGCCGAGGCACTTTCGACCAAGGCTTTCACCCTTTCTGCCACATCCAGCGCGTTGGCATCCGGGAGCTGGTAGATCACCAGAAAGGCCGTGTCGCGGTTGTTCAGTTTCGCGGTGGAAGTGTAGGACCGCGAACCAAGTTCAATCCGGCCGACATCCCGCAGCCGGACAAATCCGCCGTCCGGCCGCGACCGCAGGATCGTTTGCCCGAACTCTTCCGGGTCCGATAACCGCTCCCGTGTCTGGATGCTATAGACAAACTGCTGCCCGGCAGGCACCGGCGATTGTCCGAGCTTACCGGCGGCGACAATCTGGTTCTGCTCCTTCAGCGCGGCGGCCACCTCCGCAACCGTCACATCCAGAGCGGCCATGCGGCGGGGATTCAGCCACACCCGCATGCTGTAATCCTTGGCGCCCATCACTTCGGCGGAGCCCACCCCGGCAACCCGGCCCAACGCCTCCACGAGATTGTTTGAGGCATAGTTGCTGAGAAACACACCGTCCAGGTCGTCCCGGCTGGAAGTCAGGTTGATGCCCAGCAGCATGTTGCCGGATTGCTTGCTGACGATAACACCCTGGCGCCGGACCTCATCTGGCAGGAAGGGCTCGGCCAGCGCGACCCGGTTCTGCACATTCACCTGGGCAATGTCCGTGTCGGTCCCGCTTTCAAAGGTCAGCGTGATTTTGGCGGTACCGTCACTGGAGGCCGATGATTCCATGTAAATCATGCCCTCCACGCCGTTGAGCTGCTGCTCCACCGGTCGTATGACAGCCTCCTCTACCACCTGGGCGCTGGCGCCCGGCAACGTCGCAGTCACCTGAACCTGGGGTGGCGCCATGTCCGGGTACATATTCACAGGCAGGATACGCAACGCGATCGCCCCCGCGAGCGTGATGAGAATGGAGATAACGAAGGCAAACTTCGGGCGCTGAATAAACACGCGGCTGATCATGGCTGTGCCTCACCGGGCTGGCTCAACACGCCGGTGTCTGGATCGATGTCTTTGCGGACCGGATTCACCGCGACGCCGGCACGAACCTTCTGCAGCCCTTCAACAATGACCTGGTCCCCGGCCTCCAGGCCGGATTCCACGACCAGTAATGCTCCGTCACGGGCGCCGGTTTTAATGAATCGCTGGGCCACCTGATTCTGGTCATCCACCAGCAGGACAAACTTGCCTTCAATGGTCTCCTGAATCGCCACCTGCGGTACCAGGACACGGGCCTCTCCGGTATGTCCGGAGACTTTCAGCGTGACGTAAAGACCAGGCACCAGGACCGCATCCGGATTCGGGAACACGGCACGAATTGCCACGGTACCGGTACTGGCGTCGGTCTGGACATCGGCGAAGTCGAGCGTGCCCGGCTGGGCGTAGACTTCACCATCGGACAAGGTCAGTGAAAGGTCCAGACTCTTCGCGACTGCCTGCGCGGATTCGGCACCCGCCCGGCGAAACGCAATGAATTCGGCCTCGTTGACCTGAAACTCCACGTACATCGGGTCCGTCACCAGTACCGACGTAATGGGACCAGTAGCCGGCCCGACCACCGCGCCGACATCATAATTCAGGCGGCCTACCCAGCCGTTGAAGGGAGCCTTGAGTTCCGCGTACTCAAGGTTGGTGCGAGCCTTCTGAAGTGCCGCTTCTGCGGTCTGAAGGCGGCTTTGTGCAGCGCTGAACCGGTCCTTGAGTTTGTCGAGATCTGCCGCCGACAGAAAGCCTTTACCCGCAACATCCTCTCCCCGGTCCAGATTCCGGCGCGCGGAGTCCAGCTCGGCACGTGCTGCAGCCAGCTCCGCTTCAGCCTGCTGCAGATCGGCATTGGCGCGCGTATCTTCCAGGCGCAGCAACACCTGCCCCTGCTCCACCCGTGCGCCCTCTCTGAACAGCACCTCACGGATTTCGGCCTCGATCCGGGCCGTGATGTCTGCCCGGGCGGACGCTGAGGTGCGGGCAACGAATTCCCGGGAAGGTCGAACCTCCGAGGTTTTGAGCTCCACCACCGACACCGCAACGGGCTGAGGCGATGGCGACTCCGCAGACTCGGAGCACCCCACCAGCAAAGACAACACCAACGACCATCCGAGTGCACGGAGTCGCTCTTTATAAAACATCTCAAGAAGCTGCATGGACACCATTCCCTGTATCTTGGGCAAGGCCCTGCCGGAGCCTGCCCATTAACGACGCATAGCGACTGATTGAGTTACTGAATCAATCTTAGTCGCTGATGGTGCATGCAGCCATTGCTTCAGGCGGTGGCGTCCGTCGAGGTTGCAGGGCGCTGTGGATGGCGACTTGAGAGAATGTGGTGCAGACCATCACAGTCGACCATGGGGTCGTCGCAGTTCACGACGATGTCCGAATGGGCAATCACATAGCCCTTTCCGGTAATACTGTTCTTGACGACCTGATAGTCGCCTTCGGTTTCTACCGTGGTGAATTCACCGATGAACCCGGTATCACGAAGGGAAACGGTTTCCAGCTTGTCGCCCGGCTGGATTCGGCCTTCGTAGTTCATCAACGCAAGCCTGGCCGAGGTGCCGGTACCGGTAGTGCTACGACAGATCACGCCGGGGTGGACGTAGGTGGCCGATCGTGAGCGGAAATAGCCATCGGCCACTTTTTCTTCCGGCCCCATAAAGTGCAGAAATGGCAGAGGCCCGACATCACCCAAGGTGTAGTGGGAGAATCCACGGGCAGCCTGAATGGCCTCGACAATGGCATGCGCGGTGCGGGCCAGCTCCCGTTCCTCATCAAGGGTCAGGTCAAAGCCCAGTGATTTGGCATCCACCAGGGCGTAGAAACCGCCACTATAGGCCACACTGTAGCCAACCTCGCCAATGCCCGGCACGTTAATACTGGCATTGTAGGTGTGTATGTAGCTCGGCAAGCCCTCGCAGGTGACCGCTTCTACCACGCCGTCATGAACAATAGCCTCAATGTTCACGAGACCCGCCGGCGATTCCAGCATGAAATGTTGCTTGCCCTCCTGCTTTGGCACTATGCCAGCCTCGAGGACCGCCGTCGCCGTACATATGGTGTTGGAACCCGAATAGATGGGATATCCCATCACCTCCATAATAATGTATCCAGCCGCCGCCCTGGGATCGGTGGCGGGGACCAGCAAATCCACGGACATTTCGGGAATGCCATAGGGCTCCTCCAGCAGGAGTTTGCGCAAGCCGTCAGCATCGTCCCGGAGGTACTCCATCTGCGCCCGCACGGTGTCGCCGGGCAACAGGTCAATGCCGCCGGTAACAATGCGGCTGACATCACCACCGGCGTGAGTGTCCATCAACTGAATGGTCAGTTCCGGTTTCATCAGTCCGCCTCCACCTCGTAGGGTTGCCCGTGCTCCTGCCACTGGGCATCGGGAACAATCACGATTTTTCCCAGGTAATTGCTGCCTCGGTTCACGAAGTACTCCTCCGCGTGGTGCAGCTCGGACAACCGGAAAGCACCGTGCAGTACCGGCTTCAAATCACCGCTCCGGATCCATCTCATAAGCTGCTCTGCCTCTTCCCGGGTACCATGGGACACACCGAAAATCTGCACCTGGTACAGATAGATGCGGGTCCAGAGAATTTCGCTGATGTTGCCGCCACTGGCCCCGGCAATACTCAGCCTCGGATAGGTGCTCCGGGCATTCATGTCAAAAATCATGGCGTCGATGAAACGGTCCGTCATGTCGCCGCCCACCAGGTCCATGACCGCGTCCAGAGGCTTGCCTCCGGTTTCCGCCTTCACTCGATCGACAAAGCTATCCATGTCGGTTCTGTCGAGAACGGCCTCGGCGCCAAGCTTCAGCAATGGATCAGCCTTGTCCTTCTGGCTCAGAGCGTAGGGAATGGCACCGATAATCCGGCAGAGCTGAATCAGTGCCGTACCCACGCCACCGCTGGCACCGGTAACCAGCACACGTTCACCAGCCTGAATATTGGCGGAGGTGAGCATGTGGTAGGCGGTCTGATAAGAACACATACCCATGGAAGCGAGCTCGGCGTCGGCCAGGTCAGGATTGGGAATGTGATGGAACTGATCGGACGGTAAAGCGACGTACTCGGCGTATCCGCCATCTGCGCCATGCCCGTAATAATCCGGCGTGAGATTGATGTCTGTGCGGTTGTCCGCATAGATATTGAAGTCCAACAAGCCGCGTTCGCCGATACGCTGTTCACTGACACCCGCGCCCACAGCAACAATACGACCGACAATATCGGCCCCCTGAATGCGCGGGAAGGTGAGCGTAGGTTTGCCGCCCATCTGGAACGACGTCATTTCCCCTTTTTTAGTGGGGTATAGCCCCTCACGGGCTTTGCGGTCTGTGTTGTTCTTGGCGGTGGCAGTTACCTGAACCAGCACCTCGCCTTCCCTCGGCTGAGGTACCGGTACATCCTGATACATGAGCTGATCAATTCCGCCATGGCCTTTCAGAACCATCGCCTTCATTGAGGATGGGATCATCGGCAACAGACCCTCCTGTTCTGGTGAATAAACTACTCAGACAGAATAGGAAAGATCACCGGGTGTGTCAGGGCCTGTTACGGATATCCATTAGACTCAAACGGTTTACCGAGCGATTACCCGATAAACCGGCCTTAACCGCGGAATCTGCTTGAGAACCACCTGGATAACCGTCATCAAGGGCACAGCAAGGAGAACCCCCACTGGCCCCCACAACCAGCCCCAGAAGAAGATCGAAACAAAGATGATCACGGGGTTGATCGCCATCCGGAAACCATGAATCCAGGGCTCAAGGAAAAATCCGACAATCGTGGTGAGCACAATGAAGCTGATCGGAGCAAGCACCATCATCCAGAGCACGTCCAGGGAAATGGCGGAGACTATGGCCAACAGGGTGATGGTAAGCATGTTACCAAGGTACGGAATAAACCGCGCAAGGCCTGCAATCAGGCCCCAGACGGCCGGGTCTGGCAGGCCGATGGCCCAACAGATCAGGCCGGTCAACACGCCAACAGACGTGTTGGACAACCCCAGCACCGCCAGATACTGCGCAATCTGATGCTGGGAATCGTGGGTGATCCTCAGCACTGTCTTGCGCTGGGACCGGGGCAACTGCTTGACGAAGTTGCGAATCAACCGGTCGCCGCTGACCAAAAGGAAATAGGTTAATGCCAGTGCCAGCGCCAGCCCGGCAATGCCGTTCCGAGCCTTGGACATCAACTGACTGCGCCAGGAGTCGGTTTGCAGAACCACCGTGGTGGGTTTGGTGCCCTGATCTTTGGAAAGCTCTTCAACCGATTTTTCGACCTGCTCGGCAGACTGACTGACCTTGTCGATCTGGCGCATGATCTCACTTTCCCCCACCAACAGGCGAGACAGCCCCTCCGGTGCTTTCTGGGCCCACTCCAGAGCTGGCGTGGCGACCGCGGCACCCAGCCCCAGAATTCCGGCAAGGACCGCCAGCACCAGAACCAATGCGGATACCACACGCGGTAAATGCCAGCGCAAGTAAGCCTTTTTAACCAGAGGCGCCAGTAACAGGCTGGTCAGTACCGCCAGGATGATCGGGAGAACAATCTGATGAGCAATATACAGGGTGTACAGAATACCAAGGATGAACAACCCGTAGATTGGCGTGGAGAGATCCGCGAACGATCGCGAACCTGTGCCATTCGTTTGCGGGGATTCTGTATTCTGGTCATCCATGGGCTGTTTTACCTTGTCGGAGTGCCGCTCAGGACACAGGAGTTTCGCCAGCTCAACAATCTGGCGATTAGCAACACAGTGTAGCGTTTACAGGAAGCACCCGCATTATCAAACAATTACCAAGTGCATTTGAGGAAACTGAACCATCCACGCACAGCACACCGTATACCTCCAGAATAACTAGCTGACAGCGGAGAACCCATGGCACCGCGTTACGATACCCTGTTCTACGATGGCTCCTGCCCCCTGTGCGCGCGTGAGATACGCACCCTGCGAAGATTGCAGACCGGCAACCTGATCTTTGCGGATATTCACGAACAAAACCCGAGCAACCAGCAACTCCCTTCCCGGGAGCAACTGCTTCGGCGATTGCATCTGATGAGCTGGAACGGGGAGTGGGTAACGGGATTGCACGCCAATGTGCGAGCCTGGTCCCACACCCGTTTTGGCTGGTTGTTCAAGCCACTGCTATGGCCGGTGATTCACCCGATTGCCAGCCGGATTTATGAAACCTGGGCCGACAAACGGTATGGGCGTAAATACGCTTGTGCGATGGGCCACGAAAACTCGTGCCCACCGGGAACCTGAGGCAAAAGACTGCTAGCTGGCCAGCTTGGGCAGGAATGAGGTATCCACCCAATAGCGCTTGAGATTGGCCTCATCGACCAGCACGGGCACTGTTTCCTGTTGAATATGATTGCTCGGATCGAACCACAGGTTATCGCTTCGGAATACGTGAAGCTCACCGGTTTGCGGGTGCTGCCAATGGCAGACAATGCGGAACGGGTTACGACCGTTCACGGTCAGACTGGTGTTTTGCTCAACCGACGAAAATGTTGCGAGCACCTCGGTGCCGTGATCTTTCAGGTAAGCCTGTGAGCGGCTCTTCTTCCAACCAAACAACAGCATCCCGCCGCCAATGGCGCCAAACACGAGCCCCATACCTCCAAGAATCATGGGCAGCCCCCACAGGGAGAAGAAACTGTTGATTCGAGCACTCTCCGGAGTCGACGGCTCGTAAAACACAGACACACGCTCGCCGCGACTGAACGACGGCGGATTTGAGCCGGAGCGCGACCGGAACTCGATCTCCCGACCACGGAGATCCTCGAAAACGACCACCGGATAATAGGTAGTCGAATCGCTGGAGCGAGAGCGCTCCAGATCAATGACCGTGCCCGTGGCTTCCGTAGCTCGCTCGATAAATGACACTGTACTGCTGTAACTCATCACCGCACCAACAAGCATACCGGCGCCAATGAGTGTGAAGACGTATTTGAGGATATTCAGGGTTTTCAATGGTTCAATCCTTGTGTTTTGGGTTCTTCCCTGGGAGGTGTTGGCCGGGATTTTATAGAACCATTGAGAACTATGCCATCGACGGGCTTCGGTGCTTTACTGGGCTAGGAAGGGAGGGTTCTCTTTCCTTATACCAGTTGACTGATTTCGGCGCCTTCGGGAACGAGAGAAGGCATTTGGGGCTCACGCCCCTTCAAGATATTTGCCAGACGCCGCTCTCGTACCTTGTGAACGGAGGGATCAAACCTGAGTACCTTGAGGGGCACGGGGTCACCCTCCCGCAACTTGTCGAATGTTGCCAGCTTACTCAGATAGAAGGCCCCGCTGTGATTTTGGCCATCAAACTGAAAATCAAACTCAATCAGAAGGTTACACTGATAATGCCCTTCCCCCTGTGGCTCATTTCGATGGTCGTATTCCTGATGAAACTGACAATCCGCTTCTTTTTTGGTCAGTACGCCGTCCACCTCTACACCGTGCTTCCGTAGCAAGGCCTGGCCGTAGAGGTAGCTGGTACCCGAGTAAGTCATGACGATAGCAAGCAGAACCAACCCAGCGCCCATCAATGCGAAGAAACCTCCCGCAATCATGGCACCCCAGTCGCCAAAGTCGACGTAGAAAATGCCACCACCCACAGCGGTGGTGATTATTCCTACGCACAGCATGGTTAGCATAATGCCTAGGTCAGCTTTTATTGCTGACCACAGGAGCGGCCAATCAATGTGGTTTTTTCTGAGCATTTTTCTGGCGCTGGGAGGTTAGTTAATGGGTTGAGGCTGGTTATCAACGCAGCGAACGATTGGCTCTGCTGAGAAAAGACCTACCGGGGAAGAGTTTTGCGCATTCTTTCATGAAGCTCGTCCAGCTCCTTCTGCTTTTGCGCCATGTAGTCTTCTTCGATATCGATCAGTCGGGATGTTGGGCCGTTAGGATCCAGGCGTTCCTGTACCACGTCTGGCCAGTGCTTTCGGCTTCTCATCCTATCGATTTTCTGGACACATTCCATCCCGAAGGCAAATGGGAAGAGAAGATAAGAATCTAACCAGTATAAGAAGGCGCTTCCAGAAATGCCGTTTCCTTCTTTACGCTCTTCGCCAATAAATTTTCTCCCCTGAAGCAACTGATCAAGAAATGAAACTCTGCCAGACTTCAAACTCTTTTCTATAAAGGTGTTCCGGGATTCTGTTTTCCTGCCCGCTTCATCAAACCAAGGGCCGACCGTCATAAAGCATCGTAAATACTCCCAAATGCCAATCAAGGCAGGCAAACGTTTGCCTGCCGGCACACCTGACAGATTCAATACGATCCGTTCGTCCGGTGCGCCAAATTTTTGGAGAATGATTTCCAAATTACCGTGGACTATCGATCCCGAATACTGATTTATAATCTTGTATTCGTAGGCAACCGCCTCAATACCATCCCAATTAGCATGATAAAGGTCCCCTTTCATTTCATAGTAAACTTCCTGAGTCCGCCGGTTAAAAATAATTGGCAAAGATGGTGGGCGACTTATCTCCCATATCATTGGTACGGCAATAGCCAGAAGCGAGAACAGCAAAAACCACCAATCCGCACCCAAAGTCTCGCCAAATAAACCAATAGCAAGAAATAGAGTCAGTCCAAACCCACCGATAAAAAAGCCTATGCCAGTCAGAGTCCCCTTACTTTCTGAACTGCCCGTTTTTAAGGACAAGAAAACCTCATCCTGTGACTCAATGAGGCCGGGCTGCGATGGAGCATAACCACTACTCAAGCTGCCACTAAGCAGCAGAGTATTTGAGGATGTCCCGAATTTACTAGCTACAGCGTCGAATAGCTTTTTCGCGTTTTCAATCACCAGATATCAACCTTTACCGGAGGCATTTCCAGACCGGGTTGTGGGCGATATATCAGCTCCCCCTGAAGTCCAAAGATCTGGTCATCATCGTCATAAACCTTTCTGTATGTTGCGGTGGCTGCGGCGTTATGAATTCTTGTCCCTTCATGACGAGTGAAATCAGAGCCAGACCAAGTCACAGGTGTTCGCTTTGGCTGCAGTATCTGCTCTCTTTCCTCCGCATCAAATACCGATCGCAATTGCTGCTCTACCCACGCCAAAGACCGGTAGCCAAGGTCGTTCCTCAACTCATCTCCTGAAAAATATATCGTTTCAGGGCGCAATGCCCTTTGCCCTGGAAGCTCAAGTATTAACCAGCAATCCTGCATATGGATTCCCGTACGCGGATTAAACCTCCGAACCCTCTCCAACCTGGGTTTGATGGGAAAAATAGCTGTGTACAACCGCTCCATTTCGTCTCTATAGTTTCCTGCCCACCCTGCGGGCTTCACGCCAAACCGAGTATTAGCAAGCCAACGCTCGAGCGGAGTATTCTGTAAGTAATGACGGGCGACCAATCCTCCAATTAGGGATGCAGTTAAACCTACCGACAACGCCGTGTAGAAGCCACCCAGTCTTGACAACCCCCGGACTGAAGAAGCAACTTGTAACCCTAGTGCCGCCGCTCTCGCCTCTCGATATGCCCTGAAGGCTCTGACACTGAGCGCTAGTTGTCCTGATGACACCGCCATCAAACTGCCCTCCATTGCAGCCGTATCAAAATCCCCAGCACGGTATGATTCAATCGCTTGCAGACCAAAAACAACTACGTCAAAGGCTGCGGTGATGGAGGTCAACGCTGCAGCAAACGAGCCTAACCGATGGCTATGAGCTGCTGGATTATCCAATGGCGACAATCCCTGTTTCCAATTCAGCTCTGCAATTCTGTGGCGTAGGGATGTGTAAGCGGCAAAAAAGCCCGTCGTACTGCCAACAGCTTTGGCGAAACCCTCAGCATTACGATTAGCATCGTCGGTTAAAGCCACGATTGACGACGCCATATTAATTCCAGTCAAAACAACCAGAATCGAACGCAACGGTGCCTTTTCTAAAGCGTCCGCCAGTCCATAAGGATTCCCTTTGAAATACTTTCCGGCATTTGCAGATACTGCTCTAATAACGGGCACTTTACGCGCATCGGCAACCGGAGGGCTGAGAGGCGACACTGAGTTTCCGCCATTTTTTGCCGCCTCACTCAACCATTGATTAGACTGAACAGCACTCACGTTCTCCACCGCCAATGACTGGCCAGTTCGAGCTAGCCCCGAAACCAGAAATCCGCTTCCTAAAAGTGATATTCGGTTTGGAAACCCTCTCAACTCGACCGCAGCGACAGGCGAAACAGCATTGAATAATAATTGTGTCGGAGGCGTCGGCGCTCTGGCGACAAGACCGGAAATCTTGGAATTAATCGCGGCAACAAGCGCTGTCGCGGCTTTCGAAAGATCTTCTACGGAATCGTTCGCCATATCTCCGACTTCAACGAGCTTCTCGATTTCTCCGAGAGATAGGCGCTCTCTTACCCCAAGCAGCGCATTCCAGAACCACTGGGCACCCTCGCCCTGTATGTCGGCCAGACGACCAATCGCACCAGCTCCTTTGCTGAAGTTAGATGGGCCTAACAGAGCAAGACCAAATTTCTCTTGCAAAATGGTGTGGTGGTCTTCTCTGGCGAGATCAAGGCTCTCACAAGCACTTGCCAGTGTTTCGGGACCGTTTGCACATTCGAGCGTCTCCATCCACCGAACCCAGGAATCGAGCAGCCCTCCAACAACTTCTTCAAAATGGGATTGAGACGAATCTGACTCACGCCAGGCCCTCTGCAATTTGGGCAGTTCAACGAGCTCAGGAAGCTTTGCCTCAAGCTGACTGTCCGTTTCGTACAGATCCCTGATTGTCTTGGCAAGGCTCCACTCCCCACCGAACCGAGCTCGCAAGCGCTCCTGATTGTCGTGGGCGAGCCGAACCAAAGCGGCCAGATCCTCTGTCACGCCCCAAGGGTCATCAACAACCCCCATTACCCGCTGATCAAACCTCCTCGTGGCACGTTCGATTTGAGGCCAATGCGGAATCGTTGGCGTTAACCCTGACCAATCGAAGTCTTCGATATTAGCGACTTCCGGCAGGCTATAAAACGTCTGTTCATCAAGCCCCTGACAGTGCGGTGAGCTTCCCGGGACCATTCTCCTCATGAATTTCTCGCGCTGATCAGACTCATTCACAATCATGTCAAAATGAGCATCAGACCACTGGTTTTCGCTCCAGGCAATATCGACCGGCTCTCCCGAGGGAAGCGCTAAAAAAACCGACGTTCTGGAATCAATAACCTCTCCGCCCCGGCTCGTTTCCTGAATATGGGAATTCGTCACCGAGTACTCGATCAAGCGATCGTCATAGCTGCTCCACACATATAACCAGCCGTCTCTCAACAAACGAGGAACCAATCCAAGCATTCGATCCTGAAGACGCGTATACCGCTCAAAGTTGGGAAAAAGATCTGGCAGGTCAGGTAACTCCAATCCAGCTAGCAAATCGCCTTCATAGTTCAAAGGACCAATGGCGTATCGAAGGGGCACAAAAGCTGTCATTAGTGGACAGGTTGCACAATAAGTCATAACACTTCCCTGTGTTTTAGATCATTTGACGAACCCAGTGCAGATAATAGATCTGAGCCGAAATGGAAGTGAGGCACCACTTTTTGTGAGAAGAGCGCCCGCTCATCCGAAGCATTGTCCTCCGAAGCCCGTGTTGGTTGGTATCTTGTGATCGATGCTGTTTCAGATTGAAAAAAAATAGAGTCAACACCCGACCAGAATTGCGGAGGGAAACGACCGTCAGCCTCAGCCAATCTTGAAACTACCCTGGCATCACCGAGCCTCAGCCAAGCCGACAACTCTCCGGGCATAATCACTTGCACTCGTGCCCTCAGAAATTCCAATAAACCAATCTCATCATAAGATGTGTGATACACCGCAGCTCTCCTCATTATGGGATGATTGTTTTCCCATAACGCCTTAAGAAGAGTGCTAGCTTTCAGATCCGCAATCATCGGCCCCAAAGCAGACACGCCATCATAGACACCATCCTTCAATACCATGAGAGGACATACATCTAACCCCAATTCGTACCAGCTTCGCAGCCCGTGCTTAGAACATGCGCCGTCAAAAACCAAGAACATATTCTCAGCCGGTGGTAAGGGCTGAAGGCTTTCGCTCACCGTTGAGGCTTGAAGTATCATGAAAGCCCCCCCTTATCAGACCTTACAGAGCAAACCTCCGAGAACAATTCTTCCTTCCTTGCTGCATTTCTAAAGCTTGCGGCTTGCTTCAGGTCTGCCTCAATCGGCCTAACCTCATCCACGTACAAAGACTGAGACTCTATGTTTGGCCTAACTCCAGTATCCGCGACCTGATCCCCTGTCGAGCTGACCGGGCCATCAGGCGTTAATCCATTTGACAACAACGGCCCCTTCACCCCAACCCCACTACCACTCCCGGGCCCACCCCCTGAATTCATCCTCACCAAAGGCCCAGACACCGTCACCCCACTCGGATCCACCTTCACAAAGCTGCCACCGGCCTTCAGTGTCACCTCAGCGCCAGCTTCAATCACAATCTTCATACCGGCCTTGTGGTGGATTTCGGTGCCGGCTTCCACCAGCTGGTTCTTGCCCTGCTTGCTGTGGTGGCTGCCGTTTACGGTCAGGCTGTAGTCGGCGCCAATGCTTTCGCGGTGTTCGCCTTCGGTGGTGTGGTGGCTGTTGCCTTTGGTATGGCTGAAGCGGTTGTTTTCCACCGTCAGGTGGCTGTCGTTCTTGATGACTTCGGTGCGGTTATTTTCCGTCAGCAGGTCCAGGTCTTTCTGGGCGTGGACGTAGATCTGTTCCTGGTCCGCTTCGTCTTCAAACCTGAGTTCGTTGCTGCCCTCACCCTTGTGGGTTTTGGTTTTCAGGGTGGTTCTGGTTTTGTGTTCCGGCAGCGCGTAGGGCGGTGTGTTGGTGGCGTGGTAAGTCCTGCCGGTAATAATGGGCTGGTCCGGGTCACCGTCCAGGAAGGAGACAATCACTTCGTTACCGATTCTGGGCAGGGCCATAAAACCATACTGGCCACCGGCCCAGCCTTGGGCGACGCGTAGCCAGGCGCTGCTGTGTTCGTCGTTTTTCGAGTAACGGTCCCAGGGGAAACGGACTTTCACCCGGCCGTACTGGTCACAATGGATCTCTTCACCCTCGGGGCCGGTGACGATGGCCATCTGGGGGCCGTCCATCATCGGCTTGTGTTCACACTGGGGCCGCCAGGTTTTATCGGCCGGAATGGCGATGAAGTCGTTGTGGTAGCTGGTGGGTTCGCTGCCACCCTCTTCTTCCAGGGCCTGGGGCTGTTTGCCGGTGTGGGTAATAGCGGTGAGCAGCCATTCCCGGTTCAGGGTCTGGCTGTCGTGGTCCTGCAGTTCCACTTTGGCGCCGGGGGTGAAGTCCGGGCGGTTGCTTTTGCCGTTGGCCATGGACGCGTCGTTTCTAAGCGCATCCAGTTTGTTCTGGGTGAACGGCTGGCCGCTGGCGTCGGCTTTGTAGCGGCCGGGGTAGTCGTAGTGCTGGTAGTCTTCGCGATGATTGACTCCGCCAGCACTCTGCTCGTGCATCAGGGCGTAGGCAGGGTTCTTGAAGGTGTAGTCCTTCATGGCCACGGAGGCGGCTTTGACCCGTTCTTCGTAGGCAAACTGGAACACGCAGGCCTGTTGGGTGCTGCCACCGGCTTTGGTGTTGCAGGTAACCGGGTCCAGTTTCGGGGCGTCGCCGTGGTGGTCAGCGAGGATTAACGCTGGTTGTTCTTCACCATCCACGCTGCCGTGCTGGTAGCGGTAGTGCCAGCCTTCTTCGGCGGCCAGGCGTTCCAGGAACTGCAGGTCGGTTTCCCGGTGCTGGACGCAGTATTCCCGTTCTTCCGGCGGGCGTTTGAAGTCGAAGATGGAATCCACAATGCCCCGCTCTTCGAGCAGGGTGCGCACGATGGCGTCGGTGGTCTGGGTCTGGAAGATGCGGCTGTTGTGCATCAGGCCCAGGCGCCACAGGGGCGGCTGGATGACCACTTCGTAGCGGGTGCGGCGGTGGCCGGTGTCGCCTCGCATAAATCCGTTCACCACGCCGGTAAACCGGCGCAGGGGCTGGCCGTCCTGCCACACCACCAGGTCTACCGGCTGTTCCAGTACGTCGGCGGCGGCCACATCCGGGTCGGTGCTGGCCAGTTGCAACCGGCCATGGAACAGATCAGACAGCCGTTCGGTCAGCGCGAAGCCGACAACGACAAAGTGATCCGAGGGGAATTCGCCTACACGGGCGGTGAACTGCAATCCGCTTGCCTGGGGCATGACTTCGATCCCTGAAGATTATGTTGAACTGACTCATCCTGAGCAGTCCCGATTATAACCACCAGCCTCCGGAATACCAACCAACAAACCGATGGCCTGTTTAAACCAGTTCTCAGTGATGAAAACCCGCGCCTGCGACTTTTGTTGAACCCGGTGAACGGTTAACCTTGAACACCGTTTAACAACAAGAGCAGCACCATGGCACAGTACACCATTGAAATTGATGAAACTTTCGATGTCCCCAGGCGCAAGGCTTTTGCCGTTTTTGCCGACCACCACCGCTTCGGCAAACTGGTCGGGGCACCGGTCAAGCGTATCAAGGACAGCGACCAGGCAGACCCCAACGGCATTGGCTCGGTTCGCAAGATCGGCATTGGCCCGCTGTCTCTTGAGGAAACCGTACTCGGTTTTGAACCCGACTCTCTGATTGAGTACACCATCAGCAGCATCAGCCCTTTGCGTAATCACCTGGGGCGTATTCTGTTCTCCGATGCAGGCGAAGGAAGAACCCGTATTCAGTACTCCATCCGTTTTGAGGATATTGTGCCGTTTACCGGCAAAGCGGTTCAGGTCGCGCTGGAAAAGGGATTACGCCGTGGTATCAAACGCCTGCCGTCAATGGCGTAAGCCTGTGGGAGCGCAGGCAACAATCGGTAACTTGATGAATATCAGATAATTGACCTGAGGCAACAATTTATATTTGTCAATTCTGTACTCTCCCGCGCAGTTTGCAATATCCGGCCATCGGGCTATAAGTGTGCCTGAAGCCGAAGACCCTACTGCTTTGCGGGAGACAGAAATGGCGGCAGCACCGATTGTTCTCTTCGACAACGGACACCACAAGTGCCTGATGTTCGATTCCCTGGTCACTGGCGAAGGCGTTCAGTCCAACCAGTTCCTGATTGTTGATGGCAAACACGAAGCCCTGATCGACCCCGGCGGAGATCTGACCTACACCCCACTCTCCGTCGCCGCGTCCAAGTACATGAACATCCGCGATATGGACTATGTCTTCGCGTCCCACCAGGACCCGGACATCATCGGCGCCATCGACCGCTGGATTGTCCACACCCGGGCAAAAATCGTTACCTCAAAGCTGTGGGCGCGCTTCTTGCCGCACCTGGTGTCCAGCTACGTCACCAACCAGCTCAGCGGCAGCGTCTACGACCGCATCGTCAGTATTCCTGACGGCGGCGCCAATGTGAGGTTCGGGGAGACTTATCTGCAGTGCCTGCCGGCGCATTTCATGCACTCGGTCGGTAACCTTCAATTCTACGATCCGGTCTCAAAAATCCTGTTCTCAGGTGACCTCGGCGCGTCCATGGGCGGAGAAGACGACCACCAGCCGGTGAAAGATTTCGACAAACACATCCCGAACATGATCGGCTTCCACCGCCGTTACATTGCTTCCAAGAAAGTCTGTCGTCTTTGGGCCAACATGGTTCGAGACATGGACGTGTCGATGATCGTGCCCCAGCATGGCAAACGCTTTGAAGGCCCGGTGATGATTGATCGCTTCCTTAACTGGGTCAGCGATATGGATTGTGGCATTGATCTGGTATCCCAGGACAACTATCGCCAGCCGGTGGAATACGTGTAACAACCCGGTTCCGCAGGGACGCGGAACCACCTCCTGGCAAAAGCTGCGAAATCAGGCCTGTTGCAATCCGCTCAGGTTCAGTAAAATCCGCCTTTTCACTGAACCCTAGAGGCAGCGAATATGGGCAGAGCCTACCAAAACCGCAAAGAATCCATGGCCAAAACGGCCGCCGCGAAAACCAAGGTTTACAGCAAGTACGGCCGCGAGATCTACATGGCCGCCAAGGCTGGTGGCATCGACCCGCAAGCCAACCTTTCCCTGCGCGGGCTGATTGAGCGGGCCAAGAAAGACCAGGTGCCCACCCACGTTATTGAAAAAGCCATCGACAAAGCCAAGGGTGGTGCAGGCGAAGACTATGCGCCGGCCCGCTACGAAGGCTATGGCCCCGGCAACTGCATGGTCATCGTGGACTGCCTGACCGACAACCCGAACCGCACCTTTGGCGATGTTCGCCTGGCGTTCACCAAAACCAAGTGCAAGATCGGCACCCCGGGCGCCGTGGCCCACATGTTTGATCACTGCGCCATCTTTGCATTCGCCGGCCAGGATGAAGAGGCCGTACTGGAAGCCCTGATGGAAGCCGACGTGGACGTTACCGACATCGAAAGCGAAGACGGCAAAATCACGGTATTCACCCCGAACACCGAATACGCCAAAGCCAAACAGGCTCTGGAAGCCGCGTTTGAAGGCATTGAGTTCGATGTGGACGAGATCCAGTTCCTGCCAAAAACCACTACCGTGGTAGAAGGCGACGACATCCCGATGTTCGAGAAATTCCTCGACATGCTTAACGATCTGGACGACGTACAAAACGTATTCCACAACGCAGAACTGCCGCAGGAATAACCTCTGCTGGCAAAGTGTAGTCACAGCGGCGCGACAGGGCGGAGGTAGCAGGCGTGGAAAAGCCAAAGGTTATTATCCTGAAAACAGGCTCAACCTACCCGCAGATACGGGATCAGTTTGGTGATTTCGACGCCTGGTTCCTCCGCAACCTCAACGGTGATCTTGACGTTACCGTGCTGGATGCCGTGCAAACGCCACCTGCGTCTGCTCCCAGCGACTGGGCGGGCATCGTCATTACCGGCTCGCCGGCAATGGTCAGCGACAAAGCGCCCTGGAGCGAAGAAACCGCCCGCTGGATAAAACAGGCCGTCGAGGCCAAGGTTCCACTTCTCGGAGTCTGCTATGGCCACCAGTTGCTGGCCCACGCTATGGGTGGCAAGGCGGACTACCATCCGAAAGGCCGAGAGACCGGCACGCACACCGTACGATTGCTGGACAGCGCCAGTTCAGACCCCCTGTTCAGTCAGTTGCCGGCAGAATTCCCCGCCCACCTGACCCACAAGCAATCAGCACTTGAACTCCCTCCGGGCGCTGTACTGCTGGCCAATTCAGCCTTCGAGCCACACCAGGCGTTCCGGGTTGGCGAACATGCCTGGGGCGTGCAGTTTCATCCGGAATTCACCGAAGCCATCATGAAAGCCTACCTCGAAGTCCAATTTCCGGACATCGTCGCCGAAGGCCTGGACGCCCAGAGCCTGCTGCAGGGCGTGCGCCCTGCCCCTGATGCCAATCACTTGCTGAAGCTTTTCGCTGAGTACCTGAACGCCCGCGCAATGACCAAATAGTCATGGAACCCGGGCGGCTGTGTGAACGTTTTGTATGTTGAATGAGTACAGATCGCTATCTACTGTACTGGAATACAACAGAGAAAGGAGCCTCACATGAACGGTATCAGAAAGCACTTAAGAAAGTTCTCACTGACGATGGCCGTACTCCTCGCGTTTACGACCACCTTCTCCATGTCCGCCAACGCAGGCATGGTGGGTACCGGTGAGTTGATCCAGCAACAGCAGGTGGATCTGGACAGGCAACAATTGCTGGAGATGCTTGACGACCGGGGCGTGAAGGCAAAACTCCAGGAACTCGGCGTGAGTGAAGCCCAGGTTGAAGAGCGCATCCAGAATCTGACCCCGACGGAACTGGCCGAGTTTGAACAACAACTGGCCGAAGCACCAACCGGCGAGGGGGTTGTCGGCATCATAGTGCTGTTCCTGCTGGTGTTCATCATAACCGATATGCTCTGCGCGACCGATCTGTTCCCCTTTGTGAAATGCATTCGCTGATTTGTAATGCTGAAGGTGAGCAGGTTTCCTGAACACACTACGGCCGTCATTCTGGCGGCCGTCGTTCTGCTGGCGGGGTGCGCATCCACCCCGGACTGGCCAGATACCGGGCCCCGTAGCTCTGAATCAGCAAGCTCTGCCACACTGCTTGAGAGTGTTCCCTTCTATCCGCAAGAAAAATTCCAGTGCGGTCCGGCATCGCTGGCCATGATGCTGAACGCACAGGGGCTGACGACCAATCCGGACATTCTGAAAGAGCTGGTCTACCTGCCGGGCAAGGAAGGCTCTCTGCAAGTGGAAATGGTTGCCGGCGCACGGGCCCACGACATGCTGGTGTACCGTTTGGAACCGGAACCAGAGGCCATTCTGGCCGAGGTTGAGGCCGGCAATCCGGTACTGGTTATGCAGAATCTTCGTCTGAACTGGTGGCCGCAATGGCATTTTGCGGTGGTGGTGGGCTACGACAGCACGGAACAGGTCTTCATCCTGAACACGGATACACGGCGCCACTATGAAATGCCATACAAGGTGTTTTACAACACCTGGAGCAAGGCAGACTACTGGGCCGCAGTGATTCTGCCTCCGGATGAGATGCCTGCTACCGGTGAAATGCTGCCCTACCTCCAGGCGGCCCACGATCTTGAGACAACAGGCCACACCCTGGCGGCCCAGCGAGCCTACCAAACTGCCATCACGAGATGGCCCGAGCAGCCCACACCGTTAATGGCAAACGCCAACCTGCAGTACCAGCTAGGTCATTTTCAGAATGCCGTGGGCAGTTTCCTGAGGGTGGTCGAGAAGTTCCCCGGGTTCTCCGAAGGCTGGAACAACCTCGCCATCGCACTCAACGATGCAGGCTGTCCGGCTAGAGCCAGACATGCCTCCGAGTGTGCGGCCAGGCTGGCACCGAAACGGTTTAAACCGCTACGGGATGAGGCCCGATCAAACGCTGCAGATGCCGCCGCCTGCCCCCAGATTCCCGCCTGCCCCTCAAACGCCCACTAGCAGGCGGTCACAGGGATTTTCGCAGGAGCACAACGTCTTTCACGGGAATCTCCAGATCCCAGCCATAATGCTGGGCCAGCCAGCGGAATGTCTGCTCACGGTAGAACACCACATGGGTGGGATCGCGCCGATAGTGCCAGTTATCGAAACGGGCATCGTCGGTCTGGAAGCAAGTCATGATACCCAGGCAGCCTCCGGGCCGGAGCAGGCTGTCCAGCATGCGAAACACTTCGGCTGGATGATGCAGATGCTCCACAACCTCGGTACAGGTAATAACATCGTATTGCCGATCCAACGCGGCGGCGTCCGGGTAAAAGAACGGGTCATATAAAGTCATATGCACTCCCGCTTCCTCAAGCATTCTGGCTAATGCCGGGCCGGGGCCACAGCCGAAGTCCAGCCCCTGCGCTCCGGGTTCAACATACCCCAGCAGAGGCTTGGCCAGCTTTGAAAGAAAACGCCGGTAGCCGGGATCGTCCGCATTGTTGTTGTGCAATTCATAGACGGCTCGCTCCCGGGAGCCGGAAAGCCGACACTCGGAGGCCATCACCGTGGCTTCACACTGGCCACAACGGAAATACGTTTGCTGCCCCACTTCACGAAACGGCACCAGTTCAGCGTTTTCACACACCGGGCAGCGCGCTTCCTTCTGCGCGGATGATTGCGGTCTTTCGATCATGAGCGTTTCAACCTGACAAAAGTTTCATTGTCATATCCGGCCATGCGGCGAGTTTGTGACCGTATGCGTAAAAGCGCCCATCGTGCGCTGCCTATACTGGCGCCGAACAGAGAGGAGTCGGCTTGTACCTCTTAAATGATAACAACAGTTCAATTCAAGACTAAATGCCCGGGAACTCCCCCGGCTCAGAGACCGGAACATGGAAACGTCATCTGAACTTGCACTGGAAGTGCCGATCGTCTCGGCCCGTTATGCCCGCCGGTTTGTCCGCTTCATGGAGCATCGCGGCGTAAAGCGACATACCATTCTTGCCAATACCGGCATCACCGACGATATGCTCGACAATCCGGACGCCAGCCTGTCCATGCATCAGGTCATGGATTTGCTGCGCCAGGCGGATTGGCTGATGACCGACGAACGCGCGGCGTTCGAATTTGGCCAGCAACTGGACCTGCCCAGCCACGGCCTGCTCGGGTTCGCCATGCTGGGCCAGGAAAATCCGCGGCGCCTGGTGAGCATGATCGTGCAATACCTGCGCGTAGGCCTGCCATTGATGGACATGGAACTGGAATCGACCGGCTCCACATTCCGCATCCGGCTGATCGATACCTGGGGCGTGGAGGACTTGAGACCCTGCCTGACCAAAATCTATATGGGCAGCATTCACCGTATCTCCTGCCAGGTTTGCAGCAACTTCAACTTCCAGTTTGATTTTCCGTCGTCTGCCTCTCTGGACGACTGGCAACTACTGGCCCCCGGATGCGAGTTCGAATTCGAGGCACCGGTTGCTCAGGTAACCATGCCATTGAAGGGCTCACCAGCCCCTAAAAGTGAGGCTAACCTGGAGTTTCTGGTAGCCCGTACCCGATGCCATCGAAAACCGGGCAATCTGGAAGCCGACGAGACCGCCATGCAGGTTCGTGAACTGATCATGAGCCAACCCGGCCGCCCCTGCACCACCGAGAATATCGCCCGGCGCCTGGACATCAGCCCGCGCACCCTGCGCCAGCATCTTGCCAGCGCCGGCACCTCGTTCAGGGAACTGCGGAACGAAATTCGCGAAAGCTTCGCCACCCTTTACCTGAAAGACACCAACGTACCGTTGGAGTCCATCTCCGAAAAACTGGGGTTCAGTGACCAGGCCGGTTTTACCAAAGCCTATCGGTCCTGGACGGGCACAACCCCTGGCGACGTTCGGCGGCAAGCCCGCTCAAAAAAGTGAACACAGCTCACTTTTCGTTTTGACACCGTTCACGGTTTAGACAATCCCTTCGCCTCTCTCCGCTTTGAACAAAAACGGTGCCGCGACAAGCAATGACCCGCGGCACCCTCTCCCCGTCTAATAACGCTGCACTCATACGTGAACACGTATGGCAAAGGGATCTTTGCAAGTCCGATTGAGCAGTCCTCATCGGTGTTGTCTGCAACCCACTACAACAAATAACGACGTACAGAGGACGAACTCATGAAACTCAGGAACCTCAATACGAGTGTCCGCAAGCTCGGCCCCGCGATTGCCGCGGCGGCTTTGATGGCGGGGGGCGCAGGTAATGCCGCCGCCGAACAAGTGTCCACCGAGCTGGCATTTGAGTGCCCGTTTCCACTCATCGGTGATCAACCCATCCGTGCCACCATCAGTGCTGATATTCCTTCGGTAGCATCAGTAGGAGAAACGATACCCGCCTTCACCGTAGACGCGATCACCGTTGTCAACGACGATGCCCGCACCGGCCTGAAACTGGTTCAATCAGCCACTCTTGAAGGGGTTGCCACCAGCTTCAACAGCGTTACCACACCGGGCAGAACGGTAGAGCAGATCGTCACTCTTGATATACCACCGACACCGGTTCCGGAAACCTCCGGCGAATTCAATGTCCCGGCTGCCGGCACTTCACCGGAATTCCTGGTTACCGCAGATGATGTCGGCGAACTGGAAATCAGGGTAGGCGCTCTGCGGCTGGACCTGATCGCGCGCACCGCCAACGGCGACATCGCACCCGCACCAATCGGCGAAATCACAACCGACTGTGTTCAGCTGCCGGATCAGAACAACCTGCTTCAGACAGTGACTGTAGACGGGGAAGTTGTTGAAACACCACGCATCAGTATTACCCCTGAAAACATCAGCTTTGGATCAGTACAGGCTGGCCTCAGTGCGCAGCAGAGTGTGACCATTACTAACACTGGCAACACCGGCCTTGGCCTCAACAACATCTTCGTTGATGGAACCGACGCCGATGTATTCACTGTCACCAATCAGTGCGGCTCCAGCCTGGCGCCCGAAGCTTCATGCGCTGTCGACGTAACCTTTGCACCAAGCACCGAAGGTACTCGCAACGCTACTCTGACCATTGAATCTACCGATCCGGAGAACGAGTCTGTAAGCGTTCCGCTCTCTGGCAAGGGAACTCTGGCACCCACTCCGGAAATCTCGGTAACGCCGGAATCCGTTGATCTGGGTCGCGTTCTGTCAGGCACCAGCGCAACTGCACAGGTTACCGTGGACAACAACGGCAACGCTGCTCTGCAGATTGATAGCATCACCCTGACTGGCGCCAATGCGGCGGACTTCATTCAGACCAATGACTGTACAACGGTCGCCGCCGGTGAAAGCTGCACCGTTGATCTGAACTACACCGCCGGGGCACCGGGTGTAAGCAACGCAACGCTTGTCGTTCGCTCCAACGACCCGGAAACTGCGGAAACCTCTGTCAGCGTCACAGCCGAGTCTTACGAGGAACCAACTGGCGGTTCCGAGCTGGAGCTGTTGCTCGGCCTGCAGGGCTCTACTCTGATCAATGCAACCGGAGGCACCCTGCCGCTGAACGGTTCCATTGCCACACTGCTGGATATTGCCTCAGGCACCTTCGAAGCTGATCTGGAAGTACTGCCTACCTCTGGCAACTTCTCCATCAAACTGCTTTTCAGCAAGATCAATGCGGCAGCCAACGTGGAGTTTGAGCAGGCAGAGGTCACCACCGGCACACTTGTGAATGGCAAGTTGACCGCAAATTCCAAGCTGTATGTGAAAGTACCCAAGGTTGCCATCAAGCTTGGCTGGCTGCCAGTTCGCATCGGTGGCGGTTCCGAGTGCCAGACCCGTGAACCGATCAACATCGAACTCAAATCCGTTGAAGGTTCTAACTTCTCCCCGGCAACGGGCGGCGAGGTCAGCGGCGTCTACGAACTGGGCGCTCTGGAGAACTGCGGACTGCTCACCAGCTTGCTCAACCAGTTCATGACTGGCCCGGGCAACACCATCAACCTTGAGCTCACTCCGCAATTCTGAGGAATTCCGGCATCGCCGGAAGCAGGTTCACGGCTGGCACTCGCTGGCCGTGGACCTTACACGCAGTAAAAACAAAATCAAAAAAGGAACAAAGCAATGAAAAGCCTGAAAAGAAATCTGCTAGCACTGGCTATCATCGGCGCGCCGTTTGCCGCGCAGGCAGAGCTTAAACCAATCGACGATGCTCAGATGGGCAGCATCACCGGCCAGGCCGGTGTCACCATCGAGCTCGAAACCAAAGTAAACATTGGTGAATTCAGATATACCGATGAGGGCTCTCTCGCCATCAAGGACATCAGCATCGGCGGTGCTGGCGCCGGCTATGAGGATGAGATGTTCAAAGACATCGAGATCGGCAGAAGCCTGGCCTTCAAGGACTACACCGACCTGATCGACAATATCAAGATCGAGATCGACGTTGCCGCAGATGGCGACGCCATCATCAACGTACTGCCAATCACCGCAGCTCCTATCGATTTTGGCGTGACAACCGGTGAATGGAGCCTGCAGGGCAACACAGACTCCACCCTGCTGGCAAGCAACTTTTCAATGAGAGGTATCTTCAACAAGGTCGGCATCACGGTGGATACCGCGACCGACAAGCTGACCCTGGACACAAAGGTCGGTATTTCCGATCTGGATATCGATGTCGACTTCCTCGCGATCGGTATTCGTGACCTGCAGCTCACCAAGAATACCTATCTCGAAAAGGTTGCTGACAAAGCAACTGGCGGCAATGGCCCGACCATTCTGGATGCCGCCGCGGATATCGTAGTGGAGGTCTACAAAGACCAACGCTTCGGCAGCTCGGACGATTCTCTGGCGATTGATCTGCAGCAGTTTGACGCAGACATGAAGATTGGCCAGGTTCTGGTGGGCGGAACCAGCATCGGCTCCCTGACACTGGACAACCTCTCAGTGCAGAACACCCGCATGAGAATCTACGGTCACCAGTAATGCACCGAGGGCCCGTTCCGGGCCCTCACTCTGCCAACCCGGCGGCGCGTTTCATTTCCAGATCCAGATCGCTCTCCGCCAAGGGCTCTGAACTGATCAATTCAATCCGCGATTGTTCTCCCGGCTCACAGGGCTGAACGGTCAACGCACCTTCCACCTGATTGATCACTCGCCAGCCATCCAGGGTATGCACAACGGCCTTGAACCGCACCAGGCGTTCGTCCATCGCCGTTGCCAGAAGAGACGCCTCCGAGAATTGAATTTCCGGGTGGATGCGCCAACCCAGACTGTAATGCCCCTGACCACGGTTGGTCATCCGCTGCCAGGGCTGGTCGTCCAGAGACGGTGCCGGGGGGCGAAGATCAAGCGCAGCCCGCTGTTGATGAGCATCCGGGCTGGATACCGGCTGACGCTCCATCTCACCGTCCAGCCACTCGGGCGCCAAATGTCCTTGGCTTGTCGTGTAAACGGCACGCTTCGTCAGGGGCAGTGTGGCAACCCAGTCTTCAAACGCCGAGAGTTGCTGTGCCGTGCAAAGATCCGATTTGTTGGCGACCAGAATATCGGCAGCTTCGATCTGATCCCGGAACTGCACATTCTCAAGCACTTTCGGGTTCTCGAGTTTGCGTGGATCCACCAGAGTAATCACCGGCCCCAACGCCAGGACATCCTGATAATGCTCTCCAGTCAGGGTATCGAGAATCTGGGACGGATGGCCCAGGCCCGTGGGCTCAATCAGCAAACGATCCGGCTTGGCTCTGGCAATCAGCTGATTCAGGCCGATCTGCATGGGCAGCCCCGCGACGCAGCACATGCAGCCACCTGGCACCTCGCGCACCACCGCCCCCTCGGTCTCCAGGATGGCACCGTCAATGCCCACCTCGCCGAACTCGTTCACCAGTACCGCCCAGGTTTCCCCTTCCGGCTTCTGGCGCAGAAGGTCCAGAATGGCAGTGGTTTTGCCAACGCCAAGGAACCCGAGTATCAGGTTGGTGGGAATCGGGCGGGGAATGCTGGACATAATTCTGGCCTCAAAAACGTTATACTATAACAACATTGACCAGGCCGGGCTACGTCCCGACTATGGAGGAGTTAATGCCAAGACTGTTCTTCGGACTGGAAATTCCTGAGTCGATCAAGACCAGCCTCTTAAAGGTAAAAACTGACATTAAAGGTGCCCGCTGGCAAAGCAAAACCCAGCTTCACCTAACCCTGACGTTTCTGGGAGAGGTGGAGGCCGAACAGGTAATCCAGGCTCGGGATAACGCCAGAAAGGTGACCCATACGCCTTTTAAGCTGGAAGCCGCCGGGTTGGGTTGCTTCGGCAAGGAGGAGAGCCCGAAAATCCTATGGGCGGGAGTCTCCCCCGAGGCAGAACTGAGGGGACTGCAACGCACCCTTGCCCAAGGGCTCACCAACGACGGCTTCACTCTCCAGAATCCTTCATTCAAACCTCACATCACACTGAGCCGCTTTCGGGCTGGCGCGGGCTCGGTGGCCGAGCTGATCGAGCGTTATCGGAGCACCCGGTTTGGCAGCTGGCCTGTTCAGGGCTTTGCGCTGTTTGAAAGTACTCCAAGCCAGAGCGGCTCTGTCTATACCGTGCTGGAACGCTATCCGTTAACCACCTGAAGCCTCAGGATTGCTCAAGTCGGTTTGCCTCGTAGTCCTCAATCAAGGCTCTGGCGAGAACCCAGTCCTCGTCAGCCACATGCACATTGGTAAAGCCGGCAGCGCCGATCTCGCCCAGTGCACCCTGCAGGTAATGCCCGCCTACGTGCGCCTCTATGTGATTGGCGCGCAGCAGGCCAGCAATGATGTGAGCTTCGGTAATATCCCGGGCCCGATAGGCTATTTGCAAAACAGCGCACTCCTATATGCTTAACGCTGTTTCGACTATAGTCGTCCCAATGCCCTGTGTCTCGCGCCCCAAGGATTGTCCATGCTCTGGTTTCTGCTCGCTGTCGTTACTCTTGTTGTCCTGATCACATTGCTGATCTTCCGGGTAAAGGATCTTTCCGAGTACGACGGCCAGGACTGGGTTATGAAGGAGGTTGCTCCAAACCCGGCTCATGATGAGGTCATAGAACGCATCAAGGACATGGGGCGCGCCTCCCGCGGCCTGAAAGGCAAAGCCCGGCTGATCGCCCTCCGCAATCACCTGGATAGCCTGGGTGAAGGCGTGGATATCGAATCGGACATCCGTCATCAGGATCATCCGCGTGGAGAATGGATATTGGCGCCCGGGGCCGATTCCCGCCGACGTGTGCTCTATATTCACGGCGGTGCCTGGGCTGCTGGCAGCCCTCGCAGTCACCGGGCGATTACCGACCGTTTTTCCCGGATTGCCAATGCTGCCGTTTTTGCGGTTGATTACCGGCTCATGCCCGAACACCGGTTCATGGATGGCATTCGGGACTGCCGCCAGGCCTATGCATGGCTGCTGAATCATGGCCCGGACGGCGAAGCGCCCGTCGACTTCATGGTGGTTGCCGGAGACTCGGCGGGCGGTAGCCATACCCTGTCTCTGCTGGCGTGGATTCGCGACAATGGCCTGCGGCAGGCCGATGCCGCCGTTGCCCTGTCACCCTCCACGGATCTCACGCTGACGGCGCCTAGCAATCGCGAGAATATTCGCACGGACCCACTGCTGGGCCCGGTGTTTGGTGGTTTGTCCAAAATCCCGCTGCCCGTGTTGTGGTGGGGAACACTTGCCGCGTTCAGAATCTCTCCCACCAACCCGGTTGCATCACCTCTGCGGGGTGAGCTTAACAAGCTGCCACCCGTGCTTATCCACGCAAGCACCACGGAAATGCTGCTGGACAACGCCACGCGTTACGCCGCCAAGGCAAAAGCCCAGGGTTCACCGGTGGAGCTTCACACCTGGCAGAACATGGTGCATGTATGGCACATCTTCACGCCACTTCTGCCCGAGGCAGACGAGGCGTTTGAAGACATCGCGGTGTTTCTTCAGAAAGTGGAACAGCAATAGCAGCTGGTGCCGGCGCTACTCAGCCGGCTTTCGCCTGACGTACAGCACTTTGTGGACGCGAGAAACGACCGTTCCTGCCTCATCCACAATATCGATATACCACTCCGGCAGGTACTTGTCGCCGTCAGCGGTGGCTTCGCGTATTTCATCAAGACGCGCATTGGTCAGCTCGAAGTGGGCCTTTACCACGCCCTTGCCGGGGCGGATAAAATCAATACTCGCGGACTTGTCCCACACGATGTAATCGTTGCCCAGTCGGCGCATCAGTAACAGCATATACATTGGGTCAACCATGCTGTAGAGAGATCCGCCGAAGTGCGTGCCCACGTAGTTGGTGTTGTACCAGTGCTGACGCATTTCCACCGTTGCAGAGCTGAAGTCATCAGCAATGTGAGTGACTTTAATACCTGCCCCCAGATAAGGGGCGAAAGTTGAGAGCACTCGGCGCATGGCGCCGGCACTGGCAAACCAGCGGCGAATCGTCGAATTCATGGCAACATCCAAACGGTTGAGAATCAGTTTCACGACTGTGTAGCTGGCTATCTTCTTACAGCCACACCGCGTTTTCAACGAAAATTCATACGACCGTTTGAATTTTTTAGACTGGAAACATCAAGGCTTCACATCGAACCACTGGGGATAGTTCAGCAGGCAGTACAGCGCGAGCATGTCGTATACCGCATGCCAGACCATCACCAAGGGCAGGCTGCCCCAGAACTGGTAGGCACCACCAAGAATCAGTCCAAGACCCGTTGCCACCAGAAAATAGGTAAACGACACGTAGTGCACCAACCCGAACAACACAGAGGCCGCCAGCAAGGCTGTCCAGGGCCCGGTATGCTGCAGTAGCCAGCCCTGCACCGCTCCACGGAACAAGAGCTCTTCCCCCACCCCGGCGAGCACGCACAAGGTCAGCAATACCGGCCAGCGATAACTCGCCGCGAAGCGGTAAAGGGCCTGCATCTGCGAGCCGAGATCATCAGGAAACAGCCAGGAGAGCTGGGTGAATAGCAATAGCACAAGGTAGGTGATGCCAGCGCCCAGGCTACCATAGAGCAGGGTTTCCAGCAGATTCAAGTTGTTCAGCATTAATGGAATATCGAACAACCAGATCGCAAGCCAGCCCACCAAACCAATACCGCCCTGAAACAGCAGGGCGGCGGTGGTGGATAGTTTGGCGCGACCTTGGGCCATAACTCAGTTTTCGAACAGACCCTTGACCGGGAACAGGTCGTCGTAGGCGGGCGCCTGCTTCTGGGCCTTGGCCTGGAAGGATTTCATCATGTCCGTGGGGCGGAACATGCCAGACTGCCATGTGGCCATGTAGCGGAGGCTGTCTTCTACGCTGTGATCGCGACTGAAATTGATCATTTCCTTGCAGCCGGTCACCGCCAGCGGCGAATTGGCAGCGATCTGGGCGGCAATGGACATCACGCCCTCAAGCATCGCTTCCTGAGTCTCGTATACCGAGTTCACGAAACCCAGGCGATAGGCTTCTTCAGCACCGAATTTGCGGCCCGTATAAGCCAGCTCACGCACCACGCCCTCAGGCATCAGTTTAGGCAGCCGCTGCAGCGTGCCCACATCAGCTGTCATGCCCAGCTCGGTTTCCTTGATGGTGAAATAGGCATCGGAGGTGCAATACCGGCTGTCAGCAGCGCACACCAGGTCCAGAGCCCCACCAATACAGCCCCCGTGCACGGCAGCAAGCACGGGCAGACGTACTTTCTCCAGAGAGCTCAGAGTATCCTGCAGCTGCAGTACGACTCTTCGCAGGTTCTCCGCCATACGGCCAGGGTCACCACTCATGGGCACGGATTTCGGATCCGAGAACACGCCCAGATCCATGCCTGCGGAAAAGTGCTTTCCAGTGGAGGAGATCACAATCACCCGGGCATCGGTATTGGCTTCAATGTCCTGAACGCAGCGCGGCAGCTCCAGCCAGAATGCCTTGTTCATGGTATTCAGCGCCTCGGGGCGACTGAACTGAACGTGGGCGATGTGGTCTTTTACTTCAATATTGAAACTTTCGTAGTTGGCGAGTTCAGACATGATGGATCCCGTATCATCTGAGAGCATGGTTTCGTATTATTAGGGTGCACATTACCGCGAAACGAGGCACGATGGAATTCACTTTCCTTGGCACATCGGCCGGAACACCAACCCGGTCACGCAACGTCACCGGCCTGGCGCTTTGCCTTTCGGGGCCCAAACCCTGGTATCTGGTGGACTGCGGTGAAGGCACCCAGCACCAGGTGATGCGCACACGGTATTCGGTGATGCAGTTGCGCGCCATTTTCATCACCCACATCCATGGTGATCATATCTTCGGGCTACCGGGCTTGCTTACCAGCGCTTCCATGCTGGGTCGCACCGAGCCTCTGGACATCATTGCGCCGCCACAGGTACGCCGGTTTATCGATACGGTCATCGAAAACAGTGACTCCAGCCTGAGTTATCCGTTGAACTTCATCAACTCGGAAGCTCCGGGTTTTTACTGGCAGGATGACCATTTGGGTGTTACCAACGTGGCGCTTTCGCACCGGGTACCTTGCCGGGCCTACGTATTCACAGAGCGGAACCTGGAACGTCAACTCCAGAAGGAGAAACTGGTTGCTGATGGCATCGAGCCTGGCCCTCAATGGGGTGACCTGCAGAAAGGCAAAGATGTTCTACTGGATGACGGGCGCCTGCTGCGCAGCGACGACTACACCCAAATCCCGAGAACCGCGCGAAACATCATTGTCGGCGGTGACAACGACACCCCGGAACTGCTGAAAGATGCCTGCCAAGGCACCCACGTATTGATTCACGAGGCCACCTACACCCAGGATGTCGCAGACCGCGTTGGCCCCTGGCCACAGCACAGCTCGGCGCAGCAGGTGGCCCGGTTCGCGCAGGAGGCAAAGCTGCCCAATTTGGTACTCACCCACTTCAGCTCCCGCTACCAGTCCGCCCCGGGTGGCAGCCCTCATATCAACCAGCTCGCCGCCGAGGCGTTGCAGCATTACACGGGCCACCTTTTCCTGGCCCGGGATTTTGACACCTACCGTCTGGAGAAAGACTTCCAGCTACACAAAGTTGATCACAGCTAATCAGTCGCTATTCTGGCCTGGCGGCAGTACCACCCATTCAGGGTCTTCAAATTCACCCAAAGGCCGAATCTCAACAAACGGAGCGGCGCTTTTAATGATCTCCGCGATCCTCGGGTCCTTCCGGGCATCCATGGCATCGCGGTCGGCCTTGCTGTCCCAGCTGGCGATAGCGATCAACTTGTTCGGCTCACCAATCTTTCGGTGTAGTTCGGTACCACGGGCACCGGGCGCCTGCTGAATCAGCTCACTGGCCCGGACCCAGGCATCGGCATACTCCTCAGCAGAGTGCCCGTCTTTCACCGTGACCTCGAAAATATACTTCATCGCATCCTCCCGATTTGCAGCATCCTGAGGTCATGGTCCAGACTTGAAGAGTACAGATCAAATTCTGACCACAGGAGACGGACGCATGTATCAGAAAATACTGGTTCCCGTCGATCTTGCCCATCTCGACAAGATACCCAAAACCCTGAACACCGCCATCGACATGGCCAAACACTACCAGGCCAGCCTGTGCTACGTGACAGTCACCAACAGTACCCCGGGAGCCGCGGCCCACAACCCGAAGGAACTGGCAGACAAACTCACGGAGTTTGCCGAGGAACAGGGTAAGAGCCACGGCATTCAGACCGAATCCAGGGTGCTGGAATCGGTCGATACCGCCGTTGAGCTGGATAAAATACTACTGGGCGCGATCAAGGATACCAAGGCCGACCTGGTAATCATGGCCTCCCATGTACCGGGCCTCGGCGACACCCTGCACCTTTTGCGGTCTAACGGGGCAGAAATCGTCAAACACAGCGACATTTCGGTGTTCGTGGTTCGCTGAGCCTTGCGGTAGACTGGCCGGACATTCACAGGGAAGTCACCAATGTCCGCACCGCTTGTTTTTGCTGTTATCGCCAGTGCCCTGATTGGCGGCTCGCTGTTCTATTTGTTTTTCTACCGCAACTGGCGACGCCAACGCGAACTGCAACAACCGTTTCCTGCGCAATGGAGACAACACCTCCAGAGCAGTGTCCCCCTCTACAACCGGCTCGCCGACAGCCACAAAACCCGGCTGGAGAATCTGGTGCAGCTCTTTATCTCGGAGAAGGAATTCTACGAATGTGCCGGTTTTGAAATCGATGACCGGGTGCGAGTGACCATTGCCGGCCATGCTTGCCTTTTACTGCTTGAACGCGGATTTTACGAATACGATGACGTCAAAAGCATCCTGGTCTATCCCGATATCTACCGGGTAAAGGACACCGAAAGCGATGGCCTGGTGGTCAGCGCCAGTGACGAAACCCGGGCCGGAGAGGCCTGGTCCCACGGCCGGGTGATTCTGGCCTGGAGCCAGTGTGAACAAGCCATCGCCAATCCTCATGGCCCGCACAATGTGATTCTCCATGAATTCGCCCATCAGCTGGACTACCTGGATGGCACCGCGGACGGCGCGCCACCACTGAGTGGCGATGAGGCGGCGCACTGGCAGAAAACCATGACCGAAGCCTGGGACCACCTGCAGCATCGGCTGGAACACCACCACAAACCCTGGCTTGACCCCTACGGCGCCACCGAACCAGCCGAGTTTTTCGCGGTGCTGACCGAGGCCTTCTATCAACAACCGCAGCACTTGAAACGTGAACAACCTGACGTCTACGCTGCCCTGTGCCGTTTTTACCGGATCGACCCGAAGCACATGCGTGCCTGCCAGCCTTGACGATCAGCCGCCTAGGCCGTTTCCCTTGACGCCGAGACGATCCAGGTAAAGATGCAGCTCTTCCTCGCTGATATTCACGTATTCCAGTACCCGGCCATAGAGCATCACGGTAGGTACATTACGCCCGCCTAACTCCTTCTGGGTCTCGCTCAGGACGTAAAGTATCGTCCGTTCCGTTTTTGTGAGACCATCCCGCGCATCGGGGATTACCTCGTCTGTTCCGCGTAAACTGCTCATATTTCTGAATCCGGTAAGCTGCCCATGGAAATCAAAGTCAATTATCTCGACAACCTGAGGCTTGAGGCCAAGTTTGACGATTTTACCGTCGTCTCAGACCAGCCCGTCCGCTACAAAGGCGATGGCTCGGCGCCCGGCCCGTTTGACTACTTCCTGGCCTCATCTGCCATGTGCGCGGCTTACTTCGTAAAGGTTTACTGCAACGCCCGGGATATTCCCACAGATAACATCCGCCTGTCGCAGAACAACATTGTAGACCCGGAAAACCGCTACAAGCAGATTTTCAAGATTCAGGTGGAACTGCCGGAAGACATTTCGGACAAGGACCGCCAGGGCATCATCCGCTCCATCGACCGTTGCACCGTGAAAAAAGTGGTGCAAACCGGCCCGGATTTCCAGATTGAAGTGGTGGAAAACCTGGACGAAGACGCCCAGGCCCTGCTCACCGCTGCCCCGGGCGGCGACGGCAACACCTATATCGAGGGCAAAGATCTGCCCCTGGAGCAGACCATTGCCAACATGACCGGCATCCTCTCGGATCTGGGCATGAAGATCGAGATTGCCTCCTGGCGCAACATCGTGCCCCACGTGTGGTCTCTGCACGTGCGCGACACCGCGGCCCACATGTGCTTCACCAACGGCAAGGGTGCCACCAAGGAAGCCGCCCTGTGTTCGGCCCTGGGTGAGTTTATAGAGCGGCTGAACTGCAACTTCTTCTACAACGACCAGTACTTCGGCCAGGACATCGCCAACAGCGAGTTCGTGCACTACCCGAACGAAAAATGGTTCCAGCCAGGCCCGGAAGGCGAGTTGCCGGACGGCATTCTGGATGACTACTGCCTGAAGATTTTCAATCCGGACGGCGAACTGCTGGGCACGCACCTGTTCGACACCAACTCGGGCACGCCCGAGCGTGGTATCTGCAGCATTCCGTATGTGCGTCAGTCAGACGGAGAGACAGTTTACTTCCCCTCCAACCTGATCGAGAACCTGTACCTGAGCAACGGCATGAGCGCCGGTAATACCCTGCAGGAAGCGCAGGTACAGTGCCTGTCAGAAATCTTCGAACGGGCAGTCAAGAAAGAGATCATTGAGAACGAAATCGCCCTGCCGGATGTTCCCGAGAGCGTGTTGGCCAAGTACCCGGAGATTGTCGAAGGTATCAAGGCCCTGGAAGAACAGGGCTTTCCGGTGCTGGTGAAAGATGCCTCCCTGGGCGGTCAGTTCCCGGTGATGTGCGTCACCCTGATGAACCCCAAAACCGGCGGTGTGTTTGCTTCCTTCGGTGCACACCCCAGCTTCCACGTTGCTCTGGAACGCAGTCTGACAGAGCTGCTGCAGGGGCGCAGCTTTGAAGGCCTGAACGACCTGCCGGCGCCCACCTTCAACTCCATGGCGGTGACCGAGCCCAACAACTACGTGGAGCACTTTATCGACTCCAGCGGCGTGGTGTCCTGGCGCTTCTTCAGCGCCAAATCCGACTACGATTTTGTGGAATGGGATTTCTCAGGCAGCAACAAAGAAGAAGCCGACACCCTGTTCGGCATCCTCGCGGACATGGGCAAGGAATGCTACATGGCGGTGTTCGAAGACCTCGGCGCTCCGGTCTGTCGAATCCTGGTGCCGGGCTATTCCGAGGTGTATCCGGTGGAAGACCTGGTGTGGGACAACACCAACATGGCCCTGGAATTCCGCGAAGGCATCCTCAACCTGCACCGTTTGAGTGAAGACGAACTGGCCGATCTGATACAGCGCCTGGAAGAGGCCGAGCTGGATGTATACATGACCATCGTCACCCTCACCGGCATCGAATTCGATGAAAACACCGTATGGGGCCAGCTCACCATTCTGGAACTGAAACTGCTGATCTACCTGGCACTGGGCGAGCTTGAAGAGGCCCAGGAGCTGGTGGAGATGTTCCTGCAATTCAATGACAACACCGTTGAGCGCGGCCTGTTCTACCAGGCTATGAACGCGGCCCTGGAAGCCACGCTGAACGACGAACTGGAGCTGGATGATTACCTCTACAACTTCCGCCGTATGTTTGGCGACCCGGTGATGGATGCGGTGGTCGGGTCTATTGAGGGGTCGGTGCGCTTCTTTGGCCTGGAAGAAACCGGCATGGACCTGCGAGGTCTGGACCGGCACCTGAAGATGATCGAGAGCTACAAGAAGCTGCACGCGGCCAGGGCCCGCAAATCTGGGCTGTCAGCCTAACCGGCGGGCGCCCGCTCGCCGGTGTGCACCACCTTCTTGCCAATCACCCGGATTGCGCCCGGCCGGCAGGTTGCCCGAAAGGGCGTTTTACCGGCCACGTCGCCATCCACCGTTACCGTCTTGGCGCGGGTGGTTTCTACGTGGCACCACTTGCCCTTGATCTGGATGACGGTGCTGGTCCGGCGCGGCGTCTTGCGGTTCAGGCGCACCATCAAAAATGCAAGTAACAGCTGCGGCAACGGGCGCGGTTTAACGGCAATGACATCCAGCAAACCATCGTTCGCAGAGGCCTCTGGTATTTCATGGCCGCCACCGAAATAGGCCCCCGTGGCAACGGCAATCGATAGCCAACGACCACCCAGATTAGAACGATCAGTACGTATATGGGCGTGGAATCCCCGCTGGGCGCCCAGTTGTCGGAACAGTGTGGCCATGTAACTGAACTTTCCAAGAAACCTTTTGGTGGGTGACCTGGCCTGGCGTGAAGGCAAAGTGCCCAGGCCAATGTGGGCCACGTTGAGATAGATGCGGTCATCAAACTCCGCCACATCAATCATCTCGGTGCTACCGTCCGCCACCAGACGGGCCACCTCTGCCGGTTCAGACGGAAGACCCAGGTTGCGAGCAAAATCATTAGCGGTTCCCGAGGGAAGAACCGCGAGAGTCGCGCCGGTGCGCAGGCAAAGTCCGGCCACACCGTTCACAGTGCCATCCCCACCCGCGGCCAACAGTACGTCGTTGCCAGTCACCAGGCGCAGCCACTGTTCAGCCTCATCCAGCCTGCACTCGGTTACGTTCTCGATGCCCTGCTCGCGCAGATAGGGCAACCAGAAATCCGCATCCCGGCAGCCATCACCGGAACCGGGGCTATCCACCAGCCAATACGCCATACCATTCCCTCTGGAGAAAGAAACTGTCCCCTTCATTTGATAGCATGGCTGATCGATTTCTTCATGCAGGAAGCATTACCGTATGGCAACGCGCATTACTCTCCATTACTGCACCGGCTGTAACTGGATGCTGAGATCCGCCTGGATGGCGCAGGAACTGCTGACCACCTTCGACGGCATGGTCGACGAGCTCACCTTGAAACCCGGCTCCGGCGGCATCTTTGAAGTCTGGGTAAACGATACCCGAATCTGGTCCCGTAAGGAGCAAGGGGGCTTCCCGGATATCAAGCAACTGAAACAGCTGGTGCGGGATCAGATTGCCCCGGAGCACTCACTGGGGCACTCAGACAAGCCGGTGTAGTACATCTACGAGGGTGGCTACCCGCTCCCATATCTTTTCGCTACCATACGCCACCCTCAAAACGCCCGCCCGCTGCGCCATGCCCGTCTGCAGCTGCTGTTCGCCAGAGGTGATCCAGTTGATTTCTGCAGAGGCTTTCCCTTGTCCATCAATGCCTTATATACCGACTTGTCGGGCTACTACGATCTGATGTGTGCCGATATCGATTACCCGGCCCAGAGTCTCGGGATACAGCGGTTACATCAGCTATTTGGCAATGGCGGCAGGCGTCATCTGGATCTGGCCTGTGGCACCGGGCCGCACATCCGGCATTTCCTGAACCTCGGTTACCAGTGCGAAGGGCTGGATATTAATCAGCCCATGCTGGATGTAGCCGAGGAGCGTTGCCCGGAAGCCGTCTTCAGTGTTCGGGATATGTGCGAATTCCGGTTTGATAGTCCATTTGATCTGATTACCTGCTTCCTGTACTCCATTCATTACAGCGATGGTATCGAGAAGCTTCAGGGCTGTATCGAAAGCGCCCACCAGGCGTTATCAGCCAACGGATTGTTCTGTTTCAATGCCGTAGACAAGACCCGAATCAACAACAACCTGTATGTCAGCCACTCCGCCCGGCACGATGGCAGTGAGTTTACCTTTCGGTCTGGCTGGCATTACGTCGGCAGTGGTGAACGGCAGTCGCTCCGGCTTAGCATTGATCGCACCACCAATGGCATCAGTGAATCCTGGCAGGATGAGCACCCCATGGTGGCACTGAGCTTCCGGGAGCTGGCCACCCTGTTACAGCCCTGGTTCGACGTGACCATCTTCGAGCACGACTACGAACGCATCGTGCCCTGGGATGGCGAATCCGGAAACGCACTGTTTGTCTGCGTAAAGCGTTGAGCGTTACCGGATTTCGCTGAGAAGAATAGTGGTTAGTGCTTCATGCCGGCGTGGTCGTTCATCGCCGGGGCACCGTCAAGGGGGCGCACCATCAGTTCGATATTCAGGTCTTCCGCGCCATCAAAATCCAGTCTTACCGGAATTCTCTCGCCCTCAACCAGCGGCTCAGGCAGCCTTTCAAGCATCAGGTGATAACTGTGCGGCTTTAACTCCACGGTTTTGCCGGCGGGTATGAGAAGACCACCATCTACCGGCTGCATACGCATGACCCCCTCATGCATGGAAGTTTCGTGAATCGAAACGTTGCCGGCTCTAGGGGTTTCTGCGTCCACCAGAGTGATGGCCTGTTCACTGTGGTTGGTGATCGCCATATAGCCCACGCCCATGGGGGTACCCGGCGGTGTTGGCCGGCTCCAGGGGTGATTGATCTGTATCGGATGGCTCTGGTGGTCGTTACCGTGTGCGTGATCGGCGGCAAATGTGGCCGGGGCGACCAGGGCTGCGCCCAATGCCAGAGCAATCATGGGTTGTTTCATTCGGCGTTCCTTGTTTTCTGACAAATGTCACTACTGTAGCGGCCGGCCGCGACCACTTCAAAGCCATCAGGAGCGACGAATGGTCGCAGGGGTATTGTCCGTGTTTGCCGTGTCAGTGAGCACCTGACGAACGTCCGCCATGGGCATCGGCCGGCTGAAATAGTAACCCTGGAAGCGCAGGCAGCCCATTTTGATCAAGGCCTGGGCCTGAGCCTGCACTTCTACACCCTCAGCGATCAGACTCATGTTGTGGCTGCGGGCAATGGCGACGATGCTGCGCACCATATTGGCGGCTTTTTCATCTTCAACAATACCGTCCACAAAGCTTTTGTCGATTTTAAGCTCATCCAGAGGTAACTGGCGCAGCAGGCTGAGGGAAGAATAGCCGGTTCCGAAATCATCCATGGCTAGGCGTATACCGTGGCTTCTCAGGTCGCAGATAGTTTGCAGCACCTGATCGAAATTGCCCATGAACAGCGTTTCGGTAATCTCCAGAACCAGAGAGGACGGCGAGACATCGTGGGTTTTCAAGGCGTTCAATACTGTATCCACGAAGCCTGGCTGGCAGAACTGAATCACCGAGATGTTGATGGCCAGATCCAGCGGCTGTTTCACCTTGTCTATCAATTGCCGGAATTCCCTCAGGCTGGTGTCCAGCACGAAGTTACCCAGAGGAATCATCAGGCCGCTTTTCTCGGCCACATCCACGAATTCTGCCGGCGAAACGAATCCCAACTCTTCATCCTGCCAGCGCACCAAAGCCTCCAGACCAATGGTTTCGCCTGCATCGTTCACCTGCGGTTGGTACACCATATAGAGAGCATGAGAGGCCAGGCCATAGCGCAGCTTCTGTTCCACGTTCAGCCGCCGTAGATAAGCGGTTTCCATTTCTGCCTTGTAGACGCAGACGGCATTCCGGCTTTGTTTGGCCTCATACAACGCCAGGTGGGCACTACGAATCAGCTTGCTGAGGGAGTCTCCGTCTTCGGGGTACCGGGCCACCCCGACACTCGCCCCCACCTGCAGACGAAGCCGGCCCACTTCGAAGATTTGGGCCAGATCTTCTACCAGTGCCCGGCAGGCATCGGTCAACGAGGGGATGTTGGTATTGGGGGTAACGATGGCGAATTCATCGCTCCCGGGCCTCGCCAGATCGTCGTGTCGTTCCGCCAACCGCTCAAGTCTTCGCCCGAATTCCACCAGGGTGTGATCCCCGTACTCCAGCCCAAAGCGGTCATTGATGCCACTGAAGTTATCAATGTTGATCACCACCAGACTGAACGGCCTCGCCTGAGAAAGCCTGCCTTCCAATCGATCCAGGAGCCCGGCGCGGTTTAACAGGCCGGTGAGATCGTCATGTCGAGCACGGTACAGCAACTCTTCCCGACGCTCTCCCTCGGCACGATCAATAACCCGGAACAACAGGTAGAGCAACCAGGCACCCAGTACAAAGCCAATCACGTAGGGTACGAGGGTTCCCATAAAATCGCGGTAAAGAGGGGCAAAACGCGTCTCGGACACTGTCCAGATCTGATACCGAGCGTCGAAGGTGGCGGCTGTCAGATAATCTCGCTGGTCGCGGGTCATATGAAAAGAAACCGCCTCCGGACTGGCCATGATATCCGCCATGGTCTTTCCGGTTCCCTCCTCGAAATCACGCCGCTGTGCGCTCAAACGCTCCTCGTTGACCTGCGAGGCAGAATATCGCTCAGGCGTTGCGCCCTCTCGCGACATAAACTGGACGTATTTGTCTGCCTCCCGAAACAGGATGACACTGTCCTCGGGACCATCGTGCAGATCCTGCCCAAGAACTGAACCTTCGGCACCGATCTTCAGTCCGGCCGTCATTACTGCAACCACAGAACCATCATCCGCTCGCAACGCCTTCCGTATCGGGATCAACCAGGCACCGAGCGCATCCATATAATAAGTACGCCCTACTACCATCACATCCGACTCAAGGGCTTGCCTGAAACCTTCTGCGGTACTGGGGTTCTCCAGGAGATTGGGCAGGCGGCTGGTGTCCATATTGGTGCTGATACGAACCAGTGTCCCGTCCGGGCGAGCCAGGCCAAAACCTACGAGGGCCGGGTTAACCGAAAGGATACTGTCCAATAAAGGCATTTCCCTCCGCTCTTCCAGCGGTTCGCCACTGTCGAGGAGTTCGCGCCCCACGACATCAAGCACCAGCTCCTGAGTCCGGAACAGACTGTGAACGGATTGGGATATGAGCTCAGCTCTGGACAACTGATGCGCAGTTTCATCAGACAGGGTCTCCTGCCAGCGCTGCTGGAGAGACACCCCTAAAAGCGCAACGCCGACGATTACGATCAGAAAATACAGCGTCCAGATATTGCGTTTCAGAGCCGCCAAGTAGTCAGTCCATTTGTCCCGGTGAATGGGTTAATTTCGCTAACCATGATTATAGGATGACGTTGCAAATACGCACCCTGTTTTGACACAACCTTACCAAAAAAGATGATGCCAAAAGGAACTTTGCCGTCGTTATCCAGACAATCTGTTCATCTGGCGTTCATGCCGGATAGGGTTTACTGAGGCTAGAATCAAAATCAAAGCCAACGGCAACCAGGCGGAAAAGGAGCCAGACAATGAATGTAATGTCCGTGCTGAACCAGATCATGAACCAGGCCCAGGGCGGTCAGTCCCGCCAAGGCAGCCAGGGTGGAACGAACGTAAACCAGATGATGGGCAACCTTGGCAACCAGCTGTCCGGAGGTAAAGGCAGCAGTGGCATTGACGTAAAAAGTCTTCTGGGCGGCGGAGCACTGGGGCTTATGCTGGGCTCCAAGCGCGGCCGGAAAATGGGCGGCAAGGCACTGAAGTATGGCGCCCTGGCCGGCGTCGGCGTACTGGCATGGAAGGCCTATCAAAACTACCAGAGCAACAACCAGGGCCAGGCACAGCCCGCCCCGGTGCAACAGGGCCAACCCCTTGAGCAGTTGCAGGGAGCCGACCAGGAGCGTCGTGGTCTGGAAATTCTCCAGGCCATGATTATGGCCGCCCGTGCCGATGGCCATATCGATGCCAATGAAAGGCAACTACTGGCTCAGGAAATCGAGCGACTGGGCCCGGACAACGAACTCCAGGCCTGGATCCAGCAACAATTCGACGCGCCACTGGATGCCAGTGCTCTGGCACACAACGCCGATTCGCCCCAGGCCGCCCGGGAAATCTATGTCGTCAGCGCGGTGATGATTGACGAGCAGAATCCCATGGAGCGCGCCTGGCTGGAACAACTGGCCGGTGCCCTGAAGATAGAACCCAATCTGGCCAGGGAGCTTGAACAACAAGTGCTGGCTGCCAGTTAATCAATCACAGCAGACGGCACCGGACTCCCCGGTGCCGAATCCAAGTCAGGCCTTCTTAACAAACTCCGACTTGAGCTTCATGGCCCCCACACCATCAATCTTGCAATCAATGTCGTGATCGCCATCCACCAGGCGGATGTTCTTGACCTTGGTTCCCACCTTCACCACCAGGCTGGAACCCTTCACCTTCAAATCCTTGATTACGGTGACGGTATCGCCATCCTGCAGCTCATTGCCATTGGCATCCCGAACCACCTTGCCTGCTTCAGCCGCTGCCTGCTCGGCCTCCGTCCATTCATGGCCGCACTCCGGGCACACCAGCTGAACGCCATCTTCGTAGGTGTATTCAGAACTGCACTTGGGGCAAGGGGGCAACTGAGACATTATCATTTCCTGTTAACTGAATGAGCACAGGATTATACCACTATTGCCCCGGCGCCACCCTCGCCAGAATGTCCGGGTTCTCCGACAACGGCAACGCCAGAATCACCCCTTCATTCGAAGCCGGAAAAATGCCCGTCAACGCCGTCACATTCACTTGGTGTGACACCATCAAAACGGGTGCGCCCTGCCCCAGGCTATTCACCAACTTGATGGTTTCACGGGTCTGTTGCGGGCCATCGCCCCGGTTGCGAAAAAATGAATTCAGAGCCGGCCACTCAGTCACTGGCCCCATATTCATTTCCTGGGCGGTCTCAACACATCGACACCACTGGCTGGAAAACAACCTCGCCTCAGCAATTCCATGTTCTGCCAGAAACGCTTTCCACGCCCGGGCCTGCTCACGTCCCTTGTCGTTCAGATTCCTCTGGGTACTGCAATCTCCGAGAACAAACCCAGCTGGATCACCGGTGCCTGGAGCCAGGGCATGACGCAGCATCAAAACGGCTCGCCCCTCTCTAAGGGCAGTCCAGGCGTCCTTTTCTGAGGCATAGGTTTGAGAAAACCCAAAAGCGCCGATGACCATCAAACAAAACACAAACGCTTTCATAATGATTCCTCAAAGATTCCTTCAGCGCGCATATCGCGGCGGTATCACCAGTGCCAGATCTGTGTCATTGGGGGCTACTTTCCAAAAATTTCGAAGGCCATGGATGGCCTGAGAGAAGCGCACATGGATGTGCTCGTAGCGGTTTTTGGAAAGTAGCCCCCAATGACACAGGCACCCAATGTGTTAACGCCTAATAGCCAATACGAGGAACCAAACTAACAGGCTCACCCCATGAAAGGTTAAACTGACCATCAGCCAAACCAACGAAGGAAAACCGAAATGCCAATCTGGGTCGACGCCGATGCCTGCCCCGTTCCCATCCGGGAAATTCTCTGCCGTGCCGCCACCCGCTGGCAAATCCAGACCACCTTCATCGCTAACCACGCCATCAGCCTGCCACCAAGCCCACACATCAGCCGCCGGCAAGTCCCACACGGTTTCGACGTTGCAGACAACGAAATTATGGACCAGATGAGCAAAGGCGATCTGGTGATTACCCAGGACATTCCTCTGGCCGCCGAAGCCATCGAAAAAGGCGCAGACGTCTTCAACCCACGGGGGCAGGCCTTCACCAAGGAAAATATCCGCCAGCGCCTTGCCATGCGTAACTTCATGGAAGAAATGCGTAACGCCGGCCAGGTAACCGGCGGGCCGGCCCCATTCAGCCAGGGAGATCGAAAAGAGTTTGCCGACCAACTGGACCGATGGCTGCAAAGAAACGCACGCAAGTGAAAATGATTCTGTTTTAATAAACAGAAGAATCCGCTACCCTTCCCGCCTCTGACAACCAGACAGCAGAAGGAAGCGGAACATGACCACACGCGCCCAGCACACCAGCAGCTTTGCCGCTCTCGGCCGCCTGCTTCGATACGCGCGTGGTTACCGGCGCCAGATCATCGCCGCCACCACCTGCTCCATCATCAACAAGCTCTTCGACATTGCCCCGGAAATACTGATCGGCGTCGCCATCGATGTGGTGGTGAACCAGGAAGAGAGCTTCGTTGCCGGCCTGGGCTTTGAGACTGCGCAGGAACAGATCACCATCCTGGCGGTGCTCACCTTCTTCATCTGGGCTGGCGAGTCGCTGTTTGAGTACCTGTTCCAGATTCTCTGGCGCAACCTGGCTCAGCGACTGCAGTCCGATCTCCGACAAGATGCCTACAAACACGCCCAGCGTCTGGACATGAGCTTCTTTGAGGCCAACAGCTCCGGACAATTGGTAGCCACCATGAACGACGATGTAAACCAGCTGGAGCGTTTCCTGGATGGCGGCGCCAATGCCATGATTCAGGTAGCGGTTACTGTAGTGGCTGTGGGTGCCGTATTCTTTGTGCTGTCGCCACTGATTGCCCTGTTGGCGTTCACACCGATTCCCCTGATCATCTGGGGTGCCTTCTATTTCCAGCGCAAAGCCGGCCCGCTGTACGCAGACGTAAGGGAGAAAGTAGGCGACCTGTCCAGCCGCCTGGCCAACAATCTGGGTGGCATCGCCACAATCAAGAGCTTCACCGCCGAACAGCGGGAAGCCAAACGCCTGAAGGACGCGAGCGAAGCTTATGTTGATGCTAACCGCCGCGCCATTCGTATCAGCTCCGCATTCATTCCGGTCATTCGAATGGCCATTCTGGCCGGCTTCCTGGCCACCTTTACCGTTGGCGGCATGATGGCGCTGGAAGGCAGCCTGAACGTGGGCGCTTACGGGGTGCTGGTGTTCCTCACTCAGCGACTGCTCTGGCCCCTGACCGGGCTGGCGGAAGTGATTGATCTGTTTGAACGGGCCATGGCCAGTACCCGACGGATTCTCGATCTGCTCGCCGAACCGGTAAACGTCCGGGATGAAGCCGGCAAGTCCCTGGAACAACCCGTTCGCGGAAAGGTCTCATTCAACCAGGTGAGCTTCCGTTACGCCGGCAGCGGCGCAGGCATACAGGACATTACCCTGAGCGTTCCAGCAGGCAATACCCTCGCGTTGGTGGGGGCGACCGGCTCCGGCAAGTCCACATTGATCAAGCTGTTATTGCGGTTCTACGACCCCGCCCATGGAGACATCCGGATTGACGGCCAGCCCATTCGTGGGGTGAGCCTGAAGTCCCTGCGCGATGCCATTGGCCTGGTCAGCCAGGATGTCTACCTGTTTGAGGGCAGCATCCGCGACAACCTTGCCTATGGCAAACCCGATGCCAGCGAAGAAGAGATCATTGATGCCGCTCGTACTGCCGAGGCCTGGTCCTTTATTGAGGCGCTACCGGAAGGCCTGGACACTCCTGTTGGTGAACGAGGCATTCGCCTGTCCGGCGGCCAGCGTCAAAGGCTGTCCCTGGCCCGGGCGCTGTTGAAGAATCCGCCCATTCTGGTGCTGGACGAAGCAACCAGCGCCGTGGATAACGAAACCGAAGCCGCCATTCAGCGCTCACTCAAGCGCATTGGTCATAACCGCACCGTTATTATGATTGCCCACCGGCTTTCCACCATTGTGGATGCGGACACCATTGCCGTGGTCGAGAATGGCCGGATTGTTGAGGAAGGCGATCACGACAGCCTGATACGCAATAACGGAGCCTACGCCGCGCAGTGGCGCGTGCAAACAGGTCAGGCGTAAGAAGGTAATGCTGTTTACCACTTATTATTGATAGGTATTCGCATTTAGATTATCCTGCCAGCCACAGAAACAGGGGAATCTGAATGTCCGCGTTTTTTGATGTCCGCGATCTCGCCGTTCACATTGGTAGAACGGCTATTCTTCATAACATTAACCTGGCCTTTAACGAAGGCCAGGTGACCGCCCTGCTTGGCCACAACGGCTCGGGGAAATCCACTTTGTTAAAGACACTGGCCAGGCAGATTCCAGCCAGTACCGGTGATGTCAGGCTTGAGGGTAACGCTGCGAAAAGTCTGGGCGCCCGCGCTTTCGCCAGGATTGTCGGCTACCTGCCCCAGCACCCGCCGGGCACCGATGGCCTGACGGTCCGGGAGCTGATCGCGCTGGGCCGCTACCCCTGGCGAGGCCCTCTTGGCCGCTACAGCGATGCGGATTATGCGCTGATTGATCAGGCTATCGCAGACACCGACCTCAAACCTTTTGAACACCGCTCTGTCGACACTCTCTCTGGTGGCGAGCGCCAACGCGCCTGGATTGCCATGTTGCTGGCACAGCAAACACGCTGCCTGCTGCTGGACGAACCCATCTCCGCCCTGGATGTAAAGCATCAGGTAGAAACGTTGCGCCTTGTGCAGCGCCTTGCCCGCCAGCGCGAATTGACCGTGATTGTGGTACTGCATGATGTCGATCTGGCCTCCCGCTTCTGCGACCGGTTGGTGGCCCTGAAAGCGGGCCAGGTGGTGGCCGATGGCACTCCGGCAGAGATCATGGACAGCCAGATTCTTGAGTCCATCTACAGCGTTCCCATGGGCGTGATGGAGCGGGCGCCGGGGCAATGGGTTTCCTATGTCCATTAACACGAAAGCCATGATGCTCGGCGCGCTGCTCTTTCTGCTGCCGATCGCAGGAACCGCCCAGACCTGGCGCCACGAAGGCGGCACACTAACCCTTGAAGAGCCCCCTGAACGCATTATCGCGCTGAACTGGGCCGCCACTGAGACGCTGCTATTACTGGGTATCACCCCCGTTGGCGTGGCAGACAAAGCCGGCTATCACACCTGGGTACAGGAGCCGGAACTGCCTGACAGCGTCGCCAATGTCGGCACCAGGGTCGCGCCCAGCCTGGAGGCAATCGCAGAACTGAAACCCGACCTGATCGTCACCAGCACCGAAATGGCTCCCGCGGCCGAACTGTTGGAGCGGATTGCGCCAACCTACGTCATCAGCGTGTATAAAAAAGACGCCCGTCCATTCGACAGGGCCCGGGAAATGCTGATAACCCTGGGCGAAATCACCGGCCGGATCGACCGGGCCGAATGGGTACTGGCCGATATCGAACAAACCCTGAACCAACAGCGGAAACGACTGGAGCAAGCCGGCATCACCGACAAGCCGGTTGCCCTGGTGAACTTTATGGATGACCGCCATGTCCGCATCTATGCCCCCAACGGTCTGTTCCAGACTGCCCTGGATAACCTTGGGCTTACCAATGCCTGGTCAGATCCAGGCAACTACTGGGGGTTTTCAGCCATAGGCCTTGAATCTGTGGCAGATGCACGAAACAGCCGCATCGTGGTGATAGAGCCACTGGTTCCGGGCCTGGCTGACAGTCTGGCTAACAGTCCCTTCTGGACCTACCTGCCACCGGCACAGAACGGCGAGATCTACCGGATTCCCGCTGCCTGGCCTTTTGGTGGGGTTTATCCGGTGAAGCGCCTGGCCATTGCCCTGACCAACGCTCTGATTGAAGGGGGCAGTGACAATGTCCGCCGCTGAATCCGCTCTGCACACCGCCAGTCGCCCGGAGATTCCAGCCAGGCTCCCGATTGCGGTCGCGTTACTCTGGCTTACCGCATTCAGCGCCAGTGCCTTACCCTGGTTCGACCAACTGCACTTTTCACAGCTTCTCGCCGCATTCTGGACCTTTGATGGCAATCAGTACGCCTCCGTTCTGGCCCACTTCAGCTGGGCACCGAGGGTCTCCATCGCGATACTGATTGGCTGCGCACTGGGATTGGCAGGAGCTGTTACCCAACAGGTACTTGGCAACCCATTGGCCTCACCCACTACCCTGGGGGTCGAAGCCGGAGGACAGTTCGGTGTTACCTTTGCCACCCTGTTTGCACCAGGTTTGCTGGCTTTCAGCCCTGATCTTGCCGCAGTAGCCGGTGGCTTGCTCGCCATCGGCCTGGTAATAGTGCTCACATGGCGGCTTGGCTTCTCACCTGTGACCGTGATTCTGGCCGGGCTGGTGGTTACCTTTTTTCTCGGCGCCATCAACATGGCCTTCCTGCTTCTGAAAGGTGAGTGGCTCGGTAATCTGTTTATCTGGGGCGCGGGATCTCTGGTACAGAACAACTGGACCCCATTCTTTGATCTGCTTCCCCGGGTGCTGGTTATTGCCGCGCTCATGCTGGCCCTGATGCGCCCGCTACAGCTGCTTCAGCTTGGTCAGGCCTCGGCAGATTCGCTGGGAGCAAAGGTGTCGTTACTTCGCGCCGCTGCACTTTTCCTGGTGGTGCTTATGAGCTCCGTGGTGGTGAGCCGGGTTGGTCTTGTCGCATTTGTTGGCCTGGCAGCACCAGTATTGGCAAGACTGCTGGGCGCCAGAACACTGACCGAACGGCTGTTCTGGAGCACACTGGCTGGTGGCGGCCTGCTGTTACTGGCGGATACTCTGGCCCAATGGGCGACTGCCTGGGATGGCGGCTCGCTGGTGCCGACCGGTACCACCACCGCTCTCATTGGCGGCCCGGTCATCCTTCTGGCGCTTCAGGGGTTCCGAAACACTCACCATATGCCTGACCAGGGCAACGGACCTGCGGGCTTTCTGCCGCGCCGCCGAAGCCCGCTGTTGGTTGCCGGAACTCTGTGCTCTCTGTTAGCCCTGACGATCATTCTTTCCATGAGTTGGTCTCCGGGTCTTGAAGGTTGGAACTGGACCCCGTTGGCGCAGTGGACAGACGCCTGGGTATGGCGAGGCCCAAGATTGATGGCTGCTATCCTTGCGGGCATGGCTCTGGGCATGGCCGGCACCCTGATTCAGCGGATGACCGGCAACCCCATGGGCAGCCCGGAGCTGCTGGGCATCAGCGGCGGTGCAGCGTTGGTGATGGTGGTTATGGTCCTGACAGGGCTTGAGATTGGCCGGCTTGGCCAACTGGCGGCGGCCACGGCGGGTGCCGCCGGCGCTCTGGGCCTTTTACTGTTGCTGGCCCGCAAGCACCAGTTTGCGGGCAACCAGCTGTTGCTTGGCGGCCTGGCACTGTACGTTTTCATGGATGCCGGCCTGAGACTGGTGATGGCCTCTGGCGGCACCGTTGCAGCACGCCTGCTGAACTGGATGTACGGCTCCACCTGGCTGATCTCGGAATCCGAAGCCATCGGTTTACTGGCACTGGTGGTAGGCCTTTCGACCTTGCTCTTGCTTGCCCTGCGACCGCTCACACTACTGCCCCTGGGCGAAACATCCGCCTCTGCCCTGGGACTGCGGGTGCCACGGGCGCGACTTCTTCTACTGGTGCTGGCTGCCGTGCTGACCGCGGCGTCGACTGTAGTGATCGGGCCATTAAGCTTCGTCGGGTTGATCGCCCCGCACCTGGCCCGGGTACTGGGACAGCAGACCGTGGGCCGGCAAATGCTGGTCGCAGCCCTGGCCGGAGGGCTACTGCTTTCACTGGCCGACTACCTGGCCCGGGTTCTGGTGTATCCCAATCAGCTACCCTCGGGGCTGCTGGCCGCCCTGGTCGGCGGCTTGTACTTCTTGTGGGGGCTAAGCCGTCATGGTCGCGGCTGAGGCAGCAACGCAATGGCTGACGGATTACCACAATCTGTTGGCCCGCCACGGCCTTGACGCTACCACTCTGATGGACAGCGCACTGACACCCGCCAACCGCGAACAACCCGCGTTGTTCTCCCTGGCCCAGCTACTGGCAAATCCAGACCTTCTGCAACAACAGGTTCTCAAGGACTATCAGGATGCCGATCATCCGCGACTCCGCAAGGCGCGGCTTTCTGTCCTGCACCAGAGCCTGGCACTTCAGATTATCGGACCATTGGTGATCCGGCTGTTCAGGGATGGCAGCAGTGCTGCACTCGATCCCCGGCGGGTTTTCCTGTGCCCGACAACATCAACACCAGCGGACCCGTCGCGCTGGCAATATGCGGCCAGTGAACAGGAGGTCCTGGAGCCTGAAAAGTTCATAAGAATTCTCAGTGAACAGATGCAAGACTGGTACGGCGTGTTCCGGCAGCATTTCGGGGTTAGTCCGGGGGCCTATTGGAGCAGCGTCGGGCTGGCGTTGGGTGCGCCCTATTCGGTGGTGTGGAACCGGGTTAATCCGGCAGCGTTGTGTAAACAGGCCGATAGCTGGCTGGCGCAGTTCAAATGCGAGGCCAACCGATACATTGACTGGATTCCGGCGGAATTCAGCCAACAGTGGTGCGCCATCCCTCAGCGCAAAGGGTGCTGCCTCAAATATTTATTGCCCGGAGGCGGCTATTGCGGGACATGTGGAATCTATCGGAAAGAGCGGATCAGCTAGCTCCGACCATCGAGACCAGTATCACTCCCAACGCAATCAATCCTATGACGGCACCTGAACCTGCCGCCAGCTTCAATCCATCGAGTATTTCCTGTTCCGGATTCATGCTCACTCTCCTTGAGGCTTGATCAACAAAAACCGGGGCAGCCAGCGCAGCGCCGACTGCCCCACTCTGTGATTAATACACCCAGGAAACGGTCAGGCTGGCATTGGCCGGCTCACCGTAGAAACCCTGGGCCGAGGCACCAAATTTCTTCAGGCTTTCGATGTACTTCTCGTCGGTCACGTTGTTTACGTTCAGGGTTGCATTCCAGTGTCGGGCGAAATCATAGCTTGCCATCAGATCCAGCACCGCATAGCTGTCCTGCTCCGTGACGATGGTCACACCGGCATTCGGGCCGGTGGTAGCAACACCCTGTTCCTGGGTAATCTCAGACTGCCAGCGTACCTTGCCACCAAGCTTGAAACCTTCGACCCCAGGCACCTTCCAGGTAGCGCGCAACTGGGCTAGATGCTCTGGCACGAAGGACTTGGCCCCTTTACCATCCTTGTCCTCAATATCCACATAGGTATAACCGGCGAAGAGCTGGATTCGGTCGGTGAGATCACCCACTATTTCGGCCTCCACACCTTGACTGGTCAACCCATCCACAGCGGTGTAGTAAGAATCATTGGTTCCGGCGAACACTCCTTCTGCCTCGGCTACGTTCTTCTGCTCAGTCTGGAACAAAGCAATAGTGGTATTCACACGGTCGTTCTGAAACTCACTTTTCAGGCCCAGCTCGTAGTTGACCCCGTCAATCGGATCCAGTCGATCGCGATTGATGTCCACCTCAGTCTGGGGAGTGAAAATCTCGGTATAGCTGGCGTAGACCGAATGATCGTCATTGATGTCGTAGATCAGACCTGCATAGGGTGTTTTCACGGCATCGTAGCTGCTTTCCTTGGTCGCTCCGTAGCTTTTGCCCTTGTTATCCAGCCAGGTCAGACGGAGCCCTGTAATGGCGGTGAGTTGATCGGTCAGCGACCAACGAGCGGCAGCATAGGTGGACGTTTCGCGGTCGGTCCAGTCAGAGCCGCCGACGCCATTATCAAAAGCAGGCTTGGGGTAGTTCCCATCCCACTCATTGAGCGGTGGCAAGGGATTCCCGATGCCGCGTCCATAGCGAGACTCGTCCACCGTCTCTGAGCGAGACCAGGATGCCCCCAAAACCAGCTCATGGGTTCGATCAGCCAGTTGGAACGGGCCGGTAGCGTATGCATCCACGACCCACTGCTCTACATCCAGGTCGTACTGACTGGGATAGGCTTTAAGTCCCTCACCCGTTTGGCGATCCGGAGTACCATACTGATAAAAGAGTTCGGACTCACTTTCATTCTCCAGCCGGAACACCGTGCCCGTGGCTCTCCAGCCACCAGCAAGCTCCTGACGCAATTCAACAAAGCTGTTGTGCTGGGTGTTGTCCCAGTAGGACCAGTCGGAAGCCGTGCTGGTTGAACGCGCAAAATCCGTCGTTGAGCCATCGGAGTAGAACAAAGGCAGCGCACCCCACAACGGACTGTCTGTATCAGACGTCTGAACGGCGTGGCCAAGAGTTAGCAACGTGGTATCGGTCAGGTCTGCTTCCAGCACCCCGTAGAACATCTGCTTTTCGTTGTTATACCGGTCCAGGTAGGAGCCTTTGTCCTCATAACCGGCGACCACCCGGCCGCGCACCGCACCGGATTCAGACACGGCACCGGAAACATCACCGACAATCCGTTTTTTGTCCCAGGAACCACCAGTCACCGCAACCGAGGCATTGGTGTCAGCGGTTGGGCGCTTGCGGATAAAGTTGACTGTGGCGGCCGGGCTGCCGGAACCGGTCATCAAACCGTTGGCGCCCCGAACCACCTCCACGCGATCAAAGAAAGCGGTGTCCAGCTCACCCTGAACGTTGTCATATACCGCCGGCATGCCAACACCGTCGTACTGGAAGTTGTTGATATCGAAACCACGTGAGGTGTAATACGTGCGGTCTGTTTCCACCGACTCTACGGTGACACCGGTGGTGCCTTCCAGAACATCGTTAATGTCGTTCTGGGCGAAATCGTCCATCTGTTCGCGGGTAATGACCGTGACGGCCTGGGGGACCTCCCGGTGTGACAGCTCCATCTTCATGGAGGTTGTGCTGACTCCGCTGATGTAACTCTCCGTCGTTTCCGAGGCCACCTGGCCACGGCTTGCGGTAACATCCAGGGCTTCCAATGCCTTCGGTTCGCTGCCCTGCGCTGCTGCCAGTCCTGGCAGAGTCGCACACATCATGGCAGTGATCAGGGTTTTTCTTCTAAATCGGGGCTCCGGATTCAGAGACATCTAACGGCTCCTTGGTTGATTAAGACCATGTCATTTTTAAACCCCACTATGTTAATGCGAATGGTTTAGATTTGAAACACCAAATGCAAATGATCTGGGATTATCACGAAACTCTATATCTCCAGAGGCTCGCATCGGCCGCAATACCACGACCTGCTATGGTTATTGCAGGTGCTGAAGATCTCTAAAAACAGCAGAGAGGCGGAGACGGATATGTTCAAGCGCAAATTCTGGAAGTGGAGCCTGGCCAGCTTACTGGTCTCGGCAGCCCTGGCCACACAGGCAAACCAGACCTTTCAATCCGAAAAGGCAGACTTTCATCTGGAAACCGTAGCCGCGGGGCTGGAACACCCCTGGGCCATCGCTTTTCTGCCCGACGGGTCTGCACTGATTACTGAAAGGGAGGGCCGTGTGCGAATTCTGGAAAATGGGCAACTTCGCAGTGAACCAGTCAAAGGCCTGCCGGAGCTAGTCGTTTCGGGCCAGGGTGGTCTGCTGGATGTGCTGCTGCATCCGGATTTCGAGACTAACCGGCTGTTGTTCCTTAGCTACGCCCATCGTAATCGCGAGGGCATGACCACCCGGGTTGCCCGGGCAACTCTGGCTGACAACTCTTTGCAAGATGTCGAGGTGATCTTCGAGGCTCTTCCCCGCTCAAACACCAGCCGGCACTTCGCAGGCCGGATGCAGTTTGATCGCGACGGCAATTTATACATCTCAGTCGGTGACCGGGGTGAAATGGATCGTGCCCAGGATACCGCAGACGATGCCGGTGGCGTTCACAGAATCACCATCAGCGGTGAGCCGGCAGAGGACAACCCCTTTGCCGATCGAAGCGGCTTCAAAGCGTCTTTCTTCACCTATGGCAACCGCAACATTCAGGGTATGACCCGGCACCCACAAACCGGTGAGATCTGGAGCCATGAACATGGCCCCCGGGGTGGCGATGAGGTCAACATCCTTCGCGCGGGTAATAACTATGGCTGGCCCAAGGTCACCTACGGCATTGACTACTCAGGCCTGCCGATTTCCAGTCGTACCACGATGGAAGGCATCACAGAACCACTGCATTACTGGGACCCATCCATTGCGCCCTCTGGCATGGCGTTCTACACCGGAGATCTTTTCCCGCAGTGGCAGGGCGATCTTTTTGTCGGCGCCCTGAAGCTTCAGAAACTGGTGCGCTTGTCCCTGGACGGAGAAAAAGTCATCGAGGAGGAAGATCTGCTCACCGAACTGGGTGAACGTATCCGCGACGTGCGTATGGGGCCAGACGGTGCACTCTGGCTGCTGACCGACTCCGATAACGGCAAGGTATACCGGATGGTGCCGGCGGATTGAGGCTCAGTGCGGGTCGTTGGTTCTTTCGGTTTTCTCGAACTGCGGCAGGTTGTCGGTGATCTCGAACCAGTCAGATTTCGACCCCACATAAACGTGCTGGGCCGCCTTTTTTCCCAGCGGCTCATTGATCACGCCAATTCGCAGCCTGAGGATGCCAGGAATAGCGTCGACCCGGCCGTAAAGAGGGCTTCCACAACGGCTACAGAAGGCCCGGTATTTGCCGGGCCGAGATTCAAATTCGGTGATCCGGTCCTCACCGGCCGTAAACCGGAACCGGACAGCCTGAACCGGCGCACTGGCTGAAAAGGCACTGCCATGATTGCGGCGGCACTGGCTGCAGTGGCACAGCGCCACGGGCCCTATTGGGCCATCGTATTCAAACTGGATATCGCCACAAAGGCACTGGCCGGTATACATAACACTCCTGACTCCGCGAAGACTCACTGTTCGCGCAGATGATACCGGCTGGCAGCCGGATTAGCAGCCCTGGTTCCGCAAACTCGTTACCCGTAGTTTTTTTCCAGATAAGCAAGAATGCGCGCCGATTCAAACAACCCCTCCCCGCTATTGGGATCTTCCAGGTAGGGCACCTGCACCCGGCCATGTTGCTGGAAAAACGCGTCCCGTTTGCCGCCAGGAATGGGCCGATACGGACCGGGTTTGATGCGCTGCCGGGCAGGTCCGACTTCGGTCCAGTGTTCCTTGCCCAGATTATGCAAGGTGTACGGAATCTCGTTTTCGCAGAGTCGTTCCCGAATCAGGCGCGAAAACGGGCTGCCTTCGAAACTCCACAAATGAAGCCCCTGCTCAGGGCGCTGGGCTGGCCGCGCCCGCATCCCGCGAAGTTCACTGGCCCCGGAGCCTGCAGCGCCGAGTGCCGGTTGCCAGGGACGGCCCTGGTAGTAGCGCGGCACGGAACGATGCGCATACTGACGGAACAGATACTCGATAATCGCCTCGGATTCATACAACACTTCGCCGGTGTTCTGGTCATGCAGCAGGGGAAACTGCTGCTTTCCCCCCAAGGCCTCGGCTTCCGGGCGAAATACCCGACCACCCTTCGGGCAGGGTCGAATCTCTACGTCCAGATGTAATGCCGTCAGCACCTCACGAACACGTCGGCAGTATGGACAGGCTTCAATGTCATAGAGAACCAGCGGTTTCTCAGGTTGCGGAACGGCCTTGATAACCAGGCACCCGCGCCAGGCTGCAAAAGAGGAAGTGGCCACCGATTCCAGCACATTCACCTGATGTCTCAGAGTTTTTAACATGATAGTTCCCTTGTTTTCGTCATTTTCTGCATTGTCCCACAGGAGAATCTGTGCCCATTGGCCCGCAGGCCACTGTGCCGACGTCAAACTAACTCACTGATTCTTCAGGCCACTTACTCGATGTCACAAAAACTCAATATAAACAAAGACTCTACTGCCAATTTTTAACGTCATGTATAGCTTTTCTGCATAGTACATACGCCCGGAATGGGCTATTGTACAGAGAGAACACAACAACGGGTTCCGGTCATGAATACTCAGGGGTTGCAGGCGGGCAAAGGCCTTGCCACAGGCAGATTTGCGTCAGGAGCAGTGGCGCTGGCCATCGCGTTGGCCAGCGCCCCGCTCGGCCTGGCTTTCGCTCAAGAACAGACCTCTGCGGAAGAGGCCTTTGCCAGCTCCCGTCACTGGGCCAGCCAGATCCGAAGTTATGCCAGCAAATCCCTGAACAGCGATGAAGCCCTGAGTGTTGCCGTTATTCCCCTTAACGGCCCCGGCATTGAGCAGTATGTAAACGCTGACACACTGATGAGCCCGGGCTCCATCATGAAGCTGGTAACCACCTATGCTGCCCTGGAACTCCTGGGCCCTACCCACCACTGGAAGACCGATTTCCTTACAGACGGCATGATGGTGGGCGACAGCCTTGAAGGAAACCTCTACGTGCGCTTCGGCGGCGATCCCAAACTGACTCTGGAACGGCTCTGGAGCACCCTGCGTGAACTCAAGAGCATGGGCATTAACCGCATTGAAGGCGACCTGGTACTGGATGGCAGCTATTTCCGCGTCGACGGCGGCTTCCCGACGTTCGAGGATAACGGCGACAACCCCCACGCGCCCTTTCTGGTGGAACCCTCCGGCTATCTGACCAACCTGAATCTGCTGCATTTCCAGGTACGCGCCGATGAGCGTGGAACACAGGCCTGGACAACCCCGGATCTGGGCGAAGTCTCCATTGATAACCGGGTAACCGCATTACCGGAAGGTCCCTGCCCTGCTCGTAGCCGCTTTGACTGGGAGCCGGTATTTCATGAAAACCATCAGGTAACGGTTCGGGTAACCGGACAGTTACCACAAGGCTGCCGCAGCACCACCTATCTGTCTCTGCTACCGCACGAACGGTACTCTGCTTCCGTGATTCGTTCTGTGCTGTCGGACATGGGCATTATTGTCAGTGGTGGCGACCGTTTTGAGGGCACACCGGAAGATGCACGGCTGGTCATGCGCACCACCTCACCAGATCTGGTTTCCATGGTGCGAGACATCAACAAATGGAGCAGCAACGTCATGGCCCGCCAGATGCTGCTGACCATTGGCGCCGAGTTCCGCAAGGAAGATGACAAAGACGACCGGGTAGCCGGCATCCGCACAGTGTACGAATGGCTGGAGAATATGGGCATCAACACTGCTGGCATGGTGATTGACAATGGTGCCGGGCTCACCCGCCATGGTCGCATCACGGCCCGGCAAGGCGCCCAGATACTGCAACAGGCCTGGGACAGCCCCTACGCTTCTGACCTGATGGCCTCCATGCCCATCATCGCCATGGACGGAACCATGGCCCGCCGCCTTCGCAACACTGGTATGGATGGCGAAGGCCGAATCAAGACCGGTTATCTGGAGAATGTTCGTTCAATCGCCGGGTTCACCCGGGACGATAACAACACCACCTGGGCCATTGTCGGCATGGTGAACAACGACCCTGCCTGGAACGGCCAGGCGGTTCTGGATCGGGTACTCTACTCTCTGCATTTCCGGCCTCCCGTGGGCATGACCTTATCCCAGTCTGCCGACGAAAATCCTGCGTCTTCGATTCAGTAAGTCAATATAGAAAGACCGGCTGCAGCAGCCGGCCTGGCACTCATACTTTGTTCACAGAAAGCGTGTTTCGTCTGTCAGTCGACTGTAAAAATTACCTCGTCGATCACATGAATCACGCCGTTAGACGCCTCAACATCAGCTTCGACGACGGTACTGCCCTCGATAACCAGAGCGTTGTCCTGTATATCAACGTTCAAGTTGTTGCTGGCCAATGTTGTTACAGTTCCGCCGTTAGAGGCGTATGCCGTTAGAGAGCCGACCGTAGTTCCGAGAATATGCTGGCTCAGAATGGCTGGCAGATTCGGATCATTGAGCAAGTCGCCGGCTGTAATACCGAGATCCGTCAGTAGCGCCTCAAAAGCGGCATCTGTTGGCGCGAACACCGTCAAGGTTGCATCAACGTCCGCAGCTGCAGTGAGCAACGCTGCCGCACCAGGGGTCTGGAGTGCCGCAAGTAGCGTTGTAAACTCCGCATTCTCAGCCCCTGCCAGCGCGGTTACGATTTCTGCAATCGTTGAGCCGGTATCACTGAGATCGCTCGGAGGCGGAAGCAGCACTTTGTCGATAATGTGAATAACACCATTGGTGGCGTCTACATCTGGCCCCGTCACTCGAGACGTGTTGACGTACAGCACGTCTTCTCCGTTTTCCTGTGAAATGGACAGCGCGACGTTTTCACCATTCACGGTTGGAACGAGGTTTTGTGGGACCGGGCTTTGCGCGACGCTGATCGCAGCGGCAGCCTTCACTTCACCCACGGACGTTGCGAGAACATGGTAGGTAAGAACCGTATTTAATAACTCTGTGTTGGCTAACAACTGTTCCGCCGTGAGTCCCAGGTCTTCCAACAGGGCTTCAAAGGCGGCGTCTGTCGGTGCGAACACGGTTAACTGGTCATCTCCATCGAGCAGTTGCGCAATAGATGGATCGGCTTCAAGAACTGCGGCTTCAAGAATCGTCGTGTTTTCATTTTCAACCGCGATTTCCAGAATGCTTTGCGTTGCAGCATCCGTAGTGCCGTTATCGTCGTTATCATCGTCATCAAGCCAGCAACCGGATAGCATGACACTGCCCGCTAAAACCATCGGTAAAGCGTATTTTGCTTTCATTTTTCGTGCCTCGTCTGGAGGGGTTGATTACCAGGTTAAAGTGGTTCGAACCTGCACTGATTCAGTCCCTGAACAGTGTCGAAAGCAAATTACGGTGAGGCGAGAGAAACGGATTTACAGATTTTTACATTTAAGCGAACAATTGTGAGGTGAATAACATCGGTACGGTGATTTCATCAATCCGGCCGACGTTCTTTGGAAAACAACCGGGCCATGGTCCAGTCCGCCATTTTGCCCGCCATTGGCGCGATAAAGCTGACCAAAGGGAAAGCCACCGCCCAGGCAACAGCAAAAGCTGCGCCCCAGCGATGGAAATACCCCTCGGTCAGGCCGGTATTGATCAGGGTGATAATCCCGGACATCAAAAGCGACATGATGCCGGACATGTAAAAGGCAAAAACAAACTGGCGCACACGCGTTTGCTTGTAACTGGACATGTTTTCCTTCCCGGTTTTAACGTATGGAACACTGCCGAATCCAATCAGGCGACCGCAGCGTAGGAGAGAAGACACTGCCACCGATGCTGGATCGCAACATCTTAGTGAGCATGCAACATTTTTCCATACGGCTTTTTACCAAGGAGCACAGGTAATGGATGCCCCAACGCCCGGAACACGCCGCGCCCGCTGGATCGTCGGGCTGATGTTACTGACGTTTTTGGCGGGCTGCAGTCAGACGCGCCTGGCCTACCGCTACGCCGACTGGGGCGTTGTCTGGTGGGTAGAGGATTACATTAGCCTGACCAGTGAGCAGGAAGCGCAACTGAATCAGGATCTGGAAGCGCTCAGACAATGGCATTGCTCGGCCGAGTTGCCCCGCTACCAGCAATGGCTGGCAGTCCTCAAATCAGATCTGGAGGAAGGGCCGCCCAACGAAGCAACGGTGCTGTCCCATCAGGAACAACTCATGGACTTCGTGCCCGATTTGTTGGAACGGGCCACTCCGGTAGCCGTTAATCTGCTGTCTTCTCTATCGGATGAGCAGGTAGCGCAACTAGCCGACAACATGGCGGAGAAGCAGCAGGAGCTGGAGCAGGAAATGCTGGAGGGAACACCCGCTCAAACGTCACAGGCGCGCTCTGAACGGACTATTGAGCGTATTGAACGATGGCTTGGCGACCTGAATCAGCAACAGCGGGCCATCGTCGAAAACTGGTCAGCGAACCGTGGCCGGCAAACGGAAATCTGGTTAACAGGGCGGAGAAACTGGCAATTGGCATTGCTCGACACGCTGGAGAGACGACGCCAGTCCGGCTTTGCTGAACAGGTGAACGAGTTGCTGGTTCACTCAGAGCGCGCCAGAGGAGCGGAATACCAGGCCATGCTGGCCGAAAGCCGGGTGGCGATGGCCGGCTTGATGCACGATCTTCTGCAGGCTGGAGATAGCCGGCATCAAGATCAGCTGCTGGCCAGGGCCAGTGAGCTGAAAGGAGATTTTGCAGCGCTGACCTGCAGCTAAACACGGATCGCGATACCAAAAAAGGGCCCGATGACTCCGTATCATCCGGCCCTTTTTGCGTCTCGATCTGTGTCAGACCGTCAGGTAACCACCATCCGCATTAATGCAGGCTCCTGTGGTATAGCTGGAAGCGTCAGACACCAGGTACAGCACAGTACCCGCCATTTCATCGGGATCCGCCACACGCTTCATCGGGATGTGGGCCATGGCCTGCTTCTTGATGGCCTCATTGGTGGTCAGGGCGCTGGCAAATTTGGTATCGGTCAGGCCCGGCAACAAGGCATTTACCCGCACATTCTGCTGGCCCAGCTCCATGGCGAAAGATTTGGTCATGGAAATCACTGCTGCCTTGGTCACCGAATAGATGCCCTGGAAGTGGCCGGGATTTACGCCGTTAACCGAGGCCACGTTCACAATGGAACCACCACCGTTCTTTTTCATCAGCTGAGCGCCACGGGCGCACATGAAGAAGTAACCACGGATGTTCACATCTACGGTTTTGTGGAAAGCACCCAGGTCGGTGTCTTCCACCGGACCGAAGTATGGGTTGGCGGCTGCGTTGTTCACCAGGATATCCAGTTTGCCGTGCGCTTTGGCGATGTGCTCCCACACCGCTTCAATCTGGTCCATCTCGCCAATGTGGCAGGCGAAGGCTTCGGCGCTGCCGCCGTCTTCACGGATGCTACTGGCCACGGCCTCACAACCGTCAATCTTGCGGCTACTGACAATCACGTGAGCACCGTAATGAGCCAGCGTACGGGCGATACTCTCGCCGATACCGCGGCTGGCGCCGGTTACCAGGGCGACTTTGCCAGTCAGGTCGAACAGGTTTTTGTTGCTCATGGAATTCCCTCAGCTTATCGGAATGTCACCAGGGCGGGGTCTTCCGCTTCCAGGTGGCTATAGTTGTTGAATACGGCCAGGCTGCGCCGGGGGCCGGAATACAGAATGCGGGACACGCTGGTGTTGGCAATCACATTGTTCATCTCCAGCGCCTTGCGGTCTGACAGTTCAAGCAGGCGCTGGGCAATGACCGCAATGGGGCCGCCAGAGGTGGACACAATCACATCGGCACCATCGGCCAGTTCAATCAGCTGATCCAGTGCATGGCCAACCCGCTGCCGGAATCCGTTCCAGGTTTCGCTGTATTCCTGGTCGAACTCGCCACTCACCCAGCGGGTCACCGCCTTCTCGAAAGCCTGCTGGAAGGCTCTTGCAGGTTTGGGAAAGCTGGCGAGGTCTCGCGCCATTACCTGTTTATCCGCCCATTCCGGGCGCAGGCGCTCCACCACTTCCAGATGATCAAACTCGTTCAGGCCTTCCAGCACCTGCATATCCGGCAGGCTGACACCGTAACCGGTAGTGATCGCCTCCACAGTTTCCCGATGGCGCTGCAGGTTACCGCCAAAAACAGCACCCGGCTCCACCTTGCCCGCCAGCCAGCGGCCCAGAATCCTGCCCTGCTCCCAGCCTCGCGGCGAGAGCTGGTCGTAGTTTTCCTTGCCGAAACTGGCCTGACCGTGGCGCACCAGATAAATCGTGGCCATTACAGGGTGCTCTCGCTAATCAGGCGCTGGCACCGTTTCTCCAGATAGTTGGCGGCGTGGCCAAAGGCGGCGAAGCGTTTGTCTTTGGTCTGGCCGTGATAAAAGCGGTAGTAGATTTGCTGGATGATCACCGCCAGGCGGAACAGCCCGTAAATTTCATAAAAGTCGAACTTTTCCGCCCGGAAGCCGGATTTCTTCATGTAGTAGTCCACCACTTCTTTACGAGTCAGCATGCCCGGCCGGTGCGTGGGCTGGCGCCGCAGCATCTGGAACGGGCCTTCATCGTCGGCTTCGATCCAATAGGCCAGACTGTTGCCCAGGTCCATCAGCGGATCACCAATAGTGGCCATTTCCCAATCCAGCACGCCAATCACTTCAAACGGGTTGTCCGGGTTCAGCACCACATTGTCGAAACGGTAGTCGTTGTGAATAACCACCTGAGCGATGTCATCCGGCATCTTATCGTTCAGCCAGGCCATGACGTCTTCGAAGTCACCGACATCATCGGTACGGGCCTTGCGGAAGCGGTCGCTCCAGCCGCCAATCTGCCGCTGCACGTAACCCGCGCCCTTGCCCAGCTTGTCCAGGCCTGCGGCCTTGGCGTCCACCGTATGCAGATCCACCAGCTTGTCGATCACGTTCAGGCACAGTTTGCGAGTGTCTTCGGCGCTCAGCTCGAAATCCCTGGGGAAGTCCTGGCGCAGAATGATGCCCTTGAGCCTCTCCATCACGTAGAAGTCGCAACCCAGTACGCTGTGATCGTCGCAAATCGCAACAATGTTGGGCACATAGGGATAGGCTGGCTTCAATGCCTCCATCACCCGCGCTTCCCGCAGCATGTCGTGGGCGGACTTGGCGATCTTGCCGAACGGCGGCCGGCGCAGCACGTAGGACTGGTCGCCATAATCCACCTGATAGGTCAGGTTAGACGCACCACCGGGGTACTGCTTGATGCTCGGCTGGCCTTCCAAGCCCGGAATGGCCTGCTTCATGAACTGGTCGACGGCGCTGATATCCAGCTCTTCGCCTTCACGGATGTCTACGGCCTGGTCGATCTGTGTCATTCAATCTCTCCTGTGATGTGTTCAGGCGTTCGCCTTGCTACCCATCTTGCTCATCCAGCGCTTGGTTTCCTGGTGCATCAGCCAGTCAAACGCCCAGGGTGCGTGGCGCTTGAGCATCCACATGCGGCGCTCTTTGGCGTGGGGCAGTACCCAGAAGTCTTTGTCTTTCACACTGCGGAAGATATCCTCGGCCACGTCTTCGGCGGTGATGTTGGAGCGCTTCATCAGCTTGTTGACGTTCTGTTGAATACCGGGAATATCCGAGCGCATGGTGCTGGCGAGGTTGGTCTGGAAGAACGCCGGGCACACGCAGCTGACGTGAATGCCGGAATCACGCAGTTCCTGGCTGAGGGTTTCCGACAGGGCTATCACCCCGGCTTTGGAAACATTGTAGCTGTCCATCAATGGCGCCAGCATAAGCCCGGCCATGGAAGCCACATTCACAAACGCGCCGGAGCCTTGTTCCTTGAACAGCGGGGTAAAGGCTTTGCAGCCACGCACGACGCCAAGTACGTTGATGTCGAGAATCCACTCCCAGTCACCGATGGTGGTGTCTTCAATGGAACCTGCGGAGGCAACGCCGGCGTTGTTCACGACTACGTCCACTCCCCCCCATTTCTGGACCAGGTCATCACGGACTTTCTCGAAGTCGCTCAGGCGGCGTACATCGCATTCCACGAAATAACCTTCGCCGCCGGCCTGGTTCAGTTCCGCCTCAACGGCGACGCCCTGCTCCGGGTTAATGTCACCGATGCAGACTTTGGCCCCTTCTTTGGCATACCGCAATGCAATCGCCCGGCCCAGGCCACTGGCCCCGCCGGTTATAAATACCCGTTGTGTCATCGTTGTTTCTCTCCGTTATGTTTTGGAGTTCCTGTTCTTGTGATTGGGCGCAAGAGTTGGCACCAGAAGGTACTTTCCAAAAACCGCTACGAGCACATCCATGTGCGCTTCTCTCCGGCCATCCATGGCCTCCGACATTTTTGGAAAGTACCTTCTGGTGCCAACTCCCATACCCTTCAGTAAGCTGTTCCAGATTCTGTTATTCGCAGCCTATCACCAATATTGAAGAGGGGGCCGTTGGGGTGGCGCTTCTGAAAATTTGTGGAGCCATGGATGGCGGAACACAAGCGCCACATGGATGTGCCGAAGGAGCGCTTTTCAGAAGCCCCACCCCAACGGCCACCCACTCCGAGCCAAGAGGCCAGAAGAGCCAAAGCACCCAAGCCCAAAATCAGGACTTATACTTCCGAAGCTCCAGGCGAGCCACCATGGCCCGATGCACTTCGTCGGGACCGTCGGCCAACCGCAGAACCCGAGCGTAACCGAACAATGCCGTCAGCGGGAAATCATCGTCGCTGACACCGGCCCCGCCGTGAATCTGAATCGCGTCATCCACTATCTGCTGAAGCATCTTCGGCACCACCGCCTTGATCATGGACACTTCCTGCAACGCGCCCATAATGCCCTTGGTATCCAGGGCCCAGGCACATTTCAGGGTCAGCAACCTCGCCTGTTCGATGTTCATACGGGCGTTGGCGATGATGTCCGGATTGCCGCCCAGCTTGGCGATTGGCCGACCGAAAGCTTCGCGGGTCATGGCGCGCTTGATCATGATCTCAAGAGCGCGCTCGGCAGCCCCGATGGCACGCATGCAGTGGTGCACGCGGCCTGGCCCCAAACGGCCCTGAGCGATTTCGAAGCCGCGGCCCGGGCCGGCGATGATGGCGCTTTTGGGCAAACGTACGTTGTCGAACAACACCTGGCCGTGGCCGTAGGGCTCGTCGTAGGCGCCAAAGACCGGCAGCATGCGCTCGATGGTGATGCCCGGGGCATCCAGCGGCACCAGCACCATGGAGTGTCGGCGGTGCTTTTGGGCATCCGGGTCGGTTACACCCATGAAGATGCCCACTTTGCAGTCTGGGTGGCCAATGCCGGTGCTCCACCATTTGCGGCCGTTGAGCACCACTTCGTCACCTTCTACGGTGGCGGTGGCTTCCATGTTGGTGGCATCGGAAGAGGCAACGGCCGGTTCGGTCATGCAGAAGGCGGAGCGGATTTCGCCGCTCAGCAGTTTCGGCAGCCATTCGGCTTTCTGTTCTTCGGAGCCGTAGTGGATCAGTACTTCCATGTTGCCGGTATCCGGCGCGTTGCAGTTGAAGATTTCCGGGGCGATGAAGCTGCGACCGGTTTCTTCAGCAATCAGGGCGTAGTCGGAGTTGAGCAGGCCACAGCCGTACTTGTCGTCAGGAAAGAACATGTTCCACAGGCCCTGGGCCTTGGCTTTTTCTTTCAGTTCTTTGATGATCGGCAGCACCACCCAGCGGTTTTCCTGAGAAGCAAGCTCCTTGTGATACTGCTCCTCAATGGGAAAAATCTCGTCGCGCATGAACTGTTTCACGCGCTTCAGGTAATCCTGGCCTTTCTCGGAAATATTGAAATCCATGGTGCAGCTCCTCGCGCTGGCCGCCCTGTCGGGGGCAATGTCGATCAGATGGGAATTAGTCTAGGAGCCAACGCATTATTACGCGACTGAATTGTTCTTATCGTTTATCATTAACCATGCTTATTCAGAAAACGGAACCTCATCATGGCGCTGAATAGACCGGACCTGAACCTGCTGCATGTTTTCGACACTATCTATCGGGAAGGAAGCCTGACGCGGGCCGCAAAGGCTCTGCATCTGACTCAGCCTGCCATCAGTCATTCCCTGGCTCGGCTTCGGGATCATTTCAATGATCCGCTGTTTACACGCCAGGGTAACCAGATGGTGCCCACCCCCCTGGCCCGACGGTTTCTGGAATCCATGCGCCCGGGGCTGAACCAGATCCAGAGTGCGGTGAATCAGTTTCACGCCTTCGACCCCGCCAGCCAGCGCAAAACCTACGCCCTCGGCCTTCGGGATGTTCTGGAATCCACCTTCTTGCCCCAGCTGATTTCAAAACTGGCGCCCTATCCGGACATGGAGGTGCAGAGTCAGCGTGTCGCCCGGCGTGATATGGAAACACAACTGGCGGCGGGCAAACTGGACTTTGCCATTGATGTGTTACTGCCGGTGAGCAACCAGACCAGCCATGAACTGCTCAGGCAGGACCGGCTGGTGGTGCTGGCGCGAAAGGGCCACCCCGTCATCGCGCAGGAACTGGATATGGCCAGCTATCTGGAGGCCAGGCACATTCTGGTGTCGTCGCGGGCGGAGGGCCCGGGCATTGAGGATTTTGAACTTTCCCGCCACGGTGCCCAGCGCAACATCCGCTTGCGCTGCCAGCACTACTACGCGGCCTGCCGGGTGGTGGAGAGCTCAGACCTGTTACTGACGATGCCGGAAACCTACGCCCGGATCATTGCCCAGAACACCGACATCGAAGTGCTGGCGCCGCCGGTGGAGATGCCGTCGATTGATGTGCATCTGTATTGGCACAAGGCCTATGAACAGGAACCGGCGCTGGTGTGGTTTCGGGACTTGCTGCGCAACCTGCAAAAGGCTCAATAGGCTCCGACCAGCATCAGAAAGCCGAAGAAGCCAGCCGCGGTAATCGCCAGAGATACCGCCACGATACCGAAGCCCCACCAGATAGCCGCACCATCGGCAATGTCGACACCATGACCGCGCAGGGTGCGATAGAACGCCCATGGACCAAGCACGAACGCGCCCACCACGGCAAACACCAGGCCGATGGCGATTCCGGCAAAGGTCCAGGTAGCCAGTACAGTCGCGCGGTCCGAGGTCTGGTCGGTCACGCCATGATGTTGCAGAAACTTCTTGCAGAAGAACCAGACCAGGGCAAACAGGGCAGCCACAAAGACCAGGCCGCCAATCAGGGTAATCAGGCGATAGAGCACAGAAACATCCTGTTAAGAGTCAATCAGTCGGGAAACACCGGCTCCGGCAGACATTCGAATCCCGGTTTGGCGAACAGGTAGCCCTGGTAAAGGGCAATCCCTTGAGAACGAAACCAGAAGTATTCTTCCGGCGTTTCCACGCCCTCCGCCACAATTCGGCCGCCAAGCTGGCGCATCATGGTGATGATACCTGAGACCACTGCCTGCTTGTTGGGTTCCGCATGAATGTTGCGAACCAGCCCCATATCCAGCTTCAGCAAATCCGGCGGGCTCGAGATCATCAGGTTGTAGCGGGAGTAACCGGCACCGAAATCATCAATGGCGGTGCTGAACCCCATGCTCTTGTAGGCCTCGATGATGGAGGTGAGGTGATCAACCGAGGTCATCTCCTCACCCTCTACCACCTCGAAGATGATCTTCCGGGTGTCGAAATCATAGGTCTTGGCGGCCGCCAGCGCGGTACGAATGCAATATTCTGCCTGATAGACCGCGTTGGGCATGAAGTTGATGCTCAACATGGCCTTCATATCAAGCCGCGACGCCAGCTTCACCGCCTTGACCCGGCATATCTGGTCGAACGCGTACTGGTTCTGGTTATTCACCTTATCCAGCACAGTCATGGCCCCTTGCCCTTCGGTTCCGCGCACCAGCACCTCGTATGCAAACACCGTTTTATTGGTGGCATCAACAATAGGCTGGAAAGCAAAGCTGAACGAAAAATCCAGGCCATTACCACAGGCGCACTCGTCGCAATGGGATTCATCAAAAAGAACAGAGGGTCTATCCACAGAAGCTCCAGAGCGGCTCGCTCGAAATGAATTCGGGTGGAACTGTAAAAGAATCAATCACATTCAACTATAGACACCATCCGCAATCGGGTAAAACGAAAACTCGCTATACCACCCATAGTCGGGTGGCATCTGCCGGCTGCGGGTCTACACTGGTTTTGGTGTATTTAATCAGTCAAGCCGCTCTTAAAAGGAGGTTCATGGATGGCCCAGACCACCCGCATTGCAGTAACACCCGGAGATGGTATCGGCCCGGAAGTGGTCGCAGAAGCCGTGCGATGCCTGGAGACACTGCGATCCAGGCACAGCCTGCCACTGGAATGGACCCGTTTTCCATGGCCCTCTCACGCCTGGCATGAAGAACACGGCGAATCCTGGCCCGCAGATGCCCTTGAGCAGCTCAAGGCCTACGACGCCATACTGCTGGGCGCGCTGGGAGATCCGGGCCCCATGCATGACCCGGAGCGCTATCTGTTACCGGACAGCATTTCGCTCGCGCCCCTGCTGGACATGCGAAAAGGCTTTGACCAGTGGGTGTGTGAACGCCCGGCACGACTGCTCCCCGGCGCTCGCCAGTACCTGAAAGATGACCGCGCCAAGGACATCGATATGCTGGTGATTCGCGAGAACAGCGAGGGTGAGTACGTCAGTCAGGGTGGCCGTCTGCGCCCGGGATCGCCCGACGAAGTGGCCACCCAGATGGAGGTGTTCACCCGCCGGGCCACTGAGCGCATTATACGGTACGGCTTTGAACAGGCTCGTAAACGGGCCGGAGAACGTATTCAGCAAGGCCGCACCCGCAGCTTCCGGACACTGGATGGCAAGACCTGCGAAAGCCAGGTATGCCTGATCACCAAGCGCAATGCCCTGCGCTACTGGGGTGACATGTATACCGAAGTGTTTGAGGAAATCAGCCGGGAATTCCCGGATGTAGCCACCCATCACGAACTGGTGGATGCCGCCTGCATGAAATTTGTCTCCAGCCCCTGGGCCTTTGACGTAGTCGTAGCCAGCAACCTCCAGGGCGATATTCTGACCGATCTGGCCGCCGTGATCTCGGGGGGCATGGGGGTAGCTCCGTCCTGCAACCTGAACCCGACCGACCCGGACATGCCCTCCATGTTTGAACCCACCCACGGTAGCGCGCCGGATATCGCCGGCCAGGGCATCGCTGATCCGACCGCCATGCTGTTTACCACCGCCCGCATGCTGGACTGGCTAGGCCGAAAAGACCCGTTGCTGGCCCAGGCCGGGCAGGAACTGTTTGATGCGGTGGCCGCGGATCTCGCAGAGAAAGGCTCTGAACAACGCAGCACCCGGGAAATCGGGGATGCTATTTGTAAACGCCTTGGGGCCTGACTAGGCTGCAAAAGAGGTATTCCATTCACTTCGGGAGGTGTCCATGACCGACCACAAAGGCAAACTGTCCCCCCTGCTCAAGCAGGCTACCGGCATCACCGCGGCCAAAGGCGAAGGTGCCTATATCATTGACCCTGAAGGTCGCCGTTACCTGGACTTTACATCCGGCATTGGTGTCACCAGTACCGGACACTGTCACCCGAAAGTGGTGGAAGCCGCCCAGAAACAGGTAGCCACCATGATCCATGCCCAGGCCACCACAGTCATGAACCCGAGACTACCTGAACTGGCAGAAAAACTCGGCGCAGTGACCCCGGATCCGCTGAATGCCTTTTTCTTTTCCAATGCCGGCACCGAAGTTGCCGAAGGTGCCATCCGCCTGGTGCGCCAGGCCACCGGTCGCCCCAATGTGATCGTATTCCATGGCGGCTTTCATGGTCGCACCATGGGCTCACTGTCCATGACCACCTCCAGCGTGGGCCTGCGAGCCGGTGTCAGCCCGATGATGGGGGGCGTGGTCGTCGCGCCATTCCCCCACGCCTTCCATTACGGCTGGAGCCTGGATGAGGCCACGGACTTCTGCCTGAGAGAGTTGGATCGCATCTTCGTGACCTATTCCGCCCCCAAGGAAACCGCGGCCATGCTAATTGAGCCGGTTCAGGGCGAGGGTGGCTATGTGCCGGCCAACGCTCGTTTTATGCAGGGGTTGCGGGAGCGCTGCGACAAGCACGGCATCATGCTGGTGTTTGACGAAGTACAGGCCGGGTTCGGCCGCAGCGGCAAGTTCTGGGCCCACGAACACTTCGGGGTAACACCCGACGCCATCATGATCGCCAAAGGCCTCGCCAGCGGCTTCCCCATTTCTGCTCTGGCGGCTTCAGAAGAAACCATGGCCAAGGGCTGGCCGGGTTCTCAGGGCGGCACCTATGGCGGCAACGCTGTAGCGGCGGCTGCCGCCATAGCAACCATCGACGTGATTCAGGAAGAGGGCCTGGTGCAGAACGCCGATACTATGGGCAAACGCCTGTGGGACAACCTGCACAGTTTGAAAAAGGACTACCCGGAAATGGCAGATGTCCGGGGCAAAGGACTGATGGTTGGCGTGGAGATGCGCCGCGGAGACTGCCCGGACGGAGAACGCGCCGGCAAGATCCTGAAAGAATGTGAAAAGCGGGGGCTGCTGATGCTGCGGTGTGGCCCATACCAGGAGATAGTACGCTGGCTGCCGCCGCTGATCGTCAACCAGCACCAGATTGACGAAGCCACCGGCATCTTCGAAGAGGCACTGAAAGCCACGGCCTGAGCCATAGGCCGGTACCAGCAAGCAGAAAGGCCGGGAGGAACGTCATCCACCCGGCCTTTTTTGCTTCCACTCACCGCAAGGCAGGATACTGCCTTACTGATCCGCCATCACAAACTCCAGTCGTCCCGGGGCTACCCGCACATCCATCGGTACCATCCCGAACATGCGCTGGGCGAAATCGGTTTCATCCAGACGATACACCGGCATGGTTTCCAGCATCTGAGCCACCGCTCGCATGACATTGTCGGTGATGGGTGCCAGATCCCCTTTGAAGAAGGGCGAATCAATGGAGCTCTCCAGCAACTGCAAGCGGCGGATATACACCGCTTTCTCCTGGCTGTCGTATACCGGCGCGCCCTCCACTTTCAAAGCGAGGTCCACGGGTAACTTGGCCATCAACGCATTCAGGGCTACCTGTCCACGCAGGTCGATCACCGCTACGTCCCGACCATCAGGTCCAAGGGTAATATCCGCGTCATCCAGGCTGAGACTGAGAGGCGACCCACTCTGCAGCTGTTTTCGATCAAACTCCGCCACCACATCCTTCAGGTGACCCTCAATCTCACCCTCGGAGATGGCGTAGGGCGAAAGGCTTGCGCAGCCGCTAGCCGTCAGCACAACGAACAGAGACAGCAGCCAGGCTTTGGCGTGATTCAACATGATTGGATTCCCTGCAAATTGGTCGGCTTTTATCCTGCGCCAGAGCGCCCTGCACCGCAACTGACTGGCATTAACGATTGGTCATGCGCTTACTCATTTTCTGGGCGGGCATCCACGCTGACGACTCGCCCCTCTTCCAACTGGACAGTCAGAACAATGGGCTGACAGCACACCTGGCAGTCCTCGACATATTCCTGCTCAGGCACGGTCGGGTCGACGCTGATATCCAGCGTCTCCCAACAGTAAGGACATTGAATCAGGACGGATTCCAGAGCCGACATGTCAGGCCTCAGAACTGCTGCTTGGCCATCCAGGGGATGATCCGGTCAAAGGCCTCTTCCATGCGCTCGCAGGTAGTGGAGAAGCTGAACCGCAAGGCGTTGGTGCAGTGTTCACCAAAGGCGTCCCCCGGCACCACGCAGACACCGGTTTCCTTCAGCATGCGCAAGGCCAGATCCGAACCATCCACGTGGGGCGGCAAGTCCGGGAAAGCGAAAAAGGCACCGCCGGGCTTGTAGCCGGTCAGGTAAGGGGTTTGATCAATCAACTCGACAACCTTGTCCCGACGCTCCCGGTAGATATCCACCATGTCCTGAACGCATTGCTGGTCGGCCGTCAGCGCCGCCACTCCGGCAAACTGGGATGGGGTATTGGCCACTGAGGTGGTGAACATATGGTACCGGCGCAGGGACTTGATCGCCGCCTGGCTGGAAATGACCCAGCCTACGCGCAGGCCGGCCATACTGTAGGTTTTGGAGAAACTGCTGATGCACATGATGTTGTCCAGGTCCATGGAGCAATTGAGGACACTGGCAAAATCATCGTCATCAAAAATCAGGTGGTCATACACTTCATCGGCGTATACCTGGATACCACGATAGGCGCACTCTTCCAGAATGGTCTCCACGGTACTGCGGGGATACACCGCCCCGGTGGGGTTGTTCGGGTTGTTCAGGATCAGCGCAAAGGTGCGGGAGCCCATGGCCCGAATCACATCGTCCGGATCCAGCTGGTGGTTGTTCTCGGCCCGCGTGGGAACAAACTTCACCTCACCCCCGGTCATCCGGATCAAAGGTGCATACAACAGAAACGATGGGTCGGTCACGATGAACTGCCGCCCGGGCGCCGAGGTGGCCGAAATGGCCAGATACATGGCTTCAGTCGCGCCGCTCGTTACCAGGATGTTGTCACGGGTGAGCTTGCGGTTGTAGCGCTTGCCATAGTAATCCCGCAGTGCAACCAGCAACTCCGGCAGGCCGGCATCCATGGTGTAACCGGTCTGGCCGGCATTGAGCGCATCAATGTAGGCGTCGATAACATGTTTGGGCGTGGGCAGATCTGGCTGGCCGATCGACAGATGAATCACATCCTTCATGGTAGATGCCATATTCACCAGGCGACGAATCCCCGAAACAGGAATGGCCTGCATGGCAGGGTTCCAACTGGCCTTGGTCTTCCGGTACTTCACTTTACGCGGCTTGGTCTGGCCGGTGTCCTTGTTCGCGGATTCCGCCATAAGCACCTCCTGGGGGACAGGGTAAACAAAAGAGTACCTTTGCAGGTTAGTCAGGAAAGAGGGGGGGTACAAGCAAGCGGGACTAAAGGATAACCGAACCCCTCAAAAACCGGTTCCGGCTGCCTCAGGTTGACCAGCCCACAACCGCCAACCAGACTAGTAAGACAGTCGTTATTTGAGTGCACCATCACCGGAGGTTACATGACAGATTCACGCAAACCGGTCGTTACCGTTCTGACAGCACCGGGAGAACCGGCACCGCCGGGCATAGAGGCGGTCAAGGCCCGGGCTGAAGTGCGCTTCGCCTGCGACGAACCCACCCTGCGTGAAAGCCTGCCCGGTACCGATGTCATGATGGTCACGGACTTCCGTACCGAAGCCCTTGAAGCGGCATGGCCCTGTGCTGACAAGCTGCAGTGGATTCACGCCACCAGCGCGGGGGTGGATGCGCTGATGTTCCCGGCCCTGATCAAGAGCGATGTGGTGGTCACCAACGCCCGAGGCATTTTCGACCGCACCATCGCCGAATACGTGCTGTGTACCATCCTGATGTTCGCCAAGGATTTCCCCCGCTCCATCCGGCTGCAGATGAACCAGGAGTGGAAACACCGGGATACCGAGCGGGCCGAGGGCAAACAGGTACTGGTGGTCGGCGCTGGCTCCATCGGCCGGCAGATTGGCCGGCTGGTGAATGCCATCGGCCTGCACGCCCACGGTATCGCCCGCACCCCGAGGCGTGATGACCCGGATTTCGTGGCGGTGCATGGCAACGACGAACTCTACGAGCAGCTCTCACATGCAGATTTCGTAGTGATTGCGGCACCGTTGACGCCACAAACCGAAGGCCTGTTTGATGCCAAAGCCTTTGCCGCCATGAAAAAGACCGCACGCCTGATCAACATCGGCCGCGGCCCGATCGTCAATACCGAAGCCCTGCTCAAGGCACTGGACGACGGCGAGATTGCCGGCGCCGGGCTGGATGTTTTCGAGGAGGAGCCCCTGCCCTCGGATCACCCGCTCTGGCAGCGGGAAAACGTGATCATGACCGCCCATATGGCCGGTGATTTTATCGGCTGGAAGCGGGCGCTCACCGATCAGTTCCTGGAGAACTTTGATCGGTGGCACAAGCGGGGTGAGCTGTTTAACCTGGTGAACAAAGAACTTGGCTACGCCGGGAGTTAATTCAGATTAGCTGCTGAGTACTCTGATTGTAACGGCAGCAAATCAAACACCCGGCTTTCATCATTAGGATCCACCAACTCCGTCGGGGATTTGTACACCCGCGGAGTGGTGTAGAGCATCCTGAGCGCCGTGCCATGAGGCATGGCCATATAACGCTCCGGCTCGTTTTCCTCCAGCCACTTGCGAACCCTCGGCGCCATGTTGTGGGCCATTTTCGGAAAGAAGTGGTGTTCGACGTGGTGACTAAAGCGGAAATGCAGTCGGTCCAGCACCGGATGGCTACGCAGGCTCATGGAGTTATCCAGCGGGTTATTGGTGGCCGTCTGCGGGCGCAGGAAGTGATTGGTGAGGATATAGCCCTGCCCCAGCGCATTGGCCACCATGAACGGAATCAGCACCGTAAACAGCGCGAGAGAGCCAGAAACCACAGCCAGCGCCAGCCAGCCCCCCAGGCACAGAAACACCTGGGCGATGGCCTTCCGGCGATCAAACCCCTTGAACTGCTTGCGGCGTTTCGCCTGAATCCACAGCACCAGCTGGGCGTGGAAGGTGAAGGAATAGGTCAGGAACAGATAGCTGTACCAGGTACCCGAACCCGGAGCCAACTTGTGAAACTTCTTCTGGCCTGGATTGGTCTTGTAACGACGCAGCGTGCCGAAGCTGTCCGGGTCCGTATCGCCGGTATTGGTGTTACCGTGATGCACGACATTGTGCCACTTGCGCCAGAACTCCGGCGGCACCAACAACGGCCCAAACCCCAGCCAACCAAACACATTCTGCCAGCGCCGGCTCATGCCCAGAGCACCATGCAGCACCTCATGGGCTAGCAGTGCCTGGCAACCTATGGTATGCCCCACCAGCAATGCCAGCCCCAGGTTGGCGTACCACGGCAAACCCGCCATCAGGATAACGGCCAGCCCACCCCAGATAATGGCCTGCAGAGGCAGAAACCAGGTCACCCGCCAGGTCTGCGGCTTGAACGTGTCAGCGGGAAGTTCCTTTTTCATGCGATCCCGGAGTTCCCGTTCGTCCGGCTTTCCGAAGACAGCACTCACACTTGTTTCGGGTTTCACTGCTGCGTTCATCTTTTACCTGTCACCATTTGCTGTTGAACACACTTACCATGCACGAAACTTTCAGCGCACACTTGTTAGCCGAAAACTACAACAGAAAACCCAATAAAACAATGGCCAAAGAACGAGAAAGGGAACCCGCCCATAAAATGGGTAACAAGCGTATCCCGATAAGCAATCACCAAAGCATGATGACGCAGGTGGGGAGGCTTTCCCTGGGATGTCTTTGGCCATGGATGGCCAAAGAGAAGCGCACAGGGAAGTGCTTGTAGCGGTCCCAGGGAAAGCCTCCCCACCTGCGGCACAGCACCAGCCCCGAGAGCTACAGAACACAAGCAAGCCGAAAACAAAAACGGGAGCCCAAAGGCTCCCGTTTTGAAACAAACTGAAAAGCTAAAGCCTCAACTCCCCGAAAGCGACTGCTCCGAAGGATCCAGCTCCATCTGCTGAATGGCAATCACCGCCTGAGTCCGGTTACGAACCCCAAGCTTGCGGAACACCGCCGTGATGTGAGCTTTGATCGTCGCCTCCGAAACATCCAGATCGTAAGCGATCTGCTTGTTCAGAAGCCCCTCGGCCAGCATCCCCAACACCCGGAACTGCTGCGGTGTCAGCGACGCCAGACGCTCAGAGAAATCCGTGGTCTCAGCCTGCATCCGCTCAATCTTGTCGGCGACACCCTCCGGCAGCCAGACATCCCCCTCCAGCACCGCCTGTATCGCCTCGGTAATGGTCGGCAAAGGTGCCGATTTGGGAATAAAGCCGGAAGCACCGTAATCAATCGAACGGCGCATCACCTGCAGATCCTCTGAACCGGACACAACCACCACAGGCAAACCCGGATACTGGCCTCGCATGAACACCAGACCGGAAAAGCCATGGGCACCCGGCATGTTCAGATCCAGCAGGATCAGGTCCGCATCCGGGTGCGACTCTACCGCCGCCTGCAGCGCCTTGATGCTGTCGACCTCCACCGTCTCGGCATCCGGCACCGCCTGATTGACCGCCTGTTTCAATGCTGCCCGAAACAGCGGGTGATCATCAGCGACGATAATTGTTTGTGTCATTCAACAGATTCCTCACAGGTTAGTGCCAGCAGCGGGGCGTTACTTGAACGCCCGGCTGCTGATCAGCTCATCCACTACGCCCGGATCAGCCAGAGTGGACGTATCTCCAAGCTGATCGTGCTCGTTAGCGGCAATTTTACGCAAAATCCTGCGCATAATCTTGCCAGACCGGGTCTTGGGCAGTCCAGGTGCCCACTGAATCACATCCGGCGAGGCAATCGGGCCAATTTCTTTACGCACCCACTGTACCAGCTCTTTCTTGAGCTCGTCGCTGGGCTCCTCGCCCTGCACCAGGGTTACGTAAACGTAGATGCCCTGCCCCTTGATGTCGTGCGGGTAACCTACCACGGCAGCTTCGGCCACCTTGTCGTGGGCAACCAGTGCACTCTCAACTTCCGCAGTACCCAGACGGTGACCGGAGACGTTCAGAACGTCATCCACCCGGCCGGTAATCCAGTAGTAACCGTCCTCATCCCGACGGGCACCGTCACCGGTAAAGTACATGCCCTTATAGGTGCTGAAGTAGGTCTGAATGAAACGCTCGTGATCACCGTAGATGGTGCGCATCTGGCCCGGCCAGCTGTCGAGAATCACCAGGTTGCCTTCGGTCTTGCCTTCCAGGATGTTGCCTTCGTTATCAACCAATGCCGGCTGAACGCCGAAGAACGGCAGCGTCGCGGAACCCGGCTTCAGGTCCACCGCGCCAGGCAGCGGAGAAATCAGGATGCCGCCGGTTTCAGTCTGCCACCAGGTATCTACGATCGGGCACTTGCTGTTACCGATTACGCGGTGATACCACTCCCAGGCTTCCGGGTTGATTGGCTCACCCACAGAGCCCAGCAGTTTCAGGCTGCTACGGGTGGTGCCGTCCATGCAGGACTCACCCTGCGCCATCAATGCGCGGATAGCGGTCGGTGCAGTATACAGGATGTTGACCTTGTGCTTGTCGACCACCTGCCCCATGCGGGAACTGTCCGGATAGTTGGGCACCCCCTCGAACAGCAGAGTGATGGCACCGTTTGCCAGCGGACCATAGAGAATGTAGCTGTGGCCGGTTACCCAACCGAAGTCAGCGGTACACCAGTAAACATCACCATCGTGATAGTCGAACACGTACTGATGGGTCATGGAGGCATAGACCATGTAACCACCGGTAGTGTGCAGAACGCCTTTCGGCGCACCGGTAGAGCCAGAGGTGTACAGCATGAACAGCGGGTCTTCCGCATTCATCGGCTCTGGCTGGCATTCAGCCGAGGCATTCTTCATCAGGTCTTCGTAACGCAGATCGCGGCCTTCGGTCCAGGGCACCTGATCGTTACCGGTGCGAGACACCACGATCACCTTGTCGACCTTGGCGTCGTCCTCATGCTTGAGGGCGGAATCCACGTTCTTCTTCAGCGGGATGGCACGGCCACCACGCAGACCTTCATCTGCGGTAATCACGAAACGGGATTTGCCGTTCACAATCCGTGCGGCCAGAGCTTCCGGAGAGAAGCCACCAAACACCACAGAGTGGATCGCACCAATACGTGCGCAGGCCAGCATGGCAACGGCAGTTTCAACAATCATGGGCATGTAGATGGTAACCACATCACCCTTCTTGACGCCCTGATCCTTGAGCACGTTGGCAAACTTACAGGTCTCTTCGTAGAGCTCCCGGTAGGTGACATTCCGGGATACCGAGGGATCGTCCCCCTCAAAGATGATCGCGGTCTGATCGCCACGTTGTTCCAGGTGGCGATCCAGGCAGTTGGCCGAGGCGTTCAGGACACCGTCCTCGAACCATTTGATAGACAGGTTGTTGTAATCGTAGGTACTGTTCTTGACCTTGGTGAACGGCTTGATCCAGTCGATACGCTTGCCATGCTCGCCCCAGAAGGTATTCGGGTCCTCCACGGACTGGCGATACATTTCCTCATATTGCGATTTGCTGACCAGTGCGCGCTCGGCGACCTCCGGACTTACCGGATATACCTGCTTGTCAGTCATTGTGCTCCCCCTTGATCTGAGTCTGTTGTCATTGTCGGTTTTTAAATTCAGGGTGGTCGGGCGTTTTTCGCCCGCAAGACAGATGCCTGTAGTTCAACATGTGTGCCACCGCACAATGAATTAGACTAACGTCCTAAGATGCCCGGCAATTAGGGGCAACCTGCTCAGAAATGCAGCGATAACGGCAGGGACGGGCCACTACCAGGTAATACTCTCAAGGATAGTTTGCCCGCAGGAAATGGCCAAAACAGAAGGAAGAAACCGGGGCAGAAGCGCTTTCCTGCCCCGGCGACGTTTTTCAGGCTGCTTTTTTACGCTGGCGCGCGGTTTTCAGGCTGTACACCTTTCGTTCTTTCAGGGCATAGCGATTGAGCCCGGCCAGGTGAATCTTGCGCAGGTAGAGTTCCCAGTCAATGAGGCGGGCATCCACCGGGAACAGCCCTTTATCGACATCACCCATCCGGTTCGCCAGAGCCATCAGCTCATCGTTGCGGAAGATATAATCCGGCGCGGTGTAGAAACCAAAAATGGTTGCCAGCGACTGGGTGGTATCCAGGTTCCTGAGCATTTTCAGGTCCCGGGAATTTCCCAGTAATTTGAGCACACGGTCCGTCAGGGAGAGCGGTAAGCGAACACCACTGATCACCAAATCAAACAGCGCCCGGTTAACCGCCAGAAACGGCTTGCTGGGCTGCCGGTAGAACAGGTGATCGTAGGCAGCGTAATTGGCTTTTGATTCCGCCATGAGATGGTCGATGAACTCACCCAGAGAGATTGGATTGCCGCCCCCGCTGCAACACTGATAAATGCGGCGCCGACCGGGTTCTCCAAGAGCTTCCGCCAGGGAAAGAATGATGGAGTTGGCCACCAGGTCCACTGGAATCACATCGATGATGCCGGAGCGTTTGCCCGGGAACAGGGTCACTTTTTCCCGTGCGTAAGCCAGAATGATGGCATCTGCCACCTTCACCCCCTCAATCCAGCCGGGCGCCGGCTCCTCCAGGGCACTTTCGATAATCGAAGGACGCAGAATGGTCAGGGTGCGCCCGTTTAACGCCTTCATCAGCAACTGTTCGCCCAGCCACTTGGTAAAGGTGTAGGTATCGCTCCAGCCATAGCGGTTGGCTTCCCGAATCCCCAGGTCCACCAACTTCTTCTCCAGCACCTTGCCGGAATAACGGGCCTGAACGTCTTCAATTTTATCCTGCAGCAGGCGAACGAGCTCTTCTATCTCGTAGAAGCCGTCCGGGGAACGCGGCACGGCCTCGCCTGCCGGCTTGATCACCGATTCGGTGACCTGCCCCGAGTTCATGCCATTGACATAGCAGGTGGAGACCTGCAAGACCGCAAGCTTCGGGTTCAAATCCACCAGGCCGGCAATATTCCGAAGGCACAGGGTGTTGATGGCCAGAGCCTTGTCGAGCTCTTCACGGAAATTCACGCTCGCGGCGGAGTTGATCACCGCATCCAGTTCGGTGGCGAGTTTGCGATAGTCTTCCTGCCCTATCCCGAAACCCGCTTCGGTCACCTCACCGGTCACGCAGTGAATGCGCTCTTCCAGAAAGGCGTCAAATGCCTCTGAATCGGCCTCGCGAAGACGGTCAAACACCGAGGACGTGGCAATTTCTTCCAGGAAACGGGAACGAGCATCCGGGTGCCGTTTATTGCCCCGGATCAGCAGGTAAATAGCGCCGATATCAGGCACCGCCCGAATCAGCTTTTCGAGGACCACCTTGCCCAGAAAGCCGGTGGTACCGGTGATCAGAACCCGCTTGCCGCGTAGCTGTCCGAGCACCTTTGATGATGAAGTGTCAGCGTGATGTACCTGCTGTATTGCCATGATAGAACTCCTTCTCTGAGATCACTAAAGCCGATCTGACGCCGGCCAGTACTGTGCGGGCGGGGCACATCCCTTTCCCCGTCGTCACTGATTCCCTGTTGCAACCGCCTGTCAGAGTGCCTGCATATTGCGGGCCACGAGCCACGATATCGGTCAATTCTCACACAACGAACGTGACAGCACGGTGACAGACTGCAAAATTACGACACAAAAAACGCTAATAAAATGACAATTAAAAAGGCACATGGATCGCCCCGGAAACGGCTGCCTCAGGAGCCTGTTCGGTCTTTGCCCGCCAGCGCCCGCAACAGGTCGTCCAGTGAGACATTGGCCGGTTTTTCCCGCAGGGCGCGTACCAGTTGCTCCTGCTCGCCAAAACTGACCCGGTCATACAGAGGCCCCTCAAGGCTGTGATGAACCGCCTGAGAGGGGGGCTGGTCACTCGGCGGTGGCGACAACTCATCTGACAAATGCCGCAAATGACGAGCAAGACTGGCGCGATCGCGAGTCGGCAGCTTATCCCAGTTCATGGCGGCGAGACTGGTCTGAATGATCTCCACCGTGTCGGCATCGGGACTGCGCCCCAACAGTGCAAACAGCCGGGTAAATGCTTCATATCTGAGCATGACATCGTCGGGTACCGATATCATGGCCTTTTCTAATTGTGCGATCAGATCCAGACAATGCTGCCGGCTGCTTTTATCCGCCCCACTGTTCCGACCATTACCTGCGTCCGCCTCAGTGGCGCGTTTGGCGGCCCGGTACCAATAAGCGGCGATCCCCGCCTTTCTTGGGGGCAGTCGGCCAACATGAACGTTCAGCATCTCGGCCAGGGAGTGAAACTGACGACAGGAGGGGTCCGAAGCCGGCAGCACCGTCACCGGCATCTGGTCCAGCACTGACTGACGCAGAGTTTCATCACGCCAGAGCCCGCCCAGATAATGCAGCGACCATTGCAGATGGCGCTGACAGGCACCATTAAAACGCTGAAACACAGAGCGCGCCTGACTGGCCCCCTGCGCCATATTAACGATCACTGCCGGAGTCCGGCGGTAGCCGCGGCGTTTGAGTACCTTCATCAGAGAAAAAGCGTCGGTTAGTGAGGCCGGATCAGGCGTGACAACCAGACAGGCCAGTTCGGCAGCAGCAATCATATGCAAGCCCACCGACTGTAAACCCGACGCCGTATCAATAATAACGGTGTCGTAGCGGTTCTCAAGCTCATGCAGGGCCCGCAGAACGGCCAGACCGCCCTGCTCCGACATCTCCATACAGCTCTGCACACCGGATGCACCGGGGATCAGATCCAGCCCGCCGTATGTGGTCATGATAATATCCTGCATGGCGCATCGCCCCGCCACCACATCGGCAAGCGTGCGCTGAGGGTAGGCACCTACCATAATGCTGACGTTGGCAAGGTCGGTATCGCCATCCAGCAGAAGCACCTTCTGACCCTGCTCGGACAGGGCAATGGCCAGGTTCAGCGCCACCGTGGTCTTGCCAACACCGCCCTTTCCGCCCGTAATGGCGATGGTTCGGGTCTGGCGCGATTTTTGCGCTGGGTTCTGGCTTTGTGTCTGCTTGGGGACTTCCATTAAAAACAGCCTGGACGCTTAAACTTGTCACTATAAGCGACATTTTAACCTGTAAAAAGGGTACACATATCACAGACCGGATGATAGATTGCTTAAAAAAGCACCAATAAGTATTTAATAGAGACGGATTATTGTCTAAGCTCAGGGACCAACAAGAAGAATGAACACCCTGTCATATTATTTCAATACAGAACAGGGAAGCTTGCGCACGGCCATTAGCGGACCGCGCAGGACCAAAGGGGCGTGCCATGACTACAGCGACGGATATTGCGTCAGATCTACAGCTGCCGAGCCTTCCAGAGGTTATCCTGCGCGCTCTGGACGCCTGCCATTCCGGTCAAAGCTATCGCGAAATCAGTCGTATCGTTTCTGCCGACACCGCCCTCGTTACCCGGTTACTCGCCCTCACCAGTTCCGCGCTATACCATCGGGGAGCTCCCAGCCATTCTGTTGAACAGGCCTTGTTGAGACTGGGGACCCGAAAATTCCAGACGCTGCTACTGACGTCCGCCCTGCGACAGCTGATGTGTGAACTTGGAGGCGATGAGTGGCAACAACTGAGGGACTTCTGGCGGCACTCCCTGACCACCGCACTGACGGCCAAGACGCTGGCTACGCTGACCCGCTACCCGGAACCGGAAGAGGCCTTTCTTCTGGGGATGATGCATAACATTGGCGAGCTCATTGCGATCAAAACACCCTGCCCCGAACGCAAGCAACAGATACTGAACCAGCAGAACGACATCGCCGCCGGGCTGGTGTCCTCCTGGGGGCTGGGCACAATGGCTGTCGATGCCATGCGCTATCAACAGGCCTTGCCCGGACAACTGAGGGATGCCGGGCACCTGGTCAAGGTGGTCAGTCTCTCTACCCGGCTAGCTCTGTCTGATGCCGTAGGCGTAGGGGCAGCGGCCACCATCTTCGGGTTGCAGGAAGATCTTACCCGTGAGATCAACAAGAAGATCGGCGAAGAGGTTGCCAGCGTGGCTGCCTCCCTCGGTATCCCTCTGGATACTGATTACGATGCCCGCGAGGCCAGACGTCAGCTGAACCAGCGGCTGCTGGAACACACCATGGTGCGAACCGCGCTGGCGTTGCCAGCCTCTGGCCCGGAAAACCTCTCCACACTGGTGTCGGAAGCCGCCAGCAGCCTGGCACTGATCACCGGTCTGCCCGTGCTCTGCTTTAGCCGGGAGGGTGAGGATCTTACGCTACGTTCAGGCACCTGCCGGCAACTGCCGGAGATGTCCGTTAATCCAGCCTACGGCGACAGCGCGCTAACCACTGCTCTGAGAACCGGCACCACCACAACCATGGATCAGACCGAACCCACCGTGCTTGATCAACAGCTGTGCTCCTTGCTGGCCGCACCCTCACTACTGGCGCTCCCGGTTGCAACCGGGGACAGTGTGTTCGTGATTGGCATCGACGACCAGACAGTGGCGGGTGCGCGCAACCTCGGAGAGTTGTTCACCCGGGAACTCTCAGCGGTTCTCGAGCTGTCATCTGCCGATCGCCTTGGCTCGGACCAGCAAATGGTGAACGATCGTCTGCGCCGACAGGTACACGAGGTCAGTAACCCGCTCACCATTATCCGCCAGTACCTGTTCCAGCTGCGCAGCCGGCTCCAGGATCCAGATGTTCAGGATGAGCTGAACATCATTCAGGAAGAACTCGAGCGTGCCGGCAACCTGTTGTTGCAGATCAGCCAGCACGCAGCCGAAGCAACAGGCTCCGACACCGATCTGAACGAAGAACTGACCGGTCTGGGCAGAATCCTTCGGGATAGCCTGCTCCATGACGATCACCGGGAGCTTCACCTGCACCTCTGCAAAGCGGACACTCAAGTACAGGCAGCCCCCTCTGCGGTCCGCCAGATCGTCCTTAATCTGGTCAGAAACGCAGTTGAGGGCTTTGGAGAGCGGCCCGGAACCGTCACGCTGAAAACCACGGCACCCCTGTTTCAGAACCGGCGACGCTGGGTTGAGTTACAGGTCACCGATAACGGTCCCGGCATTCCGGAGCCATTGCAACGCCGACTGTTTGAACCGGTCAACAGCACCAAGGGAGATGGCCATAGCGGCCTGGGGCTGAGCATTGTTAAACAACTGATTGATGACATGGAGGGCATCATTGCTTGCCACACCGGACAGGAGGGCACGGCCTTCCGGATACTGCTGCCGGCGGCAAGTCATAACGATAACGACACCGACTGACGACGAAACCACGGACACACAGCCATGGCAAGCGAACAGACCACAGAGTCCTCCAGCCTTTCACGACGCCCCAGTATCCTGGTGGCAGACGACGAGCCACGCCTGCTCAAAACCCTGGCCGACCTCCTCCGGAGCCGGGGTTTTGAGGTGTCAGAAGCCCACGGTGGGCGACAGGCCTGTGAACAGCTTCACCGGCAAGCCTATGATCTGGCCCTGCTGGATCTGAACATGCCAGAGCTGGACGGTTTCCAGGTAATGGCGGAAACCGGCCGGCTGCAGCCGGATTGCGGTGTCATTGTGGTCAGCGGAGAGTCGTCTTTCAGCACCGTCAGTCGGGCCCTGCGCCGGGGCGCACTGGATTACATCCGTAAACCCTTTGACCCGGAAGAATTGCTGGCAACTGTAGAAGGGGTTCTGGGCAAGCAGTCGCTTATTCGCGCCCATGAGATGGTTCAGTCCCGGCTGGAGAAATCCGAGGCTCTGCACCGCTATATCGTCAACAGCTCGCCGGACATCGTGTTCATGCTCGATGAAACCGGGCATATCTGCTTCATCAACAACAAGGTCGAAAGCCTGCTCGGCTATCAGCCCTCAGAGCTCTGCGGGCAGCATTTCCGCCACATACTGGATGACCGGGACGTGGCCCGTGGCACCTATGCTCTGCAGGGCCCCAACATCTCTGCCGACAATCCCCGGGTGCTGGAGGTCCGCCTGAAAACCCGGGGTAGCCGCAAGGCCACCCGTCATTTCGAGATCACCGCCTTCCCGGTAGACCCACAAACCTGGCCCCAGACCGGCAAGACCCAGGGCGGCTGCACCGGCCAGCCAGCGCGTTATTATGGCATCGCCCGCGATGTCACCGAGCGCAAGGAGGCCGAGGCCTTCATCAATTTCCAGGCTTACCACGACCTGCTGACCCGGCTGCCGAATCGGGCTCTGTTCAAAGACCGGCTGGAACTGGCCATCACCCATGCACGACGCAGCCAGCAGAAACTTGCCGTGATGTTTCTGGACCTGGACCGCTTCAAGGTGGTTAACGACACGCTCGGACACGCCATGGGAGATCGCCTGTTGCAGGCGGTCACGCATCGACTGGAAAAGTGCCTGCGCCGGGGAGACACCCTGTCCCGCTTCGGGGGCGATGAATTCACCCTGTTATTGCCGAGCATTCACGGCAACGACGACGCAAGGAACATTGCCCGTAAACTGATCAACGCTCTGAAAGCGCCGTTCCAGCTGGGAGACCACGAGGTCTTTGTGGGGGCCAGTATCGGGATTTCAGTATTCCCCGAAGCCGGCGAGACCATGGATCTGCTGATACAGAACGCCGATATCGCCATGTACCACGTGAAAGCGCGGGGTAAAGATGGCTATCGCTTCTATTCCGACAGCATGAGCATCAACACCGCCAACCGGCTGAGCCTGGAACGGGATCTTCGCCTGGCACTGGAACGCAACGAGCTCCGGGTGTTTTACCAGCCTCAGGTATGCTCCCGTTCCAACCGGGTGGTGGGTCTGGAGGCCCTGGTGCGCTGGCAGCACCCTGAACGGGGACTGCTCTACCCCGGGGATTTCCTGCCCCTGGCAGAAGAAACCCGGCTGGTTGGCAAACTCAGTGAACAGGTTATCGATCAGGCCTGCCGCGACGTGGGCCGCTGGATCAGTAGCGGGCATTCCGACCTGCGCCTGGCGGTGAACCTCTCCCCCAGCCAGGTGGAGCACCCCAGATTCGTCGAAACCCTGATGAACCGGGTGGCCGCCCACAACTTCCCGGCCGATAACCTGGAAATCGAAATCACAGAAAATGTGATCATGAATGATCTTGAACAGATCAGCCGCAAGCTCAAGGAGCTGGCCGCCACCGGCGTGCGCATCGCCATCGACGATTTCGGTACCGGCTATTCCTCGCTCAATTACCTGCACCGTCTACCGATTCACACTCTGAAGGTGGACCAGTCCTTTGTTAAAGCCATACGCAGTGGCGAAGACGGAGCCTGCATCGTCAACGCCATTATCGCCATGGCTCACGGCCTGAAACTCGAGATTGTGGCCGAAGGTGTGGAAACCGACGACCAACTTGCGTACCTGAAAAGCCTCGGCTGTCACCAGGTTCAGGGCTTCTTCTACGGCCCCGCCCGACCCGCCGCCGACATTACACGGTTGCTGGCCAAAGATGGGCCGGCCTTCGCACATACCGGCTAAAACGATTATCGATTGTCTGACACTCTGAACCAAAACATTGACCCGGTTTGCAAAGTGTATCCTTACGTTACTTTGTGTATCCGGAAATGCGCAGTACTGCACATCTTTCAACCTACCCCTTCTCTAAGCTCGGTTTATCAGTAACCGATCACCGGAATGTCCGACAGGCTGTCGGAGCAACAATCACAATAACGGTGGCGGACAACCAGGGAACAAGAAGAAGGCAGCAGTCATCATGCGCGACAAGTACAAGTATATTGGCCCCGTCTACGATTTTCTCAGCAATCTCTACAGCGGCAAGAACATCCATCGCTGCAAGACCGCCATGCTGGATGTGGAAACGGTAAAACCCGGAGACCGCATTCTCTTTGCCGGCGTCGGCCACGGCCGGGACGCTATCCGAGCCGCAGAGCTGGGAGCGGAGGTAACGGTGGTCGATCTGTCCGAGACCATGCTGCGCAAATTCGCCGATGCCCAGCATAAAGAAGCGCCTCATCTGACCATACGCCGCATCCACAGCGACATTATGAAGGTGGATGAGTTCGAGCAATACGACATGGTAGTCGCCAACTTTTTCCTGAACGTGTTTGACGAAGACATGATGGTCAAAGTGCTCGAGCACCTGATTCGCCTGGGCAAGGCCGATGCCAGAGTGGTTGTCGGCGACTTCTGCTACCCGACGGGCAACATCCTGTCCCGCATGTTCAAGAAACTCTACTGGTACATGGCGGTGTTCATTTTCTGGCTGTTTGCCAACAACGCCTTCCACAAGATCTACAACTACCCCGAGCACATGCAGCGCCTGGGCCTGCAGGTAACCGAGAAGAAGCACTTCAAGCTTCTGAACATGGACTGCTACTGGTCCATCCTCGGCCGAAAACAGGCCTGAACCCCTGACACCAAAAACAACAACAGGTTATCGGGAGCGTCATCATGTCAGACCAGATTCTTGCACTGGACCGTACCCAGGGACTCACCGACGGACAGTTTACGTTTTCAGAGCGGGTGAACTACCTCAAGCAGTTCGGCGTGCACTCACAGTCCTTCTCGACTCTGCAGCCGGGGATGCAGTACTTCGATGTTGAAGGGATGGGCTACGTGGCCTACATGCGTAAATGGGGCGGCACCTTTGTGCTGTCAGACCCGGTTTGCGCACCCGAGAACTTCCCGGTGATTCTTGAGCGCTTCCACCAGAAGTTCCCGAATGCCTGCTACATCCAGGTCTCCAAACCGGTGGTGGATTTCCTGCATCTACGCTTCGGGCTCTACGGCACCCAGTTTGGCAGCGAATCCCGCATCGACCTGCGCAAATGGTCCCTCAGCGGCAAGAAAAAGCAGATTCTGAGAACCGCCCTGAACCAGGCCGAAAAGAACGGGATCACGGTGAAAGAGCGTTTCAGTGATGACCACACGCGGGAAATCTCGGAAGCCTGGATTCGCACCCGAAAATGCAAGAGCAACGAAATCCGTTTCCTGATTCGCCCGATGGAAATGGATTATCGGGAAAACGAACGCCATTTCTACGCCTATCAGGATGGCAAGGCCGTCGGCTTTATCTACTTCGACCCGATCTATCGCAACAACGAAATTATCAGTTATGTGCCCAACATCTCCCGCGCCAACGCGGATTTCCGTCAGGGTATCTTCTATACCCTGATGGCCCACGCCATGGATGTGTTCAAGGCCGAGGGTGTGCCATTTCTGGACCTGGGCCTGATACCTCTGTCCCTCGACAAGGCCACGGAACACCAGGAAAGCCGGCTGCTCAAGAAGATGCTCCACGGAATCTATGAGAAAGGAAACTTCCTGTATAACTTCAAGGGGCTGGAGTTCACGAAATCACGCTTCCGCGGCGATGGCTTCAAAACCTACTGCTGCCACAAGCGGGCGATCCCGGCGCTGGAATTCCTCGCCATGTTCAAACTGACCCGGTTGCTGTAACGCCGGGCCAGTGACCGGCCACCATCCCCACCGGGATGCCCATTTCCGACATGAACGGGCCCAGGTCTTCCGGCGCATCACCAGAAAAGCAGGCACTGGTCACCACAGCCCCGGACTGGTTCGGCGGTGTCTGCGCACAGGCCAGGTCACCGGCCTGTTCAAACCACCAGGCCACGCGGCGGGCTATCGCCTCGCCGGACTCCACCCAGTGCATCACCTCCGGCAACGCCTTGCGTAACCAGGGCATCAATAGCGGGTAATGAGTGCAGCCCAGAACCACGGTGTCGACACCGGCTTCGCGCAGCGGCACCATGGCGTCATCCACCTCCACCTGATCCGGCGCAGAGCCGCCAACCAGCTCCTCAGCCCAGCGCACCAGGGCCGGATGACCAAGGCGGACTACCTCACAATTCCGGGCATACTTCTCAATCAGATCATCCAGATAGGCGCGTTTGACCGTCGCCGGTGTCGCCAACAGGCCAATGCGGCGATTGACGGAACAGGCTGCCGCCGGTTTGACCGCCGGCACCACCCCGACCACCGGCACAGCAATAGTGGCCCTGAGCTCGGGCAAGACAACGGTACTGGCGGTATTACAGGCCACCACCACCACATCGCACGGAAACTCAGCCAGACATTGCCGTATAAGCGTGCAACAGCGCTCGATCACCACCTGTTCGGGCTTGTCGCCATAGGGAAAGCCGGCATTATCTGCCAGGTAAACCAGCTCCACACCGGGCAACGTCTGGTGAATACAGGCGGCGACACTCAGGCCACCGACCCCGGAATCAAACACCAGCACCCTCGGGCGACGGTCAGTCATGGTGGCTACCGCCATTGCCGGCAGCAATCTCTGCTTTCAGGGCATTGATCAATCGCCCTGCTATGGTGGTTTCTGGCGGAACCGGAGGATGTTCATCCAGCGTAAACCAGCCAGCATCCGCCAGTTCGTCTTCCTGCAACCGCAATTCACCACTCTCGTAGTCGGCAAAGAAGCCCAGCATCAACTGGTGAGGAAATGGCCAGGGCTGCGACCCCTGATAGCGAATGTTGGTCACCGCCAAACCGGTTTCCTCCATCACCTCCCGGGCCACCGCCTGCTCCAGATTCTCGCCCGGCTCCACAAAACCAGCGATCAGACTGTAGAAGTTGCGGGTGACCCGCGCGGATTTTGCCAGCAGGAAGCGGTCGCCCCGGCGAATAACGGTAATGATGCAAGGGGCAATACGCGGGTACCAGGGGATGCCACACCGGTTGCACCAGCGCGCCCGTTCGCGGGGATGAGCTCCGGTTTTCTCTCCACAGCGGCCGCAGTAACGATGGTCCTGCCACCACTGCCAGACCTGATAACCGGTACTGAGCAGATCCGCCGGCGCCCCCGGCGTAACCAGCATAGCCTCACGCAGGGACAGGGTTTGCATGCCCGGCACACCGGTGTCCGGCAGCATGGTGACATACAGAGGGCGCCCCTCCCAGGCGCCCAGTGACAGCGCCTCCGGCCGGCTTCCACCCATTTCCGGGCCACCCCAGCGAAGGAACCAGCCATCCGCCGGCTTCAGAATACTGTTGCCCGTGAAGGCCAGCAGCAGATCACCCTGCTCCGGCGAGGCCTCATTCCACCCGGGTACCCACTGTGCCTTGTCGTCTGCCATGCCCTGTCTTTCCTGCTGCCTGTATACCAGTCCCGAAATGTACCACATCACATTCATCACCAAGAATTGGTGCACGACTTTCCGCTACCGCCCCAACCCGTTAAACTTGGCGCCTGTTTCCAGGACCGGAGTAACCGTTTATGCGACTTTATCAGGGCATTCGCAGCCTGATCCTGTCTCTTTTCCGAAAGATCCTGTTTTTATGGGTCAGGACTGATGTCAGTGGCAATACCCTGGAAGCCCTCGGGCTGGACCCGGACAAACCCGTCTGTTACGTGCTCCAGTACAGCTCACTTTCGAGCCGGCTGGTGCTGGAGCAGGAAGTCATCCGGGCCCGGTTACCGGGCGCCACAGATACCTTGCCGGTCAAGAACGGGCCCTCGCATTCGTTTTTCTTCCTTTACAAACGCATTGGCGGCCTGTTTCGGGGCGGCCGGCACAAGCCGGTGCCTACCCGGGAATTTACTGATCTGGTCCACTTCGGGCTGGAACATCCGGATCAGGACGTCCAGATTGTGCCCGTCTCGCTGTTCTGGGGTCGCTCACCCGACAAGGAAAAGTCCCTGGTCAAGCTGCTGCTCTCGGACACCTGGTCGGTCGCGGGCCGCCTGCAGAAATTTCTGATTATTCTTGTGCATGGCCGCAACACCTACGTGCAGTTCAACCAGCCGCTGTCACTCAGGCAGGTGGTGGACGAGTATCGCGACAACGAACAGAAGGCCAACCGCAAGCTGGCGCGAATTCTGCGAACCCACTTCCGTCGTGTACGCCAGGCGGTGCTGGGGCCGGATTTGTCGCATCGACGCACCCTGGTGGAGGGGCTGGTACGCACCCAGGCGGTCAAGGAAGCCATCCGTGAGACTGCAGCGAAGGACGACATCCCCCCGGAGAAGGTCCGCGCCAAGGCATACAAATACGCAGACGAGATCGCCGCCAGCATGTCGATTGTGACTATTCGCTTCCTGGAGCTGGTATTGGCCTGGCTCTGGAACCGGATCTACAACGGCATTGCCATTCACAACATTGGGGTAGCCAAGGAAGCGGCACAGGACAACGCCGTGGTCTACGTACCCTGCCACCGCTCCCACATCGATTACCTGCTGTTGTCCTATGTGCTCTACAAAAACGGCCTGATGCCGCCCCACATTGCGGCAGGCATCAACCTGAACATGCCCATCGTGGGGCCAATCCTGCGCCGTGGCGGCGCGTTTTTCATGCGCCGCAGCTTCAAGGACAACCCGCTCTATGCCACCGTGTTCAACGAGTACATGCATGTGATGTTCACCCGGGGCTACTCGGTGGAGTATTTTGTCGAGGGTGGCCGCTCCCGGACCGGCCGAATGCTGCCTCCGCGCCCGGGCATGCTGTCAATGACCGTGCGAAGCTTCCTGCGGGATCACCGCAAGCCCATCGTTTTTGTACCGGTGTACATCGGCTACGAGAAAGTCATGGAAGGGCGCTCCTACCTCGGCGAGCTGCGCGGGAAAAAGAAACAGAAAGAAAGCATTTTCGGTCTCGCCAAGACCGCTCGCAAACTGACCAACTCGTTTGGCCGCGTTGCCGTCAACTTCGGTGATCCGATCCACCTGGACAAGGTACTGGACGACGTTCACGAAAGCTGGCGCCACGAAGCCTATGACGCCGAGTATCGTCCCCCCTGGCTGAACCAGGCCGTTGATAATCTGTCCCAGCGTGTGGCCAGCAACATCAACGCCTCGGTGGCCGTGAACCCGATTGGCATGACCGCCACCGTTCTGCTGGGCACTGAGCGGCTGGCGATGGATGAGGGCCAGCTGATCCGCCTGCTGGACAAGTATGCTGACCTGCTGCGCGCCTATCCCTATGCCGAAACCATTACCCTGCCCGAAGGCAGCGGCCGGGACTGGATTGCCTATTGCGAGAACATGGGGCTGATTACCCGTCAGCCCCAGAAACTGGGCGACATTATTGCCCTGGAGGGCTCGAACGCCATCCTGATGACTTACTACCGTAACAACATCCAGCATCTGTTTGCTCTGCCAGCCCTCATTGCCAGCCTGTTCGAGAACAAGGCCAGCCTGAGCCGGGAAAAGATCGTTTTCCTCACCAGCGTCGCCTATCCCTACCTGCAGTCAGAGCTGTTCCTGCAGTATGACCAGGAAAAGGTAGACGCGGTGATCAACCAGTGGATTGACGTGCTGGTGGACCAGGGCTTGCTGATCAGGCTTGAGGATGAGCGTCTGGGACGGCCTGAGGAAGGCACCGAAGCGATGCTGCGGTCGCGGATTCTGTCCCGCTTCATCATCCAGACCCTGGAACGCTATCACATCACCCTGGGCATACTCAGAAAATATGGCTCCGGCAACCTGACAGCGGCGGAACTGGAAGAACAGAGCACCTTGCTGGCGGAACGGATGTCAATCCTGTTCGGCCTGAACGCACCGGAGTTCTTCGACAAGACCCTGTTCCGGAACTTCATCGCCAATATGCAGAAAAACGGCGTTCTCACAACCGATGAAGACGGCCGGCTGTGCTATGGCGAGGGTCTGGATGAAGTGGCTGAAGACGCCCGTCTGGTTCTGAGCGTGGAGAAACGACAGGCTATCCAGCAGATCACCATGCTCGACGCCTGACAGATCGCTGCGGCACGGTCAGGCCGGCAACGCCCGGATCGGGTAAATGTCGTAGCGACTGCTTTTACCCTCAACCCGCGCAGCCGGCTCCGGTCCGGCGATCGCTGGTGCCTTGCGGGGGCGTTTGACCACCACCCGATAGCGGGCACAGGCGAGCGCGGCTTCCAGCAACTGGCTGGCATCGTCGTCATCACCCACCACCTGCCGGAACACCTGCATTTCCTTCTTGACCAGCGCAGACTTGTCCCGATGCGGAAACATCGGGTCCAGATAGACCACATCGACCGCCTCGGGTCCTGCCTGGTTCATCCAGACCAGTGAGTTGCCAGAGTGCAGCGTCATTCGCGCCACAATCGGTGCACAAGCCTCATTCAAGCTAGCCCGGTACAGGCCATCGGCCAACAGGGCATGAATGATCGGGTTACGCTCGAACAGTGTCATCTGGCACCCCAGGGAGGCCAGTACAAAGGCGTCCTGGCCGAGGCCGGCGGTGGCATCAAGCACCTGCAACGGAGCGCGGGTTTTCTGCATACCCACAGCGCGCGCCACCAACTGGCCAGCGCCACCACCGTGCTCGCGCCGGTAGCCCATCTTGCCACTGACAAATTCCGCCCTGACTGGCCCAGGTGCACCTTTACCGGTTTGTTGTAACGCCAGCCCATGCTCGTCCATGAACAATAGAAGACCGTAGTCCCGAACCTGTTTGGGGGCGACCACGCCCAGCCAGTCAAGCCCCAGCTCGGTGGCCAGCGTACGGGCTACGCCCGGTTCAGCCAAGGGGCTATGAGCAACGGCCAAGATGTGACGGAGAGACGAGGAATCCGGAAGCTCGGTGTGAGAGGAAGGCGACGGCATCAGACCAGAATATCAATTCCGCTCAGCACGCTGCCGCTCTCAAACTCCTGCCCGGCAGCGGCAACGCCGGCAAAAGCCGACAGCGCGCGGGCGGCGGGAAGCGGTACTTCGTCTGCGCGGAAGCGTTCAAGCCGGGCATCTTCTGCCGCGCGTCGGGCTTCGACACGCCGGCTGTCCAGTTCCGGCCCGGTACCACCGGGTTGTGCCGGATTGCCTGGGGCCGTGTCCTGATCCTGCCGGACGGTATTGAGTTGGTTGCGAACATCACCCGTGGCAAGCGCCTGGGGGTCCGCCGCCGGGGTGCGGGATACATCCGTGCGTTCCCGGGCCGGGGAGTTATTACCCGCCTGGTACAATGAAGGATTTGAGGGATTGATGCCGCCAATCATAACGCACCACCGGGGTGAGGATTCAGAGTCGTCATCGCATTATGGAGGATCTGGTGCAGAATGCAAAGACGGCGGTTGGAGCGGGGTTCACTCCCGACCGGGCAACTTCTTCCAGGCCACTTCGTCCCGGATATACACCGGTTGTGCCTGCTCTGCTGGCACCGCCTGCCCGTTCGACATTCCCTGTTCGGCCAGTTTCGCCACCTGGGCCGCTGCCGGCAACAACGTATCGTCAATGGCTGAGAGGCGTTCAACGAGCTCACCGGGCATCTGCTCTTTCAGGGTCCAGCCCTGACCGGCGCCGTACCAGTTGCCACCGGCATCCGGTGGCAGAGTCACCGCATCAGGCGGGCAGACCCGCTCCTCGCTCAGCAACACTGGAAGCCCCGCCTCACAGCGGAACACGCCCCAGTAAACCTCCCCCATGCGGGCGTCAAAGGCCACCGCAATGCAATCACCCTCCTGCAGGGCGTGCGTTTCGATCGCCGCGAGCGCCACCGCCGCCAGGGACGACACTGGAACCACGGGGATATCCAGCCCCCAGGCCAATCCCTGGACTACACCGGTTGCAATCCGCAGCCCGGTGAAAGAGCCTGGGCCCCGGGCGAACGCCAGCGCATCGAGATCGGTTGGGGACAGGCCCTGCTCCGCGCACAATTCGCGAACCATGGGCATTAACAGGCGAGTGTGGCCCCGCGGAGCCACCTCGAATCGCTCGGTCACCCGGCCATCCAGCCAGAGTGCCGCGGAACAGCCCTCGGATGAGGTATCCAGTGCCAGAAGTTTCACAGAATCACGCCTCCTGGGCTGAGCCGGTTTCGATCACTTCAGTTGGGACAGAATCTGATCGCGAATACTGTCGAGGCTGCCAACACCTTCAACGCGCACATACCTGGGCGCATCGGCCGGGGCTTTCTCTGCCCAGCTCTGGTAGAAGCCCACCAGCGGCGCTGTCTGCTCATGATAGATTTTGAGGCGCTTGCGAACGGTCTCTTCCTTGTCGTCTTCACGCTGGATCAGCGCTTCGCCGGTCTCATCGTCTTTGCCTTCTACCTTGGGCGGATCGTATTTAACGTGGTAGATACGGCCACTGCCCTCGTGTACACGACGGCCAGACAGGCGGCTGACGATTTCTTCGTCTTCAACCGAGATTTCGACCACGTAGTCGATGGCGATACCCTGGTCTTTCAGGGCCTCAGCCTGGGGAATGGTGCGCGGGAAGCCATCCAGCAGGAAGCCGTTCTTGCAATCTGGCTGCTGGATACGCTCTTCAATCAGGGCAATGATGATGTCATCAGACACCAGGCCACCAGACGCCATAACCTCTTTAACCTGCAGGCCCAGCTCGGATTCGGCTTTGACCGCAGCGCGGAGCATATCACCCGTGGAGATCTGGGGGATCTCGAAACGCTCGGTAATAAACTGGGCCTGGGTGCCCTTACCTGCGCCTGGCGCGCCTAACATAATGATTCGCATAACGTTGTGCTCCCATTGCTTTATATTATCGTTTGAAAAGTTATGGCAAAGACCTCTGCCTTTGCGACAACCTCTCGACGGCTCCGGACCGTGTATCCGGCGCGCACGCACAAAAACGAGGCAGCATTATACGAACTCACACCCGGCAGAGAAAGTCGACCTCCGTATCATTGTCCGAATGCCGGGCTGTAAGCTGCCTCAACGGCCAGTGCAGGGCTGGGAATAATCAGGAAGCGAGGGAAGACGCCAGCACGTCCAGATCGGAAGCCACCTGGTCCATGTCGCTCTGAACCCGCTCCAGCACATCCGCCCGGAGCCCAAGGCTCTCAACCAGTGCCGGCAGGTCGTCAGGATTGAGTTCGTCACCGATACCACGCTCTTTGAGTATGGCATTGGCCAGCTGCACCATCTGGACATATTCCTCGTGCTCGCCATGGTATCCGATGTGCTGGTGCATGCCGGCGGCTTTGATCACGGCTTCCGGCAACTGCCACAGCCGGTGCAGAATACCGCCAATGGCACCATGACCAACAGCCAGAATATCCTGGCGCTCACTGTGGCCAAACACTTCCTGCTCGAGCGAGTGCATGCTTGCCTCCGGGTTGATTTCCCGCAGAGCATTGAGCTCTTCAAACTCCGATGGAAACAGATGGCCCACCAGCAGCAGGCCGAAGTTGTGCAGCAATCCGCACAGATAGGCGAGCCCCTTGTCGCGGCCGGAATAGGCGGCGAGGTTCTGGCACAGGAACGCGCAATAAAGCGAGTGGCGCCAGAAATTATCCATGCCGAGCATGCCTCCGCGGGGCACATCAAACGCCCGCACCGAGGCAATACCCAGGGCAATGTGGGCAACCCGGTCAAAACCGAGGACCCGGGTGACCGCTTCCTGTACAGAGTTTATCTGGCCGGGGTAGTTGAACAGCGCTGATCGGGCATAGCGCATGATCTGCGCGGTCATACTGGGGTCGAATTCGATCAACTCGGCCAGCTCTTTGGCCGTCGCTTCAGTATTGGCGGTCAGCCGCAGGATTCGCAATGCCAGGGCCGGCATTGGCGGCAGCCGATAAAGCTTTTGCAGTTTGTCTGCCACGTCTTCCAGAGTCAGGGCTTCGCGATCTTCCACGCCCTGACCACGAATAACCAGATGTCCCTGCCGGGCGCCAGCCTGGGCCAGACGGAAGGCCCGGCCGTCCATTTCAACCAGGCTGTGGTCCGTGCCACCGGAGAAGATCACACTTTCGGCTGTCACTACATCTTCATCCACCAGAACCGGCAGCTCCCAGGCGGCTCCGATCGGAGGTACGAATCCGGCGTCACAGTCCCCGAACAACCGGGAAGTCTGGCGCGCCGTCAGCGGCTGCAGGCGCCGACCGGTGAACTGGTGCACGGCATCCATATCAAGCGTGCTGTCAAAACGGTGTACCACCATAACCACCCCATTGATATCGATCAGCAGGGTCGCCTTGATAAAGTCATGCTGGGGTTTACCCGAAGCAAGCACCGCCGCGTCCAGATTGGCAACGGGCTCCGTTTCCAGTGGCTGGTAGGTAATGCCCTTGCGGGCTAGAAAACGCGAAAGCCTCTCCGACAATGCCAACGGGGGTAACTCCTTAAAGCAAATGGGCCGGGGCTGTCCGGCCCCGGCCTTATTATGCACCTTAACCGGTATTTCGCATACCGGCAGAAATTCCGGCCATGGTCACCTTCAGCGCCCTCTCGACCAATTCAGGCACCTTTCCAGCCCCCTCGCTTTCCCGGTCACGCCTGAGTAATTCTGCCTGCAGATAGTGCAGCGGATCAGTGTAGGGATTCCGGACTTTCATTGAATGGGCAAACACCGGCTCCTGCTCCAGCAGAGTCTGTTGCTGTTTAAGCTCCAGCAGACGCTCAATGCAGCCCTGCAAACGCTGCCTCAGGCTCTGGCCAAGCGCCAGCAAGTGCTCGTCCTCAACCAGGGTCTGCTCGTAATAGCTGGCAATACGCAAATCTGCCTTGGCGAGGACCATTTCCAGCATATCCACGTAGGTGCGGAAGAACGGCCAGCCCTGCATCATCTCCCGCAGCTCGGGCAGGCGGTCCGCCTGGGCCGCCTCTTCGAGGGCAACATCACTGCCCAGCCAGCTGGGCAGCATCAACCGCATCTGGGTCCAGGCAAAAATCCACGGAATGGCTCTCAGGCTTTCAACGCCCCCTGTGGCCTTGCGCCGGGCCGGCCGGCTGCCAAGGGCGAGTTTACCCAGAGCCGTTTCCGGTGTGACCTGGCGGAAGTAAGGCACAAAATCGGGATTCTCACGGACCACCTCACGGTAGGACCGCAGCGAACGCTCGGTCAGCCAGTCCATCACCTCGCGCCACTCATCCTTTGGCACAGGTGGTGGCGCCAGGGTCGCCTCAATCACCGCGGTGGTGTAGAGGGTCAGACTCTGCACCGCCAGCCTCGGCAGACCAAATTTAAAGCGGATCATCTCGCCCTGCTCGGTAATCCGGAAGCTGCCGTTCACCGAGCCCGGCGGCTGGGACAGAATCGCCCGATTCGCCGGACCACCGCCCCGGCCCACGGTGCCGCCGCGGCCATGAAACAGAGTCAGATGCACTCCATATCGATTGGCCACTTCGGTCAGCTTCTCCTGGGCCTGGTACTGGGCCCAGGCCGCCATCAACTGGCCGGCATCTTTGGAGGAGTCTGAATAGCCGATCATGACTTCCTGGCGTCCGCTGCAGTATTCCCGATACCAGTCCACCTCGTACAGGGCCGCCATACTGTCGGGTGCCCCCTTGAGATCATCCAACGTTTCGAACAGCGGCACAACGCGCATGGGGAAAGCCATCCCCGCTTCCCGCAGCAGCAAAATCACGTTTAAAACGTCCGAGGGCTTGCTGGCCATGGAAATGACGTAGGAACCCAGGGCTTCCGGTGTCTGGCCTGCGACCACCTCGCAGGTTGCCAGCACCTCCCGCACCGGCTCGGAGGGTTGCCAATTCCGGGGCACCAGGGGGCGCCGCCCTTTCAGTTCCTTGACCAGAAACGCCTGGCGCTCCTGTTCCGACCAGGACAGATAGTCACCCAACCCCAGGTAGTTCACCATCTCTGCCACCGCCTCGGCGTGGCGTGAGGCCTCCTGGCGGATATCCAGTCGGATCAGTGGCAGGCCGAAGGTGTGAGCCCGGCGAATGGTATCCAGCAGCGGACCATTGGCAATGGTCTCCAGCCCGCACTCCATCAGGGAGCGATAGCACAATTCCAAAGGCCCGGTCAGATCCTCGTTCTCAAACAGAATGCCCGAATCGTCCGCCGGCTCGCCCTTGACGCTGGCCTCGGCCCAGTCCCGGGTCTTGATCAGGCGTTCCCTCAACTGGGCCAGCACCTGGCGATACGGCTCCCGGGAATCTCCCACCTCGGCCCGCAATTCATCGCTTGCCTGCCACATGGAGAGCTCCGCTCTCAGCGCCTGGATATCGCGCAGATAGAGATCTGCGGCCATCCAGCGACCAAGCAGAAACACTTCCCGGGTCACTTCGTGGGTGACATTGGGGTTGCCATCACGGTCTCCCCCCATCCACGAGGCAATTCGGATCGGCGACACCTGCAACGGAAGCCCCTGACCGGTCGCCTCCGACAGCGAGGTGTCCAGGCTACGGAGAAATTTCGGCAGCGCCTGCCAGAGACTGTTCTCGATAACGGCGAAGCCCCACTTGGCCTCGTCCACGGCGGTCGGCCTTTCATGCCGAATCTCGTCGGTATGCCAGGCCTCGGCAATCAACAGCGACAACCGGTCAACAATTTCCTCCCGTTCACCGGGCATCAGGTCGTCATGATCCAGCCTCGACAGGCAATCGGACATTTCATCGTACTTGAGGATCAATGTACGCCGGGCCACTTCGGTGGGGTGCGCGGTGAGCACAAACTCTATGCGTAAATCTGCAACCTTCCGATGCAACTCTTGCGGGTCTATCCCCCCGGACTTCAGCCGATCAAACACGTCCCCCAGGGATTCCACCATCAGATCTGACGGATGCCCCTGCTTGCGACGAATTCCATGGTACTGCTCAGCCAGGTTGGCAAGGTTGAGAAACTGGTTAAAGGCTCGGGTCACCGGTAACAGCTCATCATCGCTGAGCTGGCCCAGGAGCTTCACCAGGCGTTGTCCGGAACCGCTTTCCTGGCGCCGGTCAGCCTTGGCGGCGGCGCGGATTTCTTCAATGCGGTCGTAGCAGTCCTGTCCGGGGAATCGGAGTATGCTCTGGCCAAGCAGATCGCCCAGCAAACGTACGTTTTCTCGAAGATCCGGGTGCAGTTCGGTCACGGCAGGTTCCTTCTGAATTGACGGAAACAATCTAAACTTACGATACTAGGGAGCAACGCAGAAAGTCTATTGACGATTCAACCACTTCGCTCAGGAGCTGACATGAAAGTGACCGAACTGCCCCAGCATTGGGAAAAGGAAAAACAGGCCCAGGAGCGCAGCCATGAATACAACTTGCGCCTGCCTCTGGAAGATGCCGCACGGATTGCGGCCCTGGCGGAACTCTACCCGGACCGAAGCGAAAGTGAGATCCTGAACGACATGATTGCCGCCGCTCTGGACGACCTGATCAGCCAGGGTCCGCTGAAAGACCGATTGGCAGAACAGAAGAAGTCGTAATACAAACAACAACGCCGGGCTGAGCCCGGCGTTGTTGTTACAGAATATGGCAATGGGTGTTGGCAACCGTCAGGCAACCGACTCCAACTGGCGGGCCTTGAGGCGCTTGATGTGTTTCTGGCTCAGGGCAACGAATTGCGGTGTCAGGCCTTTGTCCTCATAGATTTCAAAGCCATCCTCGTCGTAAGCCACAACCTTCTCACCCTGAACGTAGGGGAAACTGGTTTCCAGCTCGTCGAGAGCGGCGGAGATCAGATCCCGCATCAGATCCTGAGTAGACTTCATCGGATACAGTGCCGCAAGCTTCTGCAAGCGGTCATGATGCTGGTCAGCCAAAGACAGATAGGCGGCGTCCCGGGTCAGTCTTCCACGGCCGTGTTTATCCCAGTGCTTGACCAGATCTTTGATCTTCATGGTGCCTTCACTCCTGCATCTTGTTTGATGGCACAACGCACTTTTTCAGTGCGACTGTTCCCGGAAGTGTAGACGAAGAATGACAGGCCGGTGACGGAAAATTGGTAACGGATTGTACCTATCGGTGACGGTTTCCAGTTCCGCTTCCCTACTCCTTTTCCACTCCTTTCACGCTCTGCCACACGGCATCCAGCGCTTCCAGGGTTTCTTCATCCAGATTACGACCTTCTTTTTCCAGCACCCGCTCAATGGCACGGAACCGGGCATCAAACTTGCGATTGGTTCGTTTCAGGGCCTGCTCGGGATTTACCTTCAGGAAACGTGCCAGATTTACGCAAACAAACAGCAGGTCACCCAGCTCGTCCTCAACCGCATCCAGATCTCCGGTACCGGCCTCGGCCATTTGCCAGGCTTCCTTGAGCTCGTCGATCTCTTCGTGAAGTTTGTCGAACACCGGGCCGATATCCGGCCAGTCGAAGCCATGCCGGGCCGCACGCCGTTGCAGTTTTTCCGCCCGGGCCATGGCCGGCAGAGTGCGGGCAATACCGTCCAGACGGCTGGCCGGAGTCTCAGCCACCGGCTTCTCAGCGCGCTCCTCGGCCTTGATGCGCTCCCAGCTTTCCTTGATCCAGGCTTCATCGGGTCGATTATCCGGATCGATACGGCTCTCCAATGTGCCCCCCGGAAACACGTGGGGATGGCGCCGAACCAGCTTGCGAACCAAGTGGTCAACAATGCCATCAAACTCAAAGTGTCCGGTTTCTTCTCCCATGCGGGCATAGAAGATGACCTGGAAAAGAAGATCTCCCAGTTCGTCTTTCAGATGTGGGAAATCCTCCTGCTCGATGGCATCAGCGACTTCGTAAGCTTCTTCAATCGTGTGAGGCACGATGCTGGCAAAGGTCTGTTTGGTGTCCCAGGGGCAACCGGTGTCCGGATCCCGGAGCCGGGCCATCAGGTATTTCAGATCTTCGATGCTGTAACTCATCCGCGTTTCCGCCTTACGTCGATGATGTTCGGCAGGTTCCGAATCTGGGCCAGCAGCCGCGCCAACTGCTCCAGGCTGGAGATTTCCACCGTCACCCGCATAGTGGCCGTGTTCTCGTCTTTGTTGGTCACGGTGTTGAGAGACAACACATCACTGCGGGACGAAGACAGCACCTGGGTGATGTCACGCAGCAGACCGGATCGATCGTAGGCCTCAATTTCGATATCCACCGGATAGACCGCCGCGGGCTGCCCGCCCCAGTTCACTTCAATGATGCGGTTCGGTTCAAATTCCCGCAGGTTCAGGAACGTGAGGCAGTCCTGGCGGTGCACGGTCACGCCGCGGCCCACGGTGATGTATCCCCCGATCGGGTCGCCGGGCAGCGGCTTGCAACACTTGGCCACCTGGGTTTTCAACTTGCCAACACCGAGTATCTGGATATCGGATTCAGTATCGTAGGGCTTTTTCCGGTTCGGGGTCAGCTTAAGATCCAGCTGTTCAGACCGGGGCTCCAACAGTTGCTGAGCCACATTGGCCACATGAGTAGGCCGCAGGTCTCCCGCCCCGATGGCGGCAAACATATCATCAATGCTGTGGTAGTTGACCTTGGCTGCCAGTTGTTCCAGCTCCACATCAAACAGCGACAGGCGCTTGAACTCATCTTCCAGAATAGCGCGGCCGTCAATGACATTGCGGTCACGGTTCTGCTGTTTGAACCAGTGTGTAACCTTCGCCCGGGCCCTGGACGTCTGAATATAGCCCAGGCTCGGGTTGAGCCAGTCCCTGCTGGGAGCCGGATTGTTGGAGGTCAGAATAAAAACCTGATCCCCGGTCTTGAGCGGGTAGGTCAGCGGAACAATGCGGCTGTTCACCCTGGCACCCCGGCAGGCATGACCAATTTCGGTATGCACCCGGTAGGCAAAATCCACCGGCGTGGCGCCCTGGGGCAGGTCTACCACATGGCCTTCCGGCGTAAACACATACACCCGGTCTGAGGCCACGTCTGATTTCAGATGATCCGCCAGTCCGGAAATGTCTCCCAGCTCCTCCTGCCACTCCAGAACCTGGCGCAACCAGTTGATCTTGGCGTCGTAGCCGGTGGATTTGTTCCTGGTATCGGTGCCCTTGTACAGCCAGTGGGCACACACACCCAGCTCCGCTTCTTCATGCATGGCATGGGTACGAATCTGCACCTCCATGACCTTGCCTTCCGGGCCGATCACAGCGGTGTGCAGCGACTGGTAACCGTTCTCCTTGGGGTTGGCAATGTAGTCATCAAACTCGTTGGGAATGTGGCGCCACAGGGTGTGAACAATCCCCAGCGCACCATAGCAATCACGAACCTCCGGCACCAGAATGCGCACGGCACGGACATCGTAAACCTGGGAAAAATCGATTCCCTTACGACGCATCTTCCGCCAGATACTGTAGATGTGCTTGGCCCGCCCGCTGAGCTCGGCCTTGATACCGGAAGCCTTGAGCTCGGTTTGCAGGGTATCAATCACGCGGCGGATGTAGCTTTCACGGTCCAGCCGTTTCTCATCCAGCAACTTGGCGATTTTCTTGTATGCAGAACCATGCAGGTAGCGGAATGAGAGATCTTCCAGCTCCCACTTGATGTGGCCGATACCGAGCCTGTGCGCCAACGGAGCATAGATGTCGAAGACTTCCCGGGCCACGCGCATGCGTTTTTCTTCCGGCGCATCTTTCACTGCGCGGATAGCGCAGGTGCGCTCTGCCAGTTTGATGAGCGCTACCCGAACGTCATCAATCATGGTGACCAGCATCTTGCGGACATTGTCCAACTGGCCTTCGCTCTGCCCCAGGACATTGCCCTTGAGCGGATGATGGATGGACGAAATCGCAGCCATCTGCTGCACGCCGTTAATCAGCCCCGCCACTTCATCGCCGAATTCCTTGCGAACCTCTTCAAGCGGCACCCGTTCTTCACGCACCGCCCGATAGAGCACGGCGGCAACCAGGCTGGCCTGATCAAGATGCAGCTCTGCCAAAACCTGCGCCATTTCCAGACCGGTCCGGAAACTGCTGGCTCCGGGCGCCCACAAACGGTCTTCCCGGAACGCCTGAACGGCAATCTGGGCGGCTTTCTCACAAGCCCGCCGAAGCTGATCCGGATCCTCGAGATGAGTCTGTTCAGCGATGTGCTGCACGCAGCGGTCTATATCGACCTCGCCATCACCGCTGATCGAATAGTCTTCCCGAACTTTTACCATGGCAGAGCTTTACCCATTTGTTTTTCGGTTATTCTCACGGCCATCCTGGCCGTTCCGTTGCATACCCCCTAAACCCGGTCAGTCTGCGCTACGCTCAAACAACGCAATGGACTCAACGTGGGTGGTATGGGGGAACATATCCATCACACCGGCCTGTACCAGCCGATAACCGTTGCGCACCATCACCCCGGCATCCCGCGCCAGGGTAGCGGGGTTGCAGGACACGTAAACAATGCGGTTGGCACCGAAAGCAGTCAGATACTTACAGATCTCCTCCGCGCCCGAACGGGGTGGATCGATCAGAATCTTGTCAAAACCCTCTTTTGCCCAGGATTGCCCGGTGAAATCCCCGTGCAGATCTGCCCCGTGGAATTCCACATTGGAGAGATCGTTCAGGCGGGCGTTTTCACGGCCGCGAACCACCATGGCATCGTCGCCTTCCACACCCACAACCTGCCCGCCCTTGCGGGCCAGTGGCAGCGTAAAGTTGCCCAGGCCGCAGAACAGATCCAGTACCCGCTCTCCGGGCTGGACGTCCAGCCACTCGACCGCACGGTGTACCATATTGCGGTTGATGCCGGCGTTCACCTGGGTAAAGTCCATGGGATGGAAGGCCATGGTGAGGTCAAACTCATCCATACGATAGGTCAGGCGTTCATCGTCCCGCCCGCCCGATTCCGGCCAGATCCGGTGCACGGTGTCCGGGCCCTTGGGCTGCAGATAGATATGCAAGTCATGGGCCTGACCAAAGGCGATCAGCTTTTCCCGGTCGTCCGGCACCAGGTCATCCATGTTCCGGAACACCATGGCAGCCGTATCATCGCCACAGGCCACTTCTACCTGGGCAATCCGGTCAAATGCCGCCATGCCATGTAGCAACTCCCGAAGAGGCTCGATTCGCTCACCGATCCGGGGATCCAGTACCACGCAGCGGTCAATATCGGTCAGAAAGCTATTGCGCTTCTCCCGGAAACCAACCAGCACCGACTCCCGGGCCTTCACATAACGTACGCCCAGCCGCGCCTTGCGACGATAGCCGAGGCTATCCGGAGAACGCATCGGAGCCACCCACTGCTCCGGTTCAATGCCCCCAAAGTGGGCAAAATGCTCGCGCAGGGTATTTTCCTTGAACCGTATCTGGGCATCGGCGCTCATGTGCTGAAGACTGCAACCACCGCAAAGATCGGCAAACTCACAGGGTGGCTGCTGGCGGTCAGGGGCTGCTTCCAGCACTTCGGTTGTGCGCAGCTCATCAAACCGGCTGCGGGTGCTGACCATTTTGGCCATCACGGTTTCGCCCGGCAGGGCTCCGTCAACAAACTGGGTTTTGCCATCAGCGCGGGCAATGCCCCGGCCATCGTGGCTCAGGGTCTCGATTTCACAACGCACGGGCTCCTTGGGCAGAACCTTGCGGCGACGCTTACTCATATAGAATTCTCTTGATTGGGGGCCACTCAGGCGCCGGGAAACACACCGGTGGAGAGGTAACGGTCTCCGCGGTCACAGATAATGGCCACGATCACGGCGTTTTCAACCTCACGGGACAATTTCAGGGCCGCTGCAATGGCACCGCCGGAGGACACACCACAGAAAATGCCCTCTCGCTCGGCCAGTGCCCGCATGGTGTCCTCGGCTTCCTGCTGGCCAATATCCAGAACCTGGTCGACCCGGCTGGCATCGTAGATTTTCGGCAGGTAAGCCTCCGGCCAGCGGCGAATACCCGGAATCGAAGCCCCATCCTCTGGCTGCAGGCCGATAATACGGATATCGGGATTGCGCTCTTTCAGGTAACGGGACACGCCCATGATGGTACCGGTGGTGCCCATGGAGCTGACAAAGTGCGTAACCCGCCCGGCGGTCTGCTCCCAGATTTCCGGGCCCGTGGTGTGATAGTGGGCCGAAGGGTTATCGGCATTGCTGAACTGGTCCAGAACCTTGCCCTTACCTTCGGCCTCCATTCGAATGGCCAGATCCCGGGCGCCTTCCATGCCCTGCTCACGGGAAACGTTCACCACCTGGGCGCCGTATGCACGCATGGAGGCGCGTCGTTCCTCACTCAGGTTATCAGGCATGATCAGCACCATTCGATAGCCCTTGATGGCCGCGGCCATGGCCAGCGCGATACCGGTATTGCCGGAGGTGGCTTCAATCAGGGTGTCCCCGGGCTTGATCTCTCCCCGGCGTTCAGCCTCCTGGATCATGCTCAAAGCCGGCCGGTCTTTCACCGAACCTGCCGGGTTGTTCCCCTCCAGTTTTGCCAGGATGACGTTACTGGTGTCTCCCGGCAGACGCTGCAGACGCACCAGGGGTGTATGGCCGACATAATCTTCAATGGTGGGGAAAATCATATTGATACCCTGTGATACACTTTCGGATTCGAATCATACGCGTTATGGCCGCCTTGTCCCAATACAGCTTGTCGCTATATCCATGACCTGCGGCTATAACTGTCTGTTTCCGGGATAACGGCCACGGTTATATCATTGCCGTTCAGCTATGCTGACAAGGAAGTATCCACCAGCAGGCGCTCCCTGCCGGCGGACAAGGTAATTTTACAGGAACTCGGTATGCGACGTTGGGGCATTCGCAAGAAAGTACTGGTGGTAACTCTGGTTCCCACCCTGCTCACCACGCTGTTGTTAGGGCTATTCTTTACCTACAGCTGGGTGAACAACATTGAGAACCTGCTGAAGGATCGCGGTGAGTCCCTGTCCCGACAGCTTGCCGCAGGCTCTGAATACGGCCTGTTCACGGCCAATCGCAGCCTGCTGAGCAGCCTCTCCAACGCCCTTCTTGAAGAACAGGATGTTCGCTCCATCACCTTCTATGGCAGCGATGGCCAGCGCATGCTTCATACTGGCCCAGGCAGCGCTGAAACCGTGGCGATGGCACCGCTGGAACCCAACCAGCCGATCCGGTTGACCCACGATAGCAGCACTCGTTTTGTCACGCCGGTTCACCTTCAGGATCTGATGATCGAGACCATGCTGGACCCGGACGCCCGCCAGTCTGCGGCGGAACGCCAGGCCCCGCTGGGCTGGGTTGCCGTAGAGATGTCCCACGTGCGCACGGAAAAGGAAACCTACAAGGCGCTGCTGATCTCGCTGCTGCTGGTGATCGGTGGTGTCCTGCTCAGTCTTGCCATCGCGCTGCGGCTGAGCCGTGCCTTCACCGACCCGGTATTCCAGCTCAACGAAGCCGTAGCCAAACTCAAGGAAGGCAAGCTCGACACCCGGGTTTACACCAGTGCCGGCCCGGAGTTCGAACAGCTGGAGTCGGGGCTCAATGATATGGCCTCGGAATTGAGTAAGGCCCAGGCCGAAATGCAACAGAACATTGACCAGGCCACCGAAGACCTGCGGGAGACCCTGGAGACCATTGAAATCCAGAATATCGAACTGGACTTTGCCCGCAAGGAAGCACTGGAAGCGAGCCGGATCAAATCCGAGTTCCTGGCCAACATGTCCCATGAAATCCGGACGCCGCTGAACGGCATCATCGGCTTCACCGAGCTGTTGCTGAAAAGCCCACTGCCCCGCCAGCAGCGCGACCACCTGAACACCATCCGCAAATCCTCGGAAATCCTGCTGACCATCATTAACGACATTCTGGATTTCTCCAAGATCGAAGCCGGCAAACTGATACTGGACCGCGTGCCTTTCCAGCTCCGGGATATCGTTGAGGAGGTGATGGTCATGCTGGCACCGGCGGCCCACGCTAAAAACCTGGACCTGGTGCCACTGGTCTACAACGATGTACCGGACAACATCATGGGGGATCCGCTGCGAGTCAAGCAGGTGATCACCAACCTGGTGAACAATGCCATCAAGTTCACCCAGACCGGCGAAGTGGTATTACGGGCGAGTCTGGAAGACGAAGATACCGAGCATAACCGGGTTACTCTGCGCCTGAGCATCACCGATTCCGGCGTTGGTCTGTCACGTGCCCAGCAGCAGTCACTGTTTAACGCCTTCAGCCAGGCCGATGCCTCCACTGCCCGGCAGTATGGCGGTACCGGTCTGGGGCTGGCCATCTCCAAACGGCTGGTGGAAGAAATGGGCGGCAAGATCGGCCTGGAAAGTGAGCTGGGCAAAGGTTCCACGTTCTGGTTTACCCTGACGCCGGAACTGTCCTCAACCGGCGACAGCTCCAGCCCCAAAGAGGCGCTCCGGGGTGAAAAGATCATCTATCTCGAACACCAGAAGACCACCGGGCTGGCGGTGGAGCACCTGTTAAGGGACTGGGGCGTGGCCGTTGAACGGGTTGCCTCACCCGGAGCACTGCAGGAACAGATAGAAGAGGCGCAACGGAGGCAGGAAGGCTACGCCGGCGCCATCATCGGCATTACCCGCCACCTGCTCAACTCCAGCCAGTACTGCAACCTGGTGCGTTCCCTGGAAGTGGAACGCGACTGCCGCACCCTGTTGCTGACGCCCACTCTGGAAACCCACGACACGCCGCTGTCGGGCCTGGCCAGCGGCCACCTGACCAAACCGGTCTGCCGGGACGCCCTCTACGATGAACTGCTGCTGCTGATCCATGGCATTCAGTCGGGCAACCGAAGCGCGCCGGAAGCCGCGCTACCATTGAGGCAGAACAGCGGCTCAGGCACGCCCCGCATTCTGGCGGTGGACGATAACGAAGCCAACCTGAAACTGGTAATGACCTTGCTCAATGACTGCCGCCTGGAAGCCGAAGGCGCCTCCAGCGGATTCGAGGCATTGACCAAGGTGCGTCAGAAGGCGTTTGACCTGGTGTTCATGGACCTGCAGATGCCGGGGATGGACGGCGTGGAAACCACGGCCCGCATCCGTGATCTGGACAGCGGCTCACATCACACCCCCATTATTGCCCTGACCGCCCACGCTCTGGCGGACGAACAGGAACGGCTGGCGCAACAAGGCTTCGACGGCTATATGCCCAAGCCGATCAGCAGCAGCCAACTGGTGGAACTGATTCGCGAATACACCGGCTACGACTGCACCAATAGCGCCGACCGCTTCCGGATTTCCGAAGTACGGGATACCCGCCGGACACTGCGGCCGTCAAATCGCCGGATGCAGCAGGACTGCGTCAGTGTAGAGGAGAGCATTCAACTGGCGGCGGGCAAGGCCGATCTGGCGGAGGAGCTGTTCAGTATGTTGCTGGAGCAGTTACACACCGATATCGACCGGATTCAGGCGCTTTGGCAGACCGGTGGCAACGAGCCCCTGCTTGAGTGCGTGCATAAGCTTCACGGGGCCACCCGCTACTGCGGCGTTCCCGAACTGCGCACAGCCGCCAACCGGTTCGAGACCGCCCTGAAGTGCGAGGCTCCGGATCGAGAGCTGTTAAAAGATCAACTGATTTCGGCCATGGAGCGGCTGCAGATCTGGAGTGAGCAGACCGACTGGCAGCAACTGTTCCGGGAACAGCAGCGCCAGCCGGAAACCACCTGACTGTTGATCAGGCCCTGGCCCGGTCAAGAATCGCCTTCATGTCCCGGACCGCATCTTTCAGGCCGGTAAAGACGGCACGGGCGATGATCGCATGGCCGATGTTCAGTTCATTGATACCCGGGATAGCGGCCACCCGCTCGGTGTTGTGGTAATGCAGACCATGGCCCGCATTCACAATCAGCCCCTTCTTGCGGGCATAGGCCACGGCATCGGCAAGCACTTTGAATGAGGCTTCCACCGCTTCGGGTTCCCCGGCCTCGGCATATTCACCGGTATGCAACTCAACCACCGGCGCACCGCAGCGCACCGCCGCGTCGATCTGTACCGGGTCCGGATCGATAAACAACGAAACCTCGGCGCCGATTTTTGCCAGACGATCACAGGCCTTGGCCACGCGCTCTTCCTGGCCATCCACATCCAGTCCACCTTCGGTGGTGAGCTCCTCGCGTTTTTCCGGCACCAGGCAGACACATTCCGGGCGCACCTGCTCGGCGAACGCCAGCATGGCGTCGGTCACCGCCATTTCCAGATTCATTTTGGTCTGCAGTACTTCCCGCAACAGCAGCACATCCCGGTCCTGGATATGCCGGCGATCCTCACGGGGGTGAATGGTGATGCCATCAGCACCGGCTTCTTCCGCCACCAACGCCGCCTGCACGGGGTCCGGGTAACGGGTGCCCCGGGCCTGACGCAAGGTGGCCACATGATCAATATTCACTCCAAGCAGGACTCGGGTATTCATGATTCTCTCCCAGATGACGGATTCGAATGACTGAACAGGGAACGGCTGTGCAGCGGCCGGCCCTGCAAAAGGTAATCCACCAGCACCCGCATGACGCGCTTGGCGGTTTTACGGGGTGCTTCACTCATGAAATCGCCGGCCGCCAGTGCCAGCAATGCCTCACCCGGCAATTGGCGCAATGGCAACTCCGGCGCGAGATTGGAAACGATGCCCTGGCCCGGATCGTAGCCATAGAGCTCGCCTGCCTGTACAGGCATACCTGTATCCGTGGTTTCGTCCCAGGCAAAATCGTAGCCCAGCGAGGCAGCAAATGCGCGCTCAAAACGCCTCAGCAACGGCTCCACATCGTCCTGTGAAGACAGATCCGCCAGGGCCTGCAGCGTTTCAATGTAGCTGGCAAACAACGCGGGGGAGGGATCGGCCACCGGTAACACCCGCTGAACCAGTTCATTAATGTAGAAACCACTGTACAACGCGCGGGGTTGGCTGACCGCTGGCGCACTGCGCACTTCCAGCTGCACCAGGGTTTTCAGCTCACTTTTGCCGGTCCAGTCCACTAATAACGGCTGGAATGGCTGAAGCTGGGCCTTGAGCGGGCTCTTAGTGCTGTTGGCGCCTCGGGCAACCACACTCATGCGGCCGTGATTCAGAGTAAACAGATCCACCAGCAAGGCGGTTTCGCGCCAGGGTCGCCGATGGACCACATAAGCGGGCTCTTGCTGCACCGCGCCCTTCATGGCGGCCTCAGAAATCGCTCATGCCCAGGCTTTTCAGAGCCCTGTCGCTGTCAGCCCAGCCTCGCTTGACCTTGACCCAGAGCCGGAGCATCACCTTGGATCCGAACATCCGCTCCATATCAACCCGGGCTTCCTGACCGATACTACGCAGGCGCTCACCCTTATCGCCAATGATGATTTTCTTCTGGCCTTCCCGTTCGACCAGAATCAGTGCCGAAACATGCAGGGTATTGCCCTGGTGCTTGAACTCTTCAATCTCCACTGCCACGGAATACGGCAGTTCAGCGCCCAGTTGACGAGTGATTTTCTCCCTGACCATTTCGGCCGCCATAAAGCGTTCACTGCGGTCTGTGATCTGATCATCGGGGTAGAAGTGGACACTTTCGGGCAGGAAGCGGCCAACAGCCGATTCCAGCGGCTCCAGATTGGTCTCTTTCAGTGCCGAAAGAGGAATGATCTCGGCAAAGTCCCGCTTTTTGGACAGAGCCTCCAGATGGGGCAACAACAGCTCCCGCTTCTCCAGCTTGTCGACTTTGTTGACCGCCAGGATAACCGGGCACTTCACCCGCTTGAGCTTCTCCAGCACCATCTCATCGGCGCTGGTCCACGCCAGCTGATCCACCACGAAGACCACCACATCCACGTCGATAAGGGCGGACGCGGCCGCCTTGTTCATATAGCGGTTCAGGGCACGGGGCTCATCCTCATGCATGCCCGGTGTATCGACATAAATGGCCTGTACCGGGCCCTCTGTCTTGATACCGAGCACCTGATGCCTGGTGGTCTGTGGCTTCCGTGAGGTGATGCTCAGCTTCTGGCCAAGAATGTGATTGAGCAGTGTAGACTTGCCCACATTCGGCCGGCCGACAATGGCGACGAAACCACAGCGGCTTTCCGGGTTTTCCGGGCGGGTAATATCAGTCATCAGGAATTCTCCACACCCAGTTGCTTGAGTGCATTTCGGGCGGCCTGCTGTTCAGCAACACGTCGACTACTGCCAGTGCCGGTGGTTTTACGGTCCAGCGAGGGCAAGGCGCAGGAAACATGGAAAGTCTGGTTGTGGGCCTCGCCGTCAACGGAAATCACTTCATAGCGCGGCAACGGAAATTGCCTGGACTGCAGGTACTCCTGCAACCGGGTTTTCGGATCTTTCTGTGTGTCCTGAATATCCAGGTTTGCCAAGCGCTGTTCAAACCAGCGTAACACCTGAGCCCGACAGGTATGAAAGTCGCTGTCCAGATAAATGGCCCCGATAATGGATTCCACGGCATCGGCGAGAATGGACTCACGGCGGAAGCCACCACTTTTCAGCTCTCCCGAACCGAGCCTCAGATACTGGCCCAACTGAAATTCACGACCGATCTCCGCGAGGGTAACCCCCTTGACCATACGGGCCCGAAGCCGGCTCAACTGCCCTTCCCGGGCCTTCTCGAAATGAAGATACAGATACTCGGCGATCACCATGTTCACGATAGAATCGCCCAGAAATTCAAGACGTTCGTTATTCTGGTTGCCAAAACTGCGATGGGTCAGCGCCAGCAGAAGCCGCTCCGGCTCCTTGAACTGGTAGCCAATGCGGCGCTGAAGTTGGTCTAGGTCTGGTTGTGAACTCACTGGCCCTGAAACTCATACTCGTGCTGGAAGTGCACAACGGTGTCCACGTTCCGGAAGATGTTATTGCGAACCTCGTAATCCACCTTGATCACGACCAGTTCGCCATTTTTTTCAACGGAGATGTTCTTTGGATCAAAACCGTCAACGTTATTCACACTCAGGCGCTTGTTAATCAGGCTGCGCACCTGCGCCGGACCCATCTGTGACAGGCCGTCGGTACCATCCAGGCTTTCCAGAGCTTCCTGGATGGTAAAGTCATCCAGGTAGGCCGGCCCGATCTTGATCGCCAGAGTCAGCAGGCCACCAAAGAACAGAGCCATGATCATCATCGTCAAAGCGCCGCCCTGCTGCGTGTTCAGGCCTGCGGGATAGTGTCTTCTCATCGTCTTATACTCCGGAACCATCAGAATTATTGGATGCCACCCACCCGATCAAAAGATGGCAGACTTGTCAGTGATTTCCAGTGCATCCAGATAGCAAAGGCCTTGCCCACCACCATCTCATCCGGCACCGTGCCCCAGAAACGGCTGTCGTTACTGTTGTCGCGATTATCGCCCATGACAAAGTAATGGCCTTCAGGAACAACCCATTCTCCCTCACCGGAACCGCTCACCCGCCCCATGGTCAGGTACAGATCATGTTCAACCTCACCCAACTGTTCCCGCCAGCGTTCCATGGGGGGCAAGCGCGCAACGAAATCCCGGGGAACCGGCTCATCATTGATGAACAGTTGCTTGTTGCGGTAACGAATATGATCGCCCGGCAGGCCGACAACCCGCTTGATGTAATTGGTGGTGCCATCCTCAGGATAGCGGAACACCATGACATCACCCCGCTCCGGATCGCCGATCTCAACAATCTTGGTACCGGCCACCGGCAGGCGCAGGCCATAGGCGTACTTGTTGACCAGGATAAAATCCCCCACTTCGAGGGTCGGCAACATGGAGCCTGAGGGGATCTGGAACGGCTCGATCAGGAACGACCGAAGCACCAGGACTACCGCCAGCACGGGGAAAAATGAGCGGCTGATATCCACCAGCCAGGGTTCCCGGTCCTCGAACTCATCGGCTGATTCGTCTACCTGGCCACCCTGCTCTGCGCCGGCAAGCCGACGCTTTCTCAGGAACGCGATGTCCGCCAGCCAGACCGCTCCGGTCACGAAAGTCAGAACCACCAGTACCAGTGGAAAATCAATGTCCATCCAGGTGCCTTTTTAGTTATCCACTTTCAATACAGCAAGAAACGCTTCCTGAGGCACCTCGACATTACCCAGCTGCTTCATGCGTTTTTTACCTTCCTTCTGCTTCTGAAGCAGTTTCTTTTTACGGCTGACGTCGCCACCGTAACACTTCGCCGTTACGTTCTTGCGCAGGGCCTTGACCGTTACCCGGGAGACCACCTGGGTACCAATGGCAGCCTGAATGGCAATATCAAACATCTGACGCGGGATCAGCTCTTTCATCTTCTCGATCAACTGGCGCCCTTTGCGGTGGGACAGATCCCGGTGCACAATCAGCGCCAGGGCGTCGACACGATCCCCGTTGATCAGCACATCCAGGCGAACCAGGTTGGCACTCTGGAAACGGACAAAGTGGTAATCCAGTGATGCAAAGCCACGGCTGGCCGATTTGATCCGGTCAAAGAAGTCCATCACCACTTCCGCCATCGGCAGCTCGTAGGTGAGCTGTACCTGTGTGGACATGAAGTGCATGTTCTTCTGCACACCGCGCTTTTCTTCACACAGGGCAATGACATTACCGAGGTGCTCCTGGGGTACCAGGATGTTGGCCTCGACAATGGGCTCACGCATTTCTTCGATGGAACCAATATCCGGAAGCCTTGAGGGGTTGTCCACCGACAGAGTCTCACCCTGCTTGGTGACCACTTCATAGATTACCGTCGGCGCCGTGGTAATCAGATCCAGGTCGTACTCTCGCTCCAGCCGCTCCTGGATGATCTCCATGTGCAGCATGCCCAGGAAACCACAGCGGAAACCGAAGCCCAGAGCATCCGAGTTCTCGGGCTCAAAGAACAGCGAGGCGTCGTTGAGGGTGAGCTTTTCCAGGGCATCCCGGAAATCGTCATAATCGTCGGCGCTGACCGGGAACAGACCGGCGTAAACCTGGGGTTTCACCTTCTTGAACCCCGGCAGCATCGGGGTTTCTTCCGCAAACTTCTGGTGCACGATGGTGTCACCCACCGGCGCACCGTGGATGTCTTTGATCCCCGCAACAACAAAACCGACGTCACCGGCTTCAAGCACATCGGTGTCGGTCGGCTTGGGATTGAAGACACCAACCTTGTCGGCGTTCCAGGCTTTCTTGGTGGACTTGATAACGATCTTGTCGCCTTTACGCAGTACACCTTCGGTCACCCGAACCAGTGACACCACGCCCAAGTAGTTATCAAACCAGGAATCAATAATCAGTGCCTGCAACGGCGCGCTGCGATCACCCTTGGGGGGCGGAATCTTTTTGATCAGATCCTCGAGGACATCCTCAACACCCAGTCCGCTTTTGGCACTGCAGCGCACGGCATCGGAAGCGTCAATGCCGATAATGTCTTCAATTTCCGCCGCAACCCGCTCGGGCTCGGCCTGGGGCAGATCCATCTTGTTCAGGACCGGCACCACTTCAAGGCCTTGTTCGATAGCGGTGTAGCAGTTGGCCACCGACTGAGCTTCCACACCCTGACCGGCATCCACTACCAGCAGCGCCCCTTCACAGGCGTACAGTGAGCGGGACACCTCGTAGGAGAAATCCACGTGGCCCGGGGTATCGATGAAATTCAGTTTGTAGGTTTCCCCATCCTTTGCCTTGTAGTTGAGCGTGACGCTCTGGGCCTTGATGGTGATCCCGCGTTCCCGCTCCAGATCCATGGAGTCCAGGACCTGTTCGGCCATTTCACGGTCTGTCAGGCCACCGCAGATCTGGATAAAACGATCCGCCAGCGTGGATTTACCGTGGTCGATGTGGGCAATAATGGAAAAGTTACGGATTCGGCTCAGTTCAGTCACAGACAATGATTACTCATATAAGACGTAGGATTGAGCCCGGAGGGGCCGCTACCGGGATCCGGGAACGGCGTGATTTTACCGGTTACAGGCCGCCATTGCCATGATCAGGAAATAAGCGGCTTCTCGTACTGCCGGATCAGGAATCCGATCAGGGCATCTTCGTCCAGCGGATAGCTGAACAGATTGCCCTGGCACTGGGCGCAACCGGCGGATTTCAGGAACGTCAGCTGCTGCAGCGTTTCCACCCCTTCCGCCACCACCGTCAGGTGCAGTTTGTGAGCCAGGGCGATCACCGCCGACGCCACATCGGTGGCACTGACGTTGTAGGGAATGTCGCGAATGAAGCGATGATCTATCTTGATCACATCCAGCGGCAACTGCTGCAGCGCCACCAGTGAGCAGGAGCCGGTACCGAAATCATCCAGAATCAGGCACACGCCCAGATCGTTCAGCGACACCAGCAATTCCCGCAGCATTCTCGGATCTTCATTGAGCAACTCCGCCGGCATTTCCAGCTCCAGCCGCTCGGGAGAAACGCCCGTCTCGGTAATTACCCGCCGGATCATGTCCAGAAAGCCGGAATCGGTCAGCTGTCGCACCGAGAAGTTCACGGCCATCTTCAGCGACTCGAACCCGGCCCGCTCAAGTGCCTGGACCTGGATACAGGCTTGCCGCAGCGCCAGCTCGCCGAGGCGGATAATCAACCCGGTTTCTTCCGCCAGAGTGATGAACTGCTGGGCCGAGACCAGGCCTTTTTCCGGATGATGCCAGCGCAGGAAAGCCTCCACACCTATCACCCGCTGAGTGGCCAGATCCACTTTTGGCTGGTAATGCAGCACGAACCGGTCGCCATCGAGTGCCGTGGCTAGCTCTTCCTGTTGTAGCAGACGGCGAGCGGCCTGGATGTTCATGGCCGGCGTGAAGAACTGATACGTGTTGCGCCCCAGTTCCTTGGCGCGGTACATAGCCAGGTCGGCATATTTCATCAACGCCCCGGCATCTTCGCTATCGTGAGGGATCATGGTGATACCGATGCTGACGGTCACACCTACCTCATGGTCGTTCAGTCGAATGCGCTGGCACAGGCGCCGCAAAATGTTTTCCGCCACTTTGCCGGCGGCTTCGGAGCCACTGATCCGGGACAACAACACCACAAATTCGTCGCCACCGAGCCGGGCCACGGAATCTTCCTCACGGACACAGCCTTCCAGCCATTGCGCGACCTGACGCAGAAGTTCGTCACCGGCATCGTGCCCCAGGGTATCGTTGATCCGCTTGAAACCGTCCAGATCAAGGAACATCAGGGCTGCCGCCTCGCCACTTCGGCGACTGCGACGAACCACGTGATTCAACCGATCCCGGAACAGCTGCCGGTTAGCGAGCCCTGTCAGTGGATCGTAGAACGCCAGTCGGTGCAGTTCGGACTGAGCTGCCTTGAGCTGGGTAAGATCCCGAAGGCTCAGAACCACACCGTTGACGCCAGGCACCGAGAGCATCGCGGTGAAGGTGCCCTCCATATCACGCCACTGGCCATCGGCATCGCGCACCCGGGCACGCACCACCGGCATCTGTTTGCCCGGTGAGGCCATGGACTCCTCAAAACCTCTTTGCAGGTGCGACCAGTCATCCATGTGCACCAGCTTCTCGAATTCCAGGGCTTCCACCTTGTCCGGATCGAATCCCAGGATGTCACGACTGGACGGGCTGGCATAGAGCGGGCGCCCACGACGATCCATGACCAGGGTGACGTTCGCTGCGCCCTCAGTGATGGCGCGATAACGGCCGGCGCTGACCTGGGCAATCAGCCGGGAACGAATCAGGGCCAGCACGAACAACCAGAGCAGCAAACTGATGGCCAGACCAGAGCCGAGAACAATGGGGGGGCGTGGGTCGGCGGCGAGATAATCAAAGGCTGGTGTGGAACGGGTCTGCAGCAGCCATTCCCGGCCACCGTGTCTGATCGTCTGGCTCATTTCAAAGCTAAATTCGTTGTCCAGCGAACCGAGATTGGAGCCATACATCAGGGTATCTCGTGCCACCACCCCGCTGTCGTAAATGCGCACATCCAGAAATGGCGATATCAGGCCAACAATACCGTCGATCAGGTTGTTCATCCGGAAGGCACTGAACACGTACCCGGCCAGCATCATGCGGCGCTCGGCCCGGATCTCCGGAATCTCGCCGCCCTGGAACACCGGGTAGTACATCAGAAAACCGGCCTGATCCTCGGCGACAGACTCCTGCACCAGCACAACCTTGCCCGTGACCGTCGGGATAGCGTCATCCCTGGCCTGTTCCATGGCAGTACGGTGGATGGGGTCACTGAAAGCGTCATAACCCAGCGCCTTGCGATTACGCTCGGTGCCCGGCTCCAGATAAACCATGGGATAGTAGTAGGGCCCGGTACCCAGGGGCTTGACCAGATAATTGTAAAGCCCCTCCGCCCGAACCGAGGCAATGTGATCGGCCATTTCGCGGACACCAATACGCTCCACGTAGCCGATACCCTCAATGCCAGGGTAATAACGATTGATATCGACGTTGTCGACGTACTCTTTCCACTGATCGCGTGTGACTTTACCGGTGACAGCAAACAGACCGGCACTGCCGGCAAGAACCTGTTCGTAATTGAGCAAGCGTTCTTCAATCGCGGTCTTAAGCTGCAGGGACTGAGTGCGGAATCGGGCCTCGGTGCGATCTTCAACCAGCCGGATGGAGACCTGCCAAAGCAATACCGTCGCAACCACAGACACCAGGAATACCACCCAGGCGATCCAGGAATTGCGCAGCTTCAGCAACTGACGGAGGGGAAGATCCTTTTTGGTCATCATCGTGTTCGGCCCATTCCATGACCCGGTTTATTGTCGAATCCGGCGAGTATAACAAAAGTGTTCTTGAACCCACAGTTTGGCCGGCCGTTGGCGCTGAGGTGTGGCCGACAGCTTGGTCGGTGCTCCTGACACTCTTTGGAATTCAGGCTGGCTTGAGGAGGTACAGACGGGAGCTACAGTCGCAAAGCGCCGTTCTTTGAATACACAATCCTATCGGTTCATTGCTTAATAATCCGCGTTTGCTGCGTCCGGCGGAGAACCGCCAGGTTTCAGGGATTCCGAAAGAAAATCCAGCAGCAGCCTTATCTTCGGCGACAGATGACGGTTATGGGGATACACCGCCCAGATACCGTCATCGTCTTCCTGATAACGGGTCAGCACCGGAATCAACAGCCTGGAATCCAGTGCGCTCTGAACGTAGTAATCCGGAAGCTGAACAATGCCAATCCCCTTGAGGGCGGCATCAAGCAGGGCCCTGCCACTGTCGCAACGGATGTTCCCCGTTACCCGCACGTTGCGCGGCTGGCCCAATTCCTGGAAGCGCCAGTAATCCAGGTTTCCCAGCAGGCAGTTGTGGTTCGCCAGTTCGGACAACGAGTGAGGCGTGCCGTGCGTGGCGAGATAATCCGGCGAGGCACACACGTATAGGGTTCGGGATGCGAGACGCCGGGCCATCAAGGTCGAATCCTGCAGCTTTCCCATGCGCACGGCAAGATCGTACCCCTCAGCGACCAGATCCAGTGTCTGGTTGGTAAGCTTCATGTCCACGTCGAGTTCGGGGTATCGCAAAACGAAGTCATTGACCAGCGGCGCAATGGATTTCTCTCCATAGGTCACCGGGGCAGTCAGCCTTAGTCTTCCTCGCGGGACCAGCTGCATGTTGGTAATAGAGCGTTCCGCCTGCTCCAGGGCGTCTAGTACCTGCCGGCAGTGCTGGTAAAAGATCTGTCCGGCCTCGGTTACCGACACCCGGCGTGTGGTGCGGTAGAACAACCGGGTGGCTAAGCGGGCCTCCAGGGCACTGACCTGGCGGCTGACCTGTGCCGTCGACACGTCCAGTCGCTTCGCGGCACGCGTGAAACTCTCGGTTTCAGCAACCGCCACAAACTCGTTTACCCCTTCCCAGCGATACATGGTTTTCCCTTTTTGCTTTGCACCACCCGATTATTGCACACACGTAAAGGTGATTTGATAAAAACAGCGATTATCAATCAGAGGGCCATAAATACAATATGGCCTTCGTTTGGGCGTCCCGCCCTTCCTGAATGACCAATGGAGAACATTATGGCTGAGATGATCAAATCAAAAGCAGCAATTGCCTGGGGCCCGGGTCAGCCACTGTCGGTTGAAGAGGTGGACGTGATGCCCCCGAAAGCAGGGGAAGTACGGGTAAAAGTGATCGCAACCGGTGTATGCCACACCGATGCATTCACCCTCTCGGGTGAGGATCCCGAGGGCAACTTTCCAGCCATCCTTGGCCATGAAGGCGGCGGCATTGTAGAGGCGATTGGTGAAGGCGTTACCAGTGTTGCCGTCGGCGATCACGTTATTCCCCTGTATACCCCCGAATGTGGCGAGTGCAAATTCTGCCTGTCCGGCAAAACCAACCTGTGCGGAAAAATCCGCGAAACCCAGGGCAAGGGGCTGATGCCCGATGGCACCAGCCGCTTCTACAAGGACGGCCAGCCCATCTATCACTACATGGGCTGCTCGACCTTCTCCGAGTACACCGTTCTGCCGGAGATTTCGCTGGCAAAGGTCAACAAGGAAGCCCCGCTGGAAGAGGTGTGCCTGCTGGGCTGCGGCGTAACCACCGGCATGGGCGCGGTCATGAACACCGCCAAAGTGGAAGAAGGCGCTACGGTGGCCATCTTCGGGCTCGGTGGGATCGGCCTGTCTGCGATTATTGGCGCGACCATGGCCAAGGCGAGCCGAATCATTGGCATCGATATCAATGACAGCAAATTCGACCTGGCACGACTGCTTGGCGCAACCGACTGCATCAATCCCAAAGACTATGACAAGCCGATTCAGGAAGTGATCGTTGAACTGACTGACGGTGGCGTGGACTATTCCTTCGAATGCATCGGCAACGTCGATGTCATGCGGTCCGCACTGGAATGTTGCCACAAGGGATGGGGCGAGTCGGTCATTATTGGCGTCGCCGGGGCAGGCCAGGAAATTTCCACCCGCCCGTTCCAGCTCGTTACCGGTCGCGTCTGGAGAGGATCCGCCTTCGGTGGGGTCAAAGGCCGTTCCGAGCTACCCGGCATTGTTGAACGCTACCTGCAAGGGGAGTTCAAGCTGAATGATTTCATCACCCACACCATGGGCCTCGATGACATCAACGAAGCCTTTGAGTTGATGCACGAAGGCAAGAGCATTCGCAGCGTTATCCATTTCGACAAGTGATGGTGAGGGCGGCCCGCCACTTCGGCGGGCCGCCCCGCAACGGAGTGTCCAATGACCCTTGAAAACCTGAGCAGTAACAAAAGTTTTGGTGGCTGGCACAAACAGTACAGCCATCCGTCTGAAAGCCTTGGCTGCGCTATGCGCTTCGCCATCTACCTGCCACCGCAGGTTGCCAACGGACAGAAAGTGCCGGTGCTTTACTGGCTTTCCGGCCTCACCTGCACAGACGAAAACTTCATGCAGAAAGCCGGCGCCCATCGCGCGGCTGCAGAACTGGGCATGGCCATCGTGGCACCGGATACCAGCCCCCGGGGCGATCACGTTGTCGACGATGAAAGCTACGATCTTGGCCAGGGAGCGGGCTTCTATGTGAACGCGACCGAAAGCCCATGGCATCCCCACTACCGCATGTACGACTATGTTCTGAATGAGCTGCCTGCACTGATCGAATCTGTTTTCCCGGTAACGAATCAACGCTCGATTGCGGGCCATTCAATGGGTGGTCATGGCGCCCTGGTTCTGGCTCTGCGCAACCCGGCGCGGTACCAGTCCGTGTCGGCCTTCAGCCCGATCAGCAACCCGGTAAACTGCCCATGGGGCAAAAAGGCCTTTACTGCCTACCTGGGCAAAGACAGCTCGCGTTGGGCCGAATACGACGCCAGCCTGCTGATGCGGGATGCAACACAGTTCGTACCGGCACTGGTCGACCAGGGGGACGCGGACAACTTTCTGACTGATCAACTTCGGCCAGAGGCGCTTGAGGCCGCAGCCAGCACCAGCAATTACCCGCTGGAGCTCAATTTCCGGGAGGGCTACGACCACAGCTACTTCTTTATCTCGAGCTTTATCGAGCAGCATCTGCGATTTCATGGCCGACATCTGGGGTGTGGCTCAAATTATTGATATCGAGACAGACTGGGCGTAGGTTTTTCAGAGCAGTGGGAAATTGGCTCATATTGCAGCGGGGGGAGTGTTCGCTTTTGTTGAGTCTTGCCGGGTATGTGGACGTTCGCGAAGCGAATATTCAGACTAGGGGTAACGCCCGGCTCACGCGCCGGTTTGGAGCCGTGTAGCGGCGGAAAATCGGTCGCTGTGCAGCCGATTGTTATGTTTCCCCCAAAGTGCTAGATTGTGTATAGAGCTAGATATTTATACACATAGGTGCCATATGAGAACGAACATCGTCATTGACGACCAACTGATGGCCGAAGCCCTCAAAGCTTCCGGCTACGAAACCAAAAAAGAGGCCGTTGAGCAAGGCCTGAAACTTTTGGTCCAGCTTAGCAAGCAGCAGGAAATTCGAAAGCTGCGTGGCAAAATTAAGTGGGAAGGCGACCTGGATGAAATGCGGAGCGCCGGATGATACTGGTGGATACCAGCGTCTGGATCGACTATTTCAACGGAGTCAAGAACCCGCAGACTGACCTGTTGGATGCCTCAATAGTCCAAGGATCCGTCGCTATCGGCGACCTCATATTTCTGGAAATCCTGCAAGGCATCCGCAACGACAAACACTATCGTCAGACCAAACAGAGCCTGCTCTCGCTGGAACAGTATGAAATGTTTGGCAAAGACATGGCACTTGTTTGCGCGGACAATTATCGGGCACTCCGCAAAAAGGGCATCACAATCCGAAAAACTGCCGACGTCATCATCGCGACCTTCTGCATAGAGAAAGAGCTACCACTGCTGTTTCTAGATCGCGACTTTATCCCTTTTGTCGATCACCTTGGACTTGAGCCTGCTCTGAGAGAAACATAACGCCGCCAGCAGAGGCGCAGCTATGCTGCGTCCATTTGCCTGGCCTTGTTAGCATTTTTGGTTAAGTAAGCGAAGGTTCGATCCCCTCTTACAAAAGCTTCGGTAGAAAATCCATGCTTTCTAGAAAGGTTTTCTATAGTGGGCCTATCTATAATTCCGTAATATGAAGACCCTCGTCTGCCTTTGTACAAGTAGCCATGAAGGTGTGGCATACCCGTTTCGAATTTTTTAAAATAGCTACTACGATGCTGGTTTACAATTAAGGCTTTCCCAGAATCAGATAGCAGGCGGTAAATAATTGACATCGTAGCATTTAGCGTTTCTTCACAAGGGATAGCGGAAAGTACGTTGGAGCAGAAAATAAAGTCAAACTGATCTTTAACTTCTTGAATATCTTCAATCGCTACACACCTGCTTAAAGGGTAATTCTTCGCCACATACTCTTGAACAGAACAGCGAATGCCTTTTATTACCTGCATTCGCTCTAGCTGAACTCTTGAATCAACAAAGACAATATTTTGAGATAATCCAAAAAGCAAGTCGCTATAGCGCAATTTCCCACAACCAAAGTCTAGTATTTGCCCAGTCACTACTATCTCTTTTAGTTCTTCTATAACTTGGCTTGAGCCTTGAGTATGTGGCTTCGCAGCATTATGGCTTTTTATGCTATGTCCTTTAATTTTGTAGTGCATCAAACTGTTCCTTTATCTCTCTTTTTCTAGGAGCAGAATCTAGAATCACTTCCACCTCTTGAATTGTGTATTTTGAACATGATCCTTGAAGTACCTTCGAAAAGACGACAAGCCCAAGTCCAAAGTAGAAAACAACCAAGGCGTGTTCAAAAGCTTCCAGATACAAAAGAATGCAGAACACACCAAACACGATGAATGAGGATTCAATAATCATCCAGTACCAAGTCAGCTGATCTAGAACCATTTCTATTAAGTGTTTATCAACAACGGGATTGTCATCTCGACTCGAAGCGTATTTATAGAAAACTTTGGACATCAAACGACCTCGATTTGACATTACAACCTTCTTGTCTAGATCAGACTCGACAGCATCCTTTATTGGTTTTAGAACATACTCCCAGTCATAAAACGCACGAAGCCGAAAAACGTCAGAGATTCTGTCATGTAACTTTATAATCCGAAATAAAACTGCCATTACCAGCGGCGGAACCAGAAATCCTACGGGTATTTTGAAACCTGAAACCGAGACATCGAGAGAGAAGCGAGATGCGATTTCATTTAAAGAGAAAGATTGAGTAGTAATAAAGTAAAACGCAATTATCCCAACAAAGAAGTTGGCGGTCGCAAGTTTATTCAGCATTGCTCCATACGTGTTTACTGTTTTAAAAAAATTTGTAGGCACTCAACCTCCTTTTCGTAATGCTAACAGCTTATTGGTTTGAATTCTTATTAAACCGCAACGCCACCACCCCGCCCAAAACTGAGTCACGGCCCGGATAATCTCGACTTTTCAAACCCTTACCATCCGGCTCCCAAGCGCTTTTCCTGTCTTGCTTCTGTGAAAAGTTTGCAAGCAAGTTATTGTTGCACGTTTCTGCAAGTGAAATCCAAAAGGCCAAAAATTTCCGTCTCTAAATCAATGGGCTACTAGGGTGCTCTGTGAAAAGTGTGCGGCCTTATGCAAATCAAACCGCAGAATTTTTGGCATTCCCGAGGCTTTTTCATTATAACTGTATACATATACAGCACTCAGCCACTGAGGGGCGACTGTGTCAAATTCCCGTTTCTGCAATCGGTTCGCACAGAAATCAGGACGAAGCAGTACAGCTATCGAACAGAGAAAACCTATCTCTACTGGGTCCGCCAGTTCATTCTGTTCAATGACAAGAAGCACCCTGAGGTGATGGGTAATCGCGAAATTGAGCGTTTCCTGAATGATCTCGCCGTAAATCGAGGGGTCAGCCCCGCCACCCAAAACCAGGCACTCTGCGCCATAATTTTCCTTTACAAGAATGTGCTGAAAAGGGAGATCGAAAATCTGCACTACAAGATGTCGAAGACTCCTCGGCGCATACTTTTCGCCACGCTTTTGCCACCGAGCTACTGAGATCGGGAAGTGATATCCGAACGGTCCAGGAAATCCTCGGCCACAGCGATATTCGGACGACTGAAATCTACACCCACATTATTGGCGATCGAAGAGCTGGAACAGTTAGTCCATTTGATCGTTTGCCGGGTTCTTGAGAAATAACCAAGCGCCCAACCAAGGCAGAAAGAGCCGGGGATCTCTGAGGCCATCCGAATGTTCGCTTTTGTTTAAAAAGCGGCTTAATCGTTAATGACAGAAATTCCGGGTCGACTTGGCGGGCACAAAGCATCGAATGGCTTTTATAGTGCTCACCCAAAACGGACAAACTAAGGCTTGAAAACCAAAGCCCCCGAACGTGTCCTGACACGCCGGGGGCCCAATTTTACTTGAAATGTGGTTATCGACTCAGGGCTTCATGACCAGATAGATTGCCCGACCCTGCCTTACAATCCGGACCGAAACCGCCCGGTTTTCCGGCAAGTCGCGGACCACCGACCGGAAGTCCTCCACCGAGCGAATCTGCTGGCGGTTGATCTCGGTAATGATGTCCCTGGCACGAATACCAGCCTCAAAAGCCGGGCCACGATCCACCCCAGCGACTACAACACCGCCTTCCACGCCGACGGAGCGAGCAGTCTCGGGGGCCAGTGGCTCAACGGACAACCCAAGCGGTGCGCCCGCGCTATCGTCGCGGCTACCGGTTGAGGGCTGGGCAGCGTCATCGCCGTCTTCCGGCAACTTGCCAATTTCCACGTCGAGGGTGATTTCATCACCACCGCGCAACACGGTCAGGCGCGCCGATTCACCTACCGGTGTGCGGCCAACCATGGGCGGCAGGTCAGAGGACAACTGAACATCCTCGCCATTGTATTCCAGCACAATGTCACCGGCTTCAAGGCCACCCTGCTCCGCCGGTGAATCCGGCATCACTTCGGCAATCAGCGCGCCACGGGGACGGCGCAGCCCGAAACTCTCGGCCAGATCCCGGTTCACTTCCTGAATGAGCACGCCCAACCAACCCCGGGCGACGGTGCCTTTGTCACGGAGCTGGCGGAAAACGTTCATGGCATCGTCAATCGGAATGGCGAACGACACCCCCATGAAGCCGCCGGAGCGGGTGTAAATCTGGGAGTTGATGCCCACCACTTCGCCTTCCAGGTTGAACAGCGGGCCACCGGAGTTACCGGGGTTAATGGCAACGTCAGTCTGGATAAACGGCACGTAGTTCTCGGATGGCAGCGAGCGGCCCAGAGCACTGACAATGCCCGCCGTCACCGTGTAGTCAAACCCGAATGGCGAGCCGATCGCGAAAACCCATTCGCCGACTTTCAGATCCCGGGAACGTCCAACGCTGACCACCGGCAGGTCTTCACCATTCTCGATTTTGAGAACCGCCATATCCGACCGGGGATCGGTACCCACGATAGTGGCGGAAAACTCGCGGCGGTCATTCAGGCGCACAATCACTTCATCGGCACCCTCAACCACGTGATTGTTTGTCAGTACGTAACCATCCGCTGACACAATAAAGCCGGAGCCCATGCTCCTGCGCGGCTGCTGCGGCCGAGGGGAACCACCAAAAGGAGACTGCGGGCCGCGGAAAAAATCCTGAAGGAAAGGCGGCAACTGCTCCAGTTGCCTTTCATCAAAAGGGAGCCCATGGAAGCCAGAGCTCTGGCTGCCCGGATCCGTCGTGGTACTGATATTCACCACCGCACTGGAGTTATCTTCTACCAGTTCAGTGAAATCCGGCAGGCCTCTGGCTGCGACGCCCTGGCTCCAGAATACCGACACCATGGCAGCCAGCATCAGCAGAACGCCCAGTATGGCTCCGGGCCTGGCCAGGGAAGGCATACGGGCAGCTTCTATATTTTTTTCTGGCATGTAGAACCCCCTGATTTTACTTGCGTTTATAGAGCTATTCTGGGGCTGGGACGTGAATTTTCAACTTAAAAAACGGTAGGGATCATGGACATGTCGAGGATGGAATTGTCTTTACCCTCAACAACCGCGGCTGGTAGCGATCACCGGCCCCGGCCTGCCAACGCTGCACCAGCCAGAACCCGACGCCCAGGCCTGCCACCGCTCCGGCGATGGCGCCCAGGTCTGACCCCGCGGCCCAGTTATGAGCCATCACACTGGCAAGCACCATCAGCACCAACGGCAAACCGTAAATAATCAGCGAGGCATTCAGCAGCGACTGTTCATCCAGCCCGATGACCACTTCATCCCCCACCCGGGCGCCCACGGAATTATCTACCAGCACCTGGTTCGCCCGGCCGCCGGATACCGCAGCCAGGGCTCGCTGCCCGCAGCCCGAGCGGGCCGAGCAACTCTGACAGGCACTGGTTCTTATCGTCTGAACCCAAACCTGATCACCCACCAGGGCCACGACTTTACCGGTTTCCGTGATCATGACCGGACAGCTCAGCTACGAAATCGTCATCCACCTCCACGGCATCTGCCACCTTTCGTGCAGTGCCCGGCGGAATTTCACCAACCACCGCTATCAGGAAGGGGCGATCAGAGACCATGACTTCGCGCATGTAGATGGTGGTTGCCCCGATACGGGAAGCGCCTGTCGGCATTTTCAGCCGCCCGACAGGCTCGACAAATACGGAAAACGCAGCCAGGCCATCGGAGAACGCCACGGCCTTGCCACTGCCCGAACGTGGTGCAGCCGCCGGCACAAAGCCCTCCGGCTGCCAGGACAGAGTCCAGCCATTCATCCGGCCAACCGATGACTCCTGTTTCCGGCCATCGTCCAGGGTACGGCTAATCTCACGACCACGGGTCTGAACCTCGAGTTCCTCGTCGGAAATATCGTCAGTGATCTCAAGATCGGTGAACTGAAAATGCTCCAGTACCTCACCGTTTACATCCCGCACCTGGCTCTTGACCAGTAGCCCCGTCTCTTTTTCCAGCCAGAGGCGGTGGCTGTAGCGATCATCATCCCGGGCCCCGAGCGCCACGATCACCACATCGTAGCCGGCGACCCGGTCTTCACCCGCCAGTTCAGGCAGATACCAGCGGCCAAACGGCATCAACTGACTGGTAAACGCTTCTGCGAACGGGCCGGAAGGAATCACCTCGTCCAGCCGGACCCTGCCCCGGTCAGGCAATACACAGACCACGTTCATGCCTTTACGGACGATTTCACCACTGCCGCCGTCCTGCATCACCAGGCGTTCCTCAACACGCCCGTTCCGGTAACGGTGGGCGATGCGCATGGAATGTACCTGATCGCCCCGGGCATAAACAAAGACCCCGCGGTACGATGTCATGTTGAGTGCAGGGCCAAGCCGCTCCAGCCAGGCCATGGCCGCCGGGGCTTCACCGCTTTTCTTTGTCTCGCTGGCCAACTCGGCCCTCACCGGATTGATCAACAGGCACAGCAGAGCCACAAGAGCGGCAACCGCTCCGAATACCGACCTGCTGGATACCCGGTTATTCATAAACCCATGCTCCCGGTTCAATAGTTACCACTGGCGCTGACCAGGCGGGCGTAACCCACCGAGCCACGACCTGCACCCACGCTGTTGTGCTGGGCATGCTCAAGCAGGTACTGACGCATCTGGCGCAACTGGTCTTCGTCCAGCCGCTGTAGTGCCACTTCCTCAACCGCCGCCGACAGCGTTACCGCAGAGGCTGAAGGCTCGGCACTGCCGCCGGCCAGTGCCTGAACAGGTACTCCGGTGCGGGTATCCCAGCCGGCTCCGGCGCCGAAGCCCACAATCAACGCCATGAACACCATGGCGGCCACCGGCCAGCGCCAGACCGACACCCTGGGCACCTCCACCGGCGACCGGGCCTGTTCTGAGCGAGCATGGCCATCGAGCGCTTCCCTCACCGCGCCGGCAACATCAATACCATCGGCAGGACCGTGCTGCTCGTGCATCAGATCACGTATCTGCTGCCATCGCTGCCACTGGCCGCGCACGTCCTCCTGGTTGCCATGTGACAACAACCGACGAACCGATAGCTCATCGGCCTCGTCATCCATCATCGAAGACAGTGTTTCTCTGAGACGCTCATCCATAGGATGCAACCTCATTCACGTTACTGACTGATCAAGGAGCGGGCCAAGGTGGCGATCCACCGAGTCCCGCGCCCGGAAAATTCTTGAGCGCACGGTACCTATGGGGCACTCCAGTATCCGGGCAATATCTTCATAACTCAGGCCATCGTATTCCCTGAGCAGGAACGCCGACCGCAGTTCCTCCGGCAGGCTGGCAATGGCTTCCGCAAGAGCTTTCTGCAACTGCTCCCTCTGCAGCAACCGCTCCGGCGAGGCCGGGTCACGCAGTCGGCCGCCATCATCAAAGTTTTCCGCATCGGTGACATCCGCCGATCCCTGGGGCCGCCTGCCGCGGGCCTCAAGGAAATTCTTGGCGGTGTTTACGGCAATCCGGTACAACCAGGTGTAAAACGCGCTGTCGCCGCGAAAGCGATCAATCGCGCGGAAGGCTTTGACAAAGGTTTCCTGAGTCAGATCCATGACTTCCTGGCTGTCGTAGACATAGCGGCTGATAATAGACGCGACCCTGGACTGGTATTTCACCACCAGCAGATCGAAGGCCGCACGATCTCCGTTCCGGACCTTGCGAACCAACTGCAGATCCGTCTGGCTGTCGGACTGCTCACCGGGTTTCCAGTCATTTTCAGGCGTCATGGACGAAGCAACAGAAAGTCCTGTTTTGGGAGCCAGTGGTCTGGCCTCGATACGAGTGGCTTGTGTCATTGGGCTGTTCCAGCGTTCGTTCACTAACCCTTGATGCAGACCGCACCCGGCTGACAGGGTTATCCGTTAGCCCAAATAGACAGCAAGCGTAAAGTTTAGTTCAATACACGTCCACATTATGGCCCGCGACCACGACTCAATGCCACAGTCCTACGAATACGATGTTCTGATCATCGGCAGCGGCGCTGCCGGCCTTACAGTTGCGCTGAATCTTCCGGAGCACTTGCGGGTTTGCGTCATCAGCAAAGCCGATATCAGCTCTGGCGCCACCCTCTGGGCCCAGGGAGGCATCGCTGCGGTTCTGGACGATACCGATTCCGTGGAGAATCACATACAGGACACCCTCAACGCGGGCGGCGGTCTGTGCCACGAGGATGCGGTCCGCTTTACCGTGGAACACAGCAAGGAAAGCATCAAATGGCTGATCGACTCCGGCGTGAAGTTCACCAGGCAGGACGATGGCGAGGACTACCACCTCACCCGCGAAGGCGGCCATAGCCATCGCCGGATTATCCACGCCGCCGATGCCACCGGCCACGCGGTTTCCACCACCCTGGCGAGCCAGGCCCAGGCCAGGCCGAATATTCACCTGAAAGCCGGCCGGGTGGCTGTGGACCTGATTACCAACCGCAAGCTTGCGCTTCCCGGCAACCGCTGCGTCGGCGCCTACATCCTGAATCTCGAAGACAATCATGTGGAACTGTTTCGAGCCAGGTTCACCGTCATCGCCACCGGCGGCGCCTCCAAGGCGTATCGCTACACGACCAATCCGGACGGCGCTTCCGGAGATGGAATTGCCATGGCCTGGCGAGCCGGTTGCCGTGTTGCCAATATGGAGTTCAATCAGTTCCACCCCACCTGCCTGTACCACCCGCACGCCAAGTCCTTCCTGATTACCGAGGCGGTTCGGGGCGAAGGTGGCGTGCTCCGGCTGCCGGATGGCAGTCGATTTATGGACCGGTTTGATGAACGGGCGGAACTCGCGCCCCGGGACATTGTTGCCCGGGCGATTGACCATGAGATGAAGCGCCTGGGTGCAGACCACCTGTTCCTGGATATCAGCCATAAGCCGGCCGACTTCATCAAACAGCACTTCCCGACCATTTACGAAAAGTGTCTGAGCTTCGGGATCGACATTACCCGCGAACCCATCCCCGTGGTGCCTGCTGCCCATTATACCTGCGGCGGAATTGTCAGTGATGAACGGGCGCGTACCGACATCAACCAACTCTATGTCGTTGGCGAAGCCGCCTTCACCGGCCTGCACGGCGCCAACCGCATGGCCAGCAACTCGTTGCTGGAATGTCTGGTATATGGCCGGGCCGCGGCTCAGGACATCACCCGCAGGGAGGCTGACATTCCACCACCACCGTCAGCCCCGGACTGGGACGAAAGCCAGGTGCGGGACTCCGACGAAGACGTCATCATCTCCCATAACTGGGACGAACTTCGGCACTTTATGTGGGACTATGTCGGCATCGTCCGAACCACCAAACGCCTGCAGCGGGCGAAACACCGGGTTGATTTGCTGTCCCGTGAAATCGGCGAGTTTTACAGTAACTACCGGGTCTCCAATGACCTGATCGAACTGCGCAACCTGGTCACAGTCTCCGACCTCATCATCTGCTCGGCACTGCAACGCAAGGAAAGCCGAGGCCTGCATTACACACTGGATTATCCGGGCCTGCTGAATGACGCCCAGGATACCGTGCTGGTGCCGACGACTTACCGCACCCCGTCTCCCTGAGACCGGGCCTTACTCCGTTTCCAAAGGCAGAATCCGTTATGTCCGAAACCAATACTTCTCAGGATCACACTGAATTTCATCGCCTGTGGTGGCACAGCCGCCGCGGCATGCTGGAACTGGACGTCCTGCTGCTCCCGTTCCTTGAAGAGGTATACCGGGATCTTTCAGTGGAAGACCAGGCCCGCTACCGCAAGCTGTTGAGTTGCGAGGATACGGACATGTTCGAGTGGTTCATGCAGCGCAGCAAGCCGGAGGACCCGGATCTTCGTCACATCGTTGACATGATCCTGAACCGTGTCCAGCCCGATTGAGCTGAACCTGTCGTCCTCCAGGGCCGCGGGTATTTGCGCCAGCCTGCCCTGGTTGGCGTTGTCTGCCGTACTACTGGCAATCGGCCTGTCCGTCGCCCCGCTGGCACTGGTTTTGTTACCGGTTTCCCTGCTTCTGGGCTGGCAGGACTTCCGGCGTTGTGGCCGGCTCCTTGGAGCCAATGCCATTATCAGCCTGGCAACTGACGATCGGCATCTTCGATGCCAGTTGGCCGATGGCCGGGAAGTTACCACCAGAGTTTGCGGCTGCAGCTCCCTCGGTGCATCCTTTCTGATCTTGAAAGTAGAGTCCGTTGTCACCAGATCAGACACCATGACCGCGATCCTGCTCAGCCCATCCCGGCTATGTCGTGGCAATGTTTCCGAACAGGCATTCCGTCGGCTGCGCATGTGGCTCGTGGCAGGGCCAGCAGCTATTTCACGGTGAACCCCCGATTCCATCCGGAGTTTTCGATGACCAACGCCAATACCGAAACGCCAGCCAATCCCACTTACGAGGGTTGGGCTCATCTGACCGACCGGGTTCTGGCCAGAATCAGCGGGCCGGGTACCGACAAGTTTGTCCAGGGCCAGTTCAGCCAGAGTGTTGACGAAGTCACTGCCGGACAGTCGCTCAGGGCAGCAGCCTGCACCCCGAAGGGCAGAGCCTACTGCATTACCCGACTGGTCCGGGATGGCGAAGACTTGCTACTCAGCCTCGAGCGGGAGACCGCAGAAGACACCGTTCAGCACCTGAACAAGTACCTGATGCTGTTCCGGGGCACATCGCTTGCCGTTCTTGACGCAGGCCGGATCACCGGTCTGCTGGGGATCGAGACCGCCCGACAGGTTGCCGGCGTGGCCACAGACGAACTGACCCGCCCCGGTCAGGTGTTAAGTACCGACAACGGGTACCTGATTCGTGTGGAAGATGACAGCGACCACCTCGCTCGCTTCGAACTCTGGCAAACTGATGCCCAGCCTTCGTTGCCGCCCACCTCCGAACTTTCCATGCCGACCTGGCAGGCCTCGGAGATCAGCGCCGGCGTACCCTGGCTGACCAAGGCAACCCGGGAAGCCTATGTTCCCCAGATGCTCAACCTTCAGCATCTGCAAGGCATTCACTTCAAGAAAGGCTGTTACACCGGACAGGAAGTGATTGCGCGGATGCATTTCCTCGGCCAGTTAAAGAAAAGCCTGTTCCGGGTCGCTTTCTCCGGCACTGATGCCGCCCCGGCACCCGGCACCCGCCTGATCGCCGATGGCAGTGCCGTGGGCGAGGTGGTTAACTCAGTACTGACTGGCGAGCAGCAGGGGGAAATGCTGGCGGTGATCCGACATGACGCGGCCAGCAAGCATCTGGGCGTAGACGGTCATGAGGGCCTGCAACTTGAGGTGCGGCCGATACCCTATCCGGTCCCTGAACGAGAGAAAGCCGAACAGCAGGATACATAAGTTGACAGGAAATACCGGAAAAATTTGCTATAAATTAAAACACATACCGGTTTTATCCCCGTACGCGGGATGCCTCCAGACAAGTGGAACCTAACTGACCATGGCCAATATTGTTGAAACCATCAAGTCTGACCTGACGGCTGCCATTGAAAACGACAAGCTGGTACTTCCAACCCTGCCAGAGGTAGCGCTTCAGGTGCGGGAGATTGCCGAGTCCGAAGACTCTGCCATTGCCGATCTGGTGAAGGTCATCAGCAACGATACGGCGCTCTCGGCGCGTATCATCCGGGTGTGCAATAGCCCGCTGTTTCGCGGCAGTCGCGCCATCGAGAACCTGAACATGGCGGTCAGCCGCCTGGGTATGGCTTACACCAGTAATCTGGCCATGGGGTTGGCGATGGAACAGATGTTCCAGGCCACGTCAGATATGATCGACAAGCGCCTGCGTGCCACCTGGCAGACCAGCACCGAAGTGGCGGGCGTGTGCCATGTTCTGGCGCAACATTACACCCGCCTGAAGGCGGATCAGGCAACGCTGGCTGGCCTGGTGCACCTGATCGGTATTCTGCCGATTCTGCGTTATGTGGAGGATCAGGATATCCAGATCAGCAGCATCATGCTGGACAATGTAATTGATGAGCTGCACCCGCGTATTGGCTCGATGATTCTGAAAAAATGGGATTTTCCGAAGGAACTGCAGAATGTGCCTCTGGAATACGCCAACTTCCAGCGTGAGGTGCCGGCAGCGGATTATGCCGATCTGGTCATGGTGGCCAACCTGCAGCTGGTTGCCGGGAGCGATCACCCCTGGAACGAGATGGACTGGACGAAGATTTCTGCGTTCGATCGGCTGGGACTGGATCCGAATATCGATATGAGCGAGGAAGAGGATCTGAATGCGCAGATGGAAGCAGCTATGGCGCTGCTTCAATAGGTTCCGGCTTTCTTCGGGAGTCTGCCGACCGCCTTCGTCAGCGCGTCACTGTTTATACTTGGCAATCAACGCAGCTTTGCTTGGCAATGCCCAATCAACGGGGGGCCTGCCCTGCCCCCTCAGCCATTCGTTAGCCTTCGAGAAATGCCGGCAACCAAAGAATCCACGGTAGGCACTGAGCGGTGACGGGTGTGGGCCATCCAGAACCAGGTGGCGGTTCCGGTCAATGTGCTGGCCCTTTTTCTTGGCGTAGCTGCCCCACAACAGGAATACCACGTTGTCACGCTCCCGGTTGATGACTTCGATCACCTTGTCGGTAAACCTCTCCCACCCCTTGCCTTGATGGGCGCCGGCATTGCTCTGCTCGACCGTGAGGACACTGTTGAGTAGCAGCACGCCCTGCTCTGCCCAGGGCTGCAGGCAGCCGTGATCCGGTGGCGCAATGCCCAGGTCGGTTTCGATTTCCTTGAAGATATTGACCAGGGACGGTGGTGGCGGAACCTGAGGGCGCACGGAAAAGCACAAACCATGGGCCTGGCCGGGGCCGTGGTAGGGGTCCTGGCCAAGAATCACTACGTTTACGTTCGCCAGCGGTGTGCTGTTGAGGGCATTGAAGCAGTGGGTGCTGGGGGGATACAGAACCTTGCCGGCCTGTTCCTCGGCGGCGAGGAATTCGGCCAGTTGCCGCATGTAGGGCTGGCGGAACTCATCCGCCAGCCACTGGTCCCAGCCGCGGCCGGGCTTCAGTTGTTGAGCCAGTGCCTCGGCAGGGTGCATGGGCTTACTCGCTTTCCGGTTTCTGTTCCGCCTTGTGCTCCGGGCGCATGGCCGGGAACAGGATGACGTCGCGGATGGATGGCGAGTTGGTCAGCAGCATGGCCAGGCGGTCGATGCCGATACCTTCACCGGCGGTAGGCGGCAAACCGTATTCGAGGGCCATGACATAGTCGTCATCGTAGAACATGGCTTCGTCGTCGCCGGCGTCTTTCTCAGCCACCTGGGCCTGGAAGCGTTCGGCCTGGTCTTCGGCATCGTTCAGCTCGGAGAAGCCATTAGCAATCTCCCGACCGCCCACGAAGAACTCAAAGCGCTCGGTCACAAACGGATCGCTGTCTTTGCAGCGGGCCAGAGGCGACACTTCTTTCGGGTACTCGGTGATGAACGTCGGCTGGGTGAGGCGATGCTCGGCGGTGGCTTCGAAGATTTCGATCTGCACCTTGCCCAGGCCCCAGATGTCTTTCACGTGGATACCCAGGTTCTTGGCCACTTCTCGGGCCTGTGCGTCGTCAGCCAGTTGCTCACGGGTGATGTCCGGGTTGTAGCGCAGGATGGCGTCGACCACAGTGAGGCGCTCGAACGGCTTGCCGAAATCGTATTCGATGGTCTCTTCGCTACCGTCTTTCAGTACCCGTGTGTTGATTACAGTGGTGGTACCCAGCACCTTCTGGGTGATGGTACGCAGCATGTCTTCGGTCAGGTCCATCAGGTCGTTGTAATCGGCGTAGGCCTGGTAGAACTCGACCATGGTGAACTCGGGGTTGTGCCGGGTAGACAGCCCTTCGTTGCGGAAGTTACGGTTGATTTCGAACACTCGCTCAAAGCCACCGACCACCAGGCGCTTGAGGAACAGTTCCGGAGCAATGCGCAGATACATATCGATGCCCAGAGCGTTGTGATGGGTCACGAACGGACGGGCGGTGGCGCCACCCGGAATCACCTGCAACATGGGGGTTTCCACCTCCATGAAATCACGCTCGGCGAAGTACTGGCGCATAGCGTTGATGATCTTCGACCGGGCATGGAACACACGGCGGCTGTCCTCGTTCACCATCAGGTCCACGTACCGGTGCCGATAGCGGGCTTCGGTGTCGGTCAGCCCCTTGTGCTTCTCCGGCAGCGGGCGCAGTGACTTGGTCAGCAGTACGTATTCATCCATGGTCACATACAGGTCGCCCTTGCCGGATTTCGACAGAGTGCCACGCACGCCCACGATGTCGCCCATATCCCAGTGCTTGGTGTCTTTCTGGACATCCTTGGAGGCATAGATCTGGATGCGGCCGGTCATGTCCTGAACCACCTTGAACGCCTTGCGGTCGAGCATCATGCGGCCGGCAATGGCCACCTTGATGCCCAGACTTTCCAGCTCTTCCTTGGATTTATCACCGTATTTCGCCTGCAGTTCGGCGGCGGTGGCATCGCGACGGAAGTCATTCGGGAACGGATTGCCCTGCTCGCGCAGCGCAGCCAGTTTGGCGCGGCGCTCGGCAATCAGCTTGTTATCCTCATGCTGTGCGGCGTTCTGGGTCTGTTCAGTCATCTTGGCTCACTAAAGAAGTCGGAATGGTCCGGTTTGGTTTGGATGGCGCCGTCTACAGCGCCATCTTCAGACTGGCTTCAATAAACTTGTCGATGTCACCATCCAACACCGACTGGGTGTTGCTGGTTTCCACCTTGGTGCGCAGGTCTTTGATACGGCTGTCGTCCAGCACGTAGGAACGGATCTGGCTACCCCAGCCGATGTCAGACTTGGAGTCTTCGGCTTTCTGTTTCTCTTCGTTACGCTTCTGCATTTCCAGCTCAAAGAGCTTGGCCTTGAGCTGCTTCATGGCCTGGTCTTTGTTCTGGTGCTGGCTTCGGCCGGCCTGACAGGCCACCACGATGCCCGTGGGGTTGTGTGTCAGTCGCACTGCGGATTCGGTCCGGTTTACGTGCTGACCACCGGCGCCGGAAGCGCGATACACATCGACCCGCAGATCCGCCGGGTTGATCTCGATTTCGAAGCTGTCGTCCACTTCCGGTGATACAAACACGGAAGAGAAAGAGGTATGGCGACGGTTGCCGGAATCAAACGGGGATTTCCTCACCAGGCGGTGTACGCCGGTTTCTGTGCGTAGCCAGCCGTAGGCGTAGTCGCCCTGGATGTGGATGGTGGCACTCTTGATGCCGGCCACTTCACCTTCCTGCAGTTCAACGATTTCGGCCTTGAAGCCACGACGCTCGGCCCAGCGCAGGTACATGCGCAACAGCATGTTGCCCCAGTCCTGGGCTTCAGTACCGCCGGAGCCGGCCTGGATATCCAGGTAGGCGTTGTTGGCGTCCATTTCGCCGGAGAACATGCGGCGGAATTCGAGCTTCTCGAGTTCTTTATCAAGGTTTTCGAGATCGGCTTCGATTTCCTGGACGGTGCCTTCGTCGTCCTCTTCCACCGCCATGTCGAGCAGGCTTTCTGCATCGGCCAGGCCGTTGGTGAGGTTGTCGATGGTTTTAACGATCAGTTCAAGGTCTGAGCGCTCTTTGCCCAATGCCTGGGCCCGCTCGGGATCGTCCCAGACGGTGGGTTGTTCGAGTTCGCGTTCGACTTCGGTCAGGCGTTCACTTCGCTGATCGTAGTCAAAGATACCCCCTCAGCGCTTCAGTGCGCTCGCGAAGCTCTTTGATCTTCGTCACTATGGGATTAATTTCCATGAAACCTTGTCTCGCTTTGGAAAATGGTGCGATAAAAACAGAGGGCGGATTCTACCGGAATTTGCGGGTTAAATCAGCAAGCCTAATCAGCCCAAAGGTTCCAGATAATCCACCAGAAGCTGCAAATTAGTCCGCCCCCGGAACGTATTGGCATCAGGCTTATAAACCACCCGCGCGCCACTCCGGGTAAAGTCCGGCACTTCAGGCCCGGTGTTGAACGCAATACCATCAATAATGCCCCCGCCCTCAACCGGCTGCAGCACGAGCTTCAGATGGTTCTCGCCGACAATGCGTTGGCTCACTACCCGGAATTCGCCGTCAAACACCGGCTCGGGGAAGTGCTGCCCCCAGGGGCCGGCGCGTTTGAGCAGGTAGGCGGTGTCCAGGTTCAGCTCTTCCGGGGCCAGCGGGCCGTCAGTGGTGATGGCGGCTTCGAGGTCTTCCGGTTTCAACGTGTCACGCACGGCCTGGTCGAAGGCGTTGCTGAAACGTTCGAGGTCGTCCCGGGCGATGGTCATGCCGGCGGCCATGGCGTGGCCGCCGTATTTTTTCATCAAGCCCGGATTCTTCGCATCGACCACGGCCAGCGCATCCCGGATGTGCAGGCCGGGGATGGATCGGGCAGAGCCTTTCAGGTGTTCGCCGTCGTCGTCGGGCGCAAAAGCAATGGTGGGGCGATGAGTCTGTTCGCGGATGCGGGCCGCCAGGATGCCGATCACGCCCTGGTGCCAGTCCTGGTCGAACAGGGCCAGCCCCCAGGGCAGGCCATCAATATCGAGGGACATGGAGGCCAACAGGTCCTGGGCCTGGGCTTTCATGTCTTTTTCAATGGTGCGGCGTTCGCGGTTGAAGTTGTCCAGTTCCCGGGCCAGACGCAGCGCTTCGTCGCGACTGTCGGCGAGCAGGCAGGCGATGCCGATACTCATGTCGTCCAGCCTGCCGGCAGCGTTCAGGCGCGGGCCAACCACAAAACCCAGATCGGTGGCGCTGATTTCGGTGTAGTCGCGGCCGGCTACTTCCAGCAGAGCCAGGATGCCCGGTCTGGCTTCGCCTTTGCGGATGCGGCGGATGCCCTGCTCCACAAAGATGCGGTTGTTATGGTCCAGCGGAACCACGTCGGCCACGGTACCCAGGGCCACCAGGTCCAGCAGGCTACCCAGGTTAGGCTCCGGGTCCGGCAGCCGGTTGTTGTCTCGCAGGTGCTTACGCAGCGCCATGAGCACGTAGAACATCACGCCCACTCCCGCCGCATTTTTGCTCAGGAACGGGCAACCGGGTTGATTGGGGTTCACAATGGCATCGGCATCTGGCAGCTCTTCTCCGGCCAGATGGTGGTCGGTGATAACCACTTTGATGCCCAGCTCCCGGGCAGCACGCACGCCTTCGATGGCGGAGATGCCGTTGTCGACGGTCACCAGAAGATCCGGCAAATCCCCGTCTTCCTGCAACCGGTGGATGATGCCGGGTGTCAGGCCGTAGCCATCAGAGAATCGGCTGGGCACCCGGAAATCAATCGCCGCCACACCGAGCATAGACAAACCCAGCATTGCCACCGAAGTACTGGTGGCGCCATCGGCGTCGAAGTCTCCCAACACCATCACCCGCTGTTTCTGCACAATCGCCTCGACCAGCAGTTCAACTGCGCGATCAATACCGCGAAGCTGCATCGGCGACGCCAGGTGTTTCAGGGTGTACTGAAGCTGGTCGTCGGATTGCACACCACGAGCGGCGTACAGACGGCGAAGGATGGGAGGCAGGTTTTGCCCCCAGCCCGTCACATCGGACGGCTGGGGGCGACGCAGGATCTTTTTAGGAGTCATGCCGGATCAGGCGTTCTTCCAATGCTTGGAGATAAAGCCCTGCACCTCGGACACATTGTTATCCAGCACAGTGTAGCGCTCTTCCCGCTCGAACAGATCAGCCATGTGGGCCGGCAATTGCGGCTTCACGCTCAGGCCGGATTCGGCAATCGCATCCGGGAACTTGGCCGGGTGCGCGGTACCCAGGGTGATCATGGGCACGGCAGAGTCGCGGCGGCAGTTGCGGGCAGCGCGTACGCCAATGGCGGTGTGCGGATCCAGCAGATATTCATTCTGCTCGTAGACGTCACGAATCGTTTCACAGGTGGTTTTGTCGTCCACCGCATCGCTGTCGAACAGCTTGCGGGCGTGCTTCCAGCGGTAGTCTTCAATGCTGACCGGGCCTTTGGCTGCGTTTTCCAGCAAGGCTTTGACCGCCGCCCCGTCACGGCCGTGCAGATCAAACAGCAGGCGCTCGAAGTTGCTGGACACCATGATGTCCATGCTCGGCGACAGGGTATGCTCCAGCTGGTGCTGCTCATACTTGTTGCCGCTCATGAAGCGATGCAGGATATCGTTGCGGTTGGTGGCAATCACCAGCTGGCTGATGGGCAGCCCCATTTTCTTGGCCAGGTAGCCGGCGAAAATATCGCCAAAGTTGCCTGTAGGCACAGAGAACGCCATGCTGCGGTCCGGGCCACCCAGAGCGAGAGACGCCTGGAAGTAGTACACGATCTGGGCCATGATCCGGGCCCAGTTGATGGAGTTCACCGCCGCCAGCTGGGTTTTGCCGCCCAGAAAGGACTGATTGCCGAAGCTCTCCTTCACCATGCGCTGACAGTCGTCGAAGTTGCCTTTGACTGCGATGTTATGGATGTTGTCGCCCTGCACCGTAGTCATCTGGCGGCGCTGCACTTCAGACACTCGCTGATGCGGATGCAGGATAAAGATATCCACGTGCTCGCACCGGCGGCAGCCCTCGATGGCAGCAGAACCGGTATCACCGGAGGTGGCCCCCATGATCACAACGTGCTGGTTGCGCTTCTCCAGAACGTAGTCCAGCAAGCGGCCCAGCAGCTGCAGGGCAAAGTCCTTGAACGCCAGTGTCGGGCCACGGAACAGCTCCATCACCCACTCATTGGTGTCCAGCTGCACCAGCGGTGCCACCGCCTGGTGGCTGAACACGCTGTAGGTTTCATCCAGCATCTTGCGGAAGTCGTCCGCCGGGATGGCATCCTCTACGAACGGATACATCACTTTATAGGCCAGCTCCGCATAGGGAAGCCCGCGCCAGCTACGAATTTCTTCCAGGCTGAAGTGCGGCAACGATTCCGGCACATAGAGGCCACCATCGGTGGCCAGCCCGGTCAGAAGAACGTCCTCAAAGCCCAGTGCGGGAGCTTCACCCCGTGTACTGATGTATCTCACGTGCGTACCTGTCAGTTAAAGTTTTCTGCGCGAATACGGACAACCTTGCCATCGATGTCGGCGAGGGATTCCATCTCGTCAATGGCCAGGTTCATCTGGCGCTCCTGAACCGTGTGGGTCAGGATGATGACCGGAATCCGGCCATCCTTGAATTCGGATTCTTTCTGCATGATTGACTCGATGTTGATGCCATGCTCACTCAGAATGGCAGCAATCTTGGCCAACACACCCGGATGGTCAAAGGCCTGGATTCGCAGGTAGTAAGCCGACTGGACATCTTCCATTGGCAGCACCGGCAGGTCTTCCAGGGCGTCCGGCGTAAATCCGAGGTAGGGAATGCGCTGCTGGCTGTTGCTGGCCACCGCGCGGGCGACGTCCACGATGTCTGCGATGACCGCAGATGCTGTAGCCTCATCCCCGGCACCAGGACCGTAATACATAGTCTGGCCAACAGCATCGCCATCCACCAGGACTGCGTTAAGAACGCCATCAACCTGAGCAATCAGATGACTCTGTGGCACCAGAGTCGGATGCACCCGCAGTTCAATACCGTCTTCACGACGACGGGCGATGCCCAGGTGCTTCACCCGGTACCCCAGCAACTCTGCGTGGGAAATATCATATGGAGTAATACCGGAAATTCCCTCGGTAAAACCTTTCTCAAACTGAAGGGGAACGCCGAACCCGGACGCCGCCAGGATGGTCAGTTTGTGAGCGGCATCAATACCTTCCACATCGAACGTCGGATCCGCTTCCGCGTAGCCCAGCGCCTGCGCTTCTTTGAGGACTTCACCAAATTCCCGGCCCGCGCGCATTTCGGTGAGAATGTAATTGCCGGTGCCATTGATAATGCCGGCAATGGTGTCAATGCGGTTGGCGGCCAGGCCCTCACGCACAGACTTGATTACCGGAATGCCGCCGGCAACGCCGGCTTCGTAGGCAACCACAACGCCGGCCTTCTCCGCTGCGTCGAAAATCTCATTACCGTGCACGGCAATCAGGGCCTTGTTGGCAGTCACCACATGCTTGCCGTTGGCAATGGCCGCCAGCACCAGCTCTTTGGCCGCATCGTAGCCACCAATCAGCTCCACCACGATATCAATCGAAGGATCGTTCACCACGTCATAAATGTCGGTACTGAACGGGACATTGCCCAGATCAAGGTCATCGCGGCTATGGCGGCTCGCCACCCGGGCAATCCGGATGTTGCAGCCGGCACGACCCGCAATAATCGCGGCGTTGCGAGTCAGGACATTGAATGTACCGCCGCCTACGGTTCCCAGTCCGCAAATTCCGACATTGACGTCTTTCAAGCTCTCACCTCTGATCCCGATGGGGGTGCTGATGGATTGCAATAAGGGGGCATAGTATACCGATTCAGGGCCGGCTGAATAAGCCCTGAATCGGTCACACTTTCAACAAAGATGACGACTGGCGACGAACACCGACAGGGTCACAGAATACCGAGACCCTCGGCCAGATTTCGGGCCGGCACATAACCCCGCACCATATTGCCGTCTTCCAGCAAAATAGCCGGCGTGCCGGTCACCCCAACCTGGCCGCCGAGCCGATACTGCTCTGCCACCGGGTTCTCACAACTCTTCTGCTCTACCGAACGCCCGGCCTTGGCGGCATCCATAGCGGCCTGCTGATCGTCAGCGCACCAGACCGAGATATATTTATTGAAGGAGGCCGTACCTGGCCCGGAACGGGGAAACGCGTAGTAATTGACGGTAATACCGTACTCATTCAACTGGGGCACTTCATCGTGCAACTTCCGGCAATAGGGGCAATCGATATCGGTAAACACATTAACGACCGCCTTCTCTTTACCCTTGGCCGGATAGGAAATCACGCCCTTGCCACCGTAATCCGCCATCAGGTCCTTACGGGAACCCGCACGGGATTCTTCAGTAACGTTGGCAATGCCGTTTTCGGTGATTTTCAGCAGATCGCCCGTCAGCAGATAGGTGCCGTCTTCCGTGGTGTAGATGGTGTCGCCGTTGTTGCTCTGAACTTCGTACAACCCTTTTGCCTCAGATTCGCGAACAGAGTTCACCTTGAGACCGGGAACCGCCTCGGTCAGCCGCTGGGCAATGCGGTCTTCGGCTTCGCCTGCCTGGGAGGCTGGCGCCCCGACCAGGGTCAGCGCCAGTCCAACGGACACTGCTACTGATTTGATGTTCATGAGCTTGAAACTACCTCTGTCGGTTTGTGTGGTGTCTGCGACACCGGAAAATCGGATTAGTTCAGCCTCCGGAGCGGCCGCAGTCAACCCCTGGGGTGATGGGCCTGATGAAGATCCTGCAATCTTTGCCGCGCAACATGGGTGTAGATCTGGGTGGTCGACAGATCTGAATGCCCCAACAGCATCTGCACCACCCGAAGATCCGCCCCGTGATTGAGCAAATGGGTGGCAAATGCATGCCTGAGCGTATGAGGAGAAAGGTGCTTGGTGATTCCGCAGCGAATCGCATAATGCCGGATTCGATACCAGAAGGCCTGCCGGGTCATGGCGGTGCCACGATTACCCGGAAACAGGGCATCACTGGTTTTGCCTCGCAGCAGCTCGCCCCGGGCCTGCCGCATATACTGTAATAACCAGTCCACAGCTTCCTCACCCAGCGGCACCAAACGCTCCTTGCCGCCCTTGCCCTGAATGCGAACCACGCCCTGCCTCAGGTTGACCTGGTCCACCGTCAGCCCCGTCAACTCGGAAACCCGAAGTCCGCAGCCATAGAGAATCTCCAGCATGGCCCGATCCCGCAATTCTACTGGCTGCTCCGGGTCCGGCTCAGTCAGCAGCGACTCCACGTCGGCCTCGGTCAGGGTATCCGGCAAGCGCCGGGGCAACCTAGGGCTGTCAATCCGCAACGTTGGGTCTTCGGCAATAATGCCTTCACGCAACAGAAAACGATAGAAGCGCCTTACGCCAGACAGGCGGCGGGCCGCCGTGCTGGTTTTCAGGCCGTCGGACAAGCCCCGGGACATCCAGGCCAGAAGGTCTGTGCGTCGTGCGCTGCGCAGGGTTGGCGCCCCAGCTTGCTGCTCCAGCCACCCGGACAAACGGCACAGATCACTGGCATAGGCCTGCCGGGTTTGCTCGCCAAGGCCATCCTCAAGCCAGACCGCGTCACTGAAACGCTCTATCAACTGCTCATCTTCTGGCCTTGGCACAGCACCCTCTTCGATTCCGGAGACATCGCAGGCATTAAACCATAAAAAAAGCAGCCCCTTGAGGCTGCTTTTTGGTACTGAACAGACGAATCTGAATCAGTTAAGCTTTTCCTTGATACGAGCTGCCTTACCAGACAGGTCGCGCAGGTAGTAAAGCTTGGCCTGACGCACGTCACCACGACGCTTCACACTGACGCTGTCTATCAGCTTGGAGTAGGTCTGGAAAGTACGCTCAACGCCCACGCCGTAAGAGATCTTACGAACAGTGAAGGAAGAGTTCATGCCACGGTTACGCTTGCCGATAACCACGCCTTCAAACGCCTGCAGACGCTCACGGTTACCTTCAGTTACGCGAACCTGTACAACCACGGTATCGCCCGGCGCGAACGCAGGGATTTCCTTGGTCATCTGTTCTGCTTCAAGTTGACTGATGATGTTGTTCTTGCCGCTCATCGTAATGCTCCTGATACCCAATCTTTCAATGCCCTGATGACTCAGAGGCACCCGGTTCGTTCAAAATTTCTTCCAGTAACTGACGCTCTTCTTCCGTAAGTTCCCGCTTTTCCAGCAGGTCGGGGCGCCGCTCACTGGTTCGCCTCAACGATTCTTTCAATCGCCAACGCCGGATCTGTTCATGGTGACCGCCCAACAGAACTTCCGGCACCGCCTGACCTTCGTAAACCTCGGGCCGGGTGTAGTGCGGACAATCCAGCAATCCGTCGGCAAAGGAATCCTGCTCTGCCGACTGCGCATGACCCAGCGCTCCGGGGATGAGGCGTGTTACCGCATCAATTACAGCCATCGCTGCCAGCTCGCCACCCGAGAGAACGAAATCCCCAAGGGATACCTCCCGGTCGACCTCTGCCGCAATCAGGCGCTCATCCACACCTTCATAACGACCGGCAACGAGAATCAGCTGCTGCTCGGCGGCGAGTGACTCCACCACCGACTGATCCAGCCTTTCACCCTGCGGCGAAAGATAGACCACACAGGCCTTGCCGGGTGCCGATGCCCTGGCCGCCTGGATTGCGTCCCGCAGAGGCTGAATTTTCATCAGCATCCCAGGACCACCACCATAAGGCCGGTCATCCACCGTGCGATGACGATCGTGGGTGTAATCCCGAGGATTCCAGCTCTGAAAGGTCAACAGACCTTCACGCACTGCCCTCCCGGTAATCCCGTAATCCGTCACCGCAGAAAACATATCCGGGAACAGACTGACTGCGCCAATCCACACCCGTCAGAACTCCGGATCCCAGTCAACCACCATGCGAGAGCCTTTGAGATCCACCTGCTGAACCACTTGATCCGGCAGATAGGGAATCAGACGCTCGCGCTGGTCAATAGAGCCCGCCGTAGCGTGCACCACCAGGACATCATTGGAGCCTGTCTCCAGAAGGTGATGCACCTTACCCAGGCACTCACCTTCTACCGTGAAGACATCCAGACCTTCCAGCTGATGCCAGTAGAACTCCCCTTCGGGCAGTTCCGGCAGTTGCTCGGTGGGAACCCGGATCTCCGCTCCGCAATAGGTGCGGGCTACTTCACGATCATCAATACCTTTAAGCCTGACGACGATCCCCTGCCCCTGGCGGCGACCTTCCTCAAGCCTGATCGGAATACGCTTGCCGTCCAGGAGCAGAGTCCAGTCACGGTAGTTCAGTATTCCGTCTTTCGGGTCTGTGTAAGAGAAGACCTTAAGCCAACCCTTTACCCCGAACACCGAGGTGATCCGGCCGATCACAGTTTCCTGCGAATTCTGCGTCATGCCTTTACAACCCCGGTACCAACAATGCTATTACTGAGCAGCCTTCAGCAGCTGAGCAACACGCTCACTGGCCTGTGCACCCTGGCCCAGCCAGAAATCAACGCGCTCACGATTAACACGCAGACGCTCTTCCTGACCACGGGCAATCGGGTTAAAGAAACCAACACGCTCAATGAAACGGCCGTCACGGGAGTTACGGCTGTCAGTGACTGTCAGATGGTAGAACGGGCGCTTCTTGGAGCCGCCACGAGCCAAACGGATTGTTACCATTTCGACCAATATCCTGTTCTGTTGTACGAACTTTGTACGATTCCCGACACACCGTTTCACGGCTGACGGGAAGACCCATACTCGAAAGGGGCGCTATTCTATGCGAAAAAAGCGCCAATGAAAACAGGGAAACCACCGGTTTCCCCATTTTATATGTAAGGCTTTTTACATACGGCCAAACGGGGGCATGCCACCACCGCCGCCGGGCGGCATCATACCACCCATACCGCGCATCAGGTTAGCCACCCCGCCCTTCTTGCCAAACTTTTTCATCATCTTCTGCATCTGCTTGTGCTGCTTGAGCAGACGGTTCACGTCCTGGATCTGTGTACCAGAACCGGCGGCAATCCGACGCTTGCGAGAGTTATTGATGACATCCGGATAACGGCGCTCTTTTGGCGTCATGGAGCAGATAATGGCTTCCATCTGACCAACCGACTTGTCGTTAACCTGAGCCTGTGCCATCTGGGCCATCTGCCCCATGCCCGGCAACTTGTCCAACAGTCCGCCGATACCGCCCATATTCTTCATTTGCTGGAGCTGGTCGCGGAAGTCTTCCAGATCAAAACCTTTACCCTTCTTGATCTTCTTGGTGAGCTTCTCGGCTTTCTTTCGGTCCAGCTTGCGCTCAGCTTCCTCAATCAGGGAGAGCACATCCCCCATACCAAGGATGCGGGAGGCAACACGATCCGGATAGAAAGGCTCCAGGGCGTCTGACTTTTCACCAATACCCAGGAACTTGATGGGCTTGCCGGTGATATGACGCACGGACAACGCCGCGCCGCCACGGGCATCGCCGTCGGTCTTGGTCAGCACCACGCCGGTCAGCGGTAACGCATCGTTAAATGCCTTGGCGGTATTGGCCGCGTCCTGGCCCGTCATGGCATCAACCACAAACAGGGTTTCAACCGGGTTCACCGCCTTATGCAGGCGACCGATTTCACCCATCATCTGCTCATCCACGTGCAGACGACCCGCGGTATCCAGGATAACCACATCAATGTGCTTGCGGCGGGCAGCCTCGATGGCACCATTGGCAATATCCACCGGGTCCTGCTCGGTGGTGCTGGGGAAGAACTCAACGCCCACCTCACCGGCAAGCGTTTCCAGCTGACGGATGGCCGCCGGCCGATAAATATCGGCACTGACCACCAGCACGGACTTTTTCTCACGCTCTTTCAGGAAACGGGACAGCTTGGCCACCGTCGTGGTTTTACCCGCACCCTGGAGGCCCGCCATCATAATAACCGCGGGCGGACGCGTGGCGAGGTTCAGGGATTCATTGCCCTCCCCCATGACTCGTTCCAGCTCCTGCTGGACAACCTTAACGAAGACCTGGCCCGGGGTCAGGCTGCGCTGAACTTCCTGGCCAATCGCACGCTCACGAACCCCTTCAATAAAGGCCTTGACCACCGGCAGGGCGACATCAGCCTCCAGCAGGGCCATCCTCACTTCACGGAGCGTGTCCTTGATATTGTCGTCAGTCAGGCGCGCCTGGCCCGAGATCTTGCGCAAGCTACCGGATAGCCGGTCCTGGAGATTCTCAAACATGTTGCTCTTCCGTACCCCGGAGAATTTGTTCACACAGATCAAGAAGCCAGGTCGGCCTGCTTGATTCCTGTTGCATAATCGCGACATTATACCCAGACTACGGAGCCTCTGAACAACTCCGCGCCGATTTCACTTCATCAGGCAACACGATTAAGGATGTCATGGGAACGCTGATTCTCGCGGTTACCGCACTTTTCCTCTATAGCGTTGGAACCGCGCTTCAGGCCCTCCATTTACGTGGCAAGGTCCACAGCAACCTGGCGGTTACGACACTGATTGGCGTGCTTGCCCTGATCGGCCATGGCCTGCTCATTGCCCAGACCGTACACCTGGACGGCGGCTTCGACTTCAGTTTCTTCAAGAGCTCCGTTCTGATCTCCTGGCTCATTGTCTTTCTGCTTCTGGGACTAAATCTGAGCAAACCCGTACAAAGCCTGTTCATTGCGGCCTATCCGATTGCAGCACTGACCATTGTCATGGCGCTGATTACCCACACACCGTCTCGTCTGGTGTCCGAAGAAAGCTACGGCATGCTGTCTCACATTGCCCTGTCAGTCACGGCATACAGCCTGTTTACCCTGGCAGCCATACAGGCGGTTTTACTGTACGTACAGAACCGGCAGCTCAAGCGCAACTACAACAGCTTGCTGGTAAGGAACCTGCCACCGCTGCAAACCATGGAGTCATTGTTGTTTGAAATGGTCTGGGCGGGCGTTGTGCTGCTGGTACTCGCCATTGTCACTGGTGCTGTGTTCATTGAAGACCTTTTTGCTCAGGATCTGGCCCACAAAACCATTTTTTCCCTGCTGTCCCTGCTGGTTTTTGTCGGACTGTTGGTAGGCCGCTACACCAAAGGCTGGCGCGGCATCACCGCCAGTCGCTGGACACTGGCAGGCTGCGCACTGCTGATGCTGGCCTTCTACGGCAGCAAGTTTGTTCTCGAGCTGGTTTTCCACCGGGGCGTCTGAGACCCGAACCCCCTTACTGACCTAACCCGCTTGACACCTGTTACCTTCAAATCCTATTTTCGCAACTTATCCTCAATATAAGGGCTGCTCTCTTGAACGAAACATCGCTCACCGCGCTGTTTATTCTACTTGTCGGACTGATCATCCTCTCTGCGTTTTTCTCCAGCTCTGAAACCGGCATGATGTCCCTGAACCGCTACCGCCTGAAACACATGGCGAACACCGGCCACAAAGGGGCCCAGCGAGCGCAAGGCCTGCTTAACCGAACCGACCAGTTGATCGGCGTTATCCTGATCGGCAACAACTTCGTGAACATTCTTGCGTCATCGATCGCCACGGTCATCGCGATTCGCCTCTGGGGCGACGCCGGTATCGCAATTGCCACCTTACTGCTGACGATCGTTATCCTCATTTTTGCCGAGGTCACCCCGAAAACTCTCGCAGCCCTGTTCCCTGAAAAAATTGCCTTCCCGGCCAGTCATATTCTTGGGCCGTTGCTGAAACTTCTGTACCCGCTGGTATGGACGGTCAACCTGTTTACCACCGGCATTCTTCGCGTTCTGGGCGTCTCCTCGGCCCAGGCCTCGGAAGATCATCTCAGCCGTGAAGAACTCAGAACCGTGGTGAACGAGGCCGGCGCACTGATTCCGGCCCGGCACAAAGACATGCTGGTCAGCATCCTGGATCTGGAGAATGTCACCGTCAATGACATCATGGTGCCCCGAAACGAAGTCGTCGGCATCGACCTGGAAGACGACACAGACACTATCCTGCGCCAGCTCAGAAGCAGCCAACACACGCGACTGCCTATCTTCAAGGGTGACATCAACAACATTCAGGGCATTCTGCACCTTCGCAGCGCGGCCAGGCTGCTGCAGGAGGCAGACATCAACAAGGCGATGATCATGCAGCTGTGCCAGGAACCCTACTTCATTCCGGAGAGCACTGCGCTCAATACCCAACTACTGAACTTCCAGAAAGGCAAACGCCGGTTCGGCATTGTGGTGGATGAATACGGCGATGTACTGGGCCTGGCTACGCTTGAGGATATTCTTGAGGAAATCGTCGGGGAATTTACCACCGATTATGCCGCCACCTCGCCCGACATCATTCCCCAGGACAACGGCACCTTTATCATCGATGGCAGTGCCGCCGTGCGGACGATCAACAAGACCCTGGGCTGGCATCTGCCAACCGATGGCCCGAAAACCCTGAACGGACTTATCACCGAAACTCTGGAAAATATTCCGGACACCAACGTGTGTCTGAAAGTTGGCGGTCATCGTATTGAAGTCCTGCAAATCAAGGACAACGTGGTTAAAGCCGCCATTGTCCACCCCAAACGCAAGAAAAAGCGTGGCCGGAGTTTATGAACCTGATCGCAGGTTAGCGTTTATTCATGTTAATGCAGATCAAAATGCGCTAAATTTATCCAATAATCAGAACAGACAAGAATCAGGCTCGGTCATGTATCCGGTTGAGGCGTAAACAGGAGTCGGCCATGAACAAGCAGTCCGGCATACATTACCTCCGCGAGCACAGGGAAGCGGCAAGCACCCGACCGGTTCCTGCGGAGGTAGCCCGCATCCGCGACACCGTTGTTGCGGGGCTGGGTGATTTGTTGCAGGGGGCTTTCGATGCCGTCGATGATTCACTCTTCGAACTGGCCAACAATGCCCGCAGCAACAATGAACAAAACCGCTACTTCGAAGCCATGCGCGAGATTCGCATCAAGCGCAAGGGCGTAGAGCGTCATTTTCAGAATACGGTTGCCCAGTTCTTTGCCAACCCGCCCCATGCCGGCCAGCTTCCGTCAACCGAAGCCAGCCCGCAGGCCAGTGCCGACACTCTTTCGCTGGTTGGCAATGACGATCTGGAAGAACAGGTTGCCTTCAACGCCATGACCACCAAGGCCAAGGCGCACTTCCAAGGCCCTTTACTGCAATTGCAGGCCCGTTTTACCGAGATCTATCCGGACGCCACCGAGCAGGAGCCAGTCAACCCGATGGCACCGGAGCACCTGTGCAGCGCTTTTACCGAAGCGATCCAGGCCCTCGATATCCAGATTCGCGAACGGCTCATCCTGCTCAAGCAATTTGACCGTTACGTGATCTCCAACCTGGGCATGCTCCTGGATGAAGCCAATCGCATTCTGATCCAGGCCGGCGTTATCCCGAACTTCCGTTATCACGGCAAGAAGAGCCAGAACCAGAAGCCATCTGCAACAGCAGACAGCTCTGCCGAAAGCCCCAGCGAGGCGACTGCCGGCTACGATCAACGCCCGGAAGACACCGTACTGTTTGACCAGATCCGTCAGATGCTGGCTCTGCAAAGGTCCAATGCCGGCATGCCCCCACGCAGCGCCGATCCCTCTCTGAGAGTGGTCGGAGGCCGGGAACTGGCCGATATGCTCAACGCCATTCCGCTTCAGCAAAACTGGCCGGAAACCGACGACCTTAGCACGGGTGAGCCCGTAACCGTCGACCTGCGCCAGGTCGTTCAGCAACTGCTGGCTAAGGCCGACGCTCAAGATGGTCGCCAGCCCGCACTGAATGAAGTGGATGAAGATCTGATCAATCTGGTCTCCATGCTGTTCGAGTTCATCCTTGATGACTACAACCTGTCCGCCCCGGTTCAGGTGCTGATCAGTCGCCTGCAGATTCCGATTCTGAAGGTTGTGATCAAGGACAAGAGTTTCTTCAGCAAGGCAACCCACCCGGCCCGCAAGCTGCTCAACTCCCTCGCCCGCGCGGGCATTGGCTGGAGCAGTAGCGATGAGAAAACCCGAGACAAGCTGTACGGTCAGATACACAACGTGGTGCAACGAATCCTCAATGAATTCGATGGCAACATTCAGTTGTTCGAAACCCTGAACGAAGAATTTGAGCAATTCCTGGAGCGAGAAAACCGTAAGGCCTCCCTGGTGGAACAGAGAACACGAGAATCGGAACGTGGTCGCATCAAATCCCAGAAGGCCCAGGAAGAGGTGGACCGGCTGTTACGGGAAAAAGTATCCCGTTACCGGCTTCCGGACTCGGTCAGCGATATTCTGATGAATGGCTGGAGCCGGGTTATGTTCCTGGCCTACCTGAAGGACGACACCGAACATCGCTGGCACGAAACAGCACGGGTCGTGGATGACCTGATCTGGTGCCTGCACCCCCATGAAGAAGATGAAGAGCGTGACCAGTGGGTTCGGGTTGTGCCCGGTCTGTTGAAATCACTGCGGGCAGGACTTGAGGAAGTCTCCTACAACGCCACCCGGCTTGATCAGATGATGGGGCACCTGAAGCATGAGCTGGCTGAGGCCTTCCGGACCAACGCCGCCATCGAAGCCCGTCAGGATGCACCGTCGGATGCCGAAGACGAAGCCCCGACCGTGCACCAGACCGCCGTTGAACGGCAACAGGAACTGGAAGATGCTGCGATTGCCGAATATGTGGCCAAGCTCGACACTATCGAAATTGGCAACTGGGTGGAGTTCCGCCTGGTCAACGGCACCAGCTTCCGCTGCAAGCTCTCAGCCATTATTGATGAAGCGGACTGCTTTGTGTTCGTCAACCGTATGGGCCTGAAAGTCATTGAGAAAACCCGTGTTGAGCTGGCTCATGAGATGCGCCGTGGCCGCCTGACGCTGCTCGAACAGGGTGCCTTGATTGACCGGGCCCTGAATGCCGTCGTGGGCAACCTGCGCACAAAAACCGCCTGATATAGATGCCGGACACGGGTTTTCGTTCACCCTCAATGCCGGCATCCTATCGGCTCCTGCTGGCGGTTTCCCTGGCCATACTGGCTCACACTCTGGTACTGGCCGGGCTTCCATCGCCTCTGAAGGAGGCCCGGGAACTGACTCACCGACTGGTTTTTACGCTGACAACCCCGGCGGCCGTCCCGACACCAGAGAGCGTGGCAAGCCCGGAACCGCCAAAGCTCAGGCACTCCGAGTTCGAGATCCCGCCGGCCGAGCCGGTGGTAACCTCGACAGAATCTACCTTCAGTGCTCCGCCCGAATCGCAAACCGTCACCGCGACACAGCCAGATTCCCCGAAGCGGACAACCGAAAGCACCCAAACCCGGGCAACATCCTTCGAATCCCCTGCATCAGTTGCTACACCTGCATTGACTGCACGTGCAAGCGAGGCCGTAGAAACGCCGGAGCCAGTAAAGCAAAAGACTGAGACTCCCGATGAAAGAGACCCTTTTGTCGCAAAACTCTCAAGTCATTTGTCGGAATATCTCTTCCGAGAGACGATTAGGGTGCCTGTAGACTCGGAGGGATCAAAGACATGGATAGCAGAAATAGAACTCAGATTAATGGGAAATGGCGCGGTGACGGGCGCGAAAATCGTTAAATCAACGGACCTAAAGGATGTAGACGCCGCAATATACCGGGCGGCTTTAGAGGCAAGCCCCTATCCCGCTCCAGAGAGTGGGATAGGAGGTCGTTTTACGATAAAGCTTAAATACCGTTACGAGTAGCAGAATGATCAGGCTTCGGCCTGACCCGCAGCATCCTTGACCATCTTGGCCAGCTCGCCACTTTCTGACATTTCCAGAACGATGTCGCAACCACCCACCAGCTCACCGTTGATGTAGAGCTGCGGATAGGTTGGCCAGCTGGAATAGACTTTCAGGGCCTCACGCAGTTCCTGATTGTCGAGAATATTCACAAACGCAAAGCGCTCACCGCACGCCATCAGAGCCTGAACAGTACGTGCCGAGAAACCGCACTGCGGAGCTTGCGGGGTGCCCTTCATGTAAAGAATAACCGGGTTCTCTTCAAGTTGGCTCTTGATGGTTTCATTGATGTCCATGAACTCATTCCTCTGGTTGGGAGTCAGCTTTGCCGCCAAACGGCCTTTGCGCTTATTGTACACGGGTGCCTCAGGCCTCAACAAACCGTCCGTTTTGACCCAGAACAACAGCACCGCGCCCGGCGTTGTTTTCAGGGTAGCGACGGGCTAGACTTGTTGGCTTTTCCGAACGGGCAGTTTGCTTGAAACAGGGGCCTTTCATGGCAGCAAGACATTTTCTGACACTGAACGACATGACCACGGCGGAACTGGAAGATCTGCTCGATCATGCTTCCAAATTACGCAAAGAGTGGCGTTCAGGCCAGACCAGGGACACCCTTAAAAACCGGGTGCTGGCAATGATCTTCGAAAAATCGTCCACCCGGACCCGGGTTTCCTTCGAAGCCGGCATGACCCAGCTCGGGGGTAGCGCCATGTTCCTCTCGCCCAAGGATACACAGCTTGGCCGCGGCGAACCGATCGAGGATTCTGCCATTGTGATCTCCAGCATGGTCGACGCGGTGATGATCCGTACCTTTGCCCACGAAACGGTCGAGCGCTTTGCCACTGCCTCCAGCAAGCCCGTGATCAACGCTCTCACCGACGAATTCCACCCCTGCCAGCTGCTGGCCGACATGCAGACCTATCGGGAGCTTCGCGGCAGCATCCGTGGTGCCACCGTGGCCTGGATTGGTGACGGCAACAATATGTGCCACTCGTACATAAACGCTGCAGAGCGTTTCGATTTCCACCTGAACGTTGCCTGCCCAGAGGGTTACGAACCGGATCAACAACTGATCGAACAGCATGCTGACAGGGTGACCGTTGTGCGCGCGCCAGAAGAGGCAGCACGAGGCGCCCAACTGCTGGTCACCGATGTCTGGGCTTCCATGGGCCAGGAAGACGAGCAGAAAGCCCGGGAAAAAGCCTTCCGCAGCTATCAGATCAACCCGGCTCTGATGGCTCAGGCCGACAAAGACGCCCTCTTCATGCACTGCCTGCCCGCCCACCGGGGTGAAGAGATTTCGGCAGACATGATGGACCACGAAAGCTCGGCAGTCTGGCATGAGGCGGAAAACCGGCTGCATGCCCAGAAAGCCTTGCTGGAATTCCTGATTCTCAATCGTCTGGACTGATCCATGCCCGAAGCCCTGGTGCCCCCCGCAGACTGGCTGCTGGAAGTAAACAATCTGTCCTGTGGCTACGGCGGTGATTCCGTTGTCAAGGACGTCAGCTTTGCCCTCAGCCACGGTGATATTGGCTGCCTGCTGGGCCCCAGCGGCTGTGGCAAGAGCACCATTCTCCGGGCGCTGGCCGGCTTCCTGCCGATTTCCCGGGGTGAAATCCGCCTGCAGTCACAGGCCATCAGCCTGCCCGGGCGGGCACTGCAACCGGAAAAGCGCAAGATTGGCATGGTGTTCCAGGACTATGCCCTTTTTCCGCATCTGAGCATTGCCGATAACGTCGGCTTCGGTCTGAAGTCATTAAGCAAAGCGGAACGTCGACAAAAGGTCATGGAGTTGCTGAACCTGGTGCACCTCCAGGACCTTGCAGACAACTATCCCCACGAGCTGTCCGGCGGCCAGCAACAACGGGTGGCCCTGGCCCGGGCACTGGCACCAGAGCCAACACTGATCCTGCTGGATGAGCCTTTCTCCAACCTGGACACAGATCTGCGCCGCCGGCTGAGCCTGGATGTGCGGGAAATCCTCAAGACCCTCGGCATCAGCGCCATCCTGGTTACCCATGATCAGCAGGAAGCCTTTGCCATGTGTGATCAGGTGGCGGTTCTCCGGGACGGGCAGATTCAACAGTGGGATGTACCCTACAACCTCTACCATGAGCCGGCGAACCGGTTCGTGGCCAGTTTTGTCGGGCAAGGTGGGTTTATTCCCGGCAAGGCCCTGGGCCCTGACACCATAGAATCGGAACTGGGCGTCATCCATGGCAACCGGGCCTACAAATGGCAACCAGGCACCCTGCTGGACGTCCTGATCCGGCCGGACGACATTGTTTTCGATGAAGACTCAGAGCTGAAGCCAAAGGTGGTGGAAAAAACCTTTGCCGGAACCTCCACGCTCTATCGTTTCCGGTGTTCAGAAGACACTGAATTTGAGGCCCTCTTCCGGAGCCACCTGGACTTTAACCTGGGTGAGCAGGTACCGGTCCGGGTGGAGGCTGATCACCTGATCGCCTTCGAACGCACCGGCCACTGAACCTCAGTGATTACAGACTCGCTCAACAGCATCCAGCCAGCCGGCATAGAGTGACTCCCGCAGCCCCGGCGCCATATCCGGCCGGAACTGGTGCTCGCATTCCCAAAGCGACGTAATCTGCTCCAGGCTATCGAAAACCCCGGTCTGCAAACCCGCAAGATATGCGGCCCCCAGCGCCGTGGTTTCGGTCACGCTCGGCCGGTCAACCGGCACATTGAGAATGTCCGATAAAAACTGCATCACCCAGTCGTTCACAGCCATGCCTCCGTCGACTCGCAGGGATTCCAGTCGGGCGCCATCGTTGCGAATGGCGCGCACCAGGTCTTTGGTCTGATAGCACACCGATTGCAAACCCGCCGTGACAATCTCGGCAATGCCGGTATCCCGCGTCAGCCCCAGGATCGCACCCCGGGCGTTGGGGTCCCAGTGCGGGGCCCCCAGGCCGGTGAACGCGGGCACCAGATACACCGGATTATTCACACCGACCGTCGCCGCATGCTCCGCCGATTCCCGGGCATGGGAAATCAGCCGAAGCCCATCCCTGAGCCATTGCATGGCGGCGCCGGCAACAAAAATACTGCCCTCGATGGCATAGCAGGGTTTGCCGTTGAGGCGGTAGGCTACCGTCGTCAATAACCGGTTTTCAGAGCGCAGGGCCTGCTGGCCGGTGTTGAGCATCAGGAAACAGCCTGTGCCATAGGTACTCTTGGCCATTCCCGGCTCAAAACAGGCCTGGCCGATCAAAGCGGCATGCTGATCACCGGCAATACCGGCAATCATCACCGAAGCGCCCAGACATTCGGGTTCCGTCAACCCGTACTCAGCTGCACTGTCGAATACCTCCGGCAACAGAGCAGCAGGCACCCGAAACAGCTTGAGCAGCTGCGGGTCCCATTGCTGTGTATGGATATTGAACAGTGCAGTGCGGGACGCATTGGTGGCATCGGTACGATGGTGCTTGCCGCCGGTCAGATTCCAGAGCAACCAGGTATCAATGGTGCCAAAGGCCAACTCACCGGCTTCCGCGCGCTGGCGGGCACCGTCAACGTTGTCCAGAATCCACGCTATCTTGGTGGCAGAGAAGTAGGGATCAATCAATAATCCGGTGCGGTCAACCACCAGGGATTCATGGCCATCCTGGCGCAACTTGGTACACCAGGACGCGGTACGGCGATCCTGCCAGACAATGGCGTGATGAATCGGCTGCCCCGTCGCCCTGTCCCAGATCACAGTGGTTTCCCGCTGGTTGGTAATGCCGATGCCTGCGAGGTCAGATGCCTTAATTTTGCCGTTGTTCAGGGCTGAACGACAGACCGCCAGCGTACTGTCCCATATTTCCATAGCATCGTGCTCAACCCAACCATCTTTGGGGAAGTACTGGTGAAACTCCTGCTGGGCAACGGCTACCTGAGCGCCTTTGTCATCAAACACGATGGCGCGGGAACTGGTGGTACCCTGGTCTATGGCAAGCAGATATCGGGACATCAAAACCTCCTGTTGTTTTCAGGAGATTCTAACAGGACGGAGATCGAGCGGTGTGACGCGGCGCGGAAATAAAAAAAGGGCCGGAAAAACCGGCCCTCAAATGACGAATGAAACAAGGAAAGTTCGTAAGAACTACAACCTCAAAAGTCATCCCTTACGCTTTGAAGTATTACCCAGGGCTGCAGAGGGTTCAGTTGTGGTTGTGTAGAGCTTTGTTACATCAGGTGAGGCACCGAGCACTGGTTCACAAATCCGGGTCTGCGGGCTTCAGGCGCGGCCAGACCAGGCTGAACCGGGCTCCACCCAAAACATCACTGCGGCCCACAAACGCCTGCCCGCCGTGCCAGTACAGAATCCTGCGAACAATGGACAGGCCCAACCCGTAGCCGCCTGAGGTACGGGTACGACTGTCATCTAGCCGGGCAAAGGCGGTGAACACTTTTTCCCAATCCTGTTCCGGAATGCCCGGGCCATCGTCTTCCACATCAATCCGGCAATTATCTTCATCCAGATGGCAACTCACCTGCACACGGCCTGCGGCATAGCGCGCGGCATTGCCGACCAGGTTCTGAACCGCCCGGTGAATGTAACGAGGCTCCATATCGGCCTGTGCCCAGCGCTCCGAAGCTTCGTCAATCTGACACTCAATGTCGACTCCCTCCCGGATAAGCCGCTGTTCGGAGACAACCTGCCTGACTATATCCGTGACCGATCCCTCCCGGAGACTGAACACCGGCCCGCCCTGCTCCAGCCGGGCATAGGTCAGGATCTCGTCAATCAGTTCGTCGAGCTCCTGGATGTCGCCATCAATGCCCTCGAGCTGCTTTTCAAGCACTTCCTGGGTACTACCGGATTCAATCATCTGGACGCCGAACCGGATACGGGCCACCGGCGTTCTCAGTTCGTGGGAAACCGCGTGAATCATTTCCCGCTGCACCTGCACCAGGCGCTGGATATGTTCCGCCATTCCATTGAACGAAGTCCCCAGCCGGGACACGAGCGTGCCCTGCTCGGATTCCACCCGGGCTCCCATCTCACCCCGGGCAATACGAATCGCTACCGACTCAACCTTGCGCAGATGACTCTCTACAAAACGCAACGCAAGAAACAGGGCCACTGCCAGCACGCCACCGACAACAGCGGTCAGCAGCAAGATAATCGGCCAACCCCAGGGATTGAAGGGGGGAGGCAATGTCACCACAACCAATGCGCCTTCCGACAAACGAACCAGCGCCCTGGCACGGTTATCACCGTGTTCAAAAATCGCCAGCCCGGTGTCGCCAAGCCGCTCAAGTGCCTGCTGATCCGGCAGATCCTCGGCCTTCTGAACCAGACGGATATCGAGATTCAGAGACTCTGCCAATTGCTGCGCCACATCCGCACGCTGAGCCGCAGGGCTGGTATCCAGATGCCAACGCACCATCAACGAGATTGCCCGGGCCAGATCCCGGTAGGGTTGCTCTAGGTGTATGCCGAGTACCTCGCCCCCGAGACCAAGGACATAATAGCCATACCCGCTATCGGTTGACTGCGCCACGACCTGGCCATAGCCCAGGCGCTCAAGCGCAACCCGGGAAAGCCCGAAGTCGGCCGCAACGCCACTGTGCAGACCAAACATCGGGGCCATCCAGTGATACTGACTGAGCGGATCCGGGGCCGCCGCCAGCCAACGCATAACCGGTGTCATGGCCTGCTCATGCCAGTATTGTTCGCGAACGGAGTTGATGCCGTTAAACAGCAGGACGCACACCAGCACGACCGCCGCCGCAATGGCCGCAATACGAGCGTAGGCTTTCAGGAAAAATTTCAGGGACATCGGGCCAACCCTGGTAACCGGCGTTGCCACCTTCGGGGCGGCAACGCCTCAGGCGCGATCAGGCTTCCTTGACGAACAGGTAGCCCTTGCTGCGAACGGTTTTGATACGGCGCGGGTGGATGGGATCATCACCGATTTTCGGGCGGATCCTGGACACGCGAACGTCAATGGAACGATCCTGCCCATCGTACTCGATGCCCCGGAGTGCGGTGAAAATCTCTTCCCTGCTCAGCACCCGCCCGGCATTACTGGCCAGCAGCCAGAGCAGGTCGAACTCAGCACTGGTGAGGTCAATACTCTCGTCACTTAACCAGGCTTCACGCATGGAACGATCGACCACGAGGTCGTTGAACTGCAAACGCACCGGCTCCTCCCCGGACGTCTCCTGCCCGCTAACGGGCGAGGTTTCTACCCGGCGCAGCATGGCACGGATGCGGGCGAGCAGAACGCGCGGTTGGACCGGTTTGCCAATGTAGTCATCCGCGCCCATTTCCAGGCCCAGGACCTGGTCCAGGTCGTCTGTCCGGGCGGTGAGCATAATAATAGGGCCATTGAAGAACGGCCGTACCCGCCGGCAGATGGACAGACCATCTTCGCCAGGCAGCATCAGATCCAGAACCACAAGATCAGGCTGCTCGTTGCGGATCCGCTCAACAGCGGCTCCCCCGTGGGTTTCCAACGACACTGTCAGGCCATTGTTCTCAAGGTACTCGCGGGTCAGATCCGCAAGCCGCTCATCGTCCTCTACGATCAGGATTCGCCAACTCTCGTTTGTTTGTTCCACGCCATCCATCTCTGATTATTTTATTCCGGTTTCAGGGTTGTACACCCGACGATACAGGCAACGTTCAGTTACAGCAATTATACATGCTATTCAGAAATATACATGGAACCGCCAAAGGGTTACAGCCTGTGACACATATCCGTTTTCCTGAAAAGGGTCTCGCACTGTCACAGAGACGTCACCCTGGCGTCACCGCGCTGTCATACCGGCTTCATAGCCTTGACCTGAAACAGAAACACAGAGGCCAAGCCATGACTGCAACCACCGCGAGCCTTCAACCCCGCCGGGGCCGTAACCTGAGTACCGAACTGACCCGTGACCCGGAGCTCATAGAAGCGGCGCAGCGCCTGCGTTACCGGGTATTCTCCGAGGAGTATGGCAGCGATCTCGGCGCCACAATCCCGGGTATTGATGCCGATGCCTACGATGCGGCATGCGATCACCTGATCGTCACTGACGCAGACACCGGTGAACTGGTGGCCACCACCCGCATACTTCACCAGGACGATACGGCTTCAGTTGGCGGCTTCTACTCCCGAGGCGAGTTTGATCTCGCGGCTCTGGAAGCCCTGCCCGGAACACTGGCTGAACTCGGCCGCACCTGCGTGCACCCGGACTACCGCAATGGCGGCACCATCACGCTGCTGTGGTCAGCGGTGGCGGAGTACCTGGTGCAGCGCAACGTTACCCATCTGATCGGCTGCGCCAGTATCAGCATGGCCGACGGCGGGGCAAAAGCCTGGCATGTGGCCCGGCTTCTGCAACAACAGCATCTGTCTGAGCCGCATTGCCGGGTAACGCCAAAGCGCCAACTGCCACATCTTGCCCATCCGGAATCAGAACGCTCTGTGGACATACCGCCCCTGATCAAGGCGTACATGCGCCTGGGCGCAAGGGTCTGTGGCGAGCCTTGCTGGGATCCTGAATTCCGCTGTGCCGACATGCTGGTGCTGCTGGAGGTCAGTAACCTGGCCGGCCGCTACAGCCGGCACTTCCTGCGTCGCCCCGCCTGATTCGGAGGATTGCCGATGAGCTGGCTTCGACTGAGCTTTCGCTTAGCAATGTTTGCAGGCTTCCTTGTCGGAGCCTGCGCGCTGGCGGCTTTGCTCCGGATCTCCGATCTGGCCAGGACCAGACCGGTGGACAAGAATCCCTGGGCCACAATCTGTTTTCGGAAGGCATGTCAGTGCCTGGGCTGGCAGGTTCAGGTTTATGGCCAGCCCTGCCCGGAAAACGCCCTGTTTGTCGCCAACCACATCAGCTGGTCAGACATCCCGGTTCTTGGCAGCATCACGCCCATGCGGTTTCTGTCAAAAGCGGAAGTAGGTCAATGGCCGGTGATCGGCTGGCTGGCCCGGCAGGCCGGCACGCTGTTCATCAAACGTGGCGGCGGTCAGGCCAGAGCTATCAAAGCCAGTATCGCGCAATGCCTGCAGGCTGGAGAATCGGTGATGGTCTATCCAGAGGGAACCACCAGCACCGGGCTAGCCGTATTACCCATGCACGGACTGTTGATGAGCGCCGCCCGGGACAGCAACACGGCCATACAGCCAGTGTCCATCGGTTATCGGCGAGAACGGCGCCCTGACTCACTGGCGCCCTTTGTGGGCGATGACAGTTTCCACTGTCATCTGTTCAGGCTGCTGCGACAGCCGCCGGGGCAGATCATCGTAATACTGCATCCGCCCCTTGGACCGGATCCGGATCTATCCCTGAATGAGCTGACCGGGAGCATACACCAGCAGATCAGCCAGGGCCTCGCACGCATTCACTCGGGCGAGCTCGACCAGGTACCCGAACGCCCTATCAGAACAGCGGGCGACCCTGAGCTACCTCGTCTTCAGTAGCCTCGCGACGACCCACAATTTCCAGATCAAAATAGAGGGTGAAACCGGCTAAAGGGTGATTGGCATCCACTTTGACCAGATTGCCGTCTATCGCCACCACCTGTACCACCTGGGCCTGATCGCCGGAGTTAGTCTGGAACTTCATGCCCACATCCAGGTTTTCAACGCCCTCAAACAAGGAACGGGGCACCTTGCGCACCAGGTCCTCGCGGTATTCGCCATAGGCCATTTCCGGTGGCACGGTCACTTCCAGGCAATCACCTACGTTTCGGTCTTTCACCGCCTCCTGAATGCCGGCAATGATCTCGGGGCTGCCGTAGATAAAGTGCAGAGGCTCGCTGCCTTCAGACGTATCCACCAGCTCACCGATGCGGTTCTTGAGCACGTAATGGACGGTAAAAACATCCGGCCGGGTGTTCGGGTTATCGGCTTGCATCAGCTGTTTTCGCTTCCTGTCTTTGTCGCGGGTTCAAGTTGCTGCAGGCCATGTATCACCAGTTTGCGATCCAGCTTCTCCCGAATGCCTGAGGGGTTGTTCAACCCCATGCGTTCGAGCAGCACCGCGTACTGGCCAGTATCGTCTTCAGCCCGGATGGCCTGCCAAAGGGTCGCCAGTTTACCACGGGGAGTGGCGGTTGCGGCTTTCAGTCCTTTAAGGGCTTTCCCCAGGGTCAGCTCCTCATCGGTGAAATCCCGGCCGAACGGGAACGCCGGGAACCAGTCGCCCTTACCGGGTGCAGCCAAAGCCTGGCGAACCGACGCCGGCGTATTGTTCTGCCAGTCCGCAGGCAAGCGGAAATCGTCACGGACCTTGCCCGCCTTCTGGGCCTGTTTCAGCAAATCCGCCTGGAAACGGGAATCGGCAATACGGATCAGCGCCAGGAACACATCTTCGTCGGACCGCCCCCGCAAATCGGCAATGCCGTACTCCGTGATCACAATGTCCCTGAGATGTCTTGGAATGGTGCAATGGGCATAGTTGAATACAATGTTGGACACTACCTGCCCACCCGACATGCGGGTGGCTCTGAGAGCCAGGATGGAGCGCGCCCCGGGCAACTCATGGGCCATCGAAACAAAGTTGTACTGCCCCCCCACACCACTGACCACGCGACCATCATCCAGCCCATCTGACACTGCCGCGCCATTGAGGGTGTACATCATCGCAGAGTTGATAAACCGACCGTGCAAACGCTGGGCGGCTTTGAGCTTCTGATCTCCGAAACGGTGATCGTAAAGGTGGTTGATGAAATTGACACTGGTCATGCAGATCTTGTCACGCTTCTCTGGCGACAGATCTCTCAGAGCCTGGTAGAAGGCCTCCGGCCCCACGTAGAAGCCACCGTGCATGGCAATACCACCGGTGAGCCTTGAACCAAGACCCAGGGCCGCCAGCGCCTCACGGGTCTGATCCTGGCTGAGGTCTGCTTCTACAGCGTGATCTTCACTCAGGCGCAGGCGTCCGCCACGGAATTCCACTGTGTCCCGCAGAATGCCGTACTGAATCAGCCAGTTGACATCCCGCGCCCGCAATGGCGAGTCGATCAGCCCTTCCCGGACCAGCACATCCAGCATGTCGAGCGACGGCGTCAGGGTAATCTCGCCCCGGTTGATCAGAGTCTGCAAACCGGCATGATCAAATACTTCCCGCTTCAGGATGCCCTCCTGCATCAGATACAGGAAGCCATCCACCATCATTTCACTACAGCCATACAGGCCGGTCTCGAACGTACCGGTACCGCCGCAGCTGTCAACCACAGGGAACCTGGATCCCACATCCAGGTGGTCATAAACTGCGCGCCAGGCATCATTGTGCTTGTGGCGCAGAATGGCGTTGTGAACCAGCGAGGCTCCCAGTGAACCGATGCCAACCTGAAGGGTTCCGCCATCCTTCAACAGGCAGCTGGCGTAGAATCCGATGAGGTGATCAGACGGACTGATGGCCATCTGAGGAGCCGAGAATAACGGATAGTCTGTCGATGGATGACTGAAGAGAAGATCAAACTGCTGTTCCTCGACGGCTGCATGATGGCCAAACCAGGGCAGGTACTGATTGATTTCAGCCACCATGGCCACCGGTACGCCCTGCTGTTCACGCTCCCGCAGCAGCGGCAGGATATCGAGTGACAGGTCCGGGTTACAGCTAAAGCTCACCTGGCCCGGAAAGCCATTGGGCTCGCCTGGGGAAACCGTCTGCCCCACCACATTCACACCCTGCGCCATCAGATCGCGAACGGCATGGGTGTAGTTGGTGCATACATAGTTTCGCTGCTGGTTGCGATTGTTCAGGTAGCTGCCAGCTTTGAAGAAAAATTCAGACACCTGGACATTGCTTGGCAAGCGGTTATTGGCGACATCACGGGCATAGGCCAGTTCCGGAATATCGCCAAACAGGCGCTTGGCGAAGGGCCCCATGAAACGTTTTTCCAGTGAAGAACTGCCCTCAGGCGCTAACAGGGAGAGCGCGGTCACAATATGCAGCTCAATGTCCGGATCATCCTTGGCACGCTGATAGAGCGCATTCACAAACCTCACCGGCTTGCCAAGACCAAGCGGCAAGCCCAGGGTAATGCGCTTGCCAACCCGTTCAATCACCCGATCAACACACCGTTCTGCGTCGTCGCAATAGACTCCGTTCTCTGCTGCCATTACCGGCTCCTCGTCGCTTGAGAATCTCAATTAAGGTGGATGATCACACGGCAGATTCAAGCTGACAATGCGTCAGGTCATGACATTTTGACAAAGCGGAAGGTCGGGAGAAAGATGGCGGGCACGCCAGGGAACAGCGGTCAGAACTTCCAGCGCAGGTTCAGGCAGGCACCTTCGTTCAACAGGGCGATGCCGTGGTCAGGCTGAGCCGGATCGGAAGCATAGGTCTTTTCAGCAGTGCGGGAGCGGCTGAGGCTCAGGCTGAGCAGACGGGAGCCGATAGCGGTAAGTGCATCGCTGCGGTCGTCTTCATAATCGCCGGACATCCATTCCTGAAGTTCGTAAACATCCTCCGCCGTCGTCATTTCGTCGCGCTCGGCCATCATGCGCTCGGAAAGCATCGGTTCCGACAACATGGGCTGCGCAGCGTCAGCCCGCATCGCAAAGGCGACGCTATTCAGGGCTAGAAGGACGACGAACAGGCGAAGAATCATGGCAACAGGAAATCCGGTATCGACATTGGCTTTATTTAATTCACAGTACCAAAGTCTAATGATTGCGACGAAGATTGGTGTGATTTTGCACACAATTTCGCCAGCGTTCCGTCGCCTGGCACCAGCTTTTTTGTCAATAAATGATCACTTATATTGCAGTATGTAACGATTCTGCCGCTGGTCGGAGCGGCAGGATCGCACCTGGCTACTGCAAGCCCTTATGCATACAGTCTTCAAGGGCAGGGATAGGTGAACTCGGCATGGATCGCCTCGATGGCGGACACGAGGTCGGGGCTCAGAGTCACACTGGCTGCCCCGATGTTCTCCCTGAGCTGCTCCATGGTGGTTGCACCAATGATGTTACTGGTTACGAACTCCCGACTGTTCACCCAGGCCAGTGCCAGTTGGGCCGGCGTGAGACCATGCTGGTGAGCCAGCTCAACATAGGCCCTCGTGGCGTCCGCCGCCCGGTCATTGGTATAGCGACTGAACCGCTCGTACAGAGTCAGCCGGGCCTTTTCCGGCCATTTTCCCCCCAGGTATTTGCCGGTCAGCATGCCAAAGGCCAGTGGTGAATAGGCCAGCAGGCCGGTGCCTTCACGATGGGCGAACTCCGCCAGGCCTGCTTCAAAGGAACGGTTCAACAGGTTGTAGGGGTTCTGGATAGAGACCACCCGGGGCCAGCCACGCTGCTCCGCCAGGCGCAGGTACTGCATCGTGCCCCACGGTGTCTCGTTGGAAAGCCCGATGTGTCTGACCTTTCCTTCACGCACCAGTTCATCCAGCGCTTCCAGTGTTTCCTCAATGGGCGTCATCTGCTCATCGGGATTGCGGTCATAACCGAGCTTGCCAAAAAAATTGGCGCTCCGGTCCGGCCAGTGCACCTGATAAAGATCGATGTAATCCGTCTGCAGGCGCTTAAGGCTGCCCTCACAGGCAGAGCGGATATGCTCCCGGGTCAGCCTCGGGCCACCGCGCAAATACCCGAGGCCATTACCCGGCCCGGCCACCTTGCTGGCGATCACCAGGTCATCACGCTGGCCACGGCGGGCCAGCCAGTTGCCCAGATACTGCTCGGTCAGGCCTTGGGTTTCTGCCCTGGGTGGCACTGGATACATTTCAGCGGCGTCGATGAAATTGATGCCCTGCTCCATGGCATAGTCGAGCTGCTGAAAGGCTTCCTGCTCGCTGTTCTGCTCGCCCCAGGTCATGGTTCCCAGGCAGATCAGGCTGACCTCGATATCTGTAAAGCCAAGTTTTCGCGTTTGCATGGAATCTCCTTGCAATAGGTCGATAAGAGACGGGGTATAAACACGTAAACGGAATGTCACGGAGTTGTCGCATTTCTGTCATGGCGTCTTTCCATAGTAAAGGCATGACAGCAGAACCTTCAGGAACCCCCGTGACCGAAGCCCAGTTGACCGAACGGCGACCGCAACACATTACCATTGTTTCCGAGACGTTTCCGCCGGAAATCAATGGTGTTGCCAACACCATGCGGCACCTGTGTCAGGGGCTGATGCAACGGGGCCACCATGTAACCGTGGTGCGCCCCCGGCAGCCCCACGAACAGAAAGGACTGTTTGAGAGTACCGGGAGCGGGTTGTTTTCCACCGAACTGGTGGTTAATGGCTTGCCTCTTCCCGGCTACGCAGATCTGCGCTTCGGTACCGCCCGCCCCTCGAGCCTGAAAAAGCTCTGGCAGAAACAGCGGCCCGACGGCATCTATGTGGCAACCCAGGGGCCTCTCGGCGTGGCGGCCGTGAACGCGGCTCGCAGCCTCGCCCTGCCTGTCAGTTCCGGGTTCCATACCAACTTCCATCAGTATTCTCGCTATTACGGAGCGGGCCTGCTCGAACGGTTACTGTGTGCCTACGGTCGCTGGTTCCATAACAGAACAGCCATCACCCTGGTGCCTACCGGTCGCATGCAGCGGGTGACCCGGGACATGGGGATCACCTGCACCGGCCTCTGGAGCCGGGGCGTGGATTGCCAGCGCTTCACCCCCCACAAACGCGACCAATCCCTGCGTCGGCAATGGGGGCTGCACGACAACGAACGTGCCGTACTCTATGTCGGGCGCCTGGCTGCGGAAAAAAACCTGCGCATGGCTGTTGCCTGCTTCGAGCGTATCCGCGGCCTGCATCCTAATGCCCGCTTCGTGCTGGTAGGGGATGGCCCCATGCGCCGCTCCCTGGAAGACCGGCACCCGGACTACATATTCTGTGGCACACGACGGGGCGAAGATCTGGCCCGGCACTATGCCTCCGGTGACCTGTTCCTGTTTCCCAGTAAAACCGACACCTTCGGCAACGTGGTGCTGGAAGCCATGGCCAGCGGACTGGGCATCGTCGCCTTCGACGATGCTGCAGCCGCAGAACATATCCGACATGACGAAAACGGCATGAAGGCTGAACTGACAGACGACGAAGCCTTCGTCAATCACGCCCTGAGACTGGCCGACCAGCCCTCACTGTTGAACCGAGTCCGCGCCCAGGCTCGCCTGGACGCTCTTGAATTGAATTGGAGCAGCCAGATCGACCAGTTTGAACAGCTGGTTTTAAACCAAACTGCACAGGCCCGATACCATGGCATTAACAAGCAAGGCATCTCGCTTCTTTGAGTTGGCAGACCAGCGAGAATTCGCGGTCTGCCAGGCCATTAATCGCAGCGTACGGTTCCGGCCGATTCTGGGGTATTTCCGAGTCGTCAGCCGACTTGGCGACGGTTGGTTCTGGTACGCGCTGATTCTCTTACTGCCTTTCTACGCCGGGGACTCTGGCCCGGCCCTGGCACTTCAAATGGCGCTTACCGGGCTCACCTGCACGCTGACCTACAAGGCCCTCAAACGCTGGCTGATCCGCGAGCGGCCTTTTATTTCGTTTCCGGTTATTAACTGTGCAACGCCGCCACTGGACCGGTACAGCTTTCCCTCCGGCCACACCCTGCACGCGGTGTGTTTTCAGGCCATGCTGTTCGTTGCGCTCCCGGCCCTGGCCTGGTGTGTGCTTCCATTCACCTTGTCAGTGGCGGCATCCCGGGTCATTCTCGGGCTCCACTACCCCAGCGATGTCCTGGCCGGCGCCTTGATTGGTGGCACCATGGGCTGGGCCTCTATGCAGTGGCTGGCCGGCTGAGCCCAACCCAGGCAGTTGCCGCATTCTGGTCTACACTGATTCCGGAGAATCCTGCCGGAGTGAGTCATGAACACAAAGATCCTGCTGGTCACCGGGGCCGCAATTATTCTGGCGCTGGCGCTCCTGTGGCCGACCAATACCCCGCCACCCGAGTTACCACCAGCCGGAAACGCTCCGGATACCGCTTCAGATCCGGCCGAGGCCCCCCCGCCCTCTTCCGATGCCCTGTCACCAGAACAACAGGCGCTGCTGGACAACCCCAAGGTCAAGGCCTACGCCCAGCGGCTTGAATTTGAAGATGACCTGCACGATTTCTTTGCCAACGCCCCATCTCTCCCCGAACAGGAACGCCGGGCCCTGGCCGATGCCCTGCAAGAGCGTATGAACGAATACGAGGGATCTGTGCAGATGAGTGCTCCGGAAGCCGCGCTAATTCAACTGGCGATGATCCAGATTCTGGAGCCGGATGAGGAGGCAGCAAAAGCCGCCGCACAGCAACTCATGGACCGGTACCGGGCTGAATCCGGAGCCAGACTGCAGGCCTGGCTGGACGAACCCAGGCCGGACTTCGAACGCTACAAGGCCCGGGAAAAGGCGATTGTGGAAGAAGTGATGGCCATGGATGATATTCCCGGCGGACTGACCCGGGACCAATACCTGCGCGAGCGCCTTCAGGAAGCTCGGGTAGAGGCCATGGGCCGGTCCGCCGGCAATAATCAGAGCAACTGATCCAGCGACCAGTACAACAGGTTGAACGGTTTATTGTAATCGGCCACCGTATCGGTCTCCGAGGCCTGCATCACCGCACCGCTGCCATTCATCACGTTATTGACGAAATCCCCCAGTTCCAGGCCCAACTCCTGAATATCCGAATTGGCGAACTCGATAATGGACGTGCAGTGACTTTCATTCACGTCCCGAAACATGGGCAGGTAATAGCCGAAGTTATCCAGCCCGGCCAGCGTCTGCGTCAACCGTTCGGTGTCCACGGCCCACTTCTGATGCAGCAAAGCCTCCTTGGTGGCCTGATCCGGCGCATTCTCGATCTCCGGGAAGAAGCGCTCATAGGAATAGGAGGAGTAGTTCAGATCCCGCCAGAAATGCGTATGCCCCATGCGGTCCTGTGGCAGCGCCGTCGCCAGCGCAGGATACAGGCTGCCGAGGTCATTCAGGTTCAGTGCCGGTAAACCGGACTTCAGGTAAGCCAGCGGGCCACCCGGCTGGTCCAGCCCCCAGGATTGCCTGATGAAGCTCTGTAGCAGCACCGAAGGATACTGCTGAGGGTCAGCGCCAACCGGCGCACTGAAGGCAGGGCCTGAATCGTTGATCAGGAAACTGCGAGTTGGCGCCATGTCCCGCCGGGTTGGGTGATAGTTGGTCAAGCCACCAATGCCACCAGCACTGCAACCGGTCGCCAGCATTTGCCCGGGGCGTTGCAGGTTGTCCTTGAGCCAGCTGATCACCGCCCGGGTATTCCTCAGGCCGTTGTGATGCCAGATCAGAGGTTCCGCCTCGCCTTCAGGATCTTCATACACCGCCACCCGGTCGCCGGAATAGATATCCCCCGTACAGTAGGGTACGTAGACCATGTTCCAGTTCTGGGTTTTTACCCGGGTCCAGGGATGCAGACGAACCACAAACGGGCTCACCAGGCTGGCGCCGGGATTCAACAGAGACATGTAATCATCCGGGATACCATCGGGATTACGAGCTCCCCGGATCCCGGTCTGGCCACTGCAACTCTCGTAATCTCAGCAGGCACCGCCACCTTCAAAATAAACCACGGTATTGGAAGTGTTCGGCACCCGGTTCACGAAGAACTTGTACTCCGAACCGTTACCGCATACAGCGCCGGTTTCCGGCGCCAGTGCGATGGTCTGCCACTGGTAGTAGGCCCCCGCCGAGAAATTCTCGTAGCCATCGGGATTGGCCAACAAAGGGTAGGCACCCTGGCGCTGATCCGATGTCACCGGATTATCGGCACCGGGCGGCGACGCCAGGTTACCCAGGGTTCGCCAGAATCCATAATCCCCCAGCTCCGCCGATACCGGAGCCGACAGCAACAATAACAACAAGCCCGCCAGCGCACCGGAGCGCCAGGGGCCACAACAGCCAGCTTTGTTCATTCTTGTTCTCCTGCGATTGTTGTTTCGGGGCGGGCGTGGCCCGCAACGCTTACAGCAGGATAGCGTCACCTAAAAGCTAGAGGTGACACACTGTCACGTCAAAGCGGCAGCCATACCGTTTTAAACTAAAAAAATGGCGGATATGCCCGCGGGGACCGAAGTCAGTCAAACAGGCGCAACTGGGTGACCGGAGCATCGTCATTGCGGAACCGGACTCCCACTCCCAGCAGGCGAACCGGGCGGTCTTTGGGCATCAGCTCTTCGAGCAGTGGCTGGAAATCCACCAGGGCCGGCTCGGTAACGGACTCCCGAACCCGCTCCAGTGTGTGGGTGGAAAAATCGCTGTAGCGGATTTTCACGAACAGCTTGTGTATCGGCTTGTGCTGCCCCTTGCGCGAGAGGCGAAGATTGAGGTCGGCCACCAGGGCCGGCATCACGGTATCGCAGGCGCTCCGGTCAGGGAGGTCCTGGGAAAAGGTGCGCTCGACGCTCACCGACTTGGCCACCCGCGACACCACAACGGGGCGATTGTCCCGGCCATGGGCCATTTCAAACAAACGATAGCCCTGTTTGCCAAACTTCTCGATCAACACGTCGGCACCCAGCGCCTGCATATCGCCACAGGTTTTCACACCCAGGGCGTGCAGCCGGGCCGCGGTCACCTGCCCTACACCGAAGAGCTTTTCCACCGGCAGCTCGCTTACAAAGTCGGCCACCTCCGGCGGCGTAATCACAAACAGACCATCGGGCTTGCGCCAGTCACTGGCAATTTTGGCAAGGAACTTGTTGGGGGCCACGCCGGCGGAAATGGTAATGCCGACTTCCCTGCTCACCCGCTCCCGCAGGTGCCGCGCCATCAAGGTGGCACTGCCCTTGAACGCGTCAACATCGGTCACATCCAGAAACGCCTCATCCAGGGACAAGGGCTCAACCAGATCGGTCATCTCCCGCAGTATCGCCATCACCTGGTGGGAAACTGCCCGGTAACGGCCCATGTCCGGCGGTACCGTGACCAGGCCGGGGCACAACCGCCGGGCTTCGCTGCCGGGCATGGCCGAACGCACGCCAAAAGCCCGGGCCCGGTAGTTGCAGGTGGTCACCACACCACGGCCGCCCTCGCCACCCACCGCCAGCGGAACATCCCGCAAGCTTGGGTCGTCACGCATCTCGACGGCGGCATAGAAGCAGTCGCAGTCCACATGAATGATCTTGCGCTGGGCCATAGGGGCGGGCTCACGTTAACAATCTGTACGTTTATACAGCCTTGTATCTTACGGTAACATGCCGAGAATGTCAGGAAATCCCGATAGTCCCGGCAAGCAACAGCGAGGCCCCATGAGTAACCCGATTCCCGAGTCTGAACGCACCGAAATCGAAGCCGCCGCCTTCCGGCGCCTGGTGCAGCACCTGCGTGAAAACAACGACGTCCAGAACATCGACCTGATGAATCTGGCGGGTTTCTGTCGCAACTGCCTGTCCAAATGGTATCGGGCCGAAGCGGGAGAGCGGGGGTTCGACATTTCAGATCCGGACGCCCGGGAAGAAATCTACGGCATGCCGTACGAAGAATGGAAAGCCAACTACCAGACCGGCCCCAAGCAGGATCACAAATAATGAATGTTAATGAAGCGGTTCGTATCCACCTGGCCTCAGTGCAGGCCGGTCATGCCGATTTCGACGACACCCTGAAACTGATCAATCAGTATTTCGAATTTCGGCCCACCGGTTTCAGCAACGGCCCGCTTCGCAACGAGACTGGCGAAAACGCTGGCTCCTGCCGGGTCTTCGGCCTGGGTCAGTACTGTAATCTGAGCGAGACCGACACCCTGCGCCTGTTCGCCCAACACTACGAGCAGGTGCTCGGCGACCCGGCCGGGGACAGCCATGGTAACATTCGCCAGTTTATCAGCACGGGCTGGTCCGGCATCCGTTTCGATGCCCCTCCGCTGCGCGCCCTCGGAGATGCCCATGCCTCAGACACCGGAGAACAGGTCCATCCATGAGCGATTCCGCAGCCACCGACACAAAACAGAGCTTTCAACTGAAGAGTGCCAGTGTTTCCCTGACCGCCCTTGAGCTTTACTACTTCGACAACGACGAATTTGAAGCCAATCTTCGGGACAAGATCAGCCAGGCGCCGGGCTTCTTCAAAGACATCCCGCTGATTATCAGCCTGGAGAAATATGAAGGCCTGGACAGCGAACTCGATTTTTTCAAGATGATCGGGACCTGCCGCCGCCACAACATCCATGTGATTGGCGTACGTGCCGCCAACGACGATCAGCGCCGGCTTGCCCGGGGAGCCTCCCTGGCACTGCTGCCCGGCGGCAGCCTGAAAGAAAAGCCGGCCCAGGAAGCCCCGGCACAAGCCGAACCGGAAGCGGCCGCTGCACCGGAGCCTGCAAACGAACCGGCACCGGCAAAAATCATCAATCAACCGGTTCGATCTGGCCAACAGGTATACGCGCCGGAAGGCGATCTGATCATCCTTGCGCCGGTGCAGGCTGGAGCCGAAGTTCTGGCTGCCGGCAATATTCATGTATACGGCCCGTTACGCGGGCGGGCGCTGGCCGGCATTCACGGTGCCGAGTCTGCCCGGGTGTTCTGCCAGTCACTTGAGGCGGAGCTTGTGTCCATCGCCGGACACTATAAAATCTCCGAAGATCTTCAGGACATTGGCTGGAAAAGCGCTGTGCAGATCCAGCTCAGGGACGATGTACTGGTGGTGACGCCACTGGACAAGGCCTGATGTTGTGACAACCGATAACAACAGTTGAAACCATGACGAATCCACCGAGAAACAGGAACTGAACCTTGGCTAGAATCATTGTCGTTACCTCAGGAAAAGGCGGCGTGGGCAAAACCACCACCAGCGCCTCCATCAGCACTGGTCTGGCAAAGCGTGGCCACAAGACCGTCGTGATTGATTTCGACGTGGGTCTGCGCAACCTGGACCTGATCATGAACTGCGAACGCCGGGTGGTGTACGACTTCGTTAACGTCATTCAGGGCGAAGCGACTCTCAACCAGGCCCTGATCAAGGACAAGCGGGTAGAAACGCTCTACATCCTGCCTGCCTCCCAGACCCGCGAGAAGGAAGCTCTCACCAAAGATGGTGTGGAGAAGGTCATCAACGAACTGTCCGAAACCTTCGACTACATCGTGTGCGACTCCCCGGCCGGCATCGAACATGGCGCCCTGATGGCGCTCTACTATGCCGACGAGGCGATTGTCGTAACCAACCCGGAAGTCTCATCGGTACGGGATTCAGACCGCATCCTGGGCATACTGCAGAGCAAATCCCGGCGAGCGGAAATGGGGCAGGACCCAGTCAAGGAACACCTGCTACTGACCCGCTACAACCCGGACCGGGTAGAAAAAGGCGAGATGCTGTCGGTACAGGATGTTGAGGAAATCCTGGCCATTCCCTTGCTTGGCGTGATTCCCGAGAGCCAGATCGTACTGAATGCCTCCAACCAGGGCCTGCCGGTCATTCTGGAGGAGCAAAGCGATGCCGGCCAAGCCTATGAAGATGCCGTTGCGAGGCTGCTGGGCGAGGAACGGGAACACCGTTTCATGACGTCCCAGAAAAAAGGCTTCTTCTCACGGATGTTCAAAGGGGGCTAAGGGATGAGTTTTTTCGATTACTTCAGAAGCAAGAAAAACAGTACGGCCAGTGTCGCCAAGGAGCGACTGCAGATTATCGTGGCCCATGAGCGGGGCCAGCGTGAACAGCCGGACTACCTGCCCCAGCTGCAGCAGGAGCTGTTGCAGGTGATCCGCAAGTACGTTCAGATCAGCGACGACATGGTACAGGTGGAGGTGGATCGCAATGACCACTGCTCCGTGCTGGAATTGAACGTCACCCTGCCCGAAAAGTGATGGCTACGCCCGGCTTACCACCGGGCAAAGTGATCTTCCATCAATCCCCGTAACCCGTTTACGGGGATTTTTTTGCCGCTTTCATCCTCAACCGTACCCTGGAAAGTGCCCACAAACTGACGGAAATTGGAGGCAATAACCCAGGCGTTGAGCTTTTCCCGGCGCGCGCCAGCGGGCACGAAACGCAGGTCAACGCGGCCATCGTCGGTGGTGACCCGCCAGTCCGCCCCGGGCTGATAGCGATCGAACTCGAATCGGGCCGGCCCCAGCAGAATGCGACGCCCGTCGAGCCAGAGCGCGTTCTCGGTCATCCCGGTCTCGTTCACACCAGCGGCCAGATTCAGCCCCACTGAAACACCATTGTCGGCAACCCCAGCCAGACTGGCCCAGTTCCAGGCAGTCTCCCGGCGCATGAAGCCGCAGCTCCAGTCGATGGACCCACGGGTAGACTCATCGCAACGCCAGACCACATCGCCCAAGCGCACTTCACCGTCCACCGTCAGCCCGGCCGATTTCCGGGTGAACACCCAGCCGTTGTATCCGGCCGGCGACACCAGCCGCAAGGGTTGTTCGGTGTCCCGCAACTCAAGATCCACCCGGATATTACCGGGCCCGCTCACTCTCACATTCCGACCGCCCGTGGCCGGTTCGATGGCCATGCTCAAATCGCCTTTGCGGAACCGGGCGTAACCGCGTTCGGGATAGGGCTCTATGTTCGTGTTCCTGGCCAGAGGCTGCAAAAACGAATGCTCGAACATCTGCCCGCTCTCGAAATCGAACAGATAGAAAAAGCCATTACCCACCAGGTTCAGATCAACAATAGCCAGGCCAAACACCCAGCCCGGCGCCATCGCACTGACAAACTGGAACTGGTTGAAACGCCAGTGTCTGGCCAGGCGGGTCCGAGGCTTGTCCATCACCGTGCGTAGGTCGTAGTCGAGATAATTGATGGTGTCGACAGGGTGCTCCATCAGCCCTGGCGTTATTCGTCCGCGGGCATCTACCAGTTTCTGTGTTGTCATAATGTTCGTCAGATCAGGCCAATCGTGGTGTGCGTTGTGTAACTAAGCTACCTGGTTCACAAACCCCCGCATTCACAGGCGGGGGCCAATGCGCCCCGTGGTAGACTCGGCTCACTCTTACAACGGAAGTTTAGCCTATGACCACAACCAGAGCCCACGGCGTTAGCCGCCTGATTTCCGGCATTATGGGCCTGTTGATGACCTTGTCTGTGTCCGCCAGTGAAACCGGCCCGTTGCCATCGGAAGATGCCGAGGCCTGGTCACTGCGCAAGGAAGTGGACAATGTGCGGATATACACCATGGCGCGGGAAGGCTCGGGGTTCGAGGCTTTCAAGGCAGTAGCGGAACTGGACGTTCCTATCGAGAACCTGATGGCCGTCATGGTCAATCCGGAATCCTGTGAGGAATGGGTTCACAACTGCACCGAATCCCATGCCTTTGGCCAGGGGGACTTCCACGATCGCTATGCCTATTCGGTCAATGATATGCCGTGGCCGGTAGCCGACCGGGATTATGTACTGCGCATCCGTACCCGCGGCGACGCGTCCACCGGCGAGATTATCATGGACCTAAACGCCACTCCCAACATGCGGGCCGAGTTCAACAGTCGCGTGCGGGTGGACCGCTCCGACACACTCTACCGGTTTACCCCGGAGGGCGACCGAACCCGAATGGTCTGGGTGCAGCACACCGAACCCAACGGCGCATTGCCCGGGTGGCTGGTCAATAGCCTGATTGTCGATATACCGGTCAAATCCATCCTCGCACTGGAAGCCGTCGCCAAACAGGATCGCTATCAGGGTTACCAGTTGCAATGGGGCGAAGACGGCACATTGCAGGGCGTAAGCCCGGAAGCCCGTTAACCCGACCCACGATGCAGGGGTGACGGCAGGCCACGGAACGGCTAAGCTTCATCAAAAGCACAGCAAACGGAAGATGCCCGCACATGAGTGTTCTCGCCCATGAGATCATGACCCCGACCATCAAGGCCGTCCCCCACAACTGGACTATGGATCGCCTCGCCAGGTTCCTCACCGACAACGAAATCACCGGCAGCCCGGTTACCGACGACAACGGCGACATCATCGGCATAGCCACCCTCAAGGACATTACCGAATTCCGGTGGAATGCCTCCCGTTCCGGCGATCAGCCCAGGCTGACCGAAGAGGAGCAGGAAGAGGCCCGGCGTCTGCGTATGGTCATCTTCGAAGAGATGGGCAAGGTTCCGGTTGAAGTCCGGGACATCATGACGCCCATTGTTTTGTCGGTTGACGAAGACACGCCAGTGCGAGACATTGCCAATATCATGATGCGAGAGCACTTGCACCGGATCTTTGTCACCCGGGGTTCAAAAATCACCGGTATCATAACCACTTATGACATGCTGAAACTGATCTCCGACAGAGACCTGACGCAACGCTGCGCCGAGACCGACTGAGCCACCAGAGAGGTAGCGCCCCCTATGCCAAGAGCACCGCAAGCTCGCCGGAAAATGTATGTCCTCGACACCAACGTCCTGATTCACGACCCGAATGCCCTCCTGAACTTTGAAGAACATGATGTCATCATTCCGATGACTGTCCTCGAAGAGCTCGACAGCCTGAAATCCGGCAAACAGACGGTTGCTGCCGACTGCCGCCAGGCCATTCGTAACATCGACAAACTGCTGGGTGATGCCAGCCCCAAGGACATCGAGAAAGGCGTGCCGATTCTGCGCGGCAAGAAAGCGGACCCACTGGGCACCCTCTCAATCATCATGAGCACCGAAGGTGCCGGCAATCATTCCCTGCCGGAGCACCTGAACGACAACAAGATCATCAACACCCTCGCCGCCCTGCAGGCACGCCACAAGTCACGGGATATCATCCTGGTCAGTAAAGACATCAACATGCGGTTAAAGGCCCGCGGCTTTGGTGTCGAAGCCCAGGACTACCACAACGACCAGCTACTTGACGACATTGACCTGCTGCCCAAGGGCTACAAGGAGTTCCCGAACTCGTTCTGGGACGGTATCGCCAAGGTGGAAACCATCCAGCGGGAGGGAGTGACGGAACACCTGCTCAAACGCGAAGGGGAACTGGCGAAACTGAACATCAACGAGTTCGTGATTGACGAGCAGGGCTTCATCGGCAAGGTCGTCGATATCTCCGAGGACCAACTGGTGCTCAAGGATCTGCACCAGCATGACCTGATGAATGAAGAAGTCTGGGGCCTGGTGCCCAGAGATATCTATCAGGCCATGGCCCTGAACCTGTTACTGGACCCCGACATCCACCTGGTGAACCTGACCGGCTCGGCGGGTTCCGGTAAAACCATTCTGGCCCTGGCCGCCTGTATTGAAATGACCGTGGCCAGCAAACTCTACAAACGCATCATCGCGACCCGCTCCACCCAGGGCCTGGATGAGGATATCGGTTTCCTGCCCGGTACCGAAGCCGAGAAAATGGAACCCTGGCTGGGTGCGATCGTGGACAACCTGGAAGCTTTGCACGAAGACGATGAGAACATGACCGCCAGCGTCGACTATATCCTCAGCAAAGTGCCTCTGCACTTCAAATCCATGAACTACATCCGGGGCCGCAGCTTCCAGCACAGTCTCATCATCATTGATGAATCACAGAACCTGACCCCGCACCAGATCAAGACCATCATCACCCGGGCCGGTAACGGCTCCAAGGTGATCTGCCTCGGCAACCTGGCACAGATAGACACCCCCTATCTGAGCCCCCTGAGCTCCGGCCTGACCTACATGACTGAGCGCTTCAAGGGCTTCCGCCATGGCGGTCACATCCATCTGCAAGGCGTACCCCGTTCGGTACTGGCCGAGTTTGCCGAAGCCAATCTGTAGGCTTCAGTGCGCCCCCTGTTTGCGCCAGCGAGCCGGGGGCATGCCCGTCCAGCGATGGAATGCCCGGTAAAAGGTACTGGCCTCTGCAAATCCGAGCGATAAAGCGATCTCTGCCAGGGACAATCCCGATTCCCGCACCGCTGCCAGGGCGAGCTCCCGGCGCACCTCGTCCAACAAGCTGTTGAACGTATAGCCCTGCGCCTCCAGCCGACGGGCCAACGTGCGTTCGCTGAGGCCCAACATCCTGGCCGCTTCTGCCCGTCGTGGAAGGTTTGGCCCCATCCGGGCGACCAGCCATTGTCGCAGATCCTCTGCCGACACAGCGCCCTTTTCCAGCGCCGCCAGCCGCCCTGCATTGTACTGTTCATGTACACGGGCAAGGGCCGGATCTGCCTGTGGTAAAGGCCTGTCCAGCACCTCATTACCCACCAGCAAACCACTGAACGCCTGCTCGAACTCCACCGGGCAACCAAACACCTCCCGGTACCCTGACAGTGGCCCCAGACGGGCCTGACTGAATTGCACTCGCACAGGCCCAACCGCAGAACCGGCAATCCAGTCGGTCAGGCTGACCACGGCCGACAGCACGGCTTCAATCTGATGCGGACTGAACGCCAGACGCCCCTGCCGGGGGTGGTAGACAATCCAGGTGCCCCTGCTACCCGGTATCATCTGGAAGCGACCGCCATCAGAGATCAGCCGCTGGTATTTCTGGACCAGGGTGATGGCTTCGCGCAGCGTGGCGGCGCTCTGCATGGCGAAACTGACCGCATCAATACTGGCCGGCCGCACGCCGGCGCCAACTTTCAGACCAAACCCGGGATCCCGCGTGCACTGCTCCGCGGCGTGCCAGAGACGGGTAATGAAGTCGATGGGCCATCGTTCGAGAGACAGGGCCCCGGCCGGCAGACCAGCGGTTTCCAGCAACAGGTTCTCCGGAACGCCCAGATTCCTCGCGGCATCGATCACGGTATTGACCCAGCCCATGGATACGGTGGCTTCTAACGTCAATTATTATGGCCTCTGAAGTCAATTCAGAACCGATCATAGCGTTATATGGTCTGTAACAACAAAACCAAAAATACAATCCGGAAACGCATCATGGTGAAACCTGTTAGCTCAGACCTTTTGATTGCCGGCGGCGGCCTGGCGGGCATTGTCACCGCTCTGGAAGCGCTGCGGGCGGGCAAGTCCGTAACCATTGTTGATCGTGACAGCCCCGAACGCTTCGGAGGTCTGGCGCTGTGGGCCTTCGGCGGCATGATGCTGATTGACACGCCGCTGCAGCGGCGCATGAGAATCGCCGATTCGCCGGAACTGGCGCTGAACGACTGGCTGCGTTTCGGCGAACTGGACCCGAACGATGAGTGGCCCATGCAGTGGGCCCGCTACTACGTTGAGCATTCCCGTACCGAGGTGCACGACTGGCTCGCCAACGAGGGCATCAAATTCATGCCGGCGGTGAACTGGGTGGAGCGAGGCCGTTTTGGCGATGGCAACAGCGTGCCCCGCTACCACATCACCTGGGGCACCTCCCGGGAACTGGTGCGCTGCATGGTCAATGCCCTGCACGAAGCCAGTACCGGTGGCAGACTGGCCATTCATCACCGGCACCGAATTACCGCACTCGACCATCAGGCCGGTGAGGTCTGTGGCGCCGTTGCCATCAACGAGGAAACCGGCGAAGAAGTGCGATTTGAGGCTGCGAATGTGGTGCTGGCTATGGGCGGTATCAACGGCAGCCACGCCGAGTGCCGGGCCAACTGGCCCAGACATCGGCCGCAACCGGCCACCATGCTTAACGGTGCCCACCCGTTTGCCGATGGCAAACTGCATCACTGGGCCAAAGACCACCTGGGCGCGCGCATCACCCACGCAGGCGAAATGTGGAACTATGCCGCCGGCTTTCCCCACCCCTACCCGCATTTCCCGGGCCATGGCCTGTCTACCATTCCATGTAAATCCGCGCTCTGGCTGAACCACCGGGGCGAGCGCATCGGCCCGGAGCCCCTGGTGACCGGTTTTGATACTCACTGGCTGTGCCAACGGGTAGCCGATCAGGAAAAACCCTGGACCTGGCACCTGCTGAACCGGCGCATCGCACTGAAAGAATTTGCCATCTCCGGCGCTGAACACAATGCCCGCATCCGGGACAAACAATTCCCGCTGTTCCTGAAAGAACTGCTGCTGGGCAACAAACCGCTGGTGAATCAGATGCAGAACGAAAGCCGTCACTTCCTGGTGGATGACACCCTGGAAGGGCTGGCGAAGAAAATGAACGCCCTGACCTGCTCTCTGGACATTGACGCTGCCACTCTGAAAGCCACCGCCGATGCTTTCGATGCCAATTTCAGCAAGGGCGATCAACTGAACAACGATGCCCAAATCCGCATGATCCGCCACGCCCGCCAGTGGGGGCCGGACCGGCTGCGCACCTGCAAACCGGCGCCTCTGCAGAAACCAGGCGCCGGGCCGTATATCGCCATTCACATGCAACTGACCACCCGCAAGAGCCTGGGTGGCCTTCGCACCGACCTGCAAAGCCGGGTAATGGATGCCAGCGGGCAACCCATCCGCGGCCTGTACTGTGTCGGCGAAGCGGCCGGTTTTGGCGGCGGTGGAAGCAATGGCAAACGGTCACTGGAAGGCACCTTCCTGCCCGGTTGCATTCTGACGGCGCGGGCTGCCGCCCGCTCCATCACCAAGGGAAACTGAGACCATGCCCCTGAGTTATCCGGCCACCGCCGCCGATTACCAGCAACTCGCCCGCCGTAAACTGCCCCGGTTTCTGGCAGATTACCTGGACGGCGGCGCTACCGAAGAACACACCCTGCGGGCCAATGTCCGCGGCTGGCAGGATATCGCCCTGCGCCAGCGTGTGTTGATTGATGTCGATAACGTGGACACCCGCACCGAGCTGGCTGGGCAATCCTGCAGCATGCCTGTCGCCCTGGCGCCTCTGGGGCTGGCCGGCATGATGGCACAACGGGGAGAAGCCCAGGCTGTGAAGGCAGCCAACTCCGCCGAGGTGCCTTTCACCCTCTCCACCGTTGGCATATGCCCGTTGGCAGAAGTGAAAGCAGCCGCCACGGCGCCCTTCTGGTTCCAGTTGTACATGATTCGTGACCGGGGCTACGTAGAAAACCTGCTAAAAAAAGCCTGGGATTCCGGCTGCCAGACGCTGATCTTTACCATCGACCTGCCCCTGCCCGGCCCCCGGCATCGGGACACCCGCAACGGCCTGAACAGCGCCGGCGCCCGTTCCGTTGCGCTCAAAGCGCAGCAACTGCTATCCAGGCCCGGGTGGCTATGGCAGGTAGCGATAAAAGGTAAACCCCTGACCTTTGGCAACCTGAGCGACGCGGTGCCAGAGGCCAGTAACCTGGACTCCTTCAAGCAGTGGGTCGATACCCAGTTCGATGCCTCCGTCACCTGGCAGGCCATCGAATGGCTGCGGGAACGCTGGCCAGGGAAACTGATCCTGAAAGGCATACTGGAAGTGGATGATGCCAAAGCAGCCGTCAACGTAGGCGCCGATGGCATCGTGGTCTCCAACCACGGCGGTCGTCAGCTCGACGGTGTAGCCGCCACCGCCAGCAAACTCCCTGATATCGTGGCCGCCGTCGGCAACGACACCGAGATCCTGGTGGATGGCGGCATTCGCAACGGCGTGGACGTTTTCCGGGCCCTCGCGCTGGGAGCCAACGGCGTGATGGTGGGCCGGCCCTGGGCGTGGGCCCTGGCGGCGGAAGGCCAGGCCGGATTAACCCGGCTCCTGAACACCTGGCAGCAGGAACTGAAACTGGCCATGACCCTGACCGGCGTCACCAGAATTGCCGATATCAACGAGACTCATCTCGACCGGACCAATACAAACGAATTGACCCAAGCTGGAGAACAACAATGACCAACGGCGCTCAGGCACTCATGAAAACCCTGGTGGATTCGGGTGTTGAAGTCTGTTTTACCAACCCGGGCACCAGCGAAATGCATTTTGTCGCCGCTCTGGACAGCGAACCCAAGATGCGGGCCGTGCTGGCCTTGTTTGAAGGCGTCGCCACTGGCGCCGCCGACGGCTACGCCCGGATGGCGGACAAACCCGCTGCTACCCTGCTGCACCTGGGCTGTGGCCTGGGCAATGGCCTGGCGAACCTGCACAATGCACGCAAGGGTAAGGTACCGGTGGTCAACATTGTTGGCGACCATGCCACCTACCATGTGAAATACGACGCCCAGTTGCAGTCTGACATCGAAACGGTCGCTCGCAACATCTCCCCCAATTTTGTGCGCACGTCACAAAGCACAGAAGCTCTTTGCCAGGATGCCGCCGAAGCCATCACCGCCGCCCGGGGTTTGCCGGGCCAGGTAGCCACCCTGATTCTGCCGGCGGATGTGTCCTGGGGCGAAGGCGGCAAGCCTTGTGCCGCACCCACTCAACCACAAGCGCCAGCAGCTGAAGATAGCGCTGTTAAAGCGGCCGCAGAAGCCATTAAGAGCGGTAAGAAAACCGCCCTGCTGCTGGGTGGCCGCGCCCTGCGTGAGCCCGCTCTGCTGGAGGCGGCACGCATTGCCGCCCACAACGGTGTCACCCTGTTTGCCGAAACCTTCCCAACCCGCATTGAACGGGGCGCCGGCCTGCCGCCGGTGGAGCGGATCGCTTACCTGGCGGAACTGGCCACTCTGCAGCTCTCCGAGTTTGACCACCTGATTCTGGTGGATGCCAAGGCCCCGGTATCCTTCTTCGCCTATCCGGGCAAACAAAGCTACCTGGTGCCAGACAACTGCACTGCTCACACCCTGAGCACGCCGGAGCAGGATGCCACCGCCAGCCTGAAAAAGCTGGCCGATACTCTCGGTGCCAGCAATGCCCAACCCAAGCTGCAGGCGCCCGGCCGCCCCGGCCTGCCCAAAGGTAAACTCACCGCCGAAAAGGTTTGCCGGGCGGTGGGCGAACTGATGCCCGAGAACAGCATTATCGTGGATGAAGCCATCACCTCCGGCCTGATGCTGAACGCCATGACCGCAGGCTCGCCACGGCACGACCTGATCACCCTCACCGGCGGGGCCATCGGGCAAGGCATGCCCAACGCCGTCGGTGCAGCCATCGCCTGTCCGGATCGCCAGGTTTACGCACTGATCGGTGACGGCACCGCCATGTATACCAACCAGGCCCTGTGGACCATGGCGAGGGAAAATCTGAACGTGACCACCATCATCTTCAACAACGCTTCCTACTCGATCCTGAACGTAGAACTGGAACGGGTTGGCGCAGAAGAAGCCGGTGCCAAGGCGAAATCCCAACTCGACATCAGTGGCCCGGTCACCAACTACGCGTTGCTGGCCCAGAGCATGGGCGTGCACGGCACCCGGGTAACCACGGCGGAAGAGCTGATCAAAGCCATGGAATACGCCAAACACAACCCCGGCCCGCACCTGATTGAAGCGGTGGTGCCGGAATCCCTGAATGGCGTAAAAAGAAAGGTTCTGCCCTGGCTGCTGAAGTCGCTGCCGAGCCTGCCAAGGCCGCTGACCAAAGCTCTGAAAAAGAAAATCGCGCCCTGATCCGGGCAAAAAAAAAGGCGCAGGTCACTTGCGTGACTGCGCCTTTTCCTTCGACTGGATAGGTAACTCTGCTCAGACCCGGTAGCGGCTGACCTCGTCGGTCAACTCACCGGCCAGTGCCTTGAGGCGCTGGGTCGCTTCGCCGGCGCGACGGGTTCCCTGGGCAGTCTGTTCCGAGATTGCCACGATTTCGTGGACATTCTGGTTGATGGTTTCCGACACGCTGGTCTGCTCTTCCGCAGCACTGGCAATCTGCGTGTTCATATCGGTAATCGTGTTCACGGCCTGGGAAATACGCTGCAGCGCTTCGTTCACCTGGCGGGTTTCCTCCACGGTTTCCTCGCTGCGCTGGCTGATGGCGCCGATCAGCGTTACCGCCTGCTGGGCACCTTTCTGCAGCCGCTCGATGGTCGCCTGGATCTCCTGAGTGCTCTTCTGAGTCCTGCTTGCCAGCGTACGTACCTCGTCGGCAACCACGGCAAAGCCACGGCCGGCTTCCCCGGCCCGAGCCGCCTCGATGGCAGCATTCAGGGCCAACAGGTTGGTCTGGTCGGCAATCTCCCGAATAACCTCCAGCACGCTGTCGATCTGGCGGGAGTCGGTGCCCAGTTTTTCAATGACCTGAACCCCCTCTTCCACCTGTTTGGATAGCCCACCAATCACCTCGATGGCCTGGTACACCAGCCCCTGGGCATCGGTTACCTGAGCGGTAGCGTGGCCAGCCGAATCCGACGCTTCACTGGCATTACCGGCCACTTCCTGGGCTGCGGCGGTCATCTCGTTCATGGCGGTGGCCACCTGATCACTTTCCGATTTCTGGCGCTCAACGCCCTGCTCGGCTTCCACCATGACCTCGTTCAACTCGCCGGTGGTGTCATTCAATGTCTCGGCCGACTGGCGGACCTGGCGGACCAGCCCATGGACCTGATCCGCAAAGCTGTTGAACGCCGTGGCCAGCTGCGACAGCTCGTCCCGACCCGAGACCTCCAGCCGACGGGTAAGATCCCCGTCGCCACTGGCAATGCCATTCATCGCCGTCACCGCCGACTTCAACGGACGGATAATGCCCCGAACCACGACAAGGGCCAGAAAGACGATAATGGCCAGGGCGATCAGGGAGGTGGTCACCGAACCAATGATAGCCTCACCCAGGGAATCTCCCACCCGCTGCTCCATGGAAGCAACCTGAGACTCCAGGCCGTCAATCCAGAATCCGGTGCCAATCATCACGCCCCATTTCGGCAGCATTTCGGCATAGCCTAACTTGGGGGCTACGTTGCCGGTTTCCGGGTGTTTCCAGCCATAGGGTACATAGCCGCCACCATTGCGCGCAGCCTCGATCAGTTCGCGAATCAGGTAGGTGCCGTTCGGGTCCTGAAAGCCCCAGAGGTTACGGCCTTCCAAGGCGGAATTGACACCATGCATCACCGAAACACCTTCCGTGGTATAGGCGAACAGATAGCCCTCACTGCCGGAGTCGTCAAAACGCAGTTGCCGCAAGATGTCCCAGGCCTGCTGCTGGACCTCAGGATCATTGGCCGAGCCCGGCTGCTCATAAAGATGCTGGATGGACGTTTTTGCCAGCTCCAGATAGTTGCGCAGCTCCTGGCGCTTGCTGTCCTCCATGTCTTCCGAGAAGCTTGCAACCGCCTGCTCTCCGATCGAGCGGGCCTGATTCAGGTTGTAAGTGGTCAGCAATGCAGTCAGAACAATAACCGGCACCAGTGCCAGCAACAGCACCCTCGCCTGGATGGTCAAATTCTTCATGTGGTGTGTTTTCCGTGGTTGGAATGGCTGTCGGAGAAGTCCGCTAAAAAAAGATTAGCAATCCTACAGAAAAACACACGACAGATTTATCGAGGAAACCTCGTAGTTTGTAAAACCGGTGCAACCAGGGCGTTATCTTTTGTAACGGTCAGTCCTTGAACTCGGCTTTGTCCAGCCCGTGTTTCTTCATTTTGTCGTACAGGGTTTTGCGGGCAATGCCGAGCTGGACCATGGTGTCCTTGATGCTGCCATGGCAGGCGTTCAGCGCGCTGACAATGGCGGAGCGTTCAAAGCCGTCCATCATCTCCGACAGCGTTTGCCGGCTGGCGATACTGGGGCCGCTTGCTGAGTCACCTTCTGCCAGTGCTGCCGGCCCCAACAGGACATAACGTTCAGCCAGGTTACGCAGCTCACGCACGTTTCCCGGCCAGGAATGCTGCATCAGCCGGGCTGCCTGGCGGGCGTCCAGCGGCACGCTTTCCCGATCGTAACGGGCGGCGGCAATCAGGGCGAAGTGGTGGAACAGCTTGGGAATGTCTTCCTTGCGTTCCCGCAATGGCGGAATATCCACCTTCACCACGTTCAGGCGGTAGTACAGATCGGAACGGAAGTCGCCCTTGTCACTCAGTTCCTTCAGATCGGACTTGGTCGCGGCGATAATTCGCACGTCCACATCCACCACCTGGTTACTGCCCAGACGTTCGACCCGTTGCTCCTCCAGAACCCGCAGCAGCTTTACCTGCAACGGCATGGGCATGCTTTCCAGCTCATCCAGGAACAGGGTACCCCGGTGTGCATGCTCAATCTTGCCGATACGGCGCTTGTCGGCACCGGTAAACGCCCCGGCCTCATGGCCAAACAGTTCACTCTCAATCAGGTGCTCCGGCACCGCACCGCAGTTGATGGCCACGAAATTGTGGCCGCTGCGGGGACTGTTCTCATGAATATAGCGAGCCAGGGCATCCTTACCGGAGCCGGTCTCGCCATGGAGCAGAATATTGGCCGAGATATCCAGTACCGGGTCGATGGTAGCCATCACCTTTTGCATGGCGGGGGAGTCCCCCAGCATGCGTGGGCCAGGCCGTGCCAGGTGCTTCAGTTGGGCTTTCAGCCGGCGGTTTTCCAAAGCCAGGTGGCGCTTTTCCAGAGCGTGGCGCAGCAGTTCAATCAGCTCCTCGTGATCAAATGGCTTTTCAATAAAGTCATAGGCCCCTTGCTGCATGGCCGACACGGCGGTACTGATGTCGCCCTGGCCGGTCAACAGGATCACCGGAATATCCTCATCCAGCGCCCGGATATTCTGCAACAGCTCCAGGCCATCCATACCCGGCATGTTGTAATCGCACAGAACGATGCCCTCGAACTCGGGATGAATCTGTTTCAAGGCCGACGCACCATCGGCAAAGCAGGCCACCGGAATATCTTCCAGCGCCAGGGTCTGCTCCATCAGTGGCCGGATATCCGGGTCGTCATCCACGAAAATGACCGAAGCTGTTGTCATTCCTCTGCCCTACGCTGTTTCAGTTTCAGAACAAATTCTGCACCCGGGCCGTCGTTACGGTTGTGGCCGACCAGACTGCCACCAAGTGCCTCAACAATCTGGCGCGAGATGGATAGCCCAAGACCCAGGCCCTGTTTGACCGAGCGGGTGGTAAAAAACGGCTCAAACACCTGCTCGGTGTTGCCAGGAAGACCGTGACCGTTATCCCGCACCCGGCAACGCCAGTGATCACCGTCATCATCAATCATAATATCGATAGCCGGATCGTCACGGCCTTCCAGCGCCTGGACCGCATTCGCCATCAGGTTGACCATCACCTGCTCAATGCGGATCAGATCGCCATGGCACATGACCGGCTGATCGGGCCGGTGCCAGCGCATCTCGATGCCGGTGCTGCTGTTCTGGGCACGGATAATCTTCAGAGCCGCATCAACCGCCAGCCTGAGATCGACTATCGACGGCGGCCCCTCAGACTTGCGGGCGAAAACCTTGAACTGCCGGATCAGCTCCGCCATTTTGTCGCACAGGCCAACGATTTCCGCCAGATTCGCATCCACCATGTCGGTGGCGCCCCGCTCCAGAAACTTCCGGCTATTGCGGGCATAGCCCTGAATCGCCGTCAGGGGCTGATTAATCTCGTGGTTCAGCCCCGCAGACATCTGCCCCAGCACCGCCAGCTTGGCTGCCTGAATCAGTTCCTGCTGGGTTTCGCGCAATTCGGTCTGGGCGCGTTCTCGCTCCTGGATCTCCCCCAGCAGCTGATCGTTGGAGCGTTTCAGGTCCGCAGTACGCTGTGCCACGCGACGCTCCAGCTGTTCACCCCGCAAGGCCAGCTCACGCTCTCGCCGGTAGCGCTCCCGCAGGTAAAGCCAGGTCAGGAAACCGGCCAGGAACAGCGCGAGGCCTGCGGCCACAAACCCGGCGCGAACCCAGAGGACCGATCGGGTTTCCGTCAGTACCAGCAGGATCCAGTCCAGACGGGGCAGACCGATTTGTACGGTCAGATAGGTGCCAACCCTGTCGTTGTCCCGCAACTGGATTCGGGCGGATTCTTCAGCCAGCCCCCAGGGCCTGCCGGAAATCGAGAAATCGACAGGCCGAAGCTCCCGCTCCGGGTACCGCTGGTGAATCCGGTTGGCTTTTTCGGCATCGTTTCCGGGCCGGAAATCCCGATAAAGCCACTGGCTGCGACTGGACAGAAAACTGATACCGTCGCCGTCCAGCACCACCATTTCAGCCTGCTGGGAGGATTCCGGCCGGTGCCACTGGGATTCCAGCTCGTGTACCAGCACCTTGATGGCCACCACCCCCAGCATGTTTCCCCGCTGGTCGCGCACCGGATGGGTGAAGTAAAGGCCTCGTTCCAGGGAGCGGGAGCCCAGCGCAAAGTAGGCAACAGATTCCCCGGTGCGGACGGCCTGATAAAAGTAGGGGCGAAACGCGTAATTATTGCCAACGAAGGTGTCCGGCTGACCAAAATTGTTGGCGGCAATAGTCATGCCGGAAAGATCCATCAAATAGATGTCGGAGCCACCAACAATGGTGGCCATTCTTTGCATCTGCTCGTTGGCGCGAAGCAGGGTCACGGCATCATTCGGTTGCTTGAGCGCGTCGGCTAACAGGGGGTGTTCGGCGATAAGAGCCGGTACCGGCAGATACCGGTTCAGCTCATTCGCAACCAGTTGTCGGTACCGGAAAGCCTCTTGCAGGGCCTCCTGCTCCAGCTGGCGATAACCGTACCAACCGCCCAGAAGCCAGGACAGCAGCATGATGACAACCAGAATCACAACGACGCTGAAGCGCTGGAGCATGGAATTCAGTTCCGAGACATCAAAGAGGGGCTTCGGCCAAGCCTAGCGCCCCCGGACCGGCAGGACAACCCGCTCAGCGGCAGGTTGTCCTCCGGGTACTGGCCAGATCAGGCTGCGGCCAGAGCCGGCGCACGCTTGCGCTGGATGAGCATGGCGATTACCGCCAGCGCGATACCGGCCAGATCCGTCCACAAACCACCCTCGATGGTCAGCAGGGCTGCGGCCACCAGTAACAACCGTACCAGAACCGGGGCGGACGACCGTGCGAACCAGCCCAGCACACCGGCAGACAGCAGGTACACGCCAAAGGTAGCGGTAATCAGCGCCCGTCCGATTTCGAACCACCCTCCTTCCATCAACAGCGCACTGTTGTAGAAGAACATGAAGGGCACGATGAACGCCGCAATGCCGATCCGGAATGATGCGACCGATGTGGACATGGCGTTGGCACCGGAAATACCCGCCGCCGCATAGGACGCCAGTGCCACAGGCGGCGTGATGGCCGAGACCACGGCAAAGTAGAAGACAAAGAAGTGCGCCGTCAGCGGCTCAATCCCCAACTGCACCAGGCCCGGAGCCACGACCGAAGCTGCAACGGCATAAGCTGCGGTGGTCGGCATGCCCATGCCCAGCAGAATGGAAATAAACATGGCAAACACCAGAGCCAGCAGATGGCTGTGGGCCGCCACATCCAGCAACAGCACCGAGAACCGCGCGCCAACGCCGGTGAGTGAGATCACACCCACAATGACACCGGCGGCCGCACAGACCACGATGATCTGAATCGACATATAGGCCGCTATCTCGAACGCATGCAGAATCTGCCGCAGGCCCATCTTGTTGGGGGAAATCCAGCTGACCACCGCCGCAGAAATCGTGGCCAGAGTACCGGCACGAATCACCGAGTAGCCCTGGAACAACGCCACGATCAGAATGATGATGGGCACAAACAGGTATACCTGGCGCAGCATCAGGCGCAAATTGGGCAGCTCGTCTTCGCGCATGCCCCGCATGCCCAGCTTCTTGGCCTCGAAATCGACCATGAAGTAGACCGAGGCAAAGTACAGAATCGCCGGAATAATCGCCGCAATGGCAATTTCGGTATAGGGAATACCGGTAATCTCCGCCATGATGAAGGCGCCCGCACCCATGATCGGCGGCATGATCTGCCCGCCCGTAGACGCTGCTGCTTCAACCGCGCCGGCGGATTCCTTGCTGTAGCCAACCCGCTTCATCAAGGGGATGGTCAGGGAACCGGTGGATACCACGTTCCCGGCACTGGTGCCGTTGATCATACCCATCAGGCCAGAGGCGAAAATGGAGACTTTGGCGGGACCACCCCGGGACCGGCCAGCCGCCGCAAAAGCGAAATTCACAAAGTAGTCACCTACCTTCGACGCCTGCAAAAACGCGGCGAAGATAATGAACAGGATAATGTAGGTCGAAGACACCGCCGTGGTCGGCCCGAGAATACCCGCATCGGTATAGACCTGGCTGAAGAAGCGCTGCACCGACAGCCCGGGATACCCCAGAAAGCCCGGAAGGTAGGGGCCGGCGAAGACGTAGGCCAGAAACACCAGCGCAATCACCACCAGAGCCATACCGGCTACCCGGCGGGTAAGCTCCATAATCAGCGCGGTACCGGCCACAGCGGCGAAAGAAATACCCACGGGGGCAAACGCGGTGCCGGTGGTCATCCGCATGGAGGTGTTGAACACCACCAGCAGGTAGGCAGCAACCGCCACAGAGCAGACGATCAGAACCAGATCCGGCACGCTGAACCGGGCACGATCGCGCTGGTGGAACCAGCTCATGACAATACCCACACCGGAAGCCGCCAGCAGCGGCCAGCCAAAATGCCAGGTTTCAAGTTCGGCGGGAATCCGCAGGGTGCCACCCAGAATCATCTGGTGGAAGGCATAAGTCTGGTACAGCGCATAGAGCGCGGGAATCAGTGCGACTGCTGCAAACCAGGTGGTCCAGCGATGCCTCGCAGCACCTTCTTCACCGGAAACGAAGCGGGCACCGGCAAACAAGATAAAGCCCAACACCAGGGCACCGGCCACGTGCACAATACGGAACGACCAGGTTTCCATGGGCGACACGTTCAGGGTGTAGAGGTGAAACGCCGAATAGGCAATCGCCAGCAACACGACGAACTTCAGCAAAATACCGGTGTACAGGCGGCGGTTCGCCTCCACCGGCTCTTCGTCCACATTGTGGGCCAATACATGGTCTTCATTGACCGTCAGGTTTTCTGCCAGCTGGATTTCACCGCTGGCATGGGATTGTTCTTTGGTCATGATAAGTCCTGCCTGTCTGAGAGGCGGTGAATCGGTATCGACCGGATGCCGAAGGGTCGTCAGGCGACCCTTCGGCCAGGTTCATTACTGCTTGATGGCAGCGTCTTCGATGGGATAGCCGTTCTCGTTGAACCAGCGTGCTGCACCCGGATGCCAGGGCAGTACCTTGTTCTTGGTGTAGTTCTCGGGGACGGAGTGGCGCGCTGCCTTATGGATTGACACCATCTTGTCGTTGTTCTCCATGGTCAGCTTGGTGATTTCATACACAAAGCTTTCCGGCATATCGCAGTTCACCATGGCGAAGTTCCACATGGAGACCACACGGGACGGAGCATCCAGGGACTGGTAGGTGCTGGCCGGAATCACGAATTCAGACACCGGGAAGTTATCGACGATCTTCTTGGCTTCGTCATCGTTCATGCCAATCACGTTAACGTCGGTCTGGACTTCCAGCTGGCTGACCGCCGGAATGGGAATACCGGCTGCGAAGGCCACCACATCAATCAGACCGTCCTGAAGCTGGCCACCGAGGTCTGACCAGCTGCCGTTACGGCGCTCGAACTTGACGCCCAGCGTTTCCATCATGCGCGGGAAGTAAGTATCCGAGGTGGAACCGGCTGGCCCGAAACCAATGGTGGCGCCGTCCGGAATCTCGGAGATGCTGGTAATACCGGAGCTGGACAGCGTGGCAATGGAGAACGGGGTTTCATACATCGGGAACATGGCACAGACGTTGTCCATCTTCATGCCCGGTGCCAGCGGGCTCTGCCCGTCCACGGACTCACGGGCGGGGCCCATGGTAGTCAGGCCAAACTTCAGGTCTCCGGTGTGGACCAGCGCCATGTTCTGAACCGGGCCGCCGGTGATCTCAGCGCCACCAGACACCCCCAGATTCTCCGCCACAAAGTTCGCCCAGCCGGAGCCATAGGCAAAGTAGGTGCCGCCCTGGCTTGCCGTGCCAACGGTAAAGCTCTCAGGCCAGCCGGCACGATCCTGGGCAATCACAGGGCCAGCAACAACGGAGGAGGCGATCGCAGCCGCCAGAATGGTTTGAAGTTTCATAAGAAATGCTCCCGATTCATCTTGTTGGTTGGGTGCTGATGAGACCTGCCCGGCCTCGCTGGGGGAGCATTCAGCAAGGGCCAGGCCAGTTCGGGAAACTACTTATAAAACAGATTTCTAAGCCGGATTGGCCGGAAGGACATGCAATTAATGGGTGGATTTCCACCCAGAGAAGAATCGCCTATGGGTGGAAACCCACCCCTATGGGGAGCGCCTGAACGCTTACCAACGACCCTGCAAAGTCGCCACAATTTTACGACCACCGGCATGATTCCGGTGTTCGCACAGGTAGATACCCTGCCAGGTACCGAGAGCCAGATGGCCATGGCTGATGGGGATGGTCAGCGACGGCCCGATAATCACGCTTTTGATGTGGGAGGTGGTGTCATCCGGGCCTTCCAGGGTGTGCTCGTAATAGTCGGCGTGTTCCGGCACCATCACATTGAAGTGACGCTCCAGATCGCCACGCACGTCCGGGTCGGCGTTTTCATTGATGGCAAGAGAAGCGGAGGTGTGCTGTATGAACAGGTGCAGCAACCCCACTTCGCAGTTAGTCAGTTCCGGCGCCTGGGCCAGGATTTCGTTGGTCACCAGGTTAAATCCCCTGGGCAGCGGGGCCAGCTCAATAGTGTTCTGGTGCCAGATCATACGTGCTCCAACAGTCGGTTACTTCTGAAGTTCATCCCAGGGGTGTACCGGCACCACGGCTTCTTCCGACATCTCGCTCTCGAAGGAACTGCGGAAGTAGTCCATGGCCTTCTCGGCCTCACCCAACTCATCAAACCGCGCCACGTGGTAGATGGCCTCACCTTCGTTCACCAAGGGCAGGTTGTTCACACAGATGACGATCCCGGAACAGGGTGAAGTAATAGCCACTTCAGTCTCGCCAAAGGGATCGGCTACCATGGCCAGCCGCTGCCCCTTGCGGACCTTCTGGCCCAGCCTGGCCACCGGCCGCATGATGCCGTCGATATCTGCCCGCACCCACTGCGAATTGGCCGCCGTTTCCGAACGCTTTTTCGGCGCCTTGGGGCCTTTCTTGGCCGGCACCATTTCCAGTTCCCGCATTACCCGGATAATGCCCTTCACGCCGCTGGCAATGACGACATCGTCAAAGCGCAGGGCTTCGCCGCCTTCAAAAGTAATGACCGGAATATCCAGTGAATCGGCGTAGGCACGCAGGCTGCCTTCGCGCAGACCGGCATTGATAATGATCGGCGCTCCAAAGGCTTCAGCCATGCGGGATGTTTCCGGGTTTTTCAGCTCGGCGCGGATCTGCGGCAGGTTGAACCGGTGAATGGCGCCGGTATGCAGATCGATAATGTGGGTGACGCTTTCCATGATCTGGGTGCGCAACAGATAGGCAATACGCCCGCCCAGAGAACCACTCTCTGAGCCCGGGAAACAGCGGTTCAGATCCCGCCGGTCCGGCAGGTAGCGGGTACGCTGCACGAACCCGAAGATATTGACAATCGGGACCGCCACCAGGGTGCCCCTCAGGTGCCGCAACGCGGAGTTCTTCAATACACGGCGGACGATTTCAACACCGTTGATCTCATCGCCGTGGATGGCGCCACAGACCATCAATACCGGGCCATCCCGGCGGCCGTGTACCACTTCCACCGGAATATGCAGCGGGGTATGGGTGTAGAGTTTTGCCACCGGGACTTCCACGGTCTCCCGGGTACCGGCTTTCACCTCTACGCCGGCAATCTCAAACGGAGCTCTGGCCATGCCTTCTTATCCCCTGCCCCGGGTTTTGGTTTTCCAGGGTTTATAGTTCTTTTCGGTCCAGTTGATGATCATGCCCGCCACGTTCTTTCCGGTGGCATTTTCAATACCCTCCAGGCCAGGCGAGGAATTCACTTCCATCACCAACGGACCTCGGCTGGAACGCAGCAGGTCCACGCCGGCGACGTTCAGGCCCATGGCTTTGGCGGCAGTAATGGCAGTTCGGCGCTCTTCCGGAGTAATTCTCACCAGCGAGGCGGTGCCACCGCGGTGCAGATTGGAGCGGAATTCGCCTTCAGCGCCCTGGCGTTTCATGGCAGCAATAACCTTGTCGCCGATCACAAAGCAGCGAATATCGGCGCCACCAGCTTCCTTGATGAACTCCTGCACCAGAATATCGGCTTTCAGGCCCATAAAGGCCTCGATCACGCTTTCTGCCGCCTTGCGGGTTTCCGCCAGCACCACGCCGATGCCCTGGGTGCCCTGCAGCAGCTTGATCACCACCGGAGCCCCCCCCACCATTTTCAGCAATTCCGGCACGTTGTCCGGTTTATTGGCAAAACCGGTCACCGGCATGCCGACACCTTTGCGGGCCAGCAACTGTAAAGAGCGCAGCTTGTCGCGCGAACGAGTAATGGCAACCGATTCATTCACCGGAAACACGCCCATCATCTCAAACTGCCTGAGCACCGCAGTGCCGTAAAACGTGACCGAGGCACCAATGCGGGGAATCACAACATCAAAATCTTCCAGCACCTCTTCGTGGTAGTGGATTTTCGGGTCGGCAGAGGTGATGTTCATGGAGCAGTGCAGGCAGTCGATGACCTTCACTTCGTGGCCACGGTTAATGCCTTCCTCCACCAGACGCCGGGTCGAATACAGGTGACGGTTTCGGGACAGTACCGCAATTTTCATAGTCAAGTCCTTGGTGCCGGCTCGCCGGCAAGATAAGAAGCTTCGGGGTAAATCGTTGAGCGTCCCGCCATGGCGGTGCGCCCAAGTAACATCCGGAACCGCATGGAGTCCCGGTTGGTCAGTGTCATTTCAATGGGCCAGCTCTGGTCGCCCAGGACCAGCGTGGTTTCAATCACCAGGCGTTGTTCCTTGTGGCCACCGGAATCCGATACCGTGCGCTCATCCAGCACCCGGGCATCGCATTCCACCACATGGTGCAGGTCGTTCTGAACCGGGTGCACCCAGAACTTCACACGACGTTCGCCGTTTTCGGTATAGGGCTCGGTTCGGAACGTGTGCAGACAGGATGTCCTGGCGCCAGTATCCACCTTGGCCTTGATACGCTGGATATCAAGATCAGGCAGCGCCACCCATTCCCGCCACCCCAGACTAACCTTGTTCTCCGCGGCTTTCGGGGGAGTGGTTTTAATGGCTTCAGGTTTTATTGTCGACATCCGGTAATTCCTTTTCTTGCTGTTGTTCCGACCCGACCAGCTGTATGCGGAAAGGTTCGGAATGACTGCCGGCGTAGACACTGGTGTGGGGAAACGGTATTTCAATACCGGCCCCGTCCAGTGCCTTCTTGATGGCGACCATCATGCCGCCTTTACCTTCCAGGAAATCCTCCCGTGCCACCCAGAAGGAAAACTGGAGATCCACAGACGAAGGCCCGAAACCGGTCACCAGCACAAATGGCCGGGGCTCTTCCAGGCAATGCGGATTGGTCTCCGCCAGCCCGAGCAACAGATCCCGCACCCGCTCCACATCTTCAGCGTAGGCGATACCGATCACCAAATCGATCCGCCGGATCGGAAACCGGGACCGGTTCACCACCCGGGTTTTGATCAGGGTTTCATTGGGGATACGCACATACAGGTTGTCCGGTGTTCTCAGCTTTACACTGAGCAGATCAATCGCCACCACCTCACCAATGGTGGCATCCGCTTCGATGACATCGCCTATCTCAAACGGACGCTCCATCACCAGAAACAGGCCACTGATGATGTTGGAAGCCGATGTCTGCGAAGCAAAGCCAATGGCTACCGTGAGAATACCGGCCGCCCCCAGCACCACTTCCAGTGAAAACCCGGCTTCCCGCAGCGCTGCGATAGCAAACAGCACGAAAATCACATAGAACACCAGGCGCCGGATGAGCACCTGGTGGTGCCGTGAAGTGCGGCTTTCGACCAGCCGCCCGACGCTCCGGGCCAGCATGGTACCCAGGAAGATACCCAGCACCAGCAAAAATCCCGCCGCCAGCCACTGCCCCCAGGCAATGCCACTGATCAATTGAATAAGCGTAGCCTCAATAGCCTCAATCAACAGAGTTGCTCCTGATTCTGTCAGCCAAACATCCGGTCAAACGCCCGCACCAGGCGGCGCCCTTTGGCCAGCTTTTCCCGGGGCGGCGCCACCAGTTGGCATTGACCGGCACAGGCGGGTACCGACTGTTCAATATTCAGGCTGGCAGAGTTCATATCGGTTTCACACTCCACCGTGACACCCGGCGTCCACAGCTGTCCAAGCTCGTTACGATAAAGGGCCAGCAATGGCGTGGGCAGGCTGAACCTCTCCAGCAGCAGTGACTGCTCACGGCGATTGATAATGGTCACCGGAGTAACGGCCCGCCAGGGACGTTTCGGCACCGCCTCAAGTGCCAGACGACCAAACGTGGAGGAAGCGTAGCAAAGCTCTCCCTCCATGGTGTTACGGCCAAGCCAGGTCATGGAGGGCACGGCCAGCGGGATCTCGGTCAGCTCTGTTTGCCCATCGCCTACACACACTTTCATCCACAAGGAGGTTCCCACGTAAAGCAAACAGCGCCCACCGGCAGGAATGGTCAAAGGCTGGAACGGCCGTATAACCGTGGGACGACAGCCCATAGCGGGGTTGAAACGGACGATACCTTGATCATCCATACGCACAAAACGCTGCACCGGGATAGCAGCGGATGGCACGGTATGGCCCAGGGTTTCCTGCCAATGGAGGGGATCGGAATGAATATCCAGCTTCTCCTCACGCACCTGCCACTCAAGGTCCAGCAGGGTAATCCAGACCCGGGTATGCCCTAGCTGATGTTGCTGTGTCTGGCCGGATGCCAGTTGATAGGGGTGCGCCCAGACACCTTCGCGCTGGCTTTCGGTTTGCTCGGTCATGCCTGCGAAACGGCTCCTTGTTGTCAGCGTGATTCGGTGGCGGCTGGTTTTAACTATAATCCAATCCGGTAGTTGCAGCGAATATACAAGCCTATGATTTTTTGGGTTGTATTTACCCTTATATGCACCCGTCAACGACCTGGATGACCCGATGACACAACTGGTTTGGTTCCGTAACGACCTTCGGCTTGCCGACAACCCTGCCCTGACGGCCGCGTGCCAGTCAGGAGAACCGGTGCGCGCGTGTTTTGTAGTCACCCCTCAGCAATGGAAGGAACACGACTGGTCTGCCGCCCGGGTACGCTTTGTTCTTGAACACGCCAACGCTCTGGCCCGGGAACTGGCTGAGCTTGGCGTTCCACTGACATTCCTGAACGCCGAGCGTTTTTCGGATGGCAGCGATGCACTGCTGCAGTTGTGCAAGGACAGTGACATTGCCGACGTCCATTTCAACGAGGAGTACGGCATTAACGAACGCCGCAGGGATAAAGCACTGCGCGATCGCCTGGTGGATTTCGGCATCCGGGTGAGCAAGTACCGTGATCAGACAGTCGCCCCGGTTGGCCAGATTCTGACCCAGCAGAACGAACCTTATTCGGTGTTTACGCCCTTCTCCCGTCGTTGGCGCAGTTGGATAGAGGAAACACGGCCCACTCTGCACCCCAGGCCCGCCGCGATCGGCAACGCGGTCAAACCCGAACAGACCGACACCCTGCCGGCTCCGTTCAGAGAGGCACCGGAGCCCCTGGTCCCGACGGGAGAGGATGCCGCCCACGAGCAGCTGGAGGCATTTCTGGCGGAGCGCTCCAAGGACTACAAAGATAATCGGGACTTCCCGGCCCTGGATGGCACCAGCCAGCTCTCCCCCTACCTGGCCAATGGCGTGCTCTCCGGGCGCCAGTGCCTGATTGCGGCAAAGCAATCAGGCCTTTCCGGGGAAGGCGTGGAAACCTGGATCAATGAAATCGCTTGGCGGGATTTCTACATCCATATCCTTTATCACTACCCGCGGGTGAGTATGGGGCGTGCGTTCAAGGAGGAAACCGAGGCTCTGGCCTGGAATACGCCGGGCGAGCATTTCGAAGCCTGGAAGGAAGGCCGCACGGGTATCCCTATTGTGGATGCAGCCATGCGCCAGCTGAAAGCCACCGGCTGGATGCACAATCGCCTGCGGATGATCACTGCCATGTTCCTCACCAAGAACCTGTTTATCGACTGGCGGCTTGGTGAAGCCTGGTTTATGCAGAATCTGGTGGATGGCTTTCTGGCGTCTAACAACGGTGGCTGGCAGTGGAGTGCCTCAACGGGTACCGATGCTGCGCCCTACTTTCGGGTGTTCAATCCGGTGACCCAGAGTGAGCGGTTTGATCCTAGGGGGGAGTTTATTCGGAACTGGGTGCCGGAGCTGGCAAAGCTGGACAACAAGCGGATTCATGATCCTTCCAAGGGCGGTGTTATCCCGAAAGGCTACCCCAGACCCATTGTCGATCTGAAAGAGTCCCGTAAAGAGGCCATTGCCAGGTTTCAGGCGCTAAAGGACTGATCATTTGGCGTGTTAACCGCCGTGTCGGGTTGGGAATGCCCTTCCAAAAACCGCTCCTTACGGCACATCCCTGTGGCGCTTCTGCTCCGCCATCCATGGCTCCGCAAATTTTTGGAAGGGCATTCCCAACCCGACACTACTTTGGCGTTAGCCTGCGCATACGGAGCAGTCTGGATCTTTTGCGAGTTTTATTTCTCGCCACTCCATTTGCCAGGCGTCGAGTAGGAGCAAGCGACCGACAAGCGGCCTGCCTACCTCTGAGATTACTTTTATTGCTTCCATGGCCTGAGCCGAGCCGATCATGCCGACTAACGGAGCGATGACGCCGGCTTCTGAGCAGGTCAGGTCTTCGTTGCCCTGTTCAGGATACAGACAGTGGTAACAAGGGCTTTCCGACTGGCGAGGATCGTAAACGGAAAGCTGGCCTTCACCTCTTATTGCAGCACCCGAAACCAGGGGCACTTTCGAAGAAACCGAAGCCCGGTTCAATGCAAACCGGGTGTTGAAGTTGTCCGTGCAGTCCAGCACCAGTGTGGATTCGCTCACCAGCTGGCGCAGATCATCGCCATCCACCCGGCGATTGACTGCGTTAACGGTAATTTCCGGATTGATGGCCCTCACCCGCTCTGCCAGACGCTCGGCTTTTGAATTGCCCAGCCAGCTTTGCTCAAAGGCTATCTGGCGCTGCAGATTTGCCAGCTCGATCTGGTCATCGTCAACCAGAGTCAGGTGGCCAACACCTGCGGCGCCCAGGTAGAGGGCCACAGGGCAACCCAGGCCGCCAGCGCCGATAACCAGTACATGGGCGGCTTTGAGTTTTTCCTGGCCGGCGATGTCGAACCGGGGCATCAGGATTTGCCGGCTGTAGCGGAGGAGTTCTTCGTCGCTGAGCATAGTTGTTCTCGCTATTGGTCGCTGGCCGGTTTTCGGGCCAGGGTCATGCGATCATTGCCGCCGTAATCTTTGCGGGTTTCTATGTTGCGCCATCCGGCTTTGGCAAACAAATCCCGTACGGCGCTGCCCTGGTCGTAGCCATGCTCCAGCAGCATCCAGCCATTGGGATTGAGCCATTTCAGTCCTTCGGTCACCAGCAGGCGAATATCGTCCAGGCCGTCGTCTCCGGCCACAAGGGCAGATTCAGGCTCGAAGCGCACATCGCCTTCGCTTAAATGTCGGTCGCTGGCCGGTATATACGGTGGGTTGGAAATCAGAAGGTCGAAAGTACCGGCGGGAATCTGGTCAAACCAGTGGCTCTTTACCACGGTAATGGGCAGGCTCAGGCGCTGGCTGTTTTCCCGGGCCAGGGCGACCGCGTCTTCAACACGGTCACTGGCCATAATCTGCCAGCCAGGCTGTTCACTGGCCAGAGCCAGCGCGATAGCACCGGTCCCGGTGCCGAGGTCCAGCACGCTTGCGCTGGCAGGTAATTCCAGCGACAGCGCGGCCTCTACCACGCACTCCGTATCTGGCCTGGGGATCAGGGTGGACGGACTGACTTTCAGAGGGAGAGACCAGAACTCCTGCTCCCCCAGCAGATAGGCAACGGGTTGGCCGCTGGCACGCTCGCCCACCAACGCGAAGAACCGCTCTGCCTGCTCCACCGGCACGTCCCGCTCCGGCCACGCCCGGAAACTGGTGCGGGTCAGGCCGGTGATATGGCTCAACAGGAGTTCGGCATCCAGCCTGGGAGATTCACCACCAATCCGGCCTGCCGCTTCTCTCAGCAGGGCCTCACAGCTGAGCGAACATTCACTGTTGCTCATTGGCCATATCTGCCAGCAGTTCCGCCTGGTGTTCCTGCTGCAAGGGAACCACCACGGCGTCCAGATCTCCGGCAATCACTTCGTCGAGCTTGTACAGAGTCAGGTTGATACGATGATCCGTTACCCGGCCCTGAGGGAAGTTGTAGGTGCGGATACGTTCGGAACGATCACCGCTGCCCACCAGGCTCTTGCGGGTTTCCGCCATACTCTTCTGCTGCTTTTCCAGCTCGGCATTCTGAAGGCGGGAGGCCAGCAGGCTCAGGGCCTTGGCGCGGTTCTTGTGCTGGGAACGTTCTTCCTGGCACTCCACCACAATGCCCGTGGGCAAATGGGTGATGCGGATGGCCGAGTCAGTTTTGTTCACGTGCTGACCACCGGCACCGGAGGAGCGGAAGGTGTCCACTCGCAGGTCGGCCTTGTTGATCTCAACGGCTTCGGCTTCGTCGGCCTCCGGCATCACGGCAACCGTGCAGGCCGAGGTGTGGATGCGGCCCTGGGATTCGGTTTCCGGCACTCTCTGCACCCGGTGCGCACCGGATTCAAATTTCAGGGTGCCATAAACGCCATCGCCAGAGAGGCGGGCAATGATTTCCTTGAAACCGCCGTGCTCCCCTTCATTTTCGCTGAGCACCTCGACCTGCCACCGGCGTTTCTCGGCATAGCGGGAATACATGCGAAACAGGTCGCCGGCAAAGATAGCGGCTTCGTCGCCCCCAGTGCCGGCACGGATTTCCAGAAACACATTCTTGGTGTCATTGGGGTCTTTGGGCAGCATTAAACGCTGCAATTCTTCGTCCAGCTCTTCACTGCGAGCCCGGGCACTGGCCAGCTCCTCTTCGGCCATTTCCCGCATGTCTGCATCGCCGTCTTTGGCCAGCTCCGTGGCCGCATCGATGTCCTCCAGAGACTGTCGCCAAGCCTGAAAACACTTGACCACCGGTTCAATCTCGGCGAATTCGCGGGACAGGTCCCGGAATTTATCCTGATTGGCAATCACCGATGCATCACTCAGCAACGCGTTCACCTCCTCGAACCGTTCAACAAGCTGTTCGAGGCGGGACTGGATGGATGGTTTCATAGTTTTTCCGTGGTGGTGGGCTCGTCAGCTTCCAGTGCGTCCAGCTGGTAAAGCTCCCTCAGGCATTCGGTCACTTCGGTACGGCCTTCGGCCATCGCCTTGCGTACCTGAACCGAGGGTTGGTGCAGAAGTTTGTTGGTCAGGCCCCGCGCCAGTGAGCGCAGAGCCGTCTCAGGATCAGTGCCGTTGCGCAGGGCGCGCAGGGCTTTCTCGGTTTCCGCATCACGCAGCAATTCTGCACGCTGACGGAACACCTTGAGGGTGGAAACCGCATCCAGGGCACGCAGCTGATCCAGAAAATCCTGAACGCCACTGCTGATCAGGTTTTCCGCCTCCCGGGCCGCGCCTTCCCGGGAACGAATATTCTCTTCAATCACCTGGCGCAGGTCGTCTACGGTATAGAGGTAGACGTCGGCCAGTGACGCCACTTCCGGTTCAATATCCCGGGGCACGGCGATATCGACCATGAAATAGGGCCGGTGCTTGCGTTTCTTCAACGCCCTTTCCACCGCGCCTTTGCCCAGAATGGGCAAGGGGCTGGCGGTGGAGGAAATCACGATATCCACGTCGGAAAGATGATCCGGAATTTCCGACAGCAGAATGCCTTTACCACCGTGGGCTTCTGCCAGCGCCTGGGCCTTCTCCAGTGTACGGTTGGCCACCAGGAAACTGCGCACACCGGCTTCTGCCAGGTGCCTGGCGACCAGTTCAATGGTTTTCCCGGCACCAATCAGCAGCGCCTTGTTGCGGGACATGTCCGCAAAAATGTGGTGCGCCATGCTGACCGAGGCATAGGCAACCGACACCGGGTTTTCACCAATGGCCGTCTGGGTGCGTACCCGCTTGGCTACTGAAAAGGTCTGCTCGAACAACCGGGACAGGAAGGAACCGGTGGCGCTGTGTTCCCGCGCCAGGGCATAGGCATCCTTGAGCTGGCCCAGAATCTGCGGTTCGCCCAACACCATGGAATCCAGGCCAGCGGCCACCCGCATCATATGGCGCACCGCATCGGAATCCCGATGCACATAGAGCACGTTTTCAAGGTCGGCCACATCCAGCTCGTGGAACCCGGCCAGCCAGCGCAACACCGAGGGGGCACAGTCGTCATCGCCGGCCAGATAGAGTTCCGTCCGGTTGCAGGTGGACAGGATAGCCGCCTCGCTGGCACCGGAGGCAGCACGGAGTTCTGAAAAGGCCTCGGCCATTCGCTCCGGCGTGAACGCCACACGCTCGCGGATCTCCACGGGTGCGGTGCGATGGTTGATTCCCAGCGTTACTAGTGCCATTTGGAGTACAGAAAACCCTGCCCTGATTATGGATAATCACTCGCCATTCTACCGGGGCAACTGCTCAGTCGCCACCCGAAAACCCGTCGCCTTCGGCAAGTGCGGACAGGTTGGGCAAGTTCAGACGCTTATGCCATTATAGGGCCTTGGCCGTGGCCGCAACCCGATCTGCCTCAATTACCGGGCAGAAAACGGTTTTCACAGACCTATCGCCGATAGCACACAGGAAGTTGCATGCAAAAATCCGCACCGTATCTGGTTACCTGCCTGTTGGGACTCACTCTCGTCACACTTCCGGGCTGCGCCGTATTTTCTGGTACCCCAGAACCCGCCGATGAGGTAACCGGGACCGATACCCCCGCAGCTACCCCGCCTGCCACGCCCATCAACTATGCCGAATTCGAACCGGAAGTGCTTTACCAGCTTCTGTCGGCTGAAGTGGCAGGCCAGCGTGGCCGTTACGATGTCACCCTGGTCAATTACCTCCAGGCTGCGAAAACCTCACGGGACACCGGCGTGATTGAGCGGGCCATGCGGATCGCCCAGTCTCTGAATGCAGACAATGCCCAGCAACAGCTGGCTACACTCTGGCTGGACGTGGACCCCGACAATCTGGAAGCACATCGGATATCGGCCATTCAGGCGGTCAAGCGCCAGAAACTGGAAAACGCCCTGTTCCATATGGAGCAGATCATGGACCAGGGAGAAGATGCGGATTTTGACAGCCTCGCTGCCATGGCCGCGGGACTGCCGCCCGCGCAGCAACAGGAGCTGTTGACGCTTTACAGTCAACTGGCAGTCAAGCACCCGGATAACCCCGAACTGCAGTACAGCATTGCCCTGCTGCAGAAAATAACTGGCACCCCGACCGTCGCCCTCCGGCAGATTAACCAGTTGCTTGAGCAGGCGCCGAACTTCCAGCCCGCCATCATCCTCAAGGGTGATCTGCTCTACCAGACCGGGCAGAAACGTGAGGCCCTGAATTACCTGACGACCAATACCCGGCGCTTCCCGGACAACCGCCAGATGGGCACCCTCTATGGCCGCATGCTGATTAACGAGGGCGAACTGCAGGCCGCCCAGGACGAATTTGAACGGCTGGTAAAACGCTATCCGGACACCCCTGGGCTGAGACTCTCACACGCCCTGGTCGCCCTGGAAAACCAGCAACCCGCACTGGCCCGGGAGGAACTGACCCGCCTGATCGAGCAGGGCCACCATGAAGACGAAGCCAGCTACTACCTGGGACACATTGAGGAAGATGCCGGCAATACCGACCAGGCGATCGAGTACTACCAGAGCGTGCAACGGGGAAACTATTTCTTCCCGTCGCTGGCCCGTGCCAGCGAACTGCAGGCCCAGGCCGGCGAACTGGACCAGGCCATTGCCCACATCCAGAACCTGCGCGAGCGAGCCCCTGATCACGCCGAGAAGTTCTGGCTGCTGGAGGTGAATCTGCTGATCGACCAGGAGCGGAATGAGCAAGCCCTTGCCGCAGCCGATGCCGCACTGGAACGCTACCCCAACAACGTTGAACTTCGCTATGCGCGGGCCATGCTGCAGGACACTATGGGAGAACCGGCTGGTGCCGAACAGGATTTGAAAACCATCCTGGAACTGCAACCGGAAAATGCCGTTGCCCTGAACGCCCTGGGCTACATTCTGACGGTGCGCACTGATCGCCTGGATGAAGCCCGCGGTTATATTGAGAAAGCCCTCGCGCTGGATCCGGAGAACCCGGCCATTCTGGACAGTATGGGATGGATACTGTTTCGCCAGGGCGAAACGAATCAGGCCCTCGACTTTCTGGCCCGCGCCTGGGAAGCCTACCCGGACCCGGAAGTAGCGGCACACTATGGCGAAGTCCTGTGGGTAACCGGTAATGAAGAACAGGCACGCATCATCTGGGAAGAAGGACTGGACCAGAACCCGGACCATGAAATTCTTCGGGAAACCATCGACCGGCTGACCAGTGATGGGGCCAACCAATGATCCGAAGACTACTTGGCGTGGCACTGCTAACCGGTGCCATAACCGGCTGTACCACCATCCAGCTGGAACCCTTGCCCGAGGGCATGACCAACCAGCCGCCCGCCGACTGGGCCGAGCGCAGCAACCACCTGAGCCGCTTTGACCAATGGCAACTGAGAGGAAAGCTGGCGGTAAAACAACCCTCAGACAGCGGCACTGCCATTATCAACGGCTGGAGCCAGCAGGGTGAACGCTACGACCTCTCGCTGTCATCCTCATTCCTGGGCATGGGCACAACACGACTCACGGGCGTTCCAGGCTTCATAGAATTAACTCTGGCCAATGGTGAGACCTACCAGTCCTCAGACCCGGAAACCCTGGTGGCCGCCGCTACAGGGTGGAACCTGCCCATCGACAACCTCGCCTGGTGGGTTCGAGGACTGCCGGCGCCGGAGGGTGATTTCCGCCTGCTGTTCGACGAACAGCACCAACTGGCCATCCTTCGGCAGGATGGCTGGGAAATTCGCTATGACCGCTGGCAGCCATTCATTGACAGCCTGCCCGCGCTTCCTGCCCGGATCACAGCCCTGAACGGCGACAAACGGGTACGCGTGGTCATCAGCGAATGGCAACAAGAGGACTGAGTATTGTTAACCCGGATTACCCTGCCCTCGCCCGCCAAACTCAACCTGTTCCTGCATATCGTTGGCCGGCGCCCGGACGGATACCACGAGCTCCAGACCCTGTTCCAGTTTCTGGACTATGGCGACGAACTCACGTTCACACTGACTCCGGAGCAGCCCGGCATACGACTGGCAGAACCCGTATCAGGCGTTCCGGACAATGACAACCTGGTGATCAGGGCAGCCAAAGCCCTGTCCGCAACCACCGAGAACACGCTCCCCGGCGTTACCATTCACATCCACAAGCGCTTGCCCATGGGCGGCGGCCTGGGTGGCGGCAGCTCCAACGCCGCAACCACCCTGCTTGCAATGAACCGCCTCTGGGAACTGAATCTGGGCGAAGACCAGCTTGCAGAAATCGGCCTGCGCCTGGGCGCCGATGTGCCGGTATTTGTGCGTGGCCATGCAGCCTTTGGCGAGGGTGTCGGCGAAAAGCTGACCCCCACAAACCCGCCGGAAGACTGGTTTGTGGTGCTCAAACCCGAGTGCAACATCAGCACCGGAAAGATTTTTTCAGCCGAAGGGTTGACAAGGGACACACCAAAAATCAAAATACGCCCCGCTTTTGAGGGAGACGCCTCGAGGTACCGAAACGACTGTGAGGATGTAGTTCGAAAACTGTATCCTGAGGTTAACCAGAGCCTGGAGTGGCTTTCACAATTCGGACCTGCAAGATTAACCGGAACCGGGGCTTGCATTTTTGGACGTTTCCCGACAGAATCCGCAGTCCGGATTATCTGGGAAAGCAAACCCTCCGGCATCACGGGGTTCGTAGCTAAAGGGGTGAACCATTCACCTCTGCACAAAAAGCTGACAGAGCTGAAATGATGCCAAAAAAGCACGATGATATTGGGGTGTCGCCAAGTGGTAAGGCAACGGGTTTTGATCCCGTCATGCGCAGGTTCGAATCCTGCCACCCCAGCCACCTTTCTCCCGCTTCTTCTGAATCAAACGCCGATACTGAGAAGGATGCTGTCGTGTCCAAATTGATGATTTTCGCTGGCAATGCCAACCCCGAACTTGCGCGTGATATTGCCAGAAAACTCCATATTCCCATGGGCCAGGCCACTGTAGGCCGCTTCAGCGATGGCGAGACCACCGTTGAAATCAATGAGAATGTTCGTGGTCACGACGTTTTCATTATCCAGCCCACCTGCTACCCCACCAACGACAACCTGATGGAACTGATCGTGATGGCTGACGCCCTGCGTCGTGCATCCGCCACACGAATCACCGCCGTTATTCCTTACTACGGCTACGCCCGTCAGGATCGTCGCGTTCGCTCTACCCGGGTAGCCATCAGCGCCAAAGTGGTCGCCGACATGATCTCCAGCATTGGCGTGGATCGTGTGCTGACCGTAGACCTGCACGCCGACCAGATTCAGGGCTTCTTCGATATCCCGGTGGACAACATCTACGCCACCCCGGTACTGCTTGAAGACATTGAAAAACAGCGGTTCGAGAACTTTGTCGTCGTATCTCCGGACGTAGGCGGCGTTGTCCGCGCCCGCGCTGTTGCCAAGCGCCTGGATGATGCCGACCTGGCCATTATCGACAAGCGTCGCCCAAAGGCCAACGTTTCCCAGGTAATGCACATCATCGGTGACGTCCGCGACAAGACCTGCATCCTGGTGGATGACATCGTCGACACCGCCGGCACACTGTGCAAAGCCGCCAACGCGCTCAAAGAGCACGGCGCCTCCCGCGTGGTTGCCTACATTACTCACCCGGTACTTTCCGGCCCGGCCATCGAGAACATCAACAACTCGGAGCTGGACGAACTGGTGGTGTGCGACACCATCCCGCTGGGTGACAAAGCCAAAAATTGTGATAGAATCCGCCCCCTCAGCATGGCTGGGCTGCTCGCCGAATCCATTCGCCGCGTGAGCAACGAAGAGTCCATCAGTGCCATGTTCGAGAACGTCTGAACAGCCTTATCGCTGTAACCCTCAGACTTAAAGGCAGTTTCCGGGTCGGGAGTCCAACAGGGCTCCCGACTCTTTTAGTCGATCGGAAAACTCCGGTCTTTTTGAAATGCTCATCTGTTCAGAGCCTGGTCGCGGGCCGCTCAGATGACCAACGAGGTAATTACCATGTCTCAGGATTTTGTTATTGAAGCATTTCCTCGTGACGATCAGGGGAAAGGTGCGAGCCGCCGCCTGCGTCGCGAAGAGCGTAAGATTCCGGCCATCATCTACGGTGGCGGCAAAGACGCAACTCCGGTCGCCATCTGGCACAATGAACTGAAAAAGGCCATCGAAAATGAAGCCTTCTTCTCTCACATCCTGACCGTCGACATTCAGGGCAAAAAAGAGAGCGTGATCCTGAAGGATCTGCAGCGTCATCCGTACAAGCCCATCCTGACTCACGCCGACTTCCTGCGCGTTGACAAGGACCACGAGATTCACGTTAACGTACCGCTGCACTTCATCAACGAAGACACAGCTCCGGCCGTGAAACTCCAGGGTGGCATTGTTTCCCACACCATGACCGAAGTTGAAGTGATCTGTCTGCCGCAGAACCTGCCCGAGTTCATCGAAGTCGACCTGAACGAAGTCGAGATGGATCAGGTAGTTCACCTGAGCGACCTGAAACTGCCGAAAGGCGTTAAAGTTGCCGCTCTGCAGCAGGGCGAAGACCACGACCTGCCAGTTGCCTCTATCCACAAGCCGAAAGGCGCCAAGGCGGACGACGCTGAAGGCGAGGAAGGCGAAGAAGGCGGCGAGGAGTAATAACTCCGGGGGCAACGGCAAATGGCACAGGATATTGTCATGGTGGTTGGACTGGGAAATCCCGGTTCTGACTACGAGAATACCCGCCACAACGCCGGCGCCCTGTTCGTCGAAGCGCTGGCCCGCGAAGCGGGTCAGACGCTCCGTCCCGAAAAGAAGTATCACGGGCTATACGCCCGCATTCAGTGGCAGGGCCTGGACCTGCACTTACTGAACCCCAGCACCTTTATGAACCGCAGCGGCACTGCCATCAAGGCCCTGGCGGACTTCTTCAAGATCCCCCCTGAACAGATTCTGGTTGCCCACGACGAGCTTGACCTGCCTCCCGGCACGGCCAAACTCAAGAAAGGCGGCGGCCACGGCGGCCACAACGGGCTGCGCGACACCATCGCCCATCTGGGCACCAACGATTTCCAGCGCCTGCGCCTTGGCATAGGCCACCCCGGCGACAGCCGCAAAGTCACCGGTTTTGTACTGGGCCGACTGGGCAAACAGGAAACCGAACAATTGACCGCCGTGTTTGACGAAGTCATGCGGGTATTACCGGATGCCGCCAGCGGCAAACTGGCTGCCGCCATGAACCGTTTGCACAGCTTCAAACCAACGCCCTGAGCAAGGCACATCCCCTTACTCGCACCCTTACCGATACACCGGTATAATCCGCCCAAATTTTTCAGTTCCAGCAGAGGCATTCCATGGGATTTAACTGCGGCATCGTCGGCCTTCCCAACGTCGGCAAATCCACCCTGTTCAACGCACTGACCAAAGCCGGCATCGGCGCGGAAAACTTCCCGTTCTGCACCATCGAGCCGAACGCCGGCGTGGTGGCCATGCCAGACCCGCGCCTCACCAAACTGGCGGAGATCGTCAAGCCGGAACGGGTGGTGCCCACCACCATGGAGTTCGTCGACATCGCCGGCCTGGTCGCCGGCGCCTCCAAGGGCGAAGGCCTGGGCAACCAGTTCCTGGCCAACATCCGCCAGACCGATGCCATTGCTCACGTGGTGCGCTGCTTTGAAGACGGAAACGTCATCCACGTGGCCAACAAGGTAGATCCTGCTTCCGACATCGAAGTGATCAACACCGAGCTGGCCCTGGCCGATCTCGACACCGTAGAGAAAGCCATCAAACGCGTCCAGCGCGTCGCCAAGAGTGGCGACAAAGAAGCCAAGGCCCAATTGGAAATGTTTGAAAAACTGTTGCCGGTACTGAACGAAGGCAAGCCAGTGCGCAGCATGGGCCTGGACAAAGACCAGATGGCACTGATTCGCGAGCTTTGCCTGCTTACCGTCAAACCCACCATGTACATCGCCAACGTGAACGAAGACGGCTTCGAGAACAATCCCCACCTAGACAAGGTGCGTGAGATTGCCGCTTCTGAAAACGCAGTCGTGGTACCCATCTGCAACAAGCTGGAAGCCGAGATCTCTGAACTGGAAGACGAAGAGAAATCCATGTTCCTGGACGAAATGGGCATGGAAGAACCTGGGCTGGACCGTGTGATCCGCGCCGGTTACGGCCTGCTTGGCTTGCAAACGTACTTTACCGCCGGCGTGAAGGAAGTGCGTGCCTGGACCGTCAGAATCGGCGCCACAGCCCCTCAGGCGGCCGGCGTTATCCACACCGACTTCGAACGCGGCTTCATCCGGGCTGAGGTGGTGAGCTACGACGATTTCGTACAGTACAACGGCGAAGCCGGCGCCAAAGATGCCGGCAAATGGCGCCTGGAGGGCAAGGATTACATCGTCAAAGACGGCGATGTTATTCACTTCCGGTTCAACGTGTAATTTTCGGTATTTTTTGGCCGTAAAGCCTTGACAGAATGAGCCCAAATACCGAAAATACGCGCCTCGTTTGGGGCGTGTCCCGAAGCGAAATGGCAAGGTAGCTCAGTTGGTTAGAGCACAGCACTCATAATGCTGGGGTCGGCGGTTCGACTCCGCCCCTTGCTACCAGAATTCAAAGGGTTACAGCTCACGCTGTAGCCCTTTTTTTGTGGCTATCCCCTTTTTGACCCCCGGTTGCCCACAACAACTTTGCCGGCGCTATTGCACCCCGAAACACACTGTCAATCACGGTTAGTGAATGCCGGATGGAGAAGCTATTGAGGATGCTTCCGCTCTGAACATAAAGACCAGTTCAGAATCAGATAGCCGCCATCAGAGACGGTTAGTCGGGGACTGTCAGTATCAACGGTCAAAAGAACCTGGTGAGCGTCCCCTTTTAAGAGCAACGAGAAAGAAACAAATCCCTTTGGACGACACGCCTGCTTCCAATGCAGAAGTACCAGGCTCCGCAATAGAGCATTCTCAACGACACCGCGATGCGAACTGACTAGAACCCCAAATAACGGTGCAGCAGCAGCTCCTGATACTGATCAATGTGTTTGCTGTTGATTTCAACTATCCGGCCTTTCGCACTGAGGCGATCAAAGCATTCGTCAAACTGAGTGGCAAGCTCCTCACTTCGGAAAACCACTTTGTAAGGAGTAGGATTGAAAACCGGATAGAATACAAAATCGTCCAGCTCTTTTGGCCAACTCTCCCCAAAACGACGGTCTGAACGGATCCGCCTGTCCAGAGTAGCCACCACAAGACCGTCGGCAAGAATGACATCAACGCGGCCCATTAACTGCATCCGGGCGTGGATCGTCTGGTCAGTCACCTCCAGCAACAGCTCAAACTCATCCACGAGATCAGAAAGCCTGAGTATGTCGATGCCATTCTGAAACGTAACCGCTCTTAACCCTGCCAAATCATCAATTGTCGTTATGGGACCAACCACCGACGCGTTATAGAAGGCGCCGTTGTGGTACCAGATATAAGCAGACGTGGAGAACCCCGGTATGTCCAAAGATAGCGGGACCGTCATAACGGCATCGGCGGCAGTCAGGTCGCGAAAAGTGCGGATGTGGCGACCGAAGGGCTGGTAGACAAATTCGGCTTCCCAGCCGCAGGCCTCAAGCGCAGCATTCACCAATTCTACATCTCGGCCACTTTCTCCTGGCTCCGACATCCCGGGTATGTCGGGCGCCATGACGATGAGGGGAGCCAGTGGGAACGTGTCTGACTTCACTGCACCAGGAATCAACAGCAGAACATAGAAGAGAAAACGGTACAGAGAGTCTGATATCAAGGGATAGGCCACCGGTAAACAGTTTATGCCGCTACCGAATACAGTACTTCTTTTTGAACGATTGCTCCACAAAAAAGGATAGAATCCGGGTCAGCCATTACTCGCGGTCATCATAGGATTCGCAATCACGAACAGCTTTGCGGAATTCCGGTGTCAATCGCCCCGCACCGAAGCGATGAGACACATACAACGAAAGATCTACCCACGCCGCGGTTCGCACGTAGAACGGCTTTTCATACCCCGCCATCAAATGGTCGATAAGAACCGCCGGTAAAACCACGATATCAGCGCGGCCAAGCTTCACCATATCAACGGCCTGCTTCCATTCAGCCACCATGACCGCACTGGCGTTGTCTCCCTGAAGAAACTGGTTGCCTATGAACCGACGCACAAAGGCATAACGCAGGCCGGACACCTGGCGCAAAGGCGGATATTGCTCCAAAAACAGATACACGTATTCGGTCTGGAACAGCCTGCCACCAAAATCGGCATATTGGTCGCGGTCTGCCGTCTGCACAAGAGGCAACCCAATCGCCAATTCTCCCTTCTCCAACTGAAAGAGAATTCTCGCCAGCGGCATCTCGATAAACTGGAAGTTTCCTTCCACGCGATCAAAGACGCAGCGGTAAATGTCGGCAAAGCGGCCAACCAGCGAGCCGTTCTCAACGCCAATTTCCCGCGGGATCCCCTCAAAAACACCAACGGGATAGACGGTCTTATCAGTTACGGCACCCGATAATGAAGGTATAGTGAGAAAGTAGATTAAAACCGGCGCAAGCCAGTGCGGTATCCTGCCCATGTGAGCTGCTCCCTGCCCGTGCAAATCGAACGGTGGTTTCAGGGTAGTACAGAAATGCCCTGTCTGCCGGCAACACGCTGATCGAACTAACCTCTTCAATACCTGTGCACAGTGACTATGCCAAAACGGAATACCGGAAAATTCGAGCCAATCGCTTCTTTCTTTGACACTCATTACCTTCAGCCGGGGAAGCTTCCTGGAATGGTTACCTTGGTAGCCCGGCATGGCGAGATTCTGTGGTGTCACGCCCAGGGCCTGCGGGATGTGGAGAGAAACTTACCGATGAACCGGGACACCCTGTTCCGCGTGTACTCCATGACCAAACCCGTCACCAGTATTGCCATGATGCAGTTGTACGAGCAGGGCAAGTTCCTGCTTAACGACCCGGTCCACAAATACATTCCAGGCTGGCGCAATCTACGCGTCTACAAGGGAGGCCGTTATCCGGATTTCGAGACCGAACCCGCGGCCTCAGTCATGACCATCCGGGATCTGATGACCCACACCTCCGGGCTGACCTATGGCTTCACCGAGCGAACCGAGGTGGATGCCGCCTACCGCAAGCTGAAACTGGATGGCAGCACCATTCTGACTCTGGACAAGCTGGTCGACCGGCTGGCCGAGTTACCGCTGGAGTTCTCTCCCGGTACCGCGTGGAACTATTCTGTGTCTACCGATGTCCTGGGCTACCTGGTTGAGCTGCTCTCCGGCCAGTCTCTGGACAGCTACTTTCAGGAGCACATCTTTGGCCCCCTGGGCATGACCGATACCGGATTTCATGTGCGACCGGACCAGAGGGAACGCTTTGCCGCCTGCTATCTGTACCAATCCGGTAATACCATGAAACTCCAGGATGATCCGGAGCGGTCGCGCTATCTGAAGGAACCAAAATTCCTGTCGGGTGGCGGCGGGCTGGTCTCCACCATAGATGATTATTTCCGCTTCGCCCAGGCCCTGTGCCAGGGTGGCGAATATCAGGGCCAGCGCATCATCGGCCGCAAAACCCTGGAGTTTATGCGCCTGAACCACCTGCCGGACGGCCAGGATCTCCCTGCCCTGTCTATTGGCGGCTTCACTGAAACACCTTATGCCGGCAGCGGCTTCGGATTAGGGTTCTCGGTCAAAACCGATATCGCCAAATCCGCCACGATTGGTTCGCCGGGGGAATTCGGCTGGGGCGGCCTGGCCAGCACCAGCTTCTTTATCGACCCGGTGGAAGATCTGGTGGTGATTTTCATGACCCAGCTGATGCCGTCTTCGTCCTATCCCATCCGACAAGAGCTCAGAGCTCTGGTATACGGCGCCCTGGACTGACTCCGCCCTCTGCCTTATATCGGTATAACCGCCGGAACTGTGCCGAAGCCCGAATGCCTGTGGCATACTCGGCTCCTTAAACCAATAACGAACAATCCACCAGCAAGGAATGTTGTGATGAAACCAGCTACTCTCGCGTTGCACGCCGGCTTCAAGAGCGACCCGACCACCAAGGCCGCCACCACGCCCATTTACCAGACCACGTCTTACACCTTCGACGACACCCAGCATGGTGCCGACCTGTTTGACCTGAAGGTACAGGGCAACATCTATACCCGCATCATGAACCCCACCAACGCGGTTCTGGAAGAGCGTATGGCAGCGCTGGAAGGTGGTATTGGCGCACTGGCAGTAGCGTCCGGCATGGCGGCCATTACCTATGCCCTGCAAACCATCTGCAAGGTGGGCAACAACATTGTCAGCACCAGCCAGCTGTACGGCGGCACCTACAACCTGTTTGCCCACTCGCTGCCCAACCAGGGCATCGAATGCAAGATGGTGCCCCACGATGATTTCGCGGCGGTAGAGAACGCCATCGACGACCAGACCCGGGCGCTGTTCTGTGAATCTATCGGCAACCCGGCCGGTAATGTGGTGGATATCCAGAAGTGGGCCGAGATTGCCCACAAGCACGGCATTCCGCTGATTGTCGATAACACTGTCGCCACGCCGTTTCTGTGCCGCCCGTTCGAGCATGGCGCGGATATCGTGATTCACTCGCTGACCAAGTACATCGGCGGCCACGGCACCACAGTGGCGGGTGTTGTGGTGGACTCCGGCAAGTTCGACTGGAAGGCCAGCGCCGACAAGTTCCCGATGATGAACCAGCCCGACCCCTCCTACCATGGCGTGGTTTACACCGAAGCCCTGGGCGAAGCCGCTTTTATCGGCCGCTGTCGGGTGGTACCGCTTCGCAACACCGGCTCCGCCCTGTCGCCGTTCAATTCGTTCCTGATCATGCAGGGGCTGGAAACCCTGGCCCTGCGCATGGAACGCCACTGCGACAACGCCCAGAAGGTTGCCCAGTTCCTGCAGGATCATCCCGCCGTGGAATGGGTCAACTACGCCGGCCTGGCGAACAGCCCCTATAAGGCGACCTGCGACAAGATCTGTGGCGGCAAGGCCTCCGGTATTCTCAGCTTCGGTATTAAAGGCGGCCGCGAAGCCGGCGCCAAATTCATCGATGCCCTGGATCTGATCCTGCGACTGGTGAACATTGGCGACGCCAAGTCCCTGGCTTGCCATCCGGCCACCACTACCCACCGCCAGCTCAATGCTGACGAGCTGAAAAGTGCGGGGGTCAGCGAAGACCTTGTACGGCTGTCGATCGGCATTGAAGATGCCGACGATATCATCGCCGATATCACTCAGGCCCTGGAAAAATCCCAGGCTTGATTTCCCTCAACCGGGTACGACCAAAGTCGTGCCCGGTAACCCCGTGATTGCCCCTACCTGCCTTGTAACTGCCCTGCCTGCCGATTACTCTTAAAGGTTCACCACACCCTTATCCGAGAGTTCCTGGCCAATGAGCGAAAGCGCAAAGCCCCGCATTACCAGTGGTTCCAAATTCCGTAACGAACACGGCTTCTCCGCCATCAAGGACGGCGTCAAGCGTTCATCATCAAACACGGAAGGCAAATCTCTGGAGCGCAAGCCGAAATGGCTGAGGGCGCGCATGCCGGGCGGCGAGCGCTACGATGCCGTGCGCCGGAACGTAACCGAGCACCGGCTGAGCACCGTCTGCCAGGAATCACATTGCCCCAACATTGGCGAATGCTGGACCAACGGCACTGCCACCATCATGGTGATGGGCTCTGTGTGCACCCGGGCCTGCAAATTCTGCGCAGTCGACACCGGCAACCCGAAAGGCTGGCTTGACCCGGAAGAGCCTGAAAACACCGCCAAGTCTGTGGAACTGATGGGCCTGCGCTACATCGTGCTGACGTCGGTAGATCGTGACGACTTGCCCGACGGCGGCGCCGCGCACTACGCGGCCTGTGTCTCGGCCATCAAACAGCGTACCCCGGAGGTGGCGGTAGAAGCCCTGACCCCGGACTTTGATGCAGTAATGAGCGACGTGGAAAAAGTGGTGGATTCCGGACTGGACGTTTTCGCCCAGAACGTGGAAACCGTCAAGCGCCTGACCAGTCGTGTGCGAGACCCCCGTGCCGGTTACGAAAAAACCCTGAGCGTACTGGCCCACGCCAAGAAACATCGGCCAGATGTGCTCACCAAAACCAGCCTGATGCTGGGTCTGGGTGAAACCGAAGAGGAAATCCTTGAAACCATGGATGATCTGCGCGCCATTGGTGTGGATATTCTCACCCTGGGTCAGTACCTGCGCCCGACGCCGAACCACCTGCCGGTGGAGCGCTACGTCACCCCGGAAGAATTCAACCGTTACCGCGACATTGGTCTGGAAAAAGGTTTCATGGAAGTGCCGTCCGGCCCCATGGTTCGCTCCAGCTACCGGGCCGACCGGGTATTCGACAAGAACAATCTGGGCCTGAGCGTGCCGGAGGTTCCCGTGCCCGACAAGGCGATGCAGATTCCGGTCAAGGCCGTTGACTGAGAGCTGCCAATGCTGACCCTGTTGCGAAATATCCGGCTGAAGTACAAATTCTGGTTGCTGAATATTCTCGTGTTTGCGGTGCTGTGTCTGCTGGTGCTCTATGCCATGCAGGTGATCGCGGGCCAGACCGAATCCAGCTTCAGCCAGGTATTTGCAGACACCGCGCCGGGCTTTGCACTGATCGTGGCGGTGCTCATGGCGCTGGAGATGGCCGGTTCCCAGCTGCTGATTTCCTTTATCGAACGCCATGTTAACCGGCTCAAGGACACCATGGTTGCGGTGCAGACCAGCGGCGACCTGAGTCGCCGGGCCGACGTCGACTCCCGGGATGAAATTGGCGAAATGGCCGCTGCCTTCAATGCGATGCAGGATCGTACATCTGATGTCGTTCGCAGCATGAAAACGGCCACCGAGCACCTGCACCAGGAGGTCGAATCTCTCACCCAGCGGGCCGCCGCACGCAGGGACAGCCTCACGCGGCAACAGGAAGGCGCCAACCGCTCGGCCGAATCCGTTGAGGCCATGCTGCAAAGCTTTGTCGGCATCGCCGAACAGGCAGGCATTGCCAAAACCCTGTCAACAGAAGCCCGGGAAACTGCGGTAAATGGCAGCCAACGGGTCAGCCAGAGCGCCGACAGTATTCGCAGGCTGGCGAGTGTGGTTCGCCAGTCTGCTGGCAGCGTGCAGTCACTGGCCGAAAACAGCCATGAGATTGGCCAGACCATTACCGAAATCAAGGGCATTGCCGAGCAAACCAACCTGCTGGCCCTCAATGCCGCCATAGAAGCCGCCCGCGCCGGCGAACAGGGCCGGGGCTTTGCGGTGGTTGCCGAAGAAGTCCGTAACCTGGCGCGCCGGGTTCAGGACTCCACCGACCAGATCCAGACCACCCTGGATCGCCTGTTGGCCTCCATGAACACCGCTGTCGAACAGATGACGGGGAGCTCAGACGACGCCGAGCGATGCGTGGAAGAATCCGAGAAGGGGCGCCAGGCCCTGGAAGCCATTAACGAGGTGGTCGGTCGTATCGACCGGACCAATCAGGAAATCGCGGATATGTCTGCCGAACAGACCGCCGATACCGATCAGGTTCTGACCAATGTCCAGGACATTCGGGAGACTACCCGGAACATGGTCGTCCAGCTCTCGGAAAGCGCGGATATGACGCAACGTCTGGAGCAACTGATCCGTTCACTGGAAGAAGCCTCGGCAAAGGTCACAGTTCGCTGAGGTTTGTGGCACACTCTCCACTCGTTTTTGACTGCAGAGTTGTAACCCATGAATCGCCTTGGCGCCTTCTACGACCGTTTTATCCTGCCCCACCCCTGGATTGTCCTGGCCCTGTTTGCCCTGCTGCTGGCAGTGACCGCGCTGCGTTTTGATCAGTTCCGGCTGGATGCCTCGGCAGAATCCCTGGTGCTGGAAAACGATCGTTCGCTGGAGCAGTACCGACAGGTAAACCAGACCTTCACCACCTCTGACGATTTCCTGGTGGTCACCTACACCTCCAACGAGCCCCTGTTTACCACCGAAGGTCTGGCGCGGTTAAGGGCTCTTCGCGACGACTTGCAGGCTCTTGAGGCCGTCGGTTCCACCAACAGCATTCTGAATGTACCGCTTCTGCACAGTCCGGACCTTACCCTGGACACCGTCGACAGCGAGATCAAAACGCTGGATGAACACGATGTGGCTCCGGCGACCGGCCGACAGGCGTTGCTGGACAACCCCATGTACCCCAACCTGCTCATCAGCGAGGACGGCAAGACCACGGCCATCCAGGTCAACCTGCCAACCCCGGACCGCTATTTTGACTTACTCAACCAGCGCAACGAACTCCGGGAAAAGGTGAATCGGGGCGAGGCCAGCGAGGCCGAGCGGACGCAGCTTGAGGAGACAAGCGACGAATTTATCCGCTACACCGAGCAACTGGGTGAAGAGCGTGATGCCACCATCAATCAGGTTCGCGCCATACTGGAGCAATACCGCGACCACGCCAGCATCCACCTGGGCGGCGTGCCCATGATTGTCGCCGACATGATACGGTTTATCGAAAACGATCTCTCCACCTTTGGCTTCGGGGTATTGGCTTTCCTGCTGCTCACCCTGGCGATTATTTTCCGGCAATGGCGTTGGGTCGTGGTGCCGCTGTTGTGCTGCGGTTTCACCGTCTGGCTGATGGTCGGATTTCTGGGCTGGGCCCAATGGCCGGTGACGGTGATTTCGTCCAACTTCATTTCGCTGTTACTGATCATGACCCTGTCGCTCACCATCCACTTGATCGTGCGCTACCGGGAATTCCAGCATGACGAGCCCGAAGCTGCACCGAATACCACCCTGCGCAACACCCTGATGACCATGATCCGACCGTGCTTCTATATGGCGATCACCACCATTGTTGCCTTCGGCTCCCTCACCTTCAGCGGCATCCGGCCAGTCATCGATTTTGGCTGGATGATGACCCTGGGGCTGACCGTGGCTTTTCTCATTACCTTCTTGATCTTCCCGGCCCTGTTGAGCCTGCTGCCACCCCCAATCGACCAGCGCGTGAGCTCAGACAAGGTGCCCTTCACCGATGCCTTCGCCCGCTTCACCGAGCGCTTCAGCGGGACGGTTCTGGTCAGTTCCGGGGTCATTGCCGTGCTCTGCGTGATTGGCCTGAACCGGCTGACGGTGGAGAACAGCTTTATCGACTACTTCAAGTCCTCCACCGAAATCCATCAGGGTATGGTTACCATAGACGACCGGCTGGGGGGCACCACGCCGCTGGATGTGGTCATCACCGATCAACCCGCCCCGGAAAACGCCAACACGGATCCTTTCGCCAGTGACTGCGACCCGTTTGTAGAAGACTGCGGTGACGAGGAATACCGGGATACCTGGTACACCTATCAGAAAATGCGCCAGCTGGGCGAGGTGCATGATTACCTGCACAGCCTGCCGGAGACCGGCAAAGTCCTATCCATACAGACTACACTCGAACTGCTGGCCCAGGTTAACGGAGGTGAGCCCCTGGACGCCCTGGAGCTGGCCTTTGTGCCCGCCGCCGTACCGGACGATCTACAGGATATTCTGCTGACCCCTTATATTTCTGAGGAGCAGGACAAGGCGCGATTCAGTATCCGCATACTCGAAACCATGCCAGACCTGCGTCGACAGGAGCTGCTGGATGACATTCGCCACCACCTGAGCACCGAACTCGGTTACGACCGGGATCGCATACTGCTCTCAGGCATGACAGTGATGTACAACAACATGCTTCAGAGCCTGTTCGATTCCCAGATCAAAACCATCGGCGTGGTGTTTGGCGCTATCCTGGTCATGTTTCTGATCCTGTTCCGTTCCGTGAAGCTGGCGCTGGTGGGTATGGCACCCAACCTGATTGCCGCAGGCTCAGTACTGGGGCTGATGGGCTGGCTGGGCATTCCACTGGATATGATGACCATTACCGTGGCGGCCATCACCGTCGGGATTGCGGTAGATGACACCATCCACTACATCCATCGCTTCAAAACCGAGTTCGCCAAAGACGGCGACTACCTGGCCACCATGCATCGCTGTCACCGCAGTATCGGCCAGGCCATGTTCTACACCTCGCTGACCATCATTGCCGGTTTCTCCATACTGGTGCTGTCGAACTTCATTCCCACCATTTATTTTGGCCTGTTCACCGGTTTTGCCATGTTCATGGCCTTGCTGGGTGCGCTCACCTTGCTGCCCAGGCTGATCATTCTGGTTCGACCGTTTAATACCCCATAACAAAAAACCCCGCCGGGGCCAGGCTCCGACGGGGTTTCTCTCAAATACACCGACTCAGCAAATTACTGCTGGCCCTGAGGCTGCATCATCTGACGCTGTTGTTGCATCTGCTGCTGCATCTGTTTCATGCGGCGATCCAGCTCATCACGCTGCTCCTGGGTGAACACCGCATCCACCTTCGCCTGCATCAGGGCAGAAAGCGCTGCAATTTCACCGGTCACATCACCGAGTTTGGCGGCATTGTCACGAATGGCAGACTCGTCGTAATCCGGCTTGATCTGCTCTTGCAGGTCTTCCTGCAGCGAGCGGGCATCCTGGCGCAGTTCGCCGATCTCGCCCTGCATGTCGTCGATGATGCCGCGAATCTCGGTTTGCTGTTCTTCAGACAGCCCCACCATCTGCGCAAGCTGGGCCACCTGATCCGGCTGACCACCCGGCGACTGCTGTGCGATCGCCGGCGCTGAGATAGTCAGGGCGACAAGTGCGGAACCGATGAATTTTGCGAGCTTCATACTGTTCTCCATCATTGAGGCGGCCTGTCGGGAGCCACCACGGATTGGCTTTAATCATTTGAAGTGACACCCTAAAGCATTCACCTACTTCATTTCACCCCGATATCCCTTCAATTTGTACAGGTTCTCAGTTTGATTCGCTCTGAGGGCGCGGCACTGGCGGGATTTGATGAATGTGAAAATTTAGTCATTCCCCTGCATAATGGCGCCCTCAATCAATCAGCGGAGTAAACACCATGGCCATTAACTGGTTTCCCGGGCATATGCACAAGGCCCGAAAGGAGATCAAGAAAGTCATGCCCCAGATGGACCTCATCATCGAGGTGGTGGACGCCCGGATTCCCTTCAGTAGTGAGAATCCACTGGTACCTTCGCTGCGTGGCGATACCCCGCTGATCAAGGTGCTTAACAAGCGAGACCTGGCCGACCCGGTCATCACCGAGCAGTGGCTGGCCTGGCTGGAGCGGGAACGGGGTGTACGTGCGGTCACGCTCACACACAATCAACGCCAGGAAGCCCTGGGCATCCTCAAGCTGGCGGAAGAGATGACGCCCGGGCATGATCGACAGAAAAGCGCCTTGAGGGTGATGATCCTGGGCATCCCGAACGTCGGCAAATCCACACTGATCAATACCCTGGCTGGCCGGCCCGCCGCCAAGACTGGCAACGAGCCGGCGGTTACCCGGGCACAACAGGCCATCAAACTGCCGGATAACGTTCTGCTCTACGATACCCCTGGCTTCCTCTGGCCCAAGCTGTCGCCGGTGCAATGCGGCTATCGCCTGGCAGTAACCGGCGCAATCCGCAGTGCTGTGCTGGATTTCGAGGATGTTGCGCTGTTCGAGGCGGATTATCTGATTGCCCACTACCCGGAGCTCGTCGTCAACCGCTACGGGCTGGACGAAAGACCCGTGGATGGGCTGGCACTGATGGATGCCATCGCCGTAAAACGCCGTTTCCTGGGCCGCGGCGGGGTACCGGATCTGCACAAGGTTTCCGAAGTGCTGCTGAACGAACTCCGAGCCGGGACGCTCGGCCGGATCTCGCTGGAAACGCCGGACATGGTGGAGCAGGAACTGGTGGAAGCCCGGGCCCGGGAACAGGCCGAGGCGGAAGAGAGAGCCAGAAAGGATGAGCAGCGCAAGAAGAAGAAACGCTAGCCGGACTCGGCGTAAAGGCCAAACCCGTAAAGACTAAAGTTTGGGCATAAGACTAGCCTTTTTTGCTATACTTGATTTAAATCAAGGTGACTGAAACCAGATGTTTCAGCATTGGCACCCATGGGAATCCGCCGCATGCCCAGGTATCCGGATCGCCCAGGGTGTCCGCCCCGAACGCAGGCAAAAGCCTTACCTGTTGGGGCTGAGGACGCACCGCACACGCTTCGGTGCGGTTTTGAATGGATCAACCCGGATGGTTCGTCAACTATGGCCCAGGCAATTCGACTTCACCAAGTATCCCCTCTCAAGGCCTCCTGTCACCAGTGCAGCCTGAGCAACCTGTGTCTACCTCTGGCCATTGAAGAGAACGATCTTGATCGCCTTGAGGACATTGTCCAGCAGGGGAAAATCTATAACCGCGGCGAGCATATTTTCGATCAGAGTACCCCGGTTCGCTCCTGCTTTGCGGTCAAGAGCGGCTCCATCAAAACATCCATTATTACCGAAGGCGGTGAAGAACAGGTAACCGGTTTCTTCATGCCTGGTGAACTGGTGGGGCTGGACAGCATGAGCAGCGAGAACTATGCCTGCACTGCCAAAGCACTGGAACGTACCAGCGTATGTGAATTCCCGGTCGACAGGCTTGAGGAACTCACCGGCAAGCTGCCGGAACTGCAGCACCACATGTATCACCTGATGAGCCAGGAAATCCAGAACAGCCATCAACTGGCCATGCTGCTCAGCAAGAATACCGCCGAAGAGCGCATTGCGGCGCTTTTGCTGTCGCTGTCCAGCCGCTTCCGGCGTCGTCGTATGTCGGCTACCAATTTCAGCCTGCCCATGGCCAGGAACGACATTGCCAACTTCCTGGGCCTGGCAGTTGAAACCGTGAGCCGGGTTTTCACCCGCTTCCAGAATCAGGGCATCATCCGCGCTCGCGGGCGGGAAGTGGAACTGCTGGATGTGGAAGCGCTGCAAATGGTAACGCGGGATTTCGCCCGTCAGGGCCAGTAAGCACTAACCAGTCACACACCCTGAGCGGGTTCAGGAATTTGCCGGAACCCGCTCAGCGCTGTTCGATTCCTTCAACATCGCCACCTCTTCAGACAACCAAGTGCGCCACGGCATCTGTTTTATGCCGAAGGTATTGCGGATCTTGGTACAGACCATAGTGGTGTTTACCGGTTCGATGTGGCCCCAGTCGGGCACCTCGTCCACCACCTTGATTCCTTCAGGAATGCCAGGCATGCCGGCGATCGCCAACCCCAGTTCATACAGATTGATCTCTTCTGCCCCGGCATACTGGTAGGTACCCCAGACTTCAGCACCACAATCGATCTGGAGCGCCACCGCCACGATCACCCTCGCCAGATCTTTCACCGCCACCGGCTGCCCCTGACACCGGCCGGGCAAAGACAGGCCACCTTGCGCCGTACTTCGCTGAACCTTGCCGATAAATCGGGCCAGGCTCCAGCCGGTACGCAGAATAATATGCCGCGGGAGCTGCGTTCTCAGGGCCTGCTCACATTCCCATTGCCAGCGACCCAGCTCGTTAACAGGCTGCCCTGGATTCGACGCTATGTAGGCACCCTGTTTACGGCCATCAAACACATAACATGAAGAAAGCTGCAGTAAAGCCATTTTGCGCTCACGGGCATGCTCGGCCAGCGCCAACGGCAATGAAAACGCCGCTTCGTGAGTCGCCTCCCGGTTTTTCTCCGCCTTTTCCGGATCCGCGAGCCACAACGCATTGATAATCAGCGCGGTGTCTTCAGGAATCCAGTTATCCAGGGCATGCAGGTCGACATTGGCAGGATCACTGACCAGCAAAGGACTGATCCGCAGATGCGTTTCCCGCAGGCGCTCCAACAGCACCTTGCCAAGCGGGCCATAGTCGTGAACAACAAGTACATGCACGTGGAAACAACGCCTCCGGAATATCACTGATGTGACGGATGTCAGGAAACACTCGGGCCAATGGCTCGGAACACTACTTTACTGCAGTATCATGCAGCCTGAAACGTCAGCCTTACGGGGAGCCGGTGAACGCTCCCGGATCGACAAGCATACAACAACGGGAATCCCAATGCTGAAACAACAGAGCCATATAGTGGCCCCTATCCCCGATGAACTAAGAACCCGGGCTCTTTATACCGTCAGTGAGCTCAAAGGCCGCGGCAAAGCCGACAAGCAGGCCATCGACCAGCTGTATGAGCTCATCGTTGAACTGACCGAATCCGGGCTGGATTTCTTTTTCCTTGAGCCACTACGCCGCCTGAATGCCGGCAGCATGATGATGGGAATGGCCAAAATGGGCATCAGTAGCATGCTCAAGGGCAGCAAAATGGTGATTCACAAAGTCCTCAAGAAACTGGACGACCGCAGCCTGGCGGCGATTCTCGATTTCATCGAAGAAATCATTCATGAACCCGAGGCACCCGCGACGTAACGCCGGTGAGCAACTCATAGCCAATGGTACCGGCGTAACCGGCCACCTCGTCGACACTCACGGTTTTGCCCCAGAGCTCCACCAGGTCGCCCTCGCGGGCTTCAGGGACAGCACTCAGGTCTACCGCCAGCATGTCCATGGAGACCCGCCCCAACAAACGGATTCGCTGGCCGCGCACAGCGGCTGGCGTTCCGGTACCCGCGTGACGCGGGTAGCCATCGGCATAACCAATGGCCACCATGCCCATCCGGGTATCCTGACTGGCCGTCCAGGAAGCGCCATACCCTACCGACTCCCCGGCACGGACCACGCGTGTGGTAATCAGAGGCGCCTGCAAGGTCATCGCAGGGCAAAGCCCCAGCTCCGCACCGGTTTTGCCCTCCATGGGTGACGCCCCGTAGAGCATGATCCCCGGGCGGCTCCACTCGTACAGCGGCTGATTCGGGCGAAAGTGAGCCGCAGAATTGCCAACGCTACGCATCAAATCCGGCCAGGGGGCTACTGCCCGCTCAAAAATCCGGGTCTGGAGCCCGGTCATTTCGCTGTCCGAATCATCGGCACAGGCAAAATGAGTGACAAAACCAATCGCAAGATGCTTCAGGCCCGCTTCCTCAAGCCCGGCCATCACCTCCGGCAGCTCTTCGGGCCGGAAGCCCAGACGGTTCATGCCAGTATTGACCTTGATCCAGAATCTGGGAGAACGCCCCACACCGAGCCACGATAACTGTTGCTGACAGTGGAGCACCGGTTCAAAACCCGACCGCTCACATTCGGCCAGATCATCCTTTTGATGGGTGCCCTGCAGCAGCACCACGCTGTGTCGATGGCCGGCACCGCGAATGGCTATGGCTTCCTCGATACAGGCCACCGCAAACCGGCTGGTCTCCGGGGCCAGAGCATCAGCAACCGAGCGAATGCCATGGCCATAGCCATCGGCTTTGACCACCGCCATGGCATAGGCGGTTCCGGCCAGTTCCCGGGCCCGGCGGAAATTGTGTTTCAGGGCGTCAAGATCAATGCGGGCAACGGTGGGGCGTGGCATTAATAATCCCCACCGTAATCGCTGTAATCGCCGTGCGCCAGGTCTTCGAATTTGGTGTATTTACCGATGAACGCGAGACGGATGGTACCGATCGGGCCATTCCGCTGCTTACCAATAATGATCTCGGCAATGCCCTTATCCGGCGTATCCTCGTTGTAGACCTCATCCCGGTATACGAACATGATCACATCGGCATCCTGCTCGATCGCACCGGATTCCCGCAGGTCCGAGTTGACCGGGCGTTTGTTGGGGCGCTGCTCCAGACTCCGGTTCAACTGGGACAGCGCCACAACCGGGCAGCCCAGTTCTTTGGCAATACCCTTGAGTGAGCGTGAGATTTCAGAAATCTCCGCAGTCCGGCCTTCAGTGTTACCCGGCACCCGCATCAACTGCAGGTAGTCGACCATGATCAGGCCAATCTTGCCGCCGTTCTCCCGCGCCACCCGACGGGCCCTGGAGCGCATTTCTGTCGGGCTCAGCCCCGGAGTGTCATCGATATAAAGCGGCTTATCCTTCAACAGACTGACGGCAGAGGTAAGCCGGGGCCAGTCATCCTCTTCCAGCTTGCCGCCCCTCACTTTGGTCTGATCAATGCGACCAAGCGACGACAGCATACGCATGGCCAGCGCATCTGCGGGCATCTCCATACTGAACACCAGTATCGGGGTGCCGGTGCTGATCAGGGCGTTCTCAACAATGTTCATGGCAAAGGTGGTCTTACCCATAGAGGGCCGCCCCGCCACAATGATCAAGTCGGCCGGCTGCATACCGGAGGTCTGGTCGTCCAGGTCCCGGAAACCAGTGGTCAAACCGGTCGTCTGCTCGCCGGATTCAAACAGCTCTTCAATCCGGCTGAGTGTGGTCGCCAGAATGGGGTTGATGGCCTTGGGACCGGAACCTTCTTTAGTACGTGCCTCGGCGATCTGGAACACACTGCGTTCTGCTTCGTCCAGAATATCGTTACTTTTTCGCCCCTGCGGGTTGAAGGCTGAATCGGAGATCTTGCCGGACACCTCCACCAGCTGCCGCAGAATGGAGCGTTCGCGAACAATGTCAGCGTAGGCTCTGATATTGGCGGCGCCGGGTGTTTTCTCGGCGAGTTCCGCCAGATAAGACAGACCACCAGCATCCTCAATATCGCCGGCCCGTTCCAGAAACTCGGCGAGGGTAACCACATCCAGCGGCTCACTCTCGCTGGCCAGGCGCTCCACGGCGCCGAAAATCAGGCGATGGTCCTGCCGGTAAAAATCAGCCGCTGAAATAATTTCGGCGATCTCGTCAAACCGACGGTTGTCCAGCATCAGGCCGCCGAGCACCGCCTGTTCAGCCTCGACCGAATGCGGCGGGACCTTGATGCGACTGGTTTCCGGATCAATAGAAGCAGGTTTCAGAGTGGGATTGGCCATAGACACCGACATCAGGGAAATGAACAAACGAGATGACAAGAATACCAGAAAGCAACGGGCCCGAAACCGTCTCCGGCTCGGGCCCGTTTTTCAGCACAGAAACCTGCGGCTTCAGTGCTGGTTGAATCGACCTGTCACTGGGCTACCGATTACTCGGCAACAACCGCCAGCTTGATGGTCACTTCAACGTCTGTGTGCAGCTGCAGTTCGATGTCGTACTCGCCAGTCACCCGGATCGGGCCTTCCGGCAGACGAACTTCGCTCTTCTCGACTTCAGTACCACCGGTAGACACTGCATCGGCAATGTCACGAACACCGATAGAACCGAACAGCTTGCCTTCTTCACCGGCCTTGGAGGTGACGGTGAAGGAAGCGCCTTCCAGAGCTTCGGCACGGGCCTGGGCAGCAGCCAGCTTCTCAGCAGCAGCTTTTTCCAGCTCAGCGCGACGCTCTTCAAACGCCTTTACGTTTGCTTCCGTAGCAGGAACGGCCTTGCCGTACGGCAGCAGGAAATTACGACCGTAACCGGCCTTAACCTTTACCTTGTCACCCAGGGAGCCAAGGTTTGCGACTTTCTCGAGCAGAATAACTTCCATCTCGTTAACCTCTTCGTGCTTTATTCAGCCGGACCGGCGGGTATACGCCCCCGGATATCCAGCCAGCTATCCACAAAAGCCAGAACCACTAACAGCATCAACAGATTGGGACCCAGCAGAACCAGAGCAACGTAAAACATTGCCAGCCAGTTTCCGCTCCACTGCTTTCGAGCAAACACACCGTGCACCAGAGCCAACCCGGCCAGAACCAGCGGGGTGCCCGCAGCCCAGGCCAGCAGGATGGCATTCAGCCCAAGAATCGGGCCGACCACCATGGTGATGGCGCACACTACGGCTACCGCCGGCGATAACCTGAGGCCATGGAATTCCTTGCGGAATCCACCGGGGTTATACAACCCCGCCTGCCACGACCTTGCCAGCATCGTCATACCGATGGCGGTGGCAAAGTAGGTACCGGCCATGCTGGCGTTCATGGTGTCCCGGATAACCTGTTCCAGTTCACCACCCAGCGCACGGGCCATTTCAGTGTTGTACTGCTCGTAAACCTCGACACCAGCCTGAACCAGATCGTTCAGCAGCGCCGGATACATCACAGGCAACATCAGCCCGGTCAGTATCGCCAGAAAGGCACCGGACAACAGCGCTCTTTCCCAGGACAACGTCGTCCGGATAATGGATGCCATCAGCATCACCTGCAGCAGCACCGCCAGCGCCGTGGGATCCTGGCCGTAAACGGCCCACCCGATCGCCGGAATCAAAGCCCAGAGGCCAATATTGAGCCCCTGGCGAATGCCCAGTCGAAGAACGACCAGGCCAGTTACCGCTGCGCCAATCCAGAACAGTAAGGGTACTGCGGTGGTAACCGCTGCAACCCCGCCAGCCTGCAGGGGACCGCGCATTACATACTGTGCCAGTGCACGCATGGTCCCGGGTCCTGTCCGTTAAAACTTAGTGGTCGTGACCGTCCGTATACGGCAGCAGTGCCAGGTAGCGGGCACGCTTGATAGCGGTAGCCAGCTGACGCTGATAACGTGCTTTGGTGCCGGTGATGCGGCTGGGCACGATTTTGCCGGTTTCAGTGATGTAGCCTTTCAGGGTGTCCAGATCCTTGTAATCGATCTCTTTAACACCTTCTGCCGTGAAGCGGCAGAACTTACGACGTCTGAAAAAACGAGCCATAACGTAACTCCTAACTCCGGTTAATTACTCTTCTTCGTCCTGGGATGCGCTCTGACGCTCTTCAGAGTCAGCTGAACGACGTGGACGATCGTCTCCGCCGGAACGACGGTCCTCACGGGACTCAGCGGCTTTCATCGGAGACAGGTCGGTAACGGCCTCGTCGCGACGCAGAATCAGGTCACGGATGATGGCGTCGTTGAACCGGAAGTTGTGAGTCAGCTCGTCCATCGCTGCCTGTGAACACTCGATGTTCATCAGCACGTAGTGAGCCTTGTGGATCTTGTTGATCGGGTAAGCCAGGTGACGACGGCCCCAATCTTCCAGGCGATGTACCTTGCCGCCATCTTCAGTGATGACGCTGGTATAACGCTCGATCATCGCGGGCACCTGCTCGCTCTGATCCGGATGTACCATGAAAACGATTTCGTAGTGACGCATGAGTTCTCCCTACGGTTTAAACAGCTTCCTTCTCCCGGTGGCCATACCAGTGGTTGTGGCCGGAGCGTGAAAGCAAGGAGGTGACAGCAAGTGCTGCCGGTTTCTTTTTTGCTTTATCAATAAGGCTTTACAAGAAAGGCTTGATCAAAAGCGAAGCTAACCATTGCCATACAACAGACAATAAAAAGCCACCCCTTGAAAAAGGGGTGAAGTATTCTAGGCCCGCAGGCCTGTTTGTGCAAGGTTTAACCGAGGCGCTGGCGCAGTGCCTCGTACAGACAGACACCGGTCGCCACCGACACATTCAGACTGTCGACGTGGCCGAGCATCGGAATGTTGATCAACTGGTCACAGTGTTCACGGGTCAGACGGCGCATGCCTTTACCTTCGGCGCCCATTACCAGAGCAACCGGCCCCTTGAAATCAGCCTGATACAAGGTGGCATCCGCCTCACCTGCCGTACCAATCAACCACACGCCCTGGTCCTTCAACTCCCTAAGGAAACGGGCGAGATTGGTCACCCGGACAAACGGTACCGTTTCTGCCGCCCCACAGGCGACCTTTCGGGCAACCGGCGTCAACGAGGCAGATTTATCCTTGGGCACAATCACGGCCTGCACTCCCGCCGCATCGGCGGTGCGCATGCACGCACCCAGATTATGGGGATCCGTCACGCCATCCAGCACCAGCAGGAATGGCGGCTTGTCGCTGGCGGCCAACAGGGCAAGAAGATCATCCTCGGTCCACTCCCGGCTTTCCGCAACGGCAGCAACAACACCCTGGTGGACACCGGACACCCGCTCATCCAACTCTTTCCGGTGCACCACTTTCCAGGGCACCCCCAGACCGTCAAGGGCATCGGTAACCGACTTCACCCGCTTATCCTGACGACCGGTCTGAATCCAGACCCTTTGCAACCGCTCCGGCTCTCTTTTCAACACGGCATCTACGGCATGCCAGCCGAATACATATTCCTGAGACACTGACAATCAATTCCTGCGTAACGTGTTATTTGCGACTCTTGCGCTTACGGCCCGAGCCTGACGGTTTACCTTTGGCCGATTTGGACCGGGCCTCCCGGGCAGCCTCTGCGGCCAGCTTTTCCTTGGCGCTGGCCGGCTTACCGGATTTTTGCCCTTTACCGGAGCGACCACCCTTGCCTTTGCCCCGCGGCTCGCGCTTGGACACTTCCAGCGCATCGCGGTCTGCCTTCCGGCGCCTGGGGGTACTTACCAGCTCAAGATCGATTTTGCGGTCTTCCAGATCGACACGCACCACGCGGACTCGCACTTCGTCACCCAGACGGAAGCTGACGGCCGTGCGCTCACCAATCAGACGATGCTTGACGGCATCGTGATGGAAGTAGTCACCACTGAGCGTGGACACGTGTACCAGACCTTCGATGTAGATATCGGACAACTCAACAAAGAAGCCAAACGGCACCACCGCGCCGATAATGCCATCGTACTCCTCGCCCACGTGATCGCGCAGGAACTCGCACTTGAGCCAGGCCATGACATCCCGTGTAGCATCGTCGGCCCGGCGTTCGGTCATGGAGCAATGCTCACCCAGCTGCTCCATGCGGGCGTAATCGTAGGGATACTCTGCCAATTCGGGATCGTGCACTTTCGGAGACACCAGATCTTTGGTCGCCTCGGGATTATGGATCCGGGACTTGATGGCCCGATGCACAATCAGGTCCGGGTAACGTCGAATTGGCGACGTGAAGTGGGTATAACTGGCGAAGCCAAGACCAAAATGCCCGGCTTCCTCAGGACTGTACACCGCCTGGCTCAGAGAGCGCAGCATCACCATCTGGATGACATTGGCATCCGGGCGGTCGGCCACCTGACCCAGCAAGGCCTGGTAATCTGCCGATGACGGCTTGTCGCCGCCGCCCAGCTGCAATCCCAGCTCACCCAGGAACAGGCGCAGATTGCTCAGACGCTCTTCCGAAGGCCCGTCGTGCACCCGGTAAAGCGCCGGAATCTTGTGCTTCTTGAGGAAGCGGGCCGTCGCCACATTGGCGCACAGCATGCACTCTTCCACAATCTTGTGGGCATCGTTCCGGTGCACCGGAACAATTTCCTCAATCTTGCGCTGGGCATCGAAAACAATCTTGGTTTCCGTGGTCTCGAAATCAATGGCCCCACGCTCGGTGCGAGCCTTTCGCAACAACTTGTAGAGGTCATACAGGTTGTGCAGATGCGGCAGCAGATCCGCATAGTGGGCGCTGAGTTTGTAGCCCTGCTCCGTATCCGGATGCTCCAGCATGGCACTGACCTTGTTGTAGGTCAGCCGGGCATGGCTGCGCATTACGGCCTGATAGAAGGTGTAGCCGCTGATGTTACCGGCGGCACTGATGGTCATGTCGGCCACCATGCACAGGCGGTCGACATCCGGGTTCAGGGAACACAGGCCATTGGAGAGTTTCTCCGGCAACATGGGCACCACGTGGTCCGGAAAATACACCGAGTTACCGCGCTGAATGGCCTCTTCATCAAGTGGCGACCCCGGGCGGACGTAATGGGATACATCAGCGATGGCCACCACCAACCGGTAGCCACCACGGGGACGAGGCTCGCAGTAAATGGCATCATCGAAGTCACGAGCGCTCTCGTCGTCGATGGTCACCAGGCGCATGTTGCGGATATCCACCCGGTTTGCCTTGTCTTTCTCTGCCACTTCCGCCGGAATCGAGGCAGCCTGCTCACCTACGGCGGGCGGCCAGCTATGGGGAATTTCGTAGGAACGAATGGCAACATCAATTTCCATTCCCGGCGCCATGTGCTCGCCCAGAATTTCAATGACCTGGCCAGTAGGCTGGGTTCGAATCGTCGGCTGACGAATAATTTCCACCACCACATACTGGCCGTGAACTGCCTTACCCGCCTGCTCATCCGGAACCAGTATCTCATGATTGATCCGGGCGTTCTCCGGCACCACAAAAGCGATGCCGCTCTCTTTAAAGAAGCGACCGACAATCTGGGAGGTGCGATGCTCCAGCACTTCCACAATCTTGCCTTCCCGGCGCCCGCGATCATCCACCTGATCCACCCGGGCGGCTACCCGGTCACCGTGGAATACCTGGCGCATCTGCCGGGCAGTCAGAAACAGGTCGGAGCCACCGTCATCGGGGATCAGAAACCCGAAACCATCACGATGTCCAACCACACGCCCGGTGACCAGATCCGCTTCCTCGATCGGCAGGAACGCATCACGGCGGTTACAGATCAACTGTCCATCACGGCACATCGCAATCAGACGACGGCGCAACGCTTCAATCCCTTCCGCGGACGTCTGCCCGAGTTCCTGACACAGGGTCTCGTGCGTGGCCGGCGCGCCCCGCTCTTTCAGATGCTGGAGAATGTACTCCCGGCTCTGGATGGGGTTGTCATATTTCTGGGCCTCACGCTGGGCATGAGGGTCACTTTGCTTGTTCTTCCTGGAAACCATTCGGATCCTTTCTGTCTCACCGCAAACCGTGCGGCATCATTCGTGTTTGATGCAGTATAACGTTGGGATGGGAATGCTGCCTAACAAGGGCGCCAATATAGGCACAAATACCCTGAAATCGTCAGACTCTGCCGCCGAAACTTTTTTAAAAAAAATGTTTGACAGCACCTGAACGAATCATTAAAGTACGCGCCATCGGTTGAGGGGCAACTCCTCACCACTGGCAGAAACGCTAGGTTTTCAATAAACTATACGCGAATCTGCAAATCACCTGCCGAGGTGGTGAAATTGGTAGACACGCTAGCTTCAGGTGCTAGTGGGGGCAACCCCGTGGAGGTTCAAGTCCTCTCCTCGGCACCATCACTTTCCCCAAGTGATGAGAATCAAGAACTTACCTTAGAATCAATAGTTTAAGACGCTCTCTGGTACACAAGACTGGTACACAGAGGTTTTGTTGTGGGTTTAAAAATGTGCTCACCCTACCGCCCCAAGAACAGCCAGTTTTACTGGGTCCGCAAACGAATTCCCGATGACATCCGCCACATCATTGGCAAGCGTGAAATAAAGCGCTCTCTCAGAACATCTGACCCCCGTGAGGCCAAGAGTAGAGCCCTGACCGTATGCGCCGAGATCGACCTACTCTTTAGCAATGCCAGACGGTCAATGACTATGGGAGCTGCAGAGATGGAAGCATTGCAGGGAGAGTATTACCGCACCCGCGTCTCTGCCATTACTGAAGAAGCAAATAAGGAGGGGTGGCTCCCAGAACACTTCGAGACACTGACAGATCAACTGTCAGACATCCCAGAAGCCAACATTACCAGTAGACTAGATGATGCGGCTTACGAGGAACACCGGACAGCAGTTGCCTCTCAGTGGGGCGTTAAGGCAATACAGAAAACCCTGAGAGAACACGGGCTCAACCCGCCAGCACCCATAATGCACCGACTAGGCGAGAGAGCCTTCCGGGCAGAACTAGCAGCCCACCACGCCGCCTACGCCAAGAAGTACGGAGATCCAGCATGGCAACCCCCTGCATATGCAGCAGCGACATTAGCCAACTCTGAGACCCTCCCGGAGCTATTCACACAGTACGCCGCCAGCACACGATTACCGTCCAAAACGGTTGATAGCTGGCAGAGCTACATCGAGAGAGCCCACAAATACCTGAAAGCCAGACCAGCAGCAGCCATCACCAAGCACGACATCCGCGCATTTGCTGAAGCTCTGCAACAGGGCAACAAAGAAGCTAGCCCCAAAGGCCGGGCACTAGCTGCAAAGACCGTTAACGATAACTACATCGCAGCTCTCTCAGCCGTGTACAAGTGGGCAATCGACCGCGAAAAGCTCGCCAACGATCCCACCAAGGGTGTCAGAGTCAAGGCAAGAGCTTCTGAAACCAGCGGCATAGACCAGTACACCCGTGAGCAGGTCGCCACCATACTCAGGGCAACACGCCAGCCACAACCAAACAGAACTAAACAGGAGACCCGGAACGTTAGACGCTGGGCTCCTTGGCTTTGCGCCTTCACGGGGGCGCGTATCAGTGAGATTCTGGGACTGAAGCGGGCGGACGTATCGGAGACACGCGGGGTCTACTACATACGGATCACGGGTCAGATCAAGAACAAACATTCAGAACGGTTCACACCGCTACACCCTGCGATTATTGGCGAGGGATTCATTGAGTACTGGCAGTCACTCCCAGAGGGGACAGAGTACCTATTCCCTGGTAACTGGAAAGACAAAAACAGGAGCCGAAAAGCAGCGGCTAACAAGCTGAGAGAATGGATCAAGGCGCAACTGCCTGACGCTGACTGGGAACGCCTGAGCCCCAACCATAGCTTCAGACACTGGCTCGTCTCAGAGTGCAGAACCGCCCGAATTGACCCAGATCGGCAACGGGTACTCACTGGACACAAACCCAGAGATACTCACGGGGGATACGGCCCCAACGATACGCCAATGCTTTATGACGACATCAAGACCATCCCGTCACCAATAGAGCCATTGGAGGCCACTGTCAGTCGCCAAAGTGACCAAGAGATGAGGGGGCCAGCCCCTAAGCCGGATCAGTGATCGTGGTTGCAATAGGTCACCAACATTGACAGTAGACCGATACCCACCACGAGCCAACCTACAGAAACACGGAGTTACCAAAGGTTAGCCTTGAGGTAGCTGGCGGTCTCTTTTGGTACAGGTACTGGTCATGTCTGTTATGGTGATCAAAGATAACCGTGACTCACAGTTGAACCTAAAGCTCCCCCCCTACCCCCCCCCAGAGAGACCTACAAGTACTGAACGTAACCTTGAGGTAACTGGTAGTGCCTCTAAGTGAGAACACTGGTCATGGTTGTCATGGTCATCAATAACAGTGACCTTCACCTGAACTTACAGTGACACAGAGGTGACCTAGAGTTACCTAGAGTAGACTTAGAGTTAACTTAGAGTATCTTTCTTTCGACCTTCTCTTATGGTGGTCCTAATTTCTTGGCACTTTAAGATAAACTCGCAAGACACTGTTATTATTAACTTTTTAGAATATTTAAGCAGTTAGCCAATTTGCCAGAATAAAAGACCTCAAAACACCCATAGATACCGACCGAGGGCTAACTCGATCAGTGGCGACCGGACAGGCTGTAACGCCCTTCAAGCTGATCTCACGCCCCACCCTATGGGTTGAATGGGTCTAGCAGCATAAAGCCCTCAAAGGCATCAAAGGCGCGCCCAATTGAGGCACAGGGCCGGATCGTTGGAGGGAAAACCACAGGGAGAAGAACAGAGAACCGCTGAGACTGAAAAAGCCCCTGTAGCGCCCGATAGGCCACCTTAGATCACAAGGTATACCAAGGTGGCTGGCGAACACTTCAGGGCCTCTACAGGAGCCTACAGGGCCTTTAGGAGTAGCCTTCAGCCCGCTTCTCCAAAGAACCAATCACGATTGTTAATACGGACATAACAGGAGTGCCCCGGAGACCACTCAACCAGCAGAGATAGTTTCAGCACATCAATAGCCAACATCATAATGCTTTCCTCTCAGTCACAGTGGCCAGTCGCCACCGAGAGGTAATAATAACCAGCCTTTCAACGAATTGTAAGTGGCTGATTTTATTTACCATTTGTCAACTATTACCGATCAGTAGCTATCCTCTCCCTGTGCTTGTAGTAGACCGCCCGACTGATCCCGGCAACCTTCACCGCCTCAGTCACTGCCCACCCATCAACAACCAGCGCATGGGCGCGCTTGAGCTTCTCAGGGTCCACTGAAGGGCCGCCTTTGTACTTGCCCGCTGCCTTGGCCTTGATAATCCCTTCAGCCTGGCGCTCTAGCATCAACTCTCGCTCGAACTGGGCGACAGCTCCCAGCATAGTCAGCATTAGCTTACCTGTGGGAGTTTTGGTATCGAGGTTGATATTCAGTACCTCTAGGCCAGCCCCCAGCTTCTCTAGCTCCTCTGCGATGTTGAGCAGGTCAGCGGTAGACCGAGCCAGACGATCCAGCTTACAGACCACCAGGGTATCCCCCGGTCCCAGCACATGCTGTAGAAGCCCCTGCAGCTCCGTTCTAGCGGCTGTCTTTCCAGATGCCTTTTCAGACTTAATCCGATCACAACCAGCGGCCTCTAGTTGCTCTAACTGAGCCTCCAAGCTCTGGCCTGTAGTACTGACTCGTGCATAACCGTATTTCATTGACAATCTCCAAGTGTCCATATTGGATCTGTCCACAAAATAACTGTCTACAGTTTCCGCTGTCAACCCTGTAGAGACACGCTTGGCCCAGCTTCCAGCCACTCATGCATGTCTACGTAGACCGTGATCTGTATGGACATTGCGCGAAGCTGAAAGCTTAATGCATATTCAAATTGGCGCGAGAGAGGCGAGCTGAGCACTGGAGAGTTTTCATTCGCTGCTGCGAACAGCAACTCTCTAGGGGCTGTTGCTTCTGCTATATCGAAAAGCGGCATAGAATTTTTTGCGGTTATTAAGCTAGGCCTGTATCTTTATCCGATCTACGAGATACCCGATAGGCTCGACAGGATTACGCACTAAATCCTAAAAATCAACGAGTTAGAAAACCTCATCTTTTTTGAGCAGGAATAGTCTGTGACATCTACAAATCCTACCGTTGTAAGTTTATTCAGTGGATGTGGCGGCCTTGATCTTGGGTTCAAACAGTCAGGCTTTGAACTCGTCTACGCGGCAGATAGTGACAAAGCAAGCATTGACATCTATCGGCGCAACCTTGACGAAAACGCTTTCGTAAGGGACGTCACAACTGAAGAGTTTCATTCTGACATAAGAGCGGTGAGACGATGCGATGTCGTTCTCGGCGGGTTCCCTTGCCAAGGCTTCTCAAAAGCAGGTCCAAAGCGTCACAACGACGAGCGAAACACCCTTTATCAAGAAATGCGATCTGCCATCAAAGCACTTGAGCCGGAGGTCTTCATTGCGGAAAACGTAGATGGGATGAAGCAAAACTTCTCTGGGAAGTTCGTACAGTCGATCATAGAGGATTTCAGTTCCCTGGGCTACGATGTGGATGTTCAGATTTTAAACGCCTTGGCATATGGCGTACCCCAGCATCGACGGAGGATCTTTTTCGTCGGGACCCGAAAAGCCGGATCTCGCCACTTCCCATGGCCTAAAGCAACCCACCACGCTCCGGTAAGAAACGGGGAATTCAGCATTCCGCAATCAGGTCTTTTCGGTGGCACCGAAGAAACAGTACTGTTAGACACTCCAACTATTCGAGATGCGATCGGCGACCTGCTGGAACTGGGAAAACTACCAGACCATTTGATCGACCATAGCTGGCCCAAGAAATATGACCACATAATTCGCAAGATTGGAGAGGGACAAAAACTCTGTAACGTCAGGCACTCTCCTACTTCCGTTTACACTTGGGAAATACCAGAAGCGTTTGGAGAGATTTCAGAACGACAACTGAAGATTCTAGAATGCATTTCAAGGAATAGGCGCCTTAAAAAATATGGTTCTATTCCGAATGGCAACCCTCTGCCTATTGATGAGATTTCGCGGCTAACTCAAGTTGAACCCAGCGCCGATGAAATTCAGGATTTGCTTAGTAAGGGTTATTTGAAAGAAAAAAATGGAGGCTTTGACCTCAAAGGCGCCATGTTCTGCTCTGGCTTATTCAAAAGACCCCTGTGGGATGCGCCATCCCCCACGATCCTCACAAACTTCCATAACCCTAGGTATTTCCTTCATCCCGAGGAAAATCGACCATTTTCGCTTCGAGAGTGCGCGCGCCTTCAGAGTTTTCCGGATGGCTTCTTGTTTAATTCTGAGAGCAGTCCCAGAGCCCTAATTGCGGGATATCGGCTAGTCGGAAATGCAGTGCCCCCAAAGTTAAGCTTTCAATTTGCACAAAAGGTCAAAGCTTACCTCCAAGAAACTAATGCAAAGGCGGCATAATGAAACTGGCCATCCCTAATGAAAGCCTCGAAGAGCAACTTCTTGAGTTCGATGTATGGGTCACCCCCCAACTCACAGACATTAGCGCGACAGACAAATATCAGTCTGAGATGAGGCAAATTCGCTCCGCATTGGACTATGTTGAGAATATCGGCACTGCACTCAACTCTGAACAGTCCGCGAACTTACCAGTTGGCGAAGTAGTGGCTAAGGCTTTTACGAAACTCCTAATCTCAGACCTTAATACCTCCAGCGACGCTGAGGCTGCCTTAGCCTTTGCGCAAGCAAGGCTATCTGCCCTTGCCGCAACTCTGTTCCTCGTAACAGGGAAGTCAGACAATAACAATAAGTGCCAGTTTCCGCTGCATCTCCAGAGGACACTTGAGTGGGAAAGCCTCCCAGTACTGAATAAGAGAAAAAAGAAAGGCCAAATTGTATTCGTAAGCGCAAAGCAAAGGATTCCCAGAGTTCTGAAAGCTGATACCTATATGAACATAGTCGGGGGCTTGTTAGCTTTCGGAATGCAAACAGGTGAGAATCAGCGCCGGGAATGCTTCAAGCATGCCCTCAATCTTTTGGCTCAATTTGTTGCATTCGTTCTATCCGATGAACCGAGTAAAGAGCAATTCCTCGAGATTGTTACCGCATACCACTATGCAAAAAACAACAATCGGAATCCTGAAGCCCTACTTGCGCCATTGGTTCGATTCCAAGTTAGGGGGTCTGTATCTGCAACAGGTGGGCACGAGCCGGAAGAAATTCTTCGCGAGAAGCTCTCTGATTGGGGCATGAAACGCGATAGAGATTTTAATATCGCAGATGTAGTACTAGACGTAGAAGCTGGTCGTTTGCTGGAGAATACGGAAACTGAATCAGAAGAAGTAAAAAAAGCATTATCGGAGAAAGGTAAAGGGAAAAAGACCAGAGCCTATGATTTTGTCCTCCCTTTCAGAACCGATGGATGGACGCCTCGATTGTTCATTCAGTCTCAGTATTATGCAGGAGATTCTGGAAGTGTCTCACATAAAGTTGTTGACCAAACAACCGCCTCCAGAGAAAACGCCAAACAATTACTTGAAAAGGTTCTAGGCCCAGGAAATCATCCACGATTTATCGAATATGTTGACGGGGCGGGCTACTTTGCGTCCCTCAATGGCGATCTCAAACGCATTCTTCAGATGGATGACACCAAGAGCTTTTTCCAAGTGAAAAGCTCACCGATAAGACTTCGCAGAGAGCTTCAGGATATCGGCTACCTTACTCCGCTTGAAATTGAGCACGCGCTGATGTTGTCCGAGGACGAGGCAAAAGCTAGAGAACACCTTGTTCAAGAGGGTTACTCCGAGCAAGAGGTGGAACGAGCTATCAATGATGCCAAAACAAGAGGATTATTAAATTCATCGAGTGAAGGAATAGCCGTATCGACCAACAGGTCGCTTCTTGCGAGGCGATACCTACTACTGGATTTAATTGCACGCAGCGGGGCTTCCTTTGGGAACGCTACCGGGCTGAAAGGGGTAGTTTTGGTCCCCGGTTTCGGCCCCTACTTCGGAATTGAGCTTTCTGAATTAGGCAAGATTATAGAAGAAAACGCACCGGGAGTTTGGAAAACCGCGTCTTGTTTTTGTGATGATCTAGCGTGGCTGGCAAAGCAAGGCTTCATCATTCAGCGTTAACCGATCAATCAATTAGCACGCCCAGCGGAAACGCCGAGGGTTCTGACTAACCAATACTTTCTTTTCGTTGACGAGAACTTCCAAGGTACAGAGGGCTTGTGTCCTGGTGAGCTTTGTCCTCTGTACAATCAACCTTTCAGAGACAGGTCCAGAAGAACTTTTCAAGACTTCTGAGACCTTACGGATGTATTCGGGCCGCGGGGGCAAATGATTGTAGTGGGCCAACCTCATGTAGGACGCTCGCTAAATTGACTAATAACAAAACACCATCACGTCATCGCGCTCGAATGACGACCACATCTTAGCGTCCGCTCGTTCATATGTTCAACAATTAACACAACGGACTTAGTCACTTACCTGGCATGAGCAGCGCCTCTCCCCCCTTAATACCATGACTCGTAGGACTGGGGGCTCAACTCGCTACATGTCATTCCTAATCCACAGCTGCGCGACTGACCTATGTGCGCTGCTCGATTGGCCAGTCTATCCTTCATCGACGGCCCACTGTCCAAGCCCTTAGCCAAACTGGAGCCGCCTCCACCTTGAGTCAATTATATTAATTACCAAGGCGCGTCAGTCACCTTTGTTTAGGAGGTAAAAAGAACAATGAGCCCGAGAATACTGTTCGCGCGGTTGTAGCTTGAACGCTTAAAAGCCCCAATTGTGGTGTTTGTGTGTGGGGGGGGGGACGGGGGGTGTATCGCAGAGTGGGCTAACTAAGTCCCCCTCTCGAAAATTTGTGGCAAAACATTCGTAAAGAAAATGAACTGGGACAGCTTCTGGACAAAAACGACATACCCCGCTAGATTTTAGATTATTTAGTCGACAAGACTGGTACACACAATCTAACTCAGAGAGCATAACCATTTGTTATTAAACTATTTTTCAAAGGGTGAATAAAGTCCTCTCCTCGGCACCATTTTCTTCCCCAGAAAATGGCCTAAGAAATTAAAAATCCCGAAAAAATCAGCAGCATCTGACGTCGAACTCGCCGTATTTACGCCGAGCATTTTGTGCTGTCTGGAAGGACGACAGACAGAACATCCATCGCCCTTTCCGCAAACCGCCTTACTCCGACAGCCTGTCCAACAGATAGTCCGAGAGGCTCTGGTACTCGTACTCCACTGTGGAATACGCCCGGCCCGGCCGGTCGAGAGGACCGTCACCGCAATCGGATGTGGCGACGAAATCGACCAGATACGCCGTCTTGAGCAGGTTCGGACGCTGCATATCCAGCTCTTCGCTGTTCAGTGCGTCGTAAAACAGCTGCCACTGGAACGCCCCGTTCGCAGAATCCACTTCTGGCCTATTTGCGGTCGCCCGATCCAGGAACGGGAACCGGAGCAAGCGGGCAAAAGAGACGCCATTACGCTCATCAATATCGTATTCATAGACACCAGCCCCGAAAAGATCGGAAGCGGCAACGTCACTGGTAAATGAGAAGGGAAACAGCCGGGTCGCATACTGGCCGTTGCGCTCGGTATCGTTAGGCGCAACACCCTGGGGCGCGCAGGAGGCTCCACCACCAGCAAAACCAACGGCTGCTTCCAGGCCACCGCCCGCGGTCAGCCGATACCCACTGACCAGATCCCGTGGCGACTGCTCGCCATCCAGAATGTCCGCTGGCGAATTGGCCTCCTCTAATGTCAGCACGCGATCATCAGCTCTGCCGGGCACGGATTCCAGCAGAGTCCCGGTCTGCTCATCCCAAACCCAGCTGATGTCACTGATACCATCCAGTTCGGTTCCCCCTGGCGTTACCCCGAGCGTCTGCTCGTGACACGTAGTGACAGTATCGAGACTGGCCGTGCCATTCTCCCACGCAAACTCCAGACGCTCGTGCACGCCCTCCCCGTCGTACCAGACGGCACTTTGGGGCGAAAGGGAGGAAGATGGCAGCCACTGAGTCTTCAGATTGGTCATATAGCCATCGGCCTCAAACAAGCGGGCCATCTCTGGCAACGAGATACCCATGCAGCCCCGGCTGGATACGGCCAGCAGCCTGCCACCTTCACTATATTCAAAAGACAGCTCAGCCGAGGCACCGAGATCAGAGGTATTGGTAGGCAGTACGTCTGATCGGGTTGGCCGTGCCGAAATCCGCTGACTCACCAGAAGCCTGGGATTGCTTACTTCCACATCAACATCCGGCAGTACCAGCGTATCGGTATCCACATTGCCGTAGTTGCCACCGGACGCAGCAGCATCGACAATGGCAATAATCTCATCAACGTTCTGCACCACCGAATAACCAAGCAGGTACACCCCGTCACGCGGTAACAGACTGGCTTCGCTGCCGTCACTGCCATTCCCTGCCAGGTAATCGTTGTAGCCATCAGGAATCTGGCTGGCCATGAACCGCGCCAACGCCCGGGCATAGGCGTGAGCCCGGTCATCATTGGCAAGAATGTAATCCTTCCACAGGTTGATACCGTCCAGATCAGCGAACCGGTTATCCGGAATCGGATTTTCTGCATTCCACTGTCCGGCCAAGCTCCGGAAACGGGCCAGCGTAGTCAGGGGGGTAATATTGGTTACGCCGGGGCTGGCTGACATCAAAAACGCCCGGCTGACCGCCTCATCGCCGTAGCTACGCTCCTCCAGGGTCTGGCCGGGAATCGCGAGGGCATAAAGCGGATAATCCCTGGGGTCCAGGTTTGCGCCGATCGAGGGCGAAACATCCAGCGCGGAAACGTCCATGGAAAACCGCCCGCCGGGACCGCTCATCACGGATGGCTCGCCGTCCTCGAGTATGTGGGTATTACCGCTGTCCAGCTCAATCTCCACCGGCCCTGCGGTGTACTGACCATTGTCGTCAAGATCCAGCCAGACCCGGGCATTATTGAGGTAACCGTCGATTACCCGCCCCTGGTAAGGCGCTCGCTCACTGTAGGTAACACCATCGAACTCCCGGCCATCAACCGGCAGGTCATCGGATTCATCGCCACAGCCGGCGATCGCAAGTGACAGCAGAGGAACGGTAACACTGATCAGACGTTTCATCGCGGCAACCATTTATCCTTGTTAGAGGTTGTGCCGCTACTTTAGGAGATGTGCCGCCGGGAGACCTTGACAGGCTTGGCAAATTGTAAAGTTTGGTAACGAGCAGGCCCCGGAATGTGCCGGGGCCTGCAAATCGGGACAATTCGTCAGAACGACCGCGCCACGATTTCTTTCATGATTTCGTTGGTGCCGGCGTAGATCCGCTGCACGCGCGAATCGGCCCACGCCCGGGCAATCGGATACTCCCACATGTAGCCGTAGCCACCGTGCAGCTGAACGCATTCGTCCATCACCTTGCATTGAAGGTCGGTAGTGTGCTGCTTGAGCATGGCCGCCGTCGGGATATCCAGTTTCTTGTCGAGGTGCAGCTCCAGGCAGCGGTCTGTAAAGACACGGGCTGCCGTAATTTCAGCTTTCAGCTCGGCCAGCTTGAAACGGGTGTTCTGGAAGGCGATGACCGGTTTACCGAAGGCTTTGCGTTCTTTCACGTAATCCAGGGTCCACTGCCAGGCCGCCTCGGCGGCAGCGACGGCGGTCAGGGCCACCTGCAGACGCTCCGCCGGCAACTCCTGCATCAACTGGAAAAAGCCCTGCCCTTCCATGCTGCCCAGCAGGTTATCTGCCGGTACTTTCACATCCTGGAAGAACAGCTCGGAGGTATCCTGGGCTTTCATCCCCACCTTGTTCAGGTTCTGGCCTTTTTCAAAGCCCTCCCAGGCGGTTTCGACCAGCAACAAGCTGGTGCCCTTGGCACCTTCTTTGGGGTCGGTCTTGGCAACGACAATCACCAGATCCGCCAGCTGGCCGTTGGTGATAAAGGTTTTTGAGCCATTCAGAATGTAGTGGTCACCCTGGCGAATCGCCGTGGTTTTTACGCCTTGAAGGTCGGAACCCGCGCCCGGTTCAGTCATGGCGATGGCAGTAATCATTTCACCTGAAGCCATTTTCGGCAGATACTTCTGCTTCTGCTCTTCTGAGCCGTAGTTCAGGATGTAGGGCGCCACGATATCGGAGTGCAGCCCCCAGCCAATGCCAGACAATCCGGCCCGGGAGATCTCTTCCATAATCACTGCGGAGTAACGGAAATCGGCCCCCACACCGCCGTACTCTTCCGGCAGCATCGGGCACAGGAAGCCCAGCTCACCTGCTTTCTGCCAGAGCTCGCGGCTGACCTGACCATCCTTTTCCCATTGGTCATGATACGGAGCCGCTTCCTGCTCCAGAAACTTGCGAACGGAATCGCGGAAGCCTTCAAGATCGGCGTCGAAAAGAGTACGTGGAATCATTGCTGAACCTCGGTGAACGGGTTGGTTTATCATTGTGTTCAGCAAGTCTGTGGCGGGGCGGGGTTTCGCTCAATGGTGAAAACCATCAATCGCTTTGGCCAAAACCATCGCCCCGGAACGGATCAGTCGGCTTTCTTTTCGCCCCAGCGAGGTACCAGGGTCTGCGGAAAATCCAGATGGTCGAGAATCCGGGCCACCATAAAATCGACCAGATCATCCACCGACTGCGGGTTGTGATAGAACCCGGGGCTCGCCGGCATCATTACCGCACCCATACGGGTAAGCCTGAGCATGTTTTCCAGGTGCACCTCAGAATAGGGCGTCTCACGCAACACCAGAATCAGCTTGCGGCGCTCCTTCAGGGCCACGTCGCCGGCGCGCTCAATTAGGTTATTGCTGGCCCCGGTCGCCAGTGCCGAGAGCGTGCCAGTGCTGCAGGGGCAAATCACCAGCGGCGCCTTCTCGCCGGAACCGGAAGCCGGTGGAGAAAACCACTCCTCCCGGCCAAAGACCTGCACCTGACCGGGCTGCGCACCGGCGAAGTCCGACAAGGCCTCTGCCATGGCAGGCGTGGAACCCGGCAGCCGAAAATCGGTTTCAGTCGCGATCACCACTTGGGCCGCCTTACTGATCATCACGTTCACACGGCAACCGTTGGCTACCAGGCACTGCAACAGACGAAGCCCGTACTGGGCTCCCGACGCGCCGGTAAACGCCAGATTAACAACCGGTGATTGTTCAGCCACGACGCTTCTCCAGTTCCGCCACCAGTTTCCGATGAATGCCGCCAAAACCGCCATTACTCATGATTACGATATGACAGGTCTCTGGCAGTCCCTCCAGGGCCTTCTCAATCAGCTCCTCCACCGACGCCTCCACCCTGTGATGATCCAGCTCACCATGTTCCGCCTGCCAGCTCCCCACCAGTTCCGGCAACCAGTCCATATCACTGAGATTACCCCAAAGCACCCGATCCGCCAGTGCGGCACTCGGGATCAGCGTCTGCTTGTGCACACCCTGCTTCATGGTATTGGAGCGGGGTTCGATAATGGCCAGGATTGGCTCATCCCCCACCCGATTGCGCAATCCCTCCAGGGTAGACGCAATCGCGGTTGGATGATGGGCAAAGTCGTCGTATACGCGCACACCGCCGATTTCGCCCACCAGCTCCATTCTGCGCTTCACTCCAGAGAACCGGCACAACGCCGCCACCGCATGGTCAGGCGTAACGCCCACATGACGGGCAGCGGCAATCGCCGACAGGGCATTACGCACATTGTGCAAACCGGTCAGCCCCCATTTCAGGGTCGCAACCGGCTGCTCATGGTGGATAACCATGAAGCGGCTGCCATCCTCAGCCAGAAGCTCAGCCCGCCAGTCCGCCGTGCGGCTGATCTCGCTGCCGATAGCCGTATCCTGCACCGGGCTCCAGCTCCCCATCTCCAGAGCATTATCCAGGTGACTGTCCAGGGCAGGTCGAATGATCAGCCCCTGAGACGGTACGGTACGCACAAGGTTATGAAACTGACGCTCGATGGCTTCCACGTTCTCGAAAATGTCGGCGTGGTCGAATTCCAGGTTATTCAGAATCAGGGTATTCGGGCGGTAGTGGATAAACTTGGAGCGCTTATCAAAGAACGCGCTGTCGTACTCATCCGCCTCGATCACAAAGAAATCACTGCTGCCCAGCCGGGCAGACACCGGAAAGTCCTGGGGCACACCGCCTATCAGGTAACCGGCATCAAAGCCGGCCTGGTCGAGAATCCACAGCAGCATGGCCGTTGTGGTGGTTTTGCCATGGGTACCGGCTACGGCCATCACCCACCGGTGGCGCAGGACCTCCCGGGCGAGCCATTCGGGGCCAGACATATAATCAATGCGCCGGTTGAGCACTGCTTCCACTTCCGGGTTACCCCGGGACATGGCATTCCCGATCAGCACCAGATCCGGATTCGGCTCCAGGTTCTCGGGCCGGTAACCTTCTGTCAACGCAATGCCCTGGGCCTCCAGCTGAGTACTCATGGGAGGGTAAACGCCCTGGTCCGAACCGGTCACCTTATGCCCCAGCTCCCGGGCGATCACCGCCAGACTGCCCATGAACGTGCCGCAAATGCCCAGAATATGTATATGCATTAAGGTTGTGCCTCCGGTTTGAAACCTGCCAAGCCTCTACCATACTTTCTGCGCGGTCAAGAGCCGGCATATGCTCATGAAAAACCGCGGTGTTTGGCGTATCATCTGCGCCATCGTTGAACCAGCAGGAGGCTTCAGCCCGAGATGGCTATCAAGAACGCATTTTATGCCCAGTCTGGCGGGGTCACCGCCGTTATCAATGCCAGTGCTTGCGGTGTTATCCAGACCGCACGCAAACATCCGGACCAGATCGGCAAGGTCTATGCCGGCCGCAACGGCATCATCGGTGCTTTGAAAGAAGAGCTGATTGATACCAGTCTGGAATCTGACGACGCCATCCAGGCCCTCATCCACACGCCAGGCGGGGCTTTTGGTTCCTGCCGCTACAAGCTCAAGAACATTTCCGAGAACCAGCGCGAATACGAGCGCCTGATTGAAGTGTTCCGGGCCCACGACATCGGTTACTTCTTCTACAACGGCGGCGGCGATTCCCAGGATACCGCCTACAAGGTCTCCCAACTGGCCGATCGTATGGGTTACCCGATCACCTGCATTGGCGTGCCCAAAACGGTCGACAACGACCTTCCCTTCACCGACTGCTGTCCCGGCTTTGGTTCCGTGGCCAAGTACATTGCCACATCCACCCTCGAAGCCAGCCTGGATATCAAATCCATGTGTGAAACCTCCACCAAGGTCTTCATTCTGGAAGTGATGGGTCGCCACGCCGGCTGGATTGCTGCCGCTGGCGGACTGGCCGGACAGAGCGAAGGCGAGCCGCCTCACGTCATCCTGTTCCCGGAAATTCCCTTCAACCGGGAGAAATTCCTGGAGCGAGTGGATCAGTGCGTGAGGGATTACGGTTACTGCGTGGTGGTGGCGTCTGAAGGCGCCCAATACGAAGACGGCCGCTTCGTTGCCGATGCCGGCGCCAAGGATGCCTTCGGCCACACCCAGCTTGGTGGTGTTGCCCCGGCCCTGGCCAATATGGTGAAACAGGCCCTGGGCCACAAATACCACTGGGCAGTGGCAGACTATCTGCAGCGTGCAGCCAGGCACATTGCCTCGGCCACTGATGTGGAGCAGGCTTACGCGGTTGGCAAGGCTGCGGTGGAAATGGCCCTGGCAGGCAAACAGGCTCTGATGCCCACCATCGTGCGGGATCAGGCCAAGCCTTATCGCTGGTCAATCGGCGAGGCCAACCTCAGCGAGGTCGCCAACCAGGAAAAGAAAATGCCGATCCATTACATCACAGACAACGGCTTTGGCATCACTCAGGATTGCCGGGATTACCTGCAGCCGCTGATCGCCGGCGAAAGCTTCCCGCCGTTTGACGACGGTCTGCCCAGGGTTGCCAAGCTGAAGAACCAGCTGGTGGAGAAGAAACTGAGGACCGAGTTCGAACTCTGATCCTGCCCTGCAGCCCTACAAAAAAGCCCGGCCAAAATTGCCGGGCTTTTTTTACGCTACAAACGGCTGCGACCTAACTGGCCGTTTGCGCCTCATGGCGGCGCACATACGCTGAGAAATCGTCGAAACCACCCACATACTCGGAACCCACCAGAATCTGGGGCACCGTGTAGACCGGATGGCCGATACGGTCGGCAATGTCCTGTTTGCTCATGCCTTTTTCGATCATGTCCACCCACACGTAGGGGATGTTTCTGGATTCACACAGGTCCCTTGCCCGAACGCAAAAACCACAACTTGAACGGCCATAAATCGTGACCTGCTCCATACATACCTCCTGACTCAAAGGGTTGCGAGTGGCTGGCACTCAGCGCATTTATAATGTCGCAATAATGGCATGGCGAGCACCAATTGAAAATTGATCCTCGCCATGATCGTGATAGTAGCTGACGATACCGATATCGCCCGTGGAAGGGCCAGCCTCAGGTTTTCAGGCGGCCCAGTTCGCGATCCAGCACCTGAACCTGGCCATCGAGCGCATCGCCACTCTGGCGGACCCGCTGCGCCAACTCCCGCAGATCGTTGGCTGCGTCGCCGATGTGGGTCAGGTTCCGGTTAATTTCCTCGCTCACCGAACTCTGCTCCTCAGCGGCGGTGGCCACCTGGGTGACATGCTCAACAATCGTGGCGATACGCTCAACCACTGTGGCCAGCGAGTGACTGGCTTCCCGGGTACCCTCTACCGCGCTGGTGGCTCGCTCCACCCCGGTTCCAATGACCGTTACCGCACCGTCCACGTCGCCTTTCAGGCGCTCAATCATGCCACTGATCTCGTCCGTGGATTCGCGGGTTCGGGACGCCAGCGTGCGCACTTCATCGGCTACCACCGCAAAGCCACGCCCCTGCTCTCCGGCCCGTGCAGCCTCGATAGCGGCATTCAGTGCCAGCAGATTGGTCTGCTCGGCAATGCCACGGATTACTTCCAGAATCCGGTTGATTTCCTCACTGCGCTGGGCCACGTGACCAATAGCCGAGCTGGCCTGATCCATATCGCCGGCCAGTGCATCCACGCCCCGCAACGCCGTACCCAGAGTATCCTGGGTAAATTTAATGCCATCCCGCGCAGCCCGGGCATTATCCGCTGCCTCGCCAGCAAAGCCGGCCACTTCCCCCGCCGCCGCCGACATTTCATTCATGGCGGTCACCACACTGTCGATATCCTGATGCTGGCGGGCTGTCTGTTCATCGGTATCCCGTGCAATGGCGCCCACATCCGAAGCCTGCCCCCGCACCTGGGCATTCACATCTTTGAGGTCGTTGATCATTTCCCTCAGGCGGGCCAGGAAGGCATTAAAGCCGCCAGCAAGGTCAATCAGCTCGGCATGAGTGTCAATATCCAGTTCACGGGTAAGATCGCCCTCGGCACTGGCCAGATTGCGCATGCGCTTCCGGATTTCGTCCAGCGGCCGGGTAACCGAACGCACCAGCAACACCAATACGGCAATCGCAAGCACGACCACCACAATGCCCACCACGGTTTGGCGGGTGGCCGTGCTGGTTACTTCGTCTGACAGCAACGCCGTTATTTCATTCACACTGGCCAGGGCGATATCGCGCGGCAATTCAATCAACAGCGACCATTCAGCGCCCGGTAACGCGACCTTGACGGGATACGACACGGCGAGAATCTCACCGTTGTCGAAGCTGCCACCGTTGCGGTGCAACGCCGTAAACTCGCCAGCCAGATCCGGCAGTGCTTCCCGCAGTGGCCGGCCCAGATGCTCCTGATAATGACTGGAAGCAGCAATCAGGCCTTTCTCGCTCAATAATGTGACCCGTGACTGGCCGTCAAAGAGTTCCTCGCTGACACCGGCAATGGTCGACTGCAGCGTCGACAGGTTGATGTCGGAACCGACCACCCCGGCAAACTCGCCGTCACTGATCACCGGCACCACCAGGCTGGTCATCAGCTCGGAGTAGCCCTCTTCAATCTCATACTCATAGGGCTCCATCAGGCAGGGCTTTAGAGAATCGCGGGAACACAGGTACCATTCGGCTTCACGGATCCCGAACTCATTGCGGTTGTCCAGGTATTTGGTGGCAGGGTCTTCGGTTCTGCTGAACACCACATTGCCAGCCGGGTCCCGATAGTAGTAGATCTCAAGGGTACCCTCATCACTGCTGTGTTCTTCCACCCCGCCGGTAAAGTAAATGTCCTGGCCGTCGTAACCATCCGGCTCAAACTGGGCGTAAATCGAACTCAGATGCTTCTGCTCCTCGAGCACAGCCCCAATGTTTTCCTGAAGGTCGCGCCGACTGATCCTTCCGGAGCTGTCCGCTTCGATATTTCGGGTAATCAGGCTGCGAACCACTTCAGGCGTCTGGTAGGCGGTTTCGAATACCCCGGTCACCAGCTCACCGTATTTCCCTGCGGTCGCACTAAGCTGATCCATTACAATACGTTGCACCGTGCCCCGGGTTTCCCGGGTCAGCCGTTCCTCCATGGAACCGAGGGAGAGCTGGGCGGTGATAACAATACTCACACCCATGGTTAGCAGCAGTGCAATCACCAGGGCGTAGAGTTTTACGCGCAGAGAGAGTTGTTTCATGTACATCGAAACCTTTTTCTGTGAGGCTTAACCAACATCCTAGAGCATGGAGGCGTTTTTGGCCTACCTGACCCTGTTCCTGACATCTTTTGCCGCGGCAACGCTGCTGCCCGCGTATTCGGAAATACTGCTCGGCACCCTGGTCAGCCAGAATTATCCCCTGTTCTGGTTGTGGTTCTGGGCAACCATGGGAAATACTCTGGGGTCAGTGGTTAATGGGCTTATCGGCCGGCAAGTGGATCGCTTTAAGCACAAACGCTGGTTTCCCGTCAGTGAACTTCAACTACACAAGGCACGAAACCGGTTCAATCGATATGGTCAGTGGTCGCTCCTGCTGGGCTGGTTGCCCATTGGCGGCGATGCACTGACTCTGGTGGGCGGCATTATGCGAGTCCCCTGGCTGAATTTTATTGTTCTGGTGGGGATTGGTAAGGGACTGCGCTATGCCTTCGTCATCTGGGTGGTGCTGACCGCGTCTGGCTAGGCAGCACCGCTCCCATAGAGGTATTTTCTCAACAAGTCCTCGCCGTTGAACTCGGAGTGCAACACCGCAATGAAGGTGTAAACCCCGATTAGTTTTCGATTGAGGAACACGAATTCCTTGGGGGGTACACGAAAATAGCGGCTGATGGCAGACCTGGCGGCCTGCTTGGCCACTCTCGAGGGCAAATCGCTCTGTTTCCAGCGGTACTGGCCATGGCTGTTGACGGCATAATCCGGCCACTGACTGCGATCCTTCGCCAGGGGTTCCAGTACTGACATACAGACCTTGCCAAACTTGTCCAGCACCTCCGCCGGCCAGTCCCGGCTCATGAATCTGAGCTTGATTCCGCCCTCAACAACTTGCTCCAGATCTTCCTCATAGGAAGCCCTGATCATCTGGATGACCGGCTTCAGAAAGTCAGACGAGTAACTCTGCACGGCGCCAAAATCCAGCAGGACAATCCGGTCAGTTTCCGAATCACCACCCTGTTCGCCCGCAATACGGATCCGGTAGTTGCCGAAATTCGGGTCGGTCTGGATCTCTCCCCATTCGAATAGTTCCCGGAAAAATAATTCCAGGGCTGCCTGGCCCAGGGCACTGCGTCGCTCCAGTGGCAATTCACGAACCGCCACTGAACTGACCGAATGGCCGTGCTCATAGGTCGAGGCAATAACATGATCCGTTGAAAATTCTGCCAGCACTCTTGGCACCACAAAGCGTGGATCATGGCTAAGCATCTGGCGGAACTTTTCGGTGGTACGGGCCTCCAGCCGGTAATCGACCTCCCGATGCATCATTTCCCGGACTTCTTCCAGCCAGTCGTTGAATTCAGGGCCGAAGCTGACCAGCCGCGCCACTTTCAGCAGATGAGCCACAGCGTTCAGATCACTGTCGACGGCATCGGCAACACCGGGGTATTGCACTTTAAGCACAAGCTCCAACCCGTCGCTACGGCGCACCGCACGATGTACCTGGCCAAGTGAGGCGGCTCCTATAGGCTCCGGGTCAATATCGAGTTCAGAAAGCCGGCTCTCCCCCAGTTCGGCTTTGAGAACCCGCTCAATGGCCGGCCACTCCAGAGAGGTGGTCTGGTCTTCCAGAGTGTGCAGCGCCTCAGTGACTTCTTCGGGGAGAAAATGCTCGCCGTACAGCGCCATGACCTGGCCGATCTTGACCACACTGCCCTTGAGCCGGCCAAGCTCGTCCACCAGAAACCGGGCCTGACTGGAGAGCATTGCCCGATGCCGCTGCTCCCGGGTTTCCTTGTTGCTGAACCAGTTAGTCGCCATATGGGACGCCATGCGCGTGCCTGCGAACAGTCCGGCTCTGGTCAGCGACAACCTGCGCTCAAAACTGCCGGTCTTGATACGGGAGACGGATTTTCCGGGTCGGCTGGAAGACATGAAAGACCTGTTTCTGTCAGGAAATGTGAATGCCTGCAATACATCTGACCATTATACGGATCTGGGCGCGCGACTACCTAACCCAGTCGTCGCGCCGGCGCTGCCCCTGCAGCCAATGTGTATAAACTTCGACCAATTTAAAAGAGTTCGTGACATCGGTTACGTTTTGACACAGTCACAGATCACAAAGCGGTCTAGTATTGATTGACAGGGTTTCTGTGATATTTATCAACTACAACAACACCACCCACACATGAATCAGCCCGCTTCAAGAACGCCAGACGCCGAGCTGTCGCAGTTTCGCGTTAAAGGCGAGATACCGGTACCGGCCCTGATCAACGGCCTCACCTGTGCGGCAGTGCCGCTGCTTGTGTTTTTTGCCTGGCGCTCATCCGGCCACGGCGACCCGTTGACTTCACGGCTACTGCTGGCCTTCGCAGCCCTTCTGGCCATTAATGCGATCGTTTTTCTGAGCCTGGGCCACAAAACCCTCCAGCGCCGGACATTCATTACCCTGATTATCGCTCTGTTTACCTACCTGGCCATCCAGGCGGTTGAAGACGGCTCGGCCATCATCTGGCTGTTCGCCTATCCCCCCATAATCTTCTACATCAGTGAAGCCAGAGTAGGCATACTGGCCTGTGTGGGCGGATGGCTGGCCGTATTATTCCTGTTCAGCCCGTTGGGGGATATGGTTTTTGACTCGCCCTACAGTACCAGCTTCCGGCTTTCCATGATCATCGTGCTGGCTTTCGAAATGGCCACTTGTTACATCCTCGACCAGAGCCGGCGGCGGAGCAAGCTAGGCTTGATCCGGCTGGCCGCAGAATTCGAGTACGCCGCCAAGCACGACGCACTCACCAGCCTGGCCAATCGCCGCGAAGGTTTGGAACAACTGGAAACAGAGTATCAGCGCTACCTGCGTAACGGACGCAGCTTCTCGGTTCTGCTGATGGATATCGACCTGTTCAAGAATGTAAACGACAGCTACGGTCACCAGGCGGGCGACGACATGATCGTGTTGGTCGCCCGCACCGTGACCGGCCAGAGCCGCAAAGTGGACACCATTGCCCGCTGGGGCGGAGAAGAATTTCTGGTACTACTACCCGAAACCGCCCTGACCGAAGCCGCTGCCACGGCGGAGCGGATTCGCTCTGCCGTGGCGAGCCAGGCCATCGACTGCGCGGGCAAGCGAGTGACCGCCACCATCAGTATCGGCGCGGCATGTATACAGGGCTCAGAGTCGATTGATCGCCTGCTACAACGGGCCGATGAGGCGCTGTATCAGGCCAAGACGCTGGGGAGAAATCGCGTGTGTCAGGCTACTGAGGCGCTTCACCAGCCCTGACGTTGCTCCACCTGACAATGGCCCAGGCCGTCGACCAGCTCGCTCACCAGCCGGCGTTCCAGGTCATAGACCGAGGCTCCGGCCTCAAAATCACTGACTTGGCACATGGACATACCCGCGTAGCCACAAGGGTTGATTCGGGAGAAGGGTTCCATGTCCATGTTCACATTCAAAGCCAAGCCATGGAAGGAGCAGCCCCGGCGGACCCTCAAACCCAAGGACGCAATCTTGGCGCCATTCACATAGACACCCGGCGCATCTGACCGCGGTGCTGCTTCGATGCCGCCTTGGGCCAGGGTACGGACAATCGCCTGCTCAATGGCACTGACCAGGTTACGCACCCCGAGTTTACGCCGGGTCAGATCAATCAGCAGGTAGATCACCAACTGCCCGGGGCCGTGGTAGGTCACCTGACCACCACGATCCACCTGAATTACCGGAATGTCTCCTGGCAGAAGGATATGCTCGGCTTTGCCCGCCTGCCCCTGGGTAAACACCCTGGGATGCTCCAGGCACCAGAGCTCATCCACGGTGGCCTCGTCCCGGTTGGCGGTGAACGATTTCATCGCTTCCCAGGTTTCCATGTAGGGCTGTTGCCCCAGTGACCGTACGATGAGGTCAGCCACCGTTACAGCACCATGTGAACGCGGCCACTGGCCTTAAGCTCTTCAAAGAGTGCTTTGAGCTGATCTTCACCGGTCGCCACAATTTTCAGCTGAACCGAAGAAAACCGGCCTTTGCTGCTGTCGTTCACCGAGATGTCCGCTTCAGACAGTCCCGGGGCATGCTGCTCAACGACCTCCACCACAAATTCGGTGAAATCGGGCGCGGCATTGCCAATCACCTTGATGACATAGTCACAGGGAAACTCGATTTTTGGTGCTTTCGGCTCAGTCATGCCGCACATTACTCCCGGCTAAGGCAAACAGCGCCTCAACCTCAGTTAAACAGTTGAACAAAAAACAGCTTGATGGCATCCCAGATGCGCTTGAACAAACCGCCTTCAGGCACTTCGGTAAGTGCCAGCACCGGCTCATCCACCAGGGTTTCACCATCCAGAACCACACGAACACGGCCCAGCTCATCTCCCACCTTAATGGGCGCTTTTATCACGGAATCAAGGTCGACGACAGATTCCAGTTGCTCGCGGGAGCCACGGGGAATGGTGACATAGATATCCTCCGGCATGCCTACCGACACCTCATCCGCCTGACCGCCCCACACTCTGGACGCCATCAGCTCCTGACCGGCACGGAACAGCCGCTCGGTTTCAAAGTAGCGGAAGCCGTAGTTGAGCATTTTCTGCACTTCCTGGGCCCGGGCCTCAGAGCTGCTGGTTCCCATAACCGTAGCAATCAGCCGGGTCTCACCCCGCTTGGCCGATGCCACCAGACAATAACCGGCCTCTTCCGTGTGCCCGGTTTTCAAACCATCAACGCTGTCATCCCGCCATAGCAGGCTGTTTCGGTTGGGCTGACGAATATTGTTGTAGGTGAAGTGCTTCTGCGCATACAGCGGGTAGTTTTCCGGATAGTCCTGGATAATATGCCGTGCCAGGACCGCAAGATCGTAGGCGGTTGAGAAATGGTCTGCGGAGGGAAGGCCGGTGGCGTTTTCGAAGTGGGTATCTTTCATGCCCAGCAGTTGCGCCTGCTGGTTCATGATGTCCACGAAAGCCCCTTCACTGCCGGCCACAAACTCGGCCAACGCCACAGACGCATCGTTGCCAGACTGGATAATCACACCCTTGAGCAGATCCTCAACGGAAACCGAGGTGCCTTCCTGCACGAAGGTTCGGGACCCCTCTGTGCGCCAGGCCTTGACACTGATAGGTACCATATCCGACATGGAGATACGGCCTTCATCCAGCTCGCGCTCGACAATATAGGCCGTCATCATTTTGGTCAGGCTCGCTGGTGGCAAACGCTCATTACTGTTGTGCTCCATGATCACACGACCACTGAGCGGATCCATCAATACCCAGGAGCTACCGGCAATCTGCGGCGGCGACGGGATCAGTACCGCCTGCGCCGAGGCCTGCCCGCTCATCAGCAACAGGGAGAAAACCAGAAACAGGGTTCGAGTTACAGTCTTGAAAGCCATGGATAGTTTCATTCGTCGTCAGATGCTTGTCTTATGTTGGTTCTGAACTCAGTCGGTTCAGTGCGAATCGGTCAGTACAATGGACTGCCGGAACCCTCTGGATTCCAGAAGGTTCTGAGCGTAGCGCGCGTCGCCCTCGCTCTTGAATGGCCCCACCTGAACCCGATGGAACCGGCCATTATCAGTGGTGATCTCCCGGACTCTCACAGGATTATCCAGCACTCCCAGCAGACGCTCACGCATGGCCTCAGCCGGATCCCGCTGACTGAATGCGCCGAGCTGGACAAACAGCCCCTCACCGGCGGCCAGCTCTGTTGTTCCGGAAGCCTGTGAGGCAACCACTGGAGCCTGGCCAGCGGCATCAAACGGCTTGCCAGCCAGAAACATGGCGCCGTCCGGACGCACCGTAATAGCGGCCACTTCAACCCTGGCGGTACCACGGGATTGATAGCCGAGCTTCTTGGCCGCGGCATAGGACAGATCGATCAGCCGATCCCCGTGGAAGGGGCCACGATCGTTCACACGGACAATCACCGAGCGGCCGTTGTCGAGATTGGTCACTCGCGCGTAACCCGGAATCCGAAGGGATTTGTGTGCCGCCGACATGGCATACATGTCGAACACCTCACCGTTGGAGGTCTTGTGGCCGTGAAATTTCTCGCCATACCAGCTCGCGGTGCCGCGCTGCACGTAGCCGTCGTTACTGTCCATCACATGATAGCGCTTGCCCCAGACCGTATAGGGCGACTTGTTGCCAGCCGACCGTGGCTGCTCATAACGGGGTGTGGCATCGGCCAGGCCGCTGGCGTCAAAGCTGCCCGAAGGTGCCCGATCCTGCTTAATGGTGTAGCGTGACGAGTGGTCAACTTCAGGACTGCTGGCACAGCCGGCCAGCAAGGCAGCTAAAGCCAGTGCGGGAATCCGTTTGTCAGAGACCTTGACCATGTCTGTTCACTACCCCAAAACCTGTGTATTGATACCGCCATTACTGACCAGCAACATTGTAACGGGTTCCCTTGTGTATACACCATTACCGGGCAGCCATCATTACTGGTTCAGGCGGTGATCATCCGGCGATGGGTGTGAATCGACATCAGCACGCCGAACGCCGCCATCAAAGTGACACTTGAGGTGCCGCCATAGCTGATCAACGGCAAAGGCACACCGACCACTGGCAACAGGCCGCTCACCATTCCGATGTTGACGAAGATATAGATAAAGAACGTCATCGTCAGCGCTCCGGCCACCAACCGGCTGAAGGAGTCCTGCGCGGTAACCGAGATATAGAGACAACGCAGGATAATCAGGAAGTACACCGTCAACAGCAGCAACATACCGATAAAACCGAACTCCTCTGCCAGCACCGCGACAATAAAGTCGGTGTGGCTTTCCGGCAAAAACTCCAGGTGTGACTGGGTACCCTGCAACCAGCCCTTGCCCTCCATACCGCCGGAACCGATCGCGGTTTTCGACTGGATAATGTTCCAGCCGGCTCCGAGCGGATCACTCTGAGGGTCCAACAGTGTCAATACCCGCTGCTTCTGATATTCCCGCATGACGAAGAACCACATCAGCGGGGCAGAAACCGAGACCATGGCGAGGAAAGCGGCAATCAACTTCCAGCTGATACCGGCAAAAAACACCACGAAAATGCCGGCCATGCCGACCAGCAAGGAGGTACCGAGATCCGGTTGCTGGATGATCAGGAACATCGGCAGCAGAACGATCACCAGCCCCGTCATCACCCTGGGGAAGGTCGGTGGCAGGTAATAACGAGACAGATACCAGGCTGCCATCATCGGCACCACCAGCTTCATGAACTCGGAAGGCTGAAACCGGGGCAGGCCAGGCAACGCCAGCCAGCGTTGCGCCCCTTTGGCACCGACACCCACCAGCAACACGGCGACCAGCCCGATCAGCCCCAAGCCGTAGAGCCAGGGTGCCCATCGGCGAAAGACCGCCGGATCCAACTGAGCGAATACGAACATCACCACAAAGGCAACGCCCAGGCGAATGCCCTGTGCCTTGACCACATCAATATTCCGGTCAGCACCACTGTAAAGCACAAAAAGGCCGCCACCGACGAGTAACAACAGAAGCCCCAGGAGAATCGGGTCCAGATGCAACGCTGACCAGATACTGCGGTTGCGCCCCAGATCGCTGCTAGTCTGACTGCTCCACAATTTGCTGCCGGCCATCAGTTGTCTCCCCCGGCCGCGCTGGAATCGCTGATCACAGGTTCTGCCTGCTCCGCCGGAAACTCCTCCAGCCAGGCATCAAACAAGGCCCGGGCAACCGGAGCCGCGGCGCCGCTGCCACTGCCACCATTTTCAACGATAACCGCCACTGCGATCTTGGGGTCATCCGCTGGCGCAAACCCGACAAACATCGCGTGGTCCCGAAGCCGTTCCCTTATCTGCTCTTCGTCGTACTCCTCATCCTGACCAAGACTGAATACCTGGGCCGTGCCCGTTTTTCCAGCCATTCGGTAGCTTGCGCCTCGACCAGCGCTTCGCCCCGTCCCACGGGCACCATGCATCACTTCTTCCATGGTATCGACGACATATTCCCAATCGTCAGGATCCTTCAGTTCAAGCTGTTCATGCGTCTGCTCCGGCAGGAACTCCTCCACTGGACTGTCGCCGTGAACATCTTTAAGCAACCTGGGCTCAACCCAGGCTCCGCGATTGGCAATCAATGCTGTAGCCGTTGCCAGTTGCATGGGCGTTGCCAGCAAAAAACCCTGCCCAATGCTCATATTGACGGAGTCTCCGGGATACCAGGGTTCATTTCTCACGGCCCTTTTCCAGTCTGCGGTCGGCAACAACCCGGTCAAAGCACCGGACACATCCAGGGTGGCATCCTCACCAAAGCCGAACCGGGCCAGATAGGAAGACATGACATCCACCCCCATATCAACGCCCACTGCGTAAAAGTAAACATCATTGGATCTCGCCATCGAGTACTTCAGATCCACCCAGCCATCACCAGAGCGATTCCAGTTCCGAAAACGCCTCCCGCCCTCACGGAGCTGGAAGTATCCCGGGTCCCAGATTCTACGGTCTTTATCCGTTGCGCCGCTGTCCAGCGCTGCAACAGCCATCATGGGCTTGATGGTCGAGGCGGGGGGGTACTGGCCCCGGAGCGCCCTGTTGAACAACGGTTTGTCGATACTCTGACTCAGCTCGCGATAATCATTGACGCTGATACCGGTCACAAACTTATTGGCATCGAAACCGGGCACGCTGGCAAGCGCCAGAATGCCACCGGTCTTCGGCTCAATGGCAATGATTGCACCTCGCCTCCCGTCCATGAGCTCGTGGGCCCTGCGCTGGAGCCGCAAATCAAGATGGAGCTGGAGATCTTCGCCCGGAACAGGATTTACTCGCTCAAGCACCCGCAAGATCCGGCCGCGGGCGTTGGTTTCTACATGCTGGTAGCCCACCTGACCGTGAAGCGCCTCCTCGTAGAAACGTTCAATCCCGGATTTGCCGATGTAGTTGGTCCCCGCGTAATTGACCGGATCGATACGCTGGAGTTCGTCGCGATTGATACGGCCGACAAACCCCAGGGCATGGGCGGTCAGCTCGCTATGGGGATAGTAGCGAACCAGTTCGGCCTCAACTTCCACCCCCGGAAACTGATGTCGGTGCACTGCCATGCGGGCAATTTCGGCTTCGTCGAGATCGTAACTCAGGGGGATCGCCTGGAACGGACGCCGCGGCTCCCGCAGTCGGCGCTGAAATCGTTCCAGATCTTCATCGGCAATACTCAGAATGTCGCTCAGGCGCGCCAGGGTTGCGTCCATATCGCCAACGCGCTCCGGCACCACCGTCAGGCTGAATACCGGGCGATTCTCCGCCAGCAGAACGTTATTCCGGTCGTACACCAGGCCTCGGGGTGGCGGTACCGACTGTACCTGAACCCGGTTTTTGTCAGACAGTGTGGTGTAGATCTCGTGCTCAACGATCTGCAACTGGTACATCCGCGCCAGCAACCCGGTCATCAGCACCAGGACGAACACCAGCATCACCATGGCCCGGCGCTGGAACAGCCGGCGCTCCGCTGCGGTATTTTTCAGTTCGCCCCAGACCATGTCTGTTCCTAGGCCCGGTGGTAAGGGTGGTTACGGGTGATGCTCCAGGCCCGGTAGAGTTGCTCGGCCAAGAGGATTCTCACCAGAGGGTGGGGCAAGGTAAGAGGCGACAGTGACCATTGCTGGTCCGCTCGCTGTCGACAGGCATCCGCCAAGCCGTCGGGGCCGCCGACCAGAAAAGCGACATCCCGGCCGTCCTGTTGCCAGTTTTCCAGCTGTGAGGCGAGTTTTTCCGTTGACCAGGGGCGCCCACCCACCTCCAGAGCCACCACGCGGTCACGGGTGCCTGCTGCAGACAGGATAGCGTCGCTTTCCCGCTGCATCAGTCGGGAGATGTCGGGATTTTTGCCCCGGTGGGCCATGGGGATTTCTGTCAGTTCAAGGGGCAACTCGGGCGGCATCCGGCGAGCGTAGTCGTTGTACCCCGCAGTGACCCAGTCGGGCATTTTCTGCCCCACACAGATCAGACGCAGGCGCATGACTACTCGCTGCCCGCAGCACCGAGATCCGGAGCATCACGCCAGAAGCGCTCCAGATCGTAGAACTCCCGGGTAGCAGGCATCATCACGTGAACAACCACGTCACCCAGATCAACCAGGATCCAGTCACTGCCGCCTTCACCTTCAACGTTGGATGCACGTACACCCTGCTCTTTGGCCTCGATCACCACCGAATCCGCGAGGGATTTTACATGTCGGTTGGAGGTACCGGATGCCAGAACCATAAAATCGGTCACGCTGGTGCGGTCGCGAACATCAATCACACTGATGTCCTGAGCCTTGATATTTTCCAGTGCGTTAACGACCAGATCTTTCAGTTGTTCAGCCTGCATAATTACCCTGTAGTACGGGTACTGGCCGGTATGGCCACCCGATCAATGATATTCAGACGCGATTGTAGCATCAAAGACGCCTGTGAATAACTCCTATTGGCCCTCAACGGGCCGGGCACCGTAGAGCCCCCAGGCGCGGATACTCTGGCAGACATCATCCGGTGTGAGGTAGCGTGGCGACCGACCCGCCGCGATACGCCGTCGAATACCAGTGGCGGAAATGTCCAGCAACGGCGGCGCCAGCTCCAGTACCAGGCCCGCCGGCCGCGAATGCAGCTCCGAAGCTGAACCCACACAGCGCTCTGCTACCAGCTGCGCTGCCTCGCTGCCCACCGGCAGTTCCGAGCCGGGGCGGCGCACCACCACGATATGGGCAAGCCCGGGGATCTCCTGCCACTCGCGCCAGCGGTCAAACGATGAGAAAGCGTCGGTACCAACCACCATCACCAGAGGACAATCCGGCCCCAGCTCGGCCCGAAGCTGGCGCAATGTATCGGCGGTGTATGAGGCTCCGCCCCGGTGCACCTCCTGCTCGTCCAGCGCCAGCGCGGGTTCGCCGGCGATGGCCTGCCGGATCATCTCCAGACGCTGCGCTGAACTGGCTCCGGTGCTACCCCGATGCGGAGGGATATGGCTGGGCACCAGATGTACCCGGCTCACCTCCAGCGCCTCGGACACTTCCAGTGCCAGCCGGAGGTGACCGTGGTGAATCGGGTCAAAGGTGCCGCCGTAGATCACATGCATGGTGTCAGGTCCGGATATGGCCGTCACCGAACACCACGTACTTCTGTGAGGTAAGCCCTTCCAGACCGACCGGCCCACGGGCATGGATTTTATCGGTGGAAATACCAATCTCAGCGCCCAGGCCATACTCGAAGCCATCGGCAAATCGGGTTGAGGCATTGACCATGACAGAGCTGGAATCCACCTCAGTCAGGAACCGACGGGCTCGGGTGTAGTTTTCGGTGATAATGCTGTCGGTGTGCTGGGAACTGTAGCGATTGATATGCTCAATGGCACCATCCAGTCCGTCAACCACCTTCACCGCCAGGATTGGGGCAAGGTATTCCGCGTGCCAGTCCTCCTCGGTGGCTTCGACAAGATCTCCTAGAATGGCACAGGTGCGCTGGCACCCCCGCAACTCCACGGTTTTGCTTCGGAACTGTTCCGCCAGCAGCGGCAACAAGTCCTCCGCCACCTCGTCATCAACCAGCAGGGTTTCCATGGTATTGCAGGTCCCGTAACGCTGGGTTTTGGCATTAACCGCTACCTTCAGCGCCTTCTCCGGGTCGGCATGGCTGTCGATGTAAACATGACACACACCATCCAGATGTTTGATTACCGGCACACGGGCGTCCCGACTGATGCGCTCAATCAGGCCCTTACCGCCGCGGGGAACAATTACATCCACGAACTGAGGCATGGTGATCAGCTCACCCACAGCGGCCCTGTCGGTGGTGCTGACCACCTGGACTGCAGTTTCCGGCAACCCCGCCTCGCTCAGGCCCTGTTTGAGACAACGGGCAATGGCCTGGTTGGAGTGGATCGCCTCGGAGCCGCCGCGCAGAATGGTCGCGTTGCCGGATTTCAGGCACAGGCTGGCAGCCTCGACCGTGACATTGGGCCGGGACTCGTAAATGATCCCGATCACCCCCAGCGGAACCCGCATCTTGCCTACCTGAATACCCGACGGGCGATACGTCATATCAGTAATCACACCCACAGGGTCCGGCAGCGCAGCCACCTGTCGCAAACCCTCAATCATGGCATCGATGCGCTGAGAGGTAAGTTCCAGGCGATCCAGCATGGCACTATCGAGTCCATTTTCCCGGCCACGCTCCAGATCCTTGCTGTTAGCCGTGGCAAGCTCGGATCTGGCGGCGTCCAGGGCGGCGGCGGTGGCCAGAAGTGCCTGATTCCGCACGGCAGTGGAGGACCGGGCGACTTCCCGGGAAGCGGCCCTGGCCTGCTGGCCGAGCTCCGTCATGTAGGATGCTACATCCATTGATTTACCCTTAATTCTGCAAGCTGATTCCAAAACGGGAGGGTTACTTTACCTTTCCCGTTTCAAGTCCGCACCCCAAACGACTATTATAGCGCTGCACAGGTTCAAATGGATGCGCCAGCAAAGGACAGACTCAATGCCCCAAACCGCCGAAAAATTTCTTCCCGGCAAGTTTTCCCGCAGCGGGTTTATTGCCTTTGGCCTGACCACCGGGCTCTGTCTGTTCATGGGGGAACTGCTGGCGGCAGTGGCAGCTGCAGCTGCGGCTGGCCTTTGCCTGGCGGGCACCCATCAGGGCAAAGCACATCAAAACGCACCCTGGCCACAATTACGGGCATTCTTTCTGACAGCCCTCGTTCTGGCTCTGGCATCGGCCATCTGGCTGGGTCCCTGGCCACTCAGCCACTGGCTCTATGCCCTGCCACTGGTACTGTTCGCCATGGCGCCGGTCTACCTGGCAGCCATTGTTACTGTCATCTTCATTTTCCTGGTGCTGGCCGGCACCCAGTGGGCGATAGCCCTCCCGGACAGGCACCAGATGATGACGGCACTGGTACTGACCACGCTCCTCGGGGCCATTCTGGTGTTCATGCGCGAGTACAAATCCCGGCAGCTTGCGCCCCTGCGCCGTACCGATGAGCTTACCCAGGCAGCCAGCCGGGAATACCTGTCAGCTGACCTGCACAAGGAAATACAACGCAGCGAGCGGGAAGGCACCAACATGTCGGTGATGATGATCGGGCTGGATACTCACCTGAGCGACGTCGATCCGGACGAAGACATTCGTGCGATACTGCCACGCATCGGCCGCTACCTGCACTCCCAGCTTCGGGATTTCGATACCTACTACCGGGTGGCCGACCTTCAGTTCCTGGTGATTCTCCCCGGCGCCAATACTGCCGAGGCTGCCCGCACAGCAGAACAGGTTCGCCGAGGCCTGTGCACGCTGATGGATTCGCACGGCCTTAAGCTTACGGTCAGTACCGGCGTGGCCGGGCTCAATATCGGCGACGATGCCGACAGCCTGCAACAGAGCGTTGCCAACGCCCTGCGGCGCGCCCAACAGCAGGGTGGTAACCGGACCCAGACCTACAGCAACCCGGTACCCCCGGAGGCCAGCGGACTGACTGAACCTTCCGGCAGGGAGGCAGCGCAATGACCGAGACCCGACTCCGAACCTGGACCCACGCCTTTGGCTACGGCCTGGCGGCGCTGTTCACCGCCGCACTGGCACTGCAGAACCTGCGTTACGGCTTTTACCAGCTGTTCTATCTGGCCCTGGCCATGACCGCCTTACTGGTTGCCGGCCTAGTCTATACCTGGCTATGCCGTCGCCAGCAGCTCTCCGCGCCCGGCCACCTGGTCATTCTCGCCGGCCTTAACAGTGGTCTGGTTGCAGCGGTACTGACGATGGATGCCCCGGGCATCAGCCACTGGGCCATGCCTTTGCTTTCGCTGAACCTGCTGATTTTGCCCCTGCGGCATGGATTAATGCTCTCAGCGATGCTGCTGGTGCCGGTGCTGGCTGTCACCTGGCTGTCGACATCCATAGACACTGCCCTGATGACGACAGCCGGCCTTATGGCACTGCTGGCAGTTACGGCCCTGTATATCTGGCACTACGACCATATGGCGCAATCGGCCCAGGATCTTGCCATTACCGACCCCGCCACCGGAGCCCATAACGCGCGTTTTCTGGATGAGACACTGCAGAAGGAAATCAGTCGTGCCATTGCCACCGGCCACCCATTGTCGGTCGTCAGCCTGAACATCGACCATGCCGACGAAATTCGCGACCTGCACGGCAAGGCCGGCCTGCAAACGCTGCTGCGCGACGTCACAGGTACCCTGTTTGAAATCATCCGGGCCGGGGATTCGCTCTACAGCATCAACGGCTCGGAGTTTTTCCTGATCCTGCCGTTTACGCCGGAGGAAGGGGTCCGGGTCATCGCAGAGCGCATTCGCAGAATGCTCAGCGAACATGACTGGGCCCAGGTTGGCAAGATCTCGGTCAGCCTCGGCTGCACCACCCGGGGCAACGGCGACACCAGCACCCATTCATTGCGTGACCGCGCAGTCACCGCCATGCTCGAAGCCCGGAAGCGGGGTGCGGATTCTGCCTGGTTCAGCCCGGGAGAGCCCGTCAAGGCATGACCGCGACCTGGCTCACCGACGTTACTTCCTGGGTCGCCGCCAATCCGGGCTGGCTGATTGCCGCCCTGTTCCTGACCGCGCTGATAGAATCGCTGGCCGTGGCCGGCATCATCGTGCCCGGAGTGGCTTTACTGTTCGCATTTGCCGCGCTCGCCGGCAAGAGCGGCCTGCCCCTGTCCGACGCCCTACTGTGGGCCGGCCTTGGCGCCGTGGCGGGGGATGCGATCAGCTTCGCCATCGGCCGCCTGTTCAAGGGGCGTCTGAATACCGTCTGGCCATTCAGTCGATACCCGGGGCTCATTGCCCGCGGAGAGAGCTTTTTTCGCGCCCACGGAGGAAAAAGCGTGGTCATTGGCCGTTTCGTTGGGCCGATACGCCCGGTCATTCCACTGATTGCCGGTGCGCTGACCATGTCCTGGCAGCGCTTTCTCACCTTTAATCTGCTATCAGCCACGGGCTGGGCCCTGGTGTATATCCTGCCGGGATTTTTCGTAGGCTCGGCTATGGGCAGCGAGATCAAACCCCCACCCCATTTCTATCTGGTACTTGCGATCAGTGGTGCGGCGCTGGTGGTTGTCTATCTGATTGTTTTGCGGATTCGGCTCGGCGTTGGTGAAGGGAGCTGGCTCTATCAATGGCTGGAATCCCGGATGAGTCAATACGACGCAACACACCGGTTCTGGCGTCTGTACAGCAGCGAGCGGCCGGCTCAGCAGGGGGAATTTCCTCTGCCCTCACTGCTAATGACGGCCACCTCGCTCGCATTGTTTCTTGGGCTGGCACAGTTGGTCGGAGTCAGTGGTGAGCTGGCCTTTATGAACCAGCAAGTGCTGCAATGGTTCGGCGCTCTGCGCCAACCCCTGCTGGATCTCCCGATGGTAGCGTTCACCTTGCTGGGAGATCCCCCGGTCCTGTTCGCTGCCGCCGTGTTTGCCGTTCTGTTGCTGGCGTTCCGGGGCTACTACGCAGCCGCCATTCATATTGCCACTGCAGCAGCCATCACCGGGATCAGCGTTTGGCTGCTGAAAGCAGGTATCGGCATCAGCCGGCCAGATCAGGTGCTCTCGGCACCAAGCTCCGGCGCTTACCCCAGTGGGCATACGGCCGGTATGACCGTGCTGGTTACCCTGGCAGCCAGCTTCGTCGCGGGCGAAAACCGCAAACACCAGCGCTGGCAACATTACCTGTTTCTGTCACTACCCTTGCTGCCGGTAGCCCTGAGCCGACTGTATCTCGGCGTGCACTGGTTCACGGATGTGCTTGGAGGCCTGTTTCTGGGGCTCGCGATCACCGGTGCGACACGGGCCAGTTACAGCCGATATGACAGGGTGGCGCTGAGCCCGGACAGCTTGACCTGGGCCGCCGGAATCGGCTGGCTGGCTTTCGTGGCCATGTACATGATGGGTAACTGGGAAACTGCCGTGGTGAGTTACGCCCCTCAGCTATAACCGTCAGCCGCCCTGTTCCAGCGCTTCCAGCAACTGTTGCAGTCGGTCAAGCCGTTCCAGCGGATCCTGTAATTCCGCCAGCCGCTGTTTTTCCTGCTTATCCAGCGGCAGCAATTCGGTCAGCCTCCAGCCAATATGGCGGGCATCGTCATAATCCACATCCATTTCCAGATCCTTGACCACCGGATGTCGGAACAGTGCCCGCAAAACCGAGGGCAACTCATGGTAGCGTTCCGGCACGTCGCTCTCGGCCTCGGCAATCAGGCACTCCACATCGCCGACATTGAGACCATCCTCCTGCTGCCAGCTACGGATGACGGAAACCTTGTAATCGCCCTCAACGGTGATACCCAGCAAACCGTTATCCAGTTGCTGGAAGTCAATGATCCGGACGTAGGTGCCGATGTCGTAGAACGAGGCCCGGGCTTCGGTCTCGGCCCCTTCCCGCAACAAAACCACGACAAAACCGCGATCCTCCTTCAGGCAACGGGTGAGCATGTCGATATAACGGGGTTCAAACAGCTGCAGGGGGATTCGCCCCCCGGGCAGGATGATTGAATTCAATGGAAACAGCGGTACGTTCATAAGTTTTTCAGTCACTACCGGCCAGGCTCCTGCTGCGGCTTGGTCTATCGAATCGAAAGAAGCTTCTGCACTTCATCCACCCGTTCCCGGGCCTCACTCAGCAGTTGCAGACTTCTGGAAGCATTCAGTTCCAGCTCCCCCAGCCGGCGCCATGCCGGCACCTGATCAAAGGCTGGAAGCCCCTCATTCTGGCTGGAGCCAATCATCGAATGCAGTTGGGCAACAATCACCACGTCAACCAGTTGGGGCGCAGTTTCCCGGCACTCATGATGCCAGTCTTCCGCATGGCGCACCGCCTCCACGAAGGCTTTCGGGAACGCCCAGTTCTCAAGTACCGCGCACCCGACATCGGCGCGGAGTTCGTCGATGGCATGGTGCAGGTTTCTGTCATCGGCGAACAGATTGACGTGGTGCTCGGCCTGCACCAGTACAGGAACCACCCCGATATCATGCAGCAACCCCGCCAGTAAGGCTTCCTCAGGATCAATGCGTGTGGCGTGGTCCGCCAGCACCCAGCACAGCGCCGCCACCTCCCGGGAATGGCGCCATAGCTGCTCCATTTCTTTCTGCAATGGCGCCCGACGGGTCTTGAACACCTCGCGCATGGCGAACACCGTCACTAATTGCCGGGTGGTTCGCATGCCCAGACGAACCACGGCCTCACGCACATTGCGGACATCGCTGAAACCGCGATAGAGCGGACTGTTGCAGGAACGTACCAGCTTGGCCGCCATGGCCGGGTCTGCCGACACCGCAGAAGCGACCTCGGTGGCCGACGAGTCCTCCCGGTCCACCACCCGCCGGACTTTCCAGGCCACATCCGGCACACTCGGTAGCTGGACCTGATTGGACCGCAGCTCAGAGTAGAACTCCATCAACAGATGGTGCTCTTCGCTCTGATCTTCGTCGTGATCGGACGAGTCCATTTCCACCTGGGAAATGGGCGCCGCCCTCAGCATCTGGTTCAGCACTTCCTGCTCGATCACCAGAAACTCGCAGGGTTTGACCGCAGTAACGTCATACATCCGGGGCTGCAGACGGGCTACTGGATTGAGAGCTTTGTCGGTCTCAGCCTCAATGGTCGACTTACGACCATCAACCGATTGCAGCTCCACGGCGCCGGAAATCAGAAAATAATCCAGACCATCCCGAACGCCCCGTTCCATGACCCTCTGCCCTGGTCCGTGGGTTCTGCGCTCAGCCCGGCTGGCCAACAACACAAGCTGATCGTCAGTCAGACGGCCCAAAGGCTGAAAACTTTTAAGACGACGTAATGGCAGGCTTTCCTGGCCGCCCATAGGCAGACTCCCCTGAACTGCTGGATAATAAACGGGCATCACATGTTACGTATTGTAATCACCACTCGGGAAAACAGCCATGCGAGCGGCGTCGAATCTGTTATCCTCTGGTCTTTCACTTTATCCGATAACCTAGGGAGAGAACCGCCTACCATGCCCCAGTATCGTTCCCACACTTCTACCGCCGGCCGCAATATGGCCGGTGCCCGCGCCCTTTGGCGTGCCACCGGCATGAAGAACGAGGACTTCGGCAAACCCATCATCGCCGTTGCCAACTCCTTTACCCAGTTTGTGCCCGGGCACGTTCACCTGAAAGACCTGGGCCAGCTGGTTTGCCGCGAGATCGAAGCGGCCGGCGGTGTTGCCAAAGAGTTCAACACCATTGCTGTAGATGATGGTATCGCCATGGGGCACGATGGCATGCTTTACTCCCTGCCGTCGCGGGAAATCATCGCCGACTCGGTGGAATACATGGTCAACGCCCACTGCGCCGATGCGCTGGTGTGCATCTCCAATTGCGACAAGATTACCCCGGGCATGCTAATGGCCGCCATGCGCCTGAACATTCCCACCATTTTTGTTTCCGGCGGCCCGATGGAAGCCGGAAAAACCAAGCTTTCTGAACACAAGCTCGACCTGGTGGATGCCATGGTCATCGCCGCCGATCCAACGGCGACCGATGAGATGGTCGAGGAATACGAACGCAGCGCCTGCCCCACGTGCGGTTCCTGCTCCGGCATGTTCACCGCCAATTCCATGAACTGTCTGACCGAAGCCATCGGCCTGGCCCTGCCCGGCAATGGCTCCATGCTGGCCACCCATGCCGACCGGGAACAGCTGTTCCTGAAAGCCGGTCGCCAGATTGTGGAGAATGCCAAACGCTATTACGAGCAGAACGATGCCAGCGTTCTGCCGCGCAGCATCGCCTCCGTGGAAGCATTCGAGAACGCCATGACCATGGACATTGCCATGGGCGGCTCCACCAACACCATCCTGCACCTGTTGGCTGCGGCCCAGGAAGGCGGTGTTGAATTCTCCATGGCCGATATCGATCGCTTGTCCCGCAAGGTTCCGCAGCTGTGTAAGGTTGCTCCCAACTCCCCCAAGTACCACATGGAAGACGTGCACCGCGCCGGCGGCATCATGGGCATTCTGGGTGAACTGGAGCGCGGCGGCCTGATCAACGTCGACCTGCCCACGACTCACAGCAAAACCATGCGTGAAGCCCTGGAAACCTGGGACATCATGCGCTCGCCAACACCCGAAGTGATCGAATTCTACAAAGCCGGCCCCGCCGGTATTCCGACTCAGACAGCCTTCAGCCAGAGCACCCGCTGGCCAAGCCTCGATGGCGACCGTGAAGACGGCTGCATCCGCTCCGTGGAACACGCTTATTCTTCAGAAGGCGGCTTGGCAGTACTGTATGGCAATATCGCCCAGGATGGCTGCGTGGTGAAAACCGCGGGCGTTGATGAAAGCATCTACGTCTTCGAGGGCAAGGCCCGGGTCTTCGAAAGCCAGGATTCCGCCGTGGCCGGCATTCTGGGTGACGAGGTCAAGGCCGGTGATGTGGTGATCATTCGGTACGAAGGGCCCAAAGGCGGTCCAGGAATGCAGGAAATGCTCTACCCGACCAGCTACCTGAAATCCAAGGGGCTGGGCAAGGACTGTGCACTGCTGACCGATGGCCGGTTCTCCGGCGGAACTTCAGGGCTCTCCATCGGCCATGCTTCGCCGGAAGCTGCTGCCGGTGGCGCGATTGGTCTGATTGAGGATGGCGATACCATTCTGATCGACATCCCAAACCGATCTATCAATGTTCAGGTCAGTAAGGAAGAACTGGCACAGCGACGGGAAGCACGCGACGCCAGGGGCTGGAAACCGGAGTTACCGAGGGACCGGAAGGTATCCGCCGCCCTCAAAGCCTACGCACTGCTGGCCACCAGTGCCGATAAAGGTGCGGTTCGGGATTTGAGCAAGCTGGACTGAATCTGGACCACAAAAAAGCCCGCAAAGTGTTTGCCTTGCGGGCTTTTTTTATCCGGGGACTGGCGTTTACCAGAGCGACCAGCCACCATCTTCGTCTTCTTCAATGGTGTCTTCGGCAGAAGACTCGGTCTCAGCTGGAGCCGGTTCTGCCGGTGCCGCCTGCGCAGTTGCCGCCGGCGCAGACTGGCCTGCATCAGCGGCCGCCTGCTGCACGGTGATCAGCCCCAGAGCACGCTCGGTTTCCTCGTTCAGAATACCGGTTGCCTCAAGGCCGTTGTCTTTCTGGAAGCGGGTCAGTTCCGCCCGGGTCTTGTCATCCATGCTCGGGCTGACATTGGTGATGTCGTAACCGGCGCCATAAAGCGCGTGCTTGAGCGCGACCACTTCATTGGCCTGGGCAACGGGTGCCAGACCCAGCAGGGCGACCGTTCCGACCGCCAGCGCCGTCCTGCCGATGTGACGGGTGACTGTTTTCATGGTTCTCACCTGATCTACTCCTGGATATCTCTGTGACATCTGCTGTTCTGTTTTTATAGTGTGGCGCCTTCCTCTACGTATCAGCGCTTCCTAGACCATAACATAATTTAATCTTCGCGGGCCGGACCATTCTCGGGATTTGCCGGATCGGCATAGTGATACTGGCCAAATTCACGGATAAAAATGCCCCAGAACGCCATGAAAAGCGCCGCCACCAGCGGACCCATGACAAAACCATTGATGCCGAACATAACAATGCCGCCCAGGGTGGACAAAAGCACGAGATAGTCCGGCATTTTGGTGTCCCGCCCTACCAGCACAGGCCGGAGCAGGTTATCCGCCAGACCAATCACCACCACCCCATAGGCGGTCAGAATGATGGCCGGCACAATGTCCCCCACGGCAGCCAGATAGATGGCCGCCGGCACCCAGACAATCGCAGCCCCGACGGCTGGCAGCAATGAGACGATGGCCATGACCACCCCCCACAGCAAGGCTCCGGTAATGCCAAGTATCCAGAAGATTATGCCACCAAGCGCACCCTGAATGATGGCGATCAGCAGGTTACCCTTGACCGTGGCACGGGTGACTTCCGCGAATTTGGCAAACAACAGGCGCTCACGCTCATCACCCAGCGGCAAGGCGCGAATCATCAGCTCTATCAGTTTCTGGCCATCACGGATCAGGAAAAAGGCCAGGTAAACCATCAGAGCCAGCCCCAGAAAGAACTGAAAGGTGTTCTGCCCGATGCCCAGGGCCTGCTTGGCCAGAAATTGACTCCCCCCCAGAAAGGCATTAACGGCGCGGTCCCTCAGATCCGCAAAATTGATGTCAAACTGGGCCAGAAAGGCCTGGATGGCAGGAAACGACTGGTTAACCTGATCAATGTATTCCCCCGGCCGGATCTCTCCGGCCTGGATCTTCTGGTAGATCCCCATACCTTCCGCGATCAGCGCCGCGCCCAGTACCAGCACCGGAATCACCACGATCACCATACACACGAACAATGTAATCAGGGCGTTTAGTGTCGGCCGGTCGCCAAGTCTGCGTACCAGCAACTGCTGCACCGGATGGAAAATCAGCGCAATGGCCACCGCCCAGAAGATCGGGCCAAAGAACGGCTTCATCAACAGAATGAACGCAAGCGACACACCGAGCAGCATCGCCAGAAAAGTCCGTGTTTCAAGTTTTGCGTACATAGTTAAACAATTCCTGTCCAGAACATGCCCATCGGGGCTGGTAGGGAAAGCAGACTACCACGATAGCGTGGCCAGTGTAGTGGGGTTCGCGTTATAGTGGTTGGTTATCAATCAGCCAACAATACAGGTTATGTGGTTGGAAGCAGACAACTTTACCGTGGAGAGCGCGCTGGAGGCCGCACTGGAACTGCAGAAAGTGCTGGCAGCCCGAACCCATCGTCGCAAGGTGATGGGCCAGGAGGTACTCGTGCCCGGCCAGTTGGGCGAGGCCCTGCACCTGCCCAGAACCATCAGCCGCCTGAGTGGCAAGCAGCAACGATTGCGGGATCGCGGCCTGGAGGATTTCCAGGAGCTCTGGCCCACGCTGTCTGAATACACTCGCCAACGGGTTCTGGACGGACTTGGCTGGTACGACCCCAAGCAACTCGACTGGGAGGACAAGCGCTCCAACCGCCGGCCGTTGGTCGATCCTGACGCCTGATACGTACAACTGCGGAAGCCGAAGTGCAGGGCCCAGGCCCGGACTGACTTTGAAATGTCACACTTCGCCCTTACTGTGATCTGATCAGGAGGATAACTATGACAGACAATAACCATTACACTGCCATCCTGGCCCAGGGGAGCGCCGTGCCCACCCTGTTGTGCGGGCATTGCCATTCCATTCTCTCCCGCGCCAGAATTTTCCGTAACCAGGGCGACGCCCATCAGGCCATTGAGTGCAACACCATCGGCCTGTGCTCCGCGGACGATTGCGGCGCGGTGAACTGCTGCGACGAGGCTCTGGCCCAGGTGGAAAACCCAGAACGCCTGTTTGACATCGCATCCTGATTCAAACTGGCAACGCTCTGTTACGCAACTCAAACACACAAAATTCCCATCTGATTTATCCTGACCTTCGACGATTGTCGTACCGATAATCACGCAACCACTCAGTCAGGACAGTCGATGGCATGCGTATTCTGAGAACCGACGAAGCCCGCTTCGCAGGCCTCCCGGATTACCCCTTTTCAGCACACTATCTGGATGTTGAGCCAGGTCTTCGGATGCACTATGTAGACGAAGGGCCCACCCACGCAGACCCAGTGGTGATGCTTCACGGGGAGCCATCCTGGTCCTATCTCTACCGGCACATGATTCCGCTTGTCGCCGAAGCGGGCCATCGGGTGCTGGCGCCCGATCTGATTGGTTTTGGCAAGTCAGACAAACCCGCCGATGTCAGCGACTACAGTTATGACAGCCACATGCGCTGGCTGACCCACTGGCTTGAAACACTGGACCTGACCAACGTCACGCTGGTGTGTCAGAACTGGGGCTCACTGCTGGGATTAAGGCTGGCGGCAGAGCATCATCGTCGGTTCAGCCGGATCATTGTCGGCAACGGCATGCTGCCAACGGGGGACACCCGGGTACCGGCCGTCTTCAGACTCTGGAAGGCGTTTGCCAGCCATAGCCCCTGGTTTCCGATAGGCCGGATTGTCCAGCTTGGTACCGAACGGTCACTAAGCCCGGCCGAAATAGCCGCCTACGAGGCGCCCTTCCCGACACCGGATTACAAAGCCGGTGCCCGGGCGTTCCCGGCACTGGTGCCAACCTCACCCAACGACCCGGCCAGCGCCGCCAACCGGGAAGCCTGGCGCGTGCTGGAAAAATGGCGCAAACCCTTTATCACCTGCTTCAGCAGCGGCGACCCGATTACCCGGGGTGGCGACCGTTATATGCAGCGGCGAATCCCCGGAGCCTTCGGCCAGCCCCATATCACCCTCAACGGCGGACATTTCCTGCAGGAAGATTCCCCCCGACAGTTTGCCCGGGTCATTCTGGACGCGCTCAAAGCCGAGATGGCGGCCTGATAGCCAGGCCCGCCTCACTCAGCCGAAGACTGTAACCGTTTGCCGGCTCAGGGCCACCAGTTCACCGGCCGGAGTCCAGATACCAGCATGAGTGTGACCATATCCGGCGCCAGCCTGGTCGATGGTTGCCCGGTACAGCAGCCAGTCATCCGGCTTCATGGCAGGCCGGGGATGGACAATCTCCAGCGCCCAGCTCAGGGAACTGGCTGGCGCCGGCCCCTTGAGATGCGGCAACAGCGCCGGTGGCCAGGCATCTACCAGAGCAACAATGTGGGCGTCGGTCATAGTCTCCGGGGCTTCCCGGAACTTCATCCAGCCCCCCATTTCGCGCCCGCCCTTACCGGAGAATGGCATATGGCCAAACGCCCAGCGCATTTCGATATGACGGGTAAACTCCGGCGTCACTTTCGGGATATACGGAAGTGACTGACATTGCTCTACCGGCACCGCTTCCGGCGCCGATGTCGGCGCCACTCGGACAGCAGACTCACGGTCGCCCCCGAAACTGGCCAGACAGACAAGGCGGGGCTCGCCATTCTGAAGGATCCGTCCCTGGACCTGGGATACTGCCTTGCCTTCACGCAGGACTTCGGCCTCAACACGGGCCGGCACATCCGGCTCTACGGGGCCGACAAAAGACACCTGAAGAGCCCGCATGGCGCGATCATCCGCCACTTTTGATGCCATCACCTCAAACACCAGGGCCGCGACCAGGCCGCCGAACGTGGCACGTCCCTGGCCCCAGTCTGACGGTATCACCACTTCGCAGTTATTCCGGACATCACCGAGAAGGTCATCGAACGTCATTTGTTTTAGATCCTGTTCATTAGCCTGCAAACCGGTAAGACTGCACCACTTGTCGAAGCCTGACAATAGGCCGGCCCCGGCAACTACCTATCGATTGCCTGGCAATAGTCGTATAAAAACCACCCCAAACAGACTATAATGCGCCAAAATCATGCATTGCCTTTGCAGTGCGATACCCTCCGAATACCGAGTACATTCATGTCAGAATTGTCTTTTGCCGAACTGGGGCTGGATCCAGCAGTACTGGAAGCCGTCTCCGCCGTTGGCTATGAAACCCCGTCGCCCATCCAGGCGCAATCCATCCCTGCTCTGCTGGCCGGCAACCACCTGTTGGGCGTCGCCCAGACAGGCACCGGCAAGACCGCAGCCTTCGCCCTGCCATTGCTGAGCCGGATTGATGCTAACGTGGCCGAGCCACAGATTCTGGTGCTGGCCCCTACCCGGGAGCTGGCGATTCAGGTCGCGGAAGCGTTCACCACCTACGCCAGCAAGTTCCGCAATTTTCATGTTCTGCCAATTTACGGTGGCCAGGATTTCTCACCACAGATTCGCGGCCTCAAGCGTGGCGCCCAGGTTATTGTGGGCACACCTGGCCGCATGCTCGACCATCTGCGCAAGGGCACCCTGAAGCTAGACGGCCTGAAGGCACTGGTACTGGACGAAGCCGACGAAATGCTGCGCATGGGCTTTATTGATGACGTGGAAGCCATCCTGGCGAAGACGCCGGACACCTGCCAGCGCGCGCTCTTCTCGGCCACCATGCCGCCACAAATCAAGAAAGTGGCCCAGACTTACCTGAAAAACGCTACCGAAGTAAGAATCGAGAGCGAAACCCGCACGGTTGAACGCATCGCTCAGTTTGTGCTGCCGGTCTACGCCGAGCGCAAGCTGGATGCGCTGACCCGCATTCTGGAAGTGGAGCCTTTTGACGCCTCGATCATTTTCGTGCGCACCAAGGCCGAAACCACCATGCTGGCAGAAAAACTGTCCGCACGCGGCCACGCTGTGGCGCCCCTGAGCGGCGACCTGAACCAACGCCAACGCGAACAGACCGTTGAAGACCTCAAGCGTGGCAAGAAAGACATCATCATTGCCACCGACGTCGCCGCCCGTGGTCTGGACGTGCCCCGGATTACTCACGTTATCAACTACGACGTGCCCTACGACACCGAGGCGTACATCCACCGGGTTGGCCGTACTGGCCGTGCCGGCCGTACCGGCAAGGCTATCCTGCTGGTGACTCCGCGTGAGCGCAGCTGGCTGCGCACTCTGGAGCGGGCCACCAACTCCCCGATGGAACCTTACCAGTTGCCGTCACCTGCCGCCCTGCAGAAAATGCGGGTAGAGCAGTTTGAGGCGCAACTGCTGGGCTTCACCGACGATCCTCGCGCTGCCAAGGCCATCGCCCTGCTGGATGAGATCGCCGAGCGTAACGACATGGACATGGCCGCCATCGCCGGCGCCATGGCCTGCCTGCTGGAAGCTTCCCAGCCAGACTCTCTGCCGCTGGAACAGCCGGAAGCACTGCCGGAGATTTCCGCCGCGCCCCGCCGGGACCGTAAAGGCCCGCCACCAGGCAAAGGCGGTTTCCGCAAAGGCGGCCCTGGCAAGAAGTTCAGCAAGGATGGCAAACCCGGCTTCCGCAAGAGCGGGCCGAAAGGTGGCAAGCCCGCCGGCAAGGGCGGCAAACCTGCAGGAAAAGGCCCCAAGCGCGCGCCGCGCTGAGGCCTGATTGGCTAGCCGGTCACTCTGACCGGCTACGCTGGTAGACGACAAAGCTGTAGTCGTAAGGATTGTTGTCAGACGCAGAAAAATCTTCGCGCCCGATCTCTTCCCACTCGTCCCAGTTCACTTCCGGAAAGAAGGCATCTCCGTCCACCTCGGCGTGCACCTGGGTGATGTATATCCGGTCAACCATTGGCAGCGCTTCGGCATAGATCTGACCTCCGCCAATAATCATCACTTCATCACCACCTTCCAAGTTCGCCTGGGCTTCGGCTTTCACCAACGCTTCGTTCAGCGACGCTGCGGCAACGGTTCCGGCTGGCGCCTGCCATTCCGGATTTCTGGAAATCACCACGTTCATCCGCCCGGGCAAAGGCCGGCCGATGGAGTCCCAGGTCTTTCTACCCATGATAATGGGCTTGCCCATGGTGGCCTGCTTGAAGTAGCGCAGATCACCGGGCAGATACCAGGGCAGCTTGTTATTCCGGCCGATCACCCGGTTTCGGGCCATAGCTACGATGAGGGCCTTGCGCATAACGGGTTCCTTGCTCAAATTGCTATAGGGGCTTTGATCACGGGGGACGGGTCGTAACCTTCGAACTCGAAATCTTCCAGCTCGTAGCCAAAGATGGATTCCGGTTTACGTTTGATGACCAGCTTCGGCAACGCACGGGGCTCACGCCGGAGCTGTTCGAATACGATGTCGTCCGTCAGGTGATTCCGGTAAAGATGACAATCACCAAATGTGTGCACAAACTCCCCCACATCCAGATCACACTGCTGCGCAATCATATGGGTCAGCAAGGCATAGGACGCAATATTGAAGGGCACCCCCAGGAACAGGTCGGCGCTGCGCTGATAGAGCTGGCAAGACAACTTGCCGTCGGCGACATAGAACTGAAACAGACAGTGGCAAGGCGCCAGGGCCATACGCCCCTCCCGCACGTTATCCTGCGGACTGATGGACTCGTCCGGCAGCTCGGCCGGATTCCAGGCGGAGACGATCAGGCGCCGGGAGTTGGGCTTGGTGCGAATCTGCTCGATCACCTCGCTGATCTGGTCAATCACGCGGCCGTCGTGGCATTGCCAGCTGCGCCACTGCTTGCCGTAGATCGGACCGAGATCGCCGTTTTCCAGTGCCCACTCATTCCAGATGCTGACTTTGCGTTCTGTCAGCCAGGTGTTGTCGGTGGAACCCTTGAGGAACCACAATAGTTCATAAATGATGCTGCGCAGGTGGACCTTCTTGGTCGTCACCAGCGGGAAACCGTCCTGCAGATTGAAACGCATCTGGCGGCCGAACACCGAACGGGTGCCCACGCCGGTGCGATCACCTTTGTCGAATCCGTTATCGACGACATCCTGCATCAGATCGAGATAGGCTTTCATTGGACGTTTCTCCGATAAGCAAGGAACATCAGGGCGGCGCCGGCGGCAATCATCGGTGCAGAGAGCACCTGCCCCATCGTCAGCCAGTCAAAGGCCAGGTAACCCAACTGTGGATCTGGCTGGCGAACGAACTCCACCAGGAAACGGAAGATGCCATAGCACACCAGAAACAGGCCGGACACTGCCATTTTCGGGCGGGGCCTTGAGGAGAACCACCAGAGAATCACGAACAGGAGTACGCCTTCCAGCGCGAACTGATATAACTGCGACGGGTGCCTGGCAAGGCTGTCTGGCGCCTGCGGAAAGACCATGCCCCAGGCTACGTCTGTCGGTTTTCCCCAGAGTTCGCCGTTTATGAAATTTCCGATTCGCCCGGCACCCAGCCCAACCGGAACCAAGGGCGCGACAAAATCGGCAATTTTCCAGAACCCGGCTCCGGTTTTTCGGCCATACCACCACATGGCCAGCATTACCCCCAGCAACCCGCCATGGAAAGACATACCGCCTTCCCAGACCCGGAGCAACCAGAGCGGGTCCGCTATAAAGGCATCGAAGTTGTAAAACACTACATAGCCAAAGCGGCCACCGAGGATCACACCCAGGGCCATATAGAACAGCAGATCACCCACCTGCTCTTCCTGCAGTGGCGACCAGGGCTTGCGGGACCGAAGACGGCCCAGCCACCAGCCGGCGGCAAACCCGACCAGATAGGTCAGGCCATACCAGTGGATTTTCAACGGCCCAAGGGCGATCGCCACCGGGTCAAACTGTGGATGTTGCAGCATGAATGCTCTCTCAGCTCAGAAGAAACCGTAAACCAACCAGAACCAGCATAATGGCAAAGATGCGCTTGAGCAGACGCCCATCCAGACGATGGGCCAGCCCGGCGCCGATTCGTGCAAAGAACACACTGGTGGCAACCACACCCACCAACGCCGGCAGGTAGATAAAACCAAGACTCAGCTCGGGCAGATCGGGATCCTGCCAGCCGGTCCAGACATTGGCCAGGGCGCCCGCAATTGCAATCGGGAAGCCGCAAGCAGCCGAAGTCGCCACCGCCTGCTGCATTTTGACGTTGCACCAGCTCAAATAGGGTACGGTCAGAGTGCCACCACCAATACCGAAGATGGCCGATGCCCAGCCAATGATACCGCCGGCTGCCCCGAGCCCTGTGGTGCCCGGAACATCCCGCCCCGGCTTCGGATTGACCTCAAGAATCATCTTCAGTGCCACCAGAATGACGAACACCCCGATAATGGTTTCCAGCACCGGGCCACTCAGCATCGCAGCTGTCCAGGCACCAAGCACAGCACCAACCACAATACCAAAAGTCATGGGGCGAAACAGATCCCAGCGTACTGCGCCATGCTGGTGGTGGGTACGTATGGAACTGATGGAGGTAAAGACAATGGTGGCCAGAGACGTCCCCACAGCAAGATGGGCTGCAATCTCCGGGCTGATCCCCTGCAGCCCGAAACTGAAGATCAGTACCGGCACAATCACCAGACCGCCACCAATGCCAAACAGACCGGCCATGGTGCCCGCCAGTGCACCCAATAAAAGATACAGTACGATGATGCCTATCATGCTCATGGTTACAGACCACCCCGGCTCAGATCAGGCTGGTATGATACGCAGGAATGCCAGCAACTTCAGCCCACGCATCCAAGGAATTCCGTTCACCCATGTGCCTAATTGCTTTTGCCATCGGCCAGAACCCCCGCTTTCCCCTGGTGGTTGCTGCCAACCGGGATGAATTCTTCCGCCGTCCCACGGCCGCCATGGACTGGTGGCAGGCCGACAGCGGTCAGCATCTGCTGGCCGGGAGAGACCTGGCTTCTGGCGGCACCTGGCTGGCCATCAGCGCGAACGGTCAGGTTGCCGCTGTCACCAATGTGCGGGAGGGTAGCCCGGAAACCGGTCGCTCCAGCCGCGGCGAGCTGCCCGTTCGTGCCCTGGCTGAACCCGCCAGCGTATTGGGCGCTGCTCTGAACAGCGAACCCGATCGGTACGCCGGATTTAACCTGGTGTCTCTGACAGAACGCGGCGGCTGGTATTACAGCAACCGCGACGCGCACCCGGGGCGCCAACTCTTCCGAGGCAGCTTTGGTCTTAGCAATCATCTTTTACAGACACCCTGGCCGAAACTGCTGCGCCTGAGAAAGGCCTTTGCCACCGTGGTTGAAGCTGCGAGCCACCGTACCGAGGACTTGCACAACCAACTCCTGCCTTTGCTTCAGGACACCAGCCCGGCGCCCGACGCCATGCTTCCCGACACTGGCGTAGGCATTGAGACCGAACGATTTCTATCGTCACCGTTCATTGTCGGCAGTGACTACGGCACACGGGCCACTACCATCGTCACACTGGACGCACAGGGCGAAGCCAGGGTGACAGAACAATCCTGGGGACCCAATGCCCAGCCCCTGGAAAAACGGCAATTCAGCTGGCAGCGATAGCAAACCGACTCTGTTATAATCCGCGCAATTTCCGAAACACCCGACCGGAGGTCGCCCCATGGCCGGCGAGAACACCAGCAGCGCTTCCATAGCCGACTTTGAGAAATCCCTGAACGAACTGGAACAACTGGTTCGTGACCTGGAACAGGGCGAACTGTCCCTGGAACAATCACTGGCGGCTTTCGAGCGCGGCGTCAAGCTGACACGGGAGTGCCAGAGTGCCCTGAAATCCGCCGAACAGCGGGTCGAGCAGCTGGTGCAGAACAGTGACGGCACACTGGAAACCCGGCCTTTCTCAGCAGACGACGAGCAGTGATGGACCATCGCATCCGCCAGGCGGAGGCCTATCTGGACCAGTGCCGCCACCAGGTTGATCGGGAGCTGGACCGCTGCCTTGCCCGCAACGCCACCTCAGAACGGCTCCAGGAAACCATGCGTTACAGCGTTCTGGGCGGCGGCAAACGAGTGCGCCCGGCTCTGTGCATGGCTGCCGCCCGAGCCATGGGCAGCGACGAAAGCACGGCCCTGGCGCCAGCCTGCGCCCTGGAACTGATTCACGCCTATTCCCTGGTCCACGATGACTTACCGGCCATGGACGATGACGATCTCCGCAGGGGCCGACCGACCGCTCACATTGCCTTTGACGAAGCTTCGGCCATTCTGGCCGGAGATGCACTGCAAACACTGGCGTTTGCGTTGCTGTCCGATGCGCCGGCGTTGTCAGATCGACAACGCGTGACCATGATCTCGGAGCTGGCCCGGGCCAGCGGTCATCAAGGCATGGTTGGCGGTCAGGCCATTGATCTGGAATCCGTGGGGCAACAGCTGAGCGTGGCGCAACTGGAAACCATGCACCGGCACAAAACCGGCGCCCTGATCGAAGCCAGTGTTCGCCTGGGCGCACTAACCTCTGAAACCGTGACCGAGTGCCAGTTGAGCAACCTGACGGATTACGCCAGCGCACTGGGGCTCGCGTTTCAGGTGCAGGACGATCTTCTGGATATTGAGGGCGACACCGAGGTCATCGGAAAACGCCAGGGCTCTGATGCCGCCAGGGCAAAACCCACGTATCCGGCATTACTGGGTATCGAGGGAGCTCGCCAGCACCTGGCCCGACTCCTTGATGAAGCTCTGAGCGCACTGGAGAGCTTCGACTCGGAAGCCGACACCCTGAGGGCCATGGCTGACTACGTAGTGGCACGCAGCCACTGAACCATTTCAAGGCCAAGCATCACCATTTTGTAACAACTGGCCCGGGATGTATGAAACCGGGCCGCCTGTTCCCTTATAATGCCAGCCATAGAACCCACATTCCGATAAAGACCCGAGCTGATGCAGGACACATACATTTTCAGGGAAATCCCGTCGCAGCGACCCAATACGCCGTTGCTCGACCGGATAGACGTGCCATCCCAGCTGCGTGAACTGCCAGCTGAGGACTTGCCCCGGCTGGCCAGGGAATTGCGAGCGTTCTTGCTGTGGTCAGTGGGCCAGACCGGTGGTCATTTCGGCGCTGGCCTTGGCGTGCTCGAACTGACGGTGGCCCTGCACTACGTTTTCAATACCCCCGAAGACCGGCTGGTATGGGACGTCGGCCACCAGGCCTATCCCCACAAGATTCTGACCGGTCGCAAGGAACAAATGGGCAGCATTCGCCGTAAAGGAGGCCTGGCCGGCTTCCCGAAACGGGCAGAGAGCGAGTACGACACCTTCGGCGTAGGTCATTCGAGCACATCCATCAGCGCGGCACTGGGCATGGCAATCGCCGCCCGGATGCAGAACACCGGCCGCAAGAGCATTGCCGTTATCGGGGATGGTGCCATGACCGCGGGTATGGCCTTTGAAGCCCTGAATCATGCCGGACACCTTCATGCCGACATGCTGGTGGTGCTGAACGACAACGACATGTCGATTTCACGCAACGTCGGCGGGCTTTCCAACTATTTCGCCAAGCTGCTCTCCAGCCGTACCTACAATCAGGTGCGCGACAGCAGCAAGAAGGTGCTCAAAGGCACTCCTCACCTGATGGCCCTGGCAAAGAAAACCGAAGAGCATTTCAAGGGTATGATTGCGCCCGGCACGCTGTTTGAGGAGCTGGGGTTCAACTATATTGGCCCCATCGACGGCCACGACCTGCCCTTGCTGGTGGAAACCCTGGAGAACATCCGTGAGCTGGAAGGCCCGCAGTTCCTGCACGTGGTCACAACCAAAGGCAAAGGTTTTGCCCCTGCCGAAGCGGACCCGATTGGCTACCATGCCATCAACAAGATTGAACCGGTGCCCGCCAGCAAGCCGGAACCGGTGAAGCCGAAACCGGCCAGCCCTAAATACGCCAACGTCTTCGGGCAGTGGCTATGCGATGCCGCCGAACAGGACAGCCGGGTAGCCGGAATTACCCCCGCCATGTGCGAGGGTTCAGACCTGCTGGCCTTTTCAGAGCGTTTCCCGGATCGCTATTTTGATGTCGCCATTGCCGAGCAGCATGCGGTCACCCTGGCGGCGGGTCTGGCTTGCGATGGTGCCAAGCCGGTCGTGGCCATTTACTCAACATTTCTGCAGCGAGCCTATGACCAGTTGGTACACGATGTCGCCATCCAGAACCTGGACGTCCTGTTTGCCATTGATCGTGCGGGCCTGGTCGGCGAAGACGGCCCCACCCACGCTGGCGCCTTCGACATCAGCTATCTACGCTGCATTCCCAACATGCTGGTGATGACGCCGTCGGACGAAAACGAAACCCGACAGCTACTGCACACCGGCCTTGAATACAGCGGCCCGGCTGCCGTTCGCTACCCCCGGGGCACCGGACCTGGGGCCGAAATCCAGCAGCAACTCACCCCACTGCCCATCGGCAAGGGCCGGCGCGTACGCGACGGTAGCAGTATTGCCATCCTTAATTTCGGCACTCTGTTGGCGCCGGGACTGGAGGCAGCAGAAGCCTTGGGCGCCACGGTCGCCGACATGCGCTTCGTCAAGCCTCTGGATGAGGCCCTGGTACTGGAACTGGCGGAAACCCACGACCTGCTGGTCACCCTGGAAGAAAACGTTATTGCCGGTGGCGCGGGCAGCGCGGTGACGGAATTCCTGAATGCCCGCCAGGTTTCCATGCCGGTATTACAACTGGGACTGCCGGACGCGTTCGTTGAGCACGGTCAGCACAAGGAATTACTGCGGGACTGCGGGCTGGATGCAGACGGTATTCGTCGCAGCATTGCCCGTCGAATGGAGCAGCTCGGATACCCGACAGTGGTGGCGGCTAAATAACTCGGGAACGAAGGCGGATCAGCACTGATCCGCCAGAGATCCATCAGACCGGGTCGTCGTCCTGGTGGGTTTCCAGCCAGTGGCCCAGTTTGCTCTGTTTGGTGTTCAGGTAGTGCTCGTTGTGCGGGTTGCGGCCCACATGCAAAGGCACGCGCTCGGCAATGTTGATGCCGTAAGATTCCAGCGCCTTCACCTTGCGCGGGTTGTTGGTCATCAAGCGCAGGCTTTTGATGCCCAGGTGCTCAAGCATGTCTTTGCACATGCTGTAATCCCGGAGATCTGCGCCAAAGCCCAGACGCTCATTCGCTTCCACGGTGTCGGCGCCCTGGTCCTGCAGACGGTAGGCCCGGATCTTGTTCAGCAATCCGATACCGCGGCCTTCCTGACGCAAGTACATCAGAATACCCCGACCCTCCCGGGCGATACTGCGCAACGCTTCTTCCAGCTGATAACCACAGTCACAACGCATGCTGTACAGGGCATCGCCCGTCAGACACTCTGAGTGGGTTCGTGCCAGCAGTGGTTCTGCGCTATCAATGTCCCCCAACGTCAGCGCCACATGCTCCTTCCCGGTGTCCGGCTCCTCAAAGCCGTGCATATCAAACACACCAAAGGGGGTGGGCAAACGGCAGGTTTCAATGTAACGAACAGCCACTGTGTTTCCTCGTGGTTCGGACAAATTGGGCGGGCATTCTATCATGCGGCTGCTTGCCTGGCGTAGTGTCGACACAGTTCCCCTCCGGATTATGCAGTACCCGAAAGGTTACGGTCGCCGCCAGGCTTCAGATCATTGCTCCCGGGCCTGCCAGTGGCCGGAGCGGCCGCCTTTCTTTTCCAGCAGACGCAGATTATCGATCACCATACCTTTGTCGACCGCCTTACACATATCGTAAATGGTCAGGGCGGCCACACTCGCGGCCGTCAGCGCTTCCATTTCAACACCGGTCTGACCGGCCAGTTTGCACCGGGTCTCGATCGCCACAGAGGCGCCATCATCGCCAGCCCTCAGTTCGACTTTCACGGAGGTCAGGTTAAGCGCATGGCACAGGGGAATCAGGTCGTGGGTTCGTTTCGCAGCCATGATGCCTGCTATCCTGGCCGTCGCCAGCACATCCCCCTTGGGGTGCTCACCTTCCAGGATCATTCTCAGGGTTTCCGGAGCCATCCGGACACAGGCCTCGGCTCTGGCCTCGCGTTCCGTCACCGCTTTGTCGGTGACATCCACCATTCGGGCTTCGCCCTTGTCATCCAGATGGGTCAGTTTTGTCACAGAAAACTCCGATTGATCTGTTGAAGAGGTTACTTTGGCATGGCCCGGGCCTGGTTGGAATCCGTAATCGCCCCGGGCCACAGATGGCTACCACCAGAAACCGATACCAGCCACGCCCTGGCCACCAAGCGCGCGGGCCCGGGACTGGTGCTCAGGTCCGAGACCTCCGATACCGTAAACCGGCACATTTGCCGTTGCGGCCAACGCCTGAAAAGCAGCCCACCCGATTCCGGGCTGCCCCGGATGGCTGGGCGTCTCCAGCACATTACCCAGGACCACGTAATCCGCCCCCAGACGCTCTGCATAGCGCAATTGCTCAGCACTATGGCAAGACACACCCAACCAGTAATCGTCGCTGACAGGGCGTTCTGAATGCAGCTGCGCCTCGCACCAGGGCAGGTGAACGCCCTGGACATCTGGAACGGCCCGACACAGGTCTGCCGCCCCATGCAGAATCAACCCGACGCCCCTTTCCCGGCACCCGCCCAGAGCCGCTGCGGCCAGCTCAAGGTACGCAGCCCCGGAGAGGGTCGGAGCGCGAAGCACCACCAGTGAATCCGGCTGCCCCCGGTCGAGAGCGGCACCGAGTCTGGCCAGGCCTGCCGGCGCATCCTCAATTGTTCCGGTAACCGCCAGCCGATGGGGCAATCGCAGCGCTCTGATGATGGGCCGGTTAGCGGCAGGAAACTCTTCGTCCTTGAGCGCCTCAGGAGCCAGCCAGCTGACCGGCTGACCTTCTTTACCCTCTGGCTCGCCCTGAGCCGAGTGGCTTGACCAGACATCAAGAAACACACACTTGTCGCCGTAGTCGTGACGTATGCCAATCACCGGCTCCAGGCTGTCCTCAGTCAGAACCAGCCCGGTCTCTTCGGCGATTTCCCGACACAATGCCTGCTGGACGGTTTCTCCGGGCTCGACCTTACCACCCGGAAACTCCAGCAAACCGCCCTGATGGGCTGTGTCCGGGCGCCTTGCAATCAGGACACGACCATCGCGAACGATCACGCCCACCGCTACATGAACAGTCTTACGGTTAGCCGAAAGACCCTCGACAGACTCAGGTACGGTATTCGGCATTGATGGTCACGTAATCATGGGAAAAATCACAGGTCCAGACCGTTTCCCGGACATTGCCCCGCTTCAGGTCAATAGCAATGGTGATCTCTTCCTGATCCATCACCGCCTGGCCCCGAGCCTCGGAGTAGTCGTCGGCACGGCCACCGTTGCGCACCAGGCAGACATCGCCCAGGTAAATTTCAAGGGCATTGAGGTCCAGATTCTCCACACCGGCACGACCAACGGCCGCCAGGATACGCCCCCAGTTCGGGTCTGAAGCGAACAGGGCGGTTTTCACCAGCGGGGAGTGCGCCACGGTATAGGCTACATCAAGCGCTTCTTGCTGGCTGGCTGCGCCGCTGACATCAATGGTGACGAATTTGGTAGCCCCCTCGCCATCCCGGACAATGGCGTGGGCCAGTTCCAGGTACACGTCCTGCAAGGCCGCCCGCAGTTCCGGCAGCAGCGGGCTGTCGGCGGTAATCTCAGGCCCGCCATACTGGCCACTGGCCATCAGCATGCAGGCATCGTTGGTGGAGGTGTCGCCGTCAATGGTAATGCGGTTGAACGACTTCTCGCCGAGCTCAGAAGCCAGCGTTTGCAGTACCTCCGGCGCAAGACGGGCATCGGTAGCGATGAAGCCGAGCATGGTGGCCATGTTGGGGCGAATCATGCCCGCGCCCTTGCTGATTCCGGAAATGGTCACCCGATGGCCATCCAGATCCAGCTGCCGAGACGCGCCTTTAGGGCGGGTATCGGTGGTCATGATGCCGGATGCCGCCTCTGCCCAGCGGTCTTCCCGGGTGTCGGCCAGAGCCTCTGGCAGTGCACTGACAATCTTGGCGACCGGCAATGGCTCTCCAATCACCCCGGTAGAGAATGGCAATACCTGGCTGGCAGAAATGCCCGCCTCTTTCGCCAGCGCCTCGCAGCAGGCCGCGGCGTCCGTCAGGCCCCGTTCGCCGGTACCGGCGTTGGCATTGCCGGTGTTGATCAACAGATATCGCGGAGCATCCTGGGACAGGTGGCGGCGACTGAGGACCACTGGGGCCGCACAGAACTGGTTGCGGGTAAAAATACCCGCTACCCGGGTTTCCGGCGCCAGCTCAAACACCACGATGTCTTTTCTGCCGGGCTTTTTGATCCCCGCACTGGCTATGCCCAGCTTGATTCCCGCCACCGGGAAGAAATCGGGTAAGGTTCCTGGACCTACCGCCATGCCTGTCTCCTTGAATTTTCCTGATCTTCAAACGACAGAACCCGCAAGCGCCAGCGCACTGGCGAATTGCGGGTTCTGGTTTCCGGCTACTCGGTGGCTGGTCAGCTCACCTTTCCGCAGCATTGCTTGTATTTTTTGCCAGACCCGCAGGGACAAGGCTCGTTACGACCGACCTTGCGCTCCTGGCGGACAAAGGTCTCCGGGGTTGCCTGCTGGCCCTGCTGGCCATCGTCACCCTCGCCTTCTGCCTGGGCGGCACTGGCCTGCTCGTGACGGAGTTTGGCGCGCGCCATTTCCCGCTCCAGCTCTTCCTTGCGTCGACGTTCGATTTCCGCCATTTCCTCCTGGCTCTGAACCCGCACATGGCACAAAACCCGGGTAACGTCACGCTTCATGGTATCGAGCATGGTTTCGAACAGGTTAAACGCCTCGCGCTTGTATTCCTGCTTCGGGTTCTTCTGAGCGTAGCCACGCAGATGGATACCCCGGCGCAGGTGATCCATGTTGGACAAATGCTCCTTCCACAGGGTATCCAGCACCTGCAGGAACACCTGCTTCTCAAACTTGCGCATGGCTTCGGAACCGGCCACTTCTTCCTTGGCCTTGTACTCAGCCACAATGGCGTCGAGAATCTTCTGGCGAAGATTGTCTTCATACAGTTTATTGTCGTCCTTCAGCCACTGCTGGATGGGCAGCTCAATCGCCATCTCGGACTGCAACTGAGCCTCCAGCCCCTGCACATCCCACTGTTCGGGCATGCTTTGCGGCGGAATAAACTCACTGACCACCGAATCCACCACGTCTTCACGGATGGTATCGATCATCTCGGAAATATCGTTGGACGCCATCACCTCGTTGCGCTGCTCGTAAATGACCGTACGCTGATCGTTGGCGACATCGTCGTATTCAAGCAGCGTTTTACGCATATCGAAGTTGCGGCCTTCGACCTTGCGCTGCGACTTTTCAATGGCATTGGTGACCATCCGGTGCTCGATGGCTTCACCTTTCTTCATGCCCATGGCCTGCATCAGATTCTTCACGCGCTCCGGCGCAAAGATCCGCATCAGGTTGTCCTCCAGCGAGAGGAAGAATCGGGAAGAGCCCGGATCCCCCTGACGACCGGCACGACCCCGGAGCTGGTTATCAATCCGGCGGGACTCGTGGCGCTCGGTACCGATGATGTGCAAGCCACCGGCGTCCAGTACCTGGTTGTGGCGCTCAGTCCACTCCGCCTTCATGCGAGCCACTTCCTCTTCCGAGGGATTATCCAGGGCCGCAACTTCGTACTCCCAGTTGCCACCGAGGACAATATCGGTACCCCGACCCGCCATATTGGTGGCGATGGTAACCGCACCCGGGCGCCCTGCCTGGGCAATAATCAGGGCTTCGGATTCGTGCTGTTTGGCGTTCAGGATCTTGTGGTCAATGCGCGCCTTCTTCAGCAGCATGGACAGAAGTTCGGAGGCTTCGATGGACGCGGTGCCCACCAGAATGGGCCGCCCTTCTGCGGTCACATCCTTGATTTCGTCGATGATAGCGTGGAACTTCTCTTCCTGGGTCAGGTACACCAGGTCGTTGTAATCAATCCGCTGAATAGGCTTGTTCGGCGGAATAACCACCACGTCCAGACCGTAAATCTGGCGGAATTCGAAAGCTTCGGTATCGGCGGTACCGGTCATACCGGCCAGCTTGTCATAGAGACGGAAATAGTTCTGGAAGGTAGTCGACGCCAGCGTCTGACTTTCGGCCTGAATCTTGAGACCTTCTTTTGCTTCAATCGCCTGATGCAGACCTTCGCTCCACCGGCGACCAGGCATGGTCCGGCCAGTGTGTTCATCTACGATCACCACCTGACCGCCCTGGACAATGTAATCCACGTCTTTCTGGAACAGGTGATGGGCGCGAAGCGCCGAGTGCACATGGTGCAGCAGGCTCAGGTTGGCAGCCGAATACAGGCTTTCGCCCTCCTTCAGCAGGCCCTGACCAAGCAGCAGATCTTCAACCTTCTCATGACCGGATTCGGTCAGTTCAACCTGACGGGATTTCTCATCAATGGTGAAGTCACCGGAGGATTCACCTTCCTCGCTCACCTCACCTTTCTCAAGACTCGGCACCAGAGCATTGACGGCCTGATACAGTTTGGAAGAATCCTCAGCGGCACCGGAAATAATGAGCGGGGTACGGGCCTCGTCGATCAGGATGGAATCGACTTCATCGACAATGGCAAAGTTAAGACCGCGCTGAACCTTGTCCTCAATGCTGAAGGCCATGTTGTCGCGCAGATAGTCGAAACCGAACTCGTTATTGGTGCCATAGGTGATATCCGCCTGATAGGCGGCACGCTTTTCTTCCGGCGGCTGGCCCGACGCCACCACTCCCACCTGCATGCCAAGGAAACGGTAAAGTTTGCCCATCCACTCGGCGTCACGGCGAGCCAGGTAATCGTTCACGGTTACCACGTGCACGCCTTTACCGGGAAGCGCATTCAGGTAGACCGCGGCGGTAGCCACCAGAGTTTTCCCTTCACCGGTCTTCATTTCGGCGATTCGACCTTCATGCAGGGTCATGCCCCCGATGAGCTGGACATCGTAGTGGCGCATGCCCATCACCCGGCGGCTGGCCTCCCGCACTGTGGCAAACACTTCAGGCAGCAGGCTGTCCAGCGCTTCACCTTCATCAAGTCTGCGCCGGAACTCAGCAGTCTTGCCTTGCAACTCGGTGTCAGACAATGCGCCAAACTGTTCCTCAAGTTCATTGATACGCGTAACTACTTTGCGCATCCTCTTGATTTCTCTGGCGTTCTTACTGCCGAACATCTTGGTTGCAAGCTTTGTGAACATAGACCACTGCTTCTTCAGTTAAACGGAGGAAGCCGGCATTCTAACCTTATTTGGCGACAGGACAAAAGGCGGGGTTCACGGGAATGGAATCAGCGGCTTGCGCGCTGGATGTATTTCACGGGATTTTCGGATTTACCATTGCGGATAACTTCAAAATGCACATGGGGGCCGGTGGACCGGCCGGTGCTGCCCATCAGTGCAACAACCTGGCTTTTCTGCACCACATCCCCAACCTTAACCTTGATGGCCTTGGCGTGGGCATACCGGGTAACCAGGCCGTCGCCATGGTCGATTTCAACCAGATTTCCGTAGCCATAACGCTCGTCGGCCCAGGTTACAACACCAGCCGCCACGGCAATAATGTCGCTGCCTTCCTTGCCCGCCAGATCAACACCGGCATGCCAGGTACGTTTTCCGGTAAAAGGATCCGAGCGGTATCCGTATTTGGACGAGAGCCAGCCCCAGGTGATCGGCCGCCCCTGCACATAGAGCTCATCTTCCAGCTTTTTGCGGGAAGCGACTTTATCGAGCAGGCGCAGTTGCTTTTCACGATCGTTGATCTGCTGTTCCAGCTGATTGATCATGTCCGTCAGCTCGGGAGCCGTGTAGGAATCCCCGGGTAGCGCATCTTCTTCGGGGCCACCAACCGCTGCCGGCTTGTCAAAATTGAATTCATCGCTGGCGACCATGCCGGTTTCCACGAATCGCTGGCCGAGCGCATCCAGGCGCAGCAGACGACCCTGAATCTGGCCCAGCCGAAGGGTCAGCGCATCAATCTGCTGCTGCACGTTCTCACGAACCCGGGCGACTTCGTCCTTCTGATCTTGCAGCCTTTCTTTCCAGCCCGCCACAAGCTCAGACTCGGTGGGTTGCCGAGCTTCAAACTGACTGATCGCCACCTGATAGCCAGCCCATCCGGCTGCCGCCAGCGTGGCCAACACCAGAAAGACCAGGCCACACAACAGCGGCCCATTCAGCGGTATTGCCCTGGACTGACCGTGACGTTTGCCTACGAAAATTACGTTCATATCGTCTTTCGGTTTCATTGTTGAGCCGCAACCGTATCCCTGTAGTGCTGCGACCCGGAAATATTCCGAGCGGGTCTGCTATCCTTGGCAACAACTACGTACTGAATAATCGCAGCGCCCGGTAGACTCTCTCACTCGTGACAATGTAAAACGAGAGTAACAATGGCGCTACGCACAAAGCGTGCCGAAGTGTAACCAATCGTAAACAGGCTCGTCGAGAAAAAAGCGACCATGACGGAAAAAAATGATCAAAAAATGATCTTTGGCAAAGGGTCGGCTGGCAACAATACGCTCAAAGAGCTGATGTCCAAAGCCGAACTGCACCTGCAGGCCGAACAACTGGTACTCGCGGCCATTCCCGCAGAACTGTCCGAGGGTACCCGATTCGTCAGCTGTCGGGAGGGGGAATTGGTGCTGTCTACTGATAATGCAAGCAAAGCCACGCGACTGCGCTTCCGCCAGCACGAGATCATGTCGGCACTGAGGGAGAATGAACTGTTCCGCTACGTCTGGAAGGTCAGAATCAAGGTCAGCCCACCCAGATTCGCCAGCCGACGCAAACCGGTAAAAGAGCCGCTCAGCAAAGAAAATGCCCGGCTCCTCCAGGAGGAAGCCGGGCACACGAAGGATAAAGCTCTACGCGAGGTTCTCGAAAAACTCGCCAGCCACGTCCGGGATTAAGGCTTCCCGCCTTAACCCGCCGCCAGCACAGGTTTCATATAAGAGATAGGCGCAGTGGCTTCATCATCGAAGGTCACTACTTCCCATGCATCTTCTTCTGCCCTGAGCTTGCGCAGCAGCTTGTTGTTCAGGTCGTGACCTGATTTGATACCACGGAACTCACCAATCAGGCTGTTGCCCAGCAGATAGAGATCGCCGATGGCATCCAGTACCTTGTGCTTGACGAACTCGTCATCGTAGCGGAGACCGTCCTCATTGAGGATCTTGTAGTCGTCCACCACAATCGCATTATCCACGCTGCCACCCAGTGCCAGGTTCATCGCTCGCAACTTTTCGATATCACGCATGAACCCGAAGGTTCTGGCGCGGGACACTTCCTTCACAAAGGAGGTGCTGGAAAAGTCCACGGTCGCTGTCTGGGCACGGCCCTTGAAGACCGGGTGATCAAAATCAATCCCGAAGCTCACCTTGAAGCCTTCGAACGGCAGGAAGGTGGCTTTTTTGTCGCCCTCTTCCACAGTGACTTCGCGCTTGATGCGGATAAAACGCTTGGCCGCTTCCTGCTCGGAGATACCGGCAGACTGAAGCAGGAACACGAACGGCCCGGCAGAGCCATCCATGATCGGCACTTCTGCAGCGCTGAGCTCGACAAAACAGTTGTCGATGCCGAGACCAGCCATGGCGGAGAGCAGATGCTCTACCGTCGCCACACGGACACCGTCTTTTACCAGCGTCGTGGACAGCATGGTCTCACCCACATTCTCCGCACAGGCACGGATTTCGACCATCGGGTCGAGGTCCGTGCGGCGGAAGATGATCCCCGTGTCGACGGGTGCTGGCTTCAGGGTCAGGTATACCTTTTCCCCGGAATGCAGGCCAACACCGGTCGCGCGGATGGTGTTTTTGAGTGTCCGTTGTCTGATCATCGGTTCATTATTCCGTCACAAAAAGTCGATATTCTGAGCAAAAACTGCCCGGAGAATATCAGAATTCAAGACTGAGTACCATTTAACCAACATGACTTTACTTAACCTTTGCAATAGTCATGAGCTATGGCGCATCAGCTCAACTTAGGCGGAAGCTTATGCTTTCTGATTCACAGTAAAGCCAGCCCTGCCACGGTTGAAACAGATTATCAATCAGCCTGCCGGCGAAGGAATGCGGGAATATCGAGATAGTCCACGCCCTGTTCTTCGCTTTCTTTGCTCTGATCCAGCGCCACATTACCCTGGGCAACCGCACGACGACGCAACACGGCCGGGCGATCCAGCTGGTTGTAATCGGTCTTGCCATCGAGGGTACGGGTGTTGTCCACCACCTTGGTCGGCTTCTCGCGCTCGCCACCCAGGCCAGTCGCCACAACAGTAACCTTGAGCTCGTCGGTCATTTCCGGATCGATCACGGTACCGACCACCACAGTGGCTGAATCGGACGCGAATTCGCGCACAATGTCGCCCACTTCGGAGAACTCGCCCAGATTCAGGTCCATACCAGCGGTGATATTGACCAGAATACCCTTGGCACCCTGCAGGTTGATATCTTCGAGCAGCGGGCTGCGAACCGCGGCTTCTGCGGCTTCACGGGCACGATTCTCGCCGGTGGCGCGACCGGTACCCATCATCGCCATGCCCATCTCGGACATAACCGTTTTCACGTCGGCAAAGTCGACGTTGATCATACCGTTGCGGGTAATCAGGTCAGCAATGCCCTGAACCGCACCCAGCAACACATCATTGGCGGAGGCAAAGGCATCCAGCAGGCTGGTTTTCTTGCCCATGACTGCCAACAGCTTTTCATTGGGAATGGTAATCAGGGAGTCAACGCTCTCTTCCAGTTCTTTCAGACCGGCTTCAGCCACACTCATGCGCTTGCCGCCTTCAAACTGGAACGGCTTGGTAACCACCGCAACCGTCAGGATACCCAGCTCACGGGCAACTTCAGCAACCACGGGGGCTGCTCCGGTACCGGTACCGCCACCCATGCCGGCGGTGATGAACACCATATCGGAGCCGCTCAGAGCTTCAGCAATACGGTCGCGATCTTCCAGTGCAGACTGGCGACCGACTTCCGGATTGGCACCCGCACCCAGGCCCTTGGTGATGTTGCCACCCAGCTGAATAATCTGACGTGCGTCCAGGTCCTTCAGGGCCTGGGCATCTGTGTTGGCGCAGATAAATTCAACGCCTTCCACGTCGCTGTTGAGCATGTGACGAACGGCGTTGCCACCGCCACCGCCAACACCGACGACCTTGATAACTGCGTTCTGCTGAACATTATCAACGAGTTCAAACATTTCCCCTACTCCTTCGTGCTGTGTCCGGCCTTTCCAGGCCGGTTGCTTCAATCGTTGTGTTTTTTTCGAGAGACCTTCGTGTACTGCAACCGGAACACCGTCAGAAATGACCGGTGAACCAGGCTTTCATGCGCTCAACCAGCGAGGGAGCCTCCTCCCCCTTGAGCACCGGCGCCCGGCCAAGATCCATTTGCCGGAAGCCATGGATCAACAATCCGACGCCAGTGGCGTATATCGGGTTGTTGACCACTTCCGTCATACCGGAAACCGCCTGCGGACAGGCCAGTCTTACCGGCATGTGGAAGATTTCTTCAGCCAGCTCCACCACCCCTTCCATGGTGGACGAGCCGCCTGTAATCACGATGCCTGCCGGGATCAGATCCTCGAACCCGGACCGGCGCAACTCAGACTGCACCAGCGTGAACAGCTCCTCATAGCGGGGCTCAACGACCTCCGCCAGAGCCTGACGCGAAAGATCCCGCGGAGCCCGGTCTCCCACGCTGGGAACCTTGATGGTTTCTTCCGCACCCGCCAGTTGGGTCAGGGCGCAGGCGTACTTGATCTTGATTTCCTCGGCATTCTGGGTGGGCGTGCGCAACGCCATGGCAATGTCATTGGTCACCTGGTCACCGGCGATCGGGATGACGGCGGTATGGCGAATTGCCCCGCCCGTGAACACGGCAATGTCGGTTGTACCACCACCGATATCCACCACACAGACGCCCAATTCCTTTTCATCCTCGGTCAAGATGGCGTGGCTGGAAGCCAGTTGTTCCAGAATGATGTCGTCCACTTCCAGCCCGCAGCGTTTGACACACTTCTCGATGTTCTGGGCCGCATTCACGGCACAGGTCACCAGGTGAACTTTGGCCTCCAGCCGCACACCGGACATCCCCATCGGTTCCTTGATACCTTCCTGGTTATCGATGACGAACTCCTGAGGCAGGATGTGCAGGATTTTCTGGTCCGCCGGAATCGCCACCGCCTGGGCAGCGTCAATCACCCGGTCAATATCCGCCTGGGTGACTTCCCGGTCCCGGATCGCCACGATGCCGTGGGAATTGAGGCTCTTGATGTGGCTGCCAGCAATACCGGCGTACACCGAATGAATGCGACAACCCGCCATCAGTTCGGCCTCTTCAACCGCGCGCTGAATGGCCTGTACCGTGGTTTCAATGTTCACCACAACACCGCGTTTGAGCCCCCGGGACGGGTGTGAACCGATACCGACCACTTCGATGGTTCCATCCATCTTGCGCTTGCCGACTATCGCCACCACCTTGGAGGTTCCAATATCCAGGCCGACAATCATGTTTTCCGTTTCAACCGATGACATGTGTTTCACCAAACCCCAGGTTCGTAGTAATCGTTATCAGGATTTCGGAGCAGCCTGAGCCACGTCCGTCTTCCACTGCACCGCCACCCCGTTCGAGTAGCGGACATCTATCCGGCTGACCTCATCAACCCGCGAGGCCAGACGGTTCTCATAAACGGTGATAAAGCGTTCAAACCGTTGTTCTACCTGATCTCGCCCCAGCACCACTTCGATGCCATTGCTGAGAGTCAGGGTCCAGGCGCCACGTTGCTCCAGCGCCAGTCCGGCAAAACCCAGGCCATATCCCACCAACTGCTCGCTCATGGTCCGGGCCATACCGATCACGTCCCTGACCCGCTCATCCGGCCCAGCCAGACGGGGCAGCTTTCCGGCCACCTCCGGATTCGGCGGCGAGAACAGTTCGCCTGAACGGCTCACCAGTCGACCATCGGTCCAGTAGGCCAGTGGCTTCTTTTCCCGAATATCGATTTCAAGACGGCCTGGCCAGACTCGCTTTATCGCTGCCGACGCCACCCAGGGGCGCCGTTCCAGTTCAGCCTTGATGTCAGCCAGATCGGTGGCGAAATAGCTTTTGCCAATCCAGGCGCCGGCCGCTCGCTCAATAGCCGTCTGGCTGTCGCCAGCAAATTCGCCCCGCACATCCACCGCCAGTATCTGCTGATCCATGGCGGTCAGCATCCGGTCCGTTGCCCAGGGCACCATGGCGGCCAGAAGTACCACCGTTGCGCCCAGGCCGACCTGCAACCAGGGTACGGCCGACAGCACAGCTTTCAACACACCAAACCGGTCCCGCTCAGGCCCGACAGAGGTTGCCCCCCGGCGGCGTGGCGGTTCGGGCGGTACCGCCCGGCTCCGGATCAGCAACGTCTCAAGCATCGATGCCCTCCGCCAGCGTGTCCCTGAGAATTCGCACCACCAGTTCTTCAAAACTGATGCCGGCCGCCTTTGCGGCCATCGGCACCAGGCTGTGGTCCGTCATACCGGGAACCGTGTTAACCTCAAGCAACCAGAACTCACCGGCCCGATCCTGCATGATGTCGACCCGTCCCCAGGTGCGACAGCCCAGCACCCGGAAGGCACCCAGGGCCAGATGCTGCAATCTCAATTCGTCATCGGGCGCCAGACCACAGGGAATACGGTACCGGGTATCGTCCGCCAGGTACTTGGCGTCATAGTCGTAAAAGGCGTGATCGGTGCTCAGGCCAATCGCCGGTAACGCTTTGTCCTGTAGCAGGCTGACGGTAAACTCCGGCCCTTCGATCCACTGCTCTACCAGCACCAGATCATCCAGCCGGGCTGCCGCCTCATAGGCTTCAGCCAGCTCTGCCGCGCTGCTCACTTTACGGATACCGATACTCGAACCTTCGTGGGCCGGTTTCACACTAAGGGGCGCCCCCAGTGCCGTCGCAATGTCCTCGGCCTCACTCACGGAGGTCATGGCACGAAATGCCGGCGTAGGCAGCCCACAACCTTCGAACACATACTTGGTGCGCAATTTGTCCATGGCCAGTGCCGATGCCAGCACTTCACTGCCGGTATAAGGAATGCCTGCCTGCCCAAGGATCGCCTGAAGGGTCCCGTCTTCGCCACCACGGCCATGAAGGGCAATGAACACGCGATCGAAATCGGGTTCGTCCACGGTCCTCAGCAGACAGCCCCGAATGTCCCGGCCAACCGCATCGATACCCGCCGATTGCAACGCTGCCAGCACGGCTTTGCCACTTTTCAGGGATACTTCCCGCTCGGCGGAATCGCCCCCCATGAACACAGCCACGCGCCCCAGTGCCCGAACCAGTTCGGGGGGGGCCTGATACGGCTGAATGTCGTTGTGGGTCAGATCACTCACTTGCCTTGACTCCTGCTGCTGCCAGCCTTGCTGCTACGCCACCGATATCGCCGGCCCCCTGGGTGATCAACAGATCACCATCCTGCAGGACATTCGCCAGCAGACTCTCGATTTCACGGTTATCTTCAACGAACACGGGTTCTACCTTGCCCCGCTGCCGGATGCTCCGGCACAAAGCCCGCCCGTCTGCTCCCGGAATAGCCGGCTCACCCGCGGAATACACATCCATCAGCAACAGCCCATCCACTTCGGACAATACCCGCACGAAATCCTCATATAGATCCCGTGTCCGGGTATACCGGTGTGGCTGATACAGCATCACGATCCGGCGCTGGGGCCAGGCTTCGCGGGCAGCCCGGATAACGGCCTCCACCTCGGTGGGGTGGTGGCCGTAGTCGTCCACCAGCGTCGCTGCTGCTTTCGGTGTCTGATACTCGCCATACACCTGGAACCGACGGCCAACACCGGCAAATCCAGCCAGCCCGCGGCAGATGGCCTGGTCGTCCACCCCTTCATCGGTCGCCACGGCAATCGTTGCCAGGGCGTTCAGAACGTTGTGACGACCCGGCATTTTCAGCTCCACCTGGAGATCCGGCCGACCACCAGGGCGACGCACCAGGAACCGGGTCTTCAGACCATCAGAGGTAATGTTCTCCGCCCGGTAATCAGCATCAGGATTGTCGATGCCATAAGTGATAATGGCCCGGGAAATGCGTGGAATGATCTCCTGAACGTAGTCGTCGTCCACGCACATAACCGCAACACCGTAAAACGGCAGGTTGTGCAGGAAGTCCACGAAGGTCTGCTTGAGCTTTTCGACATCCCCACCGTAGGTGTCCATGTGGTCAGCTTCAATGTTGGTGACCACAGAAATAACCGGTGTCAGATGCAGGAACGACGCATCGCTTTCGTCGGCTTCTGCCACCAGGTAACGGGAACCACCCAACTGGGCATTGGTTCCGGCGCTGTTGAGTTTGCCACCGATCACAAAGGTGGGGTCCAGTCCGGCCTCTCCCAACACGGAGGCAATCAGGCTGGTGGTTGTGGTTTTGCCGTGGGTACCGGCCACAGCGATACCATGGCGATAGCGCATGATCTCCGCCAGCATCTCGGCCCGGGGTACAATCGGTACCCGCCGTTCACGGGCAGAGACCACTTCCGGGTTGTCGCCGGCAACGGCCGAAGACACTACCACCACGTCGGCCAGATCGGTGTTTTCGGCGCGATGACCGATGTACACATCGACATCCATTGCCCGCAGGCGCGCAGTAACAGCACTGTCCCGGATATCAGAGCCAGATACGTCATAGCCCTGGTTCTTCAGGACTTCGGCGATACCGCTCATCCCGGCACCACCGATCCCGACAAAATGGATGCGGCGGATCCGGCGCATTTCCGGCACCTGATATACCAGTGGCGGATTGGTTGCATCAGCCATTGGCGGCCTCCAGACAGTAATTCACGACTCTCTCCGTTGCATCAGGGCGGGCCAGCGAGCGGGCGGCCTTCGCCATAGTCAGAATTCGTTTTCGATCTGTTGCCAGATCTTTCAGGGTTTCCGCCAGCACCTCCGGGTTCAGCTTTGGCTGCGGAACCAGAATGGCCGCCCCGGCTTTCACCATGTGCTGGCCGTTCCGGGTCTGGTGGTCATCGACCGCGTGGGGGAATGGCACCAGCACCGCGCCAATTCCCGCCGCACAGAGCTCAGACACCGTCAGCGCTCCGGCACGGCAGATCACCAGATCAGCCCAGCCATAGGCCTCCGCCATATCGCGGATAAAGGGCTCAATGCTGGCACTGACTCCGGCTTCGTCGTAGGCCGCCCGGGCCGCCTCGAGATTCTTCTCACCGCATTGATGCCGAACATCCGGGCGATCAGCCTCCGGCATCAGCGCCAGGGCCCGGGGCAGCTGCTGATTGAACACCTGTGCTCCCAGGCTGCCACCAATAACCAACACCCGGAGCCTGCCACTTCGGCCCGCCAATCGTTGTTCGGGGGTGTCCATCGACGCCACTTCGCCCCGCACCGGATTGCCAGTACAGCGGGTAACCGTCTGGTCACCAAAACTGTCAGGAAACGCCTCAAGCACCGTTTCGGAAAAACGTGTGAGCCAACGGTTAGTCATTCCAGCGATGGCGTTCTGTTCATGAATCACCAGCGGCTTGCGCATCAGCCAGGCGGCAATACCACCCGGCCCGGTGACAAAACCGCCCATACCTACCACGCAGTCGGGGCGGATCCGGCGCAAATGGGTGTAGGCTTCGCCCAGGGCGCGCATCAACCGGAACGGTGCCAGCAGCAGCGCCAGCTTGCCTTTACCGCGCAGGCCGGAAATGTGAATGAGCGACAGCGGAATATCGGTGTCTCCAATCAGACGTTCTTCCATGCCGCCGCTGGCCCCGAGCCAGTGCACCTCGTGCCCCCGTTGCTGCAACGCGCGGGCTGTGGCCAACGCAGGAAACACATGGCCGCCGGTGCCGCCAGCCATCATCAGGAAGCGACGGCGAGGTGAATCAGTCATACACTGCTCCTCCTTTGCGTCCGCTGCTCTTTGTTTCCGATGCCACCCTGGCCCGATCCTGCCGCTCCAGCTCTACCCGGGCGATAACCGCGATACCAATGCAGGTAACCATCAGGCTGGAGCCGCCATAACTGACCAGCGGCAAGGTCAAGCCTTTGGTTGGCAGGAGCCCAGTACTCACCGCCATGTTGATGCCCGCCTGCAATCCAATCAGCAGCGTGATGCCGTAGCTGAAACAGGCGCCGAACGCCATGCCGGCTTTCTCCGCACGCCGGGCAATCACCAGGCCACTGACCACCAGCGCCGCAAACAGGCCGAGCACCACCAGCGCTCCAAGCAAACCGAATTCCTCGGCAATAATCGCGTAGATAAAGTCCGTATGGGCCTCTGGCAGGAAGAACAGTTTCTGTACCGAGTTCCCCAGGCCAACGCCCACCCACTCGCCTCGACCAAAGGCAATCAGCGACTGAGTGAGCTGATAACCACTGTCGAACTGGTCTTTCCAGGGGTCGAGATAGCTGACCACCCGCTTCAATCGATACGGTTGGGTGACTACCAGAATCGTACCCAGCGCCGCCAGTACGCCAATCAATGGCATGAACCGGCTAAGCCTCACGCCACTCAGAAAAATCATGCCGGCCGCCGCCGTCACCAGCACCACCGTTGCGCCGAAGTCGGGCTGGATAACCAGCAACACCGATGCCACGCCCAAAACTCCCAGGGGTTTCAGGAAGCCCGGCCAGGTATGGAGCAGTTCTTCCCGCCGACGGACCACATAACCGGCCAGGTAGGCTATGAGGCAGAGCTTGGCGACTTCAGACACCTGAACATTGAATAGCCCCATGGGAATCCACCGGGTAGAACCATTAACCGTGCGGCCGAGCGGCGTCAGTACCAGCACCAATACCAGAAGGCCAATGCCCAGCAGCAGCCATCCGCTGCGCTCCCACCAGGATACCGGCACGTTGACAGCAACAAGAGCCGTGGCACAGCCAAGACCGGCGAACAGGATCTGGCGAATAACGTAGTGGTAACTGTTGCCCAACGTGGCGGCCGCCATGTCCATCGACGCTGACGAAATCATCACCACACCAGTCACCAGCAAGGCCACGGAGGTAATAATCAGCACCGGCAGCGGCTGCAACTCACCCGCCATACCCTGATAATGAGGAACGCTGACGCCTGCCTGCATCACAGCCCCTCCACCAAAGCGCGGAACTGCTCGCCGCGATCGTTGTAATCCTGGAACATGTCAAAGCTGGCACAGGCTGGAGACAACAGCACCCGATCGCCCGGCTCAGCCGCCTGGCGGGCAAGGCTGACCGCCTCTTGCAGTGACGTTGCGCGATACTGCGGCACTGACACGCCTACCGCCTCGGATATCTTGCCGGCATCGCGTCCAATCAGCACCAAGGCACGACAGCATGCGGCCACCGGCTCTGCGAGCGGCTGAAAATCCGCGCCTTTGCCATCTCCGCCTGCGATCAGGATCACCTTGCCTGAATCCGGCACCAGGCTTTCAATGGCGGCTACCGTGGCACCAACATTGGTACCTTTGGAATCATTGATGTAATCCACGCCATTCAGGTTGCGGACGAATTCACAGCGATGGGGCAGCCCCCGGAAGCTGCGGGCCACCTCCAGCATCGGCTCCATGGCCAGGCCAGCCGCATGCCCCAGCGCCAGGGCGGCCATCACGTTGCTGATGTTATGCCTGCCCATCAACTGGAGTTCACTGGCCAGCAAAAGGTTATCCAGGCCCCAGGTAATCCAGGTGCCCTGGTCATCATCCCGGGTGCTGAAGGTCTCCGGATTCACCCGGTTAAAGCCAAAACACAGAAACCTCAGGGTATCCCGAGCCATGGGCGTGCTCAGCGCATCGTCGAGGTTCACGATGGCATTTTTGCAGCCACGGTAGATCCGTTGCTTGGCCTGGAAATACGCCATCTTGTCCGGGTACCGGTCCATGTGATCATCGCTGACATTCAACACAGTGGCCGCCAGCGCCCCAAGTTCTTCAGTGGTCTCCAGCTGAAAACTCGACAGCTCCAATACATAGAGATCCGCACCCTGGTCCAGCAAATCCAGCGCGGGCGTACCGATATTGCCGCCCACCTGCACATTGCGGCCCGCAGCTCGTGCCATTTCCCCGACCAGGGTTGTTACCGTGGTTTTGCCGTTAGAGCCGGTGATGGCAATGATCGGCGCGTCGGCCGCATCGGCGAATAAATCGATGTCGCCGCGAATCCGGGCGCCCCTGGCCGCCGCACCGGCAATCGCCGGCTCTGCAATACTGATTCCCGGGCTGACGACCAGCTCATTGAAACCGGCAAACAGGTCCTCATCAAACTCGCCCAGGTAAACCGGGACGTCTGGCCAACCGGCCTTCAGCTCATCCAGGCCTGGAGGCTGAAGGCGACTATCAGCCACAGCAATCTCACGCCCCTGCCCGGACAGGTAACGCACGCAGGAAAGCCCGGTCTTACCGAGCCCTACGATTAACGTGCGACGATCCGAAACAATGACACTCATAGCCGTAGCAATTTCCTATCGGATTTTCAGACTGGCCAGGCCAATCAGAACGAGAACAACAGTGATAACCCAGAACCGGACAATGACTCGTGGCTCGGGCCAGCCTTTCAATTCAAAATGATGGTGCAGCGGCGCCATCCGGAAGATCCGCCGACCCGTGAGCCGGAATGAGGCCACCTGCAGAATCACAGAAATGGTTTCCATCACGAACACACCGCCCATGATGAACAACACGATTTCCTGCCGTACGATGACGGCCACTGTACCCAGGGCGGCTCCCAGGGCAAGGGCACCGACATCGCCCATGAATACCTGAGCCGGGTAAGTGTTGAACCACAGGAACCCGAGACCCGCACCCACCAGGGCTCCACAGAAAATGATCAGCTCACCGGTTCCGGGCAGATGCGGAATCAGCAGGTAATTGGCGAACTGGGCATGGCCCGAGAGGTAAGCAAAGATGGCCAGAGCTCCCGCCACCATGACGGTTGGCATGATGGCCAGACCATCCAGACCGTCTGTAAGGTTTACCGCGTTGCTGCTACCGACAATCACGAAGTAGGTCAGCAGAATGAACAACACCGGTCCCAGGGTCAGCGAGACATTTTTCAGGAACGGCAAATAAAGCGAGGTTTCCTGGGGCAGTGAAGCAGTGACATAAAGCACAATCGCGGCCGTGGCCCCGATCACCGACTGCCAGAAGTATTTCCAGCGTGCCGGCAGGCCCCGGGGATTGCGTTCCACAACCTTACGGTAGTCATCCACCCAGCCAATGGCACCGAACAGCAGGGTAACCAGCAACACCACCCAGACATAACGATTGGTCAGATCCGCCCACAGCAGGGTGGAAATGGCGATGGCCACCAGAATCAGAGCGCCGCCCATCGTCGGCGTACCAGCCTTGCTCAGGTGAGTCTGGGGGCCGTCATCACGCACGGCCTGGCCGATCTGGTACTGACTCAGCTTGCGAATCATCACCGGACCGATCACCAGCGAGATCAGCAGCGCCGTAAGAATGCCCAGAATCGCCCGCAGTGTCAGATACTGAAACACCGTCAGCGACGAAAAGTATTGCGATAGTATCTCTGTCAGCCAGAGCAGCATGGGTTCTTCACCTTTTTCTGAATTCCCTCCACCACGCGATCCATGGCGGAACTACGAGAACCTTTCACCAGGACCGTCATAGCACCATTCCGGTCCGCCACAATGGCGTTCACCGCCTGCTCATGACTCGGGAAAAACTCTGTCTCGTCACCAAATCCGGTGCCGTAGCCGTTACCCCCGGCTCCAACCACCATAAGCTTGTCAATTCCTCGGGCGCGGGCATGTTCACCCACCTGCCGGTGCAACTCTTCGGCTTCATCGCCCAACTCAGCCATGGCGCCAAGCACCGCCAGCCGCGGCGCCGGGTACGACGCCAGCACATCCAGCGCCGCCTTCATGGATGCCGGATTGGCGTTGTAACTGTCGTCAATCAGGGTCAGATCCGGGGCCGGCTTGAGCACCTGGAGGCGCCCCTTCACCGCTTGCACCTGCATGAGCCCGGACTGAACCTGCTGATCCGTCGCTCCCAGTTCCCTGCAGGCCGCGAGAGCCAGCAGAGCATTGGTGATGTTGTGTTCACCGGGCAACCCCAGCACCAGATGACAGCGCCAGCTGTCTGGCCCCAGCACCAGGAATTCAAACCCCTGGTCAGTGGCCATGATCGCCTCCGCGTGGTAATCCGCGGCCGGGTGACCCATCCGGGAAACACCCAGCACCCGCCGTTGGCCCGCACGGGCATGCCACTGATCGAAGGCGGGATCGTCCCGGTTCAGCACGACGGCTCCATCTGCCGGCACGCCATCAATAATCTCGCCTTTGGCCAGAACAATATTCTGGTAACTGCCAAAACCCTCCAGATGCGCCTGCCCTGCATTGGTCAGAATCGCAACCTGAGGACGTGTAATCGACACCGTGTGAGCGATTTCGCCAAGACCACTGGCCCCCAGCTCGATGGCACCGAACTGGTGATCCGGCGTCAGCCGAAACAGGGTCAGCGGAACACCAATGTGATTATTGAGATTACCTTCAGTCACCAAGGTCGGCCCCATGCCGGCGAGAATGGCCCCGGTCATTTCACGAACCGTGGTTTTGCCACTGCTGCCGGTAATCGCCACCAGCCGGGCCGCGCTTTCGCTGCGATTGCCGCTGGCCAGATCGGCCAATGCCTGAACCGTATCGCTAACGACCAGTTGCGGAATGGCAACATCGGTGATCTCGGTGTCCACTACTGCGGCGACTGCGCCCTGTTTCAGGGCCTGGCCAAGGAATTCATGACCATCAAACCGCTCACCGCGCAGAGCAACAAACAGCTGCCCATCTCCAACCGATCGGGTATCGGTGGAGACGCCATCAAACCAGAGTTCACCCGCATCAGTGCGCGCTCCTGCCAGGGTGGCCTGAAGCCACTCGCGAGCTTCCGCCAGCGAAAAGGCGCGCATCATGCCACACCTCCATTCAGGTTCAATAGATGGCGTACCTGCTCGGCGTCGCTGAACGGCAACTTCTGGCCCCGGATCTCCTGATAGGCTTCATGACCTTTACCTGCAATCAGCACCAGATCATCCTCATTGGCCATACCCAATGCCTCGGCAATTGCCTGAGCGCGGTCGTGAATCACCTGCCAGCGACCAGCCTGAGTGAAACCAGCAGAAATGTCGCTGACAATCCGTTCAGGCTGCTCGGTACGCGGGTTGTCGTCGGTTACGATGACGTAATCCGCCCGCTTTTCCGCTTCTTTCGCCATTTCAGGCCGCTTGCCGGGGTCCCGGTCGCCACCGCAACCGAACACACAGATCAGCCTGCCCCGGGTGTGGGGCCGCAATGCTTCAAGGGCATTGGCCAGGGCATCAGGCGTGTGGGCGTAGTCCACCACCACATGTTTGCCGGTTGAGCCGGTGAATCGTTCAAGACGCCCAGGGGGCGGTGACAGCTCCCTGACAACGGACACCGCCCGCTCAACCGGTACGCCAAGCGTCAGTACGGTAGCCAGGGCTGCCAGAACATTGCTGGCATTGAAACTCCCTAACAGGGGGACAGTAAGATCAAACTCGCCCCATTGCCCATCGACCCTGGCACGGAACCCTGAGGCCGTGGGCGTAAATTCCTTCAACCAGAGTTCCATCTGGGCTTCATGCAGACTGTAACGAACGCGGTCACACTGGCCCTCAAGCTGACCGTAAAGCTGCCGGCCAAACGGATCGTCAAAATTGATCACTGAGAAGTGCAGTTCTTCCCGCAGGAACAGCCTGGCCTTGGCCTCACCATAGGCTTCCATGGAACCGTGGTAATCCAGGTGATCACGCGTGAGGTTGGTGAACACCGCACCGGTCATAGTCAGGTTATCAACCCGCCCCTGATCCAGAGCGTGCGACGACACTTCCATTACGGCAGCCCGACCACCCTCATTGCGTATGCGGTTCAATACCCGGTTCACCTGGACCACATCCGGCGTGGTATGCGTGGCCGACTCGATACTGCCCGGCATGCCATAACCCAGGGTACCCAGCAGCCCGCAGGGCGTGCCGGTTTCCCGTAACAACTGGGAGATGTATTGGGTCACCGACGTCTTGCCATTGGTGCCGGTAACCCCGATCACTCTCAGATGGCGCGAGGGATGCTCGAAGAAGCGATCAGCAATTCGGCCCAGACGGGCGCGCAGACCAACCACGGGCACAATTAACGCGCCGTGGCGCTCATGGCACTGCCGCTCCTGCTCGGACTCAAGCAGAATAGCCGTGGCACCGGCGCTGATGGCCTGATCCATATAGTGCTCTGCGGGCGTTCGTGCCCCGGCCAGAGCAATAAAGGCGTCACCGGGCTGCACTTTCCGGCTATCCGTCTTCAGTCCGTGGATAGTGACATCGAAGACCGATGGCACCTCAATAATGCCCTGAAGCAAGGTGCTGATGGATGTGATGCACATGGCTTAACCTCTCCCTCCGGAAGTTACTTGCGAAACGCGTGTTTCACTGACTTCCAGTTCAGGCTTCACATTCAGCAGTCGCAGCGCGTCACCCATCACCCGGGCGAATACCGGCGCGGCAACTTCTCCGCCGTAATATTCTCCGGCCTGCGGCGCATCCACGGCCACAACGGTTACAATTCTGGGGTCATCAATCGGTGCCATACCGGCAAAGATGGCCTTATATTGACTGTCTTCGTACCCGTTCGCTCCCACTAGGTGAACGGTCCCGGTTTTGCCTCCGGCCGCATACAGCCCGGGCTGGGCGCGCTTGCCAGTACCACGGGCAACCGCCTGTTTGAGCATGTCCCGCACGGCCCTTGTCACCTGTTCAGACAGTACACGTTGCCCCTGCGGCCTCTGCTCCTGCCTCATCAGGCTGAGGGGGTAACGAATTCCACCATTGGCAATAACCATATACGCCTGTGCCAGTTGCAAGGCGTTAACGCTCATGCCGTAGCCATAAGACAAGGTGGATTCTTCTACCGGCCGCCATTTCGGGGGGGCCGGCAAAACACCAACGGCTTCCCCAGGGAAGCCGATACCAGTTGCCTGGCCGAGGCCCAGGCGGGCATAGAGGTTTCTCAGAGTATCGCCACCCAGATCCGTTGCGATGTTGCTCACCCCGACGTTGCTGGACTTGACAATAATCTCCGTCAGATCCAGCACCCCGTAATTGCGATGATCCCGAATGGTGAAACGACCAAACCTCCGAAAGCCCGGGGAAGTATCAATGGTGCTGTTAACCGTGTATTCCCCGGACTCCAGAGCGGCCGCTATCGTCAGCGGCTTCATGGTTGAGCCGGGCTCGAACAGATCTGTAATGGCCTTGTTGCGCAGGTTTTCCGCGGCAAGCTGTGACCGGTCATTCGGGTTGTAGGAACCTTGATTGACCATGGCCAGCACCTCACCGGTGTCGACGTCCAGCATCACCAGCGTGCCGCCGCGAGCCTTGTGAGCACCGACCACCGCCTTGAGCTCCCGATAGGCCAGATACTGCAGCCGGAGATCAATACTCAGTTCCAGGTCTTTCCCGGGACGGGCATCGCGGATAAGCATCAGATCTTTGATCACGCGCCCACGGTTATCCTTGAGCACCCGCTTCTGGCCCGGCTCACCGGTCAACCATTTGTTGTAGGCTAACTCGATACCTTCCTGGCCATGCTCATCGATATCAGTAAACCCGACCACATGAGCGGTGACTTCTCCCGCCGGGTAATAACGACGATATTCCTGCCGGGCATAGATACCACCGACACCTAGAGCCAGCGCTTCACGCGCCATTGAGGGCTGCACTTTGCGGCGCAGGTAGATAAATTCGCGGCCAGCATACTGGCGCAATCGCTCCCGCAGCGCGCCCTCAGACAACCCAAGAATTCGGGCAAGCACCGCCAGTTGGGGATCTTCGGGATCGGTTTCGGAAGGATTTGCCCACACGGTCTGAACTGGCGTACTGACGGCCAAAGGCTCGCCATGACGATCCGTCACCACGCCTCGATGGGCATCGATAGATTCAACGCGTATGGTTCTGACATCTCCCTGCTTGCGCAGGAAGTCATTATCCACCACATGAAGATCCACCAACCGCCATCCAATGCCGGCCACAACCAGCAGAAAAACGCCCAGCACAGAGCCGAAGCGCCAGGCTTTCAAGCCTGTCACCAGCCTCTGCTTCCAGCTGTTTGTGTGCGTTCCCTGACCGGACACTTCAGTTACCCCGGATGGTTATTGTTGGTTTTAGTTCGCTGCCAGCGGTGACATCAAAGGCACGAGTACAATGTCCTGCCGCCCGGGCACCACCATATTGAAGCGCTCAGCAGCGAGTTTCTCGACCCGCCCGTGAGCGCTCAAAGCACTCTGCTCCAGCAACAGTTGACTCCACTCACGCTGATAAGCATCGCGCTGCTCCTGCAGACCCGACAACGTATTGAACAGCTCGCGGTTCTCATGGGCACTGACCACCACCCCGATGGACGACAGCGTCAGTACCGCCACCAACACCAGAGTAACCAGAACCCGACTTTCCCGTGTTGCATCAAACACCTGACGGGACAAACGAACGGCTGTCGCAACACCCTCGCGAACCCGCTGTTTGTTTATCCTGTTGGTTTTTACTGGTTGCTCAATCGCTACCGCGCCCATGGCGTCGCGCTCCCCTGCGTTTTCGATTAATTCGCTTTACGTTCAAGCACTCGCATGACCGCGCTGCGAGCCCTGACGTTTTCAGTAATTTCCTGCTCATTGGCCTTGCTGGCTTTACCAATCAGCTGAAATCCGGACTCTTCCTGCTCCGCCGTGACCGGTATCCCCTTCGGCAGCTTTGGCCCCCGCGCCAGATCACGCATAAAGCGCTTGACCAGACGATCCTCCAGAGAGTGAAAGCTGATCACCACCAGGCGCCCACCGGGAGCCAGGCGATCAACTGCCGCGGCCAGACCGGCTTCCAGGTCCTCGAGCTCCCGGTTGATAAAAATCCGGATAGCCTGAAAAGCCCGGGTGGCGGGGTGCTTGTGCTTCTCTTTCTTCGGCACGGCCTCCGCAACCAACTCCGCCAGCTGCCGCGTGGTTTCAATCGGCTGCTCCTGACGCCGCTCCACGACAAGACGAGCGATACGGCGAGAAAACCGCTCCTCGCCGTATCGCCAGATCACATCTGCGATTTCCCGCTCATCAGCCTCGGCCAGCCACTGGGCAGCACTCGGCTGCTGCTGCGGATTCATTCGCATATCCAATGGACCGTCCCGCATGAACGAAAAACCGCGGGAAGCATCATCCAGTTGTGGCGAAGACACCCCAAGATCCATCAACACGCCATCAACCTGTGACCAACCCTGACGTTCAAGCACAAGATCCAGTTCGGCAAACGAGCCCTGGTACCACTGAAACCGGGAATCCTCAGATGCCAGCTCTCTGGCGACGGCAATAGCTTCCGGGTCTTTATCAATACCCAGGAGCTGACCATCCTGACCGAGCTTGCCGAGAATCAGACGACTATGACCGCCCCGGCCAAACGTGGCGTCGACAAAACGGCCATTTTCATCTGCAACCAGATAGTCGACCGCTGCATCCAGCAGTACCGAGCGATGCTGATAGCCTTCATTGGCCTGATCGTCCTGGCATGCGGTCATAGCGACAGCGCCTCCATTTCCGGCGGCATTTCCTCGTCGGCTGCGGAGGCATCAAGGTAAGCATTCCAGCTTTCCTCACTCCACAGCTCATACTTCTTGCCAAGCCCGACCAACATCAGCCGTTTTTCAAGATTGGCGTGATTTCTGAGGGTCTGCGGTACCAGAATCCGGCCGGACGCATCCAGCTCCATAAGGGCAGCGTTACCCAGAATGAGGCGCTGCAGGCGCTTGGCCGCCTTGTTCATGTTGGGCAGCGCCTCGATTTTCGGGCGCAGCACTTCCCATTCCGGCTCGGGATAGAGCAACAAGCATTTCTCCTCATCGGCGTTGGCTGTCAATACAATACGGCCACCGCAAAGCTGCGCGAGCTCTTCACGCACCTTTGTCGGGATCGCCAGGCGACCCTTCGCGTCCATATTGATGGCATGACTGCCAAGAAAATTGCTCATTAACGTCTAGTCCGAGGTTTTCATTTCCACAAAATTCCACCAAAAACCACTTTTTCCCACTCCCGCACACTATAGAAACACGCAAATAACAATGCAAGCGCCGCGACAGGCACCACACACAGGAAAGTTCCTTTAACGACAAGAGGTTACAAAGCAGAAACGGAACGAAGCGTTAAAAAGACGTAAAGAAAAGGATAAAAAACAAATACCTGCAGACACCTTTAGATAGCCAACTTCAGGTTTAAGATTTTTTGGCTATAAAAGGTAACTTGTGAGAAGGATGCGGATCACATCCGAATAATCGGGAAAAGAGGCGAGCTCGCCGATAAGCCGGGTTCTGTCTTGGACAGTCATTCATCTAGGGCCTGCGTCACCACAGGCCTCAAGCAACCTACCCGAATCCAGCGCGGGCCACGCCATTGGATTCCTATTTGGTCTTGCTCCAGGTGGGGTTTACCATCGCCGTGGACTGTTGCCAGCCACGCGGTGCGCTCTTACCGCACCATTTCAACCTTACCGGCGCCCGAAAGCGCTTAGGCGGTATACTTTCTGTTGCACTTTCCGTCGGCTCACGCCGCCCAGGCGTTACCTGGCACCTTGCCCTGCGGAGCCCGGACTTTCCTCCCCCGGATCAACCGGCGGCGACTGTCTGGCGAGCTCGGCGCTGACAATACCCGCGTGCGGGCAGGCATGCAAGGCTTAATCGCCCTTTAGCTGCAGCGCTCGCTGATACAGTTCATTTTTTCCGATGCCGCTGACTTCCGAGACGATTTTCGCTGCCTTTTTGACCGGCATCTCTGCAACAAGCAGCTTTAACAGCTTATCGGCATCCAGATCGAGCGACGAACCGGCCACGACATCGTTACCCCGGACCATCACCACGAATTCGCCCCGACTGCCATGCGGGTCGGCCTCCAACTCCGCCAATACCTCTTTAACCGTCCCAGTGTAGAAAGTTTCAAAGGTTTTGGTCAGCTCTCGACCGAGCACACACTCCCGACCATCGCCAAACTCATCAACCAGATCCTGCATCAGGTCCAGAATTCGATGGGGGGATTCGTAGAACACCAGAGTGGCAGTCTGTTCACGCAATTCCACGAGCACTGAACGTCTACCCGCCCGTTTAGCCGGCAAAAAACCTGCGAAAAGAAAACGATCCGTCGGTAAACCTGCCGCCGACAATGCCGCAACCAGCGCACACGGACCGGGGATAGGGGAAACCGGAAAGCCCGCCTTTCTGGCTTCACGTACCAGGATGTACCCGGGATCGGAGATCAACGGGGTGCCGGCATCGGAAATCAGCGCCACTTGCTGCCCTTCAGCAAGGGCAGAGAGGATTCTGCCAACACGATCCCTCTCATTATGATCGTGTAGCGCCAGCAAAGGCTTGCTCAGGCCCAGGTGCTGTAGCAGGCGCGAGCTGTGACGGGTGTCCTCCGCAGCGACCAGATCCGCCGCAGCGAGCACCTGCCGGGCACGATCAGAAAGATCGGCCAGATTACCGATGGGCGTGGCAACAATTGAAAGCCGGCCACCGACAACGCTTGCTACAGAACTGGACATAATAAACTCCACTGAAGTGAACCGCGGCGCCGCTATTTCCGGCCCATGACTGTCCCGTCATGTGAAATGCGCCGGGAGCTGGTAAACTTGCCAGCTAAAACGCGGCACCACAAGCCCAACGATTCAGAGAGTACCGAGCCCGCCATGACAAATCGCTTCCGTCACAGCCCAATTCTGGCCCTGATCACCCTCGTTCTGTTCTATCTGGGCGGCTGCGCCACCGTCAATCTCGATGAACATATTGCACAAAGCCCGGAGCAGGCACTGTCACTGGCCAGCGATGAACGTGATCCGGTGGTTGGCCAACGCTATCTATTAAGGGTGGCCAGCCGATTCCAGGATCAAGGCCGCCACGAAGATGCCCGAGTCATTCTCCAGGCCCCCGCTCTGGAAAATGCTCCGGAGGACATCGCCAGACAACGCTTACTATTGTCCATGGCCAGTGCCAGCGAGTTACAGGACGGCCAATGGGCTGAGCAGCTCGCCACAGATAGCACCCCAGAAAGCTTTCTTTCCTACCCCGCGGAGTTAATGTCCCGGGCAGCCATGCTGCAGGCCCGGACCTATGAGCTGGCCGGACAACCTTTGGACGGGGCACTGACGTTGATCCTGCTCAGCCAGACCGACTCCAGCACTTCCCCGCAGGAGGTGCATAATCGCATTTGGCAATTGCTCAAGCCCATCAATCGCTCAACCCTGCAATCCGCCTCCAACAACGCTCTCGGATTCGAGGTTCAAGGATGGCTTGAGCTCGCTCTGCGCCTTCGCACCAAGGGGGCCAGCCTGGATGATCAGGGGCGCCTGATCCGGCAATGGCAGAATAACTGGCCCGGACACCCCGCAGCACAGGTGCTCCCCATGGATCTCGCCCTGCTGGCTGAACTTGCAGCAAGCCGGCCGGAGAAACTGGCATTGGCGGTTCCGCTTCAAGGTGCCCTCGCCAGCGCCGGCAAAGCGATTCGCGACGGTTTCCTGGCCGCCTATTATCAGGATGAGACCACGGACCGCAGTAAAACCGATATTCGGGTCATCGACACCTCCACCGGCTCTTTTTCCGAGCTCTACGAGGAACTCTCCAATAGCGACATTGATTTGATTGTTGGCCCGCTGGACAAGGAAGCACTGTCCCAGCTAGCTAACATGAACACGCTGCCGATTCCGGCACTGGGCCTGAACTACCTTGGCCCGGATGCCCGTATCCCGGACGGCCTTTATCAGTTCGGGCTATCTGCCGAAGACGAGGCGCGACAGATCGCCGACAGACTCGATGCCGAGAACATCGAACAGGTTCTCGTACTGATTCCCCACGGCGAATGGGGAGACCGGGTTGAAGCCGCCCTGCGAGCGAGGATGGACCAGCTCGGGTTGCGAGCGCTCGACATCGAACGCTTTTTCCCGGAAGACAACCTTCGCTCGGTGACAGCTGACCTGCTGGGCATCACTGCATCCCGCCAGCGGGCCATTCAGGTGGAGCGAACAATTGGCCTGAATGTGGAATTTGAACCTCGCCGCCGTCAGGATGCCCAAGGCATCGTGCTGGTTGCCGCACCCACGGTTGCCCGCCAGTTCAAGCCGCTGTTCGCCTTCTACTATGGCGGTGATCTGCCGGTATACTCACCTTCCATCGTGTACGAGGGTACGCCGAATCCGGGCCGGGACCGAGATATTGACCGGGTCTTCTTTACGGACATCCCTTGGGTATTGGCCGAGACGAATCCCCTGCGGGAAGAATCGCGCCAGTATCTGAGTGGCACCACCGGGCAACTGGGGCGCCTTTTCGCCATGGGCGCCGACGCCTGGCAACTGAGCAAGCGCTTGCCGCTTCTACGCCAGGTTGAAGATGCCGCCATTGAAGGGCAAACCGGCATTCTGACCATGGATCCTGACGGCAGCATTCATCGCGAACAACGCTGGGCACAATTCCAGGGGGGAACACCCAAACTGCTTTCTCCGACGGTTCCCCGGGAAAGTGAACCCGCCCCGACTGCAAACAACTGATAACCGATGGCCAGGGAAGGCTCCAGAAAACTCGGACAGCATTACGAAGGTGTCGCCGCGCGGTATCTGGAAAGCAGAGGCATCCGGATTATTGAGCGGAACGTGCACAATCGTGGCGGCGAGATCGATCTTATTGGAATGGATGCCGAAGCACTGGTGTTCTTTGAAGTTCGCTTCCGCGCTGATGGTGCGCTGGTGGATCCGATAAGCTCGGTGTCCGCAGTGAAGCAGCAGCGCCTGGTGCGTGCAGCCTCATTCTACCTGCACCGCCACGGGCTCTGGGACCGGGTCAGCCGGATCGATGTTATCGGCATCACACCAGGCCACTCCAGCAAGTACCGTATACAATGGATCAAAAACGCAATTCAGGCAGACTGACCAGAAACCATGACCGACACCGAACAGAGAATCAACCAGTGGTTCGCCAGCCATATGGAGCACACAGCGCAGGCGGCAAGCACCGCTGGTCCCGCCATTGAGCAGGTAGCGCAGGCATTTGTTGACGCCCTGCTCCAGGATGGCAAGATCATTACCTGCGCCAATGGCAACGCCAACGTACTGGCCCAGTATTTCTGCACGGCATTATTGTCCCGCTTTGACCAGGACCGCCCCGCACTACCGGCAATCAACCTTGGGGCGGACGCCACCACTTATTCCGCTATCTGCCGTGACAATCGATTTAACGACACCTTCTCTCGTCAGGTCAGAGCCATTGGCAAGCCCGGCGACCTTCTGTTTGTGATCGTGGATGACGGCCACAAGGCAAACCTGATCCAGGCCATCCAGGCTGCCCACGACCGGGAAATGAGGATTGTGGTGCTGAGCGCAAGGGAAAAATCCGACATCACTTCCCTGATGCACCCTGAAGACCATGAAATCGCACTAAACGATTTGCCGCCAAGCGAGGCCACGCCCTTACTGCTGGTCATCATCAACGCCTTCTGCGACCTGATTGACCACAAGCTTTTCGGAGGCTAATAAAAAAGCCGGCATCGCCGGCTTTTTTATTACTTGACCACTTTCAGGGTTGGCCTGCCATTCGGGCGGTCTTCCGCTCGCCGTGACGACTTGGGCTCACCTCCACCCTCCGGATCGGGAGAGCCAGGCTCACTGCCAAACACCATGCCCTCGCCGTTCTCCTTGGCATAGATGGCCATAACTGCTTGCAACGGGATGAAGACCTGCATCGGCACACCACCGAAACGAGCGCTGAATTCCAGCGCACCATTGCCAATCACCAGTCCGCGCACGGCGCCGGGGCTGATATTGAGCACAATCTGGCCGTTGGCAACGTGCTCAGTAGGCACCTGAACACCCTGAATGCCGGCATCCACCACGATATACGGGGTACAGTCGTTATCGAGGATCCATTCGTTCAACGCGCGGACCAGATAGGGACGACTGGATGTCATGGCGATAGTCATGTCAGACACTGCTTAACTCCTGCCCTGAAATACGGGCGCTGACAATCAGCTGCGAATATCTTCTTCCAGATCCGAAAGGCTTGCCTTGAAGCCTTCTCTGGCAAAGATGCTCTCCATGTACTTCTGCAAAGGCTTGGCCTGCTTTTCATTCAGCTCAATACCCAGAGCCGGCAAACGCCACAGGATCGGCGCAATACAGCAGTCCACGATGGTGAACTCTTCCGACAGGAAGAACGGCATTTCGGCAAACAAAGGTGCCGTGGCCAGAAGGCTTTCCTTGAGTTCCTTGCGAGCGGCATCGCTGGCCTTGGCCCCCGGCTGCGCCAGGATCTGATCAACCAGTCCGCACCAGTCTTTCTGGATGCGGTGAATCATCAGGCGGCTGTTAGCCCGGGCAACGGGGTAAACCGGCAGCAGCGGCGGATGAGGAAAACGCTCATCCAGATACTCCATCATGATGTTGGGCTCGTACAGAACCAGGTCCCGATCTACCAGGGTTGGCAGGGCGTTGTACGGATTCATATCCGCCAGTTCCGCCGGCGGGTTGTCCGGATCCACATCCACGATATCAACAGTGACACCTTTCTCAGCCAGGACAATACGCACCCGGTGACTGTAGTGGCTTGCGGGATCCGAGAAAAAAGTCATTGATGACCGCTTGGTCACAACGCCCATATAGCTACCTCACGATTCTAAAAATCGAAACAATGCAAAACGCAAAAATCCAGCGAGCCTTAAAGACTCGCTGGAATCAAGGCAACGGGATTATACCCTAAATCTTAGTGTACGTCTTTCCAGTACTCGCGGTTGAGCAGGTACGCGAAGACGAAGAAGATCGCCACAAAGATCAGCACGAAGATACCGAGACGCTCGCGCTCCACCTTGACCGGGTCGCCCATGTAGGACATGAAGTTGGTCAGATCCCACATGGCCTGATCAAACTCCGCACCGGACATCGAGCCTTCCGTTGCATAATCCGGGCAAGCGTCTGCGTTATTGACGTTACCGCTCAACGGCTCGACAGACGCCCCGACACCAATGTTCGGCTTCACGGCGCACAGGCCCTGCATCTCGACCAGAATGTGAGGCATACCAACGTTATCGAACACCACGTTGTTTACGCCCAGTGGCCGGGAATCGTCCTTGTAGAAGCCCCGAAGGTATGAATAAACCCAGGACTCACCACGCAGACGGGTTTCCAGAGTCAGGTCAGGTGGCGGCGCACCGAACCAGCCGGCGGCCATATCCTTGCTCATGGAGTTCTTCATGAGCTCACCGATCTTGGCACCGGTAAAGATCAGGTTTTCCTCGTAAAGCTCGACAGGGATATCCAGATCATCCGCAACACGCTTGTAGCGGGCGTACTCCATGGAGTGACACCCCATGCAGTAGTTGGTGAACAAGGCAGCACCGCGCTGCAGAGACGCCTTGTCCATATGATCCGGCTCCATAGGATCGAGAGGAACCGCGGCACCGGCCGCCAGGCCAAGCGCTGGCAGGAGTGCGATGAAAAGACCAACAATCAGCTTTTTCATTATCCTGTCACCCTCTCTGGAACTGGCTTGGTGTTCTCCATGCGCGTGTAGAACGGCATCAGAATGAAGTAGAGGAAGTACAACACTGTCAGAATCTGAGCGACAGTCGTGCGACCTTCTGTTGCGGGAACCAGTCCAAGGTAGCCAAGGATTACGAAGCTCACCGCAAAGATTGCCAGGGCAATCTTGCTCAACCAGCCCTTGTAGCGGATTGAGCGGACAGGACTTCTGTCAAGCCACGGCAACACGAACAGAATCGCAATCGCACCACCCATGACCACAACACCCCAGAACTTAGCCGGCAGCCCCATAAAGTCTACCGTCACCGCCCGCAACATCGCGTAAAACGGCGTGAAGTACCAGACAGGCGCGATGTGATCCGGTGTCTTCAGGGCGTTGGCCGGTTCAAAGTTCGGTTTTTCCAGGAACAGACCGCCCATCTCCGGGAAGAAGAAGACAACGATGAAGAAGATGAAGAAGAACACACCCACGCCCAGCAGGTCGTGAACGGTGTAATACGGGTGGAACGGAATACCGTCTTTCGGAATACCGTTTTCATCCTTGTTCTTCTTGATGTCGATGCCGTCGGGGTTGTTAGAACCCACTTCGTGCAGCGCCAGGATGTGAAGAACAACCAGACCCAGCAGAACGATTGGCAGAGCAACCACGTGCAGGGCAAAGAAACGGTTCAGGGTGATACCGGAGATCAGATAGTCACCACGAATCCACAGAGACAGATCTTCACCGATGACCGGAATCGCACCAAACAGGTTAACGATTACCTGGGCACCCCAGTATGACATCTGGCCCCAGGGCAGCAGGTAGCCCATGAAGGCTTCTGCCATCAGCACCAGGTAGATCAGCATACCGAAAATCCAGATCAATTCCCGCGGCTTCTGGTAGGAACCGTACATGAGACCACGGAACATGTGCAGATACACCACCACGAAGAACGCAGATGCGCCGGTCGAGTGCAGGTATCGCAGCAGCCAACCCCACTCCACATCACGCATGATGTATTCCACCGAGGCAAACGCCCCCTCGGCAGACGGGTTGTAGCTCATAGTCAGCCAGATACCGGTCACTAGCTGGTTGACCAGCACCAGCATTGCCAGTGAACCGAAGAAATACCAGACGTTAAAGTTCTTCGGCGCGTAATACTTGGCCAGGTGCTTGTTCCAGGCCTCAACGATTGGCAGACGCTCGTCTACCCAGTTAATCAGCTTTTGCATCACGCGGCCTCCGGATCAAGACCAATGGTCATGGTCACATCATCGTCAAACCGGTACGGCGGAACCTCAAGGTTCAGCGGCGCGGGTTGAGCCTCATAAACCCGACCGGCCATGTCATAGCGGGAACCGTGACACGGGCAGAACAACCCACCAAGCCAGTTTTCACCCAGATCAGCCGGCGCAACCTCTGGCCGGTAGGAGGGCACGCAGCCCAGATGGGTACAGAGCCCCACATAGACACCGAACTCTGGCTTGATCGCGCGCAAGGGCCCCTGGATATACGAAGGCTGCTGAGGCGCCTCCGACATCGGGTCCTTCACTGCGTCATTGAGCTTCTCGATATTCGCCAGCATTTCTTCCGTTCTGCGGATAATCCAAACAGGCTTACCTCGCCACTCAACGGTGATTTGCTGACCCGGTTCGATTTTGCTGATATTGACGGTTACCGGTGCACCGGCCGCTTCCGCTTTCGCACTGGGGTTCCAGGACGCTACGAAAGGAACGGCTGCACCGACGACGCCGACACCACCTACCACGGACGTAGCACCGATCAGAAACCGGCGCCGGCCTTGGCTCACGTCGCCATTACTCATTATGGTTTTCTCCCATCAGGCGAGGCACAGACGCGGAAAAACCGGCACTGCGCTTCGAAAAGGACTTCACAACCCAAAAATATAAGCGCTGAAATGGTAATGAAATTACCCCCCGCTTACAAGCCGGAAAGGTCGGCAGGCGAGCCTATCCCTGCGCCAGATCAAAAATATTTCCGGAGTACAGATATAAAAAAAACCCGGCCACAAGACCGGGTTTTTCCAAATCGACTGAACGTCGATTAACGCTTGGAGTACTGCGGACGCTTACGCGCTTTGCGCAGACCCACTTTCTTACGCTCAACCTTACGGGCATCACGGGTTACGTAACCCGCTTTGCGCAGTGCCGGACGCAGAGTTTCGTCGTAGTCCATCAGAGCGCGAGTCAGACCGTGGCGAATGGCGCCGGCCTGGCCACTGATGCCGCCACCCTTTACGGTAATGGCGATATCGAAACGATCTTCGGATTCGGCAACCACCAGCGGCTGACGAACAATCATGCGCAGGGTTTCACGACCGAAAAAATCTTCGATAGTGCGACCGTTGATGGAGATGTTACCGCTACCCGGCTTGATAAAGACGCGAGCCGTGGATGATTTGCGGCGACCAGTACCGTAATTTTGTGCTACAGACATATTCGCCTTCCGTTAGATGTCGAGTTCTTTGGGCTGCTGGGCGGCATGAGCATGCTCAGCGCCTGCGTACACTTTCAGCTTCTTGAACATGGCGCGGCCAAGCGGGCCCTTCGGAAGCATGCCTTTTACGGCCTTCTGAATGACTTGCTCGGGAGCCTTGTCAACCAGCTTCTCGAAATTGATGGATTTGATTCCACCCGGAAAGCCGGTATGGCTGTAATACATTTTAGCCGATGCCTTTTTGCCGGTAACCTTCACCTGGCTGGCATTGATAACAATGATGTAGTCGCCAGTGTCCACGTGAGGGGTATACTCAGGCTTATGCTTGCCCCGCAGACGAAGGGCGATTTCGGTTGACAGACGACCCAGCGTCTTGCCGGCTGCGTCTACAACGTACCAGTCACGTTTTACTGTTTCTGGTTTCGCACTCAGAGTCTTCATTGATTCCGCCTTGAACGCTATATAAGAAACGTTAAAAACCACCACCGGTACATGCAAGGCATCCGGAGGAGGTTCATACCTGTATGTTGCGCTGCCATCATTCGGGGCTGAGATAATGACATCGCCTTGAAAAGCCAGGGCGCGAAGTATACTCGAACCCCTATCGAATGCCAACCCCGACCTATGCTGTTTCGTTAATCCCCTATGGGCGTGGAACCAGAGCTCCCGGATCTATCCGGTAGAGCTTAGCGGTATTGGCCAGCAATGATTCGGCCAGCAACTCCCGGGGCTCACTCCGCAGATCTGCCAGGGCTTCAAAAATCTCCGGCAAGTGGATGGGCGAATTCTGCCCTTTCGCCACTCCGGCCGGCGCCATATCCGGCGCATCGGTTTCCAGAACCAGCGCATCCACCGGCAACCGGGCGATGGTATCCCGGGTTTTCCGGGCCCGGTCATGGGTTATCACTCCGCCCACGCCGATGAAGCAGCCCAGGTCAATCAGCTTTTGGGCCTGCTGATAGCTGCCCGAGAAGCCGTGAACCAATGCCCGCCCGTTCCATCCGGCGCGTTTCAGACTACTGTGCACCAGATCATGGCTCTTGACGGAGTGAATCACCAGCGCCAGACCGAGCCGCTGAGCAATATCAATCTGGGCCTCGAACCAGGGTTCCTGCTCAGACAGATCGCCTTTGAGGGCGTCCAGACCACACTCTCCAAGGCCAACACAGGCTTGGGGCGCGGAAGACAGCAACCTTTCAAGCTCGGCCAGATCGTCAGCGCCGTGCTCCTGAATAAACCAGGGGTGAATACCCAGACAGTACCAGAGACCCTTCTCTGCATCTGCCATGCTCGCCACACGCTGCCAGTCCTGCCGCCGGCCCCCCGGAATCACGACCGCGCAAACTCCAAGGCTGGCCGCCTGCGCCAACACCGTCTCCCGATGCCCGTCAAAAAACGGGAAATCAAAATGGCAATGGGCGTCTACCAACTGCATGGCGGCCTCCTCCCGGAAGCGAATCAGTGCTCCCGGGTCTTGTGGAACTGGATATCCGGATAACGCTCCTGAGCAAGATTCAGGTTCACCATGGTCGGCGCGATGTACGCAAGGCGATCTGCGCCATCCAGTGCGACGTTGTCCTGATTCTTACGCTGGAATTCGTCCAGTTTACGCTCATCGGAACAGGTTACCCAACGGGCAGTTGCCACGTTGATGGGCTCGTAAACCGCTTCCACCTTGTATTCACTTTTCAGGCGGGCGACAACTACATCAAACTGCAGCACACCCACCGCCCCGACGATCAGATCGTTGTTCTTCAGCGGACGGAAGACCTGAACAGCACCCTCCTCGGAAAGCTGGATCAGGCCCTTCTGTAATTGCTTGGCTTTCAGCGGATCTTTCAATCGAATGCGCCGGAACAGCTCAGGGGCGAAGTTCGGGATACCGGTAAACTTCATGTCCTCGCCCGCCGTAAAGGTATCACCCAACTGAATGGTGCCGTGGTTATGCAGGCCAATGATGTCACCGGCAAAAGCTTCTTCCGCATGCTCACGGTCACCAGCCATGAACGTGAGCGCATCGGAGAACCGAACATCTTTACCGATACGGACGTGCCGGGCCTTCATGCCTTGATTGTAACTACCTGACACGATCCTCAGGAAAGCGATACGGTCCCGGTGCTGTGGATCCATGTTTGCCTGAATCTTGAAGACAAAGCCGGAAAAGCCATCCTCGGTCGGGGTCACCTGGCGCACATCCGTGGCCCGGGGCTGAGGGGCCGGCGCCCAATCCACCAGACCATCAAGCATGTGATCAACACCGAAGTTGCCAAGCGCTGTTCCGAAAAACACCGGGGTCAGCTCACCAGCCAGGAAAGCCTCCTGGTCAAATTCATGGGAAGCCCCTTTGACCAGCTCAATCTCATCACGAAGGTCGGAAGCGTAATTGCCGATGGCCTCATCCAGCTCCGGGTTGTCCAGACCTTTGACAACACGTTTTTCCTGAATGGTATGCCCCTGGCCTGACTGATAAAGAATCACTTCGTCCCGCAGCAGGTGGTAAACCCCCTTGAACCCCTTGCCCATACCAATGGGCCAGGTAATCGGCGCACAGGCAATCTTCAGTACGTCTTCCACTTCGTCCATCAACTCGATGGGGTCCCTGGTATCCCGGTCCAGCTTGTTCATGAAGGTAAGGATCGGGGTGTCACGCAGGCGGGTCACCTCCATCAGCTTGATGGTGCGCTCCTCAACCCCTTTGGCACTGTCAATCACCATCAGACAGGAGTCGACGGCGGTCAGTGTCCGGTAGGTATCCTCGGAGAAATCTTCGTGACCCGGTGTATCCAGCAGGTTGACCAGCTTTCCACCATAGGGAAACTGCATCACCGACGTGGTGACGGAAATACCCCGTTCTTTTTCCATCTCCATCCAGTCAGACTTGGCGTGCTGTCCGGATTTTTTGCCCTTGACGGTTCCCGCCTTTTGCAGGGCCTGGCCGAACAACAGCACCTTCTCTGTGATGGTGGTCTTACCGGCATCCGGGTGCGAGATGATCGCAAAGGTGCGGCGCTTGGCCACTTCCTGGGAAAGGTTAGGCATAAACTCTGGTGACCTGAATCGAGATGGATGAAAGCCGAGCATTATACGGCCTATACCGTCCTCAGGTGAACCGCAGCGCCATGACCAGCGCATCTTCCCGTCCAGCACCATCGGGATAATAGCCGGCCCTTCTGCCGATTTCAGAGAAACCCTCACTCAGATAGAGCTGGGTGGCAGCATCATTGCTAACCCGCACTTCCAGAATCAGTTGTTCCATGCCATCCGACACCGCGACAGCGATCAGATGCCTTAGTAACCAGCGCCCGACACCCTGACCACGCACACGAGGACTGACGCAGATATTCAGCAGGTGGGCTTCGTCGACCATATAGGTCACCACCGCATAGCCAATCAACTCATCGCTACGCTCAGCGGCCCAGAGCCTGTAATTCGGCTTAAAACAGTCAAGAAAAGTCGATTTCGGCCACGGATGGGAGTGTCCTTGACACTCCAGCTCCATGACCGCCGTCAGGTCTGCCTCGACCAGAGGGCGTACCCGGACATCCTGGTTCTGCACGTCGAGAAAAGGCTGTGATGCTTTCATCGGCCAGGTACGAGAACCCGAATCGATTGCCAGAGCAGTCGCTTCTGGGAGGGGTCTGATGCCAGTGATGCGAGGGTGCTGGAGAACGCAATCTCCGGCACCCGCCCCAGGCCACGCTCGATCAACCGTGCCTGAGTTTCGTCGCCAAGCCCCAGCGTTATTAGCGTTTCTGTCGGGGCGTCGCCAGCAAAAGCAGAGGCTATGACTGAGACAAGATCGCTTTCACTGTTGAGCGTCACTTTCAGGTTATTGAACAAGGGCCAGCGCACTACTCTGCATTGAGACACCCCGGTCTCTCCAATGCTTCGCAATATGTTACGAGCCAGATTTTCCTGCAAGGCAAAACTGGCGTCCTCTGCAATATGGCACAAGAGCATGACCCGGGAGCCTTTCCAGGCAGTCAGACACACCCGGTGCACGGGCTCCGGCCGTTGCACTTCTACTGGTTCCGAGGCCGGCAGGGAAGCCTCTGGCTCCGTTTCTGGAGTTTCAGACCGAGGCTCGGTGGCAGGTGGAGCTTTCACTGGGTCCGCGGCCTGTTGCGCAGCGCTGTCCGCCTTCTGCACGGATTCAGGCTTGTTGCCCATCAGGCTCTGGAGCTGAGCAATGCGCTCCCGCCCCTGGTCCCCAGACAGCGGCTCAGATTTACGCCCAATCTGAGGAATCTCCGACGCGGGCTGGAATTGCGGCTCGTCCTCCACTCCGAAATCAAAGTCGGGGCTTGGCGCCGCACCAGGCAAACTCTCGCGGGCATACCACATCCGAATGCCTGCCGCCGCCAGATAGAACTGCCGCTCCGCCTCATTCCCTATCACGAATCCCTCCATGGCAATCCTTCGGGCGCTTTAAACATCAGCCACCTGGGGATGTTGGCGAATACCGCCACTGGAAATCAGGTTCAGAGCTTCAATGTAGGCCTTCGCCGACGCAATAATGATGTCGGTATCCGATCCAACGCCGTTCACAATACGGCCGCCCCGCTCAAGACGAACGGTGACTTCCCCCTGAGCATCAGTGCCGCTGGTAATATTGTTGACCGAATACAGTTGCAGGTTACACCCGGAATCCACCAGAGATTCAATGGCCTTGAAAGTTGCGTCTACAGGACCGCTGCCCTCAGCCTCTACCGTGTGTTCCTTACCGTCCACGGTCATGGTCAGATGCGCCTTGGGCACAACGCCGGTTTCAGAACAGACCTGCATGCAGACCAGACCGAAGCGGCCTTCTTCTTCCTTTTGCTTGGTATCGCTGGCAATCGCCTGCAGATCTTCATCAAAGATCTCATGCTTGAGGTCGGCCAGTGCCTTGAAGCGGGTGAAGGCCTCATTCAACTCCCCTTCGGTTTCAAACTGGATACCAAGCTCCAGTAGTCTCGTACGGAAGGCATTGCGGCCGGAATGCTTACCTAAAACCAGGCTATTGGTATGCCAGCCTACGTCCTGTGCCCGCATGATCTCGTAGGTTTCGCGATGTTTGAGCACGCCATCCTGATGGATGCCGGACTCATGGGCAAAAGCATTGGCACCGACGATCGCCTTGTTGGGTTGAACAGGAAACCCGGTAATGGTGGACACCAGACGTGATGCCGGGACGATATGCTGGGTGTCTATGCGGGTATCAATATTGAAGAGATCCTGGCGGGTACGAACCGCCATGACTATTTCTTCCAGCGCTGCGTTACCTGCCCGTTCGCCCAGACCATTGATAGTACATTCGACCTGACGGGCACCGTGGGTAACCGCAGCCAGCGAGTTGGCTACCGCAAGCCCCAGGTCGTTATGGCAATGGACTGAAAAAACAGCCTTGTCGGCATTCGGGATACGGTTCAGTAACTGACGGATGGTCTCACCAAACTGTTCAGGAATGGCATAGCCCACGGTATCAGGGATGTTGATGGTACGGGCGCCGGCATCGATAGCGGCTTCAATGATGCGACAAAGAAAATCCAGCTCTGACCGCCCGGCGTCTTCACAGGAGAACTCGACGTCATCAACGTGGCTACGCGCCCGCTTGACAGCGCGCACGGCTTGCTCGACCACCTCATCTGGCTCCATCTGAAGTTTATGCTTCATATGGATGGGCGAGGTGGCAATAAAGGTATGGATACGGGAGCGCTCGGCAGGGCGGATCGCTTCAGCGGCCCTGTCGATATCCTTGTCCAACGCACGAGCCAGACTGCAGACAGTGGATTCTTTGATGTTCTCGGCAATAGCCTTGACTGCATCAAAGTCGCCCTGGCTGGCAATGGCAAACCCCGCCTCGATAACGTCTACGCGAAGCTTCTCGAGCGCCTTGGCAATGCGGAGTTTTTCCGCCTTGTTCATGGTGGCGCCCGGACTTTGCTCGCCATCACGCAGAGTGGTATCAAAAATGACCAGGTGTTCACTAGCGGCCATTGCTGGGCTCCCATCAGAAACGTTGCTTTGATTTTCGGTGAAGTATATCACTTCTCCGGAACCAGAAATAAAAAACCCCCGACAGCGAAGCTGTCGGGGGTTTTTAGGCATTAGGCGCCTGACGATGACCTACTCTCACATGGGCAACGCCACACTACCATCGGCGCAGGTCTGTTTCACTTCTGAGTTCGGGATGGGATCAGGTGGTTCCAGACCGCTATGGTCGTCAGGCAAAACGGTTGATCACTGGGGGACGAGATGGAACTGAGTGATGTTGATTTCGATTGAGCGGTTAGGCTCTGCGTTATCCGCAATTGTCTTGGGTGTTATATAGTCAAGCCGCACGAGCAATTAGTATCGGTTAGCTCAACGCCTCGCAGCGCTTACACACCCGACCTATCAACGTCCTGGTCTTGAACGGCTCTTCAGGAGGCTCGAGGCCTCGGGGAGATCTCATCTTGGAAGGGGCTTCCCGCTTAGATGCTTTCAGCGGTTATCCTGTCCGAACATAGCTACCGGGCAATGCCACTGGCGTGACAACCCGAACACCAGAGGTTCGTCCACTCCGGTCCTCTCGTACTAGGAGCAGCTTTCCTCAAATCTCCAACGTCCACGGCAGATAGGGACCGAACTGTCTCACGACGTTCTAAACCCAGCTCGCGTACCACTTTAAATGGCGAACAGCCATACCCTTGGGACCGGCTTCAGCCCCAGGATGTGATGAGCCGACATCGAGGTGCCAAACACCGCCGTCGATGTGAACTCTTGGGCGGTATCAGCCTGTTATCCCCGGAGTACCTTTTATCCGTTGAGCGATGGCCCTTCCATACAGAACCACCGGATCACTATGACCTACTTTCGTACCTGCTCGACGTGTCTGTCTCGCAGTCAAGCGGGCTTGTGCCATTACACTAACCGCACGATGTCCGACCGTGCTTAGCCCACCTTTGTGCTCCTCCGTTACGCTTTGGGAGGAGACCGCCCCAGTCAAACTACCCACCACACAGTGTCCTCAACCCCGATAAGGGGCCAGAGTTAGAACCTCAAACATGCCAGGCTGGTATTTCAAGGTTGGCTCCACCGGAACTGGCGTCCCGGTTTCAAAGCCTCCCAGCTATCCTACACAAGCATGCTCAAAGTTCACTGTGAAGCTATAGTAAAGGTTCACGGGGTCTTTCCGTCTAGCCGCGGATACACCGCATCTTCACGGCGATTTCAATTTCACTGAGTCTCGGGTAGAGACAGCGCCCCCATCGTTACGCCATTCGTGCAGGTCGGAACTTACCCGACAAGGAATTTCGCTACCTTAGGACCGTTATAGTTACGGCCGCCGTTTACCGGGGCTTCGATCAAGAGCTTCGCACGAATGCTAACCCCATCAATTAACCTTCCGGCACCGGGCAGGCGTCACACCCTATACGTCCACTTTCGTGTTTGCAGAGTGCTGTGTTTTTAATAAACAGTCGCAGGGGCCTGGTATCTTCGACCGGCTTCCGCTCCACCCGCAGGGGCTTCACGTACACACCGGCGTGCCTTCTCCCGAAGTTACGGCACCATTTTGCCTAGTTCCTTTACCCGAGTTCTCTCAAGCGCCTTGGTATTCTCTACCTGACCACCTGTGTCGGTTTGGGGTACGGTCTCGAATAGCCTGAAGCTTAGAAGATTTTCCTGGAAGCAGGGCATCAATGACTTCGCGCCCTTGGGCACTCGTCGTCGCGTCTCGGGATTGTGGACCCGGATTTGCCTAAGTCCACTCCCTACATGCTTAAACCGGGGCAACCGTCGCCCGGCTCACCTAGCCTTCTCCGTCTCTCCATCGCAGCTATCCAAGGTACGGGAATATTAACCCGTTTCCCATCGACTACACCTTTCGGTCTCGCCTTAGGGGCCGACTCACCCTGCGCCGATTAGCGTTGCGCAGGAACCCTTGGTCTTCCGGCGTGCGGGTTTTTCACCCGCATTGTCGTTACTCATGTCAGCATTCGCACTTCTGATACCTCCAGCATGCTTCTCAACACACCTTCGCAGGCTTACAGAACGCTCCCCTACCCCGCATACAAAGTATGCAGCCGCAGCTTCGGTGACCAGTTTGAGCCCCGTTACATCTTCCGCGCAGGCCGACTCGACTAGTGAGCTATTACGCTTTCTTTAAAGGGTGGCTGCTTCTAAGCCAACCTCCTAGCTGTCTGAGCCTTCCCACATCGTTTCCCACTTAACTGGTACTTTGGGACCTTAGCTGGCGGTCTGGGTTGTTTCCCTCTTCACGACGGACGTTAGCACCCGCCGTGTGTCTCCCGGATAGTACTCACAGGTATTCGGAGTTTGCATGGGGTTGGTAAGTCGAGATGACCCCCTAGCCCAAACAGTGCTCTACCCCCTGTGGTATTCGTCCGAGGCGCTACCTAAATAGCTTTCGGGGAGAACCAGCTATCTCCGGGCTTGATTAGCCTTTCACTCCGATCCACAAGTCATCCCCTGGCTTTTCAACGACAGTGGGTTCGGTCCTCCAGTGCCTGTTACGGCACCTTCAACCTGCTCATGGATAGATCGCCCGGTTTCGGGTCTATGCCCAGCGACTAATTCGCCCTATTCAGACTCGGTTTCCCTACGGCTCCCCTAAACGGTTAACCTCGCCACTGAACATAAGTCGCTGACCCATTATACAAAAGGTACGCCGTCACAGAACAAGTCTGCTCCGACTGCTTGTACGCATACGGTTTCAGGGTCTATTTCACTCCCCTCACAGGGGTTCTTTTCGCCTTTCCCTCACGGTACTGGTTCACTATCGGTCAGTCAGGAGTATTTAGCCTTGGAGGATGGTCCCCCCATGTTCAGTCAACGTTTCTCGTGCGCCGACCTACTCGATTTCACTGAACTCAGGTTTCGGATACGGGGCTATCACCCACTATGGCGGCACTTTCCAGAGCCTTCTCCTACCAGTTGTTCAGCTTAAGGGCTGGTCCCCGTTCGCTCGCCGCTACTTAGGGAATCTCGGTTGATTTCTTTTCCTCAGGGTACTTAGATGTTTCAGTTCCCCTGGTTCGCCTCTTACACCTATGGATTCAGTGTAAGATACCAACCCGAAGGTTGGTGGGTTTCCCCATTCAGAGATGTCCGGATCACAGCTCGTTTGCCAGCTCCCCGAACCTTATCGCAGGCTTCCACGTCTTTCATCGCCTCTGACTGCCAAGGCATCCACCGTATGCGCTTAGTTGCTTGACTATATAACCCCAAGACAACTGATCACGAATCCACACTCTTCACCAGGCAAGCCTGATTCCGAGGCATCTTCGAGACAGTCACTTGAAGCAATAGAACAACCACTTCAACGACAACACCGGATAACGCTTGAAATCGCTATCACTTTGAACATTTTCTCTCGGAGATAATGAGAGAAAAATATTCGTGTTCTATCTCGTCCAATTTGTTAAAGAGCAAATCTGACCCAGTGATCAGAAAGAAGGGCTTCGAACTTTCATTAAGTTGAAACACTTGTTTCTGCACACTGCTAACCGAAGTTAGTCAGTAAAGTTTGGTGGAGCTAGGCAGGATCGAACTGCCGACCTCCTGCGTGCAAGGCAGGCGCTCTCCCAGCTGAGCTATAGCCCCAAGAAGCTATCTACAAGAATTATTCAGATCAAGGCATCGAATGGCGCCGCATAGCCTGCTATGCAAGTCATTCGATAACGCTGAGCTGGATAATTCTGGTGGGTCTGGGTGGACTTGAACCACCGACCTCACCCTTATCAGGGGTGCGCTCTAACCACCTGAGCTACAGACCCAAAACACGGGCCTGCAACGACCCATCTGCTCTCTTTATTAGCCAACCAAGTAATTCGTGTGGACTCTGACCGAAGCATTCGGCTTCGTTTAAGGAGGTGATCCAGCCGCAGGTTCCCCTACGGCTACCTTGTTACGACTTCACCCCAGTCATGAACCACACCGTGGTAATCGTCCTCCCGAAGGTTAGACTAACTACTTCTGGTGCAATCCACTCCCATGGTGTGACGGGCGGTGTGTACAAGGCCCGGGAACGTATTCACCGCGACATTCTGATTCGCGATTACTAGCGATTCCGACTTCACGGAGTCGAGTTGCAGACTCCGATCCGGACTACGACGCGTTTTAAGGGATTGGCTCACTCTCGCGAGTTGGCAGCCCTCTGTACGCGCCATTGTAGCACGTGTGTAGCCCTGGCCGTAAGGGCCATGATGACCTGACGTCATCCCCACCTTCCTCCGGTTTGTCACCGGCAGTCTCCCTGGAGTTCTCAGCATTACCTGCTAGCAACCAGGGATAGGGGTTGCGCTCGTTACGGGACTTAACCCAACATCTCACGACACGAGCTGACGACGGCCATGCAGCACCTGTCTCAGAGTTCCCGAAGGCACCAATCCATCTCTGGAAAGTTCTCTGGATGTCAAGGCCAGGTAAGGTTCTTCGCGTTGCGTCGAATTAAACCACATGCTCCACCGCTTGTGCGGGCCCCCGTCAATTCATTTGAGTTTTAACCTTGCGGCCGTACTCCCCAGGCGGTCAACTTAGTGCGTTAGCTGCGCCACTAAGACTTCAAGAGTCCCAACGGCTAGTTGACATCGTTTACGGCGTGGACTACCAGGGTATCTAATCCTGTTTGCTCCCCACGCTTTCGCACCTCAGTGTCAGTGTTGGTCCAGGTAGCCGCCTTCGCCACTGGTGTTCCTTCCTATATCTACGCATTTCACCGCTACACAGGAAATTCCACTACCCTCTACCACACTCTAGTCTGACAGTTCGAAATGCCGTTCCCAGGTTAAGCCCGGGGCTTTCACATCTCGCTTACCAAACCACCTACGCGCGCTTTACGCCCAGTAATTCCGATTAACGCTTGCACCCTCCGTATTACCGCGGCTGCTGGCACGGAGTTAGCCGGTGCTTCTTCTGTAGGTAACGTCAAGCCTCATGGGTATTAACCATAAGGTTTTCCTCCCTACTGAAAGTGCTTTACAACCCGAAAGCCTTCTTCACACACGCGGCATGGCTGGATCAGGGTTGCCCCCATTGTCCAATATTCCCCACTGCTGCCTCCCGTAGGAGTTCGGGCCGTGTCTCAGTCCCGATGTGGCTGATCATCCTCTCAGACCAGCTACGGATCGTCGCCTTGGTAGGCCTTTACCCCACCAACTAGCTAATCCGACTTAGGCTCATCCAATAGCGCAAGGTCCGAAGATCCCCTGCTTTCTCCCGTAGGACGTATGCGGTATTAATCCGGGTTTCCCCGGGCTATCCCCCACTACTGGGCAGATTCCTAAGCATTACTCACCCGTCCGCCGCTCGTCAGCGGGTAGCAAGCTACCCCTGTTACCGCTCGACTTGCATGTGTTAAGCCTGCCGCCAGCGTTCAATCTGAGCCATGATCAAACTCTTCAGTTTAAATCATACAAGAACCCGAAAGTTCTTAATTCTTGCTCAAGACAAAACTCAATTTCGACGAGTCACTGTCCTGATATTTCGTGTCCGAAATACCTCGGCCAGCGCCCACACGAATTACTTGGTTAACTTTTTAAAGAGCGTTTGAGCTGTTGCTCAATCAAGGCCGCGTATTCTACATCGTTCCGCTGCCCTGTCAACCACTTTTTTCGAAGAATTTTTGAAGCAAATTTTCGAACACTTTCAAGTAGTTGCGTTCTTCGTGAACCGGCGTTGTCTGCCGTGTCCCTCAGAAGTGGTGCGCATTCTACAGCCCTCAGGAAAACTGTCAACGCCCATTTTCAATTTATTTTGCCGGGCTTCGGTTTCCACCTACGCCAGCGATCAAATACCCACCAAAACGATCAGGCGTTGATCAAAATCACGCTCTTCTCAGAGGAATGAGCGTCGAAAAACCTGACCAGTACACCCGGGCACCCAATAAAACAGCCAGCACCAGGCCATAGATCATCATTTCGGTCACGTCGCTGCGCGCCTGCCACAGAAAATGAACCCAGGCCAGGAGTGCCGAGCTGTAGATAAGGCGATGTAACGGTTTCCAGCCGCGCCCCATCCTCTTCATCATGCCCCTGGTCGAGGTCGCCGCCAGCGGCGCCATTAACAGGAACGCCAAGCCACCCGCGATGATATAGGGGCGCTTGGTAAAGGTTGCCCATAGATCAAACCATCCAAGGATGAACTGGAGGAAGGCGAGCACATGCAAAGCCGCGTAGAAAAAAGCATATAACCCCAGCATCCTGCGAAAACGGAGCCAACCGGCCCAACCTGTGATTTTTCGCAATGGTGAGATCAACAGGGTTATCAGCAGAAACTGGAACGCTGCGATACCCAGTGCTTCCGTAATGGTCTGGCCTGGATCAGGCCCCAGATTACCGCTCTGGATGCCCCACCCGATCAACGCGAGCGGAATCAGGCAGGTCAGAAAAACCAGGGCTTTAACCGGAGTATAGGGAAATTGACGAGAAGCCTTGGATGCCATCAATAATACCTGGAAAGATCCATGCCCTTGTATAAATGAGCGACCTGTTCACCATAGCCGTTAAACTTCACTGTCTCGATCCAGTTCGGACTCAACAAACCAGAGGGCAGGCGACGCTCACGCTTCTGACTCCAGCGCGGATGATCCACTTCCGGATTCACGTTGGCATAGAAGCCATACTCTTCAGGCGCAATCATCTCCCAGCTGGTCTTGGGTCGCTCCTCCATGAAGCGGATACGGACGATCGACTTGATGCTCTTGAAGCCATATTTCCACGGCACAACCAGGCGGATCGGCGCACCATTCTGGTTTGGCAGGGTCTTGCCGTACAAACCAATGGCCAGAAACGATAACTCGTTCATGGCCTCATCCATCCGGAGCCCCTCCCGGTAGGGCCAGTCAATCACGCTGAACATCGAGCGCTGCCCACGCATCTGGTCCGGATCGTGAAGGGTTTCGAAGTAGACGTATTTGGCTTTTGACGTCGGCTCCAGACTGGCGAGCACTTCGGCCAACGGCACTCCGACCCACGGAATCACCATCGACCAGGCTTCCACGCAACGCAACCGGTAAATACGCTCCTGATACTGGTGAGGCTTCAGCAGATCTTCCAGCGCATAGGTGCCTGTCTTTGCACATTCACCTTCGACAGACACAGACCAGGGGTCGACCGACATGGCATCGGCATAGCGCGCAGGATCGCCCTTATCCGTGCCAAATTCATAGAAATTGTTGTAGGAAGTAATCGCGGGGTAAGGTGCTTTCTTTTCGTCGGTAGAAAACGCAGGCATGGCCTTATATTGCAGGGAGTCGCCAGGAATTCCGCCCTCCTCCGCCCTGAGCAGGCCCGGCATGGTCAGCGCCGCAGCGGATGCCATCGTCCCGGCCATGAATTTCCGCCGGTTCAGGTAGACGGATTCAGGCGTCACTTCAGATTCTGACAGAGCCCACGACGGGCGGCGCTTGATAAGCATTGGAAATCTCCAATTCATTACTTGAGGTAACTGACCGGAGGTTCCCGAGAAAATTCCCGGCCGATTCACTCGGCCGAGGGGCAAGTCCTACCGGGCGCGGGCCGGCTTGCGACGGAACAGAGCCCGAACCGGACCGGAAAGTGCGTAAATCAGGAACCCGGTGAACAGTACGGTGGCGGGATCAAGGGCGATCACCACAAACACCAGGACGACCAGAAGTATCGCCGCAAAAGGCACCCGACCTCGAAGATCGAGATCCTTGAAGCTGCGGTAGAGAATATTGCTGACCATCAGCACACCGGTTCCGGCCACAACGATAATTGTCAGCAACGTCAGCCAGGACGATGGCTCGAAACGGTGGAAACACCACACCAGCCCCGCAACACAGGCAGCTGCCGATGGACTGGGCAGGCCCACAAAGTATTTTTTGTCCACGGAGCCGATCTGGGTATTGAACCGGGCCAACCGCAATGCTGCGCCGGCCACGTAGATGAACGTAACCACCCAGCCCACTTTGTCCAATCCGTTGAGGGACCAGAAAAACGCCACCAGGCCGGGCGCAACACCGAAGGCCACCATGTCGGCAAGGCTGTCGTATTCCTCACCGAATTTGCTCTGAGTATTCGTCATCCGGGCGACACGGCCATCCAGTCCATCCAGAATCATGGACACGAAAATGGCGATGGCTGCATTGTCGAACACACCATTGGCGGCAGAAACAATCGCATAGAATCCAGAGAACAGAGAGGCTGTCGTCAGCGCGTTGGGAAGTAGGTAAATGCCTTTGCGACGAACCTTGGCCCCCTCAACAAGCTCCTCTTCAACCACTTCACCGGGCTCAATTTCCGGATCTGCGGCTTTCCTGGTTTCTGATTTTTCCACGGTATTCTTTTCTTCAGTCATTCCATAAACTCCGGAAAGCATTTGGGCGGAGTATAAACGAAAAACGCGGCCACAAGGGGCCGCGTTTCCAAACCTTACCGAAAATCCGGATCAGTTCTTGTCTTTGTCCACGATCTTGTTCGCGGAAATCCACGGCATCATGGAACGCAGCTTCTCGCCCACGGTTTCGATCTCGTGAGCCGCATTCTGGCGACGGCGAGCGGTCATGGACGGGTAGTTCAATGCGCCTTCAGAGATGAACATCTTGGCGTATTCACCACTCTGGATGCGCTTCAGTGCGTTACGCATGGCTTCGCGGGACTGCTCGTTGATCACCTCCGGGCCGGTTACGTATTCACCGTACTCGGCGTTGTTGGAGATAGAGTAGTTCATGTTGGCGATACCGCCTTCGTACATCAGGTCAACAATCAGCTTAAGCTCATGCAGACACTCGAAGTACGCCATTTCCGGAGCGTAGCCTGCTTCGGTCAGGGTTTCGAAGCCGGCTTTAACCAGCTCAACCGCACCACCGCACAGAACCGCCTGCTCACCGAACAGATCGGTTTCGGTTTCGTCCTTGAAGGTGGTTTCGATGATACCGGTACGGCCGCCGCCGATGCCGCTGGCGTAGGACAGAGCTACATTCTTGGCGTTGCCGGACGCGTCCTGGAAGATCGCAATCAGGTCAGGGATACCACCGCCCTTGGTGAACTCGGTGCGCACAGTGTGGCCCGGAGCTTTCGGAGCAACCATGATCACGTCCAGATCTTTGCGCGGAACGATCTGGTTGTAGTGAATCGCAAAACCGTGAGCGAAGGCCAGGGTAGCGCCCTGCTTCAGGTTCGGCTCGATCTCCTCACGGTACAGCTGGGCCTGGAACTCGTCCGGCGTCAGAACCATGACCACGTCTGCAGATGCAACGGCAGAAGCCACATCGCTGGTCTTCAGTCCATAGGCTTCAGCCTTGGCGATGGAGGATGAACCGGCACGCAGACCAACAACCACGTCTACACCGGAGTCCTTCAGGTTACACGCATGAGCGTGACCCTGGGAGCCGAAGCCGAGAATGGCAACTTTCTTGCCCTGGATGATGGAAAGATCGCAATCCTTATCGTAATAAACCTGCATGAGAAACCTCTATTATATGTACTGACCCCTCGGGGCCATGATTTTCGATTTGTTTCGGCAGCCCTTACAGGCTGAGCACCTTTTCGCCCCGGGCAATGCCAGATACACCAGTGCGAACAACTTCCAGAACACCCGAAGTGCCCACCGCCTGAATGAAGCCGTCCAGCTTTTCACTGTCGCCGGCAAGCTGCACGGTGTAGACAGAACTGGTGACATCCACAATCTGGCCACGGAAGATATCCACCGTGCGCTTGATCTCGGCACGCTGGGATCCGGTTGCCTTGAGCTTGACCAGCATCAGCTCCCGCTCGATGTGAGCGCCCTCGGTCAGATCCACCAGCTTGACCACTTCGATCAGCTTGTTCAGCTGCTTGGTGATCTGCTCGATAACCTTGTCGGAACCTGTCGTGGTGACAGTCAGGCGAGACAGGGTTTCGTCTTCCGTGGGCGCTACGGTCAGGGTTTCGATGTTGTAGTTGCGCTGCGAAAACAGGCCAACCACACGAGACAGTGCGCCGGGTTCGTTTTCCAGCAAAACAGAAATGATTCGACGCATGATCACACCCTCTCCGTTTTGCTGAGCCACATGTCTTTCATGGATCCTCGAGCGACCTGCATGGGATAGACATGCTCAAAGCGGTCCACATAGATATCGACAAACACCAGTTTGTCTTTCATGGCCAGGACTTCCTTGAGCTTGGGCTCCAGGTCTTCCTTGCGATCAATGCGCACACCCACATGACCATACGCTTCCGCCAGCTTGATGAAGTCCGGCAAAGACTCCATGTAAGACTGGGAATGGCGGGACTCGTAATTCATGTCCTGCCACTGCTTGACCATGCCCAGAGCCTGGTTATTCAGGTTGATGATCTTCACCGGCAGATCGTACTGCTTGCAGGTGGACAGTTCCTGGATATTCATCTGGATACTGCCTTCACCAGTAAAGCACAGCACTTCATCTTCCGGATGGGTCAGTTTGATGCCCATGGCGGCCGGCAGGCCGAAGCCCATGGTGCCGAGGCCACCGGAGTTGATCCATCGGTTCGGCTTGTCGAACTTGTAGTACTGGGCAGCAAACATCTGGTGCTGACCTACATCGGTGGTTACGAAGGCATCACCATTGGTGAGCTTCCAGAGCATCTCGACCACTTCCTGGGGCTTGATTACATCCGGGCTGGTCTCGTAACGCATGCCGTGGAACGCGCGCCACTCTTCAATCTGCTTCCACCACGATGCCAGCGCCTCGGCATCCGGCTTGTCCCTGGATTCTTTTACCAGCGACAGCATTTCTTTCAGTACCGCATCCACCGGGCCGACAATGGGCACGTCTGCATCTATGGTCTTTGAGATAGATGCCGGGTCGATATCGATATGAATAATGCGCGCGCCCGGGCAGAACTTCTCGGTGGCGTTGGTCACGCGATCATCAAAGCGCGCGCCCACACAGAGAATCAGATCTGAATGGTGCATCGCCATGTTGGCTTCATAGGTACCGTGCATACCCAGCCAGCCCAGGTGCTGTTTGTCAGTCGCCGGATAGCAACCGATGCCCATCAGGGTGTTGGTGATAGGGAAGCCCAGCGTCCGGGTCAGCTCGGTCAACTGGCTGGAAGCCTTGCCCAGGATCACACCGCCGCCGGCATAGATGACCGGGCGTTTGGCCGCCATCAGCATGTCGACGGCTTTTTTGATCTGACCGGCATGGCCACGAACCGCCGGGTTATAGGAGCGCAGCTTGACCTTCTTGGGATAGGAGTACTCATAGCGCTCATTCGGTGTGGTCATATCCTTCGGGATATCAACCACAACCGGACCGGGACGACCGGTAGCAGCGATGTAGTATGCCTTGCGGATTACCTCAGGGATTTCCTCGGGGTGACGAACGCTCAGATTGTGCTTAACCACCGGACGGGAAACACCGATCATATCGGTTTCCTGGAAGGCATCCTCACCAATAAGGGTGGATGCAACCTGGCCGCACAGAACCACCATGGGGATGGAATCCATGAACGCGGTGGCAATGCCGGTAATGGTGTTGGTGGCTCCAGGACCCGAGGTCACCAGTACGGTACCTGGTTTTCCGGTTGCACGGGCATAGCCGTCGGCCATGTGGACCGCCGCCTGTTCGTGCCGCACCAGAATATGCTTGACTTTGTCCTGCCTGAACAGCGCATCATAAATATGAAGGGCTGCACCACCCGGATAGCCGTATATGTATTCGATCCCTTCATCCTGCAGGGAGCGGATCAGCATATCGGCGCCAGACAATAACTCCACGATTTTCTACCCTCTTCTACGAGTGAATGAGCCGGGTTACGCCCCGGTTGCCTGGATTCTCGGTTTCCCTGCTTCTTGTGAAAGCGGAACCGGCGTACTCCTCCACACCAAAACTAAAGAGGTTGTCTCCTGGCCAGCCGCCCTCCTGAGGGTTGCGGAGAACGGCCAATCAACGGGTTGCACGTAAGCAACAACCAAGGCCCGCCAGACGCTGGCGAACGCAGTGTGGTGATTAACGGGGGATACTCGCTCGGGATTGCCTGCCGTATTGACCCCAGTCTTCAGGCAATCGGTAATTCTGACAGCGGGAAACTCGCTGTCAATAGGCGCTGTGGCTTAATTACCGCCGAATTCGCCTCTCTCTGCCATACTGTGCAAAACTGCGTGCAAGATTTTGAACCAGAGACAGGAAAATCCAGCCATCCGATGGCATGATAGCCACAGGCAGTAACCAAGTGACGAGCAGAGACATGAACCGAAAAATATTATTGCTGACGGTATTGATGGCGGCCGCACCCGGCCTTGCAACCAGCGCTTCGGTCTATAAGTGGACAGACGAGAACGGCGTAACACATTTTGGCGACCGACAGCCAACCGGCCGTAACGCCGAGCAGGTCAACGTTCGTTCCGGCACCAGTCAGGGCGCTGGTGTTCAGCGCCGAAGCGCACAGGAACAGCTGGACGAACTGCAGGAACAACAAGCGGCAGAGCAGCAGCAACGAGAAGAATCCGCGGTTGAAGAAGCTCGCCGGAAGCAGCGCGAGGCCAACTGCGGCACAGCTCGCTCCAATCTTGAGGTGATCAACAGCAACGCTCGTATCCGGGTGGAGGAAAACGGTGAAACCCGCTACCTGAGCCCTGAGGAAATTGAGCAGCAGCGCCAGAAATTCCAGGAAATTGCAGACGAAAACTGCGGCCCGGAACAAGAAGGCAGCAGAGAGCGTTAAATCCGAAGGTTCGGAGAACAGAAAAGGGCGGAGACTCGTGCCTTCCGCCCTTTTCTTTTTCAGCAGCTGAGGTCCCGCCCTCAGCCGTTCTTACTGAACACCAGACGGTCTTCCTGAACCGTTGCGCGAATGGTATCGCCGGGCACAAAGTCACCCTGCAGCAGCTTTTGCGCCAGCGGATTTTCGATCATGCGCTGAATCGCCCGCTTCAGCGGCCGGGCACCATAAACCGGATCGTACCCGACTTCCGCCAGCAACTGCATGACGTCGTCTCCGAGTTCCAGTTTCATATCCTGATCCTTCAGGCGACGAGCCAGATTCTCGATCTGGATGCGGGCAATACCCTGAATCTGGGACTCCGCCAGCGGATGGAACACCACTACTTCATCCACACGGTTAATGAACTCCGGCCGGAAATGAGTGCCAACCACTTCCATCACCGCCGACTTCATGTCTTCGTAGTTCTCTTCTCCGGCCTTCTCCTGAATGATGTGGGAACCCAGATTTGAGGTCATCACCACCACTGTGTTGCGGAAGTCGACCGTGCGGCCCTGACCATCGGTCAGACGCCCATCATCCAGCACCTGAAGCAGGATGTTGAAGACATCCGGGTGCGCCTTTTCAACCTCATCCAGAAGCAGAACCGAGTAGGGCCTGCGACGCACGGCCTCGGTCAGGTAGCCACCCTCTTCATACCCCACATATCCGGGAGGCGCACCAATCAAACGGGCGACCGAGTGCTTCTCCATGAATTCCGACATATCGATGCGAACCATGGCCTCTTCGGTATCGAACAGGAAGTTTGCCAGCGCCTTGCACAACTCGGTCTTCCCCACCCCGGTCGGCCCAAGGAACAGGAAAGAACCATTGGGACGATTCGGATCCGACAGTCCAGCCCGGGACCGGCGCACCGCATTGGATACCGCTTCCACGGCCTCATCCTGGCCAATGACCCGATCGTGGAGGGCTTCCTCCATGCGCATCAGCTTGTCGCGCTCCCCCTCCAGCATCTTGGATACCGGAATCCCGGTCCACTTTGAAACGATTTCCGCAATTTCTTCATCCGTGACCCGGTTGCGCAACAGCTTCATTTCCATCATTTCCGCCTGGCTGGCCATATCCAGTTGGCGCTCCAGCTCCGGGATCTTGCCGTATTGCAGCTCGGACATCTTGCCCAGATCCCCTGCACGGCGGGCATTCTCCAGGTCAATCCTGGCCTGCTCCAGTTGGCTCTTGATCTTCTGGGAGCCATGCAGAGCCGCCTTTTCAGTGTTCCAGACTTCCTCAAGGTCGGCGTATTCGCGCTCAACGTTGCCGATAACGGCAGACAACTCTTCCAGCCGCTTCTTAGAGGCTGCGTCGGTTTCCTTTTTCAGGGCTTCCCGCTCAATCTTGAGCTGAATCAGCCGGCGCTCCAGACGATCCAGAGCCTCAGGCTTGGAGTCCATTTCCATACGGATCTGGCTGGCCGCTTCATCCACCAGGTCAATGGCCTTGTCCGGCAACTGACGATCGGTAATATATCGATGAGACAGCTTGGCGGCCGCGATGATGGCGCCATCCGTTACCTCAACCCCATGGTGAACCTCATAACGCTCTTTCAGCCCACGCAGGATGGCAATGGTATCCTCCTCGCTGGGCTCACTGACCAACACCTTCTGGAAACGGCGTTCCAGTGCTGCATCTTTTTCAATATTCTCCCGGTACTCATTCAGCGTGGTGGCGCCGACACAATGCAACTCTCCCCGGGCCAGCGCCGGCTTCAGCATATTGCCGGCATCCATGGACCCTTCGGCTTTACCAGCCCCCACCATGGTGTGGATTTCGTCAATGAACAGGATGATCTGGCCTTCCTGCTTGGACAGCTCGTTAAGCACTGCCTTCAGGCGCTCCTCAAACTCACCCCGGAACTTGGCGCCGGCAATCAATGCGCCCATGTCCAGCGACAGTACTTTCTTGTCCTTCAGGCCATCGGGCACCTCGCCGTTGACGATACGCTGGGCCAGCCCCTCAACAATCGCGGTTTTACCCACACCAGGCTCACCGATCAGCACGGGGTTGTTCTTGCGCCGGCGTTGCAGCACCTGAATGGTGCGACGGATTTCGTCGTCGCGACCGATTACCGGGTCCAGCTTACCGGCTTCAGCCCGCTCGGTAAGATCAATGGTGTACTTTGAAAGCGCCTGACGGTTTTCCTCAGCGCCCGCATCATTCACCGACTCTCCCCCACGCACTTCGTCAATCGCCTTTTCCAGCGCCGCCTTGTCAACGCCTTGCTCTCGCAGAATGCGCCCCAGCGAACCGCGGTCTTCAACCGCCGCCAGCAGAACCAGCTCACTGGATATGAACTGGTCACCCCGCTTCTGGGCCAGCTTGTCGGAAATGTTGAACAGTCGACCCATGTCGTTCGACATGGACACATCGCCGGCATTGCCCTGCACTTCCGGCAGGTTCTCAATTTCCTTCGCCACGGCCTGCCGTACCCGGCCGGGCTCGACCCCCACTTGTTTGAGCAGCGGTTTAATGGAGCCTCCCCGCTGGTCCAGCAGGGCCTGCATCAGATGCACGGGCTCGATGAAGTTATGGTCTTTGCCAACCGCGATGGACTGCGCATCCGCCAACGCGGTTTGCAGTTTGCTGGTGAGCTTGTCGATTCTCATGTGTTCTTATCCCCAAAATTCGTAGTGAATACCGATCAACCCTGTGGTGCGGATATTCCGATTGCTTTGAAACTTAATGTAGGGGCAAGTGGGGGGAGTTCAAGTTGAGCCGACCTCAATTCGTCAGAAATTTGACGGCTGTCAGTTAACACATCAGGGAGAGCAATCAGGAGTTCAGGATTTTAACCAGACCAGGGTCGCCATACGGCCGGTTTGACCATCCCGGCGATAGGAAAAGAACCATTCCCGATCTTGAACGGTGCACAGGCTACCGCCAGCGACCGCCGAGACACCAACCTGATGCAGGCGCAGGGCTGCCAGGCTGTAGATATCGGCCATGAAATGGCCCGGGCGAGCCCCCCTGGTTTTAAAGGCGTTCTCAGCCACCGGGCTATGCCGGACAAACGCTTCGCGCACCTCCGGACCAACTTCGAAACTGTCGGGGCCAATGGCGGGACCCAGCCAGGCCGAAAGCTTGTCAGGCTCAACCGCCATCGCACTGACCAGGTTTTCCAGCACGCCTCCGCAGAGGCTGCGCCAGCCGGCGTGAGCAGCCCCCACTACGGTTCCATCGGAATCAGCAATCACCACGGGCAGGCAGTCGGCAGTCAGAATGACACAACCAAGGCCGGGAAATCGGGTGAAACTGGCATCTGCTTCCGGAACCTGCTTGGCGTTGTCGGGTGTAAGCTCGACCACCCTCGTACCATGCACCTGATTCAACCAGCCAATCCGATCCACCTCTAACCCCGTGAAGCGGGCCAGGCGCTGCCGGTTTTCGGCGACAGATTCAGGGCTATCCCCGACATGATCCCCGAGGTTGAGCGAACTCCACGGCGCCTCACTGACGCCTCCCTTGCGAGTCGTGCACATGGCTTGCACCGCCCCCGGTGCGGACCAACTCGGCCTCAGGATGTAATTGTCAGAAATCACGTTCTTCCAGCTCACGGGCGTGTTTGCGCAGAGCTTCGATCAGGTGAACCATATCCTCTGGTAGCGGCACCTCCCAGCTCAGAATCTCACCCGTTTCCGGATGCTCAAGGGTCAACTGTCTCGCATGCAGGGCCTGCCGGGTGAACGCAGCCAGTACATCCCGAAGCTCCTCTGTAGTGCCTTTGGGCAACCGCAGACGCCCACCGTAGGCAGGATCACCAACCAGCGGGTGGCGCACATGCGCCATGTGCACACGGATCTGATGGGTGCGGCCACTTTCCAGCTTGCAACGAACCAGGGTATGCGCGGCAAAACGCTCCAGCAGACGGTAATGGGTGACCGCCGGTTTGCCACTGGAAACCACGGCCATGCGTTTACGATCCTGCGGATGACGGCCAATAGGTGCGTCAACTGTTGCACCACCGGTCAGCGCGCCCACCACCACGGCCTCATACTCCCGCCCCATCGTGCGTGTTTGCAGCTGGTCTACCAGGGAGGTATGTGCAATCAGGCTGCGGGCCACCACCATGATGCCGGAGGTATCCTTGTCCAGGCGGTGAACAATACCTGCCCTCGGCAGGTTTTCCACTTCCGGCGCGTAATTCAGCAGGGCGTTCACCAGCGTGCCATCAGCATGGCCGGCCGCTGGGTGCACCACCAACCCGGCCGGCTTGTTAATCACCAGCAAGTGCTCATCTTCGTAGACGATATCCAGGCTGATGGGTTCGGCTTCCCAGGTCACCTGCACTTCCGGCTCAGCATCGAGAGCCAGGGAATCGCCCATCATTACCTTGTCCCGCGGCTTACGGGATTTTCCATTCACCGTCAGGGCTCCGCTCTTGATCCAGGACTGCAGGCGGGAGCGGGAATGCTCGGGCATCAGTTCCGCCGCCGCCTGGTCCAGCCGTTTATCGCTGAGCTCCGGCGGTACGGTAAATTGGCCGGTAATTCGGTTTTCGGAAGTCATTCAGCCTCGTTTTCGCCGTTGGTTTCTGGCGCAGACGGCCGCCTGGCAGGCGGCGATGTTACGTTTCGGTCAGATTCTGGTGCCAATATCGGGAAACACTGCACACAGACAGCCTTCCCCGTTACAATGACCAATCCAACCACAAGTTCTGAACATTATACGGGATTCCGGCATGAGATCAGTCGTTCGATTACTGCTACTTTCCACACTTTTTGCGCTGGCCGCCGGCTGTGCGTCCCAGAAGGAGGTGGAAGTCCTGCCGGAACAAACCTATTACGAGAATGCCCGTGAGGCCATGAACTCGGGCAACTTCAACGAAGCCGAACAGAACCTGGATGCCCTGGAAACCTATTATCCATTCGGCCGTTATGCCGAACAGGCCCAGCTCGATCTGATCTTTGCCCGTTACCAGAACCTCGACCTTGAAGGTTCCCGGGCTGCCGCCGACCGCTTCATTCGCCTGAATCCGCAGAGTGAACATCTGGACTACGCGCTCTACATGAGAGGGCTCGCCTCCTATAATCTGGACCTGGGACTGGCCACACGCTATTTCCCTGTTGATGCGGCCGCACGCAATCCCGGCGAGCAATTGCAGGCGTTCCGCGATTTCTCACAGTTGCTCAACCGGTTTCCGGACAGTGACTACGCTCTGGACGCCCGCCAGCGTATGATCGCCATCCGCAATCGAATGGCCGAACTGGAACTGCACGCTGCCCGTTACTACATCAAACGTGAAGCCTACGTGGCCGCCAACAACCGTGCTCGCTACGTAGTGGAGAACTACCCGTCTTCGCCTTCAGTGGAAGAGGCTCTGATGATCATGGCGGATACCTTCCGCTTTCTGGAGCTGAAAAAGGGCGCCAACGATGCCATTGCCACGCTGAGAAAAAACTTCCCGAACAGCGACGCCTTCAATGACAACGGTGAGTACGAATCAGATCTTCTTCGCCGCCAGAACCGGTCATTGACCAACGTGGTGACCTTCGGTCTGATTGGGGATGAGTAAGAGCGGGATTACTTCCCGCTCTTCCAACCATTGGTAATGGGATAGCGCCTGTCTTTGCCAAAGCCCCGTTCGGTAATACGAACACCGATGGGGGCCTGGCGCCGCTTGTATTCATTGATATCAACCAGCCTGACCACCCTGTCCACATCCTCGCGCTCAAACCCTTCCGCGACGATAGCATCGGCACTGTAATCACGCTCCACATATAGGTTCAGAATCTGATCCAGCACGTCATAGCCCGGCAAGCTGTCCTCATCTTTCTGGTCTGGCGCCAGCTCGGCTGAGGGCGGGCGGGTAATCACCCGCTCCGGAATCACTGGTGACAGGGTATTGCGGTAGCGCGCCAGCCGGAACACCAGGGTTTTCGGCACATCCTTCAGAACATCAAAGCCACCGGCCATGTCACCGTATAGCGTGGAATAGCCAACCGCCATTTCACTCTTGTTGCCAGTCGTGAGCACCAACGAGCCAAACTTGTTGGACAGCGACATGAGCAGCACCCCCCTCAGACGAGCCTGAAGGTTTTCCTCAGTGGTATCCGGCTTTGTGCCCGCAAACGGTTCTGCCAGCGCCGCCATGAAGGCATCGTACATGGGCTCAATGGAGAACACGTCATACTGCACACCCAGGGCGGTGGCCTCGGCTTCGGCATCTTCCAGGCTGATGCTGGAGGTATACCGGAACGGCATCATCACCGCGTGCACACGCTCCTTGCCCAGTGCATCCACCGCAACCGCCAGTGTAACCGCCGAATCGATGCCGCCGGACAGGCCAAGTACTACCGACCTGAAACCATTCTTGTTGACGTAATCCCGCACACCAGTCACCAGGGCGCGGTATACATTGGCTTCCAGCTGCGGTTCTGGCGGCAATGGCCGGGAGATCGGCTGGCAGTGGTGTTCGCACAAGAGGTCCACCGGGTACAGCCCTTCCTCGAACTGAAGCACTTCCGCCGACAGCCCACCGGAATGATCAAACACCATGGAGCCGCCATCAAACACCAGCTCATCCTGACCGCCCACCAGGTTCACGTAGACGATGCTGACCCGGTTCTCCCGGGACTTGCGTTCCAGCAAAGCCTTGCGACGGGCCTGTTTATCGATATCGTAGGGCGAGGCATTGAGATTAAGGATGAGCCGGGCACCCGCGGCTGCCGCATCTTCCACAGGGCCATCTTTCCAGAGATCCTCACACACGGTAATGCCGACGGGCTGGCCTTTAATGTCGAGCACCAGCGTGTCGGAACCTTCGGCGAAATAGCGCTTTTCGTCAAAAACCTGGTAGTTCGGCGGGAAGCGTTTGAAGTAGCGACCGCGAATCTGACCGGCTTCAATCACCAGCGCCGCGTTATATAGCAACCCTCCAGAGCGAATAGGAGCCCCGATGACCATCGCCGGAGGCAGTGCCGCACTTTGCAGCTTTTCCAGTGCTTCGCGCACGCGAAGGTCCAGACTCGGGCGCAACAGGAGATCCTCCGGCGGGTAACCGGTCAGGCACAGCTCCGGAAAGACAACGATATCGGCCTGATGCTCCGCCCAGGCCCGCTGGGTTGCCTCCAGAATCAGATCGGTATTGCCCGGAATATCTCCAACCAGGAAATCCAGTTGCGCCATAACAACGCGGAGTTTTCTGACGGCGTTCTGGCTCTGGGATGTTTGACCGGCTTCCGGCATGGACTGGCTCCTGTAACTTCTTGCCGTTAAAAGGCTATTATAACCCGTCAACAACAAAGATTTCTCCCGCACACAGACAGATGACTCGCTCCATGGCTCAAGACACTGCCGACAAAGACAGCAAGCGCTCTGCTTTCGGGCCGCCGGCCAAGCAGCAACAGGGAAGGCTGTTCCGGATCTACAATCATTATCGCGTGGTCATCAGCCTGATGCTGCTGGGCTTGCTGCTCTTCGATCCATTCACCACCGACAGCAAGTTCCGCTGGCTGGAGTACTACCAGGCGGGCGTGGTTACCTACCTGGCAATCAATGGCTTTACCGCACTGCTACTGCTTGCCGGCTTTCAGCCAAGACAGCGGCATATCACGCTCTCCATTCTGATCGACATACTGGTAATGCATGGACTGTTACTGGCCAGCACCGGTATCACTAATGGTCTGGCCAACCTGGTTATCATTTCGGTGGCGGCGGGCAATATTCTGACACCAAGCCGGATAGGTACCTTCTACGCGGCACTGGCTGCCATCTGCTCTCTCGGCATCTCCGGCTGGGCGGTACTCGCCATCAATGAAACCGCCGACGACATTGTCCGGGCGGGTTCTCTGGGCATACTCTACTTTGCCGCGGCTTTTGTCCTGCAGGGCATTTCAAAACGGATGATCCGAAGCGAAGCCCTGGCCAGCAGCCGGGCACGGAGCATTCAGGAACTGGAACAGATCAACCAGCAGATCATCCAGCGCATGCGTACCGGCATCCTGGTGCTTGATCGTTTCGGCCAGATTCGGCTTGCCAACGCCGCCGCCGAAGAACTGCTGTTCGGTGTGAGCGCCGATGGAGAAGATCTGGAGCCCCGTGCAAGGCTACTGCCTAAACCGCTCAGGCAGGGGCTCGAAAGCTGGCTGAAAAACCCCAACATGCGGATTGAACCCTTTCAGGCGTCGTCTACCTCACCGCTTTTGCAGGCCAACTTCACGCAACTGGACCAGGAGCGGGGCGACCAGATTCTGGTGTTTATTGAAGACATGAGCAAAGTGACCCAGCAGGCCCAACAGATGAAGCTGGCCTCACTCGGACGCTTAACGGCTGGCATCGCTCACGAAATCCGGAATCCTCTCGGCGCCATAAGCCACGCTGCCCAGTTGATGGAAGAATCCCCCAGCCTGGATGAGGGGGATCTTCGCATGCTCGACATCATTCGCCGTCACTCCCGACGGGTGAATGGCATCATCGAGAATGTACTGGACCTTTCTCGCCGCCGGACCGCAAATTCCGAGCTGATAGATGTCGGCCAATGGCTTCGCGAGTTCCGGGATGATTTCGTGCAGACCGTGAATGGGGAAACGGCCACCACGATCGAATTGAATATCAGCGAGCAGATTCCACAGGCTCGTTTCGACAAGAGCCAGATTGAGCAGGTGATGGTGAATCTGTGCGACAATGGTTTGCGGTACAGCAAACAGCAGACCGGGCAAAACAGGATACAATTAATTGCGGGCGCCACGGCCGATGGCAAACGGGCTTACGTGGACGTTCGGGATTTTGGCCCGGGCATCAGTGCCGAGCATCGGCATTCCGTATTCGAGCCCTTTTTCACCACGGATAAAAGCGGAACCGGGCTTGGCCTCTACCTGGCCAGGGAGTTATGCGAAGCCAACCAGGCACACCTGTCGCTGGTCGATGACGGACAGCCGGGGTGCCGATTCCGCATAACGTTTGCTCACCCCGGGCGAATGATCTGACCAGCTGGCCATCGGGCGTTTGAATTCAACAGGGAACCGAAGACACAGAATGACTACACAGACAGCGCTGATTGTTGACGACGAGCCGGATATCCGGGATCTACTGGAAATCACCCTCACCCGGATGGGCATTACCACCTACACTGCCCCCGATCTGGCCAGCGCCAGGGAATTGCTGCAGCAGCACAACCCCCAGCTCTGCCTGACCGACATGAACCTGCCCGACGGCAATGGCATAGAGCTTGTTCACTGGATCCAGCAACACACTCCCTGCACCCCCGTTGCAGTGATCACCGCCTATGGCAGCATGGATACGGCTATCGAATCGCTCAAAGCCGGCGCTTTTGACTTCGTATCCAAGCCCGTGGAGCTGCCCCGCCTGCGGGAACTGGTCAACAGCGCTCTGAAGCTGTCAGAACCCCAGACCCGCGGAACCGCTGATTCCGATGAGCCTGGCCTGCTTCTGGGCGACTCGCCGCAAATCCGGAAACTGCGCACACAGACGAAAAAGCTCGCCAGAAGCCAGGCACCGGTGTTTATCAGCGGCGAATCCGGCAGCGGCAAGGAGCTGGTCGCCCGCATGATTCACCTGCAAGGCCCCAGAAGTGACGGCCCCTTTATCGCAGTGAACTGTGGCGCAATCCCCTCGGAATTGATGGAAAGCGAGTTCTTTGGCCACAAGAAGGGCAGCTTCACCGGAGCCGTCGAGAACAAGCAGGGCCTGTTCCGCTCTGCCGATGGTGGCACCCTATTTCTGGACGAAGTGGCCGACCTGCCACTGGCCATGCAGGTAAAACTGCTGCGTGCTATCCAGGAGAAAGCCGTCCGCCCGGTCGGCGATACCAAAGAAGTGCCAGTGGACATCCGGGTGCTCAGCGCCACCCACAAAAACCTCCCGGAACTGGTGCAGGAAGGCGACTTCCGCCAGGATCTGTTCTACCGGATCAACGTTATCGAACTGGCGGTTCCGCCGCTGCGCGAGCGCGCCGAGGATATTCCCCTGCTGGCCGAGCACATTCTCCAACGCATAGCGCGGGAATACGAGTGCGACCCGGCCAGACTCACCCCGGCCGCCATCGAGCGACTCAAAGGCTACGAGTTTCCCGGCAACGTGCGCGAACTGGAGAACATTCTGGAACGCGCTTTTACCCTGTGCGACGAAGACCTGATTGATGCCGGAGATCTCCATCTTGGCGGCGGTGTTGCGCCAGCGGGCTCGGGCTCGGCGACCAGAGAGACGGAGTCAGAAACGAATGCTGCAGCAGCTCCGGTGCCCGAGGGTGAGATCGATCTTGAGGGCTATCTGGAAAGCATCGAGAGACAGGCCATTGAAAAAGCACTGGAAGCGACACGGTGGAATAAAACGGCGGCGGCCAAGAGACTGGGGATCAGCTTTCGGGCGTTGCGGTACCGGTTGAAGAAGTTGGGGATGGAGTGACTTTGGAGTATAGTTAGTCCTCACTTCGGCGCTTGCAGGATGCAACGCTGCCCCAAATATGACCAACACGGACGTTAATCGATGCATTCCCAGAAAAAAGCAGGGTTCTCACTAATTGAACTCCTTGTCCTCACTGCACTGATCGGATTACTGGCAGGCCTTGCTATGCCGTCACTCACCAGCGCCCTTCAAAACCAGGAAAGGCGTGGCACGCTGCACGACCTCTTGGGCCTGTTTGCCCTTGCACGACAACATGCCGTTATGGAAGGAGTCATCGTTACGGTGTGCCCTGTGAACTCGATGGGCGCATGCTCCCGGGATTGGAACAATGAAATCTACGCATTTTCCGATCCAGATAATCAAAGGCAGCTAACCGCCGGCAAAGCCCCTCTAAGAGTCGTTTCTACCGGAGGTTCAGGTCGGATCGTGGTTCGCTCACTGCATCGAAGCTATTTCCAGTTCAGGCCTTCTGGATTCGTCCATAGTGACATCGGCAACGTAACCTGGTGCCCGAACACGGGCAATGCAAGTTTGGCGGGGCAAATCATTATAAGCAGAGGTGGGAGGGCGCGCCTGGCAAACGATCATGATGGAGATGGCATCCCTGAGGATGCTCAGGGACGCCCATTGAAATGCTCGTAATTTACCAGCAATCAGTCCCTGATGTTGAAGATCTCGCACCGGTCTGGGTTATGCGGAGCGTGCCACAGGTATCATTAGTCTGATCTCCGGTCGGCACGGCCTGCAGTGTATAGGTGTTAGCGGCAACAGTCCCATTGAAGCTCAGGTTGTAGAACGCAGTACCCGTTCTGGGGGATTGGGTAAATGGCAGGGTGGGCTGATTCCCCCCCTCCAGATATGAGAAATCTCCCGAATACTGACGCTCCATCCATTGCGCCAACTCCACCAGATCCGCCTGAGCCGTGGTTCTACGAGTTTCTCTTACGTGATTCGAATAAGAAGGGTACGCTATTGCCGCAATGATGCCGACGATGGCGACCACAATCATTAACTCAATTAGCGAGAAACCACGATGGTGCGTCATTCTGATATTGATCAAAACAGGTTAACCTCCCGCAAAATAAGGTAGCCATCTTCGTTATCACGGTCTGATTCCAGGTTCGTGACACGCTGACCTTCCCGCAGAATATTTACCACGGCAGCGGGCGCGACTTCCTGACCATTGATCAGCACACTCCCCTCCAGAAAGTACTCTGTGTCATCAATCACGATCCGGCGCGCTTCAGCATGAATGGAATCCACCACATGCTGGCGTGGAGTGCCCTCTGGCGTTTCCAAACTGCCCGGAACTCCCTGGGCAACCACTCCGGTGCTTGACATCGCCAGAACGAGGACAATGGCTATGCTTCTACGACTACTCATGTTGCTAACTCCCCACCCAGTGCGTCCGGGCCATAACGATTAATTGTCGATTAACTCGTTCCAGCCTCTGCGCCCGGCATCAGTCACGGCACCGCTTAGCGGCGGGATCTCCATAACGTCCACAGGGTCCTTGGCATTACTTCCCGGCGTGAACCGGAAGGTGCCCAGAATGGTCGACTGGTTCGGCAAACCCTCCAACTTGTAACCAATGATTTTCTCCGGCCAGCGCAGGAAGGCCGCCTTTTCCGGGTTTCGCCCATCGAGGCCAAAGGCCATCGCCCAACCAGTACCGCCACCCAGACAGGGGTTCTCATCCGGTATCATCGAGTTAAGATAAACAAAATCACCACGAACCTGCGGGCTGACAACCGCTCTTTCACCGGTAATGGGCAGGTCAACAAACCAGCCTTTCGTGGTCGAGAAATCCAGCTCTTTCCCATTGGAATAGCGGACAGTCGCCGAAACGCCGTTGCTGTCTGTCACCGTACCCTCAGTAATCGTCCGGGACTCCAGGCTACTCACCGTCAGACCAGATGTACCACGGTCCCAAACACCATAGACAGACTGGGTATCAACCGACGTAACGTCCGCAGTCTCCAGATACTGGCCGGTCGCAAAATAGATCATCAGGTTGGGAACATTGCCTGCACGGGAAACCCTGCGATTAGCTGAGGCAACGGGAGCCGCAGTGATGGGCTGCTTGGCTTGAGTGGTGAACAGCGCCTGGGGGTTCCCGCCGTTGCCGTAGGCCGATGCCCAGTTACCACTGGAATCTACGCTGGCAACCCACATATTGCCATCGAGATCACCGGCATAAACACGGTCAATCAGATAATCGCCCGTGGTATCGAATGCCGCCAGCGGTGACAAACCGTCGCCACCAGCCCCCTCAAACTCGACATAACGCACATCCGCACTGTCCCAGGTACCGTCCATACCGCCTTCGATATCAAGCATGAAGAAACCCGTGCTTTCGGTATTGGAGTTGTAACCATTGGAGATGAACGCAGTCCAGCGCAGATCCGTTCCCCACTTGGTCATTCCAATGATTGGGGCTTGGGTGACATATCCCATTCGGGCGTCGTCCTGCCCCGAAAACTCCCAAAGAACAACTTTTTCGGCATTGGCCTCCGAAAATCCCGAGGGATCAGTGACGTCCAGCGCAAAGACTCCTTTTGCCCCGGCACGACCACCGCCAACAATAATCGTCCGCCAGTCTTCGTCCGCCGTCAGAGAACCATCGGCTTGTTTACCCTTGGTAAAGATATCCTGCTGTCGTATCTCCAGATCCACGTAATAACGATGCTGATAGTCCGGATCCGACAGGAAATGCAAACCAGCATTGCTGGCGGAAGCGTTGTATACGAACTCGGGTATGTATGCCAGCACCTCATTACCGCCGTTGGCACTTGCGTTAAAGCCATGCAACATACCATCGTTGGATCCAGTATAAACAACCGGCGTACGAGACTTTTTGCTGCTGGCAAAATCAGAGAACCACTTGCCACTACTTCCAAATGGCAACGCATCCGGCCAGATCGCCCGGGGCTCACCGACAAACTCGGGGGATGAATTCACAATTGACCCCAGCCGGCTACCCCGCTTGCGCCATCCTGGAGTGCCCTCGAGTGAACGATCGCCCCGAATAAACGCAAGGCGCTGCTGGGCTATGGTGTCGGTAACACCGCCGAACCGCAGATCATTTTTCTGAGCGTTAGTCAGGTTGCCCCAGCGAAAGCCGCCCGCAACACTGCCGTAGGTAATGATCACACGGTCGTCGGCACTGAGGTCCCTGTTGTCTAGAATATCCCGGGCTGACCAGCCGTTACCTTGCTTAACCGCTTCATTGATATCCGGTACGATGGGTGAGTTGGTTCCGCCGAGCTTGGCCGCTTTAAGGTCACCCGTCCAACCATTCGGGTCGAACTGGGTTGAGAAAATCAGGGCGCCCTGCTGAAAAGATGACACATCGAATTCCACCGCGGTGGACGAGCCAGCTTCATTGACGATCTCGCCAACCGTTCCCTTCAACTCTTTCGCGAAGGTTGCAGGATCTGAGGCACTAAAGAAACCTCCGCGGGCATTAACCGCCGCATGAAGCATATCGTTTACCTTGTCCTCATTACTGGTTCCACCCCACCAGTTCACGTAAGTGCCGTTCTCAATCGCTTTAAACGCATCAACCGGGTCGATGGACCCCGTCACGCCAAGCCCCACGGTATAAGTCACCATGTGTTGCCAGAACGCAGGATTTTTCTCTGAGGTCGGAACGTAGTTCACAATATCGGTTCGCAGGTCACGTTTCCAGTAATCCATAGCCACGTCGGCGAGGGTGGTGTCATCCCTGTTATCCTTGAATGGATTCACCGGCGTATATTTGAAAGAGTCACCCCTGTTGTTGGTAAGGGTATCGCCATCCTTGTCGTCGGCTTTCTTGGTCGCGTTGAGATTCAAGCTACCATTGTAGTAGCCATCCGACATCAGAATGGTGTACGCCAACCGGCATTCCCGCACCGGATTGGTCGAACTTACCGACTCGCCAGGGTTATCCGCCCAGGCTCGTTTACTTTTCTCGAAGTAGGTACCCGCGCCATCCAGAGCACGCCTCAGTGGGGTGTTTCCGTTGGCGGGAACCGCGTAGAGCCAATCATAGAAGTCTTCACGCCTGGAGTTGGTGTACTCTCGAACGCCTTCCTGAACCGCCCGAACGCCGGAGGCATCATCAATGGTGTTCTTGCTCTCATTGTCGTAGTTAAGTCGCCCCCAGCCCAACCGGAAACTGGTCGGCAACTCAAAAAATGCCTCGCTAATGCCAGCACGAGAAGATTCAATTCGGGTGTTATAGTAAGAGTACCAATTAGCAAAATTGGTCTTTTCCGCCGCGCTCAGGTTGTTGACCGAAACATACGTGTAGCAGCCGTTCTGATAGGGGTTGGCATCACAACTGCTGGAACTGTTGAACGTGAAGTAAAACCCCCCGCCTTCAACGTTGTAGCCATCAATCGAGAACGTATCCCGCAGATCTCTGGAGGCACTGTTTCCGTCGTAACCGTTGATGGGCGCATTTGTATACGAAGAATTCGGATAGCGCCCCGTTCCATCCTCTTTGTAAGGGGGAAAATAAGTTACCGATGGGTCATACCACATTTTGTTGATGTGGGAAGAATAGTAGAAGCGATACTCAGCATCGGCCCCTTCCTGGTAGTAGCTGTTCCAGGACTTCGAATCGATGTCGTTATACCCGCCGATCTCATCTGGCATGTACTCGCGAGCCATGGAACCTGAGTCATCAATAATAAACATCAGATTTGGCGCTACGGCACTTCCCAGAAATAACGGCTGCTGAGCAAAATCCGGTCGAGCAGAGTAGCCAGACGCTGGCAGCACTATGAGAGCGGCCGATAATGCCAATTTGAGATTGAACTTGTTCACGGATTACCTCCTGCCAGCCCGTTCGGCTGGAATACGTAAAAGCCTTCAAGCAAGCGCACCCCGGAACCCGAAGGCCCTGACGCTCTGACCAGGATACGTGCGTAATCAAACTCCGCCGGCCCTTCAGAGCCATACTGACTGAAATCCCGTGGCAACTGTCCTTCGGAATCCACAACGACTTTGCCTTTGTATTCAAAAAGGAATAGCGGCGTTACGCCATTTACCGCAGAGCCCTCCACCGCACTTATCGGGTCGCCCGACGCGTCCTTGTTCCAGGTCGCCGCGGAAAACGGGGACGGCACCGTCACACTGGTGTCCGTACCGTCAAAGAAGCCTGTCGTGCTGCCAAAATCTGACAGGTCCGACATATTATCCAGGGTCGCCTCCGCCTCTCGCATTGCCGTTTCGGCAACCTCAAGCGCCAGCATTCCGTCTCGCTGTGCCGTCGTCATTCGCTCCTGCATGATACTGCCCTGCATTCCGGAGAGAGCAAGCAGGCTAAGCACCAATAGAATGACCAGCGACATCAGTAGCGCAACACCTCGCTGTTGTCCTGCTCTATGCATAACAATCACCCGATTCAAAATGGATTCCTCAGGGCAGATGTAAAGTTGTATACCCGGTACAGTCTTCGATCCGCTGCCGTTGTCCGTTTGCTGGTGTCGGCGACGCAGTCTTCCCACCCGGGGAAGCAATAGGTCTGAGCGCTGTCACGGACATTGTTGTCCTCCGAGGCCACCAGCAGACTCACCTCAACCGCTATCACCGAGTTCCAGTCTGAAACCGCCCCGGCGGCCAGCCAGTTCTGAACACCATTAGCAGCCGTGCCTTCTCCAAACCGAATCTCCATATCCTCAACGCCATTTACCAGCTCTATCGTGGATCCGTCTTGCTGTCTCATGAAGAGTGACAGGCCACCGCCTGCGGCGTTACCGATGAAATAGCCTTCGCTGTAGGCCTGAAAGAGTTCCGTACCGCGCCTGTAGGTCGCACTCAAGCACTGGGAACCGCACCCAGCCGGCGCATTACCCGAGAGGTCATTACCAGGGTGCCCGTTGGAGCCTGCACTACCATCAGCAGTAATGGTGACGTTAGATCCGGATACACTCAGCGAAGAGATCTCAAACAAATCCCCCACCTCACAATTACTGATAAAAACTACATCGCCTGCGGTAAGGCTGCCAGCCGTGTTGAGCTGAATACTGGAGCCATTCGTCATATCGGCATCCAAACGGACAATGTCTCCCGGACGCCGAACACCAGTTACATTAAAAAAACCCGTTCCTGCAACGGCCCCTGCCGGCCGCTCGCTGTTGTCGGCTGACACTCCAAAGGTGGAATATCCATGCAGCAGAGCACTGTATTCTCCGTCAGTACTATCCAGATTGTTGGTCAGGCTGGTAATCGGATAACAACCAAAAAAACCGGCATTACGGATAGCGCGGGCCAGGATATCGACGGCGATACGCCCGGACTCAGCCGAACGAGCCATCGACTGATTGCTGCGGAACGACTGGCTGTTGGAGGTAAAAATCTGAACCAGCGCAACGGTCAGAATGGAACCAAGCAGCAAGGCAATCATCAGCTCGATCAGTGACAGACCGGACTGCTTCTTTGAGAAAGCGTTGGGGGCTAAATTATGACCGCTCATCACAGCCTCGCATCCAGAGTAAGTGTCTGAGACGATGTTCCACCTGACGCAGCAAACGGATCTCGCTCAACCCAGGTAATCTGGACCTCGGCAATGTCACCGCCAGACTTGAGATTGATCGCCACATCAGCTCCAGGCCCCAAGCCAGCCTTCACTTGCTTTTTGAGGTCAGCAATCTCGGTAGCGGTGAGGTTAAGGCCACCGTTTGAGCGAACCCTGTCAGCCAGAGATTGGGCGTACATGGTCGCTTCTGAACGAAGAGTGGAGTTGGCGGTCTGCTGCATTGACACCAGTTGCACACCGGCGACGCCCAACAACCCGATCGCAAGTATCAATACCGCTATCAACACTTCAATCATAGTGAAACCGCGCTGAGCTTTTCGATTACAAAAATTTTTAGCCATCAGGTCAGCCTCATGGACAGGTTATTCGTTGAGAACGGATCTGACCGCCACCGGTCATTGTAATTCTTACCCCATCTTCGCCAGACGCCCGACAAATATCGAATATTGGCGGCGTGGCGCCAAGCAGGAGCCCCGTTGCCGCAAATCTCGGATTACCGCCCTGAGTTCGGGTAATGCTGTAGGAACCGGGGGCCCCCTGAAACTCGCTGATGATGGAGCCACCATTATCGACTACCCGGTAACCGGCGGTGAAAGATCCAGCAGGCACAAGGGACACCGGAGCTCCCATACGCACGGCCTCTGATCTTGCCAGGTTTAAGGCTCCAACCAAATCATTACCGGTGGTGGTCAGCTGATTGCTTTCAATAATACGTGAGAAGCTTGGCACCGCGATGGTGGCAACGACTCCCAGAATGGCCACAAGTACCAACAACTCAATCAATGTAAATCCTCGCTGCGCTCCAGTACTGCGCATAAGCCAGCTCCCTGAACAATTTTTCATCTCTATAGAATAAAGGCGCACAAAAAAACCGCCAGATGTCATCGACAAGTGGCGGTTTCTGGCAGACAAGCGGGAATCAGCACGCCGAAGTAAGAAACAGGTCACACATTTACAGCATCAATCCGCAATTCCTTCGGCATGGAAAACACAATATTCTCCTCACGCCCGGATACTTCCTCCGGCTCTTCACCACCCAGCTCCTTGAGCCGATTGATCACATCCGCCACCAGCACCTCCGGAGCCGACGCTCCAGCAGTGACTCCTACGGCCTTCTTGCCCTCAAGCCATTGCGGCTCTATCTGGGCAGCCTCATCAATCAGGTAAGCAGGCGTGCCCATGCGCTCAGCCAGTTCCCGCAGGCGATTGGAGTTGGAGCTATTGGGGGAGCCCACCACCAGCATCAGATCACAGTCACCGGCCAACTGCTTGACCGCGTCCTGCCGATTCTGGGTGGCGTAGCAGATGTCGTCTTTGCGGGGGCCTTCGATTTTCGGGAATTTCGCGCGCAGGGCGTCGATTACCCGTGCGGTATCGTCCATGGACAGCGTGGTTTGAGTAACGAAGGACAAACGGCTGGCGTCTTTCACTTCCAGCTTTTGCACGTCGGCTTCGTCTTCCACCAGATAGATGTCGCCGCCGTTGCTGTGATCGTACTGGCCCATGGTACCTTCCACTTCCGGGTGTCCATGGTGGCCAATCAGGATGCACTCGCGGCCATCACGGCTGTAACGCATCACTTCCATATGCACTTTGGTGACCAGCGGGCAGGTAGCGTCGAACACTTTCAGGCCGCGCCGGGCGGCTTCGTTCTGTACCGCCTGGGATACGCCGTGGGCACTGAAGATCACCAGTTTGTCGTCGGGCACTTCGTCCAACTCGTCGACAAAGATCGCGCCCCGGTTGCGCAGGTTGTCTACCACGAATTTGTTGTGGACCACTTCGTGGCGCACGTAGATGGGTGCTCCGAACACGTCCAGCGCGCGGTTTACAATTTCTATGGCACGGTCTACGCCGGCACAGAAGCCACGGGGGTTAGCGAGTCGAATGTGCATAATCAGTGTGTCGGCCCTGCTGGTTCAACGTCGATAATCTGAACTTCAAAGCTCAGTGTATGCCCTGCCAGCGGGTGATTAAAGTCCACATCTACCTGGTCACCTTCTACCCGCTTGATCACACCGGGCAGTTCCTGCTGGCGCGCGTCGGCGAAGGAAATCACCACACCCGGCTCCAGAACCATGTCAGCACTGAATTCGTGGCGCTTGAAGGTCTGGATATTGCTGGGGTTGTGCTGGCCGAAGGCTTTTTCCGGCGGCACTTCAAAGGTTTTGTGGTCGCCGGCTTTCAGGCCCATCAGGTAGGCTTCGAAATTTTCCGGCAGGTTTTCATCACCGATTTCCAGGGTAGCCGGTTCTTTGTCGAAGGTGGTATCCACAGTTTCGCCGTCTTCAAACTTCAGGGCGAAGTGCAGTTTCACGCGGGTTCCCTTGTCGATGGGCAGTTCTTTCATGGGATTCAGTTGCTCCTGTCAGCATCGCCGCTGGCACCAGCGGGTTTGCGGAATGCATCGATGATCATCATGGCAGCACCAATGGTGATGGCGGTGTCGGCCAGGTTGAAGGCCGGGAAATGCCAGTCCTGCCAATAGAAATGCAGGAAGTCCACCACGTAACCATGCACCACCCGGTCGTATACGTTGCCGATGGCGCCACCGAGGATCAATACGATGGCAATCGCGGTCCAGGTTTCATCGGCTTTGAGCTTTCTCAGCCAGCCCACCAGCACCACACTGACCACGACCGCCAGGGCGACAAAGAACCAGCGCTGCCAGCCGGCGGCATCGGCCAGGAAGCTGAATGCCGCGCCAGTGTTGTGCAGTAGCGTCAGGTTGAAACTGGGCAGTACCGGTACCGGGTCACCGTAGGTCAGCATAGCCGTGGCTATGGCTTTGGTGCCCAGGTCAATGGCGATGACCAGCACCGCCAGCCACAGCCATTTCAGTTTACTGCCAGTGCTTTCAGTCATGACCGCATCCATCAGGCGTATGCACGGGTTTCACCCGGGCCTTCCACATTGGTCACGCAACGGCCACACAGATCGCTGTACTGCTCGTTCTGCCCCACGTCTTCACGGTGGTGCCAGCAGCGCTCGCACTTGGCGTGAGTCGCCGGGGTCACCTTCACCAGCAGACCTTCCAGGTTGGTTTGCTCTACGCCGGCCGCTTCGCTCACCGGCCTAACGGTGGCTTCAGAGGTAATCAGCACAAAGCGCAACTCTTCACCAAGATAGTTCAGACGCTCGGCCAGGCTACCTTCGCAGTACAGAGTCACTTCCGCGCTCAACGAGCCTTTGATTTCACCACGGGCACGGACTTCTTCCAGGCACTTGTTGACCGCTTCTTTCACAGCGTAGATTTCTCGCCAGTAGTCACGTCCTAACTCGAAGCCTTCAGGCAGCGCAGTCAAGCCCTCGTACCAGGTTTCGTAGAACACGGTGTCGCCGCGCTTACCCGGCAGGTGCTGCCAGATTTCATCAGCGGTGAAGCTCAGGATTGGCGCAATCCAGCGCACCAGGGCTTCGGCTACATGATAGAGCGCGGTCTGGCAGGAACGTCGCGCCAGGCTGTCGGCCTGGGTGGTGTACTGGCGGTCCTTGATGATGTCCAGGTAGAAGCCACCCAGGGTGGCTTCACAGAAGTTGTACACCTTCTGGTAGATCCGAAGGAAGGCATAGTTGCCGTAGTCTTCGTGCAGTTCGTTCTGGAGCTGCAGGGCGCGGTCGACCATCCAGCGGTCCAGGGCAATCATGTCTTCCGGCGCGACCATATGCTGGTCCGGATCAAACCCGGTCAGGTTGCTCAGCAGGAAGCGTGCAGTGTTGCGGATACGGCGATAGCCGTCTGCAGTCTGGCGCAGGATATCCTTGGAAACGCTCATCTCACCGCTGTAGTCGGTGGCAGAAACCCACAAACGCAGGATGTCTGCACCCAGCTCGTTCATGACTTCCTGTGGGGCGATAACGTTACCCAGGGACTTGGACATCTTGTAGCCCTTGGCATCCACAGTGAAACCGTGAGTGAGCACTTGCTTGTACGGCGCCACGCCATTCATGGCAATGGAGGTTTTCAGGGATGACTGGAACCAGCCACGATGCTGGTCAGAGCCTTCCAGGTACATATCGGCCGGGAACTGGCCCAATTCTTCACGTACCCGTAATACAGAGTCATGGGTGACACCCGAGTCAAACCAGACGTCCAGGGTATCCAGCACTTTTTCGTACTGGTCGGCGTCAGCACCCAGCAGTTCGTTCTGGTCAATGTCGTACCAGGCATCGATGCCGCCGGTTTCCACCGCCTGGGCGACTTTCTCGATCAGTTCCTGGGTGTTCGGGTGCAGCTCCTGAGTCTCCTTATGGATAAACAGGGTGATCGGCACGCCCCACGTGCGCTGACGGGAAATACACCAGTCCGGGCTTTGCTCGAACATGGCTTCAATACGGTTCTGGCCCCAGGCCGGTACCCAGCGGATGCCTTTGATGGCCTCCAACGCATCGGCGCGCAGGTTGAGCTTGTCCATGCTGATGAACCACTGGGGCGTAGCCCGGTAGATCAGTGGGGTCTTGGTGCGCCAGCAGTGCGGATAGCTGTGGCGGAATTTTTCCGAGCGTACCAGCTTGCCTTCCCGCTCCAGCGCGGCGCATACCGGCTCATCGGCCTTGTATACGTGCACGCCAGCGAACTCGCCGGCCGCTTCGGTGTAGGTGCCATCGGCTTTCACCAGGTTGATGGTGCCAATGCCGTAGGCCTTGCCTACTTCAAAGTCTTCCATACCATGGTCTGGCGCGGTGTGTACGGCACCGGTACCGGCATCCAGGGAGACATGGTCACCCAGCAGCACCGGCACCTGCTTGTCATACACCGGATGTTGCAACAGCTGGTTCTCCAGCGCAGAACCGGCCACGTTGGCCAGCACTTTGTAGTCTTCCACACCCCAGCGAGCCATGATGCCCTGCACCATGTCCGTGGCCAGAATCATTCGCTCAGCGCCGTGGCCGACATCTAACTGTACCAGTGCGTATTCAATATCGGCACCGATGGACACCGCCTGGTTGGCGGGAATCGTCCAGGGAGTCGTGGTCCAGATCACCAGGGATACATCGCCCTCACCTTCGCTGGTTCCGAAGGTTTTCAGTACGGCGTCCTGATCCACGACAGTGAAGCGCACGTCAATCTGGGTTGAAGTTTTGTCCTGGTATTCAACTTCGGCTTCTGCCAGTGCGGACTGACCAACCACACTCCAGTAAACCGGCTTGAAGCCCCGCACCAGGTGGCCCTTGGCGACGATCTTGCCCAACGCCCGGACAATGCCCGCCTCCACTTTCGGATCCATGGTCAGATAGGGCTTGTCCCACTCACCCATCACGCCCAGGCGGATAAAGTCGGCCTTCTGGCCTTCGATCTGTTTGGTGGCGTAGTCTCGGCAGGCCTGGCGGAAGGTTTTGTAGTCCACCTTCACGCCGGCCTTGCCGATTTCCTGCTCAACCTTGTGCTCGATGGGCAGACCGTGGCAATCCCAGCCCGGCACGTAGGGTGCGTCGTAGCCCATGAAACTGCGGGATTTCACGATCATGTCTTTCAGGATCTTGTTGACCGCATGCCCGATGTGAATGCTGCCGTTAGCGTAGGGAGGGCCATCGTGCAGGATGAACTTCTCACGACCTTGGCGCTGCTTGCGCAGATTGCCGTAAACGTTCAGGTCCTGCCAGTGCTTGAGCATGTCCGGCTCGCGCTTGGCCAGGTTACCGCGCATGGGGAACGCGGTTTCCGGCAGATTCAGGGTATGCTTGTAGTCGCTCATGTCTGTGTGCGTACTCTTGGTTGGTCAGTTGAATCAGGTTTCCGGGGTGGCGGGGTTCTCCGCCAACCAGGCCCGGGCATGCTCAAAATCCCGGGCGATCTGTTGCCGAAGTTCGTCAACAGAGTCGAATTTCACTTCGTCCCGCAGGCCATGGCGGAACACGACTTCCAGGTGCTGGCCATAAAGTGTGCCAGCAAAGTCAAACAGGTGCACTTCCAGCGATGGTCGCTTGCCATCTACCGTGGGGCGCAGGCCGATGTTCGCCACGCCATCACGCCATTCCCCGGTATCGAGCCGGGCCCTCACCACGTAAACCCCTCTCAGCGCCGGCATCTGATGCAGCAGGATATTGGCGGTGGGCGCGCCGATCTGCCGGCCCAGCTGCCGGCCATATACCACCCGCCCATGGATCCGGTAAGGGTGCCCCAAGAGTCGCTCGGCTTCCTCAAGTCCGTTCACATTCAGGGCGTTGCGCACCCGGGTGCTACTCACCCGCTCTCCGTCCACGACAACGGTGCGGGTATTCTCAACTGTAAAGCCCCGTTCCTGCCCCACGCTTTGCAACAGCCTGAAGTCGCCGGCCCGGTCGCAGCCGAAGCGGAAGTCGTCGCCCACCACCAGGTGACGAACCCCAAGGCCATGGATCAGCACATCCTCGATAAAGCCCATGCCGGAATAGCTGCGGAAGGTTTCGTCAAAGCGGATACACAGCACCACATCAACGCCTTCGCCAAGCAGAGCTTCAAATTTCTGGCGAAACGGCATCAACCGGGGAGGCGCTTCCGCCCCCTTGAAAAATTCCTGGGGCTGAGGCTCGAAAATCATCACCACAGACGGCAGGTTAAGTGCCTGAGCCTTGCCTCTGACCTGATCGATGATGGTTTTGTGACCCCGATGAACGCCGTCAAAGTTGCCGATAGTGGCCACGCACCCATCGGCCAGCGGAGAATCCGCACTTCCCGCGATACGCTTGAGATTGGTCAGGCCTCGAATCAGACGCATGTACTGCGAACCCTAATGCTGCCAATGGCTTTCGGCGCGCCGGCGCGAACGCGCGACGCACTGGTGAGAAAACGCGCGATTATACCCCAGGAGCGGGCGTGGTAGAAATGACGACGCCTTACTTCTGGCGGAATTGCCGCACGCGGACACCTGCAAGGGCCAGCGCAACAAAATAGGCGAGAACCCCAGCCACAACCAGAATCGTCATTTCCGAAGCCCTCTGCAGGCCAGTAAAGGCCAGCCATTGGCCAACCGGCACGTTCAGCCAGAGGATCACCGCTGCCAGCGCGCTGTTCGCAACCGCCAGCTGCATCAGGAACTTCGGCCAGCCCGACTGGCTTTTCCAGGCGCCTTCCTTGCGAAGTCCGCGCCAGAGCAGATAACCGTTGAGCCAGGCAGAAAGCGATGTCGCCAGCGCAAGCCCGGCATGCGCCAGCGGCACGATCAGCGCCAGGTTAAACACCATATTGGCGACCATGGCGATCACACCAATCTTTACCGGGGTTTTGGTATCTTCCCGGGCGAAAAAACCCGGTGCCAGCACCTTGATCAACATGAACGCCAACAAACCCGCAGAATAGGCCCGCAGACTTTGTGCTGACATCGCGACATCGCGATCGGTCACTTCGCCGTAGTGGAACAGAGTTGCGATCAAGGGCTCTGCCAGCAAAGCCAACGCCAGGGCGGCCGGCACGCCGATCAGCAGAACGGCCCGCACAGCCCAGTCCAGGGTCGCCGCAAACTGGTCCGCAGATGCTGCCGCATGCTTGCGCGACAGACTGGGCAGAATCACCGTGGCGATCGCAATACCGAACACCCCCAATGGCAACTCCGACAAACGGTCGGAATAGTACAGCCAGGACACGCTCCCGGTTTGCAGGAAGGAGGCCAGCACGGTATCCAGTAACAGATTGATCTGGCTGACCGAAACCCCGAACAGCGCCGGCGCCATCAGCTTCAGGATACGGCTTACCCCTTCGTGCCGATAATCAATCCTGGGCCTGGGCAGAAGCCCCAGGCGCATCAGAAACGGCAACTGGAAAAACAGCTGCAAGGCACCGGCAATGAACACACCCCAGGCCAGGGCCATCACCGGCTCATCCATCACCGGTGTGAGGAAAATGGCCGCCGAAATCATCGCCAGGTTCAGTAAGACCGGAGTGAAGGCCGGCACCGCAAACCGGTCATAACTGTTGAGAATGCCACCCGCAAAGGCGGTCAGGGATATCAACAGCAGATACGGAAAGGTAATGCGCAGCATCTCGCTGGTGAGCGCAAACTTGACGTCGTCACCCAGAAATCCTGGCGCAAACACCGCGGTCAGCACCGGCGAGCCGAGCATCGCAACAAGAGTTACCGCCAGAAGCACCAAACCCAGAGAACCGGCCACGGCGTCTACCAGGCGTTTCACTTGCGAAATATCCTGCGTTTCCCGATAGGATGACAACACCGGCACAAAAGCCTGAGAAAACGCACCTTCGGCAAACAGACGCCGGAGGAAGTTGGGAATCTTGAATGCCACGAAAAACGCGTCAGCCCCCGCTCCCGCGCCAAAATAGCGGGCAATCACCATATCCCGAACCAGCCCCAACACCCGGGACAGCATGGTCATCATCCCGACCACGCCAGACGATCTCAACAATCCCGGCGCCCTGGGCGGTTCTGACTTCCCTGTTGAGGGTGGCTTTCGTTGTTCGGAAGACATGATTTCGGCGTCCAGAATCCTGAGTGGAAGCTACGGGCCATCTCGGTAATCCACAAGGCGGAGTAATGCCCCCGGCCAGCCCCAGCGCTGCGATGCCGGAGTGTATCACAGGGCTTTGCAGGCGAGGCACGAACCGTGCGGCGGCCTTGACATTTCGGGCATTCAGCGGCATAGTTCCGCGTCATTTATTTCGACGCGCTGGTTTTGGCGCGCCCGCGATGTAAAAATTTCTTTTTTATAGCAACGAATTTTCAGGAGTTTTACGGTGGCAAATTCCCCGCAAGCCAAGAAGCGCGCTCGTCAGAACGAGAAAAACCGCAAGCATAACGCCAGCCTGCGTTCCATGGCACGCACCTACATGAAAAAGGTCGACGCCAAGATCAAGGCCGGCAACCACGATGAAGCCCAGGCTGCTCTGAAAGAAGCTCAGCCGATCATGGACAGCATGGTCAACAAAGGCATCTTCGCCAAGAACAAGATTGCTCGCCACAAGAGCCGTCTGAACGCCAAAATCAAGGCTCTGAAAAGCGCCTGATTCTGTGCGAAATAAAAAAACCGGCTAATCAGCCGGTTTTTTTGTGTCTGAATCAAGCGAAAAAGATCAAACCACCACCAGATTATCCCGATGGATCATCTCCTCATCGGACACATAACCCAGAACATCATTAATGCGATCACTGGACCGGCCCGAGATGGCCCTGGCTTCATCAGCATCATAGTTAACCAGCCCCCGCGCGATTTCTTTGCCAGTCAGATCGACACAGGAGACCATCTCCCCCCTCCGGAACTGCCCGGACACAGCCTTCACACCCACCGGCAACAGACTCCGTCCACCCTGGCGCAACACCTTCACCGCACCATCATCCAGCGTGAGCTTGCCCCGGGTTTGCAAGTGACTGGCAATCCACTGCTTTCTGGCCGCCAGCCGCCCCTGCTCCGGCAACAGCAAGGTACCAATCACATCACCCTGGCGTAATCGGGCAATCACATGCTCAATCCGGCCACCAACAATCACCGTAAACGCGCCTGAGCGGGCCGCTAACCGGGCCGCCCTCAGCTTGGTCTGCATACCACCGCGCCCGAGCGCTCCGGCACCACCGCCGGCCATGGCATCCAGCTCGCGATCTTCCGCCCTGCGCTCGGTCACAAGCACGGCATCGCCGTGCTTGCGGGGGTCTTTATTAAACAACCCCACCTGATCGGTCAGAATAATCAGACCATCCGCCTCAATCAGGTTAGCCACCAGCGCACCCAGGGTGTCGTTATCACCAAAGCGGATCTCGTCGGTCACCACCGTATCGTTCTCGTTCACGATCGGCACCACACCGTAATCCAGCAACGTACGCAGGGTACTGCGGCCGTTCAGGTAACGCTTGCGGTCGGAGAGGTCGTCGTGGGTCAGCAGAATCTGCGCCGTATGGATATCATGGCGCTTGAACTGGGCCTCCCAGGTCTGCACAAGCCCCATCTGCCCCACAGCAGCCGCAGCCTGCAACTCGTGCAAGTGCTGGGGGCGAACTGTCCAACCAAGGCGACTCATGCCTTCGGCGACCGAGCCGGAGGACACCACCACCACCTCCACCCCTTCGGCAATCAGCTCGGCGATCTGATCTACCCACAACCCCAACGCGGCCACATCCAGACCTTTGCCATCATTGGTCAGCAAGGCACTACCGATCTTGACCACCAGACGGCGGGCCTGTCGAAGCTGAAGGCGTTCACTCATGATAGCGCTACAGTCTCTTCCGTTAGTGAGTTATTCCGGTGCGTAAACCACTTCAACGTCGTAATCATCGTCGTCAAAGTCGTCGTCATCATCCGCGTTACGGGCCGCTCTACGGGCCTGACGATCCGCCTCAATTTTCTGACGGGCCTCTTCGTCCATGCGACGCCTGCGCGCGGCTTCCTGCTCAGCGAAATCGGGATTGTCGGCTTCCTGCTCGGCCTGTTCCTCAATCCAGCGCATCACGGCCTGCACCAGAGGTTTGGTGCCCTCACCACTCAGCGCGGAAATGCGGAACACAGGCCCCTCCCAGCCAAGCTCATCAACAATGGCCTGACAATGGGCCTCACGATCTTCCTCGGCGACCATATCGACCTTGTTCAGCACCAGCCAACGAGGACGGCTGGCCAGCGTTTCACTGAACTTTTCGAGTTCGTGGGCAATCGCCCTGACCGCGTCGGCCGGGGACGAGCCGTCATAAGGAGCAACATCCACCAGGTGCAGCAACAAGCGCGTCCGGACCAGGTGCTTAAGGAAACGAATACCAAGCCCCGCACCCTCGGCTGCCCCCTCAATCAAACCAGGAATATCGGCAATAACAAAGCTTTGATGAGCCTGCACACTGACCACACCAAGATTCGGTACCAGGGTGGTGAAGGGATAATCCGCTACCTTCGGGCGCGCGGCGGAAACCGACCGGATGAACGTAGACTTGCCGGCATTGGGCAAACCCAGCAAACCGACATCGGCCAGAACCTTCAGTTCCAGACGCAGATTACGCGCCTCACCCTCAGACCCTTTGGAGGTCTGGCGCGGAGCACGATTAACGGACGACTTGAAACGGGTATTGCCAAGGCCGTGAAAACCACCCTGAGCCACTTTCAGGCGCTGACCTTCTTTGGTGAGATCTCCCAGCACTTCATGGGTATCCATATCCACCACTGTCGTGCCAACCGGCACCGGTAGCACCAGATCTTCGCCTTTAGTACCGGTGCAGTTACGGCCAGCGCCCGGCTCACCATTCTGGGCCTTGTATTTACGCTGGAAGCGGTAATCAATCAGGGTATTGAGTGCGCTGTCCGCCTCCAGATAGACGGAACCGCCATCCCCACCGTCACCGCCGTCGGGACCACCCTTTGGTACGTACTTTTCCCGCCGGAAGCTCAGGCAACCATGCCCGCCTTTACCGGCTTCAACAATGATGGTGGCTTCGTCTACAAATTTCATACGCCAAATGCCTTTGCATAAACTAAAAAGCCCCGCAGCCTCAAGGAAGCTTTGCGGGGCTCCGGATTCACCTGAGAACTGACTAAATCAGCATATCAGGCAAACCCAAGGTTCAACAGAACCGGATCGCCGCTGCTTACGCAGCCGGAACGATGCTTACGAACTTGCGGTTCTGCGGGCCTTTGGTTTCGAACTTCACCTGACCTTCTGCTTTCGCGAACAGGGTGTGGTCCTTGCCAATGCCTACGTTGCTGCCAGCGTGGAAACGGGTGCCGCGCTGACGAACGATGATGCTGCCTGCAGATACAGACTCGCCACCGTAGCGCTTGACACCAAGTCGTTTCGACTCGGAATCGCGACCGTTACGGGTACTACCTGCTGCCTTTTTATGAGCCATTACCAGCCTCCTTCATTAAGGGGTTATTCGAGGGCTTAGCCCTGGATACCCGTGATCTTGACTTCAGTAAACCACTGACGGTGGCCCTGACGCTTCATGTGATGCTTACGACGACGGAACTTGATGATGTTCACTTTGTCGTGACGACCGTGGCTAACCACCTCTGCGGTCACCTTGGCACCTTCAACAACCGGAGCGCCAACTTTTACGTCGTCGCCATTGGCAACCAGAAGAACACGATCAAACTCAACGGAACCGCCGGTTTCAACTTCCAGCTTTTCCAGCTTCAGAGTTTCGCCTTCTTTTACACGGTGCTGCTTACCACCGCTAACAATAACTGCGTACATTCATAGTCTCCGCGATTGACCCATCCCTGCTCTTATCCACCTGGTTCTAAGGGAAGCACTCTGGCGACCCTATTGCAGGGAGCGCAGGTTGGGATGAGTTGGGCGCGTGATTGTACGAAAACCCGCCGGCCAATACAAGCCGGATTCCGGCTCAAGTTGACACTGTAAGCAGCAATACCTAGCATTGCCGCGACCTGCCCGAAAACTCAACGAAAACACCAGCAAGGGACTTACCGGCCCGATGACAGCCCAGCGCATCTACGACACCGTAGCGGATGATTTCAGCCGCGTTAACGACCTTATCATCAAGCGGCTCGCTTCCGATGTCCCACTGGTTGAGAAAATCGCCCAGTACATTATCGAAAGCGGCGGCAAACGTCTGCGACCTTTGCTGGTTCTCCTGGCCAGCCAGGCCGCCGGCTACCAGAAAGACGATCATCTGAAGCTGGCTGCTGTGATTGAATTCCTGCATACCGCCACACTGCTGCACGACGATGTGGTAGACACCTCCGACATGCGCCGCGGCCGCAGCACAGCCAACGCAAAATGGGGCAACGCGCCCAGCGTACTGGTCGGCGATTTCCTTTATGCCCGGGCCTTCGAGATGATGGTCGAGCTGCAGAGCCTGCCGATTATGAACGTGCTGTCGCACGCCACGGCCGTTATTGCCGAGGGCGAGGTCATGCAGCTGATGAACGTGAAGAACCCGGACTTGAGCGAAGACCAGTATATGGTCGTTATCCACAACAAGACCGCCATGCTGTTTGAAGCCGCATCCCACACCGGCGCCCTTTTGGCCGGAGCCAGCACGGAACAGGAAGCCGCACTGAAAGACTATGGCAAACACCTGGGGCTGGCTTTCCAGCTGGTTGATGACGTTCTCGATTACCAGGGCGATGCCGAAACCATGGGCAAGAACGTGGGAGACGACCTGGCGGAAGGCAAAACCACCCTGCCGCTGATCTATGCCATGGCCAACGGTAGCGAAGATGAAAAGCAACTGATCCGCCAGGCCATCCGGAAGGGAGGGCTGGACGACCTTCCAAAAGTACTGGATATCGTGAAGGCGTCCGGCGCTATTGAATACACCATGACAAAGGCAAAAGAGCAGGCGCAGATCGCGAGAGACCTGCTGGCTTGCCTGCCGGGCTCTGAGCACCGGCAGGCGCTGGAACTATTGACCGAAGTGGCGGTAGCCCGGGTCAGCTAGTCGACCAGGCCCTTTCAGCCGAGATGTTCACGCCCGTGGGGTGCTTCGAATTCCAGCTCTGGCCCCACCGGCACAATCTGCGTTGGGTTAATGGTGCGCTGACTTACGTAGTAGTGACGCTTGATCTGGCCCAGATCCACGGTTTCAGCCACGCCCGGCACCTGATATAGCTCCCGCACATAGCCGGACAGATTCGGATAGTCGCGGATCTGCTGGCGGTTGCATTTGAAGTGGCTGTAATACACCGCATCAAATCGGATCAACGTGGTGAACAGCCGCCAATCGGCCTCGGTTAGCCGGTTACCGGTGAGATAGCGCTTCTCCGCCAGCCTTTCTTCCAGCCAGTCCAGGGAGTCGAACAGGGCCTGATAGGCCTCCTCATACTTGTCCTGCGCAGTCGCGAACCCTGCTTTGTAAACACCGTTGTTCACCGTGTGGTAAACCCGCTCATTCACCGCCTCGATGTCACCACGCAGGCTTTCCGGGTAGAAATCCCGGTCGTTATTCACGCCCTCAAGGCCATCAAAGGCGGAATTGAACATCCGGATAATATCTGCGGATTCATTACTGACAATGGTTTCGCGCTCTTTGTCCCACAACACCGGCACCGTGACCCGGCCAGAATAATGCGGGGCGGCACGGGTATAGATCTGGTGCATGAAGTCAAAATTATACAAGTCGTCTTGATGGTCTTTGCGACCGGGCCGGAACTCCCAGCCGTTTTCCACCATGTCCGGGTGCACGACAGACACCGAAATATGGTTCTCCAGACCTTTGAGCTTCCGGAAAATCAGGGTGCGGTGGGCCCAGGGGCAGGCCATGGAAACATACAAGTGATACCGGCCACTCACTGCAGGAAAACCACCCTCTCCGGCCGGCCCGGCGGAGCCGTCAGCGGTTACCCAGTTCCGGAACCGCGCCGCTTCGCGCTCAAACTTGCCGCCGGTTCTGCCCGTGTCATACCACTGATCGTGCCAACAGCCGTCAACCAACAAGCCCATAACTACCCTCCTGCGAGGTCAGCCACCATGAAATTTGCCCTGATGAAGTGTGATGGGGCCGACCCGGTTCTGAATTAATAGAGACAGGCTAACGACTGTGCTGCTAGGCTGATAGCAAGCATTTCTGGCAAACACTTTCAGATTATTCGAACATGCATACAGCCATTACCATCGACGCACTCAAAGTACTGGACGCTATCGACCGCAAGGGCAGTTTTGCCGGTGCCGCCAGCGAACTGTTCCGGGTTCCCTCGGCCATCAGTTACACCGTTCAGAAGCTTGAGGAAGACCTCAGCGTCAGTGTCTTTGACCGAACCGGCCACAAAGCCGTGCTCACGCCCGCCGGTCGTTACCTGCTGGAGGAAGGCCGCTCGCTGCTTGAAGCCGCCGAGAACCTGGCTCACTCTACCCGCCAGGTAGCTCAGGGCTGGGAAACCAGGCTTAGAATAGGATTCAACTCGCTGCTGCCGGCACAATGCCTGTTTCCGGCGATTGACGCTTTTTACCAATTGGGCGTTCCAGTGGATGTACAGGTGGTGGAGGAGGTCTTTGCAGGCGCCTGGGACGCCCTGCAAAGCCGGCGCGTCGACATGGTGATCGGCGCAGACCAGCTCAGCAAGCCCGCCGGAAGCTTTACCACCAAGCCACTGGGCGAGATACCTTTCGTCTTTGCCGTGGCGGCCAACCACCCTTTGGCCCAGGCAGAAGAACCCCTGACAGAAAGCGACATCGCCCCATTTCCCGCTGCCGTTGCCGCCGACACCTCCCGCGCGCTGCCACCCGGCCATGCCGGCATCTTCCGGCGCCAACGAACCTTGACCGTCACCAACATCGACCAGAAAATTGCCATACAGGAAGCAGGCCTTGGCGTTGGCTGGCTGCCCTTGCCACGCATCCGGGAGGCACTGGCTTCAGGCCGGCTGGTGGCGAAAGCCGTGCACGAACCACGCCCCCCGATCGCCATTCACCTGGCCCGCCACAGTGAAGACAAAGGCAAGGCACTGATGTGGTTCTGGAATAGGCTGAGCGAAGACCAGAACCTCAGCCAGTGGCTCAAGCCTGCCGATTCCTGAGGCAAAGGGGCCAACCGGCGAATTCACGACCTGAAGTATACTGAACAGCCGAATACAACGAGAAACACAAGGAGTGCGTTCCATGCGTCAGCTGTCGGAACTGGATGCCTCGTTCCTGTATCTGGAATCGGACACCACACCGATGCACATCGGCGGCATTTATCTGTTCGATGCCAGTGGCCTGTCCAACCCACTGGCATTCAGCACCTTCGTCGCCTATCTGCGCAGCCGGCTCCACGTGGTACCTCTGTTCCGCCAGAAGCTGAAAGAAATCCCTCTCCGGCTTGGCCGCCCCTATTGGGTGGACGACGCCGATTTCAGCATCGAGCGGCACCTGGCCTACGTAAACCTTGGCGAACACGGCAAGCAGGCCAGCCTGATATCCCTGGCCTCGAAGATTCTTGAAGAGCCGCTGAAACGGGACCGACCACTCTGGCACATCACCTTTGTCGATGGTTTCCGGATCGACGATCCTGAGGGTGAAAAAGAGGGTTTTGCACTGATCGTGAAGCTGCACCATGCCGCCATTGACGCGTTTAGCGGTGAGGAAATCATGGGCAAGCTACTGGAGTACACACCCAGCCCGAGAACCATCACGCCACCCCGTCCCTGGCTGCCAAGACAGGAACCTTCAGAAGAGCGGGTTTTCCTGCAGGCCGGCGCCAACATGCTGAAAACGCCGATGCAGTTGGCCTCTCTGGCCTATAACGCCGCCGAAGCCACCACCCGTGGGCTGATCCAGAAGCAATTACACAAGCTGCCATTGCCACTACCCTTGTTCACCGCACCCCACAGCCCCTTCAACCGGCAGATTACAGCCAACCGGCGAATTGTCTCAACCAGCGTGGACTTGTCCCGGCTCAAAGCCATCAAGGGCTCATTGGTCGACGTCACCCTGAACGATGTGGTCCTCGGCCTGTGTGCCGAATCCCTGGCCCGATACCTCGCCAACCAGAACATAGAAACGAAATCCTCGCTGGTCGCTATGACGCCGATCTCGGTTCGTTCCAGCAGTCTTCGCAAGGCCACCGGCAATCAGATGTCAGCCATGTTGCTGGACCTGGCCACCGCAGAACCCAACCCGGCAGCCCGGATCCGGCGAATTCACCGCAATGCGGTTGAATCCGAGCCCTACCGTGAAGCCATAGCCGCAGACCGGCTGACCGAGCTACTTCCGTCAACGCTGCTGGCACTGTCCGCCCGCCTGTATTCCGAGCTGCAGGTCGCACAGCGCTACCAGCCACTGTTCAACGTGCCGATTACCAACGTACCGGGCCCGCAGGTACCGCTGTACCTGCAAGGTGCCCGACTGGTGCGCCAGTACAACAGTGCCCCATTATTCGACAGCCTTGGGTTGGTGATTGTTGCGGTCAGCTACCAGGGTCAGCTCACCCTGAACTTTACGCTTTGCCCGGACGTGGTCGCCGACAGCGACCAGCTACCAGAACTGGTACACGACAGTCTGGAAGCGATAGAGAAAGCTGCAGCGGAGCTGGGCCCCGATCAGGGCCATGAGCAGTTTCCGGAACCACAACACAACCTGACCGACGATGTCCTTGCCTACGTGGAAAAACTGCTGAAAGGCGGGCTGGGCAGATTCAGAAGATAGCCGGGCCCGCAGGCCCGGCACCGGGTTATTCGAATGCCCAACGCAAAAAGGCTTTCTTGTCTTCATCAGAAGCATCGGCCCAAATGGCTTTGAGCTGCTCCAGAGTGCTGCCTTCCTGGGGCCGGCTGGTGCTCTCGCCCCCGGAAGCCGGAACCGGAGTGCGGCTGTCCGTCAGACGGGACTGTCCGTCCCACTCCTCAGATACCGCCACGACAGTGCCATTGCCGGCAACGATCTTTGCTGAAAAGCTCTCCATCATGGTTTCGGCTTCCTGGCGACTTGCCGGCTTATCAAACTCGAAACCATAGACTGCGTCCGGGCTCGCCGTGAAACGCGCCACCTGAGTGCTGCTCTCGATAACATGCACTTTGGATTCGCCGTTGCGTACCACACCACTCTTCGCCCAGATGGTTTTGTAGCGGAACACCACCTCGTTCTCTCCCGGCAACAAACCGTAGTCCAGTGCCAGATCCTCAATCAGGAAGTTGGTCATGTTCCGACCATTCACACTGACCACCTGTATCTCACCGGGCGCCTGCAGCACAGCCGGTTTTGTCGTCGCCGGCAACTGGCCTTCCCAGGTATCCACTCTGGCCACACTCGATGCACAGCCCGCCATGACAACGCTCGCCAGAACAGCCAGCAACTTGAAAAGCCTTGGAACGTGACACATACTCACTTCATCTCCTTATCCATAGGGATGGCCGTTGGCACGGCCTGCAATGTTGAGGACAACTCTGCCAAGCATTCTGACCATCCGGGCGGATCAGAGCAAGGCACGCAACGGAATTCACTTTCACTGCAGGAAGGTCCGGAATGTGACGCCCAACGTAAGAATGTAAAAAATTGTTGAATTCGGCTGCAATTGGATTAATTTTAAACAAGTCGGCTTACACAACGCACAGCCCGAGAAGAAAAGAACAAGTGGGCTCAGGAGAAACCATGGACACTCAGCGCAGGACAGGAGAGCAAGGCCCCGTCCCGTTTCGCAGCAGTCGTTTTTTCTGCGTAGGGAGCAAATGGTACTTTACAACCCGCGAGGGCTTCGACAGCGGGCCTTTTGCCTCAAGAGAGCGGGCAGAAGTCGGCCTTAAACGCTTTCTGCATGTTGTTCGCATGCTGCCAGAAGAGCAGCAGGTGCACTAACCCACCCGACAAACCGAATGGGTGATGCCCCGCTAGATAATATAGGGTATCACCCAGACGTCAATCGCCCAAAGGCAACCCAACGCCATAGCCCCGGCGACGACATCGTCCACCATAATCCCGAGCCCGCCGGGCAAGCGCTCATCCAGCCAGTTAATGGGCCAGGGCTTCCACACGTCAAACAGCCGGAACAGCATGAACGCCATGAGCACCCCGTAAAGCTGATCCGGAAACAGGCCCAGGGCAATCCACATCCCCACAAATTCATCCCACACAATACCGCCGTGATCATGCACTTTCAGGTCTGTCGCGGTTTTGCCACACAACCAGATACCCACCAGAAACGCCGCCAGAACCACGAGCCAGTAGGCCAACGGAGGCATCCAGGAAAAGGCATACCAAACCGGAATAGCGGCGAGGCTACCCCAGGTTCCCGGCGCTCTGGGCGCTGCACCGCTGCCAAAACCGAAGGCCAACAGGTGGACCGGGTTTTTCAGAAAGCCAGGGGGCAAGATGACCTGGGCGGCGTCCGGTTCATGCATCAGCTCATCACTCATGCGGGTCTCCCAAAGTGCTCATATCCTTGAATGACGCCAGAGACCGGCCCGCTCAGCTGAAGGCCAGGCTCCGAAGTAATCTCTCCAATGACCGTCAGCTCACGGGCCACAGAGTCGTCAAGAGTGCCGAAGGTTTCTGGCGGGATGGTGATGCAAAGCTCATAGTCATCTCCTGCTCCCAACGCCAGATCCCGGGCGTTCTCACCCTTTAATGCAACCAACTCCGCCATCATCGGTATACGTCCCGTGTCGATTCGCGCTCCGGCCCCCGAGGCATCAAGGATATGGCCGAGATCCGCCAGGAGCCCGTCAGAAATATCTATGGCAGAGGAGGCACAGCCCGCCAGCTGCTGACCCAGTGACAGACGAGGCTGCGGGAAATGATAACGTGACAACAAGGCGAGCTGGGCCGGTGAGGGCGCGGGGGCAGCAAGGTAATCAAGAGCGGCACCGGCCGCCCCGAGCGTGCCGCTGACACATATCAGGTCGCCGGGCTTCGCGCCGGATCGATACAGCGCACGCCCACTCTCAACAGTTCCGTGCACCTGGATGCTGATTGTCAGGGGGCCACGGGTAGTATCTCCGCCCGCCAGGGCGATACCAAAGGCTTTGCTGGCCCGGGCCAGCCCCTCTGAAAACGGCTTCAGCCAGCCCTGATTGGCGTCTGGCAAGGTTAAAGCCAGAGTAAAACAGACCGGGCTTGCGCCCATCGCGGCCAAATCACTTACCGCAACCGCCAGAGCTCGCCATCCGAGATAATCTGGCGAATAATCGGAAGGAAAATGAACGCCCTCTACCAGGGTGTCCACAGAAAACACCAGATCCAGCCCCGGCGATACCCGCTGGATCGCACAGTCGTCGCCGGGACCGAGAAGGAGCTGATCCTGCCCGGCACCATCGGCCAGCGGCTGGAAATACTTCCGGATCAGCTCAAATTCACCCATGAATCAACGCGGGCGGGTCTCGGCCAGGCGAAGCCGGCGGCTGAGTTTGTCCAGAATGCTGTTCACGAACTTGTGCCCTTCGGTGCCACCAAAGCGCTTGGCCATTTCAATACCCTCGTTGATGACCACTTTATAGGGCACATCGATGCGGTGTTTCAGCTCATAGGCGCCCAGGCGAACGATCGCCAGTTCAACCGGGTCGACCTCCTTGAGGGGACGATCCAGAAACGGCTCCAGCAGTTTGTCGAGCTCTGCCTGCTCGCGGTAAACGCCACGCAGAAGGTCCCGAAAATACATGATATCGACCTTGCTCATGTCGTTGTCGACCATGAACTCGGCTTCGATATCAGAAATCGGCGTTTTGCTGAAGTGCCGCTGATACAAACCCTGCATGGCCAGCGCCCGTGCCCGGCGGCGATCGCCTGCCTTGGGCTGGCCGGTTTTCCCCGGCTGGGGAGAAGTGTCACCCGCTTCGCTCATTACTCACCCAACTTTTTGAACAGACTGACCATTTCCAGGGCAGTAATGGCGGCTTCCGCGCCCTTGTTGCCGGCCTTGGTGCCGGAGCGTTCGATGGCCTGCTCAATGGAATCTACGGTCAATACGCCGAAGGTAACCGGGACATCGGTTTCCAGGCTGACAGCGCCCAGGCCGCTGGAGGCCTCGCCCGCCACGTATTCAAAGTGGGGAGTGCCACCACGAATTACCGCGCCGAGGGCAATAATGGCGTCGTAGTCCGAGGTTTCGGCAACACGCTTGACCGCCAGTGGCATTTCATAGGCACCCGGCACACGGATAATGGCAATGTCATCATTGGAAATGCCGTGACGACGCAAGGTATCCACTGCACCTTCCACCAGACTTTCCACCACAAAGCCGTTAAACCGGCCAACCACCAGCGCATAGCGGCCGCTGCACTGGGTAAAATCACCTTCAATTACTTTGATATCTGCCATCTCGGGCTCCTTCACGGGTCATCGCCTTATTGGCGATAACCGGGTTTATCATTCGGGGGCGTAAGGTACGTATTCCACCACTTCCAGGTCGAAACCGGAGATGGCGGAGAATTTAACCGGCGGACTGAGCAAGCGCATTTTACCGACTCCAAGATCCCGGAGAATCTGGGAACCGGTACCGACGGTAAAATACACGCCGGAACTGCCCTTGCCTGAGGATCCCTGCCCTTTGTCAAAGAACTCCTGAATCCGGTCTTCCAGGTTGTAGCTGTCTTCAGCACTGTTAAGCAGCACCACCACGCCTTTGCCTTCTTCCGCAACCTTCTCCAGTGCGTGATGCAGCGGCCAGCTCCGGGAATCTTTGCGGCGTGCACCCAGCAGATCGCGCAGGGTATCGGTAATGTGCACACGCACAAACACCGGCTCCTCCGGCTGGATATCGCCCATTACCATAGCCAGATGGGTAGCACCCTGGATATTGTCCCGGTAGGTGTGCAGTTTGAACAGGCCGTACTCGGTATCCAGTTCGTTCTGTTCCACGCACTCCACCGTGCGCTCGTTCATAGTGCGGTAATGAATCAGGTCTGCGATGGTGCCGATCTTCAGATCATGCTCTTCTGCGAACTTCTCCAGATCCGGGCGCCGGGCCATGGAGCCGTCATCATTCATGATTTCACAGATCACACCGGCCGGCTCACAGCCAGCCAGGGCCGCCAGATCGCACGACGCTTCGGTGTGACCGGCACGGCTGAGAACGCCACCAGGATCGGACATCAGCGGGAAAATATGTCCCGGTTGAACGAGGTCAGAAGCCTTGGCATCCCGGGCAACCGCTGCCTGCACGGTACGAGCCCGGTCCGCTGCAGAAATTCCCGTGGTAACACCCTCACGGGCTTCGATAGACAGGGTAAATTTGGTTCCGAAGCCAGAAGCATTCTGCTGAACCATCAACGGCAGACCCAGCTGTTCGCAGCGATCACGGGTCATGGGCATACAGATGAGTCCGCGGCCAAAGCGGGCCATGAAGTTGATGGCCTCTGCCGTGCAGTGCTCCGCTGCCATCACCAGATCGCCCTCATTCTCGCGATCCTCATCATCCATCAGGATGACCATTTTGCCCTGGCGAATGTCTTCAATGATTTCTTCAATGCTGTTCAGTGCCATACGGTTCTGCACCCTTTCACCCCTCCCGACAGTCTAGCCGGTTCACGGGGAATGGATTGAATGATTAGTGGCGAGCCAGGATCAGACGCTGATCCTCACCCACCTGACGACGATCCAGCACCTTCCATTGCACTTTGTCGGCCATGGTCTCCAGCGGCAAATGCGCTGTCGGCCTGCCGGTACTACCCAGGAAAACCGGGGCCTGGTAGAGCCAGAGCTCGTCCACAAGATTTTCACCGATGAACGTACCGGCCAGCGTAGGGCCGGCTTCAACCAGCAACTCGTTAATACCAAGCTCTCCCAGCGCGTCCAGCAACTCGGCGACATCAACACCGTTATCTTTCCAGGCAACCCCGGTCAGGCTGACGCCCAGTGCAGCCAGATCCTGGGCCGGGCCTGAGGCCAGTGTCGAACTGGCGCAGAATACCTGCACATTGCCACCCTGAAGAATCCTGGCGGTGGCCGGCGTACGGGCATCCCGGTCGGCGATCACCCGCAACGGCTGCCGGGACGGATCCGTGGCATCGCCGATATCACCCATCTCGTCCCGCCGAACGGTCAACGAGGGGTCGTCCGCCAGTACCGTGCCTACCCCGGTGAGGATGGCGTCGCTGATCGCCCGCAAACGCTGCACATCCGCGCGCGCTTCCGGGCCCGTTATCCACTGGCTTTCACCACTGGCCATGGCGGTCCGGCCATCGAGACTGGCCGCCATCTTCAGCCGAACCCAGGGCCGGCCGGTATTCATACGCTTCATGAAGCCAGGATTCAGACGCGCAGCTTCATCGGCCATCACGCCTTCGGTCACCCGTATGCCAGCCTCCCTGAGCATATCCAGCCCCCGACCGGACACAGACGGGTTGGGGTCTTTGGTGGCGGCAAACACATGGGCCACACCGGCATCTATCAGTGCCCGTGCGCAGGGCGGCGTGCGCCCGTAATGGCTGCATGGCTCCAGCGTAACGTAGGCGGTGGCTCCTCGAGCCTCATGGCCTGCCTGGCTCAAAGCACGCACTTCCGCATGGGCTTCACCGGCACGCTCGTGCCAGCCCTCGCCCACAATCAGATCGCCTTTGGCAATAACACAACCAACACGGGGATTGGGATGGGTGGAATAGCGACCGCGCCAGGCCAGTTGAACGGCCCGGGCCATCATTGCCCGATCACGGTCTGAAATCATGCCTTGCCTTTGTCTGTACCGTTATCCACCAATGCCCTGGCAACATCCACCGCGGTATCGCCATTGCCCTGGGACAGCCGCTCGATCTCTTCCTTGAACTCGTTGATGTCCTGGAAACTGCGGTAAACCGACGCAAAACGCACGTAGGCAACCTTGTCCAGTTGGCGCAGCTCGGTCATTACCTCCTCACCCAACTGCATCGACTTGACCTCACGCTCACCAGTCGAGCGGAGACGATACTTGATACGGTTCAGGGCGGCATCGATTTCCTCAATGCTGACCGGACGTTTTTCCAGAGCTTTCATGATGCCGGCCCGCAGCTTTTCTTCATCAAATGGCTGCCGGGTACCATCCTGCTTAACGACCCGGGGCATCACCAGCTCGGCAGTTTCAAAGGTGGTAAATCGCTCACGACAGGACAGACACTCCCTGCGGCGGCGAACCTGGTCACCCTCGGCCACCAGGCGCGAATCAATCACCTTGGTATCGGCTTCACCACAGAAAGGACAATGCATAAATCACCTGCTCCGGAAAGAAAGAACCCGGGCACTCACCGGAGCGCCCGGGCTGACCTGTCTCTAAGCCTGTTAGCCGTAGACCGGGAACCGCGCGCAGACAGCTTCCACCTGCTCCCGCACACGGCTATTAACCGCTTCGTCTTCAAGGTTATCGAGGATGTCGCACATCCAGCCCGCCAGATCCCGACACTCGGCTTCCTTGAAGCCGCGGGTGGTTACCGCCGGAGTACCAATGCGCAGTCCGGACGTTACGAACGGTGAACGAGGATCGTTCGGCACGGCGTTCTTGTTCACGGTAATGTGCGCTTTGCCCAGTGCGGCATCCGCGTCTTTACCGGTAATGTCCTGTTTGATCAGGCTCACCAGGAACAGGTGGTTCTTGGTACCACCGGAAACCACGTCAAAGCCGCGCTCGATGAACACCTCTGCCATGGCGGCTGCGTTCTTCACGACCTGCTGCTGGTAGGCCTTGAACTCGTCGCTCATGGCTTCCTTGAAGCACACGGCCTTGGCCGCAATCACGTGCATCAACGGGCCGCCCTGACCGCCTGGGAACACAGCGGAGTTCAGCTTCTTCTGCAGATCTTCGTCATCACAGGCCAGGATCAGGCCGCCACGTGGGCCGCGCAGGGTTTTGTGCGTGGTGGTCGCAACCACGTGGGCGTGAGGTACCGGATCCGGGTAGACGCCAGCGGCGACCAGACCGGCCACGTGGGCCATGTCAACAAACAGATACGCGCCTACCTTGTCTGCGATGGCACGGAAACGGGCAAAGTCCAGCTCCTGCGAGTAAGCAGAGAAGCCCGCGATGATCATTTTCGGCTTGTGCTCGACAGCCAGAGCTTCCACTTCGTCATAATCGATCAAACCGGTCTCCGGGTTCAGGCCATACTGAACCGCGCTGTAGATCTTGCCGGAGAAGTTCACGCTGGCACCGTGGGTCAGGTGCCCACCGTGAGCAAGACTCATACCCAGAACGGTATCACCGGGCTTGAGCAGCGCCATGAACACCGCAGAGTTGGCCTGTGAACCGGAATGCGGCTGCACGTTGGCGTAGGCGGCACCAAACAGCTCCTTGGCGCGGGCAATGGCCAGATCCTCAGCGATGTCCACAAACTCGCAGCCACCGTAGTAACGCTTGCCGGGGTAACCTTCAGCGTACTTGTTGGTGAGCACACTACCTTGGGCTTCCATCACCCGCGGGCTGGTGTAGTTTTCAGACGCGATCAGTTCGATGTGTGCTTCCTGGCGCTTTTCTTCCGCCTGCATAGCGTTCCAAAGTTCGTCATCGAAACCGGCGATTTTCATATCACGAGTAAACATGGATGTGCTGCCCCTGTCTGTATGGCTGGCCCGGCGATGCCTCTTTGCAAGCCGGAACCCCTGAAAAATTGGGCCGCTATTCTATCTTGAAAGCGGGTTAAAAATCATCCTTTATGCCGTCCGCAGATACCGGCACACCGGAGGCTGTCAATTGCTATCGCGGAACGCTTTAGATACCTTACCCGGTTATTGTTCTCAGGTACCGACGTCCGTGGTATCGGCCTTCGGGGTGAGCGATCCGGGATACGCTGTAAATACGTCCCTGTACGCTCGACAAAATCATCCCTGATTTTGACGATCCCGGATCGCTCACCCCGAAGTCCTCGATCAGTCGCCTGACGTGCTTTCATTTTTCAAGCTACTGTTTGATAAAAGGAATATGCCAAAATGGCTCAATACGTATACACCATGAACCGCGTGGGCAAGGTGGTACCGCCCAAGCGGGAAATTCTGAAAGACATCTCTCTGAGCTTCTTCCCGGGCGCCAAAATCGGCGTACTTGGTCTGAACGGCGCCGGTAAATCCACCCTGCTGCGTATTATGGCGGGTGTCGACCAGGATTACATCGGTGAGGCCCGGCCACAGCCCGGCATCAATGTGGGCTACCTGCCGCAGGAGCCGGAATTGGACGAGGAGAAGACCGTAAAGGAAATCGTTGACGAGTCCGTCGCACACGTACACAACGCTCTGGCGGAGCTGGACAAGGTTTACGCCGCCTACGCCGAGCCGGATGCGGACTTTGACGAACTGGCCAAGAAACAGGGCGAACTGGAAGCCATTATCCAGGCTACCGATGGCCACGACATAGAGCGCAAGATGGAAGTGGCGGCAGACGCCCTGCGACTGCCGGCCTGGGACCAGAAGGTAAAAGTGCTGTCAGGTGGTGAGCGCCGCCGTGTGGCCCTTTGCCGCCTGCTGCTGTCCGGCCCTGACATGCTCCTGCTGGACGAGCCTACCAACCACCTGGATGCCGAATCCGTGGCCTGGCTGGAGCGCTTCCTGCACGATTACGACGGCACCGTTGTCGCCATCACTCACGACCGTTACTTCCTGGACAACGTCGCCGGCTGGATCCTGGAACTGGACCGTGGCCACGGCATTCCGTTCGAGGGCAACTACAGTCAGTGGCTGGAGAACAAAGAGAAGCGCCTGGAGATGGAGGCCAAGCAGGAGGCCGCTCACCAGAAAGCCATCAAGCACGAGCTGGAATGGGTACGCACCAACGCCAAGGGCCGCCAGTCCAAGAGCAAGGCACGACTGGCCCGCTTCGAGGAGATGAGCTCCCAGGAATTCCAGAAGCGCAACGAAACCAACGAACTGTATATCCCGCCCGGACCTCGCCTTGGCGACAAGGTGATCGAGGTGGACGGCATCAGCAAGGCCTTCGGCGACCGCCTGCTGTACGAGAATGTCTCGTTCCACGTTCCACCGGGTGCGATTGTTGGCATCATCGGTGGTAACGGCGCAGGCAAATCCACGCTGTTCAAGATGATCGCAGGCATGGACAAACCGGATTCCGGCACCATCACCGTTGGTGAAACCGTGGAACTGGCCTATGTGGATCAGATGCGCGATCTCGACGGCAGCAAGACTGTATGGGAAGAGCTTTCCGACGGCCAGGACATCATCAAGGTCGGTAACTACGAGACCCCGTCCCGGGCCTACGTGGGCCGCTTCAACTTCAAGGGCACTGACCAGCAGAAACGGGTGGGCGACCTGTCCGGCGGTGAGCGCAACCGCCTGCACCTGGCCAAGCTGCTGAAACAGGGTGGCAACGTGCTGCTGCTGGACGAACCCACCAACGACCTTGACGTGGAAACCCTGCGCGCTCTGGAAGAAGCCCTGCTGAACTTCCCGGGCTCCGCCCTGGTGATCTCGCACGACCGCTGGTTCCTGGACCGGGTAGCGACCCACATCCTGGCGTTCGAAGACGACGGCGAAGTAGTCTACTTCGAAGGCAACTTCACAGATTACGACGCCGACTTCAAGAAGCGCAAAGGCGACTCCGCCATGCAGCCCAAGCGTATGAAGTACAAGAAACTGGCGTAACCGATGACCGGGCCGGCCTTCGCGTCGGCCCGCTTGCCCTCCCCGATCTGCCCGACACGGAACCATACCCATGGCCAAAGCCAAAACCGCCTTTGTATGCACCGAGTGTGGTGCCGACTATTCCAAGTGGCAGGGCCAATGTACCGCCTGCCAGGCCTGGAACACCATCAGCGAAGTACGCGGCGTCTCAGGCCCCGGCAAAGGTGCTCGCAGCGCCCGCTTTGAGGGTTATGCCGGCAGCCTGTCTGAGGTCAAAAGCCTGGACGAGGTCAGCCTGGCGGAGCAGGCACGTATCAGCACCGGCATGCAGGAATTCGACCGTGTCCTGGGTGGCGGCCTGGTGGAAGGCTCGGCGGTACTCATGGGCGGTCACCCCGGCGCGGGCAAAAGCACCCTGCTACTGCAGGCGGTTTGCCAACTGGCCGAGAAGCACTCAGCGCTGTACGTCACCGGTGAGGAATCCCTGCAACAGGTGGCCATGCGCGCCAAGCGGCTGGGCCTGCCCACCAAAGACCTGAAAATGCTCTCGGAAACCTCCGTTGAGCGGCTTATGCAGGTGGCGGAAGCGGAGAAGCCCCGCATTCTGGTAATCGACAGTATCCAGGTAATGCATGTCGCGGACATTGAATCCGCCCCTGGCTCGGTATCCCAGGTTCGGGAAAGCGCCGCCTTTCTGACCCGCTTTGCCAAGCAAACCGGCACCATCCTCTTGCTGGTGGGGCACGTCACCAAAGATGGCAGCCTGGCGGGGCCGAAGGTGCTCGAACACATGATTGACTGCTCGATCCTGCTGGAGGGCTCCAGCGACAGCCGCTACCGAACCCTGCGCGGCATCAAGAACCGCTTCGGCGCGGTTAATGAGTTGGGCGTGTTCGCCATGCTGGAACAAGGTTTGAAGGAAGTAAAAAACCCCAGCGCCATCTTCCTCAATCGAGGCGAGGAAGCGGCGCCGGGTAGCGTGGTGATGGTGGTCTGGGAAGGCACTCGGCCGATGCTGGTGGAGATTCAGGCCCTCGTGGACATGGCCCAGGGGAGCTACCCGAGACGGGTAGCGGTAGGGACTGACCAGAACCGCTTAGCGATGCTTCTGGCCGTGCTGCACCGCCATGGCGGCATGCATGTGGCCGATCAGGATGTGTTTGTGAATGTGGTGGCCGGTGTGAAGGTCAACGAAACCAGTGCGGATCTTGCTTTGCTGTCAGCTGTGGTTTCGTCATTCCGGAATCGGGCGCTGCCGCAGGATCTGGTGATTTTTGGCGAAGTTGGCTTGTCTGGGGAGATCCGGCCGGTACCGAGTGGCCAGGAGCGTATCTACGAGGCGGCCAAGCACGGTTTCACCCGGGCCTTGGTGCCGAAGGCCAATGTTCCACGTAAGCCCGTTGATGGCATGAAGGTGATTCCGGTGACCAAGCTTTCGGATGCTCTTTCGGCTCTTGAGGAGCTTTGAGCCAGGCCCCTAGCCTGCAAAATCCGGTGCAAGGCGCGCGGCAGAGGGACACCTCAAAAAACCGCTACGAGCACATCCATGTGCGCTTCTCTCCGGCCATCCATGGCCTCCGACATTTTTTGAGGTGTCCCTCTGCCACGCCCCGGCAACTTTCGTAGTAATCGCCAACGACGACCTCAGTCAATCAGATGCGCAAACTCTCTCTCCAAAAGCGCCTGATCCCCGAGATTCAGCTCCACCAAACGCTTCAAGTGCGTTGCACTGTCGAGATCAATGTACTGGCAGCGAAATCCCAACCGATGATCCTCCACATGCTTCAGCTCCACCGCCATTACAATCGCAGCTTCATGCTCATTCAGGTGAATCACCACTTCACAGGGCTTGTTCAAAGGAACCTTCCAGCCTTCTGGCCGCTGAACGAGAACGCCCTTCAGGGAAATATCCAACACCTCCGTTGACCACACCACATCCTGACAATGCAGCTCACAGGGGGCGTCAAAGTTGATTCGGTGAAACCGGCGTTTTTCGGATGTTCTGTTAGACAAGGGAAAGCTCCAGACAGAGGTTCGTGCTTTCTCTGACTATAGACCGGACATAAAAAGGAGTACAGCTCAGTTAAACGACACTCAAACGGGGTGAAACTCTTCGGATGAGAGATCACGATACAGTTTCACGAGGATATCTCCAGAAACGTCATAAGAGGGCCGTTCCACCAGCCCGCAAGCACCACGCTCGCAGGCTACCAACGACGGCAATCTCCTAGTTTAGTTTCACTGGTGATACTGCCCACTAAGCTCAACAACCGCCTCAATGAACGCCCCGGCATGCTCTGGGTCCACATCCGGCGTAATCCCATGCCCAAGGTTGAACACATGCCCCGAGCCAGAACCATAGCGCTTCAGGATATCCGCCACCTCCTGGCGAATGCGCGCCTTCGGCGCATACAGCATGGCCGGGTCCATGTTGCCCTGCAGGGCCACCTTGTCGCCCACGCGGGCACGGGCGTTGCCGATGTCCGTCGTCCAGTCCAGCCCCACAGCATCGGCGCCACAATCAGCGATAGACTCCAGCCACTGACCACCGTTCTTGGTGAAAACAATCACCGGCACACGGCGACCTTCGCTCTCACGAATCAGACCATCAACAATCTTCTTCATGTAGCGCAGGGAAAACTCTTCATAGGCCCAGCTACTCAACACACCACCCCAGGTATCAAAAATCTGCACAGCCTGGGCGCCGGCCTTGATCTGGCCATTGAGGTAGTCAATGACCGAATCCGCCAGATGGTCCACCAGACGATGCATCACCTCCGGCTGACCGTACATCAACTTCTTGGCTTCCGAGAAGGTCTTGGAAGATCCACCTTCAATCATGTAGGTGGCCAGAGTCCAGGGACTGCCAGAGAAACCGATCAGCGGCACGCGGCCATTCAGCTCCCGGCGAATGGTAGACACCGCATTCATCACGTAGTCCAGGTCAGACTCGGCATTCATCCTGGGCAGGGCATCCACATCTGCTTCCGAACGAATCACCTTACGGAATTTCGGGCCTTCGCCAGTTTCGAAATAGAGCCCCAGCCCTAGAGCATCGGGAATGGTCAGAATGTCAGAAAACAGGATGGCGGCATCCAGGGGGTAACGCTCGAGCGGCTGCAGGGTAACCTCACAGGCCAGCGGGGTGTTTTTGCACAAACTGAGGAAGTCGCCGGCCTTGGCCCGGGTTGCGCGGTATTCCGGCAGGTAACGGCCTGCCTGGCGCATCATCCACACCGGGGTGCGGTCTACAGGCTGGCGCATCAGGGCGCGCAGGAAGCGATCGTTCTTCAGCTCGGTCATAGAGTTTCCCGTTCTCGTCGGTAAAAATGGTCAGAGACAATGGGGAGCAATGATACCCCGTTTGCACGAATAAAAAAGGGCGGCTTACCCTTAGCAAGCCGCCCTTTCTGACTCTGGTCAATCCAGCGTTAAACGTCCAGGTAGTCCAGGATGCCTTCGGCCGCCTGACGTCCTTCCCAGATTGCGGTAACCACCAGATCCGAGCCACGCACCATGTCGCCACCAGCGAAAATCTTGGCATTGCTGGTCTGGAACGGAAACTCGGCTTCTTCTGCCGCAGTCACCCGACCGGAGTCGTCCGTGTTCACGCCCAGCTCTTCAAACCAGGGCGCTGGGCTCGGGCGGAAGCCGAACGCTACCAGCACGGCATCAGCCGGAATCACTTCCTCACTGCCCGGAACCACTTCCGGACGACGACGGCCGTTTTCGTCCGGCTCACCCAGCTCCGTGGTGACTACCTTTACACCCTCAACGCGGTCTTCACCGATGATGGCGATGGGCTGACGGTTGAACAGGAACTTGACGCCCTCCTCTTTCGCGTTGGCCACTTCCCGACGGGAGCCAGGCATGTTGGCCTCATCGCGGCGATAGGCACAGGTCACGCTCTCGGCCTGCTGGCGAATGGAAGTCCGGTTACAGTCCATAGCGGTGTCACCACCACCCAGCACCACAACACGCTTGCCTTTCATATCGATGAAGTCAGATTCCTTTTTCTCGAAACCCAGGCGACGGTTAACATTCGAAATCAGGAACGGCAGGGCGTCATAGACACCCGGCAGCTCCTCACCGGGGAACCCACCTTTCATGTAGGTGTAGGTACCCATGCCCATAAAGACGGCATCGAACTCTTCCAGGATCTTGTTCAACTGAACGTCTTTACCCACCTCGGTACTCAGACGGAACTCCACGCCCATTTCCTCGAACACCTTGCGGCGGCGGGACATGACGGATTTTTCCAGCTTGAACTCAGGAATACCGAAGGTCAGCAGGCCACCGATCTCCGGGTAACGATCAAACACCACAGGCTTGACGCCGTTGCGCACCAGAACATCAGCACAACCAAGCCCTGCGGGGCCCGCGCCAATCACAGCCACCTTCTTGTCAGTCCAGGTGACATTGGACATATCCGGTTTCCAGCCCAGCGCAAATGCGGTGTCGGTAATGTACTTCTCAACAGAACCGATGGTAACCGCGCCGTAGCCGTCATTCAGGGTGCAGGCACCTTCACACAGGCGGTCCTGCGGGCACACACGACCACAGACTTCCGGCAGGGAGTTGGTCTGGTGGCACAGTTCCACCGCCTTCATGATGTTGCCCTCCGACACCAGCTTCAGCCAGTTCGGAATATAGTTGTGTACCGGGCACTTCCATTCACAGTACGGGTTACCACACGCCAGGCAGCGATGGGACTGGGAGGCCGCATGGGTTTCGCTGAACGGGTGATAGATTTCCCCGAATTCCTTTTTGCGCTTCTTGGCAGGCACCTTCTTCGGGTCTACCCGCCCAACTTCCACAAACTGAAAGTCATTGTTGAGACGTTCTTTCATGTTGCCACTCTCATCAGCTCGATTTCGACGGGGGCCGCACCGGAGTGCGACCCATCAACCTTGTTGGACCTGCCCGTTATTCCGGACGGGCGCGGGTGCTTGCCAGCAGGCTGCGAAGGTTCGCGGCCTTGGGCTTGACCAGCCAGAAACGGCCGATGTAATCGTCGAAATCTTCAAGTAGGTGCTCTGCCCAGGCACTTCCGGTTTCGGAGATGTGCTCCCGGATCACGCCACGCAGGTGGTTCCGGTAGGCTTCCATGTCTTCACGGGAAATACGCTGGATCTCAACCAGTTCATGGTTGTATTTGTCCACAAAGGTGTTGTCCAGGTCCAGCACATAGGCGAACCCGCCGGTCATGCCGGCACCGAAGTTGTAGCCGGTGGACCCCAGCACGGTGACCAGACCACCCGTCATGTATTCGCAGCAGTGATCGCCAGCACCTTCAACCACGGCATGGGCGCCGGAGTTACGAACCGCAAAGCGCTCACCGGCGGTGCCGGCCGCAAACAGCTTGCCACCAGTTGCGCCATACAGACAGGTGTTACCGACAATGGAGGTTTCCTGGGTCTCGAAATCACTACCACGGGGCGGCTTGACGACCAGCTTACCGCCGGTCATGCCTTTACCTACGTAGTCGTTAGCATCACCCTCCAGAATCAGGTTCAGACCACCGACGTTCCAGACACCGAAACTCTGGCCAGCGGTGCCGGTCAGGTCCAGAGTGATGGGCGCATCGGTCATGCCCTGATTGCCGTAACGGGCGGCAATCTCGCCAGACAGGCGTGCACCAATGGAACGGTCACAGTTAGTCACCCGGTAACTCCAGGCACCGCCGGACTTCTCGGCGATGGCAGCAGCGGTGTCCTGCACCATCTGCTCCGCCAGCTTACCTTCATCGAAGGGCTTGTTGCGTTCAATCTGACAGGTGTGCGGCTTGTCAGCCGGAATGTGGTCATTCTGCAGCAGACGGGTCAGATCCAGCTTCTTCTGGCGCTCGGTATTACCCGGCAGACGCTCCAGCAGGTCAACACGGCCGACCAACTCTTCCAGAGAACGCACACCCAGCTTCGCCAGCCATTCGCGAGTTTCCTCCGCCACAAAGCGGAAGAAGTTCATGGCCATTTCCACGGTGCCCTTGAAGTGCTCTTCGCGCAGATAGTCGTTCTGTGTCGCGACACCCGTCGCACAGTTATTCAGGTGGCAGATCCGCAGGTATTTACAACCCAACGCCACCATCGGAGTGGTGCCGAAGCCAAAGCTCTCCGCGCCCAGAATCGCGGCTTTCACCACGTCCAGACCAGTCTTGATGCCGCCGTCGGTCTGCAGGCGAATCTTGCCTCGCAGATCATTGGCGCGCAGCGCCTGCTGGGTTTCCGTCAGGCCCAGCTCCCAGGGGGAGCCTGCGTAGCGGATTGAGGTCAGCGGACTGGCTGCGGTACCGCCGTCATAACCGGAAACCGTAATCAGGTCGGCATAAGCCTTGGCAACGCCCGCGGCAATCGTGCCCACCCCGGGCTCTGATACCAGCTTGACGGACACCAGCGCCTCCGGGTTCACCTGTTTCAGGTCGAAGATCAGCTGCGCCAGGTCTTCAATGGAGTAGATGTCGTGGTGCGGCGGTGGCGAAATCAGGGTGACACCGGGCACCGAGTAACGCAGGCGCGCGATCAGGTCATTCACCTTACCGCCCGGCAACTGGCCGCCTTCACCCGGCTTGGCACCCTGAGCTACCTTGATCTGCATAACATCGGCGCTACGCAGGTACTCAGCGGTCACACCGAAACGACCGGAAGCCACCTGCTTGATCTTGGAACGCTTGTTAGTGCCGTGACGGGCCGGGTCTTCGCCGCCCTCACCGGAGTTGGAACGACCACCCAGCGTGTTCATGGCCACGGCCAGAGCCTCGTGCGCCTCCGGCGACAGGGCACCGAGAGACATCGCCGCAGAGTCAAAACGCGGGAAAATATTCTCCACGGGCTCAACGTCGCTCAGGTCAATTGACTGGATGCCCTCACGGAACACCAGCAGGTCGCGCAGGGTGGCAACCGGGCGCTCATTGACCAGACCGGCGTATTCCTTGTAGGTGCCATAGTCGCCACTTATCACGGCATCCTGCAGTTTGCCCACCACATCCGGGTTGAAGGCGTGATATTCCTGGCCATGCACGTACTTGAGCAGGCCGCCCTGGGAAATAGGCTTACGGGGCTTCCAGGCAACCGCGGCCAACTGCTCCTGATCCTGCTGGAAATCGAAGAAGTCGGCGCCCTGAATCCGGCTCGGCACGCCTTTGAAACACAGGTCTACCACATTGTCGGCAAGACCAATGGCTTCAAACAGTTGGGCACCGCGATAGGAGGTAATGGTGGAGATACCCATCTTCGACAGGATCTTCAGCAAGCCCTTGTTGATGCCCTTACGGTAATTGTTCTTGGCTTCGATCGGATCCATCAGCATTTCGCCGGTGCGAATCAGGTCATTCAGGATCTGGTACGCCAGGTACGGGTAGACCGCCGTAGCACCAAATCCGAACAGTACCGCAAAGTGATGCGGATCCCGAGCCCAGCCGGTCTCAACAATGATGTTGGAATCGCAGCGCAGACCTCTCGCCACCAGGTGATGGTGCACTGCGCCGGTGGCCATCAGGGCATTGATCGGAAGATCGCCTTGAGCCAGGTCCTTATCGCTTAGAATCAGCAACACCTTGCCATCACGCACAACTTTTTCGGCTTCGTCGCATACCCGACGAACCGCCTGCTCCAAGCCCTCTTCAGGACGATAGCTCAGGGCGATTTTTGCCACCTCAAATCCCGGGCGATCGTTATTGCTGATCTTCAGGAACTTGGCCGGCGACAGCACCGGCGTGGTCAGGATAATCCGGTTAGCGTGCTCCGGAGACTCCTCGAAAACGTTCTGTTCCGCGCCCAGACAAGTCTCCAGAGACATGACGATGGTCTCACGGAGAGGATCAATGGGCGGGTTGGTGACCTGCGCGAATTTCTGCCGGAAGTAATCCGCCACATGGCGCACCTTGCTGGACAGAACCGCCATCGGGGTATCGTCCCCCATGGAACCGACCGCCTCCTGGGCACTCTCAGCCAGTGGGCGCAGCACCTGGTCCCGCTCTTCAAACGAGATATTGAACATCTTCTGATGAACCAGAAGCTCTTCGGATTCCATCAGCTTGAATTCCGGGGTCGCCTGATTCAGCGTGGTCTCGACTCGCAGTGCATTGTCCTTAAGCCAGCGCTTGTAGGGCTGGGCTTTTTTGAGCCGCTGGTCGATATCCCCGGTATGCAGGACCTCGCCGGATTCGGTATCGATGGCCAGCATCTGACCCGGGCCAACCCGCCCCTTGGCCACCACATCATCCGGTGAGTAGCTGTACGTTCCCACTTCCGAGGCCAGGGTGATGAAATCGTCCTTGGTGATAACCCAGCGTGCGGGACGCAGACCATTGCGATCCAGCATACACAGCGCATAACGACCATCTGACATTACCAGGCCCGCAGGGCCATCCCAAGGCTCCATATGCATGGAGTTGTACTCGTAAAAGGCCCGCAGCTCAGAATCCATGGTATCAACATTCTGCCAGGCAGGCGGAATCATCATGCGCACCGCCCTGAACAGGTCAACACCACCTGCCAGGAGCACTTCCAACATGTTGTCCATGCTTGAGGAGTCGGAGCCAGTCAGGTTAACCAGCGGCTGCAGGGTCTGCAGATCCGGCAAATCCGGTGAGCTGAACTTGGCTGCGCGGGCAATTGCCCAGTTACGGTTACCGTCGATGGTGTTTATCTCACCATTATGGGCCAGGAACCGGAACGGCTGCGCCAGTGGCCAACGCGGCATGGTGTTGGTCGAGAAGCGCTGGTGGAAAACACAGATGGCCGTTTGCAGATCCGGATCACCAAGATCCTTGTAGAAGTTGGCCAGATCCGCGGGCATCATCAGGCCTTTGTAGGCCAACGTCTTATGGGAAAGACTGCAGATATAGAATTCCGGGTCTTCCGCCATATCTCGTTCAGCATGGCGGCGCCCGACGAACAGACTGATCGCAAATTCTTTTTCTTCCTTGCCGCCGGGCTCTACAAATACCTGTTCGATGCGCGGAAGACAATCCAGAGCCATGGGGCCAAGGCAACTGTCATCGACGGGCACTTCCCGCCAACCCATAATTTCAAGGCCTTGCTCCGTCAGCCTTTTTTCAATAGCTGATCGGCCAGCAGAAGCTTTTGCGTCGTCCTTAGCCAAAAAAACCTGGCCAACCGCAAACAAGTCGCCAGGTTTTTTGCCGAAGGCTGCCTGGGCAGCTTTATAGAGGAAGGCCTTGGGGCTCTGAATAAGCAGACCACAACCATCACCGGTCTTGCCATCGGCAGCAATGCCGCCCCGGTGGGTCATGCAGGTCAGAGATTCAATGGCTGTCTGCAACAGCTTATGGCTCGCTTCGCCCTTCATGTGGGCAATCAGGCCAAAACCGCAGTTGTCCCTGAACTCATCAGGATGATACAAGCCTGTTGTCATAAGCGTTCTCTCGCGTGTAAATGCTTCCCGCCAGCGACGCTACCGCACCAAAATGGTGCAAGAAATGCGCTGACACAGAAAAAAAGGGGGAAGGGATTTTACACACGTGAAACTACGTATACAATTTTTTTCGTAGTTTGGGGCCTAAAACGCACCGGAATGGTGCGAAAATCAATAATCCTCGTAGGGTCGAACCCAAGGACTCGAGATCCTCAGCACGTCGGACAGACTAGCCGCCGCCGCCCCGGCCTCTTCTCGGCTAGAGTATTGGCCATAAACCAGCATAAACCAAGGTAAGCCCTGGCGCTCACCCTTGGTGTAGCTCAAATTCGCATCCTCGGGCGCTCGACGCAGTACATTCAACACCGTTTGTTCCTGATTGCCTGCAACAAGCTGCAGCGTCCAACCCTTACGCTGACGTAACTGCTCAAGTGCCACAAATTTAACGGGATTGTCCGGCACAAACTCTGGCTCTGGCTCTGGCTCTGGCTCTGGCTCTGGCTCTGGCTCTGGCTCTGGCTCTGGCTCTGGCTCTGGCTCTGGCTCTGGCTCTGGCTCTGGCTCTGGCTCTGGCTCTGGCTCTGGCTCTGGCTCTGGCTCTGGCTCTGGCTCTGGCTCTGGCTCTGGCTCTGGCTCTGGCTCTGGCTCTGGCTCTGGCTCTGGCTCTGGCTCTGGCTCTGGCTCTGGCTCTGGCTCTGGCTCTGGCTCTGGCTCTGGCTCTGGGACAATCTCTGTTTCAGGCGGGGCCTGTGTCAATTCCTCAGCCGCATTGTTCTCGCCCGGAACGACAGGCTCATCCTGGCGCGCAGGTGCAATCAAAGGCGCTATTTCCGGCTCAGGCTCCTCAGTACCCGGACCAATGGTAATGCTCTTACGGACTGGCTCAGGCTCAACCTCGGCGTCAGCCTGTCGCTGAACCGTGCTCTCGTATTGCTGGGAAACAAACCACCAGGATGCCGCCAGCAATAGCAGCCCCAGCGCAGGCCACCGCAAATGCGCAACCGTAAAACCAGCTTTCGAGGAGGACGTTGCCGACGACGGAACCATGTCCAGCCAAACACCCGGCGCAACACGCTTGAGTCGACCAAAGCTACCCTGACTCAACACCTCAAGCTTTTTCAACCGAGAGGCCGACAGCAGCTCAGACTGAGAACCACCCGCCCTGTGAACCCTGGGTTCGAGATAAGCCTTGATGTCTTCGCGGCTTAACGGAGGCAGGTTCAAGTGATGCGCATAGGCGGAATCCGGACGATCTTCCAACTGGCTCCAGACCTGCTCGGTGCCGGCCATAATCGGAACGGCAGAAACAGACCGTTCTGATGCCACAAAGCCTGCTACCAGAAGATTCAGAACATCCGACTCAACCCGGTCTGCATCGTCAATCAGCAGCACTTGCCGGTGACCTCGGCGGATGCCGGATTCAGACCAGCGGAAATAACGATAAACCGCCTCTCTGGGCTCAGAGTCTGCCGGTATCCCGGATTTCGCCAGCTGCTTCAGGTAACGCGCGAGGGCCTGGCGGCTGGTAAGCGCCGATGCGGGAATTCGATGAAAATCAAGCCTTGAGGACTCGCTGCGCACCAACTCTGCCAACACCCGAGTCTTACCGGCCCCCGGCGCACCGGTCAGAACCAGCACCATGTCCCCGAACCCACACAGATGGCGCAACGTCTCCAAAGCGTGCTGACGCATGGCATCCGGGAAAAACGGCGTTTCCATCTCGAGAGGATTGTCTCGAAGACCGTATCGCTGCTGGAGTCGAGGGAAAAGCCCCCCACCATCGGAACTGTTCAAGGATTCTTGAGTCACACGCTGTCCCTGTTTCGAAACTCAGAGCCCATCAGCCTGCCTGTGGCAGGAATGCCCTCAAGGTATCACGGATGTTGTCAGCGGAGGCATTCTCGGTGATAAAGGCATCACCTATTGCTTTCAGGAGAACCAACCGTAGCCGACCATCCACATTCTTCTTGTCCACGGACATCAGATTCATGAAGTCCTCTGATGTCATGCCGCTCGGTGCCCACTCAGGCAAACGAGCGCGCCGAATCAGGGCAACCGCCCGGGCCCGGTCGTCCGCCGAGATCAGCCCCTCTCTCACAGAGAGATCGGCTGCCATCATCATACCCGTGCCCACGGCTTCACCGTGCAACCAGTTGCCGTAGCCAGCAAAGGTTTCAATGGCATGACCAAAGGTATGACCAAGATTGAGGATTGCACGCAACCCGCCCTCTCGTTCGTCAAGCGCAACAACTTCCGCCTTACAGACACAGGAACGATAGATCGCCTCACCTAATGTCTCAGCATCAAGTCGTAACAGGCTCTCCATGGAATCCTCAAGCCAGGCCAGGAAAGACTCGTCCCGAATCAGGCCATATTTGATCACCTCTGCGAGACCGGCAGACACCTCCCTCTCCGGCAGTGTTTGCAAGCTGTTGGTATCGATCAGCACCGCCTGCGGCTGATGGAAAGCACCGATCATGTTCTTGCCAAGCGGGTGATTTATCCCTGTTTTCCCCCCAACAGACGAGTCCACTTGAGAGAGCAGCGTGGTTGGAACCTGTATGAAGGGAACGCCGCGCTGGTAACAGGCCGCCGCGAAACCCGCCATATCACCCACAACGCCGCCGCCCAGGGCAACGAGTGTCGTTTTGCGGGTATGTCGTTTTTCCAGAAGCGCGTCGAAAATGAGGTTGAGCGTCTGCCAATCCTTGAACTGTTCTCCATCAGGCAAGGTCACTACGTCAATGGCCTTGCCGGGAAAACAGCCTTTCACCTTCTCAAGATACAGGGGGCCAACGGTATCGTTAGTTACGATCATGACCTGCTGGCCTGCCACCCAGGGTGTCAAGTCAAACGAGCCCAGCAGCCCCTGCCCGATAATGATCGGATAGCTGCGCTCCCCGAGCTCAACCTTCAGCTCTCGAAGTACCTTGTGCATTATGCCTGCCCTCTTTCCGCCGCTGTCTTCTGTGGCGGGGCGTTTTAGGATTGATTCGGTTCACCAGTTGCCGAACCACAAGACGGGGGCTTTTACGATCGGTAAACATAACGATATCCGCCAACTCGGTATAGAGCGGGTCCCGAATCGCAAACAGCCTGCGCAACACGCCTTCCGGATCGTCGTTCTGCAACAACGGTCGGTTCCTGTCCTTACGTGTGCGCTCAACCTGTTGGTCTATAGACGTTTTGAGGTAAACCACCACAGCGTTCTTTTTCAGCAATCCGTGATTTTCAGCACGCATGACGGCACCACCCCCTGTCGCCAGCACCGTGCCCGTCTCATTGGACAACTCGTCAAGCATTGCGGTTTCACGCTGACGAAAACCGTCCTCACCTTCAACATCGAAGATCCAGGGAATATTGGCACCACAACGCTCTTCGATAATCCGGTCCGAATCCAGAAAACGATAGCCGAGCTCCTTGGCCAGCAATCGGCCAATGGTACTTTTTCCAGCCCCCATGGGCCCAACCAGAACAACACGTTTGGGCAAAGACATAATTTCCGCTCAACAGGTTTCAGGCGGGTGAGAATAGCATAAGGACCGGCAATCCATAAGCGGCTCGAAAAGGGGTAACCGTCCCTGAACAAAAAAACCGCCGGGGTTACCGGCGGTTTTTTTTGTTCAGCAGACTTACTGCAGTATGTCGTTCTTGATGATCTTTGGAGTGATAAAAATCAACAATTCACTGCGCTCATCGACGTGTTCGGTGCGCTTGAACAGTCGACCGAGGTATGGGATATCACCCAAGAACGGTGTTTTGGTGGTTTGGGTAGCCACTTCTGACTGGAAGATACCGCCCAGAACCACAGTTTCACCATTAGCAACCAATACCTGAGTTGTAACCTCGTTAGTGTTGATAGAGGGGATGCCTGCCGTCACTTCACCCCGGGAATCCTGATTAACAACAAGGTCCATAATGATCTTATCATCGGGCGTGATCTGGGGAGTAACCTCGAGTGAAAGGACTGCTTCCTTGAACTCAACGTTCGTTGCACCACTTGAGGTGGCCTCCTGATATGGGATCTCTTCACCAGACTTGATAGATGCCGTCTGGCGATCAGCGGTTACGACGCGAGGCTGAGACACCACCTCTGCGCGGCCGTCACTTTCAAAAGCCGACAACTCAAGATCAAGCAAAAAGTCCGTTCCGATATAACCGAAAGCAACCGAAGACGACCCCGCGCGGGTAACGCCCAGGTCAACGTTCAGGTCAGAAGGTAGCGACAGAGGACCCGAATTGGGAATCAATGCGGTAGCCCCCTGCGATCCTCCAACCACAATAGTATCGGTACCACCGTCGGCAGAGCCTCGCCCTTCAAACCCCCACTTCACGCCCAACTCTTCCGAGACATTGTTTTGAGCTCGAACGATACGCGCCTCTATGGACACCTGACGCACGGGAACGTCCCAAGTCGCGACCAGCCGACGGATTTCCTCAAGCTTCTCTGCCGTCTCACGAACGCTGATGGTATTCGTCCTGGCATCAGATGAAACAAAGCCACGGGAGGAAATCAACTCTGCATCTGCCTGAATCAGAGCAACGACGTCGGCCGCCTTGGCGTAATTCACCTGAATAATGTCCAGGCGCACCGGCGCTAATTCAGCAATCTGCTTATTGGTTTCAAGCTCAAGCTTTTCACGTGCCGCAATTTCTTCAGCAGGCGCAACCAGCAGGACGTTGCCAATCTGGCGTTTGTCCAAACCTTTGGTCTTGAGGATCAGATCCAGCGCCTGGTCCCAAGGCACATTCTGCAGGCGCAGAGTGATACTGCCTCCCACTGTATCACTGGCAACCAGGTTAAGACCGGTGAAATCAGCAATCAGCTGCAGGACAGAGCGAACTTCAATATCCTGGAAGTTCAGGGAGAGCTTCTCGCCGGTATACGGGAACTTCTCCTCTCGGCGAGCTTCGGCTTCCTCCTGAGTCAGCGCTTCAACACTCACGGTGAATTCGCGACCAGACTGATAAGCGATATAGTCGTAGTCGCCCTCCGGCCGAATTTCAACTACCGCACTTCCATCCTCTACATACGTATCGATGCGCGTAACCGGAGTAGCAAAATCCGTTACATCCAGGCGGCGGCGCAAATCCGCAGGAACCTGAAGATTCGGCATGGTCAAGCGGATCCGGCCGCCCAACTCATTCAGGTTAACGGTCGCGGCGTTACTACCGAGATCAACGATGACGCGACCTTCACCCTCGTTACCACGACGGAAATCGACGCCGGCCAACGAATTCGACGACGCTGACGAGGTCGTTGTCGTTCTCTGGGCAGGTTGCGACGTAGCCGAAACGACATCAGACTCACCACCAATCGTCATTACCAGTGAGTTATTGGTGCGGACGGTATCGTGAGGCACCAATTCAACCAGATTAAAGATTAAGCGGGTGCGATCCTTGGTTTCGACCACGGTGACGCTCTGAGCATTACCTGTACCCAGCGGAATGCTGCGCTGATTCAGGGCACTGGTGGTGTCCTTGAGATCTACCGCAATCCGGGCAGGTCGCTCTATGGTATAGCCCGACGGTTCCGGCGGCGTGCCATCAAACTGCATGGTGACTTCCAGCCGCTCCCCCGGCAGCGAAGAAAACGACAAGTCCTGCAGCGTGACCGCGCTGGCCAGGCCGCTCCATAACCCGATGGCAATCACGCCTACGCAGACATTGAGTTTTTTGAACATCGCTAGCCTCGACCCTAAACCTGTTTGTTCGTGCATGTTTCTTGAATTCATACCGTTACCGCTCCTCAGCCTTCATCCAAAGACAGGGAGCGCGGGCGTTCTACCCAACCACCCCGGCCATTCGGAACGATTTCAATCAGTTCAATGCGGGTTTCACTGACCCCCACAATACGGCCATAGTTCTGGCCCATGTAATTACCGGTGCGCACCCGGTGAATGCCGCCCGAGTTATCTCTAATCAGAGCGAACAGGTTGCCCTCAACCCCCTGTAGCGTGCCCACCATGGCCAGAGACTTGAGGTCAAAGTTCTCAAGCACTTCCCGGGGCCGGTCCAGATCCGGCTCAACGTCACTGACTGGCTCCTCATCGACCATGGTCAGCTGGACATCTACCGGCGGCTCAAACGGTGCGCGCCGATCTGCTGCCGAATAACTGAAGGCCTCGTAGGCCTTGAACTCCGGCAAAGGTTCCACGTGCCCACGGGGTTTTGCCCGGGTATCTGCCATGAACTTGTCGAGATCCGAGAAACCGTTTCCCTGGGAACAAGCCGTCAGCAAAGACGCCAGACACACACCCAGCCAGGCTTTTCCCGCATGCTTTCCTGTCATGCTCATTCTCCAGCCCGGTAGCGGTAAGTACGGGCAACCACCTGCATGTCCAGCTGGTCTCCGTCTCCGCCCATTGGTTTGATGGTTAAATCGTGCAGCGTCACGATGCGCGGCAGGCTCGCCACACTGCTTACGAAAGAGGCCAGCTCATGATACGAACCTGACACCCGAATATTAATGGGAAGCTCGGAATAGAAGTCTCGCTGCTGCTCCGGCTGAAGCTTGACTTCCTGCAGCGCCAAACCGCTCCCTAACGCCGTATTGGTAATATCTTCCAGCAGGCCAGGCACCTCGGTTTCACTGGGCAGCTGACGCACCAGCGCTCCAAAGGTTTCCTCCATCTCTTCCATCTGGGCCTTGAAAACATCCAGGTTTGCCACCTGATAGGCTTTTTGCTCGTAGCGCTGTTTGAGTTCCTGCTCCTGCTGCTCCACCCGATCGAGCTGGGCATACTGATCCTTGATAAAGAACCAGTAACCACCACCAAGTATCAGACCGAAGACAATTAACGCCACAATGGCCTTGACTGGTGCCGGCCAGATGCCGGCATTGTTGATATCAAGATCATTGATATCGAATTCGTTAAGACTTTTCAGAGAGTCCGCGAGGCTCATCAGTTATCCTCCCCTTCGGGCTCAGGTGTCCGCTGCTGGACAGAGAGATTGAACTGGCTGTAGCCGGATCGGGCACTGTCTGCTGCGGCCACATTGGTCAGATTGGGATTGGCAAACCATTCGGAATCCTCAAATTGACGCATCAGGTTCGAGATTCGGCTGTTGGACTCTGCCATACCCACGATGTCGAGTCGCTCGCCAGTCTTCTTGAGATCGGTGTAGTACAGCCCGTCTGGAAGGGTTCTCACCAATTCATCGAACACCCGCACAATCACCGGCCGCTTGCCCTGAAGATCCTGAATCACCTGCATGCGTGCCAGCAATTCATCGCGCTGACGCTTGAGGTTTTCAATCTCCTTGATCTGCTTGTCCAGCTCTTTGGTCGCAGTCTCGATATAGGCATTACGAGATTGCTGATAGGCAATCCGGCTGTCCATATCCGATTTCCAGAGAAAAGCCAGGCCACCCGCGATAATCACGGCGCCCAGTATCATCACAACAAACTGTTTCTGCTTCTCGGCGCGAAGCTCTTCCCGCCAGGGCCTGAGGTTAATCTTTGCCATCAGTCGAAACTCCTCATTGCCAGACCGCAGGCAATCATCAACGAGGGGGCATCATTGCTGAGCGCAGAGGCGTTGACCCGGGAACCCACCGCCATGTTGGCAAACGGATTGGCCACCAGGGTTGGCGTTCCGGTTTTCTCTTCCACCATTTCCGTGAGCCCCTGAATCGACGCTGTTCCACCGGCAAGCACTACGTAATCCACCGCATTGTACTGACTGGCGCCGAAGAAAAACTGCAGCGCCCGCGCCACTTGCTGAACAACCGCTTCCCGGAACGGAGTCAGAACTTCCTCGTTGTAGTCGTCCGGCAAACCACCCTGTTTCTTGGCCAGACCAGCCTCTTCGAGCGACAGGCCATAACGACGCTGAATTTCTTCAGTCAGCTGTTTTCCGCCAAAGATCTGCTCACGGGTATATACCGTCTTACCCTCTGCCAGCACACTAAGAGTTGTCATGGTTGCACCGATATCAACGATGGCAACCACCAACTCTTCTCCCTGGGAGTCAAGCTGAGGCTCAATCAGGCTGTAGGCTCGCTCCAGGGCGTAGGCTTCCACATCGACAATCTTGGTTGTCAGCCCTGCAATTTCCAGGGCGTCTTCGCGGATATCGACGTTTTCCTTACGGCAGGCCGCCAGCAGCACATCCACCTGATCCGGGTTGGATTCGGACGGGCCCTGGACTTCGAAATCGATCGCCACTTCATCAAGGGGGTAAGGAATGTACTGATCAGCTTCCAGCGCGATCTGGTCTTCCATTTCAAACTCGTTGAGACCACCATCCATCTGGATAACCTTGGTGATCACCGCCGAGCCGGAAACAGCAACAGCCACCTGTTTCACACTGGTGCGTGACTTGGACGCGACACGCTTGAGCACTTCCCCAACCGCTTCGACGTCTGTGATGTTTTTTTCAACAACTGCATTGGCCGGCAACGGCTCTACCGCATAGCTCTCGACCTTATATCGATCGCCATGTTTTGACAGCTCTAGCAGCTTGACCGAACTGGAGCTTACATCCACTCCAAGGACGGCACTGGATTTTTTTCCTGGTAATCCGAACACGCGCTCACCCTATACCTGGTTAAATGCACCCGGCGTTGGAACCCCTGAACCACTCCCTGTAAAGGCGATCATTTCAGAGGCGTTCTATGTGTTTTTTATGTAAGAGAATTTCTTATTTATTCCGTCTACAATGCAATCTCTCGAATTTCGGGAGACATTGCAGACGGCGAGGCGACCGAACCTTCCTAAAGCAATTTCTCAAATAATAGACCTATATCCAACAGTTGTCAGAAAAAAATGTCTCATTTGTTGCGTACATCTCGCGTTTTTGCCTGGTTCTTTCTTACCGGCCTGAGTGTCGCCATTATTATTTCCTCAAGCCTGTATCTTTATCTTCGGCCCAATCTGCCACCGGTTGAGCAATTGCTGGATGTCCGGCTGCAGACGCCTTTACGGGTGTATAGCAAAGACAACAGATTAATAGCAGAATTCGGTGAAAAGAGAAGGGCACCGATCACAATAGAACAGATCCCTACAATTCAGTTACAAGCCTTTCTGGCGGCGGAAGACGCGCGTTTTTACGAGCACTTCGGAGTCGACATTAAAGGCCTGACGCGGGCTGCAGTGGAACTGATCACCACCGGAGAAATCCAGTCTGGCGGCAGCACCATCACCATGCAGGTTGCAAAAAATTACTTTTTGTCACGCGACCGGACCTTCATCCGAAAGTTCAACGAGATACTGCTGGCTCTTCAGATTGAACGTGAACTGGATAAAAACCGGATTCTTGAGCTCTACCTGAACAAGATCTACCTCGGCAACCGTGCATATGGAATCGCCGCCGCCGCCCAGGTTTACTACGACAAACCGGTGACAGAACTGTCACTGGCACAGATGGCAATGCTCGCCGGCTTGCCAAAGGCCCCCTCTGCCTACAACCCTCTGGCAAACCCGGAACGAGCCCTGATTCGCCGCAACTGGATACTGGGCAGAATGAAAGACCTTGGCTACATCACCGAAGACGCCTGGTCTCTGGCCACCAAAGCACCCCTGACCGCCAGCTATAACACCCGGGATGCCGAAGTGGACGCCGACTACGTGGCCGAAATGGCCCGGGCAGAAATGGTTCGCCGCTACGGGGAGAATGCCTACACCGACGGTTACAGCGTGACCCTGACGGTCGACAGCACCAAGCAACAAACTGCCACCGAGGCATTGAGAGCAGGCCTCGAAGCCTATGACCGCCGGCACGGATTCCGGGGCCCCATCGGACAGTTTGATATTGAAGGGCTGACACCGGCCGAACTCTCAAACCAGATGCAGAATTACCCGCGGGTTGAAGCACTGGTACCAGCCGTTGTGACATCCATAGATGACGAAAAAGATGAAGTGAGAGTGCACGCACGGCGCCTGGGCCCGGGCGTTATGCCATTTGACACCATGACCTGGGCACGCCGATTCCGCACCGAGAGCATTACCGGGCCCGAACCACAGAATCCTTCCGAGGTGGTCAGCCCCGGAGACGTCATCTATGTCAAAGTCGACCAGCTGCCACAGGTTGCAGATTCTGAAGCAGAATCGGGCAGCGCGAGCGTATCGACTCAGGCAGTCACCGAACTGCACGTTTCCTTGGCGCAGGCACCCAGAATCGAGGGCGCACTTATCTCTCTCAAGGCCAAAACCGGCGCCATTGAAGCTTTGGCGGGCGGCTACAGCTTTAACCAGAGCAAGTACAATCGCGCCACCCAGGCCAGCCGCCAACCAGGCTCAACGTTCAAGCCGTTCCTGTACCTTTCCGCTCTGGAAAACGGTCGAACACCGGCGACCATCTACAACGACGCCCCGATTGTATTCGAAGACTCCGAACTTGAAACCGCATGGCGACCACAGAACTCATCAGGCCAGTTCTACGGACCAACCACACTGCGCGAAGGCCTTTACCGATCCCGCAACCTGGTTTCCATCCGCCTGCTGAGAGACCTTGGCATAAACACCACCCTCAGCTATCTAGAGCAACTCAAACTCCCGACTGAAAATATGCCCTCTAACCTCTCACTCTCTCTAGGCAGCGGTCTGCTGACACCCATGGAGCTGGCACGAGGCTTTGCGGTGATAGCCAATGGCGGTTACGACGTACAGCCTTACCTGATTGAGCGAATCGAGGAATGGGACGGCACCGTGGTCTATGAAGCCCCGGACACCCTATTGTGCGATGAGGATTGCGAAGCTTCATCCGCACCGACAGTCGATACCCAACAGGAAAATCCGGAGCAACCGCCCGAGATTGAGGGAATGGCATTACCCGCCTCAGAAGCCGAGGAAAACGCCAACGAACCACGGATCATGCAACGCCTGGCCGACGAACGATCAATCTACATCATGCACTCCATGATGCAGGACGTGGTTCGCAGGGGAACGGGGCGGCGCGCTCTAGCCCTGAATCGCAGCGACATCGCAGGCAAGACTGGCACCACCAACGAGCAGAAAGACACCTGGTTCGCGGGCTTCAACCACGATATCGCAACCACGGTCTGGGTCGGATTTGACCAACCCGCCCCCCTGGGTCGCGGCGAGTTTGGCGCCAGTACCGCGCTGCCGATATGGGTCGACTATATGAAAGTAGCGCTGGCAGACCAGCCAGCAGCCACCATGCCCAGACCCAATGGCATCGTGAATATCCGGATCAACCCGGAAACCGGAGAAAGAGCTCGCCCCGGCGAAGAAGCCGTGTTCGAAATCTTCAAGGAAGAAGACGCACCCTCCCCTCTGCCAGCCGAGAGTAACGGAGGGAATGGCGACAATGGTAACGGGGACGACTTGTCACGGCAGATCTTCTGATCTGTCGCAGCATCACCCCAAGCAGGAAGCACAAAAAAACCGGCGGGATCTCCGCCGGTTTTTTTTGAAGCCAGACTACATCCCGATCAGATGATGTCGTCCATAGACTTCAGCGGGTAATGCGCGGGGTACGGATTGCGCGCAACACCGGAATCTACCGCAGCACGGGCCACAGCGGCCGGTACCACTTCCAGCAGACGAACGTCCATCGGCTTCGGAATAATGTATTCCTTACCGAATTCAAACGCATCAACACCGTAGGCTTCACAGATTTCCTGCGGCACCGGTTCTTTGGCCAGTTCACGGATCGCGTTAACCGCGGCAACCTTCATTTCCTCGTTGATAGCGGTTGCGCGTACATCCAGTGCACCACGGAAAATGAACGGGAAGCCAAGCACGTTGTTCACCTGGTTCGGATAGTCAGAGCGACCGGTCGCCATGATCAGATCATCACGGGTAGCCAAGGCCACTTCCGGACTGATTTCCGGATCCGGGTTGGAACAGGCAAACACCACCGGGTTCGGCGCCATTTTCGCCAACTGCTCGGCAGACAGAAGGTCCGGGCCGGACAGACCCAGGAACACGTCTGCGCCGTCGATGGCGTCGTCCAGAGTACGCCTGTCGGTATCGTTGGCAAACATCGCCTTGTACTGGTTCAGATCATCACGACCAGAGTGGATCACACCCTTACGGTCGAGCATGAAGATGTTCTCAGAGCGCATACCGCAGCTGATCAGCAACTTCATGCAGGCAATGGCAGCCGCACCGGCGCCCAGACATACCACCTTTGCCTCTTCAATTTTCTTGCCCTGCAGCTCAAGAGCATTGATCATGCCGGCCGCAGTTACAATAGCGGTACCGTGCTGGTCATCGTGGAAGATGGGCACGTTACACTTTTCAATCAGCGCACGCTCAATCTCGAAGCACTCCGGTGCTTTGATGTCCTCGAGGTTGATACCACCAAAGGTATCGGCGATGCGCTCAACAGTTTCAATAAACGCTTGCGGGCTTTCGGAATTAACCTCGATGTCGAAGACGTCAATTCCGGCAAAGCGCTTGAACAGTACGCCCTTGCCTTCCATAACCGGCTTGCTCGCCAGAGGGCCGAGATTACCCAGACCCAGGATAGCGGTACCGTCAGAAATCACGGCAACCAGGTTACCCTTGGCTGTGTATTTGTAAGCGTTCTCGGGGTCCTTCGCGATCTCGCGGACCGGTTCGGCAACCCCGGGGCTGTACGCCAGGGAGAGGTCGCGGGAAGTCTGGGTCGGCTTCGTGATTTCAACACTCAGCTTACCCGGCCGCGGTTTGGCGTGATATTCAAGGGCTGCTTCTTTCAGATCTTGAGACATTGCCACTGTTCCGTTTGTCACGTTTAAAGGTAAATCCCGCTGGAGCTCGCCCAACGGAGCGCGCCATTATGGCGCGCCCGACCCAAAACGACAAGCCGAAATCGAATATTTTATGAACAGTCAATAGTGCATTTTGCGTATATAGCAAACTTTATTTTTCATTGGCGCACAAAAAAAGCGCCCAAAGGCGCTTTTTCAACATCCCGGCGCGGATCAGTCTTTCTTGCCACCGATACGGCTGCCGAAACGCTTCTGGAAGCGATCGATACGACCACCGGTGTCCATAACCTTCTGCTTGCCGGTGTAGAACGGGTGGCACTGGGAGCATACGTCCAGCTGCAGATCGTGACCGATGGTGGAACGGGTTTTGATCACATTACCGCAGGAACAGGTAGCGGTGATGTCTTCGTACTTCGGGTGAATACCTTCTTTCATGGCGAACCTCGTTAGGTCATGCCGCTACCTGATCACGGGGCATTTTGGCTGCCCAGGTGCCAGGCACCGCATGTTTGAATCAATTGAAAAGACCGTGCACAATCAAGCCCGGCCAGAAACAGACCGCGAATCTTACTGACAAACCCGACCACAGGCAAGTATCTTGGCCATCCGGAACAGTCCGGATACCATGCAACCAGCCTACTTTTGCCCGCTTTCAGGATACGCAGTTACCGTGACACGGCCCTCAACCGCTCGCATCGCCCTGAATCGCCCGCTCCGGCGACTCTTTGATTACCGAATCCCGGAGACCATGACAGTCTCACCCGGGCAACGCGTGAAAGTACCCTTTGGCAGGCAAACCCTGACCGGCCTTGTGGTGGAAACCGGCGTGACACCACCAGACGGCATTACCCTCAAGCCGATCCTGGAAGTGCTGGAGCCGTGGCTCGCCTTACCCACAGCCACCTTCCAACTCCTTAGCTGGGCCAGCGACTACTATCAGCACCCCTTGGGTGAGTGCCTGTTCACCGCTCTGCCTCCCGCATTACGCCGAGGCCGGCCGTCACAGCAGAAACAGGATGAACACTGGCAAGGCACCCAAAACATCGCCCCACTGCCGGCCAACGCCCATCGACAGAAAGCCTTGCTGGAAGCCATCCAGCGCGCCCCCGGCATATCGACCGGCGAACTGGTTAAAGCCGGCTTCAACCGCCCTCAGATCAAAAGCCTTCACGATAAAGGCCTTATCGAACTGAGCGATCCACAGCATCCGACTTCCAGCGAAAGCATCGCCACAGTAGACGGCCCCAGACTCTCACCCGCGCAACTGGCAGCGGCCGAAGAATTACCACAGGTTACAGATCGCTTCAGTGCCACACTTCTTTATGGCATCACCGGGAGCGGCAAGACCGAGCTCTATCTTCATTACCTGACACAAAAACTTCAGGACGACCAACAGGCTCTGGTACTGGTTCCCGAAATCAACCTCACTCCCCAGACCCTCGAGCGCTTCCGGCGTTACTTCGGCCACCGGATTGTGGCCTGGCACTCGGCCCTGAACGACAGCGAACGCCTGGCTACCTGGCTGAGAATCCGACATGGGGAACCGGTTATTCTGATCGGCACCCGCTCCGCCGTCTTGCTGCCGTTCACGAACCTTCGCGCCATTGTTGTGGACGAAGAACATGACAACTCCTACAAGCAGGGCGAAGGGTTTCGCTACTCGGGGCGGGACGTTGCCGTCTATCGGGCTCACCTGAATCAATGCCCCGTCATCCTGGGCTCAGCAACGCCTTCGCTGGAATCCTGGCACAACGCCACGCAAGGCAAATACCACCTTATCCGGCTGGAACAACGGGCTGGCAATGCCTCACCTCCGGAAGTGGAGTTGCTCGACATCCGCAGCCGCCCTCTGGAAGCCGGCCTCTCGCGCCCCACCCTGAACGCTATAAAGGAAACACTGGCACGAGGTGAGCAGGCACTGGTATTTGTGAACCGGCGGGGATTCGCCCCCATCATGATGTGCTTCGATTGTGGCCACATGGAGGAATGCCCGCGCTGCGATACCCGACTGACATACCATCGCCGGGACAGAGCCATGCGTTGCCATCACTGCGACTTCCAGATGGCCGCAAGCCACAGCTGCCCCAAATGCCGGAGTGAAAATTTCAAACCCGTAGGCCAGGGCACAGAGCGCACAGAAGAAACCCTGGCCGAACAGTTTCCGAACACCCCCATTGTACGGGTAGACAGGGACAGCACCCAGCGCAAAGGGAGTATCCAGAATATACTGGCTCAGGTTAACAGCGGTGCGCCCTGCATACTGGTGGGCACCCAGATGCTCGCCAAGGGCCATGACTTTCCCAACGTGACCCTGGTTGCCGTCGTCAACGCCGATGGTGGCCTGTTCAGTGTCGATTTTCGGGCGCCGGAACAGATGGTGCAGACACTTTTGCAAGTGAGCGGCCGCGCTGGCCGGGGCGAAAAACCCGGCAAAGTGCTTATCCAGACCTGCCACAGCGACCACCCGCTGTTGAAATCGCTCTGCCAGGGTAATTATGCCGCTCTGGCAGACCAACTTCTGACTGAGCGCCAAACCGGCGCCCTGCCACCATTCCGCGCCATGGTCATACTCCGCGCGGAAGCCGACACCATGCAGGCAAGCCTGCAACTGTTAGACAGCATTAAACCAATGACGGCCGCGAACGGCATAGAAACCTGGGGGCCGCTACCGGCGGTAATTGCACGCAAAGCCGACCGACACCGGGCGCAGCTGATCCTGTGCAGTAACCACCGGCGCCAACTCAACCATCTGCTTACTCACATTTGCCAGTACCTGGACCAATGCAAGCTGCCAGCGAGCACCAAATGGATTGTTGATGTTGACCCTCAGGAGACAGGTTGATGTCGCAGGAAGCAGAGCGCCTCCGGCTTTTTGCTTACACACCAACTTTCCGCGATAATACGCCCCTTCTGTTTTTAACGGGCGCCCTGCCCTGACACCCATTCTTCTGCAAACCGAGTCATTCGACAGCATGAAAGAGACCGTATCCGAGCTTCTCCAGTCTGCACTGGCGACCCTGCAGTCTGACGGCACACTGCCGGCAGACCAGAGCTTCACCCCTCAGGTGGGCAACACCAAAGACAAGTCCCACGGGGACTATGCCTGTAATATTGCCCTGGTGGCCTCCAAAGCCGCCGGCTGCCCGCCTCGCAAGCTGGCCGAAGCCCTGGTGGCGGCATTGCCTGAGAACTCCGCCGTGGAAAAAGTGGAGATTGCCGGACCGGGGTTTATCAATTTTTTCATGAGCACCGCCAGCGCCTTCGGTATTGTGAACACTATCCTGGACGAAGCTCAGCAGTTCGGCCGCAACAACTCCGGTAACGGCGAAAAGGTTCAGGTGGAGTTTGTGTCTGCCAACCCCACCGGCCCTCTGCACGTGGGTCACGGACGGGGCGCCGCCATTGGCGATTGCCTGTGCCGCTTGCTGGAAGCCAACGGTTACAACGTTACCCGGGAGTTTTACTACAACGACGCCGGAGCCCAGATCAACAATCTGGCCCTTTCGGTGCAGTCCCGCGTTAAGGGCCTGACGCCGGAAGATGAAAGCTGGCCGGAAGATGGCTACCGGGGCGATTACATCGTCGATTTGGCAAACGCCTACCTTGCTGGCGAAACCGTGGTGGCCGACGACCGCGAGGTAACCGCAAAAGCAGATCCGGAAGACCGGGATGCCATCCGGGAATTCGCCGTCGCCTACCTGCGCCGTGAGCAGGACCTGGACCTGAAAGCCTTCGGGGTTCAGTTCGATGTGTATTTCCTGGAATCCTCTCTGTACGAGGATGGCAAGGTGGAAGCCACCGTTGAGCGCCTCAAGGCCAACGGTTACACCTATGAGCAGGATGGCGCCATGTGGCTGAAAACCACCGAGTTCGGCGACGACAAAGACCGGGTGATGCGCAAGAAAGACGGCGGCTACACCTACTTCCTGCCCGATGTCGCCTACCACCTGGACAAGTGGCAGCGCGGTTTTACCACCGTAATTAACGAGCAGGGCGCTGACCACCACTCCACCGTAACCCGTGTTCGCGCGGGACTGCAGGCCCTGAAGGCAGATATCCCCCAGGGATGGCCGGATTACGTTCTGCACCAGATGGTGATGGTGACCCGCTCTGGCCAGGAAGTAAAAATCTCCAAGCGCGCAGGCAGCTACGTTACCGTGCGGGATCTGATCGACGAAGTGGGCCGGGATGCCACCCGCTTCTTCCTGGCGGCACGTCGCGTGGATTCCCAGTTGACTTTCGATATCGACCTGGCGCGCTCCCAGACCAATGAAAACCCGGTGTATTACATCCAGTATGCCCATGCCCGGATTTGCAGCGTGCTGCGCAAGCTGGCCGCCGAGGGCGTACAGCGTGGCATGAACGAATGCGTCGGCGACCTGAGCCTGCTGACTCTGGATGAAGAAAAAGAGCTGGCCAACCAGTTGGCGAAGTATCCGGAACTGATTGCCAACTCTGCCGCCCAGCGCGAGCCGCATCACCTCACCCATTACCTGCGTGAGCTGGCGGGCCAGTTCCATACTTACTACAACGCCCACAAGGTGCTGATTGAAGATACCGCCCTGCGGGACGCAAGAGTCAGCCTGTACCTGGCCGTGCGCCAGGTGATTGCCAACGGCCTGGACCTGCTCGGCGTAAGCGCACCAGAGGAGATGTAATCAGGCCATGGCCAGAGATTACGCCAGGAAAGATCGCCCTGCGGGCAAAGGGGCCGCCGCCAGCAAGCCTGCGGCCAGGCCCCGCAAGCCGTCCAAACCCCAAAAGAGTGCACCATCACACTCACAGCATGGCGCGTTGTCTATGAAAACCATCCTGTCTCTGGCCGCCGTGGGCGGCTTCATCGGCTTTATTGTCTACCTGAACACCTTGCCCGGCGGGCCGGAAACGGCCAGGCAAACCCCGATTCAGGAACAGACCCCGGTAGCGCCCAAGCAACCCGCCAACACCACGGCTAAACAGGATAGCCGGCCGAAAGAGCAGAACTTCCGGTTCTATGAAATGCTGCCGGAATCCGAGGTCGTTCCGCCCAAAGTGGAAGAATATACCCCGGGCCCGGCCATGCAGGAGTTCGATTATGTCGTACAGTCTGGCTCGTTCAGGAGTAAGGAAGACGCCGAGCGACAGCGCGCACAGATCGCCTTCCAGGGACTCAGGGCTCATGTACAGCGTATTGATCTCGACAATGGAAGTGTCTGGTACCGCGTAAATGTGGGACCATTCAACTCACGCAGCCAGATGAACTCGGCGGTCGACAAGCTGGTTACTATCAATATCCAGCCTCTGGTGCGGAAGATCCCGAAAGAAGGCTGAACTTTGTTCAGCCACCTCCCCTACTCTTGAAATCCCGCCCAGCGCCTCCATAAAGCCAAAATACAAATTCAAACAGGCAACTGGAGCGCCAATGACCACGATAGTTTCCGTACGCCGGGAGAATGAAGTCGCCATGGGCGGTGATGGCCAGGTATCCCTCGGCAACACCGTTATGAAAGGCAATGCCCGAAAGGTACGCCGCCTGTACAACGGCCAGGTAATCGCTGGTTTTGCCGGTGGCACCGCCGATGCCTTCACCTTGTTCGAGCGATTCGAAGCCCAGCTGGAAAAGCACCAGGGCAACCTCACCCGTGCCGCTGTAGAACTGGCCAAAGACTGGCGCACAGACCGCGCCCTGCGCAAACTGGAAGCCCTGCTGGCCGTTGCGGACAAAACCGCTTCTCTGATCATTACCGGCAACGGCGACGTAATCGAGCCGGAGCAGGGGCTGATCGCTATCGGTTCCGGCGGACCGTTTGCCCAGGCCGCCGCCCGGGCGCTGCTGGAAAACACCGAGCTCAGCGCCAACGAAATCGCCGAGAAGGCGCTCGAAATTGCCGGCGACATCTGCATTTACACCAATCAGAACCGCACTCTGGAAGTGCTGCCCATTAAAGACTGACGACCGGAGCGACCATGTCTGCAATGACTCCCCGAGAGATTGTCCACGAACTGAACAAACACATCGTGGGCCAGGAAGAAGCAAAACGCGCCGTCGCCATTGCCCTGCGTAACCGCTGGCGCCGCATGCAACTGGACAGCAGCCTGCGGGATGAAATCACCCCGAAAAATATCCTGATGATCGGCCCCACCGGTGTCGGCAAAACGGAAATCGCCCGCCGGTTAGCCAAACTGGCGGATGCTCCCTTCCTGAAAGTGGAAGCCACCAAATTTACCGAAGTGGGCTATGTAGGCCGGGATGTTGAGTCCATCATCCGCGACCTGGCCGACATGGCGGTGAAAATGCTGCGCGAACAGGAAATGAAGCGGCATGAACACCGTGCACTGGATGCCGCCGAAGACCGCATTCTGGATGCCCTGCTCCCGCCCCCCAGGGATTTTAACGAAGACAGCCAGCGCACCAATGCGGACTCCTCAACCCGACAGCTGTTCCGCAAGAAACTGAGGGAAGGCGAGCTGGACGACAAGGAAATCGAGATCGATTTACGCAGCAGTGGAGCCGGCGTGGAGATCATGGCACCTCCGGGTATGGAAGAGATGACCTCCCAGTTGCAGAGCATGTTCTCCAACCTGTCTTCGGACAAGCGCAAAACCCGCAAGATGAAAGTGGCGGATGCCATGAAGCGGGTGAAGGACGAAGAAGCCGCCAAGCTGGTGAATGAGGAAGAGATCAAGCAGAAGGCCATTCAGGCGGTTGAGCAGAACGGGATTGTCTTTATCGATGAGATCGACAAGGTTGCCAAACGCTCGGAAAACACCTCCTCGGATGTGTCCCGGGAAGGCGTTCAGCGCGACTTGTTGCCTCTGATTGAAGGCAGCACCGTAAGCACCAAATACGGTTCCATTCGGACCGACCACATTCTGTTCATTGCCTCTGGCGCCTTCCACCTGTCCAAGCCTTCTGACCTGATTCCGGAACTGCAGGGCCGCCTGCCGATTCGCGTGGAGCTGCAGGCGCTGACGCCGGACGACTTCAAGCGCATTCTGACCGAACCGGATGCCTCGCTGGTGCAGCAGTATGAAGCGCTGATGGGCACCGAAGGTGTGAAACTGACCTTCGCCGACGATGCCATCGCCCGCATTGCGGAAGTGGCTTACAAGGTGAACGAAACCACCGAGAATATCGGTGCGCGCCGCCTGCATACCGTGCTTGAGCGCTTGCTGGAAAGTCTGTCCTACGACGCTGGCGACCAGGTCACCGATACCTTTGAGGTGACCGCGGACTACGTTGACGAGAAGCTCGGCGAGCTGTCTGAAGACGAAGACCTGAGCCGCTACATTCTCTGATTCGCGGTTTCCTGAAATGCCAACAAAAAAGCCGGAGGGGATGACCTCTCCGGCTTTTTCATGCCCGTATCAGCAACATCAGTACTTATTCTGCCTTTGAGAACAGGTGCGTGACGGTACTGAAGCCGCTCGCAATCCGGTTCTTCTCGCCCTGCTTCTTGCGACCTTTGGCCACATACAGGGGCAGCATTTCACCATACAGGCTGGTACTGATGGTTCTCTGCTCATCCTCAAGACGATCCCGGCGCAGCGTAATGCCGTACTTGCGCAGTTTGGGCTCCAATTCATCTGCCCGCCGGAGCAGATCTCGGCGGGTCATCTGATAGGCGTGCTCACACACCATACGGCGACTCTGGAAGCTGAACACGTTTGAGAAAAACAGCTTGGCATCATCCCGGGTAGGTTCAAACAGCAGTATGTCCTTATCCGGATAATCACGGGTGTATTGCGCAATACCCGACTGCATACGGGAATAAACCATGGTCCGGAACATCTGGGACAACAGATTCGGCATGCCGGAACGGGTAAGCTCGCCCGGCTTCATGGTCCCCGCGCGCACCGCAGCACTGGCATCGATGGGCACCTGGGGATTGACCGCCAACACCAGATCCGCGCCATCTTCAAAAGCGACCGAGGCATGCAACCCCTTTCTCAGGGTACCGTCCACGTAAAAACGACCATCAATCTCGACCGGCACGTACAGCCCCGGAGATGAAGTACTGGCTTGAACCGCCCGGGATATGGGGACATGATCGTACCCGGGCGCACCAAAGCAGACCGCCTCCGTGCTCTCCACATCTGCAGCAACCACATACAGACTGCGCTTGAGCTGACGAAAATCGTTCGTGCGGCCAAGCATGGTGAAGGCGCGCTTCAGGTACTCGTGCAACCCCTCGTTATCGAAAAGTCCGGCCGGTGCCGCCTGGGCCAGAATGGTCATGGCTTCCAGCAGGCTCTGATCGTAAGGGTTGTTCACGAACCGGCTGACCGCCGTTGAAAGCAAGCCCGGAACAGCGAGCAGCCGGCGCCCGATCTCACGCAAAGCCGGACGATAGAAAACCTCAGGGTGAAACGGGTGAACCTCAGCTTCGTTCCTTACGAAGATGCGGCAAAGCTGGGCTGTGGTCATCTGGTTTGCCAGATTGGCAGCCACAAAAGAGCCGGCATTTACGCCGACATAGACATCGATATTATTGAAATCCAGACCATCCAGGGCTTCGTCCAGAGCCCGCAGGGCACCGATCTCGTAAATACCACCCAGAGGCCCGCCGCCGCCAAGGGCGAGGCCAATTCTCGGTGCTGGCTTGAGCTCGGTCGCTGTCTTCATTGCCTGTCCTTATCGGATACTGCTGCAGGATTTCAGTTATCCAACAACCTAACAAGGGAATTTAGAGTGCGCACACTATAACCCTCACAATGCTCAGGAAACGGCCTGTTCTGCCAGTGCTGCCGACGAGGTACGGGCTGGGCGCAAGTAGCGACCAAAACCGGCATTGCGTAACGCCAGATCAACACAGCTCTTGATGACATGGGGCGAATCCAGCAACAGCACATCCTCCAACAGTTGAATGGCCCATTCCCGCCCCACGCTGCGGATCACGGATTTCACTTTCGGCAGACTCGCTGCGTTCATCGACAGGGAGTCATAGCCCATGGCCATCAGCAAAAGCGCGCCGCCCGGATCACCCGCCAGTTCGCCACAGATACCCACCGGTTTGCCCACCGAATGGGCATCCTGAGCCACCCGCACCAGCGCCTGCAGCACCGCCGGATGATAGGAGTGATACAGCTGTGCCACCCTCGGGTTATTGCGATCTACCGCCAACAAGTATTGGGTCAGATCGTTGGAGCCCACTGACAGGAAATCCACCCGCTCCGCCAGCTCACGAATCTGGTAAACCGCGGCCGGGATTTCCACCATCACACCCACCTTGGGCATATGGATGTCGTACCCTTCTTCACGAACTTCGTGATAGACCCGATAGATCAGGTGCAGGGACTCCTCCACCTCAGAAATATTGCTGATCATCGGCAACATGATCTGCAGGTTGTTCAGACCCTCACTGGCCTTAAGCATGGCCCGCACCTGTACCAGGAAGATCTCAGGATGGTCCAGCGTTACCCGGATACCGCGCCAGCCGAGGAACGGGTTTTCTTCCTGTATGGGAAAATAGGTCAGTGCCTTGTCACCGCCAATATCGAGGGTTCGCATGGTCACCGGATTGGGAGCAAAGGCCTCCAGCTGTTCCCGGTAGTATTCCCGCTGCTCCTGCTCTGACGGGAAGCGATCCTTGATCATGAACGGCACTTCGGTGCGGTACAGGCCGATGCCCTCGGCACCATGGGAAAGGGAGCGCACCACGTCGGTCATCAAACCGGTATTCACCAGCAGCGAGACCCGATGACCGTCAGTGGTCTCACAGGGCTTGTCACGAAGCGCTTCAAGGCCCCGAACCAGTTCGTCCTCTTCGTCGCAGATGGCCTGGAAAAAGGCCCTGAGATCCGCTGAGGGAGACGCGAAAATCTGCCCTTCGAAACCATCTACCACCAGTTCCCGGCTATCGAGCTGGTTAACCGGGATGTCTACCAGACCCATCACCGTGGGCACACCCATTGCCCTGGCCAGGATGGCAACGTGGGAGTTGCTCGACCCCTTTACCGAGACCAGCCCAACCAATTGCCCTTTGGGCACTTCACCAAGCATGGCCGGCGTCAGCTCTTCACTCACCAGCACGGTACGCTCGGGATACTCCAGATGCTTCTGCTCACCTTCCTGCAGGTGTGAGAGTAGTCGGCGGCCCAGATCACGGATGTCGACTGCGCGTTCTTGCAGGTACAGGTCGTCCATCATCTCGAAATGACGAACATACTGCTGAACCACCTGTTTCAGGGCGCCCTGAGCCCAAACGCCTTCCCGGATTCGATTCGCCACCTCACCCGGTAGCGCCTCATCTCCCAGCATCCGCAGATAGACATCGAACAACGCCTGCTCTTCCGGCCGGAGCTGGGACGCAAGGCGGTTGGCAACGCGCTCGATATCTTCCCGCACCGCCGAAACAGCTGAACGAAAGAGTTCCAGCTCCTGATCGATGTCTTCGGTCGGCTTTTCCGGAACCACATCCAGATCGGCGGCAGGATAAACCACCACGCCCGTTCCAATGGCGACACCCGGCGCTCCGGGAACGCCGCTGAAACTGACATCGCGGGCTTCCTCACCCGTCAGCGACAATCCACTGATGGCACCTGTGGCCTCACTGTGGGCAATCACACCCGCCAACTGGGCTGACACGGTGACCAGAAAAGCTTCTTCACCTTCATCGAAACAACGGGAACTCTCCCGTTGCTGAACCACCAGCACGCCCAGTACCCGGCGATGGTGAATGATCGGCACCCCCAGAAACGAGCGGAAGCGTTCCTCACCGGTCTCCGGAAAGTAACGATAGCGCGGGTGGGATGGCGCATCTTCAAGATTGATGGGTTCCTCACGGGAACCGACAAGCCCCACCAGACCCTCGGAGTAGGCCAGGCTGACCTGACCCACGGAGTCTTTGTAAAGGCCTTCGGTGGCCATCAGGATGTAGCGATTAGAGGCGGGATCCAGCAGATAAACCGAGCAGACCTCTGTGCCCATGGCCTTTTGCACCCGCGATACAATGATTTCCAACGCCTCCTGGAGATCGCGGGCGCTGTTTACCTCTTGTACTAGACTTCGCAGGATGCTCAGCATGGAGTCAGTCCGTCATTTCTGATGTTCCTTCATACGCCGTGGGTTCTCGGCCCGGTGCCACTGCTCCATGTTATGAAACAGTCTTGGGGCCAGCTCCCTCAACGCGCGTCTGTATACTTCTCGTTTAAATGAAACCACCTGCCCCAACGGATACCAGTAGCTCACCCACTGCCAGCCGTCGAATTCCGGTGAATCCGTGCCATCCACGCGTACATACGCATCTGGCGATAACATCCTCAGCAGGAACCATTTCTGTTTTTGCCCCACGCATACGGGGTGCGAGTTATGGCGTACCATCCTCCTCGGAAGCCGGTAACGCAGCCAGCCCCGGGTGCAGCTGATGATTTCCACATCGCTGGCACACAGGCCGATTTCCTCTCCAAGCTCCCGGTAGAGTGCATCCTCGGGGGTTTCGTTGTGCTTGATACCGCCCTGAGGAAACTGCCAGGAGTCCTGCCCTATTCGCCTTGCCCAGAGAACTTCTCCCCTGTGGTTGGCCAGAATGATTCCGACGTTGGGTCTGAAACCGTCTGAGTCGATCACGGCACAGTCCTCGTAGTAGTCGGCTGCCGGTCATTTTTTAACCGGCGAAAATTGTCCAAGTTGCTCTCATTCTTACAGAAACCCAAGGCTTCGGCAAACGGAGCTGTTGGCGGCACGTTACTGGCATGCCGTGGTAGACTGTCGCCTTTGCCATGATGCCTGTACGGATGGGAGGAGAAGGCTTGACGCTCGCGATTTTTGATCTGGATAACACTTTGCTGGCCGGGGACAGCGACCATGCATGGGGCGAATTCCTGGTGGAAGAGGGCATGGTGGATGCGGAGGAGTACAAGCGGGCCAACGACCGCTTCTATCAGGAATATCTGAATGGAGAGCTGGATGTTTTCCATTACCAGCGCTTTGTACTGGCCCCCCTCACCCGCCACAATCTGGAAGAGCTTGAAGGCTGGCGGGCTGCTTTCATGGCCAAGAAGGTGCAGCCGATGATGCTGGACAAGGCGGTGAAGTTACTCGCGGATCATCGCGAGCGGGGCCACACGCTGATGATCATTACGGCAACCAGCCGTTTTATTACCGAACCTATTGCCGAAATGCTAGGAGTGGATCATTTGATTGCCACTGAGCCAGAGCTGGTGAACGGGAAATTCACGGGTGAAGTGGCGGGCACACCGAGTTTTCAGGAGGGCAAGGTGGAGCGGCTGAATGACTGGCTGGCCGCCCACGGCAAGAGCCTTGAGGGCGCCTGGTTCTACAGCGATTCCCACAATGATTTGCCGCTGTTGCGGAAGGTGGACAATCCTGTGGCGGTGGACCCGGACCCTACCCTGGAGAAAACGGCAATTGAGAATGGCTGGGCGGTGATTTCGCTGCGGGCGTAACGCCCGCAGATCACAAAAACCCAGTCAGGGAACGCACAAAGCAGGACTTGATATAGTCCGTCTCCGGAATCCCCGGTACGATCGGATGATCCGGCGCCTGGTGACCCTGTTCCAGTAGTTGCACAAACCGGTCGATCTTGCGGCCGCTGCTACGAATAATATCGATCAGCTTTTCCTGGGAAAGATGCATGGAACAGGAGGCCGACACCAGTAGTCCGTCGCGCTCCAGCAGCCGGAGCCCCAATTGATTCAACCGGGCATAGGCTTGCTCACCAGCTTTCTGGTCCCGGCGGCGCGGGATCAAGGCAGGAGGGTCCAGCACCACGATGTCGAATTTTTCCTTTTCGTCCGCCAGGGCTTTCAGGGCATCAAAGGCATCACCTTCAATGGTATCCACGTTTTCCAGCCCATTCAGTTTGGCGTTGTGGTGTACCGCATCTACGGCGGCTGACGATGCGTCCACGCAGGTCACCTGGGATGCGCCGGCGCAAGCGGCCTGAATGCCCCAACCGCCCACGTAACTGAACACATCGAGAACTTTTTTGCCGGGCGCGTAGGCCTGCAGGCGCTGGCGATTCATGCGGTGGTCGTAGAACCAGCCGGTTTTCTGGCCGCCCGCCAGGGGCACTTCAAAGCGGGCGCCGTTTTCTTCCACCAGCACAGTGTCGGCTTCCGGACCGTGGGCAAATTCCACGTAAGTATCCAGCCCTTCTACTTTGCGCATTTTTCCATCGTTCTTCAGCACGATGATGCGGGCATGAGCCAGGCGCTGGACGGCACGGACAATAGCCTCCTTCATCTGCTCCATGCCGGCGGTGGAGATCTGCACTACGACGACATCATCGAACCGGTCTACTACCAGGCCAGAGAGACCATCGCTGTCGCCGAATACCCAGCGATAAAAGGGTTTATCAAACAATCGCTCCCGCAGGCTCAGTGCCGCCTCCATGCGATCAGTCAGCCGCTTGGGCGTCATGCCGTGAGCAGCATCACGACTGATCAAACGACCGCAGATCAGGGCATGGGGGTTCACAAACGCCACCCCCATCGGTTTGTCGTTCGATGCCCGAACCTGCACCTGCGCGCCGGGCTGAAACTCCGTCAGCGGGCTGCGGCGGGTATCCACCTCGTTGCTGTACACCCACAAATGACCGGCCCGGAGACGACGTTCTGCGCCTTTGCGCAGATAGAGAACGGGGAATTCCATCAATAATTATTCCTCAGCGGCCACGTGTTCAGCGTAGGCAGCCGCATCCATGAGGCCTTCCAGCTCGCCTTCGTCGGCCAGTTTTACCTTGAACATCCAGCCATCGCCGTAGGGGTCTTCGTTCACGATTTCCGGCTCGTCTTCCAGCTTTTCATTGATCTCGATGACCTCGCCGGTTACCGGGCTGAAAACGTCTGAGGCGGATTTCACGGATTCTGCCACGCCGGCTTCTTCGCCGCCGTTTACCGTTGCGCCCATTTCCGGCACACCGATGTAGACCACATCTCCCAGCTGCTCCTGGGCAAAATCGGTGATGCCCACGGTGGCGGTGCCGTCAGCGTCAACGCGCACCCACTGGTGAGTTTCGATGTACTTCAGATCAGAAGGGATTTCACTCATGATTTGTGTGTCCTGTGATAATTTTCCGCGCAGTTTAACCGAAGAGATTAGTTCCAGCGAATGCTGCGGGCCAGCTTCACGAACGCGTTCAGATAATCCACCGCCTCGTCACGCTCCCGGAAACCCAGAAAAATCTGTTTGGGCATACCTTGTTGCCCGAGTTTCAGGGCTCTGATGGGCATGTTCCGGGCATAGTCATCCACCAGCCAGCGTGGTAACGCACTCACCCCTCGCCCTGCAGCAACCATCTGCAACATGATATCGGTGGTCTCAATGGTCTTATGGCGCGCCGGTGCGGTATGCGCCGGCAGAAAAAACCGCGTGAAGATGTCCAGACGCTCTACTGCCACCGGATAAGTAATCAGCGTTTCTTTTTCGAGTTGATGCGGCTCTACCCATTTTTCATCGGCAAGCGAATGATCTTCCGACACCACCAACACCTGTTCATAATCGAACACGGGCTCAAAACGTACACCGGGCTTATGCAACGGGTCCGGGGTAACCAGCAAGTCGATATCATGACCAAACAACGCGCCCATGCCGCCGAACTGGAACTCCTGTTTCACATCCACATCGACATCCGGCCACTGCTGCAAGTAAGGGCCTACTACTTTCAGAAGCCATTGATAGCAGGGGTGACACTCCATGCCAACTCGCAAGCTGCCGCGCTGCCCTTGGGCAATCTGGTGAATCTGCATCTCAGCGTGTTCAAACTGCGGCAGCAAACGATTGGCCAATGCCAGCAGTTGATGACCAGCCTGAGTCAAACGCAACTGACGCCCCTCTCGGAGCCAGACCGACGTGCCCAGTTGTTGCTCCAGTTTACGAATAGCGTGGGACAACGCCGACTGGGTGAGGTGTAGCTGTTCCGCCGCAGCCGTCAGTGAACCCTGACGCTCCACCGCTCGCATGATTTCCAGATGATGCCGCTCGACCATGTCCTATCCGTGAAACTTTTTCATGATTTAGTGAAATAATACCATTTTTATTCATGCAAAAGCCCGCCTAACCTTGAGGCCTGACTCAACACACAGGATTCAAGGACTCGATCATGGCAACCACACATAACCTCGGCTTCCCCCGTATCGGTGGCCAGCGTGAGCTGAAATTCGCGCTGGAAGACTATTGGGGCGGCCGGCAAACCGAACAGGAACTGGCCATCACGGCAGCCGATCTGCGCCGGCGTCACTGGCAGCAACAGGCCGGGCTCGATTACGTGCCGGTAGGCGATTTTTCCCTTTACGACCAGGTGCTGGATATGTCCGTCACTCTGGGAAACCTCCCCATCCGGGCCGCCAGCAAAGAAGGCTCGGAGCTGGACGCTTACTTCCGTGCCGCACGTGGCCGGGGTGCCAATGATAGCCCCTGCTGCGCCACTGCCGCTGGCGAGATGACCAAGTGGTTTGACACCAACTACCACTATATTGTGCCGGAGCTGACAGCTGACACTCACTTTGAACTCAATCCGGAACGACTGTTAACACAACTGTCCGAAGCACGGAAACAGGGACTCAACGCAAAACCCGTGATTATTGGCCCGGTGACCTATCTCTGGCTGGGAAAAAGCTCGGATGGAAGCAATCCTCTGGATTTGCTGGAGCGCCTGCTACCGGTGTACTCCCAACTCCTGGAAGCCCTGGCGGATGCCGGCGCGGAATGGGTTCAGATTGACGAACCTGCCCTGGTCACGGACCTGGACGCCAACTGGCGTTATGCCTTCAATCTGGCTTACCACCAGCTCAAAACGAACCGCCCGAAACTGCTATTGGCCACCTATTTCGGCGAGCTCAGGGACAATCTTCAGCTGGCGTGCGAATTGCCCGTTGCAGGCCTGCACGTTGATGCCATCAGCGCGCCGGCCGAGGTCAGTCGGGTGGCAGACTGGCTGCCGAGCCACAAGGTGCTTTCTCTCGGGGTGGTCAACGGTCGCAACATCTGGAAATCGGATCTGAACAGCACTCTGGGCTGGTTGGAACCCCTGAACGAAAAACTGGGCCAACGTCTGTGGCTGGCACCGACCTGCTCGCTTCTGCATGTCCCTGTTGATCTCTCCCGGGAACAGGAACTAGATCGCGACATTCGCAACTGGCTGGCGTTTGCGGTTCAGAAACTCGACGAACTGAAGATTCTCGCCAGAGCACTGAACGAGGGCCGCAGCAGCGTGCGCGCCGAGCTGGCAGACAATCAATTGGCCATCGATAGCCGCCGCAGCTCCCATCGCGTGACCAATCCGGAGGTTCGAAAGGCCGTTGCCGCCGCCACGTCTGAGCTTGGCAATCGCCAGAGTCCCTACCCTCAGCGGATCGTCCGCCAGCGGGAGAGACTAAACCTGCCCGCCTTCCCGACCACGACCATCGGATCTTTCCCGCAAACCCGCGAGATTCGACAGGCGCGACTGCAATTCCGTAAGGGCGAGCTGAGCGAACAGGCTTACATCGAACAAATGCGAGCAGAAATTGTTCGTTGCGTGGAAGAGCAGGAAAAGCTCGGACTGGATGTCCTGGTACACGGCGAACCGGAACGCAATGACATGGTGGAATACTTTGGCGAGCAACTGGACGGCTATGCCTTCACGCGCTTCGGCTGGGTTCAGTCTTACGGTTCACGCTGCGTGAAACCGCCGATTCTGTTTGGCGATATCCGCCGCCCCCAGGCCATGACCGTGGAATGGATCCGCTATGCCCAGTCGCTGACCGACAAACCGGTGAAAGGGATGCTGACCGGCCCGGTGACGATTCTGAACTGGTCTTTCGTGCGGGATGATCAGCCTCGCAAGGACTCCTGCCTGCAGCTGGCCCTGGCGATTCGCGAGGAGGTTCAGGATCTGGAACAAGCTGGCGTAAACATTATCCAGATCGACGAAGCCGCTCTGCGCGAAGGCCTGCCGCTGAGACAGTCCGACTGGGCAACGTATCTGGAGTGGGCGATCAACAGCTTCCGCATCGCCGCCAACGGCGTAGATGACAGCACCCAGATCCATACCCATATGTGCTACTCGGAGTTCAACGACATCATCGAAGCCATTGCCCGTATGGATGCCGATGTCATCACCATCGAGACCTCACGGTCAGACATGGAACTGCTGGATGCGTTCCGGAGCTTTGAATACCCCAACGACATTGGTCCGGGCGTATACGACATCCATTCGCCCAACATTCCTGACAAGGAACACATCATCAACCTGATGACTCTGGCGGCTGAACGTATCCCCGCAGAACGGCTGTGGATTAACCCGGACTGCGGCCTGAAAACGCGGAAATGGGAAGAAGTGACGCCGGCACTGGAAACCATGGTAGCGGCAGCGCGGGAACTGAGAAGCTAGGTTTCACAAGCGGCAATCTGTGGGTGCGCCCAAGAAAATGCACCCGCAGATTGAGCGGTGCGGCTACCACTTGTCGAGCTGCAGGCCATGCTCTTCCAGGTAATCGCCATGCTCCTCCAGATAAGACGCTGTGGCACTGGCAAAATCGGCGGGGTCGCCCTCAACCTCAGTAGCAGATACTCGCATCACCTCCACCGCGTTACTTCGCTGGCTCATCATCCACATTACGACCTGGCCGCCGGGGGCCAGGCCCAATACCAGCGAGCTCCGAGGCCTCATGCCGGTTGTTCCGTCCGGATATGAGTGTGCGGCTGGCTTACGCATCCGGTCCTGAAGGCCCTCCGGTACACGAATCAATGAGAAATAGAATTTTTGCTCTGCAAATGAAAACCAATGAAGCGCGATCAAACTGGGGAAGGGAGACAATTCACCACCGCCAACCCGGCGGGGGCCTGATTCCCCAATCCAACAACAAGAGACTGAACCAACAGGGAACCACCAGCTTCTTTCACCAGGCTTTTCCAATTGCAGATGCACAACCCGCATCTGGTATTTCTCCGGTGCTGAGACACCAATGTATAGTGAAGACTCGTCTTTCGTCCAAGTTGAGCAGCTGGCAATAACAAAGACTAGTGCAAGCACTAATGCAATCCTTAGCAATCTGCACATCACGAAATCTCTCAATTGTTGGGATGGATGGTCCGCTTTCCAGAGTCTGCCGGCGCATTTGGGCTAAAGTGTCGCCCGAGACGAAAAGTCGCCACGAGGCCCTTCATCATTGTTCGAAGGGGATTATAGTTCGCTGAGTGGTGAGTATATCGTTGACGAATCAGAGCGCGCTGCCCTGTACTTAACGAAGGGCTGTCGGAGCCGGAGGTAACCTGATCAAGAATGGTTTCTGCAATTGACTCCAAATCCTCTGGCAATTTTGCCCCGTCACTACTATTGATATCACGGAATGGGACACCGGCTTCCTTTGCCAGTTCGCACATTACTTTTAACGCTATAAGGGAATACTCTCCCCGAACCTCACGAACCATTCGCAACGCCAATTCAACCCGACCGTCAGGCGCCGGATGAGAAGAGACTTTTTTGTAGATTCCCAAGTAGGAATCCGCCTCAGCGCCAACCCCCGCGGTCGCTGAGCCATATCTTTCGGACAATTGATCTGGCGAACTACGCTCACCAACCCAGCCTTCGGAGGCAATTGTCGACCTGAGTTCCTCCAGATTATCCCACTGCATAGTCTGTTCCGGCCAACGATGCCGACTGGTTGGAATCAAATGGTATGGAGTCAGCAGGACATCCTCGCGTTGCGCATCTGGATAACCTCCTCCGATATCTGAATGTACCCCAGGCAAAGATATTTCACGGAATGCCTCTGGCAGACTCCCATCAGCGTTACGTAGGCTATTCAGGGAGAAGTTTTTCCTGACTTCGTCGGCGGCAACAATATGCACAGCGCGCTCAACATGTGCAGGGTCGAGGGAGACCCTTACAGGTTCATTCCGACTATTGCCGGGCCCAAAATCCAGCAATAACGGATTCACGATAGCCGCAACTGTATCGAATAGCCCAACAAAGCGAATTTTTGTTTCTTCAGGCCAATCAATACCCTCTCTTCGAAATGCCTCACCCAGCGCCCCACTCTGCCCCTTCTGTATTTCGTATACGGCATGACGCGCGGATGCCGCTCCGCGACTAAATCCGAACAAATCAACCTTCAGAACTCTAATCTGTCCAGGAAGCTCAAGCTCACCAACTCGGTTCGCAGCATTCGCGAAGACATCGCGAACCTGACTAACTATACCCGTATCCCCCATTCCTGAAATCGATCCAACCAGCGAATCACCCTCGCCAGTTTTAGTACCAATTCCAGGTGCATAGGTCCATAGCCGATGGATTACCCGCTTCCCAGACTTACTTTTAGTTTCGGCATAATGAGTAGCCAGCTTCGCCACATTACTCGGCGCATTGCCATAACTCCCCCCCAATGCCAGAGACAATCGATACTCACATTCCTCCAGTGACATCTCGCCGCGCTCAAAAGCCTCAACGCATTCGGTCGCCACTCGCTCTTCCAGTTCCCTGGAATTTTCAGCATTGTTGAGGGTGCCATCAGTGAAGATGCCGATTTCGAGATGGACCTCCGGAGGTGCTTCGGTGGTGGAAGATTCGGTCGTCTTGGTCAGTGGAGAGACAGGCAAAACGTTTTTCGAGAATGAGCTGGGTGAGCCGCCGGATTGAACGTCTTGCCGCGAAGCCTGCTCGCGCTGTTTAAGGCGATACTCCATCGCGAAATCGCCTGAAGGCAGACTTCCCACGCCCAGACTGCCCTGAACCCGCAAATCTCCCGGGGTAATACCGTGCTGATTGAGAGCGTTTACTCCGGCGATGATCTCATGATCAACTCCGGCGTCTGTCACCTGCCAACGGCCCTCGCCTCCCACCTCCTCACGCCAACGCACGACGGGTGAGGATGGCTCGCCATCAATACTGTCAAAAACCAGAAGAAGTCGCCCATCCCGTATTTCCCGGAGGACATTTTCAATATGGGTATTGCGCTGTAGATTGAACGCCCGCGCTCCCAGACCGTAAGTTGCCGGCTGTCCAAGGAGGCGCTCCAGATTTATGTTGGGGTTGTTCTGAATAAAGCGCCGGGCTTTTTCCAAGGCAAAAAAGGGCGATTCCAGCCCTGGCAGATCCGCAGCCCGCAGATCCTGAGGTTGTATGATTTTCATTCCGTGTCATCCGTTGACGAGTGCTGATCTTCCCTGTGAAATCCCCTTCACAGGCTTGTCATATTATCAAAGCCGTCAACGTAAACCGTGATCTGCCTTCAGCCAGGCCCGAATCAATACCCGGTACTCTTCTCGTCCAGGTCAAACTCGAAACTTTCCGCTCGGCGGACTTCCGTCTTGAAGCTGCCGGAGGGATCAAGTTCCAGCCAGCGATAACCCGGTGCCAGAGGTTCCACGGCAAAGTCACTGGATCCTGTGGCGAACTGGATGCAAGTGGAAGGTGTAGCCAGCAGGCAAGCACCGTTGCGCTGCTGTTCAAGCTCTTGATGGATATGGCCCCACAGCACTACCCGAACCTGCGGATGCCGGTCAATCACTTGCCAGAAGGCGTCCCGGTTTTTGAGCCCGATTTTTTCCATCCAGTCTGAACCGATATCCACCGGGTGGTGGTGCAGACTAACCACAGCAGGCATCTCTGGTTGCTCGGACAAAGCCCTGTCGAGAAAACTCAGCTCATCGGCCGAAAGCTCTCCATACACCTTGCTGTGTACCGAGGAATCGAGCATGACAAACTGCCAGCCGCCCTGGACCCATTGTTTCTGATCAGAGCCGGACTCCGCCGCAATGGAAGACAAGAGCGCGGAATCGTCATGATTGCCAGCAATCCAGAGCGAGGGGCAATCAAACGCCTTCAGTTGTTCAGCGAAATAGCGATACGCCTCCGGCGACGCATCCTGGGTGAGGTCTCCGGTGGCAAGAATCAGGTCGGGCTGGCCGTGATTGCGAAGCACTTCGTCAATCACCGCCGCCAGGCTGTCACGGGTGTTGACTCCCAGCAAGGCTCCATCCGCAGACGCCATAAGGTGCGGATCGGTAAGCTGCAACACATTGAGTGGGCGCGCCGTTGTGGGTTTGGTCATGCCAGGCCTGTTCTGTTTTCTGCAAGCAGTTGATAATCCAGACAAGTGTACGATGGCTTAGTTCAGATTGATTGTTCACGAATGGAAGGTGGATCACATTCTGACCAGCGGCACGCTATATTTTGCAGTATTTGACAACTCTGCCACAGGTCCGGCAACCGGCTTTATAGACTTTCGGCGAACTGAGAAACCGTTCAGAGATGAGGGTTTTCAATCGATGCCTTCGCCCGCAGACCAGGCTGCATGCTCCATCGGCAGGTGCCCGAAACGCAGGCAATAGTCCAGCCAATCGGCCAGGAAGCCGTTCACCTGAACCTTTTCATCCGGGTGATGCATAAACCGGTTCGGATAGTCATTCACGGGCGCAATCTGTCGTTGCCGGTAGCAGCTGATTACTTCGGCCATGAGGGCATCGTGGTATACGCGCACAGTCATCCGCGGGTTGTTCAGCCATCGGCCGCTGTTGTGGACTTGCTCCAGCAGCAGGGTTTCTGTGAATCTGGCCGTTTGCAGCACTTCAATTCGCACCCGGCCCAGGTACTGGTTCTCCCGGTGCAGTTCGAACTCACATACGGGTTTGCCATCCACCTCAAGCTGGCGCAGCTTGCGCAGGCGCTGATAGTTGCCGTCGCAGAGCGCCCCCAACTGGCGCAGGTCCGGCACATATTGCCTGGGCCGCTTTACCCACTCCGTCATGCTTGCCACTCCCGCCGCAAACGCTCCCGGTTCAATTGCAGCCACTGGATGGCAATAATCGCGGCGGCGTTATTGATGCGGCCATCAGCAATCATGGCAAAGCATTCTTCCGCTGACACCACGTGGCTGAGAATGTCCTCGTGCTCATGTTCCATACCGAAAACACCACCAGCCTCGGCGGTGCTGATCTGACCGCAATACAGGTGGATCATTTCCGTGGTACCGCCGGGGGAAACCAGGTAATCGCAGATTTTGTCCAGGCGACTGAAACTCAGCCCAGCCTCTTCCTGACCTTCTCGCTGGGCCACCTCTTCCGGACTCTCACCATCCTCATTCATGCCAGCAACAAGTTCCAGTAACCAGGGGGACTGGTTACGGTGGAGCGCCCCCAAACGAAACTGCTCCAGAAGTACAACCTCGTCGCGCGCCGGATCGTATGGCAGCACGCAGGTGGCATCACCCCGGATAAACAGTTCCCGGGTAAAGACGGGCATGTCGCGACCATCGAAGCGCGGATGCGTCAGCCAGAGTTTGTCCATTCGGAAGAAGCCCTGGAACACGGTTTCACGTTTTTCGACTTTGACGTCGCTGGCGTTGAACTGGAATGGTTTTGGCATTACTTCACCCGGTTGCGCATTCGGCCTTGAACGATAGCCGGAGCCACGGCGGGGTGCAAGTTAACACCCCGCCAGGCTCGGATTCACGCCATCATGGAACCAAGTGAATGCGGGTCAGATCTTGTCGTAGATCTTGCTGCCCGATTCCACAAACTCCCGTGATTTCGCCTGCATACCGGCATCAATCGCCGACACCTCATCGATACCGTGCTCTGCCGCGTAATCCCGGACCTCCTGGGAGATTTTCATGGAGCAGAACTTGGGGCCACACATGGAGCAGAAATGCGCCACCTTGGCCGATTCCTTGGGAAGGGTTTCGTCGTGGTAGGCGCGGGCAGTATCCGGGTCCAGCCCCAGATTGAACTGGTCTTCCCAGCGGAACTCGAATCGTGCTTTGGACAACGCATTGTCGCGGATCTGGGCACCCGGGTGACCCTTTGCGAGATCTGCAGCATGCGCGGCGATCTTGTAGGTGATAATGCCGGTTTTCACATCGTCCTTGTTGGGCAGTCCAAGGTGTTCCTTTGGCGTGACATAACAAAGCATGGCACAACCATACCAACCGATCATGGCCGCCCCGATGCCAGACGTGATGTGGTCATAGCCCGGTGCAATATCGGTGATCAGCGGTCCGAGCGTATAGAACGGCGCTTCGTCACAGCATTCCAGCTGTTTGTCCATATTCTCCTTGATCAACTGCATCGGCACATGGCCGGGGCCTTCGATCATGCACTGGACGTCGTGCTTCCAGGCAATTTTGGTGAGTTCTCCGAGGGTTTCCAGTTCACCAAACTGGGCGGCATCATTGGCATCGGCAATGGAGCCCGGGCGCAGGCCGTCACCAAGACTGAAGGAGACATCATAGGCCTTCATGATTTCGCAGATGTCTTCAAAGTGCTCGTACAGGAAACTTTCCTTGTGGTGAGCCAGGCACCACTTGGCCATGATGGAACCACCTCGGGACACAATGCCGGTGGTGCGTTTGGCGGTCAGCGGTACGTGGTGCAGGCGCACGCCAGCATGGATGGTGAAGTAATCCACGCCCTGCTCCGCCTGTTCAATCAAGGTGTCGCGGAAGATTTCCCAGGTCAGATCTTCGGCCACGCCGCCGACTTTTTCCAGGGCCTGGTAGATGGGCACGGTGCCGATGGGGACCGGGGAGTTGCGGATGATCCATTCCCGGGTTTCGTGAATGTTCTTTCCGGTGGACAGATCCATGATGGTATCCGCTCCCCAGCGAATGCCCCAGGTGAGTTTTTCCACTTCCTCTTCAATGGAGGAGGTCACTGCCGAGTTGCCAATGTTGCCGTTGATCTTCACCAGGAAGTTGCGACCGATGATCATCGGTTCGATTTCCGGGTGGTTGATGTTGGCTGGAATGATGGCGCGGCCACGGGCCACTTCGTCGCGGACAAATTCCGGGGTAATTTCTTTCGGCAGGTTGGCACCGAATGACTGCCCGGGGTGCTGCTCGGCCAGCAATACATTCTCTCGGGCTTCCTGCAGCTTCATGTTCTCCCGGATGGCAATGTATTCCATTTCCGGAGTGACAATGCCCCGCCGGGCGTAATGCATTTGGGACACATTGTTGCCGGGTTTGGCACGCAGGGGTTTGCGCTCGTCCATAAACCGGAGCGGATCCAGAGTCGGATCTTTCATACGCCGGCGGGTAAACTCAGAGGTATACCCTTCCAGTTGTTCGACATCGCCGCGTTCGGCAATCCATGCAGCGCGCACCGGCGGCAGCCCCTTGCGCAGATCAATGCTGGCTTCCGGGTCTGAATAGGGCCCGGAGGTGTCGTACACCACCACTGGCGGGTTCTTTTCGCCGCCCATTTCAGTGGGCGTGTCGCCCACAGTAATTTCCCGCATAGGCACGCGCAGATCGGCTCGGCTACCCTGCACGTATATTTTTCGTGAGCTTGGTAATGGTTTGATTGCTGCGGAGTCTACTTGTGCGGAATCGCTCAGGTAGGATGGGATGTCCGTCATCGTCTGCTCCCGTGTTTGCTCAGGTGGTCGGGTCGCGTATGACGGAGTTATGCCGAAGGTAATTCGAAACCTACTTCCGGCATGGTTCGTACGGTCTTAATCCCTACGCCGGTATTATCCGGATCAGGTCGCGGGTTCTGCGTTGCAATCTCAGCCGATCACCTGCTTCAGGCGAATCAGCACCCCGTCAAGACGCGATAAATATTCTGTTTTGCTCACAAAATGAGTGAGCTTTTCAAGTGTAGAGACGGGAACGATTATTGTCCATAATGGGCCACCAATACCTTTGGGTCACTATCGGGATAAACCCGCGCTCTACACGTTGACCTGCCGATACCTGTGTCCAGATCACGGATGCCCGGAGATAGTTTTCAGGAGCAATAATGAAGAAACGTTTACTTCCAGGTTTGATCACCCTGCTGGCAGCCCAGCCCGCTTTCTCTCTGGATCTTGTGGAGGCTTATGAGCAGGCACTGTCATATGACTCCGGCATCGCCTCTGCGCTGGCACAGTTTCAGGCCCAGCAAGCCGCCAGCGATGTGAGCAAGAGTACCTTATTGCCGCAGGTTGGTGCGTTTGCCGAAGCCAACCACACGGATTTCGACGCTGAAAACGGCCCGGGAGACAGCTACAAGTCATTCAACTATGGCGTGCAATTGTCGCAACCGGTTTTCCGCGCCGACAACTGGTTCCGCTACGACGCCAGCCAGTTCCAGACCGAAGCCGCCCAGGCCCAGTACAACCTGGCCCAGCAACAACTGATTCTGGATGTTGCAACCGCCTATTTTAATGTCCTGCGCGCTCAGGATACCGTTGCAACAGCTCGCGCGACTGAAGCAGCAATCCAGCGCCAGTATGAACAGGCGCAGGAACGCTTCGACGTCGGCCTGATCGCCATCACCGAGGTGTACGAAGCCCGCGCCAGCTATGACGACAGCAAAAGCCAGCGCATCGCCGCCGACAACCAGCTGAATGTCGCCCGGGAGCAGCTGGCGCGACTGACCGGCGAATACGCCGATGACCTGGAAAACCTGCGCGAGAATTTCCCGCTCGGTCGACCTGAGCCCATGAACCCGAATGCCTGGGAAACAACAGCCCTGGACCAGAACTGGTCCATTCAAGCGGCTTTATCACAACTGAACGCCAGCGAGGCCAATCTTAAAGTTGCCAAATCCGGCCATTTGCCAACACTGGACCTGGTGGCATCCTATGGCGAGTCCGAGCTGGACGGCGCCCGAAACCCTCAGCAGGAAGGAACCCAGGGGGTTATTGGCCTGGAGCTCAACGTGCCTCTCTATATGGGCGGCGGCACCCAGGCCGGCGTGCGCCAACAACGCTCTCTGGTCACCGCTGCAGAGCAGGATCTGAACACCGTCCGTCGCGATGTACAGGTAAACACCCGCAGCCTGTTCCTCACCGTGAACAACAACGTGGAAACGGCATCGGCACTGGAGCAGACCATCATCTCTCGTCGTAGCGCCCTGGATGCCACCCGGGCCGGTTATGACGTTGGTACCCGCAACATCGTGGAAGTGCTGGATGCAGAGCGGGCTTACTACGTCGCCCTGCGGGACTACGCCAATGCGCGGTATGATTACGTGATCAACACTCTGCAACTGAAACAGGCAGCCGGAACCCTGAGCCCTCAGGATCTGGTGGATCTGAACAACTGGCTGAGTGAAGGTGCGCGAGGCATAGAAGCGATGGCAGAGGAAGACCGCACACTGGACAACCCTGCCCGGTAATCCCCAAAAGGCGAGCTCCGGGTATCACCGGCGATACCCGGAGCTACAGACGTTCGATAATCCCCTCGACAACCTTATCCAAGGCACCCCGGTTTTTCTGAACGACGCTTAATGCACGCACTCCGTAGGCCCGGCATTCTTCTTTATCAGTCATCAGCTTACTGAGCGCCGTGGCCAAGGCTTTCGCCCCGTCTATTACCTGCACAGCACCATCCGTCAGCAGGTGCTCGTATATGGTTTCAAAATTGAAAACATGAGGACCCGAAAAAACCGGTATTCCCCAGGCTGCCGGCTCCAGTGGATTATGCCCACCACGCTCGATCAACGAACCTCCAACAAAGGCGATATCACTGGCACCGTACAGCATCATCAGTTCGCCCATGGTGTCACCCAGATAAACCTGAGCTTCGGCAGGGTCATCACCGGTTGAACGACGGGCAACAGAAAACCCCTCTTTCTCCGCCAGCTCGGCGACAGAGTCAAAGCGATCCGGATGCCTGGGCACAATAATCAGCAAAGCCTCAGGATGTTGCTGAAGTATTCCCTGATGAGCGTCAAGCAACTGCTGGTCTTCTCCGGAATGCGTGCTGCCGGCAATCCAGACCGGGCGAGCCCCAAGCTCCTCACGCAAGGCACGGGAAGCCGCACGCACATCATCCGGTATATCGACATCAAACTTCACACTGCCAGTAACCTCAACGTGGGAGGCGGCAACGCCAATGCGCCGAAACCGGTCAGCATCCCGGTCGGCCTGCGCCGCCACCCAGGTAATGCTTTTCATGATCGGCGCGGCCAGCCCTTTGACCCGTTCGTAACCACGGGCAGAACGCTCGGACAAGCGCGCATTTATCAGGAAAACCGGAACTCTCCTCCGGCGGCATTGGCGGATCATATTGGGCCAGATTTCAGTTTCGAGAATAACCAGAATCCTGGGATTGATGCGGTCCAGAAAACGCCGGATGGCGCCGGGTGTGTCGTATGGGGCGTAGGCATACGTTACCCTGTCACCAAACATCTTGCGGGCCTGGGCCAACCCGGTGTCGGTCATCGCCGTCATCAAAATAGTGGCCCCCAGATTCCTGGCGAGCAGGCGCCTGACCAACGGGCCTGCCGCAATGGTTTCACCCACAGACACGGCGTGTACCCAGATAACCGGGCCAGAAATTTCAGGCACCCAACCCAAACGGTGTTGCCAGTCGCGCCGAAGGGCGGGCGCTTTACGCCCTTGCCACCACAGCCGGATCAGTATGAACGGCAGCACAAGGCGAATCAGCTGGGAATAGATAAACTGGAACACGCAGGACTCCCGGCAAAACAGTGCGTTATCATAGGGCAAATTTTTCTTTGGACGGGCATCTTGCCCCCCGGAAAACCGTTTGTCGATGCAGGATTCACGATTTTGAAGAAGAAGTACCGCAAACTACCACGAAACACAGACTATTCCGCCTACCGCCATCCACGATGGTGGCCAACCTGGCTTGGCATAGCCGCGATGTGGCTGGTGGCCCAGTTGCCCCTGCGCCTGCAATGGTGGCTGGGCAAGATTGCCGGCTTGCTGGCCTGGCGGCTGGCAAAGGGCCGGCGACATATTGCCGAGGTGAACATTCGACTGTGTTTCCCGGAGCTGAACCAGCAGCAACAGGCGGCCCTGGTTCGCAATGCTTTTATCGCCAACGGGATTGGCTTGCTGGAGATTGGTGTTGCCTGGTTTCGCGATGCGTCAAAACTCAAAAAGATCACCAGAGTTCACGGTCTCGAACATTTCGAGCAAGCGCTCGAAGAGGGGCATGGCGTATTGTTGCTCGGAGGCCACTACAGCACGCTGGACCTGGGTGGTAGCCTGGCGACGGAGTATATTGAGGCAGACGTCATGCAGCGGGATCACAACAATCCACTGATGAACGCAGTGATGACCCGGGCTCGCGGCCGACGTTACGGAACGGTGCTGGGCGCACGTGACCTTCGCGGGCTATTTCGCTGCCTGAAAAACAACCGGGCCGTCTGGTACGCCACGGATCAGGACTATGGCCGGAAAGACATCGTTTTCGCGCCCTTCTTCGGGATCCCAACCGGCACCATTACTGCCACATCCCGGATTGCTGAGCGCAGCAAGTGCAAGGTGGTTCCCTTCAGTCATTTCCGCCGGGAAGATGGCCCGGGCTACGACATCTATTTCCACCCTGCCCTGGAGAACTTCCCCAGTGGCGATGATCTTGAGGATGCCACCAGGATCAACGCCATTATCGAGCAGGAAATCCGCAAGGCGCCCGACCAGTATCTTTGGATGCACCGCCGCTTCAAAACCAGACCGAACAGAGATGATCCGGGCTTCTATGGCCGAAAACGGAAGAAGAAGAGGTAACTCTTGAACAGGGACTCCGGCGCCACAGCACCCGTTATCTGGCTGATTACCGACAACAAGGCCGGCCATCGCAACCAGTTACGCGGTTTGGGTAATCGATTGCGCGTCCTCGCCGGCGCGGACCTCCATTGGATAAACGCCACGGATTACCCAACCCCGATGTGGCGAGCACTGACGGGAATTGCGCCGGCTTCGGTGCCAAACCTGCCCGCCCCTGCACTTATAATCGGGGCCGGTTCAGGAACCCACCGGTTATTGCTGGCCTTGCGACGCTATCGCAAGGCAAAAACGCTCGTGCTGATGAAGCCTGGATTCCCCCTCCGTTTGGTCGATGCCGCCATTATTCCGGCCCACGACAAGGTTAAGCCTGCTCGCAACATTCTGATCACAGAGGGGGTAATTAATGCCGTCACGCCCCTGGCCAGGCTCACCAGCAAGCCCGAAGCTCTGGTACTGATCGGAGGACCATCGCAGCACTATGACTGGCATGATGATGCCATTCTTTCGCAGTTGGGCGACCTGATGGCACGCTACCCCGAATGGCGCTGGACCATCACCAACTCCCGGCGCACACCAAAAGCCCTGTCCGACAGCCTCTCGGAGCTTCAGGGCCCCAGGATTTCAGTCGTTGACCACAATCAGACGCACGAGGGCTGGCTGAACCACCAGCTCGCGTCATCAAGAGCCGTCTGGGTAACACCGGATAGCCAGTCCATGGTGTGCGAAGCCGTTACGTCGGGGGTGCCAACCGGCCTTCTGGATCTTAATCCTCGATCGGGAAGCAGGGTAGCCAATGGTGTCGAGCAACTCGCAAAGAAAGGACTGCTGGCGCACTGGGCCGACCACGCATCAATCATGGCCGAACAGCCCGAACGACACGATCGTCTCTGGGAAGCGGACCGGGCCGGCCGCTGGGTAATGCAGATATTCCTGGGCAAGTATCAGAACAAGGACGGGGAGCGGACAAGGTGAGGGTTCTACAAGCGTTACCGGCGCTGCACAGTGGCGGTGTGGAAAGAGGTACTGTTGAATTCGCTGCCGAACTGGTGAAACGAGGCCACGAATCCTTCGTGGTTTCCAACGGCGGCCCGATGGCCGAACAGGTCCGCGGCCAGGGCTCCTCGCATATTCACATGCCGATACACCGAAAAACGCCGGCTTCATTCGGACAGATACTGCCCATGCGCAAGCTGCTGAAGGATCTGAAGCCAGACATCGTTCACGTGCGTTCCCGAATGCCGGCCTGGATTGTTCACCTGGCGCTGAAAACGCTGCCACAATATGAACGCCCGGCCGTAGTTTCGACCTTCCACGGCATGTATTCAGTGACGCCTTACAGCGCCATCATGGCAAAAGCGGATCAGGTCATAGCGGTGTCCAATTGCGTACGAGACTATGTTCTGAAGCACTTTGCTGTGCCGGAACACAAGCTGACGGTGGTCCAGCGTGGCGTAGACATTGAAGCCTTCCGCAACCGAGCCATCAACGAACAATGGCAAAACCACCTCCTCGGGAGGTTTCCTCAACTCGCCGGCAAAAAGATCATCATGATGCCGGGCCGTATCTCTCGCTGGAAAGGCCAGTTGCATTTTCTGGAGGCCATGGCGCGTATCGTACGTCAACGCCCGGATTGTCACGGCATCATCGTTGGCGGCGCAGAACCGGGTAAGGAGCGCTTTCTGCAGGAGCTGGAAAAGGAGCGCAGTCGTTTGCAACTGACTGATAAAGTCACGTTTCTCGGCCAGCGAAACGACATGACCAACCTCTACCTGCTGGCCGATGTGGTGTGCCACATGTCCACCAAGCCAGAGCCCTTCGGCCGCACAGTCACCGAGGCCCTGGCGTCCGGCACACCGGTGGTGGCGTACAACCGCGGCGGTGCAGCGGAAACCCTGCAAGCCTGTTTCCGGGAAGGACTGGTAACACCGGACGACACCGGCGCGTTTGCCAGCGCCGTGCTCGGGCTGCTGGACAAACCCAAGCCTGATATATTTCTTCCGGACCGGTTTTTACTGCGGGCACAGACAGAGTCCACACTCGAGATATACGAAGCAGCAATTCAGACCAGACGGGCGGAGCTCCAGTGAAAGTTCTGCTGATGATGCTCTCGCCTCCGTCCGCAAAAGGCGGCATGGAGAAACACTTCGCCGATCTTGCCAACGGACTGGCGGGAGCGGGTGTATCTGTCTACTGCATGTCGGCACCGGAACACCTCGAAGCTCTTGATCCCGGAGTAAACCGGTACCCGGTCAACACCAAAGGGTCCCGTTATTCTCCTACATTGATCTGCTCGATCGTAAAGGCACTTCGGGCTCAGGAATTCGACCTGGTTCATGCTCAGGGCAGTAAGTCCGCTGCGACAATCCAGCTACTGTCGCCCCTGTTTCCCAAAACCCGTTTCATCGCGACCATTCACAATTTCAAATCCCGATATCCGGCTGCCAATCGGTTTTCAAGGATTATTGCCGTTAGCCACGCATTGGCCAGTGATATTGGCGGAAACGTAACCGTCGTTTATAACGGAATAAACATCGAGCCATGCCCGGAAGCGCCCTTCAACTTCCAGACTTACGGTCGCCCCTTGTGGTTGGCTGTCGGCCGATTGGTTCACGCAAAGGGCTTCGATCAACTTATTGATGCCTTCCAGAGCGCAAAAGGCAGCCTGCTGATCGCAGGGGACGGGAAAGAGCACGAGGCACTGCAGGAGAGGATCGAACGGCTAAAGCTTACCAGCAGAGTCAAGCTCATCGGCTATCAGGAAGATATTCCCGGCCTGATGCAGTCCGTCGACGGCATTGTAATTTCTTCTCGGCGCGAGGGTTTTTCCTATGTCTGTGCAGAAGCTCTTCTTTCGGGAAAACCAGTAGTCTCAACCGATGTGCCCGTGGCCAATGAGTTGCTCCCACCACAGCACATCTGTCCGACGGGTGACACCGCCGGGCTATCTTCGCTTCTCAACACGCCGATTGCCGAACTGGTGGAGTCTCAGGCTGGAGTACGGGATTTTGCTGCCCGTGAACTGAGCGTCGATTCTATGGTTGCGAACACCTTGCAGGTGTACCGTGAGGTTACACGCCGTGGATAGTGCACATAATCAATACCATCAGGCGGAAGCCAATCTGGATTCACTGTTGCCCTTTGCGCAAGGTGCCAATCGTTTTTGCTTTCAACATCCGGACAATCCGGACCGCTGCCTGAAGGTAATTCGCCCCGGGAGTATCCAGGCAAGGTATCAAAAACAGTCAGTGGTGAAACGGCTTTTGGGAAAAGCCCGGCTCAATGACAACACCCAGGAACTGAGAGCACACCAGCAACCGGCTATAAGACGCCTGATTCAAACAGGTAACGAAGAAAGCCTGTGGAGTCACTTACCAAAGTTCTATGGCCGTGTTGCGACCACCCTGGGGCCAGCGAACGAGAGCGAAATGCTTCGCTGCAAGGACGGCAATATAGCACCGACACTCGAATTCCTGATCCGGGGCGGAGGGCTAACGCCTGAGCTCCTTGAGGCCATTCAGCGGTTTGAGAACTGGCTGACCGCGAACCGCATTCTTACCCGCAATCTACTGCCACACAATCTTGTAGTAACCGATCGTACCGGCCAACCTGAGCTGTTTCTGGTGGACGGCCTGGGGGCTCCTGCTATCCCCCAGGCCCTGGCCTCGGCACCCGGCTGGAGCGAGCGCTATATTGAAAGGAAGGTTCGACGTTTCGAAAAGCGATTAGCCTGGGAGCAGGATAGCCAGGGACATTCCTGGGAAGATTTCCAACGCTTAAGATAAAACCGTGCCTGGCAGCGTGATAAGATATCGACCACTTTTATCTGCATCCATCGCAACTTTCACAACCCGGAGTGTGCACATGATTCACCCCGTCATCATGGCCGGAGGCACCGGCTCACGCCTTTGGCCACTGTCCAGGCAACTGAATCCGAAACAGTTCCTGAAACTGACGGACGATCGACTGTCCATGCTGCAACTCACGGTCGCCCGACTTGAGGGCATGGAATCTGCTGACCCGCTGCTGATCTGCAACGAAGATCACCGGTTCCTGGCGGCAGAACAGATGCGCCAGTCCGGCTACAACGATGCCCGCATTATCCTGGAGCCCTGTGGCCGCAACACGGCGCCGGCCATCGCCCTTGCTGCCCTGCAACTGATCAGAAAAACCGATGAGAATCAGAACCCACTGATGCTGGTACTGGCGGCGGATCATCTGATCAAGGATATGGGCGCATTCCAGAACGGTATTCGAAAGGCTATCCCGCTGGCCGAGCAGGGCAAGCTGGTCACCTTCGGGATTGTACCCGGCCATGCCGAAACCGGTTACGGCTATATTCAACAGGGTTCCGGACTGGCAGACGGCAGCTTCGAAGTCAGCCGGTTCGTCGAGAAACCAGACCAGAAGACTGCGGAACAGTATCTCAGCTCCGGCGATTACCTGTGGAACAGCGGCATGTTTCTTTTTGGCGCTCGCACTTACCTTCAGGAACTTCAGAAACACCGCCCGGATATTCTCGCCATTTGCCAGGCTGCGCTGGATGACGCCAGTGAGGATCTGCATTTCACCCGCGTAAACGAAAGCGTCTTTGCTGAGTGCCCGGAAGACTCCATTGATTATGCCGTCATGGAAAAAACGGATAACGCTGCGGTAGTCGCACTGGATGCAGGCTGGAGCGATATTGGTTCCTGGTCAGCGCTTTGGGAAGTGAGCGACAAGGATGCCAACGGCAACTGTTTCTCGGGCGATGTCATTGCCCACAATACCGAGACCACCCTGGTTCGGGCCGATAGCCGACTGGTAGCCACCGTAGGTGTGAAGGACCTGGTGATCATCGAAACAAAAGATGCCCTGCTGGTCGCTCACAAAGATCAGGTTCAGGACGTCAAGAAAGTGGTGGAAGCGATCAAGAATGATGGTCGCCACGAACATATGAATCACCGGGAGGTATACCGCCCCTGGGGGGTATACGATTCCATTGATAACGGTACCCGTTATCAGGTCAAGCGAATCACGGTTAAACCCGGCGCCAAGCTATCGGTTCAGATGCATCACCACAGGGCTGAACACTGGATCGTGGTCAGTGGCACCGCCAAAGTTACCAATGGCGAGAAAACCTATCTGGTCACGGAAAACCAGTCCACTTACATCCCGGTTGGCCAGATCCATTCTCTGGAGAATCCCGGCGTCATCGATCTTGAGCTGATTGAGGTTCAATCCGGCTCCTATCTCGGTGAAGACGACATTGTTCGTTACGAGGATCGTTACGGTCGGTCATGAGCAAGCTCAAGTATTTTCTGATTGCCGGCTTGTTGCGTATCGCCGGCCTGCTGCCTCTGAAACTTGCCCAGGCCATTGGCAGGTTCGTCGGTTTGCTGGCCTGGCGCCTGAACGGTCGCTCGCGAAAAACCACCGACGTAAACCTCAGGATCTGCCTGCCGGAACTATCGGCGGAGGAACAGCAAAGACTGTCGAAGGAATCCATGGCCCATACCGGCATGACGGCGATGGAGATTCCTTTGATGTGGGAATGGCCGGTCGACAAGTGCTTCAAACTTATCAAGGAAACCCGAGGGTTGGAGCTGGTTGATCAGGCGTTGGCCTCCGGCAAGGGACTGATCCTGCTCGCCCCCCACCTCGGCAACTGGGAACTGACCGGACTGTTTTTTTCGTCTCGCTACAAGATGGCTGCCCTCTACAGCCCTCCCCATATCAAGGAATTCGAGGACTACATGATCCGCGTACGTGGTCGTCTGGGTTCCGAACTGGTGCGCGGTGACCGTAAGGGACTGCTCCGGCTAATGGGCATTCTGAAAGAAGGCGGGGTGGCCGGCATACTTCCGGATCAGTCGCCACGAGGCAAAACCAACGCCTATGCTCCCTTCTTCGGGATGGAAGTGCGCACCATGACGCTGGTGAATCGCCTGATTCAGAAAACCGGAGCCAACGTTCTGGTCACTTTTGCTGAACGCCTGCCGGATGGCAATGGATTCCGCCTGATCGTTGAGGAGGCAGTTCCGGGCAATGGCGACTCAGATCCCGTGGTCGCCGCAACCGCGCTGAACCAATCGGTCGAGAAAGTCATTCGAATGGCACCCGCTCAGTATCAATGGGAGTACAAGCGCCTGCGACATCGCCCGCCCGGCAACCCCAACCCCTATTACCCTCATAAAATCTGTCGTTAGCGCCAGCCCCAACGTCATCGAATTGCCACAGAATCGTCACCCGGATGACATGGGGCTTGATTACAACTTATTGCCATACATTTCTCGTCCGGTATTCAGGAAGGTTGTATGGCAAAGCAGAACGCCCGCCCCAATCGGTTGCACAAAGCCGGCTTCTATGCCGCCAACGCGTTGTCCGGCGTTCTACCCTGGGCGTGGTGGTCACAGCAACGTGACCGCCTTATGTCTGAGCTGGAGAGCCTGACACCAAGCACTCGGGCGGACATCATGGCCCGGGTTCGTTACTACAACCGTTTACACCAAACCTTCGCACCGGCGCCCGATGCCGAGCCCATCCGCTCGTTTTCACCGCGCAATAAAAGCAGTGCCTATTACTTTGATCTTCGTAACGTGATCCGTTACTTTCCACGAGACGCCAGGGTTGCCTATCAGTTAGGCGATGTTACCCGCATACCCGAGCACCCCCGTTTCGTGAAGAGCCGGCCGATCACCGCTGGCGACACCAACGCGCACTCCGTGCTCCTGAAACTCAATACTGTTCGCCACTACGTCAAGGTCGAAGATAAGCTCACCTTCGAAGATAAACACCCTACGGCTGTCTGGCGGGGAAAATCCAATCACCCGGAACGCATTGCTTTCGCCCGAAAATGGGCCGACAGCCAACTTTGCGATATCGGATGTGTGCGCCACAAAGAGCCCGCATTGCAGGCCTATCACAAGCCTTTCATGACCATCCCGGAGCAACTCGAGCATCAGTTCATCGTTAGCGTGGAAGGCATCGACGTTGCCACTAACCTGAAATGGATCATGGCATCGAACTCGCTTTGCCTGATGCGGCAGCCGAGATTTGAAACCTGGTTTATGGAAGGCACCCTGCAGCCAGACATCCACTACGTCCAGCTCAAGGATGATTTTTCCGATCTTGAGCAGAAGGTCACCTACTACCGTGAGCACCCTTCGGAAGCAAAACGCATTATCACAAACGCCCGACAACATGCGGCGAGGTTCAGTAATCACAACCATGAGCGACTGATCTCGCTTCTGGTTATCGATCGCTATCTGAGGTTGTCCGGGCAGATCTGAAAAACCCCTGACAGGCATCCAGGCCGGAGCAAGTGTATACTAGGGCCCGTTTCAATCTGACGGCTCGGGCACTGGTATCTTATGTCTCCAAATTCCATTGGTGTGGTGATTACCACCTACAACTCCCCCCTCTGGCTTAGCAAAGTGCTCACTGGCTATGAATGCCAGAGCTTCAAGTCATTCCGTGTCATAATTGCGGACGATGGTTCGGCCGATGAGACAAAAGAACTGATTGATACCTTCAAAGCCCGCGGCATTCTCACGATCGATCACGTATGGCACGAAGACGACGGGTTCCGAAAGTGTCAGATTCTCAACAAAGCCATCCGTGAAACTGAGTGCGACTACCTGATCTTTACCGACGGCGACTGCATTCCCGAACCGGATTTCATTCAGACCCATCACGATCTGGCCCGGCCCGGTTACTTTCTTTCCGGCGGTTACATCAAGCTGACCATGCCGGTATCCGAGGCCATCACCGACAATGACATTCGCTCCGGTGAAATCTTCAAGCCCCAGTGGCTGGTTGCCCACGGCCAACCCAAAAACCACAAACTCTGGAAACTTTCCTCTTCCCGAGGATTCCGTCGTTTTATGAACCGGATTACCCCGGCAGCCGCAAGCTGGAATGGCATGAACAGCTCCACCTGGACCAAAGATCTGATTGCGGTGAACGGTTTCAACGAAGACATGCAGTATGGTGGCCTGGACCGCGAGCTGGGAGAGCGTCTGTGGAACTATGGCCACAAATCCATGCAGATTCGATACAGCACGGTGTGCCTGCATCTGGATCATGCCCGGGGCTATTCAAAACCCGAGATCTGGGCCAGGAACCGGGCCATCCGGAAAGCCGTGAAGGATAACAAGACCTTCTGGGCCGAAAATGGTATCAAGAAGAAGCAAACCGCATGAGAACACTGGTTGTTATCCACAGCCTGAAAATGGGCGGTATGGAGCGCGTCGCGGTCAATCTGGCCGATGCCTTTGCTGAGGAAGGCCATGAAAGCCATCTGCTTTCTTGCCGGAATCACCCCAATGACCTGGCGCCTGCCAATCCGGGCGTGAAACTGCATTACTTTGATCAGTTTCAAGCCTTGATGAAGTCGATTATTGGCATTCCGGTATTTCTGTTATCCCGGCTGTTGCTTGGCGTCCTGCTCCCACGCTCCCACTTCATGTGGGTTGGCTGGCTCAGTGGCTGGCTGCTCAAACGCCACATCCACTCCCTGGAAAAGCAGCACGGCCGGTTCGACCGAATCATTTTCCGTGGACTGGGCACCTTCAAATATTTCTGGTCGTTTCGGGATGAGCGTTGTGTCTACGTTCTTGAAAACGTCATTCATTACGACCGGCCACTCTGGCAGAAAAAGCTGGAGTGGAAGCTGGTGTTCCACCGCCGCCACCTGGCCTGCGTGTCTTCCGGCGTCATGGACTCGGCCCTTGAGGCCTTCGAAAAGGGCAGCATTCAGCCTGCCAGCCTTCGGGTAATCACCAACCCTTGTCCGATCAGACAGATCGAGACACTGGCTGGCGAGGCCGATCCAGATATTCCCACCGCACCCTACATTCTGAATGTGGCGCGCCTGGTGCCCCAGAAGGGCCATGCGCTGCTATTGGAAGCCTATGCCCGGTCAGGAATCAGCCACAAACTTGTGATTGTCGGAGAAGGACCTCTGCGCAGCGAGCTTGAAGCCAAGGCCAGAGAACTTGGCATCCACGACCGAGTGTTATTTGCAGGCAAGCGTAAGAATCCCTATCCCTGGATGAAAAACGCCGACCTCTTTGTGCTCGCTTCTGAATACGAAGGCCTGGGAATTGTGCTGACCGAAGCCCTGGCCTGTGGCACACCGATTATGGCGGTCGAAAGCCGCGGTGGCGTTCGCGACGTATTCCGGGGAGATCTCGAAGCCTACCTGACGCCGAGAACGGCAGAGGGACTGGCCGGAGGACTATCCGCAATTACGCAGGAGTTGCCGATTACCGTAAAGCCTGAATGGCTGGCACCGTTTCGCAGTGAGGTGGTCGTGGCTGCCTTTCTTGACGCCCCCGATTCCCGACGATGAAGAATACCCATGGCTGAACACACCACCCCGCTCAATATTATGGTAGCCGGCATTTACTGGTCCGGTTCAGGAGCTGTAGTCGATTATCTCAAGGGCCACCCGGATTGCTTCGTTCCGCGTGGAGAATTCACGGACTTCAAGCGCAGCGGCCGTATTGGCTCGATGCTGGAGGCAGCAACTGCTCAGCGTGCAAAATGGTTGGCCAGAGGCATGTGGCTGGAAACCCGTCTTGGAAAACTCCCAGCCGCCCAGTTGAAAGCAGCAAAAGGCAAAGCGCAGGCATCCATGCCTTTGAAAGAACAAGTCGGGCATCACCGGTTAAAACTTGAGTATCTTGGCAAATACCGACGTCACCTTGGCAACAACGGCAGCCACACCGATGCCACGATCTGGAACCAGTGGTTGCAAGCCGTGGGGCTTGCCCAAGCCGCTGGAAAGCCGGCGATTGTCTGGAATCAGCCGATCTGGGTAGGTAAACACGAGCATATCTGGCCAGCCGTCTTCCAGCCTTACAAACTGATTGTTGTTCATCGCGACCCGGTGGACCAGTTCGCGGAAGTGGTTCGGCAAGGAAAAATCGGAAAACGAAAGTCCGATCCCGCGTTCAACGACGATGAAAAAGACGATATTGCCTACGTACTCACGGGTATCCGGGCCAAAATAAAAAGCCTGAGAGCCTTGGCAGACCAACTTGGCCGCGAGCAGATATTGCTAATCAGTTTTGAACGTTTCGTAAAAGACCACGGCTCGGAAGCACAAAGGCTCTGCGACTTTCTCAGCCTGCCAGAATCACAAACGCCCTCAGCACCCTTTGACCCAAGCATATCAATCCTGAACATCGGCATTGGTCAGACCGAGGCTATCCAGACCATGCTCGCCCCCTATCAGAACCTGGTGGACGAGCTTTATCAACTACGACATCAACTGGACAGCTTGCAGTAAGAATCAAGGCGGCCATCCGCCGCCATTTCAGAATAGGCTTCCAGCTCCTCTGCTGTATCGACCTCCAGCCAGCCATTGGAAACAAGACAGGCTTTGACCGGCCAGCCTGTATCAATCAGGTGCTGAATAAAGCTGGTCATATACATGTTGTCGAAGTCTTTACCGTCGTATAAACGGGACCGGTCCAGTGCCAGAAAAGCATCCTTGAAAGCCTGGACGTGGTCTGCGCGAACCTTGATCAGCCCCATATACTGGGCCTCGACCTGATCGTAACTTTCCGGCTTTTTACCCAACTCGATGACAAGTCCCTTCTCGTTCATACGGAAAGTCTCAGCGTCATCAAGTGGCTCATCCATCCTCAACTGCCAGAGTCTGCGCCATTCACGATCAGCGGCAAGACACACAGGCGCCTCGCAATCCAGTAGCGATTGAAAAACGCCTGGCTCGTAGATAATGTCACCGTAACTGATGACCAGATCCTCACCGGGTACCATCTGGTCTTGAGCGCAGAACAACGTGCGAACCATGTTGGTTGAGGCATACTCCGGGTTAATCACGAGACCAGCCCCGAGCGTATCCAGATCGCCGGATCGGTAACCTCCAATGACCGTGATGCCATCCGTAATGCCACATTGCCTCATCGCAGCCATCTGACGGTGCAGCAGCGGAACACCAGCAAGAGCAACCATGCATTTAGGGCGGTCTTCCGTATAAGGCCGCAGCCGGGTTCCCTGGCCTGCAGCCAGTATCAGTGTTCGCATGCTTCACCTCGGAGAATATGATTAAACAAACGGCTGTCAGCGTCGCTGAATGTCGACTCGCGCTCTGGGTGCCACATGATACCCGCCCAGGCCAGTCGATTATGCAGAAAGGCCTCAACATGCCCCTCGGGGCTATAACACTGAGGCGTCAGGGCTCCAGCCAGGCCATTGCTGGCAATCCCCCAGCCATGGTAACTGTTCACTTCCGTGCACTGCTGAAAACAGACCTTTGCCTCTGAGCAGGATACCAGAGGATGCCGAACGGCCACATGGCCCTCCACAGGCACCAGATCGCCGCCCAGCCAGACATTCATTATCTGCAAGCCTCGGCACACACCGATAACCGGCACTTCATTCTCGTGAGCCCATGACAGCAACTCCACCTCCAGTTGATCACGTTCTGGCGCGGTGTTCACGGCACCAGGCAGATGCGTCAGATCGTTCCCTCCAGACAGTATCAAGCCTTCGATTCCTGCAGCCCGGACCCAACGTTGAACATCGTCAAGCCGATTGGGAATCGGTATGGGCGTATAGCCCAGCGCTTCCATAAACAGGAACCATTGCTGATCCAGGCAATCCCGGCGCTCGCCATAAGAGGCGACCACCTCTACCCTCTGAGTGATGCCGATTCTCATGTTATCGAATCACCTCGATACGCTTGTTGACAGGGTCCAACTCCAGAACGTCAGCCTTGGCGAGCGCCGCGTATTTACCCTCCCCTACACCAATGGCAGCTGGCAGACCAAACTCCGCCGCACGAATGGCCATATGGGAGTTTGCACCGCCGTACATCGTAATCAGTCCTGCAATCCCGTGGCCGAACAACCAGTCATAGCCCGGATCCGCCTGAGGGATGAGCGCTACCTTGCCTTCCAGGATTGCTCCCTTCTCATTGGAAACGTTACGGAGATCGACGCACTCGGCGACCACCCGCTGCTTTCCGACGAAATTGGCGTGGCTCTCAGAATAGACAAAAGAATAAAAGTCAGCCTCCGAGAACAACAACGGCGGCAATTCAATCATTGCCGCAGCTCGGGCTGCTTGCTCGCCTTCTTCCGCTCGCAAAGTCAGCCAGCTGCCTCTGTCGGCCCCTCCAACCTGCCCGGCGCGCAGCGTTGCGAACGCCTCCAGCGGAATCCCGGCAGCCTGCTCTCTGCCAAGGCCATACTCCGCACCAACACGGGCAAGACACTCAATCGCCAGTGACAAATGGCGCGTAAACACAAATTTAGCCCGTTCACGGCCTTCGATGGCACCCCGCAAAAAACGCTCAAGAACATCAACATCCGACGGCAGCCCAACCGATGCCATCGCGCTCGCAAAAGCGGCCCTCTCCTCATTCCAGGCACCCATAGGTGACTCGTCGCCATGTCCGAGCTCCGCCAATTCCGCACGCGCCACGGCAGGCGCCAGATATTGCTCCGGGTTCTCCCCGTAACAGGCAGAAGTGATGTCATAGGTTCCCGGCCGAAGATGCCCGTACCGAGACACTAACTCTGCAAAAGGCATTCGCTTCTGCGCAACACTGGCCACATCGTCGGTAAACTGGTGCGACACCGTGCGGATCGAATTCATGAATTCGTCTACGGCGGCCTGGGATAACACGCCATTACGAACAGCGGACCTCAGCAACGTCACCGCCACAAAGCCACTCCTCGCAAGATGGGCAAATACCAAAGTTCCATAACGTCGGCACTCCTCGAGAAGTGCAAACACAAGATCAAGGCTGGGCTTCGGCTGACAATCAAAACGGTCGAATCTGGCCTCGGCCTCCGCAACCAGACGTAAATCTCCATCGGTGCGGGCAACGGCACCGGCCGTTATGGCTCGAAGGCCTTCAGCCAGTTGCTCAATCTCCTGCGGCTGGAATTCCCCCTCAACGGCAAGGCGCTCACGCCAACGCTCAAAGTCCAGCGCATAACAGGTAGGCACCACATCAAATTCCACCTTGTCGTGCAGGTGCGGATGCTGCCTCAACCAACCCAGATAGAAATCGACGAGCCGTTCCGCCAGGCCATCGGGCACGGTAGCGGGGATAAATGAGTTGAAGCTGGCACGCACGTCAACGTAGGGGTGGCCTGCAAACATCTGTAACAACGGTTGCGGTCTGACGTCCCGGTATCCGTATTCCGCCCTTTGAGTCGCCCAGACATCATCAAGAATCAGATATCGGTAAAGACTGGACGCCAGACGCCCCGGCCGGGTACCAATGATTTCCGCCGGATTCCAGTCGGGCATGACGCCAAAAACACCGTTTCGACCCAGCACGAAAGGCCCCGGACACTGCAGCTCGCGGAAACGCGCCACGGCTGCTTTCAGGTAACCATCCTGGAAGTCATCCGGATTCAGTTCATGCTGGACAGCAATCGGACGGACCTGAAGGATGTGAATACTTCCACCCTCCGTGATCGCAAATTCGATATCAAGAGAGTCAAAATCCAGAAGATCTTCCACTTCCCGCAACGCCGGGAGCAATCCCGCCAGGTTATCGGGTATGCAAAGCCCGTCTTCGGGCGCAGTCCGGCGGACAACCAGAGTTTTGTGCTCCCGACTCGAGCCACTGGTGATCGACTCCGTGCTGCGGGTGGTATCGTCATAGTTCACAACATAGTAGGGGGCGCCGGAGGAAAGCGTTTTGGTAAAGGCGACGCCACTGGCAATAACCCGCTCCAGCATCGGTTGGACCAGCACCTGATTCTCCGGATGACCATCCGGGTAGGACGCGATCACCTCCTCAACCGCAGAACGCAGTGCCTCCTCATTTGCCCGCTCCACATTCAGAATACTGGTGTACGCGCCGGCGTTGGACACTCCGAAGCCATCCTCAGACAGGGCACTGCTTCGTACCACCAAACGGGAATATGCCGCCAACTCCGTTTCGATGTCGGCCAGAACATCCGTCGAGCCCTCCAGCCAGTCCGCGACGGTGAAACTGACCTGATCCTCAATTCGACTGCGGGTGACAACGCCCTGTAATCGATACAACGTCTGGGCCTTGGTACCCAAAACGAACCGGCTCAGGTCATTGGCGTCATTCATCTCGGCCCATTCACCAGCCACATCCACAGCGGCAATAGGGAACCCTCGAATACGCAGGTACTCAAGCAACTGACTCAAACTACCGGATTTCAAAGACGTCGGTATGGCCGCAGCATCCGCCAGATAATCAGCCACACCACCCGATAACCGCACAAGACCAACAAACTCCGCGTCGGCCAGCTCTTCCGGGATATCTCGGCCGAGTCTTGTAACCATGCCGCCGTGAAGATTAACCTTTTCGCACCGGGCCATATCCTCCCGGGATCGGCCCTCGTAGCGGCTACGCCAACTGGAATCCACCAGTATCGCAATCTCTGTCTGCAAGGCTGCCAATGCATCGACGGCTGAATCACGGAACAGAATGTCCGCGTACGATACATAATGGGTATGCTGCGCATCCAGTGGCGCTTCCAGTAACGAGGCCGCTGCGCCCGTGGTTTCCCAATGGGGATTCAATGAGTAGTGCAGGTCCGGATAACGCTCAACCACCGCCTCCAGTTGGTAGCCACCCACGAAATTCGTCTGAGGGTTCAGACCTCGCATCGCGTGAAGCAACCAGTCCAGAACCCGGCGGCGGCCAGTGGTTCCCCGAAGCACGCTGTGCTGTTCGCCTTTGAACGGCTTCCCCGCTCCGAGAATAATCAGACGCGTATTAGAGTGATTGTCGGTTTGTTTCACAGGCGATGACCAAAGCAAAAGTGGGAATACACCGAACCAGCTAGAACTGGTCCGCAATTGCGGCGATGGATCCAAGCGTCATGTCGGCGTCCCTGAAGTCAAAACTCGACTCGCTCCAGTCGCTGACGAAAATGAAATCCAGGCTCGCGCGCCTGGCCGCTTCGATATCGTACTGACTATCACCAACAAAAATGGCCGGCTCGCCAATAACACGCTCGACCTTGAGGCGGCTAAGTATCTCGTCCTTCGTATCCGGACTGCCATAGATACCTCCATCGAACAGATGGTCCAGCCCGCGCTGACTGAACACCGAGCGCAATTCCACCTGATCTCCACCGGAGACGATCAGCCAGTTTGAGTCCTTTGTCAGCTGTCGCAACCGATCAATTCCCGAGGCGACATCGCAGGATAATAATCCCTGCTTCACATACTCAGCGTAGGTCGACAACAGGTGGCTCAGCTCCGCTTCATCCACGGACTCACGACCCAGAATCCCGGTCATGAAATACTGGAACTTGATGTACCGGGAAATCCCCCCGTTTTTTACATGGTAGTCGACCAATTGCCGCGCATAATGAGCACCATAGGGTTCGGCCGCTCGAAAAAACGCATCCGTCTTGATGCGATTGGAGTCCAGAACCACGCCATCGCAGTCGAATACCCAGGTTTTGTAGCACTTCATGTTCATCATGTCTGAACTCGTCCTATTCATAGCTACAACAAGCCGTTCTGTTAGCTGTTGGACCGCAGTCTCTGCAACACCGGAATGGCTGAAATGTGCACACAGCCCAACTGAGCAGGGAAGGGACTATCGAGCAGCATGGCAATGGCAAACCGGTGACAACCAGCCCCCGAAAAGACCGGTTCCCCCCCCGGTCCCAGGTGCATCAGCACACCACCGACCTCGCGGAAGTTGTCAGGTTCCAACTGTGCTTGCGAGGCAAGATAGCCTTGCTGCCGAGACGCGTTCCAGATCTGCTCCAGAGTATCAAACCGCTGCATGACATCCTCACGGGTTCGACATTTATCGGTAACGCCAGTTGGTGAAACCCGAATCCGGCTCATCATGAAGTCAATGGCGCCGGCCTCTTCCCAGGTTTTTCCATCGCGCCAGTGTGCCCAGCAATAAGTAAGCTTGGGATGAGAATCAAAGGATTGCAGGAGATCCTCGGGCCAATCGCGGACGACCCGCCCCGACAACTGCCGCGAGCCCGTTCCCATTCGCCTGGCAAGATCAGCGGCCTCGATATACTGCGAGCACTGGCGGGGGTCTATCCACACCCGTTCCGCATACCTTGGTGCACCTGGCCCATAACGCAAACGATTCAAGGTATCGGTCCTGAGGGCCCGTATTCGATATTTAAGCGCCAAAGAACAACTCCCGGGTTTCTTTCAGCATGCGATCCATCCCGAACTCCTCAGCAATGTGGGTGCGCAACGCCTCTCTCTCGAAACTGAGCTCTCCGTCAAGGATTCGCCGGATGCCGTCCGCCATCGCGTCTACGTCATCAATGTTCACCAGAACACCATAACGTCCGTGATCCAACAACTCTTCACTACCGGGAACCCTCGTCGAAACAACCGGCACGCCTAGACTCATGGCCTCATTCAGAACGTTTGCCATTCCTTCATTGCGGGAGCAAAGAAGAAAAAGATCAATACTTCGAAAGTACGCGGGCATATCGGCCTGATAGCCCAGAAAATGAATGCGGCCGGATTCCGGGCGTGCCTCGATGGCGGATTTGATCTGGGCCTCAAACTCTCCCTCGCCAACGTGCACAACATGAACATGGTCAGGCAGGCGGGCCACCACTTCGGGCAAAAGGTCAAAACCCTTCTGCGGACTGAATCGACCGGCGCATCCGACAATGATGCTGTCTTCGGACAGGCCTAGCGTTTGCCTGATCGAAAGCTGCGTTCCCTCTATAGGCGGCAGATCAAAGCCATTGTAAACACGGCAGACCCGCTCGGGACTGAATAACCGCCGGTGCCGAAGCATGGCGTCCCGCAATGAGTTACTGTTCACCATCAAAATGGCGTTCATGATTCGAAAGATCATAAAGAATTTGACCGGACTTTTGACGCGACGGGCAATGCCCAGATAGAGGATGACGCGTTCAACACCCGCCAATTTCGACGAGAGGGTAACCAGCCACCAGTCTTTTTTCAGAGCTGAAAAGACGGCGTCTGGCCTGATTCGCTTCAGAATTCTCACGTAATTGGCAACTACAAAAAGGTTAAAATCCCCTCCCCTGGAGCCCACCTCTATAACCGTCACGTTTTCAAGGTCCTGAAAACGATCAGCAAAAAAACCTCTCAGTAACACGACGTAAACGGCCACTCCCTGCTCCCCCAGGAGCCGGGCCCGCAAGCGAACATTTTTCTCGATACCACCCCAGACTTTGGACGGGCAAAACATAACGGTTTTTTTCATTGATCCTGCCTTGGCTGAGATTCAGGGGGTCGCTGGCCGACCTTGGCCTTATTGCTGCTTCTTCCGGCGTATATCGCGCTTGGATTCCCGTATTGCAAAACTGAGGTTCTCCAGCCTGTGGGCGAGCCGTAACCAGAGGGACGCCCTCTCCTGGTCGGTCAGATGCACGGCGGCCTCCGGACAGCTCCTGATGAACCGATCCAGCTCTCTCGCTTTCTGAAGACTCGCAAAAAAGCGCGGTCGCTTGAGACGGAAATCAATAAACACAACCTGATCACCATCCATCAGAAAATTGGCAAGTTGAGCATCCGTTCTCAGGTAACCAGCTCGGTGAAGCCTTCTGAGGGCATCAAGAACCAGACCGGCGTCACCGGCCTCTGCCGGCCGACCGTCAACAAACCGATAACAGAGGAAAGCATCGACCACCACACCCGACTGACGCTTCTCACACGCCAGGACCGGATCGGGCGCTGCAAAGCCCATGGCTTTCATCTTCTCGAGCTGATGGAACGATCGGACCGCATCACTGCCGCGAAAAAAGGTAAGCATCCGCTCCCAACGTCGACCATTCCGGGCGCGAGGAACCTTGAGCATAAGCGCCCCGTCGGTATCCGTCTCAATCCGGGCACTCAAAGTCCGGCGATTGTCACGAAACACCCGGGTGAAAGTCATTTCACCCTGTTCAATGACTGACAGCAGAGCAAGACTCTCGGCCTCCCCGAGGTAAGACACCAGTCGCCACGCCCCCTGACGAAAATGGTTTGCCGGAGCTACAGTATTCTCCGGCACGACCTTGCCTGCGCTTTCAGAGGCCATCAGATCAGCGCCTGCTTACGTGCACCATAAGCCTCCTGCAACTGCAACAGGTACTGTTCCAGCCCCATAGCCATTACGGCCTCAAACCGTTCATCTCCGGATATGTGCCCTACCGTCCACAAACGGTTCAGGATCAGGAACTGGACCACAGGGTCGTGCGTCTTGATAAAGGAGCGCGTGTAGTCGATCGGTTTCTCATCCGGCGCTTTGTAGCCTGCGAATCGCCCCGATGACAGCATCATGTCGGTATTGAATACCTTGAGCGACCCCGGTCCGAAACGCAGAAGGTCAAGAACCGCATTGGGCCCGGCGTTCAGATGTGTATCCGGCATCAGCCACTGCAACGACGCCAGTTGGCGAACGCTATTCAGCTCTTTTGGAAAAAACGAGCGGCCCTTGTGGTTGTTAAACACGGCCCAACGCAAAGAGGCGAGAACCCCGGTGTATGGCATCTGGGACAGCTGCTGAGCCTGTTTGTTGTTGTAGTAGCTGATATCGACCCTCTCACCCTGAGTGGCAGGATCTCTCCCGGTATCGCCCCCCCGATAACCAAACTTGATGACCAGGTCGTTGGCATCAATCTCTGAGCCATTCATGGCCTTGGTTGCCACCGGCCCTACCAGGGCCAGATTTCTGCCTTGGAGCTCCTTTCGGAACTCCGCATCCACCGTCGTGTCATCCAACTTGCGATGATGCCCCCCTGGCGTCGGATGTGCACTGAACAACTGCAGCAGCCAACGGCCCTGATCGTAGCGCGACTGATCCAGTCCTCTTGACTTCATTCGCTCAAGCAAGTCGTTTGCGCGCTGGTAGTTTCCCGTTTCGATCGCTGCATAGCACCCCGCGGTGAGCTCGTTTAGTGAGGCTCTGGCCTGCTGGGACCGAACCAGCATTGCCGCAATCGCTTTATCCCGAAACCGGTTCGCTGGCAAAAAAAGACCGATACCCAGCCCGAGGCGATACAGGTCGAGCCAGGCCATGGCATTGATCGTGGTGGCGGGCAAGTCGGCTATTGCGCGCTCGACACCAGTGATCGCTTGCTCCGAAAGTGCGGTGCAGCGTAACGCTCCAACCTCCGTCAGCCGTTGCCACACAGCGAGGAGTTCTCCGGGAGGCGCCTTATAGCCGAAGCGTTTGAAGGCATGGGATAACGATTGGTCGTTGGCCTCTTCAGCGTGCTGAGCCTGCTGGTACGCTTGCTTCAGAATGCCATAGCGCCACCAACGATCTTTACGACGTCTGAAATCAGAAAAAAAAGCCATCACACCCATGACACTCAATATCGGAAGGGAAACCAGAGCAAGTCCGGGCAATCGTGTTACTCATCACGATAGAAGGCCTTCATGGCAAGGGCCATCTCGTAGTCCTCAAACTCATCAATATCCACCCCTGCCATCTTACCAACCTGATGCATGTAAGGGTTCGGACCCAGGAAATACCCCTCTGCCAGGGTCTGTTCCCGGCTTCTCATGTACAGGCCATTGGTCACACGATAGATATCCGGCAAGTCCTGACTGATCGTATGATTCTTGTCAGCCTGATAATTCAGTGGGCCGTTCTTGTCCCAGAAATACTCCTTCAAAAGATTGACCGAGACCAGACTGTCATGGCTCTGCTTGTCGACAACGTGCTCAAGGTACAGCTCGAATCCCGAACGGTATTCGGCAGGCGACATCAATGGCACAACAACAGTAACCCAGGCAAAGTGATCGGTGGGTATGTCCTGAACAACCCCGGTAATGACTTCGCTGAATGACGCCTGGTGTCCGACGCTGAGGTAATCGTTGCGGGGCAGAAACTCGACACCATGAGCCCGGGCCACCTCTTTCACTCGTTCAGAGTTCGAACTCAGGAAGATACGATCCGCCCGTTGCACTTTTTTCAGCTGGCAGATCTTCCAGTCGAGCAGCGTCGTGTTGTCTCCGAAGGGAAGGAAGATCTTTTCCCGAACCCGGCTACTGCCCTCGCGGACAGGGATAACCACTGAGATATCAGAAAAATCAGCCACAAATATCTCCTTTCATGCGCTGGCATGCTTCCGCAAACACATTAACGTCCACCGAGTGAGCAATGTAGTTGAAGCCCGCAGCCATAAGATCTTTTGAGCGGGAAACCTGATCGCTGAAAGCCCCAAGCAAAACACCTTTGGCCGAAGCTTTCGCCGCAATTTCCTCAATCAGAGCCAGTACCTCCGGCGCGTCCACCTGGCCCGGCAAGCCGACAGACTGTGACAGATCATAGGGGCCCACAAACAGCACATCAAAACCGCCGACATCGAGAATGGCATCCATATTCCGGACGCCTTCAGTGCCCTCAACCTGAAGCACCAGTGTCTGAGTATTCGAGTCGGAGAAATAGCGGTCTTTCTCCATCGTTCCGTAGTTTGCTGCCCGGACAAACCGGCACACTCCCCGCTGCCCCATTGGGTGGAATCTTGCAGCTGCAACTGCTTGCCGAGCCTGCTCCGCGGTATTGATATTGGGCACCTGGACACCATCGGCCCCGCTGTCCAAAGCACTGCCGATGGCATGACTGTCCACGCCCCGAACCCGAACAATGGAGGCAATTCGCCCGAGCCGGGCAGCCCGCACGTGATGGTGCAGTGTCTCCAGGCCGCAGGGCCCGTGTTCCTGATCCAGAATAATAAAATCCATTCCGCCAAGACCCGCGGCCTCAACGAAGGCACTGTCCGTGGTCTTGCTGAATAAACCCAGGCACGGGCCATTGTTCAGCTTACTGTTAAAGTCTGACATCGTTGTTTTTCTCCAGGAACTTCAACTCACAAGACCATAAATACTGATGGTCGGTACGCGGTATCGGGTCGGTGTTACGCTCCGTAGCGGGAGATGCTCCGGGTGCTGCAGATAGAGTTCAAGAAGCTTCTCCATCTCAGCATTTCTTGGATCATCTGCCGAAAACCCGTCAAAACCCGCAAGAGAAATGCGGCACGCGCCACCGCTGGTGGCAATCGCCAACACGTAAGCGACAACCAGTGAGTTAGGCAGTTGGGCGCTGCTTGCGTTGAACTCAAAAGTATCGCTGGACACCTTGAGCCCGAAGTCGAGGATCTCCTTTCCCTCCAAAGACTGCCTTACATCCTCGGGCAGCATTGAATAAGGGGTAATTAACGGCTGCGGAAGGCTACGATGAGCATCGCAGTCTGCCAACAACCTGACAGGATGGCACGCTGCCCGCGCATCGATCAAAGCGTCACTTACCCCACGCTGCGCGTTCAGAGCAAGCACAAACGGCTTGAACGTCTTGATATAGAGTTCAATGATATCTTTGTGCCGCTCAACCCCGGGCCCTGAGCCCAGAACCAGGACCTCTCGCCCCTTGAGGCTGGCCTCAGGACGCCAGCGTCCAGTCAGCTCACCACGGAAGAAGTGCCTCGCGGCCTCGAGGTTGGTAAAGCTGAACCGCTTGCCCCCTTCAACCTTCAGATGCTCAATGGCCGCAAGGATATCCTCTTCACTGTATCGCTGGTCGCTCAGCATTTCCTGAATGTAGGTTGGGTGTATACCGTACTGGCCTGCCAGAAAATAGTAGGGGTTACTCCCCCACTGGTGTTCACTCTTGAGAGGATCAAAGTAATTTCGGATAACTGAAAGCAGTGGCGTGATATTAAATTCACGACTACCATCGCCAGACAGCGCCAGAGCGAGATACTCTGTTCTAGTGTTACCCGGCCCCCGCCCCATGCCGGTCACGGTCGCGTCCAGCCAGGTCACGCCCTCCTCCAGTGCTGCCATGGTGTTGGCCAGAGCGTTACCCATATTGTCGTGGGTGTGGATTCCCATGGCACCGGTCCAGTTTTCCCGAAAGAGCGCCACCAGACGACGTGTATCAGCCGGGTTCATGCTCCCCATGGAATCGGCGAAGTACAGAACGTCCAGAGGATAACTCGAGGCCAGTCTGCTAAGCCGGCGGATCTCATCGGCCTCACGGTCCGCCACTTGCATCAGATTGAAGCCGACCTGATAACCACGATCTTTAAGCCATACGGACGCCTCAAGCGCGGGCTCAAACTCATGGACATGGCAGGCAATCCGTACGAGGGACACCGGAGAACCGTCAGCCGGGACAAAAAGACTCTCGAGCCGGCTCGACAGAGAGCCTTCACCACTGACTAACTCGGATGCATTCACCATAACACCAAGCTTGAGACTCTCCGGAACGCTAAGCGTCCGGATAAACTGATCCGTGGTATAGGCACAGCCGCCCTTGAAGCCCTCATTTTTCAGGGAGCGCAACCCGAGTTCAACGTATCCGACAGGAAGTGCAGCCATGGCTTCCAGATAGTCGTTGATGAGATCAACCGGAAAGTCCCAGCTGTTGTAATAGCCTCCATCCCGGAGTGTGCAGTCCAATAGGATCGGGGTACTCAAACTAGCCTCCTGGAGGAAACAAGGGCTGATGACTGTCCATCAGCATCTTCAGCCTCCGACTGACGAATGATGGCCCACAAAAACAGGGGCAGGATAACGTACATCATAACCCCGAGATTCCGGCTGAACATACCCTGCGTCAGGCAGAAAACCACGAAGGATAAGGTAAAAGCGACGCCGGCGAAGGCACAGGCCTTGATCGTCGGTTCTGTTGACGACAGGTAGCGCCAGAACAGCATCACGGGAACAACAAACACCAGAAGCAGTGCCGCCAACGCCAACAGCCCGCCTTTGGCAGCATGATCTACGAACTGGTTATGCAGGTGCCGGAAGGTGAGCAACCCACCATCGATTTTCCCGTCTGCAACCAGGGACTGAAGCTCCGAATGAAACTGACTTTCACCGACACCCGTCACAGGATGGGCAGAGAACATCAAGGCTCCGGCTTTCCACATTTCCAGCCTCAGCCCGACGGAGGTACCCACTCGGTGTTCCGTGAAGTACGAGCGCGCTTCGGACATGGCCACATCGACACGGTCGCTCACGATCTTCATGTTTCCTGCCACAACCCCAAGCGTTGCGATGATCACAAGCGCCAATGCCAGCAGCCTGGGTCGACGGATCAATACACCTCGATAGGCCCAGAGGCCCACAAGCGCAATAACGGGCAAGGCCAACCAGCCACCACGGGTGCCCGACAACAGCAATGCGGCGACACCTCCCACCGAGCCAAGGCCATAAAACAACAGCAGCGACCGGCGGCGACCGGGCTTTGGCAACTCCGCGAACAGTCCAGTGAGAGACACCAGGGCGAGGATCAGCGCTCCATTTCCGAAGTAAATCGCGTTGTCAAAACTGGACACTCTGGCCACACCAGACACGAACACCTCATAAACAGCAAAAACACCGGAGGCAATGGCCCCGATTGCAGCCCCCGCAAATACTGCACGCGCTGTAACAGGAACACGGAGCAGCATCGTCAGAATGATTGCGGCAGCAACAAAGCGGCTGGGACGATCAAAGCTGGACATGTTGTCCTGATGCCAGAGAGTCAGCACCACGTACACCATGCCATAGAGCAAAAAAGCTAACGCGAAAACCCGATCCCGGCGGTTCATGACCATAGCAATCTCGCGAGTTCGCCAGCAACCGAGAGCAGCCAGAAGCAGAAACGCCGGTGCGTAGCCGTAGACGGCAGGAACAATCGCCAGAGTCGCCAGATAGAAAAAAATGGCAACCGCAATGGAGGAGGAAAGAATGGAGTGGTTTGAGGCTATGAACAATTTCGTTATCCGGGAATAAAAGAGAGAGTGGGCCTTAAGATCGAAAAACGTAACGGCCTTGTCACGATATGTCGCTATGATAACCCGAGAGTAATTGCTTCCATAGGCGCTCTACGTCAAGATCAGCGCGGAGGCCGAGTCTTTTGTCGACCGATCGCTTCAGGCGCTGAAGGTTATTCGCCTGCCACTGCCGGGAACTTGAAGGATCCCGCCGCCTGCAGCGATCGAAATCGATCAGATAGGTCCTATCGTTGGCGACCAGAATGTTGTCGCAATTCAGATCGACATGATCCAGCCCCCAGTCATGGAAGCGGCGAATCATCTGCCCCGTCTGAATCCAGAGCTTTTCACTATTCACCCGAGTGCTGATTGGCAGGTTCACAGCCTCTGGAATACGCTCAACAATAATCGCCGCGCGATAGAAGCACAGCGAACGACGCCAGACCGCTGCAGCAATCACGTTCGGCACGGGAAGCCCGGCCAGTATAAGCTCCCGGGTCAAGCGGAACTCACGAAATGAGCGCGCGTGCAGCAGACCGGTGTAGATGTAGGTTCTCTCCACAAACTTGCCGATCAGACCACCACGTCGATAATGCCGAAGCACAAACTCGTCGCCACCCGCATCCAGGAACCAGGCGCCGCCTCGGCCGCCTTCGTCTACCACCGCGGCATCAGCCCCCCAAAAGCAGGGCTGAAACCAGTCTGCAGTCACCCCCTCATACCCGGGAGAGATCAACAGACTCGCCTCTTTGGCGACAGATAGTTTTCCCTCGGAAAGGTGCAAGTGCAGACTTCCTCATATGAACGGGTCAGCGCCTGGCTCGAGACGCCAGGATACTAGTACGCTAGAATGGCCGACAGTTTACCAATCAGCCCCGAACACCTCTACATACCCTGGTTAAAGAATCGCAACGGACCGTAACGTGACGCGCCAAACACAGCTATCAAGCCCAGCCTCCATCTGCATCCTGCGCCTGTCGGCCATTGGCGATGTTACCCATGTCATCCCCGTGGTGTTGAGCCTTCAGGAACAACTCCCCAACGTAAAAGTCACCTGGGTAATCGGCAAAATCGAGGCAAAACTGATTGGCGACCTGCCCGGTGTCGAGTTCATCATTTTTGACAAGAAGGCCGGCCGAGCAGGCTACGCGGAGCTTCGCCGGAAAATGAAAGGCCGCAAATTTGACGCTCTGCTACACATGCAGGTCGCTTTCCGAGCAAACCTGGCGGCGGCCTGCATCCCGGCACAAGTCAAAATCGGCTACGACAAGGCCCGGAGTAAAGACCTCCACAGCCTGTTTATCAATCGGCGCATCGCGCCCGCACCGCATCAGCATGTCAGGGACTGTCTGGCAAGCTTTCTGGAACCACTGGGGCTCAAGGCCGCGCCTCCCCGCTGGGATATTCCCCTCTCTGACACTGATCACGAATTTGCTCATGGCCATCTGGCCAAGGACAGGAAGAACCTGGTCATCAGCCCCTGCGCCAGCCATACACTGCGTAACTGGCCCGCTGAACGCTATGCTCAGCTGGCCGATTACGCCATTGAAACTCATGGCATGAAGGTCATTCTGGTGGGCAGCCCCGCACCGTTCGAGAAAGAATATTGCGAGGCTATCGAAAGCGCCATGAAACACCCGGTTCACAATATCTGTGGCCAGGACACCCTGAAACAGCTGACTGCTCTGATGAGCCATGCCGACCTGGTTGTGGCCCCCGACACGGGCCCGGCGCACATTGCCAGCGCCGTCGGAACTGATGTACTCGGACTGTTCGCTGCCAGCAATCCTAACCGCTCAGGGCCATACAGTTCGCTGAAATGGTGTGTAAACCGCTATCCGGAAGCCCTGAAGCAATTCACGGGAAAAACCGTTGAAGAGGCCCGCTGGGGAGCCAAGGCAGAATTTGAAGGGGCGATGGAACTGGTATCGGTGGACGATGTAACGACCATGCTCGACCGATGGGTCGCGGAGCATTCAGGGTAGCCGCACCCGCCCCTCAGGGGCGGATGCATTCGGAAATGGGATTATTTCCGTGCGGTATAGTCCTGATAAGACTTCTCTTCCACAAAACGTGACCCCAGAGCCAGGTTCACTTCTTTTTTAATGGCCGCACGCTTGTCATTCGTGACATAAACAGCGCGTGCCAGCTCAATAAAGCGGGGACCAAAGTCCTGCTCCGCTTCCTGGTCACGGATGTCGTCCTCAATCACCCAGAGCTCCTCGTTAACCGCTTTGAGCTGCTTACGCAGATCGGCAATATCATCGGCTTTGTCGGCCACGGCTTCATCCCAGGTCTTGCTGAGCTCTTCCAGTTCAAGGCGAACATTTCTGACCTTTTCTTCGTCCTTGATGCGCTCGGATTTGATTTCGAGGATGGTGATCTTGTCCAGCACCTCACCAAAGGAAACGGGAACCTTGATTACGTCTGCCATTGTCTCGTCCTGCTTGCTCGTGGATTCCAAATAACAAGGCCGCCGGGGCCTGTTCAGCGCCGGCGGCCACTTCATACAGATACTGGCTGGATCAGCCTTTTACGTGGCTCAACCACTCTGAGTGCTTGTCCAGCTTCCCCTTCACCGCGTCAAAATACATGCTCTGCAGCTTTTCGGTAACGGGACCGCGCTTACCTTCACCGATCTGGCGACCATCCAGTTCGCGGATAGGCAGCACTTCGGCAGCCGTGCCAGTAAAGAACGCTTCCTCAGCAACGTACACCTCATCGCGGGTAATGCGGCGCTCTTTGACCTGCAGACCAAGGTCTCGGGCAAAGTCAATGATAGTGGCACGGGTGATACCTTCCAGGCAGGAAGTCAGCTCGGGGGTGTGCAATACACCATCACGCACGATAAAGATGTTCTCACCGGAACCTTCCGCCACGTAGCCCTCGTTATCCAGCAGCAGAGCTTCCTCGGCACCACCGGAGATGGCTTCATTCAGGGCCAGCATGGAATTGATGTAGTTACCGTTGGCCTTCGCCTTGCACATGGTGATGTTTACATGGTGGCGAGTGTAGGACGAGGTGCGCACCTTGATGCCCAGCTCCTTCGCTTCCGGAGACATGTAAGACGGCCAGCTCCAGGCCGCAACCATCACATGCACCTTCAGGTTGTCAGCACGCAGACCCATGCCCTCAGAGCCCAGAAATGCCATCGGGCGCAGATAAGCCTCATCGAGATTGTTTTCCCGCACCGCTGCTCGTTGGGCCTCGTTGATCTCGTCCTTTGAGAACGGCATCTTCATGTTCAGGATGTGCGCTGAACGGAACAGCCGATCGGTATGTTCTTTCAGGCGGAAAATCGCCGGGCCATTCGCGGTGTTGTAGGCACGCACACCTTCAAAGCAACCCAGGCCATAGTGCAGGGTGTGGGTGAGGACGTGGGTTTTGGCTTCCCGCCAGGGAACCATTTCACCATCCAGCCAGATAAGGCCATCGCGATCAGCCATCGACATTCTGTTCTGCTCCTGAGTAAGCGGTTTTCGGGGAACTGGCATTCTAGCAGCAAACGCCGCATGAAATAAATTTAGCTTGCTACTCAACCATGACTTTTTTCCACATACTTTGGATGTAGTCACGCTCTTCTGTGAAGGCTCCGCCCTCGACCTGGCTGTTGAGATTCTGCAAAGCTCTGCGGTGGATGGTGGAGCGCAGTGTGATGAACACCTCCCGCAGCCGCTCAGTGTCTTCTACTGGCAAAACGCCTGCGCGGCCTAATTCTTCCAGTTGGCGGATGTTATCACTCCACTGGGTCAGCTCCGGGTGTTCCGGGCACCAAGCCAGCATCAGGTACTGCACCATGAACTCGACATCTACGATGCCACCGTTGTCATGCTTGATGTGGAAAACGTCATTCTGCCGGGCTGCGGGTGTCCCGAGGTTGCTGCGCATTTTCTCACGCATATCGACCACCTCCTGCCGAAGCGACGCCTTGTCCCGTTGTCGGCACAGTATCTGGTGGCGAATATCCTCGAACGCTTTGAGCGTATCGTCGCAGCCTGCCACTCCCCTGGCGCGGGCCAGCGCCTGATGCTCCCAGGTCCAGGCATCCTCCTGCTGGTATTTCTCGAACGCCTGCAAGGTACTCACCAGCAAACCGGAGTTACCCGAGGGGCGCAATCGCATATCCACTTCGTAGAGCTGCCCGGAGGGTGTCTGGGTACTGAGAATGTGCACGATTCGCTGGCCGAGCCGGGTATAGAACACGGCGTTATCAATAGGCTTGTCGCCATCGGTGGCCAGTTGAGGATCAGCCTGGTGCACAAACACCAGATCCAGATCTGAGGTGTAGCCCAGCTCGATACCGCCGAGCTTGCCGTAACCGATGATGGCGAAATCGGTATCACAGGCGGAGCCATCGGCGCGCCGCGGGTAACCGTGCCGGCTGACCAGATTCGAGAACGCCACATCCACCACATGATCCAGCACCACCTCGGCAATCCAGGTCAGGTAATCACTCACTTTCATCAGCGGCAGCGTGCCCTTTAACTCTGAGGCCGCCACCCTCAACACATGGGCCTTCTTGAAGTAACGCAGAGCCTCCATCTGCTCTTCCAGATCTTCATACGGAATCCGCAGCATTTGCTGACGCAAATCATCCTGCAACTCTTCCTTGGCCGGCGGACTGTATAGGCTCTCCGCATTCAAAAGTTCGTCCAGGAGCAAGGGCGTATCCGCCAGCAGGCGCGCAATCCAGGGGCTTTCACTACACAGCCGCACCAACTGCGTCATGGCTCCGGGATTTTCCATCAACAGAACCATATAGGCGGTTCTGCGCAGAATGGCTTCAACCAGTTGCAGCACACGGTCCAGCGTTTCCGAAGGATTCTCTACATCCATCAGGGCGTTAATCAGGAGCGGCACAAACTGATTGAGCCGCTTACGCCCCTGGGTCTGCAGAGTCTGCACGGTGCGACTGTCGCGCAGGCTGGTCAGGCGCTTATAACTGCCATCCGGGTCCTCAAACCCGCTTTGCTCCAGCCAGCCCAGGGCACTGGCTTCATCCATTTCCGCCAGCCACAGCTCGTAGCAGCCATCGTCGACACCACCCTCATCGGCGTCATCCTGATCTTCCGTGGCGATGATATCCGCAAAATGACGAGCCACCCGGCTTCGATGTTCATCCAGCGCAAACAGGCAGTCTTCCCAGCTATCGAAGCCCATAATCCTCGCAACCCGAGCGCAGGAAAGCGCATCCTCAGGCAGAACCTGGGTCTGCTTGTCTTCCATACCCTGAAGGGCATGTTCTAGATTGCGAAGGAACACATAGGCGCCCCTCAGCTCACCGACCACCCGGGACGGAAGCAACTCCAGTTCCTCCAGCTCCTTCAAGATCTGTAGCAACTCACGCTGTTGCAGCTCCCGATCACGCCCGCCGCGGATTAACTGGAACGCCTGCACCACAAACTCAATTTCCCGAATGCCACCACTGCCAAGCTTGATATTGTTCTCCAGCCCCTTCCGGCGAACTTCCCGGCTGATCATTTCTTTCATGCTGCGAAGCGATTCAAAGGCGCTGAAATCAATGTATTTGCGGTAAACGAAGGGTTTGAGGCTAGCCATCAGCACCTCACCGGCGCGCTGGTCGCCCGCCACGACGCGGGCCTTGACCATGGCATAACGCTCCCAGTCGCGCCCCTGATCCTGGTAATAGGTTTCCAGGGCGGCGAAGCTCAGGGCGAGCGCACCACTCTGGCCATATGGCCTCAAGCGCATATCCACCCGAAACACGAAACCATCGGCGGTAATCTGGTCCAGCGCCTGAATCAGCCTTTGGCCAAGTCGGATAAAGAACTGCTGATTATCCAGAGCACGCCGGCCGCCATGGGTTTCGCCTTTTGAGGGAAACGCAAAAATCAGGTCGATATCGGAGGAAACGTTCAGCTCCCGGCCGCCGAGCTTGCCCATTCCAAGCACCACCATTTTCTGGGGTGCCTCTTGCCCGGTTACCGGATCATCGCCCATGGGAGTACCGAACTCTTCACAGGCTCGTTCGTAAAGCCAATTCAAGGCACCATCAATGGCGGTATCCGCAAAGGCACTGGTAGCGGTCATGGTTTCATGCAGATCGGCCCACTTCATGAGATCCCGCCAGATAATCCGGAACTGCACTTCCCGCCGGTACTGGCGAAGTGCCGCGTGCAACGCCGGTTCAGAGTCAACGTTCTGCAGGTAATCCCGCCAGCGATCAGCGAGCCACGCCTCGGTGGTTGGTTCGGTTAAAGGCCGGGCAACAACGGCGGGCTGAACCTGCTCCGGATGTCGTTCAAGGGTTTGCCGGAGAAACAGGCTACGGGAAATAGCCTCTGCCACATCGGCCTCGGAGACATGGTCACCGGCCAGCCAGCCCGGCAGCCCCTCCGGGAATACCGATGGCCAGCATCCGGAAATCTCCTCCTTGAGCACTCCCGGCAGTGAAGCCCATGGCTCAGACATAACGCAACCCTCTGTCTCTCTGATATATTTCAGGTACTGTATAACGAACTCGCCAAGGACTGAACAGGCACCCGCTCTCCATGATGCGAAATAAACGCCCTCTGAATCCGGAACATACCCAATCCCACCTCCCTATGGGCGGACTTATAAGAAGTCGGATCAACCGGCTCTTTGCCATCCTCGGGGGACTGGTATCGGCGCAGATTCTTATCCTGTGGGCAGCAGAGCCACTCTCGTTCTTTGAAGCCGTATGGCTCACCATGACGACGCTGGTTACCGTGGGCTATGGAGACTACTCCCCGGTCACGCCCGTCGGCCGGATCAGCACCATTGTACTGATGTTCGTCTCCGCCATTACCCTGTTAACCCTGATCGTAAGTGATTACATCGAATACCGTTTCTACCGCAGAGAACGCATACTGACCGGACGCTGGATTTACAAAATGAAAGACCACATTGTCATCATCAACACCCCTCGAAGCGGCGGCGAACAGTACTTCATGCGATTCGCCTCGCAGATTCGCTCGGTTCCTGAGTACCACACGGTGCCGATAATGCTGCTTACGCGGCAATTTCCGGGAGGTCTGCCTGCAGAACTGTCCGACTGCGGCGTCGTTCACTTTCACGGCGCAGGAAATGACCCGGAAGCCCTGAAATCCGTGCACGCTGGCAGCGCCAAGCACATCATCGTGTTGGCAGCCGACGAATCAGACCCGATGTCAGACAGCCTGACCTTCGATATCGCCCATCGACTGGCCGAATCCAATCTGGGCGGCAGAACCACGGTTGAATGTGTCGGCGACCACAACCGTGCAAGATTCAAAGCACTGGGCGTTCGCACCACCATTCGCCCCGTGCGCACCTATCCTGAAATCATGGTTCGCTCCGTGGTCGCCCCAGGTTCCGAAAAGGTTCTGGAAGACATGTTCAACTACGAGCGAGATCATCCGCATCGTTATGATCTCAAGCTCGACGACCTTACCTGGGCGGATATTGTCAGTGCTCTGATCCGCCACGGTATTGGAACCGCTCTGGCCTACATCGATCACGACAATGAAGTCATCTGCCACCCGGATACCAACGCCGAGGTTGAGGGCAAGGGGCTGATTGTTCTGGTGCGTTCCAGCGAGACGCCGGAGGTTTCCGTGGTAGAGGAAGCGCTGGACCGGTACCGGGAGTTTCTCAAGCAGTGGCGCACCATGCATGAGCAAAACCAGAAAGCCGCCACCGAGAGCTCTGAAGAGCCCCCGTCAGCCGGCGGCAGCGAGCGCTAGTTGCAACTGACCGAACTCAGGAAATTGCTCAACCAGGGTCGGCACCGTAATTCCGGCTTGCAGCGCCTTGGCTACCGGCCTCCAAACGCGCAATAGTCCGGCCGCTTCCACCTGCGGCTCAATCTTCGCAAGCGCGCTTGCGGGCAGACATATCGTGTCACCGGTTAACCAGGCCTGACTCAGATAATGCAGAAAAGATACCGAGCTGAACCCGGAAGCAGGCAGCACCAGAGACGGGCAGTAGATTCCGGCAAGGTAGTAACCTTGCTCGGCTTTGCTTACCAGGTTAAGAAAAACCGGAACCGTTTGCGCAAGAGCACGGGCGTTTTCAAGCAGCGCTGCGGGCTCTCCCGCTTTCAACTCAAATTCCACCTCATGAAGAGGCCTTGCCTGCGTTCCACCTACCACTTCGCCTGAGTCCAGAGCGACCTCAATTACAGACTCCGCTTGTTCCAGCATGATAATGCGCCGCTGGAAGTTGGTTTCGAATGCCAACGCCAACTCGTCAAGGTCGACCTGAGACCTCAACGGAGTCTGCTCCAAAAGCCCAAGATCCAGATCCGGCCCCGGCAGATCCCACTCCCACTCCTGGCGGCGATGGGCTCCGTTTACGAACTCGCCCTGGGTTTTCAAGGTCTGGATATAGCGATCACCAGCCTGACGGACTCGCAAAGCAGCACGGGCCTGGTTTAACCCGGCATTCGGGGTGTCGTAGTAGCGATTGACCAGTATTTTGACCGGACCTTCGCTTGCACCCGGTCGACCTTTGAGCCACTCGAAGGCCCGGGACTGCGCGGATTCTGAAAGGGTCAGCTTTACTTCAAGTTCCGTGGCCACTGAAACGCTCCTGATGATTTCTCTTCCTGTAAAAACAGAAAAGCCGGTGACAGAGTCACCGGCTTTCGATACTACTTGACTAGCTTATTAGCTGATCAGAAGTAGTAAACAGCGCCAACGGCTGCGATGGCACGCTCGTCACCAGCAGGAGAACCGTTCTCAGAAACAAAGAACTCGTCGATTGAGTCTTCATCGTTGGACTGCAGGTAACCTTCAACGTAAACATACATGTGGTCAGATACGTTATGCAGCGCCTGCAGTGTGATGATGCTGTAGTCATCTTCTGCGTCTGTGTCGTCAGAAACCATCTCATAAGAGAGTGCGAACTGGTTAGCGCCCAGAGTGTAAACACCCATAACACCAAATACATCGTTCACGTCTTTACGAGTCTGGTATTCTGCAGAAACGGACAGGTTATCCAGGTTGTAACCGGCGCGCAGACCGTAGGTGTTCTCGTTGTTGCCGTCGCCATTGTCGTTGGAGTCAATGGCAAAGGCCAGCTCGAGAGCATCAACTTCATACATTGCAGCCAGCTGGTACGGATAGGACTTCTCAGCACCCTGAGACTCACCGTCACCATTGATCTGAATAGCCGCACCCAGAGTCAGACCACCGAAGGACGGAGACACGTACTGAACCAGGTCGCCTTCACCAGTGGTGTAGGAACCGCCAGCACTAGCACCGATCTCATAAAAGTTTGCAATTTGATCAATCGCAGACTCGTACAGGGAGTCGTCAGAGCCGACCCATACCTGGCCAAAGCTGTCACCCTTAACACCGATGTAAGCTTCGTCGATGTTCGCGCCATCGGAGTCTTTTTCATCAGCGCCAAAGCCGTCGAGCTCCAGCTTGAAGAAACCGGTAACGCCCGGGGCGATCTCGTGGTCGTGCTTAACGCCCAGAGTGGTTCCGTTGTCAAAGTGGCTCAGCTCAGAGTCGCCACCGTCAATGTTTTCGTGAGCGATAGCGTACTGAATGTTACCGTAAACGCTCGGCATGGAATCCATCTTGGCAGCCAGCTCAGCAGCAGACAGATTAGACTGTGCCATGGCAGCGCCAGAGAAGGTTGCAGCTGCAATAGCAGAAGCAAGAATCGTTTTTTTCATGTTGCGTCTTCCTTTTTGAGTTAACTCAGGTTTTCGACGGGTCTAAATCCCGATTTTTATTGGCCGGCACAACGCTTGGCTCTGCCTGCCGGGTATCTGACTGGCCCCTGTCATTCCTGCGGGAACAGCTTTTCTTCTTTTTATAAGACAAGCACGCTTGCCTTAGATCTCAACCACTTACACAGCTTTATTAAAGCTCTGCGTGATGAACCTGTTTTAATACAATGTGCCATTTTTTGCAAATTTTTAATGGCTATTTTTTAGCCCCATTTGCATTCGTAACCTTTGTCGTTAGATCAGCCTGGACTAACAACCTCTCCCATTTCCACAACAAATTCAGGGCCAGATAACCAAAAAAATCTGAAAAACAAGCGGTTATCTTACGCTCAACGCTTCCTCAGCCGAGGGCCACAAAACAATACCTCAAATCACGCACTTTCGTGAGGCACTGCTGGCAACTGCGTCACATTTTTGTGCACGACCCTCTCTGGCCAGATTCCAACATAAAGGTAACCGGACCATCGTTGATCAGTGCCACTTTCATATCAGCACCAAACTCCCCCGTACCCACACGTCCAGCACCCAGCAGCCCACTCGCTTCAGCCACAAAGTCACCATAAAGCCGATTCGCCAGCTCCGGTGCAGCCGCCAGGGAAAAACCCGGGCGCGTGCCAGATGACGTGTCAGCAGCAAGCGTAAACTGGGGGACAACAAGCAATGAGCCACCGGCAGCCTGAACATTCACGTTCATCCGGCCCTGCTCATCGGGGAAAACCCGGTAGGAGAGGATTTTTCGGCACAGTTCCTTTGCCTCATTCAGTGTATCGTTCCTTTCTACGCCAAGGAGCAAGAGCAGCCCGGGACCAATACGGGCAATCGTTTCACCATCTACGGCTACACTGGCTTCCGAAACGCGCTGGATCAGTCCTTTCATTCAGTCCCTTGAGCGGTAACACCGAAGGTTAAATTTCTGAAACGCGAAAAGTGTATAGAGCCCGCAAGACCACCGCAACCCTGTCAGATCAATAAAAAGTCGCATTCTCAGCCAACTGAGGGAAGACTTCTGGCAACCACACTCTCAACGCCTCGCATCAGGGCATCTACAATCGCTGGCTCGGATGCCGAGTGGCCGGCATCACGAATGATCTGAAGCTCCGCCTCCGGCCAGGCCTTGCTCAGAGCCAGGGCATTATCCAGCGGGCAAACCATGTCATAGCGGCCGTGCACAATCACGCCCGGAATGTCCTTTAGCCGCGAGGCATCACGCACGATCTGGTCGGGCTCAAGGAACGAATTATTCATGAAATAGTGGCATTCAATCCGGGCCAGCGCTATGGCCACATGAGGATGCCCAAAATGCTCCACCACCTTGGGATTGGGATGCAGAGTGGCGCACCGCCCTTCCCAGACGGACCAGGCTTTCGCGGCCTGAATCTGTTCCAGCTCATTAGCGCTGGTCAGGCGCCGGTAGTAGGCCGCCACCATATCGTCGCGCTCCACCTCCGGAATCTGGGCAAGGTAACCCTGCCAGTAATCCGGGAATACCCGGCTGGCGCCGTCCTGATAAAACCAGTGAATATCCCGGGGCCGACACAGAAAGATACCCCGCAACACCAACCCCAGAACCCGGTCAGGGTGGGTCTCGGCATAAACCAGACTTAGCGTCGATCCCCAGCTTCCCCCGAACAGCAACCAGCGATCGATGCCGAGAAAATGCCGAACCGCCTCAAGATCCTCAACCAGTTTGTCTGTGCTGTTACCCTCCAGCTCGGCCAACGGGGTCGATCTTCCGGCACCTCTCTGATCCAGCAAAATAATCCGGAAACGCTCAGCATCGAAAAAGCGCCGGTGGTAATCCTCACAACCGCCACCCGGCCCGCCATGAACGACAATCACCGGAATTCCGTCCGGATTGCCGGATTCCTCGAGGTACAGCTCATGGGGATGATCCACCGCCAGTCGGTGGCGGGCGTAAGGCTCGATTTCAGGATAGAGGGTCAGCATGAAAAACTCCGTTTCGGGGATAACGGCAGTCTAGCTGAGACAGGCGAGAAAAATACAGGGGCCAGAAAAACAGGCGGAAGCGTTTACCGCCTCACAACGATTTCCCGGCCCCTGAGGGATTACTTCTTGTTAGCGCGCTTACGCTCGTTTTCGGTCAGGAGCTTCTTGCGCAGACGAATCGACTTGGGCGTCACCTCAACCAGTTCATCATCGTCGATAAACTCCAGCGCCTGCTCCAGAGTGAACTTGATGGGCGGCACCAGGCCGATCACTTCGTCCTTTCCAGAGGCACGCATGTTGTCCAGCTTCTTGCCCTTGGTGGGGTTAACCACCAGGTCGTTGTCACGGCTATGAATACCGCAGAGCTGGCCTTCATAGATTTCCTGGCCAGGGTCCAGGAACAGCTTGCCCCGGCTCTGCAGAGTTTCGAGGGAGTAGGTCAGCGCAGTACCGGTGGCCATGGAAACGATGACACCGTTCTGACGGCTGGTTACGTCACCCATCTTCACCGGGCCGTAGTGGCTGAAGGTAGAGGTCAGGATGCCGGTACCGGAAGTCATGGTCAGGAAGGTGTTACGGAAACCGATCAGGCCACGGGCCGGAATGGTGTATTCCAGGCGGATACGGCCCTTGCCGTCCGGGATCATGTTAGTCATGTCACCTTTGCGCAGCCCCATCTGCTCCATAATCGGGCCCTGGTGCTGCTCTTCGATGTCGATGATCACGTTTTCGTACGGCTCTTGCTTCTGGCCGTCGACTTCCTTGATGACCACCACCGGCCGGCCCACGGCCAGCTCGAAGTTTTCGCGGCGCATGTTCTCGATCAGAACTGACAGGTGCAGCTCACCACGACCGGATACCTTGAACTTGTCCGCCGAGTCGCCTTCTTCAACCCGCAGCGCTACGTTGTGCAGCAACTCTTTTTCCAGGCGCTCCTTGATGTTCCGACTGGTCACATATTTGCCTTCTTTACCGGCAAACGGTGAATCATTTACCTGGAAGGTCATGGATACAGTGGGCTCGTCAACGGTCAGCGCCGGAAGGGCTTCTACGTTGGAGGGATCACACAGGGTGTCAGAAATGAACAGCTGGTCCAGGCCACTCACGCACACAATGTCGCCAGCCTGGGCTTCTTCAACTTCCACACGCTGCAGGCCGGAATGGCCCATGATTTTCAGGATACGACCGTTACGCTTCTTGCCGTCGGCACCGATAGCCACCACCGGGGTGTTGGTCTTCACTTTACCGCGCATAATGCGACCGATACCGATGACACCCAGGAAACTGTTGTAGTCCAACTGGGAGATCTGCATCTGGAACGGGCCATCCAGATCAACCGAAGGCGCTGGCACATGATCAACAATGGCCTGGAACACAGCGTCCATGTTGTCGTCCAGATTCTCATGATCCATGCCGGCGATGCCGTTCAGCGCACTGGCATAGACTATCGGGAAGTCGAGCTGTTCATCGGTGGCACCAAGGTTGTCGAACAGGTCAAACACCTGATCCACCACCCAATCCGGGCGGGCACCCGGACGGTCAATTTTGTTCACGACCACAATCGGGTTCAGGCCCGCTGCGAAAGCTTTCTGAGTCACGAAACGGGTTTGCGGCATGGGGCCGTCGATGGAATCCACCACCAGCAGCACACTGTCCACCATACTCATTACACGCTCTACTTCACCACCAAAGTCAGCGTGGCCCGGGGTGTCTACGATATTGATGTCGTAGTCTTTCCATTTTAGAGCAGTGTTTTTTGCCAGAATGGTAATGCCACGTTCTTTTTCCTGGTCGTTGGAGTCCATTACACGCTCGTTCTCGAGCTCTTTCCGGTCCAGCGTGCCAGACTGGCGCAGCAGCTGGTCAACCAGGGTGGTCTTGCCATGGTCAACGTGGGCAATAATGGCAACGTTTCTAAGCTTATCAATCACAACGGGTATCCTGAAGAAATTAGCGGCGCGCAGTATATCGAAAAGTCCATGGCGATAATATGAAGATTAGTGCCTAATATGTAACCAATCGGGGCTTGCACCATAATTATGCGTTATCAGAGAACTTGCACCACCATGGTGCGCTGCAGTGGTGCAATAAGCATGGTCTTCGGCCAGGAAGCTGCGCCACATTAGCCCGAAAGCCTTGTCGCTGCGCTTTTCTGGCGCAGCCGACAAAAACTGGCAAGCCGATTGCTTATGCCAAAGCAGCCGCATAGTGAAGGTAAGGACCACAAGCTTCTGGTAAGCTTCCCTGACCTGAAAAAAGATCGGGCCTCAGAACACTGAACGATCCGGCACAACGAACATGTAAAACCTTACGGAGCATGCACAATGTCCAAGACGATTGATTTGATCAAAGAACACGAAGTCAAGTGGATTGACCTGCGTTTCACCGACAGCCGTGGTAAAGAGCAGCACGTGACCCTGCCCGCCACCGAGGCGGACGAAGACTTTTTCGCTGACGGCAAGATGTTCGACGGCTCCTCCATTGCCGGCTGGAAAGGCATCAACGAATCCGACATGATCCTGATGCCGGACGACGAAACCGCCGTTCTGGACCCGTTTACCGAAGAAACCACCGTCAACATCACCTGCAACATTGTAGAGCCTTCTACCATGCAGGGTTATGAGCGCGACCCCCGCTCTGTTGCCCGTCGCGCCGAAGAATACCTGAAGTCCACCGGCATCGCTGATGGCGCTCTGTTCGGCCCGGAGCCTGAGTTCTTCGTGTTCGATTCCGTCAAATGGAACGTGGACATGCAAGGCGCTTCTTACCACATCCATTCTGAAGAAGCCGCGTGGGTTTCCGGTGAAGACTTTGACCGCAACAACATTGGCCACCGCCCGGGCGTAAAAGGCGGCTACTTCCCGGTTCCGCCGGTCGACAGCCTGCACGACCTGCGTGGTGCCATGTGTGCCGCCATGGAATCCATGGGCCTGGAAATTGAAGTTCACCACCACGAAGTGGGCACCGCTGGCCAGTGTGAAATCGGTGTTGGCGCCAACACCCTGACCCGCAAGGCAGACGAAGTTCAGATCCTGAAGTACTGCGTGCACAACGTAGCTCACGCCTACGGCAAGACCGCCACCTTCATGCCCAAGCCGGTTGTGGGTGACAACGGCTCCGGTATGCACGTTCATATGTCCCTGAGCAAAGACGGCAAGAACCTGTTTGCCGGCGACAGCTACGCGGGCCTGAGCGAAGCAGCCCTGTACTACATCGGCGGTGTGATCAAGCATGCCAAGGCCATCAACGCCTTCACCAACCCGGCCACCAACAGCTACAAGCGCCTGGTTCCGGGCTATGAAGCACCGGTTATGCTGGCCTACTCTGCCCGTAACCGTTCTGCCTCCATCCGTATTCCGTACGTGAACAGCCCGAAAGCTCGTCGCATTGAAGTGCGCTTCCCGGATCCGGCCGCTAACCCGTACCTGGCCTTTGCTGCCCTGATGATGGCCGGCCTGGACGGTATCCAGAACAAGATCCACCCTGGCGATGCTATGGACAAAGATCTGTATGACCTGCCGAAGGAAGAAGCCCTGAACATTCCGAAGGTTGCCGAGACTCTGTCCGAGGCTCTGGACTGCCTGCAAGCAGACCACGAGTTCCTGACCCGTGGCGGCGTGTTCACCGAAGACATGATCAAAGGCTACATCGACCTGAAGCGTGGTGAAGTCGAGCGTCTGAACATGACCACTCACCCGGTCGAGTTCGATCTGTACTACTCCTGCTAAAGCCCTGCACCAATTCGGTGCAGACTATGCAGACCAGAAGCCCCGCCCCGTGCGGGGCTTTTTTTGTGGCCTCAATCCCAGTTCTTAACCAAGACCCACGCCCTTAACGATATGTAACCAAGGAAGCAGGCCACAACATTGAAATGACCTTGCCCGCAATCGATAATCAAAGCAGTTCATTACCACAGGTTATCGCCATGAAAGCACCGTTCGTACTCGCCGCTGGCCTGCTGATGCTGGCTTCGACCACAGCACACAGCGAGGTCTACCGACACGTTGACGCCTATGGCAACGTCACCTTTTCCGACGAACCCATGGAAGGCGGTGAAGAGGTCCAGGTGAAGCCCGTGACCACCATCACCCTGCCCAAGCCGGAAGCGGTTCAGGAACCCGAACAACTCCGCGAGCGGGTGGAACGTGAGGGCGCAGCCTACCAGGCTGTCTCATTCCAGTATCCGGCCAATGAACAGGCCTTTCACAGCGGCAACGGCAACGTCACCTTCGAGGTTCAAAGCACACCACCGCTGAAGCGGGGCCATAAATTTGAGGTGACCCTGGATGGACAACCGGTCGGGCAAAGCAGCTCAGGCTCGGTAGCCGTCAGCAATATCGACCGGGGCACTCACAATGCGGGCGTTCATATTGTCGATGAAAACGGAGTACGCGTGAAATCCGGCAATTCAATTACCTTCACGATTCACCGCCCATCCGTTCTCAACTAAATCTTATTCGCACCAACATGGTGCAATTGCACCATGTTGTGACCATACTTTGGGCAGCCAAGGGGCAAAATCCGGGCTGCCTGTCGCCAGACCGTTCACTACTGCACCAAGCTACAGCACCGCGTACCGGCTACCGCGCCCGTTCTGCCCGATCCTTGCCCATTGCCTACCCAATGCCAAAAAACTGGTTCGCTTTTTGCAGCCGCAGGGGTACATCCTATGAGTCGAGAACGGAAGCAACGCATGCCATTCCATCCAGTCACCATATCCGGAAGCAGTTACAAGAGTATTCTGGACAGTCTGACAACCGCAGTACTGGTACTTGGCGATGATCTGGCTATCCGTTACCTCAACCCCGCCGCCGAAAGCCTGTTTGAAACCAGTATGACCCGAAGCCATGGCCTCCCCTTACAGGAGGTTCTGGTGGATTCCGAGGATGCCCTGACCACTCTGCATGCCGCGGTGGAGAACGGCCAGTCCTACACCCGCCGGGAAGCTGAATTTGCTTTGATCAGCGGTGCCAGACTGACGGTGGATTATTCAGTGACTCCCATCAGCCTGGACCCGACCGAACTGCTGATCGAGATCCAGCCCCGAGACCGACTGATGCGTATCAGCCGGGAAGAAGACATCATCTCGCAACAGGAGACCACGCGAATCCTGGTGCGGGGCATGGCCCACGAGATCAAGAACCCGCTGGGCGGCATCCGTGGCGCGGCGCAACTGCTGGACCGCGAGCTTTCAGACGACGACCAGCGTGAATATACCCGTGTGATTATCGACGAGGCGGACCGTCTGCGCAGCCTGGTGGATCGCATGCTCGGCCCGAACAAAGCCCTGAAGATTGCGCCCACCAATATCCACGAAATTCTGGAGCGGGTCCGCACGCTGATTGAGGCCGAAAGCAAAGGCCGAGTGCGCCTGAGACGCGACTACGACCCGAGCATCCCGGAATTCCCCGGCGACAAAGAGCAACTGATCCAGGCCTTCCTGAACATCGCCCGCAACGCCATGGAGGCGGCATTCGAAAACGAAGCCGCAAGCGGGCGCTCCGCAACGCCCACGATTACCTTTCGCAGCCGGGCCTTGCGACAGTTCACCATCGGCCACCGTCGTCACCGACTGGTGTGCCGGGTCGACATTATAGATAACGGCCCAGGCATCCCGCCCGAGCTGTTGCAGAACATCTTCTACCCCATGATCAGTGGTCGGGCCTCGGGCACCGGACTCGGCCTTTCCATTACCCAAAGCATTATCGGCCAGCATCGGGGGCTGGTGGAGTGCGAGAGTGAGCCCGGAAGAACCGATTTCATCATCTTCCTGCCTCTGGAGGACAGCAAATGAGCCAACCGGCAAACGTCTGGATTATCGACGATGACAGAAGTATTCGATGGGTGCTGGAACGTGCCCTGAGCCAGGCTGGCATGCAACCGCGTGTATTCGACAGCGGCGACAGCATCATGATGCGGCTGGAACACGAGCAACCGGACGCCATCATCAGCGATATCCGGATGCCTGGCGTGGATGGAATCACCCTGCTCTCCCAGATCGTAGAACTGCATCAGGATGTGCCGGTTATCATCATGACCGCGCACTCGGATCTTGAAAGCGCGGTGACCAGCTACCAGACCGGCGCCTTCGAATATCTCCCCAAGCCCTTTGATGTGGATGACGCCGTCGCACTGGTAAAGCGGGCTGTAGCCCACAGCCATGAGAAACGCGCCGCCAGCGAACCACAGGCCGATGCTACACCACGCAATACCGAAATTATCGGTGAAGCCCCGGCCATGCAGGAGGTTTTCCGGGCCATTGGCCGGCTGTCTCACTCCAACATCACCGTATTGATTAATGGGGAAAGCGGCACCGGTAAAGAGCTGGTAGCCCAGGCCCTGCACAATCACAGCCCCAGAGCACGAAACCCGTTCATCGCCCTGAACATGGCGGCAATTCCGAAAGACCTGATTGAATCCGAATTATTCGGCCACGAAAAAGGCGCCTTCACTGGCGCCGGCGCTGCCCGCCAGGGCCGCTTTGAACAGGCCAACGGAGGCACCCTGTTTCTCGATGAAATCGGCGACATGCCCGCCGACACTCAGACTCGACTGCTGCGGGTGCTGGCCGATGGCGAGTTTTACCGGGTAGGCGGCACCACCCCCATCAAAGTGGATGTGCGCATCATCGCCGCAACCCATCAAGACCTGGAAAAACTGGTACAGGCCGGCAACTTCCGGGAAGATCTGTTCCACCGCCTGAATGTCATTCGCGTGCACCTGCCCAAGCTGGCCGAACGCCGCGAAGACATTCCACGCCTGATGCAGCACTTCCTCAAGCGAGCAGCCAAAGAGCTGGCAGTAGAACCCAAGATCCTGCGCCCGGACGCAGAGGAATACCTCACCACCCTGCCCTGGCCCGGCAACGTCCGTCAGTTGGAAAACACCTGCCGCTGGCTGACCGTCATGGCCAGTGGCCGGGAGATCCACATTGATGACCTGCCCCCGGAACTGCTGCATCAAGCGGAAAACGAGCATGCTGCCACCGGTCTGACCTGGCAGGAAGGCCTGAGGAACTGGGCAGAACAGGAACTGAAGCGCGGCAAGAAAGGCATACTGGATACCGCGGTGCCCGAGTTTGAGAAGATCATGATTGAAACGGCGCTGAAGCACACCGGCGGCCGCCGCCGGGATGCCTCCATTCTGCTGGGTTGGGGGCGAAATACGCTGACCCGGAAAATCAATGAGTTGGGAATGGATCAGCCGGAGGGGGAGGAGGATTAAGACTCTTCCTTCACCTCACTCGGTCACCTCCCGCCAGTATATGATACGGTCGTGGCCGCGGTAGACGCCGAAGGTGGCCACCCCTGACGGGTCGCCCAGTGAACCGTCACCGTCATAGTCTCCCTGTAGCCAGACCGGCACCGGAAAACTGACCCTGACGCCCCCCCGGTTTGGCTCGCCTGGCGCCGCCAGAACAACCTCACTGCCCGTGGCCGAGCCTCCCATATCCATCGTCCCCGAGACCGGCACAACCGAGGTACTGCCCCCGGAGAGGCCTGACTGATCCAGAGTGACACTACCCGTGTTGTAGCCCCAACAACTGTCCGCCAGATTCCGGGTGAAGCCGGCTGCCGTGTAATGATCAATCTGGAGCGGCATTGCCAGATTAACGGTTTCCGGGCCGTATACATTCTCCAGTTGCAGCCTGCCGTATCGCAATTCGAAGTTCATAACGGGTGCCAAATTCGTTGGCAACAGCGGGGCTGTCACGCTGTCTGCATCCTGCAGCTGTGTCAGTTCAATGGCATAGTCCGGTGTAAACGGCGCCACCCGCGTCTGTACCGTCTTGTCATAGGTAATCTCATCCGATGAAGAGAACCGATATTGCAACTGGCCTCGCCCGATCACGGACAGAGTCGGATTGGCGAGACTCGTGCTGACAGGAAAGGGAGCGCCGTTAGCATCCAGACCGCTGTTATCGGCTGCTGCTGGCGTTCGCACAAGGCTGCCCGGCGACAACCGCTGGAAATCACCCAGAGTGTAATTCCGTGTCACGGTTCCCCCGACATTCAGGGCCTCCACCAACAGCGTGGGTTCGGCGCCGCTGAGCCATTCAAACGGCTTGCCGATATAGGAGAATGCGGTAGAAATGTCGCAATAAGCCTCGATCTCACCCGGCTCCGTAATCGTGACACCAAAACGATCGGGGATGAAACGTCCTACATGGCTGACCGCGTTACCAATGACATCAGCTGTGCCCAGATAACCACCACTGGCCAGCTCAGGAGTAATGCTGATGATGCCCACCTCTGGCCACTGGAACTGACCGCAGGCAGTGCCGCCTGCGGCCGCGGCGCCGTTACAGTCCTGAGCAAAGTCGCCGAAAGAGCCGGAAAGTGCGGGACTGTCTCCACCCGATGGCGCGACGAGAGAGGCCTCCAGCACTACGTCTTCAGCGGGCGTTTCCTGGCCAAAATTTGGCGTCACGTTGCCGCTGGCATTAACAGACGAAACCCGAACCTCGAAGTCATCGCCGGCGGCTACAAACGCATTGGCGTCCTGAACCGAGGTCGCCGCCGGATTACCCGGAATCGTCAGTTGGAAATGATCCGGGCGGGCAACGAATTCACCATCGCCAAGCATTTCCAGGCCTGCATCCTCGCCGGAGCCTTGGTAACGGGCATTGAGACGGATCCTCCCGACATCGGGGTATCGAATACTCACCGTTGCCAGGCCATTGGCATCGAAGAACAATGACCTGGTTCCGGTGATAGAGGAAGGTAACTCGCTGCCATCCTCATCTAATATCACACTCTGACTACCAGAAGACGGGTTGATATAGGAAGACCAAAGTGCAATGTCTTTCGTTTCCTCGTCAAAACCGGGAACACAGCGCTGACTGCTGTCATCCTTGCGTACCGCCGCGATATTGGCCGTGACAACGGTATCCGCAATGTGATCCGGCACCGTAATATCAAATCCCGAATCAAAGAATGTCATCTCACACTGACCGACCGCTAACGTGCCGGAACCGTCATCACAGAGAGTCTGCGAAAACGCCACCGTACCGGGATCCGACGAAGGAATTCCCAAAGTAACGGTGCCGGGCGAGGTAATCGCCAACGAACGAGTAGTCTCACCAGTCATGGTGAAGGTGTCTCCCCCTACCCAGCCAGACGGAGACAAAGTCACTTCCACAGGATCAGGGAAGAAAGCGTTGCAGGCCGGGTCGTCGCAGGCGCGAATTCTCACGGTTTCAGGCTTACAGGTCAGGCCACTGCCACTGTGAATGATCTCGAAGTGATCCACTCGTCGCTGAATTTCGCCCACCTTGTCTGCGCAGATTTCCAGACCATCGAGCTCATGGATATTGGTCGAGCCACCCGTGGAGCCGGTCAGGGAAAAGAACAGGTTCTCCGGAACATCCGCTTGCTGGCCAGTGAGCGTTACCGAGATGATCTCCTGATAGTCGGTGCCCGTGGCAGTGCTGTCTCTCTCAACCAGGAGAACAGGGAGAGCGCCTCGTGAGTCGATGGTTATCCGGTAACGGTGAGGTGCATTCCTGCCGGTCGCATCAATGCCGGGAGACAAGGCATCGGAGCCTGCGATGTACTGGTAATCCAAATCTTCGGCGCCGCGCACTGCCACCGAGTCGGGCGTTCGTCCACGTTTGCCGCCCTGACGACCCTCGCTCCAGTTCGAATAGTTGCCGTACTCGTCAATACCTATGCCAAGCCAACCGCCAGCGAAGCCCCCGGTTCTGTCTGGCTCCTGTGCATAGCCGAGCGAACCGCCATAACCACCCGCCTGCGGTGTGATCGAGGCATCAGAGAAAACGATCGCGACGCCATCGGCGCCATTGCCATCGTAGGCGTAGTAGTCAAATTCGACCTGGATAAGGTTATCTGCACCGGGGAACAAGCGCTGTAAACTGACTGCTGTCGCCTGGTTCCCTACAGCCTCAGTCAGCCTCAGTCTGCCACCAACAATGCCAGGCCTGAAACTCCCCCTGGAGACGGAGGTTGCCCAGTCATCGGTATTGAGAGCCCCCCCAGAGAACTCTTCGCTGAAACAGATTGCCGGCTTAGGGTCTTCAACGGTGTAGGTGATTCGCACTCGTCCGGATGCTCCTGCACCACCATTTGCCGACAAACAGACTAGAAAACTGCAGGCGGCACCACCTCCACCCCCGCCGGGCACACTACCCGGCGCCCCGCTTCCACCGGAACTGCCGTTGCCGCCGGCCCCGCCTCCAGCCACTGCGCTCCCGCCCGTACTGCCCGTGCCATCGTTTCCCGCAGAACCAGAGCCTGCGGAACCACCACCGCCACCACCATCTCCACGGGCGTTGGCACCTCGACCACCACTGAACGCCGCATCACCGACACTCGATACCGCACGTCCACCAGCGCCACCCGACGTATTGTTAGTGCTTACGCCAGCACCACCCTGTGCGAGCAGTGTTGACGGACTGCCAAACCAGGAGCTGTCGCCTGCGGCTGAATTGCTTCCGCCGGAACCAACCCGGTAGGCAAAAGTCTGGCCAACTGAAACCCCGAACGACCGGGAAGCATACGCTCCTCCACCACCGCCACCAGCCTCCACGCCGCCTCCAAAGAGAGGCCTGGAAACCGACCCACCACTACCACCACCACCCCAAACCTCAACCGTGATGGATCGAACGTTGGCCGGAACCGTAAAGGAACCATTACCAGGAGAATCGAACTCCACAACCTGTTGTGCCTGGAGCGATAAGGGGACAAGTGAAAACAGCAACGCCAAAAGCAACAAGCTTTGGGTTTTCATAAACGTCCGTGACATGGTGCGATTCATCGGGTGCGAACCTCCACTATCCGTATGGCCTGATCCGGACCATTGCCACACCGCCCCGTGCTTTTAATTGAAAACACCGTATCGCCTCCGGGGCCTTTGATATCGGCAGCTATCGAGGCGCAGGTGACCGACGCACTGCAGCCGTTCAGGGCCGAAACAGTAAAATTCAATGATGCGTTCACCGCACTGCAGCTGCCGCCCTCCAGCACATCCCTGACGGCCACCTGGGCGCCACTCTCCGCCGCGAAGAACGCTCGCTGGGACTGTATCTGCAGGCTTACCGCCTGCCCGCTACTCTCCTGTAGCTGCGCCATGCCCACTACCAGCAGGGCCAGTACCGTAATAATAAACAGCGCTACCGGGAGACCTGCACCGGTCTCCCGGCCGGGATAAGAATCAGGGTACATTGCGGATCTGCACCTCCTGGCTAACCGTGGTGGTCTCATCACCCTGAGGATCCTTCAAAGAAAAGGTGAACTGCACGACTGCCGCACGCCGAAAACTGGGTGGCGTGTATTGGAACTGGGCCGTACCGGCAAGATTGGCCGATAGAATCTGAGGCGTCACCGACGGGGGAGTTGGCTGTGTGGTCGATGGGGCATAGCCGCTGTAGCGGTATAGAAACTGACCGCTCTGGCACAAGCTGACAGGCTGCGCCACCACGAAGAGCCGCCGCTGCGGTGACCGTTCCCCGAAACGATGATTGGCGCTAAGGTTAATCTGAGCTGGAGACACTGAATTGTCGATGCTGGCGATGGTTGGCGATACGGGTCCCGGACTGGCACTGCTATAGAGTGAATCCGCAGAGGTGCCATAACCATAGACCACCGCCCGGGTATATCCACTGGGGGGCGTATTGGCAAACGGTGCTACGGCGATCGCGTTGCCGCCATCGGGAAGATCGGTGTAGGCCGTGCCTGCCTCAATTGGCAGCCATTCCAGACAATTGCCCGCAACGCGAATGGATAACGGGAAGGCTTCCCGAAGTTCCCGGCTTATCTGTTCACTGATCACCACGCCCTGAAAAGCGCGCTGCTGTCGGGCGCTAACGTCAATCGCACCACGGGTGGAGAGGGCGACGAACTGCACAGAAATGGTCGCCACGATGGCCAAAAGTACGATGACAATGACCAGCTCAACCAACGTGAATCCTGCTGCCCGGCGCATCAGTAATTCGCTCGGTAGGCGGTGAAGCGGTAGTCATTGGCGGACGGATCGGTGATGGTGATATCGATCCGCTTGGCCTCATCGGGGGGCAGCCCTACTTCGGTGCCCGCACAGGTTACAGTAATGGAAACCTGAAAGCCGGAGTATTGGCTGCCAAGGGAGCCGCCCTGCGCATTGGCAGGCAATGCGTTGTTGATCGCGTTGTAGTCATCCACATCGTTGTAATCCTCACGCTGTGACTCTTCCGTGTCGATCGTGCAGCCAACTTCCTTTGGAACGCCCCCCGGCAAAGTCTTGTCATCATACTTCCGAGACAGCACCTCATCCATGTAGAACTGTGCCAAGGCAATTGCCCGGGTCTGGTTGAGCGGATCGGCACTGCGCCCGGCAATCAGGGAGAATGCCCCGACGACACCGGCAATGGCAACACTGATAATCACGATGGCCATGACCAGCTCCACCAGGGTGGCTCCACGTTGGACATGCATCAGCACGGCCCCCGGTAAATCGCCCCAAGTGGGCTCAGGCAAACCCGAAAAGTGGATTCGCCGGAAAAGGTAAACTGAACGGTATTACCCGAGGTTTCCGGACGGCCAAAATAATCAAAGGTAATGGGAAAGGTGGCTCCGGTAACCGACAGGGATGTCCCGCCGCTGTCAATCCGGAAAGGCTCCCGTGAGCCCACGGTGAACAGATATTCGCTGGAGGTCGATGTCACGGTCAGCGTGTTCTGGGTGGTGTTACCCGCCAGCGCTGCCTGCTGGGCAAGCAGCGTGGCGGATTCCAGTTGCTGGGTGGCCAGCAAAGGGGAGAAGGCCGAGCTCCTGGCGAACAGGCCAACACCCAGGGCGGAGAGGACCCCGATCAGGATGATGACCATGACCAGCTCTACGAGGGTGAAACCTGATTCGCTTTGAGCAATCTTAATGGCTATTCCCCTCCAACTTCCTTAAATAAGCTGGGAAGCAACTGTCTGTAACAAGTTCCGTTCCTTCTGTTAGCTACACGTGTCATCACCACCAATAGTTGGTGAGGCTCCGCTGGCAGCTTCTGCGTAGGTTACGGTGCAATCACTGGCGATAGTTGCTGTAAAGGTAGTGCCGGAGTTACTAACGTCCACTCCGTCGACCTGTGCCATTCCACCGATTCCGATGTTGCCGGTGGTGGCCGGGTGAGCAGCCGGATATCCATTAACCATATCCACTGTTGCACCCTCAATAGTAACTGTTGATGCACCGCTGTTAGAGCAAGAACTCGATGCGAGGCAAGCAGCATGCGCAATCGAACTTGCAGATCTAATGGCCCCCGATATGCCGTCCCGAGAGGCGGCTCTGGCATCACCGCCAAAATCAGCAAACCGCGGCAAAGCAAACGCCGCCAGAATGCCCAGAATCACAATTACCATAACCAGTTCAATCAGGGTGAAACCCTTCTGATTTCTTGCAGGGATCATATTCATCATTGCCGTTACCTCTTACGTTTGTCGTGAAGTTCTAATCGAAACTATCGCGTCGTTCTTAATTTATATTGGTGACCACAGAGCCATCAGCAGTGTCGTAGGTAATGGTGCTGCCCTGACCATCCAGCTGATATTCGTATTCGCAAGCCGTGCCAACCACAGCCGCCCAATAATCGGCGTCGGCATTGGCGGCAGTAGCGGTTGAGATTGTCGGGGCGTTAGCCTGCAGCAATCCCTGCCATACCTGCACACAACGATTCTCGTTCGGGGCACCGGTAATACCGTTGGTCGAGGTTGCCCAACCTTCATCGTTGACCGCCACGTCGTCATCGCCGAAACCATCAACGGCGGGCACAGCAGCGGTCTGGCCATTCGACACCCACTGGGCTTTGACCAGCGCAACCCCCGCACTCAACGCCCCAGCAGTACCCTTGATACTCGACTGGTGCGCCTGCTCAGAAAGCTGCGCAAACCGCGGCAGCGCAAACGCTGCCAGGATGGCCAGGATGGCGATTACCACCACCAGCTCGATCAGGGTGAAACCTTTTTGCTTCTGTTTGCTGTTGTACTGCGTCATTCGTCAGCCTCTTGCCGGTTCTATCGTGTTGGCCATTCAGCGCCAGGCGTCCTGCCGGTTCACTGTGGTTTGCTGGAACGGTACCGGCCTCAGTGTCAGGCCGGTCAACCGTTCGTCTTGCTCCCGCCGGTTATTCCTGTTGCGGTCAGCAAATTCGGTTGTCACTCGCCAGGCGATCGGCTGTTCGGGTTTCACGCGCTTGCCTTCTATGGTTATCGGCTGCTTCGGTTTATAAATTAACCAACCCCTGGCCGTTTCGCCTGTTTCTTTTTGTTGCTGGTTTGCAAAACACCAGCTGCCGGAGTCCGGCTCGTTCTCACCACAATCGCCCTTGTAGCTGGCCCATTGGTGATCAAGCCAGTTGAAGGGGTTACGCCCTTCCAGGCTGGCCAGGTTCTGATCCCGGCTCAACATGGCTTCCGCACCTTTAATCACCAGCGCAGAGCGAAGCTGCGTCAGCACCATGGCCACGCTCTGCTGTTCCACCTGCTGCAGCTCTCTTTCCAGCCTGCCCAGCAGCACCCACCAGAGCACAAATAACACCACCAGGGCCGTCAGCATCCGCATCCGCCTGGCATTGGCCAGGCCATCAGCCGAAGACCAGCGTGGCGCCTGCACCTAGCCCCGCCCCATGGCGGCCGCCCCCAGGTCCCAGATCGGCAGGAAGACCCCCAGCGCCAGTATCAGTACCAGAATCCCCATGGCCACAATCAGGATCGGCTCGATGGATTCCGCCAGCCGTTTCAGGCCATAGTCCACATCTTCGTCGTAGAAATCCGCCACATTATTAAGCATGTCATCCACCGAACCGGTTTCTTCCCCTACAGCGATCATCTGCAGGATCAGGGGCGTGAACATTTCGCTGTGCCGCGCGGTTCTCAGCAGGCTTTCACCGCGTTCAATACCAAGCCGCATGTCTTTGATATGGCTGCCGATCCAGGCGTTGTCGGTGGCGTCGGCCACTACCGTCAGCGCATGGGTCACCGGCATCCCGGCCTTGAGCATGGTGGCAAAGTTACGGGCAAAACGGCTGAGGGTAATCAGCTCCAACAGTGGGCCGATGATGGGCAGCTTTAGCTTGTAGCGATCCCACATCAGCCGGCCCCGATCGGTCTGCTTCCACTGGCGGATCAGCACAGCACCGGCAGCCCCCGCAAACAACATCACCGGCCAGTACCCGAGCAGGAAATTCGACGTGCCTACGAGCACCTGGGTCAGGAATGGCAAGTCTGCGCCCAGCTTGGCAAACACCGAGGCAAAGCGCGGAATGACAAGGAAGTTCACCACCATCAACGCCGCCAGCAGTGCAATGACCACGAATGTCGGGTAGCGAAGTGCCTGTTTTACCCGCCGTTTGGTGTCCCGTTCCAGCTCCAGAATCTCCGACAGGCGCTTGAACGAATCATCCAGCATCCCGGTGTTCTCCCCCACGTGAATCATTGCGATGAACAGTTCGGAGAACACTTTCGGGTGTGCCTGCATGGCCGTGGCCATGGTGGTGCCGCCTTCCAGCCGGTTGGTAATGTCTTCCAGCACCTCCGCCAGCACCGGCGAGCGCGTGGTTTCTGCCAGCCCGCGCATGGTGCGAATCAGCGGGATGCCGGCCTTGGTCAACGCGTGCATCTGGCGGCAGAACACAATCAGCTCATCCAGCGTGACGGCTTTCCGGAACAGCGGCAGCTGGTTCAGTTTGTCCAGTGCCGACGAGGTATCTTCCTGTTCGCGAATGGTCAGCGGCGTAATACCACGGCGCATCAGTTCGCTGGCTGCCGCGTCCGGATTGGCGGCGGTCAGAGAACCTTGCTGAACAACGCCCCGGTTGTCCTTGCCCCGGTAACTGAACTGCATCAGCTATCCACTCCTATGGCGGTATCGCCGCCCAGGTCATCGGCATCCACCGACATGTCGGCTTCCGATGTGGCCGCTACTCGTGCCACTTCCTGCAAAGAGGTAACGCCCTGTAGGGCATAGTCCATGGCGCACTGCCCCAAAGGCCGATAGATGGGGCTTCGGCGGGCGGCCCGGGTAAAGTCAGAGACATCCTTGCGGCGCAGCGCATCCAGCATGTCCTCGTCCATTTCCAGCATTTCGTAGACGCCCAGCCGGCCCTTATAGCCGGTGTTGCTGCACTGATAGCAGCCCTTGCCGTGGATAAAGCCGGCTTCAATATCGAGCGGATCCAGGTCAAAGGACTGCAGCCAGATCAGCTCCTGTTCGGTGGGCTGGTAGGGCTCTTTGCAGTTGTCGCATACCCGCCGAACCAGACGCTGAGCCACCACGCCCAACAGTGAACTCGCCACCAGGAAGGGCTCCGCCCCCATATCAATCAGACGCATGGCGCTGCTGATTGAATCGTTGGTGTGCAGGGTGGACAGCACCAGGTGACCGGTCATGGCAGCACGCAAGCCAATCTCGACGGTTTCGTGGTCGCGCATTTCACCCACCAGAATGATATCCGGGTCCTGGCGCAGGGAGGCGCGCAACACGTTGGCAAATTCCAGTCCGATTTTTGGATTCACCTGAACCTGGGTAATCCGTGGCAACCGGTATTCCACCGGGTCTTCAGCGGTAATGATCTTGACCTCGGGTTTGTTCAGCTCGGTTAACGCGCCATACAGGGTCGTGGTTTTACCGCTGCCGGTGGGGCCGGTTACCAGAATCATGCCGTGGGGCTTTTTGATCAGCTTACGGAAACGTTCCAGCAAGTGCGGTGGCATGCCGGTACCCTGAAGATCCAGCATACCCTGGCTCTGGTCCAGCAAACGCATCACCACCGATTCACCATATTGCACAGGCATGGTGGATACCCGCACATCGATACTGCGGCCTTTTACCCGCACGTTGAAACGGCCATCCTGCGGCAACCGCTTCTCGGAAATATTCAGGCCCGCCATCAGTTTCAGGCGCAGGACCAGCGCCGCGTTCACGCGCTTTTCCTTCATCACCTGTTCCTGAAGCACCCCGTCCACCCGCTGGCGGATACGCACCACCGACTCATCCGGCTCGATATGAATATCCGAACTCCGGGCCTGCACGGCGTCCTCAAACAGAGTCTGCAATAGTTTGACCACCGGAGCATCAGCGCTTTCGGATTCGGCAGACAGGTCCGCCAGGTCGAAGGCATCATCGCCCAGCTCGTCTTCCAGCTCCTCGGCCAGCGAGGCAATCTCGTCGGTACGGCGGTAGACCAGGTCCAACGTGTTGAGCAGTTCGCTTTCCCGAACAACCGCCTGCTTGATGGGCTGCTTGAGCACCCGCACCAGTTCATCGTAGGCAAAAATATCGAGCGGGTCGGCCATGCCCACCAGCAACTCGCCCCCCTGTTCCGCCAGCACAATCGCCCGGAACCGGCGCGCGAGGGCCTCAGGCAACTTCTTTACCAGTTCGTTGTTGAACTGGTAGTGGCGCAGTTGTACGAACGGCACCTCCAACTGGCGGGAGAGGATATTAAGCAGGTTATCCTCATCCACATAGCCCAGATCAATCAGGGTCCGGCCCAGTTTCCGGCCGGTGTTCTTCTGCTCACGCAGCGCCGTCATCAGCTGCTGTTCGGTGATGACGTCGTTCTGGACCAGCAGGTCACCTATGCGAATTTTTTTCTTCGGTTCTGTGGTCATGATCCTGCCTGCAATGCATTCAAGCGTTCTCGGGCGTAGTCCGCCAGCGCCGGAGACAATCCCGGCAAGGCTGCAGCCTGGGCATAAGCCTGCGCAGCGCTGCGGCCGCGCCCTCCGGTTTCCAGGGCAATGGCCAGGCCGAGCCACCAGGCTGGGCGACTGTCGTCGTAGGCAATGAGTTCCGCCCAGTGGCCGGCAGAGGCCTCCGTCTGCCCGACCTGTTGCAGCAAGGTAGCCAGCGTGATGCGGTACTCTGGCTGATCAGCCACAGCCGGCACCCGGGCCGACAACGTGGCCACTGCCTGCTCAAGCTGCCCCTGCGCCAGTAAAGCTCTAGCCCGGAGCAAGCGCAGGCCGGCGTAATCGTCAGTCACCTCAGCCGGGAGCCAGCCAAGGGCCCGCTCCGCTTCTCCCTGCACCAGCAGGTCACGGGCAACCACTTCCCGGCTGTTCGGTGCCGGTTGGCTTTCAGTCAGCGAGGCCAGCAACTGCTCGGCCTCAACAATGCGACCTGAAGACAACAGCCTGGCCAGCTCACGGCTGGTGCGCAGGTCGATCGCTTCCGGAGTTTCCCGGGGCTGTTTCACGGATGTCTGGGCCGGCGTTGCCGCAGGTTCAGGCTCAGCAATGGTGACAGCCGGCTCAGGCTTCGCTGCGCTGGCTTTTTCTGCTACGGCCACCTCGGGCTTGGCTGGCTCCTGCTGGTCAGTCGGTTCTGCCAGGTGCCGGACCTGCTCCTCAACCGTTTCGGTAATGGCCGACTCTGGAGCTACAGCAGGCTCAGCCGTCACCACCGGTTCAAGGACAGGTGTGACTACTGTTTCAGGCGCTGTAGCCGCGGAAGAACTCGCCGCCTCAGTATTCGGCCGGAACTTCGCCACAGTCTGAGTTTCGAGAGGAGCTTCAGGGGCGGGTGCTGGCGCCACATCGGCTTCAGTAAGCGCCGGGGCAGCCGTCTCGTCTTTCGAAATAAGCCACCATGCTGCGCCAACGCCGAGCACCAGGAAGCTCACAAGAACGAACAGCAAAGCGGTTTTTCCACCGAATCCCGTACCCGTTGTTGTGCTGTGACCGGTATAGACCGCCGACACCTGTGGCTGTTGCTGGCGCTGTTCGGCCGCTCTCAGGGCATCGTTCAGCAGGCTCATAACCACCTCCCGAACAGGCCGAGGGAACGGGCACTTTCGGTATCCCTGACGGCCAGTAGTGCGTGTCTTCGGTTGACCAGCCGATCCCCCTGGCCCCAGGCTGCCAGCATGGCCTTGTGGGCCAGCACGTTCACCAGCCTTGGAATACCTCCCGACGCCCGCCAGATCACTCTAAGAGCAGCTGGCGCGAACAGGTCGGAGCCGTTATACCCCGCCTGTGACAGCCGGTGCCGAAGGTATTGCCCCACCGAATCCCGGTTTAGGGGCTGCAAGCGAGTCTGGAAAGTAATGCGCTGGCGTAGCTGGCGCAGGCTGTCCTTGCTCAGGGTCGTGTCGAGCTCCGGCTGACCGAACAGCACGATCTGAAGCAACCGGGTGCTTTCGGTTTCCAGGTTGGTCAGCAGGCGCAGGGCTTCGATGGTTTCTTCCGGCATGGCCTGGGCTTCGTCAATCACCAGCACCACTGGCTTCTGGACCATGGCCAGGGCAATCAGTTTCTCGTTCAGGGCCTTGAGGATCTGATGCACGTTGGCGCACACCGCCACGTCCACACCCAGCTCCTCCGCCACGGCCTCGTAGAGCGTATCCGGCGGAAGGTTCGGGTTGGGCACGTAGGCGGTGCAGGCTTCTTTATCGAGTTCATTCAGCAACAGGCGGCACAGCAGGGTCTTACCGGTACCGACTTCCCCGGTCACCTTGATAAAGCCTTCCCGCTGCCGCAGCGCCACCAGCAAAAGCTCCAGGGCATCGGAATGACTGGGCGCCCGCAGGAAGTAGCGGGTGTTGGGCGTCAATGCAAACGGTGCTTCCTGCAGTCCGAAGTGGCTCTGATACATCAGCGCGGCGCAGTCTCGGGTTGTGGCTTGACGGATTCAGACGAATTCAACAGCTCCCGCAATACATTCATGCGCTCACGGGAGGCACTGACATCGGCCTGCATCTGACCGGCATTGGCGACGACCGGACGCAACAGGATAACCAGCTCACTCTTGCGGGATTCGAAATTGCGCTGTTTGAACAGCTCTCCCAGTAAAGGGATCTCGCTGAAGAAAGGCACCGCTGAATTGTTGTCCTCGCTGCTGTTCTGGATCAGACCGCCAATCACCACAATCTGGCCACTTTCGGCCCGGATGACACTGTCGGTTTCGCGAACAGTGCTTCGGGCCAGTGGCAGGGTGACATCCCGCTCCCCGATGGTGATCACCTTTTCCTGATCCGCCACTTCACTCACGGACGGATGCACATGCAGGGTGATGGCGCCGTCCTCGGCGATCTGAGGAGTCACATCCAGAGAGATGCCGGAAAAGAACGGCGTCAGCTCGACGGAGGTTGATGTGCTGTCGGTAGCGGTAACAGCGGAATTGTTATCATCAAAATCAATGTCAGTGACGAAGAACTCATCGGTACCGACTTTGATCACGGCCTTTTGATTGTTAACCGTGGAAATTCTCGGGCTCGACAGGATCTGCACATTGCCCTGCTGGCCAAGCAGTTCAATCAACCCGGTGAAATCCCCGGCACTGACCGTTGCCGAGAAAAGCCCGCCGATGTCCGGAGTCCGAATTTGCTGACCACCAAGTGACTGGCTGGTGAAGTAGTCGGCCCGCCCCGCAGAGCTCTGTACATCATTCCAGTCGATACCCTGCTGGTACCCCTCGTTCAGCCCCACTTCCAGAATTTTGGCTTCCAGCACAACCTGGCGCTGCATAATCAGCTCGGTCTTGCGCAAATAGCTCTCCACCAGCCTAAGATCGTCGGCACCAGCCCGGACCATAACCAGCCCTGCTCCCGGATTCGCCACAACCTGCCCTTTATCACCGCCCACGATCATGTTCAGGGCGTCGCGGATATCACTCCAGAAATCCGATTCGGTCTGAGTCGATATCGTGGTACCGACCAGATTGCGGGTTTCATTGTCTTCATTGTTATCGTTGCTGCCAGCCCCCTCTCTATTGCTTCGGGAACTGCTGACCTGCCCGGAACTAACACGGGTTTCCGAGCCGCCACGGCGCTTGAAGTGCAGATAATCGATGGGGAACAGGCGGGTCTGAACCTGATCGGCCGCCACCCGATAAAGCCGACCAGTACGGGTAATATCCAGGCCATACAGGTCTGCCGCTATGTCCATGACTTCCGGAACGGTCACATCGCTCAGTCGAAGACTGACCGTCGTGGCCACATCCGGGCGAACCACCACGTTATAACGGGTGCCGGCAACCAGTGCCTCAAAAAAACTACTGGCCGGAACATCCGAGGCGTTCACATCGAAGCGCTCATCCTGTTGCGGGCTGCTACTCAGAGGCGGCAACAACTGGCTGCTGATATCGGCAGCCGATGGCGCAGGCACCGCACTCACGTTACTGGCTATCCGCTGACTCTGTTCAGCCTGTTCCAGGGTTCGATCGATTTCGTCAGCCACATCCGAAGAGGTCGCCGCCGAGGTGCGCATTAACGGATTGTTACTACAGGCCGCCATGAATAGGGAGAGCGCAACTACGAGCGCCGTCTGGGCCTTCGGTCTGAATGCATTCATTGGTGTCCGCTTGTCTTTCATTGGGTTCTCCGCACCTGCGGAAGGGTTTCCGGGTAGAGCACCCGATGTTGTCCGTTATCCAGGATTTCAACACGGTCTCGATAGATCCGGCGCACGCGAATACCGTCGTGGCTCTCACCCTCTTTCAGGGCAACGCCTTCAATCACCGCCACTCGTCGGTCGGAGCCATGGACAATCGAGCCAAGCTCCAGGGGTCGCGGCGGCATTGCAGCCACAGCCCGGCTCTGAATACCCGGGGGCCTGGTGGGGTCTTGCAACGCCTGCGCTGGCAACGCCACGCCGGCGGCCATCACGATCACGGCAGTACCAATAAGTTGCCAGCTCACATCACACCCCCAACCACGCAGGCTCCAGGCTTAGCGTGCGCACCCGAATAGTGGCCTGGCCGTCCGGCCAGGTGCCCGCATCATACTCAAGCCGCGACCAGCCCAGCCGTTCATCCATGGCTTCCAGGCGTTCAAGATAGTTCAACACGTCCAGATAGCCGCCGCGCACGGTCATTTCCACGTCGTGCGTGTACAACAACGGCTCGGATTTTGGCTTGTCGTTACCGACGGCAGCATTCGCCGTGTCCGGTTCGTCATACACCGGCTCCGGAGCCAACAATTCCATGGAGTCCAGTTTCAGGCCCTGTTGCGCAGCAAGCATTTCTCTTAACAGCACCACCATGTCCCGGGGTGCAATCAACTGACCGGTGGTTTCAGCAATCTGCTCATTCAGGCTGCTTAGCCGGTTTTCCCGCGCTGCAAGCCTTTCCCGCAGCTCGGTGGAAGGATCACTGGCAAGCTGTCCATCAAGACTTTCCTGCTGGCTAAACAAAGCATCCCGTGTGGTTAGCGCTGCCTGAAACTGGCTGGTTAGCTGACTTTTCCGGGCTTCAGCAGGCGCAACCAGCAGTTCCCAGCCAACAACAAACACCAGCACGCATACCGTTAGCAGTACCAGAACCCGCTCGCGAATCGGCCGGTCGTTATACCATTGGCAGCCGTCAGCCCATCGGGATTTCAACACGCTCATAAGCCTGCGTCCCCGTTGTTTTCGGTGGCAATCTGAAAGTTGACCCACTGGCGTGCTGCCTCTCCATCCGGGCGCGAGATCCGGAAATCAGAGAAGGTTTCACCAATAAACGCCGGCTCTTCGCCCAGGCGTTCGAGATAACGGGGCACCAAGTCGGCAGACCGGGTCTGGCCCTTAAGCGTCAGGGTAGCGGGGAAAGACTCCAGCCGAATCCCGGTCAGCCAGAGATTGTCTGGCACTTGCCGGGCCAACGCAGACAACCTTCCGGAAAATCCGGAATGACCACTTATGGTCAGGGTTTCGATTCGACCCAGCAGTCGTTGTCGGCGGCTGATCGTTTCCGTGACCCTTGCCAGAGCCGCTTCCAGATCCGGGTCCGGCTGACGAGCCCGAACCTCATCCTGCAGCCGGGCGACCACCTGCTCTAACTGGTTGTTTTGCCGCTCTACGGCCAGAGCCTGAGCCTCCAGTTGCTGATTCTGGTAACGAACCAGGCCGGCAAGCCCGGCAACCACCACAATCACCAGTGCCAGCGCCATCAGTGCCGATGTGGCGTTCAGCTTTTGTTTGTTTGGCCGCAGCTCGGCGGTATAAAGATTGACCTGCTGCTGCATTAATGAGCCTCCCCGACGACCAGGCCCGCACTCCAGGCAGGGAGACACCGGCTATCCAGATCCTGCTCCAGTCCAAACTCCGGCCAGGCGACAGTTTCAATCGAGGCGGCCACATAGGACGACAACATGGAGGTAAGCGGCAGCACCGAGTCTCTCGCCACCAGGCGGATCGTGGCGGGCGGCACCTGGCCCAACTGGCTCTCGAAATAATCCATGGAGCGCTGAATCTCCAGGGCGAGGGACTGCACCGCGTTTTCCTGTCGGCCGGCATCCCGCAGATCGTCGTAGGACACGTCCAGCCGCCGGGACAGATACAGCGTATCGCCGCGGCAGACAACCATCTGCCCATATCGTTCGCGCAGGTGGACCAGCGCCACACCACGGTTCGCGGTGTCCATACGGGAGGCCAGGTTTCGCAGTGCAAGTTCAGCAATATCCACCCGCACCAGTTCCAGGCCGGCTCCGTCAACCAGTGCCACCAGCTCCTGCACCAGTGACTTGCGAGCGGCAACTACGTTCACCAGGGGCCCACGCCCACGGGAGGCATCTTCCGGAAAGGCAAAAACATCAGAAACCGCATCGGAGGGACTGAAATCCAGGAAGTCTTTCAACTTCCACTTCAGGGCATCTGCCAGCTCGCTGTCTTCAATACCCTCAGGGCGCTCCACCTGGAAAACCTGGTATTGATCGATGGGCAACACCACAACCGCGGGGGCTCCCACCCAGCCCTGTTCGTTAACGAGAGACTCGAGCGCTTCGCGACGCTTGGCCGGCAAACAATCGACAAACCCTCGGCCGGCCCACACCCCATCGGAGCCCTTGGCCCAGGCGATGCCGTCAGGGCGGACCTCAAGACAGACCGGGGTTCTGCTGTCTGCCCGCGCAAACAAGCGGGAGACTCGGTTTACAACGGAGCTCAGGGTCATGACTTCCTTTAAGACGAACGTTCTTTGCCACGATAGCCAAGCGTAGAAACGCTTAAAATATCGCCGAATTTTTACACTGACTTAAATAGTAGTTGAGAAACCGAACGTAACTCTACGGATTTTTGATTGATTTCACGGAGATTTGCAAGTCCGTAACAAAAAAGCCCGCAGAAATCGCGGGCTTTTGATTCAGGACAAACTTGATATTTATCAGAACGGAATATCGTCATCAAAATCATCAATCGGCTCAGGCATGCCGCCACCTTGCTGCTGGGGTGCCGGGTTGTTGTAGCCACCAGCCTGTCCACCCTGCTGGGGCGGCGCATTGTATTGCGGCTGTTGCTGCGGCCGTCCCTGGGGCGCCCCCGGATTCATACCGCCCTCAGAGCCACGGCTGTCCAGCATCTGCATCTGGCCATTGATATCCACAACCACTTCAGTGGTGTAGACATCCTGCCCTTCCTTGTTCTGCCATTTCCGGGTCTGCAGCTTGCCTTCAATGTAGACCTTGGAGCCTTTGCGCAGGTATTGCCCAGCCACTTCAGCCACCTTGCCGAACAGCACAACCCGATGCCACTCGGTCTTCGGCACCAGCTGTCCGGTCTGGCGATCCTTGTAACTCTCGTCTGTGGCGAGGTTCAGGTTAACCACAGCGTTGCCGTTGGGGGTATAACGAGTGTCCGGGTCCTGCCCCAGGTTACCAATGAGAATTACCTTGTTTACGCCTCGTGCCATCGTATGCTCCTGATCATGTTTTGCGGAGTGCCAGCCGTCCATGCCAGCATCCTGTGTTTAAGTACTCTTACCCTGCCGGACAAAGTCAAAGTCCGCAAGCTGATCTTCCCGAAAATGCTGACGATCCACCTTCAGGTAGGCTGTCGATGCATTTTCAACAATCACAACGTCCTTCACGCCCGGCAGCCTCCGTAGCTGACGGTCCACGTCGTCAAAGGTATTTTCCAGTGCATCCCTCAGCTCCAGAACCAGGCTGGTCGTGTAGCTCGGGGCCGGCATGGTCAAGGCTGCCAGCAGCCACACCAGGAGGCACCCGGCCATCAACCAGAGCACTCCCTCCACGCCAGCGCTCTGCAGCAGATAACCTCCCAGAGCTCCACCCAGAAAAGCACCAAAAAACTGGGAGGTGGAATAAACCCCCATGGCCGTTCCCTTACTGGCAGCCGGAGCCTCTTTACTGATCAACGAAGGCAGACTGGCTTCCAGAAGGTTGAACGCCATAAAGAAGAAAAACAGCACACCCCAAGCTGCCCAGAGGCTGGTATTCACCTGAGTCAGCGTTGCTGTTGCCGCTGTCAGCAAGGCAATGGCCATGCACAGTATCGGCTTCATTTTACGTTTCTTTTCGCCAATGATGATAAAGGGCACCATGGCAAAGAAAGAAAGCACCATCACACTCAAATAGAACCACCAGTGGGAGCTGCTGGCCAGCCCCAACCGATCCTGAAGCATGGTCGGAAAGACCAGGAACAGGGCGGTCAGAACAAGATGCAGCACAAAGATCCCGAAATCGAGCCGCAGCAGGCGGCCATCGGCCAGAACGCGCCCTACCATTTCGCGGGCAGGATGGGTATCGGCGCTGACTTTATGGGTATGTGGCGTAGGCACGACCCGGGCTACCACTATTAGCGCCAACAGAGCCATCACTGCCGTCACGTAGAAGATACCGGACAACCCCCAGGCCGCGCCCAGCAACGGCCCCAGTACCAGCGACACAGAAAACGACAGGCCAATGGAAATGCCCACCGTGGCCATGGCCTTGGTGCGCTCTTCCTCTCGGGTAAGGTCTGACAGCAGTGCCATCAATACACTGGCGATGGCACCGGCACCTTGAAGAATCCGACCAGCGATCACAACGTATATGGAGTCGGTCGACGCGGCCAGCAGGCTCCCGCTGGCAAACAAGATAAGCCCCAGGTAGATCATCTTCTTGCGGCCAACCCGATCCGACAACAGGCCGAAGGGGATCTGCAACAGCGCCTGACTCAGACCGTAGGCGCCAATCGCCAGGCCCAATAGCGCCGGCGTCGAACCCTGCAGGTCCGTACCCAGCAGGACAAACACGGGCATGACCATAAAAAGGCCCAGCATACGCATGGCGTATACCGAAGCCAGAGCCACAACTGAGCGTTTTTCGAGCGCGTTCATGCCTACCCGTGCGGTTTGAATGAATGGTGAGCGGCCGGTAACCGCCGGCGGCGCATTGTACCAGAACCACCCCGGCGACGGGACACCCGCACAGCGGGTCGTTCCGCACTTAGCCGGAACGACACGAAACCGATATACTGGCAGTTTTTACCAAGCGAGGTGTTATGGACCATATCCAGATCAAGGGCGCACGCACCCACAACCTGAAAAACATCGACCTGGATATGCCAAGGGACAAACTGATCGTCATTACCGGTCTGTCCGGCTCCGGCAAGTCCTCATTGGCGTTCGATACGCTCTATGCCGAGGGCCAGCGCCGGTATGTCGAGTCACTGTCCACCTACGCACGGCAATTCCTCTCGATGATGGAAAAGCCCGATGTGGATCACATTGAAGGCTTGTCACCAGCCATCTCCATCGAACAGAAATCCACGTCTCACAACCCCCGCTCTACCGTGGGGACCATCACCGAGATCTATGACTATCTGAGACTGCTTTTCGCTCGTGCCGGTGAACCCCGCTGTCCTGATCACGGCCAGCCGCTGGAAGCCCAGACCGTGAGCCAGATGGTTGACCAGGTTATCGCGATGCCGGAAGGCAGCAAGCTGATGATATTGGCGCCGGTGATCCGGGATCGCAAAGGTGAGCATCTGCAGGTGATCGACACCATGCGCAGCCAGGGCTTCATCCGCCTGAGAGTAGACGGAGCGGTATACGACATAGACGACGTTCCTGCCCTGGACAAGAAGCGCAAGCACCAGATTGACGTTGTGGTCGATCGATTCAAAGTCAAGGAGGGGCTGGAGCAACGATTGGCCGAGAGCTTCGAAACCGCCCTGGAGCTGGCCGACGGCATTGCTCTGGTGGCGCCCATGAGTGGAGAAGGCGAGGAACACACCTTCTCGGCGCGCTATGCCTGCACCCAATGCGGCTACTCCCTGAGCGAACTGGAACCTCGCCTGTTTTCGTTCAACAACCCGGCCGGCGCCTGCCCCACCTGCGACGGCCTGGGGGTGCGCCAGTTCTTTGATGCCGAAAAGGTGATCCAGAGCCCGGAAGCGACCCTGGCATCAGGAGCCATCAAGGGCTGGGACCGTCGTGCCGTGTATTACTTCCAGATGCTGACCAGTGTTGCCGAACACTACGGCATTGACCTGGAAACGCCTTGGGAAGAGCTGCCCGAAAACTTCCAGGAGGTGCTCCTGTATGGCTCCGGCGACGAGGACATTCCCTTTCGCTATGTGAACTCTCGCGGCCATATCATGGAAAAAGCGCACCCATTCGAGGGCATACTGCCTAACCTGGAACGCCGTTACCGCGAGACGGAATCCCAGAGCATGCGTGAGGAACTGGCTCGCAACCTGAGTACACAGCCCTGTAAAGACTGCGGCGGTTCGCGCCTGCGTCGCAGTGCCCGTCACGTCTTTATCGAAGAGCGAAACCTTCCGGAAATAACCCACCTGCCCGTGGGTGATGCCCATCGCTACTTCAGCACTCTGGCATTGCCCGGGCGTAAAGGTGAGATCGCCGAAAAAATCCTGAAAGAGGTACGGGAGCGCCTGCAATTTCTGGTCAACGTGGGCCTCGAATACCTCACCCTGGAACGCAGCGCAGACACCCTCTCAGGCGGCGAAGCCCAGCGCATCAGGCTGGCCAGCCAGATAGGCGCAGGCCTGGTGGGCGTGATGTACATTCTGGACGAGCCGTCCATTGGCCTGCACCAGCGGGACAACGACCGACTGCTTGCCACCCTCACCCACCTCCGGGACCTTGGCAATACGGTGATTGTGGTGGAACACGACGAAGATGCTATCCGGGCTGCCGACTACGTTATTGACATTGGCCCCGGCGCTGGCGTCCACGGCGGAGAGATTGTCGCACGGGGAACCCCGAAAGAGATTATCGCCAACCCGGCTTCAATGACTGGCCAGTACCTCAGTGGCGAGAAGGAGATCTCGGTACCTTCTGAGCGAAACAAGGGTAACGGCAAGAAGCTGGTACTGACCGGCGCCTCTGGCAACAATCTTCAAGACGTAACGCTCACGCTGCCGCTGGGCGTGATGACCTGCGTTACCGGGGTATCGGGCTCAGGCAAATCCACTCTGATCAACAGCACCCTCTATCCGGTCGCGGCCGCCAAACTGAACAAAGCGACGAGCCTCAATCATGCGCCCTACAAGAGCCTGAAAGGACTTGATCAGCTCGACAAGGTGATCGACATTGACCAGAGCCCTATCGGACGGACACCCAGGTCTAACCCTGCCACTTACACCGGCCTGTTTACCCCCATCCGGGAACTCTTCGCCGGCACTCAGGAGGCACGTTCACGCGGTTACAAACCTGGCCGCTTCTCCTTCAACGTGAAGGGCGGCCGGTGCGAGGCCTGCCAGGGCGATGGTGTCATCAAAGTCGAAATGCACTTCCTGCCAGACGTCTATGTGCCCTGCGACATCTGTAAAGGCAAACGCTACAACCGGGAGACCCTCGAGGTTCGGTATAAAGGCAAAAACATTCACGAAGTTCTGGAAATGACCGTTGAGGAGGGCCGGGAGTTTTTCGACGCAGTCCCCTTCATTGCCAGAAAACTGCAAACGCTGATCGACGTGGGCCTGTCTTACATTCGTTTGGGCCAGAGCGCAGTGACCCTCTCGGGGGGCGAAGCACAGCGGGTCAAGCTGGCTAAGGAATTGTCCAAACGGGACACAGGCAAAACCCTGTACATTCTGGACGAGCCCACGACCGGCCTGCACTTCTACGATATCCAGCAACTTTTGAACGTGCTGGAGCGCTTGCGCGATCACGGCAATACCATCGTTGTCATTGAGCACAACCTGGACGTCATCAAGACCGCAGACTGGATTGTCGACCTCGGCCCGGAAGGTGGGTCCGGTGGCGGACAGATTATTGCTGAAGGAACGCCCGAGGAAGTGGCCGCCAATCCGGCTTCGCACACCGGACGTTACCTCAAACCGATGCTCACCAAATAGCCCGCCCGAGCGACGGGCACAAAAAAACCGGGAACCTTGCGGAACCCGGTTTTTTTATGGACTCAGAAGAACTTACTCTTCGTCGTCCATCTCTTCAGCTTCGATGTCCAGAGGACGGCCGACCAGCTCAACGAATGCCATCGGGGCATTATCGCCAGCGCGGAAACCGCACTTCAGAATACGAAGATAACCACCCGGACGCTCGCTGTAACGGGGGCCCAGCTCATCAAACAGCTTGGCTACCGCAGCATCGTTACGCAGGCGAGAGAACGCCAGGCGACGATTTGCTACCGAATCATTCTTTGCGAGCGTGATCAACGGCTCAGCTACCCGACGCAGCTCTTTGGCTTTCGGGAGCGTCGTTTTGATCAGCTCGTGCTCAACCAGTGACGCAGTCATGTTACGGAACATGGCCTTGCGATGCGCACTGGTCCTGTTGAACTTACGACCACTCTTACGATGACGCATTGCTCTGATTCCTTACCTTAAACTAATCGGCGATCAACCGCCCAGAACCCGGTCATCACCACGAAGGCTTGCCGGCGGCCAGTTATCAAGACGCATACCCAAAGACAGACCACGGGACGCAAGAACGTCCTTGATCTCGGTCAGCGACTTTTTGCCAAGATTAGGCGTCTTCAGCAGCTCCACTTCCGTGCGCTGGATCAGATCGCCGATATAGTAAATGTTTTCAGCCTTCAAGCAGTTAGCTGAACGCACAGTCAACTCCAGATCATCAACCGGGCGCAGCAGAATCGGATCGATTTCTTCCTCTTCCTCTACACGCTCAGGCTCTTTCTCATGATCGAAATCGACGAACACAGCCAGCTGCTGCTGGAGAATGGTAGCGGCCCGGCGAATTGCTTCTTCCGGATCGATGGTACCGTTGGTCTCCAGATCAATAACCAGCTTGTCCAGGTCTGTACGCTGCTCAACCCGAGCGCTCTCGACGGCATAGGCCACACGACGAACCGGGCTGAACGTTGCATCCAGCTGCAAGCGTCCGATGGCACGAGTTTCGTCCTCGTCCAGACCACGCTGATCAGCCGGCTCGTAGCCACGGCCCCGTGCCACGCGCAAGCGCATGTTCACTTCGCCGTTTTCGCTCAAGTGACAGATCACGTGCTCCGGGTTAGCGATTTCCACATCGTGGTCCAGCTTGATATCGCCGGCAGTCACCACGCCCGGACCTTTCTTGCTGAGGGTAAGCTCAGCATCGTCACGGCCGTTCATCTTTACGGCAACGCCCTTGAGATTCAGCAGAATCTCGATGACGTCTTCCTGGACACCTTCAATGGCACTGTACTCGTGCAGGACACCGTCGATCTGTGCTTCAGTTACGGCGCAGCCCGGCATCGAAGACAGAAGAATACGACGCAGCGCGCTGCCCAGGGTGTGCCCGAAACCGCGCTCGAGCGGCTCCAGAGTCACCTTGGCGCGCGTGGCGCTGGATTCTTTCACGTCAATGGTACGAGGTGTCAATAACTCATGTACTGAACGCTGCATAGACGCCCCTATCTGCTATCGTTGCTAACTGGGCTTTACTTGGAGTAAAGCTCGACGATGAGGTTCTCGTTGATGTCGGCCGGCAGTTCAGTACGCTCAGGTACTGACTTGTAAACGCCGGACATCTTGTTGGCGTCAACCTCTACCCAGCTTACCGGTGCACGGCTTGAAGCCAGATCCAGCGCGCCTTTAACACGCAGCTGATTCTTGGCCTTTTCGCGCACGCTCACAACGTCGCCCGGCTTGACCTGATAGGACGGGATGTTAACCGGCTTATCATTGACCAGGATCGCCTTGTGAGAGACGAGCTGACGGGCTTCTGCACGGGTAGAACCAAAGCCCATGCGATATACAACGTTATCGAGACGGCCTTCCAGCAGCTGCAGCAGGTTTTCACCAGTTGCACCTTTGCCTCGGGCGGCCTCTTTGTAATAGTTACGGAACTGCTTCTCAAGAACGCCGTAGATACGACGGACTTTCTGTTTTTCACGAAGCTGAACGCCGTACTCGGACAGACGACCGCGACGCGCGCCGTGCATACCCGGCGGAGTCTCGATGTTGCACTTGGAATCGAGCGCGCGAACGCCGCTCTTCAGAAAAAGATCTGTCCCTTCACGACGAGACAGCTTGCACTTCGGGCCTATATAACGAGCCATATTTCACTGTCTCCTGTGTTAGACGCGGCGCTTCTTGGGCGGACGACAGCCGTTGTGGGGAATCGGCGTCACATCAGTGATGTTGGTGATCTTGTAGCCACACGCATTCAGCGCGCGAACTGCAGATTCACGTCCGGGCCCAGGACCCTTAACCTCTACGTCCAGGTTTTTAAGGCCGTATTCAGCAGCCGCATTACCGGCTCTTTCAGCTGCTACCTGCGCAGCAAAAGGTGTACTCTTACGTGAGCCGCGGAAACCGGAACCACCAGAAGTGGCCCAGGACAGGACGTTGCCCTGACGGTCCGAAATGGTCACGATGGTGTTGTTGAAGGACGCGTGAATGTGCGCGACGCCATCAACAACCGTCTTTTTCACCTTTTTACGGGTACGTGTACCTGGCTTTGCCATGTTTGCCTACCTGTTACTTACGAATAGGTTTGCGAGGACCTTTACGGGTGCGGGCGTTGGTCTTGGTGCGCTGGCCACGGACCGGAAGGCCATGACGATGACGCAGACCACGGAAGCAACCGAGATCCTTCAAACGCTTGATGTTCATCTGTACTTCACGACGCAGATCGCCTTCGACGGTAAACTTGCCCACTTCAGTACGAAGTGCTTCAAGTTGCTCGTCGCTCAGGTCTTTGACCTTGGCGTCCGGCTTAACGCCGGTTGCATCGCAAAGCTTCTGGGCTGTTGTCTTGCCAACACCGAAGATGTAGGTCAGCGAGATAACAGCATGTTTGTTATCGGGTATATTGACACCGGCTATACGTGCCATCCAAATTACTCCGCGTTCAAAGCTTTGCTGTGTGAATTTTCCGCCACAAAAAGGGCGCGAAATAATAGCGCCTGACCCACCTGTGAGTCAAGCGCCACTATTCCGAACCCCTTTTACAATGTCAGCGCTTATCCGAAACGGATTAGCCCTGGCGCTGCTTGTGACGAGGCTCCGAGCAGATGACTCGAACTGAGCCATTGCGTCGAATTACTTTGCAGTTACGGCAAATTTTCTTTACCGAAGCGCGTACTTTCATTGTCGACTCCAGTTTTCAAGGGGAACGGCTTGTTCAGCCGTTCCGTCCATAGCCCTTGAGATTGGATTTCTTCATCAGCGATTCATACTGGTGAGACATCAGGTGCGACTGAACCTGAGCCATGAAATCCATCACCACGACTACAACAATCAGCAGAGAGGTGCCCCCAAGATAGAAAGGCACATTCCCGGCCACCATCAGGAACTGAGGGAACAGGGACACTGCTGCAATATACATAGCACCGAACAGAGTCAAACGGGTCAGCACACCATCGATGTACTTGGCCGTCTGTTCGCCGGGACGAATACCGGGGATAAACGCGCCGGAACGCTTGAGGTTATCCGCAACTTCCTTGGGGTTGTACATCAGCGCTGTATAGAAGTAGCAGAAGAAGATAACTGCTGCTGCGAACAGGATAATATACAACGGCTGGCTCGGTGCCAATGCCTGAGAGATATCGCTCAGCCACTCCATGCCTTCGCCCTGACCGAACCACTGCCCCAGAGAAGCCGGGAACAGAAGAATCGAAGAGGCGAAGATCGGCGGAATGACGCCGGCCATATTCACCTTCAGCGGCAGGTGGCTGGACTGCTGGGCAAATACCCGCCGCCCTTGCTGCCGTTTGGCATAGTTGATGGTCAAACGACGCTGCCCACGCTCCATGAAGACCACGAAACCGACAACAGCAATCGCCAGAACACCAATTCCGAGAACAACCAGCAAGCTCATTTCACCGTTACGAGCCTGCTCCAGAGTCTGGCCAATGGCGCCAGGAAGACCGGCAACAATACCCGCGAAAATCAGCAGCGAAATACCGTTACCAATACCTCTTTCGGTGATCTGCTCACCGAGCCACATCATGAAGACCGCACCGCAGACAAACGAAACAACCGCCACAAAGTGGAAGCTGAAGCTGTCATTAAAGGTAACGCCCTGTGATGCCAGACCCACAGAAATACCAAAGCCCTGAACCAGGGCCAGGATAACCGTACCATACCGCGTATACTGGCTGATCTTGCGACGACCAGCCTCGCCTTCTTTCTTAAGCTGCTCAAGCTGCGGACTAACCGCAGTCATGAGCTGCATGATAATAGAAGCCGAAATGTACGGCATGATACCGAGTGCGAAGATACTCATGCGCTCAAGCGCACCACCGGAGAACATGTTGAACAGACTCAGGATGGTTCCCTGGTTCTGATCAAACAGTGCCGCCAGCCGATCCGGGTTGATACCGGGAACCGGAATGTGGGCACCGATCCGGTACACCAGCAGCGCCAGAAACACGAACCAGAGCCGCGAGCGCAGCTCTGCAAATCCTTTTCCGGCGCCCGCAGGCAATGATGCTGTCTTGGCCATTTAGTCCTCGACTCGTCTTAGTCTTCGACTTTACCACCCGCGGCGGTAATCGCTTCGCGTGCGCCCTTGGTGACTCGAAGGCCTTTCACGGTTACCGCACGGTCCAGCTCGCCGGACAGGATAACCTTGGCCTCGCGAATTTCTTCGCGAATGATGTCAGCCTTTTTCAGGGCCGCCAGATCCACCACGTCGCCTTCAACCTTGGCCAGCTCGTTCAGGCGGATTTCCGCCACGTAACGCTGCTGACGCGAGGTGAAACCGAACTTAGGCAGACGACGGGCCAAAGGCTGCTGACCACCCTCGAAACCAGGGGCAACGGAGCCACCGGAACGGGATTTCAGACCTTTATGACCACGACCGCCGGTTTTGCCGAGACCGCTACCGATACCACGGCCGACACGCTTGGCGGACGGACGTGAACCGGGTTCCGGAGCAAGTTCGTTCAGACGCATCTTAGTTCTCCTCAACCCGAACCAGGTAATTTACCCGGTTGATCATGCCGCGAATGGAAGGAGTGTCTTCCACTTCCACGGTGTGACCGATTTTACGAAGACCCAGGCCCTTGACGCACAGCTTGTGCTTGGGCTGACAGCCGATCGGGCTGCGGGTCAGAGTTACTTTGATCGTTTTTGCGTTCGCCATGACTTCAACCCAGAATATCTTCCACGGATTTACCGCGCTTGGCTGCAACGTCTTCAGGCGCCTTCATGGCCTGCAGACCCTTGATGGTGGAACGTACTACGTTCACCGGGTTGGTGGACCCGTAACACTTGGACAGTACGTTCTGCACACCGGCCACCTCGAGTACGGCGCGCATCGCACCGCCGGCAATGATACCGGTACCCTCAGAAGCAGGCTGCATGTAGACCTTGGAACCCCCGTGCTGCGCCCGAACCGGGTACTGCAGGGTAGTGCCGTCCAACGCTACGTCTACCATGTTTTTGCGTGCAGCTTCCATGGCCTTCTGGATGGCAACCGGAACTTCCCGGGCCTTGCCACGACCGAAACCAACGCGACCTTTACCATCACCCACTACAGTCAGTGCAGTGAAGGCAAAGATACGGCCGCCTTTAACTACCTTGGCGACGCGATTGACCTGAACCAGCTTCTCCTGGAGCTCAGGCGCCTTCTGTTCGTTAACGCTCATCTTCTCCACCTCTTAGAATTGCAAGCCAGCTTCACGGGCAGCGTCGGCAAGAGCCTGAACACGACCGTGATAACGGTAACCTGAGCGGTCAAAAGCGACCTTCTCAATGCCTGCTGCCTTGGCGCGCTCAGCAATCAGCTGACCGACCTTCTTGGCAGCGTCCACGTTACCGGTTGCACCCTGGCGCAGCTCCTTATCCAACGTGGAGGCAGTGGCAAGCACTTTGCTGCCATCTGCAGTCGTAACCTGGGCGTACATATGACGCGGTGTACGGTGCACGCACAAACGGTCAGTACCCAGCTCACGGATCTTCATGCGCACTTTGCGCGCGCGACGCAGTCTTTCGTTATTTGCGCTCATAGTCCCGCCTTATTTCTTCTTGGCTTCTTTGCGTCTGACCTGCTCATCCGCATAACGCACACCCTTGCCCTTATACGGCTCGGGCGGACGGAACGCGCGGATTTCCGCAGCGACCTGGCCAACCTGTTGCTTGTCGATACCGCGAATCACAACTTCCGTATTGGACGGAGTTTCAGCGGTAACACCCTCGGGCAGCTCATACTCGACCGGGTGGGAAAAACCCAGTGTCAGGTTGAGCTTCTTACCTTGCGCCTGCGCACGGTAACCTACGCCCGTCAGCTGCAGCTTACGCTCCCAGCCTGTGGATACGCCGGTAACCATATTGTTAACCAGCGCACGAGTAGTACCAGCAAGAGCGCGGGACTGTTTTGCACCATCGCGGGCCGCAAAACGCAGGACGTTTTCTTCCTGCTTTACTTCAACCGCCTGGTGAATGGTGAACTGAAGCGCTCCTTTGGAACCCTTCACATTGATTTCCTGTCCGTTCAGCTTAACCTCAACACCGGAAGGCAGCACGACAGGATTATTGGCAACCCTGGACATGTGTATCTCCTAGAATACGGTGCAGATGACTTCGCCACCCACGCCTGCAGCTCGTGCGGCGCGGTCTGTCATAACGCCCTTGGACGTTGAGACAATCGCGACTCCCAGACCACCGGCTACTTTCGGCAGTTCCCCGGCGCCTTTGTACTGGCGCAGACTCGGACGGCTGACCCGCTGAATCTCCTCAATAACCGGCTTGCCGCCGAAGTATTTCAGAGTGATGGTCAGCTCGGGCTTCGCGTCAGCTGAAACAGAAAAATCTGCTACGTAGCCTTCGTCCTTGAGGACCTGGGCTACCGAGACCTTCATTTTTGAAGATGGCATCGTTACGTCAGCTTTTGACGCCATCTGGGCATTACGGATACGGGTAAACATATCCGCAAGCGTGTCTTGCATACTCATTGGTATGAGGCTCCTGATCTTTTTAGTTGTGCAGCGGCTTGCCGCACCGCTTACCAACAGGCACCTGACCGAAGTCAGGCGGCCTATCTTACCAGCTTGCCTTGGTCAGGCCCGGAACGTCACCGCGCATGCCGTATTCACGGAGTTTGATCCGTGACAGCTCGAACTTGCGCAGAACGCCGTGGGGACGACCAGTCACCTGGCAACGATTCCGAAGACGCGAAGGAGATGAATCACGCGGAAGCTGCTGGAGCTTCATCTGTGCATCCCAACGGTCATCATCGCTGGTATTCGGGTTTTTGATAATCGCCTTGAGCTCGGCGCGCTTGGCAGCATACTTTGCTACCAGTTTTTCGCGCTTTTGCTCACGGTTTTTCATTGAAACCTTCGCCATGTCACTCGTTCCTTATTTCTTGAACGGAAAGCCAAAGGCTTTCAACAGTTCGCGACCTTCGTCGTCGGTACCGGCAGTGGTGGTGATGGTGATATCCAACCCGCGGATCTTGTCGACTTTGTCGTACTCGATCTCCGGAAAGATGATCTGCTCACGCACACCCATGCTGTAGTTACCGCGACCGTCGAAGGATTTCGGGTTCAGACCGCGGAAGTCACGAATGCGGGGAACCGCAATGTGCACCAGACGATCAAAGAAATCCCACATGCGCTCACCGCGCAGGGTCACTTTACAGCCAATCGGCCAACCTTCACGGATTTTAAAGCCCGCGACGGATTTACGCGCTTTGGTAACAACCACTTTTTGACCTGCCAGGCGCTCAAGATCTGCCACGGCATTTTCAATCAGTTTCTTGTCACCAACCGCTTCGCCAACACCCATGTTCAGGGTGATTTTCTCGATACGCGGCACCTGCATCACGTTCTTGTAACCGAACTCTTTCTGCAGGGCGGGTACCACTTCCTTAGTGTACTGCTCTTTCATGTTAAGCATCGTAACCACCACCGCTTACTGGTTATCGACAGCTTCGTTCGTGGACTTGAAGATCCGCACTTTGGTGCCGTCTTCCTTGATCTGGAAGCCAACACGATCGGCTTTGCCGGTCTGCGGATTAAAAATAGCCACGTTGGAAGCCTGGATAGGCGCTTCTTTTTCGACGATACCGCCCGGGGTGCCAAGCATCGGGTTCGGCTTTGTGTGCTTCTTCATCATATTGATGCCAGAAACAAGCACGCGACCGTCGTCCAGAACTTTCAGGACTTTACCACGTTTGTCTTTGTCTTTCCCCGTGGTGACGATTACTTCGTCATCTCGTTTGATCTTTTTCATAACCGGCCTCTGGTCCTTTAAAGTACTTCGGGTGCCAGTGAGATAATCTTCATGAACTTCTCGTTACGCAGTTCACGGGTAACCGGTCCGAAGATACGGGTACCAATGGGAGCGTCCTGATTGTTCAGAAGTACCGCCGCGTTACCGTCAAAACGGATCAGAGAACCGTCCGGACGACGCACACCCTTACGGGTACGTACTACAACAGCCTTCAGGACCTGGCCTTTTTTCACCTTGCCGCGGGGGATGGCTTCCTTGACGGTTACCTTGATGATATCCCCAACGGTTGCATAACGCCGGTGAGATCCGCCCAGGACCTTGATGCACATAACCTGACGTGCACCACTGTTATCCGCGACTTCAAGCATTGTTTGAGTCTGAATCATGGTTGTTCTCCGGGCGAATTACACCTTGGCAGCGCGTTCGGTAACTTCCACCAGGGCCCAGCTCTTGGTCTTGGAGACCGGACGGGTTTCCTGGATGGTTACGGTGTCACCAATGTTGCACTGATTGCTTTCATCGTGTGCATGAATCTTGGTTGAACGCTTCATGTACTTACCGTACAGCGGGTGTTTAACCTGACGCTCAACCAGGACCACGATGGACTTGTCCATCTTGTTGCTCACGACCTTGCCGCTCAGAGTTCTGGCAGTTTGGGTAGCTTCGGTCATGTCACTGTCCTGCCTTTTCGTTCAATACTGTTTTCACGCGAGCGATATCGCGCTTCACCTTGCCGAGAAGGTGAGACTGATTCAGCTGACCTGTCGCCTTGCGCATGCGCAGGTTGAACTGCTCCTTCAGGAGGTCGATCAGCTCTTTGTTCAGCTCCTCGACTGACTTTTCACGCAGCTCTGTTGCTTTCATCACATCACCGTCCTCTTAACAAAGGTGGTCTGTACCGGCAGTTTGGCGGCAGCCAGAGTGAAAGCTTCGCGTGCGATTTCTTCCGCGACACCTTCCATCTCGTACAACATGCGGCCTGGCTGAATCTCAGCCACCCAATACTCGACAGAACCTTTACCTTTACCCATACGTACTTCCAGCGGCTTACCGGTGATCGGCTTATCCGGGAATACCCGGATCCAGATCTTACCGCCCCGCTTGATGCGGCGAGTCATGGTACGACGCGCTGCCTCAATCTGGCGCGCAGTTATACGCCCACGGCTGGTCGCCTTCAATCCGTATTCACCGAAGCTCACCTTGTTTGCGCGCTGAGCAAGACCGGTGTTACGGCCTTTCATTACCTTGCGGAATTTGGTGCGTTTTGGTTGCAGCATAAGAGTGCCCCTTTACTTAGAACCTTTCTTCCCAGAGGCTTTCTTGTCAGCACGGACCTGCTCCATACCACCAAGAATCTCACCTTTGAAGATCCATACCTTTACGCCGATAACGCCGTAAGTGGTGTGCGCTTCATAGGTTGCATAATCAATATCTGCACGCAGTGTGTGCAGAGGTACACGACCTTCGCGATACCACTCGGAACGTGCGATTTCAGCACCCCCAAGACGACCGCCAACCTGAATCTTGATACCCTTGGCTCCCTGACGCATGGCGTTTTGAACCGCACGCTTCATAGCGCGACGGAACATCACACGACGCTCCAGCTGGCCGGCAACGTTTTGCGCTACCAGGCGGGCATCCAGATCCGGCTTGCGGACTTCTTCGATGTTGATGTGCACAGGCACACCCATCATGTCGCTGACTTCGCGACGCAGACGGTCAACATCTTCACCCTTCTTACCGATAACAATACCGGGGCGGGCGGTATGGATCGTGATCCGGGCGTTCTGAGCAGGGCGCTCGATCACGATCTTGCTGACAGACGCCTTAACCAGACGCTTGTCCAGGAATTCGCGAACCTGAATATCATTCAGAAGATTCTTCGCGTAGTCCTTTTTGTCGGCGTACCACACTGAGTTGTGCTCTTTGATCACACCCAGGCGAATGCCGGTTGGATTTACTTTATGACCCATCTGAGCATCTCCTACTTGTCGGCGACCTTGACGGTGATATGACAGGTGCGCTTGAAAATACGGTCAGCGCGCCCCTTGGCTCGAGCTTTGATTCGCTTGAGCGTTGGGCCCTCATCCACCATCACGGTGGAAACCCGCAGATCATCTACGTCCAGACCTTCGTTGTGCTCAGCGTTGGCAATGGCGGATTCAAGAGCTTTCTTGATCACAACCGCTGCCTTCTTAGGGCTGAAAGTCAGAATGTTCAGGGCGTCCTCAACAGCCTTGCCGCGTACTTGGTCAGCGACAAGACGTGCTTTCTGAGCTGAGAGGCGAGCGCCCTTGTACTTGGCTGCTACTTCCATTTCTATTACCTCAGAATCAGCGTTTAGCTTTCTTGTCGGCCGCATGACCACGATAAGTACGCGTTGCCGCGAACTCACCCAGCTTATGTCCAACCATATCTTCGGTGACATAAACCGGCACGTGCTGCTTGCCGTTGTGGACTGCAATGGTCAGGCCTACCATCTCCGGGAAGACTGTTGACCGGCGGGACCAGGTTTTAATGGGCCGCTTGTCATTTGCTTCCAGAGCTGCCTCGACCTTCTTCAACAGATGCAGGTCTATAAAAGGACCTTTCTTCAAAGAACGTGGCACAGCAATTACCTCTATGTAGTCGTTTACTTGGCCGAACGACGACGTACTATCATCTTGTCAGTACGCTTGTTCTTACGAGTCTTATGCCCTTTGGTCGGAACACCCCACGGAGTAACCGGGTGACGTCCGCCAGAGGTACGCCCTTCACCACCACCATGCGGGTGGTCAACTGGGTTCATAGCAACACCACGTACTGTTGGCCGTTTGCCGCGCCAACGTGATGCACCCGCTTTACCAAGCTGCTTGAGGCTATGCTCACTGTTGGACACTTCGCCCAGAGTGGCACGGCAATCTACAAGCACCTTACGCATTTCACCTGAACGCAGGCGGATGGTGGCATACGCCCCTTCCCGAGCAACCAGCTGTACGGATGCGCCCGCAGAGCGAGCCAGCTGTGCACCTTTGCCAGGCTTGAGTTCGACGCAGTGGATTACGGAACCGACCGGAATGTTCCGGAGCGGCAGCGTGGAGCCCACCTTGATCGGCGCGTCGACGCCGGAGCGCACAGGATCACCAGCCTTCATACCTTTGGGAGCGATAATGTAACGACGCTCGCCATCGGCATATTTGACCAGTGCAATGTGCGCAGAGCGGTTAGGATCGTATTCCAGGCGCTCAATGACCGCCGGGATACCATCTTTGGTCCGCTTGAAGTCGATAACACGGTAGTGCTGCTTATGACCACCACCAATGTGACGAGTAGTAATGCGGCCAACATTGTTACGGCCACCAGACTTACTCTTTGTTTCTACCAACGGCTCGTAAGGACGTCCTTTGTGCAGATCCGGGTTGTAAAGTTTTACAACGTGACGGCGTCCGGCAGATGTTGGCTTGGTTTTGACGATCGGCATATTACGACCCCTTTACCTTATTCCACATCCAGAAAATCGATGTCCTGACCTTCTGCCAGCTTGACGTAAGCCTTACGAATGTCATTACGCTTGCCGAACCCGCGGATAGTGCGCTTGAGCTTACCCTTACGGTTCAGAACCTGAACACCTTCGACGGTGACGTTGAACAGTTGCTCAACGGCTTTCTTGATCTCGGGCTTGGTCGCATCAGGCGCTACACGAAACACCACCTGACCACGCTCTGCCGCCAGAGACGCTTTTTCTGATACGTGCGGCCCTAACAGGACCTTGTAAATACGTTCCTGATTCATCCCAGCATCTCCTCGATCTTCTTCAGAGCGGGAACAGTCACCACGACTTTCTCGAAGGCAACCAGGCTGACCGGATCCAGACCTGCCACATCGCGAACGTCCACATGAGGAACGTTGCGGGAAGCCAGGTGCAGATTCTGCTCAACATTCTCAGACAGGATCAGGGCGTTGGACACACCCAGATCGCTCAGCTTGGCAGTGAAGGCCTTGGTCTTGGGTGTATCGACATTCATGTCGTCAACCACAACCAGACGCTCCTGGCGTACCAGCTCGGAGAAAATGGAACGCATCGCCGCACGGTACATCTTGCGGTTAACCTTTTGCTCGAAGTCACGGGGCTTGGCAGCAAAGGTTACGCCGCCTGAACGCCAGATCGGGCTACGAATGGTACCAGCACGGGCACGACCAGTACCCTTCTGACGCCATGGCTTCTTGCCACCACCACTGACTTCGGAACGTGTCTTCTGGGCCTTGGTACCCTGACGGCCAGCTGCCATGTAAGCAGTAACCACCTGATGCACCAGAGCTTCGTTAAAATCTTTGGCAAACGCAGCGTCGGAAACAGAAATCCCCTTGCCGCTACCAGTAATTGTCAATTCCATCGCACCGCTCCTCAGGCTTTAACTGCAGGCTTGATGACAACGTCGCCGCCAGTTGCGCCAGGTACGGCACCACTTACCAGCAGCAGGTTGCGCTCGGCATCGACACGGACGATTTTCAGGTTCTGCACAGTAACCTGCGCATTACCCATCTGACCGGCCATCTTCTTGCCCTTGAACACCTTACCCGGAGTCTGGTTCTGACCAATGGAACCCGGAGCACGATGAGACAAGGAGTTACCGTGAGTAGCGTCCTGCATGGAGAAGTTCCAGCGCTTAACACCGCCCTGGAAGCCCTTACCCTTGGACTGACCTACTGCGTCAACCACCTGACCGTCTTCAAACACGGAAACGGTCAGCTCGCCACCGGCGGCCAGGTCTTCACCTTCGCCATCAGCCAGACGGAATTCCCAAACGCCACGACCAGCTTCAACACCTGCTTTTGCAAAGTGCCCGGCAGCCGCCTTGTTTACACGGGAGGAACGACGAGAACCTACGGTTACCTGCACTGCACGGTAGCCGTCGCTTTCGAGGGTCTTGAGTTGGGTAATGCGGTTGGGCTCAACCTCAATTACCGTGACAGGCAGCGCCTGCCCTTCATCCGTAAAAATACGGGTCATACCGGCCTTACGACCGACAACACCAATTGCCATGTTTCACCTCTTAAGTGTACGGGGCTTGCACCCTCTATGGCCTATGACAGTTACACAGACTAATACCGGGCGGTATTAGCCGAGGCTGATCTGAACGTCTACACCTGCTGCCAGGTCCAGTTTCATCAGAGCATCTACTGTCTTTTCCGTCGGCTCAACAATGTCGAGCAAACGCTTATGCGTACGAATTTCATACTGATCACGCGCGTCTTTGTTGACGTGCGGAGAGATCAATACCGTGTACTTTTCCTTCCGCGTCGGCAGAGGAATGGGACCACGCACCTGAGCGCCGGTCCGCTTGGCGGTATCGACAATCTCCTGCGTGGACTGGTCGATCAGGCGATAATCAAACGCCTTCAACCGGATTCGAATTTTTTGGCTTTGCATGATGCACCAAACTCCACTCGTAGCAGCTACTAGTTAGCCGACCTTCAAAAAAAGGAGCCGCATTGTATGCATAATACCCAACCCTGTCAACAGCATTGCCATTGACAGGGTTGAGCGACATTTGCGACCTAAACAGAAAAAGGGGCTGAACGCTCAGCCCCTTTTTCCTGATCAATCGAATAAATTACTCGATGATCTTGGCGACCACGCCGGCACCAACGGTACGACCACCTTCGCGAATCGCGAAGCGCAGGCCATCTTCCATGGCGATCGGAGCGATCAGGGTGACGGTCATTTTCACGTTGTCACCCGGCATTACCATTTCTACGCCTTCCGGCAGTTCGCAAGAACCGGTCACGTCAGTGGTCCGGAAGTAGAACTGCGGACGGTAGCCCTTGAAGAACGGAGTATGACGACCACCTTCTTCTTTGGACAGTACGTACACTTCACACTCGAACTTGGTGTGCGGCTTGATGGAGCCCGGTACACACAGAACCTGACCACGCTCAACGTCGTCACGCTTGGTACCACGCAGCAGAACACCAACGTTCTCGCCGGCACGACCTTCGTCCAGCAGCTTGCGGAACATCTCAACACCGGTACAGGTGGTCTTGGTGGTGTCGCGGATACCCACGATTTCCACTTCGTCACCAACCTTGATGATGCCACGCTCAACACGGCCAGTTACTACGGTACCACGACCGGAGATGGAGAATACGTCCTCGATCGGCATCAGGAACGGCTGATCGATCGCACGCTCCGGCTCAGGGATGTAGTCGTCCAGGGCTTCTACCAGCTTCTTCACAGCGGTAGTACCCATTTCGTTGTCGTCTTTGCCTTCCAGCGCCATCAGGGCAGAACCGGTGATGATCGGAGTGTCGTCACCCGGGAAGTCGTACTGACTCAGCAGGTCACGAACTTCCATCTCAACCAGCTCCAGCAGCTCCTCGTCGTCTACCATGTCAGCCTTGTTCAGGAACACGACAATGAAAGGAACGCCAACCTGACGGGACAGCAGGATGTGCTCACGAGTCTGCGGCATGGGGCCGTCAGCTGCGGAGCAAACCAGGATCGCGCCGTCCATCTGTGCCGCACCAGTGATCATGTTCTTCACATAGTCAGCGTGGCCCGGGCAGTCTACGTGGGCGTAGTGACGGGTCGGAGAATCGTACTCTACGTGAGAGGTCGCGATGGTAATACCACGCGCACGCTCTTCCGGTGCGTTATCGATCTGATCGAAAGCACGGCTCTCGCCAGTACCCCAAACTTCGTGACACACACGAGTCAGGGCGGCTGTCAGAGTGGTCTTACCATGGTCAACGTGACCGATGGTGCCCACGTTTACGTGCGGCTTGTTACGCTCAAACTTTGCTTTGGACACGGTTACACCTCTTCCTGTTTCTTAAGTCCTGGGATCAACCCTTTTTAATGATCGCTTCGGCAATGTTCGAAGGAGCTTCCGCATAGCGGGAGAACTCCATCGCATAAGACGCCCGACCCTGTGTTGCAGAACGCAGGTCGGTGGCGTAACCGAACATCTCCGACAACGGAACTTCAGCACGGATGACCTTGCCCGCCGGGCCTTCATCCATACCCTGCACAAGGCCGCGACGACGGTTCAGATCGCCAACAACGTCACCCATGTAATCTTCAGGGGTAACAACCTCAACCTTCATGATCGGCTCAAGAAGGGCAGGATTTGCTTCGAGGGCGCCTTTCTTCATCGCCATGGAGCCAGCGATTTTGAACGCCATTTCGTTGGAGTCGACGTCGTGGTAGGAACCATCGTACAGCGTCGCCTTGATACCCAGCAGCGGATAGCCGGCCAGACAGCCGTTCTGCATCTGCTCCTCGATACCCTGCTGAACCGCCGGAATGTATTCCTTGGGAACCACACCACCAACGATCTCGTTCACAAAGATAAAGTTTTCGCCATCTTCATCATCCAGAGGCAGCGGCTCCAACTTCACTTTTACGTGACCGTACTGGCCGCGACCACCAGACTGACGAACGAATTTACCTTCAACGTCAACCGGCTTACGGATGCATTCACGATAAGCGACCTGAGGCTTACCGATGTTGGCCTCAACCTTGAACTCGCGACGCATACGGTCAACGATGATGTCCAGGTGAAGCTCACCCATACCAGAGATGATGGTCTGACCGGACTCTTCGTCGGTGCGAACACGGAACGAAGGATCTTCCTGGGCCAGCTTGCCCAGCGCCACACCCATCTTCTCCTGGTCTGCCTTGGACTTCGGCTCAACCGCAACAGAGATAACCGGCTCAGGGAACTCCATGCGCTCCAGAACAATCTTGTTGTTCTCGTCACACAGGGTGTCACCGGTGGTCACGTTCTTCAGACCAATGGCAGCAGCGATGTCGCCCGCCAGAACTTCCTTGATCTCTTCACGGTCGTTGGCGTGCATCTGAACCATACGGCCCACACGCTCTTTCTTGCCTTTAACCGAGTTGAACACAGCATTACCGGATTCCAGTTTACCGGAGTAAACACGGAAGAAGGTCAGCGTGCCCACGAACGGATCGGTGGCGATCTTGAACGCCAGAGCAGCGAACGGCGCATCGTCGTCAACCGGACGAGTCTCTTCTGTACCTTCGTCGTCAACCTCACCGCGGATGGCTTTAACTTCATCCGGAGCCGGCAGGAATTCGATAACGGCATCCAGCACCGCCTGAACACCCTTGTTCTTGAACGCGGAACCACAGGTCGCCAGAACAATCTCGTTGGCGATGGTACGATCGCGCAGACCCTTCTTGATCTCTTCGTAGGTCAGCTCTTCGCCTTCCAGATACTTATCCATGTACTCTTCGTTGGCTTCGGCAGCAGCTTCAATCATCTGCTCGCGAGCCTTCTCGGCTTCCGCCTTCATGGATTCCGGAATGTCGCGAAGCTCGTAGGTCATGCCCTGGTCAGCTTCGTTCCAGTAGATGGCCTTCATGCGCAGCAGGTCAACAATGCCTTCGAAATCGTCTTCCGCGCCAATCGGCAGCTGGATGGGCACAGTGGTCGCGCCCAGACGGTTACGGATCTGCTCAACAACGCGCATAAAGTTAGCGCCAGCACGGTCCATCTTGTTGACGAACACCATGCGCGGAACTTCATACTTGTTGGCCTGACGCCATACAGTCTCAGACTGCGGCTCAACACCAGAGGAACCACAGAACACAACCACGGCACCATCGAGAACCCGCAGAGAACGCTCTACTTCGATAGTGAAGTCAACGTGTCCCGGTGTGTCGATAATGTTAATGCGGTGCTCGGGGTATTGCTTGTCCATACCCTGCCAGAAGGTTGTAACAGCGGCAGACGTGATGGTGATACCACGCTCCTGCTCCTGCTCCATCCAGTCTGTAGTGGAAGCGCCGTCATGGGTTTCACCCATTTTGTGACTACGACCGGTGTAGTAAAGAATACGCTCGGTTGTAGTGGTCTTGCCCGCATCCACGTGCGCACAGATACCAATGTTTCTGTAACGTTTGATAGGAGTCTTGCGTGCCACGATATAAACCTCGGCTTGTTAGAAACGGAAGTGAGAGAATGCTTTGTTGGCTTCTGCCATACGATGCACGTCTTCGCGCTTCTTCACCGCGGCACCTTTGCTGTCTGCCGCGTCAAGAATTTCGCCGGCCAGACGTTGCGCCATGGACTTCTCACCACGCTTCCGTGAGTATTCGACGAGCCAGCGCATAGCCAGCGCGTTCTGACGGGAAGGCCGTACTTCTACAGGCACCTGGTAAGTAGCACCACCCACGCGACGGGATTTCACCTCCACCATCGGCTGGATGTTCTCCAGGGCCTTCTCGAACATTTCGATCGGCTCTTCCTTGGATTTCTCGGCAACAATATCGAGCGCGCCATAAACAATGCGCTCTGCAACAGACTTCTTACCGCTTTCCATCACGTGGTTGATGAACTTGGCAAGACGTGCACTGCCGAATTTCGGATCGGGAATGATTTCCCGCTTAGCTGCAACTCTTCTTCTAGGCATCGATAAGCCCTTATATATCTAAAAGGTCTTCAGGAACCCCTGAGATAGCCATCTGCTACTCAGCCTTACTCTTACCGTTCTGACAAGCAACGATAAAAGACACCCGCTCGGGACATCAGGACTTGGGTCGTTTTGCACCGTACTTGGAGCGGCCCTGCTTACGGTTCTGTACACCCTGGGTGTCCAAAGTACCGCGAACAGTGTGATAGCGCACACCCGGAAGGTCTTTTACTCGACCGCCACGGATCAGCACAACACTGTGCTCCTGAAGGTTGTGACCTTCACCACCAATGTATGAGGAAACCTCGTAGCCGTTAGTCAGACGAACACGGCACACTTTACGCAGTGCTGAGTTCGGCTTCTTCGGCGTAGTGGTGTATACACGAGTGCACACACCACGGCGCTGAGGGCAAGCCTGGAGCGCGGGAACGTCGCTCTTGGCTACCTTGCGCTTACGAGGCTTACGCACCAACTGATTAATCGTTGCCATGTAAGCAAACTCCAAAAAAACCATACCAATGAAACTTACCCCCAATGCAGGGGGTAAAATTTAAGGGACGCAAGTTTAAGCTTGCGCCCCGAGTCAGTCAAGATGACTGATCTCTTTTTAACCACCCTGAAGGTAGGTATCTACCCCGAGGGTGGCGCGCACGAACTCAGTTTTCGCGGTTAAGTTCGGCGCTCAGAGCTTCTTCAACATCGGCCGCAGTCACGCCCTGCTCTTCCAGGTCACGCTTGCGACGGCGCTCGTTGTGATAGGCAAGACCGGTACCGGCCGGAATCAGTCGACCAACCACCACGTTTTCCTTCAGACCGCGCAGGTAGTCCCGCTTGCCAGTCACCGCACCCTCGGTCAGAACCCGGGTGGTTTCCTGGAACGAGGCCGCAGAGATGAAGGACTCGGTCGCCAGCGATGCCTTGGTGATACCCAGCAACAGACGCTCGAAGCGTGCAGGCTCTTTGTCTGCCGCATTCGCCTTCTCGTTCTCTTCCATCACCTGGGTAATTTCTACCTGGTCGCCCGACAGCAGCGTGGTATCACCCGGATCGGTGATTTCGACCTTGCGCAGCATCTGGCGAACGATAACCTCGATATGTTTATCGTTGATGACAACGCCCTGCAGACGGTAAACGTCCTGGATTTCGTTGGTGATGTACTTGGCCAGCTCGACCACACCCAGCAGACGCAGGATGTCGTGCGGGTTCGACGGACCATCCGAGATCACCTCACCCTTTTCAACGGTTTCACCTTCGAACACGTTGAGCTGGCGATGCTTCGGAATCAGAACCTCATAGGCATCGTCATCCTTCGGCGTGATCACCAGGCGCTTCTTGCCTTTGGTTTCTTTACCGAAGGAAACCACGCCGCTGATCTCCGCGAGGATTGCGGACTCTTTCGGACGACGGGCCTCGAACAGGTCGGCAACCCGAGGCAGACCACCGGTGATGTCCCGGGTCTTCGAGCTTTCCTGCGGAATACGGGCGACCACATCACCCAGCTCGATCTTGGCGCCATTCGCCATGGTTACCAGAGCGTTAGCCGGCAGGAAGAAGATCGCGGTACCGCCCCCGGGCAGCTCCACTTCCTCTCCCGAGTCGTCGACCAGCTGAATGGCCGGACGAATGTCCTTACCCGCGGCCGGACGCTCTTTCGGGTCAATCACTTCCATCGTGGACAGACCGGTCAGCTCGTCAGCCTGGGTACGGACAGTAATGCCCTCTTCCATGTTGACGAACTTGGCGGTGCCCTTCGCTTCCGCGATGATCGGGTGCGTGTGCGGATCCCACTTGGCAACCACAACACCGGCTTCTACCTGATCACCGTTCTTCACAGACAGCACGGCACCGTACGGCAGCTTGTACCACTCGCGCTCACGACCCTGCTCGTCGGCAATGGCCAGCGCGGAGGAACGGGATACCACCACCAGCGAACCATCGGTCTTCTCGATCGACTTCAGGTTGTGCAGGCGTACCGTACCACCATGCTTCACCTGGATATTGTCTACCGCAGACGCCCGGCTCGCGGCACCACCAATGTGGAAGGTACGCATGGTCAGCTGGGTACCCGGCTCACCGATGGACTGGGCAGCGATAACACCTACCGCTTCGCCCACGTTCACCTGGTGGCCACGGGCCAGATCACGGCCGTAACACTTGGAACAGATGCCGTGACGGGTCTCACAGGTAATCGCAGAGCGTACCCAGATTTCGTCTACACCCGCGCGCTCAACCATTTCGACGGTCTTCTCGTCGAGCAGTGTGCCCGCAGGAACAACGGCGTTGTCCTTGTCAGTCGGCGTGAACACATCGCGAGCCGTCACACGACCCAGAACCCGGTCGCCCAGCGGCACAACCACGTCGCCACCTTCGATGTGCGGCGTCATCAGCAGGCCTTCATCGGTACCACAGTCTTCCTCGGTCACCACCAGATCCTGAGACACGTCAACCAGACGGCGGGTCAGGTAACCGGAGTTCGCGGTCTTCAGTGCGGTATCCGCCAGACCTTTACGAGCACCGTGAGTCGAGATGAAGTACTGGAGTACGTTCAGACCTTCACGGAAGTTGGCCGTAATCGGCGTTTCGATGATGGAACCATCCGGCTTTGCCATCAGACCACGCATACCGGACAGCTGACGGATCTGGGCGGCGGAACCCCGCGCACCGGAATCGGCCATCATGTAGACGGAGTTGAAGGACTCCTGCATCAGGTCTTCACCGTCTTCGCCCTTTACTGGCTGGCCATCAGGGCCAATAACCTGCTCTTTGGACAGACGCTCCATCATTGCCTTGGACACTTTGTCATTGGCACGGGACCAGATGTCGATCACCTTGTTGTACTTCTCACCCTGGGTCAGAAGACCGGATGCGTACTGGTTTTCGATGTCTTTTACTTCGTCGGAGGCCGCATCCACCAGCTCGTACTTCTCCGGCGGGATCTCGAAATCGTTAAAGCCGATCGAGATACCGGAACGGGTTGCGTAGTGGTAACCCATGTACATCAACTGGTCAGCGAAGATGACCGTGTCTTTCAGACCAGCATCCCGGTAACAGGTGTTGATCAGGTTGGAAATCGCCTTCTTCACCATCGGCTTGTTGACGATCTCGAACGGCAGGCCGTCCGGCACGATATCGTAAAGCAGAGCGCGACCAACGGTGGTATCGACAATGCGGAAGCTCTCGGTACGATTACCGTCTTCGTCAACCGCAACTTCCTTGACCCGAACCTTAACCTTCGCCTGCAGGTCAACCTGACCAGCACCGTAAGCGCGATGGGCTTCCTTGACGTCAGCAAAGACCATACCTTCACCCAGAGCGGCGTGGCGCTCACGGGTCATGTAGTACAGCCCCAGTACCACGTCCTGAGACGGTACGATGATGGGTTCGCCGTTGGCGGGCGACAACACGTTGTTGGTAGACATCATCAACGCGCGGGCTTCAAGCTGGGCTTCCAGAGTCAGCGGTACGTGTACCGCCATCTGGTCACCATCGAAGTCAGCGTTGTAGGCCGCACACACCAGCGGGTGCAGCTGAATGGCCTTACCTTCGATCAGAACCGGCTCGAACGCCTGGATGCCCAGACGGTGCAGGGTCGGCGCACGGTTCAGCAGGATCGGATGCTCACGGATGACCTCATCCAGGATATCCCAGACCACACCTTCCTCACGCTCGACCATCTTCTTGGCGGCCTTGATCGTGGTCGCCAGTCCGCGGTGCTCAAGCTTTGAGAAAATGAACGGTTTGAACAGCTCCAGAGCCATTTTCTTCGGCAGACCGCACTGATGCAGGCGCAGGTACGGACCTACCACGATCACCGAACGGCCGGAGTAGTCAACACGCTTACCCAGCAGGTTCTGACGGAAACGACCCTGCTTACCCTTGATCATGTCAGCCAGGGACTTCAGGGGGCGCTTGTTGGTGCCGGTGATGGCACGGCCACGACGGCCATTGTCCAGCAGGGCATCCACAGCTTCCTGCAGCATCCGCTTCTCGTTACGCACGATGATGTCCGGAGCATTCAGCTCCAAAAGGCGCTTGAGACGGTTGTTCCGGTTGATCACCCGACGGTACAGGTCGTTCAGGTCGGAAGTGGCAAAACGGCCACCATCCAGCGGAACCAGGGGGCGCAGGTCCGGCGGAAGAACCGGCAGCACGGTCATGACCATGTCGCCCGGCTTGTTACCGGAATACAGGAACGCTTCCAGAATTTTCAGGCGCTTGCTGAATTTCTTGATCTTGGTTTCGGAGTTGGTCTGCGGAATTTCTTCGCGCAGCGCGTCAACTTCTGCCTGCAGATCGATGTCTTCCAGCAATTGCTTGACGGCTTCCGCACCCATGCGGGCGTCGAACTCGTCACCAAACTCTTCCAGGGCTTCGTAATACTGCTCATCGTTCAGCAGTTGGCCCTTCTCCAGAGTGGTCATGCCCGGATCGATAACAATAAAGCTCTCGAAGTAAAGAACCCGCTCGATATCACGCAGGGTCATGTCCAGCATCAGACCGATGCGGGACGGCAGCGACTTCAGGAACCAGATATGGGCGACCGGGCTGGCCAGCTCAATATGGCCCATGCGCTCACGGCGAACGCTCGCCAGGGCAACCTCGACACCACACTTTTCGCAAATGACACCGCGGTGCTTGAGGCGCTTGTATTTTCCGCACAGACACTCGTAGTCCTTGATCGGGCCGAAGATCTTGGCACAGAAAAGACCGTCACGCTCCGGCTTGAAGGTACGGTAGTTAATGGTCTCAGGCTTTTTTACTTCGCCAAAAGACCAGGAACGAATCATGTCAGGCGACGCCAGACCAATGCGGATGGCGTCGAATTCCTTGCTCTGATTCTGGCTCTTGAGAAGATTCAGCAAATCTTTCATCAGTTAAAGCTCCGGATGGCGTTAATCTCGGGCGGGCACACGGAGTGCCCGCTCACGCTGCCAAAAACAATTCGGCTCACTCGGATTCCAGCTCGATGTCGATACCCAACGAGCGGATTTCCTTGACAAGAACGTTGAAGGATTCAGGCATGCCCGGCTCCATACGATGATCGCCATCGACAATGTTCTTGTACATCTTGGTCCGACCGTTTACGTCGTCAGACTTGACGGTGAGCATTTCCTGCAGGGTATAGGCGGCACCGTATGCCTCCAGAGCCCAGACTTCCATCTCACCGAAGCGCTGACCACCGAACTGAGCCTTACCACCCAGCGGCTGCTGGGTAACCAGGCTGTAAGAGCCGGTAGAACGAGCGTGCATCTTGTCGTCGATCAGGTGGTTCAGCTTGAGAATGTACATATAGCCAACAGTTACCGGACGATCAAACGCATCGCCGGTACGGCCGTCATAGAGCTTGGTCTGACCGGTAGTATCCAGGCCAGCCAACTCAAGCATTCTCTTCACCTCAGCTTCCTTGGCACCATCGAAGACCGGTGTTGCCATGGGAACGCCACCACGCAGGTTGTTGCACAGCTCGAAAATCTCTTTGTCAGTCAGACTATCAAGGTCAACCTTGAACACTTCGTCCGAGTGATTGTAGATCTCGTCCAGCAACTTACGAAGCTCAGCTACCTTGCGCTGCTCGTCCAGCATACGACTGATCCGTTCACCCAGGCCTTTCGCCGCAGCACCCAGGTGAGTCTCAAGCACCTGACCAACGTTCATCCGCGACGGTACACCGAGCGGGTTCAGAACGATATCGACGGTATTGCCAAACTCGTCGTAGGGCATGTCTTCAATCGGCATAACCGCAGAGATAACACCCTTGTTACCATGACGGCCAGCCATCTTGTCGCCCGGCTGAATACGACGCTTGATTGCCAGGTAAACCTTAACAATCTTGAGTACGCCAGGAGCCAGATCGTCGCCCTGCTGAAGCTTGCCCTTCTTGTCGTCAAAGCGAGCTTCGTGCTCTTTCTTGCGATCCTCGAGGCCCTGCTCGGATTTCTCCAGCAACTCGTTCAAAGCTTCGTCTTTCATGCGCAGCTTGAACCAGTCGGCTCGCGGCAGTTCCGCCAGGTAGGCTTCTTCCAGCTTCGCACCCTTTTTCAGGCCAGGACCACTGATCACTTCCTGACCTTTCAGAGCGGCCATCAGACGCTCGAACGTCGCACCTTCAACAATGCGGTACTCGTCTTTCAGGTCCTTACGGTACTTGTCCAGCTGCTCTTTCTCGATCGAAAGCGCTCGGGCATCTTTCTCGATACCGTCACGGGTGAAGACCTGAACGTCAATGACCGTACCACGGGTACCGGTCGGCACACGCTGAGATGTGTCCTTAACGTCAGACGCTTTTTCACCAAAGATGGCACGCAGAAGCTTCTCTTCCGGGGTCAGCTGGGTTTCGCCTTTCGGCGTTACCTTACCAACCAGAATGTCGCCGGGACCCACTTCAGCGCCGATGTAGACAATGCCAGACTCATCCAGCTTGGACAGTGCGCTTTCACCCACGTTCGGAATATCTGCGGTGATTTCTTCGCTGCCCAGCTTGGTATCACGAGCCACACAGGTCAGTTCCTGAATGTGGATGGTGGTCAGACGGTCTTCCTGAACCACTTTCTCGGAGATGAGAATGGAATCCTCAAAGTTGTAACCGTTCCAGGGCATGAACGCGATGCGCATGTTCTGACCCAGAGCCAGCTCACCCAGATCCACAGAAGGACCATCCGCCAACACATCGCCACGGGCAATCACGTCACCCTGACGCACGATAGAACGCTGGTTGATACAGGTGTTCTGGTTGGAGCGGGTGTACTTGGTGAGGTTATAGATATCCACACCTGCATCACCGGCTTCGGTTTCTTCGTTGTTGACGCGAACCACGATACGGGCCGCATCCACGCTTTCGATCACACCACCGCGACGCGCGGTTACACACACGCCAGAGTCCTGAGCCACCGTGCGCTCAACACCGGTACCCACCAAAGGCACCTGCGACTTCAAGGTCGGCACCGCCTGACGCTGCATGTTCGCACCCATCAGGGCCCGGTTGGCATCGTCGTGCTCCAGGAACGGGATCAGAGACGCCGCGACCGATACAACCTGGCGCGGAGATACGTCCATGAAGTTAACCGCTTCCGGAGGCGCTACAGTAAATTCGTTCTGGTGACGCACCGTAACCAGCTCGTCAGTCAGACGCTTGCCTTCATCGGTAGCGGCGCTGGCCTGGGCGATCACGTAGTTGCTCTCTTCAATCGCAGAGAGGTAAACCACCTCGTCGGTCACCACACCATCAACCACCTTCCGGTACGGACTCTCAAGGAAGCCGTAGGAATTGGACCGGGCGTAGGTTGCCAGCGAGTTGATCAGACCGATGTTCGGGCCTTCCGGAGTTTCGATCGGGCACACGCGGCCGTAGTGGGTCGGATGTACGTCACGGACTTCGAAGCCAGCGCGTTCACGGGTCAGACCACCTGGGCCCAACGCGGAAATACGACGCTTGTGGGTAACCTCGGACAACGGGTTGTTCTGATCCATGAACTGGGACAGCTGACTGGAGCCAAAGAACTCTTTCACAGCGGCCGCAACCGGCTTGGCGTTGATCAGGTCCTGCGGCATCAGGCCTTCGCTTTCGGCGAGACTCAGACGCTCACGAACCGCACGTTCAACACGCACCAGACCAACACGGAACTGGTTTTCGGCCATTTCACCCACGCAACGCACACGACGGTTGCCCAGGTTATCAATGTCATCCACCTGGCCCTGGCCGTTACGAATGGCAATCAGAGTCTTCAGTACGTCGATGATATCGTCGTGCGTCAGCGTGCCTTCGCCGGTGCTTTCTTCCCGGCCCAGGCGACGATTCAACTTCATCCGGCCAACGGCGGACAGATCGTAACGCTCTTCGGAGAAGAACAGGTTGTTAAACAGATTCTCCGCAGATTCCTTGGTAGGCGGCTCGCCCGGGCGCATCATGCGGTAGATTTCCACCAACGCTTCGAGCGGGGTGCGGGTCGGGTCGATACGCAGGGTATCCGACATGAACGGACCGCAATCCAGGTCGTTGGTGTACAGGGTTTCAATGTCTTTAACACCGGCATCAAGGATCTTGGTAACCACTTCCTCGGTCAGTTCGGTGTTGCATTCTACCAGCACTTCGCCGGTAGACTGATCGATCATGTCCTTGGCCAGGACACGACCGTAGAGATACTCGGTCGGCACTTCCAGCTCGGTGATACCGGCTTTTTCCAGCTGCTTGATGTGACGGGCAGTGATCCGGCGGCCTTCTTCAACAATTACGTTACCGTCATTGTCTTTGATGTCGAAGGTTGCGATATCGCCACGCAGACGGCTTGGCACCAGCTCCAGCTTGCACACTTCCGCGCCCAGGCTGAACTTACTGGTTTCGAAGAACATCTCGAGCATTTGCTCAGAGGTGTAGCCCAGACCACGCAACAGAATGGAGGCCGGCAGCTTACGACGGCGGTCGATACGAACGAACACGGCGTCCTTCGGATCGAACTCGAAGTCCAGCCAGGAGCCACGGTAAGGAATCACCCGGGCTGAGTACAACAGCTTGCCGGAGGAATGGGTCTTACCCTTGTCGTGATCGAAGAACACACCAGGTGAACGGTGGAGCTGGGAAACGATAACACGCTCGGTACCGTTAACAACAAAGGTACCGTTCTCGGTCATCAGGGGCATTTCGCCCATGTAGACTTCTTGCTCTTTGATGTCCTTGATCGCCTTGTTGGACGATTCCTTATCATAAATGATCAGGCGGACCTTCACCCGTAGCGGCGCGGCGTAAGTTACGCCCCTGAGCTGACATTCCTTGACGTCAAAGACTGGCTCGCCGATTCGGTAGCTCACATACTCGAGCGCGGCGTTGCCAGAATAACTGACGATCGGGAATACGGATTTGAATGCTGCATGAAGACCAGTTTCCCGGCGGTCTTCAGGCGCAGTTTCCATTTGGAGGTAGTCCCGGAACGAATCCAGCTGAATAGACAGCAAATAGGGGACTTCCATCACGGAAGGCAATTTACTAAAGTCTTTGCGAATCCGCTTTTTCTCAGTGTAGGAGTAAGTCATCTGCATTCCCCAGCTTTAGACCTGATACCTGGTATCAAGAAGCAATCAAATGTTCTGCTTCGGGGCCGAGTTGCTCGGCTTATCGCGCCGTCTTGAACAAGACTCTGGCTGTAGGTTATAGATCTGACATCAACCTGCAATTGCACACCAGACTCTATAGCATATACAACAGAAAAAGGCCGGTGGCACGAAGCCACCAGCCCGTCCATGCTTAACGCACGGTGTCGATCAACAGCCGACTCTTACTTGAGCTCAACAGAAGCGCCTGCTTCCTCAAGCTTCTTCTTGGCTTCTTCAGCCTCGTCCTTGCTTGCGCCTTCCTTAACAGTAGAAGGTGCGCCGTCAACCATTTCCTTGGCTTCTTTCAGGCCCAGGCCAGTCAGTTCACGAACGGCCTTGATAACGTTTACTTTCTTCTCGCCAGCGCCGGTCAGAACTACGTCGAACTCGGTCTTCTCTTCGGCGGCTTCGCCAGCAGCGGCAGCAGCCGGAGCGGCAGCAACAGCGGCAGCAGCAGAAACGTTAAACTTCTCTTCCATTGCTTCTACGAGCTCAACAACTTCCATTACGCTCATTTCAGCAATTGCATTCAAAATATCGTCTTTAGACAGAGCCATGACTTTCTCCCAAAAATGTAAAAAATGGTGTTCAACAGAATCAAGCAGCGTCTTGCTTCTGGTCTCGGACTGCAGCTACAACACGTGTGATCCTGCCCGGAATATCGTTCAGGGTACGTGCAAGCTTGGTAACTGGTGCCTGTGTAACAATGGCCAGCTTGGTCAACGCTTCGTGCAGCGTCGGCAGCGTAGCCAGGCGATCAATCTGTTCTGCACCCATCAGCTCACCGCCGACAGCCAGACCCTTGATTTCGAACGCCTCTTTCTCTTTGGCAAAATCCTTCAGCAGGCGCGCAGCGGCACCCGGATCTTCCATTGAGAAAGCCAGAATGGTCGGACCAACCAGCGCCGGATCAATGCACTCGAACTCGGTACCACGAATCGCGATCTTTGCCAGGTTGTTACGAACAACCTTCAGACGCACGTTTTCGGCACGAGCCTTGGCACGCAGCGCCGTCATGTCACCGGAGGTGACACCACGGTAGTCAGCCAAAACCACAGACAGAGCAGTACCAGCAGTCTCGTTGACTTCAGCGACGATCGCTTTCTTGTCTTCGAGTCTAATTGCCACTGGTTTTCTCCTCGATTTCGCCGGCTTATGCCAGCAAACCCATCTATGTCCCTCGCGGGACGCCTAACGGTGTTTGGGTTCAGAGAGAACGTCGTCACACCGTCTGCGCAGGCGTTGCTTTAACCCTTGAGGCGCCCTTCAAGAGGGCGCTGCGGGGGCCTGCGGTCTTTGACAGCCTTGGCTTCCGCCCAGACTACAAAGTAACTACCGCTCAGAGCCTCAGATGCTCAGAGTACCCTGATCGATAGTCAGGCCAGGACCCATCGTGGAAGAGATGGTGATCTTCTTCAGATACACACCCTTCGACGATGCAGGCTTGGCCTTTTTCAGATCTGCCACCAGAGCTTCAAGGTTTTCCTTGATGTTCTGCGCAGAGAATTCAACGTTACCCAGCGGAGCGTGGATAATGCCGTTTTTATCAGTACGGTAGCGAACCTGGCCGGCTTTGGCGTTCTTGACCGCAGTCTCAACGTCTGCAGTTACAGTACCAACCTTCGGGTTCGGCATCAGGCCGCGCGGACCAAGGATCTGGCCCAGCTGACCAACCACACGCATGGCATCCGGAGTGGCAATAACCACGTCGAAGTCCATATTGCCTTTTTTCACTTCGTCAGCCAGATCATCCATACCTACCACGTCTGCACCGGCAGCAGTGGCTTTCTCGGCATTGGCACCCTGAGTGAACACAGCTACACGAACAGTCTTGCCAGTACCGTGCGGCAGAACAGTGCTGCTACGTACGACCTGGTCAGATTTACGCGCATCAACACCAAGGTTAACGGCCACGTCTACAGACTCTTTGAACTTGACGTTCTGGCCCAGCTCGGCCAACAGTGCTACCGCCTCATCAACGGTGTAGGCACGGGTAGAGTCTACTTTTTCACGAATCAGCTTCTGACGCTTGCTCAGCTTTGCCATCTTACAGACCCTCCACGTTCAGGCCCATGCTGCGGGCAGTTCCGGCAATGGTACGAACCGCTGCTTCCATGTCGGCAGCAGTCAGATCCGGCTCTTTGGTCTTGGCAATTTCTTCCAGCTGAGCACGGGTTACCGTACCCACTTTGTCCGTGTTCGGACGACCGGAACCGCTCTTGATGCCAGCCGCTTTTTTCAGCAGCACCGGCGCCGGCGGGGTCTTGGTAACAAAGGTAAAGCTGCGATCACTGTATACGGTGATGACAGTCGGAATCGGCAAGCCCGGCTCCATGCCTTGAGTCTTGGCATTAAAGGCCTTACAGAATTCCATGATGTTTACGCCGCGCTGACCCAGGGCCGGACCAACGGGGGGACTCGGGTTGGCCTGACCGGCAGCAACCTGAAGCTTGATATAGGCTTCAATTTTCTTTGCCATGATAGTTCTCCTGTGGGTTCTGACGCCTCTCGGCTCCCCGTTTATATAACTGCCTTCAGCAGACACAAAAAGCCCGCGTCGCCGTGGCGCGCGAGCTCTCAGGTTTTCAGGCTACGCTCAGTCTTTCTCGACCTGACCAAACTCCAGCTCTACCGGAGTTGAACGGCCAAAGATCAGGACCGCAACCTTAACTCGACTCTTCTCGTAGTCGACTTCCTCAACAACGCCATTGAAGTCTGCAAACGGACCTTCAACAACGCGTACAATCTCACCCGGCTCGAACAATGTCTTCGGCTTGGGCTTGTCAGCACCGCTTTCTACACGACGCAGGATTGCCTCAGCCTCGCGTTCGGTAATGGGTGCCGGCTTGTCCTTGGTACCACCAATGAAGCCGAGTACCCGAGGAGTATTCTTGACAAGATGCCATGAGGCATCATCCATTTCCATCTGGACCAATACGTACCCGGGATAGAACTTGCGCTCGCTCTTGCGCTTCTTGCCATCGCGCATTTCGACGACTTCCTCGGTCGGAACCAGGATCTCGCCAAACTTGTCTTCCATGCCTTCGAGCGCCACACGCTCCTTCAGAGTGCGCATTACGTGCTTTTCAAAGCCAGAATACGCATGAACGACGTACCAGCGTTTAGCCATTGCCCACTCCCGTTAGCCGATGAAGCCGGCGACCAGCCAGCTGATCAGCGAATCCATACCCCACAAGATCAGAGCCACAACCAGAACAAACACCACAACAATAATCGTGGTCTGAACCAGCTCAGGCCTGGTGGGCCAGACGACTTTCCGGATCTCTACGCGTGCTTCCTTCAACAGGGTGGCAAAACGACGGCCACGCTCGGTCTGCAGCGCAACAAATGCAGCAACAAGACCCAGCCCAACAAGAGCCAGAACCCGATACAGCACAGACTCGGCACTGAAATACTGATTACCAACCACACCAACGGCAATCAGAACAAAAACAACCAGCCATTTCAGAGCATCGAAACGGCTGGTCGACTGAACGGCTTTTGACTCCATAGGAATCAGCTTATGTATCCGGATGTTGAAAAATGGCAGGCCAGGAGGGAATCGAACCCCCAACCTGCGGTTTTGGAGACCGCTGCTCTGCCAATTGAGCTACTGGCCTGCACCGAAACAACTCAGCGCAACAACAAACGAGCAACCCGAAGGTTACTCGATGATCTTGGCGACCACGCCGGCACCAACGGTACGACCACCTTCGCGAATCGCGAAGCGCAGGCCATCTTCCATGGCGATCGGAGCGATCAGGGTGACGGTCATTTTCACGTTGTCACCCGGCATTACCATTTCTACGCCTTCCGGCAGTTCGCAAGAACCGGTCACGTCAGTGGTCCGGAAGTAGAACTGCGGACGGTAGCCCTTGAAGAACGGAGTATGACGACCACCTTCTTCTTTGGACAGTACGTACACTTCACACTCGAACTTGGTGTGCGGCTTGATGGAGCCCGGTACACACAGAACCTGACCACGCTCAACGTCGTCACGCTTGGTACCACGCAGCAGAACACCAACGTTCTCGCCGGCACGACCTTCGTCCAGCAGCTTGCGGAACATCTCAACACCGGTACAGGTGGTCTTGGTGGTGTCGCGGATACCCACGATTTCCACTTCGTCACCAACCTTGATGATGCCACGCTCAACACGGCCAGTTACTACGGTACCACGACCGGAGATGGAGAATACGTCCTCGATCGGCATCAGGAACGGCTGATCGATCGCACGCTCCGGCTCAGGGATGTAGTCGTCCAGGGCTTCTACCAGCTTCTTCACAGCGGTAGTACCCATTTCGTTGTCGTCTTTGCCTTCCAGCGCCATCAGGGCAGAACCGGTGATGATCGGAGTGTCGTCACCCGGGAAGTCGTACTGACTCAGCAGGTCACGAACTTCCATCTCAACCAGCTCCAGCAGCTCCTCGTCGTCTACCATGTCAGCCTTGTTCAGGAACACGACAATGAAAGGAACGCCAACCTGACGGGACAGCAGGATGTGCTCACGAGTCTGCGGCATGGGGCCGTCAGCTGCGGAGCAAACCAGGATCGCGCCGTCCATCTGTGCCGCACCAGTGATCATGTTCTTCACATAGTCAGCGTGGCCCGGGCAGTCTACGTGGGCGTAGTGACGGGTCGGAGAATCGTACTCTACGTGAGAGGTCGCGATGGTAATACCACGCGCACGCTCTTCCGGTGCGTTATCGATCTGATCGAAAGCACGGCTCTCGCCAGTACCCCAAACTTCGTGACACACACGAGTCAGGGCGGCTGTCAGAGTGGTCTTACCATGGTCAACGTGACCGATGGTGCCCACGTTTACGTGCGGCTTGTTACGCTCAAACTTTGCTTTAGACATTTCGACCAATCTCCCTAATCAACCAGGATCGCAACGTTGACCGGATAAAAAATGGAGCTCATGACCGGAATTGAACCGGTGACCTCATCCTTACCAAGGATGTGCTCTACCGACTGAGCTACATGAGCATTGAAACCAAATTGGAGCGGGCAGCGGGAATCGAACCCGCGTCATCAGCTTGGAAGGCTGAGGTAATAGCCACTATACGATGCCCGCGAGCAATTAGTGGTGGAGGGGGCAGGATTCGAACCTGCGAAGCTTTCGCGTCAGATTTACAGTCTGATCCCTTTGGCCACTCGGGAACCCCTCCCGAACAAATCCGCAAAAGCGAACCTGCTTAAAACTTAAAGTGGAGCTGGCGGACGGAATCGAACCCCCGACCTGCTGATTACAAGTCAGCTGCTCTACCAACTGAGCTACGCCAGCTCACATTCGCCTGTTCAGCGAGGGCGGTATACTACGGATTTTTTTCCGGCCTTGCAACACCTTCACAAGCATTGCTTTCAACGAAATCGAACTCGTAACCGGTTTCCGCTTCAACCGCTTGAACCCATTCACTTTCTGCCATGGATTCAACCTCAAAAACGAGCGCGTATCCTAAACGATTTCGAGGGAACTTGGCCAGCACTACATTCAGATTTGCCTGTTTTTTTTCTGCCATTACCGATTGCGCAGCCTCAAGGGATTCGAACAGCCCCAGGGAAATGGCGTTACGGTACTCTCCACGGGAAACAATGTACGATTCCACGCCCTGAAGATAGAGCTCACGGAACTGGGCTCGCGCGGCTTCCGGCGGCTGCGGAGGAATCAATACCCAATGCAGGGGCGGTAACTCCTTCTCAACCTCAACAATGCCGACTCTATGCTTGAGACCGGCCGCCACATTCTCGGCGTCATCCCTCGCATCAAACATTCCGAGCGTTATCCGTAGACAACTCTCTTCCCGGGAGAGGCTCTCCATGGTCTCGGAAGCCACTTTCAGACTGGAGACACGTGGCAGGGTTCCAGATGAAACGCCAACATAACGGGATGGCTCGATCCAGGCCGGCACAAACCAAACGGCCAGATTGAGAGCTGCCAACAGAAACGCCAGCCACTTCATCACAGAACGCCCGCCCTGGCGATTCGCTCAAGACCGTCAAGCACCATACCCTCAACTACGTTTGCCTCAAGACCAAGGGCCTGCAAACGCCGGGCATCGCCACCGGTCAGATAGATCGCAGAGAGTCCAAAGGCTTTTGCATCGCGATGAATCCCCTGGACAAGGGCCTCGGTGAGCCAGGCCAGACCGTGGTTGACGCATTCGCCGGTCGATTGTCCCGGGCGGGTGGCGAGTTGCTCACTCTGCTCAAATCCAATTCGTGCCGCATCCACTTTCAGACTACGGCGCATCATCTGGAGCCCAGGAAGAATGTAGCCACCGAGGTGTCGCCCGCTGGCATTCACATAGTCCACGGTGACGGCGCTACCAGCATCGACAACGGCGAAAGAAGCCTTACACCTGACCCAGCCTGCCAGCATGGCATGCCATCGATCAGCCCCCATGCGCGACACATCCCCATAGGAATTGGACAGGCCATCGCGCGTCGACTCAGCCCAGCAATATTCAACAGGCACCTTGGCCCGGGCAAGCAACAGTTCATGAAGTTGCGCGCGGGCGCTTTCCGAGGCCACCGTCGACACCAGAATTCTTTCGATGTCAGACCAGTAGCCTGAAAGTCCTGTCAGGGGCTCAGCATCTGCCATGACCGCTGCCCCTTCAAGAGGGCCGCCTGTTCCAGTCAGTCGCCATTTCAGGCGGGTATTACCAGCGTCAATCAACAGAATCATTCAGACACCCGCAAACTGATATCGCCCGCCCGCACCGGTATTTCGCCCTCTGCTGTTTTCAGGAGGTAGTTTCCGGTTTCGTCGATACCGCCTCCCAGGCCCTTTAATTCACCTTCACGGGTGACGAGGGGCAGGCCGCTAAAGATGTCACGGCGCTGCCAGCGCTCCCGGAATTGCCGGAAGCCACCAGCCTCAAATTCCGTCACTGCTGCCAGAATGTGAGTAATCATCCCGGCAGCGAGTTGGTTGCGGACCCAGGCCTGGTCTGGCCAACGCTTGTCCAGGCTCGTCCAGGGCTGATCAACGTCTTCAGCTTGAGTCATATGCACGTTGATACCGATTCCTGCGATCACCTGAACACAACCTTCCTGGAGTTCGCCCTGGATTTCTACCAGGATCCCACCAAATTTCTGGCCCTGGGCAAACAGGTCATTGGGCCACTTGAGCCCTACCTCACCGCCCCCTACCTGCTCAATGGCATTGGCGACGGCAACGCCCAGGGCCAGACTGAGGCCATCCAGGGCCGAGAACCCACCTTTTATCGACAACCCAAGGCTCAGGTAGAGGTTCTGGCCCTTGGGGCTGGCCCAGTTCCGACCTCTTCGACCACGGCCGGACGTCTGACAGTCAGATAACACCACCGGGAGTGGCGCCGACGTCAGTAGGCGCGCAACCTCGGCGTTTGTGGAATCCACTTCATCCAGAACAGCGAGCTGTATCCGCTCTCGAACCGAAGCATTGAGCTGACCAAGAATGATGTCACGGTCAAGCAGGTCCAGTGCGGACACCAGCTGGTAACCCTGCCCGCGAATGGTCCGTATGTCAGTTCCGTCGGCGATAGCCTTGCGGATATGCTTCCACACCGCCGTCCGGGAAACGCCCAGCTTCTGGGCCAGCGATTCACCGGAATGGATTTCACGATCACTGAGCAGGGACAGCAATGCATTGGATTTCATCAATGAGCTTCCAGACGGGGAATAAACAAGCCCGGATTAAACAACAGGAGGGGATTGAAAAGCAAAGGGGCAGCACTGGCCTTGCCCCTTTACCGGTCGCGACGTCAGGGGATAGGTGTCGCGGTCAGGTTTGCGCGAATATTCACGTTCTGCAGCACGGCGCCGAACACGGCGGTCTGGGCGCCACCTACAGGATGAACCAGATCGATATTATTTATGGTCAGTTCCTTGAAACGGGTTTCCGCCTTGACCGCGAATCCCAGTGGACGGTTCAGGCGATCAGCCTCCGAAGGAGAGGACACATACCGATAACCCTGGGGGGCCGAGGCATCCATAATCTTTTCGTCTCCACGGGCGCCATTCACCCCCAGCGAGTCCGCTCCATTTTCTTTCTTCACGACTCGGGTCTGGTATACGTCAACGGATAGGTCGGTTTGAATACCGTAGGTATTGTCGTCGAAGCCATCACCATCGAAATCACCACCGTCACTCGTGTAAATATTGTCCAGAACCAGGCGGGTTCCGGAACCATTCACGGCCCGCCCCTGGCCATCGACGGTCCGATTGGTTTCCCACAACAGCGAATTCCGCTTCTCGCTGCTCTGAGCACGGGCGAGGATGTTCTTCATCTCGATCGTGACACCTTCCTCGCCCCGCATTTCCCACTCACCGCCCGATGCCGAACAGGCCGAGGCCGAAGCACCAGCGCCACCCACACAGACGTTGCCGGCACCACCAGGCTTGATCAACGTCGTGCTCCCCTGTTCAAAACGCTGGATCTTCAAACGCCCAAGGCTCTCTCCATCGACACCATTACCGATCCGGACATTGCCGATATCCATGGTGCTCCAGGACTCTTCCGTTGCCAGCGCCAATCCTTCATCGGTAACATCCAGAGTCATGTTACGAACATGACCATCATAGGTCATATCGGTCAGCCAGAGACCTTTCTGGGGCTGCTCACCGTTACCTTCGTCATAAGGAGCGGCAATCACTGCAGCACGACCGTCACGAATGTGAATATCCGAATTAATCGTCAGGCCCTCACCGGACGCGCCACCGGCTCCGAGCGTCATGTGACCGTCCAGCGTAAAGTCGTAGGCGGGATAGATGCCGAGCGCCAACAACAATTCGGTACCACCCTGCAATGGCGCATCATCACTGCCAACGCGCATCCCATTAATACGGTAACCGGCCTCAAGCCCCTCAAAGCCAATTCTCAAACCGTCATAGAATCGGGTTCCACCCTGAACACCGTCACGGGTAACGTTCACGGTGATATCGCCCTGCCCCCAGGACTGAAGGCCGCTGATAATCACCCTGTTGCCGTCCTCGGTATAGCTCAGATCAGAAAGCCTTAGGCTCCACTGGGCAGCCAGCCTCAGGCCCTGGGCACCGGCATCGACATGGCCTCCGCCCTGCAGGTAGAGCGCATTGGTGTAGTTGCGACCACCAAATACCTGGTCTTCCAACAGAAAGCTCAGGTTGAAGGCCCCAAAGCTCTTACCAGCACCGCCAATCTCAATGGCTCCGACCTCAAACTCGCCTTCCATTCGCCCAAGCGTTAAACCCACTGCCGGTCGGCCGCGCCAATCCTCACCCACATCCAGACGAAGGTCCTGAATTCGGTAGGAACCAGTGATGTCTCTCAGGGCGAGTGCATGGCCATCATCGTGATAGAGGAAAGACGCGCTATGTATGGTTGTCTCGTTATCAAACCGCAATCCCTCCCCTGCGCGGCCTCCTGCGGATATACCGGTCGTTGAGGACAGTTCGTACTGGCCAGAGAGACCGCCATAGCTGGGCAGCAGGTCACCGTTACCATTGGTGCTACGGCCATAAATCGCAGGATCGCTGGAATATCGAATAGCACCGACCTGCCAACTACCAGTTACTCTTGGAGCCGTCAGTTCCAGGGTCTGGCCCACCCGCTCCAGAGTTACTCCCAAGGCCTCAACGGACATCGTAATATCGTCCAGAAACACCGAATTACCGTTGGTTCTATAGCCCAGACGGCCTCCCGTCATGGTGTACGCGGAATCAAATTCATAGCCGGTTCCACCTGCGGTCTGCTGGCGCAGGCTCAAGGTGCCTTGAAGGCTATGATCAAAGAAAATCCCGCCCATACTGACACCGGGCGCGCCGGCCAGCCGGATGTCCGAGAATTCGACCCGCCGGTCTTCTACCAGGTATTCGAGATTCAGCGCAGAATCACTGCCGATATCGATCCTGGTCCGATGAAATGCGCCCTGGCCCGGCACTTCCGAGGAACCCACCCGCATGCCTTCCAGATGGACGCCTTTGTTATCGTCGTAATAGGAAAGCTTGTCTGCGGTCATGGTCAGGTCAGTTTCGATGGCAATCCCGCTCTGGCCTCGTATCTCAGACAGCGCCCGGTCATCAAGGCTCTGGAGATCTGCAGCGGTTATCATCGAATAGCTGCCCAGGCCCAGGACGACCGTACTCAGGGGCAGGATTCCGGAAAGCTTACGAGTCATGATGCCTCCTGGCTAAGGGGTTCCATCCGGAAAAACCAGAAGGTTACCCTGCATGATCACGTCCCCCTGCATTTCCACCGCAAAGATGTCGGTTTGCTGAAAGCCGGGGTCAGTTGGTCGTGGCGTGCTACTGGAAGCGATTTTGAACTGTACGTCAGAAAACCGGACAACATTTGGCAAGCCCAGCTCAATCACATCACGGTCAAAGAGTGCACCATCCCCCCCAAAGCCGGAATCGATCGAACGCACCCTCAGGGTCAGACCCTCAAAGGCGAACATCCCTCGAATTTCATCCAGTACCATCCATCCGCCATCCTGCTTCAGCCGATAGGCAAAGCGAGCACCGCATTTCTTATCTGCCTCATCACACCGGCCAAAGTAATTGTTCTGAACCGGACCTCCCATTTCGTTGATGCTGATGTCGCCAGACAGATAGATCCCCCCCTGGCCGGAGACATCAGCCAGGGCGTCGTCCCCGAGCGGCGACATCTCGGAATACGCCAAGGCGGGAAGCAAGGCCGCAAAGAGCAGGCAAAACCGGGTAGCTGAACAACAAGTCAGACGGATCATGGCGCCAAGTCCTTGGTTCTGATTTCCAGGTGCTGAATGAGCATTCCTTCGATGCGGGCGGAGCCAAAATCCCGGTCACCAACACCAAAGTTGCCAATCCGGAGATTGCTCCGGTATTCCGGATTGGTGTAATAGGCTTCATAGAAGTCCCAGGTTGCGGTATCGCTGCCATCCCGAAGCCCGTTTGCGGCAATCTGCCCGGGTGCCGGCGCAGCGATAGCATCTACCTCCAGCACGAAATTGCCCGTACCGTCGACATCAAAAAACACTGGCTGGAGCTCGTTACCGATCGCCAGTTGAAGGACAAAATCGGACATGGTGATGCGGGAGCCACACTCGCTGCCATCCTGGGTGCATGCGTTGATGGTTAACTCCGGAGAGTAGAAGTTCAGCTTGAACTGGCCGGCCATTTGCTGGCGAGCGTCATCGCCCCAGAGGCGCAGGTAACTCCCGTCAATCACGGCACTTTTCGCATGTATATTCAGGTTGGCAGAGCGATCGTCACCCACGGCGACATTCATCTGCATCCCCATATCCGCTCGCTCGCCAATCCAGGATTCAGTCGCGGGGCGGCTTGAACAGGTACCGCTGCCAGCAGCCGCAGAGCCACCCAGGCAATCGTAACCCTCGGCCGCGCTGAGCATCGCGGGCGCGGCGATTTCCAACACCGATTTATCTCTGACCCCGATCGTGTTGCCGTCCACCACGTCAATTCGCCAGGGATGCAGCAAACGCCCCAGGTTGACCGGGGTCAGATTCTGACCATAGGCGGAATCAGCGCCCGCGATGTACAAGTGATTCACGGTGATATCCACGTCCTGCCCGTCCGTGCTTTTGATGCCCGTGATTCGGAATATACGGGCCTGGTTGCCATTGGCATCCGGCGCGTCGGTTCCATGGGAGAAGGCAAAGTTATCGAGAACCAGGCCTATGCCGGCGCCATCGATCTCGGACATCTCGGACTCATTAAGAGTCACCATCTCAGCCTGGAGGGGCAAAGACCACAAGAGCGCTAACGACAACATTGAAGTGCAGGGGAAGTTGCAGAACCCGAATCCTCTCATCAGAACAGCCCCCGACCACGGTCTATGTACTCAGTCCGATAACGGTCCGTGCCGTACAACGCCTCATTCAGGTTTACCTCGGTGGCGCCATTGGGGATATTGAAGAATGCGCCGGACGTCGCCCGAATAAAGTCCTCTACCGTGATGTCGGTTTTCTTGACGTCCTTCAGCCAATCCAGATCTTTGGTCTGAAACGAAATAAACGCACCATCGGCGGGACCGGTAATTCGCCGCTCACCATTGACCTCCTCAACCTGGCCAATCGGGAAACTGTTGTAAATATCCAGATCAAAGCAGGAGTCTATACCCAGCACCATGCAATCCTGGGCATAGACATAGATGTCACCAGCACCACAGCTGAAGAAGGAACAATCCGGCACCTCGATCTCCGAACTGGATCCCCAGCCAATCAGGTTCTTCAGAGACCAGCGGGTGAATCCGGCGGCACCTTCGAGAACGAACTTTTCCCCGTTCGGAATACCGATATACTCCGCACGGATGGGATCAAGCTCGCCAATGCGCGGGTCATCTTCCGCTCCATAGACCAGCTGCGCCTTGGTGGCGAGCGGACTGCCCGATTCGAGCAAAGGGGTGAGCAGTACAATCAACTGATCGAAGAAATTGCCGGTGGAGTTAGCCTCCCGCAACCCTTCACCCCGATCAATGATGTCGACATTGACGTTGCCCGTCAGCGTTTCGATCTTGCCGGAAAGAATGCCCATGGACTCGCCAAAGCCAAGACGAACACCTACCACCTCATTGGTGGTCTCATCAAAGGCAAACTCAAAGAACGGGCTATCGATCATGAACGGAACAATCTCATTCTCGCCATAGGCTGAGCCATCGGGGCGATATTGTCGCGGAGCATCAGGGTTCTTGCTGTAGTAGGCCTGGTTATTGATGTACCCGAGCGCAAAATCGCGGATCAGCACATCGGAAGAACCCTGCTTCTCACCCGCTCGCTCATATCGCCCCATCTCGAGAACATCAACATTGGTCTGGATTTCGATATCCATACCGAGATTGACACGGGTATAGGAGGTATTTTCGTTGGGATCGGGATGGTACTGGCGGTCTATGGAGACAAAGGCCTGACCTGTCACCTCGGACAGCTCGGCATCAGAAATGGGCTGCAAATCTGCATGGGCAGCCGAAGACAGCACCATGGACAGCGCGAGGAATAGTCTTTTACGTGTACTCATAGCCATACCTGCCCGCCGTTTGTTGTTATTGACGGCAATGATCGAATGACTGATGAGTGTCTCTGAAGCTGGCTTTTTAGTCTTTTTTTCTGCCAGTCTTGAGGGAATGCTAACGCTATTTACCGAGCGTAACTGTGCGCCTGATCACAGGGTCATATCTGCTCGCTTTCCTGCAGGCAATAAAAAACCCCCGACAGC